>CAVXXX010000005.1:0-167798 GCA_963765935.1 Vulcanimicrobiia bacterium | reverse complement strand
GGAACACCGCGTTGATCGATGGTGTGCGACGGTTCGCCATGGACGTGCGGGAGCTGGATATTGATCTAATTGACCGTATCAACCCCTTCGGTGAGGCATATGCAATCCTCGCAAAGGCGATGACCTCGAGGAGCGTCTACGACGCATTGCGGCAGTGATCTCGGCGAAGCGGACCGCATTGACTCCCGAAGAGGCGAAGGACCTCGCCGCTCGTGCAGTCGCCTTCAAGAACGATCGCGGGCGCCTACCGTTGGGCACGTCTAGCGATCCTTGGGAACGGCGAATGGCGGAAGGGGCCGCGGCATTCATGCGTTTCAAACAAGAGGGACGCTATGACTGACCTTGACCTCGACGCCCTTGCGGCGGAACTTGCCGAAGTCCGCTCCCGCCGAAAAGAACGGCGGAGGCTCGGCGCGGAAGGAGCGCATCATCGCCGGCTTCGAGGACATTGAGCGCTTCGTCGACCTGCACGGGCGCGAACCGCAGCATGCCGAAGATTGCGACATCTTCGAGCGCCTTTACGCGGTGTGCTTGCTCCATCGCTTGCGCGCGCAGCCGGAGTGTCGTGAACTGCTCATGCCGCTTGATCGCCAAAAGCTTCTTGCAGGCGGCGTGAGCGAATTGCCAGGTGACGCATTCGAGGTGGATGCCGATATGTCTATTTGCCGCGCTCGGCGGCGACTCGGACTTCGCAGATATTGCTACACTCCGATCATGTACGCAGTAGCGCGGAAAAAGCGTGAAGCCGAGGAGATCGCAAATCGCACGCCGTGCGCAGACTTTATTGAATTCAAGCCACTCTTCGAGAATGTGAAAGCCTGACGTAACGGCCGGCATTCGAAGTACTACTCGCCTCTTCAAGAGAAGCGCCTGAGACTCAATCTAAGCAAGGACAATGGTTCGTCATCGGCTGGCGCTAGATCGCCTATGTTGCAGAAGATAGCGGAAGCTTCGAGAACGGAAAGCAACGATCGCAGAGATAGTCGTCTCCGTGTAATGTATGATAACGGTACTGAAAGCAGTGTTCTCGCGCGATCGTTGCAGCGAGCGTTGCATCGTGATCCAGCGAGCCGGATTATTACGGAACCAATTGCTGGCCCACTCTTCGCCGAGACACCGGAAGACGGCGATGTCGAGACCGGCACCATGATGATTTGCCTGAAGCAGATCTGACAATGCGTTTGTTGCGGAGCATCGCAACGTTCTGCACAAGATTGGCGTGACTGGAAACGACCTGAAGCAACGTGTCGCCAACGCCGAGAATGACCCGACGTTCTTCTCCTATGGCCGGCGTCGATGTCGTTGCCGAATACAAGCTTTACAACATCGGTCGTGTGAAGCTCGAAAACCTCATTCACCGCGTTCTTCCGCCCTCAGCCCAGATCACGTCGCGATCACCGACCGATTCAGCAAACCTGTCCAACCACGCGAGTGGTTTCTAGTCCCGGAGTTCGTCGTCGCAGAAGCCGTCGAGCGGATCAAAGGACGGCTCGATAACGGACTACATCTACGACCCTAAAAAAGGCAAGCAAGACTCATGCGCGTCGCCAACGCATGACGTGAAATACAGCTACGCGCGCACCGCTGGTTCCCCGGAACCATTCGCAAGTCCCAGAAAGGCTGCGTGGAGTCACGCTGCTTTGACTAGCGACATGGCACTAGTAGCAAATGTTGGGGCCGAATGCGCGTTCGCCCCAATGGATGGTAGTCGCTGCAGGAAACGAGCGACTTTTGTGGAAGTGGGCCGGTCCGACTGTCTCGGTAACCGGCTTTGGCCGATTGGCAACTCTAGTGTGCTGTCCACTGGTCCTTCGGGATACATCGCCCGAGCCGGAAATCTTGGACAGAAGAAGAGACGACATCGTTAGTGCTACATCGTCTCTTGGGATCCTGAGCCTCGGGAAAGGCCGTCATCGGAACCCTGCAACGTGATGATTAGCCCCCCGAGCCGTCAGGCTCCTCTTGACTACGGTTAAGTCTCAGAGTCGCCACGAGGGAGTGGCAGGGGAGCAGCCAGGTTGGATTCCGCCTTGTGCCAGACGTATGGAACTGTGTTTCATCTACGGTGACGTTGTATGACGATCGACGTCCTGACCAATGTCAAACCGGGATCTACCGCTGGGGGAGCCCGGCCGGTTCGTTTTCTTTCACTGGACGGCGGTGGGATGCGCGGGCACTACACGGCCGCCGCGCTCGATTTCTTGTGCGGGCGCTTCGCTCCTGAGAATAAGGATGGGGCTCGATTCGACCTGGGCAGGCAGTTCGACGGAATCGTAGGCGCGAGCACCGGTGCAATTATCGCCGCTGGCCTTGCGGCGGGGAAGTCGCCGATCGAGATCCTCGAGTTCTATCGCAAGTGGGGACCGCAGATTTTTTCGAATCCGATTCCCGACTTCGAGAAGATGAAGGGCGCGTCGCGGTGGTTCGGTCTCGCATCTTTCATGCGCCGCAGCGTAACGTCGCCCTTCAACTCGGATGACAAGTTGCGCGAAGGCTTGCGCGAGATGTTCGGCGACGCCACGTTCGGCACGCTATATGACAGACGACTGCGGTATCGCGTTGTTGATTCCGACCGTTGATCTTTCGACCGACAACTTTTGGGTGTACAAGACGTCACACTTCCTGAAGCATCGGACGAGAACGTGAGCATCGTTGACGCCTGTCTTGCATCATCCGCTGCACCGTATTTCTTTCCGGTTGCATATGTTGATCGCCCGTTCGTTGATGGCGGTTTGGCCGCGAACAATCCACTACTGCTCGCGCTGATCGAAGCGATGTAGATGACGAAGGACGACGATACGAAGCGCCCGATCGAAATCGTGCAGTGTTGGCACGTGTCCGCCTCCGGTCGGCGATCACGTCACGGAAGAACGATCGGAAATGGGCCTTCGTCCAATGGCGGCTCGTCGAGCGCTTCAGCGCTACGGTACTTGATGCGCAGGTCTCGATGCACCTGCATACCGCGAGATTTTTGCTGCCGCACCTCGACTGCAACGCGACAATTTTCCGGCTCCCTCAATCTCAGCCGAAACAAGGACCAGGCAGAGAAACTCGGGCTTGATCGAGCCGATGCGGAGGCCTTAGAGATTCTGGAACGCCGCGGGCGCACGGATGCGCAAACCGCTCATTCGGAGGTCCTCAAGGGCACGGACGCTCGGTTGTCACCACTCCGAGAAGTTTCGCCCACGGTTTCCATCACGAAAGATAAGAAAGAGTAACATGTTCGATCTGGATGCCACCCTCCGCAAGTTTTACGGCGACAAGGTCGCTGATTCCGAAGAGCAAGCGCGACGAGTTGCGCGACGCGCGCAAAGCAAACGAGACCCGCTTGGAAAACGGACTGGTCAAGGCCGGCAAGCCGAAGGTCAAACGCCACATTCGTCAAGGCGGCTACGCGATGAAGACAGTTGTGCAGCAGCACGACAATGCGTATGACGTCGACAATGGTGCGTTGTTCACCTACGCCTCGCTGTTGGGCCCGAATAAGGGGCCGGTGAGCGCTCTCGATGCGCGCAAGATGGTGTGCGAGGCGTTGCAGGACGAGAAATTCAACAAAAAGCCGGAGGTGCGCACGAACTGCGTTCGGCGTGTACTATAACGACGGCTACTGGGTCGATGTGCCGGTCTATCGCGAGCGCGTGGATACGAACACCAACGCGACGTACCTGGAGCTTGCCTCCGCTGATTGGAAAGTCTCGGATCCCGAAGGCGTCACCAAATGGTTCCAGGATTTGGAAGAGCGCCTGAGCCGTGACATCGACAACGGTGGAGATCCGCAGTTCCGCCGCGTCGTCGCATACATCAAGGCGCTCGCAGTTTCCCGCAAGACGTGGAACTGGCCGAGCGGACTCATGCATTTGGTGGTCTGCCGAACTGCGTCTTCACCAGGCGACGATCGCGACGACGTGTCTCTGCGCAGGACGCTGAAGGCCATGTATTCGGTCCTGGCTCAAGACGCGGCGATCATGCACCCGAAGATCAAGGGCGAACGCCTCGACCTGAAAGGCAGTCCCGACATCCGCTGCGTCGAGATGCGCGACAAACTGGCCGAGTTGCTGAACGAACTAGAGATCCTCGACGATCCGAAGTGCGACACCGAGCAGGCTGCAGCCGCGTGGGACAAGGTGTACGGCACGGATTACTTCCGTAACAAACTCGGTGAGCGCGGAAGCGGTGCAAAGGCCGCGTTGAGTTTCCGCATCTTCGAACAGCCCGAGCAAGTTCGAACGCGGGACGGTGGCCGTTACGGATAACCCGCTGCAGCCGGCGTCCAACTATGCATCCGAGGCGGAACGCTACCTCGATAAGCTCGCGGTTAAAGCCTCGGCGTGACGACGCCGGAATTTCCAAGGCATACGAAACACCCGGGGGGTATCGGCTGGCACATCGAGTTGCCGATCGCCTCGGGTGTTTGCGATGTCGATGTCGTGTTGCCGCGCAACTTCCCGTATAAGCCACCTCGCGTCGGCGTCGCCAATCTGAAAGCAGACGAGATGCCGATCGCGCACGTGGAAGCGCAGAAATTCCTGCGCTTGAGCGGCGATGGCCGTCCGCACGAGATCGCTTCGGTCGACACGCAATTGGAGGCGGTCCTCTGAGCGTAGCGCTGGGACTATTTTCGGAGCCGCCGGATGCGTTGCGTCGGCAACGTCCACGCGTGAATTCATCAGTTACTGGCTCATCGACGCCGAGGGCAAGCCAATTTACTCGACTATTGATGAATCAACGCCGTACGGCGTCGTCTCGGTATGGCGAGGAAGAGCAATATTCGCTCGTTGCTGCTTCCGATGAAGATGCAGGTACGTGGCTTGAGCGGCGCTATGCGGCGAAGGTTGAGCAGGTCTTCGATCGCGGCATATATCTTCCGGCAGACGGAATCGATGATCAACTATCTCAGTCGCAGAGCATCGTACTGCTCGCCGAGCGCTACCCGGATGCTGCCAAGGAATTGCTGGCGGCAGCCGCAGAGGATCGCGACTTGACCGTTGTAGTCTTTGGACTGCCGGGCGAATCCGCGCTCGTCGGTGGCCGCATTCTACGCCCGGTGTCGGACGCGATGGTTCGCGCTACGCGTCACAAGGGCTTTCGGAAAGGGGCAATGCCCCCCCACCAATCGCTTTGCAGCGTTATTTCCCGACATCAAGGTTCGAACGGGCGAGGCTACATCGAGCCGACGCACCCTGGTTGCTCGCGCGCGGCGGAGAAAAATTCGACAAGCGCCTTCAGGATGCGAAAGGTGCGCACTTGCTTGTGCTGGCGCTCTCGGTTCGGGCGTGGCGCGCATGCTCGTCAAAGCCGGTGTCGGTCATCTGCGCATCATCGATCCAGACATCTTGGACTTCAATAATATTGCGCGACACGATCTCGGCGCAGATCATGTTGGTGAGGCCAAAGCGACGGCGCTTGCCACGACGTTGATGCAGCAATATCCGATTGTCGAAGTGGTAGGAGAGGCCCGCACGTGGCAGGATGCCTTGCGGAAGAGCGAGACAATGTTTGACGTGGATCTCGTTATCTCGACGACGGCTTCGTGGTCGGATGAGGCACAACTTAACGCCGTTCTTCGAGAGAAAAACGTGCCGGCCATATTCGGTTGGCTTGAAGCGCACGCGGCCGCGGCGCAGGCGCTGACAGTGTTCCCACACGACGCATGCATGGCGTGCGTCTTCAACGCGTCCGGCGAGTTTCTTCATCCGGCGACAACGTGGAAGGAACAGCAACTGAAAGGCGAGCCCGCGTGCGGAAATTTCTACGCTCCCTTTACCGACCTGGCCGCGACGCGCGGGCGCTGCCTCATCGCCGAACAAGCCCTTGCCGTTCTTATGGGAAAGATTCATGCATCACAAGTCACGACGGAGATCTTCGATGAATCGGTGTGGAGCGAACACGACGGCGCCATTGCCGACGATTTTGTTCAACGCCTCGGGCGCGAGCCATCCAAAACTGGAGACCGATGCACGACAAAACTGAACAAGCACGCGAACTGCGGCTGGTGCGCGGCGTGACGTTCGTGTTCGACACGCTCCGCATTCGCTTCGAACCGACAGTTGTCGAGTTTCTAGAAAATCATCGACAACGCAACTGGTTCGCGAACGAACGCGCAGGTCAACTTTTCGGCGCGATCGACGGAAACGTCGTCACGGTGGTCGAGGCGACGGGACCGCGGCGTGGCGACCGAGCCAATCACATCTCATATTATATCGATCGGAAAGCTGCGCAGCGCGAGATCGATGAGCGATATGAGAAGGGCTTGCACTACATCGGTGATTGGCACACGCATCCGCAGAAGACTCCGGGGACATCCGATGACCGACGTCCTCAGCATGGCGCGTCTCTTTCGCACATCATCGCACCAACTGAACCTCGTGGCGATGCTGATAGTTGGGACGCGGGGCCCGGAGACCTGGTGGTGCTCGGCTAACGACGGCGATAGTATGACTGCTCTCGTGCTCGAATCCGAGGCGGATATGGAAGCCGAAGGATTCCAGTTAAGACGGGGCTCGCTAGCGCAGCCGTACGCGCCCTGACGAACCTATCCGCGTTCTGTCACGGCCGAGGCCAGCGCGGTATGGGCGCACACAGTTTCGCACACAGTTGACTGCGGAATCGTGCGGAAACGATGGAACACGAGCGGATTCGCGATCGCGTGAAAAGCACCGAAAAATAAGGAAAATACTGCCGCCAGCGCTCTCCTGGGGACATCTGCGGAAATGGCCGGTCCCTAACTGTTAATCAGCGGGTCGCTGGTTCGAGTCCAGCATCCGGAGCCATTTGAGTCGCAAAATCCCTCGTGAACACGGGGGATTTCGCGCATCCTGACGTTCGCAGAGCGTAAAATTTCCGCGACTGGCACAGAAGTGGCACAATCCCGGGGCCATCGGCCTCGAAGGACCACCGTAAAGAAGTCTCGATTCAGCGAAGCGCAAATCGTCGGCATCCTCAAGGAACATGAAGCCGTCGGCACGCGTGCGCCGCTCTTTTGGAGTGCCGAAATAGATTCCATCAGTCAGTTCGCGAACGACAATGAGATCGAGCCCTTCAACCAAACACGAACGATTCTTAGCGATCAGCTCAAGTACTTCGACGGAGAATAACAAGCGCTCACGACGCGTTGAGTCGAGCGGACTTATTCCATCGACGGACGCGTGCTCTCCAATTCGTGTTGCAATGCTTGCAGTTCAGCGCCACCCGCCATACGGCGGATCAGTTCGTTGAGGGGCAGTTCCGAACGGTCTGCGTCTACCTCGACGCGCCCTAAGCTGAGGACGACGAAACGATCTCCGACCATGTATGCGTGATGCGGATTGTGACTGATGAAAATCACTGCAAGCCCGGCGTCGCGCGCCGCAGCCATGTATTTGAGGACGACGCCCGACTGCTTCACCCCGAGCGCCGCCGTCGGCTCGTCCAATATGATAACGCGTGCGCCGAAGTAGATCGCCCGAGCAATCGCCACGACTTGCATTTCGCCGCCGGAGAGTTTTCCGACGGGTGCGTCGATGTCCGGCAGGTTGATGCCCATCTTGTGCAGTTCTTCCGACGCGATGCGGCGCATTGCGTCGATATTGAGTCTGCGAAACGGTCCCCACCCGATCGTCAACTCCGAACCGAGGAAGAAGTTGCGCCACACGGGCATTAACGCGACCAGCGCCAGATCCTGATATACCGTCGCGATGCCGAACGCTTTTGCCTCGCGTGGAGAAGAAAGACGAACTTCGGCACCGTCGACGCGCAACACACCGGTGTCGTGGGGATGCAAGCCCGAGACGATCTTGATGAGCGTCGACTTACCTGCGCCGTTGTCGCCCAGGATGCACGTCACTTCGCGCGGTCGCACCGTCAAACTCACCCGGTCGAGCGCGCGGACATTCCCGTAATGTTTGCAGAGATTCGTCAGCTCGACGATCGCCGGCGAACGGCTCACTTCCGGTCTACCTGATATCGCACGAATATGTTGACGAGCGTTGCAAGCAGCAACATGGCGCCGAGAAAAAACTTGAACCAATCCGGATTCCAGCCTGCGTACACCACGCCTTGACTCACTACGCCGAAGATCAGTGCGCCGATTGCAGCGCCGATGACCGAGCCGTAGCCGCCGGTCAGCAGGCAGCCGCCGACGACAGCGGCGACGATGTATTCGAGTTCGAGCCCGACGCCGCCGCCGGATTGCACGGTATTGTAGGCAAACAACTGATGCATGCCGGTGATCCACGCGCACAATCCCACCGTCATAAACAGTGCAACCTTCATGCGCTTGACCGGAACGCCGGCTGCGCGCGCGCTCCCAGCATTGCCGCCCACGGCAAAGATCCAGTTCCCGGCGGGCGTTCGTAAAAGCACCCACGTGCCTAACGCGACCAGCACCAGCCACCAAAGGATGCTGACATTGACGTCGACGCCTCCGATCGTGAACGTCGATGCGAACACAGCTTTCGCCGAGTCGAAGCCGGCCATGTTCGAGATGTCGTTGGTCGCGACGTTTCCGCTGACAAGACGCGTGATTGCAAGATTGATTCCTTGCAGCATGAGGAACGTCCCGAGCGTCACCAAGAAGCTAGGTAAACCCGTGCGGATAAGGATCCAGCCGTTGAACGCGCCGATCGCGAGCGACAGCGCCAACGCGACCGCGACGCCTACCCACACGTTCGCGTCGAACTGATACGCAAACATTGACGCGCATAGCGCCGAGCTGATCACCGCCACGCCGGCGGAAAGATCGAACTCCCCTCCAATCATTAGGAGCGCGACGCCGACGGCCATGATGCCGAGAGTGCAGCTTTGATAGAGAACCGTGCTGATCGAGGCGGGGTGGCGAATCGCGGGCGCGCTGATACCGAAGAAAACGATGACGACGATCGCGCCGATCAGCGACCCCACTTCGGGCCGCGCAAGAAAGATGCGAAGAGCCGAGCGATGCGCGACGCGTTTGCGAATCGGCGCAGAGGGCGCGGCGGTCGTCATCGCGTGCCCTTTGCCGCAAACTGCGCAACGGCGTTGATGTTCTGCGAGTCGATGAATGCCGGGCCGGTGAGTATCGCGCGGCCGCCGCCGATGACGTCGCCGTTCGTCACGAGCAGCCATAGCGCGTCGACAGCCTCGTATCCCTGCGCGTACGGCTGTTGATCGATCGCCCAGCGAACGCTTCCGCTTTGAATTGCAGCGACGAGCTGTTTATTCGTATCGAACGTGGCGATTTTCGCGCTGCTGTGCGCTGCTTTCGCAGCGTTGACAGCAGTGAGGGCGATCGGCGCGCCGAGCGTAACGATGTAATCGATGCTCGGATCTTCTTGCAGCTTCGCGGTAATGGTCGAGCGCACCGAGGGCATGTCCGCGCCGTTGACGTAGACCTTCTCGCTCCGGCCGTTCGTAAGGCTCTGCTCGACGCCCTGACAGCGCGCCTCCAACTGCACCTGTCCCTGCGATTGAATCACGCAGAGCACGTGCTTTGCGCCTTCAGCGCTCAAGCGCGCGCCCGCGGCTCGTCCCGCAACCAACTCGTCCTGACCGATGTACATCGGAATCGCCAGTTGCTTCCACGCGTCGAATCCGGCATTGAACGCGATAACGGGGATGCCCGCGCTCTGCGCTCGTTTCACGGCCCCCGCGAGCGCCTGCGGAGTTGCGAGTGTAAGGGCGATTCCGTCGACGTGTTGATCGATTGCGTTTTGCACGAGCACCGCCTGACCGTTGGCGTTCTGATCGTTGGAATAGATCAAATCGACGTTGTCATTGGCCGCCGCGGCTTCCGCGCCGCGCCGAATGATGTCCCAAAACGTGTCCCCGGGCGGTTGGTGCGTGATCATCGCGATTCGCAAGGGAGGCGCGTTGACCGCCGCGCCGGGCCGCGAGCGTGCGCCTCCCGTACTGCTGCAACCGAACAACAGCAACACGCAAACGACCGCCACGAGCTGTTTCATGCCGTCACTCCTACGTTCTGCAGCACCGCGTCCGCGAATTCGCGCGTGCTCACCGCTGACGTGCCCGGCCCCGCGAGATCGCGCGTTCGGAGCCCATCGGCAAAGACGCGTCCCATCGCGTCTTCAATGCGCACCGCCGACGCATCGTCGTTTAAACTGTATCGCAGAAGAAGCGCAGCAGATAGGATCGCACCGGTGGGATTGGCGATCCCCTGCCCCGCGATATCCGGCGCTGTGCCGCCGATGGGTTCGTACATGCCGAAGGTCCGCCCGCGCGAACCTGATTGAAGACTCGCGCTCGGCAAATTCCCAATCGAACCGCTGAGAATCGCCGCTTCGTCGGAGAGAATGTCGCCGAACATGTTCTCCGTAAGGATGACGTCGAAATCGCGCGGTCTGCGCACGAGTTGCATCGCGGCGTTATCAACGAGAAGATGAGTCAGTTCGATCTGCGGATAGTCGCGCGCGACTTCATCGACGACTTCACGCCAAAGTCGCGACGTTGCCAAGATATTGTGTTTGTCGACGGAGGTTAGGCGCTTGCGCCGCTGTGCGGCAAGATCGAAGGCGACCCGGGCGATTCGCTCCACTTCGGTTTCCTGGTACGTCATCGTGTCGACGGCCCATCGTCTGCCGTCACCATCGAGCCCGCGATTCTTCGGCCTGCCGAAATAGATGCCGCCTGTGAGTTCGCGCACGACGATGAGATCGAGGCCTACGACCAGTTCGGTGCGCAAGCTCGACGCTTGTTCGAGACCCGGGAAGACGCGCACCGGGCGCAGATTCGCAAAGAGGCCGTAATTGTAGCGCAACGCAAAGAGCGCCGCTTCCGGCCGTCGCTCGAATTGCACGTGATCGAATTCCGGATCGCCGACGGCGCCGAACAAAATCGCATCGCTCCGTCTGCATAAAGCATCGGTCTCGTCTGGAAGCGGCGGAAGACCGATGCGAAGCGCGGCGGCTCCGATCGGCGCTTCGACGCACTCGACGTCCGGACGGACGTGACGCAAAACGCGCAGCGCTTCACCGACGATCTCCGGCCCGATCCCATCACCGGGCAAGACCGCGACGCTCATACCGCTGCGGCGACACGCCGCACGCGTCGTGCGATGTGCTCCGCGCTCAGGCCGTACTTGCGCAATAGCTCGTCGTTCGGGCCGCTTTCGCCGTCGACGTCCATCAAACCGATGCGCTCGATACGCATGGGATAGTGGTCGGCTAGGACCTCGGCGACCACACCACCGAGGCCCCCGTATATCGAGTGCTCCTCGCACGTGAGCAGCCGCGGGACGGAGCGCGCGAATGCAACGATCGCGTCCGCGTCGATGGGTTTGATCGTCGGCACGTGAAGCACGCCGACCTCGACTCCCTCGTCCGAAAGCACCTCCGCAGCGTGCAGTGCCCGCACCGTCTGCCCGCCCGTCGCGATGATTCCGGCATCGCAGCCCTCACGCAGCATCCGCGCGCGACCGATTGCAAAATCATCATCGGCTTCCGTCACCGCAGCAACCGGATCGCGCAAGAGCCGCAGATAGATGGGGCCGTCATACGCCGTAGCCGCGAGGATTGCTTGGCGTGCTTCGAAGGCATCGCACGGGCAGAGCACGGTCATGTTCGGTAAGCTGCGCATGATCGCGATGTCGTTTACGACTTGGTGCGTCTTGCCGGTATAGCCGGTTAAGATTCCGCTATAGTGTGCTGCCAGCTTGACGTTCAGGCGCGGCTGCGCGACGACGACGCGCACTTGATCGAGGTCGCGCGTCGCCAAGAACGCGGCAAACGAGCTGACCCACGGGATGAGTCCGACCGTTGCCATTCCCGCAGCCACACCGATGAGGTTTTGTTCCGCAATGCCGAGCATATAGAACGACTCCGGCGCTGCCGTTGCAACCTTGTCCGCCTTCGTCGAGTTTGCAAGATCGCCGTCGAGCACGACGACGCGCGCATCGGCTCTGCATACGTCGACTAGCGTATCGCCGAATACGTCGCGCTGCGCGTGCTGCGCGTTCACGTCAGCTCCGCGATCGCGCGCGAGACGTCGTCCTCGGAGAGCGGACGCGAATGCCAAGTATAGTCGTTCTCCATGAATGAGACGCCCTTGCCCTTGATCGTCGACGCGATGATGATCGACGGAGCGTCGTCGACCGATTTGGCTCGTCGGCATGCCTCGGTAAATGCCGGGATATCGTGACCGTCGCACTCGATCACATTCCAGCCGAACGCCTCCCACTTCGCGCGCGGATTCGGGGCGGGATCATGGCGCGCCGCTGAAACGTATCCATCTGCAGTTGCCCAGCCGTACTGCTGCAAATGATTCCAGTCGAGGATCGCCGTGAGATTGCCCAAACGGTAACGCGCAGCGGTGAACGCGCCCTCCCACACTTGGCCTTCTTGCGTTTCACCGTCGCCGAGCATCACCCAGGTGTGAAAATCGTAGCCGAGACGGCGCGCCGCAAGCGCCATGCCGATGCCGGGGGAGAGACCTTGTCCGAGGGAGCCGGTGGACATGTCCAGTCCGGGAAGTTTGCTCATGTCGGGGTGGCCCTGCAAGCGTGAGTCGATCGCGTCGAACGTGTCGAGTTCGGCAAGCGGAATGTAGCCGCGCAACGCAAGCGCGGCATACAAGCCGATGGCGCAGTGGCCTTTCGAAAGGATAAAACGATCGCGGTCCGGCCGATGGGGCTGCTGCGGGTCGATATCGAGCACCTCGAAATAGAGCGCGGCAAGCATGTCGGCCGCGGAAAGCGCGCCGCCGATGTGTCCTGCGCCCGCGTGTTGCACCGCGTGTAACACCGCTCGCCGGATCTGGTTCGCTATCTGCTCGAGCGTGTGCGTCTTCATAACTGAAATTGCTCGCGCAGATAGGCGCGGTTTGCCTTGGCGGAAGCGAGCGGCGCGCGCGGAGCATCTTGCTCGACGATAATCCAACTGGCGTAGTTTGCCGCGCGAAGCGCCTCGATGATGCGCGGAATAGATACGATGCCGCTTCCGAGCTCGACGAACATGCCGAGGCGCACCGCTTCTACAAAATCGAGCCGCTCTCGTCGAACTCGTTCCAGCACGGTGCCGTCGATATCTTTGAGATGCATGTATCCTATCCGCTTCCGGTAGTCGCTGAAGAGTTGCTCGGCATCCGCGCCGCCGTACGCGAGATGACCGGTATCGGGACAGAGCATGAGCAACGCCGGAT
This sequence comes from Vulcanimicrobiia bacterium, assembly GCA_963765935.1. GTDB lineage: Bacteria > Vulcanimicrobiota > Vulcanimicrobiia > Vulcanimicrobiales > Vulcanimicrobiaceae > JAMXLG01. Next base: position 154,691 of record CAVXXX010000005.1, on the reverse strand, counting down.
CGGTAAGGTCGCATAAACGGTCGATCTCCTCGCGCGTCTCCACGTACGTTGCGACGTGCGGATGAAACACAGCCTTCATCCCGCGTTGCCGTAGCGCATCGCCGATGCGGTCCAGCCCGTCGGCCATCGCACGCCAGGCGTTTTCGCCTAGCATATCTCGGCGCGCAACGCGTCCGGCGACGCGAATTCGGTCCGGCGAGACTTCGTCGGAGAGAATCAACACCTCGGAGCCCAGGCGCTGCAACCGGTCGGCAACGCGCATCGTGCTCGCCAGTGCTGCGTCGTGATTGGCGACGTTGCGAACGTTTACAGCGTGGAACGTCGCGGCGGGCGCGAGGTTGCGCGCCTGCAGCTCCCGCGCAAGCGCGGCGGAGTCGTCGGGAAAGTTGTAGCTGATCTCCGTCCCTTGGTAACCCGCCTCCGCCATTTCGTCGAGCATCTGCGCGAAGGCCGGCGTACGGACCCACGTGTAGAGCGGATCGAAGCCCCAGTTCACTGACGCCGTGCCGACGCGGATAGCGCTCACCACGTCCACCCTTTCCGGATCCACTCGTGGTCTGGGTCGAACGTCATGTGATAGACGTGCTTTGGGCCGGCTAACACATTGAGATAGTAGATGCCGTATTCCGCAGCAGCCGCACAGACGTGATAGCCGCGTGGAACTAGAACGACATCGCCGTCGTGCGCGGTGATCGTTTCGTCGAGGATGCCGTCGCTGGTGTAGACACGCTGAAATGCGAAGCCCGTGCGCGGCGACGCGCGGTAGTAGTACAGCTCTTCGAGTGCCGATTCACGCGGCGGATCGTCGGTGTCATGCTTGTGCGGCGGATAGCTCGACCAGTGCCCCGGCGGCGTAATCACCTCCGTGATGAAGAGCGTCGATGCAGCGTCCTCATCCATCAGGATGTCGTAGATTCGCCGCGCAGCATTTCCCGTTCCGCGTTCGCGCGCGTCGCTTTCGTTCAATGCGATGAGCCGCGGCGCAAAGGCTCCGCGCGCCTGCGCGCAGCAGATTGCAACTTCGCAGTCCTCGCGCGCCGTCGCGCGATACGCCGTCGACTGCGGCAGATACACGGCTTGCGGAGGGCCATCAAACGGAGAGCGCCGTCCGCCCACACCGTACCAGGCCGCATCACGGCACTCGATGTCCACCGTGCCCTCGACAACAACGAGAACCGCTTCATTGCCGTTCGTCTCAGAGGCGTATGACGCGCCTTTGAAGAGACGCACTGTTTTGAAATCGATGTATTTCCAGGCGTTCCCGTCCGGTGCGAGGGAGACGCGCACGCCATCGTTGCGGCTGCCGGGTCGTACGAGCAGCGCGCTTCCCATCGCTTACGCGGCCTCGATCTCGGCCAGCTTCACGGTTCGGCCGCTTTCTCGCGATCGATCCGCGGCGACGGCGATTCGCAAGGCTTCCAACGCGTCCCGGCCGTTCACACGCGCAAGGCGGCCTTCCGCAATCGCTTCGATGAAATCTTCGATCTCCGCGCGGTACGCGTCGGAGAACCGGGTGAGGAACGAATCGGTCTGCGGCGTTGCGAACGCGCCGTCCAAAAGCCGGCCGTTTTGCATCCGGTCAAAGCCGACGAGCAGCATCCCGAGCGAGCCATGAATTTCGGTTCGCACATCGTAACCGTACACCGCCTCGCGTGAGACATCGGCAACGACGATTGCGCCGTTAGAAAATCGAAGCAACGCTACTGCGGTGTCGACGTCGCCCGCTTCACCGATCTCGCGCGCGATCACCGCGCTTCCGGTCGCCGTCACCTCGACCACCTCCGCCGGCGCAAGCAGCCAACGCGCCGCATCGAAGTCGTGGATCATCTGATCTTTGAACTGGCCGCCGCTGGTCGGGATATAGGCCATCGGCGGGAGCGACCGGTCGCGGCTGACAAGACGAAGGAAACGAATCTCGCCGAGCTCGCGTGATTCAACCGCGCTGCGCGCGTTCAAGAAGTCACGATCGAATCGGCGCTGGAACCCGATCTGCAACGTTACGTTCGCCGCTTCACACGCCGCGATGCACGCTGACGTCGTCTCGATGTCGAGCGATATTGGCTTTTCGCAAAAGATGTGCTTGCGCGCGCGCGCCGCCTTCATGATGAGTTCGGCGTGAGTCGGGCTCGATGTCGCGATGACGACGGCATCGAGATCGGGATCCGCGAGGAACTCGTCGATGCTGCCGTTTCGCCCTCGTCCAAGTGATGCAATGGTCCGGTCAGCGGCATCGCGATCGACATCCGCAATGCCGACGAAATCGGCGCGCGCGCTACAAGCAACGCTGCGCGCGTGCGCTGCACCCATGCGTCCCGCACCGAAGACCGCGATGACCGGCCGCCCGTCCCGCACTACGTCAGTGCCTCTTCGGAGCGCGCCGCTTCATATTGCGCGCGCTTTTCATCGTGGTAGGCGGGAACGGTCACGTCCCACCATCCCGTCGTCGTCAGTCCGCTCTCCGGAAGTTGACGGCTGCACAACGCTTCGACCACGGCGGGACGCCCGGATGCAAATGCGCGACGTAGGGCATCGGCGAGCTGCGCGGGATGTTCGACGCGCTCCGCGTAGCAGCCGAAGCCTTCTGCGACCTGCGCGAGGTTCGCGGAGAACGGTGTGCCGTCGTTCTTCTTGAAGCTCGTCGCGATCACTCGGTCCGGTCCGAATTGCAGGGTCTGGAGATTCTTGATGCATTCCCAGCCGTAGTTGTTGAGGACCAGGAACACCGCGGGGATGTCGTATTGCGCCGCCATCGCAAGCTCCTGAACGGTCTGCAAGAAGCTGCCGTCGCCGACGATGGCGAGAACTTGACGGTTGGGTGCCGCAAGTTTTGCCCCGATTGCGGCCGGCACCTCAAAGCCCATCGCCGAAAATCCGCCGGGCGTGATGTGCTGACGACTGCCGTAGACCGGAAATTCCGTGAATACTTGACTCTGCGGGTTGCCTGCGCCGGTTACGACGATTCCGTCACGTTCGAGCACGCTCCGCGCCTCGATAAGCGCTCGCGAAATCGTCATCGGAGTTGCGTCGCTCTCGCGCGACGGACGCAACGCTTCATCCCACCGAGCCTTCAGCGCTGCAATTCGCTCGAAGTACGGCGTGGACCGGTAGTCGCACGGCGCAGCAAGCTCGTGCAGCGAAAGCAACAGATCTTCGAGCGTTGCGCGCGCATCGCCCACGATGCCGACTTCGACCGGATAGTTCTTGCCGATTTCGTACGGATCGAGATCGATGTGTATGAGTTTGGTCGGGGGGATGTTGAACGTGACGCCGCGGCGGAACGACGATGCGGTCCGATCGGTGAACCGGCATCCCACGGCGAGTACCACGTCCGCTTCGCGCGCAAGCGTGTTGCCCGAAATCGATCCCAAATCTCCGCACGGCCACGCATACAGCTCGTGATCCTCCGCGATCGCTCCTTTGCCCATCCACGTCACCGTCACGGGTGCGCCGAGAAACTCTGCGAGTTGCCGCAATGCGGATTCGCCGCCAGAAGAAATGACGCCGCCGCCGGCCAAGATGAGCGGGCGCCCCGCGTTCAACAACAGCTTTGCCGCCTCATCGACTGCACCCGGATCGCCGTGCGGGCGCCCGCGCGGGCGGCGCGTGACGGGATCGGGAAGCGCGTCGATTTCCGCGAATTCCGCCTGCACGTCCATCGGGATGTCGATGTGCGCCGGCCCGCGCCGGCCTTCCAGCATCACGTTGAATGCAAGATGCAGCACGTTCGGCAATTGATCAACGCGGCTGGGCTGCCACCACCGCTTTACGATCGGCTCCATCATACGCGGAAAGTTCGCCCAGTGGGTGCGTTCGAGTTCTTGGAGAACTCCGCGGCCGCGCATGTAGGTGTGAACGGACCCCGTGATCAGAAGCAAGGGCATCGAGTCGATGTACGCACATGCAACGCCCATCGCGGTGTTCACCGCGCCGGGACCAATCGAGGTGAAGACGCCGCACGGTTTCGCTGCGACGCGGTAATACGCGTCCGCCATGTGCGCCGCGCCTTGCTCGTGGATTGCTTGAATGACTGCGATGTCGTCGCGCCGGTCGACGAACGCGTCGAGCAGTGCGGTAATGCCATGACCGGAAACGCCGAAGAGCATCGGCATACCTTCGCGAATCAGATACTCCGCAACGATTTGTCCGCCGGTCATTCGCATTCTAGAACTACCTCAGCCTGATGGCACCGGTTGTTGTGCGTCGACTCCCATTTGAGCCGAGATTTGGTTCGCCGAGGTGACGATGAGCTCTGCCAACTCGGGAACGCGTTCTCGTGTCAAGCGCATCGCCGGAGTCGAAAGGCCGAAGGCAGCGACGACGGCGCCGGATCGGTCTCGCACCGGACCGGCGATGCATCGTACGCCGGGATGCAATTCTTCATCATCAAACGCGTATCCCAAGCGTCGCACGCGTGAGAGTTCGGCGCTCAGATCATGCAGCGTCGTGATCGTGTTCGGTGTAAAGCGATGCAGCTGTCCGTCTCCAAGCAGCGCTTGTAATTCCGGTTCCGTAAAATCGATCAGTAGCGCCTTCCCGATCGCGGTGCAGTGCAACGGTTCCGCCGTTCCGACCGAGGTTTCCACGCGCAAAATACCTGTTGCAGATTCGCTCCCGAGAGAAATCGCGTTGGATCCGTTCCGAACGGCGACGTGCGTATTCTCGCCAGTCCTCGCAGCGACGGCCTGCATGAACGGTCGCGCGACCTCGACAACGCTGAAGCGGCGCAAAAGCCCAGTTGCAATTTCCAGGACGCCATAGCCGATGGAGTACTTTTTGCTGGTCGCTTCTTGAAGCACGAAGCCGTGCGCTTCGAGCGTAGCGAGCAGCCGGTAGGCGGTGCTCGGGTCGACTTTGAGGCGCTCCGCGACCTCAGTCACGCCGAGTGCCGCCGTCTGCTCGGAGAGTAGGCGCAAGATTTGTGCTCCTCGAGCAAGTGAGTTAATCACGACTGGGCGCGCCATTGCCTTGTCGTTATACCAATCAAATTGCACGATGGTCAATATCTTGGTTGAAACGGCACTTCCTTGCCCGAAATCTCTACATTTCGCAATCATATTGACAATGTCGCAATGACATGGTGAAAATTGATCAGGACTTCACCGTTGCTGCCGGGAGGTCGAATGGCCATTGGCGATTCCCGAAATGTGGCGCACGCCCCGACGCGCCACCGGTTCTCGACGACAGGCGCCGGCGCTGCCCTGGCAGCTTGCAGCTGGAAGCACCCACTATGGATCAAGCCGTGAGCCTGATGACAGGCGCTTCCATCGCTTAAGGAGGCCGCCAATATGCGTTCGTTCGTACGTTTCATGCGAATTGCCAGCTGTGTCATCCTATGCACGATGCTTTGTGCGCTGCCCGCTCTTGCGCAGAGCACTCCGCAAGGCCCGCAAAAGGCCAGCATTTCCGGACAACTCATCGATCGCCAAGGTGCGTTGCCCATTGGCGGGGCACAGCTTCAACTGCTGCAGGGTGATAAATCGATTGCAAAAGCAACAAGCGACTCTTCCGGAAGATTCGCTTTCCCATCCCTGACGCCGGGCATCTACAATATTCTCGTTATTGCGCAGGGTTATCTCACGGCTCGATCCGACGACATCATTCTCACGGGAAATAACGCAGATGTTTCCCTTACGCTAAGCCGCACAAGTCCATCCGCGAACTCGCTGAAGACAATTGCCACGGTAACCACGCGCGGCAGTGGCTTACAAACGACGACAACAGTTCAGCAAACGATCGACCCGCAGCTGTTACTTCGCACCGGGCAGATTCGCGTTGCGGAGGGACTTGGCAAACTCCCCGGCGTGAACTTGGTGGGACAAGACTCCGCCGTGGGCGACGACATCGCCATCGATATTCGTGGACTAAAGCCCAGTGAAACGCAAGTGATGCTAGATGGCCACCCGATTGGTCCATACGGCGTCTATCCCGCGTCCATTGGTGGTGGCCAGGGCGGCTTCGACTTTCAAGTCGCGCCGATGTTCAGTCTTCAGAATACGGTCGTAACGTATGGCTCGGGAGCAACGGGGCTCTACGGGGTGGATGCAATCGGCGGTTCCATAGATATGCAGACGTTCAGTCCTGCGCAAAAACCGCAGGCATCGTTGCGATATGGGTTCGGCGACCAAGGGCGCCAGCTGTACGACGCCCAGTTCGCCGGAACGCTTGGAAAGTTGGGCTATTCGTTCGTGAGCGGAACCTACGGTACGTACGGTGACTTCAGTCCGAGTATCATCGCGCAAACCGGATCGCGCGGGAATGACTTCACAAGCGCGACACTGGCCGCGGATACCTACGTAGTTACAGGAAATTACACCCTGCGAAATGCGCTCGGGAGGATCTCCTATGCCTTCTCTCCGTCAACGCAGCTTTCGTTCACCGGATATTCAGCGACGTCTTGGGACGACAAAAGCGGCGAAGGAGACAACGACTACATTACCTATGACTACGCCCTAAACCAAGCAAAAGGATCAACGAATTGCACAACAAGCAGCGGCGCTGCAGGTGTAACGGTGGTAACCGACTCAGGGAATCAATGCTTTACACAACAGCAATACGCACAAAACGCGAGCGGCCCCGCGGGCGGCGGACAAGGCCCGTTCCAAGCGCTTGCAAATCAGGATTATCACGCGCGCCTAACGACGAATGCGGGCAAGAACCAAATCGTGCTCGATTCCTTTATCGATAACTATCAACAAGTGCGTAATCGCCCGGCCTCCAACATCAACGGCCCGCTTTCTAGCCTTACGCGCGTCTATCGATCCTTCGGAACGTTGCTGAGCGACGACTTCCCGACTGGAAAGCATGACATCGGCTTCGGCGTGTATTGGCAACGGCAATACACAACCGGTGAAAATGTGAACGATACCACGATTATCCCCGCCGAGCCGCTCTACTCGAGAATATACAGCTATTTTGTTCGTGATGCGATCACGCCGGGAGGTCCGCTCTCGTATTTCGTCAACGCTTGGCTCAAGCAGTCGCTGCTCGGCGGCACCTCGTTCGATCCGCGTCTTTCGGTGATTTACCGGCCAGTCGCAAGTGACGTCGTACGTTTAACCGGGGGAATCTCGTCGGCGGACCCCGCGCCGATCGCAACGCTCATAACCGGTGCGGGCGGTATCAATCCGGGAAATTGTCAGACCTTCAGCGTCGGTACGATCCCTTCGCCCGGCGAGCTTCCCGAAAAGGCTAGCGATGTCGAGCTTTCAGTCGCGCATCGATTCACGCAAGACAGCGCCGTCCAGGCGCTTTGGTACGACACGAATGAAACCAACACAATTTTTGAGGCCCAAACGTCTGCCGCTGGATATGTCAACCAAATCAACGAATTCGGCGGCCCCAACTACCTGCAAGGCGTGTTTTCGCGCATCCAGTCGATCTGTCCGAACTTTGCTTCGCCGAATCCACCACCGAGCATTAACAACATCACCGTGTCATCAAACCTCAATCTTGCAAGCTCACGAGCCCGCGGCTTCGAGTTGAGCGGCAGTTTTCGAGTCAACCCACACTTGTATCTGGAAGGGTATTGGGACGTGCAGTCAGCCACGATCTTCGACGCGCCAGTCCAGCTGCTCATCGACAACCCGACGCTCATTCCGGGCTCTCAGCTTCCGGAGATACCGCTGCACAAGTGGGGCGCATCCTTCGACTACACCAACAATTACGGCGGCGAGATATTCCTTAACTACACCCACTACGATTCAAACAATTCGCTTCACCGCCCGGCATACGGAGTCGCAGACGCAGCCTTCACGCAACGCATTGCCTCGAATACCTATCTAAACCTCGGCGTGTCGAACATCTTCAACAGCGCCGTCGATAATTACGGGCGAATCGGATGGGGCGTATACGTCCCCGAGAACCAATACGGAACCGATGCAAACGCCCTGGACCAAGGCTCGGAACGCTTCGGCTTGGCGCCGGCAACCTTGATCTTCTCGGTCACGCAACGGCTTCCGTAATGCGCTCCGCCTCTCGCGTCAACACGATCGACACCGTCGATCCCGCCACCGGTAAGTCCCTCCAATCATATGCGTTGCATACGGCAGACGATATCGAGACTCGGATCGCGGGCGCCCATTCGGCGTTCTTGCGTTGGAGCGAAAGCGATCTCGTTCACCGTGAGGCATTATTACGCGGCCTTGCGCAGCAGTTGCGCAGCCAAAAGGCCTCATTGTCACTGCTGGCGACCATGGAGATGGGTAAGCCCATTACCGAAGCTGAAGCCGAGATCGAGAAGTGCGCCTGGGCGTGTGAATACTACGCAGACCAGGCGAGTTCGCAGCTCGCGCCCCAATCGGTCGTCAGCAACGCGACGCGTAGCTATGTGGCATTCCGCCCGTTGGGCGTCGTCTTGGCGATCATGCCTTGGAACTTTCCATTCTTTCAAGTACTTCGATTTGCGGTTCCAACGATAGTTGCGGGAAACGCCGTCGTGTTGAAGCACGCCGCAAATGTAACTGGCTGTGCCCTCGCCATTGAAAGGCTTTTTTCGCAGGCGGGCTTCCCGGCTGGGTTGTTCAGCGCGCTAGTCATGCGTGGCGCTTCGATGGAAGCAGTAATCGCCGATCCGCGCGTGACGGCCGTAACGCTGACCGGGAGCGAACCTGCAGGCAGTGCGGTTGCCGCGACCGCCGGGAGACTACTCAAGAAAACGGTGCTCGAGCTTGGAGGCTCGGACGCGTTTATCGTTCTTCGCGATGCTGATATCGAGGCTGCCGCCAAAACTGCCGTGCGCGCTCGATTTCAAAACACCGGGCAAAGTTGCATCGCCGCAAAGCGCTTCATCATTGAAGATTCGATCCACGATCATTTTTTGGACGCGTTCGCTCACTATACGAGGCAGCTGCGCGTGGGGAATCCGCTCGAGCGTGATACGACGGTAGGCCCGCTCGCGCGACATGACCTGCGTGATGACATCGCGAGACAAGTCGACGAGTCTCGGGCGATGGGCGCTGACATTGTAATCGGTGGGCGAAGTCTGGAGCATGACGGAGCATTCTATGAGCCTACGATTGTGGCAAATGTGACTGTAGACATGCCGGTGTTTTCTGAAGAGACGTTCGGCCCGGTCGCCGCTGTCACGCGCGCTGCCGATGCTGCACAAGCCGTTACGCTGGCCAACACAACAGCGTTCGGGCTCGGGAATAACGTCTGGACCGCCGATACAGAACGCGCCGCGGGGATTGCAGCTCAATTGCAATCTGGCTTGGTGTTTATCAACGGCATGACCGCGTCCGATCCCCGCCTCCCTTTCGGCGGCGTCAAGAAAAGTGGATACGGCAGAGAGCTTTCTTATTTTGGAATACGAGAGTTCGTAAATGTTCAAACTGTGTGGATCGGGCCTAGTAACACAGCATAAGAGTTCGTGTTGGATCGTGAATTCTATTAGTTCCGATAGCTGAGTTGCGCGGTCGTTGGAGCGCGATAAGTAGTACCGCAATATCGTGCAAGACTGTTGCAATGTGTCAATGTCGCGATATCCATTTCAATTGACCTCGGAAAGCCGCGATGGCGTGGTCTTTTCAATTTATCGTTTCGAATCGTGCGGAGGAACTCAAACCTGTCATCCTGAGCGCAGCGCCGCAGGCGCGTAGTCGAAGGACGACTCCAGTATCCGGAGCCATTTGGCCGATCGAAGCCCCTCGTGAAAGCGAAGTTTTCGCCGTCTCCCGCCGATCGCTCGTGTTCTAAGGCCGCAGCTGGCACAGAACTGCGACAATCAATAGCCGTTGTAGCGTCGGACAGTCGATGTTTGATCGCGCAGCACGAACGGTTGCCGCGAACGTAGTTCACCTTACGCCTCGGTCGCACTTGCAGCCCATTGCCCAATAGATGCGCAAGAATCGATCGCAACCGATGGTGATGCCTTCGCTCCTAAAGAGAACTTTCAGACGCCGTCAACCCCCAGCGCGGGCGCTCTGCAGCAAGCTCGCGCATGCGCTTCGCGATCGGCTCGTCATCGGACGACGTTTGCGATAGTGCCACGTACTACGCGTGCAATCAACAAAGCTACATGCGCGGCGTTGCGACACGCCATCTGCGTGCAAAGCCCCCACCGCTTCTTGTCGCCACGAGGGCCCCAGCCGTTTTTTGAGACGAGGTTCTTCATGGCATCGATCTCAATCATTTGGCGGGCGATGATTCGCTGCATCTGCGCGTTCTCGGCTTCGAGCTGCTTCAGCCGAACGAGATCGCTTGTCTCCATTCCAACTAAGACCCATAGCGACGGGCGCAAGCTCACTCGTAGTGTGTGCAGATAGGCCATTTCGGACGCAAATGTCAGCTTTCTTGCGGTAAACACGCTATGCTCTAAAGCGTTCGCCCGGAGGCTCACATGCCTGCACACTTTACGCATATCTATACGGCGCGACGAGTCGCCGATTTTCTCGCTGCCGGTAACGTTCCTGATTGGACCGGGCCTACGGCGCCGGGTAATCCAGCATTCGCCGGCACGATCGGCACATACGGGCCGCAATATTGCGGCACGGTCATGCAGCGTTGGGAAAAATTCACTGCTATCGGCGCGATTGGTCCCGACCTATTTTATTTTTCGCAGGACTACGCATCGAAAGTGCTCGGTACTGTTGTGCCGCCGAGCGACAACATCATGCTCGCACTTGCGGTGTACTACTTCTACAAAACAAATGAAGAGCAAGATTGGGAGCCGATGCTGCTGATCTTAGATCAAGTGAACTCGACGCTTGGCGCGCTTGTGCGATTCTTGTTAGAGTTAGAGAAGATCTGGAAAGATTTCCTCGGAGTGTGGGCCAGCACCATCGGTCCCTTCGTGAACGCTGCCGACTCCGCACTCGATGATTTGACGGGTGGTGTGGTGAGCGCATTCGCCGACGGCATCACGCAACTAAAAAACGCCATCGTGAACATCGGTGAATTGGAATTGCTTACGTTCACGGATATCTTCGCTGCATTCGACACGTGCGTATCCAAGGGATGGGACGAGCAGTCGTTTCTGTGGGGTGACGTACTTCATTACCGGCGCACGACGACGATCGTTACGAATCTGATCGCGCAGGCCGAAGCGCTGCGGGCAACGAGCAACGATAACTTCGAGCAGATGCTGGCGTTCGCGCTAGGATGGATGACCCACGTCGGACTCGATACGGTTGGCCATTCGTTTGTGAACGAGCAGTGTGGCGGACCGTTCCGGAATCACCCGCAGCGCCATCATTTGATCGAAAATCACATCGACGCATGGAATTATCGTCACAGTGCGGCCGGCGGAACGATTCCGCAGGATCCCTGGGGCGCTACCGACACGTATCCCGATCTCGTCAATGGCGTGATCTCTTACTGCGTGCAGATGACCTCCGGTAATCCACACGGTGATCAGCGCCCGGACACACTGCCCGATGATCCGGTCGCCGCATCCAAGATGCTGAAGACCGTCGATGGCGACATGCCGCTGTGGATGGCCGAAGCGATCGTCGAAGCGCTGAAGGCCACGTATGGCGATCAAACGCCGAAGGAAGACGATTCCGGACGGCGGCCCTACACGCATCCCCGCGTGTATCAAGGCGATACGTTTCAGCAAACGATCGACGCCGGTCTTCTGACCCAGATCGTTCAGCTGGTAACGGGACACGGCCTCGATCAGCCCTTTGCGACATTGCTCAACGACATTGCGCCGCCAAGCACAATCGGTGTGCCCGAAGGCTTTCCGCTGCCCTGGCAAGTGCAAACGTTTTATCGTTTCATGCTGACGTTCTACAGCCTTAGCTACGTGTCGTCATGGAGTTTGGCCAAGCCGCGCGCACCGGACGTCGTCATCTTTCCCCCCAGCTCCGATGTGACGAATCTGCTCTCACCGCCGGATTTCAGCGGACCGTCGAGCGGCGATCCCGTCGAAGACGTATGCGATGCGCTGAAGTCGCTTTTTGATTGGATCGAGAAAGAAGCCGACGCTGCACTGAAGCTGGCCGGTGACCTCATAAAGATGCTTGCCAGTCCGGGCAGCTATCCCATCCGGCTCGCGCTCTACGAATTGGCGATGCTCGTGTGGGACATCGTCTCGAAAACGCACGAAATTCTCGCGCATCTCGGTTTCGTGGTTCCGCACGGCGAACTGCAGTATTCAGACGGCGAGTTGATGCTTTCGAACGAAATCGACGAGTCGCTCGTGACGCTCGGAAGAACGGTCGACGATGCATTTTTGCAGGCTCTCGGCGACGCCGTCGATCCGTTTGGAAATCTCGATCGCACCCTGCCGCCCCCAACGCATGACATCGGCGGCCCATCGTATCCGTACTATCAAGCGGCACTCTACGACAGCGCCAACAAAACACCGCAAGCCGGGAAAACGCCGCCATATAGTGTCGACACGCGCGACTATAAACGTCCGTGGTCGTACCCCGAAATTACACCGCTACAAGCCGCCGACGGTTCAGAGCCGAAGCCGCCCGTCTACGGCATAAACCATACCGAACAGCAGGTTTATCAAGTAAATCTTGATGACGAGGATACCTGGGCTCAACGCATCAGCCCGCCGGTCGTTCCCGGTCCGTTCCCGAAAGGCTCAACTCCGGATGCCGTCTTTTTCAGAACGAATGCGACGGCGAATCCGCGCACGCGAAGCGCGTACGAACTCTCGTCGTCGCCTATGGAAACCGATCGCCTGAACATGGCAAATATCAATCCGCAGACCGCGGATAGCCCCCTTGGCGACCCGATCCCGTTCACGGCGTATTTGATCGGAAGAGTGCTGAACGATCGTGCATACACGACGCAGTTCAATCTTGATTCGGATCGCGCGTTCGGATATTTGACGTGGGATTGGGCGCGCACGATACAACCGACGACCGAAGAAGACTTGGGATTTGCGTTTCGGCCGCCGCAAGTATGGCCGCAAACCGCCGTTGGCTGGCTTTTAGATCCAAATGCCCCGATGCGTCTGCTCTACGTTGATAGGCCGCGCATTCCGGCTGCTCCGCAACCGCGTGTAGCGCAAAGACCTCTCTCTGTGCCTCGCCGGCCTGTTGCTAAGGCTTCGACAAAGGGGAAACGCCGTGTCCGATGATCGCGATCGTAAAAAGCACGAACATCACGAACATGATGAACATCACGAACATGATGAACATCACGTCGTCCACATCGAAGGCGCCGAGCTTGAAGTCACCGTGCGTTATCGGCCGCCGCACAACGAACGCCACGAACGCGAGGGTCGCGAAGAATGTGCGGAGCACGCGCACGGCGGCGGTGGTGGCGGCACGCCGGGCGGTGGTGGCGGCGGCGGTTCCGGCGCGCCGTCCGGACGACCGGGAAAAACCGTTGGTACAAGTCGCGGAGACCTCGGCGGCACGCCCATAACACCGGGTGACATTCAAGGGAAGCATCCGATTGGAACATGGCCCGGCCCGCGCAAAGACTTGTATCTGCCGTTTCTCTTTATGCGTGCGAATCCGGGTGATACCGGCACGAGGCCGGTCAGCGGGCCATTTTGGGAAAGCCCGGACATTTATCTGCTCGCGGGAGTGTTGCCGCAAGATGCACCCGATGTGCCGAAGGAACTCGGGCAAACGGCGTTGGCCAATGCCCCAAACACCGTGTACGCACACGTTTGGAACTTCGGCAAATCCGCGGCGAACGCCGTCATCGTCGAATTCTACTGGATCGATCCGTCGCTCGGGATCAACGGCGGAGGCGCACATTTGATCGGACAAGCGACGACGGCTCTCGGCTCGCGTTACAGCTCCAATTCACACAAGGTCGTGAAGTGTCCCGAAGCGTGGGAAGCAAAGTACGAAAACGGCGGACATGAGTGCCTCATCGTTCGCGCGTGGGACGTGTGTTCCGATGCGTTGTCAACTCCCGAGTGGGATGCTTCGCTCAATCGGCACATCGCTCAGCGCAACATTCATGTCATGACGGCGGCCGAAGCCGCAACCGCGCCGCTCTTGCTGTTAAAGGTCGGACCGCTTTTTGGAGCGCCGGCTACGGTGAAAGTAGAACGCACGCAGCCCTCGGCGATGCCGTGGTTGCAACTGCAAACGGGAATGCGCGGCGGCTTTCCGGCGCCAGCGGCAGCCACCGGTGCGCCGTTGCTCTCGCCGCCGTCTCCGGTAGGCGGCGCCCAAAAGGCTGCGCCTGGAGCGCAGACCCAAAACGTCAACGGCGACGATCAACAAGTTGGGTTTACCACGACGGATGCTCCGCCGGCTGCCGGACAGGCTCAGGTATATCGGGTTTCTGCGAGTCAAGGCGGCCAGACAGTCGGCGGATACACCGTCGTCGTAAACGGTTAACGCGCTATTGCGTTAGGGCGAATACGAACAGTCGTGGACGTTGTTGTCGTATTCCGATGAATCTCCCAATTCTCGGCGCTTAGGCTCACGACGCCGGTGCTGCTGCCGTTTGCGGTTGCGCAGATGTCGCCGATTTCGCCGGCGTTTTGGTTGTACCAGGCAACGTTGTTCGGAACACCGGCAAGAGGGGCTAAAAGCTGCTGGCTAGTTCGAACGCACATGCGCGGAGATGACCGACGGCGACACGCTCATTGTGGTCGCTGAAGAACTTGGCGAGGTTGCTGAAGACCTGAAGTCCGGCAACCCCGAGCATATGCGAATTGAACGGCTGGAGACGATCACATGTCTCGTCCGATGGTATGAGCGCGAAAATGATGCGTTTCCGTCGCAGTCCACTCCGGAAGCGCAGAGGGATGTGTGCGATCGGACCATCGCGCTCGGTCAGCTCGCGCGAACGTTTCAATCGGCTGAAAACGCAGCCCGCAGCAGGCTCGGTTTTGGGGCTGGTTCTGTACGGTCTGAAAATGAAGAATCTCAGGCATAGCCATCAGGGAGCCAGGATTCGCCTCGTTTTCGGAACGTTTGCGGAAGCGTCGGCCAAGAGTTGCCATCCGTATGCACGTGGAATGTCCGGATGCCCGATTGTGGTTTCTTCAACGCGGAAGAAGGGCGAAAGTGCCGCGGTGTTCTTCGCCTTTCGCAGCTCCCGTTGAATGCGCTGCGCAATATTGTTGGCGTTCGGCGTCGTGCTCTTGCTGGGCGTATAGAACATACGTAACGCGCTCGTGCCGGCGTACCCGGCGTCGTCCGAAGCGATGTGTCGTGCAATCCATGTCAGCAGAGCCTGTGGCGTGTAATACATCGCATCGAACAAATGAATCTCGTCGAAGTCGTTGTTTGCGAGAATGACTTCCAGGGGGTTTCCGCCGCCGGAATGACACGTGAGAATGGAACGCCCGGCGCTTACCGGACCCCCTGCACCGGACGTTAGCGTGAACTGCTCGAGGGCATAGGTGATGAGATCCCCGATCGCGCTCGAGCTAAGCAGCGCGGGGAATGCGTACCGGTCGGCCCGGGTATCCGACGGCTCGTAGCTGCCGCGCGGAATGATGCCTACCGTCGGCGCCGAGCGTCCCACGGTACCGGAGGGGTCGGTGAAGTCGAGTCCGCTGTCGGCGACCTTCGCGCTCAATTGCATTGCGCCGAGCGATGTGGAGTAGCCGTGAAGGTGAATGACGACGTTCACCGCCGTGGGAATACTCGCCATTGCGTTCCAGCACACGTACAAGTCTGGTTGCGTGCCCTTATGTGACTTTAACAGCGGCGTGTTCGAGAGGTAGAGCTTTCCCGCCGAAACGGCGCCTTCCGAAATACTCTGGATCGGCTGTGCCGGCGCGCGGTATTCCCAATGCCACGGCTCGTTGATGCTGGTATTTTGGAAGAAGTTATAGGTCGCCGCATTTGAGGAGAGCCATGTAAACAGCCACGATCCGCGCCACAATGCGATTGCGGCGTCGCTGGTGTCCGCTCCGAGGCTGCGCCCTTGCGTCATGGTGGCGCCAAGGTCGACGGCGCGGCCGTCATTGTGGTTGCTGTACCCAGGCGCGCCGACGCGTTGACCGATGTAGCGCGCGAGAAACGAAATTGCGTCACTGCCGTGCGGATCTGAAAACGTTGCGCGTTGGCTGGCCGTCTCGCGGTAGTATTTGCGGAAGTTGCTTTGCCAAATGCCAAACTGACGCGAGGCGGAGCGATATCCGCTGTTAACGATGATGCTCGTGATCTCCCTGGCCCCTCCGATTCCCGAAGATTGCGCTGTGGCAAGGTCGTTACGCACGCTGGCAAGCATGCTGCGGCACTGCGCAGCCGCTTCGATGCGAAGCAATTGACTGTTCTCGACGACGTCAAGCCGGCTTCTATCGACATCGCCGATGAATGGCCGTCCGGTGCTTCGCGAATTCGCAACGTGCTGCGCGTACACGGCTTGCATGAACCCGAGCTGGTCTGGCGTTGCGCCCGACCATGTCAGGGCGGATCCGTCGATGTCTTCGGGAGCTTCGACGTCTTCGCGCGGGCGTACGACGAGCGTGTCGGCGCTCAACCGGCCGAATTGATTGGTAATGCGTTGCTGCGAGGGCGGCGCGCTCGGGTTGCGAAGAGAGACCAGCGAGGCGTATTGGCCTTCACTCGACAACGGTGTGTCCTCGACGGCAATGCCGATCGATGCCATCGAACTTTCGCCGAGCACCCGGCGTACGACGACGTCACCGGCGTGCAGTACGGGAAGCTTGGAGAGCGGAGTTGCGATGACTTCGAATTGCGCGGCGTACGGCGCGCGCATATCGAATAAACGCGCCGGCGTGAAGCCTTCGGTGGATTCCGTCTGCGCCAGCACCTGCGTTGCTACGCGTTGAGCGCTTTCCGTATCGAGCGACACCGTTTCGACCGGCGGGAGCGAAAGGGTGTTGCGAACGGTGTTCAGCACGTCCAGGGCCGTGGGCGTAAGGGCGTTGATTCGCGCGCTCACTTCATCGCGGATGTGCTTGCTCTTGATAACCGGCTCGAGCGCGACTTCAACTAGATCGGGCGTGAGCGCGGCGAGCTTATCATGTGTGGTTGCGGAGTTGGCGAGCGCGTCGAGAAGCGGCTGGAGCGATGCGCTGGCGCGCACGAATGCTCCGAGCAGCACGGCCTTGAGGATAAACGTGTCACGGTCGGGATTTGCGGGATCGAGCGACGCAATGCCGGCAGCGGTAAGCATGTCTAAGCCGGGTTGCAGATAGGCAATGGACGCGCGGTTGAGCATCTCTTGCGCGTGCGGCCAAACAACCGCGTCGCGAAATGCGGCCGCAATACTCATGCGGAAGTCAACGTCGATCGCGGCGGCATCGGGTGTGCCGGGGTTGCCTGACTGAAAAAATGCGAAGTTGCGTTTCACGTCGGCGCTCGCTGCTCGCCCGTGCAACGTTTGTCCCGCCGCCGTGACCACGTCGAAATGATCGGTATCGTAAACGATGTTCCAGTTCAGCGGCGTTGCGATGGCGCTCTGTAGCAATGCGGGGTCGTGGGTTGAGAGTTCGCCCAAGAAGCGGAACAGCAAGCCTTTGATAACGTTGATCTGTACGGCCCCAAGGCTGATACCCGCGCCCTGATCCCAAGCGTTGATCGCTTCTAAGCGGCCTTCACGCCGGGCGATAACGCGTACATACACATCGGGCTCTCGCAACGGAGAGATCATGAGCGGAAGGGTCGTTCCGTTGACGAGGCCGCCGTGCGCGCTGCCGCTATCTTGACGGATAACGCGGAAACACTGCGCGCCGAAGTGCGCGAGCAGCAATCGCAGTTCCGGCATGGAAAAGCCGCGTAACTGTTTTTTTGAAACCGCCGTTCCGTTGAGAGTGACCGCCGGATTCGCGCCGAGAATTTTGGTGATCCACGCGCCACGCTGGCTGCTTCGATCGGCGTCAGAAAGCGCATAGAATTCATCGGCTCTAGGCAAGCGCACCCAGCGCCGCGTCGCGCTGGTCGGATCGGACGGTACGTAGAGTTCGCCGCCCACGATCAGCGCGCACACGCTTGCCTGCGCATCGAAGTCCACCACATCGTCTAGGACGGGCACCGCCACCGTAAAATGCCAGACGTCGAATGTTTTGCCGCCCAGCAGCGAACCGATGATGTAGGAATTGCGGCCCGTTTTCGAGAGCGCGAACGCAATTGCGTCGTCAAGGGTGGCGGAGGAAATCGCCTGCGTCGCCACGCTCGTGTCGATCGTCACGTGCGTTCCGCCAATAGAGAATTTACCGACGATCGTTGGGGGTATAGCGGTTGTTGTCACCGTCGTGTCCTCGGTTTGTAGCGAAGAGACCGCGGCAAGCGCGGTTTCGATTGAAAGGCGTCCTGCTCCAGTACGCGCGCGATCGCGCGGCTCGAGGCCCTCGCGCTGCGCGCCGTTTGCGAGCAGCGAGCAGAGTTGTTCCGGCGAGAGCGCCGGAGCGGCTTCGAGAAGAAGCGCAATCGCTCCGGATACCTGGGGCTGCGCCATACTCGTTCCCGATTTGCGAATGTGCCCGGCGGTGCCGGCCGGCGCACCTAAAGGCACGGAGCGCGCGGCCAATATGGCAACGCCCGGCGCAATGAGGCGCGGAACATCGCGGCCGTCGCGCGTTGGTCCGGAGCTGCTGAACGACGCGAGTGCAAAGTCTGCGGCGTGGAGGTCGTATGCACCAACGGAAATCGCATGGCGCGCGTGGCAGATCGTCCCGGTCGTCATCTGAACGACGGCCTGATCGGCGACGAAGTGTGACTGGCATCCCGAGCATTCCTCGTCACGCTCGATCCATGCGTGATATCGTCCCGTTTTCGCGTGCTCGGCCAAGAGGTGCACACGCCAGACTCCCGGCTGGAATCCAGGATAGAGATAGATGTGAATGTGGTTGTCGCCGTTGTTTGGATCGCGGGGCCGGTGATAGATCTGCGCTGCAAGCCGCCCATCGTCGTACATCGGTACGATGTTTCCGAGCGCTGCGCTCCGTGAAGTTGCTCCGCTTGGAGCTTCGACGGTGACGGCGAAACGGTCGGCGCCATCATACCAGATCTCCAGTTCGTTTGGCGTAAGCGCCGCGCGATCGCTCTTCCAAAGCAGCGACGTGCGTTCACCGGTATGCAGTTCGCCCTTCGTGTGCGCCATGCGCGCGTAATAGTTGCCGCAACTTTGTGCGATCGCACGACCACGCGAGCCGCGGAGCAACTCGTCGAACGCAAGTTCAACCAGCGTTGCGCCGTCGTGCGGGCCGCCCATGTTTCCCATGCTCAAGCCGAGCACCCAGGGCTGGTCGCCGGCAGTGCGGGCGATAAAATCGATCGCTTCGAGCAGCGTAACGGAATCGCCCAACGCCGTCGGGCCTAATCCTTGCGCGAGGTGAACGAAAATGATGTCGGCTTGCGGCGCGACGCCAACCGGAGTACATCCGAGTCCGTTTCCAACGGCAATGTCTACGACGTGCGTTGCGTGCGTGCCGACATTTTGCGGATCGCTGGCGCGCGGGTCGTAGTTGAGCGTTGCGTACGGATCGGCGCTCGCCAATGCCGCATCGATCGCGGAGCGATCGTGCACGGCGCCATAGCCGTAGGCGTTGCCGTCGTAGATTCCCCCCTGATCCCACAGCGCAAGCGCACGCGTGCGGCCGTCGTTCGTCCGAAAATTCGGATGCGCGAAATCAAAGCCCCAATCGACCGAGGCGAAGACGACGCCCGATCCAGTTTGCGGAACGTCGGGGCGTCGCACATCCGTCCGTCGCTCGTCTTCGCCGAGGACGGATTCATCGAACACGTCCGCGATCACCGGCGAGGGAGCTTTCATGCTTGCGACGTCGGGATCGTTGTGTACCGCGAGGATGTCGCTCCGGCGTACGCGACAGGTCGCGATCGTGCCGAATCGCGCGACGATGCGTGCGCGAGCCGGCATCTTCGAGCTGTCGCGCACGCGAATCACCACCATGATCTCGTCCTCCGGACTGCCCGCAGCAACGAGTTCGAGCAGTCCGGGATCGATCGAGAACATCG
Organism: Vulcanimicrobiia bacterium; assembly: GCA_963765935.1. Lineage (GTDB taxonomy): Bacteria > Vulcanimicrobiota > Vulcanimicrobiia > Vulcanimicrobiales > Vulcanimicrobiaceae > JAMXLG01. The sequence continues at coordinate 134,868 of CAVXXX010000005.1, read as the reverse complement.
TTCATTTCCGGTTTAGACGCGGGACGGGAGCTTTTCGCTCTTTTCCGCCTCGCCTTTGATCGCCGACGTTGGGCCGGATGAAACCAGGAAACTGATCGCTGTCACCGTCGGATCGAAGGTCGCGTTCGCTGCGGGGAACGTGTTGATGATGGTTCCGCGCGAGGCGCTGTTGATGATATGCGACTCGACGATCTCAGGCTCTCTTGGGAACAGCGAAGCGAACTGTTTTTTCGCTTCGCTTGCCGGAACGCCGACGAGATTCGGCATGACGACCGCCTGCGCCGTGGCGCTGGGCGTGGTGGACGTGCTGGACGTGGTGCCAGTGCTGGTCGGGTTGGACGTGCTGGTCGGGCCGTTGGTCGCTGCGCCGGAGCCGAGAACGGGATGCGTCGACGTCGTCGGCGGCACGATGACCGGTAGAGGGGCTTCTTGTTTCGCGATCATCATCGTCGCCGCAACGGATAACGGCGTGAACCCCATGACCGCCCCCAGAATTGCGAGACGGTTGGAATTATCGTCGCTTACGCCTTGTTGTTTAGCGATCAATTTCCCCGAAACGAACCCCAGGAGGCTGATCATAACGAACCACCGCTCAGCGCAAGCACCAGCAGAAGCATCGTCATCTGATCCATGCCGCCCGAGGTACTCCCATTACTCGAGCTTCCGGAGGTGAAGGACGAGCCTCCGAGCATCATCATCAGCAGAAGCAGCGTCGTCGTATTGTTGCCGGTGCTAATGTCGATTGCGGTGCCTTTCGGGACTGCGATCGAGCCGTCGTTGGCCAGAAGGTTGTCGGTCAGCGGCGCGGTCGCCTTCGGCAATGTCAGCAGCGGCATCAGCATTGCTGTTTGAGAGAAGTTTTGAACGTCTTGCCGAGTGCCCTTGACCTGCTTTTGAAGCTTTTCGAGAAGGGCGCCGTGCGACTTGACACTGTTCTGCGTCGTATCGACCCGTTTGTTTACGGTTGCGACCGTGGTGCTCGTTTTTTGGACGTCTTGACGAATCTTAACGAGCGCGGCCTGCAGTTGCTGCTGCGATACGTATTGTCCGTTGCGGGGCGAATAATAGCTCTGCGTGCCGGTGCGTGACGGGTTGAATTTTGCAAAATTCGGGCGGGCGGGTCTGGCTTCGTCGTAATCTGCTTCGAAGAGTGTCTCGTCGTCGGATTCTATTTCATCTTCTTCGATAACCCTTGAGTACATACGCTAGCTCCTTTCGGCTGATGTAGTGCGTTGTTGTTGCTCGGCTGCCCGAGCGCGAACCCGACGTAAGGCGGGAACGATGAACTCCTCGAACAGATCCGGATTGATTGGAAGGCATCCTGGAGAACCACGACCCGCGCAGACTTGACATCCCGGATCGTCACCCCAACAGAGGTAGCATGCACCGAGCGCCGCCGCGAGCGTATCGCTACGTTCTCGAAGCGCTTGCAGCTCGGCGCGAAGATTGTCGACGTCGGATGCGCCGGTGTCGCCGTCGCCATCCGGCTGTTTTTTCTGCTGCATCGCTTGCATGAGCAGTGCGGTCATCGGGTCGTCGCCGAGCTGGCTTGCAATGATGCTCTGCGCATCCTGGCCGGCAGCGCGCGCTGCCAACACCTGCGTGAGGAGAGCGCTGAAACCGCTCATACGAGAACACCGTCGTCGGCGTCAAGCTCGAACAACTCGATTTCATCGAGAATGCGGTCGGCTTCGACATCGTCGCTCTCGGTGTCGTCTTCGATACTCGCGTCATCGCTTTCAATGCTTTCACGTTGGAGCATCGTCCAAAGACTTGAGGCGCGCTCTTCCGGTTCGACGAACGGATCCACCGATTCAACCGAACCGTGCAGCGTTGCGGAACGATTCGATACGAGCGCGTGATGTTGAGCGAGCGCTGATTCCGTCAGCACGCTCGCCAAGTTAAGGAAATCGCCGACTTCGACGGGTGCGCCCGCCACTTCGATGCTTTCGCGGCCGTTTCGTCCCATCACGATCGAACTCAATGCCTGCATGAACTGCGGTTGGGTCAGCAGCGCCATCAATTGCATTGCTGCCGAATTGCCGGGCCCGGCTCCGGCCGCCGTTGCACTTGGTGCCGCGGGCGCAGCCGATGCATAAGCCGACGGTGGTGCAGCGGGTGGCGCCGGCCTCGGCATCGTGGGTGCGGCTGCACTCGGCGCCGGCGGCGCGCCCTGCCCCGCAGCAGCGCCGATTGCCGATGCAGCCAAGCCACCGACGGCTCCACCAAGTGGACCGCCAAGCACCGTTCCGACGATCGGAAGTGCGGCTTGTGCAATCGGCGCTGCTGCTTTCGCGATACTGCCGAGTGAGCTCCAAAAATCTTCGGCGTCTTCAGCACTGAAGGACGGACCAAATGTTTCCTGGACGATCGCTTCGATTCTTCGGTTCGGCGAGTCACGAAATGCGCTCGAGAGCACCGCGCGCGTTTGAGGGTACGCTGATTCGTAGATCGTGTCGCCGTTGAAGCGGGCGCGTGAATAGGTAGTAGCCATGCGTCGTATCCTTTCGCGCAACTCTTGCCGTCATTGTCGCTCACGATACTTACTGGCCGGCTCACGAGATGCTCATCGGTACGTTGACGCAAACAGCACCCCATCTTCGATGATGCTCGCCTGACGTTGACTGTGCTTATCAGCGGTGCTACGATCACAGCCCGAGCGCGGGGGATTCGTTGTGGGCGATGTAATCCTGCGATTTCGGTGTTTCGGCGTGTTCGAAAGCTGGTTCGGGCTGCCGCCGAATGACGCCGAACGAGAAATCGCTTTCGGCCGCGGACGCAGACTGATTCAGTTTCTGGTTGCTCATTACGACCGTCCGGTGCAATTCGACGCGTTGACCGACGCGATATGGCCGGAGCGTGATTCTGATTCGAGCGTGCATCGCTTGCACCAGCTCGTCAGCGTCGCACGGGCCGAGTTGCGCGCAGCGATCGGAGATATGAACTTCATTCCGTGCCATCGAGGATCATACGGATGGGGTAAGGCGGTGCAGATTGAAAGCGATTTGCCCGAATTCGTGAAGTGCTTTAAAGAAGGTACTGTTGCAGCGTTCGAGCGCGCGCTAAGACTCTATCGCGGACCCTTCATGGCCGGCGAGCACATCGACTGGGTGGTCGCGCAGCGTTCGCTGTACGCCAGCATGTATTCTTCGATGTTGGAGCGCGCCGCGCGTGAAGCGTTGGACTCCGGAAATTGCGCGTCCGCCCTGCTCTCGGCCAAAGGCATTCTGGAAAGCGATCCAACAAACGAAGAAGGGGCGCGGCTGGTCATGGAGTGTTACGCGCGCATGGGCCATACGCGCTCGGCGCTTACCGAATACGATCTCCTCGAACGCCATTTGCGCCGCTTGTTGAATGTAGAACCAACCGAAGAAATACGTGCATTTCGTGAGCGTATACTCGAAGGAAAGCTCCGTCCATGAACACGACGGTTCCCGGTCCGGATCGAGAGTCGCTTCGGATTGCGACTTGGTTATGAAGGGCGGCGTTACGAGCGGCATCGTTTATCCGCCCGTCGTCTTTGAAATTGCTAAACGATTCCGGTTGCGCCGAATCGGCGGAACTTCGGCCGGCGCCATCGCTGCAGCGCTCGCGGCAGCCGGCGGAATATTCTTGCAGGCAAACGCGGGGCCTGACCTCAACCGAGTGACGTGTAGCCCTGAGTTATGCCACGGATAGGTCCAGAGGTAATGCGATGGGGTCATTCCCCAATTTTTATCCCGCGGAAGGGCTTGAAATCGCGGCTTGTTGATTGTTCTTCGATGCGCGCTTCGCGAACTCTTCGGGCGTGAGGTCGCCAAGCGGACTGTGCGGGTGATTGCGCTTGTAGTCGACGCGCCACATAGCGGCCTCACGTCGAGCATCTTCAAGCGATGCGAACCAGGTTGGATTCAGTAATTCTTGTCGAACGCGGTTGTTGATTGATTCGCAAAATACGTTGTCTGATGGGCGCCCTGCTCGCGAGAAGACGATCTTTACACCATTCCAATAGGCCCATTGATCGAGGTGCAAAGATACGAACTCGGGGCCGTTATCGCAGTGAATCCGGCTGGGTGTTCCGCGCTGGGCAACTATCGTCGCAATACTTCCGTAACCTGTGGCGATTTGAATCCAAAGTCGACCTCCAAAGCCACGTTCTCACGACTAAACATATCGACTATCGTTAACAGGCGGATCTTCGAGCCATCCGCGAGGACGCCGTGCATGAAATCCATCGCCCAACTCCGATTTACTGCGGTCAGAATCGGTAGTTGTTCTCGGATAGTCGCCGCACGCCGGCGGCGAGGCGTTTTTGTGGGTATTGCCAGGCCTTCGGCGCGATAGATCCGTCCGACGCGTTTGATGTTTACATGCCATCCTTCACGACGAAGCAGCACATAGATACGACGTTGACCGTAGCGAATTCGACTCGCCGCGAGCTCTTCGATACGAATGTGCAGCGCGGCGTTTACGTCCGTTCGAACCGAACAATAGCGCACCGCACGATGATTGACCGTAAGAATCGCGCACGCACGCCGCACCCAGATCCTGCAATCTAGTTTTCCCGCACCCATCACACTTTTTTTACACTCTCAAACCCATCAACTAATGTTCAGCTTCGCGTTTTCGTCGCGCAGTTGGCGCAACTCACGGATCTCGGGCGTGCCGAGACTCCCGAAACGCTTCTTCCAGGTGTAGAACGTGGCTTCGCTGATGCCAAGCTTACGCGTGATATCAGTGACCGGCGTGCCGATTTCAGCTTGCCGTAGGGCAGCAGCGATCTGTTCGTCGGAGTACCGGGACTTGCGCACGGGCGGACCTCCTTAGTCGGTGAAGTTCGCCGCGATTTTCTGGTTATCCGTGGGCTAAGAAATTGGGAGTGGACCCGTTCGCTGAACTCTTGTCCACGGGCTTGTAGCGCGCCCGGCTTCGCTCCGGTTCTTCCCAAGGCGTTCTCTTGTGGTGCGAACTCAAAGCGTACGCTTTTCGTATGAAAAAAATGTTCATCATATTCGTAGTGCTCCTCGCATGCGCGGTAATGCTCGGATTAAAACCGGTAAACGCACATCCGACGATGGATATCGTCGCATCGAATTGGAAGTTCACGCCGGACACCATCACACTTAAGGCCGGCGAACCGCAAGAGTTGCGCCTCACCTCGAGCGAAGGGGTGCACGGTATCCAATCCGATGAACTCGGCATTGCGCAAACCACGATCGCGCCCGGCAAATTCAGCACCGTCACTGTGACGGCCAAGAAGGCCGGAACATACGTCGTCCACTGCTCGGTGGTCTGCGGCGCGGGTCATGCCGATATGAAGCTGAACATCAACGTAGAGCCGTGAAACGGCTCTATTTTTTTACCGCGGTCGCGTTAGCGCTCTTCGGTGCCTTCGCTGCACGCGCGGAAGCGATGCCGCCGTTCGCGCAAGCATACGGAATCAACTGCGACACGTGCCATGTTATGGTCCCGACGCTCAACGCCTACGGGCGGTATGTCCAACGCACCGGATACGCGTCGCTCGATCCACACACGTTGCGGCGTGCGTTTCCGGCCTGGATCGGTGAACAAGTGAACTATGATTCATCGACTGGAAACCCGAACAACCCCGCCAAACCGAATGCCGCGAACCTTGCGGTCCATGCCGTCGGCGCAGTAGGGAGCGACTTCACCTATCACGCGCAGCAGTGGTTTTGGCAACAGAGCGCGGCTGGCGATCTTGATACCCTGTGGCTCGCATACAACAACTTACTTCACCGCGACGGACATCTGTTCGTAGGCAAGATCGAGGCGCCCGGACCGTCGCCGTTTAGCATGTGGGCGGATATCGCGCCGTTTGCGCCGCCGGAGCTCGTTGTCGGTGAGCACGCATACCTAACGGACGCCAACCGGTGGGGTACAAAACTTCAGTATGTGAAGACGAACTATGAACTGGATGCCGGATGGCTCTACTCCGACGCGGGATGGAGCGGTTCGAGCGACTTCATCACGAGCGACAAAACGTTCCAATATCAAGCTGCGCTCGCGAATCCGATTAAACCGCTGCAAATCGGTTATGTAGGCTCGGTTGGAACCGTTCCCGTATCGACCGGTGTCGATCACTATTGGACATGGGGCGGGTACGCGGAGCGCGATCCTAGCGGCGGGATTCCCGGTGCGTTTCTGCTCTACCAAGGCACGAGTGACAACAATCCCGGCGCAGACCCGAACACCGGATTCCAGCTTCCTGCCGCGAGCGCACACGGTTTCTCCGCCGAGCTCTACCAGGCGTTTTTCCACTCGCATTGGCTCTACGCGAGCGTGCGCGAACAGTGGACCAATGACGGTCTCGGAACCTACACACAATACGGAACGGGTGACCTATCATTCGTTATTGCGAAGTACCTTCGCGCCTACAGCGAAGTCTATACGCAGTCGAACAACAAGCCGGTGTGGCGTTGGTACATCTGGTGGACGACGCCCATCTTCAATTACACGCTGAATCAGTAGTCACGTCGTGATTGCGACGTTCCACGAGCGTGGCCGCTTTCCACACGCGCAATCGCAGCAGCTGGGCCGCTGACTTGATAGCACGAATTAATCACGGGCGTCACGCTGCCCTCGTAGAGATCTGATGCCGATCGTGCCGGCGAACACGCGCACCGGCCTCTGCTGCAGCTCAAGGATCGCGAAAGAAACCGCCCGCAACGTGCGAAACGGGGCATGCATGGCAGCGCAAAAGCTTGACAGTGCCTCGGCGGGCCTCTCCCTTCTCGACGCGGCGCCGGACGCAATCCTAGTAAGCGACCGGCATGGGGAGATTGTGCTCGTAAATGCGCAAGCCGAGAAGCTCTTCGGCTTTGCCCGATCGGAGCTTTTAGGTCGCAGCATCGACACGCTCGTTCCGGAACGCTTCCGCGGCAGACACTCTGAGCATCGCGACGGCTATGGTAACGTGCCGCGTGTTCGCCCTATGGGTACAGGCTTGGATCTCTACGGCTTGCGTAAAGATGGAACGGAATTTCCAGTGGAGATCAGCCTGAGCCCGATTAAAATTCGCGGCGAGACCTATGTCTCAAGCGCCATCCGCGATATTAGCCCGCGGAAGCAGATCGAGAAGACGCTCCACGAGAAAAATCTCGAGTTGCAGAATGCGAATCTTGCTAAGGACAGGTTTCTGGCTGGCATGAGCCACGAGCTGCGCACGCCGCTCAACGCGATCATCGGTTTCACCGGTACGCTGCTCATGAGGTTGGCCGGGCCTCTCACCGAAGAGCAGGAACGACAACTGGAGATAGTCGACTCGAGCGCCCGGCATCTGCTCTCGCTCATCAACGATATCTTGGACGTGGCAAAGATCGAATCGGGCAAAGTTAGCATCACGCCGGAACGGATCGTGCTAGCAGAAGTCGTCCGAGAAGTTGGTGATGCGCTGCGCGGAATGGCAGAAGAAAAGGCCCTGGACTTGCAGCTTGAGATTGTCGACGAGGCCGTTACGACGATAACCGATCGCCGCGCAGTGCAGCAAATACTGTTGAACCTGACAAACAACGCGATAAAATATACGGAACGCGGATCGATTCGCATAGAATTAGAACGCCCGCATTACGGCCACGTAGCGATCCACGTGCGCGACACGGGCATCGGCATTCGAACGGAGGATCAGGCGCGGCTCTTTCAAGCATTTGAGCAGCTGGATACCTCCAGCACGCGCCGATTTCAAGGGGTCGGCCTGGGATTGCACTTGAGCCAACGGCTGGCGGCGCTGATTGACGGCACGTTGGACCTCGAGAGCGTCTATGGCGAAGGCAGCACTTTTACACTCACCATTCCGGTCCGCGGATAGTGGCCGCGTGCATTCTCGTCGTCGAAGATAATGCGGCCAACCTCGAGCTCATCACCTATTTGTTGCGGACGCTCGGCTATCAAGTATCAAGCGAAACGGACGGCGCTGCCGGGCTGGCGAGCGCGCTGAGCGGCGACTACGACTTGGTTTTGACCGACATTCTCATGCCGAACGTGGACGGCTACGAGTTTGCGCGACGCTTTAAGTCCGACGCTCGGGTTTCACACACGCCGCTGGTCGCCGTCACGGCACTCGCGATGACCGGTGACAAGGAAAAGATCTTGGCCGCAGGCTTCGATGGCTACATCTCCAAACCGATCGAGCCGCGAAGTTTTGCCGGTTCAATCGAGGCATTTCTTCGAAAGGCGACCAATGGCTGACGTACTTATCGTCGATGATGAAGAGCACAACAGACTGCTGTTGGCAACGCTGGTACGGGCTGCCGGACATGTGCCGCTCGAAGCGTCGTCGGCGGAGGTTGCGCTACAGCTCGCCGAACGCGATCGCCCGGCACTCATTGTCGTCGATCTTTCATTGCCGGATATGTCCGGCGCACAACTCATTCGTAGGCTTCGTGCCGATCCGAAGACCGCAGCAGCAAAAATTGCACTCTACACGGCCACTCGAATGGACGCTGCGATCCAGGAACTTTCCGAAGTCTATGGGTTGTCCGGCGTTATTCCGAAACCGGGCGATCCGCATGACATTCTGTTGATGTTGCAGCGTTTGCTTCCAGCGTGATTGCGTTCGCCACGTCGCGCACGCCCGCAAAACGCCGCACCAGCGCCTCGATGTTGTCGCGGTCTTCCGCGCTGCCGACGGATCCTTCAAGCGTTACGATCCCGTCCGTAGCGCCGACAAGAATGGACTTCAAAGTATCGCGACTGTGCAGGAGGGCAGATATTGCAGCGGCCAGATCGATGTCGTCGATCGGCTGGCGAGCTGGGTTTTCATAGATACTTCGATCAGTCATGACTTTGCAACAATAGCGAAGGTAAGGGAATTGCGAAGGAACCGCGACGGCGGCGGATTCCCACAGGGTTCCCGAATACCCGCAGCGGATGTCGCTTCCAAATCGCGGGCAGTATCTCGCTGCGCGAAGAAAATGTCCTGAACGCCGAGGAATGAGTAGGGAACGCAATTCCTTACCCGTGGAAATCCCTTGGCTAGGATCGCTTCATGTTTGAAACGATGCTGATTGCGATCCGATCATGAATATGCTCCAGTGTGAACCGCCCGTCCACACTGGGCGTGATCGCTGTGATCGTTGTCTTCTATGCCATCACCGTCGAAATCACTAAGGCCATGTTTTTCTGAAGCCGCGCACTTGCGCCGCGGAGGCTCGCCAATGCTCCAACTTGATCGTTCACAAAGCGAATTGCAACTCGTCGACGCATATTGGCGCACGGCGAATTACTTGAGCGTCGGACAGATCTATTTGCTCGACAATCCGTTACTGCGCGAGCCGTTGCGGATCGAACACATCAAACCACGCCTCCTCGGCCACTGGGGTACCTCACCGGGATTGAATCTCGTGTACGCGCACATGAACCGCGCGATCAAGCGCCACGGTTTAAATGCGATATTTATCGCAGGCCCTGGTCACGGCGGGCCGGCGGTGGTCGCAAACGCGTACCTCGAGGGGACGTACACCGAAAAATATCCGCGCATCACGCAAGACGAGCATGGCCTGCGCGCGCTTTTCCGGCAATTCTCGTTTCCCGGCGGCATCCCGAGCCACGCTTCGCCTGACGCGCCCGGGTCGATTAACGAGGGCGGCGAACTTGGATATAGTTTGCTGCACGCTTACGGCGCGGTCTTCGACAATCCAGATTTAATCGCGTGCTGCGTCGTCGGCGATGGTGAAGCGGAAACCGGTGCGCTGGCGACGAGTTGGCACAGCAACAAATTCTTGAATCCGGCGCGTGATGGGGCCGTGCTGCCGATTCTGAATCTGAACGGCTACAAAATCGCAGGTCCCACCGTCCTTGCGCGCATCGATGAGGCGGAACTGCTCGCGCTTCTTCGCGGGTACGGCTACGAGCCTGGCAATCGTGGCTGGCGACGACCCGAAAGCGGTGCACGAAGCACTTGCGCTTGCTCTGGAAGACGCAATCACGCGCATTCGTCTGCTTCAGCAGGCTGCTCGATCGTCGGGATTTGCAGAACGTCCGGCGTGGCCGATGATCGTCCTTCATACGCCGAAGGGCTGGACCGGACCGAAGATCGTTGACGGCGTGCCGATCGAGGGAACGTTTCGCGCGCATCAAGTTCCGCTCGCCGACTTCGAAGCGAAGCCCGAGCATCTGCGAATGCTGGAGGCGTGGATGCGCTCGTACCGCCCCGAAGAACTCTTCGACGAGTCGGGCAAACTGCGCGAAGGGATCGCTGACGCTGCACCGCCGGGCGTACAGCGCATGAGCGCCAATCCGAACGCGAACGGCGGAGAGGTACTGAGGCGAATCGTTGTCCCGGAGTTCAGGCAATACGCGCTCGACGTCCCTTCCCCGGGCATCGTGACGCACGAGAGCACGCGCACTACCGGCGAATTCTTGCGCGACGTCATGCGCGAGAATCCGCAGTGCTTTCGTCTTTTCGCTCCCGACGAGACGGCTTCGAATCGCCTGAACGCCGTATTCGAAGTCACCGACCGCTGTTCGACGGCGGCGGTGCTCCCAAGCGATGAGCACGTTTCGGCGGGCGGGCGCGTGATGGAGATCCTCAGCGAGCACTGCTGTCAAGGGTGGCTGGAGGGGTATCTTCTGACCGGACGCCACGGCGTCTTCACGTCGTACGAAGCGTTCATCCACATTGTCGATTCGATGTTCAATCAACACGCGAAGTGGCTGTCCGCATCGAAGCGCATCGCGTGGCGCCGCCCCATTGCCTCGCTCAACTATTTACTGAGTTCGCATGTCTGGCGACAAGACCACAACGGGTTCTCGCATCAAGATCCCGGCTTTTTGGATGTCGTCCTCAACAAGGGTGCGGACGTCGTGCGCGTCTATCTGCCGCCTGATGCGAACACGCTCCTTTCGGTACTCGATCACTGCCTGCGCAGCATGGACTACATCAACGTGATCGTTGCCGGAAAACAGCCGGAGCTGCAGTGGCTAACCATGGATGAGGCGGTTAAGCATTGCACCGAAGGCGCCGGTATTTGGACATGGGCGAGCAGTGACGAAGGTGCCGAGCCCGATGTCGTGCTGGCGTGTGCCGGTGACGTCCCGACACTGGAGACGCTTGCTGCGGCGGATTTCCTGCGAACGCATTTGCCGGAGATGCGCGTGCGCGTCGTCAACGTCGTCGATCTCATGACTTTGCAGCCGAGCACCCAACATCCGCACGGACTATCCGACCGGGAATTCGATTCGATCTTTACACGGGACAAACCAATCGTCTTCGCATTTCATGGCTATCCGTGGCTCATCCATCGGTTGACGTATCGCCGAACCAATCACGACAACTTGCACGTGCGGGGATACAAAGAACAAGGGACGACGACGACACCGTTCGACATGGTCGTGCGCAACGAAATGGACCGCTTTCACCTGGCAGGGGACGCGATCGATCGCGTTGCGCGAGTGTCGGATCGCGCCGGGCACGTGAAGCAACTGATCCGCGACTGCCTCGTCGAGCACAAGTTATACATCGAGAAGTACGGTGAGGATATGCCGGACATTCGAGATTGGAAATGGACGAGGAACGACTCATGAACGTTCTTAGTTTGAATCTCGGCTCGTCGTCGCTTAAATACGCCGTACACGTTCTCGCCGATGAGCGCTTGGAGTGTACGTTGACGCGGGACGTTCCGACATCGTCGCGTCCCGTCGATGCGGCACCGGCCGCACGCGAAGCGATTGCGGATGCGGTACGTCTCGCGGGCAGCATCAACGCGGTGGGCCACCGAATCGTGTTCGGCGGCGAGGAGGATGCGCCGGCCGAGATCACCCCGGACCTGATTCATCGTTTGGAGGACCTTCAGTCGCTCGATCCGCTCCACGCGCCCGGCGCCATCGCCGTCATACGCGAAGCGGCAATCGCGTTGCCGGACGCGATCGCAGTGGCCTGTTTCGATACGGCGTTTTTCCAGGATTTGCCTGAGGCGGGGCGCGTATTGCCGCTACCCGCCGGCGATTCGCTGCTCCGCCGCTACGGTTTTCACGGCCTGTCGTACGAGCACGTTTGCCGCTCTTCGCAAGGAACGTTGCTGCCGCGCACGATCGTCGCGCATCTCGGAAACGGCGCAAGTGCGGCCGCGCTTGAGAATGGGCGCCCGATTGCGACAACGATGGGCTTTAGTCCGCTTAGCGGTATCCTTATGTCGACTCGGCCGGGCGATCTTGATCCCGGCGCGCTGCTGTATCTCCTCGAGCGTTCGAAGCTGAACGAACAGCAAGTCCGTGAGCTATTGGAAGAGCGAAGCGGGCTGCGCGCACTTTCCGGCGGAGAAAGCGATTTGCGAAAACTGTGCGAGCGTAAGGATCGTGCTGCGGAATTTGCCGTCGAGATGTTCGTTCGTTCCGCTGCGAAAGCGATTGCGGGATTGGCCGTCGAGCTGGGCGGAGTTGATATGCTCGTCTTTACGGGCGGTATAGGGACGCACAATGCCGAGGTGCGCGAGCGTATCGTGGCACGCGTGAGGTTCCTGAATCCCACGATGCAGGTTGCGACCGTGCAAGCGGACGAGAACGGCTCTATAGCGCATAACGTTGCGCAGGTCGTTTCGAACCGCGCCGTTGCATAAGCGCGACCCGCTTCCGCCGTTGGTCGAGCACTATCTGCGGTTTTCGTCCGCTTATGAACGTAGGATCGCCAGCGCGCGACTCAAGCAGTCCGGTGTCCTGCGCGCCGATCGCGACGATCCATGGATGGCGTTTAGCGCGACCGAACGCTTTTGCTTGAATCCGATCGCATTCCGATGGGAAGCGTGGGTTTCGTCAGGACCCCTAATGCGAATTCGTGTGAAGGACGCGTACGAACAGCAGGCGGGTTCGTCGAGCGCATCGCTTTTCGGCATTGTTCCGATCGGCGCGCAACCAGGAAGCCGTGAGATGAACGAAGCATCGCTGGCCCGGTTTCTTGCGGAAAGCGTTTGGATACCGCCCTTTCTACGCGATCGGCGGATCGAGTGGGAAGAGCGCGAACCGCAAACGCTCCGCGCCCACCTAACAGATGGCGGAGTTAGCGCTTGGGTTGATTTCAAATTTCGGCCGAGCGGTGAGATTGCGCAAGTAGAGACCGAGCGGTACCGAGATGTTCGCGGTTCGCTCGTGCTCACGCCGTGGAGAGGGACTTTCCAAGCGTTCGAACCGATTGATGGGATGATGGTGCCGAGTAAGGCTTTCGTCGAATGGCTCGCGTCGCAGGGACCGATCGAGGTTTGGCGCGGGCGCGTCGATGGTGCCGTGTTTGTTGCGGAGCGCTAGCGCGCAGAGGTTTTTTCCCGCTCCTCACGTCGATAGCGCTCGGTCATGTCGGTGCCGATTTTTGCGAGCAGCGCTTGCATCGTTTGCTGCGCGATTCTCCGCCCTAGTGTCTTATCAAAGAGCGCGCCTGCCGGTCCCAACGGCGGTGCGTACGAACCTTCGAGCTCTAAGATTGCCGTTGGATAATCGTCATCAGCGCGCACGGTGAGTATGCCGGAAAACGACGGATACATCCCGCCCGGTTCCGGATCCCAGCAGACGTACCAAGGTTCGTCGAAATGCATCGGATCGGTGGCGACAGCGTAGCGAACGCGCACCCCCTTTTCGAGCTGTACTGCACCGATCGGAAATGGCGCGGTCAGCAGCAGCGGTTGGTCGGAACCCTTTCCGGCTACATCGGAGAGTGTTTCGTGCAGGTACCCTCGCGCACGAACGTACGGACATTCAACGCGTAAGGTTTCTTTAATCGTCGTCATAGCGTCTCTGAGTGTAGCGGGCGTTCGCGAATGCGCTGAGACCGCTGCGCCGGAAATGAGAACGACTGGAGAACTGCGAGTAACACTCATTTCTGAATGCTCTTGTAGCATCGGAACATGCAACAGAAGAACGTCCCGTCTCCCGAGGTTCAGGAGACGGAAGAAACGCCGTTACCCGCAACGCTTACTTTCGTTCTCTTGATGGGCGCCACGTTCGTGATCTTGTGGTTTGGCGTCTTCATGCTGCTCAAGGAGCGCTGGTAGATGCACATTCACAAATACGAGCGGTGGTGGATGAGCTTTGGGCTCGTCGATGTTAGCTGCGTTTCTTTGTCACCATCGGTTATGCTGCGTTTGCCGATAATATGAATCCGCCGAGCGATATGCAGCAGATCGATCCGACAAAGGTCGCGCAAACGCCGCCGTTCGATCGTCCCGGCCTACGCCGGCTACCGGATGGAACCTACGAAGCATACTATGTCGCGCAGGTGTTTTCGTTCAATCCGCAATCGCATCACCGTGCCCCTCGGCGCAAAAGTGACATTCTACGTTACCAGCCCAGACGTCGTGCACGGTTTTTACATCGCTAAAACGGACATCAATATGATGGCCGTGCCGGGGTGGGTCAACACGCGATTCCCACACCTTCACACATAAGGGGACGTACTTGCTGATCTGCCATGAGTACTGCGGCATAGGCCATCAGAACATGTTTGCCCGCATCGAGGTGCAGTGATGGCTTTTGAGCTTTCGGCCGCTGAGCGGCGCACGCAAGATGCGCGAAAATCGCGTCGTAATCGCGCACGTTTACACTGCAACGGGCGCGATCGTCGTCGGTGCGCTGTTCGGCGCGCTGCAAGGTTTGTCGCGCGCATCGGCGTTTTCCGCACCGGCATGGTTCGATTATTACCGCATCCTCACGCTGCATGGCGTGCTGATGGCGCTCGTCTTTACGACGTTCTTCATCACGGGGCTTTCGTTGTTCGTGACGTACCGCAGCATCGAACGCGACCGGCCGTTCCGTGGCTCTCGGCTGGATCGGCTATTGGGTGATGCTTGCGGGCGTACTGATGGCCGCCGTCGAGATCTTGATGGGAAACGCGACCGTCCTCTACACGTTTTACGCGCCGCTCAAAGCGAGCCCGTGTTTCTATATCGGCGCGGCGCTGCTCATTATCGGCACCTGGATCGTCGCAGCGGACATCTTCGCGAACGTCCTCTGGTTCCGCCGAAACAATCCCGGCCGTGCCCGTGCCGCTGCCGGCGTTCACCGCTGCGGCGACTTTCTTCATGTGGTGGATCGCGACGCTCGGCGTCGTGGGCGAGATGTATTTTCTCGATCCCGTGGTCGTTCGGCTGGACGCCGGGCATCAACGTCATGCTATCGAGGCTCCTGTTTTGGTACTTCGGGCATCCGCTCGTGTACTTTTGGATCATGGGCGCCTACATTTGCTGGTACAACATCGTGCCGAAGTTCTACAACGGCAATCTGTTCAGCGATGGTCTGACACGCTTGACGTTCATCATGCTGCTTCTGCTCTCAACGCCGGTCGGCATCCATCACCAATTCATGGAGCCCGGTATCGCGACACAGTGGAAGATGCTGCATACGCTGACGACCTACGGCGTTGCGATTCCTTCGTTCCTCACCGCGTTCGCGATTTTCGCGACGTTCGAGATCGCCGCTAGGCGCAGCGGCAAGCTAGGCTTTTGGCAAACCGTTAAAAACGCTTCCGTGGAACGATCCGGCGTTTTGCGGCCCTGCGTACGGGATGCTCCTGTTTATCTTGGGCGGCTTCGGCGGTCTCGTGAACGCGTCGTACTCGATGGACACCGTCGTGCACAACACGATCTGGATCGTCGGACACTTCCATGTCACCGTCGGTGGACCGGTTGCGCTTACGTTCGTCGGAATCAGCTATTGGTTGATCCCAAAACTGACGGGAAGAGCGCTGTGGAAGCCGCAGTTAGCACTGTGGCAAGAGCGGATATGGTTCGTCGGAATGCTGATCATGTCGATGTCCATGCACATCGCGGGACTGCTCGGCGCCCCGCGGCGAACCGCTCAAGTCGGATACCTCGGTGCGGCACCAAATGAGTGGCAAAACTATATGAACGTCGCCGCAGCCGGCGGGCTGCTGCTCTTCGCCAGCATCATCATCTTCGCAATCGTCGCGATCGGAACGCTACGCGCAAACGAGAAGGCTGAAGATCAATGCGCTGAATTTGCGCAGCCGTTGCCCGGCAGCGAACCGACGCCGCGGATGCTGCAATGGTTGTTCCGATGGGGCGTTGTCGCGCTGGCTGCTGCTGTACTCGCGTACGCAGGCCCGCTGCTCGACATTCTGCACCACCCAGGCTTCCTTGCACCGGGAATGCGGACGTGGTGACGAACATATCGGTGTGGCAAAGCGCGTTTTAGTTGTCGACGATGAAGCGGAGCTCCGGGAGATGCTGGAGGGGTATCTCCGCAGCGAGTCGTTCGATCCGATAGGCGCCGGAACAGTCCAAGCCGCGCTGGCGGAGATCGAGCAGCGCGCACCCGATCTGGTGCTCCTCGACATCGGCCTGCCGGACGGCACGGGTTTCGAGGTGCTGCGCAAGACCAACGAACTGCGCCGCATTCCAACCATCGTGCTGACGGCGCGCAGTGACGAAGTCGATCGCATTGTCGGATTGGAGCTCGGCGCGGACGATTACATTGCGAAGCCGTTCTCGGCGCGTGAAGTTATGGCGCGCATTCGCGCCCTCTTCCGGCGGTTGGAAGCGGTTTCGGCGGCTACTCAGCTGCCGTCTGCCGTACATCGTTTTCGCGAGCTAGAAATCGACGAATCGGCGCACGAAGTCCGCGTGCAGGGAGAAGCCGTGGAAGTGCGGCCCTCGGAGTTTCGAATTCTCGCGTTACTGGCGCGCCATGCCGGGCAAGTTCTGTCACGTCCGCAGATGCTCGATTTGCTAGACGACGATGGCAGCATTTTCGAGCGTACCCTAGATCGACACATCAACCATTTGCGCCACAAGATTGAACCGGATCCGGAAAAGCCGACCTACCTAATAACGGTATACGGTGTGGGATACAAGCTCGATCGCGGAGCATAACGTGGATTCGAAGAAAGCGCGGCACGACCTTGGCAACCTGCTTTCGATCGCGCAGAGCTCTGTAGAGGCCATGCTTGACGGGATCACGCCGATTACCGACGTGCGCTTGAATCGCCTGCGGGAGATTCTTTCGCAGGCGCGGGCGCTCGTGAACGACGCGACTGCGAAAAATAACAAGGACGGCTCATCTTAGTAAAGCAGAGCGTTTCGCTTCGTCGGAGCGTATGGCAAAAGCGCGTCCGTTCCTATGCGAGCGAAGCGATACTTCATCGACCCCGCGCAGCGAACGCCCGAGAACTGTCGGCACTCGGGAATTCCCTTTGGGTTCCCTTTTGACCGTTAGGATTGGCCTAAGGCTCCGCCGATAATCGGAGTTTCGTTGGTGAAAGGAATCAGCGTGTTTGAGAACATTCTCTGTCCCATCGATGGCGTAAAGGACAGAATATTGGCACGAGTCCTCGCTATCGTTGGTCAACCGGTGGACGGCATTCTAGACGCTTGCGCGGTAAAACGCGTGCGATCTCATCGTGATCGGCAGCCACGGCCGCACCGGCGTTTCACGTGCGTTGATTGGCAGCGTCGCGAAGGGAGTGACGCGGCGCTGCCGTTCCAGTGCTGATCATCCGCTGGACAAAGTCGAGCTTACTTGCTGGTAACGGACATGAGAAAGCCGCAGCCGCAACGTAAGGCCGAAGAACTTACAGGAGGCGTTCTATCGTGTCGCTCGCCAGTTACGGCCGACATTGATCTCGTGCAGGCCGCTCTGAATAGGTCCACCCCACGACTTGCTACCGAAGCAAAGCTAACTGTGGTCTTGCGCGCGATCTTAAGATGCCGATCAAAGCGTCTATCATTGCACCGGTTGAGATGGAATTTGCGGATCTTGGCGATCACCGCAGTTTCGATGTTGCTATTCGCGCAAGATCGCAAGGCGGCAACTACCCGAACTTTCGAGGAAAGCTGTCGGTTTCCAAGCTCGTCGACACTGCCGAGCTAGAACTGCGAGGGCAGTACACGACCCCGTTCGGCTGGGTGGGCAATTTCGCTGACTCTACGTTCATGCGCAATGTAGCGGCAAGCACTTTACAACGCTTTCTCGACGACCTTGCGACAAACATGCTGCGTGAGACGCGAAGCGCAGGAAGCAGCTTGTCGACGCACGTCGGAGCAACCGCTGAGAGGAGCAAAAAATGAGAGCGAGGACGATTTACCTTCATCGATTGGCCGCCTGCCCACCATCTACCGCAGTCGAGACAATCGCTTCATTCTTAGATGAGGGTCCCAATTTCGCCGTAAGAACGACCGCAGGGCTGTCAAGGCCTGTGCAGCTATCTACCCGCGTGGTTGAGGACTACACAGATTCCGCACGCCGTCACGACGCGCTGGAGTTCTCATGGAGAGCGCCCCGTCCGTGGTTGCCACCACTCCACGCAACGATGACGGTGAGGCCGCATGCACCGCCTGGATGCGAGCTGCAGCTATCTATTACTTACGTACCCCCCTTTGGACCGCTTGGACGCATTTTTGATGCCACGCTCGGAAAGCGACTCGCATATGCGACTGCTAGAGCGCTTATTCGTGATGCGGCCGCAGCTGTCGAACGCCATTGGGCGGCTCAGCGCGAAGCGTCGCCCGCAAGCCACACTCCGTGGCATAGCGCGACTTGACCCCCGAGTCGAACATTGCAAAGGTTTTTGGATGCCGCTGCGGCGGCGGAATGCTGCGCACGTCGAGGCGCATGTCTTCCATTCGGGTACACTCCCTTGCAACCGAAAGTTGCTGCCCATCCGTTCGCAGCCCCTGCGGGAAAAGCGACCAGCAGACGAAAACCGTGGTTGCTTACAGCCTGCATCGACATCTCGTACGGTCATCAACGGAGCATCTTCAAGGAGGGCTCGATTTTGGAAAGCAGCACCGTATTCAAGATCTTCATCGCGGTGGCAGGCATCGCGATCGTGCTGATCACCTGGTTAGGCAATTACCGGTCGAACGAACCGCTTCCACAAAGCGAGGTCGCCGCAAAAGGTTATGCGATCCGGCGGTACTGGTTCTGGTTTACACTGATCGTCGCCGTACTTGTCTTTGCAATCACGATTCCGGGGTTTCCATATTCGAAGGCTGCTGCCGCGCCGAATGCGACGCACTATTCGGTCGTAGCGCAACAGTACGGCTTTAGGCTGCCGCAAACGGTGCCGCTCAATACAACCGTCGTCTTCGATGTCACGTCAAAAGACGTCAACCATGGATTCGGCATTTACGCTCCCGATGGGCGCGTCGTGAGCCAAGTCCAAGCAATGCCCGACTACGTGAATCATCTAGCGGTCCATTTCACAAAACCAGGACACTACACCGTGCGCTGTTTAGAGTATTGCGGCATCGCGCACGCCGCCATGCAAGGAGGCTTTGACGTCAAATGAGCCACATCGTTGCGCAAGAGAGCCCTGCAGGCAAACGGGTGATGTGGACATATATCGCAACCGGCCTTGCGATATTTCTTTTAATGGCTCTCGTTGGTATCGCCATGCGCGGCTCGCAGGCTGGCTGGATACCACTCGATCCCGGTACGTTTTATTCGCTCTTGAGTTTGCACGGCGTGGGGATGATCACCGCGATGGCGATCTCGGGCCTTGGCACGCTGTGGTATCTCGTGAGCCGGTACACGAAGATCAACGCCGGCGTTGCCTATCTCGCGTACGGATTCTTCATCGCGGGCGTGATCAGCGTCATCATCAGTGTCGTTCCCGGTAAGTATGGGGCGCTTTGGACGATGCTTTATCCGTTGCCGTTTACCGGAACGTATTGGCCGAATTGGGCGACGGGAGCTTGGCTCATCGGCAACGGCTTGGTGATGACCGGCTTCATGATTTGGTGCGCGCAAATTCTTGGTGCACTGCTCGCGAGATTCGGAGGTCTGGGCGGCATTCTCGGCATCGAATATGTCTTCCGAAACAGCGACTTTACGGCGGCGGGGAAAGAACCGCCGCCGCCCGAGATGTTTGCGGCGGCAATCGTCGCGATCGACGGCTTCATCGGCGGAACGGCCGGACTCCTGATTGCCGTTGGACTCGTCGTGCATTGGATCGACCCGAGCGTCGCAATCGATCCGCTGTGGGCGAAGAACCTGACCTATCAATTCGGGCACACGTTTGCGAATCTTACGATGTACATGGCGGTCGCCGGCGTGTACGTCGGTCTACCGATGGTTACGAAACGCGAGTATCACACGTCGCCGCAACTCGCGATCGCATGGTGGGGAACACTGACGTTCGTCATTATTGCGTATTTTCATCATCTCTACATGGACTTTGCTCAAGTGCAAACGCTGCAGTACATCGGTGAAATCTCGTCGTATCTCGCCGCAATTCCGGTCGTGGTGGTAACGGTATACGGTGGCGTAATGCTCGTTCATCGTTCGGGAATGACGTGGAGCTTGCGGATCGATCTTTCTCTTCGCAGGAATGATCGGCTGGGTCGTCGGCGGCACCGGCGCGGTGCTCGATGCAACGATTCCGATCAACGTCGACCTCCATAATACGCTCTGGGTTCCCGGGCATTTCCACACGTATTTACTCGAGGGGGTTTTGCTCTTCACGCTCGGTTGGGCGTTTGTCAATCTCGAGCAGCGCGCAGAAAGCGTATCGAACCTGGTCGTTCGCTGGCTCGTCGGCCTCGGAATGTTCGGCGGCGGCGCACTTTTCTTGCTCTCATTTTACGCGGCGGGCGCGGGTGGCGTGCCGCGTCGTTATGCAGCAGAACCGGCTCCGGGCCCGTACTTTGCGGGATTGGCGACTATCGGCGCGACGATTCTCGCGATCGGATTCCTCATCGCGGTTGGTGAAGCACTTCGGCTCGCGCGCATGAAGCGGGCGAGGGCGATCGCATGAAGCCGCAACGCATTCTGGGCTGGGTCGTTCTCGCACTCAGCGTTCTCTTTGCGCTCGGGCCTCTCGTGCGAGGCGCCATGGAACTGCCGACCGCGCAGCACCATGTGCTTCACGCCGCGTTGCTTGCGGGTGCAATGATCTCAGCGCTTCTGCTGTCAAAGCCGTCGCGAGATACAAGTGCCGGTCACTATGCGTGGCTGCTCATAGCAATCTTTGCGCCGCTTGCTACGATGATGCTGATGTGGCCATCCGAGTATGTTTGGTTCGAACGGCATCCGGGCGGACATGCGGTCGAACACCTCGGTCTTGTAATTCTTGGCTTTGCTACAGCCTACGCCGGTCAGCAATACGCGGCGGGCGTGGGCTGGGCGACGGGCTTGAGTTTGTTCTTCATGGCGCTTCTATCAGCGTGGGGCTTCGGTGTTGCGCCGGTTAATACGGTGGCCGCCGCGACAAATACGGCGCCTCAGAGCGCTGCGGCGGCCGATGTAAGTACGGCTGCAGGCCCACCCAACCCGGCGCATGGCTCGACACTGTTCGCGCAAAACTGCGCGGTTTGTCACGGCGCAAAAGGCAGCGGCGGCGAAGGTCCGTCGCTCAAGGGCGAACGCTCGCGCAAAGATCTCCGGCAAGCGCAAGGGTGGATCATGAATCCTGCACCGCCGATGCCGAAACTCTATCCCGGCACGCTTAGGAGAGCCGACGTTCGCGATATCGCGGCCTACATAGAAACGCTCTAGGCCGCTTTCGCATCGGCATTTGTCGGATCTGAAGAACAGCTTGAGTTCCTGCGCCTGCGCTCACGGCGCGATACGCTTGGAGCATGTTCGAAAAAGAGTAGTGCCCACAATGCGGTTGCGCCGCCCCTCGTTCTCGACGTTCGAACGTATCACGAGCGTGGCGAAGAGCCGTTTCAAGCGATCATGGACGTGGTCTATTCGCTGGGTGAAGCGTAGGATTTCTTGTCGATCAATTCATTCGATCCCAAACCGCTCGTGCGCGTGATGGACAAGCGCGGATTCAGTGTCGTTTCCGAGGTGGTCGCTCCGGATGAATGGCACGTTCTCTTTTCACGCCGATCGCGACGATGTTCTCGACAACATCACGATGTACTGGTTAACGAACACCGGCGTGCCGTCCGCGCGCCTCTACTGGGAAAACAGGCTCGACTTCTTCGACATCAAAAATATCGCGATACCGGTTGGCGTAAGCGCGTTCCCCCACGAACTCTATACCGCGCCGCGAAGCTGGTCTGAGAAGGCCTATCTTAAATTAGTCTATTACAAGAGGCATGACGTCGGCGGACACTTCGCCGCGTGGGAACAACCGCAACTTTTCTCCGAGGATATTCGCGGCACGTTTCGCTCGGTACGAAAAAGCAAAGCATAACACTATTCTTATAATCCGCGAGTGGTCTACGCGTTCGTGACGTGTGACAATCCCCACGCGAAAAGAATTCACATCGATATTTCCGTTGCTTGCTGTCAATGCGATAGAAGTTCGGTGAAAAATATCAACGTCTTGACCACGACGACTTAGCGGGATTTCGGCTGCGTGATCTCCGCGTTTCCGTAATGCTCGCCGATCCGGCCATCGCGAATGAAGTCGGCCATCATCTGGAAATAACCGGGCGCGAAACGCGTGGAGACGCGGTCGCCTTTTGCATTGAGCTCATATTCCGTCATCCCGTGCTCTGCGTCGGGATATACCGCGAGCGTGTACTGCTTTCCATCCGCGATCAACGCCTTTATGCGCTTCGCCGTTTCGGCGCTGGGAGCGGCGGCGTCGAAGATCTGCTTCTCGTCGAGCGGCAGAATGAAGAAGAGAAAGTCGCCGTGTACATCCTTGTACCAAGGCTCGGACTTATATTTCTGCCGCAACATATCGAACTTCTCGTAGTCTTGCTTGCCGCCGGTCGCAACGAAGTGCTCGCCGGCGCGAGCGAGTTCCAAAGCCTTTGCGGTATCCGCGGCCGAGTCATGGTGGAAATACATGTCGAGCGCTACGCTTTCCTGATCTTCCTCCAACACGGTAACTGCAAGGCCGAAGCTCACAATCGCGAAATCGACATGTGCGCGATTCGCCGCCAGCGGCACGACCCAGCCGCCTTCGCTCCCGCCCTGATAGCCGATGCGCCCCAGGCGCGAACCGGTGAGACGCTTGGCTTCGTTCATCGCAGCGACGGCATCGCCGGAGAGAACGTTGAAATTCTGCGTGTATGTGCCGCCCGACGCTCCAGTTCCGCGCTTGTCATAGACGAATGCGCCAATGCCCTGCGCCGGGAACATCCCCTGCAACGCGTACGTGTCGAGGGCCGAATCGAACTCAGAACCGTGCACCAGTATAACGACCGGTATCCTTCCGTGCCCCTTCGGTGTATCAGCCTACCGGCGAGCTTCACGCCGTTGCTGTAGAAGCTCGTATTGCTGACATCGAATGCGACGCGCGTGCCGCGTTCGTTTGCAAAAATAATCCCGCCTTTTTCGCAATCGGAAAACGAAACGGTCTTGCCATCGGGACGATCGGTTCAACCATAGCTGCTTGTCCACATGCCGTCCTTCTGCGGATGAAGTTGCCCTGTCTCTCCGGTGAACATCCGCCAACGCAGCGTGCCATCATCAGACGGCGCGATATCGACAGCTCTGCCATCGCTCAACCGATATGAACCGATATGACAATTCTTCGTCGTATCGGACACCGCTACCGAATTTAAATGAAGGCCAGGTTCAAGCGAAGCGGCGCCGGCCGTAAGGGGCGATGCGAGAGCGAATACGGCGGTGAGCGCCGCAGCAATCTGATTAGGTTTCACGGTTACCTTACGCAAGCGTGAGCGCGTGTGTTTCAAAGCCAATGGCGTATATTGTTAAAGAGCTGGTGGCTGCTTGACAAACGGTACCGGAGAGTACCATAATAATCTTCTACCGGTACCCGATGGTACCATATGGAGACTGAGCAGTGCAGAAACCGCGGATTCTCGTGACGGGCGCCACCGGGAACACCGGCAGCGTCGTCGCTACCGAGCTGTTGAAACTTGGCTTTCCGGTGCGCGCTCTCGTCCACCGCGCCGATTCCCGCAGCGAGTCACTTGCCGCAGCTGGAGCAGAGGTTATCGTCGCGGATTTGAGCGACGTCGAGCGACTTTCGGTAGCACTCGAGGATGTGCAGAGAGCGTACTATTGCCCTGCCCACGAGCCGTACATGATCCAAGGGGCAGTCGCATTTGCCGTCGCCGCCAAGGACGCTAAGCTCGAACATATCGTCGGCATGACGCAATGGCTGTCCAGTCCTTCGCATCCGGCGCTCATGACCCGGCAGCACTGGCTCGTGGATCGTTTGTTTTCGATGATCCCCGGCGTGGGGCACACCATTGTGAATCCCGGATTCTTCGCCTTCAGCTATTTGGTGATGATGGGAATGTCGGCGCATCTCGGCGTCTTCCCGTGGCTCTACGGCGATAGCCGTAATGCGCCGCCGTCCAACGAGGACATTGGCCGCGTCGTCGTCGCCGCACTCATGGATCCTGATCGGCACGCAAACAAAATCTATCGCCCCACGGGACCCGAACTGCTTGGCGCCGAGGAAATGGCGGCAGCCATCGGCCGAGCTGTCGGCCGATCCGTGCGCGTAGTTCCTACCCCGATGTGGTTGTTTCTGAAGACTGCGCGCGCGATGCACTTTCCGATCGATACCGTCGCCGGCATCCGTTATTACGTTGAAGATCACCGGCAGGGCGCGTTCGAGATCGGTGCACCCACAAACGACGTACTAGAAGTGACCGGTCGCCGCGCCGAAGATTTCGTGACAATCGCGCGCCGTTATGCTGCACTACCTTCTAATCGGCGAACAATGCAAAACCAGCTTCGTCAGCTTGCACAATTCCTGAAGGCGCCGTTCGCAAAGGGCTACGACTTGGAGCAGTACGATCGCGAGCTGCGTCGTCCGTTTCCATCCCAGCCGACGTTTGCCACGGAATCAGCAATCTGGCGACGCGAGCATGCGCGCCCTTTAATCCCGGCACGAGACCCTCGCCTACAATCCGATGTACAACCAGTGGCCGGTCCGTCAACGTAATACACAACGCCGTTGGCGACCGTGGGTGATGCCGGCGGTCCGTCATGGGTATCCGCCGGGCCGACGGTCTGCTGCCATGCAAATTGAAGTTGACAACTCGAGGTTATGGTGAACGCAAGCAATCCGTGGAGAATGGGCGGATTGAGCGCTGTGTTACTCGAGTCACTCGCGTTGTTGATGTACACGAGATTGCGTGTGGGATCGTACGCGGCCGTTCCGATGTTTGTACCACTCGAGGTAGAGAGGCCGATCCGAATCTTTTGTAACGGCCAGCGCGTCGGCAGCAACCAGCGTTTTTCCGCAACCGCTCGACGATGGAGTGAATAGGAGCGGGGTATCGCGAAAGCCCTATCGGAGCCCATCCAAGCAACCGCTAGTTTAACTGCAGAGCCGTCAGCAAGTCGGCGTTTTCTTTACATTACCGGCGCATATCAGAGCCTTAGCTGCCGATAAAGTTTGTGTCAGGCCACGTCGCCGGACGTTAATCATCGCGATGCCGGGCAGTAGCTAGCCGCGGCGTCGGAACCCTAGAGAGAGAGTCGTGAATGAGCCGTTTGTTCCAACGCTCTAGTTTGCTATTGCTTGTTGCCGCCTTGCTGACCGCATGTTCCGGCGGACCTACCGGGGGCGTTACACCGCCCACACCGGATGCGAATCCGGTAGCGCCGGCAGCAGTCCCGAACGACGATGCTGCGAGCGATCCGATGGCTGCCCAAGCAAAGTCACGCTTGACGATCCAAGGGCCGGTCACGAGCATTTCAACAACGCCATACTTTCACGTCGTCGCGGCGATCAGCGGAAAAGGCAGCGTTCCGATCTATTCGAGCGAACTCAAAAGTGCGAAGATCGGAAGCGTCGTCAAAGCGACCGGCTTCTATAATTCGCTCGGGAACTTCCAAGCATCGAGCGCTTCAATCGTTTCAACGTCGGGCGCCACGGCTGCACCGTCTCCCACGCCTGGTGCGACGCCGACGGTTGCACCGTCTCCGCCGCCGGTAAGGGGGGCTGGCGGCGTTGCAGGCGTCGTGAAGCTTTTCCAGATTTTTGATTTCAAGATCACCGGTGCGCAGTCGGCCTCTGCGGCAAAGAATGAGGACGCCGTGTGGGGAGCCGGCGACGGAAATGTGGGTGCGTTGCCGTCCACCTGGCTCTCCGGTAACCCGGACCTTGCAGCGATTCAATATGTCGTTCAGCCTACCGACTACAATCCGGTTTCGCACCACACAGTCGCGTGGTTCCAAACGAATCATCCGGATTGGATCGTCTACGATTGCAACGCGAACAATCAGCCGACGCACACCGTCGCGTACCAGCCAGGCTTGGCCGGCGACGTGCCGCTTGACATTCATAACCCGGATGTCGTGAAGTACCAAATCCAAACCGCCGGCAACTTTGCAATCGCACATCACGCGAACGCAATCGGTGCGGATCAGACGCTCTTCTTCGACTACGACGGCGGACAGAATGCCGGTTGGTATGGTTGCGGCATCTATCAGGACGGCAGGTTCGTACGCCGCTGGGGCGCGTCGGGCGGCGGTTTCCCGAATCACGATCCGCAGTGGAATCGCGACGTAGCCGCCTGGGCTGCAACTGCAAAAGAGGTTCTCGCTACGGACGCGACGTTGGCTCCGCACCACCTCAAACTCTTCGTGAATCACCCGCACGGTAGCATCGCCGACGCCAACGAGCAGACACTCATTGCAAACGTCGATGGCATCCTCGATGAAACCGGTTTCGTCGACTACGGACGCTACTCGTCGAACCCTAACCTCTTCAGCGCGGCACTGGCGTACATGGAGTACGTGCAACACCAGGGTAAGACGATTCTCGAAAACGCGAAGTTCAGCGGAAGCCTCGTCGGCGACTCGAGCAACTTCGGGCTTGCGGACTCGCAAATTGCTTACGCAATAAGCACGTACTTGATCGGCAATGAAGGACATGCGTCACTGTTCATCACGCCCGGTCCATACGGAGCGCTCTACAAGTTCTCGCAGATTGCCACGATCAATTCGCAACTCGGCTCGTCGTGCGGTTCCTATACCACGGCCGGCTCGGTGTACATTCGCAAGTTCACGCATGGAATGGTCGTGGTGAACCCGAACCGCTCGTACGCTTCGCTTTCGCTTGACGGTTCCTATAGTGACGCGATGGGACGACCGGTTACGGGCAAGTCGCTCAACGTCGGTCCCGGAAACGGTTACGTCTTGCTCGGCAGCAGCGGCTGCTAACCCGCGGACGAAGAACAAAAGGCCACCCAAAAAAACGGGTGGCCTTTTTTTATTGCTTCGCGAGCCCCGCTGCAATGATCTCCATCACCTGCTGCAGCTGCGGTTCAAGATCGTGATCTTGGAATTGCTCGACGAGCAGCGGGTGTGAGAACTTGATCGTTGCGGTCGTAATAGCCATCGCCGTTGCATCCGGATCGACTTCTGCGAACTCACCCGATGCGCGGCCGTCCTGAACAATCGCAGCATACATCGCGAGAATGTGACGCTGAAACGCTTCAATGGATGGACGACCATTGGATTCCGCGTTCAGAAGTAGCTCGTGAACCGCTTTTGTGCGAAGCAGTTCGCGTTTCTTTACGCGATACAACTCGAGGGCAAGCGTGATGAGACGCTCCTTTGCCGCGCCCGGTCGCTGAACGACCTTCTTTCCGACGTCGATGATCTTTTCGAGCCACAGCTCCGCGACCGCATCGGCTACGTCGGCCTTATTGCGGAAAAAGCGGTAGACATTCGCGTGCGACATCGCACAGTCGCGCGCAATCTCCACGATCGTCGCTTTGCCGAAACCGTATCGCTTGAAGTGACGCTCCGCGACGCTGACGATTAGCGCTCGCGTCTTGCGCGCTTCGGGGGTCAGCCTTTCTGACAAGATTGCATTTTGTGTCATTATGTCGAACTTTTCTCGTTTTCGTTGATCCGGCCGCGCTGAGCTGATAAATTACAAATCGTGTAAATTGTAACACACGATTTCGAGGGATTTAACCATGCGAGTTTTTGTTACGGGCGCGAGCGGATTCATCGGTTCGGCGATCGTTCGGGAGCTGGTCGCCAGCGGACATGATGTCGTCGGGCTCGCCCGCTCCGACGAAGCCGCCGCCGCCGTTGCCGCCGCCGGCGCCGAAGTGCATCGGGGTGCGCTCGGCGATCTCGAGAGCCTCCACCGCGGAGCCGCGGCGTCCGACGGTGTGATCCATACCGCGTTCATCCACGACTTTTCGAACTATCCGGCTGCCGCGCAAGCAGACCAGCTTGCAATCGAGACGCTCGGCAGCGAACTCGAGGGTTCGGAGTGCCCGCTCGTTGTAACGGCCGGTACGTTTGGAGTGCGAACCGAGAACGACGATCCGAGTACAAATTTTCCGCGCGTATCGGAGAAGAGCGCGCTTGCGTTTGCATCGCGCGGCGTTCGCGCCTCGGTCATGCGTCTTCCAGCATCGGTGCACGGCGAAGGTGACCACGGTTTCGTGCCGCGTCTTATTGCGATCGCGCGTGAAAAGCGTGTCTCTGCGTATATCGGTGACGGCAATAATCGTTGGCCCGCCGTGCATCGGCTCGACGCCGCACGTCTGTACACACGTGCGCTCGAATCAGCACCCGCCGGGACGAAACTGCACGGTGTCGCAGACGAGGGTGTGCGGATTCGCGACATCGCCGAAATTATCGGACGACGGCTAAACGTTCCGGTCGTCAGCAAGACACGCGACGAAGCGTCCGATCATTTTGGTTTTCTCGCCATGTTTCTCGGCGAAGACGTTCCCGCTTCGAGCGTAATAACACAAGAGCGATTCGGCTGGCATCCTGAACAGCTCGGCCTGCTCGCTGATTTGGATCACGACTACTACTTCAAGACGCCCGTGACGCCGTAGGGCCTTCGTGTAAACGTCTCGCGCCAGGGGTTGGTAACCGCAACGGTAATTCGGTTGCGGTAATGGATACAGACGTCATCATCCTTGGCGCGGGCGCCGCCGGTCTGGCTGCAGCTCGTTCGCTTGCAACGAGCGGGCTTCGCGCCATCGTGGTTGAGGCGCGCGATCGCATCGGCGGAAGAGTACTCGAGGCTTCGAAAGGTTCGGTTACCGCAGAGCTGGGCGCCGAATTCATTCACGGCGACGCGCGCGAAACGCGAGCGTTGCTTCGTGAGATCGGTCAGGGGGAAGTCCAGCCGGGCGGTGATGATTGGATCCGCGGCGCGGATGGCGAATTGCAGCCAAGCGAAGACGAATTCCGCGCAGCCGTGTCGCTTTTCGATCACGTTGCGACGCTCGAGCGCGATGAGACCGTCGAACGATTTCTTGCTCGTTTTTCAAACGGCAGCGTTCCTCGCTATCAATTGCGCGATGCACGGGCGTTCGTCGAGGGATTCGATGCTGCTGATCCGGCAAGGGCGAGTGCACGCGGTATTGCTTTCGAATGGCAATCGGGCGTTGATTCGCGAGCGGCACGCCCCGCCGGCGGATATCGGCGGATGTTCGAGTACCTCAACCGCGTTTGTCTCGACGCAGGCGTAGGGCTGCAACTCTCTACGGTAGTCACCGGCATCGAGTGGCAACGCGGCTCCGTTTCGGTTTCCGTACGAAACGCGGAAGGAGAAGAGCACGTCCTTCGCGCTCGCGCCGCCATCATTACGCTTCCTGCAGCGGTATTGCGTCATCGGGGTGACGCAGACGAAATCGTTTTCGCACCGCAACTTCCGAGCGCGAAGCGAGAGGCGCTGGAAAAAATCGAAACCGGCGATGTCGTGAAGCTAGCGTTATGGTTTCGCACGCGTTTCTGGGAGAGTATCAGTAACGGCCGCTATCGGGACGCCGGATTTTTCCGCGCGTTCAGCGCGACCTTTCAAGTATATTGGACGCAGCTACCGCAGAGGCAACCGATGATCGTTGCGTGGATCGGTGGTCCGGGCGCGACCGTGTTGCGCCGTCAATCAGCCGACGTGATCGCTACGCAAGCGCTCGAGGGACTGGGATCGCTGCTCGGCGACCGGCTGCGCGCGCACGACGAATTCGAAGGCGCCATCATGCACGATTGGGGCGGCGATCCGTTCTCGCGCGGTGCATACAGCTACCTCGGCGTCAACGGCGAAACGGCGCGCGCGGGACTTGCAGCGCCGCTGGATGATGTCTTGTTCTTCGCGGGCGAAGCAACGTCGGAAGACGGTCAGGGCGGCACGGTAAACGGAGCACTGGCCACCGGTGAACGTGCAGCGCGCGAAGTAGCGGCGGCGCTTGCGGCGAATCGCGCGCAGTAATGGAGTCGGCGTCGTCGATTTTCTCCGCGTGGGCCGTGTTTTATACGCTCGCCGGCAGTTCCGCAGCCGCGCTCACCGGCCTCACGTTCGTCGTTATCACACTGATGCAAGGCAGGGAGCGGCGGACCACGACTGACGGCGTTGCAACGTTCAGCACGCCCACCGTCGCGCATTTTACCGCTGTCTTGATGATCTCGGGGTTGCTTTGTGCGCCCTGGCCATCGCTTTTGTGGCCGGAGACTCTACTCGCGCTCATCGGTGCCTGCGGCGTTTCGTATCACTGCCGCTTGGCGCTTCTTGCAAGAACATTTAATCTGTACACGCCCGACATCGAAGATTGGATGTGGTACACGTTTCTTCCGATGGCGGCGTATGGGATCGTGTTCGCGAGCGCAGTTCTGCTGGCCAGTGAAACAGCCGGCGCGGTATACGCGCCGGCTGCCGGAGTTGCGTTGCTGATTCTAGTCGGCATTCATAATTCGTGGGATGTCGTCACCTACATTACGATCGGTGATATGACGCCCCCCGATAAGAAGTAACGGCTGCCTCAGTTGTGATGCACCGGTTCCGTTTCGGCGTGATGCGTGACGGTGACCGGAGCGTAGCGAATCTGCGTGCCGCGCAACCGTTCCCGAATTGACGAAAGAACGAGATAGAGCACGGGAACGAACACGAGATTGAGCACGGTCGAGACCAGCATGCCGCCGAAAACGGCCGTGCCGAGTGAATTGCGGCTCGCGCTTCCCGCGCCGGTCGCGAAAACGAGCGGCGAGATACCGAGAATGAACGCAAGCGACGTCATGATGATTGGCCGCAGCCGGATCTCGGCGGCTTGACGAATTGCATTCGCCGCTGTGAGCCCTTGGGCGCGCAGCTGGTTTGCGAACTCGACGATGAGGATTGCATTTTTCGATGCGAGACCGATGAGCATGACAAGACCGACTTGCACGAACACGTCGCTGCTTATATGCCGTATGCCGATCGCCCAGAGCGCACCCAAGACGGCAACCGGAACCGCGAGCAGAATCACGAGCGGATCCCAAACGTTGCCGTATTGCGCCGCCAGTACGAGGAAGACGAACACGACGCCTAGTCCGAAAATAATGCCGGCGAGATGCCCGCCCTCGATTTGATCGAGCGAGAGGCCCGACCATGCATACGACATGCCGGCGGGGAGTGTTTGCTTCGCAGCTTGATCCATTGCCGCGATCGCATCACCCGATCCGACACCCGGACGCGGCGCACCGTCAACTTCGATCGAACGGAAGAGATTGAAGTGATTGATCTCCGTCGGGCTCTTCGCCGGCGACGGCGTTAGCACGTCGCTCAATGGAACCAGACCGTTGGCCGGAGAGCGCACGTACATGTGCGAGAGGCCGTCAAGATTCTCACGATAGTGGCCGTCGGCTTCCACGTACACGCGATACGAGCGGTCCTTCATCGTGAAATCATTCACGTATTGCGATCCCATCATCGTGCTGAGTGTCTGCGCGACATCGCCGACGGGAATGTGGAGCGCCTCGATCTTCGTACGGTCGATCGCCAGATTGACTTCCGGAAGATCGTTACGGAACGCAGTGAACGCGGCCGCGAGACGCGGATCGGAGTTCGCCGCACCGAGCATGTGCATCGTCGCGCCGAAATCCGTCGCGAATCCGAGGTCATCGACATCGAGCACTTGGAATTGAAATCCGCCGACGTTTCCGACGCCTTGCACTGACGGCGGATTAAAGGCTAAGACTTGCGCGTCGTCGATTCCGCCGATAATCCCATATAGGCGTCCGAGGATCGCATGAAAATCATGCCCTGCGCCACGACGTTCCGACCAGGGTTTGAGCGGAAGAAACATCACGCCTCGGTTCGGCGCCATCCCGGTGAAGCCGAAGCCATTAACGGTGAAAACACCTTCGGCCTCGGGCACCGCGGCTTGAATCTGCGTCGCGACTCTTCTCGCGATGCGTTCTTCGACGTCGACCGACGTTCCGACCGGCGCCTGCAGCACGACGATCAAGTACCCCTGATCTTCGTCCGGAATAAACGACGACGGCGTTCGTACGTAGGTGATGCCGGTGAGCAACAACATGGCCGCAAAAAGCGACACGATCAGTCCACGGCGAGTGATGATTTGACCGAGTGAGGCGTGGTAGCTGAAACGCATCCACGCAATCGCGCGATTGATCGCCGCAAAGATCGCCGAGGTCGGCGGATGTGCGTGCTGGAGAAGAATTGCGGAAAGCGTGGGCGCCAGCGTCAGCGCGGTGAAGAGCGAGATTGCAATGGAGCACGCGATGGTAATCGCGAACTGCTTGTAGAGTAATCCGGTCGAACCCGGAAAGAATGCCACCGGGATGAAGACGGCGAGCAAGACGAGCGACGTTGCAACGACTGCGCCCGTAATCTCTTTCATGCCTTCAACCGCGGCATCACCCGGATGCAGGCGCTTCTCTTGCACGAAGCGGGCGATGTTTTCGATGACGACAATTGCATCATCCACGACGAGTCCCGTTGCAAGCGTTATGCCGAAAAGGGTGAGCGTATTGATCGAGAAGCCGAGGACTTTGAGCAACGCGAACGTGCCGATCAGCGAGACGGGGATCGTCATCACCGGAATGAGCGTCATCCGCCAGTTTTGCAAGAAAGCGTAGATGACGAGTACGACGAGTAAGATCGCAACGCCGAGCGTAATGACGACCTCTTTAATCGACTCACGGACAAAGAGCGTCGCGTCGAACGGAATTACGTACGAGATCCCGGGCGGGAAGGTTTTTGCGATCTCATCGAGCGCTTGTCGCACGTTCGTTGCCGTTTGGATCGCGTTTGCGTCTTGCGCTTGAATGACCGCGAAGCCCACGCAGTACCGGCCGTTCCAGTCAGCCGACGTGCTGTAGTCCTCGGCGCCGAGTTCGGCATGTCCGACGTCTGAGAGGCGTACGTACGCGCCGTCCGGTGTTGTCTTTAAGATCAGATTGTCGAACTCAGCGGGCGTTTTCAAGCGACCTTCGGCGTTGAGCTGGATTTGCAGCGCTTGATGGCCGCTCGTCGGCGGCGCGCCGACCGCGCCCGCCGCAATCTCCTGATTTTGACTCTGAAGCGCCGCCGTTACATCATTGACCGTTAACCCCTCTGCTTGGAGACGCACGGGGTCGAGCCAAACGCGCATGGCATAGCGACGTAAGCCGAAGATGCGAACGTCCGCGACACCGGGGACCCGCTTGAGCGCATCGATGACGTGGTGCTCGGCGTAATCGCTCAAGTCATTGGGCTTCACCGATCCGTCCGACTGAATGCCGATGCCGAGAATAATCGCCGACGAACTCTTCTTGACCGCCACGCCGGTTTGCTTTACCGCATCGGGAAGCTTACCGGTGGCGGAGAGCACCGCATTCTGCACGTCGGCTTCTGCTGCGTTGAGATCGGTTCCGAGCGTAAACGTTGCCGTAATCGACGACGTGCCGTCGTTGCTGCTCGTAGAGGACATGTAGCGCAAGCCCGGCACGCCGTTGATCGCCTCTTCCAGCGGCGTCGTCACCGCACTCTCGACCGCTTGTGCGTTGGCACCGATATAATTGGTCGTGACGCTGACCTCCGGCGGCGCCACTTTCGGATATTGTGCGACCGAAAGCGTGGGAATTGCGATCAAGCCCGCGATGAGCACGATCGCCGATGCGACGCCGGCAAAGAGCGGGCGCTGCAGAAAAAACGAAATCATGAAGTAGCCTCGGAAAGTGCGCGGCGCAATCGCTTGCGAGCGCGTTGAAGGTGCGTGCGAACGGTATGGTACGGCGTTGCCCGGTCCGCGGAGATCTCGTGAGCCGAGAGTCCATGGACGTCATGCAGAAGCCATGTATCGCGATACGGAGCCGAGAGATCGCGCACGGCGGAAGCGATTTCCTCGATGGTCTCGGCGCGTGCGACGACCGCTTCGATCTCCTCGCTCGGGCGCGGAACCAGTGCGACGAGTTCTTCGCGCGGGCGAAGCGTACGAAGATGATCTATCGCGGCGTGCGTCGTGATTTTCATCAGCCACGGAGTCACCGCGGAGCCTCTGCGAAACCGCGCGCGCTCGCGCCAGGCGCGCTCGAGCGCGGTTTGCACGACATCTTCGGCGTCGGCGTCATTCCACACCATCCGCCGAGCACGGCGGACCAGTTGTCCGCGAAGCGCGCCGAAGCCCGCATCCGTGAACGGTTCTCCGTGGTCAATACTGTCAGCTTCCATGATAGTCAGCAAGAGTGACTTTCTTGATGCAGGGTTGCACCGACGTAAAAAAAAGATAGTTAGCGTGGCACGTACAGCGAGCAAAAAAACGAAGCGAACGACGCGATCTCAGGCGGAATGCGCGTACCCCGGGGCCCTCATCGGGTGTCCCGATTTCACGCTCACGACGCTTGGATATCTCGTCATGGGCGTCATCGACGACGCACTGCATCCTCTCGGGTTGCGCGTGCGCGAATATCGGTTGCTTCGAATTCTCCTCACAGATGGATCGCAGCGGCAAAACGCGCTCGGCGCGCAGCTCGGGATCGACCGCACCACCGTCGTGGAGTTGATCGACGGCCTGGAGTCGGCCGGCCTGGCGAAACGCGAACGTGCCGTCGAGGACCGGAGGGCGTATTGTATTTCGCTCACCACAAAAGGAAGACGAACGGTGACGAAGGCAATCGACAAACTCTCGGAGACCGAACGCCTCATGTTCCGCCCGCTGCAGGCTCGCGAGCGTGACGAGCTGCATCGCCTGACCGTGGCGCTGCTGACGGAAGCCGGGCCGATCGCCGACCAGCACCGCCGTGAGTTCCAATCAATCATGACGCGATAGTGCCATCGTGAAGTCATCACGTCGATTACCCGCGAGGTAATGGTCACGACGGTTTCTTTCGTGGGAGAAGGAAGACGAGTGGTGCGAGCGTGGCCGCGATAACGCCCGAGACGAGCAAGACGTCGCCGTACGCGAGCACCGTCGATTGCTGCTCCACGAGCGCCGAGAGCGCTGCCGCAGAGTGCGTCTGCATGAAGTGCGCGACCGGCCCGCGGTCGAGTGTCATCAGCCCCGCGAGCGTCGTCTGATGGAATGCTTCACGCCGGTCGAGGAGCGTTACCAGCGCGGCCGCGGTGATGGATCCGCCCATTTGGAACGAAAGAATAATGAACGACGACGCCTTCGCCGCCTCTTGCGGAACGGCGCGCAGCGTAGCAACAAGAAGCGGTGAGTACACGAGCGCGATGCCGACCCCCGCCAGCAGTTGCGGGAAGATGAAGGAGGCGAACGTTGCTTGCGACGTCATCTGATGTCCGAGCCACATCGCGCCCACGCCGTTGCCGATCAAACCGCACGCAATCAGGATACGAAGATCGATGCGTTGATTGTTCGTGATCCGCCCGAGCGGCAGCGTCAGAAAGACGACCGGCAGCGCCCGCAACCCGAGCAGGATGCCGGTTTCCGTTGATGTGAAGCCGAGTTGATCGATAGTAAACTGCGGCAAAAGCAGCGCACCGCCGAATACGCCCACGGCGTTAGCGCTGATCGCAAGCGACGCGACGCTCACCGCACGGTGCCGCAGCACCCGCAAATCGACGATCGGCGAGGCGGTGCGCAACTCCCACCATACGAAACTCACCAACCCGAGGGCTGCAACGATCGCCGCGATGGTAATGCGATCGTCAGAGAACCAGTCATACTGCTGGCCTTGATCGAGAACGTATTGAAACGGCGCGATCGTTGTGATGAGCAGCGCCAAACCGACCGTATCGATCGGCGCGCGCGTCGGCTTGGAATCGTCGCGAAGGAAGCGCAGAAGCAGTACGAACGCGATGATGCCCGGCACGATGTTGACGTCGAAGATCCACGGCCAGCTAGAGTTGTCGGTGATGATCCCGCCGATCGTCGGGCCGATCGATGGCCCAAGGACGGTAGCAAATGCGAAGATCGATTGGCTTAGCCCAAGCTCCTTCGTTCCGAATGTGTCGCGAAGAACGATCTGCGCCGTCGCGAGCAAGCCTCCACCGAACGCGCCCTGGAGAATGCGAAACACAATGAGCGCGTCGAGCGACGTGGCGGTTCCGCACAAAAGCGATGCAATCGTAAAGCCCGCGATCGATACGAGAAAGTAGTTCTTGCGGCCGAACCGCCGCTGCAGCCAAGGCGTGATCGGTATGACGACGACGTTTGCAATGACGAAGGCGGTGACGACCCAAATCGCCTCGTCGACCGTCGCGCCGAGATTGCCTTGAATCGTTGGCAGCGAGACGTTGACGATCGTCGTGTCGATCATTTGCAAAAGCGCAGCAAGCATCACGCCCGCAACGATCAAGACACGCCGCAGGCCGTACTCTACGAGCGGCTCGGGCGCAGCTGCGGGACGCAGTGAAGAAGGAGGCGGCGCCGGCGCAAGCACCGGCCGCTGAACGGACAACATCGTGAATTGCGTTAGTTATATGGCGTGTGCGATTGCTTCGTAAGACTACCGCACCGCGCAAACGGTTGCTACAGCTTCATAGTCCTAGCACTCGCGGTGCTACGATATCAGTTGCCCGTCGGATATGTTTCGGGGATTTCGCCCTCACTCCAGAGCCGGCTTCGCTCGAGCGGCTGCACCGCATGCGTTTCATCGATGTGGACGATCGCGTCGAATTGTTCGATCAAGCGCGCCATGAAATAATGACTCTGCAGCTCCGTCTCCGGGCGGTAGATGACGCCGATTGCACGTTCGCGTGCGCGATCCGGTAAGCCGTTCAAACTTGGACGATGCCAGCGCAAGGGCAGCCAGAACTGCGGTTCACCGAACCGATGAAAGAGATACTCGTAGCTATCCTCGCGCGCCGGCCGCACGTTCTTCCGTTCTTCGGGGGCGTGCCAGTTCGATGCGGCGGTGACGGTTCCGGTGTAGGTCGTAAATCCGATCGCGACGCAGCGCGCGCCGTACTTGCGGTGTACCAACTCGCCGATGTTGGTCTCGTTGCGCCACTGCATTGCGGTTGCGCCGGCGTTACCGACGTGGGAGTTGTGCGCCCAGACGACGGCCTTAACCGGAGCGCGATGGCGCGAAAGGTGCGCCATGAGCCGTTCGAGCGTGTCGACCATGTGCGCGTCGCGGAGATTCCACGTTGAAATCGTGTCGTCGATCATTGCGCGATAGTAACGTTCCGCGTTTGCAATGATGCGTGCGTTCTGCTCGGCGTAGAAGTACTGGTCTTCGGCAACCTGTCCGTCCATAGCCGCGTAGCCGGCTGCATGCCGTTGAATGTCGAAGAGTGCGTTCATCACATCTTCCCGGCATGACGGGTGCACGCCGCCGAAAGCCGCCATCGCGTACTCTTCGGGATGATCTTCGAAGGGCTCCAAGCACGCGTACTGCTCGCGCGCCTTCTTTGCGGCAAGCGGATCGACCCGTTCCAAATACTCCAGGACGGCGTCGATCGATGCGTACATGCTGTAGAGATCGAGGCCGTAGAATCCGGCTCGCGGCGTATGGGCCGTTCGTTCGCGTTCGTTGTGCTCGCGCAGCCACCGCACGAACTCGACGACGTCGGCATTCCGCCACATCCACGTGGGAAAGCGACAGAAGCCGCTCAGTGCGTCCTCCGGTCCGGCATCGTCGGTTGCGCCGCGGACGTACCGGTTGACGCGATACGCATCGGGCCAGTCGCCCTCGATGCAGACCGCCGTAAACCCGCGCTCGGCGATGAGGCGCTTCGTGATATCCGCGCGCGTTCGATAAAATTCGTGCGTGCCGTGCGTCGCTTCACCAATGAGCACGATCGGCGCATCGCCGATCAGTTCGAAAAGCGCCTCTTCGTCGGCGGCGCTCGAACGAAGCGGCAGGATCGACTCACCAAGGGACGCCGCGGCTAAGCGATGCTCCACGATCTGCGCTCGCTTCCGGCGCGCGCCAAGAGCTCGCGCACCTCGTCATCGGAGACTTCTCCGAAATTACCGTAATGCAATCCGACGGCGCCGAAGCGTTCGAACTGATGAGGGCAGATAATGCGGTCGGCGACGCCGCGCAACCATTCGACGGTTTCTACCGGTGCAACGGGAACCGCAATAACAATCGCAGCCGGATGACGCGTGCGAAGTGCCTGAACGGCGGCATACATCGATGCACCCGTTGCCAGTCCGTCATCAACGACAATGACCGTTTTTCCATCGAGTTCCGGCTCGGGCCGATCGTCGCGATATGCCGCGCTGCGCCGTTTCAATTCCGCCGCTTCCCGTTGCAACGTCCGCTCTAACGCGTCGCGATTGACCCTCGCCGCTTCGACGGTGAACGAATCCACGATATACGTTCCGTCGGAAGCGATCGCGCCCATCGCCAACTCTTCGTGTCCCGGGACACCGAGTTTGCGCACAACGTAGACATCGAGCCTCAGATGCAGCTTATGCGCTATTTCATATCCGACCGGGACTCCGCCGCGCGGAAGCGCGAGCACGATCGCATCTGGGCGGCCTGCATAGTCGTTGAGATGTTCGGCGAGCTGCTGCCCGGCCTCTGCGCGATCGCGTAACAACGCCATGTCCTAATACGTATGCCCGTACCCGAACTCGCGCCAAATTCACAATTGCTACGCATCGGCGTATTACGCTCGCTACAACGAGAGGGGCTCGCCACCATGGGAATCTTGACTTTCACGACCCTCACCGATGCGATTCGCGCCGGATATCACGTATACGACCGTACCCCCGAAGGTTTTCTCGTTCGCGCTCGTACTCCCGCCGGTTGGGCGCTTGCGATCGTGCGCTTCAGGTAACCGATCCAGGCGGCAGAATGCGTCGATCGTCGTACGCAGACGCGTGAGGGCTGCCGCCGGCACGCCGGCCGATTGCAATTCGTCATCGCTCGCGTTCGCCAGCGTTCGTGCGGAGGGAAACGCGCGGTAGATCGTACCGTCGCGTACGATCGACATTCCGAAACGCTTGATCATTCGTGCTTTGACGCAGCGAGCGGCATCGCGTGAAAGAAACGGCTCGAGAAGAGACGTGCAAATGCGCTCGAAGGGCGTAGTGCGTCCGTCATCTCGGCGCAAATACCACGCGACGCGCCGGTGCGCCGCGATGCATTGACGTTCGCTCAACGCGACATCGGCATCGAGCCACACGTCGAGCGTGACGTCGTCAACGGGATAGCAGCTTGCGAGCGCGCAGACGCCATCGATCTCGAACGCTTCGCGAATCGGCTCATCCGTCGAGGCCACGTGGCGAAGGGCGCGGGTTCGTACGATCATGGCACAAGCCTAACCCGGTATACCTGACAGGCTCTGTCAGGTATGCGGCGGCGTGCGGAACATTTCGTCGGTCTCACATGTACATGACGAACGAGACCTCTCAAAGGAGACATCATGGCACACGGAATGATGGTCTTTCGCTCGATCGGCGAAGCGCAACGCGCGGGCTTCTACGTCTACGACCGGACGGCGACGGGCTTTATCGCTCGGACAAATCAAAACGGCCGCTGGGCGACGGCCGTCATCGAAATTCTCTAGCGGGGCCGCGCTAGTCGTCCAATTGGACGTTTCCGCCTTGATCGTCGAAGTAGAAGCGGGTGTCGAAGGCCTTGACTTCGCCGGTGAGTTCGTCTCGAACGCGTGAGTGGATCATGAGGCGATGCAACGCCTTTCCACTGCGTTTCATGACGCCGCCGTAGGAATATTGCACGAGCGGCGTTTTCTCGTCGATCGGCGCGAGGCGGCCTTTACCCACGAGCATCGTAAGCATTTGATCCTGAAGCTTTTTCGGAATGAGCCGCGCGACGTCGTCGGCCTTGAGCCGCACGAGTTCGAGTTCTTTCTGCGCTTTGTTTTCGATCATTACCTGATCGTTGTTGCAGAATCGCACGATGGCGTCCCAGTCATCGGCGCTGATCCCTGTGAAGGCCAAGCCGTAGCGCCACGCGGGTTTGCCTTGCGCCGTTCCCGGCTGCTGCCAAACCCGCTTGGCGCGAATCACGATGTTGCGGGACTCGAGTTGCACCCGCACATTGACTTCGTCCGGAAGCGCAGCCGGCGAAACGACGCCGAGACCGCTGCCCGAGATATCGAGACACGCGCAGTTGGTCCACTGCTGACCCACCGCTACCCACGCGGGGAACGGACCGGCACGGCGCGGATACTTGCGCCGGTTCTGCGGAGCCCCGGTGAAGAACGTGATGAGGTCGTTGAGCATCTACCTTATCGTTTTCGACGTGTACGAGCACGGCGATGAGCCTGGGCGGCGCACCGCTAGACCTTATCGTAACAATCGTCGCCGTTCCTTTACAGTGGCTTAACAGCGCCCTTCAGTGGTGTGCGGTCCCGGATTCGACGGGAATGACTTCGTGCTGCGTTATCCACGCGGCCGGCCCGTTCGCCGAGACGATGTAGTCGCCGAAGTAGCGTCCCTGAGGACTGTCGATCACGACCTGAACCTTCGCACTGCCCGCATCCACAAGCCCCGCTCGTACCACGCGGAACTCCGTCGCGCCGGCGAGTATCGGAGCCTCCGTCAAGTTCGATGTGCCGGCACTTGCCGAGAGGCCGAGGTTCCCGAGTGCCGAGCTCGCGTCGCCCCGCATCAACGAATCGAGATACGACATCACAATGAGGCGCGCGCGCTGGACGAGCGGCGCCTCGTGCGACGG
Organism: Vulcanimicrobiia bacterium; assembly: GCA_963765935.1. Taxonomy (GTDB): domain Bacteria; phylum Vulcanimicrobiota; class Vulcanimicrobiia; order Vulcanimicrobiales; family Vulcanimicrobiaceae; genus JAMXLG01. The sequence goes on along the minus strand of CAVXXX010000005.1, from coordinate 94,239 downwards.
CATCGTCCCGGCGACGCGCCGCATCGACGCAATGCGTCGCAGAATCGCTTCCTGTTCGCGCGCAGCGGCTGGACCTTTCGATGTAGCGGCCGATGCGATGCGAGCCGGGGCCGGCGTTGCCTTTGGAGCGGCCGTTGCCTTCGGCGTCGCCGTCGGCGCGAGGGTCGGCGTCGCGGTCGGCCGCGGAGTCGGCGGCGGCGCCGTCTGTTGCGCGACGATGATCTTCGCGGGGACGGCGCGGTGATGCGTAACGATGTGACGAGCGACGTGATGTTGGACGGCAACGCGCGGAGCGCGGATCGTTGCGACGATCGTGGGGCGGCTCGCGATCCACGCGAGCGCGCTCTTACCGGCCGGGAAAATGAAGAAGATCAATATCGCCGTGATCGCCGCCCCGGCTGCCACGATGGCAACGGCCATTGCGGTTGCATACGCTGCGCGAAGCGCGGAAGACCACATCTCGTTGTACGTTCGCGCGAGCCACGCGTCAGCCGCAAAGAAGGCGTGGCGGAACCCACGACCTGCGCGTGCAGCCGTCGTTACGGTGCGTTGGTACGCATCGAACGCGGGGTTGGTGAGGCGCCGTATCGCTTCCCCCGCATCGTCAACGTGCATCCCATCGTCTTCGGTTCCTTCAACAGTGGCAGCGCCCGACCCGATAACGGGCATGAAAATCGCGCGCAATGCATTGCTGTCGAGCGTTCGTAATGCGCGGCGATTCTGTTCGAGGAACGTCCCGAAATCGGGCGACATTTCAAAGTAGGCGCGCTCATCCTCGTCCATGCGGGCGACGCTGTGGGCGACGAGTGCCTGGAGTTCGTCCTCGCCGAGGCCACCCAAGTATTCGTGCGTGGCGCGCGCAACTTCAAGCGGGCTGAGCGCCGCTAATAAGTAGTCGACCGAGCGCGAGGTGCGCTTCGACTTCAGGAACATCTGTCGCTAACCATACGCCAGACCGCCGCCGGCCGATAGGCGCGGTCGGAGCGCCCGAACTAGGACTATGGTCCCCGATTGAAGCAGACGGTGAACCATGCGCTTCGTTGTCGTGGCCTGGGCGCTCTCGCGATTGCTGGTGTTGTGCGTCTTGCTTGCGAACGGCCACGCGGGCGCACTTGCGAATTGGGACGGCGCTTGGTATGGGTCGATCGCACTGCACGGCTATGAGTATGCCAACGACGGCCGGCAACACAACGCCGCGTTTTTTCCGCTGCTGCCCCTCGTAGCGGAGCCGTTCATGCGCGTGTTTCCGTGGCCCGCCTTCGCGGCCGGAATTTCGAACGTCGCATTTCTTGGCTCTCTCGCGCTGTTACATCGCTTGGCGGAGCGGCGCTTCGACGCAATCGCGGCGAATTGGAGCGTCGCATTTGCCGTGCTCTTGCCGCCGTCGCTCTTTTCGAGCGTCGCATATCCGCAGAGTCTCTTTCTGTTGTGCAGTACCGCCGCGCTCTATTTGCTCGATCGTAATCGCCAGCTCATCGGCGGCTGCGCGGGCGCCCTTGCGTCACTGGCGAGTCCACTTGGCGTGCCGTTCGCTTGCGCGATCGTAGTTGACGGCATCGCAGAGCGGCGCGCACGTACGATTATCGCGGGAAGTATCGCATTCTGCGGAGTCGGCGCATTTGCAGCGTATTGCGCCTTTCGCTTCGGAGATGCGTTTGCGTTCGTTCATGCCCAACGCGCCTGGCGCAGCGGTTTCGGCTTCGACGCTCGTGCATGGCGCGCGATCGCGTTCTCGTTGACCAGTCTCGACGGATTGCGGCAAAACCTCATGGTGCTGCTCGTTCCGCTCGGTGCGGTCGCCGTAATCCTGCAGGCACGACGCCTCGGCCGTTTGATGACACTGTATGCGCTCTTGGCGCTTGCAGCGTTGCTGTTCGCAGGTACGCCGTTCTCCGTCGATCGCAACGCGTATGCAATTGCTCCGTTGCTACTTGCTGTCGGTGCGAGCGTTCGACGGGTACCGCCGGCGGGCTACGTTATCCTTGCGCTTTGCGCGGTATTGCTAGTGATCGACGCGGGCCGGTTCGCGCGCTTTGAATGGGTCGCTTAGTTCGGAGGGATGGCAGACGCCACCGCTGCCCTCCGATTGCGGTCATGAGCGGTATCCCACATGACCAGCCAGCTTGCGCTCTTTGAGTCCGGACCGCACGTCTACGTCGACGACGAGACGGGCCGCATTGCGTACTATCCGGGCGTTTTCGAAACGGAGGAAGCGGCACGGCTCTTCGGCTCGCTTATGGGGGATGCGCCGTGGTCGTCGGAGACAATGTGGATGTACGACCACATGGTCGACGTGCCGAGACTCGTCGCGCGCTATGCCGTGGAAGATCTGCCTCCCTTGCTGAACGCGGCGCGTCAGCGCGTGGAGGCGTTCCTCGCCGAGCGCTTCAGTAGTGTCGGCCTCAACTACTATCGCGACGGACGGGACAGCGTCGCCTGGCATAACGATCACCTTGCCGATATGCCGCCGCAGCCGACAATCGCGCTCCTGAGTCTCGGTGCGACTCGGCGCATGCAGGTTCGGACGAAACGACGCCCGCGTGTCGTCCATTCCATCGATCTCGATGCCGGCAGTCTCTTCGTCATGAGCGGCCGCTCGCAAGAGTTTTGGGAACATACCATTGCGAAATCGTCGCGTCCAAGCGACGCGCGTATCAGCGTGGCGTTTCGTCCGCGCGTCCTCGGGAACGTTTCGCAACATGAACAGCCGCAAGCCTGAGAGCACCGGCGAAAAGCCGCACGAAAAGCGTGACGTTCCAAGCGATCGTCCGTACGTCGAAGACGCTTCCGTGCCGGGCGACAACGACCCGCGCACCGCGCTTGATCCCGAGCTCGAACGGCAGGTGCATCGATGAAACGGGCACCCGCGCGCGCAATTCACGATCAAACACCGATTCTCGATTTGCGCCGCCGCCGTCACGGCGAGCAAATTCGCGGCGCGCTTCACTACGATCCCGACGCTCTGCTCAAAGCCGATCCGCTCGTCTTGCCGTTGCCGAAACAGCGAACGATTGCGCTTTACGGCGACGACGAACGTATCGTCGAAGCGATCGGCGCCAAGTTGCTGGCGAGCGGATACGAGGACGTCGAAACAATCGACGGCGGTATCGACGCCTGGAAAGCCGCGGGCCGTCCCACGGAAGCCGAGACGCAAGAACAGCCGGTTCCAAGCGTCGACGAAGCCGGAATCAAACGCGTCGAAGACCGGTAGGCTTTACCCGTTCACCACGGTGCCGCCGTTGATGTGGAGTGTCTGTCCGGTGATGTACGACGCATCGTCGCTTGCGAGGAAGAGGGCGCCGGCGGCGACTTCGTACGGTTGACCCGGACGTTTCATCGGCGTGTCTGCGCCGAACGTTTTTACGTCTTCCGCCGGGTATGTTGACGGAATCAGCGGCGTCCAAATCGGCCCCGGTGCAACGGCGTTCACGCGAATGCCGTCTTTTGCGAGCGAAATCGCGAGCGATCGTGTGAATGAAACGATTGCACCCTTCGTCGACGAGTAGTCGAGGAGTGCCGGCTGGCCTTTATATGCGGTCACCGATGCGATGTTGATAATCGAGCTTCCCGATTTAAGGTGCGGTCGAGCCGAACGCACCATATGGAAGAATCCGAAGATATTCGTCCGGAACGTGCGCTCGAGCTGCTCGTCGCTGATCTTCGTGATGTCGTCCTGCGGATGTTGTTCGCCCGCGTCATTTACGAGCACGTCGATCGTTCCGAACCGCGCAATGGTTTCTTGCACGGCGCGATCGCAAAAACGCGAATCGCCGATATCTCCTTTGATCTCAATGGAATCGCCGCCGTACTTAGCGATGCGATCCGCGGTATGCCTGGCGTCCCGGTCTTCGCTAAGATAGACGATTGCGATGCGCGCACCCTCGCGCGCTGCTTCGATCGCGATGGAACGGCCGATGCCGCTGTCGCCGCCGGTAACGATGAACGTCTTGCCGGTAAACCGCTTGCCGTATGGGTCGTGCGGCGATTCTTCTTGCGGCGGCGGGCTCATTTGCGACTGTTCGCCGGGTTGCTGATTTTGATGTTGTGGCGGAAGCGTTTGTGTCTCTTGTGCCATGGTGGTACGAGCATCCCCGGCGGGGGAAGAAGCAAACCATGAAGGTTTTTGCGGTTACCGTTGCATGCGTGATTCTTTGCTTCACCATTGCCTTCGCACAGACCAAGAACACGTCGCTGACGGACGACAAGTTCGTGCGTGCCGCGCTCGCGGCCGGAACCGACGAGATCAAGGAAGGCACGCTCTATGCGGACGCGGGCAATAGCCTCGTGCAGACCTACGCGACCCGCATGGTGAAAGACCATAGTGAAGCCAACACGCAACTGCTTTCACTTGCACGAGAGTTGAACATTACGGTGCCGAACGGTACGCTTCCGGAGTCGGGCCAGTCGGAGCAATCACCCTTGCCTCAAGGCAGTCCGCCGCAAAGCCGGCCTTCAAACTCGGTATCCCCGAAAAAATACTTTGAAACGCAGGTCGCGGATCATGAAAAAGTGATCGCGCTTTTCAAGAACGAAATCGCGAGCGGATCGAACGCGCGGGTGAAAGCCTACGCCCAGAAGACGCTCCCCGTGTTGGAAACGCATCTCGCGCTTGCGCAAAAGGACCTCAAGGGCTCGACACACTAGTCACGACGAGTGCAGATCGCAGGACGGAACATCGACGTCGTCAGCACGCCGGCGCTTCGTCATGGCGCGCCGGCGCTCGTCTTTCTTCACGAAGGTTTAGGATCGATCGACCTGTGGCGCGACTTTCCACAGCGTGTCGGCGAGCGGACGGGATGCGCGACAATCGTCTATTCGCGCTACGGCAACGGTTTCTCCGACGTCTTACGCGAGGCGCGCGGCGTTGATTACATGCATCACGAAGCGCTGGTTGTACTACCGGAGCTTCTCGCCGCAATGAACGTGCAACGTCCGATTCTCGTCGGTCACAGCGACGGCGCATCGATTGCGCTGATTTATGCTTCCGCCTTTCCGGATCGCGTGCGCGCGCTCGTTCTCGAGGCGCCGCACGTCATCGTGGAAGACATCAGCGTGACGAGCATCGCTGCGATCGGGCAAACGTATCGCACGACGTCGCTGCGCGAAAAGATGGCGCGTCATCACGCCGACGTCGATAGGACGTTCTACGGCTGGAACGACATCTGGCTCGCGCCCGCGTTTCGCTCGTGGTCGATCGTCGAAATGCTGCCGTCCATCGCCGTTCCGGGGTTGGCCGTTCAGGGTGCCGACGACGAATACGGAACGCTCGCGCAGCTCGAGCTTCTTGCCGGCGCGAGCGGCGGCAGCACCGACCGGCTCGTCCTCGCGAATTGCGGACACGCCCCGCATCGCGACCGCGGGTCGTTCGTCGAGGCCGCCGTTGCGCAATGGATTGTGGATCGCAGCTAGCCGCCGACTTCGAACAGTTTCGCGCGTCCACGCTCGCCGCGCACGAGCACGATGGTCGACGGCGGGACGTCAAAATATTTCGCGAGCGCCCGAATACAGGCGGCGTTCGCAGCGCCTTCAACCGCCCGCTCCCGCACGCGCACGATCAGCGCGTCTCCATGCTGCTCGATACCGGGCGCTTTCGAGCCTGGCTTAACAGTAACGGCGACGCGCTTCAAATTACTGTGGCGGCTCGGGGGTGGGAACGAAGTGGACTTGTCCGGCGGCGTAATCGATGACAACTTGAAAATGTTCGAGGAAGCCCGCGCCGAGGTGACCGAACGCCGTGCCGCGCAGCAACTGCGTTGCGCCGATGCGTTGCTTCGTCATCGAGAGATCGCCGACGCGCACTTCGGGAATCGTTCCCATCACTTCAATGCTCGATCCGCCGACACCCGAGACTTGGCGTTGATCCATCACCGAGAACAATTGGCGATGCGCTTGATAATAATCGTAGGCGAGATTGATATTCGATTCGTCGCCGGTATCGAGCGCGAGTTGCGTTCCCAAATTACCGAGTTGCACCGTGAGTACGGGGACGAAGTTTTGGAAGATGAGCGAAACCGACGTGCCGCCCGATGGAATCGGCGCTCCGAACGTGATCGTGTGATGGATCGGATCCAATCCGATCGTCGTCGATGCCAGAATATCCGCGCCGAGGACGACGTCGTATCCGAAGTGGTGAATGTCGCGCAGCACCACGTAGTTCGCCGGTCCGTACGTTGCGTTGCCGACGCGCAGATCCGTCGCGCGCACGACCTGCGTCGCATAGTCACCCAAACCGCGCACGTCGAACGAACCGACGGTCGGCGCATGTAACTGCTGCGCGAGTTCCGCGCTCATCGACAGACCGGAATTCCCGCTATCGAGCAGACACGTCGTCGAGATCCCGCCGAGGCTGCAAGGAAAGATCGGAATCGCACGGTCGGGATCGCTTTGCACCGGAATCGGCGGTCCGCTGAAGGACACGGCCGGCCCATGCGGCGCCGCGAAGTCGTCCTTCGTAGTGCCGCGCGAATCGTACCGTTCGAGCACGTCGCCGTTGCGCAGAACGAGATAGGGAAGAAGCAATCCGCCGTCGACTGCACGATAGTCGCGGTATTCGAGCGTCGCGTCGCCGTCAACGTCCTGAATGTAGCGCACGAGCGCCGTCTTTGCATCGACGAAGACACGCATCGGCGTCGCATCGCCGTTGCTTACCACGAGCAGCCGATACCGCGAGCCGTCGATCGTTTGCGAACCGGCATCGCGGACGTACCCGCCGTTATCGCTAAAATCCGGCGCGAGAAAATCCAACGACGCGATCGTTCGTTCGCCGCGCAAATACGGATCGTTCGAATCGGACGCCGGCAATCGCGTGCCGTTGATATTGATCGAGTAGATTTTCTCGCCGTCGAAATAGGTGCCGGCGCAGAGATTCGACTCGCATTCGTACGTTGCGAACCGCATGCCGAGCGACTCGTTGCGCACGGCTGTCGTTTCGTGTTGAAGGGTGATGTGCGACGTGGAGGTCAGATGCGTTCGCCACACGGGTCCGCTTCGCGCGCGCATGCGATCGAGCAGCGGTGCAAGGTCGTCCGGACGCGCCGCCGCGACCGTCGTACTCAAGACGGCGAAGAGCAGCGCGAGGCGCGCGGCGAAGAGCATGGGATGGAATTCGAGTTGCTCGACCGCTATCTTCTCGAAGCGAAGCCGGCCAAGGCCGATGTCGTCAAGGCGCTGCTCTCCAAGCGCAGCGGCGTTTCGGCGGCGCAGCCGTTTTACGAGGGGATGCGAATGCTGGGCGGCCGGACCCCGGATCTTACGCTCGTCGCGCTGCGGCTGGTCTTAGCCGGGAAAAGAGCGGATGACGAGAGCGTCGTGGCGTTACGCGATCTCGCCGAGCGCGCGCGGGCCGGTCAGGATGCCGCGGCGCGTGAGGCGTACATGAGGGCGCTTGCCTAATATGGATTTGCGCCGGACGCGCAAACCCGCGAGCCGAGGACCGTGGCGGCCGGGGCCGGAACGGAACGCAGAACGGCCGCGTTACCCCTGATGACCATGATCACGAAGCGTTCTCTCGCAATCATCATTCTCAGCAGCGTTTTTCTGCTGCCGCTTCGTTCTGTCGCGGACCCGCCGCAATCCCCCGGGAATAATCTCTACCGGTCGCTGGAATCGGGAAGTCCCTCGCGTCCGGCCGCGCGCGTGCACGGCGTTATCGAATCGATCGACTATGCCTCCGGAACGCTCGTCGTGCGTTCGGGAAATCGCGCGGCGGTCGTCGCGGTGGTACCGAGCACCTCGATCTACGGTGGCGGTGGCTATGCCGGACTTTCCGATTTGCGTCGCGGCCAAACCGTGGAGATCTCCGTCTACGAAATCGACGGGCGGCTCGTCGCGCAATCCATCCGTTTGAAATAAGACGTGAACGCAGGCGACGGGCTCGATGTTCGCGGCCTCGTCGTGCAGTATCCGCGCGTATCGGAGCCCGCCGTTGCGGACGTCAGCTTTAGCGTCCCGCCGGGGCGCACGCTCTCGGTCGTCGGCCCGTCGGGCGCGGGGAAAAGCACGCTTCTGCGCGCGGTTTGCGGATTGGTTCGCATTGCTCGTGGTGACATTGTCGTCAACGGCCGTTCAGTGGTTGGCAAAGCGCCGCAGGAGCGGCGCGCAGCGATGGTCTTTGCAGCTGATGCGCTCGCGCGAACGATGACCATTCGCGAGAATCTGCGCTTCGTGCTGCGTTCGCGCAACGGGACGGATCGCGTCGATGAAGTTGCGCGCGCGCTCGACGTACACGCGCATCTCGAAAAATTCCCGCAGCAGCTCTCGACCGGGGAGCGTCAACGCGTATCGATCGCGCGCGCGGTGCTCTCCGATCCCGAAGTGCTGTTGCTCGACGAGCCGCTGGCGCCGCTCGATCCCGACTTGCGCGTGCGCGTACGCGACGAAATCGTCCATGTTCGCGAGCGTTTTGCGGGGCCGATCGTGTTTGTAACGCACGATCATTCGGATGCTATGGCGGTTGCCGACGATCTCGTCGTGATGCTGGACGGGCGCATTGAAGACTCGGGCGATCCGCAGCGCGTCTTCGATCGTCCGCGAACGGCACGCGCGGCTGCATTCCTTGGCGCGCGTCCGATGAATCTGCTTCCCGGCATCGCGTTCGGCTGGCCGGGCGATACGATTGCCGGATTTCGCCCGGAGCGCGGAGCCCTCGCGAACGGCGAGCGTTCGCTTCGGGGACGCGTCGAACGTGTCGAGCGGACGGGCGCCGATGTGTACGTACACGTGCGCACGGTTCACGGGACGGTCATCGTTCGAGCGCCGGCATTCGACGCACCGACAGTCGGAAGTGAAACGGCCATCGCCGTCGCAGAAGAGGATCTGTGTCGATACGACAGCCGCACCCCGTAGAGGAACTCAGGCGTCTGGCCGCAGGGGTCGTCGTGACGGGATTCGATGCGACGTCACTCGATGACGCGGCCCTTGCGCGCCTGCGCCGAACGCCCTTTGCCGGCTTCATTCTATTCGCCCGTAATATCGAATCGCTCGCCCAGGTTCGTGAACTCACCAACGCGTTGCGCACCTTTGGCGATCCGCCGCCGCTGCTGACAATCGATCAGGAAGGCGGCCGCGTCGCGCGCATTCGCGACGGCGTGGAAGAGTTGCCGTCGATGATGGCGCTCGGCGCGACGCGCGATCCGTCGCTTGCGTTGCGTGCCGGGGAACAACTTGCCTTCGATCTGCGCCGCGGCGGATTCGGCCACGACTTTGCGCCGGTGCTGGATCTTGCGCTGCACCCGATGAACACGGTGATCGGCGCGCGCGCGTTCGGTCAATGGCCCGCGCTCGTAACGGAGATGGCCGGCGCATTCGTGCGCGGCCTGCAGCGCGGGGGAGTTGCAGCAACGCTCAAACACTTTCCGGGCCACGGCGACACATCCGTCGATTCGCATCTCGAGCTTCCCGTCATTCGCGCCGATACCGCAACGTTGCGCGCGCGTGATCTTGCACCGTTTCAAGCGTTGAGCGCGCAAGCCGCATCGATCATGGCTGCACATGTGGTTGCGCAAGCGTTCGATGAGGCGGTTCCCGCGTCGCTCTCACCGCGATTGCTAACCAATCTCCTGCGCGGCGAGTGGCAGTACGACGGCGTCTGTTTTACCGATTGCATGCAGATGAGCGCGATTGAAAACGGTATCGGAACGCTCAACGGCGTCGCGGCGGCGATTGCTGCTGGAGCCGACTGCGCAATTGTGAGCCACGATCTCGAACTTGCCGAAGCTTCGGCACAGCATCTCGCTGCAGAAGTCGATGCCGGACGCATTCCGCACGCGCGTCTGGAAGAAGCGTTCGCACGCGTCATGCGACTGCGGCGCGCGGCTGCCGAACCGATTGCACTCGATGCGCCGGCGCTCCATCCGCACGTCGGCCGCGAAATCGCGCGGCGGGCGGTGACACGGATTCGTGGCATCGCCCACGCCGATCCCACGGCGTCGATTGTGATTTCATTTTCCGGAACGACGACGGAAGGCGCGCAAGGCACGCTCGAGGCGCACGCATCGCTTGGATCGCAGGCGCCTGCACTGCAAGAGCACGTTGCGCCGCTCGATCCGGCCGGCGAAGACATCACGGCGCTCCTCGCGGCAATCGCCAATTCACGGCGGCGGCCGATCGTGCTCATGCGTCGGGCGCACCTTATTCCCACGCAAGCGCGCGCGGTGGCGGCGATTCTCGAAAGATTTCCTGACGCGCTGGTGGTTTCCGTGCGGGAGCCGTATGATTGCGCGCTCTTTCCGCAGGCGCAGCATCTCCTCGCGACGTACGGCGACAACGCTGTGAGCTTCGGCGGCTTAGCCGACGCGATCTTTGGCGACGGCGTTGCGACGGGAGTGTTACCGGTTGAGCTTGGCGGAATCTAAATTCTCCGCGATCGACTCGTTGCTGCACAAGGCGACGGGAACGTGGTACACCGGCGCGGTTGCGCGCATCGAACGCGGCGGCAAGCTGCTCTTCGAAGAAGCATACGGCACGACGCGCAATGACGAGCTTGCGCGTCCCGTTTACGTCGACTCGCGCTTCGATCTTGCCTCCATCACGAAGCTGTTCGTTTCGACGCTTGCGTTGATGCTCGTTGCGGAACGGCGCGTCACACTCGACGGCCCGCTCGGCGAATGGATGCCGGAATGGCGCGAGAGCGATCACGCGTCAATCACGCTGCGCATGCTTCTCGCGCATACGTCGGGGATGAATTCAGGCGCCGATTACCGGATGCTCTTCGATAAAAACGTTCGAGACTTCGTTTTGACGCGTCCGCTCGTCGCCGAACCCGGGGAGCGCGTTCTGTACAGCGATCTCGGAATGATCGCCCTCGGCGTACTGCTCGAACGCGTTTACGGTCTCGCACTTCCAACGCTTACGGCGCAGCGTTTTAAAAGCAATGCGCTCGAATTTGTTCCGAAGCATCGCGAGCGTTTGGAAATTCCGGCAACGGAAGCGGACGAATGGCGGGGCCGCGTGCAAGGCAGCGTGCACGATGAGAAGGCATATCTTATGAACGGCGTTGCGGGACACGCCGGGATGTTCGGCACGGCCGCCGATGTTGCGGCGCTCTCCGAAGCGTACCTTGCAGCGGCGAACGGACGTCGAACGCAGATGCTGCCGGTGACCCTCGCGCGCGAAGCGGTGCAAGAGGCCGCTTACGACCCCGTGCTGCGCCGGGGCCTGGGCTGGGCGCTGAAAACCAACGACGAAAACTCGTGCGGACGGTTCATGTCGCACGCGACCTTCGGTCACACGGGATTTACCGGCACCTGCGTCTGGGCCGATCCACAGCGCGACGTCAGCGGCGTGCTGCTAACCAACACCGTCTACTTCGGCCGTTCGGATTCCCGCCCACTACGAGCGGCGTTTTTTGAAGCGCTCATCGAAGCTATCGATTAGGGAGACTCTGAAGATGTGGCGCGTCGACTGCAAAGATTTTTTGGGGTGAGGTCGAGGAGCGAGGAGGGAGCATATCCTCTGCGATATGTGACCGACGCAGCAACGATGAGATCACCCCAAAAAACCTTTGCCCTTCGGGTTTTGGCGGCACAACCCGATCTGCCGCTTCAGCCGCGCGGTCACATCCCGCAGAGGGGATGCTCGCGCGCGGCTTCATTGCATCTCGGGTTGTGGCGCCAAAACAGTCGGCGCGCCACATCTTCAGAGTCTCCCTAATGCTCGCAATCGGATTGATGAGTGGCACGTCTCTCGATGGTATCGATGCGGCGCTCCTTCGTATTTTTCCCCGGGGGAATTCGTATTCCATCGAGTTGCTTTCGTTCGTCACGGTGCCGTTCGAGGAAGAAGTGATGACGTCGCTGCGGCAAGCGTTGCCGCCGAATGCCGGCAGCGCCGAGCATTTGACGCATTTGCATCGTGCGCTCGGAACTGCGTTCGCGCGCGCGGCGCGCGTTGTTGCCGGCGCGCTTTCCGTCGATTACATCGCATCCCACGGACAGACGGTGTACCACGATGGCGCGAAGCACGTGACGCTTCAGCTCGGCGATCCGTTCATAGTGCGAGAATCGCTCCATACAACGGTAATCTACGATTTTCGAAGTGCCGATTGCGCAGCGGGCGGTCACGGGGCTCCCCTCGTTCCGTACATCGATGCACTCTTGCTTGCCGACGATGACGAAGACCGGGTGGCGCTCAATATAGGCGGTATCGCGAATCTCACGGCACTTCCACGTGGTGTCGACTCGCACGATGTTGTGGCGTTCGATTGCGGTCCCGGGGTGATGTTGATCGATGCATTCGTTCGCGAACGGACGCGCGGCGAGATGTGGATGGATGAAAACGGTGCGTTTGCTGCCGCCGGTACACCGGACGTCCCTCTCCTCAACGAGATGCTCGCCGATCCGTATTTTTCGATGCCGCCTCCGAAATCGACGGGCCGCGAGCGCTTCGGCGAACATTTTCTGATGCAGCACGGTGCGGCACTCGGACGCCTTTCGCTTGAAGATGGGGCAGCGACGCTTACCGCGCTTACTGCGCATGCGGTGGCGCGCGGCGTCCGCGACGTCCGTCTTGCGGAAGCGCATGTGCTTTGCAGCGGAGGCGGCGCGCGCAACTCGACGCTCGTGCGCGAGATCCAACGCATGCTGCCCGGCGCGCTCATGGATCCCACCGACGTTGCCGGAATTCCGGTCGACGCGAAGGAAGCCATTGCCTTCGCGGTGTTAGGCTACGAGACGTTGCGCGAGCGTCCGTCGAATGTACCGCAGGTAACCGGTGCGGCGCGAGCAGTGCCCCTCGGCGCGATCGCACCGCACGGTTTGCGCGAGCTACTTGCGGAGGTTGAAGCAGAGTGTCTGTCGTCGTAGGTGTTGACGCGGGCGGCTCGGCAACGAGTGTCGTTGTCGAACGCGACGGCGTTGCCAGCGGCGCGTTCGAAGGCGATGCCGCGAACGTTCGGCGCGCCGGCGTGGAAGATGCCGCCTCGACGATTGCCCGCGCAATCGCAAGCGCTACGCAAGGCCAGCACGTCGACGCAATTGCCGTCGGCGCGGCGGGAGCCGGGTATCGCGACGTTGCGGCGGCATTGGAGAGCGCGCTGCGAGCTCGTCTTTCCGGTGCGCGCGTCAGCGTCTGCGACGATGCAACCATCGCGTTGCGGGCGGCCGTGCCGCGTGGCGACGGCATCGTTCTGGTTTCCGGAACGGGATCGATCGCGTACGCGATCGCCGGCGATCGCACGTATCGCGCGGGCGGTCATGGATTTTTGCTAGGCGATGAGGGATCGGGCGCGGCGATCGGTGCGGCTGCAGTGCGGCTGCTCTTGCGCGTCTACGACGGACGCGCGCGCCGTGACGGCTTTATCGAGGCCGTGGAAAGCGTGCTTGACACCGAGTCCACCGAAGATGTCGTGCAAGTGATTTATGGCGATGACGATCCCGTGCGCAAGCTCGCATCGCTCGCCCCGGTCGTCGTCGGTTGCGCGTCGGACGGCGAGCGCGACGCGACGAAGATCGTGCAAAGCGCTGCGCTGGAACTCTCGGATATGCTCAAGACGGTCGTCCGGTCCGCGGGTGTTGCGCAGAGGGAACTTCCGGTCGTTCTCGCGGGCGGTCTCCTTTTGCAGAATTCGTTGCTCACGTATCTGCTTGAAACTCGCATCGTCAATGAATATCCGGCTTTTCATCTCATCAAGAATCCGCCCTCGCCGGAATACGGTGCGCTTGCGCTAGCACGAGCGATGCTTTAGCCGCATGTCCGAACAGCTTCCCCAGACCGAGCAGCGCAACGATACATTGCGCGGACTCGATATGCTATCGACCCTCGACCTCGTGCATGCGATCGCAACGGATCAGCGGGCCGCCGTTGAAGCAGTGATTGCTACAAGCGATGCGATCGCGCGTGTTGTTGATGCGGTGAGCGAACGGCTTGCGAACGGCGGACGCTTACACTACGTCGGAGCCGGCACCAGCGGACGGCTCGGCGTCCTCGATGCCTCGGAGATGCCGCCGACATTCGGTACGGCGCCGGAGCTTGTATGCGCCCATATTGCGGGAGGCGATCGCGCGCTGCGTTCTCCCGTCGAGGGCGCCGAAGATGACGGCGATGCGGGCGCGCGTGAGATGGCGGGTCATGTCTCTGCGGGTGATGCAGTGATCGGCATCTCTGCAAGCGGCGGTGCTGCGTACGTCGCTGCCGCTCTTGCGCGTGCGCGTGCCGACGGCGCGTTCACCGCCGCGATCACGAACAGCAATCCATCGCGGCTCGGCGATACTGCCGAGATCACGATCTTTCTCGACACGGGGCCCGAGGTGGTGACCGGATCGACGCGGTTGAAAGCCGGTACATCGCAGAAACTCGCGCTCAATACAATTTCGACCGCCGTCATGGTTCGTCTCGGGAAGGTCCACGAAAATCTCATGGTTGATGTTGTTGCGACGAACGCGAAGTTGAACGCGCGCGCTTTGCGGCTCGTGCAGCTGCTCGCCGGCATCGAGCGCAGCGACGCGCAACAATTCCTGACGGCGTCCGGTGGAAGCGTTAAAGTTGCCGTTGTGATGGCACGCCTTGGCGTCGACGCACCGAGCGCGACTTCGATGCTCGAGCGTGAAGGGGGCTTTTTGCGCAAGCTTCTATGATCGCTTTCTTCCTCGCGCTCGCCCTCGTGTTTGTCCCCCTCGATGACCGCCCGGTGACGTACCAGCTTCCGCTTATGCTCGGGCGCATTGCCGGACAACCGGTGGTCGCACCGCCGCGTCCATTGCTCGGACGCTACCTGCAGTTCGGCCAACCCGATGCAATCGTTCGTTGGCTCAATGCCGATGCGCCGCGCACGAACCGATACGTTCTCTCGAGCGATATGCTTGCGTACGGTGGACTCGTTGCATCTCGTGTTCCCGGCGTGACCTATGCCGATGCCTATTTTCGATTGCGCGAACTCGACATGCTGCGCGCGCGTTCACCGCACGCGTGGATCGGAACGTTCGGCACGGTGATGCGGCTGGCCCCGACCGGCGTACCGGCGATCGGTGATGCCGCTTCCTTTTTCGCAGCCGGTCCTGCCTGGGAGTACCTGCAAGAGTACGCAAATCTCCACGATCCTCCGTCGCCCGACGAAGCTGCACGTGCACAGGTGTTGGCGCAAAAGATCGGAAGCGCGACGCTCAACGGCTACCTGCAGGCTCGAGCGCGAAATTACGCCGTCGATCATCTCCTGATCGGGATGACGGCGGCCGGAACGGTCGATCGTCTCGTGCTCGGACAAGACGATGCCAAACCGTACGGCTTACACGTACCCGAATTGCGTGCGCTCGAGGCGTATGCGCAGGAAGTCGAGCCCGGTACACGCGTTTCGATACAACCGGGAGCGGATGAGCTTGGCATGGCGCTCGTCGCGAACGGCCTTGCGCGCGCCGTCCACTGGACGCCGCATATTGCGGTATCGTATTCGCTTCCGGACGGTGCATCATATCAAGACCCCCTCGAATTTGCGCCGATCGGCGTGACGATCCAAAGCCTCATCGCCCTTTGCGGCGGCGTCCGCGACGACGACCATCCCGACTTCACACTCTACGTTCGCGTACCATCAACCGGCGACGCGCTCGATTCGCAACTTCTCGCTAGCCTCAAGACCGAGACCGCCGGCGGAGCGTCGATCGCGTTTGCAGACTTAAGCTTCGAGAAGAGTTACGGCGAGCAAGGCGCGTTTGCGCAGCAATTGCTGCAGAGCGGGATCGCAACGAAACTTGACGCCTACTCCTCGTGGAACACGGCGGCCAACACGATCGGAACGGCGCTTGCGGAGGCGATCGCAGCAAATGCCGGACGACGCGCGCATACCTACCACCGGCTCGCGCACCAAACGTTTACCTTCATGCGTTTCGTCGACGACGTCGACTTTCACGTGAACGTGCGTCCGGATCTCAACGCCTGGCTCGGCGGTCAAGACGTCGACGATCACACGTATTTGCTTCCCGACGTCGCGGCGAAAACGGCCGAACGCAATCGCGGACTTCTCTGGTACGATGCGCAGCAAACACTGCAACTGCTCTACCCGAACCTCCACATCGCAGCGCTCAACATTACGCTGCCTTGGGACCGCACGTTCGAAACGCAGCTTGACGTCAGCTTAGCTCCGAATCTTTAGAATGGCACGTTGATGCCGATAAACGGCATCAACGATGTGTCGCGGGTCAGAACGCCGCGATCGTAGTTCGTCGTTTGGTTGATGTAGCGCAAGCCGTAATCGAGGGCGTAACGCCTTAGATCGATGTTCCGGCCCAACGTCGCATCGACACGTGCGCCGTGCGCCGTGAATTTCGTGTTGATCACGTGGCTGCCGGCTTCGAAGCTCGAGAGCGTTGACACGTGAACGTACGGATCGATGCGAAAAAATGCATAGAATTCACCGGAGAGCGATGGTTCGAAACGGACTCGCGCCAGAAGATCGAGCGCTTCCGATCGCGTCGCGGAGTGCGAACTTGGCGATAACCCGAGTGGAACGAGATTCGTCACCGTTTCGCCGAGCCCGAACGCCAGGGTTCTGCTTCGGGTGTTTGCCAGCGCGCCCGCTGAGAGGTAACTCCAGCGATTTAGCGACGAGCCGAACGGGTTCGCACTATCGTTCGGTAAGATCCCTTCGGCTTGCAGTTCGTATCTTCCAAAGGAGTGCGTGGCTTGGAATTCTGGAAGCAATACGAAATTCAGCGGAACCTGGCTGTAGGCGCCGGTGTACGAGCGGTTCCCGTTCGAGCCAAACAACGAAACACCGAGTGATGTCGTTGCAGTCTTTGCGCGTAACGGCACCGGCGCGGGCGGATCATCGTTTGTCATCCGTTCCGGGCTTTGCTTTGCGTGCCAATCAATTCCCACGAACGGCATGAACAAATGATTGCGATCGCCGAGCGCGTGGGTTGAGCTATAGGCCGCCGTGTAGTTGAGATAGCGCAACCCGTATACGACGTTGTAGCGGCTGCGCGTCATCGTCCATCGCAACGATCCGTCGAAGAGTGATGCATCTTCGGCGTACGTCCCGTCCTGCAACCCGTGCATCGCCGGATTTACGGCTAGGGACAAGTCTAGCCGACGACGCGCGTCGGCGAACAGTTGTCCGCGCGCCGCAATCCGCATCCCGACGACCCGTGAATACTGGATGCGCGAGCTGTTCTGGAAGTAGGGAAATTGATCGAGGGTCTGTTGGTTGAGAACCGTCTCTCCGATCCCGATTTCTAGTGGTTCCAGGTTCGATCGATAGAGCAGTTCGCCGTTCAGGTAACTCACACGCGGCGCGAGCGATTCGGAATATGGGTTCGATTGCGCCAGCGGAACCGGGCCGAGTGACGGTACGCCTTCGAGATGGAGATGAAATTGGCGATGAACGTGATCGATTTCGAGCGTTGGCAGCGGCAGCAGAGGAATCGACGACACACGAGACGATTCGATGTGGCTTCCCGTGGTCGCGTTCACTGTTATGCCGATGGACGTTTCGTCCGCAGACGCGGGCGCGCGGCACAACAGCAATGCAGCAACGCACACACCCGCACGGAGCCTCTTCATCAGCTCAAGCGCATTCGCACTTGCCGGGAAGATGCCTTTGAAGCGATAGGATGTCGCGTAACCGCCCGTCAGCGAAGCGGTGTGGTGGCAAGGCCAGTTCTCGAAGCCGTTTCGCCACGAACGGGCCGAAATGTTCAACGATCTGAATGCCATACGTCTGGCATCGGCATTCGATAGACTCACTGCATGAAGCGCATCGAACGCGTTCGTCTCTATCCAACGCGCCAGCAAGAACGTGCATTGCGCTTCATGCTCGACGTTACGCGGCAGCTCTACAACGCACTGTTGGAAGAACGGCGAGACGCCTATCGTCGACGCGGCGTGACGATTAGGGCGAAGGAACAATATGCCGAAATCACCGCGTTGCGTAAACCCATCCATCGCATCGATGGTCGTCTTGCAGCGGTCTATCGCGAAGTCGAGGATGCCGTCTTGCACCGTCTGGACCTTGCGATGCAGGCGTTCTTTTGCCGAATCAAGCGCGGTGAGAAACCGGGATATCCGCGCTTTAAGACTTCGCCGCGGTGGAAGCAACTCGAATTTCCGCACGGCGATCGCGCCCTTAAGTTCGATGAAGGTCAGGGCCGGGTGCGCATCCCCGGCGTCGGAAGCGTCCGGTTGCGTAAGGGCCGGATCATTCCCGCATTCGGCCGGGCTTGGATCGTCGAACGCAACGGTCGCTGGTATGCGTGTTTCGAGTGCGAACGCGGCGTGCAGCCATTGGAGCAAACCGGCACGATGCTTGGTGTTGATCGTGGTGTGCACATCCTAGCCGCGCTCTCCGATGGACAGTTGTATCGGAATGCGGCGGTGGGTGAGCGCCGCAAAGCAGCCACTAGACGCTTACAACGAGAGCTGGAAACGACGACGGAGCGCGATTCTTCCTACAGGGTTCGAAACAGGAACGATCCGAAGCGCATTCGCGCTGCCGCGCGGCTCGCGCGCGCGAAGGAACGCGAGCGCAACGCTCGCCGACATCATGCGCACAAGGTATCGCGCGCGATTGTCAACGCAGCAGACGTTATCGCAATCGAAAAGCTTGCTGTCCGTCGGATGACGCGCAGCGCCAAGGGCAGTATCGCCCGACCGGGCCGTAACGTCACGGCCAAGGCTGGGTTGAATCGAGTGCTGTTGGATGCTGGATTTGGTCTACTTCGACAGATGATCGTCGCCAAAGCGGAAGAGGCTGGGCGAAGGATCGTTGAGGTGGACGCTCGTTTCTCATCGCAGGAGTGTTCGCGTTGCGGACACGTTGCGAAGGAGAGTCGCCGGAGAAGGCGGTTCGCATGCATTCGTTGTGGTTATCAAAACCATGCCGACGTGAATGCGGCGCTGGTGATCCGGGGGCGAGCGCAGTTGGCGCTCCAGAGACTATCGAATGCCGGTGAGAAACCGGCTATGCTGCACGACGCGGCATAAGGCAGTCACAACGAATACAATCCTAGTTCCAAGAAGCGCTGCGCCATTTCGCCGACATGTTGGTAGACGCGATAGGCGCCTGCGCCGACGAGTTCATCGCGGCCGTATCCGCCGGTCAACACACCAATTCCCAGTGCCCCGGCACGGCGCGACGCGAGCATATCCCACACCGCGTCGCCGACGATCATCGAGCCGGCAAGTCCGACGCCGAGTTTCTCGGCCGCCTGATCGAACACACCGGGCGACGGCTTTGACGATGCGCCCTCCGCTTTTGTAACGAGGACGACGTCCTTCGGGCAGTCGATTTTTTCCAGCAACGTGTGCGCGTCGTCGGGATTAGCGCTCGTCGCAATCGCCCAACGCAATTCACGGCTCGCTAAGGCATCGAAGAGATCCCGCACGCCGGGTATCGGCGTTGCACAATCGATACGCTTGTGATATTCATGCGTGTGCGACGCTTCGATCTTGAGGCGCTCGCGTTCGCTCAGGCGAAGATCGAATGCGTCGTTGACGGCGTCGACCAGCGCGCTGCCCGTCATGCCGACGCGCTTGTGATATTCAAAGGCCGGAATCATGATGCCGGCTGCCGCAAAGGCAATATGCCAAGCAGCGACGTGTTCGTAGACGGAATCAATCAGCGTTCCGTCGAGATCGAAGATGAGTGCGGGACGGTCCATGTTGCACCGGTTTTACCCGGGTTGGCACAACTCGATCAATACACCCTGTGTTGACTTCGGATGAAGGAACGCGATGCGGTTACCGTGCGCGCCCGTTCGGGGGTGCTCATCGATGAGGCGGACCCCCTTTGCTTTGAGATCGGCAAGCTTCGCCTCAAGGTCGTCGACCCGGTAGGCGGTGTGATGCAGCCTAGTGTCCGCGCCACCGCGGTACTTTGCGATCGCCGACTCCTCATCGAGCGGCCGCAGCAGTTCGACGATCGATTCACCCGCTTGCAGTCCGACGGCTTCCACGCCCTGGTCTTCGATCGTCTCGCGGTAGACGGGAAAAAAACCGAGCGTCTCCGTGTAGAGTTTCATGGTCGCGTCCAGATCTTTCACGACGATCGCGATGTGATCGATTTTCATGCTACGACTTCTTTGGCGCGATAAACGCCGAAGACATCTCGCAGCACATTGCAGATTTCGCCGAGCGTCGCACCCGCATCGACGGCTTCGATAAAGTGCGGCATGAGATTGTCCCCTCCGGCTGCGGCCGCGCGTACGTCGTCGAGGCGAACGGCGACGCGAGCGTTGTCGCGCTGGGCGCGGAAGCGCTGCAAGCGGTCCACTTGCTCGCGTTCGATGCGTTCCTCGATGCGTTGAAGCGGAATCTTCATGTCGCCCTCGCCTTCAGCGAATTTGTTCACACCGACAACGACCGCATCGCCGCGCTCGATTGCCTGTTGCGCCCGGTACGCGGAGTCGGCGACGCGGCTTTGCATCCAGCCGGACTCGATCGCCGCGATGCTGCCGCCCATCTCATCAACTTCCGCGATAATTCTACGGGCGCGTTCGATGAGTTCGTTGGTGAGCGACTCGACGTAGTACGAACCCGCGAGTGGATCGACGACATCGGCAACTCCGGATTCATATCCGATGATTTGCTGCGTGCGCAACGCAAGCTTCGCGCTCTCGGCGGTCGGAAGCGCGAGCGCTTCGTCTTTGCCGTTCGTGTGCAACGATTGTGTTCCGCCGAGGACTGCTGCAAGCGCCTGCAGGGTGACGCGCACGACGTTGTTGTCGGGCTCTTGCGCGGTGAGCGTTGAGCCTGCCGTTTGCGTGTGGAAACGAAGCATCTGCGAACGCGCGTCCTTACAGTCGAATTCTTCGCGCGTGATGTGCGCCCAGAGGAACCGTGCAGCGCGGAACTTCGCAACTTCTTCGAAGAAGTCGTTATGCGCGTTCCAGAAGAAGGAGATACGCGGCGCGACCGCATCCAAATCGATGCCGGCGGCGCGCGCCGCGCGCAGATACGCTTTCGCATTGGAAAGCGTGAACGCAATCTCTTCGACGGCGGTCGAGCCTGCTTCGCGAATGTGATAGCCGGAGATCGAGATGGTGTTCCACTGCGGCACCGCTTGGGCGCAATATGCCATCACGTCGGTGACGAGGCGCATCGATGGTTCGGGCGGATAAATGTACGTGCCGCGTGCAACGTATTCTTTGAGCACGTCGTTTTGCACGGTGCCGCCCAGTTCATCGAACGGAATGCCGCGGCGCCGCGCGACGGCAAGCAGCATGGCCAGAAGAATCGACGCGGGAGAGTTTATGGTCATCGACACGGTGACTTTTTCGAGCGGAATCCGATCGAAGAGCGTCTCCATGTCGGCTACGGAATCGATCGCGACACCGACTTTTCCCACCTCACCGCGCGCGAGCGGCGCATCCGAGTCGTGTCCGAGCTGTGTCGGCAGATCGAACGCGACGGAGAGTCCGGTCGTGCCGCGTTCCAAGAGGTAGCGGTATCGCGCATTCGATTCGGCCGCGGTTGCGAAGCCTGCATATTGGCGCATGGTCCAGAGGCGGCCCCGGTACATGTCGCTGCGAATACCGCGGGCGAACGGAAACGCGCCCGGTTCACCGAGGTCGTGCGGCGGCCCCTCGACGTCGTCGTATCGGGGCTGCAGCGGAATGCCGCTGCTGTTGAACTCCCGTGCCATACGGACCATCCTTCGCGAGAGGATGCCCTTCATCCGCGAGCGCACTACTTTGATCGGTACGATAGAGATGATGAGCGCAGCACTGCCTGATGGATACCTGGATCTCGCACCCGGCAAGCTTGCGAACGTCGTAACGAACCTCGAAATGTTCGCGCGTCCGCCGCTACGGCGCGAACCCGAGGGCGTTCGGGCGGCGCTCCGGCGCATGGAACGCCCCGGGCTCGATCAGTACCGCGCGCTTTTCCACAAAGTCGGCGATGCGTATCTTTGGTATTCACGCGTCGCCATGAGCGACGATGAACTCCGAACGGTCATTTACGATCCCGCCGTTGAAATCTATATGGTCGAGGTCGATGGATCGGCGGAAGGGATGCTGGAACTCGACTTCCGCGAAGCGGGTGAAGGCGAGATCACGTTTTTTGCGCTCACCGAAAAGATGATCGGCAGCGGCACCGGACGATGGCTGATGAATCGCGCGCTCGAGATCGCGTGGTCGCATCCGATTCGGCGCCTGTGGGTGCACACGTGCACCCTCGATCATCCGAGCGCGGTCGACTTTTACCTGCGTTCCGGATTCGTTCCATTCAAACGACAGATCGAAGTGTGCGACGACCCTCGGCTCAAGGGCATCGTGCCGCGCGATGCGGCGCCGAACGTGCCGTTACTGTAGCGTTACGAGCGGCGAATTCGCTTCGACGGTTGCGCCGGCTTCGGCGTGCACGGCCGTGACCGTTCCTGCGCGATGCGCGCGGATTTCGTTCATCATCTTCATCGCTTCGACGACCGCCACAACCTGACGCTCCTCGACGCTTTCGCCGGATTTGACTTTCATCTCGACCACGACCCCGTGCATCGGCGAAAGAATATCGTTGCCATGCGAGGTCGCGGAGGTCTTCTTTGAAGCGGAACGCCTCGGTACGCCTTTCGTTGAAGGCCCCGCAGCGGCTACGCGGCCGTTCGGAATATCGAGGAGGCGCACGCGGTACAATCGGTCGTTGATCTCGACGCGAATAACCAGTGCCGCTTCGGTTTCTTCGACCGGCGCGGGGTGCACTTCGCCGTTCGTCTTCCCAGCGAAATGCGCGGTCGCAAACGGTTCGAGTGTTGCCGTGCCGTACGTTGCGTCGATTACCGGTTGATAGTCGCAGAGCGCGCGCAGCAACGGGAGCGTCGTCGGCACGCCTTCAATGACATATTCGTCGATCGCACGCTTGAGACGCGTAATCGCTTGACCGCGAGTCGGTGCCCAGACGACTAACTTCGCAATCATCGAATCGTAATCGGGCGAGATCGCGTAGCCCGGATAGGCTGCGCTGTCCACGCGGACGCCTAAGCCGCCGGGCTCGCGATACGATGTCACGGTTCCGGGCGCCGGACGGAAGTTCGCGGCGGGATCTTCCGCGTTCACGCGCCCTTCGATGGCGAAGCCACGGAATTCGATATCATCTTGCCTGAAACCGAGTTCTTCACCGGCGGCGACACGGATCTGTTCGCGAATCAAATCGATACCGGAGATCATTTCAGTCACGGTGTGCTCGACTTGAATGCGTGTGTTCATCTCGAGGAAGAAGAACTCATCACCGGCGACCAGACATTCGATCGTGCCGACCGAATCGTATCCGATTGCCTCCGCTGCCCGTACGCCGGCTTCGCGCATCGCGCGTCGCACTTTGAGCGGAATCTGCGCGGGCGTCTCTTCCCACAACTTCTGATGACGCCGCTGCAGCGAACAATCGCGCTCGCCGACGTGGAGCACCGTGCCGTGTTTGTCGGCGAGAATCTGCAACTCGATGTGCTTGGGGTTCTCCAGATAGCGCTCAGCATAGATCGTGCCGTTTTTGAAGTACGCTTCAGCTTCACGTTTGGCCGTCGTAAACGCGGATTCGATTTCATCGATCGTGCGAGCAACTTTCAGCCCTTTACCGCCGCCTCCGCCCGACGCTTTGAGCGCGAGCGGCAATCCGTATTGTGCCGCCGCGCGTTTCGCGCCTGCGACGTCGTCGATGGCTTCGATGCCGCCGGGGACGAACGGCACGTTGGCTTGCTGCATCGCTTGACGTGCGCGCAGCTTGTCGCCCATTGCGTCGATGGCCTCAGCGTGGGGTCCGATCCACACGAGTCCGGCTGCAACGACACGGCGCGCGAACGCGGCGTTCTCGGCGAGAAATCCATAACCGGGATGAATCGCCTGCGTCCCAGAGCGCCGCGCAACCTCGAGAATCGCGTCGATGTTCAGATAGCTTTGTGACGGCGCGGCGGGACCCACGAGATACGCTTCATCCGCCATCCGTACGTGCATGCCGTCACGATCGGCTTCGGAATAGATCGCGACCGTTGCGATGCCCATCTCGCGAGCGGTTCGAATGATGCGAACGGCAATTTCGCCGCGGTTGGCGATGAGAATCTTAGTGAAGGGCACGCAGGTCTTCCATTTCAAGGTCCGGGCGGCGCGTCGCGAGTTTCCAGCGCGAGCGCGGCGGTTGTTGCGGCGTCTCGATCGCCGGCGCCGCTGTCATGATGTCGAGCGCGACCGCGAGCGCCGCCAATTCGTCTTCGGTCATTTCAAGGTAAAGTCGGGCGGAATCATGCCGACCGCATGATACCCGGCATCGACAAAATGCACGTCGGCGGTGATCGCGGACGAGAGATCGGAGGCGAGATATACGGCGGTATTGCCGACGTCGTCGGCAGTGACGTTGCGGCGCAGCGGCGCGACTTGCGGGACGACATCGAGCATCTTGGTCGCGCCCGAAACCTGCCGCATGCTCGCGGTTTTGATCGGTCCCGCGGAGATTGCGTTCACGCGAATGCCACGGCTCCCGAGATCGTAGGCGAGATAGCGCATCGACGACTCGAGGGCGGCTTTCGCGATGCCCATCAAGTTGTAGTTCGGAACGATCGCCGTAGCGCCGAGATACGTCAGCGCCATGATGGAGCCGTTGTCGTTGATCCCATCCCGAAGCGTTGAGACGAGCGCGATCAGTGAATAGGCGGAAACGTCGAGCGAGAGCGAAAAGCCCCCGCGCGTCGTATCATATACCGTTCCTCGGAGGTCGTTCTTATCGGCAAATGCGATTGAGTGAACCAGTCCGTCGATCTTACCGAACGACGTTGCCAATTCACTACGCATCGCTTGCAGCGATTCGTCTTTGGACACGTCACATTCGATGACCGGCCCCCCGCCCAATTCAGCGGCGAGCTTTTCGACCTCATCTTTGACACGTTCGCCTTGATACGTGAACGCAAGCGACGCTCCGTGCTCGTGCATCTTGCGCGCGATACCGGTCGAGATGGACCAACGATTGGCCACGCCCGTGATGAGGACGCCCTTTTCTTCAAGCAGCTTCACGAACGTTTAGATACCATTGCAAGGGGCGCCGCCCTTCTCGGCGTACGAGATTGCGGTGTTTCTATTGATTTCGCGCTATCTGAAGCCACCCGAGGAGGTGGACCTTTGGCTTCCGGCCCACCGTGAGTTTCTCGATCGTCACTATGCCGCGGGACATTTTCTCTTCTCCGGGCCCTTTGTGCCGCGTACGGGCGGCGTTATCGTCAAGATGCCGATGGCGCGCGAAGATATCGAAGCGATTCTCGCGGAGGACCCGTTCGTGTGCGAAGGAGTGTCGGAGTATGAAATTCGCGAGATAAAACCGACCAAGCGTCACGATGTTTTGCGTGACCTTTTGTAGACCGGGTACGTTCGTACGTTATGAAACGTACATTTGCACTTCTAACGGCCGCACTGCTTTCGGCGAGCTTTGCACCGGCAATCGCACAAGTCGGGAGTTGCAAGGACGTGCCTCGTCAAAGCGTCTTCGGTACCGTCACCGAAGTCAACGGCCTTCAATTTCGGCTTCGTAGAGAAGCTCCACACGGCTATCTCGACATTCACATGCCTGACAATGACGTCCGCGCGGTCGGCGGAGTAACGCTGCGGCCGGGAGTCTTCGCCGGCGTATTCGGATGTTTGCCGCCACAGTCGCACGACTTTATCTCCGAGGAGGTAACGATCTCATCCTCGGAAGCCACCTATCCCCGGCAATATCGGTATTCATCGCGCGACACGGACAGCATCTACGGTCGGGTTGATACTGTTCGTCCGGATCGGCTACTCGTTCGCAGTACAGCTGGACGTGATACGTGGGTGATCACGCATCGGACGGGCATCGCTACCGGACAGACGGTTCGGGTGATCGGATACTTCAAATCCAATGGCACGTTCGTCGCGGACACCGTTACCGTCGTTCAATAACAAAAGCTGATCAAGCGAAATACACCCTGCTACGACGTCGGTAACAGGGTGTATTTTCTTTCTTGAATGGCGTGGATGGCCCACACGCCGGCCGGCACTAAAGCGGAATGTTGCCGTGCTTGCGTTTGGGGCGATCGACGCGCTTGTTTTCCAGCATCTCGAGGGCGGTTGCGATTGCTCCGCGCGTTCGATGTGCTTCGATCACATCGTCGACGTAGCCGCGCTGCGCCGCGATATACGGATTGGCGAAGCGCTCGGTGTACTCGTCGATCAGGTCTTTCGTCTTTGCGTCTTTGTCCGCGGCTGCCGCGATCTCGCGACGGTTGATCACTTTCACCGCGCCTTCGGCACCCATGACGGCGATTTCAGCCGTGGGCCAGGCGAGATTCATATCAGCGCGAATGTGCTTCGATGACATAACGTCGTACGCGCCGCCGTAGGCTTTCCGCGTGATCACGGTGATCTTCGGTACGGTCGCTTCTGCGAAAGCGTACAGCAGCTTCGCGCCGTGCAGGATGATGCCGCCATATTCCTGATCGGTTCCAGGCAAAAAGCCCGGCACGTCGACAAACGTGACCAGCGGGACGTTGAACGCATCACAGAAACGCACGAAACGCGCCGCTTTGATTGACGATCGTATATCTAGTACGCCTGCGAGCACGTTGGGCTGATTCGCAACCACACCGATGCTGCGACCGCCGATGCGTCCGAACCCGCAGATCATATTTTGCGCGTAGTGCGGCTGAATTTCGAAGAAGTCGCCGTAGTCGAGGACCGCTTCGATCACCTCATGCATGTCGTACGGTTTGTTCGGCGAGTCGGGGACGAGATCGTCGAGTTCGGGCGTCTCGCGCTGCGGATCGTCGTCGCACGCAAAGCGCGGCGCATCATCTAAATTGTTCTGCGGCATATAGGAAAGCAGCAGTTTCGTCGACTCGATGAGGTCGTCTTCGTCGCTTGCAACGACGTGCGCAACGCCGCTCTTAGTCGCGTGCGTCATGGCCCCGCCGAGTTGTTCGAAGCTAACGTCCTCGCCGGTGACCGTCTTGATAATCTCCGGACCGGTAATGAACATCTGCGAGATGCCTTCGGTCATCAAAATGAAGTCGGTCATGGCCGGCGAGTAGACCGCTCCGCCCGCGCATGGCCCGGCGATCAAACTGAGCTGCGGAATAACGCCGCTCGCCTGTACGTTGCGCCAGAAAATTTCCGCGTAACCCCCGAGCGATACAACGCCTTCTTGAATGCGAGCGCCGCCGGAGTCGTTGATTCCGATCATCGGGGAACCGGTCCGCACGGCAAGATCCATGACCTTGCAAATCTTTTCGGCAAACGCTTCACCGAGCGAACCGCCGAGCACCGTAAAATCTTGCGAGAAGAGGAAGACTTGCCGCCCGTCGATGGTCGCGCGTCCGGTAATGACCCCATCGCCGAGAAATTCTTTTTCTTCCAATCCGAACGCGTTCGTGCGATGTACGACGAACTGATCGAGTTCGGTGAACGATCCCTCGTCCACCAAGGCCTCGATGCGTTCCCGCGCGGTGCGTTTACCGCGGGCGTGTTGCCGTTCGACCGCGTCGATCCCGGCCGGTGCTTGTGCGAGCGCGCGTTTGCGCGCGAGCTCCTCGTATTTTTGCCCGTGCGTTCTCACGGGAGGAAGCGTTAGGTGGGCGTCTGCTCGCCGCCTTCATCCGCCTCGTCACCGAGCGCTTCGGTAGTTTCCTCTTCGAAGAGCCGGCGCTCCGTGCCGACCATCCCGGTGTCATCGGCGTCGATGACCGCCTCTTCGTTTCCGTTGTCTTCGAAGATCTGCTCGATGTCCGAATGTTTACGTTCCATGAGCGGACTATACCCCGATTGTTATTCGGCGCCCATGGATACCGGATGCGGCGCAGCAGCCTTCGGCGGACGCAAGAGAATGACGAGCGGCGAAAGCACGAACGTAACTATCCCGAGTATGTAAAACGCGTCCGCAAACGCGAGCGTCGTGGCTTGTTGATTGACGACACCCGCGACATTGGCAAGGGCCGCGTGCGCTTCGATCGCGCGTTGCACCGCAGGATGCGAGAGGGTGATCGTGCCCGCGAGATTATCGAGATGGAATGCGCCTCTTCGATCGAGTAGCGTTACCATGATCGCCGTCGAGACCGAGCCGCCCAATTGTTGGCACAAGCTCAAGAGCGACGTCGCTTTTTGCGTCTCAATGCCTTGTACGGAGCTGAGAACCGAAACGGCAAGCGGGACGAAAAGCATTCCGAATCCGATACCGCCGAAGACGAGCGGAAAGACGAACGTTCCGAACGTGCTGTCGGTCGTCAGTACTTGCGCGGTTTGTACGTTCGCGATCGCGACAATGATGAATCCAATGCCGAGCAGAATCTGCGGCCGCACTTTCGCGCGATTGAGAAGCGCGAGCGTGATGAACGTCATGAACATGATGCCGAGCGCGCGCGTGAGGATTGAGAGGCCAGAGAGCGTTGCAGTAAAGTTCAGCAGTCCTTGCTGGAATTGCGGCGTGAGAATGACGCCGCCAAACAACGAGAAGGCGAGCAGCATTGCAAGGCCGCAACCGGCCGCAACGGTGCGGTTGCGAATGAGAATGCCCACGTCGACAATCGGATTCTTCACGACGCGCAGTTCCCAATAAATAAATGTTGCGAGCGATGCAATCGCGAGTGCCGCAGTCGCGGCGATGTTGCGATCGTTGAACCAATCGTAACGCTCGCCTTCATCGAGTACGTACTGCAGGCACCCCAAGCCCATTGCCATTAACCCTAGGCCTACACCATCGACGGAAGGGCGTCCGCGTCGCGCAGGGTCGCGAAGAAACATCGCGCAGAGTATGGCTGAGCCGATGCCGGGAATGATATTGACGTAGAAGATCCAGTTCCATGAGAGTGCATCGGTGAGATAACCGCCGAGCGTTGGTCCAATCGACGGACCGACGATTGCACCGAGCGACGTGAGCGCTTGGCTCAATCCAAGTTGCTTTGCCGGAAACGTGTCGCGCATAATTGCTTGACCCGTCGCGATCAACCCGCCGCCGCACAGCCCTTGCAGTACGCGATAGAAAATGAGCTGATCGAGGCTCGTCGCGGTGCCGCAAAGCCCCGACGTGATCGTAAAGCCGACGATCGCCGCGACGTAGTAGTTGCGGCGCCCCATCAGTTGCTGCAACCAAGGCGTGAGCGGAATTACGATTACCGCAGCGATGATGTAGCCGGTAACGATCCATGCGCCTTCATCGAAGTTCGCGCCCATGTTGCCCTGAATCGTGGGCAGCGCGACGTTGACGATCGTGGCGTCGAGCACTTGCAATAATGTGGCCGACATGACGCCGATAACGATGAGCCAACGGCGCATTCCATATTCGACCAGGTCTTCTTGTCCGTGCATATTCGGCATCCAAAATAGAAGAAGGGCGTCGATGGTTTCAGACCGAACGGTCGGTCTGTGAAAGCTTCCACTCGTCGTCTCTCCATCCTCGCTTCTGCAGCTCCGATTTTCAACCGCCGCGGCTTCTCGGGAACGTCGATCAGCGACATTCTGAGCGCGACCGATCTCGAAAAGGGCGGACTCTACAACCACTTCACGAGCAAGGAAGAGCTCGCGGCCGCGACGTTCGACTATGCGTTCAAGCAGGTCGACGCGTATTTCACGAAGGCGCTTAGCGGAACGGAGTCGGGGCTACCGCGATTGCGGACCTACATCGATGCGTTCGAACGGTACATCGAGCGTCCGGTGGTGACCGGCGGCTGTCCCATCGCGAATGCGGCACTCGAAGCGGATGACGCGCTGCCGTTTTTGCGCGAGCGCGTTGCAACCGCCTTGTCGAGAATGCGCGAGCACGTGATACGCAACATCGTCCGGGGATGCGAGAAGGGCCATTTTCGTCGGGATGTTGATCCGGAAGCCGTCGCCGACTTTCTTATTTCTGCGCTCGAAGGTGCGATCGTGCTCTCGCGCGGTTTGCGTTCCAGAACGCCGGTGAAGCACGTCATCGCAACGTTACGCACGTGGATCGAAACCGATGTCGCAAAGGAACATGCATGAAAGAGATCGTTCGCGAGCGGAGCTTCACCTGGGATGCGCCTGCTGCAACGGCGACCGCGATTTTCCGCCGGGACCCGTTAACGTGGATGCGCGAAATGCAAACGGGCAGCGTTCCGACGCCGCCCGCCGCGCGTCTCATGGGCTTCGACTGCGTTGAGGTTGATGACGGGCGCATCGTCTTCACGATGCGCGCAGAAGAATGGATGGCAAATCCGACGGGCGTCCTTCACGGCGGCATGGTCTCCACGCTGCTTGACACGGTGCTGACGCTTGCGGTGCAATCGCAGCTGCCGAAAGAGCGGTACTGCACGACGCTCGATCTGCACGTGCACATGGTCCGTCCGATTCTGCCGAACGGTCAAACCGTGACGGGAGAAGGCATCGCGGTGCATGTCGGAACGACGATCGGAACCGCGGAAGGCCGCGCGCATGATGCTAACGGCAAGCTCGTCGCGCACGCAACCGCAACGCTCGCCATTCTCGACGTTAACGGCCGCTCGGGAGGCAAGTAAGCGGTAATTGCTTCCGGAAATTTAGACTACAAATAGATGCGCCCGGGCGTAAAGTACTGAGGCTAAAACCCGAATACTCTTACCAGATACCTAGCGTCGCTTTGACGTCGTCGGATGCCATTGTTGCGGGATCCCATGGCGGAGTGAACGTGATGTCCACCTTAGCACTCTTGACTCCCTCGACGGCAAGCACGTGATCTTCGACCGATTTCTTGAACATCGGACCGACGGGACACATGGGTGACGTCAGCGTCATAAGAACGTTGACATGCTCGCGTTCGTCACCTTCGACGCTGATATCGTAAACGAGACCAAGCTCGAGGATCCCCAGGTTGATTTCGGGATCTTTGACATCTGCGAGAGCGGTGCGAATTTGTTCGACGGTGGGCATAGCGGCTTATTCTACCACGCAACTTTTTCCGCGCCAGCGATGTTTGAAGGAGTAACCCCTCGCGGACTGGAGGGCGCCGCGGATTTGGACGTTCAGGCCAAATCCATCTGCCCGGCTGCTTCCCTCCTCCCCACATTCATCACCAACCACTCTTATCTCGTGCCGGTTTAGAGCCGGTGGCGAGGATTTTATTCTCTATTAAGGATGATGTGAGACGTCACGAAACTGGAATGCGACGGGTAGAGTTAAATAGTCACCTGCTCCCGAAAGCGATTGCCGAGGGATCAGGTACCGGAGGAAGAGCCTAACAATGTCAATGTGGGAACCGTTCACCGAGCGCGCGAGACGAAGCATCGTCCTAGCTCAGGAAGAGGCGCAGCGTCTTGGGAACAACTACATCGGAACCGAGCACATCTTGCTCGGGATCATTTCCGAAGGCGAGAGTTTGGCTGCCAAAGTCCTCGAGTCGCTCGGCGTGAACCTTGCGAAAGTACGCCAAGAAGTTGAAGCGATCGTGGGACGTGGCGGACAGACCGTCCAGCAGGAAATGGTCTTCACCCCGCGCGCCAAGCGCGTTATCGAGCTCGCCTTCGAAGAAGCCCGCCAGCTCAATCACAATTACATCGGAACGGAGCATCTGCTGCTCGGCCTCATCCGTGAGGGTGAAGGCGTGGCGGCGCGCGTTTTGACGAACCTCGGCGTCGATCCGGCGAAGGTTCGCGTGCAAACCACGTCGCTGCTCGGCGCCGAAGGCCAACCGCCGGCACCGAAGGGCAAGAGCAAAACTCCGACGCTGGACGCGTACGGACGCGATCTCACGCAACTCGCGCGCGAAAACAAGCTCGACCCGGTCATCGGGCGCAGCAACGAAATCGAGCGCGTGATCCAGATTTTGTCGCGCCGCACGAAGAACAATCCGGCACTCATCGGTGAACCGGGCGTCGGGAAGACGGCTATCGCCGAAGGTCTCGCGCAACGCGTGATCAAGGGCGATATTCCGGATCCGTTGCGTGACAAGCGCGTGATCACGCTGGACCTCGCGGGCCTCGTTGCCGGTACGAAGTACCGCGGTGAATTTGAAGAGCGCATGAAGCGCGTCATGGACGAGATCCGTGGCGCAGCCGGCGAGATCATTCTCTTCATCGACGAGCTGCACACGCTTGTTGGTGCGGGCGCCGCCGAAGGCGCGATCGACGCGAGCAACATCATCAAGCCGGCGCTTGCGCGCGGTGAACTGCAATGCATCGGCGCGACGACGCTCAACGAGTTTCGCAAGCACATCGAGAAAGACTCGGCGCTCGAACGCCGCTTCCAACCCGTGATGGTTGGTGAGCCGTCGGTCGATGAAACCGTCGAGATCCTCATGGGTCTGCGTGACCGTTATGAAGCGCACCACAAAGTGCAAATCACCGATAGCGCACTCGCCGCAGCGGCGAAGCTTTCGGACCGCTATATCACCGACCGCTTCTTGCCCGACAAAGCCGTCGACTTGATCGATGAAGCCAGTTCGCGGGTACGCTTGCAAGCGACGTTACCGCCGCAATCCATTCGCGACATCGACGCGCAGCTGCGCAAAGTGATCGCCGAGAAAGAATCGGTCGTCAAGAACCAAGAGTTCGAGAAGGCCGCTTCCGTCCGCGATCGCGAGGAAAAGCTGCGTTTAGAGAAAGCGCGTCTCGAAGAAGAGTGGCAGCAGAAGAAGTCGCAAAACGCGGACAAGACGCTGCAGGTCACGGAAGACAACGTTGCCGAGATCGTATCAGCATGGACCAAGATCCCGGTGAGCCGTCTGGCGCAAGCCGAAACCGAGAAGCTGCTCAATATGGGCGCGCAGTTGCACCAGCGTGTCGTCGGTCAAGAAGAAGCGATCAACGTCATCACGCGTGCCATCCGCCGTTCGCGCGCGGGCCTGAAGAATCCGAATCGTCCCATCGGTTCGTTCCTCTTCCTCGGTCCGACGGGCGTCGGTAAAACGGAAGTTGCGCGCAGCGTTGCCGAGTTCATGTTCGACGACGAAGAGTCGATGATCCGCATCGACATGTCTGAGTACATGGAGAAGTATTCGGTGTCGCGCCTGGTCGGCGCGCCTCCGGGATACGTCGGTTACGAAGAAGGCGGCCAGCTTACCGAAGCAGTCCGGCGCCGTCCGTACTCGGTCGTGCTGCTCGACGAAATCGAAAAGGCGCATCCCGACGTCTTCAACTTGCTGCTGCAAGTGCTCGACGACGGACGCCTAACGGATTCGCAAGGCCGCCAAGTCGACTTCAAAAACTGCGTCATCGTCATGACATCAAACGTTGGCGCGACCGGCATGCAGACGACGACGGACATCGGTTTCCGTCCCCAAAAGGGCACGGAAGAAGATGAGAGCAAAGGCTACGAGCGGATGAAGAATAAGGTGCTCGAGGAAATCAAGCACACGTTCCGTCCGGAGTTCTTGAACCGCATCGACGAAGTCGTCGTGTTCCACCAGCTCACAAGGGAACAGATCGAGGAAATCGTCGGTCTGGAACTCGAGAAGGTGCTGCGCGAAGTCAAGGCTCAGGAGATGCACCTCAAAGTTACGGAAGCAGCCAAGTCGTTGCTTGCGAAGAAGGGCTGGGACCCGCAGTTTGGTGCGCGTCCGCTACGTCGCGCAATTCAGCGCAACGTGGAGGACGAGCTTGCCGAGGAAATGCTCAAAGGTACATTCAGTGCCGGCGATCACATCCTCGCCGACATCGACGAGGCCGATCCCGAGAAGCTGAAATTCTCGAAGATCCCTTCCGTCGAGCCACCGGCGGCCCCACAACCGGCTCACGCATAACGCAATTCACTATCACAAAGCAGAGGGACCGGATGTAAACATCCGGTCCCTTTCATATCGTGCACGCCCTCGCCGTGTTGTCGTTCGTTCAAAAGATGGGTATCCTGCTTACAGGGGGTCCACGACAATGCTCTTTCGGCTAAAGCAATCCAACGTGCCGTGTACCGACGAAGAAACGGTCGCGCAACCCGAGGCGCCGCAGTACGACGAAGAGGGACGGAAGTACGTGTTTCGCTATCCCGCGCCTGCGCAGCGCATTTACACAATCGATCGCGACCGCATTTTC
The DNA here is from genome assembly GCA_963765935.1 of Vulcanimicrobiia bacterium. GTDB lineage: Bacteria > Vulcanimicrobiota > Vulcanimicrobiia > Vulcanimicrobiales > Vulcanimicrobiaceae > JAMXLG01. The sequence continues at coordinate 60,374 of CAVXXX010000005.1, read as the reverse complement.
GACTACCTCGCAACCCACGATCTCCCGGGCACACGCGCTCGCCGAATACGACGCGATCTGCGCAATGCGGCAAACTTCTACGAAGACGTTCGAGAGATTCAGACGCATTACGATGTCGAACCGCTCGACGAACTGACGCAGCGCCGCTTCCGCTCCGCATCGTAACAACCGAGACCGAAGGACACCGCCTTCGGTCTCGTCCCCTCGGGGCCGCGATCAAGCCGGTACTGGGGCAAATCCTTTGGCAGCTTCAGCAAGGCCCCTCTGCAATTCCTCAACGTTCATCGTGGGGAACAGTTCGACCGTCGCGCCTGCTTCCATGAAGAACGGCTCCGCAATCGCGGGAATTTCCGAAGATTCTTTGAGATCGGCGACAAAAAGCGCCGTTCGCTTTCCATGCTCGGCGTAGAAATACGTTGCTTCCGGCTGTAAGCGCGCAATGGCGACGCGGAGCAATTCAGGAAAGCCTCCCGCTTTGATTGTGGCGTTGCTTTTCTCGGTGTCCATCGAAATACGAATTAAGGTACGCATTACGCGCCTCCCGTTTTGATGCTCGAACACCCATGGTATCACTGTGATGCGCGCGGGGTCGAGGGGTTGATGGTTATACCGGCCGTGTAGCGACCATAAGATTTGCAATCTGCGACATGACGACAACGTCATGTTGATTGAGCGTATGTAATCGAATGCGCATAGTACCGCGGTCTTTCTTCTTTCCCGCCCACGGCAGCTTTTCGGTTACCTCGCCGCGCACGCGCAATGTATCGCCGGGAAAGACGGGCGCGAGCCAGCGAAGGTCGTCGATTCCGGTACCGATGACCCCCGTCGTGCGCAGCACACCCGATTGAACGACAAGGCGCATGGTAATGGCCGCGGTTTGCCAGCCGCTTGCAACGAGTTCACGAAACGGACTATCCGCAGCCGCCGTGGCATCCAAGTGGAATGGCTGCGGATCATAGAGATGCGCGAACGCGAGCGATTCTTTTTCCGAAAGCGTAAATGCTTCCGTTTCGAACGTGTCACCGACGGCAAACTCGTCGAAATACCGTTGGGGCAGTGTCACGGAAGCACGACGATTTCGACGAACGATTCGACGGAAGTGTGCGCCGTCGCCGGAACAGTTCCGTCTTCCGGCCGCGCCAATTGCACGGTTTGCAAACCGGCATCGCGCGCCGCATCGAGTTCGGAAATGTTATCGGAGAAGAAAATCACCTCGTTCGGCGATACACGCAGCTGCACGCAGATGCGTTCGTATGAAACGGTTTCGCGTTTTCCGCCGATCGACGTATCGTAGAAACCCGAAAAGAGCGGAAGCAGATCGCCCGCCACGCTGTGGCCGAAGAGCAGCTTCTGCGCGGGCACCGAGCCCGATGAGTAGATGTAGAGACGCACACCCGCTTCGTAAAAACGATTGAGCGCGTCGATCGCGTCTTGATAGAGGTGTCCGCGAATGCCGCTTGATTCAAACCCTTCCACCCAGATGCGTCCCTGGAGCTCTTTGAGCGGAGTAACCTTGACGTCGTTGTCGCTCCACGCATGCAACGCGCGCAGAATCGAATTGAGATCGTGGACGTCGACACCCGCTTCGCGCGCCGCTTCATCGAGAATCGCGCGCATCCATGGTTCTTCCTCGTGCGCGTACACGTAGTCGTCCATGCGTGCCTTTGCATACGGAAAGAGCACGTCACGGACGAACGCGATCGAGCCGAGCGTTCCTTCGATATCGATCAGCGCGACTGCAGCGCGAAATTGCACGCGAGCTCCTTAGTCGAGTTTCGGAAAACCGCCGGCAATCGGATCGCCGGTGAAGTTCGCAACCCAACCGTCGGGATTGATGAATAGGCGCACGGCCGTGAATTCCGGATCGCCGCCCATGTCGAACCAGTGCTTGGTACCCGCCGGAACGCTGATGAGGTCACCCTTCACGCAAATCGTTTGGTAGACGCGACCACCGGCGTGAAGATAGAAAGCGCCGCGACCCTCGACGAAGAAGCGCACCTCGTCTTCGGAGTGCTGATGCTCGTCGAGGAATTTCTTGCGTATCGGCTCCGTGTTCGGCGTACCGCGTTCGAGACGAATCACGTCAACCGATTGATAGCCGCATTCTGCGATGAGCCGGTCGATCGACGAACGGTATGCCGCAATCACCGCGTTCTGATCTGCTCCACGCGGAAGCTCGACGTCGGCTGCCCAGCGCTCGAACCGCACCCCGATCTTCGCGAGTTCCGACGCAATGCGATCGCCATCACCGGTTTCTAGCAGCGGTGCTGCCGGATTGTTATCGTCGTACACGCGTAAGGTCGACGTCGCAATTGCAGTCATGTGATTCTCCGTTCTTCGAGGGAGCACTGGAGCAAAAACTCTAGGCCTTCGAGATGGCGGCGTGCATCGTCCATTGTCCCACCCCACGCGTATAGGCCGTGGCCGGCAAGAAGGTAACCCGGCACGCGAGGCGCCGAACCGAGCGCCGCTTCGATGCGCTGCGCTAAGCCTGACGTATCTTGATCGTTTGCAAAGATCGGCAGGCGCACCAAGCTTTCGTGCGTCGTGATTCCGCTCAGCGACTTGTGCATTTCAAAACCGCGTAATTCTACCGCGCCTCGTACTTCGTCTATCCGCGAAAGCACCGTCGCAGCAACCGAGTGCACGTGCACGATTGCGCCGGTGTTTGCGTCGGCGGTATAGCGCGCGACATGCAACGGTGTTTCGGCAGAAACGCCCGGCGGCAGCGGCGCGCGCAGATCCACGACGATCAAATCGTCCGGACGAATGTTTCCCTTGTCGATACCCGAGCGCGTGATGGCGACGTGCGTCGCATCGATGCGGCGCGAGAAGTTGCCGCTTGTTGCCGGAACCCATCCACGCGACGCGGCGAACCGTCCGATCGAAGCGACGTCGCCGGCGACGGCGTCGGGTACGTCTGGAAGGTGGAGCGTCATCCGCAACACCATACCATACGCCGATGCTCAACGTCCTCGCCGCTTTACTGATCGGGCAAGTTAGTCCGCCGCCATCTCCACCGCCCGTAACCGCAACGCCGGCGCCCTCGGCGCCCGCCGCCGCGCTTACGGCGTCGCCGTCCTCGGTCGGCATGCACCCGGGCAGCACCACGACGGTTCGCATCACGAGCGCGGCTGGTGCGCTCAATGCAACTGTAGGTCCGCTGCTCACCGTCGCCGTCGATCAGGCCGCGCAAACGATTTCAATTACAGCCGCGGGACAGCTGGGACACGACGCCGTTCACATAACCGATCAAACCGGCGCGTCGGTCGACATTCCGGTATTTGTTGCGCAAGACGCGGGCAGCATTGCGCCTTCCGTCACGCTCAAAGTCACCGGTTCGGCGATCGATCCCGCGTGGCTGTCGGCGCAAATAACGGCGGCAGTTTCGCGAAATGCGACGGTTCAACCGGGTGCAACGCTGGCCGCGCCGTCGCCATCCGTTGCCCCGCCCTCGAGCGGCGCGTCGACGAGCGTTTCGGTTCCCGTGCAAATCAGCGGCAACAATCAGTACTTAGACGTTGCCGCCACCACGAACGTTACCGTGCAAAACGTTGCGGTGGAACCGTTCGCGCCACCGACACTGATGTACGACGACGATCCCGAACACGTGAACGTTGACGGCGTTCTCTATCGCGGCACCGTCTCGGCTGGAGCGCCGTCGCGCCTGTATTACTATCATGACAACGCCAGCGATCCCCGGCGCCTCGTCGTTGTCGTCGGATCGTCGGCTGATGCTCCTTCGTCGGTACAAATCATCGACTCGACGGCGGGACCGAACATCGATGTGATGAGTGTCGGACACGCCGTGAGCCGGGACTTTCTCCTGATGAAGCCGCTCAATCAAGGCGTCGTGTACGACATCAATGCGGCTGCGCCGCTCGTGTTGCATGATGTTCCGATGGCGAACCGTCAACTGGTGGCCGGCTCGGTCGGCATCAACGTACTCTCCGGCGGTCCGGTCAGCGTGACCGTGCTCGCCGTCTCGCCGGGAGTCGATCCGCGGTCGCTCTTCGCGGGGCCGCTCGTTCCGCGTGATGGACATCATCGCGGCGGCGTCTTCCAACTCACGAATTTCGGCACCGATTCGCTCGCGTACGCCGTGGGAGGCAATGACGCGTCGGTCGTCTACGGCGATCGCGACCCAACCCTGCCGAACGTCGACCCCGCAAACAACGGGCGCGACTACGGGGACTACGGCGTCATCCACACGTTCCTGTTCTCACTCAGCAACCCCACGAATGCGGCCGCCAACGTGTATCTCTACGAACGCCCGATCGGTGGCGTCGTGCGCTCGAGCTTCGTCGTCGACGGCAGGCTCGTGGAGATGGGCTGCGTGCGCTTGAGTAACGTCCGGTATCAAATCGCCGCGTTTGCATTACAGCCGAACCAACGCTATCAGCTCAACGTTCAGACGATGACCGACGGCGGTTCAAATTACCCCCTCGAAGTCGGCCTTACCGGCACGCCGCCGCAGCCGACGACACCGGCGATCGCCGCAGCCGACGGGTGCTTCCCGAAACCGCAGGCGGTACCGGCTCCCTCGCCCTCGTCCACGCCTTTTTAAAATCTTTTGACCGGTGCGCCGCATTGTTGGCATAGCCGCGGCGGCCCGAATGCGGTAGGCTGGTTCAAAGCCGTGGAACGAACGACCGAACCAAAGATCGTCTTGCTGGTACGCCTGCTCAATGCTATTGATGAGGGGCGCCACTCGTTTGAGAACCTCAAGGATCGCATCGGCGAAGGTGGCCGCCGCCCGAGTACTCGCAGTCTTCGCCGGTATCTCGCCGTGCTCTCCGAGGCGGGCTTCCCTTGGTACTTCGATCGCACGACGAACACGTACCGCTTTGCGGGCGGATACAGTCTCAAGCGCCTCGATCTCTCCGGAGGCGAACTGTTCGGCCTCGTCGCCTTGCGCTCGTTTGGTGTATCGATTGGCGGCGCAATCGGATCGTCGATCAATGAGATCACCGACAAGCTGCTTGGCTCGAGCAGTAACGGCGCGCGCGCTCGGGTCGAAGCGCCGATCCCGCTCGCGTTTCGACTTTCGGAAATACGCTTGGATGAAAACGGCGAAACGGCGTTGCGCGTCTTCTCGGCGGCACAGCGTGCGTCGCGTAGCATCGAGTTCGTCTACCAAGACAAAGAAGGAAAGCGCAGCGCTCGCACGGCCGATCCGTACGGATTCATCGTTAGCACGGGACGCATCTACTGCGTTGCATACGATCATGCGCGGCGCGATAAGCGCGTCTTCGCGGTCGATAATGTAAGCGAACCGCGGATGCTTGCGCGCACGTTCGTTAAACCCGAGGATTTCGACGTCGAAGCCTACGCCGCCGCATCGATCAGCGGCGTGATGCATGGAGAAGATACGACCGCCGTATGCGTATACTTTGCGCCGCGCGTCGCCAAAGCGGCGATTGCAGCGCGCGTCGTTGCCGAACGCCAAATCACGCGCAACGACGACGGTTCCGCACACATCGAATACCGCGTCGCCGACACCGACGAACTCGTCCGCTGGGTCCTCGGCTGGGGATCACAAGCCGAAATCATCGAACCCGCCCACGTCCGCGAACGAATAGCCGTACTAGCCCACGAAATCACCGCCAAATACGGCACATAATATGACCTAGTTTTTTGCGCCCTTAGTTCGTTCAGATTGAGGAGCGGCGGGTCCGAAGTTTACTCTGGTAAATGAGGACCCGCAGCGACGGAGAGCTGAACGAACTAAGGGTGCAAAAACAAAATCAGCCGGTGCGAGACCGGCTGATTCAGACGTATTCGCTCACCAAACTCGCCGATATGACTCCCGGGTGGGAGAGTCTTACTGACATCGAGTGGCGGTTCGACCGGAACTGCGGATTGCTGCCAGCGCAGCGATCACGAGCTTGTAGCCGGCCGCGACCGATACGTGCGTCGCCCTCCGGTATCAGCCGAAGTGAAGGAATCGTAGCACCGGCAAAAAGCGGGTTCAAGACGGGTCGCGCGCGATTCACATTGTATCCACAGGAAATTGGATGTTATTCACGTCTCGGCGGTGCTTATGCACAACGTGGCGCTTGCTGCGCTTTAGGGATATTGCGCGAACGGGAGCGCTGCTACGCTACACACATGAAACGTCTTGTTATTTCAGTGTTATGCGGCTTTGCACTCGCCGCATCGGCCACGATCGCGGCATCTGCCGCTCCACCGAACGTTACGGGTCAATGGAAAGTAGAACAAAGCGGAGTCAATGGACCGTCGACGAGCACGGTCAAGCTCAAGCAGTCCGGAAACATCGTTACCGGCACATCTTCGAACGGAAATAATTTCCAAGGCCAGTTTGTCAACGACAGCCAGATGAACGCTACCTGGCATGGCTCCGGAGGCGCCGGCTGGCTCACCGTATATACAACGCCCAACGGTCACAGTTTGAACGGTACGTGGGGCTACAACGGGCGTAAAGCCAACGGGTCGTTCGTCGCGAACAAATTCTTGCCGCCGTCTCCCATTACAGCTGCGGGAACGTGGAACGTCGTGGGCGCGGGCGGCCCCGCAGCGTTCAAAGGAATGATGAAATGCACGCAGTCGGGTAAAGCCGTCGTGTGCAGAGCCGGTCCGATGGTCCTCAACGGCGCATTCAAAGCGTCGGACAAAGTGCGCGCAAAATGGACCGGTCCTGGTGGAAAGACGGGTTGGTTCTCGTTCTGGTTCAACAGCGACAATAACAGTTTCAACGGCGTTTGGGGCAATGGCCCCGATACGACGCCCGCGATCGGACGTGTCGTCGGACAACGCTCGCTAGGGCAATAGCGTCGAGGGGACGTGCCGTCTCGGAACGTCCCCTCGTATTCGCGCTAGCTATCCACCGATAAAGCTCATCTCTACCTTCGGCTCCTTTGCCGTTTCGCTCGTGCGAATCTCCGAGTAGCGATCGTCCCTGATCTGCCAAATCGCTGCGATTGCGTTAGCGATTTCTTCGTCGTTTTTGCCGCCGCGCAGCAACGATTTAAAATCGTAACCCTTGCTCGCGAAGAGGCATGTGTACATCGTTCCGTCGCTCGAAAGCCGCGCGCGCGTGCACGAGTTGCAAAAGGCTTCGGTGACACTCGATATGACGCCGAATTCGCCAGATCCGTCTTTATATCGCCAACGCTTCGCGACTTCGCCGGGGTAGTTCGGATGCAGCGGTTCACATGGGAACACCTCGTCGATCGCTCGCACGACTTCCGCGCTCGGAACCACATGGTCCATTTGCCATCCATTGGTGGAACCGACGTCCATGAACTCGATGAAACGTACGATGTTTCCGCTGCCTTTGAAGTGACGCGCCATATCTATGATGTGCGCGTCGTTGACGCCGCGTTTTACGACCATGTTGATTTTCACCGGCGCAAGTCCCGCACGAGCGGCGGCCTCAATGCCGCCGAGCACGCTACCAACGGGAAAACCGACGTCGTTCATCGCTTTGAACGTCGCATCATCGAGAGAATCGAGACTTACGGTTATGCGCGTGAGACCCGCCGCTTGTAGTGCTTGCGCTTTGGACTTTAACGCCGAGCCGTTCGTAGTAAGCGTCAGGACGATACCCGGCAATTCGGTCGCGAGCATTCCGACGAGCTTCTCAATGCCCGCGCGTAAGAGCGGCTCGCCCCCGGTGAGGCGGATCTTTTCCAAACCGAAACCGTGGAAAATCTTCGCGAGCCGGACAATCTCCTCGAAGGTGAGGAGTTCGGCACGCGGCAGCGATTGATAATCGGGACCGAACGCCTCTTTGGGCATGCAGTAAGAGCACCGGAAGTTGCACCGATCGGTCACGGATATGCGAAGGTCTCGAAGCGCCCGCCGGCGCGTATCGAGCATTGGAGTCGACTTCATTCGTTAAGGACATTCTACACGCCCGGGAACCCGAACGACACTCCGTACAGGCGACGCCTGCTACGCTTGCCGGTTCGTGGGCGTGAACTCCATGTACGCGGCCGTCTTTGCGGCGGTCGGCGCATCGAAGTAGCGTGAAATGACGTGCAGCGCAGCCGATATCCCCGAGGTCAATCCGCCGGCGGTAACGATCGATCCGTTGTCGACGAATCGCTCGCCGCGGACGAGGTGAACCTGTGGGAATTGCTTTGCGAATGCACCGTAGTAGTCGTGATGCGTCGTCGCCGATTTTCCGTCGAGGATGCCGCTCTTTGCGAGCTTGAATGCCCCCGTGCAGACCGACATTGTGAGGTCGACCTTTCCTTGCGCTCCTCGCAGCAGTTCAAGGAATTGCGGCGACTCATCGCTTTGCGCGCCGACCACGATAACGTTCGCCGAATGAATGCCGGCGAAGGAATACGTCGGTTCGATGCGCAGGCCGCCGGTCATTTCGACGATGTCCGTGCGTTCCGAAATGGTAACCAGTTCGAACGGCATATCGCCATTTGGCAGCATCACGTCTTGGAACGTCTCCCACGGTCCGGCGAGATCCATGACGTTTGCGCCGGGAGAGATCGCGAAGGCGACGCGGATCTTCCCGCCCGGCGGAATCGGTAAGCGCGGACCACTGCTTGCGAGATCAGCGGCCTGCAGTGCGCGGGGCGCGGCTAGTGCCACGCTGGTAGCGACTGCTGCTCCAAGGAGGTCGGCTCGTTTCATGCCGTATGCTAGAACGATGTTAGCCGGGATGTCTTGAACCGGATTGGCCCAGGCAAGGATCGTTCAAGACGCCGGTACCGGCACGATGAAAAGCTATCGAATATGAGCGCTACACAACTCAAACCCGGTCAATGGTACGGTGCGGTCGACCGCATCGCCGAGCTCGGAGGCGTGCATTTCTCGATGGTGCGTCACGAACGCGCGCGCGACGTAGAACCGCACGTTCATGCGCGACCCTATTTTGCGCTGCTCGTCAGCGGATCGTACTCGGAAACCCAAGGTGAAACCACGCTCGTCTACGAGCCGTTCAGTTTCGCGTTTCACCCCGCCGGCATCGTCCATTCCGATCGTATGGGCGACGCGACGACGCTCTTTGCGATGGAACTCTCGCAGGAGTGGGAAGAGCGCGTGGGCGCGCATTTCGATACGTCCGACTGGCACTTGGAATTACAGCACGGCGAAGCGGCTTGGCTCGGCGCGCGCCTGCTCAACGCGTTTTTAAACGATCAGCTCGACGTATTCGAAATCGATGCGATCGTCTCGGAAATGATCGGTATCGCGCTTCGTTTGGTCGACCGCGATCGCGCGAGCCGCGCTTGGGTACGCGACGTCGAGACCATGCTGCAACAAGACTACGGACGCCGGGTTACGCTTGCCGAACTCTCACAAACGACGGGGCTTCACCCGTCATCTCTCGCGCGCGGCTTTCGTTTGGAAACCGGCGTCACCATCGGTGAGTATCTCAATCGCATTCGGGTGCAGCACGCATGCCGGCTGATCGCCGAACAACAGTCGCCGCTCGCTGAAATCGCGGACGCGTGCGGGTTTGCGGATCAAAGCCACATGACGCGCGTCTTTAAATCCATTACCGGTATGGCGCCGGGCGCGCTACGACGCGATATCTCTTCGATCAGCCCCCGCTGAGATCGACGATCATTTCGGTCGCAAGTGCGATGAAGAATCCGCACGCGAGCGCGGTGGTTACGGCGCTCGTAACACCGGTGCGCTTCAATACGCTCCACATCTCACCGATGACAAAGACCAATGCACCGGCGGCGATGGTCAAGAAGAACACGGAGAGCAGCGGCGAGGTAAAGTAGTAACCGACCACCGTTCCGAGAAATGTCGGTCCGCCGGCAACCAATCCCGCAAGTCCGATCTGTCCCCATGACGGCACCATCCGTCCGGCCATCGGCGCCGCGATACCGAAACCTTCGGTCGCATTGTGTAATGCGAATCCGATGATGAGCCCGATGGCTAGTGCCGTCGCGCCCGTCGCAGCCGATGCGCCGATCGCAAGACCTTCGCCGAAATTGTGCGCGCCGATGCCGAGCGCGATCACGGCGGACAACGCATATGGATTTTCTCCCGCCTCGTGCACGTGACGCTTCATAAACTGCATCGACGCGCTGCCGAGCCCGACGAGCCCGAGCAAAAATCCGCCCGCGTATCCGACGATCAGCCAACTTGGAAACGCACCTTGACCTGCATGCCAAACGGCCATCGCTTGCGTAAGCGGAATCGTCGCATTCTGTGCGATTTCGACGACAAGAAACACGAGAATGCCGATGGCGATCGCATTGAGCAACGCAATAACGTGCGGTGAGAGCCTTCGAGCGCGTGCGACCGGTAAGCCGAGAAAGATCGTAAAGCCTGCGATTGCGCCGAGTAACAGCGTCCTTTGCACCGAAAGCGGCGCAGGGCCGGCAGCGGTCATAAGCGGCGTCATCGAAGAACGCATCGACGCGAACGTATTCGGTGTTCCCGCGTAATGAAATGCGGTGATCAATCCGTCGGGCATCGAGTCCGCGCCTTCGACATGATCGGCGACGTGACAATGAATGAGCCACGTGCCGGGCTTCGCGTTCGCCGTAACGATGACGTCCGCGCGCTGACCGGGACCGAGCGCGACGGTATCTTCCTCGTCATCGGTCGCAACCGGACGCGCGTCGCGCGCGATGACGCGTTGATCGTGTCCGTGCGTGTGCATCGTGTGCCACTCTTCGCCGGACATGCTGATCCAACGAATGCGGACGCGGTCGCCTTTGCGAACCTGCAGCGGGGTCGTCGCCGGATACTCTTTACCGTTGAGGGTGAAATGGTTTTCGGTCGCGCTTTGAATCATCCATGACGACACCATCTCGACGTAATCGTGCGCGAGGCCGGTTTCTACGGGCAGCGGATGTGATGGAAGCACGACGATCGCACCGTACAATCCGGATTCGAGCATCGCTTCGGTGGCGTGCGTGTGATAGATGAACGTGCCCGGTTGATTCGCAACGAATACATAGCGGAAGCGTCCGCCGGGCGGCACCATCGGTTGCGAAATTCCCGGAACACCGTCCATATCGACGCTCGTGGAATGAATGCCGTGCAAATGGATCGTGTCGCGCATGTCGCTTGCGTTGCGATAATCGATGACGACGGTGTCGCCTTGGTGAACCTGCAGCACCGGTCCGGGAACGACGCCGTTGTACGTGCGCGCCATGACGGTCAGGCCGGGGCGCAGCGTCCACGGCGCTTGGCGCTCGACGATGTGGAAAATTTTCGTCGTGCCTCGGACGTCGGGAACGGCTTGCGTGCCGCCGTCATCACGCGCAATTGTGCGCGACTCGCCGGGCGCCGGGGTTGCGACGGGGATGGGTCCGCGCAGCGGTTGGAGGCCCTGCGCCAGCGTTTGCGGGGTGCTGATGTGCTCGTCCGCGTCCGCGCGCGCCGCTATGGGAGTAAGAACGAGCGCCAATACAAGCGCGCACAGCAGGGGTCGCATCGGAAATTAGCTTAGCCTAAATTCTATTGTAGTCCCGCCAACTCTTCTCACGCACAAGGGCAGGCGCGCTCGTGGGCGGCCGGAAGTCTACCGCATGACCTCAGCCCTCAAGCCCTCCGCTACCGTCGAACTCGACGGCCGTCACCTCACGCTCGAAGCCGTCGAAGCCGTAGCGGACGGCGCCGGCGTTGCCATTTCGCCCGCAGCGCGCGAACGGGTCGTGCGCGCGCGAACGTTCGTGGACGAGCGGTTTGCAGACGGTCATGCGATTTATGGGGTCACGACGGGATTCGGGCGTCTCGCAAACGTGCCTGTCGATCCGAAAGACGCGGCGCAATTGCAGCTCAATCTCGTGCGCAGCCACGCCGCGGGCACCGGTCCCGCGCTCGACGAGCGGTTGGTGCGCGCGGCCGGCGTGTTGCGCGTAAATTCGCTTGCGGCCGGACATTCCGGCGTAAAGTTGGAGACGCTCGAATTACTCGCGGAACTGCTCAACCGCGGCGTTACGCCGGTCGTTCCGTGTCAGGGATCCGTTGGTGCGAGCGGCGACCTCGCGCCGCTCGCACACATGACGTTGACCTTGATCGGTGAGGGTGAAGCGTTTTATCACAACGAGCGTCTTCCGAGCGGCGTTGCGCTCGCGCGCGCGGGTTTGACACCGGTAACGCTCGGACCAAAAGAGGGTCTCGCGCTCATTAACGGCACGCAAATGATGACGGGCATCGCATCGCTCGGCATCCTTCGCGCCGAGCGCCTCGCCGCCGCCGCGGACGTGATTGCGGCGATGTCGCTCGAAGCGTTTCTCGGAACCGACCGTGTCTTCGATCATCGTATCAACGACCTTCGCCCGCATCCGGGGCAAACGCGTGTCGCGGGAAATCTGCGGGAAATTCTCGCCGGTTCGGAGATCATGTTATCGCATCGCGAATGCGGCCGCGTGCAAGATCCGTATTCGTTCCGCTGCATTCCGGTCGTGCACGGAGCGGTGCGCGATTCCATCGCGCACGTGCGCCGCGTCGCAGAGGTCGAAGCCAACTCCGTCACGGATAACCCGCTCGTCTTTCCCGAGGACGGCGAATTTCTTTCAGGCGGGAATTTCCACGGCGAACCGGTCGCGCTTGCGATTGATTTTCTCAAAATTGCCGCGAGCGAGCTCGCGTCGATCGCCGAACGCCGTTTGTATTTGCTGCTCAATGCCGAGGATCGCGGATTGCCGCTGTTTTTGACCGGACGTTCGGGATTGCAGTCGGGCTTGATGATCGTGCAGTATGCGGCCGCTGCGGTCGTCAACGATAATAAGGGTCTTGCGTGGCCCTCGAGCGTCGATTCAATTCCGACCTCTGCCGGTCAAGAAGATCACGTGAGCATGGGCATGACCTCTGCGAACAATCTCGTTCGCGTGCTCGACAACGTCGAAGGCGCGCTCGCGTGCGAACTGCTCGGCGCACTGGCCGCCACGGATTTCCGGCGGCCGTTGAAATCGGGCACGGGAACGCAAGCGGCCTACGACGTAGCGCGCATTTGTATCGCGCCATGGATCGAAGATCGCGTGCCGGCACCCGACATCGAAGCAGCGCGCGAGCTCATTCACAGCGGCGCGCTGGTCGATGCTGCGCAGCGCGCAACGGGTGCAACGCTTTAAAGCCGGGAGGTTTTCGAGGTTCCGTTATGGCTCGTATCCTTTTGCAGACGACAATTCCGTACGCGCAAGACGACTGGCATGCCGGCCGGTTCTCGCTGCTTGCCTCGGAGCTAGAGAAGGCGGGACATCAGGTAACCGCGCGCAACCGTGAACCGGACGCGAAGGGCAACGATCCCGTGCTCTCCATTCTTTCACGCGAGAAGTACGATCAACTGTGGTTGATGGGGGTCGATAACGGCGACGGGCTCGGCGACGAAGACGTGAAGGGGATTCTGCAATTCCGCGATGCCGGCGGCGGCGTGCTCACCGCGCGAGATCACGCCGATCTCGGTTCGTGCATTCGCAACCTCGCGTCGCTCGGTGTCGTGAATCACTTCCACTCCTACAATCCGGAGTCGCCGGATCGGTGCGTGCAGGACGATCGCGATAACCCGAACCTCGGATATCCGAATTATCATTCGGGTGCGAACGGTCAGTATCAGCAGATCGAAGCGATCGCTCCCGTCCACGAACTGTTACGTTCCGATCGCGCGCCCGCCGGGGTGATCGACTTCTTTCCGGCGCATCCACACGAAGGCGCCGTCGATGTGCCGCAAAACGACGGTCATGCGCGTGTTATCGCGCGCGGACGCAGCGTACAAACGGGGCGGACGTTCAATATCGCGGTTGCAATCGATGGTGAGCCGTGTTCGTCGCGCAGCGGTTGTCAAGGACGGGCGCTTGCCGAGTCGACGTTCCATCATTTCGCCGACATCAATTGGGACATTGACAAGGGAGCGCCATCGTTCGTTACGGACACGCCGAGCGAGGAGATGAAGAAGGATCCCTCGCGACTGGATGTCTTCAAAGACTACGTGCGCAATATCGCGCGCTGGCTGCAGCCGTCGAATTGATACGCTAACGGTCGTCGTGCTCGCGGCAGGGCGCTCGTCGCGATTCGGTTCCAATAAATTGTTGCGCGAAATTGGCGGCCAAACGTTGCTCGCGCGAGCGCTCCGCGCATGCGGTTCTTATCCCGCCGTCGTCGTGACGTCGGCTGAAACGGCGGTCGCGCTCAGCGGTACCGCAGCAACGGTTGTCATAAACGATACGTCCGAGCGCGGGATGTCGCATTCGCTGCGGTTGGCGAACGCGCGCGTTGCGCCGGAGCATTCGATCGCTGTCCTTCCGGCGGATTTGATCGATGTTACCGCCGACGATGTCGCATCGCTGGTGGAGCAATCGTATGATGCCGATGTGACGTTGCCCGCGCGTGGCGACGGAACGCTGGGTCATCCCGTTGTCTTTTCCGCGGCGGCGCGGCGCTACATCGACGAGTTGCCCGACGGCGATACGATACGACTGCTGCGCGATCGCGCAGGCTTGAGCCGGCGCGTGGTCAGGATCGAGGAACCGTGGCCGTACCGCGATGTCGACGTCGAATCCGACCTTCCGCCTGGCTTGTAGCGCTTCAAACGACATGTGAGGTTTTGGGTAGGTTAGGCCTATGGCTGATGCCGAGCGCCATCCTTCACGCCGTAGGTTTATTGCAACAACAACCGCTTCGGCAGCCGCTGTTCCTCTTGCGGGCATGACGAGCACAACACGAACCGAAGCCCTCGCCGTTCAAGGACCGCAGGCGGTGACGATCTCGCTCGAGATCAACGGCACGCGTTACGTGATGACGGTCGAACCTCGGGTTACGCTGCTGGATGCGATTCGGCTCCATGCGGGACTGACGGGCACGAAAAAAGGCTGCGATCAAGGCACGTGCGGGGCCTGCACGGTGTTGGTTAACGGCAAGCGCATCGACTCGTGTTTGACCCTCGCAATAATGCATACCGGCGACCGGATTACCACCATTGAAGGTCTCGAGCGCGGCAATCAATTGCATCCGCTTCAAGAAGCGTTCATCAAGCATGATGGCTTCCAATGCGGCTACTGCACGCCGGGGCAGATCGTTTCCGCCGCGGGAATGCTCGACGAGGGCCACACCCTCGATGAAGAGACCGTGCGCGTTTCGATGAGCGGGAACATCTGTCGCTGCGGGTGTTACGCGCATATCGTCGACGCGGTGCTGGAAGCCGCGAAGGGCCGATGAACAATTTCGCGTTCGCTCGCCCCGCAAGCGTCGATGCGGCGATCGGCACGCTGCGCCAACGATCGGGTGCGCAATACATCGCGGGCGGGACCAACATTCTCGATTTGATGAAGGACGACGTCGAACATCCGCCGCTGCTCGTCGATATTAACGCCCTGCCTTTGCGATCGATTGAGCGCCGCTCCGGTGGGCTGTATATCGGCGCGCTCGCACGTATGAGCGACGTCGCTTCCAATCAGGATGTCCGGTCGCTCTATCCGATGATCGCGATCGCCCTCGAGCAAAGCGCCTCCCCGCAACTGCGCAACATGGCATCCATGAGCGGGAACATCTTGCAGCGCACGCGCTGTCCGTATTTTCGCGACCCCGCTACGCCGTGCAATAAACGCGCGCCGGGAACCGGTTGCGGCGCGATCGGAGGCGTCAATCGGATGCAAGCGGTGCTCGGCACCAGCGATCAGTGCATCGCCGCCCAT
The DNA here is from genome assembly GCA_963765935.1 of Vulcanimicrobiia bacterium. Lineage (GTDB taxonomy): Bacteria > Vulcanimicrobiota > Vulcanimicrobiia > Vulcanimicrobiales > Vulcanimicrobiaceae > JAMXLG01. The sequence continues at coordinate 44,790 of CAVXXX010000005.1, read as the reverse complement.
GCCTCCGACGTCGCCGTGGCGCTCATCGCGCTCGACGCGGTTATTCATGTGACGGGTCAGCATGGAGAGCGTACGATCGCCATGACGTCGTTCTATCGTGAACCGGGCACGACTCCGCAGATCGAGCATGCGATTGCGCCCGGCGAGCTTATCACGGGATTGACGATTCCCAGCCTTCCGTTTGCGGCGCACTCGGCGTATGTAAAAGCCCGCGACCGAGCGCAGTATGAATTCGCACTCGCATCCGCGGCGGTAGCGCTTGACGTGGCGAACGGCAACGTGCGTGATGCGCGCATTGCGCTCGGCGGCGTCGGCACGATTCCATGGAGAACGAAGAATGCGGAAGACGCGCTGCGCGGTGGAGCGGCCACGCGTGCGAGTTACGAACGTGTCGCGGAGATCGCACTGACGGGCGCGCGCGGATACGGGCAGAACGACTTCAAGATTCCGCTTGCCAAACGCACGTTGGTACGTGCGTTAGAGATTGCCGCATCATGAGCCAGCCGATCATCGGTGCGCCGGTCGATCGCGCTGACGGGCGCGATAAGGTTACGGGGCGCGCGAAATACACGGCCGACCGGACGCTGCCCGGTATGCTGCATGGCGTTGTGGTTCCGAGTGCGATCGCAAACGGGCGCATCGTCTCGATCGATGTCCGTGCTGCCCGGGCGCTCCCCGGTGTGGTTGAAGTCATGACGCACGAAAACGCACCGCATGTGAACGCGAAGAAGCAGACGGCGATGCAATCGAATCTGTTTCTGCTGCAAGATGATCGCGTTGAATTCGATCGCCAACCGGTTGCGGTCGTGGTTGCCAAAACCTTTGAAGAGGCCGTCCAGGGCGCCGATCTCGTTCGCGTTCGTTACGGATCCCAAGCGCCGGAAATGAATCTCGATACGGGGGAAATATCGCCCGTCGATCAGATCTTCGGCGAGCCGGCGAACCATACGCGCGGCGATCCGCAGTCGGCGTTTCCAGGCGCCGATGTTAGGGTTGCGCAGACCTATCGCACGCCGACGGAACATCATAACCCGATGGAGACGCACGGCACGATAGCGCAATGGGAAGGCGATCGTCTAACGCTCTATGATTCGACGCAGTGGACGAACGGCGTCCGCGATCGCATCGCCTTCATATTCTCCATCGATAAGAAGAACGTGCGCGTCATCGCACCCTTCGTCGGGGGCGCATTCGGCAGTAAAGGACAGCCGTGGTCGCACGTGCCGCTCGCGGCGATGGCGGCAAAGATGACGGGCCGTCCCGTTTCGTTGATCGTGTCGCGTCCGCAGATGTTCGGGTGGGTCGGTCACCGTCCCCAAACGGAGCAACAGTTTTCCGTTGGAGCATCCCGTGACGGCAAGCTCGTCGCAATGATACACCACACGGATAGCGAGACGAGTATTTCGGATGAATACGTCGAGCCCTCATGCGTGTTCAGCCGCGATCTCTATGCGGTGCCGAATTACGGCATGCTGCAACGGCTTCGGCGGTTGAATATCAGCAAGCCGACGTTCCAGCGAGCACCGGGTGAATCCACTGGAGGCTTCGTCACGGAATCCGCGATGGATGAACTCGCCTACGCGCTCGACATCGATCCGCTCGAACTTCGCTTGCGCAACTATTCCGAACGCCAGCCGAACAACGGCAAGGAATATACCAGCAAAAAGCTGCGCGAGTGCTATCTGCAGGCGGCCGCGCAATTCGGATGGAGCAAGCGCGACCCAAAACCGCAGTCGATGCGTAGCGGCCGGATGCTGGTGGGGTGAGGGATGGCAACTGCGTCGCGCAACACGCATCGCAGCAGCGCGAGCGTACGCATTACGATGCAGGGCGACGGGAGCGTGATCTTGCAGAGTGCCACGATCGAGCAAGGAACGGGATCGACGACCGTTTTCGCTCAACTCGCCGCTGAAATTCTCGGTATCCCATACGAGCGCGTTCGTTTCGAATGGGGGGATACGAATCTACCGGATGCGCCGCTTGCGGCGGGCTCGCAGACGGCATCGAGCGTCGGTTCCGCGACCGTGCTGGCCGCGCAGCAACTGCGCGATCGCGTCGCTGCCGCGAACGGCGCGGTCCCGGCCGAAGGCATCACCGTGGAGTATCGCGCGGAAGTCAACGAGGAAGAAGAAGAACGCTACGCGCAACAATCCTTCGGCGCGCATTTCGCCGAGGTCGAAGTGGACCCCGATCTTCGTTCCGTCGCCGTCACGCGCTTCGTCGGCGCATACAATGGCGGACGCTTCTTGAACGAGAAAACGGCGAGGAGCCAACTCTTAGGCGGCATCGTCTGGGGCATCAGCATGGCGCTCTTCGAGAAGACGCGCTTTGACATGCGCACCGGACGCATCATGAATGCGAACCTCTCCGAGTACTTGGTCCCAACCAACGCCGATATTCCGTCGCCGGAGATCATCCTCGTCGAGGATGACGACGAGCGCGTCAATCCCGCGCACGTCCGCGGAATCGGCGAGGTTGCGATGACGGGGTCTGCGGCGGCGGTCGCCAATGCGGTGTATCATGCAACCGGCGTGCGGGTGCGGGAACTGCCGATCACCGTTGAAAATTTGCTCTAGGTGAAGCGACCGTCGTTTTTATGTGCGATCGGTAGTGCGCTTGCGCTACCGTTGATTGGAGCCATGCCGAAGCCGCAAACCATCGCGGACCAAGTTCGCGATGAGTTTCTTCATGCGTGGCAAGGATACAAGCGTTTCGCATGGGGCTACGATGAAGTCAAACCCGTAAGTGGAACGGCATCCAATTTCTTCATCCCCACGCAGGCATTCGGGCTTTCCATCATCGAAGCGCTCGACACGCTCTATGTGATGGAGCTCGACGACGAACTGCGTGCGTGCGTCGAATGGCTTCGTACGCACGTCGACTTCGACGTCGACGGCAACGTGCAGATGTTCGAGGCCGTGATCCGCATGGTAGCGGGATTTCTCGCCGGCTACTACGCAACGGGCGAACGGTTCATGCTGGATGCCTCGCGGGATTTGGCAGATCGACTGTTGCCGTGCTTCACGAAATCGCCGTCGGGTGCGCCGTATCGCTATGCGAATTTAAAAACGGGCGCCGTATCGGACCCGAAATCGAATCTCGCCGAAATTGGGACAAATGTTCTCGAGTTCGGCGACCTCTCACGCCTCACCGGCGATCCAAAGTATCTCAACGCATCGATGCGCGCCTTTGAGGCGGTTGTCGCAAAGCGCTCGCCGCTCAATCTGCTCGGGACGAACTTCGACGTCGAAAAGGGCGAGTTCATCGGCGACGATGATGTCGCGCCCGACGAACCGGTCGATTCGTTCTACGAATACCTCTGGGGCGGCTGGCAGATGCTCGGCATCGCGCAGTGCCGCGACTGGTATCGCACGTTGACGGATCCAATTCTCAAATACAAAACCGTTCGAATCGACGGGCGGCTCTGGTTTGCGCCGGTGAACTACCGTACGGGTGCGGCGATCGGCCCGACGCAACTCTCCGAGCTCTCGTCTTTCTATGCAGAACTCGTTGCAAAAGGCGGAAATCGCGAGACGGGCGCAGCGTTCTACGACTCATGGACCGACGTGCTCGACCGTTACACGCTGATTCCAGAAGTCATCGATTATACAACGCTCGCGATCGTGGATCCGGCATACGGTATGCGTCCGGAATATCCAAACTCAGCCTTCGACCTCTGGTTTCTCACCGGAGATGAAAAGTATCGCCGTACCGCCTACCGCTATTTTGAAGCGTTGCGCGCAAATTGCCGCGTGGCGAACGGATACACGGTACTCGAAGACATCCGCACGCGACCGATGACGCTCGGCGATCACTTCCCGGCATATTCGTTCAGCGAAAACTTCAAGTATCTGTATTTATTGTTTGCCGATTCAAAACGCTTCGATTCCTCGTCGTACTACTTGAATACAGAGGGCAAGGTGCTTCGCGGACTGAAATGAACTACCGTTTCCACCGCCGTACTAGAAACCCGCAACCAGCGGGTTTTGTTTTTCTCGCGGCCAACAACGGAGCGACCGGGGCAGCACTACTTCTAGTCACATAAGGAGGAAGCAGATGAAGCGCGTTTCGTTCCTCGCGTTAGCAATTGCCGTCGCCATACCCGTGGGTGCGCAATCAGCAACCGGAATGTCCGCCGAGCAGTATTACGTGGGATCGTGGTCTTGTCTCGGCGGCAGCACAGGTGAGAAACCGTCGAAGGCGACGTTAACGTATACGATCGATTCGAATCTGATGCACAATCACATCGTCGTAGCGCCGAGTGGCAAGATGACGCAGCAGTACGTTTTGGACATTTCAACGACGTACGATGCGAAACACGGAAGATATGTCCAAAGCGGTCTCGATAACGCTGCGGCATCCTGGGTATCGTATGCAAAACCGTTCAGTGGAACGACGGAGAACTGGACCGATCAATTCAATACGAGCGGAAAACTCGGTCGTTCCGTAACCGAGCGCGTTAATAACAACATGTTCACGATCACAAACTACGACATGTCCGGAGCCAAACCGACGTTCAAAGCGACTTGCAATCGTTCGTAGGCGGATAGCTCAGGAAAGACCCGCGATCTCGCGGGTCTTTTGCTTTCTGTGGGTACAAGCCTTACATGAACCCGTATGCCCGAACCGTTCTTATACTGCTGTTCGTGGCGTCGAGCGTCAGTTGCACGCCGCAACAACAGGCGCAGGGGCAGAACCAAGTGAATCAGGCGGTGCGCAGTATTCCCAGTCCCGTGAAGCAGGGCGCCCAAGACGCGGGGCTTACCGCGGAAGTTGCCGGCGCGATGGCGGCGCAGACGGGCGTCAACGCTTTTAACGTTAAGCCGTCCGTGCATCGCGGCGTGGTTACCTTAACCGGTAAAGTGCCGACGCCCGAGGTCAAGGCGACTCTGTTAGCGGCGGTGCGTCACGTTCACGGGGTCGAGAGAATCGTCGACCATATCGTCATCGCGCGGTAACGGCCGCTAGACGTGATCGGCGAGGATCGCGAAGAGTTCGCGTCGTGCCTTGTCGAGCGCCGCGACGGCTTTACGATACGATTCAATGTTTCCGCTTCGCGCGATTTGTTTGACGGCGTCCTTGATGCCGTGAACCTGACGCATCGCTTCGGCGATGATCCCATAGATGTTCTCACCGTCGAACGTGTCTTCGGCCCCGCCGTCGGCCGTTTCGCGCTCCGACAACAACTGGCGGCCCTTGTCGGTAATTTCATACGTTCTCTTGCCGTCGCGCTCTTGACCGCGAATACAGTCGCCGTCTTCGAGCATCTGCAGTGCCGGATAGATCGATCCGGGACTCGGGCGCATGCCCGTTTTTGATTCGATCTCGAGCATGATATCGTAGCCGTGGCGCGGCCCTTGCAACAAACACTCGAGAATTTCGTATTTCATTTCGCCGCGCGCGCGTCCACCGCGCATGCCGCGTCCGTGACGGAATCCGCCGTGGCCCCATGGGCCTCCGCCGAAGCCGTGCCGTCCGTGTTTAAAGTGGAACATTGAGATGTGTCTCCATCGGTTTGATTTCGCTACCTTGTGCTCGACGAACATTCGTACGTGCGATCTCCTCGAGATCGCGACGCGCTTGCGCGAGCACGGCGATCGCTTCACGAATCATCGCGACGACGATCGTAAAAAGACTTTCCGCGTCGCGCATCTCGCGACGGCGCCCGTAAGCAAATCTGCACATTAGATGTACTCCTCGCGTTCGACGCGCGCCGCGAGCTGCGCGAGCAGTTGCGATCCGGCGTCGGTCAATACGTAAGCGGGTGCGCCGTCGACGTCACGGGCACGCACGTACCCGGTGGTTCGCAGCAGGCGCAGATGTTGGTCGATAAAGTTGCGGCTGAACGGTGTGCCGACGCGGTCTTCCACCGCGCGGGCGACCTGGACGTCGGTGGCCGGAGCGTTCCATAAGGCCGCAAGAACGTCGTACGTCAACATGACGCGATAGTATCCGATATATCGGATAGCGTCAAGACCTTGTGGCGAAGGCCTGGAACGGGGTCACCGCACCGGCTTGCCTAAGACCCCTCCGCTATGACGAGTACAATTTCCGGCGCGCGCACCGTTCGCGCTCCTCGCGGCACCGAGCGTTCCTGCCAGGGCTGGCCCCAAGAAGCGGCGCTTCGCATGTTAATGAACAATCTCGATCCCGATGTCGCAGAGCGCCCGGACGATCTCGTCGTCTACGGCGGCAACGGGCGCGCCGCGCGTTCGTGGGAAGCGTTCGATGCACTGGTGCGGACGCTGCGCCGTTTGAAAAACGATGAGACGATGATCGTGCAGAGCGGCAAGCCCGTTGCCGTTTGGAAGACGCACGAACGCGCGCCGCGCGTGCTCATCGCGAATTCGAATCTGGTGCCGAAGTGGGCGGATTGGAAGATATTCCGCGAGTTGGAAGCGCAGGGTCTCACGATGTACGGTCAGATGACGGCCGGATCGTGGATTTACATCGGCACGCAAGGCATCGTTCAAGGCACATACGAGACGTTTGCGGAGCTGTCGCGTCAGCATTTCGGCGGGACGCTCAAAGGACGCGTTTGTCTCACCGCGGGTATCGGCGGCATGGGCGGTGCTCAGCCGCTCGCGATTACGATGAATGAAGGCGTCGCACTCGTCGTCGATGTCGATCGTTCGCGCTTGGATCGTCGACGCGACCTTCGGTATCTCGATACGGTCGTCGATTCGCGCGAAGAAGCGTTGCGCGAAGTCGAACGCGCGCGCAAAGCCGGCGAAGGCGTTTCCATCGGATATGAAGGGAACGCAGCAACCGAGTTTTGGGAATTGTACGATCTCGGATTCCGTCCCGATGCAGTGACCGATCAAACATCCGCACACGACTTGATCAACGGATACATTCCCGAAGGGTTGACCGTAGAAGAAGCGGCGGAATTGCGCCGCACGTCGCCCGACGAGTACGAACGCCGGGCGCTCGAGAGCTGCGGTAAACACGTCGAAGCGATGGTCCGTTTTGAAGATACCGGCGCGATTGTCTTCGACTATGGCAACAATATTCGCGCCCAAGCGCAGCGTGCCGGTTACGGCCGCGCATTTGCGTTCCCCGGATTCGTTCCGGCGTTTGTACGGCCGCTATTCTGCAAGGGATCGGGCCCGTTCCGGTTCGCGGCGCTCTCGGGCGATCCGAAAGACATTCACCGCTTGGATCGAGAGCTGCTCGCGCTCTTTCCCGATGATGCGGGATTGCAGCGCTGGATCAAACTCGCGCAGGAACGCATTGCATTCCAAGGGTTGCCGGCGCGCATTTGCTGGCTCGGCTACGGCGACCGGGCAAAGGCCGGATTACGCTTCAACGAACTTGTGCGCAGCGGCGAAATCTCCGCGCCGGTCGTCATCGGACGCGATCATCTCGATACCGGCAGCGTCGCATCGCCGTATCGCGAGACGGAGGCGATGAAAGACGGCTCCGATGCAATAGCCGATTGGCCGATTCTCAATGCGTTGCTGAACACGGCTGCGGGCGCACATTGGGTGAGCTTCCATCATGGCGGCGGCGTCGGCATCGGCTATAGCCTTCACGCAGGCATGGTCGTCGTTGCCGACGGGTCGGAAGATGCGCAAGAACGGCTCGCTGCGGTGCTTACGACGGATTGCGGCATGGGTGTCGTTCGTCACGCTGACGCCGGATATGACATCGCGATCGAAACGGCGGATACAAAGGGAATCGACTGGCGGCTGTAAACACAGCGTCATTTGATGGAACCGTTACTCGTTCGCGCGAAGGCGATCGTAACATGCGAAGCTGATGCCCCGCAAAACGGCATCAGCTTCGATGGGCTTGGAAAAATCGACGATGCGGCGATGATCGTGGACGGAGCGCGGATCGCCGCGGTCGGTAAACGCGGCGACATCGAGCGATCCTTGCGCGATCAGCCAGTCCGCGAGTTGGACGTGCGCGATTGCATCGTCGTTCCCGGCTTCATCGACGCACACGCGCATCCGCTGTTTGCCGGCGATCGTGAACCGGACTTTGCCGCGCGCCAGCGCGGGGAAAAAGCACCACTTGGGATGCTCTATACGGTGGAGCAGACACGCGATGCATTGCTCGAACCGCAGCGATTCTACGAGCGCATCGTCCACCCGCGTTTGAAGATGTTGCTCGCCCACGGAACGACGACCCTCGAAACAAAAACGGGATATGCGCTGCATAAACCGGGCGAAACGGAACTGCTCGATATGATCGCTGCGCACGCGAACGATTACGATGTGCCCGCGCTGATTGCAACCTTCTTGGGCGCCCACGCGCTCCCGCCTGAGTTCACGAATGAAGACGCATATATCGACTACCTGATCGATCAACTCGTGCCATTTGCAAAAGCGCACGGCGCCGTCTATGCCGACGCGTTCTGCGAACCCGGATTCTTCTCGCCCGGCCAAACGCGGCGGTACCTCGAAGCGTGCCGCGCGCATGGAATGCGGTTGCGCGTGCATTGCGACGAAATGAGCTTCGGAGCAGCGGCGGAGATGGCGGTTGAGGTCGGCGTCGATGCGGTCGATCATTGTAATTGCATTCGCGAAAAAGACGTTCGCGCGATCGCGGAGACCAACACCGTGACGGTGGCCGCTCCCGCGACGATCGCGTACTTGGATCTCCCAAAGCGCGCACCGGTACGCGAGTTGCTCGAACGCGGCGGCGTCGTCGCTCTCGCGAGCGACTATAATCCGGGAACCTCGCCGTGCTTCAATTTGCAAACGGTCGCATACTTCGGACGCAAACTTTTTGCAATCAGCGCCGCCGAAGCGCTCTATGGCGTGACCGTCGCAGCGGCACGTTCCTTACACTCGGATGCGGGTGTACTGCGTGCCGGTGCCGTCGCCGATTTTGTTGCGCTGCGCATTTCATCGCCCGATGAATTCGGGTGGCAGCATGGCGGTAATCTTGCGGCAGCGGTTGTCCATCGCGGGGTGATCGTGTGAAAACCGCTCCAAACGAGCTCGTGCGTTGCGCGCGTGCGCTTGTCGGCGGTGATAGCCGCCGTGACTATGCCTTCGTGGTGCGCGACGGCCGAATCCAAGACGCGGGCGATTATGCAATCGTCGCGCAGCGCAATCCCGGCCTTACGGCACGCGCATTTCCCGATGACCGTCTGGTTGTACCCGGATTTATTAACGGCCACAGTCACGCGTACCAAATCCTTCTGCGTGGCTGGGCTGACGATTGGACGTTTGCGAGGTGGCGCAAAGATGCGCTCTACAAAGTTGTGCCGCAACTCACGCCCGATGACATCTACTGGACGTTTATCGCCGCGTTTTCGGAGATGCTTTCGGCCGGCATCACGACGGTCGCTGAATTTTTCTATCTCAACGGCTTGGGCAACGAGCACGCCAAAGCCGCGATTCGGGCCGCAGAAGAGACCGGAATTCGTGTAGTGTTCGCACGTACGTGGATGGATGCGGAGTATGCGCCGCCGCAATTTCGCGAATCGCTCGATGTCGCCCAATCCCGCACGCTCGAGCTGATGGAAGCCTATCCATGGGCGAACGTCTGCGTCGCGCCCCATTCACTGCACGCCGCCTCGCTCGACATGCTTCGCGCAGCCGCCGATTTTGCTCGTGTGTACGACTGCATGATGCACGTGCATGCGGCGGAAGCATCGTATGAAGGTGAAGCGACACTCGCGGCCCATGGAGCAACGCCGATCGATTTGCTCGACCGTCTCGATGCGCTCAACGACCGCACGGTTGCCATTCACGCGATCTACATTACGGAAGACGAAAAACGGCTGCTCGCCGAGCGCGGCGCGCGTGTAGTTCATAACCCGATGACCAATCAATACTTGGGCGACGGAATCTGCGACGTGTCGCAGTTGCAAGCGCTCGGTGTGACGATGGGTCTCGGAACTGATGCCGACGTCAAGCCGTCCCTCATCGACGAGATGCGTGCCGCATCACTCCTGCAAAAAATTGCGCGAACCGACGGCAGTGCGCTCGGTGCGCGTGAAGCGTTCGACCTTGGCACGGCGCAAGGTGCGCGCGCGCTGGGGCTCGATGCGGGGGACCTTACCGCCGGGAACGCCGCGGATTTTCTCGTTCTCGATGCATCCGCGATCGATCCGTGGACGCCTGACGTCAATGGAGTGGTGTATCGTGGGCAAGATAGCTGGGTGCAAGCTGCGTTTGTCGGCGGAGCTCGGGTCTACACCGGAGAGCCATCGCCACTTGCCCGCTTGGCACAGCAGAAGCTGAAGGAGATAACGCAACGTGTCATTCCGTAATCTGCTTGCACTAACCGCCATCGTCGCGCTTGCCGCATGCGGGGGTGGAAAATCGGCGCAGACGTCGGCGAGTCCGGCGGCGTCGAGTAACGGCATCATGACGAGCGAGTCCGCAAATCCGTCGCCGAGCACCGGGGTCAACGGCCCGATGGGCGGCGTAAACGCATCCGGAGAGCCGATGGCGCCGGGAACGATCGCCACCGTGCCGCCCGGCTTAAACTGTGGTGCCGTTCGCGCCGTTTGGGTCAATATGAGAACGCACGTCTATCACGAGCCGAGCGATCCGTATTACGGACGCACGAAACACGGTCAATACATGTGTCCGTCGGAAGCCGTCAAGGAGGGCTATCACAAAGCCGGCGGCGCAAAGCGCACGATCGAGCAGTAACGACAGGGTTACAATTCATCACGCAACGCGCGCATGAACGGACCAAAGCGCGCGTTGTGTTCATCCGTACTGGACAGTCCCGTATACACGACGATCACGTAATTGCGCCCGTCGGCCGTCGTGAGAATTCCGCCGTCGTGCGTGACATCGTTCGTGTCGCCTGTTTTATGCGCGAGGTGGTCGCCTGCGCGCAAGCCTTTCGAGAGTTTGTCGTTCCAATACTGACGCGCAAGCGCGCCGCGAAGCAGATCGCTGTGCGCAATCCGGTCGAGCGCAATCAATGCGAAGAGCTTCGCCGCATCACCGGCGGGGTGCGCGTTGCGATGCACGCCGTCCCATTGCGGATCGTTGATCAGCGGCTCGCTGCCCGAAAGTTTTCGATAGAACGCGGTGCCGGCTAGGCCGAAACGCTCGGCGACGATGCGCGTCGCTCGCTCGCGTCCGCCGATATCGAAGAGGACGTTGGTTGCAACGTTGTCCGAGCGCGAAATAGCAAGCTCGCAGAGCTCGTCGACTCGCGCCCAATATCCGGGAACGAGGGGCGACGGTGCGTCGTTGTACGTCATATTCGCGCGTGAGATTTCCACCCGGTCCGTGATAGCGATTCGGCCGTCGGCTGCCTCAGCCAGCACCGCCGCTGCGAGCGGCGTTTTGATCATGCTCGCGGGATAGAGCGCGGCGTCGGGGCGGTACGATACCGACCATGCATCATCGAGAGACTGCAGGACCACCGCTGCCGGCTCCAGCGCGTGCTCCTGCGCGAGGCGGCCAAGCTGCTCGGTCGTTAGAGGCGCATTCAAACTGCCGTTCCCCACGTTATAGGCAAGCGCGATACTGCAAGTGGGTACTTGCACGCGCGGATGTACCTATGATATGCTCTGCGTGCAAGTACACACTTGCGTTTGAAATGATGAGTGTTCTGATGCAATCGATCGTTTTCGAGTACCGCCCCGCCGCGTTCGAGGCCTTGCAGGCTGCAATTATCACAGCCTTTGAGTCCGGGGCGCCGCGCGTGGTGCTCGATCTAGACGAACTTCCCCGCTTGGACACCGATGCTGTCCGCGGTCTGATTACCCTTTTACGGCGGTCCCGCGAGGCGGGCGGCGAGGTCGCCCTCCACGTCACCCGTCCGGAGCTCCTGCGCACCCTCAATACGCTCGCTCTCGACCGGCTCTTCCCGATGGTAAAAGCAGCGTGATGCGCCTTTCCTTTGCGGTTGCCGGTGCGGCGCTTTTCGGGCTTATGGCTCCTGCCGGAGCGCAAGGCCCGAGCGCGTCACCCAGCGCAACCGCGAGCGCAATCCCGGCGACACCGCAAGCCGTGATCGCGCGTATGGTCGACCGGAACCCCGCACTCAATTCGTACACCTCGCGCGTGCACGTCGATTTGCGCATGCTCAATTTTCCGTTCCTTGCCCCGAAGCTCGACGGAACGTCGTATTTCAAACGTCCGAATCACAACGAAGTCGTCTTCGATCGCGTACCTTCGTACGCGAAGGGGTTCGAGAAACTGTTCAACGACGTCGCCGATCCGCTCGCATGGGAAGCGGACTGGAACATTGAGAACAAAGGGCTCGCCAAAGTCGCCGATTACCCGAATCCGTTGATCGAGCTGTACATGACGAAGAAGATTTACAGCGATCAAACGGCCAACGCGATTGCGTACGTCGATCCGAATTCGTACGAGCTGCTCCTCATGGAGTGGAACTATCGCAACGGCGGCAAGATCACCATGCGTCAGTGGTATCGCGACCAAGGCTCGTTTAGTCTCGTGTCGCAGCAGCACGTCGACATTAGCATTCCGCACGTTCGCGCCGTCGGCGACTCCCAATTCGGAACCTATCAAACCAATGTTGCCGTCGATGATTCGGTGTTCAAAAAATGATTGAAGCAGAACGCCAAAGCGAGGCTGTTAAAACGCAAGCCGATCAGACCCGCGACCGTATCGTCGCAGCTGCGCGCGAGGTGATTGCGCGCAAAGGTAAGCGCGGCGCAACGACGCGCGAAATCGCCGACCTCGCCGGCGTAAACGAGGCGACGCTCTTCCGTCACTTCGGAAACAAAGAATCGCTCATCGTTGCAGTCGTCAAAGCATCGTGCCCCGACACCAAGATGCGCGAAACCGTCGCGCACCTTCACGGTCCGGTAGAAGACGATCTTTATGCCATCGGCGTCGCGATGGTCAACCATCTCGAATCGATGATCGATATGATCCGCTGGTCGCTCGTTGAGACCGACTATGAGAACAGTATTTTTTCGAAAGAGGCGTGGCGTCCGCAAACGGCCGTGCGCCAGGTTATCACCGACTACTTTTCGACCCAACTCGATGCCGGAACGGTTCAAGGGAACCCCGACGACCTTGCATCGGTCTTCATGGGCATGATCTTCTCACGCACGGTCGCGCGCGAGAAGTTTCCGGAATCGCCGCTCTTCAACGACACCGACTACGCGATCCGTCTATTCGTAAACGTCTTTCTCAACGGCGTAAGGAGCAAGTAATGAATACCCGCGAGGTAGAGCAACAGAAAACCGCACCGGCGGCGCCACCGCCGAACGGCCGCGTCAACGAACGAGTCGTCGAGGAAGAAGAACGAACTGGTCTGCGCAAGCGGTACATTTTCGGCGCGATCGGCGCAATCGTCGCCGTCCTGCTGATCGTTTGGGGACTCAAGTGGTACGCGTATGCACGCGTGCACGAGGGAACCGATGACGCTCGCGTTGATGCCGACGTCGTCGCCGTGACGAGCAAGATCAACGAACGTATCGACCAGATCTTGGTCAACACGAACGATCAAGTGAAGAAGGGTCAGTTGCTGGTCGTTCTCGACAATTCGGTCGAACGCGATCAGCTCCGTCAAGCGCAAGCGAATTACGACCTGGCCGTCGCCAATCAGCGCACGACCTCCACGCAGGGTACGGGCGGCGTGACGCAGGCGCAAGCCAATGTCACCGACGCTTCCGCGCAAGTCCCCGTCGCGCAATCCGGTGTGGCGCAAGCGCAAGCGGCCTTACGTGTGGCGCAGGCGCAAGTGCCGTCGGCGCAAGCAGCGTACGATCGCGCGCTCGCCGATTATAAGCGCACGGCGGCTCTGGTAGGCACGGGCGACGTTCCTCGTTCGCAACTCGATGCGGCAACCGCGACGCTTGCCAACGCGTCCGCGCAACTTCGCAGCGCGCAAGACCAGGTCAATAGCGCTGCGGCGAACGTCGCGGCGGCGCAGAGCAAGGTTGGGGCCGCGCAAGCCTCGGTGACGGCGGCGGAAGGCGGCGTGACTACGGCGCAAGGCAAACTCGCGCAAGCGTCGGATCCGAGCCAAGTCGAAGCAGCGAAAGCGCAACTCAGCATCGCACGGCAGAACCTCGCGTATACGCGTATCGCGGCGCCGACCGGCGGCTATATCGGACAGAAGAGCGCAGAAGTTGGCCAAACGGTGCAAGCCGGCGTGACGATTCTGACGCTGGTGCCCGATGGGCCGGGTCAAATCTACATCACGGCCAACTACAAAGAAACGCAGATGAAGAGCATGCAGATTGGCCAACCCGTTGACATCCATGTCGATGCGTACAACACGACCTTCCACGGTCACGTCCAGTCGATCAATCCGGCGTCGCAAAACACGTATGCATTGGTTCCGGCGCAGAACGCCACCGGCAACTTCGTGAAGGTGACGCAACGCATACCGGTTCGCATCTCGGTTGACGACATGAATCCCAATCAGCCGCTGCGACCCGGCATGAGCGTCGAAACCTACGTCAAGGTTCGTTAAGACGACGCGCCGCTAGAAAGCAACTGAAGTGACACAGCCGCAGAGCGTGGTCGAATTCGGCCTACGCAGGGCCATCGTGAGCGTCGCGGTGATCGCCGCGACGCTCCTCGAGATCATCGACACGACGATCGTCAATGTTGCGCTCCCGAATATCCAGGGGAACTTCGGCGTCGCGGTCGATCAAGGTGCGTGGATCGTCACCGGATACATCATTGCAAACGTCGTCGTCATCCCGATCACGCCGTGGCTTGCGGCGCGCTTCGGCAGGCGGCAGTACTTCTTTGCATCGATCGTTATTTTCACCATCGCTTCGCTGATGTGCGGACTCGCCGGCGACTTCGGTAATCTCGTTTTCTGGCGGATCGTGCAAGGTCTCGGCGGCGGCGGTCTCATCTCCACGTCGCAAGCGATCTTGCGCGATACGTATCCACTCGATGAACAAGGAAAAGCGCAAGGCATCTTCGCCATGGGCGTCATCGTCGGTCCCGCGCTCGGGCCGGTGCTAGGCGGATGGATCACCGACAATCTCACGTGGCGTTGGGCGTTCTTTATCAACCTGCCCGTGGGCATCGCCGCCGCGACGTTGATTTGGAATTACCTGCGCAATCCGTCGGAGCCCGTAAAGAAGAAGCTCGACTGGATCGGCCTCGCGCTGCTCGCCATTGGGCTTGGTTCGATGCAATACGTGCTCGATCAAGGACAGCAATACGATTGGTTCGACGACCCCAACATCCGCCTGTTCGGCCTGCTATCGCTCTCGGGCCTGGCGGGTTTTATCTGGTGGACCTTACGTTCGCGCATCCCGGTCGTCGATCTGCACGTGTTGCGCTTGCGTCAAGTGGCCGCGGGAAGCGTACTCGGCGCAGTGCTTGGCGTGAGCCTCTATGGATCGATTCTCGTCTTGCCGCAGTATCTGCAGAATTCGCTCGGCTTTACGGCGACGCTCTCGGGTCTGACGATTCTCGTTCGTGCTCTGGCGGTGATGGTATTTACGCCATTTACCGCGGCCCTTGCGAGTAAAGGGAAGATCGACGTGCGGATTTCGACGGCGCTGGGATTCGTGTTGCTCGGCATCTCGAACTGGATTCTCGCCGGTGTAACGACGCCGGAGTCGCAGTTTGGAACGTTCGTCGTTTCGTTGATAGTCAGCGGCATTGGCCTTTCACAAATCTTCGTTCCGCTTTCGATTGCGGTTCTCGGCGGCGTTCCAGCGAAAGAAGTACCCGCGACTTCGGCGTTTTTCAATCTCTCGCGTCAGGTCGGCGGAAGCATCGCGACAGCGATCCTCGTAACCTTGCTCGTACGCGGCACCACGATGCATCAGACGGATCTTGCGGCAGCACAAAACCTGCATCGCACGGCGGTCGCATCGTACGTGCGGAACAATGGCGGCGAGCGTTCGGTAAGCGGACTGAGCAATTTAGAGGGAATCGTAGAGAGTCAGGCAGCGGTGCTGTCGTACGCCGACACGTCGCGTTGGACCGGCGTCATTTCGATCGCCCTCGCACCGTTGGTTCTACTGTTGAATAAACCGCGATTGGGCGCACCCGTCGCGGCCGAGTAATAGGAGTCGTTGTGAAAAAACGGAGTCTTACGGTACTTACGCTGTCTGCTGCGATTGCAGCGACGCCGCTCATCGCGCCGGCGCAGCAATATCCGTCGCCGCGGCCGGCGCCGCAGTTGCCGCGTTCCGCGTCGATCCCGACGCCGGAACCGTCACCCATTACGCCCGCGGTCCCGACAGTCGCACCGGGTTACAACGCACCGAACGTGCGACCGACAAGTGCGGATGTCGTCGGCGTGACGCAGCAACCGTTTGTCGGCCTTGCGCTCAATGACGCGATCGGCATGGCACTCTCGCGCAATCCCGATCTCGCCATTTCAGCATCGAACGTGCGCATCGGCGGCTATCAGATTCAAGCGGCGAAAGGCGTGTACGACGTCCGGTTCTTCGTCAACCCGTCGATCAATCACTCAAATACCGCTCCCGAAAACGCGTTCTTCTCCGGTCCGAATTTCGGTCCGATCGTCGGAAACAATCAGTCGCTTGCGGCCGGTGTCAGCGGAGAGCTTCCGGCGGGTACGCAATACAACATCAACATCACGCAGACGTCGATCCAGAACAACACGATCATCAACGCGTTCAATCCGTATTACACTGCGAGCCTGAATGCAAGCCTCACGCAGCCGCTCCTCCGTAATGCCGGAGCCGGCAACGATACACGTCGCCAAATCGAGCTCGCTGTTATCAATGAGGCGGGAACGACGGCAGGGACGCTGGCATCGGTCTCCACCACCATTGCAAGCGTGGAAAACTCATACTGGGATCTTGTTGCAGCTTGGCGCAACGTCGCGATACAAGAAGATGCGCTTCGTAACGCGGTCGCGCAACAGCAAAGCAACGTACGCCTAGCGCGCCGCGGCGCCGCTGCACCGATCGACGCGGTTGAATCCTCGACGCAAGTCGCGATCTATCAAGACAACGTCTTCTCCGCGCTTCAAAGCGTGTCGTCGCTGCAGAACACTCTCAAATCACTGATCCTCGACAATCCCGGCGATCCGATTTGGCGAGCGAACCTCATGCCGACGACCTCCGTCGAACAGGCGCCTACGGCACCGGCGCTCGAACAACTCGTCGCGACGGCAATGAAGAACCGTCCGGAACTTGCGCAGGCCGAGGCACAGCGTCAACAGGCGTCGGTCGACCTCGCCTATGCGAAGAACCAAATGCTACCGCAGGTCGATCTGCAGTTGCAATATCAGGGCAACGGTCTTGCCGGTAATGCGCTTCCGCCGCTCGGCGGCGCCTTCGGCAGCGCTACACCGCCGCCGTACCTGCACGGTAACGTGGGGCAAGCGTATGGAAATATCGGGCGCTTCCCGACGTACACCGCCGGCGTGATGATTTCGACGCCGATCGGGAACAATACGGCGAAAGCCAACTTTGCTGCGGCGAAAGAGCAGCAGCGCATTGCCGACATCACGACGGCAAACACCGATCAGCGGATTCTCTTCGACATTAGAAATGCATTACAAAGTTTCCAGTCAGCGCAGTCGCGGCTGTACGCGGCGCGCCAAGCGCGTGAAGCGGCGCAGCAAGTCTATGCGAGCGAAGTCCGTAAATTCCGCAACGGGGAGTCGACCACGTTCCTCGTCACGCAACGCCAGACGGAATTAGTTCAGGATGAAGGACGTGAGTTAACGGCGCAGACCGATTTCGATAAAGCTGTGGTTGAGCTGAGCCGCGCAACCGGAACGATTTTGAGCGCCAATAACGTTAACATACAGACGTTAGGTGAAGGAGCACTAAAACCATGATGATTCGCAAAGCACGGATACGGCGCTTGAGTCCCCTTACGCATCGCAAGCTGCAGGAGCGCAATGCGGTCCTCTACGCGAGGGAACTGGAACGGTGGAATAGCCGAATGGTCATCCGTTAAACGTTTGATGCCGCATCGCGGGAAAATGCGTTACGATTCAATGATGAATCGTGGCGCATTTTTGTTTGGCGTACTCGCAGTGGTTGCTGCAGCGCCGGCGGCCGACGTCGAGATTCCCGCGGAATTGCGCGGTGGCCGCTTCTTCGCCGTGCCGCACGTCAGCGACGGACGGGTGTTTGCCTGCTGGCTCGATACGGACGGCAATGGATTCGTCTTTGATTCGGCGGTCGAGACGTTTGGTCTGACGGCGCACAAAGTTGATGGAAAGCGTCGCGCGATGTTGCCGTCACTGCTGCCGTCGTCGTTTCCGCCGCTCAGTACGGCAAGAGATCTGCCGGTATTCGAGCGAGGAGCGCAAGAGCGCGCGGATCCGATTCTTCAGGGCTTCGACGCGCAACTGGGCCGCACGTGGTTTCAAGGACGCACGTGGCAGTTCGATTGGCCGCGCGGACGCTGCACCATGCTCGCCGGCACGCTGGATGCATCGAACGCGAACGTGCCGATAACGATTGAAAACGGTGTCCCTCGAATTCCCGTTGCCGTTGCGGGCGAGAATCTCACGATGACGTTCGATATTGCGGCGTCGGTTGCGATGAATTCGAATACAGCGGTACGCGCAACGACCTTCGTTCCCCAAGCGTTGCTCGATCGCTGGCATCGCACGCATCCTGATTGGCGGTTTGCACGCAACGTCGGCGTCCCGCAAGGGATCGATCGAATCGTCGTTCCGGAGATGCGCGCCGGTTCGGTCGTGTTACGAAATGTCGAATGCACGACGCGTCCGGGCGACGACGTCTTCGAGGGAGAGGACGTGAACGGAAAACTTGGCGCCAATGCGTTTGCCGGTTGTGTAGCAATTCTCGACTATCGTACGTCGAGACTGAAGCTATGTTAGGTTTTTAGCCGGTAGATCCGGTATTCGCTCGAGATCGCGCACAACGTATACGTTCGCTCGAGCACTCGGTAAACAGCGTGTAGCGCGCTGTTCTGCGGATTTTCACGGCCGGGGCGAAGAACGATGTAGTGCGGATGGGTATTCAAGATACGCATGACTTCGCGCGTCCCGTCGATATTTGCGGCAGCTTGCATGTCGGCGGAATACAGATGTTGCGGGTAGGGGAATCGTGTCGGGATCGGTTCGCCGGTTAGCACGTAAAGCGCGGGATCTCCCTGCGCTACATAAAGCGATCCGGGTTGCTGCGCGATGAGATGACGAAGAATTGCCGCGGCTTGCGCCTCCTGATCCGGATCGGCGAGAGCGAAATACCGGCCGATGCCATGTCCGGCGATCGCAAGCAGAGCGATCGCTAACGCGTAACGCTGTGATGTGCGCGCAGGCCAGAACCGATAGAAGCCCCACGCCGCAAGTAAACACGCGGGCGGAATCAGCGTGATGAAGTGGTAACCGAAAAACTCCCGCACGGCGACCAGCGATAGAAGCGCGGCAGCAAGCCACGCGAGGATCATAAACCCCAGCGGGCGTTCCGGCGAAGTCCACCGCCGCGCGAATGCGAGCAGCGTCAGCGCCCATGCCGGAAACAACGCTTCAGCTTCCCAGCGCAGGCTTTCATAGAGATGCGGGTGCGCGACGGGACCGGGAATGCGCCGCAAGACCGTGCCGAGGTTAGCATCGATAAATGCATCGACACGTCCAATCGCAAGATACGGAACGAAACTTATAACGGCTGGTGCGAGAAGGCCGCCGAGCACGGCAAGGGCCGCACGTCCCACCGCCGGTGAGGCAAGCACCCCGAACATGCCGATCGAAAGGGCGATCGGCACTGCGGTGACTTTCATCTCGATTGCGCATCCGGCGAGCACCGCGGCGATGAACGAACTACGTACCGACAAGGATCGCGTTTCGAGAGACGACGCCACGACGGCAAAGGCCGCGCTCGCGAATGCATTAACGAACACCTCGGCTTCCGCAGATGTTCCCTTATTGCTTGCGCTAAGCGCGATGCTCAATAACGCTGCAAAGATGCCGATACGTTCGCCATCCTCGCCGAACGCACAGCCGATGCGATACACGAAGTAGGCGGTGCAGCATCCGGCGATGAGCGAGGCGATGTGCAATGCGAGCAGCGAGACCCCGGTAATTCGCATCGCAAGTGCCAGCAGTCCGAAGAAGAGCGGCGGCTTTGCTTCCCAGGCCGTGATATAGGGCAGATGGCCGCTTACGACTTCTCGGGCGACGACCGCGTACAGGCCTTCATTCGCCGAGACAATCGTGCGGAAGAAATCGGGAAGATGAATGAAAACAATCGCCGCGGCAAACGCGGCGATTACCGAACGTGAAAGCGCGAGATCAACCGGCTGCCGCTCGGTCGACGAGCCAAATGAGATGTCCATCGTTCGGTGCGACGATTTGCGACGGGAGGTTCGAGGGATCGTAGGGACCTTCGCGTACCGCTTTCAGCGTCTGCGTTTTTGATGCACCCTCGACGGCGAAGACAACGGTCCGCGCGTTGTTGATAACTTTCGGCGTCAGGGTGATGCGCCATTGCTTTTGCGATGTTGAATAGACGGCGCGCACCAGGGTCGCATCCTCGTCCAGTGGATTCGCCCCGGGAAAAAGCGATGCCGTGTGGCCGTCGGGCCCCATTCCGAGCATGACGAGATCGAAACGAGGAGTGTCGCCAAGCAGCGTAATGAGTTCCGTGCGATACGTCAGCGCCGCATCTCTGGGATCGCTTTCACCCCGCATGCGGTGGACATTCGCGTCGGGAATGCCGACGGCGCGGAGAAAGGTATCACGCGCCATCTTGTAATTCGATTGCGCGTCTTCCGGCGGTACGCATCGTTCGTCACCAAAGAACACTTCGACCTTATTCCAATCGAGCGCAGTTCGATACGGAGACGTCGCTAGTAATTGGTACGCCGCCTTCGGCGTCGTTCCGCCGGAGAGCGCGACGATGAAGCGTCCGCGTGCACCAATAGCCTCTGCACCGCACGCGACAAAAACATCGGCGAGCGCCTTCGCGACGTCCGCCGGTGTGTCTAAGACGCGAAGCTCGCCGCTCTCCCGGGTCATGAATCCTTCCGTTCGATGATGAGTTTCGCCATCGCAAGCGATTGCATGAAAATGTCGTCTTGCGCGTTGGTGAGAATGGCGCGCTCAATGAGCGATGCAATATCCATCGTATGAAGCGGCGCACAGCGAACCGTGCGTCGCTTTGCTCCGGTGACTTCCAGGCAGACCGCATCGGGGTCGCTTTCGAGCACGGCAGCGCTAAAGGTGACGTCTTTCGATTTCAGTATCACTCGCGCGAGACGGCGCGCCGTGCCTTCGCGCTGCAACGAAAAGCGAATGATGTCGCCGCTGCGATTACAGAACTGATCCGCAGCGCACGGCGTCCAGTCCAGACGGCTTGCGAGCCATCCGAGGAGATAGTACATTTCCGCATCGGAGCCGCCCGCGACTTCGACTTCACAGAGCCGGGTCAGTTCGCTCAGGAACTCGGGCTCGTCGAAAAACTCCGCAATTAACTCTTGCCAGGCTCCCAGCCGCAGGTACGACACGTCCTGCACGTTGATGTCGCCAACATTAGTCACGAACGCCATGAGATCGCGCAGTGCGCTCGTATCGGATGTGATCACCGAGCTGCTCACAATCACCGTGTCGGCGATCTTCGCAAGCGCTACGAACCGGTCGTCGTGTTGAATGCCGGTCGAAATCCACGCGAGCACGACCGGTGCTTCCGCAAGCTCGAGCATGGAAACCGCGCCGGCCAGTTCATCCGCGCTGCTGCCCTTGACGCCGACCTCGACCCATTCGCCCCGTGTTACCGACGGTTCGGCGTGCTGGTCGCCTTCGCTCTTCGTGCCGTCGAAGAGCAGCACGCGCGAGGGATGTTTGTCTGCAACGACGTGCGTGCGTTGTGTCACCCAGCGTGCTACGGCCGGGTTTTCGAAGAAAACCACGAGCGTCATCGTCGCGGCTTTCATCGCGTTGTCGCTATGGCGTGCGGCGGTGAGTTCGTCGACGATGGGATGGACGTCGAGATTCATAGCTCGCGCCAACCGGGGAAGAGCTTCATTGCGGACTGGGGACCTTGCGATCCGGACGCATAATTCGGGAATGTGAAATCCTTCGTGTTCTGCCACACTTGCAACACCGGCATGACGACCTCCCACGCCCGTTCGACCGCATCCCAACGTGTGAAAAGCGTTTGATCGCCGCGCATGGCGTCGCCGATCAAACGTTCGTACGCGGGCGGCGACTGTACGCCGAAGCCCGTGCCGTAGTTGAAGTCCATGAAGACGCTGCGGATATGGCTCTTCGGCCCGGGAACCTTCGCGGAGAAACGCATGGTGACGCCTTCTTCGGGCTGAATCTTCATGACCAGTACGTTCGGTTCAATTGTATCGGTCGTCTCGCCGTAGATGCGATGGGGAATCGGTTTGAACGTCACCGCGATTTCCGAGGTCTTTTTCGCTAGCCTCTTGCCGCTGCGCAAATAGAACGGCACGCCGGCCCAACGCCAGTTCTCGATGTACAATTTCACCGCCGCATACGTTTCCGTATTCGATTGTGGATTCACATCCGGTTCTTCTCGATACCCTTTGACAGGCTTACCGTCGATGGCGCCCGGCCCGTACTGACCGCGCGCCGACATCTGCCATACGCCCTCGATCTTCGGAGGTTCGATCGCGGTGAGAACCTTGGCTTTCTCGGCACGGATTGCGTCTGCGTCGCGGCCAACCGGCGCCTCCATTGCGACGAGCGCGAGGAGATTCATCACGTGATTCTGGATCATGTCGCGCAACGCGCCTGCGTTTTCATAATAGCCGCCGCGCAACTCGACGCCGATTTGCTCGGCGGCCGTAATTTGCACCGAATCGACGTAATTACGATTCCACACCGGTTCGAAAATGGTGTTGGCAAAGCGCAGCGCCATGATGTCCTGCACCGGCTCTTTGCCGAGGTAGTGGTCGATTCTATAGACGGCACTTTCGGGGAAGACGCGTTCGACGGTTGTTTGCAGCCCGCGCGCTGATTCGAGGTCGGTACCGAACGGCTTCTCGATGATGATCCGCGCCCAACCCTCTTGCCCTTCGTGAGGGTTGAGATCGGCCTCTTTGAGATGATTGACGATGACGGGAAAGAGTGAGGGCGGCGTCGAGAGGTAGAAGAGGCGGTTGCCCTTCGTTCCGAGATGCTCGTCGTTGTCGCGAAGCCGTTGCGCGAGCTTCGCATAACAATTGTGATCGTCGAAGTCGGCGCTGATGTAGCTCAACCGTTTCGCGAAGTCATCCCACATCGCTCCTTGCGGTCGCGCGTCCGCCGGCGCGAAAATGCCGAGCTGTTCTTTGCAGTACGCGCGAAATTCATCGTCGCTATATTCGGTGCGCGAGAATCCGACGATCGCGAATTCGTTCGGAAGAATCCCGCGCACGCGCAGCGTGTACATGGCTGGAAGCAGCATCCGTTTGAAGAGGTCGCCGCTCGCTCCGAAAAACACGACGGAACAGGGATCGGTGATGCGGTCCGTCTGCAAACCGGCGCGCAGCGGGTTGGTGAGTCCCTTCCCGTCGGGCGAAACGGTGGCTACGGCATCGGCCATCTGCAAACTACGCTCGCGCCGAAAGTGCGTCGTCGACGGCGCCGATAAGCGCGCGCAATGCGCTCTCGGTGTCGCCCTTCAGACGAATGCGAGCGCCGCGGCGGTTGCGCTTGTCGAGCGATTGAAGATCGCCGAGCGCTTGCGCCGCAAGCAGGGTGCGGAAGCCGACGTTCATCCCGGGCACCGGCGGGTCGCTCGGCTCGTCGTCGGTGAGCTGCAGCATAACCGCCGAGTTCGGGCCGCCTTTGTGCAGTTGTCCGGTCGAATGAAGGAATCGCGGGCCGAAGCCGACGGTCGTCGCCAGATGTTCCGCTTTGCGAATCTTCAAACGCAGCTCGTCCAACAAGTCCATGTGTTTGGGATCGCGGCTGATGTACGCGCAGATCGCAACGTAATCATCGACGCAGAGCTGTCCGAAGATGTAACTCAGCGCTTCCGAAACGTTCTTGGCGTCGGTAGTTCTGCTGCCCGCTAGATACGTGACGTCGAAGTGCTCGCCCGTGACGTTTGCTGCGGGTTCCGGGATCGAACCTTGCTTAGCATATTGCTCGAGGAGCGCCTTCGTGTTGTCTTTCGACTCTTGCACGTTCGGCTGATCGAACGCATTGATCCCGAGAAGACTGCCTGCCGCTGCCGTAGCGATTTCCCAGGTGTAGAATTGCTCGCCGAGGTCGTACTCGTCGTTCATCGCAAGGCGAATGACGGGATGTCCCGCGCTTTCAAGCGCTCGGAGTTTCTCGTCGACACCCGGCGTTGGATCGGGCAAATTCGAACCGACGTACACGAAGACGCGGTCGCGTCCGTAGACGTCGGGTGAACCGAGTTCCTCGCCTTCGATCGGCACGATGCCTTTGCCGAGCTTCCCCGTGGATTCGGCGATCAATTGTTCCGCCCATGCGCCGAAGGCGGCGACGTCCGGATGCGTAACGATCGTCAGTTTGTCGCGGCCGTTCTGCGCGAGCGAGCCGATCGCCGCTCCGAAACGCACGCCCGGTGCGTCCTTGGAATCGACCGTTTTGTCATCTGCATGCATTGCACCAAGGCCGCGGTCGAGCAGCAGCTTCACATCGTAGCCCGCGAGCGCGGCCGGAACCATGCCGAAGAAGGAGAGCGCGGAATACCGGCCGCCGATGTTCGGGTCGTTTTCGAAAATACGGCGGAACTTGTGTCCGCGGGCAACTTCGACCATCTTCGTGCCCGGGTCCGTGATCGCGATGAACCGCTCACCGGCCTTTTCCGCGCCGAACCGTTTGGCGATCTTGTCGTAATAGTAAGCGAAGAACGCGTTTGGTTCCGTCGTCGTGCCGCTCTTGCTCGCAACGATGAAGAGCGTTTCATCGAGATCGATCTTTTCGTCGAGTTCGTCGATTTGTGTCGGCGCTGTCGAATCGAGCACGTGCAGTTGCGGCCAGTCTTCGTACTGTCCGAACGTGTCGGCCAGAACATCGGGCGCGAGCGAACTGCCGCCCATGCCGAGCACGACGACGTGATCGAATTCGCGCTTGATCTCTTGCGCGAAACTGAGCAGATCGGGGACGTGCTCCATCAAATGCTGCGGGATGTCGACCCATCCGAGCGCGTGTTTGATGATGTCCGCGGCCTGCGCATCGTTAGTCCATGGCGAAGGATCTTTCGCCCAAAGTTTCTTGAGGAAATCGCCCTTTGCGAGTTTATCGAGCGCTTGTTCATACTGCGGCGCGTAATCGCCCAGATGCAGCGCGATACGTTCCGCGCCCGCTTTGAGTTGGTTCTGCTTGTAGACGATTGCACCGAGCAACGCAGCAAACGAATCGGAGAACGACGCGACGCCTTCGATCTGCAGTTGATGCGTGACGTCGAAGAGTGAGATGTTGGCCTCTTGCAGCTGTTTCAGAAGTGCGCGCGCGTCATCGACGCCCGTTTCGACCGTATCCGGTACCACTTTGCCGTGATCGAGCAGCGCGTCGAGCGTGTTCGGCGGCATCGTGTTGACGGTATTCTTTCCGACGACCGTCTCGACGTACATGAGATCGGGATACGAGGGGTTCTTCGTGGACGTGCTCGCCCACAGCGGACGTTGCGCCTGCGCTCCGGCATGGCGAACTTTCGAGAACTCGCCGCCCTCGAAGATCTCTTTGAAGCGCTGGTACGTCAGCTTGAGGTTCGCCACGCCGGTTTTACCAAGCAGCGTCTGAAGCTTCGTTTCGCCTTTGTCAATCCGGCTTTGCAACAGCTTATCGACGGCCGTGTCGATGCGGCTCACGAACACCGAATTTACCGAGCGAATCCGATCGACCGGCTTACCCTCGGCCACGCGGCGCTCGAGTCCCTTGATGTATGCGCGCGCGGTCTTTTCGTACATCTCGATCGAGAAGATCAACGTGACGTTGATATTGATGCCTTCGTAAATACACTGCTCGATCGCCGGAACGCCTTCGTTCGTGCCGGGAATCTTCACCATCAGATTCGGGCGGTTGACGCGCTCCCACAAATGCTTTGCGTTAACGATCGTCCCTTCGGTATCATGCGCAAGCAGCGGCGAAACTTCCAAGCTGACGAAGCCGTCGTTGCCACCCGAGGAATCGTAGACGCCGCGAAACGCATCGCACGCCATTTGAATGTCTTGCACGGCAAGATCCCAGAAGAGGTTGTCGGCGTCCGTTTCTTCCTGAATAAGCGTTCGCAACTGTTGGTCGTAATCGTTGCCGGTTCCGATCGCCTTTTCGAAGATCGTCGGATTGCTCGTCATCCCACGCAGGCCGAGATCGATCAGCCGCTTGAGTTCACCCGACGCAAACATCCCGCGGCGAAGATTGTCGAGCCACACGCTCTGCCCGGCGGCCAGCAATTGTTCCAATTGATTCACGATGATCTCCTAGCGAGTTGCAAGAGCAAATTTCTCCATCGCGACCTGCGCGATGTTTTCGGGAGTAAAACCGAAGGCTTTGGCGATCGCCGCCGCCGGCGCCGAGCGACCGAAGTGATCGATCCCGAAGGCAAAACCCCGATCGCCAATCCATTGTTTCCATCCGAAGGTCGAACCGGCTTCGATCGACATGCGCGCCGATATCGAAGGCGGCAGCACCGTATCGCGATACGTATCCGGCTGATCCGCGAAGAGTTCCCAACACGGCATGGAAACGACGCGCGTTGCAATGCCCTTGCCGTCGAGAATCTTCTTGGCATCGATGGCAAGCGACACTTCCGAACCGGTCGCGATGAGGATCAGGTCCGGCGTTCCGTTCGCATCGGCGATGACATACGCGCCGCGCGCGACGTCGGCGTTGCGCTGGCCGAGGAACGGCACTTTTTGACGGGTGAGCACGAGTGCCCAGGGAGCGCCGCTCTTTGGATCGATAGCGAGTTTCCACGCCGCTTCGGTTTCTACCGCATCGGCCGGACGAACGACGCGAACCACCGGCATCGCGCGGAGCATGGCCAGCTGCTCGATCGGTTCGTGCGTCGGTCCGTCTTCACCGAGGAAGACGGAATCGTGCGTGAAGACATAGATCGCATGCAGTTCGGTGAGCGCCGCGAGCCGCAGCGACGGCTTCATGTAATCGACGAAATTGAAGAACGTCGCGCAGAACGGCATCAATCCGCCGTGCAGCGCAATTCCGTTCGTCGCCGCCGCCATCACGTGCTCGCGTACGCCGTAGTGAATGTTACGTCCGGCGAAGTTACCGGGTTCGAAATCGCCCTGGCCTTTCAGGTAGGTCTTGGTGGACGGATCGAGATCCGCGGAGCCGCCCACGAGTTCGGGCAGCGACGCGGCGATTGCATTCATCACGGTACCGCCCGCATCGCGCGTTGCGACGTTGCCGTTTTCCGCCGTGAACGCGGGCCATGAAAGCGACGCCGGCACTTCACCGCGAAGAGCGCGCTCGAGCTGCGCGGCGAGCTCGCCGTTTTTCGACTTCCAGTCGTCGTAGACGCGTTGCCATTGCGCTTGCGCTTGCGCGCCTTTGTCCGCGAACGAGCGGTAGAATTTCAGCACGTCGTCGGGCACGTAGAAGTCAGGCTCGAGCGGCCAGCCCAGAAGTTCTTTCGTCTTTTTAACGTTGTCCGCGCCGAGCGGCTCGCCGTGCGCTTTGAACGTATCCTGTAGCGGAGAGCCGTAGCCGATGTGCGTGCGGACGGCGATCATCGACGGACGATCCGTGACGTTCTTCGCAATCTGAATCGCCTCGGCGACCGCATCGACGTCGTTTGCATGATCGACGTCGATGAATTGGGTATGCCAGCCGCTCGCGTCGAAGCGCGCGCATGGATCGTCGGTAAACGTCACGTCGGTCGGTCCCGCGAGCGACACCTGATTGTCGTCGTAGAACACGATCAACTTTCCAAGTTTCAGATGGCCGGCAAGCGAGATCGCTTCTTGGCTGATGCCTTCCATTAAATCGCCGTCACCGACCAGCGCGTACGTATAGTGGTCGACGATCTTCGCGTCGCCGCGATTGTAGATCGCGCCAAGGTGCGCTTCGGCGATTGCCATGCCGACGGCGTTGCCGATGCCTTGCCCGAGGGGGCCCGTCGTTGCCTCAACCCCCGGCGTGTGGCCGGCTTCCGGGTGGCCCGGCGTCTTACTGCCCAACTGCCGGAATGCCTTAATTTGATCGAGCGGCAGATCGTAGCCGGTGAGATAGAGTAGCGAGTAGAGGAGCATCGAGCCGTGTCCGGCTGAGAGAACGAAGCGGTCGCGATCGAACCAGTGGGGATCTTTCGGATTGAACTTCAGGTGGCGCGTCCAAAGCGCGTAGGCCATTGCCGCCGCCCCGAGCGGCAGTCCGGGATGCCCCGAGTTCGCCTTTTGCACCGCATCGACCGATAGAAACCGGATTGCATTGATGCGTTGTTCATCGACGGGCGAGTTCGGCACGGTTGCTCCTCCGCAAAGCGACAAACGGGACCCGATAATTCGCTCCCATGTAGACCTCTTACCCCTAAACGCGCCGGTTGGTTCTCGCGGATGAAATCGCGTCGAGAGCCAGGTAGCATCGGTTCGCTAGCGTATCGGTACGGCCGAATGAACATCGACTCCGCGCGAGAGCGCATTGAAGCACTGGCCGCAGGCAGCGGTGACGTACGCGGCACCGATGGGCGCGTCGTCGATGAGGTCATCGACGCGCTCGATCTGGGCGCGGTCCGCGTCGCCGAACCTGCAGGCGATGATTGGCGCGTCAATACGTGGGTGAAGCAGGCAATATTGTTGTACTTTGCGCGCCGCGACGTCGAGTGGATGGGCGACCGCGACAGCGATCCCGTCGTCTTTTACGACAAGCTTCCCGTGAAGCGGAACTATAAGGAACTCGGCGTGCGATGCGTGCCGCCGGGCGTCGCGCGATATGGCAGCTTTCTTGGTCGCGGTGTCATCTTGATGCCGGGCTACGTCAATATCGGCGCATACGTCGATGAAGGCTCGATGGTCGATACGTGGGCAACCGTTGGATCGTGCGCGCAAGTGGGTAAGGGCGTGCATCTCTCCGGCGGCGTCGGGATCGGCGGCGTGCTGGAACCGCCGCAAGCCGCGCCTGTTATTATTGAAGACGGCGCTTTCATCGGGTCGCGGTGCATCGTCGTCGAAGGCGTGCGGGTCGAACGTGAAGCGGTACTTGGTGCGGGCGTCGTATTGACGGCCAGCACGCCGATCGTGGACGTTCGCGAATCGAAGCCGAAGACGACGAAGGGGAGCGTTCCCGCCCGCGCCGTCGTAATTCCGGGAACGATTCCAAAAGCGTTTCCCGCCGGTGAGTTCGGCGTTCCCTGCGCGCTCATTATCGGCACGCGAAGTGAAGCAACGGATCGTAAGACGTCGCTCAATGCGGCGCTGCGCGACTACGAGGTAGCAGTCTAACTTGAATCCGCGCGTCCTCGACATCCCCGGCTCTCTCATCCGCGAAGTCGCGAGCAAGAAGCGGCCGACCTCTATCGACCTTGGCTTGGGCGAGCCGTCGCTCAAACCGAATCCGGAGCATTTCGCCGCAGCGATGAAATACATCGCCGAACACGGCATCAAATACACGCACAATGCCGGTGAAGCGTCGTTGCGTGAGGCGATCGCGCGTCATTATGACTATCCGGGCATGCACAATAGTTCGAACGTGTGCATCACGACCGGATCGCAAGAGGCAATGTACGTCGCACTAAAGACGCTGCTCGATCCGTCCCGCGACGAGTTGCTCGTGGTCGATCCGTCGTTTCCGTCGTACGTGAAGATGGCGAAGCTCGAAGGCGTCCCGGTGCGCACGGTTGCGATGTCGGAAGACGACGACTTCGCATTCGACGCCGAACGCATCGTCTCGGCGATCTCGGACCGCACGCGCGCCATCGTAATCTGTTCGCCGAACAATCCGACGGGGCGCGTCATCGACAGCACGCAGGCCGACGCGCTCGTCGCCGCGCTCGAACGCCGCGACGGCGATCCAATCTGGCTCATTCACGATGAGATCTATCGCGAACAAACCTTCGTCGAGAAGGAAGCCTATCTCGCCGAGCGTTATCCGCACACGATCGTTACGAATTCGGTTAGTAAGAGCAACGCACTCACAGGCTTGCGTCTGGGCTGGATCGTTGCGCCGCACGAGTTCATCCAGGAGGCGATCAAGGCGCATGCATGGGTGACGTCGTGCGCGGATACGTTTGCGCAGCACGTCGCCTTGAACGTCTTCACCACACTTGGTGGCGTAAACGAGCATGTGTCGTGGTATCGCGCGCAGTGGACGGGCGTCGTCGAAGCACTCGAGGCAAGCGGCTTGCGCTTCATCAAGCCGGAGGGGAGCTTTTATGCATGCGTGAGACTCCCCCACGGCGTCACATCGCTCGACGGCGCGTTGCAGCTATTGGACGATCAGGATGTGCTCGCAATTCCCGGCGCGGCATTCGGTGAATCGTTCGAAGGGTGGCTGCGGCTCAGTTGGGTCGCACCGCTCGACCGCGTTCGCGAAGGTGTGCGGCGTATCGCGAAGTTCGTGCGAGAGTTCGTCTAACTTCGCACCATCCGAGTAAAGCCGGTCGCCGTCGTGAGCAGCTCCGTATACGCATCGGGCATCGCGACCAGCGTGTGGAGTTTCCGTTCCGACTCGGATCCCGGCTCGACGGAATACGCAACGAGACGCACGTCGGCGAAATCCGGAATGGCGAGCACGACGTGATCGAGCGTCAACTCGCCGACGGCCGGATGATAGAACTGCTTGAAGCCCTGCGTTACTTCATAGACATCGTGCTGTGCCCACCAGCGGCGGAAGTGTTCGTTGCGTTCTTGTAAGCCGGAAACGAGCGCGCGAAGCTGCTCGTCGTCGGGATAACGCGCAGCAATTGCGCGGAACTGCGCGACAATTTTCGGACCGATCTCGTGCCACTTCGGATAACACACCCGCGCTTCCGGATTGGTGAAGAAGCGATGGAGCATATTGATTTTCGGCCCGATTTGCACGTCGGTGATTCCGAAGAGACCTTCGGCGGCTTTGTTCGCCGCTAAGACGTCCCACCGGCGCCCGCGCACGTATGCGGGGTTCGGGTAGAGCGCGTCGACGATGCGCCGCAGTGGCGCCGTAATCGCTTCGCATTGGGTGTCGACGCGTTCGGGAAACGGAACCCCGGCGAGCGTGAAGAGATGCTGACGCTCGACATCGGTGAGCTGCAGCGCTTTGGCGATGCTTTCGAGCACTTCGGCCGAGACGTTGATCGGAAGACCCTGCTCGAGACGCGTGTACCACGTTGAGCCGATGTTGGCGAGTAGCGCCACCTCTTCACGGCGCAGACCCGGCGTACG
Organism: Vulcanimicrobiia bacterium; assembly: GCA_963765935.1. Classification (GTDB taxonomy): domain Bacteria; phylum Vulcanimicrobiota; class Vulcanimicrobiia; order Vulcanimicrobiales; family Vulcanimicrobiaceae; genus JAMXLG01. Next base: position 13,648 of record CAVXXX010000005.1, on the reverse strand, counting down.
GCGGCGTCCGCCGCTGATCAACCCCACGTCTTCAGGGACGAGACGCGCGCGTCGCGTACGCAGAAAATCGGTAAGTTCAGCGCGCCGTTCGAACTCGTGGTTGGACGCAACATTCAACATGGTGTCACTCTCAGTGCTAGGATAAGGCAGGTCTGGTGATAGGATAATTCTTCCCGTATTCTATCAGCAGGCGGCTCATCTGTCCACGCCGCCGGCTAAGGATCAACTCTCCCAATGGCGACCGTGCTTACCCGCCCTGCGGTGCGGGCTGTGCTTCCTATTCCTCCAGACCGGCCTTTGCCGGCAACGGTTCCACCGTCGCTGGTCGAGTACGGTTGGCGGCGCATTATTATCGTGGCCGGGGTCATTATGGCGGCGCTCCTGCAGACGGTCGACGCGACGATCGTCAACGTTGCACTACCGACGATTCAAGGTAACCTCGGCGCGACGGTTGACGAGGCGACGTGGGTCGTAACGGCCTACGTGATCGCGAACATCGTCGTGATTCCGATGACGCCGTGGTTGCAGATGCGGTTTGGCCGCAAGACCTATCTTCTCGTGTCGATTGCGGGTTTCACCATTGCGTCGATGTTGTGCGGACTTGCAACATCGCTGCCGATGCTCGTTGCGTTTCGCGTCGTGCAAGGCATCTTCGGCGGCGGATTATTGCCGACGTCGCAAGTGGTGCTGCGAGACACGTTTCCACCCGAAGCGCTCGGCACGAGTCAATCGATCTTCGCGGTCGGCGCTGTCCTCGGACCCTCGATCGGCCCCACACTCGGCGGCATTCTCACCGACAACCTCTCGTGGCAGTGGGTCTTCGACGTCAACCTTGTTCCCGGAATTCTCGCTTGCGTCATTCTTGCGATATTTCTTCGTGGAAACGATCACAAGAAGTCGAGCGTCGATGTGCCGGGCATCGTACTGCTGACCGTCGCAATCGGTGCGCTGCAATACGTCCTCGATCAAGGACAGCTCGACGACTGGTTCAACAACTCGACGATCTGCATCATGGCGGTCCTCTCCGCCGTCGCCGCGGTCGCGTTCGTGTGGCGAGAGCTGGTCGCGAAGTCACCGATCGTCGACGTGCGCGTGCTGGCGCAGATTCCCGTCATGGCCGGCTCGCTCATCGCCGTCGGTATCGGAACGATCATCTATGGCGGGTTGCTCATCCTTCCACAGTACGTCGTGGGCGTGCTCGGCTTCACGTCCACGCTCGCCGGAATCCTGATCGGCATTCGAGCCTTACCGATTGCGTTGCTCACGATCACCGTCGGAAAGATCGCGAACCACCCTCGAACGCATCTGCCGGCAATGATCGCAACGGGACTGGTCATTGCATCGATTTCATGTATTTGGATGGCACGCGTTGTTACTTCGGGCTCGGCGCTGGCATCGTTCGTGCCGCCGCTGCTTCTCATGGGATTCGGAACGACGTTTGTCTACACACCGACGCTCGTCGCGACGCTGCGTGCCGTGAAGCCCGCGGATATTCCGAAGGCTGCGGCATTCATCACGCTCTTCGCGCAACTCGGTGGTTCAATCGCAGCTGCTTCGCTCGTCGCTTTCATCGAACGGCGCGCAGACTTTCATCAAACAATACTCGCTGCAAGTGCAACGCTTAGCCGTCCGAGCGTGTCAACATTTTTGCAACAGCATTCCGTCGCGCAACTGGCTTCCCTTGTCACGACGCAATCGTCGACCATGGCGTTCGCAGACGGGTTTTTCATCACCGGAGTCGTCGGCTTGCTCGCCGCCCCGCTCCCGTTCCTGACTCTTATGAAAGGAGCAAGATCATGAATCGCATGTTGACGGAGACGCTCGACGCATCGGTTGATCCGGACGCGCGCCCGGCGTTTGAATCACTCGTGCGCAGCGTGCGCAATGCAACCGATTCCGAACCGCAGCTTCAGCGAGCCGGTGACGCGCTCGTGCTGCTTGTCGCCGATGCGTTTAACCCGCGTCACGATGACGTCCGGCGCGAGCGTCGATGGCGCCGTCTCGTGCGCGTCATGGCGCCGGTTGCAAAAGCCACCCTGTCGCCGGAGCTATTGCAAGTCGTGAGGGAGAACAAAGACCTCCTCATCGCATGAACGGAGGGCACCCTATGCATCTTCACCCTCGTTTGGCCTCCACGTCACTCCTCGTCGTTCTCGCCGCGTGCAGCAGCAGCAGCGGAGGCGGCGGGTCGGGAACGCTACCGGCGCCCTCGCCGGGCACCGGCACGACGGTCAACGTGACATTCCTCGGTGCTTTGCCGAATGCCGCCGCGGTATCAACCGCGAGCGGCATTTTCATTTCCTCGACGTTGTCGGGAAGGCAACTCGCGTTTCTCGTTCCGGCGGGAACCAACACCTATGCCTTCGCGGTCGCATGTCCCGCAGCGAATGTTCCCGGGACGCTGGCCGCCGAGTACGTTTTCGAAGCGAACCTCTCCGACGGCACGTCATACAGCATTTCGCCGTGTGTCGTTGCTGCGGCGGCAACCGCTTCCGCCATCGGCACGTTCGACATTTCGGCGATTCCCGGCGCAGTAAAGGTGCGGATCGTGGGCGCGCAGGGCTACAGTGGCGATGTCAACGGTCTTACGGGCGCCTTCAATGTCGCAATGCCCGCCGGAACAAATGACGTTGCGATTCTAGCGCTCGACGGTTTTGGAAACATTCTTGCGGTGAAAATGCTGCGCTCGCAAATGGTGCCGGGAACGATCAACGCCGGAACGACGATCGTCGTCACCCTAGCGGACGAAGTTACGAACGAGGCCGTAAGCATCACCGGTGTACCGCCCGGATTCTCAGCGCTTTCCGTGGCGGCTACGTATCATACCGCAAACGGAACCGTTCTTACACTGAGCAACCCCTCCGCCGCGAACTACGTCGCGCTCTCGCCGGCGGATATCAGTGCCTTCGATCGCTATCAGATGGACGCCAGTAGCGTAAATCTTGCGATCGATGAAACGGTGGGAACGACGATGTATGCGTCGACTGGGACGGCCATAACGTTGAGCTATCCGCCGGTGTGGGCGTACACCCCGCCGGCCGCCGCGCAGTTTCCAACGTTTTCGTTTACGTATTCAGGGTTTGCGGGGCTCGCGATGCAAACATACCGTGGCCAAATCGCGTGGCAAACCAGTGCAAACACGCTCGACCGGATCACCGTCTATGCTACCGGCGCATTCCTCGGGACGCAAACGTCGATCGCGATTCCAAATCTCACCGCACTGCCCGGCTTTTTTCCGATGCCGAGAAGCGGGACGCGTGTCAGTTGGCTCTCCGAAATCGACGGCGGCAGCTTCGAAAGCTTCGTGGTTCCCCCGCCGGTGCCGGGAGCGCTATCTTTCGTCCGAGCGCAGGGAACATATACCGAGCCGTAACGAAAAGGCGGCCTTCATTTTTATGCTGACGGCGCGACCCAGACCGTTTGAACGTTCGTGAATTCGTGGATCCCGAAGTGCGAGAGTTCGCGGCCATGGCCACTGCGTTTGATGCCGCCGAACGGCAAGCGGGGATCACTTACCACGATGCCGTTTATGAACACCATGCCGGCTTCTATGTCGCGCGCGAGCGTTTGCGCTTTCTCGAGATCGTTGGTATGGATCGAGCATCCGAGGCCGTAGCTCGAACGATTTGCAAGTTCGACCGCTTCCCGTTCGTCGCGCGCGCGCACGACCGCAGCTGCCGGACCGAATACCTCTTCATCGAACATCCGCATCCCCGGAACGACGTCGCCGGCAATAGTTGCTTGATAGTAGTTGCCGGGCTGGTCGATCGGACGTCCACCGAGTAACGGCGCTGCGCCCGCACCGAGCGTCGCGCGAACTTGCTCGTGGAGATTCTTCATGAGGTCGGCCCGCGCAACAGGGCCAAGCTCCGTGGCGTCTTCCATCGGATTGCCGACCTTCTGCGCGGCCGCTCGCTCGACGAAACGCGCAACGAAGGCGTCGTAGATCGATTGTTCGACGATGAAACGTTTTGCGGCGATGCAGCTTTGACCGTTGTTTTGAAAACGGCCCGTGACGGCGCGCTTCGCCGTTTCATCGAGATCCGCGTCCGCGAGCACAATGAATGCATCGCTGCCGCCCAGTTCCAGGACCGTTTTCTTCAGTTGCGATCCGGCGGCGCTTGCAATTGCGACCCCTGCTCGTTCGCTGCCGGTCAACGTGGCGCCGATAACGCGCTCATCGGCGATGAGCGCGTTGGCATCGTCGTGTCCGATAACCAGCGTCTGAAAGAGTCCCTCCGGGGCACCGGCTTCTTTGAAGATGCGCTCGATTTCGAGCGCGCATCGCGTCGTGTTCTCGGCGTGCTTGAGCAGCATCGTGTTGCCGGCCACGAGCGCCGGAACCGCGGCGCGAAACACTTGCCAGAACGGGAAGTTCCACGGCATGATCGCGAGAATCACGCCGAGCGGACGAAACGCCGCATAGCTTTTCTGCGCGTTGCTTTGCATCGGTAGATCGGCGAGCATCATGCCGGCGTGTTCGGAGAAATAATCGCAACAGGCGGCGCACTTTTCGATCTCGGCTCGAGCTTGCACGATCGGTTTGCCCATTTCGCGTACGGCCGTGCGCGCAAGCGGTTCTTTTTGCGCGCGCAGCGTCGAAGCGATCTGCGCGAAGAGCGCGGCACGAAGATCGATATCGGTACGATGCCATTGGGTGAACCGCTCGTGTGCCGCCTTTACCGCCGCGTCGATTCGTGCGCGGTCCGTACGCGCAATGTGCTCGATCGGTTCGCCGGTCGACGGATCGATTGTCGTAACGGCGCTCATGGTCTTCATAACATCATGCCTTGTGCCCACGGACCCGGCGGTCCCGCGTAGATCTCGACCAGTTTGTCGGGAACCAAGTACGTTTTTGCCACGCGCTCGATGTCGGCCGCGGTGATGCCCGCGAATCGATCGTTGAGCGTCCGGTAATAGTCGAGCGGCAGCCCGTTCGTTCCGATGTCCAGCAGTTGTCCGACCTGGCCGTCGGCGCTTGCTTCATCGAGCAACGCATTGCTAACGAGCCGCAGTTTCGCCTCCTGCAGTTCGGTTGCCGATACCGGTTCGGTTTGCAGACGCCGCAATTCGGATCGCACGAAGTGCACCGCTTCGGGCACGCGCGACGGCGTTGCGTCGAGTTCGATGCGGAAGTCGCCGCGATCGCGGCTTGCGTACACGCCGCTATTGACGCTGTACACGAGGCCGCGCTTTTGACGCAACTCTTGCCAGAGGCGCGATTCAAACGCGCCGCTCGCTCCGAGAATTTGGTTGAGCACGAGCAGCGCCGGATAATCGGGATTCTCGCGGGTAACCGCAGGTTGTCCGAGCCTCACGTAGACCTGACTTGCTTGCGTTCCGATGTAATCGTGTCCGCTGCGCGGGGCGGGATACGCAAGTTGCCGCGCATCGGGTGTCGGGCCGTCTGTCTTCCAGGAACCGAATGCTTTTTCGAACGCGGTTCGCACTTGATCGGGCGTCACGTCGCCGACGACCGCGATCGTCGTCAGATCCGGACGCCAGTATGTCGCAACATAATTCAACGCATCTTGCTGCGTGATGCCGTCTACGGAAACCGAACTCGGAATGCGCAGCGATGGATCGCGCGGCGACGCGAGCAGACGCGCGTACGCGCGATCCACCATGACACCGGAGATCGTCGATTCCGATTGCAAGCTGTTCGAGAGCTGGCTGCGTTCCAGATCGAACCACGGCGGACCGAACGTCGGGTGTTCTTCGCCGTCGGCAAGAATCGACACGATCGAGGAAAAGTCGCGTACGAGACCGCGCGCGCTGAAGTCGGCACCGGTGTGAACGACCGCACCCATCATATCGATTGCACGCCGGCGCTCGGCAAACGGATAGTTTGCGCTACCGTAGTCGGCGGCCGCGGAAGCAAGACGGCCGATGCCTTCCTTTCCGGACGGTGTGAACGCGGCCGACGAACGGATCTCGCCTTGAAGAATGAACGTCGGACGGTCGTGCTTCTCTTGCACGAGCACCGTCATGCCGTTGCTTAACGTAAATTTCGTCGGATCGAGCTTACTGCGCGCCTGCGTTGGTGTGCGCAGCGCTGCGGCAATCGCGGGAGGCACGGTAATCGGACCGTTAGGAACGCGTTTCGAGAAATCGTCGCTGACGGTCGCGTCGCTTTTTTGCGAATTGCCCTTCGTCGGCTCCGTCTTCGTGCGAAGAATACCGATTACAGTGGGCGTCTTCAAGTATTGCGAGGTAACGTTGAGCAGCGATTGTCCCGTGATCGCCTGCAACCGGTTGTCTTCGTCGGCGATGCGTTCGTTGACGATTCCGTACGTATATCCGGCGAGGTCGCCCATGCCGCTGATCGAATCGCCGGAGTAGAGACGGTCCGCGATCGTCAACCGCTTCGATGCCTGAAGAAGATCGGGAGAGAAGCCGTTCTTGAGCACGCCATCCATTGTGGCTTGGAAGATCTGCTGCGCTTCCGCACTGGAATGGCCGGGATTGAGCACGATGAAGACGTTGAAGAGGCCGCCGTGCAACTGCGTATCTTGCTCCGCCTCGATCGCCAGTGCGATGTTGGATTGCACGAGCGCTTGATAAAACGGCGAAAGCTGATTTCCGATCAGTTGCACGAGCGTGCTGATCTCCGGCTCACCTTTTTCAGCATCGCCCGGGACGGCATAGGCAAGGTCGAGGATTTCGAAGGGGAAGGGCAGATTCGATTCAACCGTCACCGTATGTGAAATCGGAACGGGATGTGTCGATTGATGCTCGGGCAGCTTCTTCGGTTTAATCGCCGCGAAGTAGCGGCGTGCGTGCTCGAACACCGTTTCATGATTCACGTCGCCCGCAATGACGAGGGTCGCGTTGTTCGGCGCATACCATTCGTGGTAGTACGTCGCGATATCGGCAGCCGTCGCGTGTTCGATGTCGCTACGCAATCCGATCGGCGTGCGGCCCTCCGGCTGATCCGGATACGCGGTGGCACGGACGCGCGAGAGCAGCGAGAAGAACGGCGAGCTGTCGTCGCCTTCGAGCTCGTTGAGCACCGCGCCGCGCTCGATATTCCAGTCCGCTTGGCGCAGCGCCAGATTATGCATTCGATCCGCTTCGATTTGGAGTCCGACATCGAGCTTATCCGCCGGCATGACGAAGAAGAAATGCGTCGCGTCGTACGATGTTTCGGCGTTCATTTGCGCGCCTAAGCGTGCCACGATGTCGTCGAGTCCACCGGCGGTCATGTCGTTGGTTCCACGGAACATCATGTGCTCGAGCGCATGCGCAAGGCCGGTTTTTCCCGGCGTCTCGTCTAACGCGCCGAAGTGATACCACACCGCCGTTTGAACGACCGGCGCCGCATGATCCTCGACGACCACGACGCGCAATCCGTTTTGAAGCGTCGAAGTATAGATGCCGGCATCACCGGGGCCGCCGGAGTCTTGCGTCGCGCCGGGTGCGGGCGAGAGCAATGCGAAGAGGCAGGCGATGAGAAAGAGGACGCGTTTCACAGAGATGGGGACTCCTTCGTGCCCGGTGACGAGCCTACGCCGAGGTAATAACGTGCGGCAGATTCGACGGCGGCGCGCGGAATGCAGCCGATCAACTCGCTCGTCGCAACGCTGACTCCGTGCGCCGCGGCAAGCCGGCGCACAAGCTCTACGATTCGATAGAGCGGCGTTGAGTCATACTGTGTGACGTTAAAGGAAACTTGTACGAGGTTCTCTCCGAGGCGCAGACCAAGCGCGCGAAGCGTGATGAGGCCGCCGCTCCGTTCGCGTAACCGCGCAGCGATCCGTCTCGCCACGGTGATATCAGCGCTTGCGAGGTTGACGTTGAACGCGATCAGGAGTTCGCGCGCCCCAATTGCAATCGCTCCCGCGCGCTCGTGACGCGCGATCGTGCCGACATCGGGTCGGCGGCGCGGATCCATAAAACGAAGCTCGAGGCCTTCGAATTCGCCGGCGCGGACGTCGGCTAGCAGCACGCGTTCGGGCACCCGCGCCGCGGCACCGTAGTAGAAGGAGGGAATGCCGTACCGCTCCCAGATTCGCTCGCCTGCTTCGTGCGCAAGAGTTGCGGCGTCTTCGAGGGTTGCGCCGCCCAGCGGAACAAACGGCAAGACATCGAGCGCGCCGATGCGCGGGTGCACGCCCCGGTGGGTGCGCAGATCGATCGCTTCGACGGCAACACCTGCGAGCGCGAGCGCTGCATCGACGACCGCTCGCGCATTTCCCGCAATCGTCAGCACGCTGCGATGATGGATCGGATCGCTCGTACGATGTAACACGTGCGCACCCGTCGCGTTTACGGCCGCGACCGCGGCATCGATTGTCTCGCGGCGTCTTCCTTCGGAGATATTCGGAACGATTTCGAACAGCATCGCTACAGCGAACTATCGCAACGCCGCGCCGATCGCGCTTGCGATATCGCTAAACTGCGCGGGCGAGAACATGGTGCGATAGCCGAGCTTACGCGCTTCGGCCTCGCGCCGCGGCGATGCGCCCACGGCGCGCAGCTCGCCGGAGAGCCCGAGCTCGCCGAACGCGACGGCATCGGCTGGTACGGGGACGTTGCGGAATGACGATGCTATTGCAAGCGCAATACCGAGATCGGCCGCCGGCTCGTTGATGCGAAGACCACCGGCGACTGAAGCATAGACATCGTGCGTTCCGAGATGCATGCCGACGCGGCGCTCCAAGACTGCCAGGATCATCGCGAGCCGTGCCTGGTCGAGATTATTCGCAAGCCGCCGGGGTGTACCGTAACTCGTTTCACCGACGAGCGCCTGCACTTCGATCAAGACGGGACGCGAACCGACGATTGAGGCGACGACGCACGAGCCGCTGGGGCGCGCATCACGTCCGGCAAGAAACAGTTCCGATGGGTTTGCAACTTCCTCGAGTCCGCTTTCGTGCATCGAAAAGACGCAGATTTCGTCGATCGAGCCGAAACGGTTCTTATACGCACGCAAGATACGGTATTCGCCGGTCGTTTCGCCTTCGAAGTAGAGTACGGTATCGACGAGGTGTTCGAGTAGGCGTGGTCCCGCAATCGCACCGTCCTTCGTCACGTGTCCGACGATGAATGTTGCGCACCCCGTACGCTTTGCGTATTCCATCAGCGCCTGCGTGCAGTCGCGCACTTGTGTCACGGAACCGGCGTAGGCTTCGGCCTCCGGCAACCACACGGTTTGAATCGAATCCACGATGAGCGCAATCGGCGCAAGCCGTTCGAGATGCTCGAGTACGGACCGAAGATTCGTTTCGGCATGCACCAGAATCGGTGCGTCGAGCCCCAGACGTTGCGCGCGGAGTTTCACTTGCGCGGCCGACTCTTCGCCGCAGACATAGACGGTTGGTCCGAGATCGGCAAGCCGCGCGGCAATCTGCAGCAGCAGCGTCGATTTTCCGGCCCCGGGCGGACCGCCGATCAAGGTCAGACTTCCCGGAACGGTGCCGCCACCCAGCACGCCGTCGAATTCGCGGAGCCCCGTTCTGATTCGCGCAATGCGGGTGCTGTCGATTTCGTCCAGCGGGACAGGAGCGAGCGTCGCCGCGCGCGTCGGCGTTGTGCGCGCGCCCTTCGACGCAACCGTGAACGGACGTTCATCAAACGAGTTCCACGCCTCGCACTGCGGACAACGTCCGAGCCATCGGGGCGACTCAAATCCGCAGCCGTTGCAGAAGTAGACGGAGCGTGCTTTTGCCACGCGCACGCCTTTGCCGTACGGGGTAGAGTTGCCTGGCGCGGCGAAACGGCCGCTCGACCATGACGCTTCCAGCGCATCTGCAGATTGCTATCGACGGTCCGGCGGCCTCGGGAAAGACCACCGTCGCGCATCGCCTGGCCGACCGGCTCCATATTCTCTATCTCGATACCGGTGCGATGTACCGTACGCTCGCGCATCTTGCGTTGCAGACGCGTACCGACGCAGACAACGAAGGCGCACTCATTCGTCTCTGGGATGGCGCGGCCGTTCGCATTGAACTCGATTCGGCTTCACCGCTCGGCTTCCGCATCAATGCGGGCGGGCGCGACATCGAGGAGCGCACCTTACAGTCGAACGAGGTCACCGCGATCGTCTCGACGATTGCCGCGCATCCGCGCGTGCGTGAAGCGATGGTGCGCAGTCAGCGCGATATTGCGGCGCGCGGTCCGGTCGTGATGGCGGGACGCGATATAGGCACCGTCGTGCTTCCGTACGCGCAAGTCAAGATTTTCCTGACGGCATCCGTCGAAGCACGCGTCGCGCGACGCCGCGCGCAACTATTCGAAGCCGGCGTGGACGTGAGCATCCACCAACTTTCGCAAGAAATTGAAGAACGCGATCGTCTCGATCGCGAGCGGGCGGCATCGCCGCTCGTGCCGGCACCCGACGCGCATGCGATTGATTCGAGCACGATCGACGCCGATGCGGTGGTCGGCGAAATTGTGTCGATTGTCCGAAACGCGCAGCGCGACGGCGAGGTTTTTGCTTGAACGCACTCTACGCGTTTTGTAGCTCCGCCGTTCGCATCTATAGCAGACTCGTGTGGAACGTAAAGGTTTCGGGTACCGAAAACGTCCCTCGGAATGGCCCGCTGATTGTTGCGTGCAATCACGTCTCGCTTCTCGATCCGCCCGTGATGGGATGCTTTGTTCCGCGCCAGGTCTCGTACATGGCGAAGAAAGAGCTGTTCGATATTCCGATCCTTGGGCCGCTGCTTTGCGGGCTCGGCGCGTACCCGGTGGACCGCGCTGGAAGCGCTGCCGCAGCGATCAAGCGCTCCGTGGCGGTTTTGCGCGCCGGCGGCTGTGTGGGCATCTTTCCCGAGGGCGGGCGCAACCTGGAGGGTGATAAAGAGGTGCGGGGCGGCGTCGCGCTTCTCGCATCGCTCGCTCAAGCGCCGGTCGTCCCCGCCGCGATCGTGGGAACAAATCAGAAGAAGAAACGCGGTAAGATCAAAGTCGCATTCGGCCCGCCCATCGCGCTTCCGGCCGACCGGAAAGCAACCCGTGACGAATTGGCGAAGTTTACGGACACGGTCATGAATGCCGTCTATGCGCTCGCGAGGGATATCGGTGGAAATTCGTAAGGCCAAGGTTCAGGGATTCTGCTTCGGCGTTGCCATCACGGTCAAGAAAGCCGAAGAAGCGATCGAGTCGCGCAGCGATGTAACGACGCTTGGCCATGTGGTTCACAATCCGCAAATGGTCGAATCGCTCGAGAAGCGTGGGCTGCACAACGCGCACTCCGTCGATGACGTCGAGAGCGGCGCACTGTTCGTTCGAGCGCACGGGTTGCCCGTCGAAGTGTTCGAAAAAGCCAAGGATAAAGGCCTCGAGGTGATCGACGCTACGTGCCCGATGGTGACGAAGATCCACGTGCAAGCCGAGCGCTTAAAAGCAGACGGCTACAAGATCATCGTGGTCGGCGATCCAAAGCATCCGGAAGTTAAAGGCACGCTGAGCCATGTGCCGGGCGCATGGTGTATCGAGACGGTGAAAGACGTCGAGAAACTGCCCCGCAGCAGCAAGGTCGGCGTCGTCGTGCAGTCGACGTATTCGCGTGAACGCTTCACGGACATCGTGAAGGCGCTCTCCGAGAAATACTACGAAGTGCGTTCGGTCAACACCATCTGCACCGACACCAACAACCGGCAAACCGAAGCGCTTCGTCTGGCGGAACAAGTCGACATCATGGTCGTTGTCGGCGGTAAGACGTCCGCCAACACGAAGCATCTGGCAGAACTGGCCGAGACGCACGGCGCGCGCTCATATCATATCGAGGGCCCGGACGAATTGCGTGCCGAGTGGTTCGACGGCGTAAACGTTGCGGGTTTGATGTCGGGCGCATCGACGCCCGGATGGCTCGTCGATCAAGTGGAGACGCGAATGGAGGAGCTTACCCGTCAGCCTGTCTGAGCGGTTTGAATCCCATTTAGAGCAGCGCGTACGTGAGTATCGGGGATCGTCACTGGTCTCCGATATGCTTTTCTATCATTTCGGCTACGGCCAATATGGTCCGGCGCGCACCGGAAAGCGTCTGCGTCCACAACTCGTGATGCTTTCGGCGCTACACGAGGGCGCCGATCTCGACGATGCGCTCGATGCTGCCGTCGCCGTCGAACTCCTCCACAATTATTCGCTGGTGCACGACGACATCGAAGACCGTGACGAACTGCGTCGCGGACGCCGCACCCTCTGGAACGTGTACGGCGTCGCCCAAGCCATTAACGCAGGAGATGCATTGTGCGCGCTCACATTTCTGACGCTGCTAAAAGCGAGCGATCGTCACAACTCGGAAAGCATCGTCTCGATGACGCGCATGCTGCAAGAGGCCCATGCGACGATGTGCGACGGACAGTCGCTCGATCTCCACTTTGAAACTGCCGCGCACGTTGATCTCGGACACTACTATCGAATGATCGCGGCAAAGACCGCCGCGCTTTTCGAAGTTTCCTGCACGCTCGGCGCCGAGTGCGCGCACTCGACGAACGAAACGATCCGGACATACGCCGGCGTGGGGCGTGCGTACGGGATCGCGTTTCAGATCCGCGATGACCTGCTCGGCATTTGGGCGACGGCCGATGCGACAGGCAAAATCGCGAAGAACGATTTAGCGCGCAGGAAATGGACGTTTCCGATCGTTTGGGCGCTCTCGCAGGCGCCTTCGACCGCGAGGAACGAGGTTGCGCAGGCCTACGGAAGCGGCGGAGCATTGGACGCCGATTCGGTGTCCAGGGTGATGGATGCGCTCGATACACTCGGTGCGCGAGAGGCGGCAGCGCGTGCGGTTGAAGAACAAGTGGCGGTCGTGGAGGCGGCGCCGGCGCTCGAACTCCGCGAGTACATGCTCAACACGCTAGCCGAAAGCGTCGGCTAATACATGGGTTTGCTCTGAACGATCAAACCCGGGAGGAACGCCACCCCGTGAAGGTCATGACGAACGACCAGCCGTCCGTCTGGGAACGCACGTACCCATGGGCGCTTCCCGCAATGCTGTTGCTCGGCTTTGTCGTGCGCATGCTCTTCGTGCGTTCGTCCGGCTTCCAAACCGACGTCAGTACATTCGAGGCGTGGGCGATATCTGCGCATGAAAACGGCCTCGCGAACTTCTATGCGAAGACCGGCTTTGCGGATTATCCGCCGGGTTACTTTTATATACTCGCGCTGATCGGCGCGATTTGGGCGCCGCTTCGCGCACACGATCCGGGCTACGCGATGCTCGCGGTTCTGGTGAAGCTGCCGGCAATTCTCGCCGATCTCGGCGTCGGTGCACTGCTCTTCGCACTCGGGAGGCGTTTCGCGGCGCCGGCGATCGCATTCGGCGCCGCGGCACTCTACGTGTTCAATCCGGCGACGATCTTCATTTCGGCCGATTGGGGACAGGTCGACGCGATCTCCGGGGGACTCGCGCTGCTCGCCGCATTCTTCCTTTTGAAGAGTGACGATGAATCGACGGAACGTGTGTCCTGGTACATTCCACTCGGGTGGGTGACGCTTGCGTATTCGCTGCTGATCAAGCCCCAAGCAGCGGTGCTTATTCCGATCTTTATCGCCTTTGCATTCACCGATGGGTCGCGCTTGCGTTCCCGCGTGACCGGTTCCGCGATCGGTATCGTCGCCGCGTTCGTGTTTGCGATTCTGTTGGTCGAACCGTTCCACGTTTCGAATCCGCTCGGCGCGATGAGTTGGCTGCTCG
>CAVXXX010000004.1:0-365956 GCA_963765935.1 Vulcanimicrobiia bacterium | reverse complement strand
ATTGTTGGAGCTGCTCGCGACGCGACCATCTGGATCATACACGTAATGCCGGTTCGAAGTGACGCCATCCGTGAACGTCTCATCGGTAACACGCCCTGTAGCGTCGTACGAAATGTTCCTGATTTGATTAGCGGCGTTCGAAGTCTGCGACAGCAAGCCGTAGTTACTATTTCCATCATACGTGTTCGTACTTTGAGCAGCGGTTCCGCTCGAAAGCTCGTACTTCGAAATCACGCGGTCAAGATAATCGAACGATGACCCGCGCACATCTTGAAACGTACAACTGCCAGGTATTTGTGTGCCCATACTGTTTGCAGTTGAAATTTGAACACTAATGGTCGTGTTTTGCAAGCACTCCTGCGTTTTAAAAAGGTTCCCGTGAGCGTAATACGAGGTCCCATTTGAAAGCGAGACTTGTGAACCTGCGCTTAAGTCGTAGATGTAGCGCGTCATCCATGGGAACTTATAACCGTCATAGTATGGATCTTGCGGCTCCATGACCTCGACAAGTCGATCGTAACCATCGTAGAACTTTGTCGTAACACCGCTCGGTCTTCCGTTCGTTGACGTCTGACTATAGTGATGAGTCTCGGTTATCTCTTCACCGTCCGCATCGTATGTATAAGAAACGGCGTAGGTAGGCGGCGCACCCTGGCAAGCCGCAGGGTTGCCGTCCAGCGCGTGCTGCGAGGCCGTCTCCGTGTAGAGCGTCGTCCCGTCCAGGTTGTAACACGTATAAGATGTGTGTCCATCGGGGTCCGTCCGTGTAAGGAGGCGATTGAAATTATCGTAAGTCATTTGCCAAGGACCATTGCCCTTGTCGTACGACTTCAAAGTCCCGGTGCTGAAATACGTGAACGTCTGCGTTGGCGTTCGTGTGGGGGTCGTTGGATCCTGTTGTGTAATCGGCGCGCCTTGCACTTCAGTTGGTAAACCAAAATCCCCACCTTGGGGTCCCGAATCGTAGCTTATCGTTCGGCTATAGCCTCCTGCGCTACGAATGTTTGTAAGTCGGCCGAGCGAGTCGTTTTGGTCTGAAGAGTCATAACCAAAGCTCGTGACGCCAGGGGCCGCTGCGCACGTGGGCGGTGGATTCGCCGGATTATACCAACTGTTTGACTGATTGAAGAGCGGGTCGCAGTATGCAGTCAGATTATTATGCGAATCATATGCATACGTCGACGTGGGCCGAATTGCTCCAGCCGTCGCGGCAGGAAGAGCGACAGCAAGCGTATTTCCGTTGGAGTCGTACGCATAGTCTGTTTCGTACGCTTTGGGGTTGGGATTCTGTAGCGGGAACGGATAATTTCCCCGCGGCTCGATCGTTGATGTAAGGTTGTTATTGTTATCCCACGTCGCCGTTGTAATTAGCCACTGAGTTCCGTTGGGATCCCACTCATTGGTTTGGTTAACGCGGCCTCCGTTGACAGAGTCATAGTACCAGAGCACCTTATGGCCGTCTGGGTCAGCCATCGTCGTGGGGCTCGAGCCGAAGCCGGAATACGTGCGGTCATGCAGATTGTAAAATGTCGTCGGCATGCTTTGTAGCGGGGCGCCTACGGGATCGCCTGGGATGAAATTTGCTTTTGCGCTATCAAAAATAGCCGAAACCACCGCTCCATTATATTGGATCACCGTATCGTCACCGTCGTTATTGGAATTTACGTAGCGCGGAGAAAACACGTCCTGCAACTGATTGGATGAGTTGTAATCGTATTTTTCCGTGAGAGGCCCCGAACCGTTTCCGGGCCGATCAACCTCTGTTAGCTTATTCTGCGCCGTATTATCGTATTCGTACGTGATCTGAGTGCCATTTGGCAAGACGATATCGTTCAGCTCCGCATTTGTGTTCATCTGTAGCGTGAGTTGATCGCCATCGCTATGCCGGGCAGTGATTGACGAGAGGTTGGCGGCCGTACTATCGCCACCATTCCACGAATACGCAAAATGAATATAGTTGTTTGCATTGCGCCCAAAAATATAGACGAGTCGGCCGAAAGAAGCGCTATCGTTACGCGGAGTTAGTTCGTTACACGTTGTCGCATAAGGCGCGAAGAAAACGTACTGCGTCCCGTCCTTTTTCGTCCAGTAATAAGCGCACGAACTGTCAAACGTTAACATCGTGCCTTGCATGCCGGGCGGCGGCACCCACTTGCCCGTGTTATTCGGGTCGGGTGTGTAGTCATATTGGGCGCCGTCGACGTCATATATGCTCATCACGTTCTCTGCCGCATTGGTGCCCATATGTGCGTCGAACGTGTTCGTCCATCCATTTCCGAAATTTGAGGCGACGCTTCCATCATCGTTTGCAGCAGTATGCTGACTCATCGAATTATACGTCCGCTGGAATGCGAGATCGATGCCGCGTTCGGGGATGTCGATATCCACTGACTGGGCAATTACATTGCCATTGATGACATTGACCATCGCTTTGCCAACACCAGGAAGCGGCGATGCGTCGTAGGTCCACCAACGGTTGATACCGGTTGGGGCCGGCGTCGATGTGGCCGTAACGGTGGTTACCGCAGCTCTACGTCCAACATTCGGCTCTGAATAGCCGCGCGGCGTCACACGCTGCGGTGTTGCAACGGTGCGGTTTTGCGCGGTTCGAGTCGCCACAGCCGTTGCGTGAGGATCAGGTGAAGCTTCCCAGCTATAGAGCGGACGTAAAACCACGCCATTTAGGGGATCTCGAGTGACGCCGCCGACTACCGCAGCGCGCCGTTGCTGTCGGATCGCAAGATGGTGCGATGTTGTCGTATGACGCGTCGCCACCGGCACCGGAGGATGCGTCATCTCGTAGGGCTTACCATCACCCGTCATGAGCGCGAAGATCTCGGATGCTGCTATCGTGCCGAGGACTACGCGGGAACTGCCGTACAAGTCAACTGCGGGCAATCGAACGTCGTTCGATGTTGCGGCGAACGCAGACGATTGAAGAGCAAATAATAGGGTTAAGGCGAGCGCAGAAAAGCGACGCATTTGATCTCCCACATCCGAAAAGAGAAACGAAACTGCGCTGGCCGTTTACCTAGCTAGCGTTCGCTTCCTTGTGGATAGACACCTAATGAGCCATAAGGCTCACTGGAATCTGAATCGTCGCTCCAGTTGTTCCGCCATTCTTAGATGCGGACAACGTCAACATCGTTGTTTGTTGCGCGCTGCTAAGCCCCAGTTGAGATGCGGGAAAGGTCAAATTCCACTTACCCGTGCCGACGTTGTTGAGTGTAGTCGTCCGACCGGCGGCGCCGATTGTGACCTGTGTAACGTTTGTCGTTGTGACTACATCGATCGCAATACTTGACGTCGGCGTCAAAAGTGTAGGCGTCAAACGAGCGTAGAATATCTGCGACGGATCTGTCGTGGCCGCGTGGTTGTTCTGCGGCACAATGCCATATTCGAAGACATTCGTAGCCGCAAAGCCGGATGGCGTGGGCAACGGTTGAAAAGTCGGAGTAGGAATCGCCGTGGCTAACACAGGAGTCGAAGCCGGTGCAGGCGTTACTTTTGACGTAGCTGACACAGGCGGCAAAGCGGCCATTGGTGGCACGGTAGGAAGCGGCGCTGCAGTTGGAAGTCCCATGGTAGCATTTGGAGGAGGCGGTGATTCGCCGCCCTTCAGCACGTGCGGTGTCACGACGATAACGAGCTCGTTTCGCGTTACGTTTGTGTCTTTATTTCGAAACAACCCGCCAACGAGCGGCAATTGACCTAGTATTGGGATGCTGCTCATTGTGCGCGTGTCAGCTTCTTGGATTAGTCCACCGATCACAACGGTTTGGTTGTTCTGCAAATGCACAACGGTTTGAGTATCGCGCGTTGCGATTTGCGGCACGCCGTTGAGGATGCCGGAGAGGCTATTTACCACAGGGTGTAGCGCGACGATGACGTCATTTTTGTCGCTAACCTGCGGCGTGATATCAAGCGTCACACCAGTATTGAACGTCTGAAGTTGCTGCGTGACCGGTGTTCCAACTCCGCCACCCGTAGTAGTAAGGATGGCGAGGGTATCACCGGCACGGATGCTCGCTGTGTGTCCGGAAAGCGTAGCGATACGCGGGTCAGCAAGAACGCGGCCGTCGCCGTTTTGAATGAGCAAATTCAATTGTGCCGTCAATGCGAGCGCGGTACGCGTTATGGGCTGAATTTTCATGATCCGCCCGGGGTTGCCATTGGCATCCGGTGTCGGTAAGACTTCCGAGTAGGTAGTCGTAAGGACAGCGCCCGGCAGTTCTAAGCCGACGTTTCGAACCGCCGTCTCGTCAAGCTCGAGAACTTCGGTGTCGAGCTCGACAAGTGGCGGCGCCACGTCGAGCTTTTCTATGAGCTCTTTTGCGAGCCTGATGCTCGTCGGATCGCCGGCGAGTACAATCTCGTCAGAGTTATTCGGCACGGTTATGTGCAGATTTGAAGCCATCTGGGAGAGCGACTGGGTAACGGCCGTGGCTATATCCTGCGGTGTTGTCGTTGCCCCGTTGTTCTGGCCGGGAATCGCGGACCTGATATGCACGACTTCGATGTTTGATAAACCATACGCCGCGCCAGCCCCACTATTCGGTCCCGCGTTTTCCCCTTGCGCTCCATCAAGTTGTCCGATCGCGCCGCTAATTCGATCTTGCTCCGAAGCGGTCCCGAGAACGGAAATAGCGTTAAGGTCCTTGTCGATCGTAACGGTCGCATTCGGAAACGTTCGCTGGACGAGATCGCCAACCGAAGTTGCATCGACGTTCTTGAGCCGATAGATTTCGGTATACCGCGCGCCAAACGGTGGCGTGTCGAGCTGTGAAACAAGAGCCTTGGCAATCTGCACCGACTGCGTATCGCCGCGCAAAAGCACAGAAGAACCCGATACACTCACCTGAACGTGCGGCACTTCGCGCGACAGCGCTCGCGCAACATTTCGAGGCTGTGCTACTTTCACTTGAACAGCCTCAACGGGAGAGGGCGTCGAGGGCGGCGCGCTCGCCGGCGGAACGTCGAGACTATTGATCAAGGCTTTTATCTCGGCGTTGTCGAGCGCTGTTGCGCGCAGCATCAGGCTCGTCCTTGAGGCAACCGAGAGTTTTGCGTCGGGAAAGAGCGGAGCAATACGGCCGACGAGATCGGTTGGTTTAGCGATGTGAAGTTGAACAACTTCGACTGTTGCGCGCGTCGGATCTTTAACGTCGATGCCGGAAACGACAGCTCTAGACTCTTGAACGTCATCAGGTGACCCCATAACGACGATCGCATTTGCATGAGCGTCGACCTGGACGTGAAGCTTCGGATACAATTGGCGAACGACGGATGCTGCTCGCGTCGCGGGAATCACCGTGACCTGAATAACCGCTGCGATTGGCGAGGGCTGCGGTACCGGCGACAAATGGGAACTAGCGTACGTTGGTAAGGCGCCAACGACAAGTGCGGTTACGAACAGTGCGCAAAGATGCGCACGCATCTTTCTAAGGCGCCGAGAAAATGCCCACACGACGGTCGCCGTTCATTGGGCAAGCAGGCCTGTGGATACCTGCTTCCTAAACGTCAAGAATTTTCAGTAGTTCATTCGGACTATTAGAATATAGCCCCAGCTAGCAGATTCAAAACAGATTCAGTTCTTCTCCGACGGCTGATCGACGCGCGATAATCTTTGATTATCGGAACCTACCGGCGTAGTACCGAAGCGAAATAGAGCCGGGATCTCTTCCGAGTCCGTATCTGGTGTCGACGACTAAGGCACGGTTACCGGGATTCCCACGTAGTTCGTCCTGGAGTCCGTGATGATCACGCGCGCTTTGCCCGCTGCGACGGCTTGAAGTTCTACAGTCTTGCCGCTTACACTCAAAAATTTAACTACTGAAGGTTCAGTCGAGCTGGCACTCCAGGAGCCAGTGTAGTTTGTCTCAGAGAAAGACAGCGTTTCAGCTTCTCCAACCTTCGAAAATGTAACCTGTGGCGGCACGACGTTAATCGATAAACGCACATACACGGAACAAGCCAAGATTCGCGAGTTTTGGTCGCGAAAGGTCGTGCCGATGCGAAATTGGCCGGCGTAATCCGCTGAGTGATCGTCAGCTGATTCCTCTTCAGCTGCTGCTCGGCTTAGTTAGACGCGTGAACGCCAACGGGCATCAAACCCGTTTGCGTCGGCGATGACACGTCTCAACGAGCATGAAGGTGATGCGACGGCTGCCTAACTCCGGCAATCGCACAACCTTTCCTGATGCAATCCAGAGACAGCGACACTGGTGGCTTGGAGCTAGCGGTTTCGATCCTGCCCCGGATCCAAAGCCGGCCAGGAAATCAGTCTCGCGAAATGTGAAAATTCCAGAAACAGTCTCACGATATGTGGCCATTTTTTGGGAGTTCAGTCTCACGGAACTCTGAAATTTAAGCACAAACCGATCTCACCCCGTGTGCAAAATGACAAACATCTACAGTATTTCCTTCGCGAAGACGCACAATTATTGCAGCACCGGCACGATTTTGCCGGCCGGCGCGTGCAACAATTTCCACGGCAGTCCAAACCCCGCGTTCTGCGGATTCCATACGAGCGTAACATTCAGCGACGTCGGTGAGGTGCTCTTCACGTTCGAGCCCTACCAAGACGTCACAGACCCGATCACTTGTGCTGCCAACGGTCTCACGAATTATCGGAAACCATTACGGATCCCGACCCGGGAAAAGCCTTCTATATCCAGCGCGAATGGTCGAACAAAGTCCACGGCTGCGACAATTTGCAACCGTAGTAAGTCTAGAGTAACGAGACGAACAAACAGAAAGAGGCCGCCGGTATCGCCGGCGGCCTCTTTTTTGCTGAATTTTATGAATTTTAAAGGTCCTGTATCCTGTTCTTGTCGAAGGATCGTTCAGATTCTATTCATTTCTGAACTCTAGCATCCGCGCATGTTTCCCGTACTGCTACCGATTGTTCTTGCAACTGCGTATGCGACGGTTGCGGACAATACCCCCGATGCGGTTACCATTACCGCCGTGCCCAGCACCTTCGCGCCGTCGACGATCACACTTCATCGCGGCGTCACGACCAAGCTCGTCTTTACGCACACGCAGGGCGTGCATGCAATAGAATCGGACGCGCTCGGAATTCCGAAGACCATCCTTTCGCCCGATAAAGATGTCACGATCGACGTGACCCCGTCCGAGGATGGAACCTACGTCTTACGGTGTGAGATCGTATGCGGACAGAACCACGATTCGATGACGCTCACCGTACACGTCGAGGGATAGCGAGGGCTGCTGCTTGCGCGGCATTCGTGGCGTGCGGGTTCGTTGCAGCAATGCCGGCCGCTGCAATGCCGCCCTTCGCACAGTCATATAGCGCAAACTGCACCCTTTGCCACACGCAAGTACCGGCGCTCAATAGCTACGGGCGCTCCGTTCAGCGCAGTGGTTATGCGATTCTCGACCACCAAGTGTTGCGCCGGTCTGCGCCGGTCTGGATTGGATTCAGTCCGGTGTTCGATTCACAACAGCAAGGCGGTTCGAAGCTTCAGACCGGTAACGTTGCGCTTCACGCTGTCGGGCTCGCAGGCGATTTTTCGTATCACATTCAGCAGTGGCTCGTGCAGGACAACGTGCCGGGCGGTCTCGATACGGCGTGGGTTGCGTACAACGGCCTCTTCGCACATACCGGTCACCTCTTTGCGGGCAAGATCGAAGCGCCGGCGCCGTCGCCGTTTAGTCAATGGTTCGACTTATCGAATTTTGCGAGCGCGGAGATGACGGTCGGCGAGCATCAGTATCAGCTCGACGCAAACCGCTGGGGAAGCCGGCTCGCGTACGTACACGGATCCGTTGATGCGGAAGCGGGATGGTTGGGATCGAACGCCGACTTGGGAGGCGCGAGCGATTTTGCGAATGACACAGATAAGACGTTTCAGTGGAAGCTCGCGCATGTGTCGGCTCAACGCACATCGTTCGAGTTCGGCACGTTTGGTTCGCGCGGAAGCTTCCCGCTACAAGAAGGGGGCGCGGACCAGTATTATTCCGTCGCGGCATACGTCCAACGCGACCCACAGCGAGAGATGCCGGGGATCTTTGCGATCTACCAAGACACATTCGACGGCAATCCTGGCCCGCGACTTGGTGCCGCAGCGGGCAATGCCCTTACGTTCGAGTTGTACCAAACGGCGTTCCACCAGAACGGGTTATTTTCAATGAGGTACGAGCGCACGAACGACGGTTTGGGGAATCAGGTGCAATCGGGAAACGTCGACTTCGAATATCACGTCGCGCGCTTCGTTCATTTCTATACGGAGGCTGCGTTCGCGCAAGGGAGTAAAGCGAGTTTTCGATACATGCTCTGGTGGACGACGCCGATCGAGCGCGCGCGATAATGCCGGCTATGCGCCGGTGATTTCGTCCGAATCGGCTGCTACGTCGTTGTGCAGAAGAACCGCTTCCATCACCGGAAATGCGCCGCGCGCGATCAGTGCATAGCCACGATCCGATGGATGGAAGCTATCTTCAGCGAGATATCGCAGCCCATGACCGTGGGCGAGATTGGTTATGGCAAAGAGGTCGATGAACGTCGCTTGATGGGTCGCCGCTTGCTCGCGCATCGATCCGCTCAAGAGTTCGCAGAGTGATGCGACGAACGGTTTTGAATCATCCGCTACGTGGGGAGTAAGCGCGATGTTCGGGATTCCGGTGACGAAGAGGTGCGCGAGCGGAGCCGCGGCGCGGATGCGCCCCAAGAGCCGCCCGTATTGCTCGGCGAAAATCATGGGATCGCTCACGTTCGGCACGTCGTTTGCGCCGGCTACTAAGAGCAACGCGTCGATTCGCGCCGGAATCCGTGATACCTGAAACATCGCCACGTCGTTCATCGTCGCACCGGGAACGCTCAAATTCGTAAATGAATGTTCCACGGCGTGGCGGGCCAGCGCACGATAGATAATCTGCGCGAATCCGTTCGCCGGTGTCGATGCTCCGGTTCCGTATCCCAGGCTGTCCCCGAGCACGGTGAGGTGAAGGCTTAGAACGTTCCGGTGTAGATCGCGCATGATTTGCAAATTTCCGGCGGCTGGCCAGAGGCGAGTTGTGCGCGAAAGCGCTGATAGCGAACGCCGTTCCACGTGCGTGCGAACGGCTCATCACGGACGTTGCCAAAGTTCATACGGTCTGGAGTCGAGATCATGCAACACGGCATGATATCGCCGCGGTAACTGAAATACGCGCCGGTGCTCGGCCACCCGCATCCGCGTGGGTCGCGTCGCGGCCGTTCCTTCAGATCGGGCAATCGCAACGGCATCCCGCGGTCCTCCGCAACACGACGCGCTGTTGCGAATGCGGCGTCGACGCGCTCGGGATCCTCGTGAAGCAACGTCTGCGCATCGACGAACTCGCGCATGGGGCGATAGTCTGCGGGAAGCGACGCTTCGCCGAAGTCGTGACAGAGATGCTGCACGCTCACCGCATCAACGCCATATTCCACCGCTTGCGCGACTAACTGGGGAAGTTCTTCAAGGTTCTCGCGCATCGCGACCGCTACGATCTCCACATATGGAGTACGTGAATTTCGCGACGTTCGTTCCGAGAGGAGCCGCTGAAGATTGCGAATCGACTTCTCGTGGTTGCCGCGCACGCGTATGTATTCGTACGTGTCCTTCGTTGCGCCGTCGAGCGAAGCGTGCACGCGCGCAAGACCGCTCTCGACGCAGGCTGCCGCTGCTTTTTGGGTGATAAATGAGAGATTCGTGTTGACCGCCACCCTAATGCCTCGCGCCGTCGCGTAGCGGACCATATCGAAGAACCGCGGATGCATCAGCGGCTCACCCAATCCTTGGAGTTGCATCTCGCGCAAGTCCGGAAATTGATCGATAATGCGCGTAAATAAATCGAATTCCATAAACGCGGGCGGTCCATAAGGCCGCCCATCGCGACGGAATTGAATCGGACACATCCGGCAACGGAAGTTACATTCGCCGACGGGCTCGATTTGAATGAAACGCGGCAGGGCAACCATGCCCTGCTTGTACCCGGATTAGGCGGTCAAGCCTACGTTTGAGCGATGAATCGGAGAGCGAGACCATCGATGCAGTAGCGGAGATGCGTCGGCGCTGGGCCGTCATCGAATATATGCCCAAGATGGCCGCCGCAACGCATGCAGTGGATTTCCGTGCGCGGCTCGAGCGCGAGTTCGTAGTCCTTCCTCGTCGCCGTAACGTTGGGAAGGACGTTCCAAAACGAGGGCCATCCGTCGCCGCTATCATATTTTGTCTTCGAGCTGAACAGCGCTTGATCGCATCCGGCGCAATGATAGATGCCGGGGCGCGTTTCTTTGATTAACGGACTGGAGAATGCCGGCTCCGTTCCGTTCTCTCGCAAAATGTAATATCGCTCGTTGCCCAGCAGCTTGCGCCACTCGGCGTCGGTGTGCGTTACCGCATAGCTCGTGTTCGCGCGCGCCGCTGCCGTTGTAAGCGCTGCGGCGCCGAGCGCGATGATGAATTGCGTGCGGCGCATTAGACCGGAACTTCGCACGAAACGCCGTGCCGTTCAAAATAGCGTTGGTGATACTCTTCCGCACGATAGAATTTCTGCGCGGGCTCAATTCGTGTTGCGATCGCCGCGTTACGGGCTTTCTGCTGCTCGTCGCGCGACGCTCTCGCAGCGGCCTCTTGTTCGGGCGAATGGGTAAAAATCGCCGAGCGATATTGGGAGCCGATGTCCGGACCTTGACGGTTCATCTGCGTCGGGTCGTGGATTTTCCAAAACACGTCGAGCAATTGCTCGTAACTCACGTTCGACGGATCGAACGTTACTTCGACCGCCTCGACGTGGCCGGTTTTATCGGTGCAAACTTGCTGGTACGTTGGGTTCTCGGTGGCTCCCCCGGTGTAGCCGGAAACGGCATCGACGACGCCTGGCATTTGAGCGAAGGCGGCTTCGACGCTCCAGAAGCAGCCGGCCGCAAAGGTTGCCGTTTGAGTCTTCATACACCTAAAGAACGCCGCTCGCGCCTCGCCGGATGCCCTAGACATCATTACGAATCACGTCGTTGACTGATTCGCGCCGGGTCCACAACGTCGTCTCGCCGCCCTCGATCGCGATGATCGGCGGACGGGGAAAACGGTTGTAGTTGCTTGCCATCGAGTACGTGTATGCGCCGGTCGTGCAAAATGCCAGTAGATCGCCGGCGGACAGATCCTCAGGAAGCGGCGCGTCGGCCAATTCATCGTTTTCGCAGGAGCGGCCGCAGACCGTAACCGGATGATAACGCGTGCTCGAGGCGCGCACCGGAACGACGTGATGGTACGCTCCGTAGAGCGCCGGACGCGGATTATCGGCCATACTCCCGTCAACGATCGCAAAGGTTCGTTTCGCGTACCGTTTGATCGCCACCACGCGATACAGCGAGGTGCCGGCGGCGGCGATCACCGCGCGTCCCGGTTCGATTTCGAGCTTAACGTCACGCGGAATGATGCTCGCCGCAGCGGAGAGTATCGCCGCAACATCAACCGGCTCATCGGGCGACTCGGGGTGCATTTGCACGCCGAAGCCGCCGCCGACAACGAGCGTGTCCACTGCGCTAAATCCGCTGGAGCGATAGCGTTGCAACGTCTCGAGTAGTACTTGCGCGTTGGCAACGTACGGCTCTTCATCGAAGATTTGCGAGCCGATATGCGCGTGCACCCCGCGTAAAGTCAGCTCCGGATTGATTCGAAGGAGTTCGAGCGCCGAAGGTTCGTCGCGGGGTGCGAGGCCGAACTTCGAATCGTCGCCGGCGGTTCGTACGAACTCATGGGTGTGCGCTTCGATCCCGGTATTTATACGCAGCAGAATCTCGAGCGGCCGGCCGCGCGATAATGCAACGATCTGCCGCAGCTCATCGACGGAGTCAACAACGAGACGTCCCACCCGCCCGACAAACGCCGCCTCGATTTCGTCGTTGGTCTTTCCGGCGCCATGCAACGTAATGCGTGACGATTCAATCCCGCCGCGTTCCGCGGTGATCAATTCGCCGAGCGATGCGACGTCCAAGCCGACGTTCGAGCGTTGCAGGCGCTTTGCAAGTGCCGTGACGAGCAGCGCCTTTGCGGCGTACGAAACACGAATACCGTGCGTGCTCGCTGCATCGAGCATCGCCGCGAGCGATGAGTCGAACACCTCCAAATCGAGTACCAGCGCCGGCGTTCCATATCGCTGCGCGAGAATATCGGCGCGCATGCCGCCGACGGTCAGCATTCCGTCGTTCTCGCGCGCGTGGCCTGGAATCACCCGAATTGCGCCATGAAACGATCGATGCGGCTTTGCTCGATGCCCGCCGCGATCAAGCGCACCGCAACATCTTCCGCGTGACGCGGCGGCATCACGAACATAAACGGAGCTTCGTCGACCGGCGCGGCAACCGTGCACCATTGCGCGGCTGCTGGAACCAGTGCCGTTTGATAGCGGTCGAGTTTGACGTCCTTGCCATTGACCGAGATTTCCAATGGACGTTCCAGCGCCATGATGATGACGGGACGATCGTCCGTTGAAATCGATGACGGTTCCGTGCGCGCGACGATGTGTTCGACCGTGAAGCGCCGGTCCGCAATGAGCAGCGTCCGTTCCATGTTATCCAAACGGTACGTCAGCGGTTCGACGGCTGCTCGTGTCCCGCGATGATAGTTCAAAACGTCTGCCGCTTTGTCGACGTGGAGTTGGCGGGGTTTGCCGTCCGGCCCGGTCCGATTCCAATCGAAAATCCGATAGGTTAAATCGCTAGCCTGTTGCGTTTCGAAGAGAACGATTCCCGCGCCGATCGCGTGGAGGCTCCCGGCCGGAAGATAAAACGTCTCCCCGGCCTTCACCGCAACTTTGCGCAGGATATCGCCGAGCGTGCCGTCCTTGACACGGCGCTCGTATTCCGCTCGCGTGGTATCTTCCGTCCAGCCGAGCACGAGTTGCGCGTCCGGCTGCGCCGAAAGTATGTACCAGCACTCAGTTTTTCCGTTTTGCTGATGCTCGATGCGTTGCGCGTATCCATCATCGGGATGCACTTGCACCGAAAGCCAGTCGCGCGCATCGATGATCTTCGTGAGAATCGGAAAGAGCCGATGCGTATCCAAGTTTCCCATCAGCTGCGTCCCGAGCGTCGTGCGCAGCTCGGCGATCGTCTTTCCGGCGTACTCGCCGTTTACAATGCGGTTCTCGTCCCAGCATTCCCACGATTCGCCGAGTTTTTCTTTCGGATCGCCCGGTTTTCCGAACTGGTTCACGAGCGCATCGCCTCCCCAGATCGCCTGCGTTTCTTTCGGTTCAATAACGAGCGGATAGATCGCTTGTCCGTTCACAATACCTCTAGTCTTGCAGTTGCGCGCGAATGAGTCCTCGCGCCGAGTTTCCGACGTAGATAGCATCCGCGGCGCGCAAGTCTGCTACCGATAGTACCCGCTCGAGCGCGCGTTTGTCTTCGACGAGCTGCGCGCGCAGGATGCCGGGAAGCAGCCCGCTCTCCACCGGCGGCGTCACGAGCAGCTCACCGAACTGCGCGAACACGTTGGTCCGGCTTCCCTCCGTCACATCTCCGCGTTCGTTCTGAAGCAATGCATCGAAGCAGCCATGCCGTTGCGCGTCTTTCCAAGCGATGCGATGAGCCGGGCGCCACGAACTTTTGATCTGAAGCCACGGATCGTCGCTGCGTACGCGCGCCTGGCTCAACCGCAGGTCGACAACCGGCGGGTGCACGCCGAGCGGTTCGGAGAATAGCTTGATCCCTCCATCGAGCGCCACACGAACGCGCATGAGTGTCCCACGCCGCGATTCCTTAGAGAGACGACGCCGCAACTCCGCAACATCCAATGCGACATCCAATCGTTGCGCCGAAGCCGACAACCGTCCGATATGAGCATCGATAATGTCTGAGGCCGCATCGCCCGCAAGCGTCTCCCACAATTCCACCGTATCACCCTGAGCCTGCCGAACGGCAACCAGAAACGTTCGCTTCACGTCCACTTCCTGCCATTCCGCATCAGCAGAAGAGTCACTGACAATCCCGCCGCCGGCATCGAAGCGTCCAACGCCGTCATCGAACTGCGCCGTACGAATCGCGACATTCCACCATCCGCGCCGTTCCGGCGAAAGATATCCGATTGTCCCGCAATACGCCCCACGCGCCCGCCCTTCGAGCGCGGCAATCGTCTCCATAGCCGCGCGCTTCGGCGCTCCCGTAACGCTCCCGCACGGAAACGTCGCTTCGAAAATCCGATCCAGCGTCGTCCCGGCGCGGGCGGTTCCTTCAATCGTCGACGTCATGGTTGCAAAGGTGGGATAGCGTTCGATGGTGCACAACGCCGAAACGCGAACGTTGTCGCAGACCCGGTGCAAATCGTTGCGCAGCAGATCGACGATCATCACGTGCTCCGCGCGATTCTTGACGTCGTACAGTGGTTCGGTATCGTCCGGCGGCGACGTCCCCTTCATCGGTCGCGTCATGAGGTGCGAACCATTAAATGCAAGAAACAGTTCCGGTGACCACGATAGTATCCGCCGGTCTCCATCCTCAACAAAGGCCTGGTAGCGCGCATGCGTGCGTTGGGCAACCGACAACCAGCACGAAAGCGCGTCCCCCGCTAGAGCAACTCCGAACGGGACGGTGTAATTCACCTGATACACGTCGCCGTCGTAAATCGCGCGCTGAATCTGCGCAATCGCCGAAGCATACGCGTTACGCGAAACGGTGCGCAACAGCGGTGACAATGCAAATGGCGCTAGCGCGAACGATGCGCGTCGCACCGGCTCATCGAACACGCCGATCGCGGCGCCCATCCGCTCGTACGGAATCGCGCCCGCAATCCAAAACCCGTCCGCCAGCGCCGCTTCTGCGGATGCTAAGAGCGTTTCAAGCGCGCTCGCGCTTGTCGCACGAAGCACCTCGCGCGGCTGCGAAAACTCGAGCCATCCGTTCGGATCGGAAAAGCGTACGCTAAATACCATGAACCGACTCGCTGTTTCGCTACTCGCCGCCATCTTGCTCTGCGGTGCCGCCCCATCGAACCCCGCTCCAACGCTCGACCCGATACTCCATGCCAATGATTGGCTGAACGCACCGGCGCATCAGGGAGACGTTACCGGCAAGGTCGTCGTCCTCGACGTCTTCACGGTCGACTGCTTCAATTGTCGCAATGTGGTTCCGACATTGCGCCGCCTCTATGGGGATGACCGGATGAAGGGCCTCGAAATCATCGGAATTCACTCTCCTGAAACCCCTGCGGAGAAGCAACGCGGGTATGTGGCGGAGAACCTTCGCGCACAAGGCATCCGCTGGCCGGTTGCCGTCGACAATAGCTTCGCGCTTTGGAACGCCTACGGCGTCGACGCCTGGCCGACGCAACTCTTTTTCGATCGCCACGGTCGGTTGCGAAAGGTCATCGTCGGGGATTCGCAAGACGATCTCGTGCGGACCACGGTGGAGGCCCTACTCAAAGAAACGTAACGTAAGGAATGCATCGAGCCTACATCGGAATCGGATCGAATCTCGGCGACCGCCAAGCGAACATCTTGGCGGCGCTCCAGCGTCTTCGCACGCGCGCTCAAATCGCGCACGTCTCTTCGTTCTTCGAATCCCAACCGGCAGAAGGCGCGAGTGGTCCCGCATTCCTGAACGTCGCTGTGGAAGTTCGCACTGAACTTGACCGTCCGGCGTTCGAACGCTTCATCGTAAACGTCCAAGTCGCGCTCGGCCGGACCACGACGACGCGATTGGAAGCGCGCCCCATCGACATCGACTTGCTTGTCTTCGACTATGACGTGCATCCCGATCTAGCCGCGCGCTCGTACAACGTTATTCCGCTTGCCGAAATTGCCCCGGCGTACGCGCATCTCGCCAAACAGAACGGTCGCAACGGCATGCGGAAGCGCGAACGCAGCCTGCATTTCAACGCGAACCGTCAAGAAGAAGCGCCGGAAGTACGCCTTTCGCTCAACCGTGTCGGCGTCTCGAGCGTGCGCCGCATCGTGCATCTCGATATCGACGGCCGGCCGAGCGTTTTCAACGGCGAATTCACGATGGTTGCCGATCTCGCTCCCGATAAAGCGGGCGTCCATATGTCGCGTTTTTCCGAAATATTAGAGGAAGCCACGCTGGACGTGCTTTCCGCAACGTCGGGGCCGGCGCGCATCGAACGTCTGGTGGAATCCGTTGCACGGCAAATAGTCGGGAGTCAGCGCGCGATCCGCGCCGACGTCCGGCTGCGCGCCGACTTCGGCCTCGAACGGTGGACACCGGTGAGCGGCAAGCGCGGCGAAGAAACGTACACGCTGATCGGCATCGCGCATGCCGACGAATCGGGAACCCGCCGCGTCGTCGGCGTGGAAGCTGAAGGCATGACCGCGTGCCCGTGCGCGCAGCTGATGGTGCGCGAACATTCGATGCACGAATTAGTCGAAGCAGGCTTCACGCCGGAAGAAGCAACGCGCGCGCTCGACGCGCTTCCCGTTGCAACGCACAATCAGCGCGGCCGCGGTGCGATTCTCCTAGGCGTCGAGGAAGCGAACCCCGATGCCGTTCGTGCCGAGGATCTGGTCGAAATCGTCGAAAGTTCGATGTCCAGCGAAACGTACGATCTGCTCAAGCGCCCCGATGAATTCTTCATCGTAAACAAGGCGCACCACAATCCGAAGTTCGTCGAAGACGTCGTTCGCGGCATTCTTTCGCGTGCGCTGGATATGTATTCGGACTTGAGCGACGGCACGTTCGTCTTCGCAAGCCAAGTTAACTACGAATCAATCCATAAACATGACGCCTTTGCCGAAGCCTTCGGCCTCTTCGGCCAATTCCGCGAAGAACTAAGAACCGGGACCTATGTCACCACAAAAACCGACCTCGCCTCGTGGCTCGGCACAAGACACTCCGCCGTGCTCCTGTCATCGTGAGAAGCGCAAGGTCTGAGGAATTTTTGATGGACGGCAGACGTCGGCGTGCGATGCTACGTTCATGCAAACGAGAACTATTGCGCAGCGTTTTGTCCTCCCGCTCGCTGCACTGTTATGTACGGTGGCAATAACACCCGCGCCGAACGCTCAAGTCCTCACCGGCACGTACGCGTGCAACGATACGGACAACCAAGGCCCGAGCTGGCACTTCACCAGTGAGAACGTCGCCTTCGGCGAGTGGGTGCGTGCAAAGACATCATTCGCGGCACAAAACGGTGCGGCAGCGCATGTATCCCAAGCGTTTGTCGGTTACGATCGCGACGCGAAGCGTTGGAATATCGTCGTGGTTAATGACGATGGCTCGTACTACACGCGTTACAGCACGTCGGCGCAACTCGACGGCTCGCACTGGACCGATCTCGAACCCGCTGACGGCGGCCGAGCGGTAATTACGGTTCCAAATCCCAAACAATACGTCTTTGATTTTCACCAAGCGCTCAAAGGTGGAAAGACCGAACACCAGCGCGTCGTCTGCACCAAGACATCATCCTAAGGTTGACGCATCGCCGAGAGTGCGCCGGCTGCGGAGACGCGTACCACTTCCAATGGGTCGTCTTGCGCGAGGCGCTCCAAGCTTGGAGTGGCGGCGCGATCACCGAGCGATGCGAGAGCCGAAATTGCGGTAAGTCGCGTACTCACGATGCGATCGCGGCCGGCAATAGGAAGTAACATCGTCAATGCCCGCCGTTCTCGATGGAGAACTTTTGCGATCGAGGCAAGATCCGTGACCGCGTGGTTGCGTTCGTTTTCATCGACGCCGTATGCGGTGCGCTCCACGATCAGCGCGAACCCGCGCTCGTCGCCAAGCGCTGCCAAGCCATCCAACGCTCCGCCGGCAATCGTCTGCCGAAACGATGACACATCGAGGGCTTTCGCTAGCGTTGCATAGGCGTCGGGAAGATGGAGCCTTCCTATAGCAACGAGCGCCGCCGCAGCGACGTCGGGATTCGATGAGGATGAGAGTTCGTGCACTTTCGATACGATCCGCGCCCCGGGATTTCTCAAAGCTGCCGTCGCGTCAAGCGCAACGAGTCGAACGCGCACGTCCGAATCGGAGAGAGCGGCGAGAACCGTATCGCTATCGCCCCGCTTGGCCGCGGCCGTCATGGCGGCAGCACGAACCCCGTAGAAGCGATCCGAGATCGCTGCGCGGTGAAGGACGGCAACGTCGTGCAATCGATCGATCGCCCAGAGACGATCGGGAACATCGGGTGCATGGAGCGCTTGATACGCGAGCATCGTCACCGGTTCAATCACCTCCAACCGGCGCACGATGTTGTTGCCGGGATCGAAGAGGATCATGTCCGGCATGGCATCAACCGCGCCGATTGTAACGCGCTGATCTGCCGAGTCGATGATTGTTCGCGTTCGAGCGACGTGCCCCGATACATACGCATCGATCTCAACCGGCATGCGAAACGGCTTCCCGTCTGCCGACGATTGCGCGACATCGAGCATCACTTGATGCTTGGTACGATCGAAGTTGAAGCGCACGTTGTATGCGGGATATGCGGCCCGAAAAAACCATTCGTCTTTAAACCACCGCAGGTTCATGCCCAGCGATCGTTCGATACTGGCAAAGAAATCGTCCGTCGTTGCATTGCGGTAGTGGTAGGCGATCAGGTAGTTTCGGAGCGCCGCAAAAAAACGACGGTCGCCCACCAGATAACGCAGCATGTGAATTCGTTCCGCTGGACCTTCGTGCCCCGTTGCGCCGAAAAGCTCGAGCGGATACGTATACCGGTAGTCAACGACTGGACGAATGCCGCGGGCCGATTCCTCGAAGTATGTCTGCTGCGCTTCATATCGAGCGTAATCGAACGCATCTTTTCCGTCGCGCTCCCCCGTCCACACCTCATCGAAGTACGTGGCGAACCCTTCGTTGAGCCACACGTTCGACCAATCCATCATGGTCGCGTCGTCGCCGAACCAGTGTTGCGCGAGTTCATGTGAAACGACGAGATCGCAGCTGCGTTCCGTATCTTCGATCGCCGGATGCAGTGATTTCGTCGCA
Source organism: Vulcanimicrobiia bacterium (assembly GCA_963765935.1). Lineage (GTDB taxonomy): Bacteria > Vulcanimicrobiota > Vulcanimicrobiia > Vulcanimicrobiales > Vulcanimicrobiaceae > JAMXLG01. The sequence continues at coordinate 347,025 of CAVXXX010000004.1, read as the reverse complement.
ATGATCGTGACCGACTCGTTCTCCATTCCGCCGAAAAAGTCACGTTCGGCGGCGACCTGGTCGTATTTCGAAAACGGATATGCGACGCCCAAGAGCTTGTTGTAGTAAGCGATCATCTTCGGCGTTTCGCCGAAGCAGAGCGCGTTGAAGCCGGCGTACTGCGGCGGCACATATGAATCGACGTTGAGCGCCCTGAGGCTTGAATGGTAGCGCGATAGCGGGCCGGCGGCAAACGCAATCAGATACGTGGATTTTGGTTCCGGTGAACGCCAATCCCAGGTCGCATCCGCGCCGTTCGGCGTCCGCGACTGCAGCAGTCCGTTCGCGACCGCGGTCCAGTTTTGGGGAACGGTAACGATCAATTCACTTGGCGTCTTTGCGTTGGGTTCATCCCACGTCGGAAACCACCGCCGGTTCTCCGTCGGTTCTCCTTGCGTCCAAATCTCGGGCGTCAACGTTTTATATGCCGCATCCGGCTTCACAAAATAGAGCCCGGCCTTGGGACGCGTAGAGTACTGGAAATCAACCGTTAGCGGCGCTCCTTCCGCTACGGCACGCGGCAGCACGACGGAAAGGCGCTCTGCATTTTCATCGAGGCGGTACGTCACGGCCTTCCCATCAACGGTAATGCCGTCGTACCTGATGCCCGACGAATCGAACGGAATGCTCGACGTCGCGCGCGCCGCACGGATGACGACCGTTTCGTGCCCATACACGATCTCGCGATTCAAATCGAACCGCAATCGAATAACCGTATTCTTGAACGTGTACGGTGGCGAAACGGTCTGATGAAGCACCGCGCTAACGGGTAGCATCGCCGCCGATGCGAAGCTCGAGCTGAAGTTCGCCGCTTGACGTAAAGCCAAAAGACCGGTACAGCTGTTGGGCAGCTTCAGAGGGACGAAGACGAACGAGGGTGCATCGCTTCTCCGTTAGCCAGCCGATCGCCGCGCCCATAAGTTGCGTTGCGATTCCCCGTCGCCGGCACGGCGGGCAGACATAGACGGCGTTGACGCAGCCGCTTCGTTGTCCGAACGCATACGCGCGGTAGTCCTCGACCAATGAAGCAAACGCCATACCCGCAATCTCTTGACGCGTTGTCGCTGCAAACGCCTGACTTAGACCGAGCTGTTGGCGATCGCGAAAGTACGCGACAAACCGGTCCTCCCAGCCGGCCCCCAATCGCTCACCGGCTTCGACGCCCGATGCGGTGCGCAGCGGGACGAGCCGGTGCAGGTCCTCAGCGGGAAGGGCGATGACACGGACCTCTTCGTTGGCCTTGCTCATCGAGTAGGTCTGGGCCTCAATTATCCTCGTCGTGGAATTGAATGTACCAATGCGAGCCATCGCAGAACGGTTTATTCTTTGAGTGTCCGCAGCGGCATAACGCGTAATGCTCGCGATTCGCACCGTGATTCATCGGCTCGCCCTCGAGTTCGATGTTTCCGCGCACGTAGTAACTGGCGTTTTCGGCGACGTAAATCTCCGCCTCCCGCGCTTCGCCTTTATAGGTATCGCCGTTCACGGCGAAGCCAAGCGCGCCGGACGGGCACGCGCGCACGATGTCGATGATCTTCGCCGGCGTGTCGCCGTCGGCAGTCACAAATGGCTCGCCTTCGTGATGAAACACCGTCGGCAAGTGATCGGTGCAGTTTCCGAAATGGCAGCAGGTTCCACGATTATCGAGCACCGTAACGCCGGCGCCCGCATACGTATCGAGCCGGTCCGGCGTGCGATTCGGATCTTTAGCGCTGCTAAAGCCGATGCGCGCGTGCGTGCCGTCGCAGTACGGCTTGATATTCGAACCGCCGCACCGGCACAACGCAACGATCGGCCGCACGTTGAGCGTCTCGCCTTTCGAATTCGTCAGCTTGCGCAAGTTCCGCACGATATACGGCCCGTTGATCTCCGGCCGAATCGTCGTACGCGCGTTGCGTTCCTCTGCTTCGTCACGCATCGCGACCGCAAACTGCTGTGGAATGAACGGCATCAGGTGTTCGGCAACCGACTCAAGCGCCGCCGCTGCCTCCGATACCTCGGACGGCAGCGTCGCCTCGTCCGAGAGCCGCGTCAAACGCATGGAGAGATCGTAGAGGCGTTCCAAGTAGAATATCCACGCAGCTTTCTTGTGCGCAAGCAAATGGATGTTCCGCGTAAAGCCAAATCCCGGGCCGGCATGCATGCCCGGATACTCGCGTCCCGCCGGTAACTTTGCGATCGCCTCGCCGAGCGGCCGCAATACGGATGCCATAATGCGTAGCGTCCCGCGCGCGAGAAGGCGCATCTCGTCTTCGGTCTCGTCGACGTGCGCGAAGAATCGCGAGAGCATCATCAGCATCACCGCGTATGCGGCGTTGAAGACCGAAGCCAATTCCGAAGCGACAGGATCGGTAATGCGGTTCGTTCCCGGCATCTCCGCGATCCCCCGCGTGCTCGGATTCGTGAGCAGCGGGCGCACCGGATTGAACGTGCGTCCCTCGGCGCGCGCGCGTTCGCTTAGGGTCGCATACTCGCGGCGAATCGTGTCAAATACGACAAAGTGCGCGTCGGGATGCTCGGACGTTGGTGACTCGCCCTGTTCGATGATCATGTCGATCGCGGCGCATGCGGATTGCGTATCTGTGACCTGGACGAGTTCTTTCGGAAAATCCAGGTACTTCGGTGTCGCCTGCAGCGCCGGGTCGCCGATAAAGAGCCGCTCCGAAGGGATTTCATGAAACGCCGACTCGATCTTGTGATAAAACTCGCCGACGGTTCGAAAATCGATATCGAACGGTTCGATTGCGTTCTGCATCCGAACGTTCGCGTCGCTCTCAATTCGTCCGACGATCCGCTGACGAATCGCATCATACTCGGCATGGCGATCGGCCGGTAATACCCCCTCTTCCGGCATCTCGTAACACACGAGCCGCTCGATGAGCGCTTGCGAAAACGGCTGCAGATCGATCGGAATCCCAAATGGAAAGGTCGTTGCGGGCAGCGGAAAATTCGCGCGCGCGAAGTGTGGCGCGCCGCCTACCGCGGTGATGATGTTCGAGACCTGCCCGAGATGCAGCATCTCTTCGACCGCCACGGTCGCCAGTTTACGCTTCCACGTACGAACCGCAACCAACTCGTCTTCAGTAAGCCCACCCTCGTCGAGGTCGGTCTTCAGCGAATAACCGGCGTAGAGATAGGCGCATGCAAGATTGTGTTCCAGCTCCGATGCGCGGGTGAGCAAATAGAGTAACTCTTCGCGAGTCTGAACCGGACTTGTCTTCCTTGCAGTGCTTAGCATGCGAGCCCCCACGATCGTTCACGAGCAGATGAAGTATGACACCCGTCATCACCCTGTCGAGTTGCACCGCAGGATTGAATATCATCCTAGGCGCGAAAGCAGTTTGCGCGCACGCGATTGCATTGCCGGCGTTCCGCGCGCTGCCATGCGCTCCACGATCGGCATAATCCGCTTGCGCAAACCGCGATCGTCTTTCGCGAAGTCAACCAACGTCTGCAGCGACTCCACAACGACGATCACGTTTTTATCTCGCAGGTACCGTTCGAGCAACGCCGTCGCTTTCGAACGTTCCTTCGGATCGAGCCGCACGTTGGAGAGCATTTGCGCGACGTGCGACCGGACCTCATACTGATCGACTTCGCCCACCTCCTCGATGAGTCGTTTGCGATAGGGTGCGAGCAGATCTGGCCGAATGCGCGCTAGCTTTTCTGCAGCGTCAGCGGCGCGCATCCGGACGATCGGGTCTTCATGAAGCATCGCTTCGAACAGTTCCTCAAATTTCGAATTGTCGCGTAACACTAGTGACGCGACCTCCTCGGCGGCGCCCAACTGGCGCCGGCTACCACCGCTCAACCGCTCCGCAATCATGTTAGCTCATGTTATGCACCCGAAGACCCCGTATCATTCTCAGCTCGAAGAAGGGTGTTTGTGCAACGAGGTCGTTGCCCCGAGCATCCACGCTGCAGCAGAAGCGGTAAAGACCGAATATTGGAACGGCGTTCCGATCCCCGCCGCTCTTGCCAGCGTGAGCGCAAAGATGAGCAGCAGCACGCTGCTTGCTATTGCGACCGCGCGAAGCCGGAATCCGACAATGAGCGCAACGCCGAGGGCGAATTCGAGGGCGGTATCGATCCAGGCGAGCGCCGGGACAAGCGCGTGTGGCAAATACCAGTTCAGTACGCCGACGTATGCCGTGAAGCGCGAAAATGTGCCGAACGATACGCCCGGCGTGCCGGCCGCTCCGAGCAATCCGAAACGGTCCGCGACGGACACGAGGAACGTGACGCCGAGTGCCGCACGCACCGCGAGCGATGTATAATCTCGTATGACCATGGCGCCGCCTTACGCTCCGCCTACGGACGACCATTTGGATTTTATTGCTCGTTTCGAGGACCTGCGCAGAACAATCGAGCCCGTTCGTCTGAACGCTTCGGACGAAGCTGTGCTCGACGTTCGCTGCACGACGCTTCAACCGGTTCGCGCGTCGAATTTCGCCATCGTTTGTTACGGAGCGTATCACGGCAACGGCGAGGGACTCTTCGACGATAAAATCTTTACGGGACACGTCGTCAACCTCACCCTTCGCGGCCGCTGGCACGTCTTCGGACGCCAAGGTGTGCACGAGCTCGGAGCCGGAATCGCCATGCTGGGTTGCAGCGGCGACTCCTACGGATGCCGACATTCGCTCAGCGAACGCAATGTCAACCTTATCGTTGCGTTGCGGCCCGAGTCGATCGACCCCGATGAACCACGACTCTTCGGTCGTGATTGCATCCGCGCCGACGGGCTTCCATCGCGCATTCTTCGCGCGCTAGATGCGCAGAACAATGATGCGTTTGAGTCGCTTCTCTTCGAATTCGTCCACGAAGTCTCTCGATCGTCGCAGCCGCACGGCCGCAAGCGCGGTGGCACCACGCTGCGCATGCAAGGCGTGAAACGTTTCATCGAACGCCATGCGTTCGAGCAGATCCGTATCGCAGACATCGCTGCGAGCGCGCACCTCTATCCATTCGCGCTCATTCGCGACTTCCGCCGTGCTTTCGGGATAACGCCGCACGCGTACCTCAATCAGTGTCGCATCTCGGAGGCGATGCGTCTGCTTCGTCACACGAAGGTGACGATGGACGATGTCGCGGCCCGCACGGGTTTCCAAGATGCCGCGTACTTCTCGCGGGCATTCCGGAGGGCGACGGGTATGACGCCCTCGATGTTCAGGAACGGGTGAGGCCGCTCAACGGCCCATGGAAATTTACCGGTGGTGGGTCGACGCTGTTCCGTGACCGCCGCAGCGCCTCCCGGGTGGCGAAGAAGGTGCCGAGCAGCACCGCGATGTTAGCGACAGCGGGAGCGGCGACATTCGCAATCCATACGTGGATGAACGACGGACTCGCGAAGCACAACGACGACACCAGTAATCCGGTGGGAAGCGGGACCAGCAACCACGCTGACCGCGAACGCCGGGAAGCGACGACGGCGGTGAGTGCTACGAGCAGCCAAACAACGGCGTCCAGCAAGCTCCTGCCTAAGCTGAGGCTAAGAATGAACGGCAACGGATCGATCCGCGCCGTCGATAGTCCAATGACAACGGCGATATCGGCGATGAACGCAACCGCGACGGCGGCACACGTCACGAACGCGGGCGCGCTTCTCCGCCATCGGTAGGCGAGCCAGACGAAAATGAGTGCAACGCCACTCGCGCACACGCGCGACAACACGAACAGCGTCAACGCCAACGCCGGTTGCGAAACGACGAAAAAGCTTGGATCCAGCATTGTGCCGACGAGTCCGAGGATGGCAACCGCGAGAGCAGTCGTCTCGGCGTCGTGCCGCCTGCGAAGAGCGATTTGCCCCGCGCAGACGATAAAGAAAAGATTGCCGAGCAGCCGCGAAACCATCGGTTGAAGTTTCCAAACCGACGCGTTGTCCCAAACGGTACTCGCCGTAAGGCGAACGGTAACCGCCTTTGCGCCCCGCAGTATGAGAAACGTCGTTCGTTCGGTTGTAACCGGCTGATACGTCGCTGCGATGCGTGACTTGACGCTTTGTTGGCGCAGATCGAAGCGATCGCCGTCACGAAATCCCGACCGCGCCGCTGCGCCGTTTGCGCGTGGCGTTATTGAGAGCGTGTACGGTCCGGCCACGGTAATCGTGGCGTCCCACCATCCGAACCACGGAGGTGCTCCGGCTCCGAATTCGTCTACGGCAATTGCGAACGTGACGCCGAGCGCCATCAAACCGAACAGCGCGAAAAGCATGCGCATCATTGACAATCGTAGCAACGAATGGAGGTACGACCAGGACCAGAACGGCACGTGCACGCGGAACCACGCCGAGTGGTCCTAGACCCTCGGTCGGTTCTGGCCCTGGCATCATGCGGAAGGTCTCTTACAATTGATGCAGTGCGCTTCGTATATTTGTTGTTCTTGTGCGGTCTGCTGATACTTCCTCAGTCCATATCTGTGAGCGCGCAGCAGCACGATGGTGCGCACGATTGGGATTGGGATATCGGCGTATGGAAGACGCATCAGCGTCGACTGGTCCATCCCCTTACCGGCTCGACGACGTGGGTGCAGTACAACGGCACCGATATCGTCCGAAAGATTTGGGACGGTGCGAACTCGGGAACGATCGAGGCTGACGGCCCGGCCGGGCATCTCGAGATTTACGCGGTGCGTCTGTACAATCCTGACGCACATCAATGGAGTATCTACTTCACGAATCCGGCGAGCGGCAACTTCAGTATCCCGGTCGTCGGCGAATTCACCCGTGGCCGCGGCGACTTCTACGACCACGAACACTATAACGGACGAGCGATCATGGTCCGGTTTCGCGTCTACGACATCACGAGAAAGTCGTGCCGGTTCGACCAATCATTTTCGGCCGACGGCGGCAAGACGTGGGAGGCGAACTTCATCGTGACGGAAACGCGCGTGGTACATTAGTGAAGCACGAGCGAGAGGTCCCGAGTATCGCTTTTATGGACGATACGTAGCCGTAAAACCGTTCCCGGCGCAGCCGTTACACGATCGTAGAGGTCGCCGTACGAATAATCGTCCGCCGGTTTCCCGTCGATCATCGTAATTCGATCGCCGGCCTCAATACCGGCCGCGGTAGCGGGCGATCCGGGCCGCACGCGCTCCACGGTGAAGAAATCGGGACGGTCCTTGTCGGCGACGAATCCTGCGCGATTCGGCGGCGGAGCGTGTTCAAACGAGCTGCTCTCAACGTAGAGCACGCCACGCGCATAGTCGAACGTCGGCACGAATCGAGAGAGAATTTCGTAGCCGAAGTTCCCCGCTTCCGTCCAGGACGAAAACGCACCACTCTTCATATAGGTCAAGAACGCCGGAACGCCGGAGAACGACCGTTTCCCGAACGTAAAGCCCGCAATTTTGGCGAGATGACCGGAATTCGATCCGCCCGTTCCGTGCCCCGCAGCGTTAATGCCCGAAGCGTATCGCGCTCCTAATCGCGTACGCTCGAGAAAAGCGCCAAACAGGATTACGCTACCGGCGTTGCCCGTGTCGATACCGAAGAGTCCCCGATGCCCGTCCGCGGCAGCATCCGCAAGCGGCATATCTTCTTGGAAAGAGAGAGGAACGGCCGCGCCGCCGCGATGCGTGTAGTTCGAAAATGGAGTCAACGTCAATCGTTTGCGGCCGTAGTCGATTTGCGTTGCAAACCGTTCGAATACTTCGAGCCCGAGGATTCCCGCAATGGGCTGGCGGCGTCCGCGTTCGTAAAACGAGTACGGATAGTCGATGACGAGGAACGTTTGATTCGGGATCGAGGCGGCACCGATTCGCAAACTCGCGATGCGAGCAAATTGAAGCGCGACCGTTCCCGCTCCTGAACCTCCGCTCACGCCCGCGCCGGCGGCATGAATTGCGAGCGCTTTCGCCGCTTGCGTCGTTAGAATTGCGTGTCCGCCGGTATCCAAGATGAAGGGCATCGCGCGTTGCCCGTCGATCGAGGCCCAAACCAAAAGCTGACGGCCATCGAGCGCGAGCGGAACGGTGGTTGACGTCGCGCCGGCATTCATGCGAGCGGGATTGAGCGCCACCGGTTTTTCGAAATCGCTCGACTGCGCTACCGGTAGCACGGCATAGCGTCGTACTTCAAACGTGTACCCATTCGCGGGTTCTGCAGCCGTTCCCGACATTACGATGAACGGCCGCGCCGCACCGTCTACTAAGCGATAATCGTCGAATCGGGTGATTTCGGTCGTGGTGGGTAGCCGTTCGGAAATACTCGCGAGCAAATGCGTCTGTGCATCGATTGCAAGATCGGCGGAGGTTCCCTCGCGCGGCTGAACGCGAATCACAACCACGTCGCGACCGTCGCGGCGTTGCATGCCGATACACGTCGACCGTCGGCCGCGTCGTTTGGTGCGAGAAAACTTTGCCGCGCAAGATACGCATCCGTGATACTGCGTTGACGCGAAAACGGCGCGTCGATAGGATGAACGCCGCCGGAAACATCGCGAACCCACAGGTGCGATCCATCGTAGACTTGCGCCGTCGAGCCCATTCCCGCTGTCTGAAAATCGCGCGCGTACCGGCCGGTGCGCAGGTCGGTCTTGAACGTCGCCGGACCTCGAAGACCCGAAATGGTCGCGTTCCCGAAAGCGATTGTTTCGGCAGCGCGCTGCCACGATGGTGCGCCTTCGGCGGCGCGCATTGCCGCAAAGACGGGCGGAGCTTGACATGTCATCGAAGCCGATTCTACGAAGCGGCGCGTTGCCTGTCTTGGAAAAGTTTAGCGCGTGAACGTCCGCCGGTACTGCCCTGGAGAGAGCCCGACTTCCATCGCAAAGGCGCGGTTGAGGTGACTCTGGTCGGTGAATCCGCACGCGATGGCGACGTGCGCCAACGTTCGATCCGTGTTTAGCAGAAGCTTCGAGGCAGATTCGACTCGCATGCGACGCCGGTGGTCGCTCGGTGTCGTTCCCATATAACGCCGGAACTCGCGGCTGAAGTGCGTCGGATGAACGCCACACCGCTTAGCAAGACGTTGAAGTGGAACCGCCTCGACCCACTCATCGAAGCGAATTACCTCATCGAGCCACGCGGGCGGCGCAGCCTCGTCGACCCTGCCTGCGGCGGTGGCACGCAGCTGCGCGAAGGTGCGATGAAGTTGCTCGCGGTCGCCGTTCGCATATGCATCGATCAGTCGACGCGTCGCCGCAGCAATATCGTCGCTCATGCCGATTGGGCCGGCTCTTGCGTCAGGTTGAAGAAGAAGCTGGGTATTGAGGCAACGCGTCGCGGATGAGAAATGGTCGGCATGTTCTTCGCGCGCGTGATGAACGATCACGTCCCCGCGCCGGTAAGTCCGCGGCGCATCATCGAACACTTCGGTGTACGATCCTTCGAGCACGACGGTAACGTAGGGCGATTCATGGCGATGATACGCCATCCCGGTACATGCTACGTGCCTTGTCTCGAAGAACGCGTTCACGCCTGAAGCGACACTGGAAATTGTAGAAACGACATGCCGCGCAGGTCGAGCCACGTCCGTCCTTCGCCGTTGACAACGCGCATTAATACGCCTTCGCAATTCGCGCAGCGCACAATCAAACCTGGTTCCATCGCAAAGACCAGCGCTTCGGCAAGCGGTCCGGATTTTGCGCAATGGTTGCACTCACACGTTGCCATCGTAACGTCGATGGCGAAAATGTCGCGTAACGGACCGGCCGCCGCATTTACATCGAGTTTCATCACGAACCTCCACTCGGTCCAAACCGTTCGGTCTTGATGCGTGCCTCATCATGCCCCGCAGCGCGAAGCAGATCGGCAGCGGATTCCACAAACGCCGTCGGACCGCAGACATAACACGTGGACTGTGCACTCGGCGGCCAAACCGCCTTGGCAATCGTCGTTGCATCAACACGCCCTGCCGGTTCCGGCCATCCCTGGGGCGTGCGTCGCGTGTACGCGAACGTGATCGGTACATCACGCGCATGCTGCTGCAGCTCCGTTGCGTACAACACGGATTCCGGATCGCGCACTGAATACAACAGCCGAAACGGCGCCTCGCTACGCGTTGTCCCACGCGCTCGAATCATCGCCATCAATGGAACGAGTCCGGAACCGCCGGCAATCAACTGCACGGGCTCCAATTGTTGCGGCCGCCAGACGAACCAGCCGCCGATCGGTCCACGAAGCTCGAGCGCATCACCGGCACTGACGTTTTCCGTCAAGTACGGAGAGACTTCGCCGTCCGGAATACGAACCGCGGTAACCTCGACGCGATTGCCGTCGGGAGCATTTGCAATCGAGTACGAACGAACGGCGGAATATCCGTCCGCGGCGGTAAGTCGCACGTCGACGTGTTGGCCCGCGACATGTCCGCCCCAGCCGGGAACGTCGAGCGCGATCGTTCGCGCCGTGGGCGTTTCATCGTGCACGTTCGTCACGGTTCCGGCCAGCCAGTTCAATCGCCCCAGTACCGCTGCTCGCGCCATGGGTCTCCATAATTGTTGTAGCCCAGGCTTTCCCAGAATCCCGGTTTATCGCTGCGCATGAGCGCGATGCCGCGAATCCATTTCGCGCTCTTCCAGAGATAGAGATGTGGGATCAGCAACCGGGCCGGCCCGCCGTGCTCCGGCGGAAGATCCTTACCGTCGTATGCAAATGCGATCCATGCCTTGCCGCCGCGCAAATCCGCCAGCGGCACGTTCGTCGTGTAATCGCCATATGCGTGCGCGAGCGCAAACTCGGCCGACGTTTCGATGCCTTCAAGCAGCGTATCGAGTGAGACGCCTTCCCACGTCGTACCGAGTTTCGACCAGCGCGTTACGCAGTGAATGTCGATGGTGATTTTTTCAGACGGCAACGCGCGAAACGACTTCCAATCCCACTGGTGAGATGCGCCCGTTTCTGACGTGACCGTAAACTCCCAGGAGTCGAGGTTGATGCGAGGGGTTGGACCGGCTGAGAGTACGGGAAAATCGGTCGTCAAGTATTGACCCGGGGGCAGCTTCTGATCGGAGGGAGCGCGCCTGCCGGTAAAACCGCGCGAGATGATTCCCATCGCGTTTCTCCACGTTTGAACGTACGTTACAAACGTGCTACGTCAGGCGCGCCGATGCCTCTAGAAGTACGAACTGAGGATATGAGCACCGCCGAAGGCGTTGCGACGCTGTCCCAACAGTGACGCGGCGGTATCGAGGTAGGTCGCCGTCGCCGCGCGTCGGGCCAAGGCTCCAACCGACGGATACGATGCGGTCGATGTCAGCGTGAATTCAGCGCCGTTCGTGGGATTCTTCAAGTCCGTCATTCCGCAGCCGGGGACATACGAGACGACTTCTTCGTAACCCGTGTATTACTTCTGCACCGATTGTGGAGGATGTCGCATTTGAACATGCGCTCTGACCGGGGACGGTTCCGATGCTGATCACGGTTGCGGACGCTCCGGTGAAGGCGTCCAGGGCAGTCCAAGCTTCAATGTCGACGGAATGAGCTGCGACGTTCCGGGGATCACTGCGACGCTTCCAGCCGACATATTCCGTAGTAGCCGTTCTAATTTATCCTAAACTGTCGATCCGGTATACGACCGCTATCTGCTGATCAGCATATTGGTCGTGCTCGTCGTGATGTATAACCAGATCCGCTTGAGCGCGATAGTGATCAGTCAAACGTTCCTGAATGGGTTCGATAGCGTTTCTCCTTCGTCGCCCGCTGGTATGCGTTACGAAGGACGCATCATTGGCGGTTTGACCGCGAGCTGTTACAAGAGAGTTGCGGTTTAGGCGTCGCATTTGATATGATGAAGCGCAGGCGCCATCCGCCAAACCCGTAGCGCATAACATCAGAATCACGCGTCTATTTGTCGGAAACTCGGTGCGCCGATTGATTCCACACGTGAGTTAATGAATGCCTTGCGTCCACACATGAGTTGTTAAGCGAACGTTTTGCCTACGCAATGCTCATCTGGCCTATCGAATCTGCGCAGATTCTATAACTACCGATCCTTCACGAAGTTCGATTCGATCGAACCGCTGCGTAGGCCGGACGAATAGTTCGCTCGTTCCATTGCGGGGAACGGTTGCGCCAAGCGCGGTCGTTCCCGCTTGGCTCACTCCGTCGACGCTATATTCGTGCGAGCCTTCGGCCACGATGTAGTACCACGAACGATCGCGCGCGTACAGCACCTTCGCAAGCGGACCGTTCCCAGCGAACTGCGAGTGATTGAAATGACTGTGCAACATCGCCACCTGCGCGACGTCGCGCGGTCGGCTGCAAGCCCGGATGTGGGAGAAGATACCCGATGATGAGCGCAGCAGCCGCCGCAACCGCACCCATCCACCATCGTGCGACCGGACGTCGTGAACGGAACTCCGGTGCACGGACATCGGAAGGTAAAGGCACTTCGGCCGTTTCCCGTTCCAAACCGAGCACCGTCTCTTCAGCCTCGCCCACCCGGCGCAAGCACTCGGCGCAATTTGCAACGTGCGCTTCAACCTGCGCGCGTTCCAGGTCGCCGAGCGATCCGAGTGCATAAAGCTCAGCGTTTTCGCCGATATGCACGTCACGCATTGCTCTGGTCCTTTGTCAGCGCTCCTCGTAACGTGCGTAACGCAGCTGAAATGCGGCTCTTGATCGTACCGACTGGTTCTTTGAGCGCTGCTGCAATCTCGGTGTGCGTCATCCCTTGGTAATAGGCAAGCTGAATGGTTTGCGCTTGCGCCTCCGTGAGTTTGGAAAGTGCTTGGGTAACGTGTGCGTGTTCGAACGGATCCTTATCGAATGTACCCTCGCGTACGGCGGGTTGCTGCGCGAGCAGCGCCCGCCGTCGCGTATCATCGCGAGCCCGCGCGAGCGCCGCATTGCGTACGCAAACCACGAGGAACGCTTCCAGATTTCCGCGCGCGGGCGAGTACGCGGAACCCTTGTTCCACAGGCGGAGCAATACGTCGTGAACGCACTCGTGCGCCAACTCTTTATCGCGTAATATCCGAAGTGCGCTCGTATACATGCGGGAGCCGAATTGCTCGTATGCGCGTTCGTACGCCGCGGCCTCGCGCCGCGCAAACGCTTCCTCGAGCGTATCGTCCCGCACGCCGTTGTCCTTAGGCGAGCGATCGATCCTCGATACGTGCGGTACTGGCATCAAGTTCCACTGAACGATAGCCGATCGCATGCAGCAGGTCGTCGTGTGCGAGTGTCACGGGACCTGGTTTCGGCGCCGTCCCCGGTTTTGGCTGCGGGTATGCCGTTGCCGCCGCACTGGCGAAACGGATATTCCCTTCGCTGTGGGTGACGATCTGATGGATGTGCCCGTTCAGCACGGTCACATTGTCGAATTTCGCGAGCATCGCGAGCGCCTTCGTGCCGTCCTCCGTCGTCCATCCCCACTGCTCGAAGAGCGCATAGAGCGGGACGTGCGTGAAAACGACAACCGGCGTGTTGCGCTTTACGGCACTGACGTCTTTGGCGAGCCAATCCAACTGATCGGTGCCCAGCAAGCCCATCTTCTCGAAGTTGAACACATTGAGCAGCACGATGTAGTGGACACCGTCCCGATCCCACGAGGCCCATCCACCCGACGTCGATTGCGGGATTTTGAAGTTCGAAAGGTACGGCTTGAAATCATTACCGACGACATCATGTTCGCCGGGCAACGCAATGAGCGGTGCTTTGAGCTGCGAGAGAATTGCTTTCGCGTCGGCGAACTGCTGGGGAGTCGAAAGATGGGTGATGTCGCCCGTATGAACGATGAATGCCGGCTGCACCCCAAGTGCATTGATCTTCTCGACAACCGACGTTAGCGTGCCGGCGACATCAGGATTCGCAGCTTGATGGAAGCCGATGTGGCTGTCGCTGATCTGAACGAAGTCGACCGTTCCATTTGCTAGCGCAACCGATCGCCCAAGGAAAAGTCCGCCGGCGCTTAAGGTATATGCGATACCGGCTCCCGTCCATCCGACATGTTCCAAAAACGACGTGCGTTTCATTGCGCCACCGGTTTCACGACGATCGTGCCTTTCATGAACGGATGCAATTCGCAAAAATATTTATACGTACCGGGTTTGGTAAACGTGTGTTGCCATACGCCGCTCGTATCCAAGCCTTTGGAATCGAAGTCGCCGACGGTGGACGTGACGGTGTGCGCGTCGTCGTCGTTGTTCACGAACGTGACGGTTTGGCCGGCCGAAATCGAGACCTGCGCCGGCGCGTATGCATCGTCTTTGATCGTGACGGTCGGAGTGGAAGTCGCCGGAGCCGCGGCGACGACGGCGGTTAAAAGAAGAAGCATCAGGTATTTCATGCCTACTCTATGCGTGAGCCGGGCCGGCGGTTCGGGCGCGGCCACCCCACTTCAGAAACATAACTTGCAAAAAGCAAGTAATGGAGTTATACTGAGGACGTGACGACAAAACGGGGCGGTTACGGGCAATATTGCGGCTTCGCACGGGCACTCGAAATCGTCGGTGAGCGCTGGGCGATGCTGGTTCTTCGCGATCTTTTCGTCGGTCCAAAACGGTTCAGCGATCTCCACCGGGGGCTGCCGAAAATTCCGAGCAATATTCTCACCGCTCGCTTGAAAGAGCTGGAAGAGAACGGGATCGTTCAGCGGCGCGCCGCCCCGCGTCCGGGGACCGGCGTCGTCTATGAATTAACGGATGCCGGCCGCGAACTTGAACCGGCCGTGGTCGCGCTCGGTCAATGGGGAGCAAAGCGTTTGGGCGACCCGCGCGAAGGTGAAATTGTAACAGAGGATTCGCTCGCTATGGCGATGCGCACGACGTTCCGCCCCGACGAAGCGAAAAATGACACGGTGGCTTATGAACTACACGTCGGCGACATCATCTTTCATGCGAACGTCGATCGCGGATACGTTACCGTCGGACGCGGCCCACTCGAGCGGCCCGATCTCGTCATTCAAGCTACGCCCGCCATTAGATTGTTGATGGCGCGTGAGGTTACGCCGCAGGAAGCACTTAAAGCGGGTATCGTCACGATCAAAGGTCCACGTAAGCTCCTCGACCGATTCGCAGCAACGTTTCAAATCTAAGGAGCGGCTGATCATGCCGACCACACTCACCCAGAAAATTTCTCCGTATCTTTGGTTCGATGACCAAGCGGAAGAAGCCGTAAATTTCTACGTCTCGATTTTTCCGGGGGCCGAAATTACCGGCATCACCCGTCGCGGCGAAGACGGCCCGGACGAAACGGGAGACGTGATGACGATGTCATTCACGTTGCTTGGCATGGAGTTTCTCGCACTCAACGGCGGCGAATGGGACAAGGCGCCGCATCCCGCGTTCATGATCCATTGTGAGACGCAAGAAGAAGTCGACCGCTATTGGGATCGTCTCTCCGAAGGCGGAGAACAATTGCCGTGCGGCTGGGTCCGCGACAAGTTCGGAACCGCGTGGAATATCGTACCAACAGTGCTGATGGAACTACTCAGCGATCCCGATCGCGAGAAAGCCCAACGGGTATTTCAAGCAATGCTGGAGATGGGGAAGCTCGATATCGCGGCGCTACGCGCCGCAGCAGCCACCAACCTGTCATCCTGAGCTTGTCGAAGGATCGTCCCTTACACCATCGCACTCACATCAGATGTGTACGTCGGGTACGCGAAGACGGTGTCGCGTAACTGCGAGGCTGGAATTCGATAGACAATCGCAAGGGTGAGCACATTGATCAACTCCTCCGCACCGGGGCCGAGGACGTGCGCACCGAGCACGCGATCCTCCGTCTTATGAACGATCACCTTGAACGCCGCGTAACGGTCACCAGTTCGGCGATAGGAGTACCAGCCCGACATATCATCGGTATTGATGTCGACGTCATTCGCGTCGATGCTACCGGCGCTTACACCGACCGCGGCGAGTACCGGATTAGTGAATACCAACGACGGAATTGCGTCGAGATGCGCTTCGCGATGATTTCCATGCAGAATATTTTGCGCAACGATCTCGCCGGTCAGCGTTGCGACGGGGGTTAACGGCAGGCCGCCGGAGTCGGCAGCATCGCCGGCAGCGTAGACGCGTGGATTGGATGCACTCTGCAAGAACGCGTTGACCGCGACGCCCTTTTTACCACGCTCCACTTGGCCACATTCCACATCGAGTTCCTCGATTTCCGCGACGCGCCCGGCGCCGTGGACGACTAGATCGGCGGCATAGCTCGTACCGTTCGTTTCTACGACGAACGTCGAATCATGCTTTTTGATACCGCGAACTTGTGTGCGAACGTCGATGGCGATGCCTGCCTGTCGCGAGGCTTCGACGAGACGAGCGACGAGCTCGGCGTCGAACTGCTCCAGCGGACGATCTCCGCGATGTAGAATCGTCGCTTGCGCGCCGCTGCGGGCGGCAAGATGCGCGAACTCAAACGAGATGTATCCCCCGCCAATAAAGACGATTCGTTGTGGAAGCGCTTCAAGCTCTAGAAATTGATCGCTCGTCGTGATGAACTCTTCACCGGGAATCCCGAGCTTGACCGGATGCGCGCCGGCGGCGATTACGATGTTGTTCGCTTCGAGCGCTTCATCGTTGATTGCTATCGTCGTGGGTCCGGTGAAACGCGCCGCGCCATGAAATGCTGCTATACCCGCGCGTTGATACGCCGCTTCACGGGCCGCCGGAACCGGCTCGGTGAACGTGCGCTTGAAGCGCATCAAGTTAGGCCACTCGATCGAGAGCGTTCCTCTCAACGCTCCCGTGTCTTGGAGCGCTTGCCGCCGATGTACGATCTCCTCGGCGCCGACGAGTACTTTCTTGGGATCGCAGCCGCGCAGCTGGCAGGTACCGCCAAAGGGCCGTTTATCGACGATGGCGACTTTTCGCCCGGCCTTTGCGCAGGCCGATGCGACCGTGGAACCGGCTGCGCCCGTTCCGATCACGACAACGTCAAATGCACGCGTCATCACACTTCCTCGAGTTCGGCGATACGTTTGCCTAAACTCGGATGCGTCGCGAAGAAGAATTCATACCACGCCGGCACCGCTTCTTCGGCGAGATTTTGATCGCGAAGGCGCCGGAACGCCGATGCGCCGGCCTGCGAGTTCATCGTCGTCGCGAGCGCGAATCGATCCGCCGCCCATTCGCGCGAGCGTGAGAATCCGGCGAGCGCCGGCCGCACGACTTGTAGGCCGGCGCCGAGCAATGCCGCGATTCGGACAACGCGCAGCGTCTCATCGGCATCACGCGAACGTTCGATCAACGCAGCAGCAACGAGCAGAGCCGCGGTCGCAACTTCTGCGGCAACAATCAATCGCCACGTGTCGCGTGTTACGTAGTGACCCAATTCATGTGCGATCACGAACTCGACTTCATCGCTAGTAAAGTTATCGATGAGCGTATCGCCGAGCACAATACGGTGCGTCGTTCCGATGCCGGTAACAAACGCGTTCGCCTTTCTCGTCTGGCGGCTCATGTCCATACGCAGAATCTCTGCATCTCCTACACCGAAACGCGACGCAAGCGCGCGCAAACGAGTCTCGAGCGGTCCGTCGAGCGTCTCGAATTTATTGAACAGCGGAAGAATGTAGAGCGGAACGATGATGTTCGCAAGCACGTAGAGCGGAAACGCCGTCATCATCCCAACGAGGGGCCATGCCCGCGGAAAGCGTCGAAGGATCGCTACGCCGAGCGTCGCGAGGATCGCTGAAAGAGCCGCTTCAATTGCCGTCGATTTTGCCCAATCGCCGACGTATGATTCCAGCGACTGCTCGCTCAGGCCATAACGGCGCTCGATCCGAAAACCTTCAGCGATCGACACGGGAAGCTCCAGTATTGCGCCGCCCGCCGATGCGAGCGCCGCAAAGCACGCGGGGCGTGCCCAACGCGGAAGAGCTTCAACTCTCCGCGCGAGGTTTGCGCCGAGCGGTCCGTAGGCAAATGCAAGCCCCGACGCCGTCGCTCGCACGACGTCGCTCACCGCAAGTGCGCGCCGCGCGCGCCCGTACTGCGTCGCGTCCGTTCGCTTCTGCTCGATCGTTCGATTGCGCGAACGCACGACGTCGAATGCTTCAATTGCGCGAATCGCAACATAGCCGGCGGCTGCACCACTAGCCAGTCCGATAACGAGGTTGCGAACCTTCATACGGAAACGTCTTCCCCTGAATGGCAGCTCTTACCCGTGGCGGTGCGTCGCCGCCCTATGAATCCGGACATTTACGTAGAAGCGTATAACATACGAGTTATATCCACGAACGTGTTAAGCTCAGCCGTCTTCTCTGGCGAAAAAACAAGTGTCGCTTCGATCGTTTCGAGCTGAACCGGCGGTTCAAGTTCAATCAGACTTTGAATGAGGATCTCCTCCGCTACCATGATCCTAGGCAAAATGCCGTAACCCAAACCACGCAGCACACACTGCTTGAGGGTTTCTATGCTTGAGAACTCGCGAACCCTCGCCTCTGATGCGCGGACAACTTCGAGCATGCGATCGAAGCTTACGCGGCTCGGACAGGGTCGCGTAGGGACAAAGGCGTCAAGGTTCCGCACGTCGGAAACACTCAGGCGGCCGCTTCGCGCCGGTGCTAAATCCGGCGAACATACGAGCACGGGGTGCTCCTGCGTTAGTGCGATCGCGTTGGCATCTCGCGGAGTGCCTGGCGACTGAATAAAGAAGTGCTACATCCACGAAACCCTCCTGCACTGCTCCTGAGATTCGCTGGCCTTCGATCATCATCACGCGCACGTCGAGTCCGGGATCCTTTTGACGAAGGTGAACCATCAATTCCGGCAGCCAACGGATCGCGAGTGACTCGTGAGCTGCAACCGAGAGGCTGCGACTCGCTGCGGTGGAGGAAAGAGCGGTCTGGGCTTCGCCGACCAACGACTCGATGCGCCGTGCGTAGCTGAGCAAGACGCGCCCGCTCTCCGTAAGTCGCACGCCGCGTCCTCCGCGCTCGAACAGTGTCGTCCCGGTTTGCGCTTCGAGCCGGCGCACCTGGGTCGTTACGTGCGACTGCGAAAAGTCGAGCGCGATTGCGGCCTTGGTGAAGCTCAAATATTGCGCAACAGCGGCAAAGATGCGGAGTTGCTTGATGTCCATCGGTATTTACGATGACAGATATCACCAAAGGCGGGTTGCGAACCGGCCCTGCCGTCCGTATCATGCGAAGCATGATTGAGAGCCGGTCAAAGCGCAGATTTGCCACGAACGCCGTTCATGCCGGCGCCGAGCGGGACGCTACGGGCGCGATCGTACCGCCATTGTACCTGTCGAACAATTACGAGCATCATCCGAACGGCGAACTTATAAACGGGTTCGTCTACGCGCTCTACGATAATCCGATTCAGCGCCGGCTCGAGGAAGCGCTAGCGGTGCTCGACGGCGGCGCACGGGCGCTCGCGTTTGCTTCCGGCACCGCCGCCGGCGCAGCGTATTTTCACAGTCTCAAGCCCCGCACGCACGTCATCTTCCCCGACGATCTCTTTTACGGATACCAAGCGCTTATTCCGGAGCTGCTCCCTCGGTTGGACGTCGAATTCTCGTTCGTCGATATGACGAGCCTCGATCGTGTTGCGTCGGCGATGCAAAGCAACACCGTCTTGATTTGGGCTGAGACGCCATCGAATCCACTCTTGAAGGTAAGCGATGTTCGCGGCCTGGCAACGATCGCGCATGCCGGCAACGCGCGACTTCTCGTTGATAGCACGTTTAGCACTCCGGCCTTACTTCGCCCGCTCGAACTTGGCGCGGACATCGTGCTGCATTCGACGACCAAATACATGGGCGGCCATAGTGACGTCATGAGTGGAGCGCTCGTGTTTGCGACCGACGCCGGGGATTACGCCGCTGTCTCGCACATTCGGAAAACGTTCGGCAGCGTTGCATCGCCTTTTTCGTCGTGGTTGGTTTTCCGCGGTTTGCGCACCTTGGAAGTACGAATGAAGGCGCATTCCACAAACGCAATCGCGATCGCCAAGGCGCTCGAACGTCATCCCCGGATTCTGGCAGTCCATTATCCTGGATTGGAGTCTCATCCCGGCCATGCCGTCGCTAGCGCGCAGATGAGCGCCTTTGGCGGGATGCTCTCATTCCGTGTCCATGGCGGCAGCGATGCTGCAATTGACGTCGCCTCGCGGCTACGCGTATTTATAAACGCCGGGAGCCTCGGCGGTCCCGAGAGTTTGATACGGCACGTCGCATCGACGACGAAGCCGACAGAAGGCATCGCCGACGACCTCCTTCGAGTGTCGGTTGGACTGGAACACGTCGACGACCTCATTGAGGACATCGATCAAGCTCTCGCATGAACACCATGAACGTTGGACCTATTACATCCAGCGAAATTGGCTCTTTAGATGCGTTCGCTACTAGGCTATAGTGGGCTAATGAGGCGATGGCTTGCGATCCTATGCGGCATCGCGACATTGTTGGCGTCGCTGAGTTTGCATGATTCATAAGATTGCCGGATTGGGCTTTACCTTACCGGCAGTACTGTTACTTTCGATCAGCCGAGTGATGGCGACCCAAGTGGCTATTCCAGACTTACTTGGAACGTTTAGCTGCACGCAGCACGACAGATCCGGGACGACGTGGCATTTTCGCAGCATCAACCAACCGTTTGGGTCGTTCGTCCGTGCCGATACAGTATTCGCGCCGCAAAATGGACAGCCCGCCGATTATGCTTCAACCTACGTAGGTTATGAAGCAGGGGCAAAGCACTGGAATATCGTGTCGGTTGACCAAGATGGTACATACTTTACACGATACAGCTCGTCTCGCGATTTCAATGGTGCGCAGTGGACGGACCGATACCCCGCGGATGGCTCGAGCGCCGTCGTCCTTCTAGACAAGCGCGGCTACAAGTTCAAACTCACCGGCCACGATAAAAGCGGCCGGACGTTCACTTCCAACACCGTCTGCGTACGAGTGTAACAGCGTAACAATGAACGAAATCACCGTTGGACGTTATCGACCTATTTGAGCATTTGTCGCGATCGCAGCGACAAGCAACGCGATCGCTGCTAAGGTGGTCAGGGTTGTGCGAATCCAGTGCGTACGAAGAATGCGCTTCAAGTATCGACTTTGCGCGCCGGCGGGATCACGGCTAAGAGCGGCCTGCCATCTACCCCAATAGGCTGCAGTCAGAACGATTGACGAAGTCTGTGCGGCCGTAGAAGCTACGATTCCCCACAGTGGCGTGCCCGCGGGTCGATACCAAATGAGAGCGACCGTTCCGACGTACGCTAATGCGACCGGCGCGAATATCCAGTATGGGATCTTTCGCCAGTGCGCTTGTTGAACGCCATGAAAATCGCTGCTCACATATTGCCAGGAGCGGAAGATATCAACTTCGTGCGCCCAGATCGTGCCAACGTTATAGAAAGCCAACGCGAGCACACAGAAGAGAAACGTGTACGTTCCCATCCTCGCATATTATCGCTATGCGCAACATGAAAGGAAGAGCCTGGGCTTGGTGCCGAGGCGTCGGTCACAAATACTATGAGTCGAACATACACCTTCTATCTAGCAGTGCTCGACGGGGTGATATGCGCCGTCTTCATCATCCACGGATTCTTTTTTGGTCACTTTTTTGTGCATTCAAGAACGACGCGCCTCGACTTGATGCAAGGCTTCCTCATCGGCGTTGGGCTCGCATTCGTGACGGCCCAAGCCTACGCGAGGATCAAGGCCACGAAGACCAACGGCTGGATCACAATGTTCGGATTGGGCGTTCCTGGCAACGGCATGCTGCTCCGAGCCGCACACGCCCAATATTTCCCCGGCCCCGTGAACGTACCGGAAGAGGCCATGTATTGGTGGACAAACACAGATGGTTCGGGCCATACGCTCAACGGGGAGCACGACTACATCATGCATTTCCCGTCGGGTTGCCTGCCGCCCAACGATGCATTCTGGTCGCTGACTATGGGCGACGCGAAAAATCACTTTGTGCCGAATGCGATCAACCGGTACAGCGTAAGTGATCGCTCCGGCCTTGTGCCCAACGTCGACGGCTCCGTCAATATCTACATTCAGAACACAGCTCCGGCAGGTTATGAATCGAACTGGCTGCCCGCGCCGGCAGGTAAATTCGTACTGTGGCTGCGCGTCTATGAGCCTGGGGCGGCTATTCTCAACGGCACATACAAGATACCGCCGGTCGCTCAGGCCAAGTGATATGGCGACGGAACATCTCCTCATATTCGGTGCGGTTTGTATTACGACATGGTTCCTTTTCATCTACTTTTGGCCGCGCATGATACTGTACGCGTATAAGAGGGCGATTCTCGTGAAAGGGCTCGGCGACGGTCCCATCCCGGTAAATACGCTCTACACGGAGTCCCAAGCGCTTTTTGCCGACCCCCTCCACCCGCCCACCTCGGCTTCAAAATTGGCGACTACTGGCGTGAACCGCGACACGCTCATCACAATCGGCTGGCTTGATCTCTCAAGAAGACCGCAAATTCTGCACGTTCCGGAAATGAATGGGCGATACTACAGCGTGCAATTCACCGATCCATCGAGCAACACGAATTTTGCCTACGTCGGCAAACGCACTACGGGAACGGAGGCCGGCAAGTACCTGATCAGCGGTCCGCACTGGAAAGGCGCGGTGCCAGACGGAGCGACAAAGATAATGTCTCCGAACAACTCGGTCTTGGTGGTTGGACGAGTCCTCGTGGAAGACGATAGTGACCTCGGCATGGCCTATCACCTTGCAAAGCAAATTCAACTTGAAGCACTGACGTGACGATGATCGATGGGTCCACTTTCGAGCATGTTGACGCTACCACGAGGTCCAAGATTCGCCTCATTCAAATCCTGGTGCATGCATACGATGCCACCAATAATTGAAACCGCACGCCTTCGGCTTCGCGGTCATCGTTACGGCGATCTACAGGCGTGCACGGCAATGTGGGCGGACCCGATCGTCACGCAATATATTGGCGGAAAACCGTCCACGGAAACTCAAACGTGGGCGAGACTACAGGCCTATGTCGGACACTGGGCGATGCTTGGGTTTGGATATTGGCTAATTGAAACCAAGGATGGCCATGAATTCGTGGGAGAAGTCGGCTTAGCCGATTTCAAGCGAGACATCGCGGCCTCAATGAAGCGCGATCCGGAGATCGGATATGCGCTAGCGTCGGCGTTCCATGGACAAGGGATCGCTACGGAATCTGTACGCGCCGTTCTGTCTTGGGCCGACGAGAATCTCCCAACGTCGCGGACCGTGTGTCTGATAAATCCACAGAACGTCGCTTCACAAAAAGTCGCAGAGAAGTGCGGCTATCGAGGTATACGAGGAGGGGAATTACAACGACAAGTTCACCCTATTCCTCGAACGGGTGAAAGCTACGTCAGATCGCCCTGGCTAGGCTCAGAAGATCGTGAACTGCTCGCTTACTTTCGTCGATTGAAGTGGCCGCATAGCCGACGACGATCCCGTTCATCTTAGAATCCCTCAGACAGTAACTCGAAAGCGCCGGTATGATGTATCCGGCGCGTTCAGCTCGCTCCGATAAGGATGATGCCGGAATGTCGCCGGCGAGACGCACGATGAAGTGCAAGCCGGCTTTTGTATCGCGAATCTGCGCGGACGCCCCGAACGCTCTGACGAATTCCCCAGCTGTCGCTTTCCGGCGCTCATCGTAGATTTTTCGCATCTTCGTCACATGTCGCGCGAAATGTCCTTCGCCGATGAATCTCGCGACGGCTTTCTGGAGAATCCGGCTAGGTTGCGCTCCTGCAACCGTGTGAACTGCTTGGAATGCGCTCTGAAGCGACCGCGGAACAACCAGATATCCTACGCGCAACGCTGGTGAGAGCACCTTACTGAATGTGCCTACGTAGATAACTCTGCGTCCTTCGCCGAGGCCAAAGAGCGCCGGCTGCGGCTTCCCTGTATAATTGAATTCGCTATCGTAATCGTCTTCGAGAATCCAGCCATCGTGTTTTTCCGCCCAATCGAGTAGAGCAAAGCGGCGTTCCAACGAAAGCACTGCGCCTGTTGGATACTGATGCGATGGACTTACGTGGGCCATTCTCGCCGGCATTTCGCCGATCGCGGCGGCGTCAAATCCATCGCGGTCGACATTCACGGGCGTGATCTGAGCACCAACAGAAAGAAACGTGGCACGTGCGCTCGGGTAACCCGGCTCCTCGGTCAAAACGATATCGCCGCGCTCCAGCATGACATGCGCGACTAAAGCAAACGCTGCTTGAGCACCACCAGTGATCAGTATTTGGCTCGGTGAGCAGTCAACGCCGCGCGTCTGACGAAGCCGTTGTGCAATCGCCTCACGCAACTCTCGATCGCCACCCGCTTCTGGGTAGTCCATGGCACTTGTCGTCGACGCACTGAAACGCAGGCAGCGACGAAACGTCGACGCCGGGAAAAGATCGAGAGCGGGCACGCCGGGCCGAAATGGAACGGCCCCGCTCAGATTTTCCGCCAACGGCCGCGCATCGAGTGAGCGCGCGGCATACGGTGAAGGAACGATCGTAAAATCGTCCTGTTGTCCGCTTAACCGCGGATGGCGACGCGTGTCTAATGACTCCGCCACGAACGTGCCCACGCCCTGAATGCACTCCAAGTATCCCTCGGCTCGGAGCTGTGCAACAGCATTCACAATGGTGTTCCGCGAAAGGCCGAGGTGCGTTTGCAACTCGCGGCTCGAGAGAATGCGCTCTCCGGAATTCATGCGACCGGAAAGAATTGCATCGCGCAACGACGCTTCCAACTGTCGTTGCAGCGGAACATCCGAGGAGCGATCCACGACGATGCCCTGATCCCTCATGCCCGAATCCCCCGATCGAATAGCAACGCTAATTGGTGGGCGCACGCGCGAATCGGGTCAACCACTTGTTGTGCTTTAGCGAGGGCCATGGCGCCCGAAAATCCGGCGACGACTATCGTTGCTGTCTCGTTGGGATCTAAGCCACGTAACTTGCGCTCCTTAATGTCAGATCGAATGCGGTCTGCAACCGCGGTGGTCCATGCATCGAAAAGAAACCCGAGCGCCGACTGAAACTCCTTATCCGCGAGAGAAAGCTCAATCGCGAGGTTATTCAGCGGGCACCCCTTAACGCCACGCCCATCGTTCTCAATTTGGTCCGCAACCGTTCCGAACGCATAGAGGACGCCTTCCTTCGCCGATTTGGCCGCGCGCATCGGAGCTATCCACGTCTCTTCGATCGATTGCGCGACGTCTTCACGAATCACCGCAAGGCCGAGACTTTTCTTTGTCTTGAAATGGTAATAGATGGACCCTGCCGGCACGTCTGAGAGGCTCATGATGTCGTGCATGCTCGTTGCGTGGTAACCGCGCGCCTGAAACTCGGTTGAAGCGACGGATAAGATTCGCCGCCGCGTCCCTTGGGCGTTATAGCCGCGCTTTGATCGTTTGACGGTTCGGTGTGCCATCGGTCCTCGTATCACAAGAATAGGACGGTCATCCTATTCTAGCATGAAAACCGGACGACCGTCCTATTCTTACAAAAATCTCACCATGCCGTGGCACTTCTTGAGTGGTTCAGTGGTCGCGTGCAAAGCTGGCTCTTTCGCGCTACGTGGGCCCTCAGAGAGAATATCCCTGATATGTCTGAGAACGCGACGCACTCTTCGAAGCTTGATGGCCGGTCCGATTTCGATTTTCTGTTCGGACACTGGGCGATCGTAAACCGGCGTCTTCATAAGCCGCTCTCTGGATCCGGTGATTGGTATGAATTCAAAGCGACCTCAGTTGAGGCACCGATTCTCGGCGGTATGGGAAACATCGAGCACTACGATGCGCCCGATGCACCAAAACCGATTCACGCCGTCGCAGTTCGACTCTACAGCCAGGAGACAGGCAAGTGGAGCATTTATTGGAGCACCGCAGGAACAGGGCAGTTTTCCATTCCAACTGCCGGAAACTTTAACAACGGAATCGGAACTTTTTACGACAAAGAAGATTTCAACGGGCGCCCAATTATCGTTCGGTTTACTTGGACGCATCAGGATTCAAATCAGTGTCGCTGGGTTCAAGCCTTCTCACCGGATAATGGAAAGACGTGGGAAGACAACTGGGTCATGGACTTCTCCCGGATCAGCGGCTGAGAGGAATGCGAGCTCGATCACTATTCGCGAGAGCGGTCGCCGTTTTAGGAGTTGTCATGAATGTATCGCTTCCGAGTGCGCCGGCAGTTGCCGCGAACTCCGCGTGCTGCCCTATTGTCGAAATTCGGCAATACACGCTGACGCCCGGCTCGTTCCAAGAATTCATCGATCTCTTCGAGCGCAATTTTATCGAAAGCCAAGAAGCCGACGGAATGACCGTCATCGGAACGTTCCGCGTGCTTGATGATTCGAATCGCTTTTTTTGGATTCGTGGCTTCAAGGACATGGATGCGAGGAAAGCCGCTTTGACCGATTTTTACGGTGGTCCCGAGTGGAAGGCGCACCGCGAAGTCGCCAATTCGATGCTCGTCGAGAATGACAATGTGTTGTTGTTGCACCCGGCGCATCCCGATTCCGGATTCTCGATAGATACGACGGCTCGCGCGCCGATCGGGGCACAGGACGAGCCCTCGGGATTATTGGTGGCGACGATCTACTCGTTAGGATCCCTTGACGTGCACACGTTCGACGAGGCGTTTGTACACTCCATCAAGCCGGCGATCACGGCAGCCGGTGCGCGCGTTGTCGGTACGTATGCTACCGAGCATAGCGAAAACACCTTTCCGAAGCTCCCAATCCGCAGCGACGCAAACGTCTACGCGTGGTTCTCCTGTTTTCAAGATCAAGCCGCATACGATCGGTATCAATCCACACTGGCGTCGAATCCGCAATGGGCGAAGATTCGAGAGAACTTTGCCCTTTGGCATATGTACTCTCCGCCCGAGGTTTGGCGACTCGCGGCAACACCTCGTTCAGCTCTACACTGCTGATGTTTAAGGTTCCAGTCGACAACCTCAAAGACTATTTTAACTTCGATCCGGACCGAAAGGGCGATCTCCAAAAACTGGATAGGCTCATTCGAGAGTGCGCGCCCTGCGCTCGCGCGTTATTTCCATGCCGGCAGTCCGGCCGGACAGCCTGGAATGCGCTTCAACATGATCGGTTACGGGCGATTCCAATACCCCGCGGGCAAAGGGCAGTCTGTTGAATGGCCTGCAATCGGCGTTGCGCTTCAAAAGAACTATATAAGCGTCTATCTATCAGTAACAAGAAATCAAACGCCCTTGGTCCGATGGTATGCTGACGCGCTAAACTGCCTTAGATCCGGCGCAAACAACTTTAGCTTTGAAAAATACGATGACGTAGATACCGATGTACTCCGCCGTTTATTGTCCGAGGCGGCCAAGATCTTTGCGTCGGATCCGAAAAACCCGATTCGATACAGAACAGGCGGCGACACAAAGGGGTGAGCGTCACAAATCGTTGCATTATCGCGTTCGTTGTGTGCCGCCGGAA
The DNA here is from genome assembly GCA_963765935.1 of Vulcanimicrobiia bacterium. GTDB lineage: Bacteria > Vulcanimicrobiota > Vulcanimicrobiia > Vulcanimicrobiales > Vulcanimicrobiaceae > JAMXLG01. The sequence continues at coordinate 319,655 of CAVXXX010000004.1, read as the reverse complement.
AATAGGTCAACAACGTCCACATGGAGCCGTATCGCTCTGAGTCGAATGAGCTAAAAAACAAAGGCTCAAGTCGCGAGCGCACGTCTGAAGGAGGTAAAATGAAAACCATCGCTTGCGCGGTCCTCGCTGTCGCCCTTGGTTCTTACGCCGTTGCTAACGCGCAAACGCAGCAGCCAAATCCCTACCCGACGATGGCGCCGGTCGCGAAATACCTCATGCCCCGTGCCGCTGAAATCGAGATGGCGCGTAGCGCAGGACCGGCATCGGTTTCCGCTCATGCTACCGTGCTCGTAATGACGAAAACTGGATACGAGACAGCGGTTAAAGGAACGAACGGATGGGTGTGCTTGGTCGGGCGTATGTGGTCGGCCGGTCTCGACGATCCGGAATTTTGGAATCCGAAGGGGCGCGGACCGGGCTGCCTCAATCCTCCGGCCGTGCAAAGCGTGCTGCCGTTTTACCTTGCGCGCGCGAAATGGGCCCTGGCGGGTGACACACGCGATGAGATTGCAAAGAAGTCTCAGGCCGGCTACGCCGATCATCAGTTCACCGAGCCGGCTCCGGCGTCGTTCGCGTTCATGCTCTCGAAGGAGGGCTATCTCAACGATGGAGTCGCCGGCCCATGGCGTCCCCACGTGATGCCGTTCGTCGCCAAAAACCAAGTGGACACGTGGGCCGCGAGCTTCAAGGGGTCGCCCATCCTCTCACCGGCGACGTCGACATTTCGCGACTATGAACCAGTGACGATCGTCATTCTGGCTCCTTTCTGGTCTGACGGCTCCCCCGCGCCGCACTTTTAGTCGAAGAGCGGAAGATGAATCGAGCGACGTTCACCGCGATTACCGGCGCTATTGCCGCGACGCTCACAACGAAATCGTTCGCGGCCGATTCCGCGGGGTCGCCTGCGACCCCGACCGGCGCACAACGCGTCGCGATGATGGTGTATCCGAATATGACCGCGCTCGACCTGATCGCGCCTCAGCTCATCTTCGCTGCGCTCGAGAACACCGACGTCCAGCTCGTATGGAAAGATCGGCAGGTCGTTCTCAGCGATACGGGCGTGCCGATCGTGCCGACACAGGCGTTTAACGACGTTGCGGATGGGCTGACGGTGCTGTTCGTTCCTGGAGGCGCCCGATCGTATGCGATGATGAACGACCCGGACGTGCTCAGGTTTCTGCAACGGGTTGGCCCAACCGCGGAATACGTTACAAGCGTTTGTACGGGCTCGCTTATTCTTGCCTCAGCGGGACTGTTGCGCGGATATCGCGCGACGTCGCATTGGGTCGTTCATGACGTGCTCGCAACGCTCGGCGCGACCCCGGTCGCCGAACGTGTCGTCATCGATCGTAACCGGATCACCGGCGCCGGAGTGACCGCGGGTTTTGACTTCGGATTGACCATGGCGGCAAAACTTGATAGCGATGACTACGCTCGCATGCTCCAACTCATGTTTGAGTACGATCCGCGACCACCGTTCGATGCCGGAAGCGAGGCGAAAGCCGGAGAGAAAATCGATCGCGAAGCTATGGCGGCCTTCGCGCCTCTCGTCGCAGGGACGCAGAAACAAGCGGCGATCGCCCGCCGGCGACTCGCACTGTAGAGCGCGAGTTATCTGCTAGTCGCCGGTCGACGTTCGCGTGAAATCCATTGTCCAGTTCGTAATCCAGCTGGAGCCGCAATCACCCGAAAAGGATTGCGCCCACTTCGGATGATTCGAATCTGTAGTGTCCCATTCGTATCTCGTCAAAATCGCGCGTGAGCCCCACGTATCGTCATAAATAATGCGTATTCCCGACGGCGTCAGTGCACCGCCTACCGCCGGAGATTGCCATTGCCCGTCATTCTTATTCGTCCAATAAATCGCCCACGTATTTGTTTTTGGATTGTAGAGGCGCGTTCCAACCGCGTACTTCGTGCCATCGGGTTTTCGAAGCGTATAGTCTTCTGTGAAGCCCGTTCCCTGAAGTATTGAACGAACGGTCACCGTCGCGGGGAAGGTTTTCCACGGTGATGACGGTTTTAAATCGCCATCGATCTTTCGCTGCCGCATACGAATAGACCACGTGCCCCTATAAAAATCAAAAGCATGAGCTGTCGACGCGGAGCGATCCAGCCCAGAAAGCACCTTGTTCAGGCACGACGACGCATGAGCGGGAACCTTTGCAGCAATAAAGGCTGCACTCACGCCTATAAAAAGCAAACCAAACGTGGAAGACTTCATTACACAATCGTATCAACGGGCGTTGAATGCAAAAGCGCCAATTTTGCTCAGAATGAAGGGACCACTGCCACCGTCGAACATTAAGCGTCGTGATCCTACTCGATAACGCTCGCGTGTATCGCTTCGATGGCGAGGCGAGAAGATTCATCCGTCACAAGAGCCTCCTGATTGACGGAGCGCGTATAGCAGCGCTCGATGAAGACGTATCCGGCGCGAGCGTGCAACGCATCGATCTCGACGGCCGAACGATTCTTCCCGCGTTCACGGACTGCCACGTACACCTCGCCGAGACGGGTTATCATACCGGTCTTCGTTCATTACGCGACGTGCGCAGCTATGCGCACTACCAATCGGCGGTGGAGCGTGCTCCGGTCGAGCACGGCATGCTCTATCTTGGGCTCTACGATGATTCGCTTTGGCCTGACGGCAGCGCCGATCGGACACCCATGGAGCGTAGTCATCCCGATGCGATCGCGATGGTCGTGCGCATTGACGGTCACTCCTGCATCGTCAATAACAAGACGTTGGCCTGGCTCAACCTGCCGAATGATTTGAATGGGATCGAACGAGACGCCATCGGTGCGCCGACCGGGAGGCTTTTCTACGATGCCAACTGGCGCGCGCAAACGATCTTGCTCGAACGCATGCCGATCGACGTCGTGCGGAGCGCGGAACGACGCGCGGTTGAGCTTGCTATCGCAAATGGGATCGTGCACTTGCACCCGCAACTCCTCGGTCGCGACGCCGACGGTTACGCCGCGGACATCGAAGCGCTTCGTGCACTGCCGGCGAACATGCATCCGAAAATCTGCGAACCGGACGCATCGCTTGCGCAACGCTTCAATCTGCGCTATATCGGCGGAGACGTGTTTCTCGACGGCTCGATCGGGAGCTGCACGGCTGCGGTCTCCGTGCCGTATACCAATGGAAATCGTGGCGAGTTGCGCTACACCGACGATGAGGTCTACGGCTACTTCTCGGCGGCGGAAGAGCGCGGCATCTCCGCGGGCGTCCATGCGATCGGCGATGAGGCGATCGATCAATGCATTCGCACCTGGCTGCGTATTCTCGGCGGTAAACCGTCGCCGCGCGGAACGCGTCACTTCATCGAGCATTTCGAAATCGCTCGTGAGGAACACATCCGCATGTGCGCCGCGATGAACCTGCACCTCTCGATGCAGCCACAGTTCGACGCGTATTGGGGTGAGGACGGCGGAATGTATGAAGCGCGCCTCGGTTCAGAGCGAAAGCGAACGATGAATGCGCTCGGCCGGCTGCAGCGGTCCGGCGCAACGATCTGCGGCGGTTCCGACAGCCCCGTCTGCGTTCTCGATGCGCTTGCCGGAATGCAAGCATGTGTCGATCACAACGAACGATCGGAACAGCTCACCGCGCACGAAGCGCTTGCGCTTTACACCGTTAACGCCGCGCGGTTCGGCTTCGCCGAAGCGGAAACCGGAAATTTGGAATCGGGGCTGCACGCGGACCTCGCGATTCTCGAAGGTGATCCGCTCGACGACGCGCCGTTCAGCGCATGCAGGGTCGTCGAAACGTGGCGCAACGGCGAATGTGTCTTTAGCGAAACCACGCGTCGATCGTAAGACCGGGCAGCTCGCGACCTAGGCGCTCTTCGGCTCTCTCCCAAACTCGATGCGCAACGCGTCCTTCGCACGCTCCAAAATGCGCTTCTGCGATGCGGGCAGGTTCTTGCCGGCGCGATTTATATAAAAGGTTAACATCGACATCGCGGAGCGGAACGGCGACGATTTACGCCGTTTGCTTTTCTCGGCGGAACGCTTTAATGATTTCGCGATCTTCTTCGGGTCTTTCTGCTCGAAGACGTCGCGCTCCAAGTCGAGCGCATTACTCGATTCCGTTACGTGCTTTGACCAATATTTCCGAGGCATAGGCGATCTATACCCGTCTATACGAGGCTGATTGTCTCTTTCGGTTTTGGATGCGCCGCGAGCGACGCAAGAAGCGCATCGGCCAGTTGATCGACGATCGGATCGTCGATCTCTTCGACGCGTCCTTCGTCGGCGAGCGTGGCCTTTCCGGGATCGATGGGAATCCGCGCGAACACCGGCGCTTGTGCGAGTTCCGCGACGCGATCGGCGTAGGTCGGACCGAAGACTTCATACTTCTTCCCGGTATCGGGCGCGATGAAGTACGACATATTTTCGACCACGCCGAGAATCGGCTTCTTGAGTTGATGCACGAGATTCGCGGCTTTACGAACGATCATCGTTGCAAGCGCCTGCGGCATCGTAACCAGTACCACGCCATCGACCGCAAGCGATTGAAGCACGGTCAGCGGTGCATCCGACGTGCCGGGCGGCAAGTCGATGAGCAGTACGTCGAGATCGCTCCACAGCACTTGTTCGTAAAATTGACGGATGACGCCCGAAAGAATCGGCCCGCGCCAAATCATCGCGGTGTCTTCCTTATCCGTCAACAGGTTCGCGCTCACCACTTCGATCGCGCTGCGCGACACGGCAGGCACCATTAACGGCTGCGGATTGCCCTGCGGCGTTTTCGGTGCATTTGGGTCGGCTTCGATCGAGAGCGGCGTGTGCAATCCGAAGAGTTTCGGAATCGATGGTCCGGTGATATCGCCGTCCAAAATACCGACCGAGAGATGTTTGCGCCGGAGTCCGAGCGCGAGCATTGCCGTAACGAGCGATTTTCCGACACCGCCCTTACCTGACATTACGGGCACCACATGTTTGATCCGCGCGCGGCCGCTGAATTGCCCCGGCGCGCGGCGCGACGCCATTTTATCGTCATTCGAGATCAGCGGAACGAAGCCGGAGAGCCGTGCTTGTGTCAGGGCGGCGACGATTGGCTCGACGCGCAAGCCGTGCGCCTTCGCGCCCTGCTCGATCGTCTCGTACTTGCTCACGCCGCAACCAGAGCAACCAAGGCCGAACTGCGTCAGCACGTCTGCCGCAATCGGCAATGAGGCGACGAGGTCACGAATGTTGCTTTGGGGCGTGATCGAGATCTCTACATGGGGCATGGCTACTATTAAACCATGTCCTTCCAGCGAGGGCTGCCGAAAAAGGCCGAGCGTGCATCGGCCTAGCTAGCCTACGCTTCATGTATGGCTACGGTTGGATTCGTCACGTGCGCGGAAATCGGCGGTATCGTACCCGACGATCGTCTCATTGTCGATGAGCTAAACGATCGCGCCGTCGATGTCAAAGCGGTAGCGTGGGATAGCGACGCAGCAATTCCGCAAGTCGACGCGTTCGTCGTTCGATCGCCGTGGAATTATCATTTGAACCCCGCCGCGTTTGCGCGATGGATAGACACTGCGGCAAGCACGGCGCCGGTATACAACGACCCCGCGACGATTCGGTGGAACGCGCATAAGGCGTATCTGTTAGACCTGCAAGCCGCCGGTGTGAGGATTGCGCCAACGGTATTGTGCCGCGCAGGTGAACGTCGCGATCTGGAAGCGATCATGGGCGAACAGCATTGGTACGAAGTGGTCGTGAAGCCGGCGATCTCTGCAAGTTCCTATATGACCGCAATCGTCGGCGCAACGCCGCATCCGGCGCTACAAACCGATGAGCTGCAGGCACGATTCATTGAGGACGGACAGCGGCATCTCGACGCCATATTGGAAACGCGTGACGCGCTCATTCAGCCCTTCATGCCGGAAATCTTCACGCGCGGCGAACGCAGCTTGGTTTATATCGACGGCATCTATTCACACTGCGTGCAAAAGGATGCCTTTACTACCGGTCCCGGCGGTGGGCACCGTGCGGATCCCGATGAGGCGGAACGGGGGCTTGCCGATCGCGCTCTCGCGACGCTTCCGAACCGGCCGCTTTACGCGCGCGTCGATCTGCTGCGCGACGCCGATGGCTCGGAACATCTGATGGAATTAGAACTGATCGATCCCGAACTCTACATGCGGTATGACACCGCCGCCCCGGCGCGTTTCGCTGAAACACTGATTCGCGCTCTCGCGTAAACGGACACTAACGCTAACCCTTGGGGACTCTATCCGATCGTTTTGGACGGCTATAGACGCATGCTTCTCGGGTCCATCCGGCGGCCGTGAAGCATAACTCGTAAACGGAATCGATGAACGCGGAGATGGCGATTCCCGGGTCCTCCAGAGAACGCACGTCGTCGTACGGCATCGTCCACTCACGCAATTGCGTGGACCACGATGCCGGCGCGGGAACCCGTAAACGTGCAGCGTTCGGTGGCTCCGGATAGATGTACCCGTAGAAGAATGGCGCGTTCTGTTCGTCACCGAGATAGAGGCCGACGTTCATGAGCTCAGCATCGAGATCGTATTTCATGAGGTAGCCGCGATCGGTCGGCGGCGCAACGCGCCGGCCGCTGAACAGAAGAAGCGCGACATCGAAAGCGCCCCACCACAGTTGAATGCCGGTGCGGCCGAAGAAGTGCGACCGCCACGAATCAAATACGGTCGCAGTAGCCGTCGCCGCGTGGAACCACCGTTGGACTGCAGCGGGATCGTACTCGCTCGGACGACGATCTTCATTGAACGGGGTCGTGTCCGGAACTTCTTGTGGTATGGGTGAGATGTAACATGCGACGCGCAGTTCATGCAGCGCGTTAGAAAGCGCGGCGTAGACTTCGGAAATCGTTCGTACCGGCAGCAACGGGATCGTTCGCTTTTCACCGTCGCTTCGCGCGATGACGATCGTTGAATCGAAGACGTCGAGTACGGCCTCGAATGATCCGCGGGCGAACGGTATAAATCCGGTGGTGAACCCGCGAGCGGTCAAATATAACGCTGTGAACATCCAATTCGGCTGCGAAGGCGATAGTGCGACGCGCATTTTCCCGAGCATCTGTGAGTACAGATGGATGCTGCGCTTCGTTCCGGCCCATCGTGCGACATGAATATCCGGCCAAACTGCGCTATCATGAACCGTGTCATCCGATATCGCCATGACGGTACGTCCTCTTTTCGGCGGCGAGGGTCTTTATGAAATTCTACACCGAGAGCGATAGAGTCGAGGCATTCAGCGACGGCGTGCTCGCGGTCATTATTACGATCATGGTCCTCGAGTTGCGGGCGCCGGACGGAATCTCATTGCGGTCGATCTTGCCGACATTGCCCACGATTGCGATCTACGCCTTGAGCTTCGTTCTCGTCGGGATTTACTGGAACAATCACCATCATATGCTACGTGCAAGCCGCGGCGTCGACGGCAAGGCGATGTGGGCCAATCTCCACCTGCTGTTCTGGCTATCCCTCGTACCGTTTTCGACTGCTTGGCTCGGAAGAAATCCACGAGCTGCAGTTCCGACCGCGCTCTATGCGTTGATCTTGCTGCTGTGTGCGGTCGCGTATTCAATCTTGCAGCGAACGCTCATCCACGTCAACGGACGAGAAACGCCTTTCGCGGAGGCGCTCAAGTACGATCTCAAAGGCACGCTTCCGATTGCGCTCTATATCATTGCCATCGGTGTCGCGTTCTTTTCGACGGTCATCTCCGATGCCTTAATCGTTGCGGTTGCCGTGCTTTGGTTCGTCCCTGACCGGCGTCTCGAGCCGCTAATCGATGCGAGCAAGAAACCCTGACGTCACCGCCTGCGGTTCTGTGTGTCGCGACGCAAGGCGCACGAACCAGTAGCAGAGCAACGACAAAAGCGCCGCATCGTCGAGCAATCCAAGACCCGGGATGTCACTAAACAGATCGACCGGCGATACAACGAGCAGCGCCACGGCAAGCGTCCCGGCTTTCAGGGCGAACGGCACGCGCGTATCACGCATAAGCGGGACGGTACGGAATAGTGACGTTTTGGCAGCAAGCAGAAGGCGGAGGATTCTCATGGACACTGCTACTCCATCGGGCGGTAGCGAGTTTCGGCAAGCGGATGCTTCCTTTGTCGGCTCGATCCCGGAGGGCTACGAGAAGGGCCTCGTGCCGCTCTTATTCGAGCCGTATGCGGAGGACTTGACCGATCGCGTCGTAGCGCGTGCACCGTCGCGCGTGCTCGAAGTTGCCGCCGGGACGGGCGTGGTGACGCGGGAAATCGCCGTCGCGCTGCCCGCGGCGTGGATCGTTGCCACCGATTTGAATCAAGCGATGATCGATATGGCCGCGAAAATCATCACGTCGCCGAACGTGCAGTTTCAGCAAGCCGACGCGGGATCGTTACCGTTCGACGGTGCTGCATTCGATCTCGTCCTCGCGCAATTCGGCGTCATGTTCTTTCCAGATAAGGTCGCCGCGTTTCGTGAGGCACGGCGAGTCTTGCGCGCTCATGGAACGTTCATCTTCAACGTCTGGAACGACTTGGCGCACAATCCGCTCGACGAACTCGTGTGCCGGATATTCAAAGAGCAGACCGGCGAACCGTGTTTCTTGGAACGCGTTCCGCACGCGTACGCGCATCCGGAGCGCATTACGTCCGATCTTCAAGCTGCCGGGTTCAACGACGTGACGATCGACGTCGTCGACAAGACGGCGGCGTCGCGCTCGGTCACCGATGCAGTGGAGGGGCTCCTTCACGGCAGCCCGCTCGGCGTAGATTTCGATCGGCTCGGCCCTGCGCGCGCTGCTGATGTGCGCAACCGAACGATCGAAGCATTGAGCAAAGAATTCGGCGACGGAGAATTCGTCGAAAAGATGTCCGCGCTCGTTATCACATCATCCTGAGCCGGGGTGCCCGCATAAGCGTCGAAGCATCGGGGTGATGAATACCCGGACTACGATCGAACGCGCTCAAGCCGTGCTTGCGGGAGGATGCGATTCTCCCGTACGCAGCGGTTGGGGTGTAAGCGCACCCATGTTCGTGCAAACGCGCGCCGAAGGCGCGTATGCGTTTGATGAGGACGGCCGCCGCTACATCGACTACATCATGGCGTACGGGCCGCTGCTCTTCGGGCATTCGCACCCGGCGCTGGTCACCGGTCTCGACGACATCGCTCGTTACGGGTTTGTCTGGGGTACCACGCATCCGGAAGAGATCCGCCTGGCCGAGCGCATTCGCTCGTATCTGCCCTCGATGGAACGGATGCGTTTCGTTTCGACCGGAACCGAAGCGGTGATGAGCGCAATCCGCGTGGCGCGGTCGTACACGCAGCGCAGTCTGATTCTCAAGTTTGCCGGCAACTATCACGGACATACCGACCTCGCACTATTTAATGCGGGCGCATCTGCCCACACCTCGGACACGAGCAAGAGCGGAATTCCTGACGGGATCATGCGCGACGTCATTGTTGCGCGTTATAACGATCTCGAAAGCGTCGATGCATTGCTTGAGAGACGCGAAGACGACCTCGCGGCCATTATCGTCGAACCGATCGTCGGAAACATGGGGTATGTACCGCCGGTTCCCGGTTTTCTCGAGGGCTTGCGCGAACGCACGCAGCGCCACGGCGCGGTCTTGATTTTCGACGAAGTCATTACATGGCTGCGTTTCGGCCTTGGTGGAGCGCAAGAGCGCGTGCGAATCGCACCGGACATGACGACGATTGGAAAGATCATGGGTGGAGGCGCCCCGATCGCCGCATTTGGCGGACGTGAAGAGATCATGCGCGTTCTCGCGCCCCAAGGGCAGACGTTCACCGGCGGAACGCACGGCGGCAATCCATTCTCCGTCGCAATGGCGCATCGCGTCATCGATCTACTCGAAGAACATCCTGAGTACTACGAGCGCATGAATGCGCTTGCGAGCCGTCTCGCCGGCGGCATCCGCGCGATCTTCCGCGACCGTGGGCTCAACAATACCGTCGTGCAAAGCGAATCGATCGTCGACTTCAAGTTCCGTCCGGGACCGCCCAATCGCAACTACGACGACGCCCTCGCTGCCGATAAAGCGAAGTATGGCGCGTACTACAAGGCGATGCTGGAACGCGGCATCCTCCTACCGCCCTCTCAAAACGAAGTGATGTTCGTGTCGGTCGCACACAGCGACGCCGACATCGACGAAACGCTCGTCGCGATCGCGGAATCGCTCTAAATCGCGCGCTCCCACCACATGACGTCAAGCCACCGGCCGAATTTATAGCCGACTTCATGATAGACGCCGACGTCGCGAAATCCAACGCGGCGGTGCAAGGCGACGCTTGCGTCATTGGGCAATGTGATACCGGCGAACGCGCGATGAAATCCGAGATCCTTAAGGATTTCGAATAATCGAACGTAGAGCGCCGTCCCGATACCACGCGCGCGCGCGCGTTGCGCAACGTACACGCTCACATCCACTGAGTACCGGTATCCCGCGCGCTCGCGATGGCGTCCGGCGTATGCATAGCCGAGAACACGATCGCCCTCGCACGCGACGAGCCACGGATAGGATGCGGTGATGGAGGTCATCCGCCGCGCCATCTCGGCAGTATCCGGTGCAATCTCCTCGAACGAGATCATTGTATCCTCGACGACCGGGCGATAGATTTCGGCAATCTCCGCGGCATCGGCCGCCGTCGCGTCTCGAATAGCAGCGCTCATCAAGTCATACTTTACCGTTAACGGCGGCCCGGACGCGATGGACAAATGGCTAGCGTTTTAGCTCCGTTTTGGCACGAGCAACGCAACAGGTGTCGGAGCGTACCGGAGCACGAGATCGGCCGTGTCGCCGAGAAACGGCGTTCCGCGCGCAGATTGTTCGCTCGCGCCGAGGACGCACAAGCCGACGTCGGGCTTTTGTAGTGCGTCGACGATCGTACGGGCCGGCAACGGGGCGCGTTCGATTCGACTTTCAAACGGAACGCCGAGGATGCGCGCGCGTTCTTCCAATTCGTGAAGCGACTCCATCGCGGTGCGTTCGCGTCGTTGCATTTGTTCGTAGACTGCAGGACTATCGACGGGGGTCTGCGGCACAACGCTGACCGCGTAGACGCTCGCGCCAAGTCCAGATGCAAGTGCGAGTGCGAGATCGCCCGCGGCGCGCGCCGCCTCTCGTCCGGTAAACGGCACGACGATCCGCCGTACTTTGTCAATCTGGAAGGACACGGAAGACGAGAGCACGAGCACGTCACACGGTGCGCGGCGGATCACGGCGTCGGTTGTCGCGTTGAATAGCGAGCCGTTGTTGCGCGGCGGAGCCGATCCCATCACGATCAATTGAAATCCACCGCGTTCGGCAGCATGGAGGATTGCATCGTCCGGACGTTCCCGCTGCGCTTCGTGTTCCTCGACGTTAATTGTTTCGGTCCCATGCGCGCGTTCCGATTCGTCGACGAGTTTCTGTTCGGCGAGCGGCGCTCCATCCGTTGCTGCCTTGTCGACGCGTAGCACGACGACCTCGAGCGGCTGATCCACGTGGGCCTTCGATCGCGTGAGCGCACGCGCGAACTCGGCACCGGCTTCTGACTGGGCTCGGGGAAGAAGGGGAACGAGAATCCGTTTGAGCTGCGGAGTGTACGCGTTTTCGTCTTGCTCCTCACGCTCGATTCGCGCCTGCTCTTCTTTGCTCGGGGGTGCCAATCGAAATGCGACACGCATGATGCTCGGTACGACGAGAATCGTTACGACCGAGAGCAGCACGACGACGGAGAACATCGTCGGTGAGAGAATGCCGAGGCTCAAACCTAAAACCGCGACCACGATTTCCATCGACCCGCGCACGTTCATCCCGACGCCTACGAGCAGCGCCTCGCGCCAATGCATGCGGCCCACCCAACCACCGATCGTGCATCCGACCAACTTTCCGGCCATCGCGATCGCGATGAACCCGCCGGCAATCGGAACGATTTCGCGCCGGCCGAGCTGCGTGAAATCGACCCGCATGCCGGCGAGCACGAAGAATACCGGGACCAGAAATCCGCGCGTCACGACCCGGATGTGCTCGATGGTTGCGCGGTCGATGCGCGGCACGCTTGCAGCGATGATCCCGAAGACGAACGCACCGAGAATCTGGTGTAACCCGAGAGTCTGTGTAATCGCCGAAAACGCGAGCGCGAGTACGATCGTTACCGAGAACACCGGTACGTCGACCAGCGCATACGTCCTCACCGCGCGCAGAATCGCTGAGATGAGCCGCCGTCCAAACAAGAAGGCGCACCCGAGAAAGACCGCCGTCTTCAGAACGACCAGCAAAATCGGCGCTGTCTGCGCACTCCCCGTCACACCGCCGGGACGAACGGACGCGCTTGCAATACCGGAAATAAGTGCGAGCAATATCCAGCCGAGCGTTTCATCGAAGACACCGCCCGCGAGAATAATTTTCGAAGCGTTGCGTCGCATCTGCCCGAGGTCGGTCAACACTTTCGCGATGACGCTCACAGCAGAGATCGACATCGCAAGCGCGAGAAAAAGCGCAAAGGCGACGCGCGACCCGCTACTTCCGATCAATGATGCGGGAAGCGCAAGCGCAAGCGCCAGGCCGCCGCAAAACGGAACGATTACGCCGCCGACCGTTGCGAAGAGCGCCGCTCGCGCTTCACGCCGCAGCGTTCCGAATTCCATCTCCATGCCTGTGAGCGCGAGGAGCAAAATGATTCCCACCCATGAGAATGGCTCGACGAGCTGCGCGCCGTGCTGCATCGTGTGGAGCGCGTCTTTTGAGAACAATCCCAAAAGCGATGGCCCGAGGATAACGCCCGCAAGCACTTCACCGAGCACTTGCGGTTGACGCAAACGAACAGCGGCCTCACCGCACAAGCGCGCGATCACAACGAAGAGCGGAAGTGCCACGAGTAAGATGAGGACGTCGTGCTCGCTAAGCTGCTTCGGCACGAGCCCCTTGTACCCGGATTTAAGGAACGGGAACGCTGTCGTCGGGATCTTCGAAATCGTTCCAGAAGCAATCCTCGAGCGACGCAAAATGATTGTACGCCTGCAGCGCGAGAATTGCGCCGGAGGCCTGCGACTGCTGCGGTGAAGGCGGACCGGATGCCGCGGCTTGGAGCTTGGCCGCGTATTGGTCGGGAGGTCCGGGTTTCTGCGACGGATTGAACACGGCAACGTTCGTGCTTTGCAGCGGCCCCCACCACCGCGCAATCGCCGACTTCCAGTCGAGATAGTCTTTCGGTTGGCCGCCCAAATGCTTTGCGAATAGCCGGCAACGCAGGTCTTGCGCAACGGTCGTCGCGCCGAACGCCGAGGCGCGCGTTCTCGTGAGATCGCCCGCAATCACGATATCCGCTTCAGAATTGTACGTGTAGCCACGGCGGTCGGCGTTCGCCGATCCCGTGACGATGAGTTCGTCATCAAAAATCCATGTTTTGGAGTGGACGTATGATGATGGTTTGTCGAGTCGCCGGTAGAAGACTTGCCAACGTTTGTGTTGCGGATCCAACGCCTGAAGGCTCGCAAGCACTTCCCTGCGTCGCGGCCACATCTGTTCGATGTCCGTGTTCTTGTCGGGATGGAGTGCAAGAATCACGAGTTTGAGGTTTTTGTTCGCCGTAAGCTGCCTCGCTAGCTCGTCGCCGATCCATTTGTTCGTGAGATACTGATCTTCGAGATAAATGAAGTTCGCTGCCTGGCGAATTGCCTTTCGAACTGCCCGCCACGTCTGCTGCACGCCCTTTGAAGCATCGTAGAAGCCGTAGAACTTTACCTGACCATTCACGCGCATGTCGCCCGGCTGTTTGGTTTGCGTGCCGGCGAATGAATATAAGTAGCTGCCATAACGACTGAGCAAGAGCGAATATATCGTCGAATACGCAAACATCGGATACGTTCGACAGACTTGTACTTGATCGTGCCCGTCGAGCCCACCGGGTGACCCGAGCTGCGGCGCGAGATTCGTTCCGTGGTCCGGATGATCGTTCCAACGTTCCAGAAACACGTTGATCAGATCGACCGCCGCCTCGCCGACGACTCTGCAGTGGACGTCGTGGAGAGCGTCCGGTCCGATTCGATCCTTAAACAAGTCCATACCACCGCACCACGCGATGCAGGCCGCGCCGTTTTTCAGTGTAGAAATGCCTTGAATCTTTTGATGATGCGTGCCGGCAAGCGGCGTTCGTTTGTCCAGTATCGCTTTACTCTTCGACAGTCCGTTGACGAGCGAAATGCCGTCCGCCGTCGTCGAGATGAAAAATGGCGAAAACGTATTGTTCCAGACCATCGCGTAGACCGAACCGCCTGCTTTGTTGAAGGCGGTGAAACAATCTGCCGCCGTTTTAACCGACGAGGATGGTTGCATGACGACGTCCTTATCAACTGACCAAGCCAGGAGATAGGCGATTCCATTCGGTTCTCCGTCGAGCTCGAGGCGTTCGCCGATATCCGCAAATGCCGCTTCTCCCGTCGTAAAGAGCGTCGTCGCGTTGTTATCGGTAATCCGCGGCATCCCGGAGCTCGTATCGAACCACCGGTCGTATTTGCCCACCGCTCACGCAATCGTGGCGAGATTACTCGTGACGGCGATGTCGGTTCCGGAAGACGGCGTGTACTCGTTCCACTCCGCGATGATCACGCCGTTCTCTCCCGCTTGCACCACGGGGAACGGCGTCGTGCTTCCGTCGTGCTTGTTCGTCAGCGATTTTACCGTAATGCTGACGTCCGGTGCGATCGCCGTGATGGTCTGGAGCTCCTGGACGCCGGACTCGAGCGTATCGATCGTGACCTGCGCGCCGAGCACGAAGTCCGCCGTCGTATCGACCGGAATGACGACCGGCGAAGCCGACGCAGCAAGCGTCGCAGTCGACACGCCCGACGCCGCGTCAACCGGTTCGACCGGCGGCGCGCCCGGATTCGCGGGTGGAATCCCCGGGTAGTTCGCGTCATCGTACGCCTGGATCTCTTGCGCGATCGTCATGTATGGATGATCCGGCGGCATCGTCGACGCGAGATCGCCGAGTTGCACGAACGAGAGCCACGACTGCTCGTACCCCTTTCGCACGGTGAGAACGACGCGCGCGCTGCCGGCGCGCAAAAACGCTTGACGGGTCGAATCGGCATGCTGAATTTGACGTACGAAGTCCCACGACTCGGGAACGTCCCAAAAATACGGGTAGAGAAAATACAGCGTATTCTCCCACTCGATCGCTTCGTTGATGAACTTGATCATCTCCTGATACTGGAACATGGTCGTCCAAGCCGACGGACTTAAGCCGGCCAGCGAGTTGCCCGTGAAACCGACACCGTGTGTTAAATCCGTTCCGGCTTCTTTGAAGACGGCGACGACATCCGGCGGAACGAACTCGAAGCCGGTGCCGAGCAGCCAGCGGAGCACGCCCTTCATAATCTCGTCGCTCTCCTCGCGCCGAAGCGTGAGCGTATCGGCATTGAGGGTCGCGGCAATCGAATCACGCCGCGAGATCAAGTCTTGCTGTTGCGCGTAAAATGCGTCGCGCGCGGCATCGTGCAGCGCCTGCCATGCGGTCATTTGCCACTGAGACATCGTGGCCGCCGTGGGCGCGTAACTCATCACGAACGTTACCGCCGCCGCATCGACGTTTTGGAGAAAGTAAATGATCTGCTGAGATCCGGTCGCGCCTTTCATGAATCCGTTCTTTGCGAGCATATCTTCGACGAACGATGCCTTTCCGTTCGTTCCGAGCCCATCGGGCGCGCCGTACCCGAAGACGAGAAAACCACGCGAAACAGGGTCGTTGTTGACGTTGCCGATCATCGCATCCAACATCGCACCGACTACTTCGTAACCATCGGGAATTTGAAAACTTACCTGGAAGAAGTGATAACCTTCGTCGTCTCCCAGCTTTCCGAGTCCCGAGACCGCCCCGCCGAGACGTTCGCTGCGGCTCGCATCCGGCGGTGGTTGAATGGACGCTTGCCAATCCGCCGAGAGCGCGGAGTAGTTATCCGGAGTGATGTCCGTCGGTTTGAGGCCGAATGAGAAGACTTGTCCGATTTGGGAATTGAGATTGTCCATTTCGGCGTAGGCTTCACGCAATGTAGCGCCTGGTTCCGGAATCGCAATATCGTACGTCATGCGTAGACCGTAGCGGTACAAGCGCACGCGCCATTTGCGCATGATGCTGAAGTAGTCGATGCGCATGGGATCGGTTGTACTGGCGTTCTTCAGCGTCCGCGTCGTCGTCTCGGCCGAACCAGCGACGGTTGAGGTCGCAATGGTCGTTTTGTGCGACTGCTTGACGCGCGACGAGGCCTTCTGTGTGGTGGTGACGGCGTGCTTGCGGCTCTCCGTTGCGGATTGGGACGCCGCGTTCTGGCTACCGAACGATGTAGCAACCGTTGCGGTGACGAAGCCGTACGAGCCGGACACTGTCGCGTTGATATTGAACTGGTTGCTGTGCTGAACTTGCGATGTCGTCGATTGAGCGAGTTCGGTATCTTCGGTAACGCCGGTCTCGCTGTAATTTTCTAATGAATCGGTAACGATCGAGGTAAACTCTTGGCTCGTCACCGACCACTCTTTTTCGACGACCGACGTCTCTTCTTGTGGCGCAAGACAGATCGTCGCAATGAGTTCGCCGCGCTCGAGCCCGGCGGGCGTCATCTCCAACTGCTCGAGGTTGAGCATTCCGATCGGCGTTGCGGTGATGCTCGTTTCGAAGGCTTTGCTCGCCATGAGGCTCGCGTTTACAGCAATCTGCCGCTTTGCAAGTGAAGCCAGGGTCAGTGCGGCAGTTCTTTCCGTCGCGCCGCCAGCGGGCGTTGGCTGGGCAGCAGCCTTCGCCCGATACGCGCTCACGGCTTGGCCAAATGCAAGCAGTTCGCTCGACGGAATGGCCGCGACATCCGATCGCATGGGCAATTGCGCGACGATCGTCGTTCCTTCGAACTGGCGAATCAACGAAACATGTGCCGGATTTGAAATGGCCGGCGTGCCTTGTGACGAGCGAATAACCTCGTCGACTTCGCCTCGTTGTAATTGTAACGACCGCATGAGGCCGTATTTTTCAACGGCGTTTCCATCAAAGGTGGAACGTTGTTGCTGCGAAACCTTCAGCGGCACATATGTCGCTTTAGGAATCGCGCGCTTTGCACTCTCTGCAATTGGCATGGCGCACCCCGTGCGCTCATTAAAACATATCCGTTAAAACATATCCCTTACGCATGTAAAGAATGACGCTCGAGACAACGAGCGCGGCGGGCGCCCGGTCTCTTCGTTACGTACCGAATCTCTTCTCCGCGCGCGCTTTTGCTCGTGCCGTCCATTCGGCGCGATCGCGCGGCGGGGCGGTTGTTACGAGCGACGCCATCAGCCGTGATGCGGCGGCGGAAACCTCATCGACCGCGCGATTGAAGGCCGCTTCGTTGGCCTGCGATGGGCGCGCGAATCCCGAGAGCTTGCGGACGAATTGAATGGACGCCGCGCGGATTTCATCCTCGCTAGCAGGAGGCTCGAAATTATAGAGCGTGCGAATGTTGCGACACATGACGATCAAACTCCCATTCGATGCGGCCATCGATCTCGACCGGTTGAAGAACCGAACGAGCGAGAAGTGGCGGCACTATCCGGCTGACGTGTTGCCCGTCTTTGTCGCCGAGAGTGATTTTCCGCTTGCCGAACCCATTGCGGAGCGCTTGCGCGTCGCAATCGATAACGGTGACCTCGGGTATGCGGTTGCCGACGGCCTCGGCGAAGCGTATGCCGCGTTCGCGCGCGTGCGCTATGGGCTTGACGTCCATCCGGGCGACGTTTATGCCGTCCCGGAAGTGATGGTCGGCGTTGCCGAGATTCTTCGCGTAATCGGTGAGGGCGCCGTCATCGTGAACAGCCCGGTTTACCCGCCGTTCTTTTCGACGATAGAAGAAGTCCGCTGGCCGATCGCCGACGCCCCGCTGCGCCGGGACGGGGAACGTTTCACGCTCGATCTCGATGCGATCGAAGCGCGAATGCGCGAGGGCGCGCGCGTAATGCTGTTGTGTAATCCGCACAATCCCGTGGGCCGGGTCTACACCAAGCACGAGCTGCGCGCCGTTGCCGCTCTCGCCAAACGGTACGATACCATCATGCTCTGCGACGAAATCCATGCACCGCTCACCATGCCGGGCGTGGAGTTCACTGCGTTTGCAGCAATCGCGGACGAATCGGACATCGACGTGATTACCCTCACCTCGGCATCCAAAGGCTGGAACATCGCCGGACTCAAATGCGCGATCGCCGTTGCATTCGGCGACCGCGCACGTCGTATTCTCCGCCGCTTACCGAAAGTGATGGCGGAGCGCAGTGGGCACCTGGGCGTTCATGCAACCATTGCCGCGTTCATGGAAGGCATTCCCTATCTCGACGCCGTCGTTGCGCACCTCGATGGGATGCGATCGCAGTTACGGGAGATCTTCGAGCGGGCGGGATTGCAAGGGGTGAAGTTCGCGCCGCCCGAGGCGGGCTACCTCGCGTGGCTCGATTGCACGGATCTCGCTCTCGATCGCCCGGCTGAAGCGTTTTACAAACGAGGAAAGGTCGCGCTCGTTCCCGGCGAGCACTTCGGAAAAAACTACGGTCAATGGGCGCGCTTCAACTTCGCAACATCGACCGCCATCGTCACCGAAGCCGCGAACCGGATGGCCATCGCCGCGGCCGGAAACGCGCTCATCCAGCTACGTGATCGGATCGATTAGGCGCGGGCCTGGACCTTCGTTGCCCAGAACATCCATTGGATTGCGCAGCGGACAACTATCGAGCGAGAGACATCCGCATCCGATGCAATCGCCCAGCTGATCGCGTAGCGCCGTCAATCGCGCGATGCGATCGTCGAGATCCGCTTTCCAGCGTTTCGAGAGACGGCTCCATTCCTTCGCCGAGATCGGACGATTGGTCGGAAGCGTTGCCAGTTCTTCGCCAATTTCATTCAGCGGAATTCCGGCACGCTGCGCGACTTTGATGACCGCGATGCGACGCAACTCCGCGCGAGGAAAACGCCGCTGATTGCCGGCGTTGCGCTCGCTGTGGATCAAGCCTTTCGTTTCATAGAAATGGAGGGTCGAAACCGGCAGGCCGCTGCGCTCCGCGACCTCTCCGACGCTCAATAAATCATCCATGGTATTGACCTCAACTATGC
The DNA here is from genome assembly GCA_963765935.1 of Vulcanimicrobiia bacterium. Classification (GTDB taxonomy): domain Bacteria; phylum Vulcanimicrobiota; class Vulcanimicrobiia; order Vulcanimicrobiales; family Vulcanimicrobiaceae; genus JAMXLG01. The sequence continues at coordinate 300,546 of CAVXXX010000004.1, read as the reverse complement.
TTGAGGTTGTAGGGTTGCGCCATGGAAACGAAATCTTGGTTTGAAGCCGGCCACGTCGCGATCGTAACCGGCGGTTCGCGCGGCCTCGGCAAAGAGATTGCGCGGGAGCTTCTGGCGCGAGGCCTGAACGTTATCATTGACGGTCGCGACGAAGCGACGCTTGCAGCCGCGCGCGACGAGCTCGCGGGCAGGGGGAGCGTGATCGCCGTTCCCGGTGATGTCGCCGATCGAACGCACGTCCACGATCTTATCGCCGCCGCGCGCACGTTCAAACGTCTCGATCTCGTCATCAACAATGCATCGACGCTCGGTGAAGTCCCGCTTCCACGCGTGGAGGAACTTTCGCTCGAGACGTTCGATCGCGCGTTTGCCGTCAACGTCTATGCGCCGATTCACCTCATGCAACACGCGCTGCATGTTATGCGCAGATCTTCCGAGCCCGCGACGATCGTAAATATCACGTCGGATGCCGGCGTGGAAGCGTATCCGGGCTGGGCCGCATACGGCGCGAGCAAAGCGGCACTCGAACACATCTCTCGCGTCCTCGCAACGGAGTTGGAAGACACGCGCGTGCGCGTGTTGGTGGCAGATCCGGGCGACATGAACACGCAGATGCACCGCGACGCCATTCCCGACGCCGATCCGGCCGAACTGCGCGATCCCGCGGATTCCGCCCGTGCATTGTTACAAGCCATTGCAAACATGAAGGAGCGCTACGAACGTGTACGCCTTGCAGATCTCGTCCCTGCGTAATGCGACGGAGCCGCCCGAACGTCGCGGTGTCGCGCGCGATGAAGTGAAGATGCTCGTCACGCATCGCGTGTCGGGAACCAACCGTCATGTGCGCTTCCTCGATATCCCATCGGTACTTCAAGCCGGCGATCTGCTCGTGGTCAATGACTCTGCAACGATCCCGGCAGCGTTGAGCGCACGGCGCCAAAACGGCGAACGCATTCAACTTCACGTTGCCACGAAGATCGACGAGCGCATCTATGTAACCGAGCCGCGCGATACCGTACTCTGCGGCGAAGAACTTCGTTTGCCGGCAGGTGGATCGGTGGTCGCGATCGCGCCGCTCGATCCGGAATATCCGCGCCTATGGTACGCGTGGTTCCATATACCCGAACCAATGTACGACTTTCTCGGAAGACACGGAAAGCCGATCCACTACGGGTATGTAACCGAAGAATTTCCGATGGACGACTACCAAACGATCTTCGCGCGCGAACCCGGCTCATCCGAAATGCCATCCGCGGCGCGTCCCTTTTCAACCCGTGTTCTCGAAGCGTTGATCGCGCGCGGTGTCGAGATTGCGACGATCACGCTGCACTGCGGCGTTGCAAGTCTCGAAGAACCGGAACGTCCCCCTGCCGAACGCTACCGCGTGCCGGTCGAAACGGCACAAGCGGTCAATCGCGCTCGGGTTCAGGGCCGGCGTATCATTGCGGTCGGTTCGACGGCGCTTCGCGCGCTCGAATCATCGTATTATCGAGGAGAGACAACCGCATCGAGCGGATGGACCGATCTCGTTATCACCGATGCTTACACGGTTCGCACGGTCGACGGACTGTTAACGGGCTTTCACGACAGCGCCGCGACGCATCAGTCGATCTTGCGCGCCTTCCTTGGGCGTGGATTGCTCGCATCCGCGTATGCACAAGCAGCGGACGCGGAATACTACCAGCACGAGTTCGGAGACGTTCACCTCATACTATGAAGCGACGCTAGCCGTTGCCTCCGGACTCGTTCGTGTGTTGCGAATACCACGCGTGCCAGTGTCCATCCGCATAGTAAAAAACGTCGACGCTTCGCTGACCCCCGACACTGAATGTGACAATGCCGGTCGTTCCCTCGATCCGTACGATCATGTGCGGATCGGGCGACGGCGCAGCGTCCGCGTGCGGATGCGCAAGAGCGTAGTTTCGCGCCGCGGCAAGAATCATGTCGCGCGTGTGCTGCGCGCCGTTCGTTCCCACCGATACGTAATCGGGCGTCAGTAGCGAGCCGAGATACGCCTGATCCCCGGTGAGGAACGCGCGCTGCCAATGCGCCTCGATCGCGGCTAGCGCGCTCTGCGTTGGGCTGGTCTCGGCGCTCGACGGTGCGGCGAGCGCGAGGGCGGTTGCAAGAACGAGTCCGGTCGTCAGCAAATTTTTTCCTCCGGCGTGTCGAGAATGGTGATCGTCCTTCGACGTCAAGAGTGAAGGGCCGATCGGGGCCCGGTACTCGCAAGGAGACAAGCACCATGTCCGTCGTTTCGCTTATCGCACGTATCCTGCTCGGCCTGCTCTTCACGTTCGCCGGCCTCTCCCCGCTCTTCATGGGGAACCCGCCGCCAATGCCCGGCCTAGTCGGCACCGCGAACACCGTCTTCTATCAGAGCCACTGGATCTTCGCCATCGCGCTTGCCCAATTCGTCGCCGGCGCACTGCTGTTAACGAACCGCTACGTTCCCGTCGCGCTCATTATCCTCGGCGCCTTCATGTACAACAGCCTAGCGTTTCATACGCTCCTGATGCCCTCGACGCTGCCGATTCCCGTCGTCGTCGTGGCCCTGTGGTTCCTCGCGAGCCTCCCCTACCGCGCCCACTTCGCGGCCCTCTTTACCGCGAAGCCGGCTGCGCCGAAAAACATCCCTGTGCCCTATCGCGTCGCCGCGACGTTATCGGAGTAACCCGTAGACGTCGATCCGTCCGCCGGCAAAACATCACGACGCCGAATCCGCCGAGCTGCGGCTTCGGCGTTTCTGCACTCCTGGGCCATTGGCATCACGCGCAATAACAGGGGAAACCTCTACCAAGCCCTAAGCCCTTTTTCGCGGTGTACTAGAGCGATACACGCACGCTGCACAAACTGAGGGTGCAAGTGGAAGCCATTTCCAGGGCTGCGGGCAGCCCCGCCTCGGCGGGTGAAGGCCTGATGACGGCCTGGCGCCGGACCCGTCGATTAGACCGGACCGTCGTTCGTTACGCGCTAATCCTCATCGCCGTTTTGGCGATTATTGTGGGCAGCTTCGCCACGTCGAACGTGCTCGACGGAAAGTCTCGTCAAATCGATGAGATCCGTCTCGATGCGCGCCTTGCGATGCAATTCTTCGCGGATCAACTCACCGCCGTGCGCGGATACGACGAAACCGATCAGCGCCTGTTTCTCGCTCCGTACCGGCGGGCGCAAGCACCGCTGAAATCGTTACTGCTTTCGCTGATGCGCCGGACCGCCGATGATGCCACGGCCTCCGTCGCGCTCGCCGATTTCAACCTCTTGCACGATAGCTGGCTCAATGACATCGCGCATCCGATCCTCGCAAGTCCGAACGATCCCAAGAACCTGATCCGCGAACGCGCGGGCGAGAAACTCATCGAGGCAGCAAGAGCGGATATCACGCGAATCGAGCAGCGGTACCAAGTGCGCTACGATCGCATCATGGCGCTGAAATTCGCGCTGCGCTGGTTCACCTTATGCGTCATCGTCGTCTCAGTGTTGTCGATCGCCGGGACCGGGTATTTCTCCGAGCGTCAGAGCCTGCGGCGCGAAGAAGCGTTGCTGCAAACTATTATCGACGACCGCGACGCGGAGGCGCGGCGCAGTGAATGGCGGTCGAAAATCGTCGCGATGCTCGCGCACGACTTCCGTTCCTCGCTCGGCGTCATCCGAGCCTACACCGAGATGCTGCACACGATGCCGGAGCGACGCAACGATCCGACTGCGTACGATGCAATGGCGAAGACGGTCGAAGACCTCACGGCGATGACCGAAGAAGCGCTGCTGATGGCGCGCATGAGCAACAGCGCGGTCTCCGTCACACTGCGGCCGCAGCCGATCTACGACATCGTTTGCGAAGCTGCCGAGCGTCATCGGCCCGAACGCCAGATTCACATCTCGGCATCCGACTTGATGGTGATGGGTGATCGTCCGTACCTCGTCCGCGTCTTCGATAATTTGATCGGCAACTCGGTGAAATACTCGCCGCCCGCCACGTCGATCGACGTGATGATTTCGCGCAACGGCGGCCCGGAAGTGGAAGTGGCCGTGAGCGATCGCGGACGCGGCATCGATCCGGCCGATTTGCCGCATGTGTTCGAGGAATTCTGGCGGGCGCAGAGCTCGAGCGAACGCAGCGGCAGCGGCATCGGTCTCTTTATCGTAAAGAAAATTGTGGAAGCGCACGGCGGTAACGCGTCGATCGAGAGTGCGCCTGGTGCGGGAACGACGGTTCGCATTTACTTGGCAGCGGTGTAATGGTTCCCGTCGGCGAGGAGCGTGAGCTCTCGTTCTGGCGGCGAAGTCGACGACTGGACCGGTTGATCGCGCGATATGTTGTCGTACTCGCATCCGTGCTCGGCACCGTCGTCCTCACATTTGCAGCGCTTACCGACTTGGATTTGCAATCGCGCGACACGGACGCCGCGCGGTTCGACGTGCAGCGCGTGCTGCACGCGCAGGCCGACGAGCAGACGGGACTGAGCGGATTTGCGGCAACCGCCAAAGCAACGTACTTGCAGCCGTATCTTTTAGCCAGACGCGACCTCGGCGATGTGCTGGTAGACTTGCAGATGCGTGCGCGAGACCAGCCGCAAGTGATGAAACAATTGAACGCCTTTGCCGTTCGCCACGAAGGCTGGGAAAGAAGCGTTGCGAAGCCGATCCTTAGTAGGCCCTCGGGCGCGCTCAACGACGACGGGCAGCGCGCCGGCGAAGAACTGCTCAGCGGCATGCGCGCCAGCATCGCGGCAATCGACACGTATTACGCCGCGCGCGGCTCGCGCATCGAGCGCGCGCGCAAGCTCGTGCGCTACGGAAGCTATGCGCTTATTCTGATCGCTATTCTGATCGTCGCGAGCTACGGCTATTACTCCGAGCGATCCAGCGCGCGTCGTGAAGAACGCCTCTTACGTTCCGTCCTTGGTCAACGGGACACGGCCACGCGACAGAATGAATGGCGCACGAAAATCATTGCGATTCTCGCGCACGACTTTCGAACGTCGCTGGCCGTGATTCAAGCGAGCGCAGAGCTGCTCGAAACGCATCCCGTTTCACATCTAACGACGAACGCGTTTCGCGCGATCTACAAAGGCGTCGCCGATCTCGCGGCGATGACGGACGAAGCGTTGCTCATGGCCCGTGTCGCAAACCACACGCTTGTCATTTCACCGGCGCCCGTATTTATCTACGATCTCATCGCGGAAGTGGCCGATCGTTTTACCTCGCGACAAGATATTCGCATTTCCCTCTGCGAGTGCTACGTCCACGGCGACGAGGCATATCTTGCGCGCGCTTTCGATAATGTGATTTCGAATGCAGTGAAGTATTCGAACGGACCGATCGACGTTTCGATTATCGTTGTGGAGAAAACGGTGGAGATCATCGTGCGCGACCGTGGCCCCGGCATCGATGCTGCTGACCTGCCGCACGTGTTCGAGGAGTATTGGCGCGGCGAGAGCGTCAAGGGAAAGCGCGGCAGCGGCATCGGGTTGTACATCGTCAAAAAAATCGTCGACGCGCATCAGGGAACGGTTCGCATCGACAGTGCGCCTGGTGAAGGAACTTCTGTGCGCGTTATTCTGCCGAAAGCCGAAATGTCTCAACCGGAATCGGACGCGAACGAAGCGGCCTACGATTAGCGCCTTTCACGCAATGCGTCGAATTGCGCTGCCCTCACGCCGGTAGGCGGTAATCGTACAATCGCGTCTGATACGGTTCACGATGCCGGCGACCGGAACCCGTTCGAGTAGGGAGCTGATTGCCAGTGCGACCGCTCGATGCGTTACGAGCGCTAACCCTTCGTAGGAGCAGCCGCGCAATGCCTCAACGAGTGCACCGGCGTCGTGAAGGACTTGCGCCGGATCGGCAAGTGCAAGGCGCTCCTCAATAACCAACGCGGACGTAATCCGTGAAGCGCCGATCGCAATTCGCGCCGTTTCACGCGCGCAGCGAAACGGGGACGACCAGACCGCACGCGGCTCGTGCCGCAAAAACCACGTGCCGAGATCGTGCGCTTGCAGTTGTCCGCGCAGCGTCAATCCCGCCTCGCGGTGTAACGGTCCTTTGCTCGCGTCGCACTCGGCGTGCGTGATGACATAGAGTTCTTCCGGCCAGGAGGGCATGCGATTGGCATACCCAATCCCGGCCCCGCTCTATTCCCGAATCGGGAGCGGGTAGCTGACGACGCTTTGATGACCTTGCGCATCGATCGTACGCACGCCGAGGATGTAGTCGTCCTTACTCACCGGCACGGTGGCTTGCGTCACGTTGCCGACGTTTTTACCAAACTGCCACTGCGGCGAATCCGTCGCGCGCCAGACGATTTCGTACGATGCCGCGCCGTTCGAGAGCTGCCAGCGCAAGGTCGAATCGTAGCCCAGTTTGTGCATGACGAGTTGCGCTTTTGCAGGTGGCAGCGGCGCCGATGCAAGCGACGCGAGCGCCGCCACGTTGGCTTGCGTCGCGCGCTTCAAATACTCCCAATCCATGAATTGCGGCAGGTCTCCGTACTGCACGCCGTTCTCGACGCGCACGTTCTGATGCTGATGCGTGAAGTTTTCATTCGACTCGACGAAGCGGATCGCCGGATAGCCGTCGGCTTGGAACGACTCTTGATCCCCGCCGCGCAAAAAACGATCCGCGCGATAGATCTCCCGAACCGAGAAATTCGAGACGTAGAGCGGCACGATTTCGTCCGCGTAACGTGCCAGTTCCCGTGACGGCGAGTCATTTTCCGATCCGACGAGATTGACCCGATCCAGCGCCGCGCCGGCGGGAAGCGCTTCACTGAACACTCGGATTATGTCGGGTTCATGCGCGCCGCTTCCACCGTTGCTGTTGCCGATGATGTCGTTGTTCAAGTTTGCGGCAACCTGCGTACCTGCGCGCTTGAGTGAATCGGCGTAGTGCTGGGATCCCCACAATCCAAGTTCCTCACCGTCGAATACCGCAAAGACGATCGTCCCTCGAAAATGGTGCGGGGCCATCACGCGCGCGGCTTCCAACACGGCCGACGTACCGGAGCCGTTGTCGTCGGCGCCGGGCGCTACGCGCGTCGCGTTCGTGCAATCGCCGTTGCAGTCGTCGTAGTGACTGGACATGACGTAGAGCGGTCCGGGCTCGTCGCCGCGCAGCGTCGCGATGATGCTCGATTCCGTCACGTCGCGCGGCGTTTTCGCGGTCTTCGGATGAACGAACGTGTCGAGCATCACGCTCATGCGCCCGTCACTCGTCTTGGCGATCTGCTCGAATTGCGAACGAATCCAATCGCGCGCGCCAAAGACGCCCCGCGTTGCGGTCGATGTGGTTTCGGAGAAATCGCCACGCGTGAAGAAGCCCACCAGTTTCGTATCGGTATCGCGCAGACGATCTGCACGAACCGCGCTCACAAGCGAGGCAATCTGCGGATCGACGGGCGGGGGTGAGAGGGCGGATTCGGGAGCGGCGGCCACGAGCGGCGCGCAGAGGACGATAGCAACGAGTGCGGCGCAAAATTTCATGCGCCGGGTATTTTACGAAACGCTCTTTCGTTCCGTGTTTTCGTAGTGGCTCCGCCAGCGTCCCATCGTGATCGCAGTCCCGTGACCGGGCGTGCTCTTGACGTTCATGAAGTCGCTGCAGCACTGCATGATGGGTATACCGCGGCCGCGCTCGCCAAGCGTCTCCGGCAACGGCATGCGTTGCGGCGGTACACTGCCGAGACCTTGACCGTAGTCAACAACGGTCGCAACGATTCGCTCGTCGTCGACTTCGGCGAAAATCTCGATGTCGAGATCCGTCGCCGAATGTTCGATGGCATTGGCAAGAGCCTCACCGACCGCGAAGAGAAGCGATTCTACGTCGCCATTCGCGATGCCGTGGAGATTGCCGAACCCGAGGAACGCATCCCGGACCGTCCGCGCATAAATCGCATCGGGCGGAATCGTTAGATGAAGCGTCCGTTTGCTGAGGCCGTTCTCGCGGCTGAAGACATGACTGGACATGGGCACCAAGTCGGTTATAACCCGCGCTTCGCGCGCCTAAACCGCTAACGGACGTAAAAAAAGACCGCTCGCTTCCGGCAGGCCGCGCGAGCGATACGTGCAACACCGCGGCCTATGGCACGCACACCCCCGCAAGCCGACGAGCTTGCCGACTATACGGAACGCGCCCGCAATTCGCAAGTGCGTATCTCGACGGATAAGGGCGATATGGTCTTTACCTTTTTTCCTGATGATGCGCCGATGCACAGCGCGGCGTTCATCAAGCTCGCCGAAGACGGATTTTACGATGGCCTCGCGTTTCATCGCGTCGAACCAGGCTTCGTGATTCAGGGCGGAGACCCCGAGGGCGATGGAACCGGCGGTCCGGGCTATCGTTTAAAAGCCGAATTCAACGACAAACCGCATCTTCGGGGCACCGTCGCGATGGCACGCTCATCAAACCCGGATTCCGCGGGTTCCCAGTTCTACATTTGCTTGAACGACGCGCGGTTCTTAGACAAACAATATACGGTGTTCGGTCAGCTCTCCGACGGATACGAAACGCTCGACGCGATCCGCCGCGGCGACAAAATGAACGACGTCAAAGTCGAACCGAAGGGCGCCTAGATCTAGACGTCGCTGTGACCCGCTAGCCGGTATGATAATCGCGCGATGCGATGCATCGCATCGTACACCGCGTTGTAATTCGTTACGTCCTTGCTGTAAACGGTGAGAATGTACGGCGAATCGGCAAACGGTTCGACGATCGCGATGTCGTTGCGCGTTCCGTCGATCTCGCCGGTCTTGTTTGCGACTTGCGTTCCCGCCGGGAGGCCGGCCGGAATGCCGTCGCGATCCGTTTGCCCAAGCATGATCGCGATCATGCGTTTGCAGTGCTCCGGACTCGCAACCGTTTGCAAGCCCTCGCGCGCACCGTGCGCGATCGAATAGAGAAGCGTCGCCATATCCTGCGGCGTCGTGACGTTGTCGTGATGATGCACGATCGCGCTGTAGTCGAGAAAGTGGCGCGCGAGACGAGTCGACGTCATGCCGATACGAGCACCGACGGCGTTGATCGTATCGAAGCCGAAGAATGTCATAAGGTAATTGCTCGCGGTGTTGTCGCTCAGCTGAATCATCGGAATAAGCAGCTCGCGGACGCGAAAGCGCGCGCGGTCGTGCTGCTCCGCCATGAAGTCGGAGCCGCCGATGAGGTCGCTGCGATGGGTCGTGATCCACTCGCCGAGCGTTCCGGGGCGCTGCTCTTCCATCGCAAACGCCGTTGCCATGATCAACACTTTGATGGTCGACGCCGTCGGGAACGACTGCGCGCTGTGGTAATCGAAGAGCGGCGGTCCCTCCGCGAGCGTACGGCAATAGACGCCGATCGTTCCCGGCACGGTGCGCGCGATCGCTTCCACGCGATCGTAGACGCTTGCGCGCACGTGAAGCGGAAGCGCGGCGAAGGCGCCGAGCCCAGCAAGAAACGCGTGGCGCTTCACGAGCCCGTTCCCTGATAATGGCGCAGGCCGATGCGCCAGAAGGCGTACGAGGCGAGAAACCACGCCGCACCGATGGCGGGCGTCAAGAGTCCGACGGCAGGATTCAAGTGGAGTCCGCTTTCCGCTTTCTGCAAGAAGTACGTTGCCGGAAAATAGTTCATGAACGCAAAGGGGAAGACGAATGCGAGGACGATGCGCACGCCTCGCGTGTAAATGCTAATCGGATACCGCGTGAAATCTTGTTCGAGCGACATCACGACCCAACGCAGCGTGTCCACACGGACGAACCAAAAGGACAGCGTCGCAACGACGAGCGAGATGCCCAAGTCGATCAGCGTCCCGCCGATGACAATGAGCGGAAGGAAGAGCACGAGCACCGCATCGACGCGCACGTGCGCTGCCGCAATTGCGGCGATCAGCGTGGCGATTGCGAGAAAAATTCCGTCCGGAGAGATTTGTTGCGGCACCGTAATGACTTGGAAGAGCGTATCGAGGGGACGCACGAGAAAACGGTCGAAGCGACCCTCACGCACGAATTCCGGGACGGTGACGATATTGAAGAAGAGGACGTTGTGAAGCTCATGCCCGCACATCCACAACGCATAGAGGAAGAACATCTCGCGGAAACTCCAGCCGTTCATCGACGGGAATTGCCGCATCGTCACGTAGAGCGCGGCGAGCGCAACGCCGTGATAGACGATCGTGAATCCGAACCACATGATGAAATTGGCCCGGTATTCGAGCATCGTCAAGACGTTTATGCGCCAGTACTGCACGTAAGCGGCGAGCATCGCTGATGCGATTCACCACGCGCGACATCATCCCCGTCACGCAGCCGTACCGTTTGGATCTCACGGTCGACGCGCTGCGCCGCCTCGCCGCCAACGTGGTGGACGTCGTCGGGCCTGACGGCGCGTATTACCGGGCACTTTCGCACGCCGGCAAAACGGCAGCCCTGCGGGTCACGCAGCGCGAAGACGGTCCTCTCGAGCTCCAGACAAGCGCGCGAGATACGCACGCCATCGTACCGACCGTTCAAAAAATGCTTGGGACGGAGTTCGACATAACCGATTGGGAACGACGTGCTTCACGCATCCCCTGGCTAGCGCGCATCGCGAGCGAAGTTCGCGGTGTCCATCCACCGCGTTATGCGTCTCTCTTCGAAGCGTGCGCGCACGCGATCGTCTTTCAGCAGATCAGTATTCACGCGGCGGCTGCGATCATGCGACGCGTCGTCGAAGCGATCGGCGAACGCGTCCAGATTGACGGCATCGATCTCATCGCTTTTCCGACACCGCACGCCGTGCTGCGCGCGAAAGAGTCGACGCTGCGCGGAGCAGGACTCTCAACAAACAAACTGATGCATCTCCGTTCCGTCGCCGATGCGATTGAAAGCGGCGAAGTAACGGAAGGTGAGATCGAGGCACTGCCGACACCCGCCGCCTCCGAGCGCTTGGTTCGCATTCGCGGCATCGGCCCGTGGAGTGCAGCCGTCGTGTTGCTGCGCGGCTTCGGCCGGCTCGATACCTTCCCAATGCGCGATTCCGGCGTCGCGCGAACGATCAAACTGCTCTCGGGGGATCCGGAAATCGATGTCGATGCCGTGCTCGACCGCTTAGGACCGATGCGCGGCATGCTGTACTACCATCTCCTCTTGGGGCGAATACGCAACCTTGTTCCGCTGACGGCCGATTGAAGCGGGTGCTATGGCACAGACCACGACGCCCGTATTTGCCGTCCAACGTTCGGCCGATCGCGCATTCTTCGATCACGGCTGGCTGAAGACGTACCATTCGTTCAGCTTCGCCGAATATTTCGATGAAAAGAATCTGCATTGGGGCGCGCTGCGCGTCTTCAACGACGACTACATCGGCGGCCACAACGGTTTTCCGCCGCATCCGCATCGCGATATGGAGATCGTGACGTACGTTCTTGCGGGTGAGCTGACGCATCAAGACAGCATCGGAAATCGTGGTGTCGTGGGTCCGGGCGGCGTGCAATTCATGAGCGCCGGTACGGGAGTTCGCCACAGCGAGTACAACGGCGGCAGCGAAGAGCTCCATCTCGTGCAAATGTGGGTTCTCCCCGGGCGCACCGGTGAAGCGCCGTCGTACGGCCAAATGGATTTCGATCCGGAGGCGCGCCACAATAAATGGCTGCGCATAGTCAGCGGTGAGGAACACATTGACGCGCCGATTCGCATCACGCAAACCGCAACGTTCTCCGTCGCGCGTGTCAGCGGCTCGTTACCCGTCTACGACTTCTCGCCGCAACGATATGGCTTTCTCTTCGTCGCCGGCGGCACGGTCGAGGTGAACGGCGAGAAACTTGCAAAGGGCGATGCGGTGCGTCTGTACGATGTGCATAGGCTCGACATTACGGGAAACGGCGAACTCGTACTTTGGGATACACCGGGAGTCGCATAATGGAAACAGCAACCTGCACCCACATCGAAGAGGCCGGCAATCCCAAACCGCTGACGCCGGAAGGCTGCGAAGAGTGCTTAAAGACCGGAGACAGTTGGGTGCATCTCCGCCTCTGCCTCACCTGCGGCCACATCGGCTGCTGCGACAGCTCCAAAAACCACCACGCGACGAAACATTTCCACGCCACGGAACATCCCGTCGTCCGCTCGTTCCAACCCGGCGAAAATTGGCGCTGGTGCTACATCGACGAAGTCTTCGCGCAGTAGCCCTCTGTCATCCTGAGCTTGTCGAAGGATCGCCTGCCCATGCACAAACTCGTACAACTTCTCTTCTGTGCGCTGTTGCTAGGCGCAGCACCCGCGCCGCCGCCATCAATCAAGATCGTCGATATCATGCCTGCTTTTTGGCGGGTGTGGGACGGTCATTATACGGAAGCGCAACGCGTTCGGGCGTCCGTACATTCCCGCAATGCGAACGATCGACGCAAGAATCCGCTCGCAGCTTCCTGACGATCTCTCCAGCGTGCAAACGGCCCTTCCCGATTTCGCACGATCTATTCGATAAGACGGGCGTTTTTTTCGGCATCGACGGATTGGCGGAGTTCGATGGCGCCGACGTGAACGTCGGCGTGATCATCGCGCACGAACTCTTCCACATCTACCAGCTCGAAAAATACACCGGAAAGCGGCAAGCCAATGCCCCGACGTGGCAGGACGTATGGATCGAGGGTTCCGCCGCATATGCAAGCGAGAAAATGGCGCCTACCGGCACCGGACCTCGCCGCGGAGCAGTTCGCGAAGACGATGAGTCTACCGGAGATCGGCAAAGCGATGAACGATCCGGCATTCGAAGACAAGTTTCATAGCATTGTCCGTCAGCTTTGCTCAGGACAGCCTTCGTAGAAGGGCGAAGGACGCCCGGTATGGCGAGTTCGACGACCTGCCTCGTTTACGACGGGAATAAAACGGCCCATCCCATCAGGGATCTCTCGACGATCAGCGAGCTGATCAAAGATCCATGGTCGTTCCTGTGGTTCGACATCGTTGCGCCGAAAGAGAGCGATCTCACGGTGCTCCAGGAAGAGTTCCATCTCCACCCGCTCGCGATCGAGGACGCGGTGCAATCGCATCAGCGTTCGAAGATCGAGAGCTACGAAAAGTATTGGTTCCTCGTCGTGCACGGTGTGCTCGAGCGCGACGGCGACGGTGGCATCTCCGTACACGAGATCGCAATCTTCGCGGGACGCCAATTTCTCATTACGGTGCGCGCCGAGCCCGCTTATCCGCTGGACGAAATCAAACGCCGGTGGGAGCACCAGCCGGAGAATCTCGAACGCAACTCGGGCGCGCTGCTTTATGCGATTCTCGATACGCTCGTCGACGGCTACTGGCCGGCGGCGGAAACGCTCGAAGAACGGGTCAACGACCTCGAAGGCACGCTCTTCGAGGAAGGCGTGCAGACGCGTCAGGCACTGATCGAAATCTTCGACATGAAGAAAGTGATTCAGCAATTCCGTCGCGCCGTGCTTCCGATGCGTGAAATTCTGATTGCCGTCGAACGCAATGATCTCGGCATCATTCAAGCGCCGGAGCAGCCGTATTTTCGAGATATCTACGATCACGCAACGCGGGTGAACGAAGAGATCGACTCGGCGCGCGATCTCGTGAATAGCGCGTTGGAGATCCACCTCGGCTTGACGGCGAACCAACAGAACGAAGTCGCGAAACAGCTCACGATCATCGCGACCATCTTCCTCCCGCTCACGTATCTGACCGGATTCTTCGGCCAGAACTTCGGCTATCTCGTCAACGGAATCGCGACGCGCCGCGACTTCTTTCTCTACGGCGTCGCCTTAGAAGTCGTCGCGCTCGCCGTACTCCTCACGTACTTCAAACGCAAACGATGGTTCTGAGGGTCAACCGCCCTGAATGACGACTCGGCGCGACGCGGCTCGCCAAACTAGTGTGGAAAGCGTGCCGAAGAGCACGAGCCAGATGGCCTGAACGAGCAAGTATGTCGCCCACTGTGAACGCGGAATAACGCCGACATAAATCAGCAGCGGCGTGGAGTAAATCGCCGCAAACGGCAGCCCAAACACGACACGCCCGATGACTCCAGGGAAAAACGTCAACGGGATGATCTGCCCCGAGAGCAGGTCTGAGACCCAGCGCACGACCAGCTGTACCGCGAACGTCTCGAGCGTCCAAAACGCGATCGAATTCATCAAGAAGTTGACGAAGAAGTTCACGCAGTAGCCGAGCAAAAACGATACGGCAAAAACGGCGAGCGTTGCGAGCGGCGGCACGTCGATGTGCACGAGCAGCAACGCAAAGAGCAGCGACGGAATCACGAGCACGGCGTGAAGCACGGTCTGTCCGATGCCGTCGGAGAAGAAGTACATCGGCACGCTGATCGGCTTCATCAAATCCGTAGCGATCGTCCCTTCGCGAATCTTCTCACGGATCAACCGCGTGCCATCGACTTCGAGAATCAGCGACATCAAGAGCGAAACCGTCGCATACGTGATCATCGAATGCAGCGGCAAGTTGAGCGGCATCGCATTCTGCGAATACAACGCCGTCCACAGCGACCGGAGCAAATACACGCGTAGCACGAGCGATCCGACTTCGGTCAAAACCTCCATCCGATACGTCGCTTCACGCGCAAACGCTTTTTTCGCAAACTCGATGTAGGGTTCGGCTACCACGAAGGCGTTATCGCTTGGGTTTCTTGAGGGCTTCTCGGCGGCGGGCTTCCATTTCTTGAAGCTCCAGCATCATGACGTCGACGACGGTGTCGGCCTCGACCGGAGCCGCGAGCGTATCCTTGTCCTCGCGGGCGCGGGCCGCCGGTGCGCTGCTGACGTGTGCGTCGAGCACCGAATCCTGCGCGTGGGTCTTGCGCAAGAACTGCGCGTATGCTTGCGCCGCTTTCGCATTCGCGTCGGGCGCCTTCTCGATGTTGAACACCGCCTCGTTGAAGTCGGCCGCCGGTTCCTTCACGGCATTGGGCGCAACGCGCGTATTCGACTGAATCGTCACGCCGTTGTAGATGCGCGCGCCGCTGCCGATCGCGCATCCCTTTTGCAATATTGCACCGATGACGGACGCGTGCGCACCAACCATGCACCGGTCGCCGATCGACACCGGAAACTGCAGCGCGCTCCCGCCGCTCGCCTTCACGACCGCGTGCTCCATGATCACGCAGTCCGCGCCGATGGTCACCGGCGCACCTTCGGACGTGACGACGGCGCCGTGAAGGATCGCTGTTCCTGCGCCGATCGTGACATCGCCGCTGACCGTTGCGGTGGGCGCGACGTATGCGCTCGAATGAATCTTGGGCTTTTTCGTTCCGCTCGAGAGAATCATGGCACCGTCTCCTCCGCAGGCTTGCCGTATCCTTCGATGTAGATGCGGCGAATGATGGATTCCAAGTCCGGTTCCTCGAGCGTCACGTCTTCCAAACGATAACGCTCGCTCGCTTCTCGGATCAGAAGATCCGCGCGTTCACGGTTGCGATCGAAACGAAAGCGCGCGAGCGTTCCATCTAATTCTTCGAGTTCAGCGCCCGGAAGATGCGGCGCCGCAACCGGTTCCTCGAAGCGCAGGACGAGCCGTCGAAACCGTCCGTATTCGTTTTTGATGCGCTCGACGTCGCCGTCGTAAATGATCGTGCCGCGGTCGATCAGGACGATCCGCCGGCATAGCCGTTCGACATCGGCAAGGTCGTGTGTCGTGAGAATGATCGTCGTACCGCGTTCGGCGTTGATACGCGCGATGAACTCGCGGATCGCCTCTTTTGCGACGACGTCGAGGCCGATCGTCGGTTCATCGAGATAGACGATCTTCGGATCGTGCAAAAGCGCCGCTGCAAAATCGCCGCGCATGCGTTGACCCAGCGAGAGTTGACGCACCGGCGTCCGCAAAAACTCATCCATCTGGAGCAGTTCGACGAACTCATCGAGGTTGCGCTTGTACGTTGGGTGCGGAACTCCGTAAATCGCGCGAAGCAGCTCGAACGATTCGATGAGCGGCAGGTCCCAATAGAGTTGGCTTCGTTGCCCGAAGACGACGCCGATATTGCGCGCGTTTTCTTTGCGCCGCTCGTATGGGACGAGGCCGGCCACGTCGATCGTGCCCGACGTCGGAACCAAAATGCCGGTTAGCATCTTGATCGTCGTCGATTTACCCGCGCCGTTGGGTCCGATGTACCCGACCAACTCGCCCGCTTCGAGCGACATGGAAACACCGTCGACCGCCACGCGATCTTCGTACGAGCGCGAGAAGAGCGTACGGATGGCGCCGAGCGCTCCCGGAGTGCGGCTGACGCTGCGGAAGACCTTGCGCAGGTCGCGGGTCTCAATGATGGGCATCGCTAACCCTTTCGCTGTGATCGTTACCATTTCCAACAAGTACGGGTCCGGCGCGGTGGCGATCGCGGAGCGCGCGGCAGCGCAGCTGGGATACACGGTAGTAGACCGTCAACTTCCCGTCGTCGTTGCAAAGCGGATGCGAATCAGCCGGAACGTCGCTGCCGAGGCTGAGGAATCCGGCAGATCCCTCGGATCGCGCCTCCTCTCGAGCCTAGAGCTCGCGACGCCGGAAGTGGTCACGCAGAATTTCGGGGAGACGTTCGATGAAACGCTGTTGCGCGAGGTGCAGCGCGCGGTGCGTGACTACGCGGCGCGCGGAAACTGCATCATCATCGGACGCGGCGCCTCCGTGATTCTCGGCCGCCGTCCGGACGTCTTGCGCATCTACATGTTCGCACCGCGCGAATGGCGCGTCGGGCGGATCGTGGAGCAGTTCGGCATTGACGAGAAGTCCGCCGCAAGCGAAGTCGACCGCATCGACCGTGCGCGGCGCGCGCATCTGCGCGATTGGTACAACGTCGATATCGGTTCGTCGGCGATCGTCGACCTCGCGATCGATACGTCAACGTTTGGGGAAGAAGGTTCCGCGAAGCTGATCGTTACGGCGGTGAATGCCCGATAATATCTTCGCGCCGCTGCGCTTCCGCGATTTTCGCCTTCTGTGGCTCGGCTTGATGGTTTCCAATTTGGGAACCTGGATGCAGTTCACGGCGATGGGCTATTACGTCTCGCAACTTGCCGGATCGCCGCATCGCGCAGCGCTCTATCTCGGCATCATCGGGGGCGCTCGCGCCATACCCGTGCTGTTGCTCTCGCCGGTTGCCGGCGTCGTCGCGGACACGAAGCCCCGGCGCGGCGTGCTGACTCTGACCAACATTACGATGTCGCTCGCAGCGCTCGCGCTTGCGGTGCTTGCGACGATCCATCACTTGAACATGGCAGCGTTAATCGTTATTTCCGCGATCAATGCCGGAGCGAACGCGTTTGACGCGCCGGTGCGGCAGAGTTGGACGCCGCATCTCGTCGATCGTCCGCTCGTCGGCAATGCCATCGGCCTCACGTCGGTTGCGTTCAACGCGCCGGCGGTCGTTGGACCCGCGATTGCGGGTCTCTTGATCGTGTGGGTCGGCGTCGCAGGTTCGTTTTTCATCAATGCGGTTGCGACGCTCGCCGTGGTCGTTGCAATTGTGATGATGGCGCCCTCGCCACCATCCGGCGCGAAACGCGAGCCGATGTTTCGCTCGATTCGTACGGGATTGCATTTTCTCGCGCATCACCCGATTCTGCGCTGGATCATCCTCGTCTTCACCATCACCGCGCTGCTCGTGCGCCCCTACAGTCAATTGATTCCTGCGTTCGTCGTGAACACGCTGCACGGCAGTGCGCAGTCGCTCGGTTGGGCAGTGGCAGCCGTCGGCGTCGGCGGCTTCGGCGGTGCGCTGGTTACCGCTGCATTTGCCGGACGCGAGCGGCGTTCGACGCAATGGGTACTAGCCGGCGCAGTAATGTCCGCCGGCGTCTTGCTGCTCGGATCGATCTGGAGCGTGCCGCTCTCGATTCCGGTGTTTTTTCTTATCGGGCTCGGTACGCTCGCGTTTCTCGGCGCATCGAACGTACTCGTGCAAACGCTTTCACCCGACGACGTGCGCGGGCGCGCGATGTCGGTCTATACGATGATCGCCGTCGGCGTCGTCCCCGGCGGATCGCTCGTGCTCGGCGCGATCGCCGCGCTTATCGGATTGCACCTAACCTTCGCGATTGGGGGCGGACTTTGTTTGATCGCCGTACTCGCAGTCTTCGTCCTCAACCCGATCATTCGCACTGTATAAATAAAAAAAGCGAGCCGCAGAAGCGGCTCGCACATCGGCGTAAAAAAACGCCGGTTTAGGCTGCTGCCTTCTTCCGGCGCGATGTCTTGCGGCGGGTCGTCTTGCGAGCCGAAGCCTTACGCGTCGCTTTGCGCGCTCCGGCCTTACGCGTGCTCTTTTTGCGTCCAGCCTTCTTGCGTCCAGCGGCTTTCTTGCGTCCAGCGGCTTTCTTACGTCCAGCGGCTTTCTTACGTCCGCCGGCGGCCTTCTTACGCGTGGTCTTGCGACGCGACGTCGCCTTCTTGCGCGTGGTCTTGCGGGCCGCTGATTTACGGCGCGGAGCCGCTTTCTTTGCAGCGGGCTTCGCCGCCGCTTTCTTTTTACGTTTGACTGCCATGTGCGTGGAGTCGTCCTTTCTCTGATTGCAAGCAACCAGGGTTGTTGCCTCCCTTATACACAATATCGAGCTTCAATGCAAGTTTTGGTACATGACGACGTTCGCATCGAAGCGCGCGTCGAGGGTTCCGGCGATGATGCACTGGTGCTGATTCACGGATTTCCGCTCGCAAAAGAAATCTGGAACGCGCAGCTTCCGGTGCTCGCGCGCGAGCATCGCGTCATCGCTCTCGACCTGCGCGGCATGGGTAGATCGAGTGTTGTCGACGGTCCGTATTTGATGGAGACACTTGCCGGCGACGTTGCCGCCGTCATGGATCACTTGTCCATCGATCGCGCCACGATCGCCGGACACTCACTCGGCGGATATGTCGCACTCGCATTCGCGCGCATGTATATCGAACGAGTCGCGCGTCTCGCACTCGTATGCAGTCGCATCGTCGCGGACACACCAGAGATCGCAAACAATCGAAACGAACTTGCCGCGCGATTGGAAAACAGTGGTTCGATCGCGGAGATAGTCGACAAAAACGTGCCGGCGTTATTTGCACGGAAAACATTGGAAAATCGGCCCGAAATCATCGAAAAAGCCCGAAAAATCGCTGAAAACAACGATCCGCGCGCCCTTGCCGCAATGGCGCGCGGTATGGCGCTTCGCGACAGCGCCGAGGATATCGCGCCCGATATTACGGTACCGGTTTTAGTCGTAGGGGGCGCACACGATCCCGTCGTTCCGCAGGGCGAGACCGAGCGTGCGGCGGGCGCCTTTCCGAGGGCCCGGCTCGAGTGGATGGAGGCCAGCGGCCACGTCCCTATGTTAGAGGAAGAGGGCCGGCTGGCCGAGGTGTTGTCGCGGTTTACCGGCCGCTGACGGCGACCTTACGAAGCCGCCGGCGAATGAGGTTATAGAGGAAGAGACCGCCCACGACCACGGCCGCGACCAGCGCGGCCACGATCACGACCTTGAGGACGAGGACCAGGACCAGCAACCCGACGAGAGCGGCGGCGATGATGAGGGTCAGACGGACGAATGTGGCGAGGAGCGGGTTCATGGATACCTCGGATCGGCTCGGAGTAGACTTCCCACTCCGATCTACCGATATTATGAATGGAGGTTTCAAGGAAGAACATGGACCTATCCAGCATCGCGACCGGCCTCGCCGCCGCAAGCGTCTCGCAGAGTGTCGACGTAGGCGTCCTCAAGGCGGTTCAAAACTTAGATGCGGCGACGAGTTCGCTGCTCTTTGCGTCGATCGGTCTCGGTACCGGGATCGATGCCTACGCGTAGCCAAAACTCCACTATGCAGCGTCTCATCTCGTTTCTCGCGGTGCTCAGCATCGCGTTTTCTGCTTCGCCGGCACCCGCTTCGGCGGATCAACCGGCTGCGACACGGCATCTCGTCTACACGTTTGATGTCGGCATTCAAAACGATAGTCACAGCACGGATGCCGCGGTTCAAGGCGTTGGCAGAGGGAATGGCGGGACGGTGACCGGCACGGGAGATACGCAATATCTCGGCACCGGATCCGACCAGGGCCAGATCGCTGTCGACGTACAAGGCGTTGAGACCGACGGCGGCCTCGTCGTGAGCGTCTCCGAGAAGGCAAAGAATTATCGGACGGCGGCTCCCGTCACGTGCGTGGTGTACGCAAATACGAACGTTGTCTGCGGCACCGGTGTCGTCAATCCCGAAGAAATGAGCGTGATGCGCACGCTTTCGCCGCATTTCTTCGATCCGACGAGCCTGGATGCAAAGAAGCATTGGCATGAGGGAAGCGATGCAGCGGGCATCGGCATCGACTACACCGTCGCCGCGATGAACAACGGCATCCTCACGATCGACGCCGAGCGCACGGAGAAATTCCAAGGCTCGACTCGCGGCTCGACGCAGTCCAGCGCAAAGTATGTCTATGACATGAACAAGCTCATGCCGACCGCGATCACCGAGTACACGACCATTCGCGAAGAAACAGGCCCCGGCGCTTACTCGAACATCACGATCGACTTCAAAGCGAGTCTCGCTAACGATAGCGGCAAAGGGTAGTCTTCGTAGCGCAGGCCACGTTTCCATAAGAGCCGAACAAGTGTTCGTCTCTTATGTCTTTGTTTGAGGCGCTGCATCCGGACGTTACGCGTTGGTGCGAGGAGCATTTCGTTGCGCCGACGCCGCCACAGCGCGATGCGCTCGCGCATGGCACGGCGCGCAAGAATCTCCTAATCTCCTCGCCGACGGGTACGGGAAAAACGCTCGCGGCGTTTCTTCCCATCATTTCTCGACTCGCATACGCGCGGGATCGCGACGAGCTCTTCGCCCGGACGTACGCATTGTACGTTTCACCGCTGCGCGCGTTAGGATACGACGTCGAGCACAACCTGCGCCGTCCGATGCGGGAGATGCATCTGCTCGAACGTCCGAACACGGAGCGCGCGAAACGTCGTCGCGGACGCATCCGCGAAACGTTCGTGCGAACGGGCGTACGCACGAGTGACACGCCGCAGCAAGAGCGCCGCTTAATGCTCTCACGCCCACCGCACATTCTGGTGACGACGCCCGAATCGCTTGCGGTGATGCTCGCGATGGAGAGCTACCGCCGCACGCTGCGGTTGGTCGAAACCGTCGTGATCGATGAAGTACATGCGCTCGCCGGAAACAAGCGAGGCGCGCAACTCTCGCTTTTGCTCGAATCGCTCGAGACGCTCGTTGAGCAGCCGTTCAATCGCGTCGGGCTCTCCGCGACGGTTGCGCCGCTCGACCGCGTCGCCCACTTCGTCGCGGGGACGGATCGCTCGTGTGAAATCGTCGATCATCGCGGTTTGCGCAGCATTCATATCGACATCGTAGCGCCATTTGGCGGCGCGATGGCACCGCTCGAAACCGTTGCAAAAACGGCCGTGAAACTCTCCAGTGACGTGCGCACATCGCTCGTCTTTACAAACGTTCGCAGTCAGGCCGAACGCATCGCGCACGCCATGTCGGAAGCGACCGGCGGCGAAGGCGCAGTTGAGGACGTCGATACCGATACGCCGCGGCGCGATTACGATCTCTCGAAAATCGGCGTCCACCACTCCGCGTTGGAACGCAGCGTGCGCCACCGCGTCGAAGCTGCGCTGCGCGCCGGGAAACTGCAGACGGTCGTGTGCAGTTCGAGTCTGGAACTGGGCGTCGACATCGGCTTCATCGATCGCGTGCTGATTGTCGGCGGCGCGCGCGGCATGACGTCAACCCTGCAGCGGATCGGCCGTGCCGGGCATCGACCCGATGCGATCGCGCGCGGAACGATCGTCGCGCAGGATCGCGACGATATCATCGAAGCCGCAGCCACGAAGCGATGCATCGCTGACGGCGTTATTGACGATGTGACGATCCCGCAAGCGCCGCTGGACGTGCTCGCGCAGTGGATGGTCGGCAGCGTGTGCTACGACAAGCGCCTCACGATCGACGATGTCATCGCGATAGCACGCCGCGCTTATCCGTTCGCGTCGCTCGAGCGCAACGACGTAGTGCGTTGCGCGCAGTATCTTTCAGGCGGTGCCGGTGGTGATGATTCCCACGTTCGCCGTCTCGGATTCGACGGCGAAGCGATCTTCGGTCTCGGCCGCGACGTGTGCGCAGCGTTCTTCGAAAATGTCGGAACGATTCCGGACGAGCAGCACGTCATCGTGCGGGTCAACGGCGTCGACATTGGACGCGTCGAGGAGAGCTTTGTCAACGACCTCAATGCCGGCGATGTCTTCGTTCTCAACGGACGGACGTTGCGCGTGAAAGAGTTGACCGCGACGGCGGTCAGCGCCGAGCCGTTCGCCGGCCGTCCCACCGTGCCGCAGTGGAGTTCCCATCTCAAAGGGATCCCGCTTGCGCTCGCGAGGGAAATCACGCATCTGCGCGTCGGGGTCGCCGAGTACTTGCGCCGGCGTGACGCTGCCGGCGCGTTACGCTTCCTG
Organism: Vulcanimicrobiia bacterium; assembly: GCA_963765935.1. Taxonomy (GTDB): domain Bacteria; phylum Vulcanimicrobiota; class Vulcanimicrobiia; order Vulcanimicrobiales; family Vulcanimicrobiaceae; genus JAMXLG01. The sequence continues at coordinate 278,156 of CAVXXX010000004.1, read as the reverse complement.
CATGCGCGTTACGCGCTCACCGGGCCCGAGGCTTCGCACGTCGTCCGGTACATCGCACAGCAGCGTGCGATCTCCGCCGTTCCCGACCAAGGACGTCCGGTCGTCGAGATCTATCGCATGGACACCCGCCAAACCGCAGTCTTTCACACCTGCGCGGGACGGCGCGTCAACGAAACGCTCGCGCGCGTGGTCGGCGCGCGCGTCTTTCGCATTGCGAAGGCCAACACGCAGATTACCACCGATGATAACGGCTTCTTGATTACGTTACCGCCCGGGAAGGCGCTTCCCGATGTAACGTGGGCGAAGATACTGCACCTCGAACACTTCGATCGCGATCTCTTGGAAGGTCTGCGAAGTTCGCATCTGCTTCGCAACTATTTCCGCTACGTGGCAAACACCGGATTGCTCGTGCTGCGTCGCGCAGGCGGCCGTAGGGTGCGTCGCGGCGCGCAGAGCTGGAACAGCCAAAAGATTTTCGAGCGGCTGTTTCGCAGCGATCGTTCGTTTCCGCTCGTGCGTGAAACGTTCCGCGTGATCACGCGCGATTTGCTCGACGTGCCGGCAGCTCGCGAGTATCTCCAATCGATTGTAGAAGAACCACGTGTACTCCATCCCGTCGCCGCATCACCGTTTACTTTCGGCATCATCACGTCGTCATTCGGCGATTCCGTCATTCTCGACGATCGCGCGAGCATGGTCGAGGCATTGCACGAACGCGTCCTGCAAGTCTTGGGTGAGCGCGCATCCGGGAACGGGGATCAGGTTGAAGCGCCGATGCTCGCATTGACGTGGGGCACATGAACGCACCGCAACCGGCAGCTGAACAATTTGAACTATTCGGTGGCGTCGTTGCTCTTAGAAGCGGCCTGCTGTGGCTCTCATGCTCGAGAACGATCGTTGCTGCCGACGCGCACCTCGCATACGAAGACGTTATCGGCAGCACGTTACCGTTGTGGAGCACCGGCGAAATCATCGGCACGCTCTGCGAAGCCGCAGCCCGCATGCAAGCGCGCGAAATTGTTTTCCTCGGCGACATCATTCACGGAAGCCGCATGAGCGACGGCGCCGCTGCCGCGGTCAACAACGCCCTCGATCGGTTGCGCGAGCGTTACATCGTTACGCTCGTTGCCGGCAATCATGAAGGCCGCACGCGCGGCGCCGCAATACTCGGCGAAACGGAAGATGCAATCGAACGCGACGGCTGGCTGCTGCTTCACGGTGACGAACCCGTACGGGGTCGGCGCAGCATTATCGGCCATCTCCATCCTAGCCTCCGAATCGGCGGCACGCACGTCGCCGCCTTCCTCGCAGCACCGCACCTTATCGTCGTGCCCGCGCTAACGCCGTATTCCAACGGTTTAAACGTCCTGTCACGCGAATGTACGGCAGCTCTACGCGAATTCGGTGAAACACGTCACTTCATCGTCGTCGCGACCACCCAAGATCGCGTCTACCCTTTCGGGTCGCGGCGCGCTCTCCAAACTACCTTGCGAAGCGAGTTTCCCAGCGAATTCGCGCGGTAAGTTGCATTGCAGCGAATAACGTCAGGATTGCCCCGATGGTGATTGTTAGTCCACTCCAGCCTTCGTTGAACAGAGCATAGGTGAAGAGCACGAGATAGATCAGTTGCGCGATACCGCTTTCCAGTGCCGCGAACCGCAGTCCGGCGACAAGGCGCAAGTACGAAATCGTAAGGAACATCGACACGATAGAGCATATGACGAAGGCCCACTCGAGCGGTATGCGATCGACGAGATATGCGAATAGAAGGTGGAACGCGAAGAACGCGCACGCCAAGAAGAAGTAGTTCATCGGATGAAGGTCGATCCGGCGCAGCGTCGTGATCATCAGCATGACGAAGATATAGAACAACAGTGCGACCGGAGCCCAGAACGTCACACGCTCCGCAAGCGGCCCGGGCTGCATCGGATACGGCGCGATCATTCCGATGCCGTTGCCCGTAACCAAGCTACTGTAATTCCACCGTAGCGTCCACCCCTTACCCGTTCGTTCTTCTCGTTCGGGAAGCAACGTGTTCTGCGGAAAATCGATTGCATCGAAGTTCGTCAGCATAGCGAGTGAGAAATTTCGCACCGTCTGCACGCCGTCTTTGGGAGCGAACCGGTAATTCCACGATTCCGTCCCTCGCGAGCGATATGCGAGGTCGACCGTCGTCGACTGTCCCGGCGCGACATGCACCTGAATTGAGTTGGCATTCAACGCAATGGCCGGATCGATGCTTCGTCCTCCGACGCGGTATGAAAGATCCGCGTATGTTGCCGATGATGACGGCATTACGAAGGTCACATAGAGCGACGAACTGGGCGTGTCGTTGCGGACGACGTAGTGCGCGCGAAAGTCGACATCGTACAAGTTGTACCAAAGCAAGCCCAAGCGCCTCTGCTCGAGATCGAGCTTCACCTTTACGTCGCTGCTGAGGATTGGAAGATGTACGGCGGATGTCTTCCGGCCATCGGTTGTATACGCCGTGATTTGCGGTGCCGATTGCACTTGCGGAGCACCCCATTGGGCCGTAAGCCGGTCCCGTTGATGCGTGTCTGAGTCCTCAGTCCGTTGTTCGAGCGTCCCGCCTAAAATGAACCACGCTAAAGCCGCGCCGCAGAAGATGACCGCGATAGCGAACAGGTGTTTGACCAAAACGCGCTCCTCTCATTTACTCTGCATTGCAAAGTTATTTACTTTGTAACACAAAGTAATGTGGCAAAGCAAGCCTTGTCGAAATCCGCGAAGACAGATGAGCAGCGAGCGAAAGGCCCACGCGGTACGCGCTTTGTTCAAGGCGTTTTCTTCCGAAGACCGGCCAACGGCTGAGGCGCTGCTCGGTGACGACTTCAGGTTCACGAGCCCGTACGATAGCGCCATTGACAAAGACGCGTATTTCGAGCGCTGCTGGCCGAACAGCCGGCTCATCGCGGAACAGAGGATCGAATCGCTCGCCGTCGCGGGCGACGATGTCTTCGTTATGTATTATTGCCGTCTAACCGACGGCAAAGAATTTCGCAACGCCGAATTACATCGCTTTGCCGGCGATAAGATTCGCTCGATCGACGTGTTTTTCGGTCGCACGGTCGAATGAATCGATTTGCTCCTGTGGCAGTTCTTGCGTGTCTCGGCGCATGCGCGCCCCGTCCTCCCGTTACCGCAGAGAGCTGTGTAGGACACATTACGGAGCAGAACGTGCTTCAGACGTTTATTATCAAAAACAACGGCGATCGGGCTGTTGCGGTGGTTCGTATCAATTTTCTCCCGCTCGCGCATATGCAGTTGGGCTTGAAGTTTTCGCCGACTCATCCTGCGATAACGTACGACTACGATGCCGAACTGCGGGCGCACGAAACGAAAATGTTCAGCCTCCATAACTCCGGCCTTCCGCGAACCGCTAAGCCGCTTGCAACCGGGCCGGTGCCATGCGACGTGATTGCCGTTCGCTATACGGACGGAACAACGTGGTCGATCGTGCGCGGAATTGCTACGCCGTAATTATAACCGTCCCAGTCGACGTAGCGCCGCATAACCTGCTGCAACCGACGACACCGCACCGATGGCACCATCGAAGAGATGCTGTTTGAATTCGTCGATCGGTATGAGTTGCCACTCGAGGTGTTCGCCGAGATCGAGCTTTTGCTCGTGCGTGCGCTTGGCATTTCGCGCAAGGAATACGTGCATGATCGAATCGGACCGCACCGGCTCTGCCGGTGTAACGAGCACTTCTTCCCATTGATCTGCGGTGAAGCCGGTCTCTTCATTCAACTCGCGCTGCGCGCATGCTAACGCGTGCTCCTCGTCATCGATGGAACCGGCGGGGAGTTCGAGGGTAATGCGATCGGCGCCGTACCGGTATTGGTGGACGACGAGAACGCGATCGTCGTCGGTTATCGCAAAGGCGATCACGAAGCCGGGCGATTCGCGCACGAAATAGTCGGGAATCCGCTTGCCGTCCGGCAGCTCGATTTCGTCCCTGCGAAGCCGTAGGAACTCGGATTCCACGACGTAGGTACGGGAGCGGACGTGCCAGCGCGGTTTTTCCATGCGGGCTTTGATACCCCGCGAAGCGTTTTTCGCCCCGCCTCCCGAATGAGCGGGGTCGTGCAAGAGAAGGTCCTTATAGCCGGAGGCGGCACCATGGGTGCCGGTATCGCGTTCGTCGCTGCGCGCGGCGGCTACGCGGTCGAGGTGGTCGAACCGGATAGCGGTGCACGCACGCGGGCGCGAGAGCGTTGGCGCAAAGACGCCGAGCGCGCAGGCGATCCATCGATCGTAGAGCGCATCGCGTTCGTCGATGATGTTCCGACACAGAGCACTGCGAGCGTCGCCATTGAGGCGGTTCCGGAACGCTTCGATCTCAAACGTGACGTTTTCACGAAGTTCGAAGCTGCGTTGCCGAGCGACGCAATTCTCGCGACCAATACGTCGTCGCTTTCCGTCGGCGAACTTGCCGATGCCGTACGGCATCCTGAGCGCGTCGTCGGCTTGCATTTCTTCAATCCGCCGGCAGCAATGAAGCTGGTCGAAGTGATTGCAACGGATCGCACGTCGGATGCGGCGTTGGACGCCGCGCACGCCTTTGTCGAACGCATCGAGAAGATAAGCGTTGACGCCGCCGACACGCCGGGGTTCATCGTGAACCGCGTCGCGCGGCCGTTCTACTTGCAGTCGCTGCGCGCCCTCGATGCGGGTGTAGCAACGGCGCCCGAACTCGATGCGCTAGCGCGTGCAGCCGGTTTTCGGATGGGACCGTTCGAGTTGATGGATCTCATCGGCATGGACGTCAACTATGCGACCAGCGTGTCCGTATACGAACGGCTGGAAGCCGAACGCTTGACGCCGATCGAAATGCAACGCCGCATGGTTTCCGAAGGACGGTTGGGCCGCAAGACGGGGCGAGGATTCTACGACTACAGCAACGGCGAACCGGAACGCCTGGATTTCCGGATCGAACCGCTGCAACCCGATGAAACGAACGTCGAGGAAGTGGTCTGCATCATCGGATTCGGCGGTGTCGCCGATCAGTTGACCGAAGAACTGCAAGAACACTTCGCCAACGTCATTCCGATTCACAATGATGAAATGCTCGACGAGCTCCCGGTCGATGCGACACTTGTCATCGACGTCGGCGACGGGACGAGCGACCGCTCCGCGATCGCCGGCGCTCTCGATTCGCTGCTCGGGCCCGATACGATCATCTTCGTCGATGCTTACGCAACCGATATCGCCGAAACCGCAAAGCGCATGCGCCATCCCGAGCGGCTCGTTGGCTACGGCATACTCGGCGCGCTCGAGAGTCAGCACGCCGTGGAGATCGTCGATACCGAAACTATTTCGGATGATGCACTCGCTCTCGCGCAAGAACTCTTCGAAGGCCTCGGAAAAGGTGTGTGCTTAGTCGAAAATGTGCCCGGGCTGTATCTCGGTCGCGTGATCGGTTCGATTGTGAACGAAGCGGTCATCGCCGTGCAAGAAGGCGTCGCGAACGCGGATGATGTGGATACGGCGATGCGGCTGGGCGTAAATTATCCGCAAGGGCCGATTGCATGGGGGCGCGAGATCGGTGGCCGCCGCCTGACGCAGATTCTGCGCCGAGTGGCCGATGCGGAAGGTGAAGCCTTTGCACCGCATCGCGCGCTTTGGGTGTTAGACGTTCAAGAAGAAGCGGAAGAGGCAGAAATTGATGCACGGACGTGACGTCTATGTTATCGACGCGGTGCGCACGCCGATCGGACGGTTCGGCGGTGCGCTCGCATCATATCGTCCCGACGATCTTGCGGCAGTCGCGATCGCGCGCGTCGTAGAACGTGCCGGAGTTCCGTACGATCGCATCGATGATGTGTTTTTCGGCGCCGCCAATCAAAGCGGCGAAGACAATCGCAACGTTGCGCGCATGGCGGCGCTGCTCGCGGGCCTGCCCGTTGAAGTTCCGGGCGTGACGCTCAATCGTCTGTGCGGATCGAGCCTTCAGGCGATTAACTCGGCCGCACATTCAATTGCAGCCGGTGAAGCGGATGTGATCGTCGCGGGCGGCGTGGAGTCGATGAGCCGCGCGCCCTACGTGCTGCCTAAAAGCGATAAACCGTTCGGGCGCGCGCAGCAGCTGTTCGATACGGTGCTTGGATGGCGTATGGTCAACCCGAAAATGCCCGGCGAATGGACGATCTCACTCGGCGAAACGGCAGAGAAAGTCGCGAAGGAGTACGGGATTTCCCGACGCGAGCAAGACGAGTTCGCGTATGAATCGCAAATGAAAACAAAGTCCGCGATGGGGCGCAATCGCTTCGAAGACGAGCTTGTCGTCGTTGAAAATATTGGACTCGACGAACATCCGCGCCCGGATACGACGTTGGAGGCGCTTGCAAAACTCAAACCCGCGTTTGCTGCAGGCGGGACGGTGACTGCCGGCAATTCGTCAGGGATCAATGACGGCGCCGCCGCGCTCGTTCTTGCATCGGACGAGGCAGCGCGTGACTTGGGTCTCAAGCGGATCGCACGTATCATCGCAACCGGCGCAGCCGGCGTGCGGCCAGACATGATGGGTCTCGGACCCATTCCGGCCAGCCGGCGCGCATTGAAGGTGGCCGGATTGAGCAGCGCGGAGCTGGACCTGATCGAGATCAACGAGGCGTTCGCTGCGCAGTCAATTGCTTGCATGCGCGACCTAGAATTCGACGCGGCAAAGACGAACGTCAACGGCGGCGCGATCGCGCTCGGCCATCCGCTCGGCGCGAGCGGCGCGCGTATCGCAACGACTCTTGTGCACGAACTGCGCCGCACCGGCGGACGGTACGGCCTTGCAACGATGTGCATCGGCGTGGGCCAAGGCATTGCAACGATTTTCGAACGGACGGAGTAATCGATGAGCACGACGCTGGAAGCATCCGGCACCACATACGAAGACCGCAATCCCGCAACGGGCGCTGTAATCGCGCACGTGCACGAAACCTCGCGCGACGAACTCGACGCTGCCGTGAAAAAGGCGCGCGCTGCATTCGACGGCGGCAAGTGGTCGAATATGGCGGCATCGCGTCGCGCGAAGATCGTCTACAAGATGGCGCAGCTCATTGCCGAGCGTTCGCAAGAGTTGATGATGCTCGAAGTGCGCGACAACGGCAAGGCGGTTTCAACCGCGAAGGGCGAGATGGGGGCAATCGTCGATTGCTTCGAATTCTACGCGGGCGCAGCGACGAAGAATTACGGCGAAACGATGCCGCCGCCGATTCCGACGTATCTTGCGAGCACCGTTCGCGAACCGCTCGGCGTGGTCGGTGCGATTATTCCGTGGAATTTCCCGTTACTGCTCGCGTCGTGGAAAGTTGCGCCGGCACTGGCGGCGGGCTGCACCGTCGTGCTCAAACCCGCGCCGTCGACGCCCCTTACCGCAATCGAACTCGGCAAAATTGCACTGGAAGCCGGCGTCCCCGAAGGCGTGCTCAACGTGGTAACGGGTTCGGGACGCGAACTCGGACAGTGGCTCGTCGAACATCCCGCCGTCGACAAAATCGCGTTCACCGGAAGTACGGCGACGGGAAAGATCGTTGCAAAAACGGCTGCGGATACGGTCAAACGCGTGACGCTCGAACTCGGCGGCAAGTCGCCCACGATCGTGTTCGATGATGCCGATATCGACGCTGCCGTCGCGGGTGCGCTCTACGGCATTTTCTACAATGCGGGTCAAGCCTGCGAAGCGCGTTCCCGCGTGCTGCTGCATCGCCCGATCTACGATGCGTTCGTCGCATCGTTCGTCGAGCGCGCGAAGAACGTTCGCGTCGGCAATCCGGAAGATCCGCAAACGCACGTCGGCGCAATCACCCTCTCCGAGCAATTCGAGAAGATCAAGTCATACTGCGAGATCGGAGCTGCGGAAGGCGCCCGCGCGCTCATCGGTGGAACCCCCGCGTCGCTCGGCGCAGAATTCGCGAATGGCATGTTCTGGAGTGCAACGGCATTCGAAGCGCAGCCGCAGCATCGCATTTCGCGCGAAGAAATTTTCGGACCGGTCGTCACGTTTACGCCGTTTGCCGATGAAGCGCAAGCCGTAGCGCTTGCGAACGACAGCGAGTACGGCCTCTCCGCAAGCGTCTGGTCGAATAGCATTGGCCGGGCCAATCGCGTGGCGCGCGCAATTCGCAGCGGCACGGTCGCGATTAATACGCCGTACGCGGTCTTTCCGGGCGTCCCGTTCGGAGGGTATAAGCAATCAGGGTACGGCCGCGAACTCGGCATGGAGACGATGCGGCTCTACACGGAAACAAAAAGCATCCTGACGTATGTCGGCGAGAAAGCGATGAACCCGTTTAGCCTATGATCAAAATCGGAGAGTACTACGACACGACCTACGGCACGCTTTGGAAAGACGGCACGTACTTTCCGCGCGGGACGCAGGTGATGGTCGTCGGCGTGCATCTCGATCAAGGGTTCTGCGTGCGCTTTCCGGCCGACGTCGACGGCGAACCGCTCGAAACGTGGGAGGACTGGAGCGAATCGTCGTTTCTTGCTGACGCCGGTACGGTGCAGCCCTCGCAACCAATTTCGCGCGCCGTCTTGAGTGAAGCGCGCGCAGTACTCTCAGATGCAGAGGACGGCAGTCATCTGCACCTACACGAGGACGACGATTAGAAGAACGAGAGCGTTACGCCGATGGTTCCCCAATACGGCGTGCACTGCGGTTGGTACATCGGCAACGGCGAGGGAGGCGGCGACGACCACGGCTGCGTGTAGGTTGTGCTGAAGCAGTACCATGTGGCGGGTGTCAGATTGCTGAACGTCGTCTTTCCCGTGCTGTCGGTATTCTGCGTCCGGATGGTGGTGCCCACGGTGGCGTTTACGGAAGTTGATAGCGTGACGGGTTGATTCGGGACCGGCGAGGCGTTAAAGTACACCGTCACGGCGGCCGTCGATGCATGCGGATCCGGCGACGGCGATGCAGTCGACGTCGGCACCGGCGTGGGCGTCGCAGAACCATACAAATTATTGACGTCGCCGTTGTTGCAGGCGGCGAGGGCCAGTGCTGCGGCAGCGAAGGCGGATGCAAGAATACGCTTGGGCATGGCGCGGTGGCTTCGACGCTTACGCCGACGCAGCCTGGCCGGTTGCATCGAAGAAGAATTTCAACGACTTCCGGTCGATCGCGCCGTAATACTCGCGAAAAAGCGCACCCGCTGTCGTCCCCGGCCAATGCGCGGGAAGCAGCGTGCTCGGGAGTCCCGGATCGACGTAGGTAAATTTGCGATAGTCGTGCACGAGCCACAGCCGTTCGACGAAGGCCTCTTCTTCCGAAAGGCCTCCTCGCTCCCGTTCCCGAGCCAAGCGCGGTTCGTAGGTGTGAATGAACTCGCGATAGGCCGACGCAATCGCCTCCAAGTCCCAGCACTTGCTCAACAAGTCGCGATCGCTGCTCGGGCCCGCGTAGTCGCTCACGAACAGATCGATGTTATCTGCAACGTCCGCGGATTCGACGACTTCGCGCACTTCGTCCATTGCATCGCGCGGCGAGAGCCACGTCGAGGACGAAAGCGGCGCCCAACCGAGGACCGTTAGTTCCTTCCGAAGACGATCGCGTCGTTCGCGCTGCGCCTCGGCGACGCTGTACGTCAACATGCGCCAACGGCCGTCCCATTCGACAACCGGGCCGTAGATGCGTGGGCTCAACCCTTCGATCCGCCGGCGTCCGCGATCCGTCACTGCGTAGAACGCCCGATGCCCCGTTCGCCGTGCGCTGAGCCACCCTTGACGCGACATTCTCGATACGGCCTGACGCACGGCCGCCTCGGACAAGCCGAAGGGAGCCATGAGACGCACGAGGCTGCCGATCCACAGCGAGCCATCGGTCACATGGCGGTGTACCAAATCACCGTAGAGCGTGAAAATAAAGGAATTGGGCCTTGTTATTTGTCGCATCTGGGGCTAATATATCACTGTTCTCACGGGAACCATTAAATCCGTCACAAGCGGGATCTCCCCGGAAAGGCGTTGCACCATGGCGCGCATCAGCACCTTCGACGATTGGATCGACCTCCTCAAGGACTGGCAGAGCGACATCGGGTTGGACCAAGAGCTCATCGAGCGCTTTATGCCCGGTTACACGTTCGAAGCCAAGTATGGTGAACTCCCCACGCCCGAGATCTACTTCGGCGACTTCAAGGGCGAGCGCCGGTGGGAGAAGCTCCGTGAAATTCCGGATCAACGCATGCGGGACGCGGTGCTCAATATGATCGTGTATCAGGGCGACACGGAGTTCGCATCAAACGAACAGCAGCGCTTCCTCGTCAACAACGCGCCTTCCGAGTATGACCTCGCTTCACTCGTGCGCATCATGGTGGAAGAGACGCGCCACGGCTACCAGATGTGTCACTTGCTCGTGAACCATTTCGGCAGCGAGGGCAAGATCGAAGCGCAGAAGATGCTCGAGCGGCGCGCGTTCGGGAAGAAGAATCGCCTGCTCAACGCGTTCAATGACGACGTGACGCACTGGCTCGATTTCTTCGCGTATACGAATTTCATGGATCGCGACGGAAAATTCCAACTGACGATGCTCTCGCATTCGAGCTTTGCGCCGCTTGCGCAATCGATGGGTCCGATGCTTCGCGAAGAGTCCTTTCACATGGGTACCGGCATCACGGGTTTGCGCCGTATTGCAAAGGCCGGCGTGATTCCCGTCGACATTCAGCAGAAGTATTACAACAAGTGGATCTCCGGCTCGCTGGATCTCTTCGGAACCGATCATTCCGGTTCGGCGCAATGGGCCTACACATGGGGCATCAAAGGCCGCGTCGACGAAGATAAGACGAGCGACGCCGTCGACAAGGAGCACCTGAACGAACGGGCGCGCGGGCAGTTCCACGACGAAGTGCAGGCGACGGTCGATCGCGTGAACGAAGTCAATCCGAGCGAGACGAAGTTCTATGTTCCCGATATGAAGTTCAACCGCCATATCGGCGACTACGCCGGCAAATACTTCACCGTTGACGGTCGCGAGGTTACGAAAGCAGAGTGGGATGCGCACATGCCGAGCGTCCTTCCGACACCCGCCGACGACGAAACGCTCAAGGCTTATTTCAAAGACTCCAATTGGATCGCACCTAAAGGCAACCTGAGCTCTAACTAAGGACAAAAGATATGACGACGACAGCAAACGGTACCGCAACGCAAGCGACGCCTTTTGGGCGCGAAGCGCACGCCTTTGACGGCAAGCGCGTCATCAACTATTGGAAAGATGGACACATCGCGTTCATCGAGATGAACGATCCGCCCGCGAACACGTACACGCACGAAATGATGCGCCAACTCGATGAAGCGATTCTCGATGCGCGTTTCGATAGCGACGTTGAAGTGATCGTGCTCACCGGCGCAGGCGAAAAATTCTTCTCGGCCGGCGCGAACATCAATATGCTCAACTCCGTCACCCCGGAGTTCAAGTACATGTTCTGTCTGCACGCGAATGAAACGCTTTCGCGTCTGGAACAAACGCCGAAACTCGTGATTGCTGCGCTCAACGGCCACTGCGTCGGCGGCGGCATGGAGATTGCGATGGCGGCGGACATCCGCATCGCGCGCAAGGATTCCGGCAAGATCGGTCTTCCCGAAGTCGCGCTCGGTGTGTTGCCGGGAACCGGAGGCACCCAACGTCTTGCGCGTCTCGTCGGTAAGGCGCGCGCGATGGAATTAATGATAAGCGGCAAAACCTTCAGCTACGAACAAGCATTGGATTGGGGCGTTATCAGCGACATCTACGAAGGATCCGCAGAAGAATTTCGCGAGCAGATCACCGATTATGCGCGGCAGTTCTGTACGCCGAACAAAGCACCGATGGCCGTCGGTCACATCAAGCGCAGCGTTCAAACCGGCGCCGAACTACCGCTCAACGACGCACTCGCGCTCGAACGCGAACTGCAATCGCTGCTCTTCAAGAGCGAAGACGCCAAAGAGGGCATCGCCGCCTACAACGAAAAGCGCGTCGCCAAATTCAAAAACAAATAGCGGTTTAGGTGTGGCCGAGCACCGTATGCGGCCGATACGGTGCTTCGAGGGCTTGAACGTTCGCCTCGGTGAGTGAAACATCGAGCGAAGCGACGGCGTCGTCGATGTGCTGCGGCTTTGTCGCTCCGACGATCGGCGCGGTGACGACATTCTTCGAACACAACCACGCGATTGCGACCTGTGCCGGCGGAAGCTCTAAGCTGCGCGCCGTTGCGTTGAGTGTATCGACGACGGCGAAGTCGTCTTCGCCGTACATTGCATCGGCAAACGGATCGCTCGTCGATCGGATGGTTTTTCGAACTCCGCCGCGTTCCCACGAACCGGCGAGGACGCCGCGCGCAAGCGGACTCCACGGAATAACGCCGACGCCTTGATCGAGACAAAGCGGGTTCATCTCGCGCTCCTCCTCGCGGTAGATGAGATTGTAGTGATTTTGCATCGATACGAATCGCGTGAGGCCGAACACGTCTGCAACATGCTGCGCCTTTGCAAACTGCCAAGCGTACATGCTTGACGCGCCGATGTACCGCGCTTTGCCCGATCGTATGACGTCATGGAGCGCATCCATCGTCTCAGCAATCGGTGTCTCGTAATCCCAGCGGTGGATTTGATAGAGATCGACGTAATCCGTTCCCAGCCGCCGCAGCGACGCATCGATTGCCGAAAGGATGTGTTTGCGAGATAAGCCGCGATCGGTGGACATTGGTCCCATCGGGTAGTACACCTTCGTTGCGAGCACATAGTCGTCGCGTCGCGCGAATGCATCACGCAAAAGCCTTCCGCTGATCTCTTCGGTAAGGCCGTTCGAATACATATCCGCGGTATCGAAGAACGTGATGCCGGCCTCAACCGCTCGGCGTACCAGCGGCCGCGCTTGCTCTTCATCGAGATGCCACGCGCGCTCCCGCTTGTCGCCGTAACTCATCATGCCTAAGCAAATTCTCGAAACGTGGAGCCCTGACGCTCCAAGACGTTTGTACTTCATTTACTTCTCCGGGCGGTGAACGGCGACGCCGCAAATCACAAAGAATATTCCGAGCAGGTCGCGTGCGTTTGGAATCTGGTGCAGCAGCACCGCCGCAATAAGCGTTGCGCATGCCGGAAGTAAAGCCAACATCAATGCAAACGTCGCGCGCGGAAGCCTCGACATGACGTATTGATCGAGTCCATATGGAATGACGGACGAGCAGATCCCCACACCGAAACCCGCCGCGAGCAATGACGGCCGTGTGATTGCCGGTATCGCCGCGCCGAGTCCAATCGGTGAGATGAGCACGGCAGCAACAAGCATCGCTTGAGCCAACGCATCGACGCTCGCCAAAGAACCGCTACGGGAACGGCACTCGCGCGCGATGCGATGTCCAAGCACGATATAGAGCAGAAATAATCCACAATTTGCAAAGGCGAACGCGAATGCAACAGGTTCTCCGTGAAAACGCGCATGGGTGAGCAAGGCAACGCCGGCGGCCGTCGCGCATAAGGCCAAAGCGTTGCGCGCGTTCCACGCTCCAACCGCGGCGAGCGCAATCGGCCCCAAAAACTCGATCGCTGCTACCGTCGCGAGCGGAAGTCGCGCGATGGCAAGGTAGAAACAGAGATTCATCGCCGCCAAGACGGCGCCGAAGCACCCGATCAAAGCCAGGTGCGTGGGATCCCGTAAGAGCGTCGCACGCCACGGACGCCGCCAGATTGCGAATAAGGCCGCGGCACTAACGACACGCAGCCAGGCGACACCTTGCACGTCGACTTTCGAAAACAGAAGCACCGCAAATGATGGGCCCGCGTAATGAAAGAGCGCGCTAACCACGAACAGCCCGGGTGTTGCGTTCCAATTTCGGACGCGAGAGGCGGTCGTAGCAACATCCATGCACCGTATGGTATAAAGTTCTATCCCCTTCCTAAAGGGCAAAGCGCAGGTGCAAAACCTCATATGCAACTGGAACGAGCGAAAAATGGCTTCGAAACCTTCGAATCGCTTGACGAGATAGACCGCCGGATCATCGAGGAACTCCAACGCGATGCTCGCGCGCGGATCGCAGACGTCGCGAGGAACGTCGGCTTATCCGCGCCTGCCACGGCGGAACGCATAAAGCGCTTGGAAGAGCGCAACGTCGTGACGTATCGCGCTGAAATACATCCGCGTGCGCTCGGGTTTACCATAAGCGCAATCATTCGCGTGAGTCCGCAAAGCCGTAAGCTTCAGATCATCCCGGCGATCGCAAAAGACATACCGGAGATAACGGAGTGCTACCGGATTACGGGCGACGATTGCTATTTTATGCGCGTGTACTTGCGTTCGATGGACGATCTCGAGCCGATCTTGGACCGGTTCACGCCGCACGGACGGACCACGACGTCGATGGTACACTCTGCGCCGGTACCGCCTCGCCCGTTACCGGTTCGGTAGCGACCTGGCAAGTGATGTCTAGCTGCCTGGTGCGAACCAGATGCCGTCGAGGAGATTTGTCTTCTTGTTGATCGAGAGCGAGAAGTTCACCGTAGCGTTCGCAAAATCGACACGATAGAGATAGGTTGTATCTTCGCCCAGCTCTGCTTTCTTTTTAAAAATGACGTCTTTAACCGCACCGAGCGTCGCGAGTTGCTGCCCAATTTCTTGCTGCTTCGCGGGCGGGATCTTTTGACGAACGAGCGGCGAGAGCTGCTCGTCGGGGAACGCGCCCTTTACCGCGGCATCGATCAATGACTTCGCCCGTACCGTCACGGCAGGATCCTCGCCTTCGCCCGGCGTGACCGCCACGACCGCGAAGGCGGGGAACATCGCCTCGTAGAGTTTTGTTGCGAGCGCCGACGTGGCGGCGCCGTCTTCGTTCTCTAAGACGATGATGTCCAGGTTCTGTGCCGGAAACGTTACGTTGCTAGACGACGATCCGAACGTTCCGCCGTTGTGCCAGATGCGTGTTTGGCCGTCGACGGAATCGATTTGCCATCCGAATCCGTAGTCGGTCGGCGTACCGTTTGCAAGTTTTCCGGGCGTCGTCATGAGCGTAAAGTCAGCGGGACTGACAATTTTGCCGCTTTGGAGCGCGAGGTCCCAACGCGCTAAATCGCCGACCGTCGACACAATGGCTCCCGCTGCGCCGGCCCACGCGTCGTAGAGGGGCTGCGCCGGCGAAAGCGTTTCGCTGTTTTTCATTCCTTGCCAGTACGGCGTTGCAAAGTCCGTGAGCGTCGGTTCATCCGCGATCATTCCGCTACGCGTCATCCCTGCGGGTTGGAAGATCTGCGTGCGGATGTACGATGCGTACGACTGATGCGAAACAACTTCGATAACCCGTCCCAGTGCCACGTAGTTCGTGTTGCTGTATTCCCACTTCGTTCCGGGTTTGAAATGCAGCGGCTGCCCGGCGATGAGTCCCTCAATCTTCTCGAAGCTTCCAGGCTGCTTTGCAATCGATATAAAATGATTGACATCGGTGTAGTTCGGTAAGCCGCTGACTTGGTTCAGTAATTGACGCAGCGTAATTTCGTGCGCGTGCGGAAACAACGGCACGTATTTCGAGAGCGGATCATCAAGCCGGAGCTTTCGCTGCTCCTTGAGCTGTAGGATCGCGGCAGCAGTGAACTGCTTGGTGACAGAACCGACTTCGAACTGCGTATCGGCATCGACCGGTTCGTTGGCGGCGATGTTTCGAAGACCAAACCCTTTTGCGTAGAGGATTGTGCCGTCGCGGACGACCGCCACGGCGCCGCCCGGCGCGTGCTGCGATTGAATCGCGTCGCTTGCAAGCGCACTGAGGCGGTCGTCGAGAGCAACGGATGATTGGGGCGACGGTTGCGGATTAACGGTTGCTAAGAGCAGCGCGAGAACGAACATAGGCCTCCAGTGCTTCGAGGGTAACGTCGATTTCGGCAGGCGTGTTGTAATGCGCGGCTCCGATCCGCACCACACCCGCCTCTTCATTCAATCCAAGAGAACGTACTAATTCGAGCGCGTAGTTGTTTCCGCTCCAAACGAAGATGTTGCGTTCCGCGAGCGCCTTCGCAATCTCGTCGGTTGAGATACGCTCGTGCACGAACGAAACGGTCGGGACGCGATGTGCGCCTTGCCGGGGATCGGTGATGCCGAAGATCGAGAGGTCGCCGATGCGCTGCAACCCGGCGATCAGTCGCTGCGCGAGGCTTTCTTCCCACGCAACTGCACCTGCGAACGCCGCTTGGATCTTCGCGCGCGCGTCGCCGGTTGCGCCAAGTTGTTCGCCCAGCCACTCGTAGTAGGCAATCGCCGCACCGAGTGCGGCAAATAATTCGATCTGCGGCGTGCCGAGTTCGAAGCGCCACGGAAGGTCGTTCGTGGCGGGACGCACTTTGTAGGCTTCCAGCTCTTCCAGCAGCGCCTCACGTCCGTAGACGATACCGAGATGCGGGCCGAAAAATTTGTACGACGAGCATGCGAGAAAATCGCAGTTTAACTGCGCGACATCGACATACCCGTGAGGCGCAAACTGAACGGCGTCGACATAGGCAAGTGCGCCCGCGTCATGAATGCGTTTCACGAGCGTGCGAACGTCATTGATCGAGCCCGTGAGATTGCTTGCGTAATTGAGCGCAACCAGTCGCGTGCGACGGCTGAGCGCACGATCGAGCGCCTCGGGTTCGATTCGCCAAGAGTCGCGGTCGTAATCGAGCCAGCGAACGGTCAAGCCGCGATCGGCAGCCGCAGCCAGCCACGGCGAGATGTTGCCATCGTGATCCATTCGCGTCACAACGATCTCGTCGCCCGGCTGCCATCTTCGCGCAAGTGCGCGTGAGAGGCGGAACGTCAGCGACGTCATGCTCGGACCGACGATGATCTCGCGCGTCGAAGCCGCCCCGAGGAATTGCATCACGCGGCTGCGCGCCGTTTCGATTGCATCTTCGGCGAGGCGGCTGGTCACAAAATACCCGCCGAGATTCGCGTTCGTCTCGATCAAGCAGCGCGCGGCCGCTTCGGCGACGCGTCCCGGGACCTGCGTCCCCGCAGGGTTATCGAGGTAGATACGCGGCCGCCCACCGTCCGTAATTGAAAGCGATGGAAACTCGGCGCGTACGCGTTCGACCGGGAAGCTCATAGGAAGTCGTTCTTCGCGCGCAAGAGAGGGCCTTGAATCTACCGAATCAGCGCGCGATGCGCAGGTGGGAGACGCTTACCGCTCTGGCTGCTGTCGTTCTCGCGAGCCTCGGCGGCATTCCACACATGCCGTTTCGCGTAGCGTTGACGGCCGCCGCAGTCGCGCTCATTACGCTCGTCGGCATCGCGCGTCTGATCGCGGCGCTCCCACGCAAAGCGAAGCAATCGTCGTCATTCGATGCCGCCGAGCGCGCGAAGATGATTCGCGACGCACGGAACAAACGTCGCTAGGATGTACGTCGCAAACCTTCTCATGGCGGTCGCGCTGCTTGCGAGCGCCGGAAAACCGACTATTGTCATTCATCGGGACGATCTGATGGATTCGCCCAAGCCCAAGGCGTCGCTCGCACAATGGACCGACGCGCCGGGCCGCACGCGCGTCTCACTTCGGGTCAACGGTGCACTCTTGCGCGGCTACTCGTACGCCGGCGCCAAAGCCGATGCTCCTGCGCTGATCATGTTCGGCGGGAGCGGAAACTTGATCGAGCGCCACGACAAGGCGGCGCGCGGATTCGCACGGTACGCCTCGCGCGTCGTGTGGTACGACTATCGTGGATACGGGTTCAGTTCCGGTATCGCCCATTTCACTTCGCTGCAATCGGACGCGCTGCGCATCTACGATGCCGCAAAACGGGAGAGCAACAGCGGAGTCGTCGTGCTCGGCTATTCGATGGGAACCGCGATCGCTGAGTATCTCGCTTTGCATCCAACGTCATGGGACTGATTCTTGCGGCGCCGTGGGACGACATCGCGGCAGCAAGCGAGTATCAGGATCCCAAACATCGCTATCGCATCGCAGAAGATGCCGCCGCGCTGTTCGATGAGACGGCGATGGTGGAGGCGATTCGGGAACCGCTGCTCGTTTTTCAGGGAACCAACGACGACGCGATTCCGCCCACTCAAGGACCGGCGCTCGAACGCGATGCATCATCGCACGACAAGTGTTTCGTTGCCATCGCCGGAGCGAAACACGATTGGCTCTTAGAAAACGCCCAGTCGCAGCGCGCGGTTGAAGCGTTCCTCAACGCGCTCTAGATCAGCTGCTCCTCAACCGTCAGATCACCGCACCGCGCGTCGAGTGCATCGTATGCGTCTTGCCGCGACGCAACGTATGCGTCGCGTTGCCCTGGCTGCAACCAATAGTCGATTGTGAGGTAGACGTTGGCGACCGACGCCTCGCGATAGAGCTCGGTCCGCTCGTACCCGGGAGCGCCGGCAAAAAACGCGTCCCAGTCGCCGCCCTTGCCGTACGCTGCTTCGAATGCTTCGATCGAATCGTCCTTTACCTCGTACCGCCAAACGAAGCGTTCGCCGGCATCATTCACCGCTGATTCCCTCTCGCGCTAACATCTCTTCATAGATCTGGTCGACATCCGCAAGCGTGTTGATTTGCGAGACCGGCTTGTCGTCGCGGATGCGGACGATTCGCGGAAAGCGAAGGGCATATCCACTCTCATGGAGCTCGCTTCGCTGCACGATGTCGAACGCGACTTCAAGGACGATCTTCGGTTCGACGCTGATTGCGTAGCCGCGCTTACCCGTCTGATGCGCGAGAAACCACGTCGTCATATCCGAAATCTCTGCATCGGTTAACCCCGAGTACGCCTTGCCGATCGTGAGCAGGTTGCCCTCGTCGTCCTGCACCGCAAAGGTGTAATCGGAGAGGACTTTCGCGCGTCTGCCGTGGCCCCACTCGACGGCGACGACAACAACATCGAGCGTCGTCAGCTCGCGTTTGAGTTTCAGCCACCACTTCCCGCGCCGGCCCGGAACGTATGGTGCATCGACGCGCTTGAGCATCAACCCCTCGTTGCCCCGCCCGCGTGCCGCCTCGAAACGGTCGTTAATCGACCGTCCATTCGTATCAACATCGAGCCGTTGGAATGCCGCTAAAGCCGCACCTTCGTTGGGTTTGAATGCGCCGGCGAGTTGTGCGCGGCGCTGCTCGAGCGGTTCGTCGATAAGAAATTCGTCATCGATTGCGAGTGCATCGAAGACGACATACTGCAACGGCACGTCTTCCAAGAGCGACGGATCGATTTCCTTACGCTGCAGGCGCGCTTGCAGGATGCGGAACGGAAGCGCTTTTCCGTCGCGCCACGCAATGATCTCGCCGTCGAGGATCATTCGGCGCGATTGTGTCGCAAGCGCCTGCGCGATTTCGGGATACGAGCGCGTCACATCGTTGAAATTGCGGGAATAGAGCGTCACGGCGCCGTCATGGATGTGCGCTTGAGCACGGATCCCGTCGTATTTATCCTCGACGATCCACGCGTGCGTGCCGAGTTCGCGATACGTTTCGCCGTATGCAATCGGTGATGCGAGCATGAATCCGACCGGGGAACCGTACGCCACGTGAATCTCGTCCAGTCGGTGGTGCTTCGCTGCAACGGCGACCTCCCCGACATCGCCCGATGCCATTACGGCGCGATGAATCGCGCGGTGGGTGCTCTCGAATGCTTGCGCAATCGCATCGTGTACGAGTCCCTCACGCAATCCGATGCGCAAGTCGCCCGTGATGATCTTGATGACGTACGTTGCTTCGAGCGGATCCGTGCAATTACGCAGAATGCGCTCGAGCACGGCTTCGCGCTTCTTGCCGGCGTTTTTCCCTGACGCATCGGCAATTTGAACGAACAGTGCATCGAGCAGCGCCGGCGTCAACGTCTCCGCCCCGAAAAGCGTCAGATCCGAGGGAGGCATCACGAGCGGCCCAAGCGCCGAGCCTAAATCTCCGGTCTCACGATAGCCCGCAGAGAGCGCAGCATCGTCGATTCGCCACACGCGTTTTGCCACGGCGACAATCGCGCGTCCACCGAGATTGAGGCTGCGTTGATCGCGCGCCGCGAACGGATTCCCCGTAAAGAAGCGCGTGGCAGCGTGAAGATTGCCGTCATCGAGTTCCCGCAGATAGTCCGCGATCAACGCGATCTTTTCGAGCTTGCCGCTGCGCGCCGCTACAGCGTTTGCAACATACGCGAAGCGCCTCAAGGAAGATCGATGCGATACAGCGGCGAGCCGTCAAGCCAGACGCGCTGCATTTTCCCTGCGGCTTCCGTATCGAATCGTACGGCCGACGTTCCAAGGACAAATGTGCCGTTTTTGCCCGATACGAGAGGCTGCACGCCATCCACCGTCAACTCGTTTTTCACAATCACGACGCGCATAACGAGTGGCGTCCCCCAGACGTTGGTTTCGTAACGGCCCGCGAGTGCGTTCCACGCCGCCGGATGCGAGAAGGTGGTTGGCCCGGTGAAGTGCTCGTTCGTAAATACCTCCGGACCATGCGTAAAGCCGTCGACGATCTTGCGTTTGTTACGCGAGAACGCGATGTAGAAATTCGGAAAGCGCGGATCGTCGGTCCAGAAGAGATCGCCACCGCGCGGATCGAGCACATAGGTCGTTCCGGCGTCGACGATTTGCGGCGATCCGCTGTTCTCGCGCACGTCAATCGTAACACCGTTTGCGCCGCGATACGTTCCAACGTACTGCGACGCGACGATCTTCGGCTTCGCAATCGGCGGACCGGTGGGCGCCGGCGGTAATGCCGTGCCGAGGCTCTGTGCCCGAAGAACGGCCATCGCGTATTTCACAATTGCGCACGGATGCAGTGGTGCCTCAACGAGATTGGACAGTGCGATCACGCCGAAGCCGCGGGTGAGATTCATCTGCATGCACGCAGTGTATCCCGAAATACCGCCCGTGTGGCCGATGAGATGATCGCCCCCGGTGTTAAAAACGGCAAGTCCGTAGCCATAACGGGTGTAAAATTCGGGCCACTCGGCAAGCTCCGGCGACGCCGCTCCCGCCGGCTTACCATCGGCGAAGGTATCGGGGGTCGTCATCGCAGTGAATGTCGCCGAGCGCAGCAGGCGCGTGCCGTTCGCGGTTGCACCGCCGTTTAAATAAAAGCGCATGTATGCAGCCATATCGCCCGGCGTCGAAATGACCGAACCGGCGGGATTGAGGAAATCCACGACCTGCGTCGGCGTGAGCGCTGGATGCGGTCCTACGCTAACGAGGTCGGAGTCGCGGAACATGTATCCGGTCGCCGTGTCGGCCAGCGTGCGCGCATCGAAGTACGCCGACGAATGCGTCATGCCGATCGGCGTAAAGACCGTAGACAGAATTCCATCCTGCCACGGGCGCCCGGACACGGTAGCCGCGATCGCACCCGCCGTCGCTAAGCCGTCATTTGAGTACGCCCACTTCGTGCCCGGCGGGAAGATCGTGTGCGTGTTGCGCAGCATCGCAATTTCATAGCCATAACTGCCGTCGAACGTGTAATCGTCCGGAATGCCGGCGGTATGCGAGAGCAATTGATGCACGACAATCTTGTTGCCGCCGCCGATCGTCCACCAGGGCAGGTAGGTGCGCACCGGGGCGTTCAAGTCGATGAGTCCGCGGTCGTGGAGTTGCAGCAGCGCAAGCGAAGTCATCGATTTCGAGATGGAGCCAATCGGGAAACGCGTCTCTTCGGACACGGGCGTCTTGCTTTCCAGATTCGCATAGCCGAACGTCAGAATCCTAATCGTATGCGTGCGATCCGTTATCGCCACGGACATTCCCGGCGCGCCTTGTTCGCTGAGCGCGCGTGGACCGTAGGCAGCAATTGCGGCGACCGCATCGTCGATCGACGGCGCCTGCGCGGGGCTTTGCGCGAACGCGACGATAGGAAGAAGCGAGAAAACGAGGACCAGTGAGGCTGCTCTCTTCATGAGGGGGCGTTCTCCCGGGCTGCCGCGAAGGCCTCGGCCATGGTCACGGCCTTTATTTTGATGAACGTTGCGCGTCCGAGACTCAAATCGATTGCCGATGATCTGCTGGCAATCGACGGCATCGCGGAAGTCTATTCGGTAGCAGGACCGTTCGACGTTGTTGCAATCGCGCGCGTCAAAGAACACGAAGCGCTCAACGACCTCGTCACCGAGCATGTTGCGGCGCTCGAAGGCATTGAAAGTACCGAAACGCTGATTGCGTTCAAGACGTTCTCGAAAAAAGACCTGGGCATGCTTTGGGACATCGGGCTCGAGTAGGAGCGATCGCCGCTCATGGCATCAATAAAACAAGTCGAAGACGCGATTTTCGAAAAAGAGGGCTTCCGCGTCAAACTCACACCGCTTGACGGCAAGAAAAGTGTCGCGCTGCCTCCGTACGACTACGAGTACATGGCTCTGAACAAATGGAAGCTAACGGACTGGCGTATGGTACGAATGGCCCGGTACATCCCGTTTTTGAAATCGATGGATATTTTCCGCGGTGACGGAACCAAAACGATATCCGATATGCGCCTGGGTAATCTGCGCGATACATACTTCAATCACTTTTGTGAAGACGACATACGCTCGCTTGAAGAAGGCCACATCCCTTCACAACGTTAAGACGGCCTTCTCATCCGGTTCTTTAATTCTTCAACGCAAACCGGTTTCATAAGCTCCTAACGCGCGCAGCCTTATGCGAGAGGGGTTATGAGCGCCGTCGATTTTGTTGTTTTATCAGGGCTTGCGGTGTCAGTGGTTTCGCTGGCGGCAGCCCAGCGGTCGAAGCTCCGGCGCGAGCCGCCTTCCGACGATCGCAATCACTAAAAAAGCGTCAATTGTACGTTCGCTTCGAGGTATTCCGCGTCGACGCCGAGTGCGCGAAGCCGGTACACAAAGTCTCGCCAGCCGTGGTTCAGCAGTACTTTTTTCGGCTGCGCGAGTTCGATATAGCGTAGCAGCGACGGGTAGTCGGCATGATCCGAGAGAGCAAACCCACGCTCGGTTCCATACCGGAAGAGTGCGCCGCGATCGAGCGACCACCCGGTTAGTACCGCAGTTCGTACATCGCGATCGCGCAACGCTTTCGGCAGTGCTTTCCCGCCCGGCGGCCATATAAGCGAGCTTGCGGTATCAAAATTCTCCGCGTAGTAGCGCTTATACGGCGGCATCAGGATGCCGCACCGTTCGTAGATTTTCGTCATCGTGTCGATTGCGCCGTGCACCGTCAGCGGAATGCCGGCGTTTCCCAGAATCGCAATCGCTTCTTGCGCTTTGCCGAGCGAATATGCGAAGAACACCGGGACGGCATCAGCTTCCAGTGCTTCGCGCGCGAATTCAACCATTGCGCCGGCGACTTCGTCGCGCGGCGGAAAGACGTAGTGCGGTCGTCCGTACGTGCACTCCATCAGCACGACATCGCATCGTTTTACTTCCGGTGCTTCCGCCGTGAATGAGTCCGTTAGTTTGAAATCGCCGGTGTATACGAATGCGCCGGCTTCACCTTCGATGAGAAGTTGCGAACTGCCCAGTACGTGTCCGGCGGAGAAGAGCGTCAGGCGATGGTCGCCTTCCATCCACGATTCGTTGTACGCGTGCTCCTCGAACGAGACGTCCATGCGCGGTCGTTCGGTACGCGGAAGAAGTGAAAGCTGCGCGAATTCCTGACGCCGCGCGAATCGCGTGCGGCAAATCTGCGCGGTATTCGGCGTTGTTACGACGACACGATGTTCCCGCGCATGATCGCTGTGGCCATGCGACACGTAGCAGCGATCGCGCGTCGACATACTATCGATCCAAAGATCGAGCGCGTCGACGTAGAGCGATTTCTCGGTGAGACTGAACACGTGCCGGGGCCTTCGCTCCGGCAGGGCTTCCGCCTTCGCAAGCCAAGCCTGAAAACTCCGCTCCAGCCTACGGGGTTATACAAGCCACTATGGCACGCATATACGAGAATCTGGCCGATACATTCGGCAACACGCCTCTGGTGAAGATCCCGCGGCTCAACAAGGGGCTTCCCGGAACGATTCTTGTGAAAATGGAGTCGTTCAATCCGGCCGGTTCGGTCAAAGATCGTATCGGCGTATCGATGATCGAGGCCGCCGAGCGTGATGGTCGCTTGCTTCCCGGCATGACCATTCTCGAACCTACGAGCGGCAACACGGGTATCGCGCTTGCGTTCGTCGCGGCGGCAAAGGGTTATCGTTGTATTCTCGTGATGCCGGACACCATGACCGTTGAACGGCGCAATTTATTGAAGGCGTACGGCGCGCAAGTCGTGCTTACGCCGGGAACCGACGGCATGAAGGGTGCGATCGCGAAAGCCGAAGAGATTCGCAGCGGCGCACCGGGCAAGTACTTCGTGCCGCAGCAGTTCGAGAATCCGGCGAATCCCGAGATTCACTACCGCACCACCGGTGAAGAGATTTGGCGCGACACCGACGGAAAGGTCGACATTGTCGTCGCCATGATCGGAACGGGCGGCACGATTACCGGTGCGGGTCATTTGCTCAAGGAGCGCAAGCCCGGCATCAAGATCATCGCCGGCGAACCGGATGCATCGCCGGTGCTCTCGGGCGGAACGCCGGGACCCCATAAGATCCAAGGCACGGGAACGGGCTTCGTACCAAAGGTGCTCGATACAAGCGTCTACGATGAAATCATTCGGGTCAGCGATGCGGACGCAATTGCGATGGCGCGGCGCGCGGCAAGAGAAGAAGGCATGCTCGTCGGAATCTCGGCGGGCGCGAATATTTGGGCAGCGTTGAAGGTCGCGGCGCGGCCTGAATCTGCCGGCAAGACGATCGTCACGATCGCTTGCGACACCGGCGAACGTTACCTAAGCAATCCGGTCTTTGCAGAACAGGAAGCTGTGATCGTAGAACCTGCCCTCGTTTCGTGAACGTCGAAGTCACCCGCGGTAATCTCGTAGAATCAGTTCATCACGTCGCCGCAGCTGCCGCAACACCGCGCGGCGACGTGATCTTCTCCACCGGCGATATTTCGTCGCCGGTGTTTTTACGTTCTTCGGCCAAGCCGTTTATTGCGGCGGCCGCCATTGCGGCAGGCGTTCGAGACCGGTTTGGACTCGATATGCGAGAGATCGCGGTTCTGGCTGCCTCGCATACCGGAGAGCCGTTTCATATCGACGCCGTTGAATCTATTCTGCGGAAGATCGGCGCTGATGAATCGATGCTGCAATGCGGCGCGCACTACCCGTACAATGAAAAGGCCTCGCGCGCGCTAATAGAACGCAGAGAAAAACCGCGCGCGGTGCACAATAACTGTTCCGGCAAACATGCGGGCATACTTGCATTGGCTACGGTGCTCGGTGCCGATCTCTCAACCTACTTGCAGATCGATAATCCCGCGCAACAAGCGATTCTCGCCTTTTGCGCCCGCATGTCGGATGACGATCCGGCTGCGTGGCCGATCGGTGTGGACGGCTGCGGGATTCCGGTGTACGCGACGAGCCTGCGAAGGGCAGCGATGGCGTTCGCCCGCCTCGCCTCGCTGACCGAGATCGATCCGCGCGATGCAATGGCGCTGCTCGTAGTGCGCGATGCGATGGTTTCGCATCCCGAGTACGTTTGCGGTACGGGCGAGTTCGACTCGGTCCTCATGGCGGCAGGCGGCGGCAGTATTGCGTGCAAGGCGGGTGCCGAAGGCGTCCACGGCCTCTCGCTGATTCCCGACGGCCTGGGCGTTGCGAGCAAGGTCGTCGACGGCGCGAGCCGGGCTCGAGCTCCAGTTACGATGGCGGCGCTCAGAACGCTCGGTTCCCCGGTCGCCGATGCGACGGAACTACGGGCATTCGCGCACCCCGTCGTGTATAATCGAGCCGGACGAGCCGTCGGAGAGATCCGCGTCGCGTCAGACTTCGCCATCGAACAAGCGAGTAGTAGAACCTAATTGCGAGACTATTTGCGCCTGCTGCAAGAGCGGGTACTGATTTACGATGGCGCCATGGGCACGCAGCTCATGGCGCTCGATTTATCTGCGCCGGACTTCGGCGGTGAGCGTTACCTCGGCTGCAACGAGGCGCTCGTGCTCACGCGTCCGGAGATCATCCGAAACATTCATGCGGCGTATTTGGAAGCCGGCGCGGACGTCGTCGAAACGGATTCGTTTACCGCATCGCGGTTGAAGCTCGACGAATACGAACTCGGCGCGAAGACGTACGAAATCAATCTTCGCTCCGCCGAGATCGCGCGTGATGCCTGCGATGCGATTGCGACACCCGATCGTCCGCGCTTTGTTGCGGGATCCATGGGGCCGACGGGGATGCTCGTATCGTCCTCGGATCCGTCGCTTTCGAAGATCACGTTCGAAGAGCTTGCAACGATCTATGGAGAACAGGCGCGCGCGCTCGTAGACGGCGGCGTCGATCTGCTCCTTCTCGAGACGATGCAAGATTTGCTCGAACTCAAAGCCGCGATCGCGGGCATCGTTCGCGAATTCGGCCGTGGGTTGCGGCGCGTCCCGATTCAGGCGCAGCCGACACTCATCACCGAAGGGCGGATGTTGCTCGGCACCGACATTCGCGCGATCACCGCAACCCTTGATGCGCTGCCTATTGATGTCGTCGGTTTGAATTGCTCGACGGGCCCCGCGCAAATGCGCGACTCCTTGCGATATCTGGCGGAAAATTCCCGCTGCTACGTGAGCGTGATTCCGAACGCCGGATTGCCGCTGATGGGTCCGAAGGGCGAGACGATTTACCCGGAAGCGCCCGACGAACTCGCACGCGAACTTGCGGATTTCGTTCGCGAATTCCATGTGAACATCGTGGGCGGTTGCTGCGGTACGACACCCGCACATATTATTGCGTTGCGTGAAGCGGTCGACGCCATGCCTTTTAACGCCAAAAAAGTTGTCATCCTGAGCGGAGCGGAGCGGAGTCGAAGGGCGGAAGGCGACGGCCGTTCCGAGTATGTCGCCTCCGCGATGACGGCGATTACGCTCGAACAGCAGCCGCGGCCGTTGCTTGTCGGCGAACGAATCAATAGCCAGGGTTCGCGTAGGATCAAGCGTCTGTTGCTCGAGGACAATTACGACGAGATCATGCTCGTCGCGCGCGAGCAAGTCGAAGGCGGCGCGCACGTTCTCGACGTGTGCTGCGCTCTTACCGAGCGTACGGACGAAGACGTACAAATGCGGGAACTTGTTCGCCGTCTCGCGCAATCCATCGAAGCGCCGTTGATGATCGATTCCACTGAACCGCGCGTGGTTCAGGTTGCGCTCGAGAACAACCCCGGGCGCGCGATCGTGAACTCCGTGCACCTCGAAGCAGGACGCGCGAAAATGGACGTCGTGCTGCCGCTCGCGGTCGAGCACGGTGCCGCCGTCGTTGCGCTCACGATCGATGAAACCGGCATGGCGAAGACGGCCCAACGCAAGCTCGAAGTCGCCAAGCGAATTTACGACATCGTTGTCGGCGAATATCACTTACCGGCCGGCGCGTTGATCTTCGACGATCTTACGTTCACGCTTGCGACCGGCGATGCCGAGTTTGTTAATTCAGCCATTGAGACGATCGAAGGCATTCGTCTGATCAAGCGCGAGCTTCCAGGTGTGCTCACTTCGCTTGGCGTTTCGAACGTTTCATTCGGACTGAAACCTGCGGCGCGCGCAGCGCTCAATTCGGTGTTCTTGCACCACTGCGTGGAAGCGGGACTCGACCTTGCGCTCGTGCATGCGAAAGAAATCACGCCCTACGCGGAAATCGATCCAACCGTTCGCGAGCTCTGCGACGATCTCGTCTTCAACCGGCGTCCCGACGCGCTGAGTCGCTTCATCGAACATTTCGAATCTGCCGTCCTTCGACAAGCTGAGGATGACAGCGTTGATGCCGAAGCTGAACTCCCAATCGAACAGCAGATTCATAACGCGATTCTTCGCCGCCGCAAGGATGGCATCGAAGCGAAGATCGACGTCGCGCTTCAAGCTCGCACGCCGGTCGCCGTGCTCAACGAAATCTTGCTTCCCGCGATGAAAGATGTCGGCGATAAGTTCGGCGCGGGCGAGTTGATTCTGCCGTTCGTGTTGCAGTCCGCGGAAGTGATGAAGAAAGCCGTTGCGCATCTCGAACAGTTCCTTGAAAAGAAAGAGGGCTCGACGAAGGGCACCGTCGTCCTCGCGACGGTCTTCGGCGACGTGCACGATATCGGCAAGAATCTCGTCAACACGATTCTGACGAACAACGGCTACACGGTGTACGATCTCGGCAAACAAGTGCCGATGAATACGATCCTCGATAAGGCCGTTGAAGTCAACGCCGATGCCATCGGCCTCTCTGCGCTGCTCGTATCGACCAGCAAACAAATGCCGATCTGCGTTCAAGAGCAGGAGTCGCGCGGTTTGCAGTTTCCCGTCATTGTCGGCGGTGCTGCGATCAACCGAGATTTTGGACGGCGCATCGCGTTGCTCGACGAGGGCGAGCGGTTCTTCGAACCGGGATTGTTCTACGCAAAAGATGCTTTCGAAGGGCTCGACATCATCGATCGTTTGACGAACGATGGTACGACGCGCACGGCATTCGTCGAGCGGATTCGAGCGGAAGCGTTCGCACAGCGCGATCGCGCGCGCAACGCGACTGTGCATCAAAGCGAAATGCCGTCGATTTCCGCGGTAAAGAGCGAGCACGTCGACATTCCCCAGCCGCCGTTCTGGGGTCCGGAGACGCTTGAAACGGTAGATGTAGAAGAGCTCTGGCCCTGTTTCGATCTGAAGAGTCTCTACCGGCTCTCCTGGGGCGCGAGCAACACCAAGGGTGAAGCGTTCGAGGCGCTCGTGCGCGATGAATTCCAGCCGCGGCTGCACCGCTACCAACAAGAAGCGGCGCGTGGCGGACTGCTTTTTCCCAAAGTTGCGTACGGGTATTTTCCGGCGGCCGGCATCGGCAACGATGTCATCCTCTACGATCCGCGGAATCGCTCGCGCGAAATCGCGCGCTTTCCGTTTACGCGCCAAATCGGCGGCGATCATCTCTGTCTTGCCGACTACCTGCGTGAACCCGTCAACGGCGAAGGCATCGATGTCGTTGCGTTACAAGTCGTCACCGTTGGAACCGTCGCCGCGCAACGCACGGAAGAATTGCAAGCAAAGGGCGATTATAGCGAATCGTACTTCCTGCACGGCTTCTCGGTGCAGTCGGCGGAAGCGCTTGCCGAATGGACCCACCGCCGCATCCGCACGGAGTTACGGTTGGATCCCGACCGAGGCAAACGCTATTCGTGGGGCTATGGCGCCTGCCCCGATCTCTCACAACACGAGATCGCCTTCCGCGTCCTTGAAGCCGGCGATCGCATCGGCGTGACGCTGACCGAAGCGTTTCAAATCGTCCCCGAACAATCGACGGCCGCCATCATCATGCACCACCCGCGCGCTTCATACTTCAACGCCGCCGCCGTGCGCGAAACCGCCGCTGTATCGTAGGCACGCCGTCTAACGACCGCGAACCAGGCGGGCCATGAGCGTGCTTTCGATCGTCCTGATCGCACTGGCCATAGTTGCGGTCGTCTTCATCGTCATTTGGGCTCGTGAGATGCCCGCGGCGGGCGGGTTCACGTTTCCAAGTTGGGGACGGATGGGCATCGGATTCCTGACGGACTTCCTCGATACGCTTGGGATCGGCTCGTTCGCGCCGACGACGTCGCTTTTTAAGTTCTTCAAACTGGTTCCCGACGAAAAGATTCCCGGTACGCTCAACATCGGACATACGTTACCGACGGTCGCGGAAGCGCTGATTTACACGACGGTCATCGGGGTCGATCCATTTACGATGATCGCGCTCATCGCCGCATCGGTTGTAGGTGCGTGGCTCGGCGCGGGGCTCGTGGCGCGGTGGCCGCGGCGCTACGTTCAAATCGGCATGGGAGGTGCGCTCGCGGTCGCCGCGGCTCTCTTCATCATGGCGAACCTCAAGCTCGTACCCGCCGGTGGTACGGCGCTCGGGCTCACCGGTGGATTGCTCGTGCTCGCAATTATCATCAATTTCTGTCTTGGCGCACTCATGACGATCGGCATCGGTCTCTATGCGCCGTGTTTGATTATGATCAGTCTGCTTGGGATGAACCCGCGCGCCGCGTTTCCGATCATGATGGGTTCGTGCGCGTTCCTCATGCCGACGGCGAGTATCCGTTTCATCCGTTTCAACGCGTATGAATTGAAGGCGGCGCTCGGCTTGGCGATCGGCGGCATTCCCGGCGTTCTGATCGCCGCGTTCATCGTGAAGTCGCTGCCGCTCGACGCCGTACGTTGGCTGGTCGTGCTCGTGGTTATTTACGCCGCATTCACGATGCTCCGTTCGGCGCTCGCCGAACGCACCGCGATTCCGGGAGAAGCGGCCGAAGTTCACGGCTGAAACAAAACGCTCGCTCTTTTCGTAGAGCAACTAGATGATCCTAACGGCGTTAGTTGCTGCTCAGCTGATCGACGCGCATGCGCTCTACGTATCCGCAATTCGCGCGATGAGCGATTTGCCGCAACCATCATACGTCTCGTATCGTATGCTTGGCGAAAACGACGGCATGCAAGTTGGGCTGACGGTGCTCGGCGGCAACCTGTGGTTGGCCATCGGCCCAGGACCTGCGTCGTCGGACTGGTCCGTGCAGCATCGAACGTTCGACTATAAAAGCGTCGTCAGCGATGCGGGCAGCGGAAAGCAATATACAACGGCGCGTTCGTTTTTCGATCCTACGTGGTACGGAACGGAGCGCGCGTTACGCTTGGGAATGTTGAACTCACAAGACCCGGCAGAGTCACACCGCACGCAAACAGATCCGACCCCACCACCCGGCCCGACGCTGCGAACCATCGCCGTTACCAGCGTGATGAGTCCGTCGATTTACAACGTGGAAGACCGGGGACCGGCGATGTGTGCCAACGGCGATGCCGGTCGAGCGTTGCATCTATGGTCGCGCGAGCGCAATGTCATGCATCAGCTCTCCGACGTGACGATCGATCTGTCGTCGATGCGATTCTGCATGATGCGCTATTCGATCGCCGATACGTTCGGGTACCACGGGATCGTGGAACAGCATTTTTCCGATGTCGGCGGATACTGGATGCAGACCGATGGCTTACTCGACGGAACCGTACGCTTCATGGGATTCGCGATGCATCACGGCATCTGGCGCTACCGCCTAGCCGACATGCAGTTTCCGCCGGCGCTGTCGATTTAAACGATCGGCAAGAGAATCGATACGACGCTAGGCACTTTGACGCGCTAGTGTCATCCTGAGCTTGTCGAAGGATCGCCTGCGTACTTGTAGTCAGCAGTAAAGATCCCGGCGTGTCATTGGAATAGCGACGTGGCCGTTAACGTCGGGCTTTGCGAGCAACGATTGAAACACCGCGATGTTGCCCGCTTCGAAGTTTACCGCGCTCGCCGCCATGTAGAGCCGCCACACGCGATACGCCGCGATGCCGGCGTGCGCTTCGGCGCTATCGCGGTTTCGCTCGATGTTCGCCACCCAGCCGCGTAACGTGCGGGCGTAGTGCTCGCGCAGATTCTCAACGTCGCGAACCTCGAAGCCTTCCCGCTCGGCGATCCCTAAAATATCGCCGATGCATTGGAGATCACCGTCGGGGAAGACGTAGCGGTCGATGAATCCGTTGTGTTGCGCCTTTCGCCCAGGGCTTTGCTCCGTGATGCCGTGATTGAGAAACAAACCGCCGGGCCGAAGCGCAGCAAATGCGCAGGAAAAGTACTCGGGCAAATGCGTCCGGCCGACGTGTTCGACCATGCCCACACTCGCAATGCGATCGAAGACGGCATTACCAAGTTCCCGATAGTCGAGCAGTTCGACTCGCGCACGGTTCGCGAGTCCGAGCTCCTCGATGCGCCGGTTCGCCGTTTCGTATTGAACGCGGCTGAGCGTAATGCCGAGTGCTTGCGCACCGTTTTGCGCGGCGCGAATCACAAGCGATCCCCAACCGCAGCCGATATCGAGAAATTTCATTCCGGGTTGCAGACGCAACTTGCGCAACACGTGATTCAATTTTGCCGACTGCGCTTCGTTTAAATCCTCGATGCCGTCATCGTAGTACGCGCACGAGTACACGAGATCGCGATCGAGAAACGACGCGTAGAAGTCGACCGGATGATCGTAGTGATAGGAAATCGCGGCGCGGTCGCGTTCGCGAGAGTGTCGTTTCCCGTTGAGGTTCGCGTGCGGGGGCGCCGGTCGTGATTCACGCGGTAGCTGCGCAAGAAGAAGAGCGACTCGCGCTATCTGCAGGGCGGAACGATCCGCATTGGTAGCGTTCATGATCGCAATCGCGGCGCAGAGATCGCCTTCGAGGTCGAGCGAGCCATCGATAAACGCCGTACCGGCATTGAGATCCACCGGTGGCGTGAACGCGTTGCGAAGCGCGCCCGGAGAATTCACGCAGAAAACAAAATCGCGCCGTGCCGTTTTGCTCGGGCGTACCGTGCCGTCCCACAGTCGGACGTCGAAATCGCAGAGATAACGTTCACCGAAAACGGCTTCGAGAACGCCGAGCGTACGGGAAGCGGCAGCCGTATCCTCGCGCACCATAGCATCGAGCTATGACGCGAGACTCTTGGTTCCCTCGTGCAACCCGTAGACGACGTCGCCGGCGACCATCGTGCCGGCAATGCTGTAGTCTGCGTCCCAGAACGACAGGTCCGCGCGCATGCCCGGCGCGATCCGACCCATCTCGCTTTCAAGCCCGAGCAGCTTTGCCGGTGCGTGGGTCGCTGCCATTACCGCCTGTGCGAACGAAATCTCGGCGTATGACATATAATTGCGCACGGCTTGATCGATTCGGAGCGCGCTGCCGGCGATCGTGCCATTTGCATCCCGCATGACGCCGCCTTCGATGTGGTAACTCGGATCAGCGGGAGGCATATTATCGGTCGCGAGCACGACCCGGTCGCCGACGGTACGGTGGAGAATGTCGACCATGACCGGTGAGACGTGATAGCCGTCGCCGATCAATTGCACGAGCGTGCGGCGGTCCTGAATAAATGCCGCAAGAATCGATGGGTCGCGATGAATGAGCGGCGGCATGCCGTTGAATGCATGTGTGAGCGAACGGAAACCAAGGCCGATCGCAAGCATGCCTTCGCGATAGCGCGCAGCCGTGTGTCCGGCGGAGCAGACGACGCCATGTTCGAGAAACACGCGCATCGCATCGGCCGCGCCGTCAATCTCGGGAGCCATCGTGACGATGAGACAGCCGCCTTTGCAGGCGTCGATCATCTCTTTGGCCCGCGCCGCTGAAGCCGCCATGAGCCACTCGGGACGATGCACGCCGCGGAACTTCGGATTGAGGAACGGTCCTTCGAAATGCACGCCCAAACAACGTGCTCCGCGCGGACCGTCTTCCTCGAGATCGTGCGCAGCGTCGACAATTTCCGATGCTGCATGCAACATCGACTCGAACGGCGCCGTCATGATGCCCGCGACAAACGCGGTCGCACCCATGCGCGCGTATTCATTCGCCGCGACCGGAACGGCGTTGCCCTGATCGCGATTAAAAAGCATATCGGCCGCGCCGTTGGTGTGAACGTCGATCAATCCGGGCGCGATACTCGTTCCCGGTGGGAGGGGACGGTCGCTCGGGCCATCGGCGGGAAGAACTGCGGCGATGCGTCCGCTTTCAATTTGAACGCGTCCATAGGTTGACGTTCCGTCACCCACCGCCAGAAGAGCTGGTCCAAGCGTGATGCTCATTGCCGGAAGCCCCGGTTCGACGCGATGACCTTCACCGCCCCTTGCCAAAGAGGCGGGCGAAAAATCCGCCTCTATTTTCAACTCCAACAGCAGGAACGGGCTCCGGCGTCGCTTGCTCTTGTGTAGCGCGTGCGAGGCGCTCCAAGCGCGCCATGTGCGCTTCGGCATGTGCCTCGAGCGTGGAGCGTAGCGCTTCGGCTTCGTTCCAGCCCGCCGGCGCACGCTTCTCGCGTTTCGCCTCGTCATATTCGTGCGCCGATACGACGAAGACGCGCTCGGCGGCAATGTTTCGCTCGCGCAAATACTCTGCAGCAAGCTCGATGACGTGGCGGCGTTCGCTCGGTGCTTCGTTGTCCGCGATCGTGTGCGCGAAGAGCATCGGTTTATTGAACTCGCGGACGCGTTCGTACAGCGTGAGTTCGCGGTCGGAGAGTTGACGCGAGAACAGGCAGAGCACTTCACTCGCATGAGACGCAACCACGACGTTCACATCCTCGGCCGACGGATCGCCTGAATCGAATGCCGGCGCGTGTACGAGCACGAGCTCAGGTGGAAGCGACCACGGGACGAGTACCAGAACCGGTGACTGCGCCGCCTGTTCCGCCGCCGTCTGGAAGGGAATTTCGCGCCACTGCGCGTTTTCGCCCAGACAGTACGCCGTCTCACGTTCGCCGTAGCGCACATGAATCGGAAAGCGGACGCTGCCTGCGACGTCATCCGTCAATACCGTTCGACCGGCGAACGCATTGATGAGGCTCGTCTTTCCCCGTCGCAGCGCACCGAGCACCGCAACTCGCCAACGCGTCGGACGCAACCCTCGATCGTAGATCGCTGCGTCGAACGTCGCGTCGGTATCGGCATGAGCCAGACGGATGTCGCGCGAACCGGCATCGGCTGGTGCGATCTCCTCTTCGTGCTCCATGAAACCGTCGACGATATCGCGCACGGTTGCGCACTCGCGTTCGAGCGCCTCGCGCTGCTCGCCCAGCTTCGCTTGCATGACGCCGCGCTTGTTCAGTTGATGCGCGCCGAGCGCGCGATCGATGCTTCCGACGTCTGCATCGCGCTTCGCAATGACTGCTTCGGCGAGCTGCTGGGCAAGGTCGTCGAAGATCTGCGCAAGCCGCGCCGCGATGCGATCGGCAAACGCGTGCACTTCGGTTGCGAAGCGCGGGAAGATCTCCGCGCGCAGATCGGCGACGAGTTCGCGTTTCATGTATCCGCCTTGCGGACGGCTCGCAAAACGCGTCGAGATGTCGTGGACCAGGCCGATCGCCGGGCCGCCGATCGCTTCGAGCACGATGGTCGCTGCAATTGCGGAGGCGACATCGCCGGTCCACAGACTCGTTCCCGGTTCGGCACCAAAGGCGCGAGCTGCGGTGTCGTTACTCGAGAAGCGCAGCGGCAGTATCTGCTTTGCTCGCGCCAGCGCTTCGTTCAAACTCGTAACCACACGCGAAGCCAGACGGCGCGCGAATTCATCGACGACCGTTGCAAAGACACGGTCGACGATAATGTGCAAGCGCGCACGATCGCGCAGCCGCGCCACATCGGCTGTGTCAAAAGCTTGGGAGAGCGCCCGCTCGAGATCCTCGGCAAGTTCGGTTCCCCGATCGTGAACTGCCGTACGCGTCGCGATTCCCGCTTGCAGTAACGCATCGCGTTCGGCGCGCGCGCGTTCATCGAGCATTTGCAGAGCGGGAACGACTTCCGCTCGCCGGGCCGCCAGCGCCGCTTCGTCGAGCGCAAGCATCGCGTCGTCGGCTGCGATCTGCGCCAGCGCATCATCGATTGCCGTAGAAACGCGCTCGCTCGCGCGGCGCAAACGGGCGCGTCCGGTACGGCGGATCAGCGACGCGTCAAGCGCGGCCAGAAAACGTGGGAAACGGCTCTCTTCGACGGCCTCCGCATTCTGCGAGAGCATTCCTTCAACGTATTCGCGGGCGGAGAGTGCGTACACGTAGGTTCCGGGAGCGTGAATTGCGGCCATCGTCGAGATGCGCTCGTACGCGTGTTCCCACGCAGGACGGCCGTCGCTCTGCGGCGCTTCCCAGAGATCGATCTTCGTCTGCACGATGAAGATCGAATCGATGTGCTGGCGCACGATCCCCAAAAACGACGCGTCGCCTTCGGTGAACGGCTGTTGCGTGTCGATGAGATAGAGCACGGCATCGGCGGTCGGCAAGAACTGGAGCGTAGCGCGCCGGTGGGCGGGATTGATCGATGCGAGACCCGGCGTATCGGCAACGACGAATCCACGCTGTAAAAACGGCGAGTCGGTTTTCACGACGACGCGCGCAGGCGCATCGCTAACCTGCCCTGAGCTTGTCGAAGGGTCTTTCGTTGCGTCATGAATGGTGCCGGCGTCGCCACTGCCCACGGCGATGAAGCGATTGAGACGGTCGAGCGGAATGCGTTCGATGCGGCCGTCTTCGAAGACGGCGTTGGCTTCGTCCTCGCTGCCATAGTCGAGTTCGGTAATGGTTGCCGTCGACGGATTGATGTCCGTTGCAAGCAATCCCACCAGGTGCTTGTTGCCGCCGGCGGCTTCCTCATAGCGGAACTTGCCGAGCAGCGCGTTGAGCAGAAAGGATTTACCGCTCGAGAACTCGCCGACAACGGCCAGTACGAATTTCCCGCGTTCGAGTCGCTGCCGCGTACGTGTTACGGGCGCACGCCGCTCGTCACCGATGAGGCTCTCAATGACATGCAAACGCGCGACCAATTGGTCGCGCGTCCGTTCGTAGCGACGCATCGCATCGGTGTCTACCCGCGACACGTCAGGAGCTCCATCATCCTCGGATTATTGCGAGCGCTTCGTCGCGGTGTTGCTCCATCAACTCTTTGGTGTCGCCTTCGACGTTCAAGCGCAGCAGCGGTTCGGTGTTCGACGGGCGTACGTTCAGCCACCAATGCGGATATTCGATCGTGACCCCGTCGAGGTGATCGATCTTCGCGTCCTTGTAATGGTCCTGCAGTCGCTGGAGCGCCCCCGGAATATCGGCAACGTGCGAATTGATTTCGCCCGAACGAAAGCGCGTATCGAGCGGAGCGATGATTTGACTGACCCGCTCGTTGGAGTCGCTGAAGACTTCCAGGCACTCCATCAGCGCGATCATGCCCGAATCCGCGTACCAGTTGTCCTTGAAGTAGAAATGACCCGAGTGCTCGCCCCCGAAGACGATGTCTTGTTCCCGCATCATCTTTTTGATGATCGAGTGACCGACTTGCGAGCGAATCGGAATGCCGCCCGCCGCTTTCACACGCTCAGGCACGCTGCGGCTGTTGATCAAATTATAGAGAATTTTCGCGCCGGGATGCTTCTTGAGCGTATTGAGCGCCACCAGCAGCGTGACGGTGCTTCCGTCGATCAGATCGCCTTTCTCGTCGACGATGAACATGCGGTCGGCATCACCATCGAATGCGACGCCGAGATCGCATCCGTGTTTGCGGACCGCCGCCTGCAGGTCGATCATGTTCTCCGGCTCGATCGGGCTTGCCGGATGATTTGGGAACGTCCCGTCCAGTTCAAAGTAAAGCGGAATCACTTCGCACGGCAGCTGTTTGAAGACGTGCGGCACCGTTTCACCGGCCATGCCGTTCCCCGCGTCGATCGCGACTTTGAACGGTTTGATCGTCTTCCGATTGATGAACGAAAGGCAGTGCTCGGCGAAATCATCGAGGATGTTCTGCTCGGTAATCTTACCCGGCTGTGCCGCGGGCGCCGGCAGAACGCCGGAGACGATCTGATCGCGGATCGTTGCGAGGCCCGTGTCCAGCGAAATCGCTTCGGCCTTCGCACGCGTAAACTTCATCCCGTTGTATTGGGCGGGATTATGCGACGCGGTGATCATCACGCCGCCGTCGAATCCGTATTTCCCTACCGCGAAATATAAGGCATCCGTCGATACCATGCCGATATAGGTGACGTCGGCGCCCGATTCGATGGCTCCGCGCGCGAAGGCTTCGTAGAGTCGCTCGCCGGAGGGGCGCATGTCGCGACCAACGACGATGCGCTTTCCGTTGACCAGCGGGACGAAGTAGCGTCCGATGCGGTACGCGATGTCGTCATTGAGCTCTGACGGATAAATTCCGCGGACGTCGTAGGACTTAAACAGGCCCGGATTTATCTGCATCTGCATGGCTCTAATCGCTTTCGAAAGGCTGAATGTCGTTACCTACGCTCGTGGAAGCAGTGATACCGCTGCGACGTAGGTCGGTTTGGTGAAGACGCGGAGGTCGCTCTTCCAGATTCCGGCCTCTTTCGTCATGACCGCATTCCTTGTAATTGCGGTTGTGGTAGCCGTTCAGGGAGCGTTCGCGACGCGCGCCAGTCTCGCACAGACGTTCGCGCGGCAGTCGGATATCGTTCAAGCCCAGCTTGCCCTGGAACAGATGCGGCGGCTGCAGATTGACGCGGAAAGCTCGGTGCGCGGCTACTCGCTCACCCGCGATCCGTTCTATAAACAGCAGTACGCGAATATCGAAGCGGATTTTGACGCCAAAGCGGCGTCGGTTCGCGCGACGCTGTCCGGAGCGGGTCTCACCGGCGCCGTTCGCTCGTTGGACGACTACATTTCCTTACAGCAGAACTGGCGCGCAAAAATCGCGGATCCGCTGCTGGCGCATCCCGGACGCGACGTTACCCTCATCGACAAACGCAACAAAGCGTTTACCGACTTTGAGAACCGGAGCGTGCAGCTCATTCGCGTGACGCTTGCTGATGCAAACGACCGCTTGGCGAAGACCGCGCAAGAGCAGGTCAATGTCAACGCCTATTCGCGCGCGTTCTGGCTCATTGTTCTGGGACTTCTGGCGATTCTGCTCAACGGCTTCCGCTCGCGTTTGGTGAGCGAACTCGAGGAAGAACGCACGACGACGGAAACGCTTCAAAGAGCGTTTCGGAGCGAAGCGGCACCGCTTCCGAACTGCGAGATCGGAAACGCATACCTTGCCGCCAGCAGCCACCTGGCGGTCGGCGGTGACGTGTTCGATGTGTACCGTCTGTCCGATACGCTTGCGCTCATCTTTATCGCCGATGTCAGCGGCAAAGGTGTCGACGCAGCCGTGCTGACCGCGTTCATCAAGTTCACGATTCGTGGTATCGCACTGCGCCGCCGCGATCCCGGTGCAATGCTCGCCGAGTTCAACACGGCCTTCTCGCAGACGGTCGAAAATCCGTATCTCTTCGTGTCCATGTTCGTGGGTGTGCTAGACACGGAAACGCTTCAGCTTCGCTATGCGAGCGCCGGGCACGATTCCGCATTCATTCGACGTTCCTCCGGCATGATGCAGCAGCTCGCGGTCACCGGGCCGGTCCTCGGTGTGATGGAAGAGCCGTTCGAAACGAAGACGCTGCATCTCGAGAACATGGATACGCTTGTCCTCGCGACCGATGGACTTACGGAAGCGCGGGACCGCAACGGAAAACAGTTGCAAGAAGCGGGCGCGATGCGCCTCATCGCCGCGAGCAACGCGCAGCCACAATTGCTTTCCGACGAACTGGTTGCCAAAGTACGCACGATGGGTGGAAACGAGATCCGCGACGATCTTGCCGTCCTTGCGATTCGCGTGCACGAAGCGGAGGTCGTCGATGAAGACGAGTAGCATCCTCTTCGCGCTCGCGATGCTCCTCGCGTGTTTCGGCCTCGCGCACGCGGACTGCCGGCTGCATTCCGGCGATAAAATCGTGCTCTATGGAACGACGGACGATCCTGATGTTTTCATCTGGGATTCGCGGTTCCGGCTACGCGATTATGCGGGCGGATCGTTCGATCAGATGAATGCGCTCCTACCGCATGCGGTGCTTGCGCGTCCCGGAACGCGCGCAGTCGTAGAAAGCTGCGTCAGCAACTTCGTGCAATCGAAGTACTTTACGACGCCGGACGATGCGATCGGCGTGCGCATCCTCGGCGGACCGCTCAATGGACAACGAGGATGGGTCCTCGGCACGAG
This sequence comes from Vulcanimicrobiia bacterium, assembly GCA_963765935.1. Taxonomy (GTDB): domain Bacteria; phylum Vulcanimicrobiota; class Vulcanimicrobiia; order Vulcanimicrobiales; family Vulcanimicrobiaceae; genus JAMXLG01. The sequence continues at coordinate 238,623 of CAVXXX010000004.1, read as the reverse complement.
CGCGCGCGGATTAACACGCCCCGTCAGTATGCGCCAGTGACCGCGGCAAAGACGCGCGGTCCGGAGCGCGTGTCGATGCGCTCGACGGAGATGCCGTAAGCGGTTTCGATGAGTTGCGGCGTCATCACCGCGCCCGGCGTGTCGAAGGCGAGCATCCGTTCTGAACCGAGCAGCATCAAACGATCGGCGTACGCCGCCGCGTCGTTCAAGTCATGCAACACGCAAATGACCGCGCGGCCTGCTTTTGCAACATTGCGAAGCAAGGCGAGAATTTCGTGCGCGACGCGCACGTCGAGATGACTCGTCGGTTCGTCGAGAAGTAGAATCGGTGTAAGCTGGGCAAGGCCCATCGCGATCCACACTCGTTGACGTTCGCCGCTCGAAAGCGTCGTAAAAAGACGTCCGGCAAACGGCGTCATCTGTACGGCATCGAGCGCCGCTGCGACGGCGGCTTCGTCTTCCTCGGTCGTGCGCCACTGCCACCACGCGTGATGCGGAAAACGTCCGATGGCGACGACGTCGCGAACGCGAAGTGCTTCGCTCATGACGTCGTCGCTCGTGACGAACGCAAGGCGTTTGGCGCGTGCTGCCGGTGTCATTGCACCGAGCGACGTCCCGTCGATCGAAACGGTTCCGGAGTTCTGCTGAGCGAGGCCGGCGAGTACGCGCAGGAGCGTCGTTTTGCCGACGCCGTTCGCGCCGAGTACGGCAACGAATTCGCCGGTCTCGATGCGCGCGTTGATCCCGTGGACCAACGGCCTTCCGCCTGCGGCGATCGTGACGCCTTGGAGATCGATCACGCGCGCTGTTCCGCGCTGCGCGTATAAAGATAGAGAAACGCAGGAACGCCGATAAACGCCAAAAGGACGCCGATCGGTAACTCCGACGGTGCAACGACGCTGCGTGCAATGGCGTCAGCGACGCTGCAGAGCGCCGCACCGAGAAAAATGGAAGCCGGAAGCGTGGCACGTGCGTCCGATCCGACGAACCGCCGTGCGATGTGCGGAACGATCAGTCCGACGAAGCCCACCATGCCTGCCAGTGTCACGCTCGCCGCCGCAAGCAGCGTCGCGCTCGCGAGAATCGTCCATTGCGCGCGCTCGACGTTGAGCCCGACGGTTCGCGCTCGCACGTCGCCGATACGCAATGCGTTTAATGCAGGTATTGACACTGTCGCGAGAATTGTTCCGGCGAACACATACGGCAACGCGAACGCGAGGTCGCTCCAACCGCGGCCTGCCATCGACCCGGCGAGCCATGCAAGAATCTGTTGCGCTGCATCGAGCGACGTCGAGCGCGCAATCGCAAACGCGATTACGGCCGAGAAAAACGCCGAAATCGAAACGCCGGCAAGAATCAACCGGTACGCATCGAGACCGCTGCCGCGTCGCGCAAGCGACGCAACGAGAATCGCCGTCGCAAGACCGGCGATAAATCCAATGCCGGGAAGCACGGGCGCTGCGATGCCTGCTAAAATCGCGAGTGCGATCGCCGCTGCCGCGCCTGCGCTCACGCCCGTGAGATACGGATCGACGAGCGGGTTGCGAAGCATGCCCTGCATCAGCGCACCGGCGATCGATAGCGCTGCGCCGACGGTAGCCGCAATGGCCACGCGCGGCATGCGGAGCTGCCACACAATCGTTGCAACGTCGCTCGATGCATGCGGATGCAAGAGCCCGCGAATCACGCTGCCTGCATCGAGAAACGAACCGCCGGCGAGCAGGCTCGCACCGCACGCGACCACGGCGAGCAGTGCGAGGCCTAGCAGCCGCAGCGGCATCAGTGTGTCGTCAGCTCGACGGTGAACGTGCGTCCCGGCATTGGATATCCGCTCACTTGCGCATAGCGTTCGTTTCCGAAGTTATACGCATGCAGCGCGAGGAGCGTTCGCGGCATGATTCGCAGCCGCACGAATGCGTCGCTGGTAGTGTACGCGCCCGACTGCGCAAACGCGGGCAGCGATGAATCGAACGGCTGACGTTGGCCCGCAGCGCGCACCGAGATCCCGCCGTCGGCGAGGATGCCGCGTTGTGTTCCGGTAAACGTGAGAAGCCCGTTTACGGTGATCACCGGATCGTTCGGAAGACGTGTGCCGAGATAGACGTCCTGCGCCCGGTACAGGTCCGTGGCATTGATGCCGAACGAGATGCCGTGCATCGGCAGCGTACGCGTCTCGAACGTAAACCCTTGCATGCGCGCTTGTGCCACGTTCTCCGGCGCGAAATTATCGTTCGGATTCGCGATAATGAGATCGTGCGTGTAGTTGGTAAACCACGTGAGTGTCGTGCCGGCGAGCATGCGATCGAAACGCACGCTCGCATCACCGACTGCTGCGCGCTCCGCTGCCAGCTTCGGGTTTCCATAATTCGGAAAATACAATTCGCTCGCGTTCGGTGCGCGAAACGCCGAGGCGGCGTTCAATTTCAGCGATATGCCGGTTCCGAGTTCCGTTCGTAGGCCAAGTGATGGTGAGATTTCGCCGCCGAGCGATCCGTCGCGTTCTCCGCGCAGCCCGATGTAAAGATCTCCCGAGCGCAACGCCCAGTTTTCTTGCCCGTACACCGCACTTTGTGCCATCGCATCGTAGGAGACATCCGTTGGTCCGCCGCCGCCATCGTCGCTGCGCACATTACCGCGCGAGAGATCGACGCCGTAAATCAGTCGCGATGATGCACCGGACACCGTATTGCGAAACGCGAGATCGGTGCGGGTCTCCGTGCTGACCGCCTGAATCGTCAGGAAACAGTCCGGGTCGACGGCAGAGTCGCAACCGAATGCAAGGCTCTGCCGCGAACCGCCGAGTTGCAGCGTGGGCGCGGATTGCGCGCGACGCAACGAGAAGCTGAGGGATCCCGCGTTGTTCGTATCGCCTTCGCGGCTCGTCGTTGATTCGGCGCCATACGGACCCGGTGCGCCGAGGTTATCGCTTTCCAACGTACCACGAAACGCAATCGCGATCTGGCCGGCGTTTCGATCGAATCCAAGACGCGCGGTGGTTTCTGCATAGTCGCTGTTGATACGGTAATCGTTGTTCGCGACGCTACGTTCGAATGAAAACCCCTTGCCTTGCGCGCGCAATTGCGTATCGCCGAACGTTCCATACTGAGCGCCGGCGCTGGCGGCAACGTTTTGGGAATCGGTGATAATGTTGATGATGCCGCCGATTGCGCCGGTGCCGTAGAGCGTCGACCCGCCGCCTTCGACGACTTCGATGCGCCGCACGGCGCTGGTGGAAATTGTCCCAAATTGGACCGAGTTCGCGAATTCGCCCGGCGCCGGAAGTCCATCCATTAATACGAGCACTTGCGCGGAGCTGCTTCCGCGAATGCCGTACGATACGTTACTGCCGATCCCGCCGTAGCGATTGATTTCAACTCCGGGAATATCGGCGAGCGCATCGCCGACGGTGCGGTACCCGCGCCGCGCGATATCGGCCGCCGTTACGACGTACGTCGTGCGCGTCGTTGAACGCAACGTCTCGTCGGCACGGTCGCTCGTGACGACATGCGTGATTTCAGGCGGAGTCGAGGGTGAAGGAGAGGGGGAAACAATGGTAACGGCTGCGGCCATGACGCGCAGCGCATCAAAAACGAACATGATCCGGTCTTCCTTTTCGCGAGGAACGTGATGCTGCGGTCTGTGCTGGTATCCTGACTCGCGGATCGTTGCCTCGTGCTCCAGTCTTCCGACTCCGGATTTCGGCGTTCAGCCGAAATCCATAAGGGAGTTGTGACGAAGGAGCGGCTCCCCGCATACAGTGGCGCGACCGTGCCGGCATCTCACCGGCTTCCCGCGCACAAACCGCGGTTTGCGCGTTCAGCGCAAACCCATACGCGGCTCTTTGCACAGGCAGCCGTGCGGACCTGCTTGAAACAGCGCGCATGATTCGCGCCATCGTCGCCGCGCTCGCGATCGTCGTTTGTCTCGGGGCGGCGCCCACCCAACCGCGTATTGTCGCAATCGTTCCGTCGCTCGCGGAAGATGCGTTTGCCCTCGGCGCGCATGTCGTTGCGGTTTCGAAATTCACCGGCGATTCACCGCAAGCACGGGGGCTGCCGGTCGTTGCCGATTTCCAAAGCGTCGATGTCGAGACGATTTTGCGTCTGCATCCGGATGTCGTCATCGGTATTCCGGCGCAAGCGAGATTGACCGAACCGTTGCGCAGGGCGGGCGTGCGCGTCGTCTTGGTTCCGGACGATACGTACGACGATATTTTCCGCGACTTGCAAATCGTCGGGAAGCTCGCGGACCGAACACCGCAAGCGACGCAGCTCATCGCTCAATTGCGGCGTGAAACCGCGCAGCTACATGCGAAGACGCAGCGCTCGTACCATCCGACGGTCTTTTTCGCACTCGGCACGGGACCAATTTGGACCGTAGGCCCGCACTCGTACCTCGCAACGCTCATCGAACTCGCCGGCGGGCGCAATGCGGCGCACGATCTTTCGATGCCGTGGGGCGAATATAGCGAAGAAGCGCTGCTGCGCGCGCAGCCCGATGCGATCGTTGCCGGGCACGAAACCAATCTGCAAGGCGTCGTCAATCGCGAACCGTGGCGGAGCTTGCGCGCGGTGCGCGAAGGACACGTTTTCATCGTCTCCGACGAGCGCATCGCCAATGCGCTTTATCGTCCGGGACCACGCTATAACGAGGGACTCCGCTGGCTGATCGAACGATTGTCGTCGCTGTCGACACCGAAAACCCAAAACGCCCCATCGAACCGGAACTAATCGAGCTCGAAGCACTGGCTGAAGCGGCCGGCGCGGTGCTGGTCGATCGCGTCGTGCAGAAACGCGCGCACGTCGATCCGGCAATGCTCGTCGGTTCAGGAAAGGCGCACGAAATTGCCGACCTCGTCGGCCGGCGAGACGCCGGTCTCGTCCTCGTGCTCAACGATCTGCGCCCGCGTCAGCGAAAGAATCTCGAGAAGATCATCAGCGTGCCGATCGTCGATCGGACGATGCTGATTCTCGATGTCTTCGCGCGCCATGCCCGCAGCCGGGAAGGCAAGCTGCAAGTCGAGCTCGCGCAACTACGCTACCGGCAATCGAACTTGATCGGCGCCGGTGCCGATCTCTCGCGCCTGGGCGGTGGCATCGGTACGCGCGGACCCGGTGAAACGAAGCTGGAGGTCGACCGCCGGCGCATCCAATCGCGCATTAGCATCCTACGCAAGCAACTCAAGACCGTGGAGCGTCAGCGTGGAACGCGTCGCGCGGCACCGCACCACGAACCTTTGGTCGCCTTGGTGGGCTATACGAACGTGGGCAAGTCGTCGCTGCTCAATACGCTCGCTCGAAGCGATGCCTACGTCGCGGACCAGCCGTTCGCAACGCTCGATCCGACGATCCGACGGGTGTTCCTCGGTAACGGCCGCTACGTTCGCCTGGCGGACACCGTCGGCTTCATCACGGACCTGCCGCGCGATCTCGTCAACGCGTTTCGTGCGACGCTGGAAGAGCTGCGCGAAGCGGACTTGCTCGTACACGTGCTCGATGCGTCGAACCCCGATTGGCCGAGGCAACGGGACGCGGTGGAAGCGATTCTGCACGAGTTGGAACTCGACGCCGCGCCGCGGATCGCCGTGTTCAACAAGATCGATGCGGTGCCGCTCCATGCTTCACCCGACGGCGCGACGCTTGCCGTGAGTGCATACAACGGCCAGGGGCTCGATCTGCTCCGTACCGCGCTTGCCGAGCGGACCGCCACGCCCGCATAGCGAATCCGCGTCGTGCTCCATGCCCCGTCTGAAAATCGTGCTTGTATGCGCGCTTCTGTTTATCACGTCCGCATGCGCCGCTTCCGGTCGCTATCCTGACGACCGTTTTGTGAATGCGGCTAATGCCGTGCGTCCTTCCGTCGTATTGCTGACGATGAAAGTGCCGCCCGAAAAGAAAGCAGACAAATACGACGATGAGTACGCGACCGGGATCGTTGTTGCCGGCGGCACGTGGGGCACCGACATTTTGAGTGTGTCGCACGCCGTCGAGGGCGCGTGGGATATCGTGGCGACCATCGGCAATAAAAAGCACGTTCCCGTCACGGTTGTTGCGCGCGATAAGGATCTTGACGTTGCATTGTTGCGCACGAAGCAAACCGGATTGCCGGTGCTTGCCCTCGGCTCTTCGAACGAGTTGAGAGCACAACTGGGACGCGACGTGGCACTCATCGGTTATCCGATTCCTGATGAGTTCGAAGATGAAGATCTTGGACTCGCGCCATCGTTCAACAGCGGCCATCTTTCATCGTTGCGCAAACATGCACTCGAAGTGTCGCTTCCCATTGTACCGGGTGAGAGCGGCGCGCCGATCTTCTTGATCGATAACGCCGCCGTTATCGGTATTGCCGAGTCACGTTTTGATGACGAGCACTCAATCGGGTTCGCCTTGCCGATCGACGACGCCAAGACGTTTCTGCACAAACACGACGCCGAACACGGCTTTTAGTGGATGCGGCCGGCGATCGAAGAACGGTCGCCGATCCACTGCAATGGTGGAATTGAGAAGTAATGCGCCAGCGCGTTGATGTGTCCGGCGTAGGTCTTGCGTTGGGATGCAAAGCGTTCCCATGCCACGTCACGATTGTGTAACGTGTAGCCCGCGTGTTCTAAGCGATCGCAGGCGCGATCGAACTCCTCGACGCGCAGACCCGGATCGTTGTCGTTCGAGGGGAAGTGGAAGTAGCGCGTGAGGTCATGCGACGCATGTCGCGCGATATCGTAGAGAATGCGTGCCTCGCCTGCGTTCGTTTGCACCGTCGTCAGCATCAGCGTGGCAGCATCGAGAAGCGTTCCCAACGTTCCAACCCATGATTCGTAATCGTGGCTCGATCGAAAGTAGGCGAGCACGGGATAGGCAAGATGCGTTTCCATCAACAACGCGCACCATGATTGTGCGCTACGCATCAGCGTCGGTAACCCGTCGACCGTTCCGGAATCAGCCGCGATGACGAGTAACTCGACGCCGCTCGGCGGCAGGCCGGAACGCGCACCCAACGTTGCCACGAATTGTTCGCGGGCTTGAAAATTCCCAAAGATCGCGAAGAGGAACGCCGTCGTCGTGCCGACCACACCAAATCCCGCCGCTCCGGCTGCCAGCGACCACATCCGCGTCCACCCGCTGTGACCGGCAAAGTCACCGAAGCCGATGGTGAAGAACGACGTGCCGGCAAAATAGAGTGCTTCAAAAAATGTGTTCAAATGCGGATCTACTTGCGTGGATGATCCCCAGAATATACATCCGAACCCGAGGAGTAGCATCAGCGACCACGTCATCAACTGAAGAATAAGCGTCAGCGGCGCAAAGAGCGCCAGAAAATCTTCACGTGCGCTTTCATCGCCGCGATAGAGGCGAAACGAAAGCGCCGGCCACATTCGCCAGAGAACGCGCCACAGAAGGTAGCCCACCCGAAAGCGGCGCCCAACCGCGCGCGGAACGATCACGGACTGGAACACGTCGTTGAGCGCCAAGACGATGAACGCGAAGCCGAGGACCGTGAATACGATGCGGAACAGCATCGCAAAGTGGTTCAACACGGGCTCGGCGAACGCTTGCGCTATGCCCGTGACGCTGGTCACCGGTCCCGTCCGGTCCGGAAAAAGCCGCTACGTACTGCAAATTGCTGCGCAGGGAAAAGGCCGCGTGCGCTACGTCGCGACGGCGATTCGCGACGACGCCGATAGTGAATGGATGGCGCGTTTGCGCCGCCACATGCAAGACCGTCCCGCGGACTGGGAGAGCATCGAAGCTGCGGAAATCGGCCACGGGGCACTCCTCGAAATTTTCGCTCACGCGCACGAGGATGAATGCGTCGTCGTCGACGCACTAGGCACGTGGATTGCGGCGCGCATTGCAACGCACCTCGATGCATTCGAACGGGATTTCGCGGCCTTCGAGAACCAAATGGATAGCGAGGCTGCAGCGATCGCCGATGCAATGCTCGCGTCGCGCGCGCACGTCATCGTCGTGACCGAAGAAGTCGGCTGGGATATCGTGCCGGTCGCCGCTTCCGCGCGGCTCTTCAGAGACGTGTTAGGGCGGATGAAACAGCGGCTGGGCGCGCAGGCGCATCATGTCTACTTGGTCGTGTGCGGATATGCGCTCGATCTTCGCTCGCTTGGTGTGAACATCGGATGAGTGCGGCGCTGCTGCTCGTGGTGCTGCTCTGCGCCACCGTCGCAGCAGCGATTCTCGCAAAACGGATCAACGTTCCCTATCCGATCGCGTTCGTAGTTGGGGGCATCTTGCTGGCATTCGTGCCGAATATGCCCGAACCGCACATCGATCCTCAGTTGATTTTCTTGCTCGTGCTGCCGCCGCTGTTGCATGCCGGCGGATGGTCGACGGATCTCTATGAATTCAAACGTAACGTCCGGCCGATCTCGTTGCTCGCGATTGGGCTCGTTGTTTTTAGCACCGTCGTTACCGCGGCGATCGCGCATGCGCTAATCGGCCTTGATTGGGCAATGGCCTTCGTACTCGGTGCCGTCGTTTCACCGCCCGATGCGGTCGCGGCCGAAGCCGTATTCGAACGCATGTCGGTGCCGCGGCGCGTCGTTGCCGTTCTTACGGGAGAGGGGCTGCTCAACGACGCGACCGCACTCGTGCTGTATCGTTTTGCACTCATTGCCGCCGTGTCCGGAACGTTTTCGCTTGCCAAGGCATTGTTCTCGTTTCCGATTGTTGCCGTAGGCGGCGTGTTCATCGGATTGCTTGCCGGCGTTATCGTCGAGATCGTGCTGCGGTTGCTCGCACGCGAACAGCTTGAAGATGCGACGATCTCCAACGTCATCGTTCTTATAGCGCCCTACGCGTCGTATCTGCCCGCAGATGCGTTGGGCGTGTCGGGTGTCCTCGCCGTCGTAACGACTGGAATTTACTTGAACCGGCGCTCGTCGCACGTGCTCTCATCGGAAGGACGCGTCGTCGGCCTCGCGGTCTGGGATATCATGATCTTCCTGCTCAATGCGCTTGTCTTTTTGCTCATTGGACTCGAACTTCCACACATCACGAGTACCCTCGGTTCATCATTCATCCGCTTTACGCTCGACGGGCTCCTGATCAGCATTGCCGTTATTCTGATCCGCATTATTTGGGTGTATCCGGCGACGTGGCTTCCGCGCGTGCTCTTCAGACGCATTCGTGTAAACGATCCCGTTCCGTCATGGCGCTGGATTGCGATCATCGCGTGGAGCGGCATGCGCGGCATCGTATCGCTTGCCGCGGCTCTCGCCATTCCGTATACCGATGCATCCGGTCATCCGATGAGCGGGCGCGTCGAGATTATTTTCATCGCGCTCTGCGTCATCGTCGTCACGCTCGTATTCCAAGGGTTGTCGCTTGGTCCAATCATCGCATGGCTCGGCGTAAGCGAGACGGCGAATTTGCAGCAGCGGGAATCGAAGCTCAGAATCCGCGCGCTCGAGGCCGCGGTGCGGCGATTGCACGACCTGGAGTCGAACTTTCACAACTCGGCCGAATGGGAAGCCGCGGGACGTCTCCTCAACGAGTACGAGGAGCGCATCGAACATCTACGCGGGCATTTGAAAGACGATGCAGCCGACGATGAGCGGCTTGCAAATGAGAGCGACCATAGCTTACAGCGCGAGCTGCTGGAAGCCGAACGCAACGAGATCGCGCGCTTGCGCGTGAGCGGAGAGATACCCGACGATATCTTCCGCTCGATCGCGTACGACTTGGATTTAGCGCAGTTGCGGCTGCGGTGACGTGCCGGGAATCGGCGTGATGCCGGCCGATGGCGCAGGTGATGCGCCCGGGCTCGCGCTCGATGCCGGCGCTTCGGGATTGTACGTCGGTTCTTCGCTCACTTGTGGCGTCGGCGTCGGCGGCGGAGGCAGGGTCGGCACGGAAGCCGGTTTCGTGATCGGCACCAAGCGCAGATATCCGGCCGGTGTCGTCTGATTCTTGCGGACCCGAATCGCCGCGGAATCTGTCGAGAAACCCGGCATGCGCGCACTGATCGTCTGCTGTCCGATCGGGATGCGGGGCAAGATGAAGGCTCCGTTCGCATCGGCGGTCGCCGTGTAGAGCGAACCGACCGAGACGATCGCGTTTGCGACGGGACGGTTCGTCATCGCATCCAAGACGCGTCCGGAGACCTGACCGTAGTCTTGCACGCCTACCACGCCGTTGTTGCAGCTATCCGCGATAGTTAAAAGAAAGACGAAGCCAAGAAGCAATCTGCGCATAGTTCTACCTTACCATCCTCTCAACGGCCGGGCCTGTGGCGCGAGTTCCTCGGACTTACGAAAACGTCTTTGTGATCCATAAAACATATGCGAAGAGTGCCACGCCGATCGAACCAAAGACCAGGATCAACTCGTCGCCGGTATAGCGCTCGCGCAATCGCGACAATCGGAAGCCGTTCCCGGTAAGCCACGTCTCGAAGTCGTCGGAGTCTTTTTTCCGCAGCAGCGGCGGCATGCCGCGCGCCGGACGAAGTACCAAGATATTCAGGAGCTGTGCGAACACTGACGCAAGCACCAGCATCCCGAAAACCGCGCGGAATTCCTCATGCATACGCTGAGCCAGCCACGCGGATGAGCACGATCGTCAAAACGAGAGCAGCGCCGAACCAAGCGAGGAGCGTTGGAATGTCCTTACGGCTCAGCGTCGGCGGATCAAATGGAAACTTCGGCATCCATCTTCGTCATTTCGGAGGTCAAATGCCGGACCCATCCAATGGTTCGTACTCGCCGCGCCAAAAGATGGAATTGGCTGGTCAATTACCCAGGTAAACGCAGTCGCTTGTGAAAAATTTCACAAGCCATGAACCCGTATGGACCGGTAGGAATTTATCTCGTCGTTGCGCTTGCGGCGGCACTATTGTTCACCTTCTTGCCCGGATTGCTCGGGCGCGCGAAGCCGAATCCCCAGAAACAGGACGCGTACGAATGCGGCGTCGAGCCCACCTCGGCGGTCGCCGGACGCTTTCCTGTCCGCTTCTATCTGATCGCAATGCTCTTTGTGATCTTCGATGTTGAAGCAGCGTCCTTCTATCCCTGGGCGGTCCAAATGCACGCGCTGCGTGTGTTTGGTTTGGCAGAGATGATCGTCTTCGTGATCGTGCTCGCAATTGGGTACGCGTACGTGTGGAAGAAGGGTGGCTTTCAGTGGAGATAGGTCCCGGTCAATTCCTCCTTGCGCGACTCGATGATGTCGCGCGCTGGGCGCAGAGCTCCTCGGTGTGGCCGCTCACGATGGGCTTGGCGTGTTGCGCGATCGAGATGATGTCCGTCACGTCGGCCGAGTACGATATCGCGCGTTTGGGTTCGGAAGTCTTCCGTAGTTCGCCGCGTCAAGCCGACCTGATGATCGTTTCCGGCCGCGTCGCACAAAAGATGGGGCCGGTCGTCAAGCGTCTCTACGATCAGATGGCCGACCCGAAATGGGTAATTTCTATGGGCGCTTGCGCGAGTTCGGGCGGCATCTTCGATAATTACGCCGTCGTCCAAGGTATCGACACGATCATCCCTGTCGACGTCTACGTCCCGGGCTGCCCACCCACGCCCGACGGCCTGTTGTACGCCGTCAATTTGATTCAACAGCAGATCCGTGAAGGTGGCCGCGGCGGCATTTTAGCCCGGTCGTAAGGAAAACACGATGCCCAGTACACAACAACCGCCGATCGCGGGTGCCGCGATCGATCCCACGAGCGTGCGCCCGGCGATCGATGACGCCCTCATCGAACGCATCGAACCACAAGCGTTGCGCGCGCGTTTGGAAGCGCTCAAAGCAGAAGACTACACGATGCTGCTCGATCTCGGCGCCGTCGACTACTTGGCGCGCGAGCCTCGCTTCGATGTCGTCTTTCATTTATTGAAGATGCCGTTGAACGCAGCGAACGTGCAGCAAATCGGCAAGCCGCAACGCCTTCGCTTGCTCTGCGGCGTTCGCGACGGCGAGCACGTGCCGAGCGTCACGGACCTCTGGCGCAACGCGGACTGGGCCGAGCGCGAAATCTTCGATCTTTTCGGTATCGTCTTCGACGGTCACGAAGATCTTCGGCGCATTCAGATGCCGTACGACTGGGAAGGCTACCCCCTGCGTAAGGACTATCCGCTGCGCGGACCGGCGCGCGAGCGTTCGCCGCGTCCCGCGTTCGCGCTCAAAAGCAACGTGCAAGCCGGCACGCCGCCGACAGGCCGCACGCTCGAAGCGCTGCAAGAACAAATCAAGCGAGCGCGCGGAGAGGGTGATAACTCGTGAGTATGTCCACTACTCCGTTGACGCCGGAGATCGTTTCGCAAGAAGGCAACTCAATGGTCCTCTCGATGGGGCCGCAGCATCCGTCGACGCACGGCGTGCTTCAGATCATGCTGGAGATCGAAGGCGAATCGGTCGTCAAAGCTGAGCCGGAGATCGGATACCTGCACACCGGCATCGAGAAGAACATGGAGAATCTGTTTTGGTCGCACGGGCAGACCAACGCAGAACGCATGGACTATCTCGCGCCGTCTTCGAACGCGCTCTGTTATGCGCTGGCGGTTGAACAACTGCTCGGCATTACCGATCGCATCCCCGAACGCGCGCAGCACATTCGGGTTCTTTCGAGCGAGTTGACGCGTATCGCATCGCACTGTGTGTGGCTTGGAACGCACGGCATCGACCTCGGTGCGATTTCCGTGTTTTTCTACTGCTTCGACTTGCGCGAGAACATTCTCGATCTGCAAGAGTCATCGGGCGGCGCGCGCATGCACCCCAATTACGTTCGCGTCGGCGGGCTCAACGGTGACTTGCCCAACGGTTATCTCGAGAAGCTGGATGCGCTGATCGCAAAGTTCCCCGGACGCATGAAAGAGCTGCGCGGTCTGCTGCAAGCAAACCCGATCTTCCAAGACCGCACGATCGACGTCGGGTTCATCAGCCCGGAAGATGCCGTGGCGTGGGGTGTCACGGGCCCGGCGTTGCGCGGCAGCGGCATTGCCTACGATGTTCGCAAGGCATTTCCGTATACGGGTTACGATCAGTTCCAATTCGATGTTCCGACGCGTTCGGAAGGTGACGCATATGCGCGCTTCCTCGTGCGCCTGGATGAAATGGAACAATCGATGCGGATCATCGAACAAGCGCGCAAAAAGCTCAACGAGCCGGGCCCGGTCGCTGTCGACGATCCGAAGATCTTCGCGCCGCCGAAAGAGACGATCGCGCTCTCGATGGAAGCGTTGATCCACCACTTCAAAATCGTGAGCGAAGGGTTCCGCGTGCCGCCGGGTGACGTCTATCAGGCGGTCGAAGGACCGCGCGGTGAACTCGGTTACTACATCGTGAGCAACGGTGAAAACCGTCCGTACCGCGTGCGCACGCGTCCGCCGAGTCTCTACAACCTGCAGTGCCTCAAAGGCATGGCGCGGGGCAATTTGATCGCGGATCTTGTCGTCATGATCGGTTCGCTCGACCCCGTCTTCGGCGAGGTCGATCGCTGATGCATCACGACAGTACGATTCCGCCGATGGGCGTCGGCGACGACGGCGCGGCGTTTTCTCGGCTCTACGATCAATTGCGTCCGCAATGCGAGGCGCTGATCGCACAATACGAAGAGAAGCGCTCGGCGCTCTTGCCGATGATGCATCTTTTTCAAGAGCACGAGGGCTACGTGTCGGACAACGCGGTGCGCGCGACCGCCGAGATACTGCAGCTTTCGCCGGCTGTCGTCGAGTCAACCGTGTCGTTCTATACGCTGTTTTTCCGCAAGCCGGTCGGCAAGTATATGTTGCAAGTGTGCCGCGGATTGATGTGCGAACTTCGCGGTGCGGACGACATCATGGCATACTTCCGAAAGAAACTCGGCATCGGCCATCTCGAGACGACGGACGACGGGCTCTTCTCGTATGAAGAAGTCGAATGTCTTGCAGCCTGCGATCGCGCGACGTGCATGCAAGTCAATCTGGAATTCGTCTACGACTTGACGCCCGAGATGATCGATCAGATGATCGACGCGATGCGTGCCGGCGCGTATAAAACGAAGCCGCTGGTGCAGACTTCGAAGCCGGAACGGACGTGGAAAGTCAAGCAGGACACGCAAGTCGGCACCGGCCGGAAATCGCCGGGCACGCTCAATTCGACCGAACCGAATAATGCCGGCGGCGTCGGAGACTCGAGCGGCATCATCATGCTCGATCGCTTCATCACGCGCGATCTTTCGTTTACGGGCCGCACGAAAGAACGAACGGTCCGCGACGCGCGCGGCGTCTACGAAGTCGCGGAAGAAGAAGGGACAGTCCTTCGACAAGCTCAGGACCAAAAAGGAAATGGTTCAAATGCCAGTCACTAAAGTGTTGACCGTCGGAATCGGTGAGGCGAATCTCCGCGATATCAACGTGTATCGTCAGCGCGGCGGATACAAGCAGTGGGAGCGCGCGGTTCGTGAACTCACACCGGCAGCAGTGATGGAAGCATGCGATAAATCGGGACTGCGCGGACGCGGCGGCGCGGGGTTCCCGACGGGGCGCAAGTGGCAATTTCTGCCGAACAACGGCAAGCCGCGTTACATGGTCTGCAATTGCGACGAGGCCGAACCCGGCACGTTCAAAGACCACATGCTGCTCGAGCAGACGCCGCATCTAGTACTCGAAGGTATCTTGATCGGCGCCTACGGCATCGGCTGCAGCCACGCGTTTATCTACATCCGTGGTGAGTTCAAAGAAGGCTATGAGATCTTCATGCAAGCCGTCGCGGAAGCACGCGCCGCCGGATTGATCGGAAAGAACCTCTTCGGCACGAACTATAGTGTCGACATCACCGTGCACCGCGGCGCGGGCGCATACATCTGCGGTGAAGAGACGGGGCTGCTCAATTCGCTCGAAGGGAAGCGCGGCGAGCCGCGGCTGAAGCCGCCGTTCCCGGCGGTCGCCGGTCTGTACGGCATGCCGACGGTGGTGAACAACGTCGAGACGCTCGCATATCTCGTGCCGATTCTAGAACGCGGTTGGGAGTGGTTTGCGTCGGTCGGTACGGAGCGGAGCAAAGGTTACAAAATCGTCTCGGTTTCCGGCCACGTTCAGAAGCCCGGCAATTATGAAGTTCCGGTCGGAACGCCGGTGCGTGAACTCATCGAGATTGCCGGTGGGCTTTTGCCCGGACGCACGTTCATGGCGGTGCAACCCGGCGGACAATCATCCGCGTGCATTTTCGAAGAACATCTCGACTATCCATACGACTACGAGTCGATGGCGAAGGCCGGATCGATGATGGGTTCCGGAGCCTTCACGGTATTCGACGACACGACGGATTGGGTGAAAGCCGCGCGCAACTCCATCCGCTTCTACTCGCATGAATCGTGCGGGCAGTGCACGCCGTGCCGCGAAGGCGGCCATTGGCTCGAACGCGTGCTCGACCGCTTCGTCGAAGGGCGTGGTTTGCGCGGCGATCTCGACATGATCCGCCGTGTCAGCACCACGATCACCGGGTTGAATCTCTGCGCGCTCGGCGATTCCATCGAGCCGTTCCTGATGTCCGTGTTTAAACGTTTTCCGGAACAATTCGAAGCGCGTCTACTTCCCGAAGAGAAATTGGTAACCGCATAAATGGCTGACGAACAACTTGTATCGTTGACGATTGACGGTGTTCCGCTGCAAGTGCCCAAGGGCACTCTGCTCGTCGAAGCGGCGAAGAAGATCAAGCAAGAGATTCCGGTTTATTGCTATCATACGAAGCTCGGCCCCGCGGGGCTTTGCCGCGTGTGTCTGGTCGAAATCGAAGGCATGCCGAAGCTGCAGATCGCGTGCAATACGCCCGGTCGCCGACGGCATGGTCGTGCACACGCAAAATGCGAAAGTCGATGCGGGACGCGGTATGATTCTCGAGCTGTTGCTCGTGAATCACCCGCTCGATTGTCCGATTTGCGACAAGGGTGGCGAGTGCGATCTGCAAGATTACGCGATGGCGTACGGGCGCGGTGCGTCCGACGTTGCGGATGCGAAACTCTCAAAGCCCAAAGGCGTCGACCTCGGACCGACGATCGTTCTCGATGAAGAGCGCTGCGTCGTTTGCCAACGCTGCGTACGCTATGATGATATCATCGCGGCGGAAAACCAGCTCGTCGTCAAAGATCGCGGCCACAACGACATCATCGCGACGTCGAGCGGCGATCCGTACCAGCACAACTTCACAGGCAACGTCACGGAACTGTGCCCGGTCGGCGCGTTGACGTCGAAGACGTACCGTTTCAAGTCACGGCCCTGGGATCTCAATCGCGTGCAGACGAGCTGCCAGCAATGCGCCGTCGGCTGCCAGCAGTACGTTGATTCGCGTTCCGGCACGATCTTGCGCACCATGATGGTCGAGAGCGACGACAAGATTTCCGACGGCTGGCTCTGCGATCGCGGCCGCTACAACATTGGCTTCTATACGTCGCCGGAGCGAATTTTGCAGCCGCTCTACCGTCACAAAGGTGAGTTCGTGCAGATCACGTGGGATGACGCGTTCACGCTCTGGGGCAAGGCGGTTCGCGAAGCGCGGACGTCGGGGAAGGGCATCGGCGCAATCGGCGGCGGCCGCCTTTTAAATGAAGAAGCGTATTTGCTGCAACACGTCTTCCGAACGCTAGGCGTCGAGAATCTCGATTGGCGCGGCGGACGTCAGCGCGTAGCAACGCCGGTGCGCAGCGGCTCGTACGAAGACATCGAGAAGGCGGCAGCAATCGTCATCCTCGGCGAGACGCCGGAAGAGCGCGCGCCGGTCATGTGGCTGCGCGTCATCAAAGCGGTGACCCGCAATAACGCGAAGCTGATTCGCGTCGCATCGCTCGATCGCGCGCCCAACATTCCGTTCGTCGATGTTGCGTCGGCTGATGACGCGGTTCGCGCACTTCCGGAAAGCGGCAGCATTGTCGTGATCTGGGACGGCGTTGATACGCAAGCCGGCGGAGCGCTGCGTGACGTGCTTGCAGCCCGCAACGGCATAGCCTTTATCGCAAACGAACAGCCGAACGCGCGCGGTGCGGAAGCGATGGGTATGCTTCCGGGCAACGGCATGGACTCACTCGCGATGTTCGATGCAGCAAAGCGGGGCGAGATGGCAGTGCTCTCGCTCTTCGGCGTCAACCCCGCGCGCAACGGGATCGATCCCGGCGCCGCGCGTGAAGCGTTGAGGTCGACGCCGTTCGTTGTCGTGAGCGAACTGTTCATGACGGAAACGGCGCAGCTTGCAACGCTCGTGCTTCCCGCACGCGGCGCGTTCGAAAAGAGCGGCACGACGATCGATATCGCGGGCGATCTCGTCCCGGTCAATCCGTCGCTGAAGGGACCGCAGACAACGCTTAGCGACCTGGAGATGCTGATCGGACTTGCGCAGCAATTCGATCTGGTGCTGCCGACCATCGAAGAAGTGGAACAAAAGGTGCTCTCGCTCACCGCCGCGCACGCCGCCGCTCCGCGCACGGAAACGGTTCGCGTCGAGGGACGTCCCGCGCGCAGCATTTGGGACGGCGGCGGCACGAGCGCGCACGACGAACGCGTCGCGCAGCTTCGCGCCGATCATCTCGTTACGACGGAAGAGCTGGTGGAAGCATAATGCCGGATTGGGTCGTCATCGTCATCAAATCCGCGATTCTGCTGCTCGTCGTCGTGACGACCTTCGCGTACGCAATGCTCGCCGAACGCAAAGTGTTGGGCTGGATGCAATTGCGTCCCGGTCCAAACCGCGTGGGTCCGTGGGGTATGCTGCAACCGGCAGCCGACGCCGCGAAGCTGATTCTCAAAGAAGATCTCACCCCGCGTACGGCCGATCCGCTGATCTACCGGCTTGCTCCGTTTATCTCGTTGCTCACGGCGTTTTCGGTGTATGCCATCATTCCGTTCGGTGCGAGCAGCGCCGGGACGTGGGCGATCGGCAACGTGAACGCCGGTATCTTGTTTTTGCTCGCGATCACGTCGATCGGCGTGTACGGCATCACGCTCGGCGGCTGGGCGTCGGGTTCGAAGTATCCGCTCCTCGGCAGCGTGCGCGCAACGGCGCAGATGATCAGCTATGAGCTCGGAATGTCGCTCTCATTCATCGGCGTGCTGATTCTCGCCGGTACGACATCGCTCGACGGCATCGTCAACGCGCAGGCGAAGTGGTGGTTCATTCTGCCGCAATTTATCGGCTTCATCGTCTACATCATCACGGCCGTGGCGGAAACGAATCGCGTGCCCTTCGACCTCGTTGAAGCGGAAACGGAACTCGTCGCGGGATTCCACACGGAATACTCCGGCTTGCGCTTTGGCTTGTTCTTCATCGCCGAATACGTGAACATGCTGACGGTCTCGTGCATCGCCTCGCTGCTCTTTCTCGGCGGATGGAACGCGCCGTTCGGCCTCGACAACCTTCACGTTCCGGGCGTGGTTTGGTTCATCATCAAGGTCGCGTTCTTTATGTTCTTCTACATGTGGCTGCGCGCGACGCTGCCGCGCTTCCGGTACGACCGGCTGATGGCGTTCGGCTGGAAGTTTCTGTTGCCGCTCGCCACGCTCAACCTCGTCGTCACGGCGATTATCGTCGCTTACATGGGACACTGATATGCGCAAGCAACTTTACAACGTCGGCGCGATCTTAAAGGGACTCTCGATCACGTTCAAGTTCATGTTCGCAAAACGGCCGACGATCGAATATCCGTCGATCAAGAAGCAGCATGCGCCACGCTTCCACGGCCTGCACGAACTGCGCCGGTATGCCGACGGCAAAGAGCGCTGCATCGGCTGCGAACTCTGTTCGAGCGCGTGTCCCGCAAACGCGATCACGGTCATCGGCGCGGAAAACACGCCGGAGAATCGCAAGTCTCCGGGCGAGCGTCACGCCGCGCGCTACGAGATCGACGAACTGCGCTGCATTTTCTGCGGTATGTGTGAAGAAGCGTGTCCCACCGATGCGATCGTGTTGACGCCGCGTTTCGAAATGTCGGATTACCGGCGCGGCGCGTTGATCTACGGGAAAGATCGTCTGCTCGTGCCGCCGGAGGCCGGCGTCGGAACCGCACCGGACGAACGTCCGAACGGCATTCCGTCCGACCTCGGACGCGTCGGCGACATCAAGTCGACCGTCGACGTCGATACCGGATACAACGCAACCCATCGCGGCCAGGTGCTGAAAGTCCAACGCAAGGGCCTCGCGCTGCTGAAGAGGGACGACTAATGGCAGCGTTCTGGATTCTCGGCATCATTATGATCGCCTCGGCAATCTGGTGTATCACGAGCGCGAAGCCGGTTTATAGCGTCGTCGCGTTGCTGTTGAACTTCGCCGTGCTTGCAGCGATGTATCTCACGCTCAACGCGGAGTTTCTCGCGGTCATCCAATTGATCGTCTATTCGGGCGCGATCCTCATTTTGTTCCTCTTCGTCATCGCGCTGCTCTCGAGTGGCGTGACGCCGTTCGCAGCCGGTCCCGACAAGCTGCCGAGAATCGCGATTCCAGCCATTGCCTTGTTGGTTGTTGCCCTCGGGTTCCTCACGTACGCAGTCAATCGTGTAGCGGCCGGTACCTTTGCGAACGCGAAGCCGAGCTCGCCCCTCGGGGCGGTCGGCACTGCGGACGTGTTCGGCTCCGTCGCCGATTTCGGCAAGGCTCTCTTCACGACGTATTTGCTGCCGTTTGAAATCACCGCGCTCGTGCTCATGGTTGCCGTAATCGGCGTCATTCTGCTCGCGGGCGATCAAACGCCGTACGTTGCCTCGAAGAAACAGGCCGAAGACGTGCGGCGCGACATGCGTGAAGCGATCCTGCGGAGCGGTGAATGATGAGTCCGATGTCCGTTCCTATCGGCGACTATGTCGGACTCTCGGCCGTCATCTTCTTTATCGGAGTGGCGGGCGTACTCGTGCGACGCAATCCGCTGATCATGCTGATGTCGATCGAGCTGATGTTCAACGCCGCGAATTTGCTTTTTATCGCATTTTCCCGCGCGTGGCTCCATAATGCGGGCCACATCTTCGCCTTCTTGGTCATAACGGTCGCGGCCGCCGAAGCGGCCATCGGTCTTGCGATCGTTGTGACCGTCTTCCGCACATCGCGCTACGTCGACGTCGACGACATCGCGCTCATGAAAGGGTAGGTCGAGTCGCAGTGCCGGTTCATCACGTGATGGGCAACGAGGGGAATTATCCCTATCTGCTTGCTCTTTGGCTTTTGCCGCTTGCGGGCGCGATTATCAACTGGGCGTTTGGGCCGCAGCTCAAACGCGCGGCGGGTCCGCTTGGCTCGGCGGCGATCGGCGTTGCGTTTATCGCGACGCTGTTGCTGTGGGGTGCGGCAACGCAGAGCGTGCCGACCGGCGGCGTGAACCTCGTCGGCGCGCACCAGACGCTTTTCAGTTGGATTCCGGGATGGGACTTCGGCCTGCTGATGGATCCGCTCGCACTTTTGTGGGCGTTGATTATCACCGGCGTCGGATTCTTGATCCACGTATACTCCATCGGGTACATGGACGGCGATAACGCCTTCGCGCGATTCTTCGCCTACATGAATTTCTTCGTGTTTGCGATGCTCACGCTCGTGCTCTCCGACAATTTCGTCGGACTGCTCGTCGGCTGGGGTCTCGTCGGCCTCGCATCGTACTTCCTGATCGGTTTTTGGTTCTTCAAACCGACGGCCGTCGCCGCGGCGCGCAAGGCGTTCGTTATCAACGTGGCGGGCGACGTCGGCATCATGTTTGCGGTCTTTGCCATCTTTGCATCGGTGCACTCGATCGCGTTCGGCGATGCGTTCGCGTTTGCGGGATCGTACAACACCGGCTGGCTGTTCGTGATTTGTCTCGCGCTGTTCATAGGCGCGGCGGCGAAGTCGGCGCAGATTCCGCTGCACACCTGGCTTCCCGACGCGATGGAAGGCCCGACGCCGGTCTCCGCACTGATCCACGCTGCAACGATGGTCACCGCCGGTGTCTATCTCGTCGCGCGCTGCGCGCCGCTCTGGAGCCAGAATCAAGACGCCCAGATGCTCGTCGGCATCATCGGCGCGCTGACGGCGCTCGCCGGCGCAATTTTAGGCTGCGCTCAGTGGGACATCAAACGCATTCTCGCTTATTCGACGATGTCGCAGATCGGCTACATGATTATGGGCGTCGGCGTGGGCGCTTATGAAGGCGGCGTCGCGCACTTCTTCACGCATGCGTTCTTCAAAGCGCAACTCTTCCTCGGCTCCGGCATCATCATTCACGCGCTCAATAACGAGCAAGACGTTCGCCGCATGGGCGGACTGATCAAAACGATGCCGTTTGCGTTCGTCGCAATGCTCACCGGCGTGATCGCGATTTCGGGCATCCCGTTCTTGGGTTCAGGCTACTTCAGCAAGGATCTCGTTATCCAAGGCGCGCTGGAACACGGTCATCCGATCATGTATGCCGTTGCGATCATCACGGCCGGAATCACCGCCTACTATATGTGTCGCATGCTTTTCGTGACGTTCCTCGGCCAGTATCGCGGGAACGTCGATCCGTCGGATCTCGGCATTCGCCATCCGGAGCTCGCCGGCACGTCGGATCATCAGGAAGAACACGATGAAGTGCACGCGCATGCACCGGCCTGGATTATGAATCTTCCTGTCGCGATTCTCATCGTTCCGACGGTGCTCATCGGCTGGCTGATGTTCGGTGGGGAAAACTCGCCTTGGTCGCGTTTCTTCACGCAGCAGTTCCCGCACCCGGCGCTTCCGCCGGCTCCGATCAGCGAGACGTTTACGGCGGTTATCGCCTTCGTCGTTGTGCTGATCGGGATCGGAATCGCCTGGATGCGTTACGGCGTTGCGCCGGCGCAGCAGAACTCGGTGCAACGCTTGCGCCAGGAATCCGTGCGAATGCCTGCGATACTAGCGAACGCTTTCTACTTCGACTACGCGCTCGATCTGCTGTTTGTCCGTACATCGCAACTGCTCGGTACCGTCTTCGGACGCTTCCTCGATCCGCAGGTCATCGATGGTGCGGTACGAGAGACGGCATTCTCCGCGCAGTGGCTCGGGACGCTCATGCGCTCGTTCCAAACGGGATTGTTACGCACGTATGCCTTTTTGCTCGTTATTGGCGCAACGTGCTTTATGGTCTATTATGCGATCGCGATCGGAGGGGCGAAGTAATGATCGTTCTTGCGCTCGTCCTCTTGCCGATTGTTGCCGGCATCATTATGTTCTTGCTTCCGGCGCGCGAAGACAATCCGGTGCTCGCAAAGAGCATCGGTACGGTCGTTGCCGCGCTCGAGTTTGTGCTCGCGCTCGGCGCGCGCAATTCGGAGTTTACGCTACGGCCGTGGCTCTCGCGCCCGTTCGAGTCGTCGTTTCACTTCGGGACGAACGGTATCTCGTTCTGGATCGCGCTGCTGCTTGCAGTCTGCACGTTCTCCGCGATCTTGTCGATGAGCGTGTCGCGCCAGCGCCAGTTCGTTGCGCACATGCTGATTCTCGAAGGAACGATGATGGGCGTCTTTCTCGCGAAAGACTTGCTCGTCTTCGCACTCTTCTGGGATTTGATGCTGCTGCCGGTGTTCTTCACGCTGCTCGGGTGGGGCGAACATCCCGCCACCGCATGGCGCTACTTCATCTACAACTTTGCCGGCGGGTTGACGTTGCTGCTCGCGACCGCTGCGTTCGGCGTGCTCTTCGGATCGACCGATGTGATCGGCCGCACCGACGTGCACGTCGTCGGCGCTTGGGTGCCGTGGATCTTCATCGGCTTCGCATTCGCGTTCTTAGTGAAGACGCCGGTGTGGCCGCTGCACACGTGGATGCCGCTGACCTATAGCGATACGCCGCCGCCGATGGTTGCCGTGGTAAGCGCCGTGCAATCGAAAGCGGGTCTCTACGGGTTGATTGTCATTGCGATGGCGATGATGCCGGATTATCTCAAAGCATACGCCGGCGTGTTGATCGTGCTCGGCGTGATCTCGCTGCTCTACGGCGCGGTGATCTCGCTCGTGCAGAACGACGCCAAACGCATTGTCGCGTATTCGTCGCTTTCGCACTTGGGATTGATCGTCGTTGCAATTGCTTCGTTCAATCCGATCGCGCTGCAAGGTGCCGTCATCTACATCATTGCGCACGGACTCTTCTCCGCCGCGCTGTTTATCACGCTCGGGTACGTCGAAGTGCGCGAGGATACGCGTTCGCTGGTACGGCTCGGCGGACTCGGTGCAGCGAATCCAAAACTTGCCGGCGCCCTCTGTATCGCCTCACTTGCGGCGCTCGGACTTCCCGGACTCGCGGGATTCGTCGGCGAGATCCTGATTCTCACCGGCGTTTTCCAAGCGGGACTCGTTTGGGTGTCGATCGTCGCGCTCGTTCCGATCGTGATCGCGTCCGCCTACATGCTGCGCTTGTTCCAAGGCATTATGAACGGTCCGGAAGTTGAAGATCTACCGGTGCGGCGCGACTTGAGCTGGATCGAGGGAATCGCCCTCGCACCGCTCGTGCTTGCGCTCGTGGTGCTCGGCGTGAATCCGCACGCGCTCACGACGTTCGACCCGACCCAGTACAATGCGACGCGCGTGGCTCAAGGAGTGACCCGATGATCGTCAACGTTACCACCGCTGACTGGAGCGCGATCGCGCCCCTTTCGATCGTCGCCGTGACGGCGCTCGTGGTGCTCGTCGTAGACTTGCTCGCGCGAAAACACATCAACCGGTACGCCGCAATCGTAATTGCGGCCATCGGCATCATCGCTGCGGGAGTCATAGCGTATTCGCAATTTCGAAGCGGAGCGAATTACGGCGCGTTCGGAGGCGCGTTCATGCTCGGCGGCTTTAGCACCGTGTTTGAAGAGATCATCTTGATCGCGGCGCTCGGCTCAGTCGTGCTTTTCGGTGCGATCGGACGTGAAGAGCGCATCGCGGGCACGATCGCGCTGATGCTGTGGTCAACGAGTGGCGCAATGTTGATGGCGGGCGCCGGCAATTTGATGGTGATCTTCCTGGGTCTCGAATTGCTTTCGCTTGCGCTCTACTGTTTATGCGGTCTCGCGGACCGGCCGACGTCACGCGAATCCGCGCTGAAATATTTGATTCTCAGCTCGATGGCGTCCGGATTCTTGGTCTACGGCATGGCCTTGCTCTTCGGCGCAAGCGGTAGCGTTGTACTCGCCGATCTCACGCAGCCGGCGCTCGCAACGAACACGTTGTTTTGGATGGGCGCAGGCCTGTTTTTTATCGGCATCGCGTTCAAGCTGAGCCTCGTGCCCTTCCATGCGTGGTCGCCCGATGTGTATGAAGGCGCACCGCTGCCAGTTACGGCCTTCATGAGCGTTGCAACGAAAGCCGCGACGCTTGCCGTGCTCGCTCGATTCATCTATGCCGCGCTGCCCTCCGGCATTGCGGACAAGCTGTTGCTTCCGGTATGGATCATCGCCGCGATTTCGATGATCGCCGGAAATGTCGGCATGCTGGCGCAGCACGATCTCAAGCGTCTGATCGCATACTCCGGTATCGCGCAGGTCGGCTACATTCTCACGGCGCTCGCCGGCGGAACGCCGCTTGGAATGCGCTATGCGATTTACTATCTCGCGGCATACACATTCATGAATTTGGGAGCCTTCGCCGTGGCCGCGCTCATTTCGACCGACAAAGAAGAAGGCTCGCGTCTCGTAAATTATCGGGGACTTGGACGCCGCCGTCCGCTCGCAGCCGGGCTGATGACGTTCTTCTTGCTCGCGATGGCGGGTCTACCGCCGACGGCCGGCTTCCTCGGGAAGATTCTCATTCTTTCGACGAGCGTAAGCGCGGGCTACGCGTGGCTCGGCGTGGTGCTCATTATCGGCACGGCGATTTCGCTTTACGCGTATGCGAAGGTCATTCGCGTCATGTACCAGCGCGATGAACACGCGCACATTCAAGAAGCGCATCCGCGCGTTCCGCTGGCGTGGGCGAGCGCGGTCGTGTGCTTCGTCCTCGTCATCGCGATGACGTTTTATCCGCTCACGCCGAGCAACGTGCTGCCGCTGGTGAAATGAAGCAGCATCCCGACGTCTTTGCGACGATCGGTGCGACCGTCCGCGCAATGCGCGCGCGGCTGGACCGTTCGTTACAAGACGCCGGATTGCGCCTCGGCCAATATCAGTTGTTACGCCTGCTCTGGGAGCAGGACGGCATGACGCCCCGTGAACTCGCCGAGCGCCTCGATGTCGAGATGCCCACGGTTACGCGAACGGTGCAGCGCCTGCTGCGCGATGGCTTCGTGCACCGCGAAGCGCACCCCGATGATGCCCGTTCGGTGCGGATCTACCTGACGCCCGCACGGACTGGAGCAGCGCGAGCGGACATCGCGGATCCTCGCTAGAGAGACCGAGCACGCCTTACACGGTTTCACGCAGTCGGAACGCGAGCATCTGGTGGCACTGATGGAGCGCATAACGGACAACGTCCGTCACGACGACGGGGCTCCGCGCGCTTGAAATAGGAGTACAATATTAAGGTCAGCACGGAGGTCGCACCGATGGTTCGCGGTTCTATTGTTGCTTGCGCAGCGTTCGTCTCAATACTGGGGGCGGCGCTATGGGCCGTTCCGGCTCGCGCATCGCTCGACCCAGTTCCCATGGTAACGGCCGATCCCGAGCACCTGAACCCTGGGTTCGCCTCGGATCCCATGGGCGCAATCACCAGTACGCGCGAGCTGATTGCCGAAGGCAAGATGAACGAGGCGATCAAGCACCTCGAGACCTACGTCGCTGCGCACCCCATGGAACCGGGGCCACGCCGTTTCCTCGGCGACCTGTACTTCCGCACCGGCCAACTCGCGCGCGCGAAATTCACTTACGAAGAATTGCTACGACAGAACCCGGGTGATAA
Source organism: Vulcanimicrobiia bacterium (assembly GCA_963765935.1). GTDB lineage: Bacteria > Vulcanimicrobiota > Vulcanimicrobiia > Vulcanimicrobiales > Vulcanimicrobiaceae > JAMXLG01. The sequence continues at coordinate 212,867 of CAVXXX010000004.1, read as the reverse complement.
GGAAACGCACAATCGCCTCGGCACCGTCCTCGCCGTGCAGAATCAAGTCGATGCAGCGATCGCCCAATTCAACGCCGCTCTGCCCGGGACGGACTCCGTTGACGATCTCGTCGCGCTCCATACGCGTAAAGGCGATCTCGCGAGGTACCGCGCGGAGATCAATCGTCTCTCGGAACAATATCCAACGGATCCCGCGATTCAAGGTGAAGTGGGACAAGTCTTCAACGCGATCCACCAACCGTATGAAGCCAGCGTCCATTTTCGCAAAGCGCTCGATGCGGACCCGAAGAATCTGACAGCGATCAACGGCCTCGGACTGTCGCTTTTGAGCATGCACGACTACACCGGAGCCGAGCAGCAATTCCATACGTGTCTATCGATCGATGCATACACGTATCAATGCGAGAACAACCTCGGAGCAACGCAGCTCGAAGCCCATGAGCTCGGTAACGCGAAGGTGACGCTGGATAAGGCGTTCCATCTCGCTCCCGAACGTGCGGAGACGTTTGTGAACTACGGATTCCTCGCCGACATGCAAGGCGATTGGCAAAAAGCCGTGTCGTACTACGCGCAATCGATCCAGATGTTCCCATATCTCCGCGAGTCGTACATCGATCTCGCGCTCGCATACGAAGAGCACAAGATGTATCCGCTCGCGCAGGCCGCGCTGATCAAAGGCCTCGCCTCGGTAAACGACGACGGCCGGATGCATTTCCTCCTCGGCAAGGCGTATGAAGCGCAAGGCGATCGCAACGACGCCCTCACGCAATTCAGACTCGCCGCCGCCGGCACCGACCCCGACGCCGCCCGAATCGCGAAACTCCAAGTCAACGACGTCACCGGCAGCACATCAAAACCCCAAGAGTAACGCCCTCTTTCCCCGTGTCATCCTGAGCCTGTCGAAGGATCGCCCACCGTGTCACCCTGAGCTTGTCGAAGGGTTGTCGAATCGAAGAACAGTCGCAGTAGCGCTTCACATGAAGCGCTACTACGTTTACATGGTCCAGTGTAGCGACGGATCGTTTTATGTTGGAATCACAAACGATCTTGAGAGGCGCATCGGCCAGCACAACTCCGGATGGGACTCCAAGGCGTATACGCACCAGCGACGCCCCGTGTCTTTGGTTTACTCGGAAGACTTCTCAAACGTCGATGAAGCGATCCGTTGGGAGAAACAAATCAAGAAATGGAATCGGCTCAAGAAGATGGCACTCGCGAAGGGAGATTGGAAAGGCGTGCGACTGTTCGGCCACGGCAGCTCTTCAACGGAGCCCGTCTTGAGCGAGCGACACGAGTCGAAGGGCTGAGATTGACTCGGTTCATTCGCCCTTCGACAAGCTCAGGGTGACACGGAACGTCGCGCTCAGTCCTTCGACAAGCTCAGGATGACATTGGGGGGCGCTTATTTGCGGGCTATGGCGTCGATTTCGACTCGTACTCCGCGTGGGAGTCCGGCGACGGCAACGGTTGAACGGGCGGGCTTTGCGTTGCCGAAGTAGCGGCCGTAGACTTCGTTGACGACTTGGAAGTCGTTCATGTCGACCAGAAAGATCGTCGTTTTTACGACGTCATCGTAACCGTAGCCGCCGGCTTGCAGCACGGCACCGAGATTGCGGCAGACTTGCTCCGTTTGGGCGGCGACGTCGCCTTCGACGACGTTCATCGTCTTCGGATCGAGCGCGATTTGTCCGGAACAAAAGAGTTCGCCGCCGGATTGAACCGCTTGACTGTACGGACCGATGGGCGCGGGGGCGTCGTTGGTTTGAACGACGTTGTGGCTCACGCGTTCACCGCGTCCCGCGTCATGACGCCTTTGAACGCCATCGGCGGCTCGTCGGTGATTCCGAAGTTCTTTGCATAGAGTTCGTCGATCGTATGCATCTCGTCGTCCGTGAGCATCGGCGTGTCGGGTGCCTTCGCGAATTCGGCGAGTTGCGCGCGGTCGTAAATATTCGGCAGAACCGTCATCACGCGCGGTTCGCGCAGCAGCCACTGAATTGCGGCTTGACCCAGCGTCCGATCCGGCAGTTCCAAGAAACGGAGTTGTTCGACTTTCTTGATGCCGTTGAGCAGCCAGTGGCGCGGGCGATGGCGCCGGTGATCGTTCTCCGCGAAGACCGTGTCTTCGGTGTAGTGGCCTTCGAGCATGCCGCTCGCGTGCGGAACGCGGATCATGTACCCGGTGTCTGCTTTAGCATCGTATGCGGCTTTGATCTGCTCGTTACCCGGAAACTGTTCGAGTATGCTCCAGATGATTTGCAGTGACGACACGTTATGCTGCTTGACGGAGTCGACGCCTTCGTACAAGAATCCGATCGCGGGTCCAAGCGCGATGCCGTACATCCGGATTTTGCCTTCGCGCTTGAGCTCTTCAAGCGTCGCCCACATCTGCTCGTCGTGCACGTGCTCCATCTTGGCGTTGTGCATTTGATAGATATCAATGTAGTCGGTGCCGAGCCGGCGCAGTGACTCATCGAGCGCCTTGCGAATGTACGCAGGTGATACATCTTGCGGAAGTTCGTTCTGACCTTTGCGCTCGCCGGGATTCGAATAGATATCGTAACCGAACTTCGTCGCGTACACGACGTCGCTGCGGCGCGCGCCGAAGGCTTTGCGCAGTTGCTCTTCGCTGCGTCCGTTGCCGTAGGTATCGGCGGCGTCGTAGAACGTGATGCCGAGGTCGAAGGCGTCGTGCAGCATCTTCAGCGCGTCGTCGTCGGTCATCTCGCCCCACCATCCCGTGGAGGTGGTCCACATGCCGAAGCCCACTTCGCTGACGGTTACGCCGGAATTGGGATACGTGCGGTATTTCATGTACGTCTTTGCTCCTGGACGGGCGGGCTTCTCACCGGGCCGGCGCCAACCCTCATATTGTGGAACAGTCCGGCATCTTTGAAGAAGACTTTGCACGGGTGAGCCGCTGGGTCGACGAGTACTTCCAGCATCCCGAGCGCTACGCCGTCCTGCCGAACGTCCGGCCGGGGGAGATTGCGGAGCAACTGCCCGCCCACGCCCCCGAAGAGGGCGAGCCGTTCGAGGCAATCATGCGCGACTTCGAACGCGTCATCGTCCCGGGCATAACGCACTGGAACCATCCACGCTTCTTCGCATACTTCGCGACGAGCGCGACGCCCGTCGCAATCTTAGCCGAAACGCTCGCGGCGACGCTCGACGTGAAAGTGATGCTTTGGCGTACCTCGCCTGCTGCCGCGGAGCTGGAATCGGTCGTCATGCGCTGGCTCGGACGTCTGCTGGGCGTGCCTGAGGGCTGGACGGGCATCATTTACGACACCGCCTCAATTGCCGGCTTTACGGCGCTCGCCGCCGCGCGTGAATCGCTCGGACTTGCAATTCGAGAAAAGGGCATGAGCGGTCGCGATTTACCGGCGTTGCGCATCTATGCCACCGAGCACACACATTCGCATATCGAAAAGGCGGCGATTGCGCTCGGCATCGGACAGGCAAACGTCGTCAAAGTCGACTGCGACGGACAATTCCGCATGAGCCCCGCGGCGTTGGAAGCCGCGATCCAGCGCGATCTTCGCATGGGCTATCGCCCCACCGCCGTTGTCGCGACCGTCGGCACGACGTCCACCACATCGATCGATCCGGTTGCGAAGATCGCCGAGATCACGGAACGCTTCGGCATTTGGCTTCACGTTGATGCGGCGTACGCGGGCGTCGCGGCCATTCTTCCGGAGCATCGCGATCTCATGGACGGTGTCGCGCGCGCGGATTCATTCGTTGTAAATCCGCACAAATGGCTGTTCATTCCGATGGATCTCTCGGTGCTGTATCTCAAAGATGAAGCAGTCGTCCGGCGCGCATTCAGTTTGGTGCCGGAGTACCTCACGACGACCGACGTCGACGTGCGCAATTACATGGATTACGGACTTCAGCTCGGGCGCCGGTTCCGCGCGTTGAAATTGTGGTTCGTGTTGCGCCACATGGGTGCGCAAGGGATGCGCGAACGGCTTCGCGCGCACATTGCGCTCGCGCAGTCTTTTGCGTCGTGGGTAGCGGCCGAGCGCGAATGGGAAGTCCTCGCACCGCATCCGCTCTCGGTCGTCTGTTATCGCTTCCATCCCGCCGGTATCGACGATGAAGCTGAACTCGAGCGGATGAATGCGGCGCTGCTGGAAGCGGTCAATGCAACCGGCGAAATATTTATTTCACATACGAAGATCGATGGACGTTATGCTTTACGGCTCGCGATCGGTAACTTGAGAACGACGGAAAGCGATGTAGCGAAAGCTTGGTCGATTCTGCAGCGGGAAGCCGCCAAGGTGCCCGCATGACTGCACGCTTGCATGCCCTGATCATCGACGGCGATGGCGAAATGGCGACGAAACGGAGCGCAGAGTTGCACCGTGCGGGCGTCGAGGTAACGGTTGCCGGCAGTGTGACTGAAGCAATCCGGCTTGCAGAGCAGCAAGAAGGCTTGGATGTGGCCTTACTTGATATCGGGCTGTTTAGTAAACTCAGTGCCCGGCTTGCTGCGTCCATCGAAGAACTCCAGCGCCAACGGACATCGGTACTTCAATTGAATCAACTGAAGAACGATCTTATCGCCGTGCTCGCGCATGATATCAAAGGGCCGCTGACATCCATCGTCGGCTTCGCAGAATTGCTTGAAGAAGGCTATCTCGAAGGCGATGCAGCGACGGATGCCGCGCGAACGATTCGATCGAACGCGCAGCGTCTTGCGACTCTGGCCAACGACGTGCTGGCCCTTTCGCGCGTCGAGCACGGTGAATTAGAAATCGCAGACGAGCGCGTAGAACTCGTACAATTGCTCCAGGAAGCGAGCGAGCTCCATAGCAAAGAGCGCGCGATCGCGTTCCATCACGACGTGGCGACCGCATTCGTCCGCGGCGATGCCGAACGTCTCCGCCAAGTCTTCGACAATCTGCTCCGCAATGCGATCAAGTATTCTCCCAACGGCGAAGGTGTCAGCATCGATCTCCGTCGCGAGGGTGACGGCTACGTCGTCTCGGTAGCAGACCGCGGCATCGGTATTCCCCAAGACGAGCGGGAACGGCTTTTCGATCGCTTTTCCCGCGGTTCAAACGCGCGCCGGGCAAAGATTGCCGGAACCGGCATCGGCTTGTTCATCGTCAAGATGATCGTCGAACGTCACGGCGGCGACGTAGCCGTCGAGAGCACTGTCGGCGAGGGAAGCCGCTTCGAGGTCCGGCTACCGGGCATCGATGCAGCGGATTCGCTACGCCCGATGCGCGTCACGCTCTTGAGCTCCGACGCAACACTCTCCCGCTTTACGGCCTTCGAACTTCGCACGCGCGGATATCGGGTTCGGGAAACGTCATCGCTCGAGGACGCGACAACGGGCGATTTGCGCAGCGGAGACGTGCTCATCGTTGACGATGGCACGGCGTCGATCGCGGACGTTCGCGCATCGCTTTCCAACGATGTGGCTGTGCGCATCGTGGGACTCGGCGAACCGAAAGAGGACGGCTGGGACGCGACGCTGCCCAAACCATTCCTCTCCGCCGATCTGCTCCGGGCGATCGATTCGCCCGCCAACCGCCTCGTGCGTCAGTAGAGACGCAGGTACGCGCGGTGCTCCCACGGGTGCACGGCGCGGCGGTATTGCTCGTATTCGGCGAGTTTTGCATCGCGGAACGCGTGATACAAATGATCGCCCAGCGCTGCGCGCACGACGGCGTCACTGTCTAATTCCGTAATGGCCTGCCGCAGCGATTTCGGCAACGTTCCGATGCCGCGTTCCCGGCGTTCGCGATCGTTTAACTCATACGTGGATCCCGCGAGCGATCCGCCGGGAAGCAACGAGCGGCCGACACCGTCGGCAGCAGCGCCCAATAGCACGGCGAGCGCGAGATACGGATTGCAGGCGGGATCGGGACTGCGCATTTCGATGTGACGCGGGCGCTCCGCCGGCGGCACGCGCACGAGCGCGTTTGCGCTGCGTTCGGACCAGACGGTGTAAATCGGCGCGTCCCATGCCGCAACGAGCCGTTTGTACGAGTTGACTGTCGGGTTGCAAATGGCCGTCGTTGCTGCCGCGTGATCGAGCAGACCACCCACGACGTAGAGCATCGTTTCCTCATCGGCATCCGGACCGAGCAACAGTTCGACGTGCAAGCCGCTGCCCGCGCGATCTTCGAGCGGTTTCGGCATGAACGTTGCATCCAATCCGAAGCTCGCCGCGACGTGCTTCGCAACCGTGCGCAGGGTGAGCATATTATCGGCGGCGGCCAGGGGATCGCCGTAGGCAAAGTCGATTTCGTGCTGGCCCGCACCGTGTTCGTGATGCGCCGATGCAACGCGAATGCCCATGCTCTGCAGCGCCGCAACGATTGCGTTGCGTGCATCTTCACCGCGATCGTTCGCGGAGAAGTCGAAATACGATCCGACGTCCGATGTCGCGGTGCCGCCTTCGAAGAGATAGAACTCTGCTTCGAAGGCGACTTGCAAGGCCGGAAGTACGTCGCTCGCGCGCTCGATCGCGCGCTTGAGCGTTGTGCGCGGACACCCTTCGAACGGCGATCCGTCCGGCATCTCGATGTCGCAGAGCAAACGCGCTTCCGCGCCGTCGCCGCTCGACCACGGATAGAGCGCAAAACTCGCCGGGTCGGGGCGCAGCACCATGTCGAGTTCTTCGCCGCGTACGAATCCGTCGATCGACCCGCCGTCGAACGTTACACGTCCCGCAAGTGCTGCTTCCAGTTCGGAGAGCGGAATCGAAACGTTTTTACTGACGCCGAAGATATCCGCAAAGACCAACCGCACGAAGCGCACGTTGTTGTCTTTGGCGAGTTTGATGACGTCGCGTTTATGTGTGGAGTGCATCAATCGCAATCGCTAGACGAAGAGTGAGTTGATCGTGCGGGCTCTCGAGCGTTCGTCCCGAGATCTCGCTGATTTGACGGAGACGATAGAAGACGGTGTGGCGATGAACGTTCAATTCCGCGGCCGCGGTTTTGACGTTTTGGCCGGTTGAAAAATAGAGACGCAGCGTTCGTTCGAGTTCAGTTTGATGTTTCTCGTCGTACGCCCGTAGCGGCGCGAGCGTCGCTTCAGCAAACGCGCGCAGTGCTTCCGAATCCGCGCCGCCGTAGAGCAACGGATACGCGCCCAGTTCTTCGTATGAGGTGACCCTGCCGCCGCCATAGATCCGCCGCGCGATGGCAAGCGACGCTTCCGCCGCCGCGACGCCGGAACCAACGTCGAACAATCCGACGACATCGCTGATGCCGCCGCTTACGCGCAGGTTGAGGTGCCGCTTCACGGCCGTCTTCGGAAGAAGATGCGCGGCCGTCTTTGCGTTTTCGGCGTCGACTTCACGCATCGCAGGCACGATGGCAACGACGGCTGCGCCGCGTTCGACCACCCCGAGCTCGCCTTCCGATACGCGAAACGCTTCGGTCGCGAGGGTTCGCAACGCGTCGGCGCCACTCGGAAGTTCTACATCGGGATCGGCTTCGAGCGCGACGCAGACGTACTGGTTGACGATCGCGACGCCGCGCGCTGCCGCATCCTCGCGCGCCGCGCTCGCATCGCCGTACGCGCGCTCGACGAGCCGTTCCCAAAAGACACGCTTTCGTCCGCGGCCGCCGACCGCATCGCGTGCGAGTTCGACCGCAATCGCGCTCGCTGCCAGCCGGATCGCCGGCATCAGCGCTTCGTAGTCCGTATTGCGTTCGCCGACCAAGGAAAGCCAGCCGAACGCCGCCGCACCTGCGGCGATCGGAACGGTGCGCGCGCGTTCGCCGTTTAGTCCACGTGCGCTTGCGGGAAGAGAGCCTTTTCCGGCTGTCGTGACGGGACGCCACTCAACGTCTTCGACCAAAACGCCCGCACCGGCGCGCTCCGCCAGAAGCGTCGCAAGTGCCTTTGCGCCGCCGCCTGAGGCCGCCACGCGCGCCAATGCCTCAGCGAACTCGACGATCTGGTCGGGAGTCATGCCGCCGCCTTTCGGCGAAGTGGACGAGGGTTCTTGGAAATGGATGCAGCGGTTCTTCGTGAGGCAGTTGCCTCACTGTACGCCGATACTCCCGACGCGGTCGTATTTTATGACCGCGCCGGTCTGACCATTGCCGCGAATGAAGCCGCGCAGCTCCTCACCGGCTACTCGCCGTCGGAATTCATCGGAACTTCGTACGAAACGCACGTCGCTCCGCGCGATATCGAGCGCGTCCGCCTCGCCATTCGGACCGCGCTCGCAGGCGGCACCGACCACTTCGACACGAGCGCCAGGCACAAAGACGGAACGATCGTGCCGGTCGAATGCTATGTTTTCCCCGCGCGCTTCAACGATGAAATCGTCGGTGTCTTCGCGCAGGCGCGCGACATCGTCGCGTTGCGTTCGGCCGAAGCGTCGCTGACGATCAATCAAGAGAAGTTCCGTTCGCTCTTCGAGTACCATCCAGACGGGATCATCGAGATCAAAGCGACGGGGACGATTTCGCGGGTGAACGTTGCGCTCGAAAGCGAGACCGGATTTTACGGCGAGCAACTCGTCGGCAAGCCCTGGACGGAACTCGTCGCCCCCGAATTACGTGACGGCGCCGAGGAACTGCTTCGTTCGGCGATGCGCGGCGAAGCGATGGAGAACGATTCGCTCTTGCTGGACCGCTTGGGCAACCGCCTCGACGTGCAACTCAAACTCGTTCCATTGCACGTCGGCGAAGAAATTCACGGCGCATATGCGATCTTCAAGAACGTCACCGCGCAGAAGAACGCCGAGCGCGCCATCGCTGCGCATGGCGAACAGCTTCGCCGGCTCTACATGGTTGCTGCCACGCGCGGCGAGTCGCTGGACGAGCAGATCGACGGCGCGCTGCAACTCGGAATCGAACTTTTCGGCTGGGATCAAGCGTACGTGGCGCACGTCGAAGGCGACTTCGCGCGCGTGCTCAACGTCTACGGTGAGCCTTCGCTGACCAAAGGCTCGTCGTATCCGCTTGCGACCGGCGTCACCAGGCACTTGATGCACGGGCGAAATCCGCTCTTTGTCGACGATATGGAATCCGAGGAGTGGCGCGACGACCCGACCCGAGATCGGGCCCCGTGGCGCTCGTATCTTGCCGTCAGCCTTACCGTGTTCGACCGGTTCTACGGCGGCCTCGTGTTCGCGGGCCGCGCGCCGCGCACCGAAGGCCTCTCGCCGAACGAACGCGACATGGCGCAGCTGATGGGGTTGTTCGTCTCAGCCGCGCTCGAACGCGCCGAGCAAAACGAACGCATCGAACAGCTCGCCTTCAACGACTCGCTCACCGGGCTTCCGAACCGCGTGCTCTTCAACGATCGCCTCGAGCAAACGATCGCGACCGCACGCCGCTACGATCGCGGCTTCGCCGTGATGTACATCGACGTTGATAAGTTCAAGCACGTCAACGATCAGCTACGGCCACGCCGTCGGCGACGAAGTGCTGCAAGAGGTTGGGAAGCGGCTGCGAGAGGCGACGCGCGAGAGCGACACCGTTTCGCGGTTCGGCGGAGACGAATTCGTGATCTTGCAGCCGATCGTCGACGGACCGAGCGATGCGGCCGATCTCGCGCGCAAACTCAATGTATCGATGCAAGAACCGGTGGTGCTCGACGGCGTGAAACACGGCGTGCACGTCAGCATGGGCATCGCGCTTTATCCCGGCGATGCGCAGACGATCGAGGGGTTGATGGAGGCCGCCGATCGCGCGCTCTATCGCGCGAAAAAGCAGGGACGTAACCGGTGGTGTTTCGCGAACGCCGACGTTGCGCGCCGCGATCTCAAGGTTCCGTTCACCCGCCGCCAAGCTGCGGAATAAGCCCCGCAGCGATCGAGAGAATCGACAACACGCCGATCGCGACTGCCGTCGTCCACGCGATGGTGTTTCCGACGATTCCGTTCGTATAGTCGCCCATCACCGACTTGCGGTTGATGATGATGAGCATGAGCACGAGTTCGAACGGCAGCAGCGCGCCTTGTAGCGCCTGAGCGAACAGGATCATCTTCAGCAGCGGCAATCCGGGAAGCAACACGAAGCCGGCGCCGATGATCAGTCCCGCGGCGAAGAGGGTGAAGAAGACCGGCGCTTCCGAAAATTTGCGGTCAACCGCGGCTTCGAAGCCAAGTGCTTCGCACACGATGTAGCTCGTGGAGAGCGGTAGAACCGTCGCCGTAAAGAGTCCGGCATTGAGAATCCCGAGCGCGAAGATCGTCGACGCCGCCGCGCCGGCGAGCGGTTTTAACGCAACCGCAAAATCCATTGCTTGTTGCGGATTGAGTTTTGCGCCGTGTTCGTTCGCCAAGAAAATCGTCGCGGCGTTGGCAATGATCATGAAGCCCGCGAGCGCGATCGCAAGAATCGATCCGTTAATGACATCCGCTCGTGCAAGCGGCAAGTCGTCGGTGCGCGACCCTTTCTCGACCACTTGCGATTGCAGAAAGAACTGCATGTACGGCGAGATCGTGGTACCGATGATCGTGATGACCATGATGATCCAGCCGGACGTATGCCATTGAAAGTGCGGGATCAGCGTTCCCGTCGCGACTTCATGCCAATTCGGATGCGCGAGCACCGCGGAGACGATATACGTCACGTAGATCAATGAGAACACGACGAACGTGCGCTCGACCACCTTGTTGTTGAAGCGCAGAACGAAGAAGAAGACGCAGAGGAGTGAGACCGGTACGGCGATGTAGCGCGAGATGCCCCAGTTTTCGGCGGCCGCCGCGATGCCGGCGAACTCGGTCGACGTGATCAACGTGTTGATCAAGAAGAGCACGAGCATCGCGAAGACGGAGATCTTCACGCCGAAGTTCTCGCGAATGAGCGCCGCGAGCCCCTTGCCCGTGACGCATCCCATCCGCATCGACATTTCTTGCACGACAATGAGCGCCACCGCGAGCGGCACCATCACCCACAGAATGTCGTAACCGAATTGTGCGCCCGCAGACGAATACGTGGCGATGCCGCCGACGTCGTTACCGGCGGAAGCCGTGACGAAGCCCGGACCGAGAACCGCTGCAAGAAGCAGCAGCGACCGCCAAAGCGATCGCCGCCGCGACGGTTGTTCGACGACGTCGTCAGCCGTTGAGACTTGCATGCTGCGGATGGCGCGACGCCGTACGGTGTGCAGTGAACTTGGGCAGACGCTTGGCCATGTCTTCCGGCATGATTGCATCGATCGCGTCGTCGACGGTGACGATGCCGAGCATCTTTCCGGATTCGTCGACGATCGGCACGGCGAGTAAGTCGTAACGAGCAATCGTCGCCGCGACCTCTTCCGCCTCGGTATCGGGACGAAGCGTTACAAGTTCGGAGTCCATTATGGCTTCGATCGACTCTTCGGGATCCGCAAGCAACAGCGTGCGCAGCGAAAGCGCGCCGAGCAGCGCATCCTCCTTGTCGACGACGTAGAGATAGTAGATGAACTCGGAGGCCGGCGCAATCTCGCGAATCTTGCGAATTGTTGCTTCCGCCGTGCGGTGCGGGTAGATCCACGTATAGTCGGTGGTCATCAAGCCGCCGGCCGTATCTTCCGCGTACTTGACGAGTTCGCGAAGCTCGCTCGCCGTGTACTCGTTCATTTCGGCAAGTAGCTGTTGCTGCTGCTCTTCGTCGAGTTCGGCAAGCAAGTCGGCCGCGTCGTCGGCGTCCATCTCTTCGATGATGTCGGCCGCGCGTTCGGTACCGATATCTTCGATCAGCGAACGCTGCGTTTCCGCATCGAGGTGCTCGAAGGCATCCGCGGCCGTCTCATCGTCGAGTTGACGCACGACCGCTGCGGCTTCACGCGCCGAGAGATCTTCGATAATGTCGGCAAGTTCCGACGGATGAAGGCGCGAGAGCTTGCTCTCGGTGACGGAGAGGCTGACCTGCGACGGATTCGTGTCGCGGATCGGGGAGACCGAGTCCCACGCAATCATCGAGCGCGGAATGGAGCGGTAGATTGCCGGCGTGAACCGTTTGCCGAACGATTTCAGTCCGAGCCGGCGCAGCAGTCCACCGACGCCCACGTCGGCGGCGACGACTCGCATCGAATCGCCCGCTTTCGCGATCTCGATGTCGTTGATGCGCACGACTTTGCGACCGTCGACGTCGACGATCTGCTTATCGAGCAGATCCGCGATGAGATACAGCGCATCGCGCTCCGGCGGTGCGGCCTCTTTTGGCGTGTAACTCAGCGCAATCGAACCGTCCGCGTCGATATCGGCGACCGTGTCCATCGGCGCAAAACGCGGACCCTTCGTCGTTTTGATGACGAGCCCATCGATCTTCGGAAACACGTCGTCTGGTTTATTGACGAGGAAGTCGCTGACTTTCCCGATCGGAATCTGATTGACGGTCGCTTTCCGCCCCACGAGCTCCGATACAAAGCCCTCGGTAAATGCCACTTGTCGTCACCCCCTCTCACGGCATCAAAAAAGCCGTCCGCCTCGCTGGCGGCCGGCTCGAATGGGCGCATGGACAAGTCCGGCGCTACCTCATTCGCTTCCGAGCTTTGGCACCACGCATCGTACCCTCACCGGGGAGCCGCGTTAGACACCGCCTTGTATCGGCGTAGTCTGGTCTACCTCACTTGGCGTCTCTCGACGTTTCGGGGCAGCGGCTTGTGTATCGCGTGGACGCCTCACCTAGCGAGGTATCCTTCCTTAAGTATAGGCTGAGGGGTCAACCCCGCACACGAAGTGTCGCGGCTCGGCCGAAGGCCGAACGCCACGGATTAACGCGAGGCGTTATCTGTTATGCGACGAGGGCGTTGATCATCAGGGACGCGAGCTGCCGCGCGTCGACCTGATACTGCGAGAGCACGCTCGTGCCGACTTGCGACCATGATCTGATCCTTGGTGAACTCGGTCGTTGCCGCACCGATATTCAAATCGCGGATGGAACTTTCGGATGCGGTGAGATTGACGATGTTGACGTTGTCGTTGGTCGCATCTTCCTGAGTGGAGACCATCTGCGAGCCGAGTTGAGCGCGCAACGACGAGATTTGATCGAGTGCATGTTCAACCCGAATCTGCGCGTCCATCGCCGCGTATTGGTTGCTCGAGTCAACGCCTTCTGTTTGACCGAAGTTGACGTCCGATGTATTCGCGTTAACCATCGTCGGGCGTAGAACGCTAATACTTGAAATCTGTAATGCGTTCGTGCTCAGGGTCGGCAACGACATCGAGATCGTCGAGCCTTCCTGGCCGCCGTCGTTAATACTAATTGCCGTGCCGCCTCCGCTCGCGCGGGGAGCCAGTATCTCCACCCCCATCCCGACGCCCACGTCCTGCGCGCTCAAATTTGGAAGGTTGAACGTGATGGCTTGCGCGGAATTCGGAATCGTTTCGGATACGCCGGAGAGGAATCCCGAACTGGTGGGCTGGGCGTTGGTCCAGTTTGCTTCACTCGCCTTGCCTGCGTCGAACGACTGATCCGGACTATAGATAATTTGCTGCAGATAGATCCCCGGCACGCCGATCGGCATGCCGTTCCCCGGTTCGACAGGGTTGTTGCTGGCGCCGGTGACTTCCATGATGAAGAGGCCGGTGACATACGGACGGCTATTGTCCTCTTGAACGTAGACGTTCGCGGGGCTGCCGTTCACGCCCGTATCTTGAATTAATTGCCCATTGGCTCCAACCGGTCCCGAACCGGATTGAGGATTCGAGACGGAGTCGCCCGTCGGTACGCTTCCGTCGGGTAAGACGCCTGGATTGACTTCGAATGCCATCACATTCTGATTTGGCGCCGCAACGTACGTGTCGTGCGATCCGTCGAATAGCTTCAGACCATTGAAGTTTGCGTTCGACGAGATGCGGTTGACCTCGAGAAGCATTTGATTGATCTCGGTCTGAATGTTGCTGAGCTGTTCGTCTGAATTGATGTCGGAGTTCGACTCAACGATCAGCGAGTCGATGCGTTGGAGGATCTGTTGAATCGTCGCCGCCGCGCCATCCGCAACCGTCAACATATTAGTTCCGGTTTGAACGTTTTCGACCGATTGTTGAAGTCCGCCGACGCGGCTTTGGAGGTTTTCGGAAATCGCAAGACCGCTCGGATCATCGGCCGCGGTTTGAATGCGCAAGCCGCTCGAGAGACGGCTCGTTATCGTTCCGAGCTGCTGCTGATTTCGGTTGAGATTGTAAAGAAGGTTATCCGTTCCGTTCAGGATGTTCATCGGCGCACCACCCTCGTGGCGGATGCGGTGAAGACCGAACGGCAGCGGCCCCAGGCAAAGGCGAATTCGAACGCGCGGATGTGCTGGATACGCTCGTTGCAGTTACGCCGGCTCGAGGCCGTGATGGAAACGGATCGTTGCTTCTGGATGCCGGACACGGCAAAGACAGCAAAAATCGCGCTCAAGATCGCTCTTGGCGCGCGCTCTAACCATCCTTTAGTTTCCAGCACATCCATGAAGAAGCGCGTTTCCTCCCTGAAACTGACTTCGTACATGTTCTATCGGCTCGATCGGGAGCGGATTTGAGGGGTTGGGGGCTCTTTTGGCTGCTCTTTTGGATGCCTTCCTTATATACGAGCCAGGACGGCGGCACGGCGTCCAAGCGAGCCATGCGTCCCTCGCCCTCATCTTTACCAACCGGAAGGGTGTATCTTTACGCCCGAGTGCACGCTAAAACGCTAACCGCGCTCATGATGCTGCCGATAAGTTCTATGTAACTCGCTACCCTGTACTGCCAAGGATGGCACTCTCGCGCATGGTGAAAGGGAATGAACGTTAAAAAGCTTGCAGCGCTCGCATCATTGAGCGCACTTTTCTGCACGATGGCGCCAGCAATGGCGGCCACGGGCAGTGTCACGGTGAAGTGGAACACCCAAAAATCCGCTGCGATTGCGCTCTACACGCAGACGAGCGCTTCGCAAACGCACCAGGTCACCGCCGAAAACATCTACGCCCAAAATAACGGCGGCAGCGGAACCTGTACGGCCACCGATACGCAAGCCGTTACCGGCACGGTCGACTTCGGCGCCGTGACGCCCGATGGCGTTAAGTATACCAACTGCCTTGAAACGAACGCCGTCGAGGGCTATGTCACGACCAACGACAGCGCCGGCGTCAACGTCCAAGTCGCCGTCACCGGTACGCCGGTCGGCTACAACACGGCGGCGAATGGTTCGCTGCTCTGCCTCCTGCCCGACGGCACGTGGAATACCGGCTCGCCGACGACGTATGCGGCATCGGTCCGTAACGCAGCGGTTGCTATGGTCAGCACCACCGCCTGCAGCAGCGGCACGGCAATCACGGCGGCGAACACGTCGATCCTCAACTCGACCGTGGCGGCAACGCAGGATCTTAATGCAGATCTGCAGCTCAACCTCGGGCCGAACTCGACGGTTGGCGCTGTGATCGCGACGCTTACCTACACGGTCACCCCGAACTAGGTTCATTGAAACGTAACGCTTTGTCGCGGGAGCGCGGGGTTTCCCGCGGCGAAGCGCTCGGGATTATGCAGAAGGTGAAGCGATTCTATTCAGCCCTTACGTTGCTCGTGCTTGTTGCGGGGATGACCGCAACGGCAAACTCGGATGCGATCCTCGGTGTCACGGTGACACCAGGCAAATTCGAGGCTGCAATGCCGCCGGGCACGACGTATAACATTCCGATTACCGTGAGGAACACGTCATTCGCGTCGACTCACATCCTCGCATCACTTTCTGATTTCGGGTTGACGCAGAACGGCGACTACGAATTCACAAAAGCGGGTGAGCGGCCAAATTCGGTTCTCCGGTGGGCAGCGATCCGGCCGCGGGAGTTCGACATGTCGCCGAATACGACGGAGCAGGTAGAGCTTTCGCTCTCCGTGCCCGATGACAAGAGTTTGAGCGGAGAATACGCGGGCGTTGTGTTCTTCCAAACGCGACCGCAGCGCGGGAGCCACGGCGTGGCGTTCTCGGCTCGCGTTGCGACCAAGCTGTACATTACGATTCAGGGAACCGAAAAGGTTGACGGCGCCATCACCAAGATGACGAGTACCAAAGCGCCGTCGGGTCAGATGTACCGCGTCACCTTCAAAAACACCGGAAATGCCCATGTGTATTGTCGTGGGCAACTGATCGTCCAAAAAGATGGCGCCGTGGTCTATCAGGTACCGCTGCCCGACAACCTTTTGGTTGAACGCGGCGGGACCCGGATGATTCAAGCCGTTGGGAAGCCGCTGCCGGCTGGAAATTACCAGGCGATTGCGACGGTGGACTACGGTGGAAAGACTGAGACCGGCGGCGAGATCAACTTCGCGGTGCGTTGAGTAATGGAGTTTGCCCGTCATGAAGCGGTTCGTCAAAGGATTGATAGGAGCGGCAGTCGCCGGTATAGCGGCGTTTGCTGCGCTCGCGCCCGCGACCGCAAATGTTGCCACGGATAGCACGATCGTCAAATGGGCGGCGCAATCCGTTCTGTCGATTACGTTAACGCCGAACTATTACGCAGGCTACGGCGCGGTGAAGGCAGTCGTCGGTACACAACCGGCGCCGACCCACGGTCCGAACGCAACGCTTGATAGCGGTGCGATCGATTTCGGCAGCGTGCTTGGCGGCACGACGTACCTCTATAAATATGCGGCGCACTTGAAAGTAACGTCGAACGACCCCAATGGTTTCTATGTGTACGGCGAAGGCGCCGCTGATTTTCTCAATACCGCAGACAGTTCGACGCAATCGCTCAGCACAGTGCTTTACTATTTGAATTCGACGAGCGGCTCGCCCGCCGACAGCAACACGGGCTTTTCTGCCGGTCTGCCGTTCTATAAGACGAACGGGATCGTTGCGAATAACGGCCAGTTTACGACACCGACGATCACCTACCTCAGTTATCCGGCGCCGATCGTAACCTCGCCGACGCAGAACGGCGATTTCTACTACGATTACCAGCTTAAGGTCCCCGGTGCGGCTACCGGCGGCCTCTATTATGTTTGGATCGTCTACACGGTGGTAGCTCGATAATGAGGAAGATCCGTCCGCTCCTTTGGGCCTTCCTCGCGATTGTGCTCGTCCCATCCGTTGCGCTGGCTTTGCAGAGTCAACGCGCCCAACTGCCGATCACGATCATCGTGAATGTCACGCCGAATCCACTCGGCTACGCGCACGGCGCAGGTGCATCGGACCTCATCGTCGCGCGAGCTCGATTGCACAACGCACCGCTGGCGATCGAGCGCGCTTTCGAAGCTGAACAACTGCACTTCGTTCCTTCCTCATGGCGGCATGCTCGTTGCGCAAACGGCAAAGCAAAAAGCGGTCGAAGTTGAGGCGGAAGTAACGCCTAATCCGAACGCGACGCTGCTCACGACGAATGCGGGCGGCCAACAAGTAACGCTCAATGCAGAGGCAGGTGTTGCTACCACATTCACCTGTCCCTACATGGTGAAGGTGCAAACGACGCAGGTCAATTGGCAACTCAAAGACGGGCTGTATTCGGACTTCAGCAACGGTACCAGCACGTGGCCCGGAGGTGACCTCAAGCATAGCTACGTACGTCACGTCACCCGCGCCGACGCAAACGCCGTTCATCGTGTATTCAACAAACGGCGGCGTATGGTCGGTCGTCAACGGCACCTATAGCGGTACCCAAAATTTCTGCGTTGATCTAACGCTGAATATCCCCATCTCCACGCCGCAGGGTCAGTACACGTCTAACGCGGTTTACACCCTGTACTACTAATTTGGCATGAAACGGGTGATCGGCCGAGCCCTGCAGGGGTGTGGGCTTGCGCTGATGGTTTCCACTGGGGTCATCGGCATCGGGTTATCTCCAGCAAAGGCGGACATTGCAATGCTCCGTCTTGCGTTCGATCAGCTCTCGAAAGCCGCGATCGCTGTTATTCCGCAACCCTCAGATTCACCCAGTTCCGCTCCGACGCTTGACCCCCGGTCCAACGCCTACGCCGGTGCCGACTGCCGCCGCATCGGAACGCGGAGGGCCGCTCCGGTTCAGCCTCGTCGGTGACGTGTCGTTCGGTGAGACGAGCACGCAAAGCAGCTATGGCGCGGCCGGGTTCTTCAATACCCCGACCCCGAGTCCGGGACCGACGGGCACGCCTTCCGCCGGTGCTCGCGCTCGCGCCGCAATCTTCTTCGCAGACGGAATCGCTGATCGGCGCGGGAGCCACCGCCGAAGTGTCGAGACGCTCGGCGCGCACGTTCCTCGATCTGCGCTTTCCCTTAGCGATCACGACCGGTGGCCGGTCGATGATCGGCGTCGCGTCAGCGCTCTTTTCGACCCCGCACTTTTCGCTCGGATACGGCCCGCAGCCGCTTAGCGCCCTTGGGCTCTTACAAATCGGCACGACAGAACGCGGCTTCGAATACATCGTGCCGGCGGGTAGCGGACAGGCGACGTTTTACGAAGGGCCGACGTTCGGCATCGGCGGCGAGACGATGGACGTGCAAGGCGTGCTACTGCAGCAAGTTCACGGCGGCGCGATCTACGAGGCGGGTTAACGCGCGCGAATCAGCGCCGATACCGGCAAGATTGATACGGTGCTCGTCGGCGGCGCGACGAGCACGCGCTCCACATCCATCAGTGGTGAGGCGGCGTTGCAGCGACATTCGGACATTTAATAACGATCCGGAAAATGGAATCGCCGCGCAACTACGCGTTCGACCGTTCCGGTTTGCAAGGCGGATGCACGACGTCGCTGCGATCGCTACCGAATAACTTTGTGATCTTCGGCGGTGGCGAGGTGCCTGCGGACCGGCTTGCCGATTTCAACTGCCACACAACAAAAATTCCAGTGTACACCGACATTAGCTGGGAGCGAACCGGAAACAGCCTCGACGGCTTCTCCACGCAGAAGATTCTCTCGTTCGGGTATTCGCCGGCGTTACGTTTCGGCGGCTTCTCAATCAACGTTGCGCGTGAGGCCGGTGAGAGCGCCGGCACGCCGATCTCATCGACATCGATGTCTAGCACGTTGTCATCGCAAATCGGCCGGGCTGGTGCGCTTTTGGGCGTGCAATCGGAACATTCGCTCAACGGCGGGCTCACAAGCGATACGCGATCGTTTCTCGGTTCTTTGCACAGTCAGATGGGGCAATACAATCTCGGCGTCAACGCGCAAGTTCAGACGCAATCGCAGCACGGCGTTTCGTTTGTTCCTGTTGACGAAACGCCTCCGCCCGAGGAAACCTCAATTGGGATCCAACGAGGGATGGGTTTTAGCATTTCGCGAGTGTGGCGCCGCACGAGCGTGCAGTTCGGTGAAACGATCACGCGTACGCTGACGAGTGCGAGCGATGCGGTGCAACGCACGCCGCTGATCAATCTGACGTATCAGGTTTCGCCCGTACTCTCCGTTCAAACGTCGCTCGGATATCAGTCGCTCAGCGACCGGCTTAATCCGGCCGCGAACGGCAAGACGCGCGTCTTTTCGATTTCGCTCAGCGCTCCGTTCGGTTATGGGTCGGGACTGGTCACCGGCCGTGTCGACCCGAACTTGCCTGCAACGATCGTGGGTCGCGTGTTGATTAACGGAACGAACTCCGGCTCTTGGAGTCGGCGCATTCGCGAGCGGCGGCGGCGTCGGAAACGTTGTCGTAACGCTCGATGGCACGGCATCGCAGCGAACGGATCTGACCGGCGGCTTCCAATTCTCATTCGTTCATCCCGGAAAACATACGATCTCGATTAGCACGGCGTCGATTCCGCGCGGTTTCACGGCCGCGTCGCCGGTGCAGGCGATCGAAGTTAGCGGCGGTCAACAGGCCGACGTCAGCTTCCCGGTGAGCTCGCTCGGCGGCATCATCGGGCACGTCTACGGCTCGGAAGAAGGCGGCGTTCCGCTCCCGCTGCAAGGCGTCCGGTTACAGGTCGACGGCGGCGAGTATGCGCTCACCGATGCCGGCGGACAGTTCGGCTTTGGCGGCTTGACCGCGGGTGAACACCAAGTCACGATCATCCCGCAAACCGTACCGGCATCAGCCAACTTCTCGCCCGAGAGCCTTAAAGCAAAAGCGACGGTCAGCAACGGCGCCTATTCGACGCTCGATTTCCACGCACAAGTAATGGGGTCGATTGCCGGAACGGTCGTGTACGCGTCGGACATGGTTGCCGAGATGAAGGGCGGTGTCCCCAACGCCTACGTCGTCGCGCAGCCCGGCGAACATGCAGCCATCGACGATGACGGTGATGGAAGCTTCGTCATCGATAACTTGCCGGCGGGTGACTATACCATCTCCGTAGACCCGGAAACGATCGACGAGTCGCTCGGCGCAAGCCCTTCGACCGTTAGCGTTCACCTGGAGTCCGGAGAGCACTACAAGGGCGTGCAGTTCGTCGTCGGCCACTTGGAAAAGAAGGTTGTCTTCTCGTTGCTCGGCAGCGCTTCTCCGCCTCCGACGCTTCCGGTCTTACATGTCAGCGAAGCCCGCCTGCCTGCCAAGGGGTCGACGGAAGTCACCGTTAGCGCGCCGGAGACGGCTCAAGACGTCACCGTCACGGTCTTCGATAAGCACGTCGCGATGAAGTATGAAAAGGCGCGATCGCTGTGGACCGGCGAACTCGCCGTGCCCGCCAATGCTACCGCCGGGAAATACAGCGTGACCGCTAAGGCAGGCCCGAACGATATCAAGCCTGTCTCGTTCAC
Source organism: Vulcanimicrobiia bacterium (assembly GCA_963765935.1). Classification (GTDB taxonomy): domain Bacteria; phylum Vulcanimicrobiota; class Vulcanimicrobiia; order Vulcanimicrobiales; family Vulcanimicrobiaceae; genus JAMXLG01. The sequence goes on along the minus strand of CAVXXX010000004.1, from coordinate 192,316 downwards.
CGTGGACCCGAGCGTGCCGCTGGTCATGGTCGACTACGCGCCCAAGAATGCCCGCGAGGGGCAGGAGGTAACGATTCGCGCCCGGTTCCTGGTCGACGTCCATCCGGGCGGCACGATTAACTGGCAGGATGGCGACCAAACCGTCCTCGGCAAGCCCGTCACCGGCCGCGTCTATTCGTTTAGGAAAAAGCTAACTTTACTTCCCCTACACGGAGTGTTGTTAACTCCGCAGGGCGGGGTACCGATAGAAGTCTTGTAACTTGCTTGCCCCCTTCGCAACGGATGGCGCCCTCGCACATGGTGATAAGGATGATGAGTGCTCAAGGAGCACGTGTACGGAGCGCTCGCGCTTAATGCGCAGCGACAATCGTACGCGTCGCCGCGGAACGGTAGCGGGGACCGCCGTGGCGTTCGTGTTTTTGCTGCTGGCGAGCTTCGCGGCTTTTGCCGCCGCGGCTCCACCGCCATGGACTGATACTGGGCCGGTTCATCCGGTCCCGATTGTCCCGCGTACGGCACAGCCCATCATCGTCAAGCCCGTGGCCACGCCTGCCACATCAGCTACCGCTGGTTCGGCTCGTGTGAGCCTGCCGCGGCGCGCATCGGCGTGTCCGGTTGACTTGCATCACATCGCCGCAGGGATGCGCGTGCCGCTTTCGTGCTTCCCGCAACTTCCGGCGAAGTCCACGATGAACACCGCGGTGCCCAATAAATCGAGGCACTCCCGCGTGCGTCCGCAGGCGGGCACCGGTGTTTCAGTTGACCTTACGGCCGGTGCCGGTTGCGGTTCCAACGGCGCACTCTATTCCGTCGGCTGCTCGATGACGTGGCAGGCCACAAACCTGAACGACTGGAGCACGACCGATACCTACGCCGACTACTACATTCCGGCAAATTCGACAACGGCGACGCTCGTCGGCACAAACGGCTATGCGTTCAACGCGCCGGCCGCGCACACGACCGCGCTGTCGGTGCAGGGCACATGGTCGTTTTTCGTCTACGACACGACGGCGCAAGTTATTGTTGCCACCGTCTATGTGAATGCCGGCGCACCGTTCCAAGTCTTCGTCTACCAGGATCCGTACCACACGCAGCAGTCCTATCAATTCGACGTTACGAACAGTCAGTACGCATATATTTACTTGCCGAACGTTTCAACGACCGACGTGTATGTCGTCTACGTTATGTCGACCGGCGTAAACTCGTATTGCACGTACTTGACACCCGGCGCGACACCCGCGCCGCCCGTACCGAGTCCGAGGCCGACGGGCGCGCCGTCGTCTCTCGTTTGCAATCCGAACAACTCGCCGGGAGTCAGCGCACCGACCGGAACGCTCTCGCTGCAATGGCCGTTGAATACCAACTATCAGGCCGGTTCGTATTCGATCGTCGTGTACGACAAGACGTCGGGGTCTGCGCTCGGTCAAGCACAGGTGTCGCTGACCGGTCTTGAGGGCTACACGTTCCAGCTCTATCCGACGCCGGCGGCAAATCCAACGCCGGCCGCATACTCAACGCCTCCAGCGACGCGATTCGCGTGGGATAGCGTCAACGAACAATCCGTCGGCGGCATCGTGGCGTCGGTTGCGAACCAGATCGGCACTGCACCAACCAACGGTACGTACCGTATGGTCGTCAGCGATCCCGACGGACAAGTCGTCGGAATTCCAGCGACGAACGCCATTCCAAATACGTGCACGTCGCTCGTCAACAATTCGCCGAACTGTACCGTAAAAGGCACGTTCCAGTTTTCCGCCGCGAGCCCGGCGCTCACGACTCCGGGCACCTATCCCAACAACACGTGGACTGTCCAGCTCTACGCGCCCGGCAATCAGGAACTCGAAGCGTCGCAAGCGTTCCAGATCATGGGCTACAGCTCGCAGACACTTTTCAATACAAATGGCGTTAATGGGCAGACGTTGACGTTCGGATGCTGTACCGCCGGCACGGTGTACAACATTCCAAACGTGAAGATGGTCTTCACGAACAACGCGAACGTCGCGTATCCGTTCGCGGCCGATCCGCTTATCGGCATCGAATACACGACCGGCCCCGGCAGCACGCTAAATGGAAGCTTCACGCCGCCAAGCAACGCGACCGGCTACGGTGTAACCGTGGCGCTGGGCGGCTGCGTCGGCACATATAATACGACTGGCTGTTCTGAAACGGTGGTCGATAGTAAGGGCGGATCGTGGACGGCGACCGATTACTGCAGCGTGGCGAATCCGGCTGCGCCAACGAATCCGACAGGCTCGCAGTGCGTCATAAAGTTTACGCCGCAGAACAATACCGACCTCGTTCCGGGCGCCTCGATTACCGTCAGCAATATGACGTTCTATGCCTACGGCGGAAATAATGGGTGGTCGTGCTACCTTACGCCTTGCGCAACGACGACATCGATTCTGCCGATCGACGGCTTGAGCTGGTCGAGCACGAATGCATTGTCGGAAGCGTGGACGGCGGTTTATTTCGGAAGTTCCAATACCACGCTTGTCGGAACCGCGAACGCGCACTTCATCGGATCGGCGACGTTCCCGGCTAACACATCGCGTAACGCGGTGGCGGAGGCCACCTCTCCTCCGAACTCGCCGTGGATCAACACGCATTTCTATCCCGCGACGTTCACGCAGGGCGAGTATCAAGACACGACGCCGTTCCAGGCCGCATCGGGACGCAAGGATATTCTGGCGGTCGACTTGAGTCTCTGCAAAGCGGCTGCCAATCCGGCACCGTCATGCAGCGGTGCGAGCGGCCTCACGTCCATCGGCGAAGTGTTGATCACGTTCCCTGCAGCGATCGACACGTCGCAGATTACCGTCGATCCGAGTGAGCCGGTGCTGCCCGGCGGGGGCTATTACGTGATGGCTACCACCGGCAACAACGCGTGCGTCAACACGCCTCCGACGAACGCCATTTGCCTCAATCCCGGCGGTACCGCGTATAACGCCGGCGGAAACAAAAACAACAACGGCGTCACGAACACCGGTACGTATCAGGGACAAATTTGGCTCGACGTGCCGGACGCGCAAGCTGCGTACATCGCGCAAGAGCTCACCGTGCAGGGCTACTCGACGACTATGCTCGCGTACTTCACGTTGACGCCCGACGGAAACACGACGACGCCTGTGGTTGGCGGCGGCGTCGCGGGCGCCGCAGTCGATACCCTTTCGATGCAAGGGTTCTCGCTCAATGCAAATCTCATGGGCGCACAATTCAATCCGAACACCGTGTCTCCGAGCGGCGGCTCGACGTCGTATTCCTTGACGTTTCAGAACACATCGTCGGCGGCGGATCCGAACCCGGATCCGATCGATGCGATTGTGGTCGAGCAGACGACGAGCAATGCATGGACACTGAGCGCGCCGACGTTCACGGGTACCGGTTCCGCGGGCTGGTCGAATCTCTCGACCACCGGCTACAACCCCGCCGGAAATACAATGGAATACTGGTTCGGCGTATGCGCCAACCAGTACACGAACCACACGACGGCCGCTCCGCCGCAGCCGCCGAATAATCCGATCAATCCGTCGACGGCACAACCGGCGCTTGGTGCCGGCTGTACGGCGGCGCAGGAGCAAGATGCAATTGCTCCCGGCGGCAGTATGACGATCAACTTCACGCTTGCGAACGCGAGCACGGGTACGCAGACATTCTATGTCTATGCCCACGGCGCGAACGGCGGCGGCTGGGCAAACCTCAAGACGGTAACGGTCAATTCGGTCGCCGAATCGGCGAGCGCGAAGCTCTTCTCGGCCGCGCAAGGCGCGACAGATGCCGCTTGCAGTACGTCGTCAAACGTATCAAACAACTCCGTCGCACAGGTCGCGAAATCGCCGAATTGCTTCGTCTATGAAGTGTCCAACACCAGTGGCGGCGCGCAGAAGATCGGTAAGGTCGACATCGCATTGCCGGCCTTCGATATTAACGGCATCGCCAACAGTACCGGTCCGCCCGTCGACTGGTCACTCGTTGGCGCTTCCCCGACGCAATACGTCGTGCTCGGCACGATCAACGGCGGTACGTTCAAGACGACGGGAATTCCGGCCGGCTGCGCAATCAATGCGGCCAATACGTTTAGTCCGACACCGGGCAGCACGAACGGTCAGATCGAGGTATCCGGCTGCACCGGATTGTCTCCGGGAACCAACATCGCGGTTGAGTTTGTCGCCAATACACCGCAAGTAGAAAGCGACAGTTACCTGTTGCCTGCGACGATCGACGGCATCGGCGCCGGTAACGCATGGATCGGTTCGGATGAAGTGCAGGTTGCCTTCTCACTCGGTCTCTCGGTAACGGTCGACCCGTCAAATCCGGGACCCGGCAACTCGCATCCGTCACCGTCATGCAATCCCGCTCAGTGTTCGTTCTCGGGCACCGTGCTCGATTTCGGAACGATTCCGGCAACAAACACCGTCGTCGGCAGTGACGTTGTACGCGCAACGGTCGTCTACGAAGGCGGAACGCTTGCCGGTGCGTGTCCGGCGGGCGCCGGTGTCGCGGCGAACACGTGGCAGCTTGAAGTTTCGGTCTCGTCAAATCCGAACAACGAATTGTTCACATCGGTTGACGAACCGAATTCTACGAGCGGTCTGACGTACGGGGCGGCCGTGAACAGCTTCTTCAATCCAACGACGACGACGAAGGTCCTCTCATGTGGTAACGAATCGTCCGGCACCGACTACGACACGATCATGAACTTCGAGACGTCGGTTGGTGCGGACACGTCTGCTCATATCATCACGGTAACCTATACGCTAATCTCCAACTGAGGACAAAACCGCTCAAACCCAGAACAAAGCGTTGGAGAAGTACAGCGTGAGCGACTCCGCCATCCGCCGCCCCGATCCGCTGACGGTTGCACTCGACGCCGCGCGCGAAGGGGCGGCGGTTCTTTTAGAGTATGCGCATCGTCCCTTGGAGATCGAAGAGAAGGGAAGGCGCGCGGATATCGTCACGGCGGCGGATCGTGCAAGCGAAGCCGTGATCTTCGCTAAACTACGCGGCGCGTTTCCAAACGCGAACGTGCTCGCTGAAGAGAGCGGCAGTCATACGGGCACCTCCGATGAACGTTGGATTATCGATCCGCTCGATGGCACGACAAATTACGCGCACGGGTATCCGATGTATTGCATCTCCATCGGGTTCGAACGTGCCGGAGAGCTCATCGCAGCGGTTGTGTATGCACCGGCGTTGGATGAATGCTTTGCGGGCGAGCTCGGTGCGGGAGCGCGCCGCAATGATGCGCCGATCTCCGTTTCTCCGATCGACGAACTCGCGCATGCTATGGTCTGCACCGGTTTCCATCCCGCCGATTTTCGGCGCAACGGCAAGTATTTCGAACGAATGTCCGGGTACGCGCAAGCGGTGCGGCGCGACGGCTCGGCTGCGCTCGATCTCGCATACACCGCGTGTGGACGCTTCGACGGATTTTGGGAGTGGGATCTGAATCCGTGGGATGTCGCCGCAGGCACGCTGCTCGTGACTGAAGCCGGTGGAGCGGTCTCCCGAATCGACGGTTCAGCGGCGTCGCTCGATGCGCGTTCGATTCTCGCGACCAACGCGCGCATTCATCATGAAATGCAGGGCGTTCTTGCAAGCGTACAGTAAGGCTCGCATATGAACGGACCGACGATCGCGCGTATCCTCGGGTTGCTCTTTCTTATTGCCGGCATCGCGGGATTTCTGCCGTGGACGGCACCTGCCGCGCCGCTCGATGCTCCAGTCATTACGCTCGACGCGTTCTACCGGTTTATCGTCGGCGTTTTTCCGGCGAACATTGCCGAAAACGCACTGCATCTCGTCTTCGGTGTGTGGGGACTCGTCGCGGCGATGAACTTCAGTTCGGCGCGCTTCTACTGCCGTGCGGTCACGTGGGTCTATGCGATTCTCTTCGTCCTCGGTGCATTGCCGGTCTTCGCGTTCTACACGCTCTTTGGTGTGGCGCCGATTTATGGCTGGGACGTTCTGTTGAACGCCGTCATTGCGCTTCTCGGCGCCTATGGCGGTTACGGTCGCGGCTCATACGAGCCCGAAGTTAAGCCGCAATAGGTTCGCGCCGCGACCAACTGCCGTCGCGGATCTTTAGCGCAGTTAACGCGGCTCGCGCACTCCAGGCAATAATCCATGCAATCGGTACGCTGTAGAGTCCGAGATGCAGGCGTTCGATGCCGGCCCAGGTGAGCGGAAGTACGAGTAGTCCGCACACAATACCGATCGCCATCGAGAATCGTGTATCGCCGGCAGCGCGTACCGGTGCAAGCGCAACCATCGCCCAGCCTTTGATCGGCATCGTTACCATGTGCAGCACAAGCGGTAGCGCGGCTGCCGTTGCGACGGCAGCGTTCATCGTGAACAAAAACGAAAGCGGCCACGCGAAGATTGCCACCGCAACGCCGGTAAGCGTTGTTACGAGCAGCGTTGTGCGCAGCGCGCGACGCAGGAACGCCGTCGCGCCGGCGGGGTCGCGCGCGCCGAGACGCTGACCGATGACCGTTTGCGTCGCGCTCTGCAGCGGGCTCGGCACCACGAACGTCAGGTCCGACACGACATTGAGTGCGCGAAACGCTGCGATGTAAAGTGGGCCGAGCGGCGCAAGCATCGCGACGACCGCCATATCCGGACCGACGATCGCGAAGCCGAAGATGCTCTCCGGAACGCCGAGCCACGCGCAGCGCAGCGCCAATTGCCAATCGATGGTGAAGCTCGAGAAGATACGATAGATGGGTTTATGCGCAACGTAGATTACGGCAGCAATTGCGGCGATCGTTTCGGAGATCAACGTCGAGATGCCGGCGCCGATAATGCCGAACGGATGTCCGGTCCACCATCCAAGTGCAAGCGCGAGCAACAGCGGAATATGAATGATGTTGATGATCGCGAGAAGGTAAATGCCGAGCTTCCGGTTTCCCGCGGCCCCTAGTCCGACGATCAGCGTCGCCGAGATGTTGATCGGTATCATCGACGCGCAGCGCACGATTAAATACCCGGCGCTCGCATCCGCCGAGGCAATGTGCGGCAGCATGAGGCCCAGCAACGGTCGCGCGCCCACGACGGCAAACAGCGTGAGGACGATCGAAACGATCATCGGGACGACGAAGCCCGCGCGCACCGTGCGTGCAAAGCCGTCAACATCATGCGCCCCAATCCGTTGCGCGGCGATGATGCCGAGACCGCTCCATAATCCGCCAACGGTCATCATCAGCGTGAAGGTGACCGTTGTTGCGGCCGTCACGCCCGCGAGCGCAACGGTTCCCAAGTAACCGATCGCAATTGTATCCACGACGCCGAGGATCTGATCGCCGAGCATCTGGACGGCAAGAGGAACAGAAAGGCGCCGGAATGCGGCGCCTACTCTCGTGTGATCGACGACCATTGTTTTGGAGTCCGTCATCGCAATCGGTCGAGTACCGCGAAAAAGCGGTCGATCTCCTCATCGGTGGTATAGAAGTGCGGGCTCACGCGGATGCCGCAGCCCGGTCGATAGTCTACAAAAACCCGTTCCGCGAGCAACTGGTGGCAGACGCGTTCGGAATCCTCGAAGTCGATTCCGATCCAGCCCGTGCGATGGTTCGGATCGAGCGGCGAATTTACGCTGAGCTTACGCTCGAGCGCCATCCCGGCAAGTTTTGTCGTCAAACGAACGTTGTGCTCGCGAATGCGCCGCACGCCGACGTTTCGGATCAGGTCGTGTCCCGGTTTTGCAACGAGATAGCCGGGAATGGTCGGCGTCCCCGTACCGAAACGGTACATCGACGGCGCGTAGCGCATCGGCGCATCTTCGAACGAGAACGGCGAGGCGTGCGCCATCCATCCTGTAACGGCGGGGCGAAAGCGATCGAGCAGCGACGGCTTGAGGTAGATCCATCCGCAGCCCGGGCCGCCGAGCAACCATTTATGTGAGCCGCCCGTTACGATATCCAAATCCCACTCGACCACGTTGTACGGATACGTGCCGGTCGTCTGATACGTATCGACGCATAGCAACGCGCCGACGTCGCGGCATCGCGCTTGAATCGCGCGCACGTCCGCGACTGCACCGGAGACGTAATACGCATGCGAAAGCACGGCGATCTGCGTCCGTTCGGTAATCGCGGCGACGATCCGTTCTGTCGGTATGCCGCGGCCGTCATCGGATGCAATGACGCGAATCTTTGCGCCGAATCGTTCCCATTCCGTCCATACGTAGGTCAGTGACGGAAACTGGAGCGCCTCGTAGACGACTTCGTTGCGGGAGCCACGGAAATCGAGGCACGTGGCGAGCGCCGCTTGCATCACGGATACGTTCGGCCCGAGAAACACGGAATTCGGCGGCGCGCCGACGATCGAACCGATACCATCGGCGATGACGCCGATCTCGGGCAACCACCGTTCCCAGGCTTCGGGACCTTCCGTCGCCCAGTCGTTCCAATACGATTCAAGCGCCGCTTTTGCACCGAGAGGCGCCGCGCCCATCGAATGGCTGACGAGATATGTCCCCGTTTCGAGTATTGGAAATTGATCGCGGTGTAGCGCTTGCGTTACGGTCGTCGTCATGATTGCGCGTACGAACCCGATCCGAGATGCGTGCGAACTTCCCAAAGCTCCGGGAAGAATCGATGCGCAAGCGTGCGTTGGAGGTATTCGGCACCGAGCGAACCGCCGGTGCCCGTCTTATGTCCGATCATCCGCTCGACCATCCGCACGTGGCGGCTTCGCCATAACAAGAACCGTTCGTCGAACTCGATCAAGTCTTCGAGCAGCAGATACAGCTCGTAATTGGCATCCGTGTTGGTGTAGATGCGCCGGAACGATTCGATTAGCGCCTCGCTTGAGTCGACGGCAAATCCGCGGCGCTGCAGCAACGTTTTCACGTGATCGTAGAGCGACGGTTCATGAGCGAGACGTTCGAGACGCGTGCGTTGTCCTTCGTTCATCGTGATGTATTTGAGCGTATCCATCCGCCGCACTCCGCACAGAAACTCCATCTCGCGGAATTGCAGCGATTGAAAGCCGCTTGCGGGATTGAGGTTGTCGCGAAACTCATTGAACTCTTGCGGCGTCATCGTCTCTAGGACGTCGACCTGCTGCTCCAGGAGCCGCTGAATCGTGTGGATGCGGCGGAAATACTTATGGACGCGGAGCAGTTCATCGCGGTCGAGCGCTTCGATCACCGCGCGCAACTCGTGCAGCAGCTGTTTGAACCAGAGTTCGTACACCTGATGAATGATGATGAAGAGCGTTTCGTCGTGATGCTCGGGTTGCGAGAGCGGACGTTGAAGGCCGATCAGTTCGTCGACCTTCAAATAGGAGCCGTACGATAATTTTGTCATCCTGAGCTTGTCGAAGGACCGCTTACGGGACCTGGACGGTGAAGGTCACCATTTTGCCGGCGGGTGCGTTCGGTTCAAAGGAGCGCGAATATTGGAACGTAATCGTGCTCGTCCCACTGCGATTTGCATGATAGATGAAGATCTGTTGTGCCGGAGCGCCGGGCATCGCGGTCGATGGGCTCTGACGCACGTTTCCTTCGTAGGCGAGGACGCTTCCATCGCCGGTCTGCTGCGTCCACGAATACCCGGTCGACGGATTCGCTTGCAACGCGATGAAAAAGTCTTCGCCGACTTGGACCGTGACGGGGCTTGCAGCATCCGATTCTTGCAGAACCGGCGAGTGTGGAGTCAGCGCCAGCAATGCGAGCGCAAGGCCGAGGAACAGGTGTTTCATACGTGAGTGGTCTCCCGAGCGCGGACGAGTTCGCTATCGATCGATCCGCGCAGAACGTGCCATGCCATCAAATAGTCGCCGCGCAATGACGCAAACGGCGCGCGAAAGGTTTCCGGCTTATTGCCTTCGATGAACGCGTGCGAGAACCAGGCCGGTCCGTATCCGGCGACGAGTCCGGCCGCAATGAGCCAAGGCTTTCGCAGAGCAATTGCCCCAAGAACGATAGCGGTGCCTGCAATGGTTCCTGCGACGTGGAACGCGCGAGTCCGCGGGTCGCTATGCGAGAGCAAATAGCGGGGCCAAAACTCTTCGAAGTCCACAGCCTGTCCTGAGCGAAGCGAAGCGTAGTCGAAGGACGAATACGGGGCTTACCGCGCTTCTCCTCGAAACGGCGCCGGTATGAAAAACGTGTTGCCGGCGGCGCTGCTGCTTGCCGCCGTGACTGCCTGCTCGCAGTCGACCCAATCGCATTCGCAAGGCTCGGCCGGACCATCGCCATCGCCCGCTGCGACGAACGCTACCGGATTTCCGCTGTATGCGGAAAGTACCGTGCTCGCATCAAAGGCATGGAACGAGAACAACGGCTCGCAGCACTATACGGGCGTCGAAGTTGTTGCGCAGACGCAAGCCACGATGAGTCAACTGAACACGTGGCTGAAGTCGGTCTCCGCGAATCCGCCGCCCGGCTATAGCGTCGCGGCGAGCGGCAGCGGGGTCGAAGAAGCGCACAGCCGGGCGCGCGCGATGGGCGTTGACTTTCAAGTATTCGAACACAGCGTCAACGGAAAGCGCCACGGCTTGGTCGTGGTCGCGCTCGATCCCACCGTATTCGACCAAAAGGCGGGCCCGGTTCTCGGCGCGTTGACGCAATATAAGAAGTTGCCGCAAATGTTTCGCGATCCGATCGATGCGCAAATAAAGGCGCGGACCGGTTTCACCGCAAGCGACGCATTGGAGCCGAATACGCCGATCGGTGCGGCCGTTGCTGCGGTCGATCAGTTGCGTTCATCGGGACAGCGAGGCGTGGTGTTGGTGGATGGCACTCGTCCCTAAATTTCGTATCGTAGCCGCGCTGTTGACGATCTTCGCAACCGCGCAAACGCCACCGCCTCAAAATTACGTCGGCCTTCAGGGGCTTCTGATTATCGGTCAGCATCAAGATATCGCCGGAACGCAAAAAGGCGTAGGTGCCGGACCACTGCTGCAAGTGCGAGCAGGCGGCCGTCGCCTCGCCGCGAGCATCGAGGGTATTCCCGTCGTCGGCATTCCGAACGTTCCGCCGTCGATTACGTACGGTCAGGCGACGCCGCATCTCGGAATCTTCAACGGGCAATTGGAGTATGCGGCGACCGAGAATCAAGCGCTGTGGGTCGGTCTTGGTGAGACGATTTACAATCAGCGCACACCGCTACCCGCGCAGAATCAAGTCGTGTCATCGCGGCTTGCAGGCGTGCGCTACACCGCGCGCTTCATTCATCCGACGAACGAATCGCATTTCATCGAAGCGTTCGTCGGCGCTGCACCGGTACTTAGCGGATCCGACGTCTACGTCGCGACCGGCGGCGCGCTGATCGATACGAAGCCGGAGCGCGCGTCCGAAATCGACGCGTCGCTGTCTTTTGCCTACTACCATCGCTCGACGGAGTGGCTCATCGGTCTTCGCTCGCTAAACTTCGCCGCCAAATTCATCAATACGGGCGAAGCCGCCGATCGCAACGTTGGGATCGGCCCATTGATCGAATGGCGTCACGTTCTTCCGTGATGCGTTAACCGGGAAGAGAAATTCCCTCGAAGGCTAAAAGGCGGCGGCGCATTGAGTGTGGGCCGGCGCCTTTTATTCGTCCGTCGGCGCCGACGACGCGATGCGCGGGGATCAGCAGATCGAGGGGCGTTTTTCCCATTGCGGCCGCGACGCCGCGATGCGCGAGTGGCGCGCCGATTGCGCGCGCGACGTCGGCATATGAAATGAGTTCGCCCGTTTCGAGTTGGGAGACGAGACTCCACACCGCAACTTGGAACGCCGTGCCGCGTAGATCGAGCGGAAGATCGAAGCGGCGCAATCGCTTCGCGAGGTATGCGCGCAACTGTTTTGATGCTTCGACGAGAATCGCATTGTGACGCGGTGCCGGACGCGGTGCGACGCGAGCGCGAAATTCACACGTGGTGATCTGCGAATCGTTTGCCGTGACATAGAGCCTCGCGCCGAATGGCGTTGCAAGGACGAGTACATCGTGCTCCACGGGCCGGTCTACTACGCACGGGAGGGTTTGTCTTGCGTCGAGGTGCAAGCAAGAATCGGTGAAGACGCTATTTATTACGGGCGCAAGCCGTGGTATCGGTCTTGCAATAGCATTGCGTGCAGCCCGGGACGGCGCCAATATTGCGATCGTCGCAAAAACGACGGATCCCCATCCGAAGTTGCCCGGCACGATTTACACCGCCGCTGAAGAGATCGAAGCGGCGGGAGGCAAAGCTCTGCCGATCGCCTGTGATATTCGCTACGAAGACCAAGTCGCGGATGCCGTCGCAAAAACCGTAGCGCGTTTCGGCGGTATCGACGCCTGCGTCAACAATGCGAGTGCGATTTCACTGACGTCGACACTCGAGACAGACATGAAGCGCTACGACTTGATGAATCAAATCAACGCGCGGGGGACGTTCTTGTGTTCGAAACTAACGGCGCCGCATCTGGCGAAGTCTTCGAATGGCCACATTCTTAATCTCGCTCCGCCGCTGGATATGAATCCGCGCTGGTTCGCGCGCCACACCGCGTATACCATGGCGAAGTTCGGCATGTCGATGTGTACGCTCGGCATGGCGGAAGAATTCAAGCCATTGAAGGTCGGTGTGAATTCCCTGTGGCCGTTGACGACAATCGATACCGCCGCGGTACGAAACGTATTGGGAGGCGACGCAATGGCAATGGCGTCGCGCAAACCGGAAATCGTCGCGGATGCGGCGGCCGTCATCCTCAATCGCCCCGCTGCATCGTGCACCGGAAATTTCTTTATCGACGAAGAGGTTCTCCGCGACGCGGGCGTCACCGATTTTTCCGTGTATTCGAATCAACCCGGTGCGCCGCTGGCTTCGGATTTCTTCGTTCCGGACGAAGCGATCAAAGGGTCGTCGACGCCGCTTCTTCCTTTGCCGTGGTAGTGCCATGAACGAACACATCATTTATTCCAAAGACGGTGCGGTCGCATCGATCCGGCTCAACCGGCCGGAGAAGAAGAACGCGATTACCGTAGCGATGTACGAAGCAATGACGGAGGCGCTTGCCGACGCGGAGCGCAGCGAGGAGATTCGAGCGATCGGAATCTTCGGCGGCGACGTGTTCAGTGCAGGAAACGACATCGCCGATTTCGTGCATGCCGGTGAGTTGGGGATGGAGCATCGCGTGATGCCGTTTCTTCGCGCGCTGCGCGACGTTGGAAAGCCGCTCATTGCAGGCGTGAAAGGCGCCGCGATCGGCATTGGTACGACGCTGCTCATGCATTGCGATGCAGTGGTCGCTGGGAGTTCAGCTCGCTTTTCCCTTCCGTTCACGAAGCTCGGCGTCGTCCCCGAAGCGGGTTCGAGCGTCCTTTTTCCATTGATCGCGGGTCGCATGCGCGCATCGTGGTATCTCCTCTCCGGAGAACAATTCAGCGCCCAGCAGGCGCTGGAGATGGGGCTGGTAACGCGCATAACACAAGACGATGACGTCGATGGCGCGGTCGCGATCATGTGCGGCGAACTTGCGGAACTCCCGCCCAATTCGGTCCTGACGACGAAGCGTTTGCTCAAGGCATCGTTTGGCGACGTTGTTGCAAAGGCGATGGAAGAAGAATTCCGCTCGTTCGCCGTAGCGCTGAAGTCCGATGATGCTCGTGCCGCATTCATGAAGTTTCTGCAGCGCTGACGTGCTCGGAACGGTACCTGATCTTGCCGCGCGAAAGTAGACTATTTGTCAAAACCGGGATTGCTGCGTTGATTCTTTCGTTCATTTGGGGCGGATGGATGTCGTTGGTCGAGGCCCGCGGCGGCAATCCCGCGGTTCTGTGGCCCATCGAACATGCGCATCTCGCATTTGTCGGCTGGCTAGTAAATACCGTCATCGGCTTCGCGCTTTGGCTTTTGCCGCTCAATCGCGCGCAATATCCGCAAACGCAGGGACGATTCTTTACTTGGATGCCGGGTGCAATCTACGTGCTTTTGAACGGTGGTCTGCTCGCGCGCATCTTCTCCGAGCCGTTTTCAAATGCAAGTGCGATCGCCCGCGTTGCTCTTGCTGCTTCCGCGTTCGCCCAAGTAGGGGCCGTGCTGATCTTCGCGGTGCTCGCCTGGTCGCGGACGAGGCCGCCGGCGCGTCCCGCATCAGGTGTACGATAATGTGGGGTTCTTGGATTCCTCCGGTTCCGCTTGCGCTCGGCGCGCTGTTCGGGCTCGTTTCGTGGATCATCGCGATCGCATACGGAATCGATCCGTCGTTTGGACGTGGCGTTGCATGGATTCACGCTGTTGCGCTCGGTTCCATTACAACGATTGCAATGTCCGTGCTGATCCACGTCATTCCCGGTTTCACCGATCTGGAATGGCGATTTCGATCGCTTGCACGCTGGTCTGCGCTTCTGTTGCCGTTTGCCGCAGCCGGGCTCGTTGCGTCGTTCTTCTCCATGAAGATCGGCGGCATCGCACTCTTTGGGAGTACGGCAGCCGCGATCGTCATAGCTTATGTCGTTCCGGCCATCGCGACGCTCCTCCAGCGAGCACCGTCGCAAGCTGAAGCTGCGATTGCGCGCGCGTTTCTCTTCGTGATGCTGTTTCTCGGCGTTGCGGTCGTTATCGGTGGATTCGTTGCCTACGCATTTTCCAGCGGTGACGCGCGGGGTTTACGACTCGCACCAGCTCATGGCGCGCTGGCGCTCATCGGCTGGCTCACGCTTTTGACGATGGGCGTCTCCGCGCGAACGCTTCGGCCGATGCTGCGAGCGGATTCGCGATGGCGTCCGCTGCATATCGCATCGAATTCGGCGATGCTGCTGTGCGCGCTGATCGTGGCGGCCGGTTTCACGGCGGGGAGCGCAATCGTTACGACCACCGGGTTTGCGCTCGGACTTGTCGCGGCGCTGCTCTACGCCTTCGATGCATTCGATCGTGTGCGCCGCGCAACCACGCCGAACCGTCCGGCGCACGCGTTCGTTGCGTCGGCGTTAGCGTGGCTGGTGATTGCGTCCATCGCCGCACTCGCCGGAAATTATCCGCTGGCCATCGTCGTCGCGCTCGCCGGTTGGCTGGGACAAATGGTCAACGCGCATCTGCATCACCTTGGAATTCGCGTGATCGCAACAACAATCGGCGGTGATGAGAACGAGACGCGGCCATGGGAGATGATCGACATGCGCGTTGGATGGGCGACGGTGCTGCTCGATCAGCTTGCCGTGCTTGCGCTCGCAGTCGGCGTCTTGCTCTCCGCGTCCGCGTTCATTATTTGCGGCGGCATTCTGGGCTTGGCCGGAATGCTTGCGCTCTTCGTGAACGTTCGCATCGCGATGCAAAAAGTAACGCCCGGACTCATTTGAGAGCCGGGCGTTGCCATTGGCTGGTAAAGCGCGGACGCTTTACGGATTCGAAGCGGTTCCCGGATCTCCAGCGAGCGGTCCGAACGGATCGAACGCATAGGCCGCGCCGCGCGGCGTCCCGTTCCCGAGGACGTAATTGTAACCGTCCGTCGTCTTGTAGCCCCCGTTGTCACCCGGAATGTCGTTACGGAAGACCGAGTCACCACCGAGCAATGCGAGGCCGTAGATGAGGTAGTTTGCATTGCCGGCACGTCCGCCAAGCATTTGATCCTGAATCGCTTGGAGGCCCGCGAATTCCGGTGCCGACGCGCTCGTTCCAATCAACAGGTAGAACGATCCGTCGAGCGCCGTAACGTCCGCGCTGCGATGAGCGCCGCACGGTGTAATGGAGCCGAAGGGACAGCCGCCCATGTGCATCGCAACGTCCGGAACGGTACGCATGCCCGATCGCGTGTTGACAAGGTATTGGAACAGCGGCCGGTGCCAGTAGGTGCTTACGCCGCCGCCCGAACCCCAGACCTCGCCGGCCGGTTCACCGGAACCCTTCGCAAAGGTGTCATAGTTGGCATTTTGCGACACATACGCCGAGTGGGTCGAACCCGCAACGTACGTTGTTTGAAGATTCGTACCGCCGACGGCCGTGGTGTCCGGATCGTTCGCAGGCCAAATCACACCTTTCGTCGCCGTCGCTCCCGATACGTCGGTGCATCCGAGCGCGCCGTTGTCGCCGGATGAATTGACGAACGTAATGCCTTGCGCGTTGCCCTGACGGAACACGTCGTGGAACGTTTGGAAGAGATACGTGAAGTCTTGGCCGCCGTTGTATGCAGCGGTGAAGTACAGTTCGCACAAGCCGAACGATGCGCTTGAAACGTCGGCTTGATTGTCGTCGACAATTGCGGTGTACATATCGAGGAACGACGGAACGATCGATGCGTTGGGTGCCTCATACACCATGAGCGTTGCGCCGGGCGCTGAACCCGCAGCCTGCTGAACGTCAAGCGATACTTCGTCCGAAAGTCCGCTGTTGATGTCGAACGGCGGGCTTCCGCCATCGACCGGCCGGCGAATCACGGCAGCTCCGTGCTTCAGACCCTCATGAGCGGAGTACGTCTGTAGGTCGCCGTCAAGGAAATCGCTCGCGGCCAAAATCGCGATCGTTTCTCCGGAACCGTTCGCCGCAGTCCATGCCGGATACTCATAGGCCTGCTTGAGATCGGTGAACCAATACGGTCCGTCCGTGCCGTAACGGTTTTGCGAAATCGGCGTTTTGGAGACGAGTTGCGATTGAGGACGCATCGCGGGTAGCGGTGCAAATGCCGCAACCTGTGCATTCACGTTCTTGAGCGCCGCCGGCATCGCGGGTGCTTTATCTGCGAGCAGCATCGGCGTAGCGCTGGTGCCGCGCGCAAACGAAGCCATACGGCGAGCGAGATGAACGCCGAACGCTTTTTCAACCGTCGCTTGCGGAGCATCGGCAACAACGCCTTGCGTCGTGATGATGGTATGGAAGCCTTCGGCATTGAGTGCCGTTGCGGCCGTCCGCAAATCGTTCGCGGTCGGCCCGTACTGCGCGCGGAATTGTGCCGGCGTCAACCAGTGATGATAGAGCGGCGATTTTTTGTCGCTCTGCTGCGAGATCAGCTGATCCAGCTCGTTGCTGTTCCGTAACGGAAGATGAACGTAGACGCGGACACCTTGCGCGGCGGTCTTTGGAAAGGCGCCGTACATGGCGTTGTCAACCGGAGCGATGGTGTTCGGAAGACCCTGAGGTGAGAGGTTCGACGTTGTCGGGATGGCGCTCGAGCCACCGCCGCCGCATGCGGACAGGGCCAGAACCGCGACGGCAGAAGCCGCCGCACCGATGCGAAATGCCATAGTGTGAAGTACCCCGTAAAGCAGCGTAGGCCGAAAAGATTGGGGTACCGCCGGTTTTGCGCCTGCTTGTCCGATGTGCAGACAACGACTTTGTCCGCAGCCAAACAAAAGCTTAATGTCCTACTGCCGCCGAGGAAAGCAAGGTGCCGAGGAGAACAGACGGTCCGGCGCGCGGAGAGGTGGCAGAGCGGTTTAATGCAGCGGTCTTGAAAACCGCCGGCCCTTCACGGGGTCCGTGAGTTCGAATCTCACCCTCTCCGGGGTTTTCCGTTCAAGCGCGGTTCACACGGGCTGCGAAGCATCCTCGGTGCGCGTTGTGAACGTCGATGAAGTCGACGTTTGCGTCGGCGAAAGCGCGATCGATCCAGGGCTGAAGTTCGGCGCCCTCGATAACCTGTGCGTCCGTCATCATTGCGTTTTTGTCGAAGGCGCGGACGCTTAAAAGCCGCCGCCTCAACACTTCCGGGATTTCGTTCACCGCATCGTACGGCGTCTCGGCGCCTTCACGGACGAAGATGGCGTGCGACGAACGATACGGCGAAGACGAGTCGAGATGCGTGTAGTTGATCAAGATGGCGCGCTCTCCGATATCGAGATCGCGCATCTCAATGCGATCGGGAAAGCCCGGCTTTTCGTCAACGACGTACCGCACCGCGCCCTGCGCCGCCAACTCTTCGTCGCTCGAGCCAAAAAGATGCGAAAACTGCTTGGGGTCGAGTCCGGTAATGCGAAAGTTCCTCATGGCGCTATCGTAGCGCGTCGCCTGACGAGGCGCATTCCGGAACTTGCTTCGCCTATTGAGGCTCACTTCGCGAACGCTGATAGTGCGCGGCGACTTTCGCGCGGTTCCCGCACGATTTCATGCTGCACCAGGTACGCGTGCGATTGCGGCTTTCATCGACGAAGTACATCTCGCATCCGGGGCAGCGCTTCACGCGTTCGCGATCCGGCGACGTCACGAGATCCGCCATCGCCGTCGCGAGCGGGCCGGCGATGTCGTCGAGCTTTTGGATATCGAACGAAGTTTCGCGGGTGATACCGGCGTTCGTGACTCGCAGCACAATACGCGGCGGATACTCTGCCAGCGTCTCGTTCAGGCGCGCGATGTCGCGACGAGAAATCGTCGTGCCGTGCGCGAGCGCGGAAGCGATTGATGCAAGCGTTTTTCGCAGTTCGTTCAAGCGCCGGCTCATACGCAAACCGCTCGGCTTACCCAATCCTGCAGCTAGCGCCCATTCCGCGATGCTCGCCGGCTCTTCCATGGTATCCGAACCGGAATGAATCGTATTGACGAAATCAAGCGCGAGGTTGCCGCCGACGAACTCAAATTCATGACTAACCGCCGTCATTATCGTTGACAGGTTAGCAGTTTGGCGCTATAAGCGTCAATATGCACTTCGTGTGGTCGCTCGTTCGCGCGCTGGAGATTTCTGCCGGCATGGCATGGGAAGTGGCCTGGAGCCTCATCGTCGGCTTTACGCTTTCCGGACTCGTGCAAGCCGTTGTCTCTAAAGAACGGATGGAGAAAGTGCTCGGCCGTGAAGGTGCGCGCGAAGCTGCCATTGCGACGCTTTATGGTGCCGCGAGTTCGAGTTGTTCGTACGCCGCCGCCGCACTGAGCAAGACGCTTTTCAAAAAAGGCGCAGGATTGATTCCGTCGCTGGCATTTTTGTTTTCATCGACCAATCTCGTCATCGAGCTCGGACTGATTCTGTGGTTCTTGATGGGCTGGCAGTTTACGCTCGGCGAGTGGATCGGCGGTGTCGTACTCGTCATCATTATGTCGCTGCTCGTGCGTATCACATATCCGAAGCGTCTCGTCGAAGAAGCGCGCGCGCACGTCGATGAAGCTTCCGGGCACGAACATGGTGACAATGTCGTGGAAGGCGCAACCCTTTGGGAACGGGTGCGCAATTCGCAAACGCCGGTAGTCGTCGCGCAAAACGCTGCGATGGACTGGTCGATGCTGTGGAAAGACCTCGTCGCCGGCTTCATTATCGCGGGTCTGCTCGCTGCATTCGTACCGGAGAATTGGTGGAGTCATTTGTTCGGCGGGACGATCGGCGGCGCAGTGGTCGGTCCGCTCGTCGCGATCATCACCTTCGTCTGCTCGATCGGAAACGTGCCGATGGCCGCCGTGCTCTGGGCCGGCGGCGCGGGATTCGGCGGCGTTCTCGCGTTTTTATATGGCGATCTCATCGTACTGCCGCTTCTCGACGTTTACCGCAAGTATTACGGGTGGCGCATGGCCGCGTATATCGGCGCTGTTTTCTACGTTACGATGGTCATCGCCGCGATTCTCGTCGACCTCGCGTTTAACGCGCTTCATCTCGTACCGGCGCATCCGCACATCGGCTTCACGCCGGAGAGCGCCTTCCGAATTAACTATACGTTCTGGTTGAATCTCATCTTCGGCGCGCTCGCACTATGGCTGTGGCAGCTCAATCGAAGCAATCCGATGGAACACGGCTGTCACGCGCAGCATCATCACGAACACGGCATGGAACACTAGCGTTGTCGTTCCTCGCGATCTTGTTCGTCGATTGACGATCGGTGCTCCTCGAGGATAAAGCGATTCGCGCTCTCGCGCTGTTCGTCGGTCACATGCTCGTCAAAGTATTTGATAAGCTCTTCATCGCTTGCTTTGCGCTCGATTAAGTCTTCAAAGTCAGCCTGGCTAACGCCGGCGCGCTTCAAAAATCCGAGCGACATCGGGCAGTAAGCCACGTAGTCGCCGTTCGTGCCGGCATGTTGCGCGCGAGCTTTATCGGCCAAACGAGCGAGCCATGCATAACGTCCTAGCGTGACCTTGCCGCTGCGCGGTGGGCCGTTACGGAGATCCGGTGGTGTTGTAGTCATCGAACGCTTTTACCCATCGTCAGCTAGCGAACGCTCTGCTATCGCGCTCCCCCGTAAAACGGGTAACCCATACACGCATCACTTTTTATCTTTAATCTCGGGGAGCGCATATACAGCATGAATCATACGTTTTTCGCGCGCAGCATCGCTGCGGCGGCCGTAGTCGGAATGCTTGCGGTTTCCGCTCCGGCGTATGCGCAACAGACGCCAAGCACGCCTACGAACCCGAGCTCAACGAGTTCGCAAGGAACGCAAGGCACGACGGACACGCAACAATCGCAAGGCCAGACGACCAGCACGCCCGCACAATCGACGCAGGGCCAACAGCCGACGACTCAAACGAACCAAGGCGTTGCGACGCCGGCGCAATGCGGAGCATCGTCGCCGGCTGACACGAACGAAAACCGCAGCAGCAAAGGCAGTCAGCCGATCCAAAGCAGCGGAGCGTCTTCGAATTCGCCTTCGGGTCCCACATCATCGGGCGCTGGAACGGCGGCTGCGAACAATCCTGACTGTCCGTCAGGCGGAACAACGTCGGCTCCCGGAAGCATGACGAGCGGCGGATATAAACACGCGCCGAACGGTCAACCTACGACGACCAATTCCGGCACGACCACCACGCCGACCACGAATTCAAGCAACATGAACAGCACGTCGATGCCGATGACGTCGGGTCAAAGCACGATGCGTAACACGCTTCAGGACAATCCGAACGGTTCGGGTTGGCTTCAGAAGTTCAATCGTCCGAACGTAGCAGCCCAATACGGCCATCGTCATCACACGAACGCCGTCGGCGCACGTCCGCCGAAACCGTAACACGTAGATCGAACGCGAAGAACCTACGCGGCTCTCAGCTCCCTGTTGAGAGCCGCTCTCTTCCGTGCGGGGTTTGCAAAAACTGCAGCGGACCGATCGGCACGATGCGCGTCGGATTGATGTCGTCGTGCGTGTAATAGTAGTGACGCTTGATGTGATCGAAATCGACGGTTTGCGCGACGCCGGGGATCTGATACAGGTCTCGCAAGTACCCATAGAGGTTCGGATAATCGACGATCCGGCGGAGATTGCATTTGAAATGGCCGTAATAGACGGCATCGAATCGAATCAGCGTCACGAACAGGCGCCAATCCGTCTCCACCGGGTGATCCCCGAAAAGGTATCGCCGCGTTGCCAAGCGCTGCTCGATTTCATCGAGCGTCGCGAAGACGCGATATGCCGCCTGCTCGTACACATTCTGCGCGGTTGCGAATCCCGCGCGATAGACGCCGTCGTTTACCGTGTCGTAGATCACGCCGCTGAGCGCGTCGATCTCCGTGCGAAGATCGTACGGGTAAAGATCGGGCAGAGGATCGCCGATTGCGTTGAATTCCGTCTCGAACATTCGCATGATATCGTCGTCGGAATTGCTCACGATGCGTTTAGTTTCCATATCCCAAAGTACCGGAACGGTCACGCGGCCGCGATAACGCGGATCGCTCGCGACATACAGTTCACTCAGGAAGTGCGTCCCATAGCGCCAGCCGCGCTCGTCGCGAATCGGATCGACGATCGTTATCGGAATCGCCGATTCCAGGCGTTTGAGTTTGCGCACGATGATCGTCCGGTGCGCCCACGGACACGCGAGCGAGACATAGAGATGATAGCGGCCGGCGACGGCCGGAAATCCGGAACTGCCGTCGGCACTGACCCAACTCCGAAACCGGTCCTCTTGCCGAATGAAGCGACCATCTTCGGATTGCTCGTCGGGAAATTGCGCCTTTGTCGGTGTTTCCATAGGCTCTCCAATCATGACCGGCCGGGGGAAGTTGCTGCTCAGACACTAAAAACCGCCTAGCCGGAATTCTCTTTCACGGGAGGCTCGCTTGGTCAGAGGCTTTATTCTCGGCGTAGTAATCGTCGTGATCGCCGGCGTTGTCGCCGGCTACGTCGGCATCTCGCAAGGCTTACTCATGCCTGCGAACGCCGACGCGCGGCCGAGCAAGTTCGAAACGTGGGCAGCGCGATCGTCGCTGCATGCGACTATTGCACGGGAAGCGCCGAAGGACCCGAATCCGTTGCCCACAACCATTCCGAATCTCCTCACCGGAATCAAATTGTACGGTCAAAATTGCGCCGTCTGTCACGGCGTTGCCGACGGTCGAGCGAGCACGATCGCGGCGGGTCTCTATCAAAACGCTCCGCAGCTCGCGAAGGACGGCGTTGAAGACGACCCGGATGGCGTGACGTACTGGAAGGTTTCTCACGGCATCCGTATGACCGGTATGCCTGCATTTGGTCCCGCGCTTTCCGATAATCAGGTGTGGGCACTTGCGCTGTTTCTCAAACACATGGACAAGCTGCCGCCGCAGGCTGACCGCGCATGGAAAAGCCTGAAGAACCCGGCTCCGGCTGCTCCGGCAACCGAGCATGCGAAGAAAGGCGCAGGGCAGTAAATGCAGATAGATTCAAGAACCGAGATGATCATGCAGGACGTTGAACGACTCGATCTACGCGGATTGCCCGTGTGGGAGCGTCCGGCGCGCGTACTCGACGTATTCGACCGGTTGCCTCCCGGCCAGACCGTGCTGTTTATTACCGAGAACGAGCCGCGCGGTTTGGGTACGCGCATCGAACAGTCGCGTAAGCACGAACTGATTCTCGACGCGAGCCGTGTCGGCGATCGCGAGTGGCATGTCGCCATGACGCGCGCCGCCGTGGAAATCGATGCGCCGTCACCAATGGGAATCCTCAAGCGCTCGCGCGTCTTTTCGCAGCTCGACGAGGCGTCGCGCAGCAAGCTGGCAGCCGTCGCGACGTTACACACCGCGCGTCGTGGCCAGACCGTTGTCATGGAAAACAGCGATTGGCCGTTTATCGGCGTCGCATTCGAAGGCGTCTTTGCGCTTGCAAGCCGCAACGGCAGCGCGCGCCAGCGCATCTTTCATGAAATCTTTCCGTACGAAGTCTTCGGCGAAGTCGAGTTTTTCGATGGTGCGCCGACGATCGGCCGCGTGATCGTCCTTTCGAAGGCGGCGCGATACCTGCGCGTGCCAAACGACGCCATCACGCAGATTGCCGGCCACTCGCCGAAGCTCTATGCAGCGCTCGGACGCGTCGCAGCGCAACGCGCGCGCGACCTCGCCGAGTTACTTGTGACGCAAAATACGATGCCGATTATCGGTCGTATCGCGCAAGTGCTGCTGCCCTACGCCATGCCGGAGAAGGGCCTCAGCGCGGCGATGCCGCCGCTTTCGAACATGACGCAGGCCCAAATCGCGGCTGCGGCCGGCACGGTGAAGGAAGTCGCGGCTCGCGCGATCGCTGAACTCGAATCGAGAAATTTGCTCAAGCGCGAACGCGGGCACGTCCGGTATTTAGATCGTCAGGGCCTCCTCGATCTGACCCGGGGAGCGTGAGGGTGTTCGCGACGTTCTTGCGGCACGGAAGCAACGCCGTGCTCGCCGTCGCGATCGGATTTGCCGCGTTACTCTTTGCAACGGGACTGCTGCACTTCTCGTGGATCGGCGCACTGATCGGTGCGCTGATTTTCTTTAGCTCCGAATACACGACGCACCGATTTCTCTTCCATGCCAAACCGTCGAGCGCCGGATGGGTCCGCAATCTGCAGCATCGTCTGCATTACGACCATCACATCGATCCGCCGAAGCTCGAGTTGCTCTTTCTGCCGCTCTGGTTCGTGATTCCGATCGCAGCAATCTACTTCGGCTTGTATCTCGCCATCGTTCGGAACGTGCCGATTGCCGCATCGCTCGTGTTCGGAAGCATCTGCGCGTTGACGTTCTATGAATGGGTGCACTACGTTGCGCACGTGGCTTTCGTTCCGGTGACGCCGTTCGGCAGATACATGAAGAAGTACCACCTGTGGCACCACTTCAAAAACGAGCGCTTCTGGTTCGGCGTCACCAATCCATCGATGGATTACGCCGCCCTCACCTATCGCGACGTCGAATCCGTCCCGCGCAGCACTACCGTTCGCGAAATTTGGAAAGAAGCTTAACCACTTTCGGTTGAGGCGATCCTTCGACAGGCTCAGGATGACAGGGACAGTCCGTCCCAAAAAATCTGAACCGCATCCAGCATCGCTTCAGCCGCCCGGATAAAACGTGCCGGCGAGAAATTCGGTTTCTCGAATGCCGCCGTTAGTTCGTCGTCGGTGTGCGCCGCATGCTGATCTTCCAACGCATCGTGCCAGGTCCAAAATCCGAGCGGAAGATCCGGACGGCGCTGTTCTTTGATGATGCGCAAACCGGAGATCAGCTGTTTCCAGAAGCCCGCGGCGGCCCAATGTTCGATCGCGTAGGATGCGCCCGCGGCCGTTGACTCGTCGTGCGAACCGTACCACTCCATCAGTGCGTCGCAGAACGCGAGCGTCTCGCGCGAGCCATGTTCCCGCTTTCCGATCTGCTGCCACGAGAGTCCGACCGACTGCGCAAACTGCAAGAGCCATTCAAAATGCCCGGCGCGAAAATGGAACGTTCCGCCTTCAATCGATCCTGACGGCGCAAATACGACGCCGAGTTCATTGAGCAGAATCTCTTTGCTTGCGCGGTAGCTCTCGACGTCCGGCGCGTTGATGCATTTGCGCAGCTGCGCTTCGATGAAGAGGTGGCTGAAGACCGAAAATTGCACCGTGAAGCGGCGCAGTTCTTCGTCGTTTGCAGCACCGGTGGCAAACCATTGCGCGTAGCTGTTGCGGCGGACGATAGGATGCGAATCGATCGCGTTATCGACTGCGCTACGAAAGGCGTCGAGTGCGGACGTGGGGGCTGATGCGAGCATCGTAGGATCTCCTGTGCGGCGGTAAAGCATAAAAAAAGCCGCCTCGCTGTCGGCGAGGCGGCGTGTGTTCTAGCGGAGCTGGATTCGCTAAGACAACGGCAACCTATAGCCGACTTCTTCGAAGCGGCCGTAATAATACGAAACGGTTGCCGGGGTTCTGAACATGTTAGCGAGGAGTCTAACACGAAGGAGACGGTAATGCAATACATCGTCCTCCTTGCGACGGCGTTGTTTTTCGGGTTCGCGTTCGAGCAATTTTACGGTCAGGAGCTGGAGCATACCCCGGGCGGAGTGCGTGTCTTTCCGCTCCTCAGTTTTGCGGGCGCGGCGCTGTATCTCGTGGAGCCGCACTTCGCCTCGGCCTTTATCGCGGGCCTCGTCGTGCTCGGCGCGTGGCTCGTGATCGTCGTTCGCGAGCGGGTTACCGGTAACGGACGTGGACACGGATATCTCATGGTCCCGGTCTGCGTCGTGATCGCGTACGCGCTCGGTGCCGTAGCGATGACGCAGCCGGTATGGTTTACGATCGGATTAACGGTTGCCGCGGTGCTTCTGATGGGAAGCCGCTCGCGACTTCATGCATTGACGCAGCGCGTTCCCGTCCAAGAGGTGCTAACGCTCGGGCAATTTTTGCTGCTGGTCGGCGTTGTTCTGCCGCTGCTCTATCGGGCGCCGCGGATTCCGTACACTGCGATCACGCCGTTCAACGTGTGGCTCGCGGTTGTTGCCGTTTCGACGATCTCATACGTCAGCTATTTGCTCGACCGGTACGTTTTTCACGATCGCGGTACGATTGTGAGCGCGATTCTTGGTGGAATGTATTCGTCAACCGCGACGACGGTTGTCTTTGCGCGAAGCGCACACCTGAACGGATACGGTCGCGAACTTGCAAGCGGAACCATCGCAGCGACGGCCGTCATGTATCTCCGGCTGCTCGTCGTTACGGCGATCTTCAATCTCGCACTCGCCCGAATGCTCTTTCCGGCTCTCGGTGCGCTCTGTGTGGTCGCGATTGTTATCGCCGCACTGATGTTGCGTACTGCACCCGGAGCGCCTCCACAAAGCGATCCGCCGTCGAACCCGCTCGCGCTCGGAACGGCGATCCTGTTCGCGATGCTGATGATCGTGTTTTCGCAAATATCGACCTGGGCAGCGGCCCATCTCGGAACCGCGGGACTCCTCGAACTTGCCGCGGTCGTCGGCTTCACCGACATCGACCCGTTCGTGCTCGGCATCGCGCAGTCGCACGCACTTGCCGTGGCGACTTCAGCCGCCGCCATTCTGGTCGCTTCCTCATCGAACAATGTGCTCAAAGGCGTTTGGGCAGCGGCGATTTCGCGGCGCAGGGAAAGCCTGATTCCCGTCGCAGGACTGGCCGCATTGGCCGCGCTCGGCGTTCTTGCCGCCTGGATTGTCTTAAGGTTCGCCTAATGCGTTTCTTTTTGAAATGGCTGAAACCGGAAACGAGTTCGCGTATCGGATTGCGCCCGCATCGCGTGGTCGAACTTCCGCTCGACTATGAAACGACGTACAGCCGCGTGTTGGAAGCGATTGAAGTCACGCTCGGTGCAAATGTATACGTCGACGATCCTAAGGGTCGCTACATCGAAGCCGGATTCGGACTGGTCAACAACGAGCGCGTGCGCGTGAGCTTCGAACCGCAGAACGATGCATCGACCCGCGTTCGAATCGAAGCGTACTTTCAGGCGGGCGCGAAGATTCCGGAGAAATCGGCGGCCGTCGATGCGTTAGCCAATACGCTCGAATCCGGTATAACGCCGTAGCGCTTCGGGAATTTCAATCGAACCGTCGGCCTGCTGATAATTTTCCATAATCGCAACGAGGGTACGGCCGACAGCGAGGCCGGATCCGTTGAGCGTGTGCACGAGTTCGGGTTTCGCTTTTGCCTCACGGCGGAAGCGAATCGCTGCGCGGCGGGCTTGGAAGTCGGTGCAGTTCGAACACGAGCTGATCTCGCGGTAACCCTCCGAGCTCGGCACCCACACCTCGAGATCGTAGGTCTTTGCGGCGTTGAATCCAACATCGCCCGAGCAGAGCGCCATTACGCGATGCGGAAGACCCAACTCTTCGAGCAGCGCGCGTGCATGTTCGGTCAATTGTTCGAGCGCATCGAACGATGACTCCGGCAGTGAGAGCCACACGAGTTCGACTTTTTCAAACTGATGTTGACGGATGAGGCCGCGTGTATCTTTGCCGGCAGCGCCTGCCTCCTTGCGAAAACACGGCGTATACGCCGTCATTTTTCGCGGCAGCGACGCTCCGTCCAGAATTTCGTCGCCATGCAACGCCGTGAGCGGCACTTCCGCCGTCGGGATCATGAACAGATCCGCGTCTTGATCGACGAACATCGCATCGGCGAACTTTGAAAGCTGGCCGGTGTTCCACATCGTGCGCCGCGCAACCAGCAACGGCGGAATTACTTCGAGATACCCGCGTTCTTCGGCGCGGTCCAAGAAGAATTGCACGAGCGCGCGCGAGAGTCGCGCACCTTTTCCCTTGAGCGCTGCGAAGCGGCTACCCGAAAGTTTCGCCGCGCGTTCGAAATCGAGGATGTCGAGTGCTTCGCCCAGTTCCCAATGCGCTTTCGGCGTAAATGAAAATTCACGCGGCGATCCCCACGTGCGGACGCAAACGTTATCTTCGGGTCCGCCGCCGTCGCGGAACCGAGTCGTCGAGGATGTTCGGTGTATTTTCGAGCAGCGAGCGAAGCGTGGATTCCGGATTATCCGGAGAGAGGACCTTGGCGCGGTCTTCGTCCTGCGCGATGCGCTCCGCAAGCTCGTCGAGCTTTGGTTTGAGTTCACGCGCGGCGGCCGCTTTGTCCGTGGCTTTGCCGATTTCTGCCGACAAACGGTTCTTCTCGGCTTTCGCCGTTTCGACCGCGGCGAGCACGGAGCGGTACTCTCCGTCCAAACGCAGAATCTCATCAACGAACGACGCATCATTCCCACGACGCTGAGCCGAACGCCGGACGCGATCGGGATCACGTCGGACCAGAGCGATATCGAGCATGGAACAGCGCGGCTTCGTCTTTCACACGGAAAATCTTTTGTCGCCCGATGATGCGGTTGCGACATTTCTCGCGCGCGTTGCGCTCGCGCCGCCGAGCATCGAACGCGTACCGTTGGATTGCGCGCACGGCCGTATTCTCGCCGAACCCGTTTTCGCCGACAGCGATTATCCGAACGCACCACGTTCGGCAATGGACGGTTTCGCCGTCTCGAGTGCGCAGACGCCGGGGCGTTTTCGCATTATCGGCGAGGTGCAGATGGGCAGCACGTGGACCGATGCGTTAGCATCCGGTACCGCGGTGCGCATCCCGACCGGCGGTGTGGTGCCGCGCGGTGCGGATGCCGTCGTCCCTATTGAAGATGTCGTGCTCGACGGCGTGAGCATCCTCGCAGAGCAGGCGTACCGCTCCGGCGAGAACGTGAACCAGCGCGCGGGCGACATGCACGCGGGAGATCGCGTGCTCGACGCCGGCATACGCATCACCGCACCGCACGCCGGATTGCTCGCGACTCTCGGTATCGTTGATGTTGCCGTCTATCGCCGCCCCCGCATCGGCGTTATTTCGAGCGGCGATGAGCTGATCGCGCCCGACGCGGTGCCGCAACCGGGACAGATTCGCGACTCGAACCGCTTTGCGATTGCAGCAACGCTTCGCGCGCTCGGTGCCGATGCCGTTCACATTCCAACGGTCAACGACGATCCGGGCTCACTGGAACGCGCGTTGCAAACGGCGCTCGCGCATGCCGACGCCGCGATGCTCACGGGTGGTTCGTCCGTCGGCGAGCGCGATCGCACGCCGTCGGCAATCGCAGCGCTCGGAGCGCCCGGTGTCATCGTGCACGGGTTGCGGGTTAAACCAGGGAAGCCGACCGTCTTGGCCGCCGCCGGCGATCGGCCAATTATCGGATTGCCGGGAAACCCGACCTCGGCAGTGATCATCTTGCAGGCGATCGTTCGGCCAATAATCGAGGCGATGTGTGGGGCGGCCCACCGCGTTGACGCAATTGAAGCCCGGCTCTCGGCTGCCGTGGCGAGCCACCTGGGGTGGACGTGGTATGTCCCCGTGTCGTTAAAGAATGAAGGCGGCGGCTGGGTGGCGCATCCACTTCCTCTGCGCTCATCGACCGTCAGCATCATTGCCCGTTCCGATGGATATATCGTTCTGCCGGAGGACGTCGAGACGTATTCTGAGGGAACCCGCGTCGCCGTGACGCGATTTATCTAACACGGAGGTATGAGGTAGAAGTGATCCGTCCGGCGCCCGCCGTCGAGGCCATCCCTGCGATGACGCCGTTCATCGGCCCCGAGCAGTTGATGCGCGAAACGGGTCGTAGCGAACTCGTGCGCCTCGGTGCCAATGAAAGTGCGTTCGGCCCCTCGCCGCGCGCGGTCGAAGCGATGGTCTCCGAGCTGCCGCGCATCTCGTGGTACGGCGATCCCGAATCGTACGAATTGCGAACGGCGCTTTCGCGCAAGCACGGCTGCCGGGTGGAAGAGTTGGTCGTGGGCTCAGGTATCGACGATTTGATGGGTCTCGTCGTGCGGGCGTTCGTCGCGCCGGGCGGTGCGGCGCTGACGACCCGTGGTTCCTATCCGACCTTCAATTACCACGTGACCGGCTTTGGCGGCCGTCTCGTATATGCCGGATATCACCAGAATGGCCGACCGGATCTCGATGCGCTCATCGACGTTGCGCGGCGCGAAGCGCCGTCGGTGATTTATCTTGCGAATCCCGACAATCCGAGCGGAACGTTCATCCGCAAAGACGAGATGATCGCGTTCTTCGACGCGCTTCCGCGCGATGCCGTATTTTTGCTTGACGAAGCCTATGCGGATTTCGTTGACGAAATCGATCTGCTTCCGCCGCACATCGAAGACCGGTTGATCCGCACGCGCACGTTTTCGAAGGCGTACGGTATGGCGGGTGCACGTATCGGCTATGCCATCACGAACGAGACCAATGTCGCCATCCTGCAAAAAATCCGCCTTCACTACGGCGTCAACCGCAACGCGCAGATCGGTGCGCTCGCATCGCTCGAAGACGAAGCGTTCCGCCGATTCGTGGTTGACGAAGTTGCGCTTGCAAGAAATGATTACTACCGCTTGGCAACCGAGCTTGGTCTCGGATACATCGAATCGTTCACGAACTTCGTCTGCATCGATCTCGGAAATGCCGAACAGGCGACGCGGGTCATGAACGACTTGCTCGCGCGCGGCGTGTGGATTCGCAAGCCCGGTCTGCCGCCATTGGATCGTTTCGTGCGCGTGAGTGCCGGTACGGTGCCGATGCGCGAAGCGTTTGATTTCGCCTTCCGCGCGGTTCTCGCCGAGGTCCTTGCGTGAAATACGCGATCGTTTCCGACGTTCATGGGAACATCGAATCGCTCGAACGCGCCTTGGCGCTCATCGGCGATGAAGATACCGTGCTGTGTCTGGGCGATATCGTCGGGTACGGTCCAAATCCGAATGAATGCGTGCGAATGATTCGAGCGCGGGCGCAAAGTGCGGTCCTCGGAAACCACGATCTCGCGGCGCTCGAAAACTTCGGCGTCGAGTACTTCAACGATGCGGCGCGCGCGGCAATTGCGTGGACCCAGGGTGTGCTCAGCGATGAGAGCCGCGCATGGCTCAACGGACTTTCGTACGAACTACGCTATCCCGAGTTCTTGCTCGTGCATGGTGCGCCCGTGAATTATTTCGAGTACGTTCTGGACAAGCGCACGGCCGCGAAGGCGTTTGCAAACACGGACGCGCCGATGGTTTTTATCGGCCATACGCACATTGCCGAGTACTGGGTCCAAGAACCCGACGGCAGCGTCGGCCACAAACACATGCAAAACGGCGGTGAACTTCAGCTCGAAGACGGACGCCGCTATATCATCGACGTCGGAAGTGTCGGTCAACCGCGCGATCTCAATCCCGAGCCGTCGTTTGTGCTTTTTGATAGTGACACGCGTCGCGTCGAGTGGGTGCGCTATCCGTACCCGATTGCGGAAGTACAAGAGAAGATTCATCAAGTGCATCTTCCCGATTATCTTGCAACGCGGCTGGAGTCGGGACGGTGAGTGTGCCGGTCGACGACGGAAATTGCTTTGCGTGCGGGCCGGAAAATCCGATTGGTCTGCACCTCCACTTCGATCCCGACGACGAAGGCGTTCATGCGCACATCACGCTTGCTCCGGAATTTCAGGGTTGGCGCGAAATCGCGCACGGCGGCATCGCGATGTCGTTACTCGACGAAGCGATGGCGCACGCAGCCGGCCACGCAGGTCATCGCGGAGTAACGGCAAGCATGAACGTTCGCTTCCGTAAGCCCGTCCCGCTCGGCAAAGAACTTCACGTGACGGGCCGAGTCACATGGCAACGGCGCAACGTCCTCGGCATGGAAGCCGTCGTGCGCGACGCCTCCGGCACCGTACTCCTCGACGGCGAAGGTAAATTCGTCTCAATGGGTCCGCTCGAAGCCGTCAACGACCGAAGAAATCCAAATCCCAATTCGACGAAGTCCCGATAGCAAAATGGCTACGAAACAATTGTTCAATTGGCGCGCCCTAGGGGAGTCTTTTGCATGCCGAGCTGCGTCGCGCGCCATAGTTGGGGGCCCCACGAAGTGGGGGGCGCGGAGCCTAGGGCGGAGCGCCTTTAAACATGGCTAAGTCCAAACAGACGCGACTTCAAGTTAAAGAAGAAGCGAAGAAGCATAATGCTCCGACGGTAGACAATCGTCGGGCTCGGCATGAGTATCACATTCTCGAATCGCTTGAAGCTGGTCTCGCATTGACGGGGACGGAAGTGAAGTCGATTCGTATGGGCGGCGTGAGTTTGAACGAAGCGTATGCGCGTTTTCGTGACGGCGAAGCGTGGTTGTTGGGCATGCACGTGCCGCCATACAAGCAAGGTAGCTTCTCAAATGTCGATCCGAATCGTCCGCGTAAATTGCTGTTGCACAAAGAGCAGATCGCGGATCTCCAGTCACGCGTCAAAGAGAAGGGTCTGACGATCGTTCCGCTTCGCATGTACTTCACGCGCGGCAAAGTGAAGGTGCAGCTCGGCCTCGCGCGCGGCAAAAAAATGTGGGACAAACGCGAAGACATCGCCAAGCGCGACGTTGAGCGCGAAATCCAACGCCATATCCGGTAGTCATGCGAGGCGCTAAACCCGAAGCGGCGATCGAACAAGCCGTCGAGCGTGACGGGGTGATTCGTCAGGGGGACCGGGTTGTCGTTGCGTGCAGTGGCGGGGCCGATTCCGTCGCGCTCGCAGCAGTATTGGCTGCTGTGCGAACGCCGATGCAATTGCAAATCTCCCTTGCATACATCAATCACGGCACGCGTGAATCCGCGTGGCAAGATGAATGTGTCGTCCTGCGTATCGGTGCAACCTTCGGCATGCCGGTTCGCGTCGTCCAACTCACCGGCGAACGTAGCGATGAAGCGTCGATGCGCAACGCTCGCTACGATGCACTCGTAACGATTGCGCGAGAATTCAGCGCAAACGCCGTCGCAACCGCGCACCATCAAGAGGATCAAAGTGAAACCGTGATGCTCGCGCTTTTGCGGGGAACCGGACCGGATGGTATCGCGGGCATGCGTCCGCGACGCGAACTCGCACCCGGCATCGATCTCGCGCGTCCGTTACTGCGCGTCGCGGCCGACGATTTGCGTCATTACTGTCAGGTGCACGCGTTGCCGTACGCGATCGATCCGACCAACAGCGATTTCGGTATTCGCCGCAACGCGGTCCGGCGGGCGCTGGACGCACTGCGGCCGCTCTTTCCGGGACTCGATGCAGCCGTGGCGCGTACCGCCGAGCTCGTTGGCGAAGAGCTAGGGCAAACCGATCGCGCTGCACTGCGCCGGCGCGTTCGTAGCGCGTTGGATGCCGAGGAGGCCCTGCGCGACGTCGATTTCGAGCACATCGAAGCTGCCGTTCGTGCGCTCGAATGCGGCCGTGCCGGTCGCTTCCATATGAAAACGGGTATCGAACTGGAGATCGCCGGCGGCGAGATCGAGGTGCGAAAGAGCCAGTGAAGACGCAGGAAACCTACGATGGAGCAATCGAGCAGACGCTCTTCACCGCCGAAGAGATTGCCGCCGCCATTGCGCGGCTCGCAAGCCGGATCGCCGAGGACCACCGTGGGCAACCCCTGACCCTAGTCGGTGTGTTAAAAGGAGCGCTCTACGTCGTCACGGATCTCGCCCGCGCGCTCGCGGCAATTCCGGATGGTCCGAGCGACATCATTGTGGATTATATATGCGTTTCCAGCTACGGGAACTCGACCCGCTCCTCGGGGGAAGTCCGGATGCTGAAGGACGTCAGCGAATCCATTGCCGGCCGCAGCGTGGTCATCGTCGAGGATATCATCGATAACGGGCTCACGCTGCAGTATCTTCAGTCGTTACTCCGGGAGCGGAGGCCCGCAAGCTTGCGAGCCTGCGTTCTCTTCGATAAGCCGTACCGGCGCCGCGTCGAGACCCCGGTCGACTATGTCGGCCTACAATCTCCTGACGAATTCGTCGTAGGTTACGGTTTGGACTACCAGGAACTGTTCCGGAACCTGCCCTACCTGGCACAGCTCCGTCCAGCCGTTTTTAAGGAAGGGTAGAGTCTAATATGTCGCGTCACCACGCGATCTCAAACATCAAAGGTTAACTAGTGAGTAAACATCTCCGGTCCATTCTTCTGATCGTGCTCGCCGTCGTCGCGGTTTTCGTAATCGTCGAACGCATGGTGCAGCCCGGTGAAGGGGCGACGAATCTGCCCTATGGCAAGTTTTATCAGAAGCTGGAGTCGTATCAGGTCGAGTCCTTCAACGCGGTCGGCCAGCAGGCATCGGGTCAGCTGAGCGACGGTTCCAAATACACCGTCTCGCTGCCGAATACCGATCACGAGTTCGTGAAAGACGTGCAGGCGCACGTCAAGAGCGGACAAGTGAACTTCCAACAGCAGAGCAACAGCGGACTGCTCTCGAGCCTCGTTACGCTCGCGCCGCTGCTGTTGATGGCGCTCTTCCTGTTCTTCATTCTTCGTCAGGCGCAAAGCGGCGGAAGCCAGGCGCTTTCGTTTGGACGGTCGCGGGCGAAGATGATGTCGGAGAATCGCCCCAAGGTCACGTTCGCCGACGTCGCTGGAGTCGATGAAGCGAAAGAAGAGCTCGGCGAAATCGTCGACTTCCTTAAATATCCGAAGAAATATCAGGCGCTCGGCGCGCGCATTCCCAAGGGCGTGCTGCTCCTCGGACCGCCGGGATCCGGTAAGACGCTGCTCGCGCGCGCAATTGCGGGCGAAGCCGGCGTTCCGTTCTTCTCGATTTCCGGTTCGGATTTCGTGGAAATGTTTGTCGGCGTCGGTGCCTCGCGCGTGCGCGATCTCTTCGATCAAGCGAAGAAGTCCGCGCCGTGCATCGTCTTTATCGACGAAATCGACGCGGTCGGCCGTCAACGCGGCGCGGGCCTCGGCGGCGGACACGACGAGCGCGAACAGACGCTCAACCAGTTGCTGGTCGAAATGGACGGCTTCGATCAGAACACGGGCGTGATTTTGATTGCGGCGACGAACCGCCCCGACGTTCTCGATCCGGCGCTTTTGCGTCCGGGCCGTTTCGACCGTCAGATCGTCGTCGACCGCGCGGACTTCCGTGGCCGTCAGAAGATCCTCGAAGTGCACGCGCGCAACAAGCCGCTTTCGAAAGAAGTCTCGCTCGAAACGCTTGCGAAGCGCACCCCGGGCTTCTCCGGCGCCGACCTCGAGAATCTCTTGAACGAAGCGGCGCTGCTTGCGGCACGCAAGAACAAGAACATCATCGAGATGCAAGATTGCGACGAGGCGATCGACCGCGTGATGGTCGGCCCCGAGCGCAAGTCAACGGTAATGTCGAAGAAAGAAAAAGAGAACACCGCGTACCACGAGTCCGGCCATGCCATCCTCGGCGGCCTGCTCGATAAAGCTGACCCGGTGCACAAGGTCACGATCATTCCGCGCGGTATGGCGCTCGGTTTGACGTGGTCGCTGCCCGAAGACGATCGCCACAGCGTGACCAAAGAAGAGCTGCTCGCGCAGATCACGATGGCGCTCGGCGGACGTCTCGCTGAAGAGATTCAGTTCGGCGACGTGACGACCGGTGCGAGCAACGACTTCCAGAAAGCAACGGAACTCGCGCGCCGCATGGTGACGCAGTACGGCATGAGCGATCTTGGACCGATTCAGTTTGGACGCGGAAACCATCAGGTGTTCCTCGGCCGCGATCTCGGCGAAGAGCGCAACTACTCGGAAGAAGTTGCGAGCAAGATCGACGGCGAGGTTCGCCGGATCATCGAGACCTGCTTTGACAACGGCCGCAAGATTCTCCAAGGAAATTGGGATAAGGTCGAACGTATGGTAGCGTCGCTGCTCGAGTACGAAACGGTTGACGCCGAAGAGGTCCGCGCGATTCTCGAGGGCAAGCCGTACGATCGCAATTCCGGCGGCACCGGGGTCTCTGCGACGCCGCCTTCGATAGACAAGCCGGCGGAGGAACCGCAACGCGAAAAACCGTCGCGTTTGCCTCCGACGATTCGCCCGGAACCTGCATGAAGCGACAACGAGTTCTAATCGCCCTAGCGGCGCTGGCAATTGGGCTGGCGCCGCTAGGCGTTTCGGCAGCCGATGTGCCGACGAGCGGATCGCTGCCGCACGGTGGAAACTACGTCCTCTATCGCGATCAAACGATACCCGCCGCAGCGATCGACGTGTGGTTTCGCGCGCCCGGCGCCGGCTACGACAACACGTCGCCCGGCATCGCACGTATCGCGGCAACCGCAGCGGCGAC
The DNA here is from genome assembly GCA_963765935.1 of Vulcanimicrobiia bacterium. GTDB lineage: Bacteria > Vulcanimicrobiota > Vulcanimicrobiia > Vulcanimicrobiales > Vulcanimicrobiaceae > JAMXLG01. The sequence goes on along the minus strand of CAVXXX010000004.1, from coordinate 156,697 downwards.
GGCAACGCTCGAGAGTGGAAAATCACTCTTCACTCTGGTTCGCGCCCTCGGTGGAAGCCTGACGATCAACGTTTATCCGGATATCGTCGGCATCAGCGCGGTCGTTCCCTCAACGGCAGGACGTCGCGTCATTGCAGCGATGAGCGCTGCATATTTCCAGCCGACGATCGATGATACGGCGCTCAAGACCGCGCGCAAGGATGCGGCGGTGCTTTCGGTCGCGCGTAAGTATTCGTCCGACGATTTGTTGCATGACGCGCTCTTCGCGCAACTGTTCTCGTCAGGACCGAATCATTACCCGCCACTGCCCGATAGCGTCTCGGATATCACGAAGATCTCGCTCGCGGACGTCAGGAATTTCGCGAAGCGAGCATTTCGCTCGGCCAACGCGACGATGTCGCTCGCGGGTAACGTCGATTCGGAATGGATCGGCGCAGTGACGGCCGGCTCGCCGGGTTCGGCCGATGCTCCCGTGCAATCGTCGCTCTCCCGCGACCCGGGAAATGTAAATATTACGGGCAACGTTCCCGGCGTCGGCGTTGCGTGGCTCGGACCGGCGATCAGCGACGAGCGTGCCGCAACCGCAATGGATTTTGTGGCCGACTATTTATTCCGCGATCAAACCGGAACGGTCGTTAAATCGATTAGCCTCGAGAGCGGCAATTACGTCAGCGGTCAATTCATCACGCTGCACGATCCGGGCGTGATGCTCGTGACAATCGGCGGGGACAAGCCCGCCCAGCTGAAGCAAACGGTACTGAACGCCGTGGCTGCGCTCGCAACACCGCTCGATGCAAAGACGTTCGACGCCGCTCGCGCCGCGTTCATCTATCACCTCGCTGTGGACACACAGCTTCCCATCGAACAAGCGGACAATCTCGGATGGTACGCGGCGGAAGGCAATCCGTCGTACGCACCGAGCGACCCCAGCAGCAGCTATTGGCAACGCGCAAAAGATCTCGATCCTTCCTACGTCGCGTCGGTGGTGAAGCAGTACCTGACGCATCCGGTCGTCATCGATTTGACGGCGCCCGTCTCAAAGGAGTCCGCATCGTGAACCTCCGCCTGGCTGCACTGGCCTTGTTGTGCGCATTCGCGCTACCGTCCGTCGCATGGGCCGCTTCGCCTGTTGTTCGCAGCAGCGCGGGAACGACGGTCATCGAGCAGCAAGACAACGCCTCTTCGCTCACGCACGTCACGATTGTCGTGCGCGCGGGTCTCAACCGCCAAACGATGGCTCAGAACGGCTTATCCGCGTTGACCGCGCAAACGATTCTGCGCACGCCGGTCGATGCAACGCCGCTCGAAGAAGCGATCGCGGCGCACGGCGGCGGAATTCACTTTGAAGTAGATGCGAGCGACGTCCGTTTTGCGATTGAGTCGACGCCTGCTCAAGCGCCCGCGGTATTCGATCTCGTTCGGCGCGCAATGACGGCGCCCTCATTCGATCCGAAAACGGTTAGCGCCGCGCGCAGCGCTTTGCAGACGCAGATCGCGATGAATCAGCAAATCGCTTTGCAAGTCGGCATGGACATGCTCGCGGGTACGAGTGCTTCGTCGGCTAACACGGGATTGCCGTCGCTCGGCATCCCGGGCTCGCTCGCGCAAATGGGACCGGCCGACGTGCGCGACTTTTACGCGAAATACTACCGCCGCGGCGGTTCGTTCATCAGTGCCGTCGGCCGCCTGGATGTGCTTGCCGCCGGTACACTGGACGCGCTTGCGCAAACGCTCGCCGCCGGCGACAGCAACGCCGTCTCGGTCTCGCTCCCCAAACTTCAAGGCACCGTGCATCAGTACGTCACGCATCGCGATATCGCGGCGCCGTGGCTCATCGCACAATATCCGGCGCCCGCAATCGATAGTAAGGATTACGGGCCGATGCTCGTGCTCTCGTCGTTCATGCAGCGCACGCTCTCTGAAATCGCGCAAGTCCCGGGCGTCGTTTCAAGCACCGCGACGTCGCGCGCCGTCGGGGCGATGTACCAATACGATCGCAGCGATCCGAATCTGACGCTCTACGTGAATGGAAGCATTGGGAATCCCAATCGCGCGTTTGCCACGGCGCTGTCGGTTGCGAGCATTCTTGCTGCGACGAAGTTACAAGGGTCGATCGACGACTTCAAGGCGCTCGCTGCCGGCGATTTCGTGAGCGAATCGACGAGTCTCGAGTCGCGGGCATGGCTTGCCGTGCTTTTTAGCCAGAACGGGCAGTCGGCGGACTACGTGGGCCGCACGCTGAGTGCGATCGCGAACACGAACGCGGGTGATTTACAACGCGTTGCACGGCAGTATCTCGGCAATCCATCGATCGCGCTGGTGCTGCCGCGCGATAATACCGTCCAAGCCCAACAACCCTGAGCGTCGCACTCGTCCACGATTACCTCAACCAGCGCGGAGGGGCCGAACGCGTCTTCGCGCACATGGTTGCGGCGTGGCCCGATGCTCCCATCTACACGGCGCTCTACGATGAAGCCGCCGTCGGCGATCTCGTTCCACGGGCGCGCGTACACACGTCGCCGCTCGCGCGCATTCCCGGCGCGAATCGGAATTTTCGCTATTTAGCACCACTTTATCCGCGGGCATTCGAAGCGTTCGATCTCTCGCGCTACGATATCGTCATTAGTTCGACGAGCTCGTGGGCGAAAGGCGTTCACATCCGGCCCGACGCGGTTCACATCTGTTTCATCCACACCGTCAGCCGGTTTCTGTTCGATTACGAGCGTTACGTCGGCGCCATGACGCGCAATCCGCTCGCAAAGATGATGGTGAACCGGCTGGTCGATTGGGATTTACTGGCCGCGCAACGTCCCACCCGCTACGTTGCCAATTCACAAACCGTCGCGGAACGCGTGCGGCGGTATTACGGTCGCGACGCCGACGTGCTTCATTCACCGGCAGATATCGACCGGTTCACGCTTGGTAGCGGCTGCGGAGAATATTTCTTCATTGCGTCTAGGTTGCTGCCGTATAAACGCATCGATCTTGCAATTGAGGCGGCACAACTGGCGCGCGTGCCGCTGCTGGTTGCAGGTACCGGACCGTCGGAGCGCGCGTTGCGCGAACGTGCGCGCGGGACGACGACGACGTTGCTCGGGCACGTTTCCGACGAACGCCTCAATGCGCTTCTGGGCGACGCGCGTGCGGCCATCTTGCCGGGAGAAGAAGATCTTGGCCTCGTGCCGATCGAGGCAGCGGCGACCGGACGGCCGACGATTGCCTATCGCGGCGGCGGCGCGCAAGAAACGGTTGTGCAAGGCGTAACAGGCGAATTCTTCGACGAGCCGACGGCAGAGTCGCTCGCGAGGCTGCTTCGTTCGTTCGACGCCTCGCGCTACGACGCGCAGAAGTTGCGCGCGCACGCAGCGCAGTTTGGCCCGCAGCGGTTCATCGAACGTCTTCGAGCGATCGTCGAATCAACCCGAGCATAAGCCGAGCCGGCGCGGCTCGGTCGATACGTGCCGCGCGCGCAAGCGATTGTTCGCGCATCGTCTCGCGCAGCGTTGCGTCGTGCACGATGCGTTCGAGCGCAAAGGTCCACGCTTCAATCTCTAAGGGCGGAACGAGAATCGCAGCAGCATCGCAGGCTTCCGGCAATGCCGATACGTTGCTCGCAATGACCGCAGCTCCGCACGCCATCGCCTCGACTGCCATCAATCCGTAGCCTTCGGCGAGCGACGGAACGGCAACGGCCAGCGCGCCACTGTACAGCTCGCGCAAGCTTTCGTCGTCTGCCGTGAGGCGCTGGTAGCGCACGGAGCTGCGTTCGAGCAACCACGCATCCTTCGCGCTGAGGTTGCCGACGATCGCGAGCTCACATTCACCCCCTGCGAATGCTCGCGAAAACGCGCGAACGAGCGTCGGGATATTTTTGCGCTCTTCCGGACCGGCAACAACGAGCACGTACGGCTGGGCGGGGCGAACCTCGACCCGGACCCAAAACGGATCGGGAACCGGATGAATGACGGTGAAGTCGGACGCGTCTCGCTTGAACACGCGCGCCAATTCGGCGCCGGACCAATGAGAATTCACCGCGCGCGCGTCTGCGCGTTCCATTGCGCGCCGGATCGGCGTTTGTTCGCGCCAGCGCGCGATCAGGTCGCGATGCGGCCGTGTAAAGGCAAACGCGTCGTGGAACAGCACGGTATTACGCGCGCCCGCTGCATCGAAGCGCATCGCGTTCCACGGAAACCATACAGCGTCAAATCGGCCGAGCGCGCCGACTTCGACCGCGTAAGGGAATTCTCGGAGCAGCGGCGCCACGTGTACGTTTTTGCGAACGACGAGCGTGATATCGAGATCCGGTTGTTCTTGCCAGTCGGTGAGCACGCGGCGGACGTAGCGGCCCATTCCGCGCCGGTCGTCGACGAGATTCCACGCATCGACGGCGAGACGCACGCTACCGGCGACTCATCATCGCGCGAGTTGCGGCGCAAACATCAGCGCGAACACCGTGACCGCGTTGAAAAGCCCGTGCGTGATCATCGAGCAGAACGCGTTGCCCGTACGATAGTACACGCCGCAGAGAATCATGCCGCCGAGCGCGAGCGGGACGAGCACGAAGACGTCGGTGTGCGCTGCCCCGAAACAGAATCCGCTGATAATTGCACCGAGCCAAAACCCTCCCCAACGCAAACCGGCGTTGAAGATGAAGATGCGGAAGATGACCTCTTCCATGAACGGTGCGAGCACGATCGCGAAGATTGCGAAGAGCCACATGACGCGCCGGTTTCCGATCACTTGTTTGAACAGCTCCACGACGCTCTGTTCGTGTTTCGTATGGGTGAGCGTCTCAATGAGCGAAGCGCCGCCTTCCACGACGAGGACCATCGCAATTGCACCGAGGATGCCGACCCCGATTTGCCATGGACGCGGCAGATAAAAGCCGAGATCGCGCAACGAACGTTTCGATACTGCGGGAAGTGCCGCAAGAATAACGAGCACGGCTGCGCCTTCTACGAGCAGTTGCACGAAAATCGCGGAGACGACGAAGTCCGGACCGAGCGTGCGCGGGCGATGCGCGATGAGAAAATACCCGACGCCGATCCAACCGCCGAGGAGCGCTGCGCCGAGCGCGGCGAGAATTAAAAGCGCCGTCGGGCCGCCGCGGAAACTATTCGCCGGCCAGTTCGTCGGCCAGCCGGCAGAAATCGTCGAGGTCGAGTTGTTCACCGCGGGACTCCGTCGAAAGCAAACTCGCAGCAATTGCCTTCACGATCCGTGGGCGTTCGAATCCGAGCGCGAGCGCGAGGCTGTTTGCGAGCGTTTTCCGCCGGTACGCGAACGCAGCGCGGACGACCTTCCGGAAGAGGGCGAGGTCCCGCGGCTGCACCGCCGGCTCGTCGCGCCGTACCAAACGCACGACGGTGGAGTCCACTTTAGGAGGCGGATAGAACGCGCGGGGACCGAGGGTGAATGCGCGTTCAATATGCATTGCATATTGCACTGCAATGGAAAGGCTTCCGTATGCTGCCGTGCCGGGCTTTGCGGCAAGCCGGTCGGCGACGTCTTTTTGAATCATCGCCGTGATTGCATGCGGCCCGCGTTCCATCTCGACGAGTTCGATCACGAGCGGCGTCGCGATGTTGTACGGAAGGTTGCCGGCCGCATACCAAGGACCGCCTAATGCATACGAGGCGTAGTCGAATTGCATTGCATCGGCGTGCACGATGCCGGCGCCCTGCAACTCCGCGCGCGAACGAAGGATTTCCACGAGTTGCGCATCGATCTCGACTGCCGTCACCGCCGCGCCCTCATCGAGCAAGGCATGTGTCAACACGCCTGTTCCGGCACCAATTTCCAACACGCGCGCGTGCGGCGGCGCGTCAACGAGAGAGAGCCGCGCAATACGATGCGCGGCTCCGCTGTCCATCAGGAAATTTTGCCCGAACTTCTTTTTCGGGCGCAGTCCCCACGCGCTAAGTAATGCGCGCGGATGCGTCTTGGCCAGATCATCCACTAAGTGTCACGTTCGATACGTTGCGCGACATGCCCGCCGGGTCTTTTCCGTCGGATGCTTCGTTGCTCATCAGTCACAACGCAATGGCGTTGCTCCCTCTTCGCGCCTCGCCCCGACGAAAAATCCCTCGTCGGTCATGTCACGCAACGTATCGAACGTGACACTTGCCGTTTTACCGCAACCGGTAGACCGTCACCTCGCGACGACCGAATCGGATCGCATCGACGTACGAATTGAATCCGAGATCGATGCGATTGCCGTGGATCGCGCCGCCGGTATCACCGGCGATGGCAAGGCCGTAGCCCGGAATATATAAATGCGTACCAAGAGGAATTACGCTTGGATCAACGGCGACGATGCCGTGACCGGCGGGACGTCCGATTGCCGTCATGCCGCTGCATCCTCCGCACGATGCGGTGTATGCGGTCGCGACCATATCGAGCGCACTCGCCGCAAGTCGCGACGTTTGTTGCACGCCGCGCGTTGCGAAGCGCTCGAACGCCGCGTATTCGCCGATTCCGACGGCGATAATGCGCGGATGACCTGGGCGAATAATGCGCGACTCAATGATCTGCGCGGTGATATGTCCGCCGTCGCGTTGCGTGAACGCAACGAGCACTTGGCGAACGGCCGGCGTTCCTTTCGCGAGGATCTTCGATGCGCCGGGATCGAGCGAGAAGTCGACATGATGTTCCGTTGTTAACGGAATCGTTCGCTTCTCCGTGCGCAACCATTTTGTGATATGCGTGACTTTGATCGTGCCGTTTTGCGGAACGGGATCGGTGAGCGCGGGACTCACTTCATCGTCCTTCGAAACGACGATACTTTCTTCTGCAAGTACGCTTGCAACGTCACTTGCAGTCGTTGTGACGACATGCTGGTCGCGTCCGGTTTGAATCGTTACCGAAACGGCGGGACGATACGTGATCGTCATACGATCTGAGATCGGTGTGTCCGCCGACGGATTGACAAAATCGTTTACACCGACCGTGATGCCGCGTTCCGTGAGGAACTGGCCGACCGTGGTCGCGGTCGTGGGGTGCTCCGAAACGCTCCCGAGCGAATCGAAGGTCACCACATGCGATGCGGAGGTAACGACCTCACCGCTGCCCGCGTATGCGGGAGAGGGGTGGGTCAGGAAGCCGGCAGTGACCAAGCCGGCGGTCAAGACGCTGACAGCGAGCACGTGGCTCAGCCGCAGGGGGCCGCGTCCTATCAACCCGGTTTCCTTTCCTGTCCCAGCCCCCGCAAAGGCTCGTCGTACACCAGAAAACGACAAACGATAGCCGCGAGGCTGAACCAACAGTTGGGGTACTTACGTGTTGACGCGCTCGCCATAGCCGCTTCGTGGCGACCGCCCATCCCGGGCTTAGCGACAGCGTCAACCCTCATGGTTGACGGATCCCAAAGTGGAAACGCCATCTGCGGACCGGTGTGCACCAGGCTGGCGGTGGTCCGCTGGCCGCTCGACTGGCGAGCGACCGGGGTAACTCGGGCACTATATCATGGGCTTTTCGTGGCCGGTATATGCCGAAAGTCGTAATGCAGGAAGGAAGTCCCTGCACCGCTGGGACCCTCGGTCCCCGATGCATAATGGGAATGCCGTGAGCCGTTCGATCAGCTCGAGACTCAGCGTCGGATTCTTCACTGAGGTGTACCGTCCCGTCGTCAACGGCGTCGTTGAGTCGGTGGACACGCTTGCCGAAGGACTGCGGGAACGCGGGCACTCCGTGTATTGTTTTGCACCGCAGATGCCAGGCGGCGACGGGAACGAACGCGCCGTTTTTCGCATGCCGTCGCTTCCGCTTCCGACGAATACGCCGTATCGGCTCACGCTGCCGCTCGTCAGCCGGCGCAACGTTAACAACGTGATCAAGCGTCTGTCGCTCGTACACGTGCATTCGATGTTCGTGACGGGATGGATGGGATTGCGTTACGCGCGGCGGTACGGCATGCCGGTCGTATACACATATCACACGCAATTGGAAGCCTACACGCATTACGTTCCGTTCGAACCGCACGCGACGCGTTTCGCCGCGCTGCAATTGACGCGAACGTTCGGAAATCTCGTTGATGCCGTCGTCGTTCCGACTCCCGCGATGGCGCGACACTTGCGCGATATGGGCGTTGAGACACGCATAGAAATCGTGCCGAGCGGAATCGATGTCGAACGTTTCGGAGCGGGTGCTCGCGACGACGCGTTACGCGCGCGCGCCGGTGCACGACGCGGCGATCGATTACTACTCTTTGTTTCGCGCCTCGCCCGTGAAAAGAACGTGCAGTTGCTGTTGCGCGCGCTCGCGCAAACGAGCGATCCGAAACTCAAACTCGTCATTGCGGGCGACGGTCCTGCGCGTGAAGAGTTGGAAACGCTCGCGGATCAACTCGGCGTTGCGGAACGCACCCGGTTTCTCGGCGCCGTCGCTCGAGAGCAATTGCCTCATCTCTATGCAAGCGCGGACGCATTCGTCTTCCCAAGCACGACGGAAACGCAAGGGCTCGTGCAAGCTGAAGCGCTCGCAGCGGGCGCGTTCGTCATCTCGGCTGATGCGCCGTCGAACCGCGAAGTACTCGGAACGGCCGGGCAAATCGTCGAGCCGACCATCGAGGCGTTCGCGCGGGCGATCGAAGAAACACCGACGCGTCCCAATGATGCGGAGCGACAACGCGCCCGCGCGGCCGCTGCCAGGTTCGCCGCCGGTCACCAAGTCGACCGGATTCTCGAGCTTTATGCAAGCCTCTTGGAGCCCGAGCCCAGCGGAAAGACGAGCCGGCAGACAGCTTGACGTAGCGAACGTGTGTTCGATATAATTGGCTCATGGTTCAGGTGCAACTCGGCTATGCGGCCGATGGAGTAGGAAACGGAGTCGCCTACGCGCGCCTGTTTTCGCGGACGGGAGAGCGGCTTGTGCGAGCCGCCTTCCGCGTCCCCCTTCGGCAAGCTCAGGATGACACGATCCGACAACGCCTGGCCTCGTACGGGGCGGTGACGGCCGTCGCGCTGCTGCTTTCGGAGCGCGGCATCGATCGCGCGTCGTTCCTGGTTCCCGATCCGAGCCTCGTAAGCGATCGCAACGAGCACCGGGACGTCCCACCACCCATCGTCCTTCCGTACGTCCGCCTCGGCTGTGCGCTTAATCGTTTCAAGTCCTACACGCTCGAACTCGGCGACGATCCCGATCTCGGGCAACGCGCTCGGGCGGAGGTCGCGCTCAATCACGCCGCCTAAATCGGGGGCGTGAATTTCGAACGGCCCGATTCATCGGAGCTCCCGGTTGGAACCGAAGAGCTGGCGCGTGTGTTAATAGGAATGGTGCTCGTCCGCGAGAGCAGCGATGGCCGTTGTGCCGGACGCATCGTCGAAACCGAAGCATACGTCATTGGCGATCCGGCATCGCACGCATACATTGGCCCGCGCCAACGCAACGCGTCGATGTTTCTCGAACCGTTTCGTTCATACGTCTATCTCATCTACGGCACGAACTACTGTTTTAATGTAACGAGCGAATCGCGCGGTGAAGGCGCCGCCGTTTTGATTCGTGCATTAGAACCCTTGGACGGCATCGATCTCATGAAACGGCGCCGGCGAACCGACGCGCTACGCGATCTTTGCCGCGGACCGGGGCGCCTCGCCCAAGCACTCAAGATCGACCGCTCGCTCGATGGAAAGCAGTTGCTCGAGGATCCCGAGCTCTGGCTCGCACGTTCTACGCGCCAATGCGGCCCGATCGGCGTCAGTCGCCGGATCGGGATCACGCGGGCGGCACACCGTCGCCTCCGGTTTTACGAACGAGGTAACCCCTTTGTCAGCGGGCCTCGGGCGCTCTCGCCGGCGTAGCCACCCTACCTTGATAGCGAGCACCGCTCATGCTATAGTGAGCACGTTTAATCCCCTCGTACACAACGATCGATGCTCGTTGGCAGCCTCGCCAACGATATAGCGTCGGAATATCGTCCTGTGCACGGCTCTACGAGAGAGACACTCCTCTGCAAACGGAACATCGCCCAAACGAAAATGGCCGGCCGCAAGCCGGCGGTGGTCGCCGCCGCCGCTCACGCCGCCGCCACGGATTCAATCCTCAATATCAACATCGGGACGATCAGTTTCCCACAACTGAAACTGGACCGCCGATGTTGACCGCCGCCGATCTCGAAGGCAAAAAGAAAGCCGAACTGGTCGAGATCGCGCAGCAACAAGAAATTGCGCTTGGCAACACGACGACGATGAAGAAAGACGACATCGTCGCCGCGATCCTCGCCGCGCAGCAACAACGCTCCGGTCTCGAAATGGCCAGCGGCATCCTCGACATCTTGCCGGAAGGCTACGGATTTTTACGGCGCGGCGGATATGTTATCGGTAACGATGACATCTACGTCAGCCAATCGCAGATTCGACGCTTTGAATTGCGTCGCGGCGATATGGTCGAAGGCCAAGTTCGTCGCCCGAAAGAGAGCGAGAAGTACTACGGCCTGATCCGCGTCGACAAAGTCAACGGCTTTGATCCCGATGCGATCAGGGGACGCGCGGCCTTCGAAAAAGGCACGCCGATCTTCCCCGAAGAGCGCTATAAGCTCGAGAATCGTTCGACCCAACTTTCGACGCGCGTCATCGACCTGTTCTGCCCCATCGGTAAAGGACAGCGTGCGCTCATCGTTTCGCCGCCGAAGGCCGGTAAGACGACGCTCCTCAAGAACATCGCCCAAGGCATTTCCATCAATCATCCGGAGGCGCATATTATCGCGCTGCTCGTCGACGAGCGTCCGGAAGAAGTTACGGATATGCAGCGCACGATCGACGGCGAAGTCGTCGCATCGACCTTCGACGAGCATCCCGAGAATCACACGGCCGTTGCCGAACTTGCGATGGAGCGCGCGAAGCGTCTCGTCGAACTCGGCAAAGACGTCGTCATTCTTCTCGACTCAATTACACGTCTTGCACGTGCCTACAACCAAGTTGTCGCAAGTTCGGGACGCACGCTCTCGGGCGGTCTCGATACCGCGTCGCTGCATAAGCCGAAACGCTTCTTCGGTGCCGCCCGTAAAATCGAAGGCGGCGGGTCGCTGACAATCATCGGCACCGCGCTCGTGGAAACCGGTTCGAAGATGGACGATGTGATCTTCGAAGAGTTCAAAGGCACGGGCAACATGGAACTCAATCTGACCCGTAAACTCGCCGAATCGCGCGTCTTCCCCGCGGTCGACATCAAACGTTCGGGTACGCGTCGCGAAGAGCTCTTGCTCACGACCGAAGAGATGCGCAAGGTGTGGATGCTGCGTCGCGTCAGCGCCGCGCTCAATACCGGCGACATCACCGAGATGATCCTCGAGAAGATGGCCCAGACCCGCAACAACGAAGAGTTCTTGCAATCGGTCACCAAAGAAGCGCTCTCGATGTCGCGAGGCTACGAAGAAAACGGCAACGGCCGCTACTAAGCGCCGCAGTCCAAGGATAACCACAAACCAAGGCGGGCAGAGGAAACTCTGCCCCTCTTTTTTACAGTATGAGTCGCATGATGATTGACGCTGGGATTTGCATGCTTCGAGAGTGGCGCGAGAGCGACGTCGAGCGCCTTGCCGAGATTGCGAACGACGCGAACGTCGCGCGCTATATGGCCGATCGCTTTCCGCATCCGTACACGCTCGAAGATGCCCGCTGGTGGATCAGCCTTCACCGCGGCTTGGCGGCGACGAACGACTTTGCAATTGAGGTTGACGGAGAAGTTACCGGCGGGATCGGAATGGATCCGCTCGAGGGGGAGCGCCGCATCGGCGCGCTTTTCGGATATTGGCTCGGGCGGGCGTATTGGGGACGTGGGATCGCTACTGCAGCCTGCGCCGCCTTTACCGACTATGCCTTGAACAAGCGCGGATTCGTTCGGCTCGAAGCGACGATATACGCACCCAATGTAGCATCGATGCGCGTGCTCGAGAAATGCGGGTACGTTCGCGAAGGAATTATGCGAGAGGCCATTATCAAGCACGGCGAGGTACTCGACGGGTATCTCTATGCAAAGATCAAAGAGCGTTAGCTGAAATGGCGACGACGGCAAAAACATCGCGGACGGTATCGCGTGAAGAAGGCGTGCGTTTGAATAAGTACATCGCGCAGGCCGGAATTGCGTCGCGTCGCCGCGCAGATCAGTTGATCGCGTACGGCAAAGTGCGCATCAACGGCAAAATTGTACGCGAACTCGGAACGCTTGTAATGCCCGGCGACAAAGTAGATGTCAGCGGCACTCCCATCAAGCCCGTTGAAGAGACCATCTATCTCGTCATGCACAAACCGACGGGCGTCATGACGACGATGCGCGACCCACAAGGACGCCGTACGATCGTCGAGCTCTTGCCGAAGAAGATGCCGCGCGTTGTTCCCGTCGGACGCCTCGACTACGATACCGCAGGCGTGCTGCTCATGACCAACGACGGCGAACTCGCAAACAAGCTGCTGCATCCGCGTTACGGCGTCGATAAAACGTATCGTGCGACGATCGCCGGAAGGCTCACGACCGAGGACGTGCAGGCACTTCATGACGGCGTTGTCCTCAAAACGTACAAAGCTTCGAGTGCAAAGGTCCGCGTCGTCTCGGTTCGAAGCGGCTATTCGGTCGTCGACATCACGGTTCACGAAGGGCGCAATCGCCAAGTGCGCGACATGTTCGAAGCCCTCGGACACCCCGTGCAAACGTTGGTGCGCTTACGTTTTGGCCCGATTGCACTCGGCGATTTGGGGGTTGGCCGGACGCGTGCCGTGACGGCTAAGGAGCTCTCCGCACTTAAGCGAGTGGGCGAGTCCTGACTTTTGTCAGCGGGTCCGCGGCGCAGGGACCGTCGAAGCTGCCATCACCGTGGACCGTTATGAAGCCCCTTCCCGTGAGTTGAAGCTCGCGCGGCGCGATGCTCGCGTCGAACGTACGATCGTGCGGCTGCAAAGCGGCGCGTCATTCGGTGGTGATACGCTGGCCATTTGCGCCGGGCCGTGTTCCGTTGAATCGGCCGAGCAAATCGAAGCGACCGCGAAAGCAGTGTCCGCTGCGGGAGCAAACATCTTACGCGGCGGCGCATTTAAACCGCGAACGTCACCGTACGCGTTTCAGGGCTTAGGTGTGCGCGGACTCGAGCTGCTGCGCGCCGCCGCCGACCGTTACGGTCTTGCCGTCGTGACGGAAGTGCTCGATCCACGCGATGTCGCGATCGTTACGCGCTACGCTGATATGATGCAAATCGGCGCGCGTAACATGCAAAATTTCTCGCTTCTTCGCGAGGCCGGCGAATCCGGCAAGCCGGTGCTGTTGAAACGTGGACTCGCCGCAACCGTCGACGAATGGCTTATGGCGGCGGAATATCTTCTTGTCGGCGGCAACGACAATGTCGTGCTTTGCGAGCGGGGTATTCGCTCGTTCGATCCGGCGACGCGCAATTTGCTCGACCTCTCCGTCGTTCCGCTACTGGCGGAATTGACGCACCTACCGGTTATCGTCGATCCGTCACATGGCACAGGCATTGCGCGCTTGGTGGAACCAATGGCGCTTGCCGCGGTCGCTGCCGGTGCGGACGGTCTGTTGGTTGAGGTTCATCCGGATCCGGCAAGCGCGATTTCGGACGGAGCGCAGTCTCTGACTCACGAGGCATTCGGCGAACTGACACGCGCGCTCGGCGCCGTTGCCACTGCTGTAGGCAGGCGTTTGCCCGCAGCGACATTGGCCGCCTAGGGTAAGATCAATGGCACTATTTGCGGCGGTCCACGCGTTCACAAGGTAGCAACTCTACTTTTCGAGGTATAGAAATGACGTTTACGCGCATCGTGGCACTCGGATGCACGATGGCGATGGCGGCAACTACGGTTCCCGCTCTCGCACAGTATGCCAGTGAATTTTCAATCGCAAAGGTTACCAGGGTCGGCACGTCTTCGCAGCCGCTCGCGGGTTCCGGCACGGTGAAAGTTCAGGTGCAAGTGAACGCCGACGGCTCGCACAAAGCAATCAAGGTCATTAGCTCGACGAACCCCGGCGACAACGCTGCAGCGATGGAAATCGCGCAGAACTCATCGTACCGTCCCGCGCACCGCGGCAATACACCGATTACCAGCTTCTACGACTTCCAATTGAAGTTCAAGGGCAAGTCCGTTTCGCACACGGAAGAGGGTGCTGCGGGGAGCGGCGCGGCCGGCGGCGGGCTAGCCAACGCACCGAGTTCAGCAGGAGCGATCGACGCGGCAATCCGCGCAAAGCAATACGATACCGCAATTTCCAAAGCAAATCAGGCGCTCGTGTCATCGCCGGGAAATCCGGCACTGCTTCAGCTGCTCGGTATCGCGCAATACTACAATAAAGACTATCCTGCGGCCGCGGCGAGCTTCTCGAAAGTCGACACGATCGGCAAACAATTCCAGCCGCTCGCGGCCGACGCATTCGCAAGTGCGAGCGTTCAGCTATCACAGACGAATGCTTCGCAGTCGCTCGACTACGCGCAAAAAGCGGTCGCGCTCGCCGACAATAGCAATTCCCAATTCGCGCTCGGTGTCGCGCAACTCGCCAACAAGCAGTACCCGCAAGCAATCAGCACGTTAAAAGCCGTCCACGATAAAGCACCGGATGCAAAGACGAAAGTCGCGATCGACCGGGAACTGCTCTCCGCGTATCTCGCGACGAACGATTCGGCGGGCGCGAATACGGTCTCCGCGGAGATGAAGCAACTCGACCCGACGGGCGGCTCGGCGACTACGGCCGTCGGCAGCCACTACATCCAACTCGGCAATGAAGCGATGAGCGCCAAGAACTTCGCCGACGCGCTGAAGGACTATGACCAGGCCGCCGCCACAGGCGATCCTAAGGTGACTGTCACGGCGAACACCGGCGCTGCGTTTGCGGTGTTAAGCATGGACAAGCCGGACTACCAGAAAGCGCACGACTATGCCGCCAAGGCGGTGGCCGCTGCGCCGAACGATCCGCAGGCAAATTATGCAGCGGGTGTTTCAATGGCCGGCATCTTTGCGAACAGCAAGAAGGCTACGGACAAGCAGCAAGCGCTGGACTACCTCAACAAGGCAGATCAGCTTGCAAAGGCGGCTGGTAACACCGCCCTTGCACTGCAAATCGAAAATCAGATTAAGAATCTTCCACAATAAACATCACGCCGAACCGGTGTGCGGCGTGAGTAAAAAGTACCAGGACTTTACCGAAGGGCGGGCAAATGGTCCGGCCTTCGGGACGGCGGAAGCCGTCACTTTTTCCTTATGTCTAGCTGCACTCTAAACACCCGGGAGGGGTCGGAAACTCGTGTTTGATGGATTTATGAGCGTCATGAAGCAGGGTGGTCCCGATATGTGGATCCTGCTTGCGCTCTCCGTGATCGTCGTTGCAATCGTCATCGAACGTTTGGTGTTCTTTGCATCACAGCATGGCGATACCAAAGGCCTGCTCCGCCAAATCGGCGCCAAAATCGCTGCCGATGATCTGGACGGCGCAATCAAAGTTTGCCAACAGAATAAGGGCATGCTGCCGCGCATTCTGGAGTTCGGTCTTCGTCGCGGTGAAAAGAACCGTGCCGACATCACCGACGCGCTTTCAATCGCGCTGATGGAGCATCTCAATGCGCTCGAGCGTAACCTCGGCATCGTCGGTACCGTCGCCGTTATCGCGCCGTTCGTCGGTCTCGCGGGTACGGTTCTCGGTATTATCCGCGCGTTCCAAGACATCGCGTTGAAGGGCAACTCCACGCCGGCCGTCGTTGCGGCAGGTGTTTCGGAAGCACTCATCACGACCTTCGCCGGTCTCGTGGTCGCCATTTTTGCGGTTATCTTCTTCAACTATTTCAAGTCGCGCATCAAGGCGTACAACCAAGAGATGATCGTTGCGGCCAACCAGCTCGCTGAAATGCTCCATTTCCACAACACCGGCGCGCCGATTCCGACGGAACTGTATCAGCCGACCAGCGCGACGAAGTAGCGTCGGGAAGAAGATAAGTCGTGAGTCTGCTCTCGGCACAGCAAGAGTCCGAAGTGATGGCGGAGATCAACATCACGCCGTTCACCGACGTACTTCTCGTACTGCTCATTATCTTCATGATTCTGGCCGCTATTCTCGCGCCGCCCGGCTTTGAGAAGCAGCTCCCGAATCACAGCAACAACAACAACACAAACCAGAATCAGAATAAGAACGATATCGAAGTCGACGTCAACAATAAGGGCGTGATCTTCGTCGATGGGACGAAGACCGACCAATCGAGCATCTATCGCGTGATGTATGACGTCTCGCGCAAGAAGCCGAAGCACCACGTGTCGGTCATCGCCGACGCAAAGGCGCCGTACGGAATTATCATTCGTATTCTCGATGCTGCGAAGGAAGCCGGACTCGAAGACGTCGGTTTCGTTACGTCCTAGGGCAAGTGGAGGTTTAGTTACTCGTGGCAATGTCGACTGGTGGGGGAGAAGATGAGGTGATGTCGACCATCAACATCACGCCGTTTACGGACGTGTTGTTGGTGCTCCTGATCATCTTCATCATTCTCGCCGCCGTTACGAAAGAGCCGAAGCTGCCCGACGCGCACAACAAGGACCGCGTTCAGGCGTCTCAGCTCGTCGTCATAATCGACGATAAAAACAATATCCAAGTCGGATCGAATCAGGTCCAGATTGCTCAAGCGCATGATGCGTTCGCGCAATTGCAAGATCAGACCAATCATAAATTCAGCAGCGTCATCATAAAAGCAGATCCGCGTGCGAACTACGGAACCATATTGCAAGTCATGGACGCTGCAAAATCCGTAGATCTCACGACCTTCGGGTTGGCCAACCACGTCGAGGGTCAACCGGAGGGCTCAACGCAGTAACCGATGGCGAACAATTCTGGATTTATTACTACCGGTGAACGTACGCGCAACTTCCTGGTTGCCGCGTTCATCTTTTCGTTGGTCATCCACGCGATCGCGTCTCCGTTCTTTCCGAACCTGAACAAGCATCACTCGGAAGAAGAAGTCGAAAAGGTGAGCGTCACCAAGAAGATCATCGTCAAAGTGCCGACGCCGCCGCCGCCGACTCCGACGCCGCCTCCGACTCCGACGCCGCCGCCTCAAAAGACGCCGCCGCCGGTGAAGAAGCAAGAAGTCGTGCAACCCAAGCTCAAAGTCAACATTCCGCATACCTCGAACAACGCGAGCACGACGTCGAACGAGAAACAGTACAACGCAAGCGGGCCCACAAATGAAAACGGCGTACCGGGGGGCACCGCGAACAAGGGAACGCCGGCTCCGGCGACCCCGGCTCCGACGCCGAAACCGGCGTGCGCAAATCCGAATCAGGACGCAACGGTGACCAATGCAATGGCGCCGGATTATCCCGATTCGGCGCGCGATCTCGGCTTGGGTCCCGTTACGGTGCTCGTAGAAGTCACGGTCGGCCCAAGCGGCGCTCTACAAGACGCGACGGTCTATAAATCGTCGGGTAACGGTGCGATCGACCGTGAAGCGCTCCGCGCGGCACATCAATCGACCTACGCGCCGAAGTTGGTTAATTGTGCGCCCACAAGCGGCCAGTATCTCTTCCGTGCGGAATTCAATCCAGACTAAAGGCGTGCCGCGTCACGTAAAAACGGAGCGCCCCCATCCGGGAGCGCTCCTTTTCGTTGGGGTCCCGTGAGTTCGCAACGCGCGCGCCGTCTGCTCGTTATCGCATTTGCGATCTCGCTGTTCGTTCATGTCGTTATTGCGACCGGCGTGCGCTGGCCGTTCGGACCATCGAAGGAAGAAATCCCGACGATCGAGCGCATCGAACACGTTCATGCATTGCGGATTGCGCGTCAGACGCCGCCACCGAAGACACCGCCGCCGGTTACGCCGTCGCCGCGTCCATCGGCGCCTACCGTAGCAACGCCGTATCCGCAGAAGGCCGGCCCTCCGGGCGGCAAGGGTATCGGTCCACGGCAGCCGTCCGGTGGTGCTCCATCGGCCGCGCCGCCTACAGCGGCTCCAACCGCCAAAGCGTCCGCGACACCGAACTGCGCGACGACGGATACAGCCGCATTAGTGGCGGCAACACCGGCGCCGCCGGAGATTGCGCCCGACGCGCGTGGCTCGGCGACAAACGGTACCGCGAAGATTCGCGTTTCACTCGATCCGACCGGCGCGGTCCAGCAAACGACGGTGGTGCAGAGTACCGGAAACACATCGCTCGATTTCGTTGCGGTAACAATGGCACGCGATGCACGCTACACGCCCGCAACCCATGCGTGCAAACCAATTGCGAGCCAGTATATTTTCAGCGCGAAGTTCATCGCTTGGTAAACGGCGGGAGCGTCTTAGAGCATCCCCATGTCGCGCAGGAGATGCAGGGTATCAATGTAGCGCTGCAAGTGTTTGCGCGTTTCTTCATCGACGTCGAGGAACGCGATGCCCGTACGATAGCGCTGCAGAAGCGGATCGTACCGAGACCAGCGCACGACGCCGCGAATCCGTAGAACCGGTTGCGCGTCTCCGCGCAGTTCCACTTGGATGTTGACCGGTTCGTCCTTTGTCAGCTCGGCATTCGTGAGCATCGCCATGCCGCCGAGCGCGATATCGTATGTCTCCGTAAATTCCGGCGCAAAGTCATCGCCGATGCTATATGAAACGAGCAGCGAATCTCCGACGCGCGGAAATTTCCGTTCTTGCGGCTCCTGTTCGGTCGTTTCGCGATGCTCCACTGCGCTCGCCTTAGTCCGGCCGGATAGGCAATCCTGCCCATTCCGGCGTAACTCTGGGCCCCGTGACGCTTTTACAAGCCGTTGTGTTGGCGCTGCTCCAAGGCGTGAGCGAACTTTTTCCGATTTCGAGCCTTGGGCACACGATTCTCGTTCCGGCCGTCCTTCATTGGAACAACATCAATCGCGCCGATCCCACGTTTCTCGCCTTCGTCGTTGTGCTGCATCTCGGCACGGCGCTGGCCCTGATCGTGTTTTATTGGCGAGAGTGGGCCGCGATCGTACGTGCGCTCATTGCAAGCGTCATTAGGGGAAAACTTTCCGACGATCGCTTCGAACGCATCGGCTGGCTCTTGGTCGTCGGTACGATTCCGGTCGGCATTCTCGGCGTCATCTTCGAACAGCCCGTTCGCGCGCTTTTCGGATCGCCTGCGCCCGCGTCACTCTTTCTTGCGATCAACGGCCTCGTGATGTTCGCGGGAGAGGCGCTTCGCCGGCGGCAACAAACCGCGGAGAGCCGCGCCGACAGGCCGATGCAAAGCCTGTCGTTCTTTCAAAGCGTGCTCATTGGTTTCGCACAAAGTTTTGCGCTCTTGCCCGGCATTTCGCGTTCCGGCGCTTCGATGGTCTCGGGTTTGCTCTGCGATCTCGATCACGAAGACGCCGCGCATTTTTCGTTCTTGCTCGCGACACCCGTGATCTTCGCCGCTGCGCTGCTCGAAATCCCGAAGCTCGTTGCCCCGGACGCGCACGTCGTCGCGATTCAAGCGGTGATCGGCGGGATTCTTGCGGGTATTGCGGCGTATCTGTCCGTTGCGTTTTTGACCCGCTATTTCAAGTCGAACGATCTACGCCCGTTCGGCTGGTATTGCCTGATCGTCGGCGTGGTTTGTTTTGTACTTAGCCGTATGGGAGTGCTTTCATGAAGGCTCTTGCAATCGTTCTCGCGATCGTGTTTTTCGTTCTCGGGCTGCTCTACGGAATCGGCACAATTAGCTTTTTCACGAAGTCCAGCACTGAACACGCGCATCATATGACGCACCTCGTCGTCTGCTGGGTCCTAGCGCTGCTCTGCTTGATTTGGTATCGGTTTCAAAGTTCGGCTAGCGCCCGGTAACGAGCGCACTAGGAAGAAAAGCCCTATGCCGTCCGGCCGTTTGCACCGCGAGCGGCCGAACCTGTATCCCGTACCATCGACGTACACATGCGTCGATACTTCATTGTTGCTGCTTGCATAGCGCTTGTTACCGGGTGCGGTGGTAGCGGTGGTGGGGGAAACTCCGCGCCGCCTACGTCTGCGCCAACCGCTGCCTCGGAATCCCCGACGCCGCCGCCCGTGACTCCGACGCCGGTTTCATCTGCCAAGCCGACGGCGACGCCAAAGGCCACTGCAACGCCGAAGGCGACCGCGACTCCGAAGCCCACGCCAACACCATCCCCAACGGCGACTCCGTCCCAACGCCGACGCCGTCACCACGCCGACGCCGTCACCAACGCCGGTGCCAACGGCCCCCGCGGACAACGGCAAGACGTTGCAAACGGAGTACGAGCACGTCGATGCAAACGGAACGCCTCATCCGGCGGTGATCAACGGCGCACCTAATGCGTTCCAGCCGAACGTCGGCGATACGAATGTAGGTGGTCACGGACCCGTCAACACGAGTATCGATAACGTGCCATGCGAACCGGTGATGTCGAATAACTACCACATCCACGTCTTCGTCGGTATCTACTATCAAGGCCAGGAGCTCGCGCTGCCGACCGCAACGGGTATCGTCGAGCCGGAGATCGACAGCCTCGGCGACGACAACTACGGTACGCAGTGCTTCTACTTCACACACACGCATGATTCGACGGGCATACTTCACATCGAGTCGGACAACGCCGGCGTCGTCGAAACCGTGCCGAAAGATTCGCACTTTGCCCTCGGTCAGTATTTCCAAGTCTGGGGCGTCAGCGTCAGTTACAGCGGTTGGAACCTTTTCGGACAGTTTGGACCGTACGGCGGACCGATGGAGGTGCTGACGTCAGGACAAGTTTTCCGAGGTGACACGAGCGGTAAGGCCGGCGCCACGGTTCCCGAGTCGGACTTGACGCCGTACTACGGTGATCCGAATCAGATACCGCTCTGGTCGCATGAAGTCATCTGGTTCCTCATCGGCCCGCCGTATCCGACGTCGCTACCTTCGGTTCATTTCGCCGAAGAATTCTAACGAATTGGGACGATCCTTCGACAAGCTCAGGATGACACGGGGGTGGCGCCGCTATTTCGTTGCGACGAGATAGATTTCGTAGGGGTGCGGTGCGATGATGCGTACGTTTGAACGTGCGTTGCGAAGAATCGGTTCGAGTTCTGCCATCCGCTGCTCCGTCGTCTGCATGATGACGACGGGATAGTTCTCGGCGGCGGAAAGGATCGATGCGATGGCACGGGAGTAAGCGTGCGGATCGGCGGCACGCGCGCCGAGAAGCGAATCGCGATACGCGTGCTCGATCGTGAAATACGGGTTGCCTTGCCACCACGCTTCCCACATCCAAATGCGCGCATCCGCGCTTCGAAATGAGTTGCGTGCAGGCGGAGCGAGGAACAGCGCGTCGGCGGTCTGCGCCGCCATCGTGGCAAGCACGTCGCCTTGACGAATCGTGTTGCGGCGCATGTTCGGCGTCACCCATCGTTCGGTTTGCCGGATATAGGTCCACGCGAGTTCGCTCGGCGGAATATCTTGCATATCGTCGGGCGACTGCGTCTTTTGCAGCCAATAGCAAAACGCGCGCCAGAGGCCGGCGATCGCAAGTCCCGTCTGCTGATCGCTGCGCAAATTACGCACGTTGTCATGCCACACGCCCAAGTACGCGCACTGCTCTTCACTGAAGAAGACGCCTTCCCACGCTTTGAACGTGTCGACCGAATAAATTCTGCCGGGAAGCATCTCGACGATCTCGGCGACTTCACTATCGCGTAGATACGTCAGATCGTTGACGACGAGACCTTCGCCGACGCGAACGAACCATTCGAGCAAGTCGCCGCCGTGGACGGCGATTCCGTGTCGCTTCAAATAGTTTAAATGCGTCGGCAGCCCCATGAACGGATCGACGAGGCTCGTGCATTCGTATTCCAGAAGCAATTCATGCAATCTCGACGGCGAGATCCGTCGCGTGCGTTCGTGAAGTTCGATCACGCGTGAGCCTTGGCCGATTCCATCACGGCGCGCACGACGCTGGGATCGAACTGGGTTCCGGCCGCATCATCGAGGCGTTCACCGCGATCGAGACGCGCGTACGCGATAGCGGCCGAGAGAATAGCGGTAGCGCGCAGAATGTCGCGACCGCGCACGCCGCCGGGCTTCCCCGTTCCGTCGAACCACTCCGCGCGCGCTGCGATAACCGGCGCCGCTGTTGCAAACGTTGCGTACGGCCGCGCGAAATCGGCGCCTGCGGCAGCGTTCGATGCTCGCGCGTCAATGCCCAACCGCGCAAGCGGGTCGAACTGCTCGTCTTCCGCGAATTCTTTTGCGACTTCTCCCGCACCAAACAGGCGGCACGCGAGCGCGAGATCGGTACGTTCTTGCGCTGGTACATCGAGCGCAGCGGCGGCGCCGCTTGCGAGCGCTTCAACTCGGCGCCACCTTCCGGCTACACCATTGTGATCGTCGATCGCGTCGGCCATCGAATCGAGAAGCGCATCGACCGGCGTGCGTTCGCCAAGCGCATCGACCGGAATTACAGCTTCCGCGATCTCGCCGGCATGGTGATGAAACCAGACCGTAAACGTGCGGGCGTGATCCGGTGCGAAGGCGCGGCCGCTCTCCATGCCTATTGCGCCGAGCGCCTCTTCCGGATCGCTCGCGCGAATGTAAAAGTCGGCCAACGCCAGGAGCTGTGCGCTCTGCGGAATGCCGTGCCAGCGCAATTGATCGGGAAAGCCCGTTCCGTCCCAACACTCCGACTGCCAGCGAACCATGTCGCTCGTTTCGTCCGGAAGGGCGGTTATGGAGGCGCAAAAGCGCGCGCCTCGTGCTGGAACATCCCATCGTTCCATGCGGGCATCTCGATCGCCGAGCGATTGACCTTTGCGAAACGCGGCGCTCCCGATTGCGCCCGTTGCATGTAAAAGTCCGGCAAAGTAGAGTGCCGCGCGATCGGCTTCCGGCAATTGCGCGATTTCGGCGAGCGCAACGGCAAGCGATGCCTTACGCATCGCCAAGCCGGGAACATTACCCATGGCCGCGTCACTAACCGCGCCATACCATGAAAGAACATCGGCAAGCCGAGCACGCACCGCCCGAGGATCGCCGCCGGTGTCCTGGAATAGCGTCATCTGTTCCCGCGATTTACATATTGCCGTGCAGAAACCCTCACATATCACGCCTGA
The DNA here is from genome assembly GCA_963765935.1 of Vulcanimicrobiia bacterium. Classification (GTDB taxonomy): domain Bacteria; phylum Vulcanimicrobiota; class Vulcanimicrobiia; order Vulcanimicrobiales; family Vulcanimicrobiaceae; genus JAMXLG01. Next base: position 133,695 of record CAVXXX010000004.1, on the reverse strand, counting down.
TGGCAACATTTCGATGGTAAACGTATCGGAAAAAGCTGTTACGGCGAGAACCGCGCGCGCCGAGGCGCGCATTCGATTTCCCGCCGACGCCGCGCGTGGGCTCCGCGAAGCGACGCTTCCGAAAGGAGATGCGTTTGTTACCGCGCAGATCGCCGGGATTATGGCGGCCAAGCAGGCTGCGTCGCTGATTCCGCTCGCGCATCCGCTCCCGCTCTCGCACGCCGACGTTTCCTTCGAATGGATCGATGAATGCGTGCTGCGCGTCGAGGCCGTTGCGGCAACGACCGCCCAGACCGGCGTGGAAATGGAAGCGATGGTTGCGGCGAGCATTGCCGCGCTCACGATCTACGATATGACAAAGGCCCTCGATAAGGGGATTACAATCGAAACGGTGCGCCTTCTCGAAAAAACCGGTGGGAAGAGCGGCCGGTGGACGGCGTGAACTTCACCGTGGCCCTCATCGTGTTATCAGACCGTGCAGCCAACGGGTCACGGACGGATGCGTGCGTGCCCGTCATGCGCGACCGGCTCGGAGGGGCCTATACCATCGTGCGCGAGCTCGTGCTCCCCGACGACCCGGGAGCACTGCAAGCAGAACTCATCGATATCGCCGACTCCAGCGCCGCATCGCTGATTCTCACTAGTGGCGGCACGGGTCTTGCATCCCGCGATCGCACTCCGCAGGCTACGCTCGCCGTGCTCGACTACGAAGTTCCGGGTATCGCCGAGGCGATTCGCGCTGCATCGATTCGGATCGTAAAGACGGCGATGCTTTCGCGCGCGGTAGCCGGCGTGCGGCACCGGACGCTGATCGTCAATCTGCCCGGCAGCCCCAAGGCCGTCTCCGAATCGCTCGACGTAATTCTTCCTGTGCTCCCGCACGCGCTCGAGTTGCTCGCTGATGTTGTAATCGACGGGTAAGTCTCAATAATGGATTTTGCAGCGGCGCAAAGTTATCTCGTCGGGACGATCAACGAAACGGTGTCGCGCCGGATGCCGTATCGTCTCGAACGGATGCGCACGTTCATGACCGAACTCGGCGACCCCCAGGATAAGTATCCGACGATTCATATCGGTGGAACGAGCGGCAAAGGATCGACGTCGACTATTGTGGCGGCCATCATGAAAGCTGCGGGCAAACGCGTCGGCTTACATACCAAGCCACATCTGCGTTCGATGACGGAGCGTTCGCGCATCGATGGGATTGCGATCTCCGAAGAACGCTTCGCGGCAATTCTCGAGTCGATGATGCCGGCGATCGAGCGTACCGCCCAGATCGCCGGCCGGCCGACGTATTACGAGACGCTCCTTGCAATCGCGTTTATCTACTTCGCGCAAGAAAACGTCGACGTTGCGGTGATTGAAGTCGGCCTGGGCGGCAGGCTTGACGGAACCAACGTCATCACGCCGCTCGTTGCCGCGATCACATCGATCGGATTCGACCATATGGACGTGCTCGGTGAAACGCTCGAAGATATCGCGTCGGAGAAAGCCGGTATCGCAAAACCCGGAGTCCCGCTCGTTACGTTCATCGACGACGATGCCGCGCGGCGCGTGGTCGCCGACAGTGCGGCAAGCGCCGGCGCTCCCGTCGTCGACGTTGCCGCGACGGTTCGTGAGGAAGACGTACGCTTATCGCGCGACGGGCAATCGTTTTCAATTCTGACGCCGTCCGCTCGGTACGATATCTCGACGCCAATGCTCGGCGAATTCCAACGGCGTAACACTGCAACGGCGATCGCCGTCGTCGAGACGTTGCCTGAAGCGTTTCGGGCAAGTGTTGAGCAGGTGGAAAGCGCGCTCGCCTCGCTGACGATTCCGGGTCGCATGGAGTATTACGCCGGACACCCGAGCGTACTCTTCGATATCGCGCACAACGCGGAAAAAGCGGAGCATCTCGTGCGCTCGTTGCAAGAACACTTTCCACAACGGCGGTTTACGTTCGTCGTCGCGATCGGCGAAAGTAAAGATTCGTATGAAATCCTTCGGCAATTTACAATGCTTCCCGCGAAGTTCATCTTCACGTCCTTTGAAATTGCGGGACGCGCGGCTACGAAGCCCCAGCGTCTCGCCGCGATCGCAGAGTCGCTCGGTTCGTGGGGACGTATCGTGCAAGATCCCGTGGAAGCGATGGAGATCGCGCGCCGAACGAGCGGCGCGGATGAAATCATCGTTGTGACCGGTTCGACCTTTATCGTCGCGGAGATACGAGAATGGTGGTTAGAGACGATCGCCGCGGCGTAATGCGCGTTCGCGGCAAACAGTTCGCGTGGGGTAATTGCACCTATCTCATGGCAATCGTCAATGTGACGCCGGACTCGTTTTCGGGTGACGGACGGGAACCGGAGGAGGCGATTGACTATGCGGTACGTCAATGGCAGGCGGGCGCGGATATTCTAGACGTCGGCGGGGAGTCGACACGCCCCGGATACGAGCGCATCGACGATGCGGTTGAAATCGAGCGCATTATCCCGGTGATCAGCCGCATCCGCGAGCGGCTTCCGCAAGCCGTCATATCGGTCGATACGTATAAGCCGGCGGTAGCGCGCGCAGCGCATACAGCCGGCGCCGATATGATTAACTCGGTGTGGGGTGCACCGGATGACTTGATCGATGCGGCGGCCGAACTCAATATGCCGCTGGCGGCGATGCACAATCAGCAGGGCACGCGCTACGATGGTGATGTCGTCGACACGGTCGTCTCGTTCTTGCGCGACTGTGCCGAACGCGCAGTTGCACGTGGACTTGCCGGGCGCGTGCTGCTCGACCCGGGAATCGGCTTCGGGAAAACGCCGAATCATAACATCCGCATTTTGCGCGGCTTGGATCGGATCTGTGCCCTCGGATTTCCGACGTTGCTCGGCACGTCGCGCAAGTCGACGATCGGAAAGCTCACGGGACGCGAGCCGCACGAACGAATCTATGGTACGGCCGCGACGACCGCGCTCGGTATCGCCGCGGGAATCGATATCGTACGCGTCCATGACGTTGCGCAACAACGCGACGTCATCAGCGTTTCGGATGCCATCGTTCGCAATTGGAGGCCGAGCGGTTGGACCGGATAACGCTCCGGAATATCGTCGCGCACGGTAAACACGGCGCGAATCCAGGCGAACGCGACCGATCGCAGCCGTTTCATATCGAGGTCGAGCTTGATATCGATCTCACGCGTGCCGGACAAACGGACGAACTCCATGACACCGTCGACTATGCCGCCGTCTATCAAAAGGTCGTGAAGATCGTCGAAGAACGCTCGTTTCAATTGCTCGAGCGTGTCGCCTCGGTGATTCTCGATGAAATTTTGCGCGATCCACGCATTCTGCGCGCTGGGCTCTCGATCGCGAAACCGGATTTACTCGACGGCGCTACGCCCTCCGTTCGACTCGAACGCGACAACCGGAAGCGGTAGCGTTGTCACTGGTCTATATTTCCATCGGCTCAAATCTTAACGATCCCGTGGCGCAAGTACGCCGTGGCGTTGACGCGCTACGAATCTTTGGCGAGGTTAAGGCCGTTTCGCCATTTTACCGTACGCGACCGTGGGGAGCGGTTTCGGATCAGCCGGATTTCGTCAACGCGGTGGTGGCGCTCGAAACGCATCGTCCTCCGCGAGAACTCCTAGCGTCGCTCAAAGCGGAGGAACGGCGTTTAGGGCGGGTCGAGGGCGAACGCTGGGGACCTCGCGCCATCGATTTCGATATTCTCACCTACGGCGACGAGACGGTGGATGAATACGATCTGCGCATCCCTCATCCGCGCTTGAACGACCGCGCGTTCGTGTTGGTGCCGCTCGCAGACTTAGACGAGCGGTATGCCGGCGCGCGAGATGCGCTCGGCGACGGCGAGTTGCAACGCGTGGAGCGATTGGGCTGACGCTGCGTTACGTCGAGGACGTGAACGTGTTCGTTGTCAGGAAACGTGTTTGATTAACGGATTGAGGTCTTCGCCCTGCGTGACCTCGTATAGCCGCTTCTCGATGAAGACGTCGAGGAGCAACGGATCGATTTTGCCGCGCTGCGCAAACTCTTTGGTGAGAATGTCGAGCGCTCGTTCGATGGACATGCCTTTTTTATACGGCCGGTCGGAAGCCGTAAGCGCGTCGAAGACGTCGCTAATTGTCATCATCCGAACTTGCGGTTTAATGGCCTCACCTTTGAGTTTGCGCGGATAACCCGTACCATCAAGATGTTCGTGATGGCCGTAGGCGAGGTCGGCAACGTCGCGCCACGGTGTCTCCTGCCACGGAATTTCGCGCAGGAATAGAAACGACTGCGTTACGTGTTCCTGCATGCGGTTGCGCTCTTCATCGGAGAGCGAGCCGCGCGGAATGCTCAAATAGTCGTATTCTTCCGCGTTGAGCATCGGTCGCAGACCTTCCGTGTCGCGATATCGCATATCGAGCGCGCGCAACAGCGTCTCGTCTTCCTTTCCGAAGACGACGCTCGGTTCGTTTGCATTTTCTATCTTCTCGAGCAGCTCGTGAATCATCGCCTTGTCGTCCGCGCTGCGTGCTTGTTCCATCGCAAGAAGGAAGCGCAGTCGAATCGTATCGAGGCGGCCGTCGGGCAGTTTCTTCGCCTTCGCAAATATATATTCGGGAACGGCGACCTTGCCGAAATCATGCAAGAGCGATGCGTAACGTACTTCGCGGATCTGTTCCGGCGTGAAACGAAGCCCGGCGAGCGGTCCCGATTCGATCGAGTTGATCGCCTGCGCTTGGGCGACCGTCAACGAGGCAACGCGGTCCGAATGGCCTTGCGTCGACTTATCGCGGACTTCGATGGCCTTTACCGACGCGTGCACGAAGCGCTCGAACAGGTTCTGAATGGCGTCGACCAGGCGCGCGTTTTCCATTGCGACCGCTGCTTGCGAAGCAAGCGCCGTCAGCAGCCGTTCGTCGTGTTCATCGTAGGGACGCACGACCTCTTCGGTGTGCTCCGGCGACTGGAGTTCCAGCGCAAACGCCGGCTTATGGTTGATGAGCTGAATGGCGCCGATGATGTTGCCTTGTAAATTCCGCATCGGCACGCAAAGAATCGACTTCGTACGGTAGTTGTTCTTGTCGTCGAATGCGCGATTGAACCGGAACGGCGCGGACTGTGCAATCGCGTATGCGTCGTCGATGCGCAGCGATTCACCCATAACCGCTACATAGCCCGCAATTGACGTCGTCGCGAGCGGAAGAAGCGCATCCATCAGCACACCGTCGTCGTTCGGGCCGGTTTGCGCCACAGCAAAGCGGAGGCGCTTCTGGCCGTCGTGCTCTTCGATCACGAAGAGGCTTCCTGCATCCGAGTACGTCAGCTCGCGTGCTTTGCGCACGATCATCCGCTGCAGGGTCGGCAAATCGCGCTCGGACGAGAGGCGGCGGCCGATCTCGAGTAGTTCTTCACCCTCGCGCGCCGTGCGCGACATCGAGCGTGCGGTTTCGACTTTGGCAGCGGTGCGTAACGACGCGAGCAGTGACGCACCGGTCACCGGCGGATGCAAGATCGCGACGACTTCCGGATCGTCGGCAATCCATGCGAGCGCCGCATGCTCCGGGGGCAAAACGACGATTGCGGTTGCGGGCGCGCCGAGAGTCTTCAGGCCTCCGCGTTCGTGAAGCCGGGCAAAGTCGACGGCGTGGACGCCGACCCCAACATTGCCAAGCAAGAGAGGCAGTTCGCCAAGGTCAAGGTCGTGCGGATATAAGACCAAGGTGGCCACGCCCGTATTATCGGCGAATAACGCCGGGCGAGATCCGCGACGACTCGGCGAATCGGTAGCGCTCATGTCCGACGAGCAGCCTTCTCCAGCCCTCGCTTCCCGGGTACGTGCGCTGGCCGACTATTTTGTCGGCACGGATTTGCTGCGCTTGCGCATCCAACGGGAAACGGAAGAGATCGAGCTTGGCCGCAAGCGGTTACATCCCGATCACGTGCCGCCGGTCCCGGCCGATCTCGTCTTGCACGAGGCCTCGCCGGTGAAGTTCGACGCGATCAAGGCGGATCTCGTCGGAATCTTCCGCCTGAGCCGTCCGGTGCCGTCGGCCGGAGACCTCTTGGAGAGCGATCGCGAACTTGCGTACGTCGAGGCGCTCGGAATCCGCAATCCTGTCCGCAGCCGCGGTGCCGGACGCATCGTTTCGATTCTGCTGCCCGACGGCGCTGCCGTTGAATACGGACAAGTACTCTTCGAAATCGACCGGGGATAAGACCAATTTTCAACAAGGTACTCATCGCCAATCGTGGCGAGATCGCTCTGCGCATCAACCGTGCCTGCCGTGAACTCGGCGTCCACACGGTCGCAATTTTTTCCGAACCGGATCGCGAGTCGCTGCACGTTCGAATGGCCGACGAGGCGTTCTGCGTCGGCCCCGGTCCCGTGCCGCGTTCCTACCTCAATATACCGAACATTATCTCGACGGCATTGATCACGGGATGCGACGCGATTCATCCGGGATACGGTTTTCTCGCCGAGAACGCTCGCTTTGCCGAGATCTGTGCGGATCACGGCTTGACGTTTATCGGTCCCACGCCGTCGGTCATTTCCGCAATGGGCGATAAAGCGACCGCAAAGCGTGTTATGAAAGAAGCCGGCGTCGCAACGACTCCCGGTACGGACATTCTCGAATCCGTCGACGAAGCCAAGCGTGCTGCGGAAAAAATCGCCTACCCCGTGCTTCTCAAAGCGACCGCGGGCGGCGGCGGCAAAGGCATGCGCGTGGTGGAGAGCCCCGATGAAATGGAACGCGCGTACGCAAGCGCGACCGCCGAAGCCGAGGCGAGTTTCAAAGACGGCCGCGTTTATATGGAAAAACTCATCCTCAATCCGCGCCACATCGAAGTGCAAGTGTTGGGTGATGATTTCGGCAACGTCGTGAGTTTGGGCGAACGCGATTGCTCGGTGCAGAAGCCGTCCCATCAGAAGCTGATTGAAGAGTCGCCGGCACCCCATCTCTCGGAACGTACGCGCGCGTCGTTGCTCGACATGGCGGTCCGCGCGTGTAAACACGTCGGCTACACCAACGCCGGAACGCTCGAGTTTTTAGTGGCGGGTGAACAGGTGTATTTCATGGAGATGAACACCCGCATCCAAGTCGAGCATCCGGTGACCGAGATGGTCTACAGCGTCGATTTGGTCAAGGAGCAGATCCGTATCGCGGCGGGCGAACCGCTCGGCTACGAACAGAAGGATCTGCAATTGCGGGGCCATGCGATCGAGTGCCGCGTCAATGCGGAAGATGCGTATAACGGGTTTGCGCCGCAGGCGGGAACGCTCGCTCGCGTCGTGTTTCCCGGTGGACCGGGCGTCCGCGTCGATACGCACGTGTTCTCGGGCGCGATGGTTCCGCCGTACTACGATTCGATGATCGCGAAGATCGTCGCATTCGGTGCAAGCCGCGAAGCGGCGATCGCGCGCATGGAACGCGCGTTGCGCGAAACGGTGATCGAGGGCGTCAATACGACCATCGGCATGTGTCTCGAGATTCTCGCAACCCCGCAGTTCCGCGAAGGCAAGTACGACATCGGCTTCCTCCCCAATTTGCTTACGCAAATCGGGGACCCCGAGAGTTTAACAGGTGCTCCGCCTTCGGCTGCGCACCCCCAGCGGGCAAAGCCCGCCGGGTCCCCCGGAAATCTCTAACGATGGCATCTCGTAGGCAAGGACGAGAGCAGGCGTTGCAAGCGCTGTACTCCATTGAGGTTGGTCACCGTGATCCGGGCGATGCGCTGACTGAAGTCGTCGGCGAGCGCGCGGATACGGAGCACCGCACGTTCGTTCGCGACCTCGTACTGGGTACGCTGGACTATGCGCCCGAAGCGGACAAGGCGTTTCAGCCGCTGCTCGAAGGCTGGACGATCGAACGTTTACCGACGATCGACCGTTTATTGTTGGAGATGGGCACGTTCGAACTGCGCTGCCGGCGCGACACGCCCTCTGCGGTTGTTATCAATGAGGCGGTCGAGCTTGCCAAGAAGTTTTCTACGGAAGAATCGAATCGATTCGTTAACGGCGTTCTGAATGCAGTCGCGAAACAAACGACCAATTCGTAAGTCCAAGCGTCCCGGTCTCCCGGCTTGGCTGCGCGGCGTTCTCGTTGCGTTGCTCCTCCTGCTGCTTTTTGCTGCGGGGACGATCGCCGGCATGGTCGCGGCCTACTCACGTAATCTTCCCGATATCAGCCGTATGGCCGACTATCAGCCGGCAGCTTCGACGCGCATCTTCGCACGCGACGGCACGCCGCTTGCCTCCGTATATAAAGAAAACCGCGTTTGGGTACCGCTCTCGCGTATTCCTCTCGTGGTGCAGCAAGCCGTGATCGCGAACGAAGATCACAACTTCTACTCGCATCACGGCGTCGATTTCGGCGGCATCATTCGCGCGGCGTTCGCGGACTTCACGCATCAACAATTTCAAGGTGCTTCCACCATCACGCAGCAGCTTGCCCGCAAGCTGTTCCTGAACGACCAGGTTTCGATCTCGCGTAAGATCCAGGAAGCGCTGCTTGCCATGGAGATCGAGCGCTATTACACGAAGAACGAGATCCTCGAGCGCTATCTCAACATGGTGTATCTCGGTTCCGGCGCGTATGGCGTCGACGCCGCAGCCCATACATACTTCGGTGAACGCGTCGAGAATTTGAATCTGCAGCAGGCCGCCGTGCTTGCGGGCGTGATTGCAGCACCGTCTGATTACTCACCGTTCGTCAATTTGCAACTTGCGAAGGATCGTCAATCGCACGTCCTCGATCGTATGGCTGAGAGCGGATTCATCACCCGCGAGCAAGCCGATGAAGCGCGCGTTGCGAATCTCGGACTCACGCACGAACGCGCAGCCGGTTTGCAAGGCTACCTCTATCCGTACTACACGACGTACGTCATCTCGCAACTCGAGAAGCTCTTCGGTCGGCAAGCGGTGGAAGAGGGCGGCTTGCAAGTCTACACCGCGCTCGACATCAACACGCAAAAGATCGCGCAAGACGCGATCGATTGGGGCGTACGTGCCGCAAAAGAAGAAGGTATCGGCGCGCATCAGGCGGCGCTCGTTGCAATTCGTCCGTCGACGGGTGAAATCGTCGCGATGGTCGGCGGCACGCACTTTTCGCTCGACAATCAATTCAACCGCGCATGGCAAGCGCGCCGCCAACCCGGCTCGTCGTTTAAAGTCTACGTCTATACGGCTGCAATCGATTCCGGTATGCCGCCGAATTCCCTCATCGAGGATTCGCCGATCGGCTATCCGATGGGTGACGGCAGCACCTGGTATCCGAGAGACGACGACAACAGCTTCATGGGAACGATCACGTTCCGCACGGCGCTCGCGCAATCACGTAACGTTGCGGCGGTGCGTCTCGCCGAGAAGATCGGTATCGACAAAGTCATTCAGTACGCGCATCGCATGGGCATAACGGCACCGCTTGAAGCAAATCTTTCGCTCGCGCTGGGATCGTCCGTCGTCTCGCCGCTCGATCAGGCGAGTGGATATTCAACGCTCGCAAATCAAGGCGTCCACATCGATCCCTCAGCGATTCGCCTCGTACGCGATTCGCTCGGCAATGCGGTTTTGGACGATCAGTATCCACAAGCAACCGAAGTCGTGAGCGCCGGTACCGCGTGGCTCATGACGTCGATGATGGAAGACGTCATCAATCACGGCACCGGCTACCCCAACGCAATCATCGGCCGTCCCGCCGCCGGTAAGACCGGAACGACGTCGGATTTCCGTGATGCGTGGTTCGTCGGCTTCACGCCCGACCTCGTCGCCGCGGTGTGGCTCGGAAACGACGACTATTCCCGTATGGAGGAGTCCTACGGTGGAAACATTCCCGCCCGTATTTGGGCGCGGTTCATGAAAGGCGCGCTCCTTCGAGTTGCAAAGCACGACTTCACCTTCCCAGAGGGAGAAGTGGTGAAAGTCGCGTCGTGTTCGGGCGGGTACGAGTATTACTTGAACGGCACGCAACCGGTAAGCGGATGCGGTTCGGGCTATGAGGCGCGCTATCAAGCGGCAGATGCACCGACGCCGGCACCGGACGACACGTCGCTGCCATCACTCTCGCCGCCGCCGCAAACACTGCCGCCTGACGTGACGCCGCCGCCCAATAGCATCAGCGACGGGACGAAGTTCGCCCCGCTCGGCGATTCGCCGTCGCCGCAAGCCACGGCAACGGCGCATCCGCATCGATGAACGCGCCGTCGCGCGAACCATCCTTAATCGTTACCGTCGGCGAATTTGCCGCGCGGCTGCGTGAAGTGTTCCGGCGGATCCGGCCGTTCGAGTATCTCGGAATCACCGGCGAGATCTCGCAATGGAATCCGCGCCAGAACGGCGTGTATTTCACGATCAAGGACGCAAACGCGGTGCTCGAATGTTTTGCGTACCACAATCGCGCGCAGCGTTTTCCGCAGGTTGCGCTCGGCACGGCGGTGATCGCCTATGGTTCGGTGCGCGTCGTCGAACGGCGCAGCCGCTACGAATTGCTCGTCGAGGATCTGCAGCTCACCGGCATCGGACAACTCTATCAAGAGTACGAAGCGCTCAAGGAACGATTTCGGCAAGAAGGCCTCTTCGATGTCGAGCGTAAGCGGCGCGTCCCGCGCTTCCCGCGGCTGGTCGTTCTCGTGTCGGCACGGGGCAAGGGCGCTGAAGATTTTCAAACCGTCATGCGCGAACGCGCGCCGCACGTTCGCGTGGAATTCATCGAGACTCGCGTGCAGGGAATCAACGCGGAGACGGAGATTGCCGACGCCCTCGACCGGGCATCGCGCCGCAAACCCGACGCCATCGTCCTTGCGCGCGGCGGAGGTTCCTACGAAGATCTCTTCACGTTCAATCGTGAACCGGTCGTTCGCGCGATTTTGCGCGCAAGCGTTCCCGTCATCACGGGTATCGGTCACACGGGCGATCATCATCTCGCCGATGACGTCGCCGATTTGACGTGTGAAACTCCCTCGAACGCAGCGCAATATCTGGCCAATCTGTGGCAGCGCGGAAACGAGCGGCTGGAGCGTCTCTCGAAGCAGCTCGATCGTGAGATGCGCGACCTTCTCGCGCGCGCGTTGCAACGCGGGGATGCGGCAAACGAGTCGTTGCAGCGCGCATGGGAACGAGCAGCTTCGCGCCGCCGCGAAGCACTGATGACCGCACAGCATCGCTTAACGACGCAGAACCCGGCCCATCGCCTCGCGCACCGGTTGCAGCACCTCGTACGTCTGCGCGCACGGCTCGATAACTTCCCGACACGCATGGCGCAGTGGCGCGCGGCGCTCGATGCGCGCGCCGGACGAATCTTGCCGGGGTGGGAACGCTATGCGGCATCGCGCGCCGGAGGGGTCGAACTGATGGCGGCGCGCCTCGATGCGGTTGATCCGAGTGCTCCGCTCGCGCGCGGTTACGCGATGATCCTGCGGGACGGCGAGGTCGTGCGCTCGGCATCCGACGTGTCTGCGGGCGAGGCAATTACCGCGCGGCTGGGCCACGGAACGCTCGATGCGCGCGTCGAAGCGGTCCATGATGAGTAACGGCGCGCCGAATAAATCGTTCGAAGAGAAGCTCGAGCGAATCGACGAGATCGTCAAGAAACTCGAGACCGGCCGCGTCGATCTCGACGAAGCGATCGCGCTGTTCAAGGAAGGTAAGGAACTCGCGCGCGAGTGCGAGTCGATGCTGAAGAGCGCGCAAGAGCAAGTCGACCGCGCGATGAGCGATGGCGGCTAGGGTTTGCGCGTGGAGCGCAAATCCATCCGTCTTGACGAAGTTGTTGCGGCGCGCACCGGGGTAAGCCGGTCGCAAGCGCGCAGCTTGATCATGGAGGGGCGCGTGCGCGTTAACGGCGTCCCGGCGACCAAGGCCGGGCAGAGCGTTCGCGACGATGCGACGATCGATGTCGAGCGCCCGCGCCCGTTCGTGAGCCGCGGCGGGGAAAAACTCGACCACGCCCTCGATACATTCGCCTTCGACGTGCGCGGACTCGACATCCTCGACGTCGGCGCTTCGACCGGCGGCTTCACCGATTGTCTCTTGCAACGCGGAGCCGCACGCGTAACGGCGGTCGACGTGGGATACGGTCAGCTCGATTGGAAGTTGCGTAACGATCCGCGCGTGACCGTCGTCGAACGAACGAATTTCCGCACGCTTCCCGACGACGCGTATCCGAACGGTTTCGATGCGATCGTGATCGATACGTCGTTTATTTCACTGCGAACCATTTTGGCTCGCGCGCGAACGTATCTGCGCGCGCACGGACGTATCGTCGCATTGATCAAGCCGCAGTTCGAGGCGGGACGCGAACGGTTGGGAAGCGGAGGGGTCGTTCGAGATCCGGCGGTGCATCGGGACGTGCTGCGCGAGATACGCGACGCCGCCCGTGAACTGGGTCTCTCCATGGTTGCCTTGACCCGCTCGCCTCTGCTCGGGCCTGCCGGAAACCGTGAATTTCTCGGCGACTTTCGAACGGACGGCGAACCGGTCGACGACAAGCGGATAGATGCCGTCGTTAGCGAAGGCGAGCCGGGATGAAGTTGGGCATCGAACGCAAGCTGGTGACGCTCTACGTCGATGCGACGCGCGAGACGGCTCGCGCGCTTGCGGACTCCGTTGCGTCTTCCTTTCGTGCGAGCGGCTATGAAATCGCGTCGTGGAAAGGCCAGCCGGCGATTGCGAAACTTGCAACGACCGACGCCGCGCATGAAGCGTCGCTCTTTATCACGATCGGCGGCGACGGAACGCTTCTTCGCGCCGCGCGCGTTGCAACGGAATGCGATTGTCCGTTACTGGGCATCAACACCGGACGGCTCGGGTTCCTGACCGAACTCGACTACGGAGATCCCCGAATCAATGACTTGCCGGAATTGATCGATCGCGGGCTCTTCATCGAGGAGCGGACCGCGTTACTTGCCGAGTACGCCGGCAACTCATTCTTTGCGCTCAATGACGTCGTGGTGCGCAAGGGCGACGTCTCGCGCATCGTGCCGTTCGGACTCAGCCTCGACCGCGAGCATATTGCGGATATTCCGGCCGACGGTATTTGCATCGCTACACCGACGGGCTCTACCGCATATTTTCTCTCCGCAGGCGGTTCCATAATCTCGCCGCGCGTCGATGCGTTCGGCATCGTGCCGCTGCTGCCGCACACGTTGTTTTCGAGACCGCTCATTGTTCCGGCCTCATCGAACATCGAAATCAGCTGCGATTCCGAAGTCGCGCACGCCCATCTCGAATGCGACGGCGACGTACTCGCCGAGATCGGCCCCGACACCGCCGTTGCCGTGAAAAAACATCCGAAGAAAGTGCGCTTCGCGCGCCTTTCGCCGCTGCGTTTCTTCGAACGCCTAGGCGAAAAGATGAGCTGGGGTGTTTCCATCAAAGGCCCCCAGCGGTAATGATGCACAGCTTTTCCGCCGTGGAGTCGTTGCGAAGACCCTCATGGACCATAGTCCACTTCGGGCCTTCTCAACGACACCACGACGAAAAATCTGCGCATCATTGAATTCGCACTATGTTACGAAGATTAGAGATACGGGATTATGGATTGATCGAGGCGGCCGAGATTGAGTTTTCGGAAGGGGCGACGATCTTCACCGGCGAGACGGGGTCGGGTAAGACCATGATTTTAGGTGCGCTTGCGTGCGCGATGGGGGCGCGTGCGAGTAGCGATGTCGTGCGGCGCGGCGCATCGCGCGCGGTCGTTACGCTTGCATTCGAACCCGACGATGCGTTGCGCGAGCAATTGACGGCGGACGGCTTCGAGGTGGATCCCGGTGAAGAGGCGACGATTGTTCGCGAGATTGCCGAGAATGGTAAATCGAGCGTTCGCGTCAACGGGCGTGCTTCGACGGCGAGTTACGCGCGCGAAATTGCGCCGCGGATTGTGGAGATCGTCGGACAGCACGAAGCGCAGCGGTTGCTCGCGTCCACGTATCATTTGGAACTCATCGATCGCTTCGGCGGCGCGCCGGTGGAGGCCGCGCGAGCATCGGTCCGTGCTGCATACGATGCGCTCACCGCGCTCGCGCGCGAGCTTGACATGTTGACCGGTGACGAGCGACGCGCGCAAGCGCGCTACGACGACGCAAAGTACGCGCTCGAAGAAATCGAGGCGCTGGCGCCGCAGCCGGGCGAGGACGAGCGTTTGACGGAACGCCGGCGCTATCTCGACAATATCGAGCGCATCGCAAGTTCGCTGCGCCTCGCGCATGAAGCGCTTGCCGCAGACGACGCCGGTGCGGCGACATCGCTCGGTGCCGCGGCGGGGGCGCTGCATGGCATTGCGGAGATAAGCGACGCGCTCGCATCGATGAACGCGCAGGCAAATGCGTTGCAAAGTGAAGTCAACGACTTGGCGACGAGCATCGCGCGCGAACGAGACGCAACCGAATTCGAACCGGGAGAGCTCGAAGAGATCAATGCGCGTCTGGATGCAATTGACCGCGCAAAACGGAAATTCGGTTCGACGATCGACGCACTGTTAGCGTATGCCGACGAAGCACAGCGTATCGTTTCCGAGTTCGAAGGCAAAGATGCGCGAACCGCCGAGCTGACGCGCGCGGTTGCGCACGCGCGTGCAACGCTGGAATCGGAAGCGGCGAAGCTTTCGACACTGCGCGCCGCATCCGCAAAGCGTCTCGCCGCTGCCGTCATGGCGGAGTTGAAAGACTTGGCCCTAGCATCGGCTCGCTTCGATGTTGCATTTACCGCACTTGACCGCGCCGGTCGCGAAGGCGCGGAGAATGCCGAATTTACGTTTGCGGCAAATGCCGGCGAAGAGCTTCGGCCGCTGACCCGCGTCGCCTCCGGCGGCGAACTCTCGCGTGTGTTGCTTGCTCTCGTCGTTGCGCTGGCGTCAATGCGAGAGCGCATCGCGCTGGTTTTCGACGAAATCGATGCGGGCATCGGCGGCGCGACGGCAAACGCGGTCGGCGCGCGTTTGGGACGCCTTGCCGAAGATGGACAGGTGATGTGCGTCACGCACCTCGCGCAGCTCGCGACGTGGGCAAACCGTCACTATACACTGGAAAAGCACGAAAAACGCGGAACGACGACGATCGCAATACGCGAGGTGGTCGGCGACGATGCGCGAGCCGCGGAGCTCGCGCGCATGCTTTCGGGTGAGCCGCATGCCGTCGCGCTCGAACACGCGCGGACGTTGTTGAAGGCGGCAAAATGACGATTCCGCGCGACGGCGAAGCTGCGACGGTACGTGCCGCCGGCAAGGACGTCGCGCTGACGAATCTCAACAAAGTCTTCTTCCCGAAGACGGGCGCAACGAAGCGCGACCTGCTTCAGTACTACGCCGATGTCGCGCCGTATCTGCTGCCGCACGTAGCGCAGCGCGCGATGGTGATGAAACGATACCCCAACGGCGCGCACGGCGAGTTCTTCTTCATGAAACGCACGCCGTCGCCACACCCGCAGTGGCTCGAAACGTGTCGCATCGAGCATGCATCCGGAAACGTGATCGATTTTCCGATGGCGAACGACCTTGCTTCGCTCCTGTGGATCGTGAATCTCGGATGCATCGATCTCAATCAGTGGTATGCAACCTGCGACGACGTCAATCGCCCTGATTACGTGCATTTCGATCTCGATCCCGGTAACGCGCCGTTCGATCGCGTGCGTGAAACCGCGTTGCTCGTTCGCGACGGCCTTGCGGCGCTCGGACTCGAAAGCTATGCAAAAACATCGGGATCGAAAGGCATCCACGTCTACGTTCCGATCGTGCGCGGACCGTTGCAAAAAGACGTGTGGCGATTCGCTAAGGAGTTCTCGGTAGCGCTCGCGCGGCACGAACCGGCGCTTATGACCTCCGAATATCGGAAGGAGAAGCGGCCGCCGGGACGCGTGCTCGTCGACTACAACCAAAACCGGTGGGGCGCGACGCTCGCATCGGTCTATTCGGTACGGCCGACGGCGCTTGCTACCGTTTCTGCTCCCGTAACTTGGGATGAAATCGAGGCCGGCGTAGAGATCGACGACTTCCGTATCGACAATATGATCGACCGTATCGAACGCGCGGGAGATCTCTGGAAACCGCTCTCCGCAAAGCGCGGAAGATTTGCATTGCCGCCGGTATAAAAACCGACCAAGGACCCGCTTCTACGCGTAAAAACGGCGCGCGCGAGAGTTAAACGTCGTTCCATTAGGAACTTTTACCCTATAGCCGCTCCCTCATCAGCAGTCTAAGGAAACGTTCGGTTTTGGTACGCTGACTTCGAGTCTCTCTTGACAACCGGAGCTGGGTACCACACATGAAATCGCAACTGCCAGCGCTTTTCGCTATTCTCGCACTTTCGCTCGCTGCATGCGGAGGAGGCGGTGGAAGCGGCGGCAGTTCGTTGCCGTCCGCGCCCTCAGGCGGTGGAACCAATCCGACGCCGGTTCCCGCAACGCCAACCGCAAAGCCGACGGCAACACCGATCGGTACAACGCCCACGCCGAAGCCGACGGCGACGCCGACATCGAAGCCGACGGCCACGCCGACATCAAAGCCGACGGCCACGCCCACATCGAAACCGACGGCTACGCCGAAACCGACGCCGACGCCAAGCCCGGTGCCGAATCAGACGTTTTACCCGGCGGATCCGCAATCGGTCCTCACGAGCACGTACGGCAAGCTCGGACTTGCGCAAATCTTTGACTACTATCCCAGCGACGGGACGAACATCCCGACGTCGCGAGTGCAAGCCGATGCAAGCCGCTACAATTTCATTTGGGGATCCTTTAACACAACCGCCGATCCGAACCGTACGTTCGCGTGGCGCCAGAGCAATTCGTCGATGCTCGTCGGACGGTATTACATCATCGAAGAAGACAACGACCTTATCTCCGGGCAGAATCTGCAATGGTTCCAGCAGAATCATCCGGATTGGATTCTCTATGCCTGCAACGCTTCGGGGACGATGACGAACGACTACGCGTATACCCCGGGTGACGGTTTCCCTGATGTTCCGCTGAACTTCGAAAACCCGGCCGTGCAGCAATATCAGGTTTCGGGCTTGATAAACTACGCGAAGGCGAACGGCTATACGACGCTCGCGCTCGACCAAGTGATCTTCTTCGACTTCATGGTGGGCGGTAATCCGAAACTCGGGCAGACCGAGAATTCGAGTGAATACGCCTGCGGAACGCGCAACAGCGACGGCTCGCCGAACATCATCTATAGCGGAAAGAACGATCCGAAGTTCACTCAAGACGTGCTGAGTTGGGTCTCCTATGCGTACTCCCAGGCGCATCAGAACGGCATGACCGTTGCGGTGAACCACACGGGCGCGAGTCCGGCAAACTCGAACGAACAAGCGTTGATGTCGGTCTCCGACATCATGCTCGACGAAGTCGGCTTCTCGGATTACGGTACGCATCCGCCGCCCTCAACTCCGACGTTATACACGAAAACGTATGCGTACATGGAAGCAGCACAGGCGCGACGTATCGCCATGGTCGACATCAACCGGTTCAGTGCCGACGGCCCGACGGCAACGCCGAACCACGTTGAGTACGCGATTGCAACATACGATCTCACGAACGAAGGCAATCTCGATCTTTATGTAATCGGTTCGATCGGTTCAGGATACGGCTACGGTTCGGAAGCGTACTACCAGCAATATCAAGCATCGCTCGGACGACCTTGTACGGCAGCGCAGACCTACAGCAGCTCGGTCTTCGATCGGCGCTTCGAACATGGTCTAGTCGTAGCGAACGCGGGATCGTCAACGGCGCAGTCGTTCCCGCTGCCGGCGAACCACACGTACACCGATATCAATAACCGGTCGCTAAGCAATCCGCTTTCGATCAACCCCGAGGACGGGTACGTCTTGACCACGAGTGGGAACGGATGCCAATAACCAATGAACTTACCGATCGTACCGCCGTACGAGCCGATGGAAATGACGCAGGTAGAGCGTATTCCCGACGGCCCGCAGTGGGAGTACGAACCGAAATGGGACGGATTTCGCGCGCTGATCTTCCGTGACGGCGACGAGATCGAAATCCAATCCAAGTCTGGCCAGCCGCTCGCACGATACTTTCCCGAAATCGTCGAGCGGCTGCGGGCATTGCGCGCGAACCAGTTCGTTTTAGATGGCGAGCTCATGGTGCAGATCGGTGACGAACTCTCATTTGACGCGCTTTTACAGCGCATTCATCCGGCGCAGAGCCGAATCGCGCGCCTTAGCAAAGAGACGCCTGCGCGACTGGTCGTGTTCGATCTTCTCGTGGACGCCGACGGCAACGATCGAACCGGCGACGTGCTCGATGCGCGGCGCGAAACGCTCGAAGCCTTCGCGCGTCAATTTTTCGAAGCCGACAATCCCGCGCTTTCACCGGCCACATACGATCGGGCCGTCGTCGATGAGTGGTTTGCACACGTCGGCAACGCGCTCGACGGCGTGATCGCGAAACGGCGCGATCTTCCGTATGCGACCGGCACGCGCGGTGCCGCCGTCAAGATTAAAAACTTGCGCACGGCCGATTGCGTGGTGGGCGGCTACCGGCTCAATAAAGATAAGTCGGGCGTGGGATCGCTCTTACTCGGACTCTATGATAACGAAGGAAAACTGAACCACGTCGGATTCACGTCCGGTTTTAAAACACGCGAACGAAGCCCGCTGCTCAAACAACTGCGCGCACTGGAGAAACCGCCCGGCTTTACCGGAACGGCCCCCGGCGGACCAAGCCGCTGGCGGCAAACCGAAGAGCCATGGTTTCCGCTCGATCCAAAAATTGTCGTCGAAGTTCAATACGACCACGTGACCGGAAACCGCTTTCGCCACGGGACGAAGTTGCTTCGGTTTCGTCCGGATAAAGCGCCGCGTACGTGCACCATGGACCAACTGAATATCGACGAAGCCGCATCACCGCTGCAATTTTTGCGCTAGCTTCCTCCCGCGCGCGTTTCTGCCGTGTATGATGGAAGAGCCGTGTACCCTCACTCGCAGCCCGCAACCCTCCGCTGGAGGGCATAAATCGTGTCAGCCAAAGTCATTCATGCATCGGCACTTGTCCGCTGTCCGTTTTCCGTCGCTGTCGATATGATGGAACGCGCGTTGCGCGACCGTCACGACATGCTTGTTTCCCCGATGCGCGGCGTACGCGAGCGGGTGCATGTCGGCTGGGCAATCGTCGACGATCTCACCGACGAATGCCGCCGGCACGATGCACTCACGATTTTTTGGAAACCGGAACACCGAACGTTCCCCGCTTTTTCAGGCACGCTTACCGTGCGACCCCATTTCCGTGACGTGCACGTGCGTATCACCGGTCAGTACGATCCACCGCTCGGTGGAACGGGACGGCTTTTCGACCGAATGGCCGGCCGCCATATCGCTCGCCTTACGCTGCGTCGTTTGATTCGCGACCTCGCACGCGCCGCGGAATCACGGTATCTCGTGTATCTTCAAGAGATTCGTGCCCCCGGCTCCGACCGGCATACCGGTAGTGAAAGCAACGAGATCCTTCGCACGCACTAATCCGGCCTGCGTCATCACTTGTTCGGTCATATAGAGCAACACATCGATCGACGAGTAGCGGTCGATCAAGAGCGATTCTACGCCCCACAGCAGAGAAAGCCGTTGCGCCACTTCCGGCGCAGGCGTCAACGCGATAATTCGTGCGCGCGGACGAAATGCCGCAATATGATGCGCGGTATTTCCCGTCGTCGTGCCGGTGACTATGAACGGAATGAAAAGTTCCTCGCTCGCGCGCGTTGCTGCTTCAGCGATCGACGTTGCGATCGTCGGGCTAACTCCCGCTAAGCGGCGGTCGCGCAGCATTGCATGCGGGTAGTTCTTTTCAACTTCCCGCGCAATTTCGGCCATTGTGCGAACTGCTTCGGTTGGAAATTGTCCGCGCGCCGTTTCCCCGGAGAGCATCACCGCATCGGTGCCGTCGAGAATCGCGTTTGCGACGTCAGTTACTTCCGCGCGCGTCGGCTTTGAATTAAACGTCATCGATTCGAGCATTTGGGTCGCAGTGACGACGGGTTTGCTCGCGCGATTGCATTTTGCGATGATCGCTTTTTGGACGAGCGGCACTTGCTCCAGCGGAATTTCGATACCGAGGTCGCCGCGCGCAACCATGACGCCGTCCGCGGCATCGATGATATTGTCAAGGTCCTCGAGCGCCTCATGTTTTTCGATCTTCGCAAGGACGGGAACCATATGGCCGCGCTCGCTCATGAACGCTTTAACGCGATTGATATCTTCGGCCGTGCGAACGAACGAGACGGCTACGTAATCGACGTCGTGTTCGAGTCCGAAGGCGAGGTACTCGAAATCACGTTCGGTTACCGAGGTGATGTTGAGCGAACCATCGGGATAGTTAATGCCTTGTTGCGAACGCAGCTCCCCGCCGAACTCCACCGTCGTATCGATTTCGCTCGTCGTTTTGGCGATAATCCGCAGCGTGATCTGTCCGTCCTGCAGGTAGATCCGGTTTCCGATCGCGACGTCGTGCGGAAGGTCTTTGTACTGCACGCTAATTCGCTCGTTCGTGCCCGCGACGTCGTCCGTCGTCAAAACGAAACGCTGACCGCGCTCCAGCTTTACCGAGGCAAGGCTGTCTTCGAGTTTTCCGGTCCGCACTTTGGGACCCGGAAGATCCTGAAGAACCGCCGTATGGATTCCCAGCTCTTCCGAGATCTTGCGCGCGTTCGATATGACTTCCGCGTGTTCGGCGGGCGTGCCATGCGAGAAATTGAGGCGTAAGACGTTCGCGCCGTTAATGAACAACGAACGGATGATGGCGGGCTCGCGCGATGCTGGACCGATGGTTGCGACGATCTTCGTACGTTTTTGCAGGATACTTTCCATGTTCGCCTGTCACCGTGCGCGTCTGAACAGGCAGGCTCCTGCGCATGGTTAAGCGCATTAAGCGCGTGCATGCATGAGCGCGATCCGCGGGACCGGCGCTATAGTGAGCGGCTTGCGGGAAGTTATCTCGCCTCGCTGCTCATTCACATGCTCCTCGCGCTCGTACTCTTCAGCGTTGTCGCGAATACATCGGAAGAAGGTGCGACGGAAAGTCAGATCGGCGGTTCAATCGTTACCGTAGAACAACGTGCGCCGGTCGTTGCGCAAGCTCCGGTGAAAATGCAACAAGCGGCCCCCGTTCCGCACGCACCGCGCATTGCGCCCGTTCAGCACGCACGTGCCGCACAACCGGCACATCAACCACAGCCGCCGGCACGACACGAACTTGCAAAATTTGCGCCGACGGCGCCGCCCAATCCCACGCCGCTTCCGCAAGCGACACCACAACCAAACATCCAGCCCACGCAAGCCGTCTACGAACCGCAGCCTCAGAATCAGCTGCCTGCGGTTCCAACATCCGCGCCCACGGCAGCGAGTGTCGCGGTCACGGTAACCACGCCGCCGACTGCGGCACCGACGCCGGTCCTGACCAGCGCCCCGACCGCCAAGCCATCACCGCGACCCCCGTTGCCGACCGCGGCCCCGACTGCAAAACCGCAAACGCCCGCCCCCGCGTCGCCCAGTCCGCTCCCATCGGTAGTCGCCGCCGCGCCGAAGGCGAGTGCAGCACCAACGGTTTCGCCTGCCGCCGCGCCGAGCGCCATCAGCTCTCCCGCGCCGAAACCCGGTGTGCCAAGCCCAAGCCCGACTCAAGGGGCTTCCGTGGCGCAAACAAAGGGAGCAGCGCCATCGCCCGGCCCGAAGGGCGTGACGTCGCCCGGTCCGCGTCCGGGAAACGCCGGCACGCAAAAGGCCGGACCCTCGCGCCCCGTCGCCGTTTCGCCGACGGCAACGCCCGTTTCAGGGACTGCCGGGAGCCGTCCAAAGCCATCATCCGGGCCGCCCGATATCAATGCGAAATTGCGCTCGATGTTACCGAACGGTCCGGTCAATCCGACGCAAGGCTCGTACCATCCGGCGGTGACGCTGAACGGATCGATGGAACCGACGCCGCCGCCTCAAGTGATTGCAATGACCAAGTTCATGTTTGAACAATCGAGCAACGGCAGTGACGAGCACATCAAGATGTGGGTAACGACTGTGCGGCATGTCGGGATGATTACGATGTGCGACGGTTGGATGTTGCGCTATCCACCGTCGAGCGGAATGGGTGCGCAACGACAAATTGGGACAGCAACAAATCCGCTATCCGGAGGCGTACAAGTTTCCATCGGCGCAAAGCATGTCGGCACACTTCCGCCGATCGTCGAAGCGAATGCATCAGCGGTGTGTAGTGCACGCGCGTTAGTGCCCTTCGCTCCCTCGCCCGCACCGTCGCCGTGACTTTATAGACTCCCGCTTGAAGTGCGCGTTTTAGCTGAATAGAATAAGAGTGTACCGATAAAACGAAGGTATGAACGTAACCGTGGCAGTGAAGCCACGGAGCGCAGGCGCCGAAAGCGCCGTGCACCGTAACGGAGTTTACCGTTGAGGTAAATCCTGTAAGAGGAGGTGCGGTTGGAACCGCAAGATCCACCGGGCTACTTAGCCCGCGAAGCACGCGCAAAAACGGGTGCTCATGATCACCCCTACGGAGCCGGACGTTCACCGGTAGCGCGTT
This sequence comes from Vulcanimicrobiia bacterium, assembly GCA_963765935.1. Lineage (GTDB taxonomy): Bacteria > Vulcanimicrobiota > Vulcanimicrobiia > Vulcanimicrobiales > Vulcanimicrobiaceae > JAMXLG01. The sequence goes on along the minus strand of CAVXXX010000004.1, from coordinate 111,186 downwards.
AAGCTCGCACGAATAAATAACAAAAAACGAGGGGCCGCAATCCACGTGGGATTACGGCCCGCCGTTTTTTTAATCTCCTAGCGATGTAGGTCGCAAGCTTGCTTTAGCGAGGCGAGGGCCCCCGTACGGGTGGGGTTGCGGCCCTTCACCCTTTCCGCTATCCTAAGATATGGTCGGTTGTACGAGCGTGGGCATGTCCCGCGCTTCGTTGTTGTAAAGGGGGCAGTCGCGTGTCTGCGTTGACGGACAAGTTCGAGCAAACGTTGGACGCGATCGCTCATGACGGTAATTTCGCGCAGGTTGAAATCGTCGCGCACTCGGCGCATTCGCGTCGCGGCATGACGACGCTGAGCGTAACAATCGACAAAGAGGGCGGCGTTGACCTGGCGACGTGCGAGCGAATCGCATCGCGCATCAACGACGCACTCGAGACGTTCGAGGATCCGTATTCACTCGAAGTGGAGTCGGCAGGCCTCGAACGCCCGCTCGTGCGTCCGCACGATTACGAGCGCTTCGCGGGAAAACGCGCGCGCATCGTGACGTCGCTGATGATTAACGGCGGCAAAACGCATCGCGGTACGCTCGTCGGACTGCGGGGCGAAACGGTGATTCTTGCAACGGATGGCGGCGGCGAATTGCCGTTACCCATTGCAACGATCAAATCGGCGAATTTGGAATACGATCCGCGCGCCGACCTTACTCGCGATAAACGTGAACGGAAGACACATGGCAGAACCGGTAGCTGACGAGAAATTACTCGACGTCTTACAGTTCATCTCGAAGGAACGCAACATTCCGTTCGAGATGCTGCTCGAGGCGCTCGAAGCTGCGCTCTTGACCGCGTACAAGCGGCACTACGGCAGCGAAGCCAACGCAATCGTGATGGTGGATCGGCAGACCGGCGAATACCGCGTCTTCCATCGCCGCACGGTCGTCGAGAACGTCGAAGACCCCAAACTCGAGATCGACATGAAGAAAGCCGGCGGCCCGTATCAGCCCGGCGACTTTTTCGATGAAGAAGTAACGCCGAAAGAGTTTGGCCGCATTGCCGCCCAAACGGCGAAGCAAGTCATCGTGCAGCGAATTCGCGAAGCCGAGCGCGACACGGTATACAACAAGTATGCCCGCAAGCTCAACGATCTCGTCACCGGCACGGTGCAGCGCTACGAACAGCGCAACATGTACGTACTGCTCGAGGGCCGCGACGAGGCAATTCTTCCCCTCTCAGAGCAAGTGCCGGGCGAAGCGTTTCGAATCAACGACTTCATTCGCGCCTACGTGCTCGATGTGCGTAAGTCGCCGAAGGGACCGCAAGTCGTGCTATCGCGCGCGGCCGAGGGTTTGGTGCAGCGATTGCTGGAGCTCGAAGTGCCCGAAATCGCCGATGGCGTCGTAGAAATCATGGCGATTGCGCGTGAAGGCGGTAATCGTTCGAAAGTCGCGGTGCGTTCGCTTCGCGCCGAAGTCGATCCGATCGGCGCATGCCTCGGACCGAAGTCGAGCCGCATCGCAAACGTTTCCGATAACCTGCGAGGCGAAAAGATCGACGTCATTCGCTATGATGCCGATCCGCAAGCCTTCATCATGAATGCGCTCGCGCCGGCGAAAGTCATCACCGTCGAGTTGTTCGAAGACGACGGCGTTGCGCTCGTTGTCGTTCCCGATTATCAACTCTCGCTTGCGATCGGACGCGATGGTCAAAACGTGCGGCTCGCCGCGCGTCTCACCGGTTGGCGTCTTGATATCGCGAGCGAAAGCGAAGCGAATGAAGCGCGCGAGCGGTATCTCGCCGAGCGCACGGAACGCACCGGCGTTGAAGAACCGGTTGCGGAAGTCGTCGAGGAAGTCGAAGCGGAAGAAGAAGTGCCTGCAGCCGGCGTCGATGAGGAACTCATTCGCAAACTGGAAGAGTTCCGCCGCGAACGATTGGGCGGTGGCGAGTAACCACATCCCGATTCGCACGTGCGTGGGGTGCCGGCAGACGCATCCCCAGCGGGAAATGACCCGCTTCGTGCGGTCCGGGAATCACTGGGCACCGGATCAAAAGATGAACGTACGGCAGCCGGGAAGAGGAGCATACCTCTGCTCGGCTGCCTGTGCGAAGCTCGTTGCAAAGAATCGGCGTTACCCGGGGCTTGCAACGGCAGCCGAAGAATATGGTTTAATAAGTAGTTCGGTGAAAAACGATGGATAACAATGTTCGGTAAGCACCATGCTCTCTAAACCGAGGGCAGCTCTGTGACGACTTAGCGGGAACCCGAAGCGGCCTACACCGTTTGGGGGACCCGCGTTAAAAACGCGGGGGCACGGAGCAGCGGCTGAAGGCTGCTGCGGAGTGCTCTCAAACTGGTGGGGCCCCCAAAAGTGGGGACCACTTTGGGGAATAATGGCAACTTCGACCGGTAAGGTACGTATTTTCGAGCTCGCCAAAGAGGTCGGGCTCACTTCGAAAGAACTCATCGCCCTTTTTAACGAGCGCCTTGGCGGCGTCTTTGAGGCGAAGAATCAACTGAGCGTGGTCCCGGAGCAGATCGCCGATCTGGTCCGAAGCGTGCTTAAGCCTGCACCCGGCGCGAAGCCGGCGGCACCGAAGAAGGATGGCGCTGCTGCCGCGCGCGCGGTACCGAAAAAACCGGTACCTGCTGAGGCTTCCGCGCCCGCTGCAGCACCTGCTGCGGCTAAGGCTGCCGCCCCGGCCGAGCCCGCGGTTCCGCGTTTAAAACCGGTCAGTCCGACGTCGGCGCGCCCCGCGCCAGCGAAGCCCGCTGCGCGTCCGACGCCGCCGCCTGCGGCATCGGTTGCCCCGCCAATTGCGCCCGAAGAACCTAAGGCTGTTCCTGAGGCACCGGCTGTTGCCGCCGCGCCCGCTCCGGAGGAAGTCGCGCCGCGTCCCGCTGCTGCGGAACGTCCGCCGGCGCCCCCGTCACGTCCGGCTCCCAAGCCCTCGGCGCCTGAAGCGCCGATCCCGCGCCTCAAGCCCGTTCCGCACGGCCAATCCTCGATTCAGCGACGTCCGCCGCCGCCGACTACGACGGCCTCGGCTTCCCCTGGGCCCTCGACCGGTATGCCCGGCCGCCCTGGCGTTGCACCGCGTCCCGGTCAAGCGATGCCGGGTCAAGGGGGCAAAGGTCCGGTTCAACCCGGTCAACCGCGCGGCAATGGTCCCCTGACACCTCCTGCGCAACGCCGCCCCGCGGGTAACGGTCCGTTCCGTCCGATGGGCCCTGGTGCTCCGCGCCCGATGGGGCCGGGGCCGCGCCCGGGCATGCCCTCGAGTGCGACGGAAGCTCCGGCGCCGTCTGCCGGCGGACGCCCCGGCGATCGTCCCCGCAGCCACGAGGATAAGGCTGCCGCGAAAAAAGATCGCGAAAAAGAACTGCTGCTCGAGAAAGAGCGTCAGCGTAAGAAGAAGGGTGGCGATCACGCCGCCGCTGCGCCGCTGCGTCAGCTCGAGGCGATTGAAATTCCCGACTTGCTGACGGTGCAAGAACTTGCAACGTCGATGATCGTTCCCGTCAAAGACGTCATCACCGAGTTGATCAAGACCGGTACGATGGCGACGATCAATCAGAATATTCCGAGCGACGTTGCAATTAACGTAGCGAAGAAGTTCGGCTTCAACGCGGTCGTCAAAGAAGCCGGCGAAGAAGTCACCGTCGAGCAAGAAGAAGACAAACCGGAAATGATGACGGCGCGTCCGCCCGTTGTCACCGTGCTCGGCCACGTCGACCACGGGAAGACGTCGCTGCTCGATAAGATCCGTAGCGCGAACGTCGCTGCGGGCGAAGCGGGCGGCATCACGCAGAAGATTGGTGCGTACACGGTCGAGCGTAACGATCGCAAGATCACGTTCATCGATACGCCCGGTCACGAAGCGTTTACCGCGATGCGTGCGCGCGGCGCGAAGGCCACGGACGTCGCAATCCTCGTGGTTGCCGCAGACGACGGCGTCATGCCGCAGACGAAAGAAGCGATCGCGCACGTCAGAGCCGCGAACGTTCCGATCGTCGTTGCCATCAACAAGATGGATAAACCCGACGCACAACCGGATCGCGTGAAGCAACAGCTCATCGACAACGGTCTGCAACCGGTCGACTGGGGCGGCAACATCGAAATGGTGCCGGTTTCCGCAAGGACCGGCGACGGTATCGATGGGCTGCTTGACACGGTGTTGCTGGAAGCCGACATCAAGGAACTCAAAGCCAACAAAAACCGGCGTGCGACGGGCGTGGTGATCGAATCGCAACTCTCGCGCGGACGCGGTGCAGTGGCAACGGTGCTCGTGCAAAACGGAACGCTTCGCGTCGGCGACATCGTCGTCGTCGGCGGTACGTTCGGTAAGGTTCGCGCGCTGATCGACGACAAGGGCAAGCAAGTGAAGAAGGCCGGACCCTCGATTCCGGTCGAGGTCATGGGTTTGCAAGACGTGCCTGCCGCAGGGGACACGTTGATGGTTGTCAGCGACGAACGCGTCGCGCGTGAAACCGCGGAGAAGCGTGCGGTTCGCCGTCGCGACGTACGCATCCAAGGCGGTCCGCAGCGCGTGTCGCTCGAGACGTTCATGCAGATGCCGGCGGAAGGCAAGAAAACGCTCAATCTCATCATCAAAGCGGATGGTCAAGGTTCACTCGAAGCGCTGCGCGCGCGGATGGAGTCGCTCTCGACCGAGGAAGTCGACGTGCGCGTCATTCACGGCGGCGTCGGTGCAATTTCGCCGAACGACGTCAACCTCGCGAGCGCATCGGGTGCCGTGCTTATTGGCTTCAACATTCGTCCTGACGAAACGGCGAAGCGTTTGGCCGACAACGAAGGCGTCGACCTGCGCTTCTACCAGGTCATCTATGAGATCGAAGAAGACCTCAAGAAGGCGATGACGGGCATGCTTGCGCCGGTCGAACGTGAAGTCACGCTCGGTCACGCGGAAGTGCGCGAAGTCTTCAAAGTTTCGAAGGTCGGCACGATCGTCGGCTGCTACGTCAAAGATGGCAAGATCACGCGTAACGCAAAGGTTCGCGTGCTGCGTGATGCTGCAGTCGTCTTTACGGGCGAACTCGAGTCGTTGCGCCGCTTCAAGGACGACGTCCGCGAAGTCGCTGAAGGCTACGAGTGCGGTATCCAGATCGCTCGCTTCCAAGATCTCAAAACCGGCGACGTTATCGAGGCGTATGTCACCGAACAAGTCGCGGCAGAGTTGGTGCGCGCGTAGTGAAATCGCAACGATTAGCGCGCATCGACCACGAAATCCAGCGGATACTCGGCACGCTCATCACGCAACAGCTGCGGGATCCGCGCCTTGGATTCGTGACGGTGACGCGCGCCGAAGTGAGCGACGACCTGCGTCACTGCAAGGTTTTCGTGTCGATCATTGGCGACCGCCATCAAGCGCGCCAATCACTCGATGCCTTGAAGAATGCTTCGAAGTTTCTTCGCGGTGAGCTGGGGCATGAGATCGACTTGCGGCATACGCCGGAGTTGATCTTCGTCGAGGATCGCTCGACGGAGCGCGCCATTGCGCTTGCGAAAACGCTTCGCGAAGATATGGAACGGAAAACCGGGACGGAGGGGCACGAATGATCGAGAGCGAGCTGCGGAATTCTACGACAGCCGAAGTCGTAGCCGAATTGCAGCGTCGTCCGGCGTTCGTTATGGTCAGTCACGTCAAACCCGACGGCGATACGCTCGGTGCAGGGCTCGCGCTCGGCATTGCGCTCAAGCGTTTGGGAAAGCCGGTCTACTACTTTCAGCAAGATCCGGTTCCTCGGAATTTGCGATTTCTTCCTGACGCGGGACTCGTTGCGCGCGATCTTCCTTCGGATTTACCGCCCGATACGTTGTTCGTATTTTGCGATATGAGCGACTACACGCGTGCGGGCGAATATCTCCCGAAGATCGATCGCGAGAACATGCTCGATATCGATCATCACCTGGGCAATTCGTACTTCGGTGCGTTCAATTACGTGATCCCGACCGAATGCTCGACCGGCACGACGATCATGCATCTGCTGCGCGAACTCGAAGCGCCGATCGATCGTGATATTGCCACGTGCATTCTCACCACGATCATGACGGACACCGGCGGGTTCATGCATTCGAACACGACGCCGGAAGTGCTTGAGCTCTCGGCGAGCTTGATTCGTGCGGGTGCAGACAAAGAAGAGATCACCGAAGAGATCTTCGCCAACAAACGCATCGCGGCAACACGGCTCGTAGGGCGGGTGATCGACGCCATGATGTTCGCTCACGACGGCCGCTACTGCTATTCGTTCGTCGACGATCCGATGCTGCACGAAACCGGCGCGGACGGCGAGGACACGGAAGATGTCGTGAACGTTCTGCGTTCGCAAGAGAACGTGGAAGTCGCGGCGCTGTTCAAGGCGTACGACGGTGAACTGCGGGTTAGCCTGCGTTCGAACGGACGCGTGAACGTCCAGGCTGCCGCGTCGCGATTAGGCGGCGGAGGACACTTTCGCGCTTCCGGGCTCACATTTGAAGGATCGTTGACCGACGCGTTTCGCGCGGTCGAAGATGCGCTCGTGGCCGAAGGTTTGTGAGCATCGCCGCCGGCGTATTTCTCTTCATTTTCGGCGGCCTGGGAACGTGGCTGCTCCTTACGCGCTATCCCAATGCGCACTATACTCGCGCTGCATATGTCTTCATGGGCCTCGGTGGCCTCGTCTTTGTCATATGGGCGCTCTCGCACGCAATTGGCATCGGCGTCGCCGGCGTGGTTCTGTTGTTAATCGGCGGCATCTGCGGCGTGATCGGATGGTTTCGCAAAGAGATGCGCATCATTCCGCCCGTATAGTTTTGCGAGCATGATCGGTTTCGTCAACGTGTTCAAGCCGGCCGGGCCGACCTCGGCGCAAATTGTTGCGCGGTTACGTCGCATTTACGGCGTGTACGGACGCGATCGCCGCATCGCGGTCGGCCATCTTGGCACGCTGGATCCGCAAGCGGCCGGCGTACTTCCGATTGCAATCGGCAAGGCGACGCGGCTCATTCCGCTTTTGACCGACCAGAGAAAACAATATGCAGCAACGCTCGTGCTCGGACGCTCGACTACGACGCAAGATGCGACCGGTGAGACCGTTGAAACGGCATCATTGCCTGAGGATTGGCGCACGCGCTTAGAATCGGTGCTTCCGGAATTTACCGGCAAGGTCACGCAGACGCCGCCGATGTTCTCCGCCGTACATCATGACGGCAAGCGGCTCTACGAACTCGCGCGCGAGGGAAAGACGGTCGAGCGCCGCTCGCGCACCGTAACGGTCTACGGCATTACGCTGCTCGGAACCGAACCTCCCTCGACAAGCTCGGGACAGGCTATCGCGCGCGTGCGCATCGCGTGTGGTGAAGGCACGTACGTGCGCACGCTGTGCGAAGACATCGGTGCCGCACTCGGCGTGCCGGCGCACATGGGTGCGCTCGTGCGCGAAGGTTCGGGTCCGTTCATTCTCTATGAAGCGCGAACGCTCGACGAAGTGGCGAACGATCCGCAAGAATCGCTGATCGCGCCCGAGCACATCATCCCGTTCCCGACGATCGTCCTGGATCTGCGCAGCTCCGCCGATTTCCGCGCCGGCCGCGTCGTCGCACTCCCCGAAGGCGCGCCCGCCGAACAAGTCTTCGTGCGCGACCACTCACGCACGCTCGTCGGCGTCGGCGAAGCCCACGGCGCAATGCTCTCCCCCCGAAAAGTGTTCGTCTAATAGTGTCTAACGAGAATCGACGAAACGATCAATGGGGGTGCCCCAGGGGAGTCTTTTGCACGATAGTGCAGCACAATGCACCCCCTGGTATGGGGGCCCCACGCAGTGGGGGGCGCGGAGCCTGGGGCGGAGCGCCGTCAGAATGAAAATCTATCACGAATTATTTCGTGAAAACGAGCGGCCGCTTTCGCTGGCGATCGGGTTCTTTGATGGAATGCATCGAGGGCATCGCGAGATTGCGCGTGCGGCGTTTCGCATGCGAAAACCGGGATGGCGTAGCGGGGTGCTGACCTTTGCCGATCATCCGGCCAAACATCTGCGGCCAGGAACCGAGCCACCGCTCTTGAGCACGAGCGATGAACGGATCGATCTCTTCGGCAGAGCGGGATTCGAAGAGTGTTTCTTCATTCGATTCGACGATTCGATTGCGAGCATGTCGCCGGAAGCATTTCTCGACCGGCTCGTCGATGGGCTCGGCGTTCGCGCGGTTGCCGTCGGCTCGACATTCCGGTTCGGACACAAACGCGCGGGCGATACGGCGCTGATGGAACGCTATCTCGCGCAGCGTAAGGTCGCCGTTGCTGCCATCGCAAACGTGATGGACGACGGCGAGCGCATCTCGAGCACGCGCATTCGCACGCTGGTGCGGGACGGAAATCTTGAGTTGGCGGACCATTTACTCGGTCACGCGTACGAACTACGCGGCCGCGTGGAATTGGGCTTCGGCCGAGGTCACGACCTCGGTTTCCCGACCGCTAATCTGAGCGTGCCGCAGAAGCTGCTCCCTAAAGACGGCGTCTATGCCGCGCTCGCGCGCTACGACGGACGCGATTATGCAGCGCTCGTCTCCATCGGAACGAATCCGCAGTTTAACGGAACAGGTCGTACCGTTGAAGTGTGGATGCGTGATTTTCACGAGACGATCTACGGCCACGACCTTGCGGTGCGTGATTTACGGTACGTGCGCGAACAGCGGGTCTTTGCATCCGTCGACGAATTGATCGTGCAAATGCGAACCGATCTTGCCGCCGTGGCGTACCCGGTGTATGGATAGAGGCATGAAGCTCTTTACGGTTCTGGTAACGCTCGTCGCGCTTGCGGCATGCTCTCATACCACTAGTAGCACGAACGCACGGGGCAGCAGCACTAGCGCACCGTCGGTGGCGAAGCTCGGTGCGCAAGCGCCCGCGTTCAATGAGCCGACGGTCAGCGGAACAAGGCTTTCCATGGCCGATCTTCGCGGAAAACCGGTCTATTTGAATTTCTTCGCGAGCTGGTGTCCGCCGTGCAACGAAGAAGCGCCCGACGTCAATGCGGTGCAGCGTCAATTCAAAGGCGACGGGCTGCAAGTCGTCGGCGTGGACATTCTCGAGGATAAGAAGAAGGCGCAGCTTTTCGTCGATCAGCATCACCTGATCTATCCGGCCGTCGTCGATGCGGGCGCGTTGCGCGACGCCTATAACATCAACGGCATGCCGGTTCATGTCTTCATCGACCGTAGCGGAATCGTCAAGAAAATCGAAATCGGTGAACTGTCGAAAGCGCAGATGATCGCCGACGTCAAGGCTGTCCTCTAGCCTCGTTGATTGTTTGTAGCGCGTTGAGTCCCGATGATTGGCGTCAATGGAGGGAACTCCGGTTCGAGGCACTGCGCGAAGCGCCTTACGCATACGGATCGACGCTCGCGGACTGGCAGGGCGAATACGATACGGAAGTGCGCTGGCGGCGCCGCTTGAGCGACGTACCGTTCAACGTCATGGCGCGTTTCGACGGAAAGCCAGCAGGCATCGTAAGCGCAACGGCTCCCGCGGACGCGAGCGTGGAACTTATTTCACTGTGGGTCGCTCCGTTCGCGCGCGGCCGAGGCGTCGGCGACATTCTCGTCAACACGGCGTTGCAATGGTGCCGTTCGTTGGATGTGCGGGAAGTACGGTTGGCCGTCGTTCCGACCAATGCCAATGCCATCGCGTTGTATCGCCGTCACGGTTTTGTCGACTCCGGCTTCGTGGATGGTGAACTGACGATGACGTTGGCGGGCTTTTGAATCGAGGCGTTCCTTCGACAAGCTCAGGATGACACCGGGGGCTAGATCTTGTCGTAGAGTTTCGTCAAATCGATGCGCAACCGGGGGTATAGGTCGGTCGCAGCGACTTCGGCGTCTTTGAACATGTGAGCGCCCTTTGCATCGTGCATGACGATTGTTCGCTCGATCGGGTCGGCGACAATAATCAGCCGTGCCCCATTTGCCAGATAGATGGCGATCTTTTCTTCGAGCAACGTGCGCCGGTCATCCGGGGAGAAGACTTCGACGGCGATATCTGGTGCGATCGTCGGCTTTTCACGCAATTCACCAAGCTCCGGCGGCATGCGTTCGTACGACACATACGCCACGTCGGGAACGAGGGAGCTCGGCTTTTCTGTAGAGGGCAAAATGTAGAACCGCCACTCCGTTCCAACCTCGCCCGTATCCCCAAAAGCGTCAGCCAGCATCTGCCACAAGCGGCCTTGCACCAAGGCATGGCGGCGGCGTGGGCTCACTTTCTGTTCCCATCGGCCGCGGATCGATTCGATTGCCGGCTTGACTTGCGGAATGCCCAGATCAGGTGCTTCTTGCATGGCTCGCATGACACGTAGACGCTATCACGCCTTGGTACAGGTGTCGCTACCCCGGTCGATGAGTTTGCCGTTGATGCGTTGGCCGAATTTGCGCGAAATGGTGCCATTCGGCATGAGTGTCCAGCTAATGTCCGGGGTCGTGTCTTTCGCACCGCCGACGGGATAGTACACACCGGTCCAGTGCCACGTGTGATCGTTCACCGGCAATGGCGACATCAGCCGCGCAAGTGCACCGTCGGCATGGAAATCGTTATATACGTAGGCGTTTTCTTGCGGCAGCCAACCGACGTAGGCGGTGCCGCCGGGGTGCTGTTTGTCGACGCCGTACGTGACGATCGTCCATGCATTTCCGTCGGGGCTCGAAATCGACCACTGTGCGTGATACGTATGGTTGCCGCACGTCCACGATCCGCCGAAATCGTGAAAGAACTGCGTCGCGGCATTCGTTGCCGCTGCGAGAACGAGAGCTGGAATCACGGCGACCCTCCTTCGAGCGGGGCGATCCTTAGGCGGCTTTTACGATCAGGGAATCTCCTTCGAGCGTAACGTTGGCCGTTCCACCTTCGTTGAGTTCGCCGCGCAGAATTGCGCTTGAGAGCGGCGTGGAAACATAGTGGGAGACCGTGCGTTGCACGTAACGCGCGCCGCTGCCCGCGCCCATCGACACTTTGGCAAGATATCGTTTCGCTTCGTCGGAGAGACGGAGGGTAACGTTGCGCGTTCCGAGCCGTTGCGCGAGTGCGTCGACGTGGATTTCGACGATTGCTTCGATCTGCGGAAGCTGAAGTTCGTTGAAGCGAACGACATCGTCGATGCGGTTGATCAACTCGGGACGAAACGACACCTCCATTTCGTCTTCGGGAAGATTCGTCGTGAGCACGATCAACGCGTGGCGGAAATCGATCGTGCGGCCTTTTGCGTCCGTGACGCGGCCGTCGTCGAGAATCTGCAGCAGAATCGCCGCGACATCGGGGTGCGCTTTTTCCAGTTCATCGAAGAGTACGACGCAATACGGGCGGCGGCGCACCGGTTCCGTCAATTGACCCGGTTCGTCGTGTCCCTGATATCCGGGCGGTGCGCCGAGCAGTCGCGAGACCGTGTGCGCTTCGGTAAATTCCGAGAGATCGATGCGCACGAGCGCGTTTTCCGTACCGAAGAGCGCCTCCGCCAATGCTTTTGCGAGCTCGGTTTTTCCAACGCCGCTCGGGCCGGCGAAGAGAAAACTTCCAAGCGGTTTACGCGGATCGTGCAAGCCGGCTCGCGCGCGCCGAATCGCTTCGGAGACGGAGCGGATCGCGTGCGTTTGGCCGATGACGCGCCGCGAGAGCACATTCTCCAGATCGAGCAACGCATTTGCTTGCGATTCCGAGAGCGTCGCCTGCGGAATTCCCGTCCACTTCGTAACGACTGCGGCAACGGTTTGTGCGGTCACCGGCGGACGCACGACCGTACCTTTATTTGCAAGCGCTACGTTCGCAGCCGCTTCATCCATTAAATCGATTGCCTTATCGGGCAAAAACCGGTCGGCGATGTATCGTGCCGACAGTTGCGCGGCCGCATCGATGGCGTCGTCGGTAATCGTGACATTGTGATGCTCTGCGTACTTCTTGCGCAGTCCGCGCAGAATCGCCGCGGTTGCCTCAACGCTGGGTTCTTCGACCATCACCGGCTGGAAGCGGCGCTCGAGCGCCGCATCGGATTCGATGTATTTGCGATACTCGTCAAATGTCGTCGCGCCGATGCACTGCAGGTCACCGCGCGCGAGCTCCGGTTTGATCATCGAGCCCAGATCGAGCGCACCTTCCGCCGCGCCGGCGCCGACGAGCGTGTGCAGTTCGTCGATGAAGAGAATAACGTCGCGAGCGCTGCGCTTAACTTCGTCGAGAATTCGTTTTACACGGCTTTCGAATTCGCCGCGATATTTCGTGCCTGCGACCAGTGATCCGAGTGCGAGCGAGAGCACGCGCTTGTTGCGAAGCGCGGCCGGGACGTTACCGGCGATAATGCGTTGCGCGAGTCCTTCCACAATCGCCGTCTTCCCAACACCCGGTTCGCCGACGAGCACGGGGTTGTTCTTGCTCCGGCGCGCGAGAATCGAGACCACGCGCTCGATTTCATTGTCGCGTCCCACAACAGGATCGAGCTTGCCGCTGCGCGCGAGGTCCGTGAGATCGCGAGAGAAGTTTTGCAATGTGGGCGTGCCGCCGAGCGGATTGATGCGCTTGCTCAGCTCGTCACGATTTTCAAGCAGGAGCGCGCCGCCGGCAACGAGACCGGCGGCGGCAAGGGCCGCGCCGAGGAAGGGCAGCGCGCTGGTTGCCGCGCGCCGCTGCGCGCAGATGTTGCAGAGCGAGGCACGGCCGGTGAAGTTCGTCGCGGGACGCTGTCCGCACGATTGGCACGTAGTCGTCATGCCTAGAAGTACCCGCTATGCGGGGGTTTCGTTTCGTTACGGCGAGGCGGAGAAAACGACGGTGACGTTCGAGGTGACCGTGACGTTGCCGGGGTCGAAGACCGTGGGGGCCGCATTCTCGGCGCCCGCGACGCGTGCCATTGCCATGGGACGAACGATACCGGGCGCGCCCTCGAGCTCAATGCTCTTGATGCCGTTGATGCGCAGTCCGGCGGCTCGCGCAAGGTCGTCGGCCTTCGCGCGTGCGTCGTTTACTGCCTCGCGCGAAGCTTTCGCGCGAGCCGCGTCGCTATTTGCTAGTCCGAATGTGACGCCTTCGATGTTTGTTGCGCCGGCCGACGTTGCCGCGTCGACGACGGCGCCCGCGCGATCCATTGCGCGGACCTTCACCGCGAAGCTGCGCGTAACGGTGTATCCGTATCGGTCATACGGCGACGGGTTGGGCGGCATCGGGTTCGGTTTCGGCACGTAATTCACGTTGTAATACGAGAGCGAGATGTCGTCGCGCTTCACTCCGGTCCGTGCGATTGCGGCCGCAACCGCATCGTAACGGCTGTTATTCTCCGACACCGCTTGCGTCGCCGACGAAGCAGTCGTGACAATCGATGCAGTAACCGTCGCCTGATCGGGCACCATCGTTACGGTGGAGTTTCCTACGACCGAAATCTCGGTTGATTGCGCGGCATTCGCTGGCCCCGTGATGACGGCGATGCACAGCGCGAAGGGGACGAGCAGTCGTTTCATACCGGTAGTAACGACCCTACGTTCGGTTTAATTTCCTTCCGGAGGGGAGAAGATACCGACCAGGAGGTAGCGATGGGCATTTTACTGTGGATCATATTCGGGTTAATCGTCGGCGCGATCGCGCGCTGGATCGTTCCCGGTGAGGGCCCGGGCGGAATCTTGGGCGACCTGATCGTCGGTATCATCGGCGCGGTTATCGGCGGCTGGATTTATGGGCTATTCGGCCATGCCGGCATCACCGGGTTCAATATCGGCAGCTTCATTTGCGCGATCATCGGCGCTGTGGTCCTGCTCTGGATCGTTCGTGCCGTCGCGGGGCGCCGTACGGTAGCGTAGACAGAAGTCTTAGACCCTCTCAGCGGGAAGGCGTAGGCTCGGGGCAGTGCAAATATGGGGTTGCGCGCGACGCGCAAGCCCGTGCTCGAAGTCTTACACCGCTTTCCCGTCTGAGGGGTCTCGTTTTTCCATGGCGTACATCATTACCGAACCGTGTGTTGGCACAAAGGACAAGTCGTGCGTCGACGTCTGTCCGGTTGATTGCATTCACGGTAAGGAAGAAGACGACCAGCTTTATATCGACCCTGAAGTCTGTATCGATTGCGGCGCCTGCGTTTCCGCATGTCCTGTCGAAGCTATCTTTGCCGACTCCGACGTTCCGGAGAAGTGGGAGAACTTTATTGCGATCAACGCCGACTATTTCAAGAAAGCCTCGGCGTAGTTCGTAACCGCAACGCGTGTGAGTTCGCAACGGGTTGGCGCGGGTGATGCGCCGGCCCGTTTCTGTTTCTCACGTCCGAAAAATCTACGATGGCGGAACGGTCGCGCTGGACGATGTCAGCCTCGACGTGGGCGCCGGCGAACTCGTAGTCCTGATCGGACCGAGCGGATGTGGCAAGAGCACCTTGCTCAACCTCGTTGGATGCATCGATCTTCCGGATAGCGGAGAAGTCCGTATCGACGACGTGACCACGTCGTCGCTCTCCGACGATGAACTGACGCTTTTGCGGCGCGACCAAATCGGAACGGTGTTTCAATTCTTCAATTTGTTGCCGACGCTTACGCTGCGCGAGAACGTTGCATTACCGCTCGTCCTGCAGAACCGCAAGAGCAGCGAGGTAGCGCGGCGAGTCGATGATGCGCTACAAGCCGTCGGCATCATCGATCGCGCGGACGCACTTCCGGCGAATGTTTCGGGGGGTCAGGTGCAGCGCGCGGCGATTGCGCGTGCGATCGTACACGAGCCGGCGATTCTGTTGGCTGACGAACCGACCGGGAACCTCGATTCGCACAACGGCGACGTCGTGCTTTCGATTCTCGTGGATCTCGCGAAACGAGGACAGGCGATCCTCATGGCGACGCATAGCCCCGATGCCGCCGCGCGCGCGAAACGCCAGATCCACATGCGTGACGGACGCATTTCATCCGTGCAATGAACGCCGCATCGCTGCTCTTTCGAGCGCTCGTATCCGGCTACGCTCGCGCGCATGCGCTACGCTCGGCCGTCACGCTCGTCGCGGTCGCGCTCGGGGTCGCATCCGCGTATGCGATCGAGCTTGCCAATTCGACTGCGATTGCTTCGTTTTCTACGAGTGTGAACGTCATTGCTAACCGCGTGAACGTGCAGGTTGTCGGAACCGGTGAAGGGTTTGACGAGCGCGCGTTGCTTGCCGTGCAACGCGTACCCGGCGTCAATTCCGCGAGCCCTGTTGTAAGCGGCGATCTCGTCGTAGGTGTTTCCGCATCGAATTCGCTCGGCGGCGAGATCGTGCGGGTTCTCGGCGTCGACATTACGCGCGGCACGGTTCCTCCCGGCGTCCGCGACGCGCAATCGGCCGCGCCGGCCTTCGACCTCCACCGGTTCATCGACGGCGACGGCGTCTTCGTGAGCGAACGGATTGCGCGAACGTACCACATTCGAGTTGGAGGTGTCCTTCGCGGCTACGCAGGTGCAACGCCGGTCGTGCTTCACGTGATGGCGGTGATTCCGCCGCGCACCGTAGGCGTCGACTCAAGCGTCGCGTTCACCGATATCGCGACAGCGCAACGCGTTTTTGCATCAGTCGGAAAGTTGGATCGCATCGACGTGGAGGCGGATCCCTCGCGTGCCGGCACGGTATCCGATGCGCTGCGGCGTGTCATTCCAGCCGGCGCGCGCGTGCTCACGCCGAAAACCCGCCTCGGCGAAATTCAGCGGATGCTGGCGAGCTTTACGATGAATCTCTCCGCGCTTGCCGATGTCGCGCTGCTCGTCGGTATGTATCTCATTTACAATGCCGTTGCGATTTCCGTCGTGCAACGTTCCTCGGAAATCGGAACCTTACGCGCGCTCGGGACGCGGCGTGCTGCGATCTTTTGGTTGTTCGTCGGTGAAGGCGCGCTCTACGGCGTTTTTGGTTCGCTGTTTGGTTTAGTGCTCGGCTGGTTCCTCGCGCGTTTTTCCCTCACGGCGGTCGAGACGACCGTTTCGGCTCTGTACGTTGGAGCGCACGCTGATGCCGTTCTGTGGAGTTGGCGCGATACGCTGCAATCATTTGCGCTCGGCACGTTCCTCTCGATGGCCGCTGCCGCGATTCCGGCCGCCGGCGCGGCGGCAACTGCACCGGCGCGCATCATGCGCAACACCGGTGCCGCAGAGCGCAAAGTCGCAGGCTTCACACGGTGGACGGCAATCGTCGGGGGACTATTGCTCGTACTTGCTGCAGCGTTCGCGCGTCTGCCGGCGATCGGCGACGGAATTCCGTTCTTCGGATACGTCGCAGGCGTTTGCGCCATCGCGGGCGTTTCGTTTGAGGCGCCTCTCGTGCTTGCAGTGTTGACGCGGCCGATTCAGGCGCTGGCGCGCAAGGCACCGGCGATTCTCGCAGCAGCGTTTCTTCGCGCTTCGCCGCGCCGCATCGCCGTCGCGGTTGCATCATTGACGGTCGCAGTCGCGATGATGATCGCGATTGCAGTACTCGTTTCGTCGTTTCGCAGCACCGTTGTGGCATGGGCGAACGATACGCTTAGCGCCGATCTCTATATCGGTGCGCCGGGAGCCGCCGATGCAACCTTGCGTGGCGCGTTTCCGCCGCGCGCCGTCACTACGATTGCTCGACAACGCGGCGTTGCGTCGGTCGATACATTTCGGGGGCTCGACGTTCCGATTCAAGGGCGGTTCGCGCAACTCGGTGCGACGAATTTCTCGTCGATCGCCGGCCGAAACAAGCTGCGGTTTCTCGGAAACGTCGATCGCCTCGTGCTTGCCCGGAAAATGGAAACGGAGAACGCGGCAGTCATCAGCGTGCCGTTCGCGACGCACTTCGGGCTGACGCCGGGCGATTCGTTTTCGATTCCAACGCCGTCCGGCCTCACGAAGTTGCGCATCATCGGTGAATACAACGATTACTCGACGAGTGGCGGAACATTCTTCATCGACGAATCGACGTTCCGCCGGTTGTTCCACGACGCGAATGTAGACTCCATCGCGGTATATCTTCAACCGGGCGCAAGCGCGCCTCGCGTACGCACCGAGATCGAGCGCGCCTTATTGCCGATGCGGATCAGCATCAACTCGAACGCGGAACTGCGCGCCTATGCGCTTTCCGTATTCGATCGCACCTTCGCGATCACCAATTCGCTCTACGGGGTCAGTATCGTCATCGCGGTGCTCGGAGTCGTCAGCACGCTCTTTGCGCTCGTGCTCGAACGGCGCATCGACATTGCGCTCCTGCGATACGTTGGACTTACGCGCGCCGGGGTTCGGCGCGTTGTCTTTCTTCAGGCGCTTGCCGTGGGAATCGTTTCCGGCGTACTCGGCATTCTGCTCGGGATCGCGCTTGCGGCCGATCTGATCTACGTCATCAACCGGCAGAGTTTCGGATGGCTCATCGAGTGGCAGAGTCCGGTGCTGTTTTATGCCGAGGCCTTTGTGATGGTCGTCGTCGCGGCCGTAGTTGCCGCGATCTATCCTGCGAGCGTCGCGGCCACGATCAAGACGTCCGAGGTGCTGCGTGTTGAGTAGAATCGTCGCGGCGTTTCTGATCGCACTCTCGCCGTACACCTATCACTTTCCGCGCGATCATTTCGCGCACGATCGGTATCGCACCGAGTGGTGGTACTTCACCGGTCATCTGCGCGCGGCCGGCGGTGCGCGGTTCGGCTACGAATTGACGTTTTTCCGGATCGGGCTCGAGCCGCGTGCACCGGCGTGGCGCACGAATGAGAGCAAGTGGTACGCATACCAGCTCTATCCTGCGCATTTTGCAATCACCGATGAAACCAATGGCACGTTCGTGTATTCGGAGACGCTCGCGCGCGATGCGTTGCAGCAAGGCTTCGCCTCCGAGCGAGAGTTGAAAGTCGCGGCCAACGGCTGGACGCTGACGGGAACGAATGCGGAACGGCCCCTGATGCACTTGACGGCGGCGCATGCCGGAGAAGCACTGGATTTACAATTATTGTCCGAAAAACCGCCGGCCATTCACGGGATCGGAGGCATTTCGCGCAAAGGGCCATGCACGTCGTGCGCCTCGCATTATTATTCGTTCACGCGCTTGAAGACAAGCGGAACGCTCGAGCGGGGCGGCGTTCGTTATACGATCGAAGGCATCTCCTGGATGGATCACGAGTACGGATCGGACGAATTGCAACCGAACCAATCGGGCTGGGATTGGTTCTCCATTCAACTCGATGACGGCCGCGAGGTCATGCTCTATCGTCTGCGTCAAACCGACGGAAACACTACGCGGCAGTCTTCGGGAAGTCTAATCGCGCGCAACGGAGCGACAACGTATCTTCCCCTCTCATCGTTTGCGATCGCGTCAACGGCAACGTGGGTGAGCCCGCACACGGCGGCGCGCTATCCCAGCGGGTGGCGCATCGGCATTCGCGGTGTCAACCAAGAATTGGAACTTCAGCCGGTCCTCGCGGATCAGGAACTCGTCGATGCGACGGGAACGACGTATTGGGAAGGCGCGGTCACCGTGCGCGACTCGAAGACGCATGCGTCTTTGGGTGTTGGATACGTGGAATTGACCGGTTACGCGTCGGCGCTGCGGTTATGATCGAAAGCGCAAAGCAAAGATTGTTTTTGGACGGGCAACGATGACATCGGCGTCATCCAGACGCATGTTCGATGCGTCATCGGGCCGTATTGCCACGATCGCCATTGGTGCGGTAGCAGGCGGTGGCATCGCATAGCGCGCGTCGCGGTTCGGAAAGAACAACTCGCTTGCGCCGGGATTCTCCGTCTCGCCGCGCATTCCGAGAAACGCGCACGCATGCGAATCTACGCCGCGAAGCAGCGTGCCCTCGCGCACGAATGCGATCGCGCGCTCGCCCCCGTAGCCAATATCCAACGGGACAACGAGGCGGCCCCGATCGCTCAACAGCCGCCACCAATCCCGTTCGATATCGAAGGCGCGCGCCGTTACGACGATACGTTCGAATTGCGTCTCGATATGCGAGAGTTCGTGCGCGTAACGAACCTCGACGTTCGCATATCCTAAATCGTGCAGGCGCTGCTGCGCGAGTTCGAGCAAGTCCGGCTCGATTTCGATCGTGATCACCCGTCCGCCGGAGCCCGTAAGATGCGCGACGAGTGCAGCGTTGTACCCGCTTCCCGTTCCGATTTCGAGAATGCGCTCGCCGGCGCGCACATCGAGCATTTGCAGCATCTGCGCGATCATGCTCGGCTGCGAGATCGACGAAATTACCGCGCCGTCACGTTCTTTGATTGCAAGCGCCCGGTCTTCATAGGCGTCCTCGGCCGAGATCGCCGGAATGAACTGGTGTCGCGGAACATCGAGCAGGGCCGCTCGCACGCGCTCGTCGCACAGCATGCCGCTTCGCTCCAAGCGGTCGACGAGCCGTTCGCGCAGTTGCAGATCGTTCACGAAAACTCCCGGAGGTCAGGCTTCGCGCCCTTGCGAAGATCAACTCCCCGTATGGATACAACGATTTCGCCGGAGGGCTTGTCCGGCTTCTTTGCTTGGGCGCCACTGGTGCTCGGCGCTGTCATCTACGCGATTGTTTGGGCGTCAAAGCGGAACGAGGGCCACGATCGGTCTGCCGTTCCAATCGGTCAGACGTTTGCTTGCGCAAACTGCGGCCGTCGCGGCGTACGCGAACATATGGTCCCGCAAACGCATGCAGGTGCAATCTCGTACTACTGCGCGCACTGCGCGAAATAAGAAGAGCCGCTCGTTGGAGCGGCTCTTTCATTTTAGACCTGTAGCACTTGCTTGACTTCGGGAACGTCGGCGGTGACAACAGCTTCAATTGCGCCTTTCAGAGTCATCGTTGAGGCCGGACATCCGCCACATGCACCGAGCATTTGCACGTACGCCGTTCCGTCCTCGACTTTGATCAACCACACCTCGCCTCCGTCGGCTGCTATTCCGGGTCGGACCTTGTCGAGCGCCGCGTTGACGCGCTCTTCGACCGTCAAATTACTCCTCCTGACCGTAGCCCTTCATCAGCTCGTGCATTCGCGACGACATTTCGACGGCGCCGTCCCATTTGCGCTGCCACATGTTGCGGCCGAAAATGAGACCGACGCAGCCTGCTTCCATCGCAGCGCGCGCTTTTTGAATCGTCGCGTCGTCACCCATTTTGCTCCCGCCGGAAACGAGTACCAGCGTACGGCCGGCCGACTTCACAACCTTGCGCAAACCTTCGACGTCGGTATATTGCAGCGTGTTATAGGGCTTCGGAAGCACTGACGCTTTCTCAGACTCCCACTTCGGCTCGTTGAGTTTCACGATGTCGCATCCGATTTCGCATGCGGCGCGCGCTGCATAGTCAACGGCGTAGAGCGAATCAATTCCGCCTTTTGCTTTTATCGCAGCTCCGCGCGGATACGCCCAAATGACGAGGGGCATCCCATAGCGCTCGCACTCGCGGCGCACGTCGTTTGCTTGCGCGATATCGACGTCTTGTGCCGGGCTTCCGACGTAAAGCGTATAGCCGACCGCATCGGCGCCTAAACGGACGGCGTCCTCAACAGACGACGTCAGCGGGCTGAACGCATCATCGTCGTTCGGAATGTTCGTCTTGCCGTTAATCTTCAAAAGGAGCGGAACGCGGCCGGCGTACTGTTTCTGATACTTTTCCGCGAGCCCCACGTGCAGCGCAATCCCGGAGAAGTTTCCCTCCACCGCGAGCCGGTAGATCCAATCGGTATCGATCGAGTCCGGGTTGTCAAAAAAGTCGACAGGACCGTGCTCGAGGCCCTGATCGATCGGCAGCATCATCAGCGTGCCGTTGCCCGGTCCGTGCTCGTACATCAACCGGTGCAAACGGGTGCGTTTGCCGATCGAAAGATTCATCTGGTCGAACGTCGGACGCCGGACCGCGGCGGTCAATGTTGTGCTCATGACCCGGCCGCTTCGGCCAGGACCGCGGACGTGCCTGTATAAAGTCCGCGCCGTGACTGCTACCCCAAAACTGGGTTTCATCGGACTTGGCGCAATGGGTGAACCGATGGCGGCATCGCTGCTTCGCGCCGGTTTTTCCGTCATCGCAAGCGCGCACCGCCGGCGCGAACCGCTCGAGCGCTTGGTGAAAGCAGGCGCCGTGGAAGCAACGGACCCGGCTGCGGTCGCGACGGCAAGCGACATCGTGATTCTCTGCGTGCCGGACGCTCCGCAAGTCGAGGAATCAATCTTCGGCGCGCGCGGCGCCCAGAACGGATTACGCGAGGGATCCGTTGTCATCGACATGTCGACGATCTCGCCGATCGCCTCAAAAGCGTTCGCCGAGCGGCTGCGCGAACACGGCGTGGAGTTCGTCGATGCTCCCGTGAGCGGCGGTCCGGGGCGCGCAAAGGACGCCACGCTCACGATCATGGTCGGGGCCGAACCTCTCGTGTACGAGCGGGTGGAACCGGTCTTACGCGCGATGGGCACGCCCTATCATCTCGGCGGCGTCGGCATGGGCGAGACGGTGAAGCTCGTGAATCAAATCATCATCGCGAGCGTCATGGTCGCGAACGCCGAAGCGTTGGTCTTTGCGCGACGAGCCGGGGCCGATTTGGACGCGGTTCGAAAAGTTATCGCAACGGCGACGGGATCAAACTACGTTCTAGACCAATGGCTACCCAAGACCTGGTTTGCCGGGAGCTTCGAAGGCGGCTTCGCTATGGATCTGCTGCGCAAAGACGTGGCTGCCGCGCTGGACGCAGCGCGAGCAATGGGATATGCGATGCCGGCGACGGGACTCGCCTATCAACTCTATACCGCTCGGTCGGCAGAAGGAGACGGCGCGCTCGACTATAGCGCGATCGCCAAGTTTTATGAACGGATCGCTCGAGACGAAGCCCTCTAGGGGCACCTTCGTCAAAAGCCCGGACTTCAATAAGAAGATCCTGGTGGTTGACGACGAGTCCGCTATCTTGCAGACGCTGCGCTTCAATTTAGAGCGCAGCGGCTATACGGTCGTAACGGCAAGCGACGGCCGCAGCGCGGTTGCGATGGCGCAACGCGAGTCACCCGATCTCATCGTCCTCGATATCATGCTCCCCGTGTTGGACGGGATCGAAGCGTGCAAAGAGATCCGCAAGTTCAGCTCGGTTCCGATCATCATGCTGACCGCAAAAGATCAGGAAATCGACAAAGTTCTTGCGCTCGAGCTCGGTGCCGATGACTATGTCACCAAACCGTTTGCGCTGCACGAGTTTCTCGCGCGCGTGAAAGCGCGGTTGCGCCGCCAAGCGCCGATTCAAGGCGGACATGAAGAAGCGATCTCGCTCGGCGAGATCGTGCTCGATCCGTCGCGCCAGCAACTCACCGTGCGCGGTAAAGGCGTCTCGCTTGCGCCGAAAGAGTTTGCGTTGCTTCGCGTGCTGATGGAGAACAACGGCCGCGTCGTCACCCGTCAAACGCTACTCGACAAAGTCTGGGGCTACGACTTCGAAGGCGAACAACAAACCGTCAGCGTGCACATTCGCTGGCTCCGCGAGAAGATTGAAGAAGATTCGCGCAACCCGCGCCATATCATCACCGTACGCTCGCGCGGGTACATGTTCAAGGCGTAGTTAGAGCCTCCCAAACGTGGTCGATACATCTTCGGTAATTGGAATAGTGATTGTAGCGGCGGCGCTGGGAAGCGTCGCCGGTTTCATCTATGGTGGGATGCGTGCGAGGGAGAACGTATCGCACGTTGTAGAGACCGCGGCGCCTCCCGAAACGCCGGCAAGCGATACCGACTTTGCGCGTCTCGTCCGCGCGCTGCCGCTCGGTGTCATTTTTGTAGATGCGAAGGCGCGCGTACGGTTTGCCAATCCCGCCGCCGGAACGATCTTCGGCTTCGATCCGGAGCGCGCCATTGGTTCGCACGTGATTGCGTCGGTTCCGAACGTCGAGCTCGAACGGCGTATCGGCGATGCCCTACGCGGCGAAGCGTCGGTCGCGCCCATGACCATTGTGAACGGGGAACGGCGAAGCACGTACGGACTTTCCGTCTATCCGCTCAGCGACGACGATCGCACCCACGGCGTCGTCGTTTTCGCCGACGATCAAACAGAGATCGCGCGTTTGGAACGCGCGCGCAAAGAATTTCTTTCGAACGTTTCGCACGAGTTGCGCACGCCGCTTTCCTCGATCAAACTCATGCTTGAAACCGTGGTCGAGTCGCCCGACGATGAAGCGGCGGATATTTTCTTGCCGCAGGTGCTGGGACAAGTAGATCGTCTTGCGTCGCTCGTAGGGCAATTGCTCGAACAGGCGCGCGCCGAGTCCGGTCAAATGAAGCTCAATTTGCGCGATGTGGACTTAGAAGAAGTCGCGCGCCAAATTGTCGCGACGTTCGAGCCGCAGGCGTCGAACAAAGGCGTGCGGTTGGAACTGCAGACGATGCGTCCGGTACGCGTTGAAGCCGATCCCGACCGGCTCGCGCAAGTCTGCGTGAATCTCATCGACAACGCGCTGCGCCACACGCCGAGCGGCGGCCGTGTAACCGTAGAACTCGATGCAAACGGCAACGATGCGATCATGCGCATTCGCGATACGGGCGTCGGAATACCGTACCGCGATCTCCCGCATATTTTTGAACGTTTCTACGTCGTCGATCGCTCGCGTACGCGCGAAAGCGGGGGCGCCGGTCTCGGCCTTGCAATCGTCAAGGGCATCGTTGAAGCGCACGGCGGAACGGTTGCAACAGAGTCGATGCTGGGCTCGGGAACCGCCTTTACGATCCGCTTACCCATCATGCGGACGGTTCCCCGCAAGGCTTAAAGCCGCGATAACGTACCGGTAATGTACGTGTGTAACGCTTGCTGTATGTTCGCACTAATGGGTCCTGAGGCGGACGAGCGCGCGATGCGCCGGCAAATTCTGGCATTTCTCGAGGAGTACTGCCGCGGTATGACGTTGCAAGACGTCCGCGAGTGGTACGTCGAGGCCTTTTCAGAACAATTGCCTTAATACGCCTTAATCAATCGTTATGCTACCCGCCGCCGTGTAGCGTAGGAGCTGCACAGCGTCGCGGGAAGTCATAGGACGCCCATGATCGTAACGAATCCGGAAGAAATCAGCGCGCCTGCGACAACGAAACTCGAAGCCAAAGATCTGCAAGTTTACTACGGTAAATTTCACGCGATCAAAAACGCGAGCTTGAGCGTCGGCGAACACACCGTGATGGCGCTCATTGGGCCGTCCGGCTGCGGAAAGTCAACGTTTTTACGGGCGCTCAATCGCATGCACGATCTGACGCCGGATGCGCACGTTGATGGACACGTGCTGCTCGACGGAACGGACATCTACGCAAAAGACATCGATCCCGTAACGATTCGCCACCGCATCGGCATGGTGTTCCAACGACCCAATCCTTTTCCAAAAACGATCTTCGAAAACGTCGTGTACGGTCCGCGCATTCACGGTCTGCGCAGTCGTAAGACGCTCATGGAGATTGCGGAACGAAGCTTGCGTGGTGCCGCGCTTTGGGATGAAGTCAAAGACCGCCTCGATCGCAGCGCCATGGATCTCTCGGGCGGTCAGCAGCAGCGTCTCTGCATCGCGCGATGCCTCGCGGTCGACCCGGAAGTCATTCTGATGGACGAGCCAGCTTCGGCGCTCGATCCCATTGCTACGAGCAAAATCGAAGACCTGATCGACGAGCTCAAAAAAGAGTACACCGTCGTTATCGTCACGCACTCAATGCAGCAAGCGGCGCGCATTAGTGACTTTACAACGTTTTTCTTGATGGGCGAACTGATCGAATCCGCACCGACGAAGGCGATCTTCACGACGCCGCGCGACAAACGGACCGAGGACTACATCACCGGCCGCTACGGCTAGACGACATTTACGCTTGTAATACCAAGCGATCCCCGATATAACCAAAACGGCGGCCCATGGGGCTAAGCTCCCAGGAGTTGGGGAATGTGTACTTAAGCCGACGTTAAATGCGCCTTAATATCGCCCCTGTAGCATTGGGCCGTTACCTCCTGAACCCGTTTTCTAAGGAGATATTTTTTTACGTGTTTACCAAACTCGCGCGCATCGGCGTAAGCCTCGCAGCGATGGTTTTGGCGGGCACCACGTTCGCGCTGGCGGAAACATCGGCAACACCAGCATCGACGACGGTTGCGCAGGAATCGCCTGCGCCGACGCCCACGCCAAATCCGTTTAGCTATCGCGGTTACGTTCGTGCGTATGATTTCACGCGTCAGAACGCGTATGGTGGCCACCCGGCCGTCAACCAGCAGTCGTTCAACGCGGCGATCAGCCTCCACGGCGAATATAACTACATCGTCGGCGTGCCGGGCCTCGGTCTCGGTGCTTCGTATTTATACGCGAATCCGCTGAGCAATTGCATCTCTGCCGAATCGCACCTGACTCCTCCGTGCGGCAACGTCAAGGCGCCGAATCTCAACCCGGACGACACGCTTCCGGGCTATGAACTCAACACGCTGTACGAAGCGTATTTGCAATATAAGGCGTCGCACTTCTTTATCAAAGCCGGCGACATGCTTTCGCCCACCGACTTGGTCTGGACGCCCGCTTCTGATACCCGTCTGAAGCCTTCCGCGTACCGCGGTGCGTACGCCACCTTCGCGCTGAATAAACAGTTCACGATCGAGGCCGGTGACTGGTATCAGTGGGAAACGCGCAACCTTTCCGATTTCAACAGCTACACGCTGCTCACGGATAACCCCGCGTTTCCGTATCCCGGTGCAACCGGACTCTCGCCGCTCTATTTCGATCCGGCGCGTGCCGGCGTCCAGAACGGCGGTGTGTATTTCGGTCGTGTCGCTTACGCCGGACCCAAGAGCGCGCCGCTGACGGCGAGCGCTTCGTTCTACGGCTTCAACCAAATCGCAAATGCGGTGTGGGTTGATGCGCGTTATCCGTTCAGCGCCGGAAAACTGAAGCCGTACGCTGCGTTCCAATTCGGTAGCGAAGGAAACCCGACCAACGGCATTCTGGGCAAGATTGCTTCAACGGTCGTTGGCCTTCAAGGCGGCGTCAACGTTCTGCCCAACGTGCAGCTCGTTGTCGGCGGCGATTACGTTCCGACGAAGACCGATACGCTTTCCGCCACGCAAATGGCTGCGGGCGGCGTCGTCTGCGGCCCGACCGGAACTGTCGCTTTGGCGCCCGGCGCGAAAGCGAACAACGTCAACTTCCCATACTTCCTCCCGACCGGCGGTACCGGAAACTGTCACCCGAACAGCGACGGAACGACGAGCATCTACTACGGTGGATGGGCGTCACCGTACACGGATTCGTACGCAACTGATCCGTTCTTTACGACGTCGCTGATTCAGGGTATGGTGGATCGTCGCAGCCCGGGTACCTCGGCAAAAGCGCAGCTGACGTTCACCTCGAACGATAAGCGCCTCATCGCCTACGTTACACATGCGTGGTACGACTACAACAACGGCGCGTATGCGGACAGCACGCAAGAAACCGACTTCGACGCACTTTATTACTTCAATCATCTCCCGCAATCGGGGCCGTACAAAGGCTTCTCGTTCCGTTACCGTTACGGTGATCGCGATGAGGGGCCAACCTTTGCGACAGGCTCGCCGACCGCGCTCTTCAAGTACAACCGCTTCCAAGCCGAGTACGACTTCTAGTCCAATCCGCTAAGAAGCAACAAAGGGCCCGTGCCGTAAAAGGCGCGGGCCTTTTTGCGTGAAATACATCGACCCCGACATGCCATCCACGATGAAAGCGCTCTCCAAGCTCGCTCCTGAGCCGGGCTTCGTGCTGCACGAGGTTCCCGTTCCACAGATCGGTCCGACCGACGTACTAATCCACGTCGAAAAGGCCGGCGTTTGCGGCACGGATGCGCATATTTACGGCTGGGACAAATGGGCCCAGAATCGCATCCATCCGCCGCTCGTTATCGGCCATGAGTTCATGGGCAGAGTCGAGGCCGTCGGGGCCGCCGTTCGCTCGGTGAAGCCGGGCGACCGCGTTTCTGCCGAAGGCCACATTGCGGATTTAACCTGCGTGCTGTGTCGCACGGGGCAAGCGCATATCTGCGAACACGTGAAGATTATCGGCGTCGATCGCGACGGCGCGTTTGCGGACTACATTGCGATGCCGGAATACAACGTATGGAAGTTGGATCCGGCGATTCCCGATGAATTCGCTGCCGTGTTCGATCCGCTCGGAAATGCGGTGCACACCGTGATGGCGGCCGGTGTAAGCACAAAGAGTGTCGTTATTACCGGCGTTGGCTCGATCGGTTTGATGGCCATTCCCGTCGCGCGCGCCGCCGGTGCCGCGAGCGTCTATGCGATCGATGTGAATCCGGCAAAGTTGGAGCTGGCGAAACGGCTCGGAGCGGACGAAACCTTCGACGCGCGTACGCCGGGTCTCGTGGATGAAATCAAGCGCCGCACCAACGGCGACGGTGTGGAAGTGCTGCTCGAAATGTCCGGCAGCGGCTCGGCCATCGATCAGGGTCTGCAGATGACGCGCAACGGCGGAACGGCGGCGCTTCTCGGTATCCCGAGCGACAACATCAACATCAATCTTGCCGAGCGCATCATCTTCAAAGGATTGACGGTTCTTGGTATCAACGGCCGTAAGATGTTCGAAACGTGGTATCAGACGCAAGCGCTCGTGAAGAGCGGACGCGTCGATCTGCGGCCGATCATCACGCATGTGTTGCCGTTCGCGCAGTTCGATCGCGCGTTTGAATTGATGCGCAGCGGCGAAGCAGCAAAAATCGTTCTCGACCTCAAGGGAGACGCGTAAGTGAACGCGACGTTCGAATCACAACTGGAAACCGAACTCGATGGTCTCAAGAAGGCCGGAACCTACAAACATCTGCGTCATCTGACGACGCCGATGGCGCCCGAAGTGCACATGGAAGAAGCAGGCGACGTCATCGTGCTCTCGAGCAACAATTATCTCGGACTTTCGGATAACAACGAAGTGATCGAAGCTGGGATCGAAGGTTTACGCAAGTACGGCGCGGGAACGGCGTCCGTACGCTTCATCTGCGGCACCTTCGATATCCATCGAACGCTCGAAGATCGCATCGCGCAGTTTTTGGGAACTGAAGCGTCACTGACGTATGTTGCGTGCTGGAATGCCAATACCGGATTGTTCCCGACCATCTGCGGGGAAGGGTCCGGCATTATCTCCGACGAGCTCAATCACGCGTCAATCATCGACGGCGTGCGCCTTGCGAGTAAAGCCAAACGCGCGGTGTACAAGCACGGCGACATGGCGGATCTCGAGGCTCGCCTTCGACAAGCTCAGGCTGAGAAGTTGTCGCCGATCCTCGTCGTTACCGACGGCGTGTTCTCGATGGAAGGCTCGCTCGCGAAACTTCCGCAGATCGTCGAGCTGTGCAAGAAATACAATGCGGTGAGCGTGGTCGATGATTCGCACGGCACGGGCGTGATGGGAAAGACCGGACGCGGTACCATCGAGCACTTCGGCCTCACCGGTCAGGTTGATATCATTACGAGCACGCTCGGCAAAGCGCTCGGAGGTGCTGCGGGCGGCTTCGTTGCCGGCAGCAACGCATTGATCGACATGCTCATCCAACGCTCGCGTCCGCAGCTGTTTTCCAATGCGTTGCCGGCGACCGTTGCCTGCAGTTCGCTTGCCGCAATCGACTATCTCGACGCAAATCCGCAACTCGTCGACCGCTTGCGCGACAACGTCGCATACTTCCGTGACGGACTCACGCGTCTCGGTTTCAACCCGCTCGAGGGACCGAGTGCGATCGTGCCGATTATCGTCGGTGAGACGGCGTTTGCGATTTCCATGAGCGATAAACTCCTCAAGCACGGTGTGTTTGTAACGGGCTTCGGCTTTCCGGTCGTGCCCGAAGGGACGGCCCGCATTCGCACGCAGCTTTCCGCCGCATTGACGAAAGATGAAATGGATCGAGCGCTTGCGGCGTTCGAAGCGGTCGGCAAAGAGGTCGGTTTACTGAAGTAGCCGCATGGCGAAACTCTATTTCCGGTACTCGGCTATGAACGCGGGCAAATCGACGGCCCTCATCCAAGTCGCATACAACTACGAAGAAAACGGTCGCCGTGTGGCGCTCTACACCGCGGCGATCGATCATCGCTTCGGGATCGGCGTGATCGCGTCGCGTATCGGGCCGCGCCGTGAGGCGAAGACCTACGGCGCAACGCTCGATTTCTTCGACGAAATGTCGAAGATGCATGGAATCTCGTGCGTGCTCATCGACGAGGCACAGTTTCTGACCCCGGATCAGGTGCGCCAACTGCATCGCGGCGCGCATCTGCTCGATATCCCGGTCATATGCTACGGAATCCGCAGCGATTTCCTGGGTGAACCGTTTCCTGGGTCTATTTACCTACTCACCCTTGCAGATAGCGTCGAGGAATTGAAGAATGTCTGCTCCTGTGGCCGTAAGGCGACGATGAACCCACGCTTCGATCGCGCGGGTAATCGTATTCGGGGCGGCGATCAAGTCGTAATTGAAGGCGATGTCGAGTATCGCCCGATGTGCGCGCGCTGCTTCTATGGAGAAGATACATGATCTCATCGGTGCTGCTCTCGGTCTTGTTTGCCCAGGCGTCGCCGGTTCCGACGGCTTCGCCGTCGCCCGGCCCGCTCTTGACGCCGCCGTCAGGGTGGAAAATCGCGATGTCGGCGTTTAGAAGCGGCAACACCGCAGGCTTGCAGCAGGGATGGTTCAAGCGCTCGAAGAGTGATGCTTCGTTCTTGATGGCGGGATCGGCGCCGAACTTTGGGTTAGCACAAGCCGATTTCGTCAAGCTCAACGAGCAGGCGCTGACAAAATCGTATCCGAGCATGCGAATTGTCGCCGACGAGCCGGTTGCAATCTGCGGCAGCCACAGCGGAGAAGAGGTCGTCGCTCGAGTTGCAACGCCGCAAGGCGTCGAAGCGAAACTTCGAATGCTCTTCGTTGTTTTGCCGTCGCACGGATATTTCGGAATGTATCGCCATCGTTGGGATCAACCGGATGATCCGGCCGCGGTCGCCGCGTTGCGCGGTATGTGCCCCCCTTGGGAATCTGCGCTCGCGCCGGTATCG
Organism: Vulcanimicrobiia bacterium; assembly: GCA_963765935.1. Lineage (GTDB taxonomy): Bacteria > Vulcanimicrobiota > Vulcanimicrobiia > Vulcanimicrobiales > Vulcanimicrobiaceae > JAMXLG01. The sequence continues at coordinate 81,226 of CAVXXX010000004.1, read as the reverse complement.
GGAACACCGCCGATCACGCCACCCGCAGCCTGGGCTTCAGCAAACATGTCCGCGTACACGGCGAAAGATCAGGCGGCTCCGGCGATGTGGGCCTGGGTCGGTCCGTCCGATGCGCAAGGCCATACCGGCGTCGTCATGGCGATGACGATGCCCGGAACACAGTCCCTGAGTTCCAGCGCTGTGAGCGACGGCCTCGTGAAAGGCATGTCGACGTGGGCAACGTCGGTGAAACTTACGAGTCAAACAACGCTGCCGTTATGTGCGGCGACGGGCGACGTGTTCACATTCAGTGCATTCTATAAAACGCTTCCGGTCACGCTCGAAGCGGTCGTCGCTCCCGGATTCCCGACGATGTACACATCGATCTACATGCGATGGAGCGGATCGCCGGAAGACCCGAACGCCGTAACGGCCATCAAGTCGCTCTGTCCGCGCGACACGCAAAGCGCGGGATGATTGCGGCCGTCCTCGCTCTCGTGTTTGCGATGCCCGCGGGTTGGCAGCATGTTACCGTTGATAATCCGCCGGGAAGCACGGTAGAGATGCTCGACATCGGGCGAGGACCGACGCTCGACGGATTTGCGCAACAGATCAACGTATTGCGACACCGCTTAGCCGATCCGTCGATTACGATCGAGAAGTGGGGCGAACAATCGGCGCAGTATCTGCTGGCGCATGGCGATGCGCACGTAGTCGTCTCGCACGCCGAGCGCGTCTGCAACGGCTCGCGCGACGGCTGGTGGATCGAGTCTACCGGAACGTACAACGGCCGCAAGCTGGATCTCGTTCAAGTAGCGCTCCTGGACGGCGGTTTCGAGTACGTTGCGACGTACACGCGGCCCGATGGAACGGATTTCGACGTTGCCGCGGTTAAAGCGCTAGACAGTCTTTGTCCAGCGGTTGAAGGAGAGAACCATGCGCCGTGATGTGATCGAAGTTTCGGGAATCTCCGATGTCACGCGTGCAGCGAAGGTTCCACTTTCCGCCGCAATTCGTGCCAACGGCTTTGTCTTTGTCTCTGGAACTCCACCAATCGACGTTGAGCTTGGCGGCTTCATCAAAGGCGATATCGTGGTGCAGACGGAGCAGTGCTTGCGAAATCTGCGCTTTGTCCTCGAAGAAGCAGGAACGTCGCTCGAGAAGGTCTGCATGGTTCGCGTCTACGCGAAACCTGAGCACTATACGGCGATCAACGAAGTGTACGCAACGTTCTTCGCGCTCGAACCACCTGCGCGAACGTTCGTTCCCGTCGGCGATTGGCCGTTCGACTTCGATATCGAAATCGATTGCATCGCACTTGCATAGAAGGAGTATGATGCGTTACGTTTTGCAATTCTTTGCGCTGGCCGCAACGGTCGCGATAGTACCCGCCTGCGGTCTCACCGAAGTCCATGAGACGGTCCACCGTACCGTTGCGTCGGTCTCCGCACCGGCGGTGCATGTTTCCAATCCCCTCGGTGCGGTTCGGATCGACGCATCGGACAAACCCTTCATCGATATTGTCGCGGTAAAGGATGCTCACAGTACCGATGATTTGCGGCATATCAACATCAACGTGAAATCGAGCGGCAATGACGTGACGATTTCCACGGTAAATGACGGCACAAGCTCGATGGGTTCCGGCGTCAAGTATACGATCACCGTGCCCGCCGGCGCGTCGCTCGATATCGACAATGGAACCGGCGGTATACGGATCAACGGCGTACGCGGTGATGTTGCGGCCCGATCGACCACGGGCGGCATCGAAGCCGATCTCGGAACGGTCGGCAGGAACCGAAAGATCGACATGCACGTGACGACCGGCGGCATCGATGTGAAGATCGCTCGTAACAGCGGTGCAACGCTCGACATGCACGCGGCCATCGGAGGCGTAACCAATGATTTCGGCAGCGATCGTATCGGTGACGGGAGCGCCCGCATTCACCTCGAGACGTCGGTAGGCGGCATCGCTTTGCGATCGTCGGAAAACAGCTAACGATAAGCAACTGGTCATTTAGTCCAGCAGCCGGATCACCTCAGTATCCTCCGCGCGCGATCGAAGCGCGTTGAAGCGTCGCGCCGCATCGAGTGGTGATTGCTTCGAGGACTCGCCAGAATCCGCGGTCGAGGATTGGATTCAGGAATGAGGTCATCGTGCAGAATCGCGATGCGTACGGATTCCTATGATGCTTTGCATGGTGGCGGGTGGACTGGAGTATCCCCGTCCGCTGCAGCATCGCAACAGACTCCGGCGGCTGCGATGTATGCGCCCACATATGGATTTGATTCGATTGCGAGAGGAACGCGAGGACGAGATACGGTTCCCATACCGTGACGTGGAAGAGCAACAGCGTCACGGTCGCGCCGGCTGCGAGCGCGATGCAGACGCGATTGGTTTGCCAATAGGCGCCCGCGCGGATCTTACCGGGATGCCGGTGATGGTCGATGTTGTCATCGATGATATAGCGGTCGAGCAGCTTCGACTTTCCGGGCGCAAGCCACGTGTCTTCGGCCCAATGCATTAGCCCGGTGATGAAGTCGGCGATGATAAGACAGCCAAAAATGACGGCAATATATTCAGCGGCTGCAAGAATGACGTCCATTTCGAGGTTGAATCTCCATGTCGGCTAGAGTGATCTGGGACCACTCTAGCCGTACACGGTCCTCGAAGGCGTCCGTAGAATTACGGTCCCTTAGCAGGGACCGCCGGAATTCTCCGTGAGGATGTAGTTCGTTGCGCTAACCGTCTTGTTCCAGCAGTAGCCGGTGCTCGTTTGCGCGCGATAGCTCTGCGTCGTCTTTCCGTTTGACGGCGCATACCCGCCGGTTGCGAAGAACGTCAGGGAGTCCGTGGCATTGACCGTGTTGCTCGATTCCGCGTGGAACGGCGTTCCAGAACCGGCGTCATGGCGGTCGAGGATCTTGGATTTACCTTGGGCGACGGTTGTCGCTTGCGACGCGCTGCCGTCCGGATTTGCCACGAAGTCATAGGTGAGAGAGAGCGGCCAGTCTTGCGCCTCGAGTTCGGTCGATTGGCCGTTGTGGCCGAAGGCGTTGCCGCTCTGTCCTGTGCGGGACTTATGCGTCGTGGTCAGCGAGGCGATCTTCGTGTCTTGGGTGATATTTTGGTCGAAGAGCGTTCCCGCGGTATTCGCGTCGATCTTCTGTTTGTTATCGAACGCGATCGTCTGGTGAACCGCCGTTTCGACACGTCCGGCCGACGTTTGCACGTATCCGTCGATATCGACCACGTGCGTCGAACGAACATCGATCGTGCCCGTCGCGACGCCCTGCGCATTCGTCGTCACATTTTCGATCACGGAGGGAGCCGGCTGCAGCGACGTCCCGTTGCTGATGATTCCGCCGGTCACCTGCGACGATCGGTGATCGAGGTACACCAGCAACGCGCCGTTTGCGGCAAAGTAATTTCCGTTGTTGAACACCGTGACGTTGATGGTATGCGGCGTTCCGTTGCTCAAGATTCCGGCGAAGGGCGTCAGGTTGACGCGATACGGCTTGAAGTTGAGCGTTTCGACGTCGGGAATTGGACGCCACAGGTACGGGTCGATTCCGCCTGTGTAAATCCACGGATAGACCGGAACGACGCCGGCGGGTTGTCCATCGATTGCGACGTCGCCTTCGCGAAACGCCGTGTTTCCGCAGTTGGACAACTCGGCTGCGAGATCGTTCGGAAAGCACGTATACCAGAACTCGTCGCCAATCTGCGACTGCAAATACACGTCGAGATATGCCGCGCGCACATTTCGTGGCAAGGTGTATGTCGCCGTGAGCGGCTGCGTCGGTGTCGTCAGATATTGATTGTCGCCGAACTGACCGCCCGAGAGGGGATAGACGTCGTCGGGAGCATCAGCAGCGGGATACTCCGGCGATGAAGGATAGAACTCCAACTTCGCACTGGCCGAAATTATGCCGGTATAGGTACTGTCCACGACATTGCCGAGTACCGTTTCGCCGGTCGACGGCGCAGTGAAGATTGGGCTCAGATCGGTTACATCTTTTTCGACATGCCACGAGGGGGCGCGATTTGCCGATGGCTCGGCCGTCGTACCAAAGTAAACGTTCGTTCCGGCAATCCAGATCGAACCTGTGCGATCGAATTGGCGCCCTGCGGTTACAGCGAAGTCCGCGTCAAGCACGACTTTTGCCCACGGACCGGGACACGATGCCGGCGGCGAATAGGTAAACGTCGGCGGAGTGAAATTCGTAAATTGTACGTCGGAATAAAGCTGAACGACGCACGGTGATTCCGCTGGCCGTGTCACCGGCGGATCCGCGGTGGTTACGTTCGATGGCTGCGTGTAATCTTGAGCGCGAACGTGTCCGCCCGTGTCGTGCGCTTGGCTTGCATCGAGTCGCGTTGTTGCGCTGCGTATCGACGCTTTGTCACGAAATGAAGGCGTTGCGCCCGATGGCGCGAGTGATGATTGCGGAGACAGAGCCGAGCCGGCGCACCCGGCAAGTGAAATACTGAAAAGGATCGTGACGGCAAAACGTGCACGTCGATGGTGTAGATGATTCACTTCACCCTCCACTGTGTGTGCGAGTATGCGCGCGATTCCATATCCTGATGTTGCGCACCAGGCACAGCCTTGGTTGCTTAACCGTTGGGCCTTTTGACGCTCACGCCGGTGTCAATCGACAGTGGTACACGCGTCTTGCGCGGATTAGTTTAAATCCATGGATCGAGTAACCGCGATTATCTTTGCGGTCGTCGTTGCGGGACTCGCAGCCGTTGGCGTAGGCCTCGCGACCAGCGGATTGATCGAGCATCAAAGTTTTAAGGCGTTTTATTGTGCGGGCGCAGCAATAGACGAACGCCGCGACCCGTACCGGGTCGAGCCGTTGCGCTCATGTGAAGTCACGCTAGCTAGCGACGTTGGGAAAGGAATCGTTGAACCGGCGCCGCTACCGGGTTACACGTTGGCACTCTTTGCGCTCCTCGCACGTGTCCCGGCGGGGGCCGCAGCGGTGATTTTTGCACTGCTCTCTATCGCCGCGGTTAGTGTGAGCGCCGCGTGCATTGCCGCAGTCGTCCGAATCTCGCCTGTTGCCGTACTGCTCGCGTTTGCTCCACTCACAATGCTCAATCTCGCATATGGCGAAACGCCGCCTTTCGCGATCCTTGGGCTTTGCCTCTCCGCATACTTCTTGATGAAAAACCAAATGACCGCAGCGGGACTCGCAGTGTCGGCAGCGCTTATTCAGCCGAACATCGGTTTGGCCGCCGCCGTCGCGCTCTTTGTGTTTCAACCTCGCAGCCGGCTTGCGTTGGCACTGTGCGCGCTCGCCTTTGCGACGGTCAGCATCGCTGCAATCGGCTTCAACGGTAACATCGAATATTTTCGTTCCGTATTGCCTCTTCAGGAAGCTTCCGAACTCGTCGCATCCGACCAATACAGTCTGAGCAGGCTACTGTTCGAAGCCGGCGTGCCGGCCGGTCTCTGCCTTCTCCTCGGTAAGATTTGGTTCGGAATACTCGCGATCGCAGGGATCGTTATCGCCCGATATGCTGCGGAGCGAACGAAGCATGCAGAACTGCTCGTGCTTCTACCGCCCGCAATCGGGCTATTATGGGGCATCTATCTGCACGACATTCAGATCCTTTTTGCCGTGCCGGCGGCACTGGTTGTTGCGACGATCGTTCGCGAAGCGCATTACCGCGCGCTAGCCTTAATCGCCCTTGCTTTGTTAATAACCGTATGGACGCAACATCTCGGACGGGCAGCAATGTTCTTCGATTTTCTCGGAGTTGCGGCGGGGATATTTGCCGTTTCAAAGGGATCATTGGCGAAGAGAATGGCGGGCGCGTCGTTTGCGGGTGTAGCAATCCTCCTTTTGATTCTGCTGGCGCAACATGTCGAAGCGCCCACCGGGTCGGGCCAGGTGGCGAAGAGTATATCCTCTGCTCCGGATGATTTTGCCCCGCAAGCGTGGGCGACGTTTTTACGGTCGAGTCCCGGCCTTATGGTGACTGCCTTTGTCTTAAAGATCCCAACGTGGCTCGGGCTGCTCGGTATCATTGTCTCTGGGATTCATCTCGGTGCACGCTACTCGACCACCGGCTCCTTTGCGCGTGAAGTCGGATCACTTGCGCTCGACTAGACGGACTCTCGAGCCGTAAAATGAGTGGTCGGCGAGCGTCGTTAAGCGATGCTCGATGTATCTTTCAACGATGTTACAGCCAAAAGCGGTGTTGCCGTCGCTGCACCATCCCGAGACGATGAACCAAAACGGATGCGCAAGCGGAATCGGCCAAACCGCGCGATCCAGATCGTTCTTGCTGTTAACGACAAACTCCGACACGTCGTACTTCGTGTAGTCGATCTCACGCGGAACGCCGATGATCCGGTTCGGTCCGTGGTAGTAATAGGAAAGGGGCAACGTATCCTCGGCTTCGAACACGAGGATCGGTTCCTTCGGAAGTTCCGTAGCGTGAATGAACGCCGTCACACGTTCCCAGTCTCCGGGCTTTGCCAATGCACGGTAGGTGAAGTACGAGCACCCGAGTCCGACTAGGATTGCGATGCACGACCATACAGCCACGGCGCGCCGACGCATAGGCTCGCGTAAAAACGTCAGGATCGCGTAAACGCTGAGCGTGATCGGTACGAACATGAAAGCGACGTGCCGATTGATGATGCGCTCGTGCTCGACGTAGAGGATGATCGCTAGAAGTGCGGCAGCCGCGATCGTCATGGCGGGCAGCATGAACGCGCCGCGTGGGGTAAACCACCGTCGCATGATGAGCAGAGCGCCAATGCCTACGATTATCGCGATAAGGTATGCGACCTGTCGATGCGGGTACGCATAAAGGCCGAGGATATACGTTGCCAGGATCGAGAACACGATGTAGGCGCTTTGCAGAATCGAATGCGGCGGCGTGTATCCGATTCGAAAGCTCTCCAATTGGCTGGGGATTACAATCAACAGCGGAATAAATGCCGCGACGACGACGAGCTGCCCGATAAAATACGGCACAAATGCTTTGCGGTTGATGGAGAGTAGTAGTATTCCTTGCGCGACGATAAGGCAGATCAAGAAATACTGCGTGTACGCCGAGACGATCGACACGGCGACGTACCAGAGTCTCGCCGCCCGCGAAGGGGTTGAGGTGAGAAATCCATCGTAGAACGTTAACAGTAGAAGGGCGGCGAGCAGCATCGCCAGAGCGTACAATCGTATTTCGACTGCGGCCCAAATCATAAACGGATTCAGCGAAACGGCCAGGGTGATCCAATGTGCGTCGAGGTGCGGAAGATAACGCCGGACGAGTTTCGGCGTGATAACGATTACCAACACGACGCACAGTACCGAAAATAGCCGCGCAAAAAAGTACGATGGATCGATATGGCGCCAAAGCGTTAGGGAAACGAAATAGAGCGGTGCGTTCTGTTCGAACACGATCGACTGCTCCCAGGCATGCGCGAGGGAACCGCTCGTCGTGTGGAGCGTGTATGCATCGTCTTCCCACACGTTGAGATAGTAGGCAAGAGGCAGCGAAATAACCAAATTGAGAGCGGTCGCTACCATCGTGAAGCTGAGGCCACTGAGAACCATTCGTGTGCGAAGAACCGCTACACTCATGTACTAGTTCTAACACTCGGTGAGAGCCGGAAATAGCCGGGCTGGACGCATTAGGTCGTGGTACTTTCCGCCCTCGTCGCGTTGAAACGCACACTGTACGGTGAGATCACAATCAACATGCTTGTCCGCTCGGTGCGTGTGTTATTCATGTCAAAGGCCGCTTTATCGACCGGCAGCTTCGTCACTGCTGTCGTTATACTCGCAGTTCTCGTTTTTATGCTCGCGCACCGCGGCTTCGTGGAGCATCAAAGTTTCAAGGCGTTCTATTGCGCAGGCGTAGCGGTAAATCACGGCGAGGATCCCTATCGCGTCGAACCGCTGCGCTCATGTGAAAGGCGAATTCTTACCACGCCGATGCCGACGGGTTATGTCGAGCCTGCGCCGCTTCCGGGATACGCGATTATCCCATTTGCAGCGTTGGCAAAATTCAGCCCTCGCGTTGCATCGGAGATGTTTTCGGTTGCGCTCATCCTTGCCGCTGCCGCAGCGGCGTGGCTTTTAGGATCGATGCTGCCGGCTTCCAGACTTGCAATTCTCCTGGCGTTGACTCCGCTAACGCTCATAAACGTAACGCTAGGGGAGGTCGCTCCGCTCGCAATGCTCTGTTTGTGTGCCGCCGCTTTTTTGCTCGCCCGTTCAACCTGGAGCGCTGCAGCCATTGCGGTCGCCGCGGCGATGATACAGCCGAATATCGCGCTTCCGGCGGCCGCGGCGGTATTCTTTTTTGCGCCGCGTGCGAGGCTTGCGCTTACCGTATCGGTTGTCGTACTCGCTGCAGCCAGCATAGCGGCAATCGGACTGTCGCGGAATATTGAGTACTTTGCGCAAGTCTTGCCGCTGCACGCGGCGTCAGAATTGGTTGCTTCAGACCAATACAGTTCAAGTCGGCTTCTCTACGTACTTGGCTTTTCGGAAGCCACATCACTCGGCGTCGCTAAAGTGATTTATGCGGCGATGGCTCTGATCGGCGTCACGATCGCCGGCTTGATCGCCCGCCGTCAGAAGAACCCGGAACTTTTGCCGTTGCTTCCCGCCGCGACCGCGCTATTTTTCGGTGTCTTCGTCCACGGCATTCAACTGTTGCTCGCATTGCCGGCCGCATTGATCATTGCAACACGAGTACGCGGGAAGGTTCCACTCATCTTAGCCGCGATCGCGGTGGCGTTGCTCGTGCCGATCTGGGGCCAGGGTGTATCGCGTCCGGTCGTCTTGTTCAACGCGCTCGGCGTAGCGGGCGGAATATTTGCGATTCTTCGAGGCGCCTTGCCGCGCCGCATCGCCGTGACTGCTCTGGTTACGGTTGCGATCAGCGCTTGTGTTTTCGTGAACGAGCGCCTAGAGTATCCGACGGTCGCCGACGTGGTAACGCAACCGTTTTCCGTGAAGTCCGACGACATGGCGTCCCTCGCTTGGGGCCGCTACCTGCGCGCAACGCCTGCCCTTACCACAGTCGAAATCGGTGAGAAACTTCCAGGCTGGTTCGGGCTGCTGGCGCTGATTCTGTCGAGTGTGACTCTTGTTCTCCGGCAAGCGTCACCTACAGCGATGGACACGTCGTTCATACAGCAGCCAGTTCAGAAACCGGAGACTTTCCCGACTTAAATGCGATCTTCAGGACTTCGGTGGAGCATGTCCCGAGTATTCCGCTAATTCGTTCACATTCGAAACCATGTCAAACATGCGGCGCGAGAAACACGTAGGCAATGCCGACTAGGGACAGTCCGTTCCAGCCGGCAACCCCAGACCGGAAACGCACAAGCCATGTGCGTGCTGGAGCGTTCCGAGCCCAATCGGGTGTCCGAAACAACCATACCGTAGCCAAACGCTGCATTGCGGAGCCGCTGCTCCACCAACTGCACTCTCGGCTACGCCAATAAAATCCGCTCGGTTTTCCATCTTGAACCCAAGCGTCGTGATGGTTTGCGTATTGGTATTTGATAATCTCGTCAAAACTTAAGAAGGCGAAGACGAGTGCGGGGGGACCGATGGCCACAAGAAGAGCCATGAACGGCAAGCCTTGCCGGAACAACCAAACGCTAATCCCGCACGCCGCCAAGATGATAGCAACGGATGGAAGAAGCGCCAAGTAATAGACGTGCCATCATCCATGGGCCGCCTGTGATAGCGCCGGCTTTGTTGTCGATCTCGTCGGTCCTCCGCTTACCTTAGTATCGTGAGTATCGTGCCTCGAATCGGGCAATACGGTCTCCCGCGATTCCGTCTAGGCTCTACGCACTATAAAAATTTGATTGGATGATGGACCGGAAATAAAAAAACAGGTCCGGAAACGTTCATTCCGGACCTGCATTTGGTTGCGGGGGCAGGATTTGAACCTGCGACCTTCGGGTTATGAGCCCGACGAGCTACCGGACTGCTCCACCCCGCGATGCGACTGACCTGGATACGGCGGGTTCCACCGCATTCCCTTCGAAGCACAAGCAAGTATGCACGAGATCGATCCCGCAATCGCGAGTCTACCAAAGATCCATCTTCATTGCCACCTCGAAGGGGCGCTTCGAGCAGAGACTTTTGTCGAACTGACCCGCCGTTACGGGATTTCGACGCGCTACCGGCCGGGAAGCGACGTTCCCGGGCCGACGAAGGTGAATGAAGTTTATCGCTTCGCCGACTTTCGGGAATTCTTGCTCACGTTTGCGGCGGTCAGTCGAGCGCTCGCGCAACCCGGATGATTATGCGCGCCTCGCGCGCGAGTTCGTTGCGGATGCGTTAAAACAAAACGTCGTGTACGGCGAGCTGTTCATTTCACCGTCGGTGTGGTCGTACTTCAATCCCGAGCTCGATGTGCCGGCGACGATACGATCGATCGTCGCGGAACTCAATGCCGTTCACGGCTCGGCGTTTTCGCTCATCGTCGACGTGACGCGCAACTTCGGTGCAGAATCAGCGATGCAGACTGCCCGTATAGCAGCGGATCTCGCGGGCGACGGCGTCATCGGCATCGGGTTGGGCGGCGACGAGTCGCGCTTTCCGGCGCCGCTCTTTGAAGAAGTCTTCGCATTCGCTCGAGCGCAGGGACTGAATGTTGTCGCGCACGCGGGTGAAGCGGCTGGTGCGCAAAGCGTGCGGGATGCGGTTGAAGTTCTTGGTGCTCAGCGCATCGGCCACGGAATTCGCGCGCTCGAAGATCCGGACGTCATGGAATTGTTGCGCGACCGCATGATCCCGCTCGAGGTGTGTCCGACGTCGAATTTTCTCACGGGTGTTGCCTCACGCGGCGAGCCGCATCCGCTTCGCGAACTCGACCGGGCAGGACTTATCATTGCGATCGATGCCGACGATCCGGCGCTTTTCGGAACGTCGATCGCGCAAGAGTATGGATATGTCGCGCGCGAGATGGGGATGGATGCGTTGCGCCGGTTCGTGCATCAGGCCGTTGACGTCTCGTTCTTGGACCCCATCGCAAAGCAAGCGTTGCACGGCCGGATCGGCGCGGAACCAGCATCTCCGCTCGCGAAGTCTTAGAAGTACATGTCGGGGCACAGCCATTTCGCCGAGTCCATCGAGGAATATCTCGAGGCCGTCTACCGATTGGAACGAGAAGGGCCGGGCGTTACAACGTCAGGTCTTGCTTCGTCGCTCGGTGTTGCGCCGGCGTCGGTCTCCGGGATGCTGAAAAAACTGGCGAAGGACGGCTACGTCCAACAGGTTGCGCGCGGCGAAGTGAAATTGACACGCAAGGGCCTTGAAGTTGCCGTGCGCGTGTTGCGCCGGCACCGGCTGGCGGAACGTTTGCTCACCGATGTGCTCGGCATGCCGTGGGATGAGGTGCACTCGGAAGCTTGCATGCTGGAACATGCAATCTCAGACCGTGTTGAAGTACGGCTGATGGAGCTGCTCGAGAATCCGAACACGTGTCCCCACGGCCAGCCGATTCCGCCGCGCGATTTGAGCGATCCACCGGCTTTTGGCGAACGACTTGCCCAGATGCCGGAAGGCACGCACGCGCGCATCGAGAGTGTCACCGAAGAGCTCCCCGAGATCTTGCGGTATCTTGCCGAGATCGGCATCCGGCCCGGCGTTGAAGTTTCCGTCGAACATAAAGCACCGCTGGGCGGTCCCGTCACCGTACGCGTCAATGGTTCTGCGCACGCGATTTCACTCGAACTCGCGAGAATGGTGACGGTCCGGACCGCGTGATCACTCGCTTTTTGATCCTTGTCAACGTCGTAGCGTTTCTGTGGGAAGCCTCGATTGCAGGACCCGGTGCGTTTACGATGCTGGGCAGCGATTCAATGGGCCCCGTGCTCGAGCGCGCCGCGCTCTGGCCGGACGCCGTCCTGATCCATCATCAGTGGTGGCGCATCATCACGTCGGCGTTCTTGCACGGAAGCCTCATGCACATCTTCGTGAACATGATTTCGCTGTGGTCGCTCGGGCGATTCATCGAATATATCGCCGGCAGCGTGCGCATGGCGGCCATCTACGTGCTCTCGCTTCTTGCGTCGGGACTCGGCGTCGTGTTCTTGAGCGCGCATGACGTGCCGACGCTCGGCGCAAGCGGTGCAATCTTCGGCCTTTTCGGCGCCCTCTTTGCAATCGGCATCAAACTCGGCCGGCCCGGAATGCAGTTGGTTCGCGACAATGTCGGCATCCTGATTCTCAATCTCATCATCACGTTCACCGTGCCGGCGATCTCATGGCAAGCGCACGTGAGCGGATTGATTACGGGGTTTATCGTGACGTTGCTTATTTATTTCCCACCGCGACGGGTTGCACCGACGGTGGTCGATGCTTCGACCGGCAACGAATACGAAACGGAATATCAGGCGCCGCAGCAACATCCATGACATCGACGACCATCGAGCACGTCTTCTCCCCGGAAGGCCCGCTTGCGCGAGCGTTGCCCGGGTTCGAAGCGCGGCTCGGCCAAGTGCAAATGGCGCAGCTCGTGGAGCGCGGCATTCTCGAAGGCATGCACACGATAGTCGAAGCCGGAACGGGCGTTGGGAAGTCGCTTGCGTACCTTGTGCCCGCGGTGCGCAGCGGCAAGAAGATCGTGCTTTCGACCGGTACGATTGCGCTGCAAGAACAACTCGTGCGAAAGGATCTGCCGCTGGTGGAACGCGCGCTCGGCGTTCCATTGCGCGTTACGCTGCTCAAAGGACGCAATCACTATCTTTGCAAGCAGAAGTACGAGCGGATGCGCGCCGACCGGTTAGTCCCGTCGTCGCGCAGCATGCAAGAGATTTGGGCGTGGGCGGCGCGCACCGCGACCGGGGATCGCGCCGAGCTTACGTTCGTACCGAGCGGCGATGAATGGGAGCAGCTGGACGCGGACGCCGATGACTGTACGGGCGAATTTTGCGAGCATTTCCGCGATTGCTATTTCTTCAAAAAACGCGACGAGGCGAAGTACGCCGACATCGTTGTCGTCAACCACGCGCTCTTCTTTTTAGACCTCGCGGTCGGCGGCGGGTTGATTCCACCCTACGATGTCGCGATTCTCGACGAGGCGCATCAATGCGAACGCTGGGCGACCGACGCGCTCACCGCAACGCTTTCGCGCTCCAGCGTGGGACGGATGATGCGCAAGCTGCATCGGAACTACAACGTTCCGGGGCACTTCGATGGCGAGTTCGACGAAGGCATTCGCGGTCTCGAATCGGCGCTAGCGACGGTTCCCGGCGAACGCTATCCACTCTCGGCAAACGAGTCAGCGTGGCCGGCACTCGAGCACGTTCGCGGGTCGCTGTACAAGCTCGAGAATTGGCTGTACGCAAATTGGCATTCCGCACTGAAGAAGAAGGCCGAGAACGACGCTGAAGCGGAACGCCGCCGAGACCTTGCGATGCGAGCGATTCTCGCTCATCAGGCGGCGATCGACCGTGCGCAAATGCCGAGTGACGAAGCGATTGCATGGGTCGAGCGCTCCGATGCCGACGGACGGTTTGAAGTCAACAGCGCGCCGTTTGATGTCGCTGAGTTTCTGCGAGCGACGCTTTTTACGCGCACGCAGAGTGTCGTTCTCACGAGCGCCACGATCTCGGTGAATCAATCGTCGTTCGAATTCCTAAAGCGTTCGCTCGGTATCGAAGATGCGCAAGAACTCGTCGCACCCTCCCCTTTCGACTACGGGAGGCAGGCGCGGCTCTTTATTGCGCCGGCGCAGCTCAATCCGAAGGCGACGGATTTTTCGCGCCGTGCTGCGCCGATCGTCGAAGAGTGCCTCGACCGCACGCGCGGACGCGCGTTCGTGCTGTTCACGTCGTATGCACGTCTTCGTGAAGTCTACGCTCTCGTGCGCGAACGTGTGCCGTTTCCGATTAAGCTGCAAGGCGAATTACCTCGCGCGCAACTCCTCCATTGGTTCCGGACGACGCCGAACGCGGTGCTCTTTGCGACGGGAACGTTCTGGGAGGGAATCGACGTCGTTGGCGAGGCGCTCTCATGCGTCATCATCGACCGGTTGCCGTTCCCGTCGCCTGCGGATCCGCTCGTTGCAGCACGCGTTCGTGCGTTGGAAGCGCGCGGCCGCGACGGATTCGAGAACTACATGATTCCAGCTGCAATCGTACGTCTGAAGCAGGGCTTCGGACGTCTGATTCGCAGCATGAATGATAAAGGTGTTGTTGCTTTACTCGATGGGCGCGCGGCGTCGACGCGGTATGGAGCGACGATCCTTTCGGCCTTACCACCAGCCACCAGAATCACGCATCTCGACGAATTAACGGAGTTTTTCGCCTGATCGTCATCCGACATCTGCGGGACGGCGTATCAGGGATATACCGTCTTTCTGTAATGGAGGTTGCCCCCGAATGCGTTTACTGCCTGCGTTGATGGCCATGGCGTTTCTCGCCGCGTCAGGACCGGCGATGGCCGATCAGATGAGCGGCGCTTCGCCGAAGCCAACCGGCTCGATGCATTCATCGATGAAGAGTTCGTCGATGAAGAACGAGCACATGAAATCGAACTCTTCGATGAAGAAGAGCGGCAGCCACATGATGGCCTCACCTAAGCCGACGTCGCGTCCCTAAAGCATCAGCGTTCCGGAGGCGATGACCACCGTCTCGCCTCCGACTTTGATGCTCGAATCTTTCGGGTCAGTGCGTACATGAAGCAAGCTGCGCCGGCCCATTTTTACGCCCTGTTCGCTTATAAACGCGGCGGCTGCGTTCTGCGGAAGCAATCCGTAGCGCATCATGTAGGCTGCGAGCGGTCCCGTTGCACCGCCGGTCGCTGGGTCTTCCGCAATCCCGGTTTGCGGCGCGAACATCCGCGAATACACATCGAAGTTGGTTTGCGATGCGAAGTCTTTGCGCGAGAAGATGAACGTTCCGACAGAATTTGCTGATCCCAGCGCTTGCGGAAGAAGTGCGTTTTGGAATTGCGCACGATCGACTGCTTCGAGCGATCGCAAACAGATGAACAGCAGCGGACTCCCGGCCGACACGAAACACGGCACGGTATCGGCTCGAATGTCACCTGCATCAAGCGCGAGCAGGCGCGAACAGAACTCGCGATCGAGCGTTTCATAAAACGCGATCGAGGGCGTCGTCAGCCAAAAGAGCTCGCCGCTGCGCTCGAGCGCAACGAGTCCTACGTGCTCTTCAATAAGAAACGACGGTCCAAGCGTGCTTTCGCGCGCTCAAGACGGACGCTGCGCCGATCGTCGGATGGCCCGCAAACGGAAGTTCGCGACGCGGCGTAAAGATGCGTGCGCCCGCGGCCGCGGCGCTGTTCCCGGGCGATACGAGAAACACGGTTTCCGAGAGATTGAACTCGGCGGCGATTCGCTGCATCTGTATCGGCGAAAGGCCGTCGGCTTCGAGCACGACGGCGAGCGGATTCCCTTCAAACGGCTGATTCGTGAAGACGTCGACAATCACATAGTTGTACATCGCACCGCCATCGTAGCGAATGTGGACAATAGCGACTTATTGCCGTTCAAGATGCAGGACGCTCAGGGTACTTATTCTGCCGTTCGGAAGGACCGCCAGGGCTTGGACTTCGCTTGCCCGCTTCACATCGAGTGTTATCGTAAGCGGAGCCGTGTACGGTGTTGATGTTGCCGTCGGCGTCGACCCGTCCAAGGTGTATCGGATTGTCGCGTTAGGAACGTCGTCGGCAATCGTTACGGAAACGCGCGTTGCGGTTGTCGATGCAGAAACGGTACGAACGCTCGGCGAAACGTTTTCGTACGAGACGGGTGCGTCCGAGGCTACGGTAAACGACGGGTTAGGAATCCGGAATGAGTACCCATGACGCATGAGCCAGCCGTATTGTGCACCGGCGCGTTGCGCATACGTCGTCCAATCGCGCGGACGTCCGTCGCTCCACGCGATGTCGGCAAGGGCCATCATGCGCGGAAGTAACATGTAAAAAAGTTGATCGGACGTCGGAATGTACTCCGTCCACAGATTGCCTTGCACGCCGATCGCACGGTCCGGCGGAACAAAGCCGTAGACCATTTGCGGCGTCGTGAGTCCGCCGATGGCGTCCGGCTCATCGTTTTCGTCGCCCTGCAACGCATCGAAGTACAGCAATCCGTCCGGACTCATCACCGTCGG
Organism: Vulcanimicrobiia bacterium; assembly: GCA_963765935.1. GTDB lineage: Bacteria > Vulcanimicrobiota > Vulcanimicrobiia > Vulcanimicrobiales > Vulcanimicrobiaceae > JAMXLG01. The sequence continues at coordinate 65,114 of CAVXXX010000004.1, read as the reverse complement.
ATGCCCCGCCGCAATAGCCTTGGTGCCGCGCTCGGTGCTCTGCCAGGCCATGATTGCGGCCGACTGCGTCACGCCGCCGTCGAGAATCTCGTCCCATCCAATCATTCGCCGTCCGTGCGCGCGCAGAAACGCCTCGATTCGGCGATCGAAATACCCTTGTACCGCATCGTACGTGGCAAGATGTTCGCGTTTCATCAACTGGTGAACGGCGGCGCTCCGCTGCCATTCCGTTTTCGGCACTTCATCGCCGCCGGTATGAATGTAGGTCGATGGAAAGAGCGCCATCACTTCCGTCAACACATTTTCGAGAAACGTAAACGTGCGATCCGTCGGGCAGTAAATGTGCTCGCTAACGCCCCACGTTTCTCGCACCGGAATCCGGTCGTTTCCGCACGACAACCACGGATAAGCGGCAACGGCCGCATCGGAATGGCCCGGCATTTCGATTTCAGGAACTATCGTCACGTACCGGGCCTTGGCGTAGGCAACGACTTCGCGAATCTGCGCTTGCGTGTAGAAGCCGCAGTAACGCTGGGAGTCGATATCGGTTGCATCGTGATCGCGCATCGTTCCGGCGCGGCATGAACCGACGGTCGTTAATCGCGGATATCGGTTGATTTGAATGCGCCAGCCTTGATCGTCGGTCAGATGCCAGTGAAACACGTTGAGCTTGAAGTGCGCGGCAACGTCGATGTAGCGCTCCACAACGGAAACCGGAAAAAAGTGGCGACTTACGTCGAGATGGATGCCGCGCCAAGCGTACGTCGGCGAATCGACGATCGACACGGCGGGAATTGTTGCCGGAGTGCCGCCGTAGGGAAGCAGTTCATCGAGCGTTTGCACCGCGTAATACGCACCCGCCGGTGCGGCCGCAGCGATCGTGATTCCCGCCGGCGTGACATCAAGCCGGTATCCTTCCCGCGCCGAGCGTCGCGTCTCGATGCATCACAATCGATGCACCGGTCCTATGCGCGCGAAGTACATCGAGCGCGTCCTCGCGCGCGGGCGCGAACAAAAGAGACTCCGTCGTGACCGATGCTGACTTGGGCAATGTATAGGCCCCATCGCCGGCGGTTACGGCACGTGGTTGCGGCAAGAGCGATTGCGCGCGAGCGGTCGCGGTCGCAAGGATGATGAGGGTCACAAGCGCAACGACAGCGGCCGTGGAACTCGGCCGCAACTTCGAGCGCGAGATCCGCGAGCAACCCGACGTATGGGAGCGGCTCGCGCACTCCGACGCGTCCGTGCGGCTCGCGCACGCGATCGATGGTGAGGTCATCCTTGTCGGCAGCGGCAGTTCTCTCTTCGCAAGCCAGCTCGGCGCGATTGCGTTCCGGAGACGCGGCATCAGCGCGCACGCGCTTGCGGCGACAGAAGCGCGCGGCGACAATCGCGCGTACCACAACCGCATTGTCATCGCCGTTTCGCAAAGCGGTCGTTCGACGGACGTGCTCGAGGCGCTCGACGTGCTGCAGCCGCGCCGAACGATTGCATTGACGAATACCGCCGATTCTCGGCTCGGCGCGCGCGCCGATCTCACGATCGACGTCGAGGCGGGCAAAGAAGTGGCCATTCCGGCGACTAAAAGCGTGTCGGCCACGATCGCGATTCTCCTCTCGGCAGCGACGCTGCTCGGCGGCGAACGTTCGCGCGACGCGCAAACGCTCATCGATACCGCGCACACGATTCGCGCGTGGCTCGACGATTCCGCCGCCGTCGAAGCGGTCAGAGCAGCCGCGCAACAAATCGCGGCGCGGCGCGACGTCGTGATTCTTGGTACCGATTACGGTGCACCGATTGCCCGCGAAGCGGCGCTCAAGTTCAAAGAAGCCACGTACATGCACGCCGAGGGTTTCGATGCGGGTGAATTCCGGCATGGAAGCGCCGCAATGGTGGATATTACGAGCGTGATCATCGGGATCATGGACGAGGACGCGGTCCGCGTCGTCGCGCGCGCGCTCCGTGAGATCGGCGCCACCGGTGCGTTGCGCTATGCGGTTGGAACGACGACCGCCGAAGGCATCGAACGTCTCGGCCCGCTCGTGCCTGACCCGTTCAATACGCTTGCCTGGCTCGTGACGATTCAATTGCTCGCGCTTTACACGGCGCGCGCACGCGGAATCGATAGCGACGCGCCGCGCGGGCTTACAAAGGCGGTGATTACCGAATGAATGGTCCGCGGCGCGCGCTCACCCTTTGGGATTTGATTTTTTACGGAATCGTTCTGATTCAGCCGATCGCGCCGGTGCCGCTCTACGGTGTCGCGCAGCAACTCTCCAACGGGCATTTCGCAACGATCATTCTTATCGCGATGTTCGCGATGATGATTACGGCCGTGAGTTACGGCCGGATGGCGGCGCTGTATCCCTCGGCGGGTTCGGCATACACGTACGTCGGACGCGGCTTGAACGTGCATCTCGGCTTCCTCGTCGGCTGGGCGATGTTCATGGACTATTTGCTCCAGCCGCTTATTAACACCGTCTGGATTTCGACCGCGATGACGTCGCGGTATCTTCCGAGCGTTCCGTTCTTCGTGTGGGCGCTCGTACTCGCGGCGATCTTCACGCTGCTCAATCTGCGCGGTATCAAAACGTCGGCGCGCGCGAACCGCATCTTGCTCTTCGTCATGATCGTCGTCGTTGCGGCGTTTGTAGTCTTCGCCGTGCGCTATCTCTTCGCGGCCGGCGGCGTTGCCGCGCTGTTCTCGACAAAGCCGTTCTACGATCCGGCCACGTTCAATTGGCAACGCATCTGGGGAGCGACGTCGTTTGCCGCGCTGACGTACATCGGTTTCGACGGGATCACGACGCTCGCCGAGGACGCAACCAATCCCAAGCGCAACATTCTGCTCGCGACAGTGCTCGTCTGTGGGTTCACCGGCGTCTTCAGTGGTTTTCTCGCCTATCTCGGCTCGCTCGTGTGGCCGAACTGGCATGCGTTCACGAACCTTGAGACGGCGTTCATGGACGTTGCAAGCCGCGTCGGCGGACCGTGGCTCTTCAATGCGATGGGCGTCATTCTGATCATCGCTGCCTTCGGAAGTGCGCTCACCGGCGGACTCGGGGCGGCGAAATTGCTTTTCGGCATGGGCCGCGACAACGTGCTTCCGCGCCGCGTCTTCGGCCACATCACCGGCGACCATACGCCGACGTACAATCTCCTGATCATCGGCGCTCTGACCGTGATCGGCGCTGTCCTCTTGAATAAATACGGCAATGCCTACGAACATGCGGGCGAGATGCTGAACTTCGGAGCATTCCTGGCGTTCATGGGAGTGAACCTTGCCACGCTGTGGCAGTTTACGTTCCATCCGCAGCCGGGATACAAGCGCAACCTTTTGCTGGACACCATGCTGCCGCTCGTGGGATTCATCTTTTGTGCAGCGATTTGGTGGAATTTGAATCCGCTTGCGAAGATCGTGGGCGGCATCTGGCTCGCCATCGGCTTCTGCTATCTCGCGGCGGTGACTCGTGGTTTCCGAGCGGCGCCCGTTGCACTCGACTTCAGCGAGTCGCTTGGCGAGCCTCGCGCAACGGATCCGAAGGACAACGCAACCTTAGAGAAAATTTAGAAGCTTAACGCGAGGCGATACGCGCCCGCTAGCGTTCACGGGACCTCGCTTTCGAGGTCGCGCCATAGCGAAGACTCCTGACTCTGCAACGTGAGGGGGTTTTCGATGGGACGAACTTTACAGGCTTTTGTCGCGCTTATTGCGTTCGTTGTAACAACGAGCGGCATTGCATTATCGGCCGGCGGTGTGACGGGGACCATGCGCGGCACGGTGGTCGAATCCGCATCAAACGCTCCAATTGCCGGCGCCTCGATTGAAGCGCGAGCCGGATCCGGAACGCACCGGACGACGACCGATTCGCATGGCGTCTTCACATTTCTCGATCTGCCGCCGGATACGTACACGGTGCGGATCACGGCGAAAGGCTACGAAGATGAAGCGATCGCCGGTATCACGGTCTTCGGCGATGAGACGCAAAATCTCGGCGTCGTCAAACTCAATAAGGGGTTGAAGACGATCGCGTCGGTGAAGACGCGCAATACGAATTCCGCCTTCCAGCCGAATCAAACGATCGACGTCACGACGTTCCAGGGCCAGCGCATCGATCAAGCACTGGGCGAACGGGGATCGACGAATTTCAATCAGTTGGTGCTCTCGGCACCGGGCGTGATCCAAAACACGAATTACCTTCCCGGACCCGGCAATAGCAGCAACGCGTTCACAATTCGCGGCTCGGCAAGCGTCGAGATCGGCTATCAATTCGACGGCATCGATTATCGCGGATCGTTTTTCGATGAGAATCCGAGCCAGGGATATCTGAACGGCGTTGGCGGAGGCGCCGGTTCGATGCAGGTGGTGAGCGGCGCGGGCGACGCGACGCAGGGCGGCATTGGCGCAGGCGTCGTGAACATTGTGCCGGGCCGCGGAACCTATCCCGGCAACGGGTTCCTGAGCTTCGACGTCGGCGGTCCGTGGTATGACCATTCGATGGCCGGTCAATACGGCTATGCAACGCCTAACGGACGTTACTCCGATTTCGTCTCGTTCCGCTCCACGCGGTCTGCGCCGACCTATGCGCCATACGGCGTTGACGTTTCGGATATCGGCCAATATTACGGCACGTCGTTCAATTACGACGACGACGTACTCAACAATTTCTACTACCGCTTCGGAAAAAACGGCAACCAGCAGATCCAGGTCCTCACGGACTGGATCGATCACCGCGCATGGGCCAACGCCGGCGGTTTGCAATTCGCAAATTACTATCCGTACGATCCGTATTCGCAGGCAAACTTCAATTTGATACGAGCGCGACTGTCAATCAGTCGACCGGCCGTCTTTTCCGATGTGGCCCAGTGACGCGGTAAAGATTCGACGGGCGAAGGCTGGTATCAATCGGTCATTCCCTACGCGCAGAATGTCCCGACGTGCAAGACTCATCGCCATGCGCGAACATTCCTCGTCCTCTGTCACCCGAACAATATGTGCTCGGACCGACGAATCTGTTCAAGATCGGCTATACGCGACCGCTCGGAAATGAGACGTCGCTGAACACGTTCTTCTATAACTGGGGCGGTCTCGTCGCGAACAATGTTACCGGATCGACGTCCGATCTCACGCTCGGCTCGTATCTTGCCGGGATACAACTACGCAGGTGGGCGGAAAGTCGGATTTCAGGCGCAAGCGACGACAGTTGCGAGTGACAAGCACACGTTCACGCTCGTCGGAAAATTCGAGAACGGATTCCCGTATTGGTATCAACAGAACTACGGCAATACCTGGCAAGGCTTTCTCGGCGGTCGCGGGATGGACCAATCAGCAAGCGACTCCGTGATTGCACGGCCTCCGGCCGGTCACGTCCAATTGCTATGCTCCTGTAGGACCGCGCGTTGAAGATTGGTTCCTGCCGCATGCATCACGGCTATGCCGACTACTCCGATCGGCGGCGGGCACCAACCCCTGCATTGGTCCGGCGCTCGACAATGGATACACGCAGAATGGGCCGGCACGAATGAAGGCTGCTATCTCTACAACTACATGTTCTCACATGGATTGTGGAAGGGACAGTTGCCGACGATGCCGTCGACCGGCTTCGACTATATGGGCGCGGATTTTCAGCAATTCGGTATCGGGTTGCGCGATCAATGGACGCCAAACAGTCGCGTCACCGTCGACTACGGCGTGCGTCTCGATGGACAGAACTTGAAGTGGGCCGGCAACACCGCACTCAACAAGGACCTGAATAATACGGCCGATATCGGGACTGGCTACGCGACGCTATCCGACAGCTATCTGTATCCGCGCGTGATTCAGCCGCGCATAGCAATCAGCTATCTCCTCACGCAACATGATAGCCTGCGCTTTTCGTACGGGCGTTCCGCGAGTTTCTTCTTCGGACAAACCGCAGGAACGCCGACGAATATTAGCGGCGTCGATCCCATCCTTTGGGAAATTCCCGCGAAAGACAACCCGAACAATCCGTACTACACGCCGTACGCGAATCTGAGCGGCACGGGGCCGACGTGCGGAAGCGGCTGGCATCCACCAGGGCAAAGCGTCAATGGCAATTACGTTCCCAATCCAAATGTCTATTGGTCTGGTGCCGGTACCGTCGGGACCGTGGGCAACTACTTCCAATGCTCGAACTACGCGCAGTCGGTGTATTGGGCGTTCGACCAAGCCTACGCGGCACCGGACATCGGCGGTCAAACGGTCGCGACGTATAACAATTACGATCTCGCGTGGAGCCATTTGTTCAAGAACGGTTGGGGCACAAAACTAACCGGATACTTCCGCCGTGGCTACGATACGTATGAGACGGTGCTGCTCAATGCGGGTCCCCCGGATCCGGTAACGGGACAGCAAACCGCGGGTTCGTTCCAAGAACGCCAAGTCGGAACCACGAAGACGTACGGCCTCGAGTTCATGCTGACGACGCCGGATCAGCCGATCGGCTGGAGCGGATTCTTGACGATGAACTACGTCAACGCGCTGACCACGACGCCGCCGGTATCAAATTCCGACAGTCTTCCCGCGGTCGCACAGTACCTGTATCAGACCGGCGCGTTGTTCCATGCAGCCTATCTGCCACCGCTCTCCGCGGTGGCCGGTATTCAGTACACGACGCGCAATCAAATCACGATCAATCCGATCTTTACCGTCAACGATGGGATTCCGTTCGGCGTCGGCACGACGACGTACGGATTCATCAACGGACAGTTGTATCAAATTCCCACCGGAAATCTCGGTGCGGGACTCCCGTATGCCGGCCCGGGGCAGCCATTGCAAGCGTACAATGCCGAGTGCTATTACGATCCGGCGTTTGCTGGAAAGTATCAGAATCCGAAGTACCTTGCCTGTCGCGGCGACAGCGAATCGATCCTTGCAGGCGAAACGCTCACGCGTCCGCGCCTCTACATGGATTTGAACTTGCAATACGCGCATCACGGCGTTACGTACGGCGTATACGTAACGAACGTATTCGACAACTACCGCAGTCAACCGGGCGTCAATCAGGCGTGGCAACCTGTTGCAACAGGCGTGGGGGGCGCGCAGACCGGACAATTTGCCGGTGCATACCCGTACATCATACAAAACGGCCAGCTGGCTGCAAATCCGCTCTATCAGGCCGGCGGCCGAAATTATCCGGCATTCAATCAATATTGGCTTCCGTTCAATGAACTCTATGTACCAGGGCGCTCGATTCGCGCGTACATCCAGTTTAGTCTCGGCAAACTGTAAGGGAGAAGATGAAAACTCAACGTATACAAGGGGCGCTCGTGGTATCGGCGCTGGTCGCCGTTGCCGGATGCGGCGGCGCAGCGACCGGCGGTCCTGCTCTCACGAGCGTCAATCCGACGAGTCCGAGCTACTCATCTCTTCAGTTTGTGGTCGGTACCGCAAACATTTATGGCAACGCGCAAATTGGATTGAACGTCGTCTCAACGTTCCGCCAAAACAATGGTGCGAGCGCAACGGGCGTAAATACGCCGCAGATCAAGGGCCCGTTTACGCTTTCCGCGCAAGCGGCCACCGGCGGCGGCCCCGATCCCTACAGTACCGTACTTAACGGCGGTCCGAGCGCCACGGAATCCATCGCGCAGAACGGCGTCGCCGGTACGCCGCAAACCGTTGCTGCCGGCACACCGTACTGTGACGGCTCACCTCCGTTTCCGGCTGTACCTAACGTGAGTTTCGTTGCGTGTCCAACGGGCCTATCGCCAAATACCACGACATTCGGTCAGAGCGGCGGCGTTTTTGCGATGGGAATTGCACCGTACGACGCAGTTGCATCCACCGGACAAGCGTATAGTTATCAACCGTATGCGCAACCATTTTACGGTGGACAAGATAGCACGAGTGGGTTCATGTTCATCCCGTGGGGTGGTCCTCCGGCGTTCGATCCCAACGGAACGAAACTCGGCGAGCGTGACGGCGCGGGTTCGATCAATGGCGTCGATTCGTTCGGCGATCCGTATTTTCTCGGTGTTGCCGAAGGCATAACGGCCTTCGATAACGTCGTTCCGCACACCGGTACGTATACATTGAACGTCGCCATAGCGACCGTCGGAAACGGTGGCGCCGTTACAACATCGACGGTGAGCAAGACGGCCCAGCTAAAAGCGCTGACACCTCTGCCGACGCTCGCTACGCCCGTCTTGACGTTCGATGGGAACGGCGGCGCTTCGTTTACAACGTCTTTGCCGGCAGGCGTAATCGAAGCGTACGTGCAGATCGTGGATTACGGTCCCGGAGGAAGTCCGAGTAACGGTACCGTCTCCAATTGCCAGGGGGCTCGCGGAACGAGCTTTGCTCCGGTGTATTACACCATTCACATCACCAGCGCTGCATCGGCCACATACAATCTGCCTGACACTATTGGGCCGAATCTTGCGACAAGCGGCGGTCCGGCGAACATTGCGCCCAGTCCGTCGATTTGCACTGCGTCGCAAAACAATTCAAGTGGATCCGGGAACGCTGCCGACAACGTCGTGATCCAGATGATCGGGTTCGATTATCCGATCTATCAGGCGGCGCTCGGATTAACGCAAAGCTCGACGCCGCAGAATCCGGCGATCGCGGGCGGGTCCGGTCAAGCCGACATCACCATTTCGCAGGCCCTCGAGCAAGATAACAATGGATCGACGACGACACCGCTCCGTCGCGTTCGTCACGCTCGCCGCTAGTATCGCATTGCTCGGCGTCGATCGCATCGACGTCGATACAACCCATCAATTGACGGCCTTTCGGCCGATGGAAGCGATGGGATCGACCGTCGACAAAGAGCCGATGGGTTCGATTCCGTCGCTCTATACGCCGCAGCACGTGCAGATGATGCTTGGAACGGGACTCGGCTGGCTTAGTTACCGGTTGTTCACCGAACTCTCGAGTCAAGATTGGCATTGGAATCCGCGCGGGACGTTTACGCAAGGCGATCGCGGGTATTGGACGAGTTCGGCGGACGTATCATCGCCGTCGATCGATGATTCGTACCAATACGCGCTCCCGCATCGCGGTTCGACGACCGATCAAGGCAACAACGCGTCCTATTCACGTATTGACGACGGCAATCCATCGACGTACTGGAAGAGCAATCCGTATCTCGCATCGCACCCGCAATGGGTGGTCGTTGATTTCGGGCGCGCCGAGACAATCGATACGATACGGATTGTTTGGGGCGAACCGCACGCGACGCGATACGCCTTCTCGTACTGGACCGGCAAAGATGCCATCAATGATCCCGCTCACGGAATGTGGCGCGCCTTCAACAATGGAACGTCAATTCACGCGCGCTTCATTCGCATCGAGCTGACGCAATCGTCGAAGACGTGCGATACGCACGGACATTCCGATTGGCGCAATTGCACCGGTTATGCGATCCGCGAACTCTATGCGGGACGTGCGAGCGGCGGTAGATTCCTCGATGAAATCGTACACCGTCCTTCGCAACACCAAACGTTGATCTATGTTTCCTCCGTCGATCCGTGGCATAGCGCAAGCGACAAGGTGCGCGATCAAGAGCAGCCGGGGCTCGACCTCATCGCACGCAGCGGTCTCACGCGCAATATCGGCGCAGTGTACCCGGTGCCAATGCTCTACAGCACGCCGGAAAACGCGGTTGCCGAGGTGCGGTACTTGCGCGCACGCGGCTATAAGATTCGCGGCATCGAGCTCGGCGAAGAGCCGGACGGTCAGTACGTCACGCCGGAAGATGACGCCGACCTGTTCGTCCAATGGGCGCGCGCGATACACGCCTACGACCCGTCGTTAAAGCTTGGCGGCCCCGTCTTCAGCGGAGCGAACGACGACATTCAATGGTGGCCCGATGCTCGCGGAAACGTTTCGTGGCTCAACCGTTGGTTGAACTATCTGCGTTTGCATCATGCGCTCAACGAGCTGAATTTTATGTCGTTCGAGCATTATCCGTACGAGGGATGCGAGCACGGCGCGCAACTGCTCAAGGACCTCCTCGCGGAGCCGGCGTTAATCGCGCATATGGCGCAAGTGTGGAGAAAGGATGGTCTTCCAGCGTCCATTCCCATGGACGTGACCGAAGCGAATTTCACCTACGTGAACTTCGCACAAGCGCCGATGCAGATCGAAGGCGCGCTTTGGCTCGCGGATTACTTTGGTTCGGCGCTGTCGAACGGCGTACGGTCCGTCGTCTACTACCAATACGAACCGGTGCCGCTTTCCCAGAACGCGCAATGTCCGGCCGATTGGGGAAATCTGACGATCTTCGTCGCCGATCGCGCTGCGAACGTGCGTGCGCTCGGCGCACAGTACTTCGCGTCGCAGATGCTGACGCAACAATGGGTCGCGCCGGGTCTGGAGCTGCATCGCATCTACCGGGCGACATCATCGACGCCCTACGTGAGCACATACGCAGTGCGGCGGCCGAGCGGCGAATGGTCGGTCCTTCTCGTGAACAAGGATTCGCACGCGCATGACGTGACGGTTCGCTTCGGCGCTCACGCGTTTCTCGGTCCCGTTACGCGAGTCGTCTTCGGCGCTGCACAGTACGTATGGCGTGCTCGCGGTGCAGCCTCGGTGCCTTCGCCCGATGGTCCAGCGGTACGCTCCGTTATTCCAACTGCTGCTTCTTATTTGATTCCGGCTCAGTCCATCACCGTCTTGCGAGGAAACGTGCAACGATGAACGTCTTCGCGCTCATACTGCTCGCCGTGGCACCCGTCATCGTCCGCATCGATACGAATCCTGCCCATGCGATTCAAACGGTTCGCACAGAGCGCGCGCTCGGAAGCGCCATCGATTCCGACGAACGCGGGAAAATACCCATGCTCTATGCGCCGTCGCGCGTTGCGCAGATGCTCGCATCGGGACTCGGAACGATGACCTATCGATTGTACACCGAGCTGTCGATTCAAGATTGGCATTGGAATCCGAACGGCTCATTCAGTGACGCGGGGCACCAACAAGGCTACTGGACGAGCAGCGCACAACCCGGCGCTCCAATCGTCGATTCATTCGGCTATACGCTGCCGCATCGAGGCAGCACGCGCGACCAAGGCGACGATGACGGCTACTCGCGGATCGATGACGGCGATCCGTCGACGTACTGGAAGAGTAACCCGTATCTCGCCGACCGGCCTCAATGGATCGTTGTTGACCTCGGCAAGACGGTGCCGGTCAATGCTGTTCGCATCGAATGGATGAATCCGTACGCGACCCGATTTCGCGTCGAGTATTGGCGTGGCGAAGGCGATGCGATTCTCGACCAAGGGAACGGAAACTGGGTACGGTTCGCGCAAGGCGACGTGAATGATACCTCTCCCGATGCGCGCGTGGTGCAGGTTGGCTCGACGCCGCAGCCGGTTCGGTGGGTGCGTCTGTGGATGACCGCGTCGTCGAATACCTGCGATACGCACGGTGCTTCGGATAAACGCAATTGTGTCGGATACGCGATACAAGATATCGGTGTCGGTACAAACGACTCCGGGGGATTCCACGATCTCGTGAACCGGTCGACCTGCGGCGGCAATCCCGATGCCGACAAGCCTTGTCAAAACCGGCAAACGACGATTTGGACGTCGTCTACGGATCCGTGGCACGGCGAAGCCGACCGCGTCAAAGGCGATCAAGATCAGCCGGGATTGGATATCGTTTCAACGAGCGGGATCACGCGCGGATTACCGATGATTTACGCTGTTCCGGTCTTTTACAGCACGCCGGAGAACGCCGCGAACGAACTGCGTTATCTCGAAGCGCGCCGCTATCCGATCCGCTACATCGAGATCGGAGAAGAAGTCGACGGACAATATGCGTTGCCGGAAGACTACGCCGATCTCTACCTGAAGTTCGCGACCGCCTTGCACCGCGTGGATCCGAAGGTCAAACTGGGCGGTCCGGTCTTCGAAGGCTTCAATACCGATCTCACCGCGTGGCCCGACGAGCGCGGAACGACGTCCTGGTTCGGACGCTTCATCACGTATCTTCGCGACCGTGGACGATTGAACGATCTCGGCTTCATGTCGTTCGAGCATTATCCATTCCACGCGTGCGACGAAGGCGATGCGTTACAAGATGATCTCGTGCGTGAACCGGCGCTTATTCGCGGGATGGTGGACATCTGGCATTCCGAAGGTTTACCGAAGTCCGTGCCGATGCTCGTCACGGAATCGAACTTTGCCGCGGATGGCGGATCGCAACCGCAACGGATTGCGGGCGCGTTGTGGGTCGCGGATTATATGGCCGGCGCGCTTTCAAACGGGATTGAATACGCGACGTACTATCAGTACGAAGCTGAACCGCTGCGACTACAATAGGCACTGCGATCGCTATGGGTCGTACGGTCTCTTCCTCACAGCGGACGATTTCACAATTCGCGCACGCGGTGCTTCATTTTACGCCGCGCAGATGTTGACACGCGAGTGGCTGCTGCCGGACGATCAGGAACAAACGATTTATCCGGCATCAACGAGTCTCGGCGATTCCCGCGCCGTTATCACCGCTTATGCGGCGAAACGCCCCGACGGTAAGTGGTCGGTATTGCTCGTGAATAAGGACTTCATCGATCGGCCCGTACGTGTCGTACTCGGGGCGCGCGACGCGAAGGCGCGAAGCATGGCAACGTTTGGTCCAAAGCAATATATGTGGTCGGCGCGCAGTGCGGTTGAGCTTCCATCGCCGGACGCCGGCATCGCCCATCTCGATCCGCCCGGCGAGATCTACACGCTTCCTGCGCGGTCGCTTACGGTTCTTGTCTTTTAGTACGCTGCACAAAGAAGCGCTGCCAATAGACGTCTCACGAGAACGGTTATCGGCAGCGCGCAGGCGTGGATGCTCTTGGTTGTTTATTGCGACAGCAGGCGGTTGAAGAAGCTGCGATAGCGTTGAAGGGTCACGCGCAGCGCTTCGGTGTCCGCGGTCCCTCCGTTATTCCATTGTCCTTCGAGCCCTTCACGTTCGCGCCGGAACGTTTCGGTAAGTTCGTCGACTAAATCGCGGACGAGACTTTGCGCGTCTTGCACGGCGCGTCGCGGATCGTCGACGAACTCTGCTTGCACGTCGTTCCACCGGCTGCGTAAATCGCTCATGCGATCGTCGGGGAGAAAGCTCGTGTCTTCCTCCATACGTTCGCGCATGACTTCCCCGCGTTCGACGCGCGGCCGTTGCTCGGTCGCGTCGTTCGTTCGTTCGTTCATAGAGTGCCTTTCGTTTGATTATTTGACGAGATCGTCGAAAAGCGAGCGATAGTGAACCATCGCTTGCCGGAGATCTTCCGTCGAGACTTCACCCGTTTCGGTGCGGCGTGTAATATCGTGCGCGGTGCGATAATTCTGGAGCACGTTCGGATGATCGGGCGAGAGATCGGCAACGTTTTGGTCGAAATTGTCGGTGGAATATCCACGGTCGCGCATGACGTTTGCGATCAAGCGGTCCGCGTTTACCAGTGCGGTCTTCGGTTCATCGACGAAGCGCGTTTGCACGGTACGCCACTCCTCGGTGTAGCGGTTTTTGGCGCCGGCGGGAAGCTCTTCAATGTGCATGCGCTTCACGCGCTCTTGACGTCGCGCGAGTTCGCGTTCGGCTTCGGCACGGCTGCCGCCGGATTCACGTACCGTGCGTTGATATTCGGGACCGAAACGGTCCTGTAACGATTTGGAGCGGTTGCGCCGCGCAAGCGCCACCGCTCCAACGATGATCAGCAGTACGACGACGACTGCTATGATGATGGTAACGGCGGTAGTTGTCATGGGGCACTGATACCCCGGCCGCCCGGGCGTCTAGTCTTCTTGTGTGACCTGCACCTTTGCACGTTCTTGCAATTCGTGCACGATTGCCGAGTCGGCAAGCGTCGTCGTGTCGCCGAGCGTGCGACCCTCAGCAATGTCTCTCAGCAAGCGGCGCATGATCTTCCCACTGCGCGTCTTCGGCAACTCTTGCGTGAACGTAATGTATTTCGGCCGCGTGAATTTGCCGAGTTTCTCCGCAACGTGATCGCGCAATTCATCGGCGAGTTCCGCGGTGCCGGTGTTACCGGCTTTGAGGGACACGAACGCGTACACTGCCTGTCCCGTCATTTCGTCGAGTTTTCCGCACACAGCGGCTTCGGCGACCTTTGGGTGATCGACGAGCGCGCTCTCGATTTCCGCCGATGAAATGCGGTGGCCGCTGACGTTCATCACGTCGTCGATGCGTCCCATGAACCAGAAGTTGCCGAACTCGTCGCGGCGGCAACCATCACCGGCGAGGAACTTGCCGGGGAACTTCGACCAATACGTATCGATGAAGCGTTGATCGTCGCCCCAGATGCCGCGCGTCATGCTCGGCCACGGACGCGTGATGACGGCGTATCCGCCGCCGCCGAGCGGAACCGACTGTCCCTTATCGTCGACGACGTCTGCAGCAATACCGGGGAGTGGAAGTGTCGCCGATCCAGGAAGCAGCGTCGTCACACCGGGCAGCGGCGAGATCATGATTGCGCCGGTTTCGGTCATCCACCACGTATCGACCACCGGTACGCGGTTACCGCCGATCCACTCGCGATACCAGATCCACGCTTCGGGATTGATCGGTTCGCCGACGGACCCCAAGAGCCGCAGCGACGACAGATCGTGCTTTGCCGGATACTCGGTTCCCCATTTCATAAAGGTGCGAATCGCGGTCGGAGCGGTGTAGAGAATCGTCACCTTGTAACGCTCGATGATCTCCCATAAGCGGTCCTTGTCGGGGAAGTCCGGCGTGCCTTCATACATCACGCTCGTCGCGCAATTCGCGAGCGGACCATACACAATATACGAATGTCCAGTAACCCAACCAACGTCCGCCGCGCACCAATACACGTCCGTATCGTCCTTGAGATCGAAGACGAGTTTGTGCGTCGCCGCGACTTGCGTCAGATAGCCGCCCGTCGTATGGATGATGCCCTTGGGCTTCGCCGTCGTTCCACTCGTATAGAGAAGATAGAGCAGGTCTTCGGCGTTCATTGGTTCCGGCTCGCACGTCGACGACTGGTTCGCGACGATTTCGCTCCACCAGTAGTCGCGCGTTTCATGCATGAACACCTCGTCGCCGACACGTTGCGCGACGATGCAATGCTTGATCGACGGCGTGCTCTCCATTGCGATGTCGCAATTGCGCTTGAGCGCGATTTTATTGCCCCGGCGCCAGCCGTAGTCGGCGGTGATCAACGCGATGCACTGAGCGTCATTGACCCGATCGATAATCGCATCCGGCGAGAATCCGCCGAAAATCACCGAATGGGCCGCACCAATGCGCGCGCACGCAAGCATGGCGACGGGCAGCTCGGGAATCATCGGCATGTAGATCGCGACGCGATCGCCTTTCTTGATGCCGAGTTTTCGCAGTCCGTTTGCGAACGCGCAGACGCGCTCGAGCAACTCCGCATAGGTAATCGTCCAGCGATCGCCGGGTTCGCCTTCGTAATAGTAGGCGATTTTGTCACCCTTGCCGGCACGCACGTGACGATCCAAACAGTTTACGGAGACGTTTAATTCGCCGTCCGCGAACCACCGTGCAAACGGCTCGTTCCATTCGAGCACCTGGGTGAAGGGTTTGCTCCATTCCAGTTTACGCGCCCAGCTCTCCCAAAACGCGAGATAGTCGCGTTCGGCTTCCTCATATATGCCGGGTTTCGCGTTCGCCTGCGCGGTGAAATTCGGCGATGGCGGAAAGCGCCGGCTCTCTTCGGAGAGCGCTTCAATCGTGTGCGTGGTTCGGGTGCTCATGGGCCACGTTTCACCGGGGACGCAGCGGAACGCCTGCCGAAAAGGTCGCAGATGCTGGCCGCCCTTCTCCTCGCAGTGATCACCGGCAGTACCGGTCTCCAAACAATTCACTTCAATACCGCTCCGCCCGACTTCACGATTCCGACCGCGAAGGGCAGCGAGAAGCTCTCGGATCTGCGCGGCAAACCCGTCGTGCTGAATTTTTGGGCGTCGTGGTGTCACCCGTGCACGGACGAACTGAAAGACTTCGTGCGCGCCCGTTCGATGTACGGCAATAAAATCGATGTGATAACGATCTCGTCGGAACCTCACGATGTCGCTGCTAGCTACTTGCGCCTGTGGAACATCGACTTACCGCTCGTCGAAGATCTCGATTCTAAGATATCGAACGCGTATTCAGTCCCGCCCATTCCGGTCACCATCGTGCTTGACCGGTCGGGCGCCGTGACCCACGTGTCGGTCGGCGAATTGGATTGGAACGAACTCCACACGGCGATTGACGAAGTCTTAGCGCCCGAAAGTGCTGGCAGTCCCGGTGGCGGAGTGCTAAGATAGGAGGCTATGAAGGGCGAAGGCGGGCTCGACAAGCGGAAAGCGTACATCCTGGCAACGGTCGTATACGAATATATTGCGACCGCTGAGCCGGTCGGTTCGAACACCCTCACCCAAAAGTACAACCTTGGCGTGAGTTCGGCGACCGTCCGAAACGAAATGGCCGAGCTCGAGGCCGGCGGCTACCTCGTCCAGCCGCACACGTCTGCCGGACGCGTTCCTTCGGACAGCGGCTACCGCACCTACGTCGATCAACTAATGCAGCCCGAGCAACTCGCCGCGGACGACCGGCGGCGCATTCGCGACGATCTCCGCGAGGCCAGTCGCGAGCTCGATGAGATCATCGAGCAGGCGAGCCGACTGTTGGGCCGCTTATCGAACAACCTTGCGTTCATTACGAAGCCGCAGCTCGATACGCAGAGTTTCAAGCACATCCAATTGATTTGGCTTTCGCCGCATACTGGCGTCGCGATCGTCGTGACGTCCCTCGGCGTTGCAGCTCAGACCCTCTTCGAACTTTCGATAGGCGTTGATGCCGATTCACTCACGCGGCTCTCGAGTGCCCTGAATTCGCGGCTGAGCAATCGTTTGTTACGCGAAATCGACGACGGCGACATTGCAGCGACAGTTTCGGAACTCGGGCTACCCGACGACCTGCGCGGAGCGGTCGTTGCTGCGCTGCATAGCGCACGTTCGAATGAAAGCCCCGGTGTTGCCACAGCCGGCGCGCAAAACTTGCTCGATCAGCCGGAGTTCCACGACCTGCGCAAAGTGCGCTCGATCTTGCGCATGGTGGAAGAACAGAAGACGCTCTACGATCTGGTCGCGAATGCAATCGGAAGTGATTCGCCGAGCGTAAGGATCGGCGCGGAACTCGGCGTAGATGAAATGGCCGACCTCTCCGTCGTCACCGTTCCGTATCGTTTCGGTGAACATGCGATCGGCATGCTCTCGATTCTCGGCCCACGTCGCATGCCGTACGCCAGGTTACTCGCGCTCGCATCCGGAACTGCGGACACGCTCTCCGAACGCCTCTCCGACGTAAAGTAGGTCGAAGCCCACCAGCCCATGCCCACCAAGGATTATTACGACGTCCTCGGCGTTGCACGCAGCGCATCGCCCGATGAAATCAAACGAGCGTACCGCACGCTCGCGCGCACGCACCATCCGGACGTTGCCGAAGACAAGGCACATGCCGAGCACCGCTTCAAAGAAATTAACGAAGCGTACGAAGTGCTTTCCGATCCGCAAAAGCGCGCGCAATACGATCGCTTCGGTACGGTCAGCGCGCAACAGGGCGGTGGCGATTTCGGTTTCGGCGGCTTTGGTCCGGCGGGATTCGGCGACATCTTTGACATGTTCTTCGGCGACATGCGTGGCGGTGCGCAGCAGCCCCGCCGCAGCGGTCCGCAACGTGGCTCTGATCTGCGCTATGATTTGGAGATCACGCTCGACGAAGCGTTCGCTGGAACGACGAAAGAGATCCAATTCTCGCATCTGGCCCAATGCGAAACATGCAAAGGTTCCGGAGCGCAGCCGGGCTCGCTGATCGTTGCATGCGACCGTTGTGCCGGCTCCGGCGTGATGCGAACGGTACGCCAAACGCCGCTCGGACAGTTTGTCACACAGACGACGTGCACGCAGTGCGGCGGCGAAGGCACGGTTACTGCGCATCCGTGCACGACGTGCCACGGCCGCGGACGTCACGAGGTCGAGCGCAAACTCACCGTCAAAGTTCCGGCGGGCGTCGATGACGGTTCGCGCATTCGCATTGCCGGAAACGGTGAAGCCGGCATTCGCGGCGGTCCGGCGGGCGATCTCTACGTTTATCTAAGCATTGCGCAGCACGCGCTCTTCAAACGTGACGGCCTTGATACGTATGTCGATATTCCGGTTAGTTTTCCGCAAGCAACGCTCGGCGCAATGATCGACATTCCGTCGCTTGAAGGACACCTGCCGCTAACAATTCCACCGGGCACGCAAACGGGAACGACGCTGCGTTTGCGCGGTCGCGGTATGCCGAGCGTGCGCGGTTCTCAGCGTGGGGATCATCACGTGACCGTGCACGTCGTCATTCCGTCGAAACTCAACAAACGTCAGCGCGAACTGCTCGAAGAGTACGCGCGCGCCGGCGGTGATGCGGTCGAGGAGAAGACCTTCTTCGACCGCGTAAAAGACGCGTTCAAACCAGATTAGCGAATGAGCGCGCGGCGGTTCTTCGTCGAGGACACGCATGCCGTTGGCGAACGTGTTGTCGTTGCTGATGCCGATGCGCATAAGATTCGCGACGTGCTACGCTTACGCGCGGGCGACACAATCGAAGTCGTCGATTCGGCCGGACAGATTTTCGACGCGACGCTCGAAAGCGTCGACGGCGGCATACAAGCGCAATTGCTACGCGTTATCGACGAACGAAGCGATGAGCCCGCGATGCAGATTGACGTCGCGCAAGGCATTCCTAAGGGGCAGAAGATGGACTTCGTCGTCGAAAAGCTCTCGGAACTCGGCGTCGCATCAATCATTCCGCTCGCGACCGAACGCGCAGTCGTTCGCGATCCCGGTGACGCGAAAGTCGAACGCTGGCGTCGTTTAGCAAAAACGGCCGCAGCGCAGAGTGGGCGCCGTTCGATTCTTACCGTCGACGAACCGGTGCGCTTCGACGATGTGATCGCCCGCTTTGCGTCCTACGATCTCGTGCTCTTTCCATGGGAAATTCACGCGGCCGATCGCAAGTTGCGCGACGTGCTGCCTACCCTAGCCGCCGGTGCCCGGCGCGTCCTCGTCGTTATTGGGCCCGAGGGCGGCTTCTCGCATGCCGAGGCAGAGCGGGCGCGCGAGGCCGGCGCGCATGTGATTTCACTCGGAAGACGGATTCTGCGGACCGAAACCGCGGCGCTCGTCCTGGTCGCGATACTGCAGTATATGAGCGCGTAGGCGTCGTATATCGAGCGGTTGCATATGGGTAATTTTCCGTTTTCTATCGTTATTCCGACGTACAACGAGGCGGGTGGCATCGAACGCCTTTTGCGTGCGCTGGATGAAATTTTTAGAGCGAACGGGCTCGATGGTGAAATGATCGTCGTCGACGATAACTCCCCCGACGGCACCGGCGCAATCGTCGACCGTCTCGCTTCGGAATTACCCGTGCGCTGTTTGCACCGCCCCGGCAAGCTCGGACTTTCGAGCGGCGTGATCGACGGATGGAAGTTCGCGCGCCCCGAGTCGGTCGCGCTCGGCGCGATGGATGCGGACTTCAGCCACGACATCAACATCTTTCCGAAAATGGTCGAAGCGCTCGCCTCCGGACAGTACGGACTCGCCATTGGGAGCCGCTATGTCAAAGGCGGCGGCATTACCAATTGGCCCGCGAGGCGCATCATCACTTCGAAAGTTGCATGCTGGCTCGCGCGTCCGCTTACGAACGTGAAAGATATTACGAGCGGGTATTTCTTGGTGAAGCGCGAGGCACTCGACGGCGTGCATCTCGATCCGATCGGATTCAAAATCGGATTGGAAGTCGTCGCAAAAGCGCATTACGGCCGTGCGATCGAGATTCCGTACGTCTTTACCGACCGCATCGTCGGCGAATCGAAGCTCAATCAAAAAGAGATCTTCAACTACTTGAAGCAGTTGCGCAAGCTCTATACGGCGCGGCTGTTTCCGGGGAAGGCGTAACCCGCATGCCGATGCCGGATTGGTTGCGCAGCCGCCGCGGCAAAGGTGCCGACACGCGTGACGCGGCGCTCTGGAGCAAATGTCCGGTTTGCGGCGAGGTGCTCTATCGTCGCGATCTCGCCGCCAATCTTTTTGTTTGCACGAAATGCTCGCACCACTTCCGCATGAACGCGCACGATCGCATCAATATGTTGATCGACGGCGACTTCACCGAGATCGGGACCGAGGTGCAGCCCGGCGATCCGCTGGAGTGGGTCGATAAAAAGACGTATCCCGTCAAAATCGCGGGCGATAAAGAGAAGAGCGGCTTGAGCGAAGGCGTCGTCTGCGGGATCGGTGCGATGAACGGGTTTGAAGTCGCGCTCGCGGTGATGGACTTTCATTTTCGCGGCGGTACGATGGGAACCGTCGTCGGCGAGCGGATCACGATGCTGCTAGAGGAAGCGCACCGGCGTCATATTCCGTGCATCATCTTTACGGCATCGGGCGGCGCGCGCATGGAAGAAGGCATGTTCGCACTGATGCAGATGGCCAAAACGACCGCTGCCGTTACGCGATTTATGGAAGACGGAAACTTCTTCGTGACCGTATTGACCGACCCGACAACGGGCGGCGTCTCGGCGTCGTTTGCATTCGAATCCGATGTCGTTGTGGCCGAACCAAAAGCGATGATCGGCTTCGCCGGGCGCCGCGTCATCGAGCAGACCATCCGTCAAAAACTGCCCGATCAGTTTCAAACAGCGGAATTCTTGCTCGAGAAAGGCGCCATCGACATGGTAGTCGATCGCCACGATCTCAAGAACTCGCTCGTCCGACTGCTGCAGTACGCGGCCGGCAAGAAGGTCATTGCCCTTCGGGAGCCTCAGGACAAGCTGTGAACTTGATCGTCGAGCGTGAGAAAGGTTTGCTCGAACTCCAGCGACGTATCGCGGATCTTCGCAGCGCGAACGTGAGCCAGCCCGTGGATATGTCGGCCGAAATCGCGGCGCTCGAGCAGAAGTACGAAGAGCTGCAGCGCGAGATCTTCGGCCGGCTGACGCCGTGGCAAAAAGTCCACATGGCGCGCCATCCGAGTCGTCCGACGTCGCTCGATTATATTTCGCAACTCGATCGCTTCGACGAACTTCACGGCGATAGGATGTTCCGGGACGATCCCGCAGTCGTCGCCGGATTTGCCCTTCTTGCCGGCCATCCCGTCATGGTTATGGGACAGCAGCGCGGTCGCGACACGAAGGAAAATCTGCGTCGCAACTTCGGCATGGTGACGCCCGAAGGGTATCGCAAGGTGCAGCGTCTGGCACACACCGCCTCGCGTTTGGGTGTGCCCGTCGTCACGTTGATCGACACGAAGGGCGCGGACCCCGGCATTACGTCCGAAGAGCACGCCCAATCCGAAGCCATCGCGATGTGCCTTTACGAATTCACGCAGGCGCGTGTCCCGATTGTCGCCACGATCATCGGCGAAGGTGGATCGGGCGGGGCGCTCGCGCTCGGCATCGCGGACCACGTCATCATGCTGGAGCATTCGGTATACAGCGTCGCGTCGCCTGAAGGCTGTGCAGCCATTCTCTGGGGCGATGCGACAAAAGCGGAAGAGGCGGCCGCGCGGTTGAAATTAACCGCGGCGGATTTGCGAGCATTTGGGATCGTTGACGAAATCGTCTCAGAGCCGCTCGGAGGTGCGCACCGCGAACCGTCTCTGGTAGTTTCGACGGTTCTCGGATCGGTTACCATGGCTTTGCAGCGTTTGATGGCGATGTCGCCCGATGCGCTACGTGAGGCGCGTTATCAGAAATATCGAAAAGTAGGCGCATGGGAAACGGAGCGCCGCGAGGTAATCGGGACAAGCCGGTGAAGCGACCGACGCGCGCACCGCTCGTTTTTCGTCTCCTCGGACGCGTCAGTGCCACCCTTGTCGCGCTCGTGATCTTCGCACTCGTCGGGGTGCAATTCGCTCGCGTGATCCATCAAAATATCGCGCTCGCGCAAGATCTCTCGTCGACGCAAAGCGACGTCAGCGCCTTGCAAGCCCGCAAACAGTGGCAGCTACACGAACTGCAGCGCTTGCAAGATCCCGAAGGGGCCGTCCCCGATATTCACGACCGCCTCCGCCTCGTGCGCCGCAATGAGGCGATCATCTTTGTGAGTCCAGCACCTTCGCCCGCTCCGTGAACGATCGTATCTTCGGGTTCGTCATTAATCTCAACGCATACGGCGCGACCGTGCGTCTGGAATCCGGCGAGCTAGCGAGTGCGCCCGCGGGTGACGTCGAAGCGCACCGCACGCAATACGAACGCAGTATCTCGGGCCGGAAGTCCATCCCCTTCGTGAAGCATCCCGGCGGACGCCGTCCGATGGTAACGATCGCTCCTCAAATCGAAGAGCCGGAGCTCGACGAACAGATCGCCGACTACTTCAAGAGCACCGAAGAGTGGGAGACCGACGACGAAGGCCGTCCCGCGCACGAGCGGCACTTCTTGCGTAAAAAGAAACGCGCCGCGCTCTTTCAATCGAAGCATAGCGACGAGCCGTAGCGAATAGGTCGCGCGTGAAGCATTGGGCGATCGTTTCGATCGGCACGAATTCGACGCGCGCGCTGATCGCGGACATGCAGGCGGAAACTCCGCGCATGGAACTCTCGCGCTCCATCGGCACGCGCATCGGCGAAGGCCTGCGCGAACGCGGCCACCTCGGGGATGAACCGATGCAGCGCACTCTGGATGCAATTCGCGATCACATGCGCGCGCTACGCGGGCACTACATTCGCCTGTACGCGATTGCAACGAGCGCACTACGGCGCGCGGATAACGGCGATGTGTTTGCCGAAGCCGTTCATGATTTGATCGGCGTGCCGCTGCGCGTGCTGAGCGGAGATGAAGAAGCCGCTGCATCATATCGCGGTGCGATCACCGCGTTCGGCCAACTCCACGGCGAAGAAGTCGGCGTGATCGACACCGGCGGCGGCAGCACCGAGTATGCAATCGGCGCCGGTCATGCTCCTGAGCGCACCGTTTCGTACGAGATCGGCGCGGTGCGATTGACGGAAGCCGTGCCGGAACTTGCGGGACGCGATTCTACCGTGGATTTAGACACGATCGAACGCGCGCGTAACATTGCGCGCGACGCGCTTGCGCCGATCGCGGATTTTCGAAAGGTCCACCGCCTTGCCTTCGTCGGTGGTTCCGCGACGACGGCCGCGCAAGTCGCGTTCGGGAAGAAGACGAAGATGAATCGCGTCGAGATGACGCGCGCCGACATGCAGCGTGCGCTCGTGCGGCTGTGTGGAATGACGTATAAGGAGCGGCGCGAGATCGCCGGAATGAAGGCCCATCGCGCGGATATTCTCCCGGCCGGCATTATCGTGCTCGAAACCGTACTCGACATCCTCGGTCACGACCGCGCGGTGACGACGACAGCGGATCTGCTCGTGGGTTACTTGCTTCAGCAACGGGACCGCCAGCCGATTACGGCCCGCGCGATCCCGCATTAGCAGGGCTCTTTTGCCGCCGTCCCGGAGTGGACGGCATGAACGACAACGCGATTCAAGCGCACATCGAAGAACTGGTGAGCGAAGAGCATCGTCTGCTGGAACACGGTGACAGCCACAAACTGACCCCCGACGACCGCAAGCGACTCGAGGCCGTGCAAGTGCAACTCGACCGCTACTACGATCTCCTACGTCAACGGCGCGCGCGCCGCGATGCAGGACAAGATCCCGATACCGCACACATGCGTTCGGCAGATACCGTCGAACACTATCAACAGTAGACCTTACCGCGGCGCCTACAGGATGTAGGCGGTGTTTTCGAGCACACGATGTGCGCCCCACGTAGTGGGACGAAAACGGGACGGTGGTGGAACTGGCAGACACAGCAGACTTGAGGGAACTCCTTGAGCCGTACGAAGGGAAACCGCGTGCGGGATGCGCTCAAAGTCGGCGAACTCTACGTGCGAAAGCATACGACAACGCCGAGCCAAGCGGGATCACGCCAAGGCGTGAATCTACGAAGGTGTAGAGACTGGATGGGCGCGGCCTAACGGCGATTTTAGAACAATCGCCCATGGTCATGGCACAGTCCGGACCAGCAAATTGGTTCGCGCGAGCGCGAGCCAAGTAGCGAAAGCTATAGTGGTGCGAAAATTTGCCGCTCGAAAGAGCATGCGGGTTCGATTCCCGCCCGTCCCATTTTTTATCGTCGTGCCAAGCATGTGGCGCAACGAGTCGGTACGATCGCCCTGATGAGAACATCGAGGCACAGCGACGACGCGTATCGCGAAGCAATCATCTTGAGTAAATCTGCCGCACAGGCGCTTGCGCGACTTGGACTTCGCCCCGCTGGCGGTAATTACGTACAACTTCGTGATCGAATCATTGCATTAGGATTGTCGACCGCGCACTGGACAGGGAAAGCTCATCTGCGCGGCAAGCGGAATCCCTATGTCCCGAAGATTCCTTTGAGTCAGATACTGGTCAGCGGAAGCAACTATCGAGGCAGCACCTCGCTTCTTAAACGGCGACTCATCGAAGCCGGCCTTCTCAACCATCGGTGTAGCAGATGCGAGCTCGATTCGTGGCTTGGTGAGAGTATTTCGCTGCATCTAGATCATATCAACGGTTCTCGCAACGATCACCGCCTGGAAAATCTTCGTTTACTGTGTCCCAATTGCCATAGTCAGACGCCGACCTATTGCGGTAGGAACAAGGGCAACACGCGTCGCGTTTGCGAGGCGAGCGGGCGGAACTTTAGCCCTTCATAAACGATGCAAGGGCCGATGCGTCGGGCGTGCCGAGCGCTTCGAGTGATGCGATAACGCTTTCGATGTTTTCGCGCGGATGATTCTGATTCAACTTGAACGTGCCGGTGAGCGTTTCGACGCGCATCTCGACACCGACGATCGCCTTGACTTGCGCCTCGAGATAATCCGCCGGCGCATCGTCGACGGACCACGTGCCTCCGACGGCCTTTTCCTGTGTTTCCGTCAGCCGCCGCGTGAATGCGTGTAGCCACGCTGCATCGTGAATGAAGCGCACCGGTCCCCGCGCTTCGATCGCGACATAGTCGTACGTCGGAACGGTACGGGGATTCGTTTGCTTCGATGGATACCATGTCGGCGAAATATAGTGTTGCGCGAGGCGAAAAGCAGCGACGGACGTTGACGGCTCGTGTCTCCATTGATCGTTTGCACGAGCGATGTGCCCTTCGAGCAGCAGCGTATCCACGTCGACGCGCGCGAGTAGCGGAAGGTGGGTTAGTGAAATATCGCGATCGTGCGCGGTAACCAACATCGCGAGGGGATGCGCTGCAATCAAACGGAGAAGCGTCTCTCGATCGTCGACGCGGAAATACGGCGGCCGGTAGGTCATGATGTTTTCAGTATTCAACGGAGGCGCCATGAGCCTGCTATTCTCGCCGATTCGCCTGCGCGAATCGGAGTTGGAAAATCGTATCGTCGTATCACCGATGTGCCAGTATTCGTCGGAGGACGGCAATGCGAATGACTGGCACGTCGTCAACCTCGGGCATTACGCGATCTCCGGTCCGGGACTTGCGTTTTTCGAAGCGACGGCGGTCAGTCCCGAGGCACGGATCACGGATCGCGATCTCGGGCTCTATTCCGACTCGAATCAAGAGGCGATGGCGCGCGTTGTTGCATTCATTCGCCGATGGACGCGGACGAAGGTGGGCGTGCAACTCGCACACGCGGGACGGAAAGCATCAACGCTTCCCCCATGGGAAGGCGGCAATGCAGCACCGCGCGAGCGCTCATATGAAACGTTTGCTCCCTCGGCAATTCCGTACGCGCCCGATTGGCGCACGCCCACGGCGCTCGATGACGCCGGCTTACATAAAGTCCGCGACGATTTCGCGCGCGCCGCGCGGCGATGCAACCACCTGGGCATCGATGCAATCGAATTGCATTTCGCACACGGGTACCTCGGCCACGAATTTCTTTCGCCATTGACCAATCAACGCACCGACGCGTACGGCGGAACGCTCGAAAACCGCCTGCGTTTTCCACTCGAGCTTTTCGATACGGTGCGCGCCGCTTGGCCCGGAGAAAAGCCGCTCGGCGTTCGGATTTCGGCGACAGATTGGGCAGAAGACGGCTGGGATCTCGAGCAGTCGATTGCGTTCGTGGGCGAATTGCGCCGGCGCGGTTGTGATTTCGTCGATGTGTCGAGCGGCGGACTCGTCGCACATCAAAAGATTCCCGTCGGCCCCGGATACCAAGTGCCGTTCGCGTCGGCGATCAAAGCCGCCACCGGCATGCACACGATGGCGGTTGGAATGATAACCGATCCGCGGCAGGCGGAAACGATTCTGCAGAGCGGTCAGGCCGATTTAATCGAGTTAGCTCGCGGGTTTATCCGCGATCCAAACTGGACGTGGGATGCCGCCGATGTTCTCGGTGCTGACGCGTTTGTTCCCGACCAATATCAGCGCGGACGCAAGCGCCATTAGCTCCGGTTTCTTGCGTTCCCCTGGGCACTTGTAGTAACGAACCCCGATACGATCGCGCCGGTTAAGAACAGTATGAGAATGGCTACGGGTGAGGCAATCGCCGTAGCGATCGCCATTTCGCGGTCGTGTCTGCGCAGCCGCTCTTGATCGATGCGCTCCACCGTTGAAGGACGAGACGACGCCGGAAGCGGCGGCATCGTTGAGAGCGTTTTCCCGAGCCACGCACCGCTGAAGAAGCATGCGATCACGAAGATCGCCACAATCCCTCATCAACCCTTCATTCGCTCTCCGCGCAGATCGGTTCCGATCAGGAGCGTCGTGTTCTTTGAAGGCTTGAGAGAGAGAGAGAACGTCTTCGAGAGCGAGCGCGCCGCCAGCGTGGCTCCCGCTACGAAACTCATCTGCCGTTGCGGTTGATCGACGAACGTCGCACGTTCCATCCGGCACCGCGCAAAGCGCCGATAAGTGTCTTATCGAATTCGGTATTTCCCGTTGCGTTCGCAACGATGACCTCCTCGGGCGGCGGTTCGGCCTTCGAAAAGAGCAGCGCACCGACGAACGATGCCCAACGTCGATCGGCGAAGACGACCGAGGCATCGCCGACCCATCCTGCCGCTCGGAAGGGTGAACGTACGAATGTTGTCGTCTGGCACGTTGCGATAGATTTGGAGTAATGCCGCGAGCTGTTGGTCCGTGAGCGACGTCTTCACGTCTTTCGCGTGCGTAGTCGATCAATCGCGGAAGCTTTGTCCAGTTCTGCGGCTCGCTGAGTTGGGCCATCAGTGCTTTGAGCACTGCTGCTGTCGACGGACGCGTCCGAAGTCCGACGCCGCATCGTGCCGAGCGCATGTAGCCGACAACTTTGCTTCCGTCAGATACTGCTCGCCTTTCTTCAGGTGAATGTGCAGGTCGCCGTAGTTGTCGTCGTAATCCATGTCCTCATCGACGTTGACGTTCAATCCGCCCATTGCGTCGACGATCTGTGCCGCACCCTCGGCTGGATTGCCACCGTTGCATCGATCGGACGCCGCCTAAGAGCGTGCGCACCACGTTCGTGGTTGCTTTCGCGCCACCGAACGCGTACGCAGCATTAATTTTATCGTGACCTCCCGGGGTCGGCACCCACGTGTCACGGGGAATCGACACGAGGTGCGGTGCGGCGCCCCACGTCGAGGTGCGCGAGAATGATCGTGTCGTCGTGTTCTCGTCGTCTTGTAACCCAGCAGCAAGATGTTGAGCTTTTGCTGGCCAACGCGCTCTGCGCGAACGTTCGACAATTTGCTGCGCGAAGGGTGAAGGAAGATGAAGAAACCAGCGATCGCCGCCGTTACGCAAGCGCCATAAAGCTCGCGACCCAAAGCCGCCGCTTGTAATCCATTTTGAAACCCCTACGCTAAAAGTGATATGGGTTTGCGTTAAACGCGCAAACCGTGTGGTTAGCGAGCGTAGGAGGGCGGTGCGCGACCTCCGGCCGTGCAGAGTTCGGGCGCGAGCTGCGTGCGCAGAACAATGCGAAGGCGCCGAACGATGATGCTGCGGGCAGCCTCGCGCGTAAGAATTGCGCGGATAATACGAACGACGCGCAGCGTTGCCCACGCCAGTTCGTGCATAACACGCGTCGCAACGAAGAATGCGATGATACACGTGACCGCGTGTACCGCGATCGCAATTGCCGCGGGAGCACCGAGCCAAATGGCTCCGCCGAGCGGATGACCGGTGACGGCAATCTGCTCGATGGTCTCCATTGAATAGAGCACGATGAGTTGCGCCGCAAAGGTCATGGGCAGAAGTGTGCCGGCCCGCGCGCGCAGGGCAGAATCCCAAGAGCGCAGGATCCCGCCGTTAACGCGCAACCCGACGTGCACCGCGATTGCAACGAGGCCGACGCAGAGCGCCGGAAGTACGTCGAGATTGCTATGATCGGTGAACGCGCCGTGCCCGAAGATGCCGGCGTTCGACGCCGCTTCCAATAACGGATCCGTCACGGCTGCCGAAATGAGGGCGACGGCGAGTGAAAACCAGAAGCGGACGGATCGGAAAAGGGGCACGACCATGGCACTTTACCCGCACGCGCGTTGATTTTCCCGTCGCTCGGCCGCTACCATGACTCTAATGCGGAAGATCACGTCGATAGGCGCCGGCGCTTCGCTCGCGCTCGTATTCGTGTGCGCAACGGCACGCGCGGACGGCCCGTCAGCGACCCCGTCGCCGAAGCCAACGCCCGGATTTTCAACGTCGATTACCGGGACGAACGTCTTTGTCGATCAATCGGCGAGTGGACCGGGAATCACACCGCCGGAGGCGGCGAGTTTTGAAGCCGGATTGCCGCTTTCGCCGATGTCGCCGTACGACTGGTTTTCGAGCGCGCCGACGATCCCGGGCCTTTCCGGCGTTGCGCAATACGAACTTACGGCAACGGGCCGCACCCGTACAGTGACGGCGCAAGCAACGTTCGGTTTTACCGGCATCGCGGGCGATGGAACGAATGCAGCGTATTGGGGTGAACCGCTTTTCGGGAATGCAAGCCCGCATTGGAATCACTTCTATAATCCCGGCATTGTCTTTCCGACACAGCCGGGAAAGAACGATTTCATCGGCGCCCAGCTGTCGGTTCCGGTTTCCGCATCGCTTGCGGACAACAACCGCGCTTGGCAAATTCGCGGAGGATACGTTGATCTTGCGCAAACCGATCGTTTCGTTTTTGCGCCGCCGCCGATAACGAACGCACCGGCATCGACCGGAATTCAAAGCGCGGAAACGCTCGGTCCCGGTTTGCCGAATCTCGATAGCTGGACCACGGCACCGACGTCGATGCAATTGCTCGGTGCCGACGCGCTCGTGAAGATCCGGTCGGCATCAATCGAACTAACAGATGCGCTATTGCCTTCGCTGAGCGATACCGGCGTACGTCTGCTCAACGGATCGATCGTGATCGATCGCGGCGAGTACGGACGGTTCTCGGCGCAAGTCTCGCACATCGATACAAATGGCGCCCCGATCGCAACGACGACGTTTTTCGGCGCAAATCGAACGTTGTATCCGGGCCCGCAAGGGCGACTTTTCTCAAGCGAGCTCGCGGATCAACATCAAACGCTCGCGGGCCTGCGCGCATTCTTTCATCCCTTGAGCCGTTACGACGTTATCATCGAAGTCGGACGCGGATGGTATAACGCCGGCCTCGTTTCCGAACCCGGAACGAATGCGCCCGGGAACTATCAACACTACGGCGTCGCGTATCATTTTGATAAAAACGCGGATTTCGGCGCAGAGTACTACCGCTTCGATCCACGCTATGCGACAGCCATCATGCCGTACGGCGTTCCGGAAAATGTTTGGTCCATTGCGTGGTCGTGGCCCGGACAATGGTTGAAATCGACGTATCAGACGATCGACAATTCGATCGTCGGCATCAACCGCGCAGGGTACCGCGTGCACGCGGATGCCACGCGCGGACGATTGGAGTTGCACGCGGCCGCCTACGTGTGGCGCCAACTGGAGCCCATTACGGAAGCGCAGGCGTCGCAAGAAGGCTGGGTCGACGGATATTTTCTACTGGAACTCAACGGCGAAGGCACGAGTGGGTGGCAGCGTCAAGCCGCACTCTACGCTGCGTGGCACTTGCAACGCGACGATATCGTCGCGGACACCGTTTGGGACCGCTCGTATCGTCCGGTCAACACCGATCCTAGCGACTTCGTCAGCATCAACTATCCGCAGATCGCAGTGTCGCTCCAGCATCACTTCAATACGAAGGCGCTCGGGGTTATCGGCTACGCGCGCTACTCCGCGAACGGCATGTGGTCAACGACGCCCGTTCAAGGCATCTACGGCGCGGCGTTCATCGGCGGAGAATGGGATTTGGGCGGAGAGCAGCTCCTCGTTCAATTGCGCCACCAGGGCCTCGTCGGGGTTCCATCGATCCCGGGAGGACCGCCTCCCACCATGCGGGGGACGACTCTCGTCGTCGATCAGCACTTTCAGTTCTAGGCTAGGCGAAGCCCGGAAATTGATAAAATTATCAGAGGATAACGAGCGCGCCTGACCAAACTCGGGCGGGTTCTCCCCAAGCATTCGAGGAGGTCATTACTCCACGTGAAGATCGTGGTTACGGTCAAACTTGTGCCCGACCCGAACGCCGAGAAGCGTATCGATCCGGGGACGAAGCGTTTGGTTCGCACGGGTGTTGAAACCGTGTTGAATCCGTACGATGAGTACGCGCTCGAAGCGGCGCTGCAAGTAAAAGAGAAAGTCGGCGGTGACACGACGGTCACGGTCTTTTCGATGGCACCCGAGTCGCTCAAGGAGACGCTGCGCAAAGCGCTCGCGATGGGAGCTGACGACGCTGTATTGCTCAGCGACGCAGGCCTCGAAGGCAGCGACGTGTGGGCAACATCGTATGCAATTTCGCATGCGTTGAAAAAAATCGGTTTCGATTTGTTGATTGTCGGCGGACTCTCGGACGACGGTTCCACGGGCGCGACGCCCGGTGCGCTCGCGGAGTATCTGCAGACGCCGCTCGTTACAAACGTGCGCAAAGCGGAAGTTACCGATGGCAAACTGCGTTTGGAACGCGAGACGGATACCGGATTCCAAGACGTGCTTGCGCCGCTGCCCTCGGTCATTACGACCGCGCTCACATTTGGCGAACCGCGCTACGCGTCGCTCAAAGGCATCATGGGTGCGAAGAAAAAGACGATCGCACCGATGACCATCTCGGATCTTGGCCTCGATCAAGCGGTCGGCCTCAACGGCTCGAAAACGGAACTTCTCAACGCGCAACCGCCCACGGTGCGCGGCAAGGGTCAAGTGATCGAAGCGACTGACGGCGCGCAGGGCGCAGCGGCGATCTTCGACTTCCTGAAAGAGCGGAAACTCGTCTAATGAACAACGTCCTCGTCTACGTTCAACACAAAGGCGGAAGTACGCCGAAGGTTACGTTCGAAATGGCGACGCAGGCGCGCCAGCTGGCGGACAAACTCGGCGGTAAAGCGCATGCGATCGTCGTGGGAAACGGCGCAACGCAACTCGCCGAGCAACTAAAGAACTATCCGCTCGATGTCATTCACGTCAATGACGACCCCGATGCCGACAAGTTCCTACTCGATCCGGTCGTCGATTACATCGATGCCGCCGCGCGCACAATCGGACCGTCGCTGATTCTCATTCCGAATACCCTCACCGGCAAGGATGTCGCCGGACGGATCATGGCGCGTTTAAACGCCGGCATGTGCGCCGACGCGACGGATTTCAAAATCGAAAACGGACGGATTGAAGCCGTCATGCCGAAGATGGGCGGAGCCGCAATTACCACCTGTCTGCTCAAGCCCGCGGACTACGGCGTCGTAACGATTCGTCCGAACGCCTTCGCCGTGCAAGCGGGCGGTAGCGGTGCCAGCGTGCAAGCAATCGAGAAACCGCCCGGAAAGACCTATATGGTGACGATCGAGAAGGACGTCGAAGAAGGCGGTGGTGAGCTCGCCCTGGAGGAAGCGCCCGTTGTAATCGCAGGCGGACGCGGCCTCGGTGGACCGGAACCGTTCGACTCGTTGTTGAAGCCGCTCGCGCAGGCGCTCGGCGGTGCAGTCGGCGCATCGCGCGCGGCTGCAGACGCGGGTTGGGTGCCATATAGCTTGCAGATCGGGCAAACCGGCAAAACGGTTAGCCCCAACCTCTACATCGCCGTCGGAATCTCAGGAGCGATACAACACAAGGTCGGCATGCGTTCTTCCGGTACGATCGTTGCGATCAATAAGGATGGCCAATCGCCGATCACAGAGTTCTCAGACCTCACGGTGGTGGGCGACGCGTTCGCTATCGTGCCCGAACTCACGAAATTGGTCGCGGCCTCCAAATCCTAATACTTCAGGAAGTTAAAGTAAGTTGAAACGTTTCGCAGTTCTGCTCATGATGGCCGTCGCGTTTACCGCCGCGGCTATCGGCACGACGCCGAAGGCCCAAGCGGGTCTCTTCGGCGGCGGTAAATCGGCCGCATCGCCGAGCCCGTCCCCGTCGCCGTCGGCAATCCCGACCGCTACGCCCGAGCCACCCAATATCGCTATTCCCCGTCTCGAGGCCAAGCTCAAGGCGAATCCCAATGATCAACAGACGATGGCGGAGCTCGCGGGACAACTCCTCGGCATCAACCGCCCGGATCTTTCGATTCAATTGACGCAGCGTTTGCTGCAGATGGGCGATAAGACCGCGCAGATCTATTATCTCGATGGCTACGCGCAACAAGCGCTGGGTCGTATGGACGGCGCGATCGCCGATCTCGAACAAGCGGAGAATCTCGATCCGAGCAATCCCGGTGTGCTCGAGCAGTTGACGACGCTGTATTTGCGCGCCAACCGCTTCACGGACGCCGAGCGTATCGCAAACCGCGCGATCGTGCTCAACAAGGGCGACGCGCAGTCCATCACAACGCTCGGATCCGTCTATGCCGCGGAGCAGAAGTTCGACGACGCGCGCACGCAGTTTGAAAAAGCGGCCGCCATGGATCCGAAGAATACGGCGCCGCTGTTCCAAATCGCATCCACGTACGCGCAGCAGAACAACATCCCTGAGGCGCTCAATTGGGTCACAAAGGTCCTCGCGATCGATCCGAAAGATATCCAAGCACTCGTCTTTAAAGCCGACCTCTACGCGCGCCAACATGACGATGCGCAGGCATCGGCTGCCTACGATGATGCCATCGTTGCAGCGACAAGCGACCAGCAACGCGGTGCGATCATCGTTCGTAAAGCGAGCTACTTCGCGAGCGAACACAAAGACGCGCAAGCGCAGGCCGTCTACACGCAAGGGATCGCGCAGTATCCGACACTCGCCGACCTTCACACGAGCTTCGGCGATTACTGGGCCACCCAGAAAAACTACGCCAACGCGCAGCGCGAATGGCTAGCTGCACTTGCGATCAACAAAGATGATTCGCAGGCGCTGCTCCGTCTCGGGCAGCTCGCCATGCAGCAAGGCAAAATGTCGGATGCAGCCGGCTACCTGAAGCACCTCACCGACGTGGCGCCCGATCCCCAAGCGTTTGCGATGCTCGGCCAGGCGTATTCGTTCTTGCACGATTACAGCAGGTCGAAGGATGCATGCGCGAAGAGTTTTTCGATGGAAAAGAATCCGTCGACGCTCGGATGCATCGCCGGCGCGGACTTCGAGCTGAAGAACTACAAGGAAGCCTCGCAAATCTTCGACGTCCTCGATAAGAGCGCGAAGGGCTTCTTGGAGCAAAATCCGCAGCTGCTCTGGGTCGCGGGTAAAACCTACACGCAGACGAACGAAAAGCAAAAGGCGCTCAGCGCCTACAAGCGCCTCTTGCAGATGATCAAGAAGGGCACCAAAGAATACAACGAAATCCAATCGCAAATCGCGATGCTAAGCAAAAAGTAATCCCCTTTTGTCACGAATGTAATGCTAGTCGTCACTGACGCGCTTTATGGCGACCATCTCCGCAATGTTGGGCACATCGAATCGCCCGACCGCGTGGAGGTGGTCGCTGCACGTTTAGGGGAGCGCGGATTGCTCGGCGAGCGTCTCGCCGCACGCGATGCGACGGACGAAGAACTGCTTGCGCGTGCATTCGCCGGCGTATGTCGAGCTCGTTAAGCGGGAAACATCAAGTACCCGCCGTGCGCGCTACCTCTCGACGGGCGATGTCGTGATCGACGAACATTCGCTTGCGGCGGCGAAGCGCGCCGCGGGTGGCGCCATTGTCGCGATGGAAGAAGCAGCGCACGCGAAGCGTCCGGTTTTTGCGCTCGTTCGGCCGCCGGGACATCACGCCGAGCAGCAGCGCGGCATGGGATTCTGTCTCTTCAACAACGCGGCCATCGCAGCACGCGCGTATCAGGCGGCGTTCGGCGCAAACGTGCTCGTCGTCGACTTCGACTACCATCACGGCAATGGCACGCAAGACATCGCCGGAAGCGGTCTTTCCTATATTTCAACGCATGCGTCGCCGGCGTATCCCGGCACGGGGTATGAAATCGAAGCGCTCGACGGTGACGCGCTCGTCAACGTTCCGCTTCCCGTTACCGGGATAGAAACGGAGGCGTTTATCGCGGTGTGGGAGCGCTTGTTGCGCAGGACCGTAACGGCGCTGCGTCCGCGCGCCATTGTTGTGAGCGCCGGATTCGACTACGTGGCGGGAGATCCGGTCGGTGACCTCGGCGTCGCGGTCGACGCGGCGAAAATGCTCGCACGGGCGATCAATCGGGTGGCAGTGGAGTATTGCGAAGGGCGAGTCGTCTACGTGCTGGAGGGCGGCTACGATATCGATGCGTTGACGGAATCGGTCGCGCAGATTCTGGAGAGCGAAGGCGACGTCCGAGAAAACAACCCAGATGAGGCGTCGATTCCGGAAGCGGTGCGCGATCGGCTGACGCGGCTAGAGAACGTCGCGAGCGCGTTCCACGCTCAGCGACTCTAATACGTGCAGCGCCTCTTCGGCCCGGTCGACCGGCACGAAGATGTGGTCGTGGTAGAACGCGCTCACCACGTTCGCAGGAATCATGTGTTTGGCGAGTTCGCTCGTGACTGTCGCGACGAAACCGACGGCTTCGAGATCCGAATGGACGCGTAACGTGATGCGGCGCGACGGGAACGCGCAGGTGACGCCGAGCGACTCGGCGAGGCTGCGTTCGATCACGACCGTCGTACCTTCGCTCTCCTGGAAGACGAAGAGCGGGCGATGCGCCGAGGTGAGAAACGAACGATCGACGCTGCAAAATACCCACTCACGTGGGTCGAGCGCCGGCTTCATACAGATCAGCAGCGTGCGGAGATCGCGTTCGGGGACGGTCATTATCTCCGCTAGGGTACCACGGAGGCTGCGATCTTTTCTAGCTCTGCTAAGCTCAATTCGCCGACGAGCGTAAAATGCAAACCGGATTCCGACCACGCAAGTAACATCGTGGCGCCGTCTTCGGTGTATCTCGCGTCGTGATCTTCGACTTTGGTGCTCGTTGCATGGAAGTTCTCAAAGCCGACATCCGCCGTTCCTTGATGTTGGAAGAGCGAGACCGTGCGGACGCCGTCGGAATAGAGCAAGTGCAGCGTGCGCACGCCCTTGATGTCGATGACGTCACCCTCGACCGGAATGAACCCCTCCGGCAGATACTTGGGACCGTGCGCGGGGAATCCGGCCGCGGCCATCACGTGTTGCAAATCGCTCGACGGTAATCCGCGTGAAGGCCCGTCGACCCGCTGCATTCCTTTCGGCACGTCGAAGATCGCAGTCGGAATCGCATTCGCGTAGCGGATCTGCTCGAACCGTTCCTGCATCGAGAGCGCGCCGTTGGCCGCATAGATTTCTTTTTCGAGCACGAGATTGGTTTGCGCGTCCGTTTTAATGCGCATCGTTATCTGTCCCGTGTATTTGTTGGTCAGAAGAATAACGTGCACGCGACGGCCTTCGACGTTGTCGTCGGGGGCAAAACTCGCGTTGTAGTTGGAATTCAGTACCGCGAAGTTATCGTCTTCGGCGACTTGATCGTCGATCGCGTCATCCTGCGCAACCACGACGCGATTGCGCTTGACGTCGATGGAATACGTCGTTTCGCCGCGCGAAATCACGGAGTCGCCATAGTAACTCTGCGGCGCGAGATACCAGCGTCGTGTGAGGTCCGGCGAGCGATGTTCGATGCGATAGACCGATGCGGCGCTCTTCTGACTCCCGAAGCGCAGGACCTGAATTTCGCCGACGTAGGAGAGACGCTTCGGCGCTTCGATCGCTTCACGTAAAAGCGTCGTCGGCGCCGGATTGGGAGCGTGCGAAGGGGCAGCGCCGATCAGCGCCGCCGAGAGTACAACGAGAAGTGCGCCGTTAGCGCGTTTCGGCAATGGCGCTCGCCCCGGTCGAAGCGATCCACTGCTGATCGCCTGCCGATTCATCACCGTGCAGCGATGCCGGTTCCACCGAACTCTCGCCGAACGGCATCGTGCTGTTCAGCGACGCATGGTCGCGCAAATAATAGGCGGCATCAATAACTGTGATCGGTCCGGTGTGGTGCGAAGCGGTATAGCCGAAGAAGGCGCCGACCACGAGCAGGGCAGCAATCGGCACCGCGACGACCGGACGGAAAAGCGCGGTGATGCGCTGCGCGAACGATGGTTGGGTCTGCTGCGTCTCGACGGCGTCCCAAATGCGGGCGACCACGCCTTGCGGCAGTTCGCGTTCGGTCACCCGCGCGTACGTGCGCAATGATTCGGAAAGGCGCGCCTGCTCCTGGTAGATCGCGCGGCATTGCTCGCACGATTCCAAATGTACGAGCAATGCTGCGTCCGCCTCCGGACTCAACTCGCGATGGAGGTAATCAATTATTGCTTCTGTTGTTGTATGTTCGTGATTCATCATTTTGCCGAGTAGTGCTCAACGAGCTTCCGTAGTTGTTGTCGTGCGCGATGCAGACGTGAACGAACCGTTCCGATCGAGCACCCGACGATCTCTGCGATTTCTTGATAACTGTATTCCTCGACGTCCGCGAGAACGACCACTTGGCGCTGATCGGGTGAAAGCGCTTCCAGTGCTTTCGACATCGTCTCGCTGAATTGCGATTCGACGAGGTCTTCGATCGGCTCCACTGCCAGGGGCCGGGCTCCCGAGAACTCTTGGGGCGCGTTATCTTCAGGGATCTCCTCCTGATAACGGCCTTTTCGCCTCCGAAGTTCGTCCCGGTACAGATTTGTGACAATTCTGTATATCCAGGAAACGAATGAGGTCCCGGGCTGGAAACTGCGCCAGGCCCGGTACACGCGAATGAACGCCTCTTGCGTCAGATCGCGCGCATCGGCGTCATTGTGGGTGAGGCGTAGCGCGAAATTGTAGGTCGCCTTGCCGTGCTGTTCGATCGCTCGCTCGAGGAACGCGGTTTGCTCCGGAGTAGGAGGCTCGAACGGCTTGCGCGGTGCTGCCATGGACTGCCCCAGGGTTTTCCCCGGTTCTCAGGTCTGCCTGCTGCTCCGGCCCCACAGCACCCGCGCCACGATCCAGAGCCCGGCGACGACGATCGCCAGGATGATGAAGAACAGGCCGATCTCGAGGGCGACGATGCCGGCGAACTGACTGCCGCCGCAGAGCGCCACGACGTCGGCGATCAGCGAGAGTTTGAAGCGCTCGAACGGATTGCTGGCCATGCCGGCCACGGCCGAGGCTTCGGCAATAACGCCTTGCGGATCCCAGCCGGCCGTGTCCACCAAGTAGCCGACCGTACCGTTCGGCTGCACGATGTAGAGCTTGTCGTTGTGAATAAAATTCGCCGAACTCACGCGCAAGGAGTTGATGCCGAACGCATTGAGCAGCCGCTGAACCGTCGATCCGGTCCCCGTAAGCAGACGCCAAATCCGCGGGTCCGCGCCGTACTGATGCCCGTAGTCGCGCAGTACCGCCGGCGAATCGTACGGCGGATCGAGCGTGATCTCAACGAGCGCGAAACGCGCGGGGTCGAGATGCGATTGCATGTAGGCGTATTTGCCGGAGATCGCCGGACAGAGCGTTGCATCGGGGCAGCGCGTGAAAACAAAGCTGAGCAGCACGACCTTCCCGGCAAACGCGCGATTCAATTGCACGAGCTGTCCGCCTTGATCGACGAGCATCGCGGCGGGTAGTTTCTTACCGACATCAACGGGCTGCTCGCGTCCTGCATCCGGCATGCCCGGAGAGAATGGAGCGGCGATCGTCGCTTCGCGTAGCGTCCAAGGCGATGTCGAACGGTCGATGATTCCGTCGATGCCGACGCCGCTGCGAAGCGCGATCGACGGCGACAGCCGGTATCGGCGTGTCTCTTCCGGTACCATGTTCGTCACGGCATCATTGCGCACGACGGCCTCGTGTGCTCCAGCCGGCGCGAGGACGACACCGTGCATCGGCGCGAGAATCGCAGCGAGCAGCAACGCAAGGCTCGCAATCATTGCATCGCGCTCCGTACATCGGATGCGAGCGTCGTCACGCTGTCATCTTGATCGGCAATCGAACGTTGGCGACCGTTCGGATCGATGAACGTGACGATCGAAATGTGCGCTTCATCGTAATCGTACTTGCCGCGTTTTCCGGGAATTTTCTGCGACCACACATGGTATGCACGTTCGACGGCTTTGATTTGCTGCGGTGTGCCGGTCAATCCGACGATCGCAGCGCCCGAGAAACGCTGCGTGTATGCGTTCATGACTTGCGGCGTATCGCGCTCCGGATCAACGGTGACAAACACGATCTCCGCATTGGTATCCTTGCCGATCGCCTTCGCAAGCTTTGCAAGCGTCGTCGGGCACGTATCGGCGCAGTGCGTAAATCCGAAGTACAGCGCAACGGTTTTCCCGCGTTGGCTTGAGAGCGTCCATGGCGCCCGATGCTGATCGGTTAGGGTGAAATCCGGCGCCGCGGGATAGCGCGAGCAGCCCGCACCGAGCAGTGCCAGCGCGAGCGCAAAGAACCCGAGGCGACGACGCATAGGGATAGTGTACCGCACGGCTCACGCCCCGGGGTGGAGAATCGTCGTAACGGCCATATAGATGCCGAGCACGATGCATATGCCGGAGAGTACGAAGGTGACGGCATTGCCGAGCGGGCGGTTTCCGCGGTTGCCGATCACGCGGCGATCGTTGACAAGAACGAGCAAGAACCCGAGCACGATTGGCAGCACGAAGCCGTTGAACGCTTCGACGTAGACGGTCAGCTTGACGAGCGGGAGATTTGGGATCAACACGAACGCTGCGGCGAGCACAACACACACGACGTAGAGTCCCGTGAAGCGTCTGCTGCGCAAGTCGTCGTTGAGCGACGAACGCCACTCAAATGCTTCGCCGAACGCCCATGCGGTCGCAAGTCCAACGACGAACGCGCCGAGCATCGATGCGCCGATGAGCGCGACACCGAACGTCACGCCGGCAAACCGCCCGACCAACGGTTCGAGTGCCAGTGCGGCGTGCGCCGCATCGCTGATCGGAATGTGTTTCACGAAGAGCGTCGCCGCCGTCGTAACGATCACCGCGCACATGATGCCTTGCGTCAAAACGGCGCCGAGCATGGTATCGAATCGAGCAAAGCCGAGATCGGAGAGCTGCAGGCCTTTGTCTACCGTCGCACTCTGTTGATAGAAGATCATCCACGGCATGATAACGGCGCCGATATTCGACGCGATCAGCAGCACGTAATTCGGATCGTTGAGCGGCTGCGAACCAAAGAGACCTTCGTACACAACGGCGTGCGCAGGCGGATGCGCCGCAAACGCTGCCGGAATGAAGAGCAGCTCGACGATGCATAACGCGAGCGCGAACGCTTCAGCGCGTTTGTATGATGCGGTGAAGATCACGACGATCAAGAGCGTGGCGGCGGTGACCACCAAAAGCGCCGGATTGATACCGAAGATTAGGGCAGCGCCTGCGATACCCGCAAATTCGGTTACGAGCGCAGCGACGTTGGTGATGAGCATCGTGCCGAGCGAGACCCACGTCCATCCAAGTCCGTAGTGCTCCCGAATCAGACGCGCGTGCCCCTTTTTGGTCACCACGCCGAGGCGCACCGTCATTTCTTGCACGATGAACAGCGGCACGATCAGCAGCAACTGCAGCAGGATGAGCTTGTAGCCGTACTGCGCGCCCGATGTCGCGGCGGTTGTAATGCTTCCCGCCTCGGTGTCGGCGAAAGCAACGACGAGCCCCGGTCCGGCAACGGCGAGAAAACGGACGATCCAACGTGGCACTACGTGTTAGGTTATCCTAAATTTCGGGGACGCTACCAGGACTTGCGTCGTGTAGGGCGCATCCCGCACATCCGTATCATGCAGCTTGCCGTGTTCTTGCTCCGCCTCATCCTCGGCGGTCTCTTACTCGTGACCGGTGCGCTAAAAGTCGGTCACGCGCCCGAGCTCGCGTCGGCGATCGCCGGTTTTCGTCTGCTTCCGGGCGAGATCGTGGCGCCGCTGGCCCTGGTGTTGCCGTATTTCGAGATCCTAGTTGGCTTCTATCTCGTTGCCGGTTTGTTCACGCGCGTTGTCGGCTGGATCACCGTCGCGCAATTTCTGATCTACGCCGCTGCGATCGCATCGGCAGTTATTCGCGGGATTCCGGCAAACTGCGGCTGCTTCGGACCGAACGATCGGGCGACGGCCGATTGGCCGCATGTCGCATTCGATCTCGCGCTCGCGCTTATTGCGTACATTATCGCGCGCTTTGCGCCGGGCATACTTGCTGTTGACCGGAGACTTCAACCGAAATGAATCAACGGACGCTTGCCGTAATCTCCATCGTTATTATCGCCGTACTCGCGATCGGCGGCGTGCTCTACGTGAAGTTGCGTCCATCGCAGCAATTGCAGAATGCGTCGGTGGCGCCGATCAACGCGCAGGCGACGATGGGGCAAAAAGCGCCGGAGTTCCAAACGCCGACGACGGACGGCCCGTTCGATCTCGCGTCCGCTGATAAACCGGTGTTTCTCGAAGTTTTTGCGACGTGGTGCCCGCACTGCCAACGCGAGACGGCCGTGATCGACCGCCTTTATCAAAAATATAAGGACCGCGTCAGCTTTATCGCGGTCCCGGGAAGCGATACGGGGATGGACGGCACCACCCCCGCGTCTCAGTTTGATCTGTTGAACTTTCAGCAGCGCTTCAACGTGAAGTATCCGATTGCCGCGTACGATCCGAACCTTACGGTCGCGAAGCTCTACCTCAAAGGCGGCTTTCCGACGCTCGCCGTGATCGACAAGAACAAGACGATCACCTACTTGAACAGCGGCGAGGTGCCGTTCAACGAACTCGACGGCGAACTCAAGAAGGTTAGTCGTTAGGCGGGAACGCGTAATTCGGCGGCGGGACGACCGGCGTACCAACTTCGAGCACGATTTGACTGTGCGATTTGAGTGGAATCATCCGCAGGTCGCCGTCGTACTTCTGACCGTTGACGAACGCGGTTACGGGGCCTTTCAAGCCGGCAACGTTGTCGCGCGAAAGCGGTTCTCCCCAGATGTCGAAGAGAATCCCAAGATTGTAGTCTGATCCGCCCGGCGGTGTGAGTTGCGGCGCTTCAACGTGGATGATGCCCGATGCATCGTGCGTGTGAATCCAGTACAAACAGCCCTGCGGCGGAACGGCTGCGCTTCCGATAAACTGCGGCACTTGTGCTTGCACGCCGCGATCGAAGATTGCGAGATGCGGATGCACGTGCAGCGTCACGTACTCTTGTCCCGCGCACGGAATACCGTCGACCGGTTGGCCTTGGCCGCCCTCTTTCGTGTCCGCACCGATCTTCGACGTCGCAATCATCGCCTTGCCGAGTGTTTCGCCGTCTTGGAGCGGAATCGGCGTAGGACCGCCATGCGCGGAAGGCGCGGGGGACGGCGTTGCATAGGCCGCCTGAAGTGCGTTGTTTTGCTGCCATCGCATGATGCCGAAGCCGGCGACGATCAGAACGACCACAACGGCGAGCGCGATGTACACGCTCATCATGGGATCGCGTTTTTGCGGAGCGGCCGAACCGCCGCGCTGGTGCTGACGGCGTTGCGAACGCGAGCTGGGTTGGGACACGTACTACCTCGATTAGACGGAAATGGCGTTGCGCTCCTCACGAGCCGGATCCAAAGGACGGCCGGGGAGAAGATAGTTGGTGACGTAATCGTTGACCGCTTCGGCAAGCGGGGTAATGGGACGCGTGTAGCCGCTCTCGCGCAGGCGATCGA
Organism: Vulcanimicrobiia bacterium; assembly: GCA_963765935.1. Lineage (GTDB taxonomy): Bacteria > Vulcanimicrobiota > Vulcanimicrobiia > Vulcanimicrobiales > Vulcanimicrobiaceae > JAMXLG01. Next base: position 23,030 of record CAVXXX010000004.1, on the reverse strand, counting down.
TGATCGCGCTCGTGCGGTATTGATATTTCGGCCGAAGCGTTTCGGGCATGTCGATGAATTCAATGCGGTCGGACAACTGCAACGCCCCGAAGATCGGACGCACGAGTTGAAGCCACGTGTGCGGTGTGCCGCTGCCGATATTTACGATGCCGGTCAAGCTCGATTGCGCGACGTGAAGCGTCATGTCGACCGCATCTTTCACGTAGATAAAGTCGCGCTGCTGTTCGCCGTTTGCGAATTCCGGGCGATAGCTCTTGAAAAGCCGCACGCTGCCGCCGTCGCGAATTTGATGGAACGCCTTATAGACGATGCTGCGCATGTCGCCCTTGTGGTCTTCGTTCGGCCCAAAGACGTTGAAATATTTCAACCCGACGATCCGCTCGGCCATTCCGGTGCGCGCCGCATACAGATCGAAAAGCTGCTTCGAATACGCATACATGTTCAGCGGGCGTAGCGTTTGCAGATCCGCGGTATCCGAAAGGCCGTCTTCGAGCGATCCGTACGTGGCGGCCGACGACGCGTAGACGAAGCGCGCGTCGAGATCCAACGCCCAATGTGCAAGCGCCTTCGTGTATTCATAGTTGTTGCGCATCAGGTAGTCGGAATTCGTTTCCGTCGTTGACGAACAAGCCCCGAGATGCACCACCGTACTTACGTTGCCGAAATAGCTCGACTGTTCGGTTACGAGATCGAGAAAATCGTCCGCGTCGACGTAGTCGGCAAAACGCAACGGAACGAGATGTTTCCATTTCTCAGAGTCGTCTAAGCGATCGATGACGAGAATGTCATCAATGCCTCGGCGATTGAGTAACCAAATAAGGGCGCTGCCGATCAGGCCGGCGCCGCCCGTCACAACGACGGGTCCGCGCGAGATATTTTCCATAAGGGCGACGGCCCTATTCCCTGGCAGTGAACGGTGAGTCCTTGGCCTAAAGGACCGGCTCGGATAATTTGCGAATCGATTGCAAAATGTTAAGTAGACTGCGGGGGGCGCTTCCGCTCGCCGCGGGACCCCTGGTCGTTCTGGCCCACCTGGCCGCCGAGGCATTGGTGAGCGGCCGTAGTCTGCTTTCTCTTGCGGCCGAACCGCTTCACGTCTACCTTTTCTTGCTCGGAGCGATCAGCGCTCCGCTGTGGATCTTCGCCGCCCGGCGCGGTTGTCTACGCCTGTGTCTCCTGACGGTCGTTGCGTCGACGCTCGCGCTCGAGGGAAACGGCCTCGGCAACCTGGCGCTCATCGGTGCGATCCTCATTGCAAGTGCGCTCGCCTGGCTTGGTGGTCTTGCCATCGAGCGAGCCTCCCTTGGCTCACCGGCATTCACCACGCGCGTGCTTCGTTACGCGCGCCCGGTGGTTATGCGCCGGCGTTCCCCGGCGTTCGGACCGTACTTCGGGTTCGTGCCGATTCGCGGGAACCGTCCGCCGCCGCAACTCCTGTAGCTCGTTTTCATTCTTTCTTTTTTCGTTTAGCTCAGGAGTTCCATGAACCGCATTCTCTGCGCGGCTATCGCATGTGCGATTGCCGTTTCTCCGCTTGCAGCGCGCGCACAAGCTGTGGCGCTCAACGGAGCCGTCATCGACGATGCCGGCAAACCCGTGACCGATGCATTCGTCAGCGTGTCGGGTCAAAACGTCACCTTGCACCAAACGACGAACCAATCGGGACGTTTCACGTTCGCGACGTTGACCGTTGGAAGCTACACGCTGACCGTTTCAAAAAACAACTTGGTCCTCGCGCAGCCGATCGAGTTGACGTCATCCGGCCTGACCCTCAATATCGCGCTCAGCCCGCTCAAGACGATCGGCCGCGTTTCCGTTGTCACGAATCCGGTTTCACGGAAATCGGGTACCGACGTCTCGCTCTCGGGATCGCAACTCGTGCGAACGCCGACCGGCGGCAGTATCGCTTCGATCTTGACCCAAATGCCGGCGGCGGCGCGCGGAACCAACGACCAGGTTCACGTGAACGGCGATCACAACGGTTTGAACTACTACATTGACGGCGTGCAGCTTCCGGCAAGCTTGAATCGCGTTGCCGGCGGAGAGGTCGATCCCAACGACATCGGCTATCTCGACTTGATCGAAGGCGCGTATCCCGCAATGTACGGCGGCCGTTTTGCAGCCGTGCTCAATATCGGCACGCGCGCGTATGCCGGCCCGGCGGGATACACGTTCGACGCGAACGGCGGCTCGTACGGCACGTACGGCAGCACGTTGTCGCTTCATGCACCCGTCGGCAGTGCGGGCGGATCGTACAGCTTCTCCGCAACAACGAGCGCCACCGACTGGGCACTCGATCCCGCGGTAGGAGATCCGGTTCACAACGAAGGCTCGTCGACGAATCAACTCTTCCGTTTGACGCTGCCTGAGAGCCATCAAGACACGTTGAACCTCGATGTGATTCACTCATTGCAGACCTTCCAAATTGCTCCGGATACGAACAACGGCGTACCGGCTCAAACCGACGACAACGAGTATCAAAACGATTTCTTCGCGTCGCTGCAGTATCGTCACGCCATCGGCGATCATGGATCGCTGCAATTTGGGCCGGCAGTTAAAACCTCCCGGATTCTTGATACGAACGATCTGGGGAACGATCTCGCCGCGGCGCAAGGCACGAGTTGCACCGATTTTACGGACTGCGTGTTCTCCGTGAACGCCGATCGTCACGCGACCGATGTTGAGTTCAATGCGGATTACGATCTTCATTCGACGCACCACGACGTTCGCGCGGGAGCCCTCTACGATGCAACGCAAGTGTCGAAAAACTACGTCATTACGCTGCAGCCGAACAACCAGCTCAATCCATCGGGTGGCACGTACACTGTTACGGACACGACGCCGAACGTCGCGCATCAGCAGTCCGCTTACCTCCAAGATTCATGGCAGATGGGCAACCTTTACGAGCTCGATTACGGACTGCGTCTCGATGCGTTCCAGGTTTTTTCGAGCCAGTTCGATCAAGGATTCTCTCAACTTAGTCCGCGCATCAAGTTCACGCGGTTCTTCGGACCGCGCGCAAGCGCATACGTGTACTATGGAAGGCTCTTCGTTCCGTTCTCGTTCGAAAACGTCAGCCCGGTGACTGCGTCGCTGCTCTATATTCCCGGATCGTTTCCAGGAACCGCATACGACCTTCGCCCGCAACGTGATTCACTCTATGAAATCGGCGGCCACGTGCCGCTTGCGGGCGGCGATTTAGGCATTCGCATCTCGCACAAAGTCTCGACAGACTGGCTCGACGACACGCAGGTCGGCGCAACGAATCTTCATCAGGACATCAACTTTCCTATCGGAGGCGTCAACCTTCAATCGCTCTACTATCAACATCCGCTCGCGAGTTCGGGACGCTTCTATGCATCGCTGACGCACTCGCTTGCAGTAAACAGCACGAATTGCGAGACGCAACTACTGCAGAACTGCGCGCTCAATGGGCCTCCGGGCGGGCCGCTCGTCGCGGCCGACCACGATCAGCGCTGGGACGCAAACTTCGGTGTACTGATGAACGACAAGCACGGCGGATGGTTCGCACTCAACTCGGAATACGGCAGCGGCCTCAGTTGGGCTGCGGAGAATTGCGCCGGCATCGCAAACCCCGACCTCAACTGCAAAGTGCCGCCGCACCTGACGTTCAACGCTGAAAAGGGCGTCGCTCTTTCGAAGTCAACAGCCGTGTACGTTTCGGTCCAAAACCTTTTCAACGACGTCTACGCAATCACGCTCAACAACTCGTTACAGGGCACCCACTACGCCCACCCGCGCCAGATCCAACTCGGCGTACGCCTAACGCACTAACGTTGTCATCCTGAGCTTGTCGAAGGACCGCATCGATAAAAAGGCCCGCCGAAACGTATCGGCGGGCTTTTTGTTCGTGATGATCCTTCGACAGGCTCAGGATGACACCGTGGGGTTAGAACGGTTGCGTGAACCTTAGTAGGAATTGGCGTCCTGTTGAGATTTGCGTGGTGTTGAAGCCGTTGGCGATCTTGAGGATGTACTGCGTGTTGAACAAGTTTTCAACATCCAAGTTCACGCCGATCGAGCGTTTCGTCGCGTCCTTGCCGAGCGCGAGATTTAGCGTCGTGTGCGAAGGCAAACGGCCGTTGCCGTTTTCGAATGCCACCGGATACCCGGTGCCGTAGTCGCCTTCGAGCGTTGCGAACCAACTGCGGTCGCGTCCCATACGGTGGGTGTACGACGCGGTTCCGGCGACGGTCTGGTCGTGATCTTCCGGCTGGAGCAGCGCGGGTGAAGTAATCGGCAAGCCACCCGTATCCAGACTGCCGGGACCGAAGAGGAACGTCGATCCGGAGATACCGCCTGCATATGAACCCGAGACGGTCGTCGTCACGAACCACGAGTCGCCGTTGTTCATCTGATTTTGCAGCCGCAGCTCGACGCCGGAGTCGAACCCGATGGCATTGTTGAACACGGCGAAGAGCGGCGTATTGAGGAACTGCGTCGTGTCGAGCACGTTCGTGACCGATCGGCGGAACGCGTTGACGTAGCCGCGGAAGTTGCCACCGAACGTGTGGGCGAGGCCCAATTCGAAGTACGCGTCGTGCTGAGGTTGTAAATCATAGACCGGCTCTCCGGAGCAGCCGTTGAGCAGAACGCAATCCTGGCGAACGTCTTCCAACTGCGGAGCGGCATACATGCGTCCGTAGTACGCGTGCAAAATGTTCCGTCCGCCATCGGAGAGGTTCACCCCGATGCGCGGTTCGAGCATCGATCCACTGACGTAACCGGTCGAGTGATCGAAACGAAGGCCGTAGTCAAACGCGAGGTTTGGGTTCGGTTGCCACTTGTCTTCTGCGTAGGCGCCGAACAGCGTGCCGGCCTGATCCTGCGCCGAAGATACAGCGTAATACCCCGGAGCGGGCGGCGCGGGCGGCGGTGTCGCGGGCGCAGGGTTGCAGTCCGACGTATAGCAAGCGAACGTCTGCGTGGACGTGAAGTTCTCGCGGCTTACGTCGACGCCGACCTTCCACGCATGGTGTTCGGATGCGCGGAAGTCTGAGATGCGCGCGCCGATGTAGTTGGCGCGGCGATCTTGCTGCAATCCGATTTGATTTGCAAACTCGGGCGCGTTCGGTGAACTCGGATCGCCGAACGCGGCATTGGGCGCGAGCGCAAGCACGTCGTTGCCCAAATCACCCTCGTATGCAATGCGCGTCGAGCGCACCCAGGGGATAAATTGGAAGATGCCGTTCCCGTCTTTCGACGTGGCCGTGTAGTTCACGTTGACGAACGAGTCGTACTCGCGCTGGACGTCGTCGGTCGCCGGAACGCTGAAAATGGGATCGTTCGGGTTGTTGGGATCGGTATTGATCGGGATCTGGAATTGATTGAGCTGGTTCGATAGGTCGACCGCCAGCGTCTGACGCGGACCCATCTGCGCGACGTAACGCAGGAACTCATCTCCGAGCGAATTGTTGTCGTGGATCGGTGAGTACGTTGGCGAGTCCAACCCGCGGGAGCTGCGTTGCGTGTTGAGGCTCAGGTACAGTTCGCTCGTATTGAAACGCTCGAGGTCGGAAAGTGATGCAAGCGAACTTGCGTAATTTCCGGCTCCGGCGCTGACATATCCGTAACTGCCCGGCGGTTGATCTGAAAGACGCGTTGAGACGAGATTGACGAGCGCACCCATGCGGCTTCCGCCATACTCGGCCGGAAACGCACCGGTGAAGACTTCCAGGGAATCAAGCACTTTCGGATCGATGATTTGACCGAAATTGGCACTGGTCGCCAGCGGAAGCGGCGCGCCGTCGATCTCATAGGTGAGGCCGTGGAATCCGTTGGCCACCGGCTCGTCGTACGAGAAGCGAACGATGCCGGGCATGGTTTCGATCAGGCGGTTGAGGTTGTCGAAGTGGGGCGACGTGCTGATCTGTGACTTCGAGAGTGCGTTCACCGAGACCGGATTGCCGCCGACGCCCGCATGCGCGGTGACCGTCGTATTCGCAATCTCTTTCAACTGATCGAGCGAGACATTGGCCGTGACCACGGCGTCGCTCGTGACCGTCACATCCACGATGCGATCGGTCACGCCCCCTTCATGAATGGTCAGGCGATATTGACCGAACGGCACCTGCGAGAACGTGAAGGCACCTGACGCGTTCGTCGTGGCCTTGAATCGTGACCCTTCGCCGGTGAGGGTCGCGGTAGCGCCGGCTTGCGGTTTGCCTCCGAGCGTGACGGTTCCGCGAACGAACCCCGTCGTGTCGGCCAGCGCCGGTGAACTACATATAAGGAAACATGCGGCAAGAGCGGCCGCAGAAATTCGGGACATGGAGACTCCTCGGAAAAGAAATGAATGCGTTGCTTAAGCGGAGAGCAATGCACTCCGAGGAGGAGGACGAGTCACGATACGCCGCGCGAGGTGCGGCGTGACGATCGCCGGCGCGGCGTAGCACCGGATGAAGAAGACGACGCGCGGCGCGGTCGCGATGCGAGCGATGGCAATCGCGCATGTCGCGAGCAGGCGTGCCGTGAGCACCGCAAGCCCGCGCAGGGTAAGCGCCGCAAGCAGCATCGCAAGCGCAATGATGAAGAACGACGCCGGTCCATGTGCGGGTTCGAGCGATTCAATGAACGAGAACCAGACGCCGCCGGCGAGCGCTACGGCACCCGAGCCGGGAATCCACGTGCACAAACGCGCGGCCAGAATCGTTCCCTGCGCGCACGTTCCGAGGTTGCCGAATGCCGCGCAAACGGCGGCAACGAGCGCGCCACCCGCGCCTGCGAAGGCGAGGATGGAGAGGACGTTGTGGTAGGCGCCGGCCTCGGTGTGGCCCTCGCCGAACCCCGCCGCGTGGGCGGCTAGGGAGGCAAGCAAGCCTAGAATCAGGGCGCCCGGCAACTGCCGGAGGGACATCTGGGTTAGCTTTCTCGTGGGCCGCAGGTCTGGCCTTGAGCCCGCGTCGTATCCTTGGACCCCCGAACCCTGGACGGAGCCACCGGACTGGGGGATCGGGACTAGTGTAAGTGAGATCATGAACAGCCGTCTACCAGTGGAAAACGCGGACACAGTCAGTTTGGTTTGTGCATTGCTCGTGCGCTTTCCGGAACTCGCTTCTATTCGTTCCGTGCCCGCCGACCGTACCGTGCGTCTGACCTTCGCGCTGAAGGCGCGACTGGATAAGCGCGCGCAGTCGACACTGCGTGACGCGCTGGAAGACCACATCGCGGCGTACCTCACGATCGCTAAGGATGAAGCCGACACCGTCGCCATCGACTGCGAGAGCGACCGCTCCACGACATTCGTTCACGTCACCCGCGACACCGGAAGCTTTTCTAAGGAAGAGCTCGAGATGCTCGTCGCGTTCTTTGGTGCCGAATTCCACGAGACGCTCGTCCGCAATCCCTTGCCTGCGGATCATCTCGATGCCGATCCCATTGCGCAGGACGAAGCGGCCCTCTATGCAATCGAGGCTCTGCGCGATCCGACCCAATCGAAGAGTTTGGTAGGGTTTCGCGAAGAGGCGCGGGTGCTCGTCTACTTCTTGAAATCTCAACGGAAAGCGAAGGCTTCGTCGCGCCGGTAAATACCCTCAACCTACTGCTTATCGGCGATGTCGTCGGCTCACCGGGCCGGGACACGCTCAAGCGCTGCGTCCCGCTCATTCGTGAACAGTACAGTATTCAGGCCGCGATCGCGAACGGCGAAAATGCGGCGGGTGGCTTCGGCCTCACCGCCCAGACCGCCGACGAGATGTTCGGGACCGGGATCGACTTCATCACGTCCGGGAATCACATTTTTGACAAGCGCGACTTCAAGGCGTACTTGGAGTCGACCGATCGCGTCATTCGTCCGGCGAACTACCCGCCCGCAGTCCCCGGTCGCGGGTATGGCACCTTGAGCGTGGACGGTGTGACGGTCGGTGTGGTCAACGTGATGGGCCGCACGTTCATGCCGCCGGTGGACGATCCGTTTCGTGTCGTCGATGCAATCGTCGACGATCTGCGCGCCCTCACGCCGATCGTCATCGTGGATGTGCACGCGGAAGCCACTTCCGAAAAAGTTGCACTCTCGCGATTCTTGGACGGCCGCACTTCGGCGATTTATGGAACGCACACTCACGTTCAAACCGCAGACGAACAAATTCTTCCGGGGGGAACTGCGTACATCACTGATGTAGGCATGACAGGGCCGACGGAAGGCGTTATCGGGATGGAAGCGGACGCAGTCCTTGACCGCTTCTTGACGGGAATGTCAGAACGGTTCAATGTTCAGAAGAGCGGAACCAAACAATTCTGCGGTGCGGTCGTGAGCATCGATCGAACGACGGGCAAAGCGACCGACATTAAACGCATTTTCCTGCGAGGCATTGCCTGATGACCAGCGCAGAACCACATGTTACTCCCGGGACTCTCAAAGTCTCTGCAAAAAGCAATCCGAACGCTGTTGCAGGTGCGCTCGCAGCGGTAATGCGCGAACGAGACGTTGCGGAAATCCAAGCCGTCGGCGCGGGAGCGATCAATCAAGCGATCAAGGCTGTCGCGATCGCGCGCAGCTATTTGAGGGACAGCGATATCGACGTCGTCTGCATTCCTTCATTTATAACGGTCGAGATTCACGAGAACGAACGAACCGGCATTTCCCTAGCGGTAGAACGTCGCCGGCTGAATTGATCGTCGACTTCCACAGTCACACCTTCGAGAGCGATGGAACGCTCTCGCCCCAGGCGCTTGCCGACTTCATGGACGAACGCGGCGTGGAAGTCTTCGCGATCAGCGATCACGATACACTCGCGGCGTACGGCGAATTTCAGCCGCGTGATAATGCGCGCGTTGTCACCGGCATCGAAATTAACACGACGTATCGCGAGAACGAAGTGCACGTACTTGGGTATGGTGTTGAGCTCGACTCTCGGGAGCTGAACACGCTGATCGCCGCGAACGTGGCGGCGCGCCGCGCGCGCGTCGATCGTATGGTCGCGCAATTACAGCGCGCGGGATACGGCATTACGGCCGATGATGTACTCCGCGAAGCCGGCGAAGCCAAGGCGCTCGGGCGTCCGCATGTCGGTAAAGCGTTGATCCGAAAAGGTCTGGCGCCCGATATCGAGTGGGCCTTTCGCAATCTCTTGCGTAGCGGAAAACCGGGATACGTGCCCTCAACCCATGTCACGCCGCAGCGTGCCATCGAGTCGATTCACGCGGCAAATGGTCTTGCGGTACTCGCGCATCCGGGGCGATTGAAAGATCGCTCCTTGATCGACGATCTCGTGCCGCAAGGCTTGGACGGGTTGGAAGTGTTTTATCCACTGCATGATGCGGACGATGTCCGCATCTTTCGTGAGAAGGCGTCGCAGTATGGATTGGTCATGACGAGCGGCTCCGATTTTCACGACATCCGCTATCATGCCCGCGGAGTCGGCATGAACGTTGATGCGGCCGACCTCAAACCATTTTTGGATCGCGTTCTCTAAACGATCTTGTCGGTCACTTCACTTGCTTCGACCGCGTCGTCGACGGTTGGAAGTGCGTCTTTCACCATCTTGATGCGTTCGCGGTAGCGTTTGGAACGTGTTTCCAACCGTCGCGAAAGGGCTTCGTTTCCCTGGTTACGCGCGCGGCGCATGAGGCGCTCCGTCAGCTCCCGTTGCTCCTCCAACACTTGAATCGCCGTCCAAAGCGCATCTTCCATTGCGCCGCCTTTTTGTTCGTAGAGCGTTTCAGGAGAAAACGCGTGTCCCACGCGACAGCGGTAGAAGACGAAGTCGCCGTCGTGTTGCTCGACGAGAACGCCGCTGCAGTCGGGACAGGTAAAGCGCGTCAGCTGCGCACCGTTCTCCGACGCGATGATGCCGTGCGTTGTTGCGCGTTTCGCAGTCGCGAAAGCCTCGAGCAATTCGTCGATCTGAGCGATCGGCCGCACGAACTCCGCACCGGCTGCAATCGCGCTTCGAGGCATTCCGGAATGAAGCGCTTCCTCAGGGTCCTGCGCGATCGTTAGACCGCCGCGTTCCCGAATCGTCCGAATGCCGGCTGCGCCGTCGTCGAGCAGTCCCGAAAGAACGATTCCGGCGCCCATCTCGCCGAGCGTTTCGGCGACCGAACGAAAAAGGACGTCGACCGATGGGCGCGAGTGATTCTCTCTCGGTCCGGTTGTTAAGCGGAAACGACTATCGTCAACGACGAGGTGGACGCCCGCGGGACACACGACACCGCGTCCCGCTACGATTCGTTCGCCGCTTCGAGCTTTGAGAACCGTTACGCCCGCCCAACTGTTGAGTAATGTTTCGAGGCGCGCATCGTCTTCGACGGCCTGACGATGGATGACGATCGCGAATGCGAGATTCCATTCCGGACGCAAGCGCGGCAACAGCGCGTGCAAGGCCTCGATGCCGCCCGCCGACGTGCCGATGGCGACGACCGGAACTCCGCTCATTGCGGTGCCAGGAAATGGCTCATCGCTAAAGCATACCCATAGTGCATGTCCTCAAGCGAAGGTGGCTCCGCGGAGGGCGCTTCGCGCCAGCCGTTTCTCGTTGTCACCGGATCCTCGGCCGGCGGCATAGACGCGCTTACCTCGTTTGTCTTGCATTTGCCCGAAAACTTCACGATCCCGATCGTCGTCGCGCAACATCTCGCGCCGTCGCGCGCAAGTCACCTCGAAGGGATCATTGCGCAGCAAACGACCCTCTCGGTGAAGACCATCATCGATGAAGTGCTCGTCGAGCCCGGGCACATTTACGTCGTGCCGCCCGATCACGATGTTGAAGTGAGTGACTCGATTGCGACGACGCGCCTGCAAGTGAACAAAGGACCCGAAGCCCTCGATCGATCGTCTCTTTTCATCGGCGGCGCAACTGTACGGCGACCGCCTGATTGCCATCATTCTATCGGGGCTCGGATCTGATGGTGCGCGCGGCGCGCGTGCGGTGAAAAAAGCGGGTGGCACGGTCATCGTTCAAAGTCCGGAGAGCGCCGGCTTTGCTGCGATGCCGCTCTCCATTCCTCCGACGCTCGTCGATATTACTGCCGCCCCCGAGGCGATGGGGCGCATCATTCTTGATATCGTCGGCGCGTCGGAGATGCCGCCCGATGGCACGGATCGGACGATGCTGCGCACGCTGCTCGCGCAATTGCGCGAACGCAGCGGTATCGATTTTTCGCAATATAAAACCCCGACGATCATGCGGCGCCTTTCACGCTTGATGGTTGCAAGCGGCGTTTCATCGATCGCGGAGTACCTGCCGTTTCTGCAGCGGAATCCCGAAGGTTACCAGCGGCTCGTCAATTCGTTTCTGATCAAGGTCACTGAATTTTTCCGCGACGCCGCACTCTTTGAAGCGCTACGCGATAATATTCTGCCGAAGTTGATGACAGAAGCGCGAGAGCAGAATCGCGAGCTGCGCATTTGGTCGGCGGGATCCTCAACCGGTGAGGAAGCGTATTCGCTCGCCATTCTGTGTGCCGAATTGATGCGTGACCAAGAGTCTTCGATCGGCGTGCGTATCTTCGCGACGGACGTTGACGAACTCGCGGTTTCGTTCGCTCGCCGCGGCGTCTATTCATCCGATTCGTTGCGGCATGTTCCCGAATCGCTTGTTGCACGCTATTTCAGTAAACACGATGACCGGTACGAAGTCTCGAAGCAGATTCGAAACATGACGGTCTTTGGACAGCATGATTTGGGTCAACGCGCGCCGTTTCCGCGGATCGACCTCGTTCTGTGCCGCAACGTGCTGATCTACTTCACAAAAGAACTGCAGGCACGTGCGCTGCAACTCTTCGCTTTCGCGCTGCGCGACGGCGGATATCTCGTGCTCGGAAAGGCCGAATCGACGACGTCGGTACCGCGATTCTTTAAAGTTTCGCAACTCAGCACTGAAGATCTTCGAACGCGAGGGAGAGCGCGTCTTGCTGCCGCCGACGCGGCTCAAGGACACGGTGCAATCTCAGCCCTTGCCAACGTTCCTCGGGAACTCCGCAAGGCAACTGCACCTGATGCACAATGTAAACGAAACGGCGCGAGCACCGTCACAAGACGTCGTCGCCGCATACATGGGCGCGTCCGTCATCGGCGTCGTGGTGGTCGATCGGAACTACGATATCGTCGCGATTAATTCGGCGGCACGGGCGATGCTGCAGATTCACGGAGTCGGGGTGGGAAGCGATCTCATCCATCTGCTGCCATCGATGGGTACGAAACTGCGCTCGATGATCGACGCGGTGCTGACTGGTGAGGCGGTTGAACCGGCCGCCTTGTTAGCGAAAGACCCGATCACCGGAATCGACCGCTGGCTTCAAGTCTATTGTTCCACGCAGCACGTGCCGGGATCGAATGGCGATACCATCGGTATCGTGATCGTCGACGTCACGCGCTATGAGCGCAGAATCGTCGAAGTAGAGACTGAGGGCGCGCGGCTGCGTGCCGAAATGCAAGATCACGTCGTGCGGGCAGACGAGCTTTCGGCTCGCGTTAAGGCAATGCTCAACGCCAACGAAGAGCTCACCGCAATGAATGCGGAATTGCGCACCTACAACGAGCAACTGCTCATCAATGCGGAAGAGGCCGCATCATCGAACGAAGAGATCGAGACGCTCAACGAAGAGATGCAGGCCACAAACGAAGAGCTTGAAACGCTCAACGAAGAGTTACAGGCAACCGTCGAGGAGCTCAATACGACCAACGACGAGCTCGAGGCGCGTAGCGCGGAGCTCGAAGAAGCTAACACGGCAAAGCAGGCGCAAGTCGATAAAGCGCAAGCGGAGCGAGCGGCCCTCTCGCTCGCGCTGAACAGTGCGGGGCTTCTCTGCGCCGTCGTCAATCCCAGGGGCGACGTGTATTACATTGCGCCTGCTGTTGCCGAGCTGACAAAGGCCGAGGGCGACGGCGCGTGGTGGCGGGAATCGAAAATCCTTACCCTGTCAAACGGCAGGCGTTACTCCACGAAAGTCGGACGCCTGGATGGTGGGCTTACGCTCGTCACCTTTGAAGCGGTAAAATAAACATCCCGGCGGAGTGCCGGCATTGAGGTATCGCGCTTGCTTGCACGCTACGTCTACTATGTCGATACCAGCCCCGCGGCCGCGTTTCTCTGGTCAAGAGCACGCGGAATTAACCGTGCAAATACAGCTGCGCGCGAGTGGACCGACGACCTCGTCCAAGGCGAGATGCTCGCCGCCGCGGCGGCGGAGTGTGCAGCATCCGAAAAGGCGCAGATTCACCTGGCGTCCGGCACACCGTTTCTCCTCGTTCCGCTGATTGATACGCGTAACCGCGTTGATTACGTCATCGGTGTGGCGGATCTGGAACTCGCCGACGTGCCGGCTCTGCTGCACGAGTTGCACGAAAATCTGAGGTACTTCTCGCAGACAATTCATCTGCTGCCGCAAGCCGTGCTAACCGCGCGCCCCGATGGTTCCTTCGACTACGCGAGCCGGCGTTGGTTTCAGATCACGGGAGCGTCGCAGGACAATTTCAATGTTGGAAAATCGTTGCGCGAGGCCGCGGATAAGAACGAAGAATTTTTCGAGCGGAGTTGGACAAGAGGCATTTCCGGCGGCGAACTTTTTGCATTCGAGATTCCGCTCCAAACCACGCGCGGCGTGCGTTCCTTTGAATTCCGAGCGGCACCCGCATACGATGGCACGCACCTGCGCAAATGGATCGTCACCATCGACGACGTGCACGAACGCGTGGAAGCGCGCAACGAAGTGGCGCGCGCGCGCAGCCGCCTCGCAGCGCTAGCAGAGATCGGTGCCATCGCGCTCGATGAGATGCTAACCGACGAACAACGCGTCGAGCGTTCGCTTGCTGCTGCTGCTGCTGCTGCTGGTGGCGGCATTTGGTGCGCAACATTTGCAATCGACGGTCGAAAAATCATATGCTCCAATCCGCCGAATGCTGCCTTGCCGCCGTCGGCCTTTGACTCGTCCACCGAATTTTCCGGATTAGTTGCTTCAACCGAACGGTGGTTTACCGGAGACTCGCGGCCGGTGCTGCGCGTGCCGCTCGATGTTGGCCAACCCGGTGAGAGTCTGCTGGTTGTTGCAGGCCCGCCCGGTGCACAAGCGTTCGATCAATTCGATCTCGACTTCGTTCGCGATGTTGCATGGCGCATCTCGAGCGCGCTGCGCAATGCGACGGCCTATCGTCGCGAATCGCGCATTGCGCGCGTACTGCAAACAGCGATGCTGCCCGTCGCACTGCCGCGTGCGCCCGGCATATCATTCGACGTGTCATACATTAGCGCCGAAACAGAAATGCTCATCGGCGGCGATTGGTACGATGCATTCGAGCTTGCCGATGGACGTCTCGCGTTCTCGATCGGCGATGTGGCGGGGCACGGTCTCGATGCGGCCGTGGTGATGGGACACGTTCGTGAAATTGTCCGCGCCCTTGCGTTGAGCGGCGCATCGCCGGCGGAAGTATTGAACGAAACCAACGGCGTCGTGCTTTCCGGCGGATACGGATTGATCACCGCGATTCTCGCCTACCTCGATCCGGCGACGCTCGTTATGGAATATGCCAGCGCCGGGCACGCGCCGCCGCTGCGCGTCCAACCCGATGGAACAGTTACACCGCTGGAACTCGGCGACGTGATCTTGGGCGCTCTGCCACGTGCGCGATTCCGGACGCAATCGCTACGGCTGCATAACAATAGCGCGCTCGTCTTATATACCGATGGTCTCGTCGAGTACGGTCATGACTCGATTGCGGGCGAAATGCGGCTGCGTGACATTCTCGCGCAGTGGGCGCGGACCGGATTCCAAGCGCGCGCCGGTGAGCTGGCAGACCGCGCGCTCGGAAGTGAATCCGCGAAAGACGATGCAGCAATGCTCATTGTACGCGTGCAGCGTCATGCGGTAGAAGGCTATGTCAGCGTACGGCGTATGCCCGCAAGAAGCGCCGCCGACTCGCGCTCGTAGCGGCCCAGTGCGTGCGCTTGCGCGTCGATCGCATTCATGTCTTTCATGAACTTGTGATTGACGCGCACGTTATACGCGCACGCGGCGAGTGACGCGGCGGCAAACTCAGCTGCGCAACCGACATCGCTCGTGAGGTTCTTGTTCGGAATCTCGAGCGCGCGTGCGGCGAGGCGCAGCGTTTCAAGCGCGAGCTCCGCCGCGAAGAGCGGTTCCGCCGCCGCATGAGCGAGCGCGACTTCGAGCGCATCACGGCGGAGTTGTTTCTCCTCGCTGCTCTCCTTTGGCATCGCCGTTGCCGCGACGACGCGATCGAACGCTGCCTCATCGCGATCCTTCGCGCGTAAGAATTCCGCGCGCAGCTCGTCGGCTCGCGCAACGAGATCTTTGGCAAGCTCCCTGTGCGCGGCGTATTTCGGATTGGTCGAGCTTATTCGTGCAACCATAGCAACCAAGGCGGCACCCGCGGCTCCGACAACGGTCGCAGCACTGCCTCCACCGGGCGTCGGCCATTCGGAGGCAAGCTGTGTTAGGTATTGAGCGAGGCTGTCCACGCGCGCCCTTTTCGGGACCAACGCAAACAGGCTCCTGGGAGCCTGTCGAGCTATGGCACGTGCTCCGTTTTCAAAGACCTTTTGCCCGAAGCCGTCGTCGCTCTTCGGTCACGAAGCTACGGCTTCGCTCCCTCATCGCTCCTAGTCTTCGAACAAAATCTCTTCGAAACCGGAACACGACCATAGCTCGACAGGCTCCTGGGGAATCCTGTTCGAACCTAGGGCGGTTCCCCTGAACTTTTTTGTCTTAAGGAGTTACGTCGTGCCCGTCACGGAAAAGCTTGCTGGTGATGTCAAAGACCGCAGCCTGGCGGAAATGGGTCGCTCACGGATCGCGTGGGCCGGGGCCTATATGCCGGTGCTTGCGCAAATCCGCGACCGTTTCGAAGTTGAAAAGCCGCTCAAAGGCGTGCGGATCGGTGCATGTCTTCACGTCACCACGGAAACCGCAAATCTGATGCTCGCGCTGCAAGCGGGCGGTGCCGAGATCGCTCTTTGTGCGAGCAATCCGCTCTCGACGCAAGATGACGTCGCGGCGGCGCTCTGTGAGTACGGCATTCCGACCTACGCAATTAAAGGCGAAGACAACGCGACGTACTACTCGCACATCGAATCGGTTATTGCGACCAAGCCGCACATGTCGATGGACGACGGTTGCGATCTCGTAACGACGATCTATACGAAGCACAATCACCTGCTTGCCGACATGATCGGCGGCTGCGAAGAGACGACGACCGGCGTCATCCGCCTCAAGGCGATGGAAAAGGATGGCGTGCTCCCGTATCCCGTGGTCGCCGTGAACAATGCACTGACGAAGCACATGTTCGACAATCGCTACGGCACGGGTCAATCCACGCTCGACGGCATCATTCGCGCGACGAACGTATTGCTCGCGGGACGGACGCTCGTTGTCGTCGGTTACGGCTGGTGCGGACGCGGCGTTGCCTCGCGCGCGGCCGGCATGGGCGCGCACGTCGTCGTGGCCGAAGTCGATCCGCGTAAGGCGATCGAAGCGGTCATGGACGGCTATCGCGTGATGCCGATGAACGACGCGGCGAAGATCGGTGACGTTTTCGTGACGGTCACCGGCAACTATCACGTCATTCGTGAAGAGCACTTCAAGTTGATGAAGAACGGCGCGATCGTCTGCAACTCCGGTCACTTTAACGACGAGCTCGATCTCGACGGAATCAAGCGCATCAGCAAGGGCATGACCGAACCACGCCAGTTTGTCGAGCAGTACGAAATGCACGATGGACGTCGCATCTGCATCCTCGCGGATGGTCGTCTCGTGAACCTCGCAGCGGGCGAAGGCCACCCGGCAGCCGTGATGGATATGTCGTTCGCCAACCAAGCAATGGCGGCCGGCTTTATCGCGAACAACTACAAAAATATGAAGAAGCACGTGTACGACGTGCCGGTCGAGATCGATGAAGAAGTCGCGACGCTCAAGCTGTCGTCGATGGGTATCGAGATCGATACGCTGACGCCCGAGCAAGTGAAGTACATGGCGTCGTGGTC
The DNA here is from genome assembly GCA_963765935.1 of Vulcanimicrobiia bacterium. Lineage (GTDB taxonomy): Bacteria > Vulcanimicrobiota > Vulcanimicrobiia > Vulcanimicrobiales > Vulcanimicrobiaceae > JAMXLG01. Next base: position 6,072 of record CAVXXX010000004.1, on the reverse strand, counting down.
GGAGGGAACCTAATACCGTGGCAAAATATCGCAGACTCTTTACGTCCGAATCGGTAACCGAAGGTCACCCCGACAAAGTCGCCGACCAAATCTCCGATGCCGTTCTCGACGCGCTACTCAAAGACGATCCGATGTCGCGCGTCGCGGTCGAAACGTTCGCGATCACGGGGCAGATCCACATCGCGGGCGAGGTGACGACGAAGACGTACATCGATATCCCGCGCATCGTCCGCGAAACGATCGCCGACATCGGCTACACGAAGTCCGCGGTCGGCTTCGATGCCGAAACCTGCGGTGTCAGCGTGTCGATCGACGAACAGTCGCCCGATATCGCGATGGGCGTCGACAAGTCGCTCGAAGCCAAGGGCGGCAAGGACGAAGAGTTCGAACGCACCGGCGCCGGCGACCAAGGGATGATGTTCGGCTACGCGAGCCGTGAAACGGCGGAGCTGATGCCGCTGCCGATTACGCTCGCGCACAATCTCACGCGTCATCTCGCCGCGATGCGAAAGAACGGCGACATTCCGTATCTTCGCCCCGACGGCAAGTCGCAAGTCACCGTCGAGTATGACGGCGACAAACCGGTCCGCGTCGATGCAGTCGTGATCTCGACGCAACACGAACCGGACATCGCGCTCGAAGTGATTCGTCAAGAAGTCGGCGACAAGGTCATCCGTCACGTGATTCCGTCGGCAATGTTCGATAAGAACACGCGCGTCTACGTGAACCCGACGGGCCGCTTCGTTATCGGCGGACCGAAGGGTGATGCCGGTTTGACCGGACGCAAGATCATCGCCGACACGTACGGCGGTATGGCGCGTCACGGCGGCGGCGCCTTCTCGGGTAAGGATCCGACGAAGGTTGACCGTTCGGCTGCGTATGCGGCGCGTTGGGTCGCAAAGAACGTCGTTGCGGCGGGACTTGCGGAACGTTGTGAAGTTCAGGTTGCTTATGCAATCGGCGTCGCCGAACCGATGAGCGTGCTCGTCGAAACGTTCGGCACCGCGAACATTGCCGAAGAGTTGATTGCAAAAGCGGTACTCGAGGTTTTCGACCTCCGTCCCGCGGCGATCATTCACTACCTAAATCTGCGCCGTCCGATCTACAAGCAAACCGCGGCATACGGACACTTCGGACGTCCCGATCTCGATCTGCCGTGGGAGCGTCTCGACAAGGTCGATGCGCTGCGCGCAGCAACCGGATTCACAGGCGAAGCTCTTCGGGTGCCGAATTTCGCGAAGTAAATGATTCTCACGACTGCAGCCGTCGTCGTAGCGATTGCCACAACTCAGCACGCCAATATGCTGAAGTCGGGAACGACATTCAATGTCGTGGTGCAAACACCGATCGATTCAACGACGGCGCAAGTTGGAGATAACATCGTGCTCGTCGTGAACGATCCGACGTACCCGTCGATGCAAAACGCCAAGATCACCGCGCACATCACGAGCGTGCATAACGCGACGAGTCAACGTCCGGCTTCAATCGGATTTTTGTTCGACAGCATCGCGTTTGCAAACGGGATGAAAGAACCGTTTTATGGCTACGTTGACAATCCGCGCGTAACGCGGCGCACCATGAGTACGCCGCAACCGGCCTCCGCCATGGGCGTCCAACCCAATCCCGCGTTCGCCCCAAATCCAAACACGATCGTGTGGCAGCATAGCTTCAGCTTCCACAAGCAAAAGACGACCAACACGCAACCTACGGGCGGCCACGGATATTCGCGTGGTGCCGGGATTCCGATCCACGTGGTTGCGGGGACGCCGGCCAAAATCGAACTGGCGAACGACCTGAAAACCCCGTAGCACATTCTCAGGAATAGAAAAAAGCAAACCCCGCGGAACATCCAGCGGGGTTTGCTCGTTCTCTTGGTTGAACAAAGTGGGTAATAGGGGCTTGCGCTGGACGCGCAAACCCAGGCCGCGCTCGATCAGAGAGAGGACCCGAATGAGAATTCGAAACGGCTTGATGGCGCTCGCGATGCTGGCAGCGTTCGTCGGATCGACGATGCTCGCGTCGGCGCAAGAGACGCTCACACTCTATCAAGGAGCGCAGATCAATGGACGTCTGCGCACCACCATCGATACCGGAAGCGCGCACGTCGGCGATCGCTTCGTTATGGACGTCGTTCCCCCGTACCCGAGCGGAAACCCCGCGTTCCAGGGTGCGATTATTTCCGGTGAAATCACCAGCGTGACGCGCGCCGGGCAGGGAACGAAGCCGGCGTTGGGCTTACAGTTCGACTATCTCCGTCTTGCCGACGGAAGCACCGTCGATATTTCCGCAAGCATGACGCAGGATCAACGTAAACAAGAAACCGCCAACGGCGCACACGCGCTCCTAACCACGGTCGGCGGTATGCTGCTCGGCAACGCGATCGGTAAGACGATCTTCCATACCGGCGGCGGCGGAGTCGTCGGCGCCGCGGGCGGATTGCTCTACGGCATCAACAAGAAGACGAACTTCCAGCTCCAGCAAGGTTCGGACGTGCAGGTCACGCTGAACCAAACGGTCACGATCCGTCGCCAAAGCGGCGGCAACGGCAGCGGTCAGTAGCGACTAGCGAACCAATGAAAGGCGGCCGTCAGCAATGCCGGCCGTTTCTCGTTCTTCGGTCTCTCCGAAATAGGCGTTCATCGCGTACTGCGCGACCATGCGTTGCGTGTTGAAGAACGACCCGTTGAGCGCAATGGTCGAGCGCATCATTTCGACGTACTCGTCGCGCCGTTGATAGAAGCGCGGCAGAATGAGCGTCTCGAGTTTGTCGTACACGTCCCCGTCCTGAAGCGACCATCCGGTGACGCCCTCGACATGTCCCTCGATCCACCAGCCGTCGAGAATCGAAAAACTCGGCACGCCGTTGAGCGCCGCTTTCATGCCGCTCGTTCCTGAGGCTTCCATCGGTGGTTGCGGCGTATTCAGCCACAGATCGACGCCGGCCGTGAGCAGTGCGCCGAGCGTGAGATCGTAATTTTCGAGATACGCGAACTTCACCGCGTCGCCGAGCTTCGACGCATCGGCAACGACGTGCGCGATCTCCGCTTTTCCGGCATCGTCTTTCGGGTGCGCCTTACCGGCGTAGACGATCTGAAATTTGCCGGCTTTTGCAGCAATGTCGCGCAAACGTTGCGCATCTTCTAAGAAGAGATGCGCGCGCTTGTAGGTGGCAGCGCGCCGTGCAAACCCGATCGTAAAGACGTTCGGATCGAATTTCACGCCGGTACGCGTCTCGATTTCGGAGAGCAGCAACGCCTTCGCCGCAGCGTGCGCGTCGCGAATTTCATCGAGCGGAATTCCGACGGCATAGCGCAGGTAATAGTTGTCGTGCCGCCACTGCGGAATAAGCCGATCGAAGAGATCGGCAAAAACGCGAGAGGTCCAGGTGCCTGCATGAACGCCGTTGGTGATCGCATGGATCGGGTAGCGCGGGAACATATCTTGCGAAACCTCGCCGTGGCGCATCGCGACACCGTTGATATAGCGCGAGCCTTGCAATGCGAGGTACGTCATGTTGAGCTGGCCTTCATGAAGACCGTCGATCGACCCGATCAAATGCGAACGGCGTTCGCCGAGTACTTTGTGCACGAGATCGACCATGAAACGGTCGTGACCCGCGGGCACCGGCGTATGCGTCGTGAAAACGCAACACTCGCGCACTGCCGCAAGATCGTCCTTGTTGGCTTCAACCGGTTCAACATCGCGATCACGCAGATGCTTCTCGAGCAAACCGATCACGAGCAGCGCTGCATGACCCTCATTGAGGTGATAGCTCTCGATGCCGTCGTAGCCAAGCGCTTCGAGCAAGCGCACGCCGCCTAAGCCAAGCACTGCTTCTTGCGCGAGACGATAGGTCGCGTCGCCGCCATAAAGCTGATCGGTCATCTTGCGATCGTCGGGGTGATTCTCCGGCACGTCCGTATCGAGCAGATAGACTGGAACGTTACCGCCCGAAACGCCCTCCACATCGTATCGCCACGCGCAAATGTGAACGGATCGCCCGAAGAGGACCAGCGTTACGGTGGTATCGACGCGCGTACAGCGGGTCGACGGCTGCCATGGATCCGCGCTTTCCGTTTGCCGGCCGTCGCGATCGAGTTTCTGCCGGAAGTATCCTTGGCGGTATGCGAGCGAGACCGCAACCATCGGCAATTCCGCGTCGGCGGACGAGCGCAAGAAATCTCCCGCCAGCACGCCGAGTCCTCCGCTATACGTCGGGATCGCGGGGTCGAGGGCAACTTCCATCGAGAAATAGGCGATGCGCGGTTCCACGTGAGACTCATTGGCTAAAACCGCAAAAAACCGTTCGTCTCGCCGGCGCCAATTTGTTATAAAAACTTTATGTTCGATCTAGAGGCACTGGAAGAGTCGCTCGACGAGCGCGGATTTTATCGCGCGGGACGCGTGCTCGACGACGCAACCTGCCGTGAACTCATTGCGACCTACGATAACGATGCGTGTTTTCGCAGCCGCATCGTTATGGAACGGCACAATTTCGGCCGCGGCGAATACAAATATTTCAGCGACCCGCTACCAGGTACAATTGCGCGCTTGCGTGAGAGCGCGTATCCGCAACTTGCAACGATCGCGAACCGTTGGATGGATCGCATGCATGCGAAGCTGCACTATCCAACGCAGCTCGATGCATTTCTCGAACGCTGCGCACATGCCGGACAAACGCGGCCGACGCCGCTGATTCTGCGCTATGACGCCGGCGGATACAATTGCCTGCATCAAGATCTTTATGGTGAGCTCGCATTTCCGCTGCAGATGGTGATCATGTTGAGCGACTGCGAACGCGAGTATGACGGTGGTGAATTCGTCCTGGTCGAGCAGCGGCCGCGCATGCAATCGAAACCGAACGTGATCCGTGCAACCCGCGGCGAAGCGATCGTGTTTTCGACCAACGAGCGCCCGGTTCGCGGCCGCTCCGGGTATTACCGCGTGAAGATGCGTCACGGCGTCAGCGAAATCACGCGAGGCGAGCGTTACGCGTTGGGAATCATCTTCCATAACGCTGCGTAAGGGAGAGTATCAATGGTCCGCAATCCATCGGCTGCCGCAGCCGGTCAATTCACAATCGGCGGCGACGTTACGGTCAATCGTTTAGGCTTCGGCGCAATGCGCCTCACCGGTCCCGGCATTTGGGGCGATCCGGCAAATCCGCAGGCGGCGCGCGAAACGTTGCGTGCCCTGCGCGACGTTGACATCAATTTTGTCGACACCGCCGACAGCTATGGGCCGTACGTCAGCGAGAACCTCATTCGTGAAGTGTTGCATCCGTACGGCGGGATGCTGATCGCAACCAAAGGCGGCCTTCTTCGCACGGGGCCGGATGCGTGGACACCCTGCGGCAAGCCGGACTATTTGCGCCAAGAAGTGCTGATGAGTATGCGCAGATTAGGCGTCGAACGCATCGACCTGTGGCAATTGCATCGGATCGATCCCGACGTTCCACGCGACGAGCAGTTCGGCGTGATTGCGGAGATGCGAAAAGAAGGATTGATCCGCCATGTCGGCCTGAGCGAAGTGACCGTTGAGGAAATTCGCGCCGCGCAACGATACTTTCCGGTTGTCACGGTCCAGAATCTCTACAATTTGGTGGAGCGTCGCAGTGAAGACGTACTGGAGTTCTGCGAAGCAAACAACATCGGATTCATTCCGTGGTTTCCACTTGCCGCCGGCGACCTCGCCGAAGGCGATTCGCCGTTCGCGCAAATCGCGAAGCGCCTGAAGATCTCACCGTCGCAACTCGCGCTCGCGTGGATATTGAAGCGCTCGAACGTGATGCTTCCGATCCCTGGCACCGGCAATCCACAGCATCTGCGCGAGAACGTTGAAGCCGCGGAGATCACCCTCTCGGTCGGCGACTTCGCCGCAATCGACAAGCAAGCGAAGCAGCACGCCTGAAAAGTGGGCTTAAGTCGCTTGACACTGAGCTTACGGACCGGTAAAAGGATGAGGGTCCCCAGCCGCCAATAAGGCCGGGTCCCCGCGTTCCGGATTAGCTCAGTTGGTAGAGCAGCTGACTGTTAATCAGCGGGTCGCTGGTTCGAGTCCAGCATCCGGAGC
>CAVXXX010000003.1:0-302567 GCA_963765935.1 Vulcanimicrobiia bacterium | reverse complement strand
CGTCGGCATCTCGCCGGCACTCCCTGCATTGATTTCCGCATGGCCTCTTCCCACCCCTGGCGCTCCCGATTTCGGCGGAATCTCCGAAGCTTTCAATAGTCCACTCCAAATATTCGAGACGACTTCGGAACCGTTCGGTTAGACCAGATTCTTACAGCGAAAGATTCTCTTAACGCCTCCTATACAGTCGACGACAGTGCTGACTTCACTCCCACCAGCACCAATGCCTACAGCGCCGACGCGGAGAGCCTGCGGGAGCAGGTCGCGAGTCTCGAAGAAACTCACGTGTTTTCTCCGCACTCTCCTGAATACGGCCCGCGCCGGTTTCTCGAGAGCCGGTTACTTCTTTACCGGTGAGCCAACTCCGGCACGCCCGCAGCGTCCCTGCCCGGTTTCTTGGCCGGAGACCCATCGGCGCGCTCGTGGTCGGAGGCAGCGCGGCATCGAACCCCACCGCGCAAATAAGCCTCGCCGGGAGCAACAACGGCAGCAATCTGCGCGTCGCCCGCAACATCTTCACTTATGAAGACCGCGTTTCCTTCACCATCGGCCGCCATCAGTTCAGCTTCGGCGCCTGGTTCCAGCAGTTCCAGTCGAATGAGACTCTGGCGCTCAGTCAATACGGACAAGCAACGTTCACGAGTCTCCAGACTTTTTTGCAGGGTACCGCCAGCAGCTTCTTATACGATCCCTCGCCCACCGAGATGAATTGGCGATCGCTCTTCGGCGCTTGGTACGCCGAAGATGTCATTCGGCTGAGTCCGAAACTAACGCTCTCGCTTGGCTTCCGTGATGAATTCACTACCGGCTGGAATGAGGCTCACGGCCGCGCCTCTAACTACACATACCCCAATGGAGTAATTTCAAGCCAACCGGTCATCGGAAACTCTGTATTTACTCAAAACAAGGGGAAGTTCTTGCCACAACCCAGAGTAGGAATCGCATGGAGTCCATTCAGCAACAAGACCGTTGTGCGCGCTGGCTTCGGGATGTACAACGATCTGCAGGATGCGCTCGGCTATCGCACTGATCAGAACGCGCCTTTTAACCCGACTTACAGCCTGCCGAACGCTTCCGTTTCGAAACTTCCGCTCTCACCTGCTGCTCCGGTCCCTACAACCGCGCGTTTAGTTCCGGGCGGAGTCCAACCCGATCTCGAAACTCCCACCCTGATCTCCTGGTCGCTTCGCATTCAACAACAACTGACAACCAACACGGCTGTCAGTCTCGGCTACGTGGGGTCACATGGATATCACGAGCTGATCGGCATTGATGCCAATGAGCCTTTTCCCTGTGGTCTGCCCGGCGTCGCCATGTCCGGCCACTTATCCCGCAAGCTTTCCCGGCTGGCCTGGCGAATACGCCTGTTCCCGCCGGAACCTATTACGTTCCCACTGCGACCAGAGCCAACCCGACGATCGCCAATACCTGGACCTATTTCTCGGAGGCCGATAGTTCCTACAACGGCCTACAGGTCGACATCAATCATCGCTTCGAGGAGGCCTTGCAGTTCGCGGAGCTTACACCTGGTCAAAGACCATCGATGATGGAGACTCTCTGAACGCCACTACCTCGGGCGGCGAGCCGGCGCTCGCTTCGAATCCGTTCGATCTTCGCGCCGACCGCGGACTTGCCAACTTTGACGTCAGGAATGTGGGCGTAATCAGCGCCGTGTACGCTCTGCCCTTCGGGCATGGCAAGCGATTTTTCGGCAATGACAGCGGATTCGCGAATGCTCTCGCAAGCGGCTGGACCGTCAACTCCATCGTGACGATTCAAAGCGGCTTTCCTTTCACCCCTCAGCTCAGTTACAACCCGTCGAATAATGGCGACACGCGCAATCCAGTGCGCCCATTCGTCAATCCCTCTTTCACCGGCCCCGTAATTCTAGGCAATGTGAATCAGTGGTTTAATCCTGCGGCATTCCTCGCGCCGCCCAACGGTAGTGGATTCTACGGCAATCTCGGCAGGGACACCTTGATCGGGCCTGGCCTCGCCACCTGGGACTTCTCTCTTCTAAAAGACACGCCCATTCGTGAACGAGCAAACTTACAGTTTCGCGCCGAGTTATTCAATCTGCTGAACAGGGCAAATTTCAATACGCCTAATGCAGTCGTGTTCACTCCCACAGGCGTATCACCCACAGCAGGTCTGATCACCAGCACGTCGACAACATCACGTCAAATCCAATTTGGCTTGAAGTTGCTGTGGTAGCGCTCCTACCATCTGCACCGCGCCAGCACTAGCGTGATATCGTCCGCCTGTTCGCCGAGCACTGAATTTCTGCACTGTCGCCACGATGGTCTCAAGCAAAGAGGGACCGGCAGCTCGCGCTCGCCGACCATGGTCTCAACAAGCCGGCACTCGCCGAATTGCTCGCCTTCGGCGTTCTCCGCTTCCGTAACGCCATCGGTGTAAAGGACCAGAGTGTCGCCTGCGGCAAGCTGGATCTCTCCAACCGAGCACTCCCACTGCTCGAATAGCCCGAGCACCGTGGCCGTACGCAGTTAATCGTTCCACTTGCCCTTCCGCGCGCAGTAGCAGCGGCGGTAAATGTCCGCAATTCACGTATCGCAGCCAATGGCTTGAATCGTCGTAATCGGCAAAGAACAGCGTGGCGTAACTGCTGTTGCTGCTGTTCTCATAAAACAATTGATTCACGGATTTGAGCAATCGCGGCAAGTCGTCCAACGCTACCGCGTACTGGCTGCGCAGGTTCGCCTGCAGATTCGCCATCAAGAGAGCGCCGGAGATTCCCTTGCCCGCAATGTCCGCCAGCACCATCGCCAGCCGCCCCGGGCGTAACTCCAGGAAGTCGTAATAATCCCCACCTACCTGTCGAGCTTGAATGCACTCGCCCGCATACTCGAGCGTCTTCATTGCCGGGAGCTTCTGCGGGAACAATCGGGCCTGAACTTGTTTCGCGTACTCCATCTCCTGGGCGATGTGTCGCTCCGCCTCGATTCGCTCCGCAATCTTCTCGCCCAGACGAATGCTCTCGAGCGCGATGCCCGCTTGGCTCGCGACCGAAGTGAGCAGGTGTTTATCGTCGCTTGAATAAGGCTCCTCGGAAAGCCGCGCACCCAAGACCAGTAAGCCCGCCAACCGGCTATCGCGTCCCGGTATCGGGCACCAGGCATTCGGGCCGGAGAGGCGCGAACAGAGACGTTCCGTCTCGCCGTTCGGGCTCTCTGCAGAAACGTCCCACGTGGATGGAGCGCGAGAATGCTCGATCCATCCCGTCCTCGTCTTGTCCAGACTCCGCCATCATTACCGGAGCGGCAGAGATGGTTTGGATTTCAGGCGGGACGTTCCCGAGCGTGGCAGAGATCTGATTGTCACTGGATTCAAGATACACCGCCAGAGAGCTCGGTTGAAGCGCTTGCTTTAGATGGTAGTCAAGGAGCGTCGCCAGTTCTCGCCGATCCGTTGCCGTGCGTGTTTTCTCGGCCAAGTCCTCCAGAATCATGCGCGCGTCGTAGGCACTGCGGAAGAAAGCCTGATCGATCCTTTTCCCAACTCGCTTATGTACCCGCGTTCCGGTCCAAAGTAAAACTGAGCCGAAAACCGTCCCCAACGCTATCCCTCCGGGCACCGCGGCCGCCGTGATCGGTTCCAGATAACGAGCAAAAGAGAGCGCAAAAATCCATGTCACGGCCACGCTGACACAGCGAGCAGCAGAATTGTGAAGCCGCGTTGCACCAGCAGATAACGGGCGCTCCTCCTGAGCAAAACCGGAATCTCGAGGACGCGGTGCTTGACTACGGCGTAGGCAAAAGAGAGCGGAAACAGCCACAACAAAATCACGATCACGACATCCAGGAAAAGCGGCTCGTGAAAGTTAAAAAAGTCACCTGCCCCAAGTACCAGCGTGGCCGGTACGACGCCCACTAGTGTTCCCCAGAGAATTACTCGAATCTTGCGGCGCGCTTCCGGAGTGGTAGCGCTGAAGGCGTTCGCTATCAGCGATGCAAAGCCGAAGACAATGAGCCCATACAGAAAAAGCAACACGAATACATGTCGCGGCCCGGTTGCCGCGTTCGAACATCGCGCACCGCTACAGCACGCCCCTACCAGCAGCGAAATCCACTTCAGCCAGGGAACACGGCGATCGAGCGGCGAGCGCGTGGGGAAGACCGCGAAAAAGAAATAGAACAGCGGCGCAACCATGTTGTCGAAGACTCCCCTATAGGCGAGCGCGAACGATCGCAGCGATGGATTCAAGCCCGCGAACGAATTCTCAGGACCAGGTATAGCGATAAAACCGGCGAACATCAAAGCCAGCAGCCAGGCGTTCGGGTCTTCCAGGCGAAGAAACAGAACCGCCAGGCCGACCACCAGGAACCCCACCGGATAGGTTGGGCGATGTCCCGGCCAACATTTTGCGCTACCCTTCCCTCTTTTGAACCTGGCGAGGGGCGCGAAATACAGCTTTGAGAACGAGCGGTGAAGCAACCGTCGACGCTCGACGGTCAGCTCGACAGCATCACCAGGGCGGTGCCGTGCCCACGTATCGATCAGCGAAAAGGCGTTCTCAATGCGGCGTCCGTCGATCGCTATGATTCGATCTCCCGCCCTCAATCCGGCGCGCTCAGCGGGGCTGCCCCGTTGGACACTTTAACTAGCTCGCAATGCTCCGCTCGACGTACTGGTTATCAAAGCCCAATTCCACGGGAAGTTGCCAGCGGGTGTTGTACATCCAAAGCGCCGTGTAAAGAACGGTCGCAGCGGCAAATAGCGTTGCCAATGTCGCCAGCAGCGGTTTCGACGACGATAACCTGCGCATGATTTCGGACCCGGGCCACGAGGTCTGCGCGGGCGAAGGCTCAGACGAAGCTTAAGGCTTCGCTCCGCGTGTCGTCAAGAAGCGGCGCGTTGGCCGCGCACGAGCAATGAAAAGCGAGACAATTTAGCGCGGTCGTTACACTGATTACAAAGGCAATGATCTTCCGAACATCCGATTTGGCGCCCCGGTTAACAACTGCTTTGTAGGTGATTTGCTATGAGAGACCTCGGGCAATGATTTGCCGTCGATCAGACGCTTCGGGAGCATCTCGCCGCCATCGTCGAGTCCTCCGACGACGCGATTATCAGCAAGGACCTGAATGGCATCATTCGCAGCTGGAATCGCGGCGCTGAGCGCATTTTCGGCTACACGGTCGAGGAAGCTGTTGGCCAGCACATCTCGTATGCTCGCGCTGCTCACCGCAAGGACGACATCCCCAACATCCTCGAACGGATCTCGCGCGGCGACCGCATCGATCATTACCGGACCGAGCGAAAAGCAAAGGATGGCCGTATCCTGTCCATCTCGTTGACCGTCTCGCCCATTCGAGATGCCGAAGGCAAGATCGTTGGCGCTTCAAAGATTGCCCGCGATGTCACCGACCAGGAGCGGTACCAACAAGCTCTGCGTGAGGCAAATGAGTCGCTTACCCGCGCCAACGGTGATCTCGAGCAGTTTGCCTACTCGGCCTCGCACGATCTGCAGGAACCATTACGAATGGTCTCGAACTATAGCGAAATGCTGCAGAGGAAGTTCGCCGGAAAACTCGGCGCGAGCGGCGACCAGTACATAAGCTACATCGTGGGCGGCGCTATCCGCATGCAAAAGCTCTTAAAGGACCTGCAAGCCTTTACCCTGGCTTCTGCCATAGGCCAGGAGCCGGTACAGGACATCGACGCCAACCTGGCGCTTAGCCGCGCTCTCGAAAACCTCACCACCGCAATCGAAGGCAGCGGCGCATCGATTACCTACGCGGCTCTGCCCTGGGTGCGCCTGTACGAATTCCAACTGCAGCAGTTGTTCCAGAACCTGATCGGAAACGCTATCCGTTATCGCAGCGCGCAGCCGCCACAAATTCATGTGGCCACCGAGAGATGCGGCGATATGTGGAAATTCTCTGTTCGAGATAATGGCATCGGCATTGATCCCCAATACAAGGAGCAGATCTTTGGGAATTTTTAAGCGCTTCACAGCGCCGCCGAGTATCCCGGCAGCGGCATGGGCCTCGCCATTTGTCAAAGAATTGTGGACCGCGCCGGAGGACGAATTTGGGTGGAATCTGAGCTTGGGGCGAGGTTCAACGTTTTTATTGACCGTCCAGCCAGCCTCGGCAGTTGACCCTGCGTCGCGCGGGAAGATACCTTGTATTCTCTTGGTCGAAGATAATTCCGCCGACGTGGACCTGGTCCGCGAAGCTCTGGAAGAACATGCCGTGCGATGCGAACTGGTTCTCACCACCGACGGCGAGCACGCGATAGAGTTCCTCGAGAGCGTGGACACGGGCAAAACACGTTGTCCTGACCTCATCATCCTCGATTTGAATTTGCCAAAAAAGCCCGGGCACGAGGTTCTCAGACGCGTCCGAACTAGCCTGAAATGCAATCACGTCCCCGTCGTCGTCCTCATCCTCCTCCCACTCCCAGAAGGATAGAGGATATTGCTAGCTTGGGCGCGTCGACTTATCTTCGAAAGCCTCCTCGTCTCGCAGAGTTCCTCAAGCTCGGCGAAGCATTCAAGCGCATGCTCGGCGGCGATTCCGATTCGCATTAGTTTCAAACCGACAAACCTGAACCTCCAACCTTTCAAGTATGGGATCCTGCAGGGGGGCGACCGCAGGTCCATCGGACGTTCCGACCAGGGCTTGTTGCTCCTGTTCTCAAGCACCCACAGCGCTTTCCTGAACTCATCGAGTGCTTATGGAGCGACGACTCTGTCGTCAGAATGCGCGCTGCCGATGCTGCAGAAAAGATTTCTGCACAAAGGCCTGATCTTCTGACGCCTTTTAAGGCCCAACTCTTGCGACTCGCCGCGCGAGGACGTGGGCTATCTATGTCAGCTCCGTTGTCGGGCGATTCGTCGTTCCGTACACCGGCGTGTACACTGCGTCGAAATTTGCGCTTGAGGCACTAGCCGAAGCGACTGCATACGAGCTGAAACCATTCGGCATCGACGTGACGATCGTCGAACCCGGACCGTTCGCAACGCCGATCTTTGACAAGCACGCCGACGCAGACGATGAAAGCCGCGCGCAAGCATACAGCGTACATGATGGTAAGCAGGCTGCGATGTTTGAAAGCCTTGGGGAAAGCGCAGGCGATGCGCAGGACGTCGCCGATGCGATTCTAAGCGTCGTGCAGCGACCGCAGGGACAACGCCCGCTGCGACGCTTGGTTGCCGATGCGTCGAACCCCGCGGTCGCCATCAACGCCAGCCTGGAGCCGATCCAGCGCGGTACCCTCGAAGCCTTCGGGATGGCCGATCTACTGCCGTCAGTCATCCAGGAAACCAACGAAACGCAGCTGTCCCCAGCGTAAACCGTTCGTTCTCGGCCTTGTCGTTGACAAGGGACGGCGCCTCCGGTAGCGTATGGAGGTTGCCGCGGCGCCATCGTCTATCGGTTAGGACATCGCCCTTTCAAGGCGGAAAGACGGGTTCGATTCCCGTTGGCGCTACCATTAAAAGCCCCGCATTTATGCGGGGCTTTTTCATTGTCGTTTGACGATATCAACGACGTACAATGCGGACGGGAATATCACACAGAAGACGACCGCGTCATCCCTGCCGAATTCTGGAACGATCTCATACGGCTATTTCGCTGATGGAATGAGGCAGTCGCTCGGGCTGTCTGTTCCAGGCGCTTCATTTAGCGCACCTAACCTATTCGCTTATACGTACCGCCCCGATGGTCTGCGTTCGACGCTGGCTGTAACCACGAGTGCCGCAAGTGGCAGTTTCTCTTGGACATACACTTCCGGAGGTCGAGAACTTCAGGAAAAAGATCCGTTTACGGGCCAACCCTTCCCTGTTCCCTACAACAGCCAGACCTATGTGCCACTAAGCTTCACTTACGACTCGTATGGGCGCGTTCAGTCCGAGACGATCCCACGTTCGATGACACTACCCTCGGCTACGCAGAACGTCGCATATGATGCCGAAGATCAGCCTATTACGTCCACGGGGTTACCGGGTCTTACCGTTAGAAATGAGGCATTCTACCGCAGCTACTTGGCAAATGGTGCCTCTTGTTCTGCAATTCCAGGAGCTGGTACAACCGTACCAGCCTGTACGCTCGACGCGCGCTCGGGCACCCTTCGGTCGTGGTCGTCTATCACTAACATCAGCGGAACGATGTACACCGGATCGCACACCTACACGTACGATACTGCGGGACGGGAAACGAACGACGTAGCAGCCTGTAACCCGGGTTTTACCTACACGTCGACGCGATCGTATGATACCGACAACCACACAATCTCCCAAAACTATCCGCAGTACTACATGACCGGTTTTCCTTGCAGCGACCCAGCGGGCACAACTTATTCAGGATACACGGATTCGTTTAGCTGGGATGCAGATGGCCACCTCGCGGAACAGAACAGGGCGATTCCCAACGATCCTCTTTCGCAGCAGTTCGGATGGGACGGTGATGACCTGCTCTACTCCGTCTACACAAACCAAGTGCAGATAAACGTCGAGAAGCTCGGTTACATCAGTAATGGTACCTGGGGAATGTACGACCGCGACTGGAGCGGCACTGTCGTGAACGAAAGAACTCCGACATGGATCAGCGGCGCGGTGCAATCGCAGGGCAGGATCTACTCGTGCAACAGCCTCCCCATCTGCGCCACTTCGTTCGCAAACGGCGGTCCGAGCAACTCATAAGGAACCACTGCTGCAGTGTCGTGGCTTAACGCTCAGCGTCCCGATGGTTACGTCGACGGCGAGAACGTCTTTCAAGGCGTGCGCGCGTATGATCCAGACATGAACCAGTGGACTACGCCGGACGCGTATGCCGGCAATGTGCACGATCCGATGTCACAAAAACCCTATCTGTGGAACAACAATAACCCAGTCTCGTATTCCGACTACTCCGGAAACTTGGTAACGAACCTAAACTTGGCAGATCCTTTCTCGTTTCCGCAGCAAGCACTGCCCTGGAACTGGGCCCCTGACTCGATCGAGGGTGCCCTTGCACCGGACAAAGTAGCGATGAAGGTCATCGCAACGGTTTATGCGCATCGCGACGCGATCGCGAAGACGGCACTAGCTGCGTGCCTGGGTTGCTACGGTATGTACCAGTATCGTTCTCGCTATTTTGTATCGGCAGGTGGCCAGTTCGCGTACTGGCAGGGAGAATTGACCGCTACAGGCTGTGGAACCCTATACGCCCACGGGGGCCGTGCCGTTTTAGCAGCACAGCCGACATCGGGGGCAATTCAGTTCGGCGTTGCAGTCCCATTTCGAAAAGGTGGTACGGTTGACGATGTCGCAGGTGGCTGGTCATTTTCTGGTACACTGACAGGTGAAATGGGTCCACACATTAGTGTCAACCCCAGCGGTGTGGCATTGGCTTGGCAGTTCGTCGGTCTGCCCCAAGCGAACTTCGGATGGAGCACCCAACTAGCGTCACATTCGTTAGGGAACTGGTGCAAATGAGTAAGGATTTTCTGGTCTTTAGTATTATTGCGGCCGCGTCAATTGTTGGCTCTGCGTACGTTTTGGCCAATGAGAAGTCGCTGTCAAAGAAGTACATCGACGACATTGAACGACGTCGACCAGTGATTATGGGACGACCTTTGACTTCCACTTCGTCTGGTGTTCCGGGAGCCATGAAGAAGCTTGCCCTTGTGTTGTTGGTGATGGGCACTCTCTCACTTTTGGCTGCTGTTGCCATTGCGACGGGGCACTAAGCGTAGAGCAGAAGCAGCCTCAGACGTAATGATCGAAGTGCGGGGGGTCTGCGCGTAATTTAAGCCCTGAGCCAGTACGGAATAAAAGGTCTCCGCACAAGAGGGCAGTTGACGCGACCGATAATAGAACCTTATCGGCGCCTGCGGCACGCGTCAGCTAACAGTGTGACGTCGTTCTCGAACCGAACCTTTCCGGCGAGGTTCGCTCGGAGATCTAGTCAATGTCGGGGAGGTTTGGTCCAAATCTCTTAAGCGAGATGGAACGCAGTGACACGTGACCACAAATCATCGGCCAAAGCGTTCGTTCTCGCACAGTTCGCGTCGTGAGCGATTAAAGCCGGACGAAATGTCGGCGTTCTTTTAATTGACGATACGCCCTAGAAGCTGCGATTGGTACAGAAGTGGCACGGTCCGGAGTGGTTGCCGCTGAAAATGGGCAGGGCAAGCAGAAGCATAGCGAGCCAAGCTTTTTAACGTTTAGGACGAAGACGCGGCGCGGGCGTGCGCTTCCGAATTCCTCGTGTTAGCCGGCGCCCGGCGTCTACCAACATGTCTACTTAACAGATGCATCAGACTGCATTAGCGCGCAGTCGAAAATTTGCGAAATCGCGGATTTACGGCGATTTTTCGGAGACCTCGCAGTTCACTGCAGTCCGGGGAACGGGTTCGATTCCCGTTGGCGCTACCAACCTAGAAGCCTCGTTTTACGGGGCTTTTTTGTTTCGCTATTTCGGTGTCGCTCTGCTAAGCCGCCGCTCAAACTCGGCGAACTTATTCAAGCTCTCTTCGCGCGTAGACCAAGATCGCAGCAGACCAACATCGAGATTGTCGATGTTGGCGGCGGCGACACCGACGGCAGCTTTGAGGGCGGTGTAGTCTTCCCAATGATAGAAATGCGCTAAACGGTCACGCACGCAGTCGGTGGGGGACAGAATTCGCAACGTCATATCGCCATTCGTCAGCGTTGCAGTTTCGTGCACGTAGTCGCCGCCCACAGCGAGCGGACCGCGCGGGAAGTCGATCGTGAACTTGGTGTCGGGATGCGCGAACATGCGCGATTTCCGTCACGTTTGAGACCAATCGAGCTAAGGGCATCGACGATCTTCGCGAGCGGTTCATCATGCTCAAGGACAAAGTCCGCGTCGTACGATGTGTAGATGTGTGGTGCATACACGGCAGCTGCGCTCCCGCCCGTGAGTACAGCGGCGATACCGTGTGCGTCAAGCGCTTGCGACACGACGAAGCAGACGTCGGCGAGGGTACTTTCGCGCGTGATCACAGCGGTTTACCTCGCCGGCGTGGACGCGTTCGGCGCGATTCCTTCACAATTTGATACTGCTGGTAACCTTCGGCGAGACGCAACAAGAGCGCTCGAAGTTCGCGAAAGGCTGGGTAGTTAGGGTTGAGCTTGACCGTCCGTACTGCTAGCTGTCGGGTCGCGACCAGGCCCTCGTCCTCAAGCTTATCCAGCGTGCGTTGTACCGCCGGTATAGTCGAACCGAGGTAACGGCTGATCTCCGCTGCGTAGGTCTCTTCCAGAACGGCCACCAGCATGAGAAGAGCGGTCCGCATGCGGGTTCCGAAGAGGGTGGGCGCGGGTAGTGCCCAAGCCTCGTCCTCATAAAATGGTATCTCGGTCGACATAGTATAGTATTCCTCTCGGAATACTATACTATACCGCCTGGTATACCACAAGTTTCGGAATCATTTACGACAGCGCCAGCGACGTTAGTTCGGCAATTGCGCCGAGCGCCGCACGATCCGTTTCCGAATAGGCGTGGCCTCGTTCATGCATAACGATGAAGCCTCCGATGCGGTCCTCGCACGTCCGAACGCGCGCGAGTATGAAATCCGGCGGAAAAAGCGAGTGCTGCGAATACACGATCGTGCGCGCACGCTGTGTGGCGGGGAGTAGAAGGTCCCTGCCCCCGATCGCGCCGGCCTCTCGCAGCTCAGGATGGAGCATGTAATTGTCGATCTGCCCAGGCTCTAAAGATGCGACGATGCTAGAATAGATTTCGGAACAGTACTTCCAGGCGCGATTCGCAGTCAGTTCACGCTTCCACTCACCCGTTTCGTCGCGGTGCAACCAGTGCACCATCAGCGCATCGTCGAAGCGGTCCGCTATCGGTTCCGTCGCGTCGACATAAGCTTCGAGCAGCGATGATGCAACCCAAACGCGTTTCCCGCACCCGCGTATCCACGAGAACGCTTCCAATATAGCGCCTCATCCGGTGTAACTGAATCTCGTCCGACACGAAAAAGACAGAAGCCCCTCTTCCATAGGAAGACTGCTAGTGCGGTGTGTGCTGCCGAGTGAGCGTTTTATTGTCGCTGGTCAATAACGCTTCCTGACGTATGCTATGGGATATCGCAGTGTTACAAGGCGGCGCATTATGAAGTTCAATGTACGTGCGTCTTCTCATGGCTCAGTGTTTGCTATCGCTTGCGTTCTGCTCGTGAGTTGCGGAGGCGGCAATGCGACGTCAGTTTCACCGCCAACTGCGCCGGTCGCACCGTCCTCGGATGAAGGCTTCTACGTCGCGGATGCGAGCCCGCCACAAACGTATGAGATTCAGAGCGGTGCGCTCGACCGCGTGCCGCTCCGCACGGATACGCTCCCGCTTGTCGGCGGACGTTTTATCGAGCAGCGATTTCGCCGCACACCACTCTCCGTCGTTGGGCCGAACGACCATGAAGACGCGGGGATCGGTTTTCAAGGCGACGGACGGTACACATCGCTGTACGCGATTCACGAAGTGCACGTGGGGTTGCAGGTTCCGTATCCTGCGGGTCAGACCGATACGGCGTTCCTGTATGCGCCTACAACGAAGGACGGCTGCTTCGAAAACGTAACCGCATATGCCACGACGCCGGCGGGGACGACGGAAGATTTGGGCGTCTTCGACTGGTGCAACAACGGTGGTTTCGTTGCTGGCGTTACGATCGACGAGCGATTCACGCGGCTGTATGTCCGGAAGATCGGCGGCGTCCCATCGTACGTGACGGAGATTTACGCGCACGACTTGCACCCGCACACGGGAACGAAGTGGTGCTCGCTCATCTACAATTTCGTGACGCATCGTTGGAATGAAATCTACGAGCTCGCGCAGCAACCCGCTGCGCCGGACTACAACGGGTGGAGCATCTTCGAGTTTTACTTCGTGCCGGGCCCGTGTCCGAAGCTTCCTTCAATTTCGGCATGGTCGCTCTCGCTCTATGACACTCACGTTCGCAGATGGAGACTGATTACACCGTCTCTGCCTCAGCTGTCGACATCGACGATTGACGGCCCCCCGGGCTCGTGCTTCATCGATAACTCCCCGCTAGGCGCAATGTACATCCTAAACCGTCTGATTCCGAACTACTATTGGAACGTCATCAGTAAGTTATCGTAGACGTATCAAATCGCACAAAAAGTCCCGTTCCACTTTTGCCTTTGAACCGTCCACGCGTCATAGGTTTAGCGAGTGACGAGGCATCAAGACCTGCGGGCTGCGCCTCTTTTGTATTATGATTGGAGTGTGACGTCGCAGGATGAATTGGTGCTCCTGGCTGCCGCTTATTTGCATGTACCAAGCCGCCGGATGAGAGCACTTGCCCGCGAACAGGACCGCGATCTCAAAGAATGGATCGCGGGCGACTCTTCGCGCAAAGTTTCACATGCGCGCCATCAGGCCCGCGAGGCCGCGCAACGTCTGCAGCGTCTCCACGCGACGCTCGTGACGATCGCGGACTCCGCGTACCCCGCCGGACTGCTCGATCTCGAAGAACCGCCCGCGTTTCTGTGCGTGCGTGGAACCATGCCTCGCAGCGGAATCGCGATCATCGGGAGCAGAACGCCACCCGCAGCCGCCGCCGAATTTGCACGCGAGCTCGCAGTTAGCTGCGGTTCTGCCGTCGTCAGCGGTCTAGCGCTGGGAGTTGATGCAGCTGCTCATGCCGGCGCGATGGAGGCCGGGCTTGCGACAATTGCGTACGTCGGCACGGGCCTCGGCACAACGTACCCGCCCGAGCACCGGGCGCTCGAAGACGAAATTATCGCGCGCGGCGGTGCGGTTGCGAGCGAACGGCTTCCCGACGAACCGGTCACGAAATGGTCGCTTCTCCATCGCGACAGGCTCCAGGCTGCGCACGCGCGGGCGACGGTGCTGGTATCGAGCGAAATCGAAGGCGGCGCGATGCAAACGATGCGCTTTGCGAAAGAGTTGGCGCGACCGCGCTTCGTGCTCGACGCAAATGGCGCGCCGCAGTACGGCGGAAATGCGCAGGCGCGTCACGACGGCGCGATTCCAATTCCATTCGACGTCGACGCCGCTTTGCGAAAAATAGAATCGACTCTAGCTAAAACATCACCCGAGACACGCAGAGTCGCACATCGGCAATGAAACACGCGCATGTGTGTTTGACGCTCGGCCTTGCCGTGCTCATCGGCACGATCACCGACAAAACCACCGGCCAGCCGCTCGAAGGTGTTACGGTGACGACCTCGGCCGGTTCGCACACGTTGCGAACGCGCACGGATGCGTCCGGTCATTTCGAATTTCGAGCGATTGGCGATGGGACATATACCTTGGAGTTTTCGTCTCAGGATGTGCCGGCGCAGGCCCGACACGTGCGGGTCCGGGGGACGTCGACGCGCGTCACGTTCAAAGCATGCAGCATGACGCTCGACTACACGTGTGGGGATGGTTCGTCCGGCGGAAGCTAAATCATCACGTCGGCGGTCGTAAACTAACTGCAGCCCGACGGAGGCACGTTTATCGGGATTGACAAGATTTTTGAAGCGCCTTCGCCGGAATTCGTGAAGTACAGCGTGTGCGAATCGCTCGAGATGCTCGGGCTCGTGTCGTCCGCGCCGCTATCATAATCTCCGTCGTAACGAAGCGGCTGCACGGCGCTCCATGAGGTTCCGCAATTGTATGCGATATACAGATGCGACTTCATATCGAGCGGACCTCGTCGACCTCTGCTGACAAAGACGAGGAACGACTGATCGAGCGATGTCGCGGGATCGGCGTCCATTGTTACGGGAGAGCTGAACGACAGTGGTGCCGCGCGCTCGTACGAGCCGTTCCGCAATGTTGCGCGATAGAGCTGGTGTTCTCGCGTCTTCGAGCTATGCAGAAAATAGACGGTTCCGTCAGCGGCGACACTCGGCGCGAAGATGTTCGGTGCAATGTTCACCGCACTCGGCAAGAGTTTCGGCGCGCTCCATCCCCGGTCCGTGCGGTCTGCGCGCCAAAGAAATGCACCGGCGCTCGGCGCACCGCTGCGCAGTGAAGCAAAAATGACGAACGATCCGTCGGACGAAATTGCGGGATCCATGTCGTTCGACGCTCCGGAGAATGAGACGATCGACGGCGCCGACCATCGATCGCCTTGACGTTGCGATTCAACGATCGTCGCGCGGCCCGCAAGCGTGCGCGTAAAGAGCATCGCGCGTTCGCCGGGCTCAAACGATGGCGTCAGCGCGTCGGTGAGAATCGATGGCTCGAAGACGACCGGTTTCGGCAGATTCTTTCCGCCGTCAAGCCACGGCGTGATGTCGGCGCTCCACAACACGTTTTGAGAGGAGAAGTACAATGTTCGTGCATCGGGTGAAAGACGCGGCTCGGTGGCATCGCCGTTCGGATTGATGGACGCTCCCATATCTTCTGCCGGCGTCCACGTGCCGTTGCGATTGAAACTGATGAATAAATCCGACGTTCCGGGTTTTGCCGGCGGCCGGTTCGATCCGAACACGACGAATGAGTTGTCTGATGCGACGGTCGGATCGAAGTCGGAGTAGCGCGGGTCGCCAAATGGCGCCGGCTGCGCCGAACGATACTCTCCGTTCTCGAGTCTCGCTACGTAGAGATGAAAGTGCGGACCCGGGTCCGACATTCGCATAAAATACAGCGTGCCATCGGCTGTGAGCGCCGGACTGAACACCGAAGTGTTCGCGTTAACGGCGTCGGGCAGCCGTTGCGGATTTCCCCATTGGCTGCCGTTTCTGGTAACGCGCCAGAGGTTGCCCCCGCGTCCCGGTTGCGGTTTGCCGCCGAAAAATCCATCGATCGGTTTTGCGCGCTCGCCGCTGGGCCGGTTGGAGGCGAAGATCATCGTCCGGCCGTCGGGTGAAATCACTTCTTCAAGATCGCGCCACTGCCCCGAAAAGGCCACCGGTCGCGACGGCGCCCAGCCGCCGGTAGTACGCGCCATCATCATGATCGCGCGGTGATTTGGATCGCTCGTTGATCCCTGGGTGTAGAACATTTCGGAGGTTCCGATTGCGCTCGAGACATCCATGACGAACGATGTATCGTTGGACGGTATCGCATCAAAGCGGTGGATGTTCGACGTTATCGCGGCAGCGATCATGACCGCGGCAATCAGTATGATCCTCATCTCGCGCTCTATCATGCCGCTCCGGGAGCCTCAAAGGCCATCAAAAGGTCTTAAAATCGCGGCGCTCTAACACGGTGAAACAGGTGCTGGTAATGCTAAGAGGTGGCATCGTTGTAACGGGAACCATAAACGCGGGGAAGACCACCCTGGCCAAGAAACTCGCGGCATCTCTCGGTGCCCAATGGATAAGCTCCGATGCAATTCGAGACGAGCTCCCCGGGCGGCGTGCCCCCCGGGGAGCTCGAGTCTTTAATGAAGTACGGACTCGCCTCGAACGCGCGTTGGAAGAAGGGCGTTTGGTGGTTTTAGATTCGACCGGGATGAGCCATCGGTTTCGCGCGCTGCTGCGTGGTTATCGCGATGACCTCGTGCACGTGCATGTGACCCTCGACGACGAGATGCAGTTCGAAGAGCGCGAGCGCGGACGCTTGGACCGACGCGACGGACGCGTGAGCTCGAGCGCATTCCGGCGTTCGCAGGCGGTTGAATTCCACGAAGCGCCGGATCTCACGCTAACGACCGATCGGACCCGCCCGGAAGAACTGTATGCGGCCGTTTGCGCATTTCTCGCAAGCGACTACGGCGTCGCAAGGACGAAGTTCTGAATGCCATTCCCGGTTGCGTTGTTAGCAGACGTGTCCGAAACGAACGTATAGAGCGGACGGCCTTTGAAAGCCCACTGCATGCCGTTTCCATCCGAGCGAGTGAAGATCGAGAAATTGGCACCGCCTTTTTCACTCGCCGACGCTGCGTGGCTCGGCCATATCGCAAGACATCCCGCGGTGCAGTTTGATTGATTGGTGCTATCGCCGTTGAAGAAATACAGGGCAAGACCGGTGCTTGCATCGACGAGAATCGTCTTGCCGTTCACTTGCGCTTGTTTTGCGTCTCCCGAAAAACCGGTGGCGGTAACGATGCCGCCGGTCGGCGTGGCGGACGGCGCCGTGGTAGGTGCCGAAACGGGAGCTGAACTCGGCGCACCGATGGGAGCAGGCGGATTTAGCGAACCCGTTGAGCCGGCCGCTCCGCCGCCGCAGCCGGTGAATGCAATGCCGAGCGTCAGTATTGCTGCGCTCAGTTGTGCTTTGTACATTGGTGATGGTCTCCTTAAAAACGTCACTTGACCTCGACGTTTTTAACGGGACGGTATGAAGAAAGCGTGAGTCGCCCGCCTAGGCTAGCGGACGACGACGAACGGGATTAGGCTGTTCCTGACGACGGCCTCGGTTACACTGCCCTGCATCAAACGCAGGAAGCCGTCCCTTGCGTGGCTGGCCATCACGATCGCGTCCGTTTCTTGAATACCGGATTGCTGAAGGATTGCGTCAGGAATACTTTCGCGCGAGACAAGTGCGAGATCGCTGTAATGCTTGCAGTACCTGTTCGTACCCTGCGATCGGCGCGTGCATCGTTGTGATCGACGGTAGGCCGAGCGCCGCGCTCAGCGGAAAGTGCAAGTATTCGAGATGAAAGTGGATGATGTCAAACGGCCTCTCAAGCACTTGCCGTAATTGAAGTGCGTGAAAGGCCGTCGGATCGACCCACGCTCCGTAGTCGCGAATTGAGTGGGGACACGGAGAAATGAGGTGTGCCTGTGTGATCGATTCGCCGCTCGCGAAGAGAACCACATCATGGTCGAGTCGTATGAGTTCTTCCGTGAGGTAAGAGATCACACGCTCGCTGCCGCCGTAGCGCTTCGGCGGAACACGTTCGAAGAGCGGAGCGACCTGAGCGATTCTCAAGAGTGGTGAAACATTGCTCGTATTTATCTCGCGCGGGGATGTGGAGTCGAAGCCGGTTTCGCTTCGGGAGTTTTCGTTTCCGTTTTCGCCGGCGTTGCGAGCGGTTCGTGCACAACGGGTTTTTCCTGCGGCACGGGTCGCACAACGGGAGGCTTTGCAGCGGGTGTTTCGTGTACGATGGGCGCTTGATGCACCACCGGCGTTTGATGCACGACCGGCGCTGGATGCACGACCGGCGCTGGATGCACGACCGGCGCAGCTTCGTGATGCACGACCGGCTTTGCCGTAACGACCGGCTTTGCCGTAACGACGGGCTTTGCCTTAACGACGGCCTTCGCTTCAGGTGCTTTGTGCGTTACCGGCGTAGCTTCGTGATGCACGACCGGCTTTTCCACCGGGTGCGCGACGGTCTTGGGGTGCTCGGGTTGTGTTACGGGTTTTGCAGCCGGTGCAGGATGCGCTTGGGCTTTTTTGGGCGCCTCCGTTTTTGCCGGCGTCGCTTTGTGCGTTACCGGCTTCATGACCGCAACGTGTACTTGCGAATGCTTTTCCGGATGGTAGACGGGATGTGCCGCAACGCGATGCTCGGGCAGAGGAACGATCTTCGGTTTGGCAACGGCGATTTCTTTGATGCGAGCCTGCTGCTGTGCAAATGATACGTGCGTGGCGGGCGCCTTTGCGGCAAAGCGCTGCTCGGTGAAGACGTGCGCGATCGAAACCGGATGGCTAATGCGAGTCGATGTGTAGTGCAGATTTGCCGAGGTCGGAACGATCGGAACCGAACCACGGACCAAATAGACGCGTCTGAGCTCTTGCGGGCGAACGATCGTGTAGCGGACCGCGCCGCTGCGCCATCCGCTCACCGGCACCATTTTGATTCCGCCGTAGTAACGCGCGTTACCGTAGTAGTTGTAGATGTTCGTAACGGTCGGCACGCTGCTCAATTGCGTTGCCGGATACGTGTAGTTCGTTCCGTACCATGGCTGATATTGCTCGCCCGGTGCCAGCGGGATCCATCCGATGTCGGTATTATTGCCATAGCTCCCGTTGAGCCCATTGAGACCGTTGAAGCCGTTGAGCAACGAACTGAGATCGGAGCCAGACCCGCCGGTCAAGAAAAACGACACAACGGCGGGCAACCACGCTGAACCAAGAAGATTCGGCGAGGATTGCACTTGGGATGAGGGCGGTTGCCAGAGCCATCCGCCATAATTTTGATTGTTGAACCACGACCCGTAGTGCGAAGGGGCGTAGCCGTACGGTGCGTTATCAACCCACGTGTAGCCATAGCCCGGTTCCCATGCCCACTGGCCGTTTTGATACGGGGCGAAATTATTCTGGCTTTGGTTGTTCGGCGCCCAAGCATAGCCGTATCCCGGCACGTTCTGCCACGATCCGTAGTTCGCGAGATTCGAGTAGCCGGCGAGTTGAGGCGAAAGATACGGATTTGCGTTATAGGCGGATTGCAGCGACTGATCGCGCGAGATGTTGAACTGATCGAATGAATCAAAGCCGATTGCGCCCTGCATCGAGACCGACGGATTCGAATACGGACCGTACGCAACAAGGGTCGTTCCCGGCGTCAACGTTTGCGATCCCGCACCGCTCGATACCGTTGCCGATCCGTTTCGAACCGTGACGGCGGTTTGGCCGTTGCCCGATACGGAGACGCGATAGTCGCCGTTCGTATTGGGTCGAACGGTCACTGACGGCGTATCGATCTGCGCGCCGCCGTCATTCCCTTGCAATTGTGCGAGATCGACGGTACCGGCGCCTACTTGCGTTTCGCGTGCACCGGGACTCAAGTTGACGAAACGAACTTGCGAATTCGGCGCCAGGCGAAGCATCGAAACGCCGTCGAACTGAACTTCAGCCGTCGAGCCAGCACCAGTCGAAAGGTAATCTCCGGCCACGAGCGGTGCATTCGCGGTGGCTGCAACTTGCGCTCCGCTGTCCCCTCGCACGATCGTCACGCTACCGTTCGAGACGCTGAGATCTGCGACGCCGTTGTTGTAGCTCTGCGCAATTGCGGGAGCGCCCTCGAGCAGAATGGCAAGTGTGGCCGAAGCGGCCGTTAGGATTGCGATTGGTTGGAATCGGGTCATGGTCTTCGCACCTCATTAGTGACGGCTTCCGCCGCCGCTCGACGCTTGATTGGGTACCTACCGTGCGGCCGAGCATTTTAAACGTTATCCGTTTGAATGAGAACGAAATTCCGGCCCGATAACGTTCCGGCGCGCAAAAAAATGCGACTCTTATCGCACGTAACGCGCTTGCGTTCATTACGGAAAGTAAACATTTTAGGGTAGGCACGTGCGTCGCGTTTGAAGTAACGTAATCGCACCGGGCGGCGATACACTTTTGCCGCCGTTTCTCTCACTTGTAGCGAACCCCGAACCGCATAGCGCCTTCTTTGCTTCGATCGCGCACGGCGTATGTTCGTGTTGCTTCCGGGTCGCGCAACTCCACGCGTCCGCATAAACAAGCGGCGCACAATTGAGGACTAATGCGAAAAGCTACACAGCTTCTCTTTCCTATTGCCATTTCGGCGTTACTCGCCGCCTGCTCCGGAAACGGAGCTTCGGGTGGCATTACACCTGCCGCGCCTCCCATTCAAGATCCGGCGTCCTTCATCTGATTCGACGCAACCAGCGGTATCAGTTGAACCGACGACATCAGTCGAACCAACCGCACAAACGAGCGCGTCACCTGACGTTGCAACGCAAGCGGTTGCAACATCGGGAACGCTTATTTGGAAAGCCGGCGATGGTGCATATGGAAAGTGGGGCGTCGCGAACACGTATCAATGCGGCAAACCAGTCAATAGTACGGCGACGTTCGGATTTACCTTGAGCCGCAGCGGAACGAGCTGCGGACGCAATCAGGCCAATCCGTTGACGAGCACCGGATCGACCCTGCGCCTTGTCGACGGCGGCACCTATACGTGGACGTTCAATTATGCCGATGGCAAGGCGACGGGCGGTGGTCCGGGTATGGGAAGCGATAAAGATGCTCGTTCGCTCATCTGGCAGATTCACGGATACAACGAGCCCGATACGCCGTGCACGTCACTCAACTTCATCAACGGGACGACCGGGATGGGTGGCGCGCAACGTTGGGCGCTCATGACGTGCGCGGGCGAGGTCTGGAGCGGCGCATACACTGCCGGCGAGCGCGATTCGTTCAAGATTGTTGCGCGCGTTTCTGAAACGTCGAGCGGCTTGACGCAGCTCTACCGCAATGGCGTGCTCGTCGCATCGGTGAGCGGCGCGAATTACCATCACAGCTCCGGCGATCCGTGGTGGAACTTCGGACCATATAAGTGGCGGTGGGAACTCGCCTCCGGCGGCGGATCGAGCATGACGCAAGTCAACGCGACGATCAGCAACATGACGCTGACCAAAAATTAGAACGTCGTCACTTACGAGAAAAGCCCCGCTTGTGCGGGGCTTTTCCTTTTTAGGACGATCGCGATGAGGCGGCTACGCCGGTGTCTTGCGTTCACGCAGGAACGAGAAAAATTCTGCCCCTTCCCGGAGGCGCCGCTTCATGACGATTGGATCGCGCAGCATGCCGCCGAAGAGCGAGAACATCTTGCGTGGCCGGAAGTAGAACTTCTTGTAGAACTCATCTACTGAATTAAAGATCAGCGTCTTGCTGATGTTCGGATAATTAAGCGCCGCCGTTTGAATGCCGTGTGAGTCGACGAGTTCGTCGCTCTGAATCTCGAGCCAGCCTTGCTCCTGCGCTTGCCGGTACAATTCGGTACCCGGATACGGGGCTGCAAGCGACACCTGGATCGTTTCGGGATCGATTTCACACGCATACCGAATCGTTTCGCGAATCGTCTCCGGAGTTTCGCCCGGCAGCCCGAGAATGAACGTTCCGTGAATCGTGATGCCGAGCTCGCGTGCATTCTTGGAAAACTCGCGCGCAATGTCGAGACGAATGCCCTTCTTGATGTTGTTCAAAATTTGCTGGCTGCCCGACTCATAGCCCACGAGCAGCAGACGCAGCCCATTCTCTTTCATCACCTCGAGGGTTTTGCGCGGAACGTTTGCTTTTGCATTGCACGACCACGTGATGCCCAACTTTCCGAGACGGCGCGCGATTTCTTCGGCGCGCGGTTGGTTGTCGGTGAACGTGTCATCATCGAAAAAGAACTCACGTACGTGCGGAAAGAGCTCCGTTGCGTGCTTCATTTCCGCTTCGACGTTTTCAACGCTGCGAACCCGGTACGAATGTCCGCCGAGCGTCTGCGGCCACAAGCAGAACGTGCACTTCGAACGGCATCCGCGCCCGGTATAAAATGAGACGTACGGGTGCTGTAAGTACCCGATGTAATAGTTCTCGATCGTTAAATCGCGCTTGTACACGTCGATGACGCTCGGCATCGCATCCATGTCGGTAATGGCCGGCCGCGGAGCCGTAAATTCAATCTGGTTACCCGCACGATAGGCGATTCCGGCCACATCCTTCAGCGGCATACCCGAAGCAACGTCGACACACGTATAATCGAATTCACCGACCGCAACCCATTCGACAGCGGGCGCTGCTTTCATCGATTCCATCGGCAGCACGCCGACGTGCGCGCCGACCATACCGATCACGACGTTAGGATTCTGCTCTTTGAGGCGGGCAGCGAATTTTGCGTCGTTCCCAAACGAAGGCGTGCTCGTGTGCAGCACGACGAGCTCGTAATCGCGGGCGGCGGCGGCGACATCTTCCACCGACATGTCATCGGCGGGCGCATCGATCAACCGGCTTCCTTCAACCATTGCGGCCGGCTGCGCGAGCCACGTGGGATACCAGAACGATTTGATCTCACGCCGTGCTTGGTAACGCGATCCTGCGCCGCCGTCGAACCCGTCGAAGCTCGGGGGGTTCAGGAACAACGTCTTCATGGTTGACATCCAGACAACACCTGTCCTCGAAAAGAGCGAATAAAAACGATGTCTCTCGCTAGCCTGTTGGCTGCCGACCTACCTAATACTATTCGGGGGTAAGCCTGGTTGCAACCCGCTAATGCGAGGCAATGACTTGGCGAGCGCATCGTCAAAAGCAGGCGGGCATGCAGCAGCGACTCTCGACAACCTTGAGCGGGTTCGAGCGGCCCTTTTGGGTGGCGAATATCAGCGAGATTTTCGAGCGCCTTTCGTACTATGCCGTCTTCTCGACGCTGGCGTTGTACCTGAATCAGACGCTCGGATTCCCCAGTGCTCAGGCCGCCGGTCTCAGCGGCATCTTCGGTGGCGCAGTATGGGTAATGGCGATCTTTGGCGGCGCGCTCGCCGATCGCATCGGATTCCGCCGCGCGCTCTCCGCGGCGTATTTCATTCTGACGGTCGCGTATTTCTTGGTGGGGTCGATCGGTGCGCCGTGGCTTGCACCGGTGCGAGCGGTACTTCCGCTACCGTGGCTCGCGGGCATCATTCTGTTCTTGCCCGCACTCGGCGTTGCGCTCGTGAAACCATCCGTCGTTGGTACGACCGCGCGCGCGTCCAACGAGAACGTTCGATCGATCGGATATTCGATCTACTACACGATGGTCAATATCGGCAGCTTCTGCGGACCGTTCCTCGCTGGGTGGCTGCACTCGCGGCTCCCGCCGCAAGACGTGTTCTTGATTGCCGCGCTCAGCGTCTTCCTCATGTTTCTCGTCGTTCTGACGTTCTTTCGTGAACCGCGTTCCGGCGTAGTACCATCAAAAACGTTCGCGCAAACCGGGCGTGATTTTCTAACCGTCGTTCGCAATGGCCGGTTCGTGTTGTTCTTGTTGATCTTTTCCGGATACTGGATCGTGTACTGGCAGCAGTACCTGATCTTACCGATCTACCTCAACAACTACGTCGATAAGAATGCCAATACCGCGCTCATTCTCATCACCGATCCGCTGATCGTTATCACGCTCACCGTGGCAATAAATACACTGACGCGCGCGATGCGGCCGTTTCAGGCGCTCGTCGTCGGGTCGTTGATCACGTCGGTCGCGTGGCTCTTGATCCCGGCGCATCCGAGCGTGCTCATGGCGGTTCTGAGTCTCGTTGTTGTTGCGATCGGTGAAATCATCCAGTCGCCGCGGTACTACGAGTACATTTCGCGCCTAGCGCCGGAAGGACAACAAGGCACCTACATGGGGTTTGCGTTTCTGCCGATTGGTATTGGGTCGCTCGCCGGTGGATGGTTCGGCGGAACGTTGCTCTCGCGGTTTGGCGAGGCTTCCCAACATCCCGCAACTATTTGGATCGTCCTTAGCGCAATTGGGCTCGCGACGACGGTGCTGCTCTTCGTTTACGATCGTTTCGTGCTGCGCGAGCCGGTAGCTACTAGCCGAACGCTACCTCCCGAACATGCCGGTTGATCGTTCCGTTCACTTTATCCATGAGGTCCGGCATGCGGCGCGCTAAAACGCGAACCGTTGCGCGAACGACTTGCGTGAGGTCATACGGCCGTCCGTAGCCCATGAACGCGGGCCGTACGCGATCGAGAAACGCTTCCCCCGTGGTGTCGTCGGCAGGGGCACGGCTCGGATCCCATCCTTCGAAGTAGAAGCCGCGCAGCAGTGTGGGAAGTTGCGCCGAAACGTGTGCGCTGAGATCGGCCGTCAACTCATCCCGCAGCGCGTGCAGTGTCCCGCGAAGCGCCGCAAATGCATAGTGCTCGTCGAAGAGCTCGGCCTCTCGCTGAACCTCGTGCGTCCATTCTGCAGCTTCCGCAACGGCGGTATCAAAAAGATGTATACGCGTTTGAGTGGCCATGGATGATCTGTACCCACGCACTTCCGCGATTCGAACGTTAGTTTTTGTTGCGGGTGCCGACGTGCTGGCGATGGGAACCTGGTTCTCCGCAAGCGCGGTGGTCGTTCCGCTTGCACTAGCGTTTGGTATCGCAAGCGCGGACCGTGGCTGGATCACTTCCGCGGTTCAATGCGGTTTCGTTATCGCCGCTGTTTCGAGCGCTGCAATTGCGCTTGCCGATTGGGTAGAGACACGAACGCTCATCCGGATCGGTGTCGTCGTTGCAGCGCTCTCGAACGCAGCGATCCTCGTCGTTCATGCACCGGCGTTATTGTTGGTGCTGCGCTTTCTCACCGGAGCGGGTCTTGCGCTTGTCTATCCGCCGACATTGCGGCTCCTCACGGCATGGTTTCCACGAAGCCGCGGAATCGTGACCGGTATCGCCGTCGGTGCATTGACCGTCGGTTCATTTTCGCCGCACTTATTTTCGAGCGACTTGCCGTGGCGCAGTGTTGTGCTTATTGCGAGTTGCGTTGCGGTGCTGGCCGTTCCGCTGGTTTCACTGGTTGCGTTGCCGCCGGCGTACCGGCGTGCCGGAAAATTCGACGTTCGTGCGTTGCGCACGATTTTGTCGAATCGCAACGTGGTACTTGCCGATGCCGGCTACTGGGGCCACATGTGGGAACTGTATGCAGTGTGGGCGTGGGGACCGGTCTTTTATGCCGCAAGCCTTCAACAAGCGCATGCAAACGCGCCCGCGGGCGCATTGATCTTTGTATTCTTCGGCCTAATCGGAGCGGCCGGATGCATTCTAGCCGGACTCTTCGGCGATCGTTTCGGACGCGCGCCGGTCGCCGGTACGGCGATGGCGGTGAGCGGAACGATTTCACTGACGATTGGTCTTGCGTTTGGCGCAAGCCCGTGGCTCGTCAGCATCCTTTTTGCGGTGTGGGGCTTTAGCGTCGTGGCGGACTCGGCGCAATTCTCCGCCGCCGTTACGGAACTCGCGGATCCGCGTTATGTGGGAACGGCGCTGACGTTTCAAATGGGCGTCGGGTTTTTGATTACAATGCTGACGATTTGGCTCGTCGGTGCCGTGGAACCGTTCCTTGGATGGCGCTATACGTTTGCGATGTTGGCGCTCGGCCCAGCCGCTGGCGTATGTGCGATGATCGTGTTGCACCTGCGGCTGAGTCGAAGCGTCACCGATCAGCAGCTCAAGTAGCCGTTACGATTCGCGATGTCCGTTCCGCGCGATTGACACTGGCGCACGTCGATTGACGAGTAGGTTTGCTGTCCGTTGGTTGCCGTGCACGATGCTGAGAGCGTCGATCCGTTCATGCGGGCGTTCGTGCAACTCTGCTGATACGATCCGCCGGGGAGGCCGTATCCGTAGCCTCCGTATCCGTTGCTTCCGTTGTTGTATCCGTATCCACGGTTTCCGTTACCGTTTCCGTAATATCCGTACGCGTTGCCGTTCGGACGATGATGATGGTGATGATCGCGGTCGGTATCACCATCGTTGTCGTTATCGCGCCCGGAATTGTTATAGCCGTATCCGTTGTAGCCGTTGTTATAGCCGTAGTTGCCGTTGCACGATAGGTAGCCGTTGCGGTTCGCGATGTCACCGTTACAGCCGTTGACGTTCAAAGATGAATAGACTCGTTGGCCGGACGCCGACGTGCATGACGCCGACAACGTCGATCCGCGCATCTGCGCGTTGGCGCAGCTTTGCTGATACGAGCCGGGCGGGACGTTGTTATAGTTACGCCCGTATTGCTGCGCGCTTGCGGTAACGACTGAGGCTGCGGCTAGGCCCATTGCGAGCGCTAAGCCGGTGAAGGTTCGGTGCATTGCTCACCTCTAGAGTGGAGTGTGGTAGTTTGCGAGGCTCCACTCCGAAAACGAGCAGCCAAGCGCCCGGAAGTTCCGCGTGCGCGCGATTCAAGTACGCTGCCAGGCGTTCGAGGTGCAATCCAACGCCATGCTGACGTCCTTTGCCGTCAACGTCTTCGAAGCCGTCGAGGCACGCCAACTGCTCGGTGAAGACCAGCCGCGTCCCGTTGCCCTCGGGAAAGGATTGCACGGTTGCAAGTGACACGCTGATCGGCACGTTGCGCTTTTTGCATCGGGATTGGTGAACGCATGAAACACGCGTTGCGGCGTCGTGTTGTAGAAACGTTCGACGTAAATGTCGCTGTGTCGCGCAGCGGTTCATTGTTCTTCCTTTTCAAGAAATTTGCCCACGAAAGCAGCGACCCGTCAAGCCTAGAACGAGGTCACATACGAACGATCGAGCGCGCCGACGTCATGGCAGCCGAGCAGATTCAGCGTTCGCACCATATCGGAACGCAGAATTTCAATCGCCTTGGTAACGCCCGCTTCACCACCGGCCGCAAGACCGTACGCGTAGGCGCGGCCGATCAACACGCCACGCGCACCGAGGCAGAGCGCTTTTACGACGTCACTGCCGCGACGAATCCCGCCGTCGAGCAACACCTCGCTGCGATTGCCTGCCGTATCGAGGACTTCGGGAAGGATGTGCAACGATGCCGGAACGCCGTCGAGCTGACGGCCGCCGTGGTTCGAAACGACGAGTGCATCCGCACCGCACTCAATCGCCATTCGCGCATCGTACGATGATTGCACGCCTTTGACCACGAGCGGACCACCCCACGCGGCCTTGATCCAACCAAGATCGTTCCAACTGACGCTCGATTCCCCAAGCGCGGATGCCGCGTCTTCATACGCCATCGGGCCCTCCTCGAGCACAACGTTGGGAAACCGCATCATGCCGCCGTCGCGCAGAAAATCGAGAAGCCACGCGGGGCGGCTTAGAACCTGCCAGGAGTACGGAAGAGCCGCGAGCGGTTTTCCGGTTGAAAGTTGCTTCGCGCCGTTGCGCACATCGCGTTCGCGCATGCCGGCGACGCTCGTGTCGATCGTCACGACGAGCGCGTCGAATCCGGCGGCGCGAGCGCGCGCAAGTGCCGCCATTGCGACCGCGCGCCCTCCGACGAGATAGAGTTGATACCAGGCGCGTCCGCGCGTGGACGTTTTTACTTCTTCGAGGGGACAGCCGGAGAGCGTCGAGAGCACGTACCCGGTTCCCGCCTCGCCGGCGGCACGCGCTGCTGCACATTCGCCGCGCGGGTAGAACATGCGGCTGCTGCCGACGGGAGCAAGTAAAAACGGCAGTTCCAATTGCGTGCCGAGGATCGTCGTGCGAAGATCGCACCCCGCGCTAGCGACGGCCGAGTGCGGCCGGAAACATACGTCCGTAAATGCTTCGGCGTTGCGGCGCATCGTGATTTCCGCTTCCGCTCCGCCGTCGATGTAATCAAAAACCACGCGCGGAAGACGCCGCTTCGCGAGCCGGCGCAAGTCCTCGATGGTGATCGCGCTATCGAGCCCTCGTAGCGCCATTATTTAGAACGCACGCGCGCCGATGCAGTAGGAGAGCGTATCCAAGTGATTGATGCTCGCCTCTTGCAGCTCGCCTATGAGCCGGCCGTCGTACTTGCGAAGCGTCCGCAAGAAGTTGATAAAACGCACGCGATTGAAGTGTGCGATGCCGTCAAAGATCTCGTCAGCCGCCGCCCGATCGACGAACGGCTTCATCAGCGAGCGGAAGACGCCGCGCGGCACGTCCGTCGCACCCTGGATACCAAGCATGAGGTACGACAAACGAATGGTGGCGTCGGCAATCGTGACGATGGGGAACGCGATACCGTTTCTCGTTTCACTTGCCGAAACATCGCGCGCAATCGAGAGGCGTCGGCCGCCGGGCAGATCGACCGTAATGCCGATGCTGGACGCAAATGCGCTTAGATCCGCGAAGCCATAGTGCAGCACCATCGTCATCGCATCGAAGTTGTTGTAGCGCACGAGCACTTCATCGCTGAACGATCCGCTCACGCCGACGCCGTTTTCGACGACGTACCCGCGCGCCGGCGACGAATGATTGACCAGGTCGATCATCGGGATCATAAACGGTCCGCTACGGTCCTGAAACATGCGCGCGCGGACGTGCTCGTCGAATAAGACGTGGTCGTCGGGCGCCATGAACCGGCGCTCGGGATGATCGAGCACGCCCATCGTTTTGATGAAGTTCACCACTTCCGCAGGCAGTTCGTTCCACTCGCGCTGCAGAGCTAACGCTTCGTCCCGTCCACCCGCCGACCACCCGAAGAACTTCTGATAGTTCTCGTAAAAGGCGGCGACGCGATCGTCGACACGTCCGCGAACGACTTTGACTTCGCCGTCGCGTAGTTCGAGGGCATCAACCGGAACGGTGAGGCTCTTGGGAATGTGCAACGTTGCCGGCCGGCCGGCATCCACGACGAATACGCCACGGCCGCGAGGTCCCCGATCGAGGCGCACGTTCTCCGCCACGCCACCGAGCGCGCGAAATTCAGCGAGCAGTTCGTCCCATTGCATTGCGATGCTCTTCGACACGCATGGACTGCGTCCGGTGCCTTCGAAGAGGTTCCCATGGAAAGACCGCACGATATCGGCGGGTCCCTCGAGTTCGGGCGCATCGCATTCGAACCGGGCGACGAAGCGCCGTTTCACCATGAGTGGGAGGCGCGGGTTTTTGCGCTCAACCGCGTCTTCCTCAAGCGCGGAACATACACGCTCGATGAGTTTCGCTACGCGATCGAACGAATGGATCGGAAGAAATATCGCAAGGCTTCGTACTACGAACGCTGGCTCGATGCCATCGAAACGCTCCTCGCGGAGAAAGGGGTTCTGCGGTGACGTTCACTGTCGGAACGGAAGTGCGAACGCGGCTGCGAACGGGGAGCGGTCATACGCGGCTTCCCGGGTACTTACAGAACGCGCGCGGCGTCATTGTGAACATCCTCGGATCGTTTCCGTTTCCCGACGACGCCGCAGCGAACGGCGGTGCTGCTCGAAAGAGCCGGCTCTACACGGTCGCCTTTCCTTCATCCACGATCTTCGGAGGCGGTGATGAGGGTACGATCTGCGCGGACATGTTCGAGGAATACTTGGAGGTTGAGGCATGAGCGTACATGCGCACGATCACGAACGCAGTGCCGCCGTATCGAATCGCGTCAAGGCGCTGGTTGCAACGCTCGAGCGCGAAGGCATTACGAACGAAACGGAACTCGATGCTTTGGTCGAGCTATTCTTATCCTCGGCGCGTCCCGAAAACGGCTACGCGATCGTGGCGCACGCGTGGACCGATCCGGCATTTAAAGCGCGTCTGCTCGACGATGCAAACGGCGCAATCGCGTCGATGGGAATCGATCTAAGCCAGTGGTCGAGCGTTACGTTGCGCGTCGTCGAGAAAACGCCCGAACAACACAACCTCATCGTCTGCACGCTGTGTTCGTGTTATCCGATCGCGTTGCTCGGTCCATCGCCGAGCTGGTACAAGAGTTTGGAATACCGTTCGAGAGCCGTGCGCGAGCCGCGTAAGATCCTCGAAGAATTCGGCGTAACGCTTTCGTCGCAAACAAAGATTACCGTATGGGACAGCACCGCGGATGCGCGATATATGGTTTTACCGATGCGGCCGCGCGGAACGGAAAACTACGCGGAACGCGAACTTGCGGCGCTCGTCACGCGCAATGGTTTGATCGGAACCGCGCAGCTATAGCGGCGCTTACCCCAGCCCTTCCAAGTCGAGCAAACGCGACTCCCATTCCGTGACGGCTTGCGCGCTGCGCGCCGTTATCGCCTCGCGTTCCGCTTCCAATTCTTTGACCCGTGGACGATCTTCGTATAGTACCGGATCGGCAAAGAGCGAATCGATTTCGGCCCGGCGCGCATCGAGTTTCTCAATCTCGCGTTCGAGACGAGCGACCTGCGTTTCTAGACGCGACCGCACCTTGAGCGGCGTAAGCGACGATGTCTTTTCCCTTCGCGGCGTAACGCGGCTTTCAAGCTTGACCCGCTCCCGGTCGCGCACTTGCGCTTCGTACGCTTCGTAGCCGCCTTCGAGCACGCCCCACGAACCGTCTTCGATCCAAAGCACGCGGTCGCAAAGGGCGTTCAGAAAATATCGGTCGTGCGAAACGGCGACGATCGTTCCTTCGTATGCTGCGAGTACCGATTCGAGTGCCTCTTGACTCTCGACGTCCAGATCGTTCGTCGGCTCGTCGAGCAGAAGAATGTCGGCAGCACGCGCCATCAGGCACGCGAGCATGATCCGTCGCCGTTCGCCGCCCGAAAATGCCTGAATCGGTTTGTCACCATCGTCGCCGCTGATCCGCATGCGTCCGAGCAGACTTCGCGCCCGTTCGTCGCTGACGTTACCGGAACGCATGACGGCTTCAACGGCGCTTTGCGCGCCCTCCAAGTCCTCGTGAGCATTTTGCGAGAACGTCGCGACCTCCGACGCCGGATTGAAGCGGACCGCACCATGATCGGCGGCGACGTCGCCGTGGAGTATCTTCAGAAACGTCGATTTCCCAGAGCCGTTCGCACCGACGACCGCAAGCCGTTCGCCGCCTTCAACGTCGATGGTCAAGTTCTCGAAGAGCGTTCGATCGTACCGCTTCGTCAGCGCTTGCGCTTCAAATGCAAATCCATTACCGCCGCGGCGTGATGCCGTTAGTCCGACGGCGATCGTACGCCGTGCCGGGGGCGGAGGTGCAATGCTTTGCGATTCCATCCGCGCCAATTGCTTCTCGCGACTGCGGACGCGGCTATAGTTCGATGAGGTCAGCGTAGCGCGCAGTCCAGCAACGGTTGCGCGTGCTTTGTCACGTTCTGCGATGTACGCGTCGTACTCGTTGCGTTCGCGCGCGCGTCGCTCTTCACGCGCCTCAACAAACGACGCGTAGGCAGGGGTTGCCGGCGGATACGTGTAGAGCTTGCGGCGATCGAGCTCCCAAATGCGTCCGGCGACGCGGTCGAGGAAGTAGCGATCGTGGGAGACGATGAGATACGCGCGTTTGTCGGCGGCAATGTACGATTCGAGCCAGCGCACCGTCGAAATATCGAGATGGTTCGTGGGTTCATCGAGAATGCAGTAATCGGGATCATCGATCAATACGTGCGCAAGTGCCGCTTTTGCGCGCTGTCCGCCGGAGAACGTTTGGAGCGAACGGTTGAGATCGTCTTCGGTGAAGCCGAAGGCGCCAAGCATAATGCGTAGCGTCTTTGCCCGCAGTCCGCGTTCTTCGTGAGGTGCGCGTTCCAGCGCCCCATCGACCAGCTCTGCGAGCGTTGCGGTGGTTTCATCTGCGACGCTTTGCGCGAGATAACCGAAACGCGTTCCGCGCGCCCGAACGATTGAACCGCCGAACGGCGTATCGATACCGGCGAGCAGACGCAAGAGCGACGATTTTCCCGCGCCGTTCGGACCGACAAGGCCGATTCGTTCCCCTTCGGCGAGCACGCCGCTCAAGCCGGAGAAGATTTCACGGGCGCCATAGTGGCATTCGAGGTCGGAAAAACGGAGAAGTTCCAAGGCGCTTCCGCGATTCGGCGGCTATGGGTACGGTCCTAGAATGGCGATTGAATACTTGCCGCCACGTCTCTCGCTCGCAAGCCTTCGCAAGGCAGCCGCTCACTGCCACGGATGCCCGCTCTATCGCTATGCAACGCAGACCGTCTTCGGTGAAGGAAAGGCCCGCGCTCGCTTTATGCTCGTCGGCGAACAGCCGGGTGATAAGGAAGACGTCGCGGGTCATCCCTTTATCGGCCCTGCGGGAAAGGTGTTGCACGACGCGATGACCGAGGCCGGCATTAATCCCTCCGATGCCTACGTCACCAACGCCGTCAAGCATTTCAAATTCATCGAACGCGGAAAACGGCGCATTCATCAAAAGCCGAAAGTTATCGAAATTCAGGCGTGCCGGCCGTGGCTCGAGGCCGAACTGAAAGTCGTCAAACCACATCTCGTCGTCGCGCTCGGTGCAACGGCCGCGTACACGTTGATGGGTCCGGCGTTTCGTTTGACGCAGCACCGCGGCGAACTCGTCTCATCACCGCTCGCCGGTCACCTCGTTGCGACCGTTCACCCGTCGTCGATCCTACGCGCGCAAGATTCTGAGGATCGCCATCGTCAGTACGCCCTCTTTGTCGAGGACCTTAAGCGCGCTGCCGAGTATGAAAGGGCATGAAGCGCGCCTTCTTCCTAGCGGCGCTCGCCGCCGTATTTCTTGTCGCGGGCGTTCCCGCGCATGCCCAAGGTGGGTTTGCCTCAGACGCGCAAACGCTCGTCGATCGTGATATTCCGACGTTGCACGCGGCGACGGTGCGGCTCAATGTGAGCGGCAGCGTACGGCTCATCGCCGCATCCGGTATCTCATCCATCAAACTTCATGTCGTCGATTACGGACCGAAGGTTCCACCGTTGCACGTAACGACATCGAAGACCGGAACGCGTTTGACCGTCTCCGTAACCGGTCCCAGTCAAAACATTCTTCCATTTGACGGCGCTTCCGGATACGAGTTGCAAATCACCTATCCCTCAGCCATGAAAGTAGATTTGCGTGAATTTGCCGGTCGCGTACACGTCGAACGCGTGACGGCGCCGATGCAGATTTACAGTGCGAACGGTCCGATTCTCGTTGACGACGCGCTTTCCGCGCTCACCGCAGAGAGCGATCAGGGCGACGTGACCGTCGGCAACGCGCGCGCGATGGTCGAGCTCACCTGCGGAAACGGCAACGTGAACGCAACCCTGGCCCCGAATTGGGCGGGAAATCTGGTCCGAATGGAGTCGACGCAAGGGAATCTTACACTGAGCGTGGCCGATGGCTTTCGCGGCCGCTTCGATGTGACGAGCGCCCAAGGAACGGTGACGAATCCGCTGCACACGACCGCTCATGCGCCGCTGGTCTTTATGCTCACCGAGCAAGGAAACGTCGCCGTCGTATCAAGGAAGGGCTTGTAAAGATTCTCTTTGGTCCCGCGCCGTTGCCGCTTCTGTCGTAGGCTTTCGTACACTGCCCGGAGCATGCTATGCCGCGTGCCCGCCAGTCTTTCGGAGGAATCAATGCGCCGCGCCCTTGCTACTGGAATTCTTGCCTCACTCATTATCGTTCCGTCACTCGCTAGCGCCGCGATGATCGACGCGTCCCTTATCCCCGACGGCACGTACGTCGTGAAAGTGGAGAAGGTTGACGACGCTCAGCACGCGACCGTTCTGATGGACAACGGCTCGGAAACCACCTTGACAGCCACGGGGTCGGCTGATTTTAGCAAGATCAAGGCGAACTCAACGATCAAAGTCTCCGTTATCAAGGGGAAGGTCCCGGTTTACGCAGTTCAATAGCGGCCCCGCCGGTAGACCTCGGCAAAAAACGGGAAAAGGGGATCGCAGGAGCGAGCCCCTTTTTGTTTGCTCGATCGGAGGAGAAGCATCCATGCGCAAAACTCTCACCGGCACCGCCCTCACGGCATTCATGGCACTGACGATAGTCGCCGCCCAGGCGCTGACCTCGGGTTCAATGCTGAACGGCACGCTGAATCAGAATCTTTCCAGCAATCATGCGTACGTGGGCGAGCCGGTAAGCCTCTCGAACGTCACAGGCGGTGGCGTGAGCGGCGGAACGCTTTACGGTTACGTATCGTCGGTTCAAAAGGCTAGCCAGGGACGTCCGGGCAGCATTCAGCTGCACTTCAACCGGCTCGTTGCCAACGGCTACACGTATACCGTCGGTACCAACGTGACGAACGCAAACGTGTCGACCAAGAATAACGCGTTGAAAGAAGCAGGCGGCGCGCTCGCCGGCATGCTCGTCGGCAACGCGATCGGCAAGACGGTCTTCCACACCGGTATCGGAGGCGTCGTTGGCGCCGCCGGCGGCTTCCTTCTCGCGAAGAACAACCGCCAAGACGTCAACATGCCTGCGGGAACGACCGTTCAAGTTCAAGTGGTTTCGGTGGTCCGTCGCCAATCCCACGGGTAGTGCCCGTACTTCCAGCAACAACTGAAACGATCGACCGTGCCGCAACGCTCTTACGTTCCGGCGCGGTCGTCGCGTTTCCAACCGAAACGGTCTACGGACTTGGTGCATGCGCGTTCGATGGACGTGCGGTCGCGCGGATCTTCGAAATCAAAAACCGTCCGACGTTCGATCCGTTGATCGTCCATGTCGACGGCGACGCGATGCTGCGCGAGGTCGTCGCGTCGATTCCCGAGAGCGCCCACGAATTGATCGCGCGTTTTTGGCCCGGCCCGTTGACGCTCGTGATGAAAAAGACGCCGCGCGTTCCGGAGATCGTGACGTCGGGACTCGAAACGGTTGCTGTCCGAAATCCCGCGCATCCCGTTGCGCGCATGTTGCTCAAACGCGTCGGTCTTCCGCTCGCGGCGCCGAGCGCGAATCCGTTCGGCTATTTGAGCCCCACCCTTGCAGAGCACGTTGAACGAATGCTTGACGATCGCGTCGACCTGATCGTCGATGGCGGCGCTACGAACTACGGGGTAGAATCGACGATTCTGTTGCTCGAGCCGCAGCCGACGCTCTTGCGCCATGGCGCGATCCCGGTCGAAGAAATCGAGCGCGTCATCGGACGAATTGAACGCGAACTATCCGATGACGCAAAACCGCTTGCGCCCGGACGTTTGCCACAACATTACGCGCCATCAAAACCGATTCGCATTATCGGCGCTGCGAAGGACGTAACGCCGAAGGAACGCCATGATGCGGCATTACTTGCATTTGCGCACCCGGTGGACGGATACGCAGCGGTGCGCACGCTCTCGCCGCGTGGAGATTTACGAGAAGCAGCCGCGCGTCTTTTCGAATCGCTGCACGAACTGGATCGTGAAGATGTGATTCGCATCGATGCGGAGGCGGTTCCGGACGAGGGAATCGGTGTCGCAATCATGGATCGTTTGCGACGTGCATCCCGGCGCTAACACGCGTCGCAGGCTCGCGTTGATCGCGCTGGTCGTGCTGGCACTGCTCTGGGGTTACAACTGGGTCGTCATGAAAATCGCGGTGCACGATGCGCCGCCGTTTGTGTTCGCTGCGACGCGTACGCTGGGAGGCGGTCTCGTGCTCGCGTTCACCGGCGTTGCCTTGCGTAAGCGCTTGGCACCGCAGCGGCCTGCGGCGTTCTTTTGGATCGGCTTATTTCAAACCGGAATCTTCATTGGTTTAGTGACGTGGGCCGTTGTCGCGGCGGGAGCGGGACAGGTGGCGATGCTGGCCTATACCATGCCGCTCTGGGTGGCGATCATCGGCGCGCGCGTTCTCGGCGAACGGTTGACGGTGCGACACGCGATTGCGATTGCCGTTGCGTTCGCCGGGATTCTGTGCATGATCGGTCCACATCACTCGCTCGGCATGCCGGAAGTTCTTGCGATTCTTGCCGGATTATCATGGGCGATCGGCATCGTGCTGGCAAAGCGGCTGCAGCGCGGTGGGTCGATCGATCTCTTCAACTTAACGACGTGGCAATTACTCTTCGGCGGTATCGCGCTCGCGGTTGTCGCGCTTGCCGTTCCGGAACGACCGGTTGTGTGGAATGCCGCGTACACGTTTGCCGTCACGTACAACGTGCTGCTTGCGACGGCGGTCGCGTATTTTCTGTGGATCTTCGTTCTCGACGAATTGCCGGCGCGCGACGCCAGCATGGGAACGCTTGCGAATCCGGTTGTAGGCGTCATCGCGGCGTGGATACAGCTCGGCGAAGTTCCGACCGTATTGTCCGGAATCGGAATCGTGCTCGTGCTCGCGGGACTCATCGCCGTCTCACTCGCCGATCGCTAGTCCGCTTGGCTCTGCTAGGCAAAGCAAAGCGTTTGGACCAGGGCTCGTCTTATTGCTTTTGTCTCAGGTAGGATTGAGCCGGGACCGATACAGTATCGATATGACCCCGCCTCGCTTGCGACGCGCGCGCATTGCCGCGTGTGCTGTAATTCTTGCTCTCGGAGCGTCTGTGCCGGCATTTGCGCAGACGACGCTTCCCGCTACGGTAGCCGCAGACGTCAACGAAAGTTACCGGCTGCTTGCGCGCACCTATTATAAGGCCGTCGACGAGCAATCGCTCCTCGATGCGGCACGCGGTGCGTTGGCGGATGAAGCGGCCAAACGCCATGTCAAAGTGTCGGTTCCAGAAATCGCGACGACCGATGGCGTCGAACCGGCGCTGGCCTCGCTCGATCAGGAAATCGCCGACGTTGCTTCGGCCGATACCGCGCACGGCACGGCGACGCAGTACGCGTATGCGGCGATTGCGGGAATGGCAAAATCGGTCGGCGACCGGTACACCGTGTTCATGTCACCCGATGATTTCAAGGCGTTCAACGCGGCGTTGGATCCCGAACGAATCTCCGGCATCGGTGTCATGGTGGCGCAGGACAGCGTCAGCAATTTGATCAGCGTCAGTTACGTCGTTCCGGGAACACCTGCCGAGAAAACGGGATTGATCGCGGGCGATTTGATCCAAACCATCGACGGCGCGAGTACGAAGGGCCTTGCGGTTGATGCCGCGAGCAAACTGTTGCGCGGTAAAGCCGGCACGCCGGTGCGTCTCGCGATCTCGCGCGGTACCGAACCGCAGCGCGACTTAACGATCGTACGCAGCGAGATTCAACCGCCGACGGTCGTCGACAAGATGCTGCCGAATGGCATCGGGTACGTCTACGTCATCGCGTTCGGCAAAGATACGCCGTATCAATTTGATAGCGCCCTCGACCGGTTGCGTCAGCAAAACGCTCGCGCGCTCGTGATCGATCTGCGCAACGACGGCGGCGGCTACGTCGACTCCGCCCTCGACATGAGCTCGCGCTTCATCAATAAGCGCCCGCTACTCACCGTGCAACAACGCGGTGAACCGGACCAAACGATCGATGCTTCCCCGAGCACGACCCTCAACGTACCGGTCACCGTGCTCGTCAATAAATACACCGCATCCGCATCCGAAATCATGGCGGGCGCGCTTCAAGACGACGGCATTGCCGCGTTGATCGGTCAGCGCACGTTCGGCAAAGGCGTCATGCAAACGCTCACGCCCCTCGCCGACGGTGCAGCGATCAAAATCACAACCGCGCACTACCTGACGCCGCGCCATCGCGACATCAACCTCAAAGGCATCGACCCCGACGTCGCCGTCGACGAACCAAACGGCTCCCGCTTCGGCGACTTATCGCACGATCCCCAATTAAACGCCGCAATCCAATTCCTCCAGAAGAAGATCGCCTCCGCAAAACCCTAACGCGATCCTCGGATCGCGCTCATTGCACTTTGGTTCCGAACCACAAAAGGCCCACACCCCGTGGGCCTTTTGCTTGCGCAGTTACTTCAGCGAAAACGCAGACACGTCATTTGCTTGACGTAACGTAGGGAAGGTGTGGATCGGGACTGATCGCTTTGAACTGGGAGTGTCTGATTTTTGCGCCTTCACAGGATGTGAACTTCCGAACTTGTTCCGCGCAAAAATCAGTCAAGCATAAAAACCACACGATGTGGTTTTTATGCGTCTCCCCGTTCAAAGGGAGCAGTCCCGATCCACATCTTCCCGGCGCAACCGCGACAACCTCAAGAGACGTGTCTGCGGATGAGCCTCACACACGTACCGTTCTTGTCGAATTGGACACCGTCCATCAAGCGGCGCATCAGAAAGATGCCGAAGCCGCGGGTGCGTTGTTCGATCGGCGTCTCGTCGCGTTTGCCTTCGAGGGAGAAACCTGCGCCGTTGTCGCGGACTTCGATCATGAGCTCGTCCTCAGCGAAGGTGCAGCGGACGGAGAAGCCGTTCGAACGGGTTGCGCGGCCGTGTTCGACCGCATTGCTCAGCGCTTCGCCGGCAGCGAGGCGGATGTCGCTTACTTCTTCAGCGGAGAAGCCGCAGATGCGTGCGAAACTTGCGATCGCGTTGCGCGCAAGCGGAACGTTGCGGCGATCGCCGGTGAAAGCAGCGCGGTAGGTCGGACTCACGTGCGTTTTGGGTACCCGGCGGGGAAGACTATAAACGTGGTATACGGTCGCTCGTTTGCTATCAGCAAGAGGACTAGTCGCTCGGACGCGGCAAAAAAATAGGTCAGACGTCTGAAGTCTACCGGGAGGCCGTGGTGAGATCGTTACCCATTATTTTGTCAGTCGCGCTTCTTGCAGCGACGCCCACTGTGCTTCCGAATGATTGGGTCGTGCAGCCGCCCGCAGGTCCAGTGGTTGCGACTGGAACCATGCCGCAGGGGATGGCGCTTTCGCCCGACGGTTCCACCATTGCCGTCGTTGAGTCGGGATACAATCCGCCGGCGCTCGGCTTGTATCGCGCCTCCGATCTCACCCGCATCGGCGTGATTTCGCTGCCTGGCGCGTTT
Organism: Vulcanimicrobiia bacterium; assembly: GCA_963765935.1. Taxonomy (GTDB): domain Bacteria; phylum Vulcanimicrobiota; class Vulcanimicrobiia; order Vulcanimicrobiales; family Vulcanimicrobiaceae; genus JAMXLG01. Next base: position 263,742 of record CAVXXX010000003.1, on the reverse strand, counting down.
GGACGTCCGGTATGGACTGATAGCGAACACGTTTTGGTAGCCGGCGCAAACGCGGATGCGTTGTTGCGCGTCGACACGCGCGCGCAAACCGTCGAGCGCATCGCTTTTCCGAAAGATTCGTATCCGCTCTATGTCGCCGCAGCGCCCGATGGTAAGACGTATGCCGTCGCGACAGCGCGCGATGCGTCATTGCGCATCGGTTCACTCGAATCGATTGCACGCGCGCGCGCGGTTCCATTCGGAGGACAAGCTGCTGCAATTGCTTTCGGCGCTGACGGCGCCGTGGTTTTCGTAGCGGTTCGGCCCACGAACGAGGTCGTCGCGGTCAACGTAGCGACGGACGAGATCGCGCAACGGCGCCATGTCGGTTTGCATCCTTGCGCTTTGCTCGTTTCCGGAAGCAAATTGTATGTGGCCGAGGGCGATGCGGATGCGATCGCAATCCTCGATGCTCATGACCTGCATCCGATCAAAGAGATTCCCGTACGGGATCAAGCCCCGTTCGACGCACTTGGCGTTTCGCCCAACGCAATTGCGTCCGCTGATGGAGACATTTTCGTGACGCTGGGCGCGGCAAATTCCGTCGCCATTCTGCATAACGACGAACTCGTTGGCCGGATGCAAGCGGGATGGTATCCGACGGATGCACTGGTCTCTCGCGGAAGACTCTTCGTGTTAAACGGAAAGGGAGAAGGTGCGCGTCCGAATCCAAACTACCGGCGCGGAAGCGACGTAGATTACATCGGCGCGATTGAATTCGGCTCGCTTCGCGCCTACGATCTTCCGGGAACCTTCGCGATGAACGGCAATCCGCAAGGTTCGCAAGCGTGGAACGATCCGCAGCCGGCTTCGGTGATTCGCTCGAACGGTCCGATTCGACACGTCTTTTTCATCCTAAAAGAAAACCGTTCGTACGATCAGGTTCTCGGCGATATGCCGCAAGGCAACGGGGACGCGAAACTCACCTGGTTCGGTCGCAAGGTAACGCCGAACGAACATGCGATCGCCACGCGCTTCGGACTCTTCGACAATGCCTACACGAGCGGAGAGGTCAGCGCGACCGGTCACATGTGGGCGGACGCGGCTTTTGCCAACGATTACATGGAGCGGTTCTGGCCATTGATCTACGCGCATCGCAGTTTCTCCGACGATGTCACGCAAGGCGATGGACCGTCGGTCACCGCGGCGGGCTATCTCTGGGACGCGGCGCGTCGCGATCGTATCTCGTTTCGCGATTACGGCGAGCTCGTGGATCCGGGCAAGACGCCGAATTCCTGGGTCGCCGATGTTCCGAGTTTGAAAGGTGTCTTCGATCCGCTGTATCCCTCGTTCGACCTGCGCATAAGTGACGTAACGCGCGTTAAGGAATGGCGTCGCGAATTCACGCATTTCGTAGGTACGGGCTCGCTTCCTCAGTTTGAATTCATCTGGCTTCCAAACGATCATACCTACGGCAGCAAACCGGGTGAACTGACGCCGTCATCATTGGTTGCGCAGAACGACTACGCGTTGGGACAACTGATCGATACGATTTCGCATTCGAGCGTCTGGAAGTCGTCCGCTGTCTTCGTCATCGAAGACGATGCGCAGGACGGCCCCGACCACGTGAGCGATCAGCGTACCACGCTCTTTGTTGCATCACCGTATGCGCGTGGAGGCGTTCTTCACGAACACTTTGCCACGGTGAGTATTCTTCGAACGATTGAAGTGCTGCTCGGAATGAAGCCGCTTTCGACCTACGACGGAATGGCTACGCCGATGTATGCGGCGTTCACCTCAACGGCGGACCTACGGCCCTATTCCGTTCTTTCGCCCCAAATCGACATCACCAAGCGCAACAAGCAGACCGCATATGGGGCCGCACTGAGCGCGAAACTCGACTTCAGCCGGCCGGATGCAATTGCGCCCCAAGTACTCGACCGCATTCTTTCCCGCAATCACGACTAGCCTCTTCAGCCCAGCGCGTTGCTGAGATCCTTTGCTGATTTCTTCAAGTGCGAGCGCACCAGTCGACGCGTTTCGAGCGCATCGCCACGGGCGATTGCGTCGCAGAGTGCGGCATGCATCAAGTCGCCCTCGTTACGAATATATTCGACGCTCGTTGCTGATTGCAGACGCGGCCGAACGCTTTGCACGAACGACTCGTAGACCTCGAAAAGCGCCCGGTTCTTCGCCGCTCTCGCGATCGCAAGGTGAAAGTCGAAATCCGCATTCGCGTACGCCGCTACGTTTCCGCTCGCAATGGCGGCATCGCGCGCTTTGAGACACTTGCGCATCGCTGCAATGTCCTTTGCATCGCGGCGCTGGGCGGCGAGCACGGAGAGCGCGGACTCGAGCATCAACCGCGTTTCGTAAATATCGCTCAACTCGGCACGGCCAAGCCGCTCCTCTAACGGCTCGTTCATCGTCCGAGCAGCGACGTAGGTACCGTCACCGTGGCGCACGTCGATGAGGCCTCGGCTCGATAAGACGCGCATCGCTTCGCGAACCGTCGAGCGGCCTACGCCGAAAAGTTCGCTGAGTTCCGATTCATTGGGAAGCCGGTCGCCGACGCGATAGGTGCCTGCCGCAATCAACTCGCGCACCTGAAGAGCAACTTGATCGGCAAGACGACTTCGCCGCACGGGTCGAACCTGCATCGCCATCGTTGTTCTTCGCTTTGCCCTCGAGCGCCTAGCAATTTTGCGTCGTTGGGATACTCAGAAGCGCTTGGGGTCGAGTACGATGACTCCACTTGAAATGCTACGGAGCGCACTCGTCATCGAATGCGTGGCGCTGCTGTACATAATGTTTTCGTACGCCGGGGGCGCCGCTGCAGATTCACATCCTACTCCGTCGCCGCCTCCGTTTCGGTGGACCGGCACAATTCGTTCGTACTATTTCGTGCGTCTGAACGCAAACACGTGTCTCGAGTCGGGATGCAAACCCAAGGGAACGCCGGACTCGCAGGCGTTTAATTCCGGATTGCAATTGCATGGCGAATATACGTTCCGCAATACGCCCTTCGTGCTCGGCGCAACGTACTTCGGCGCGGAGCCCTTTAATGCGAACCCATTCGGCGTCCTCGGCGTCGGATATAATCCGCGCGTGGACAACACGCTTCCCGGCTACGGCATCAGCACGCTTGCCGAGATGTACGCGGAATATAAAACGAGCGGCCTCACGATTCAAACCGGGAAGGAGATCATCAACACACCGTGGGCGAACGCGGCGGATTCGCGTATCGTTCCCGTCGCATATCAAGGCACCGTCATAGAAGCGAATCTCACACCGCTCTTCCGGATCGGAGGCATGTATATCACTCGCTTCAAGAGCCGCATCACATCCGCGTTCAATGCAAATACGATGCTAACGAGCTGCAACACCGCCTATCCAACGGGGAAGGGGCAAATTGCCGGAGTCCCTGGAACCTTTACGGTTGAAGGCGACCAATGCAATCTCGTGCAGAAAAGTGCCGGATTTTGGCTGCTCGATGCCGCGTACGAGAACCGTGCACTGACGGCGAACGCGTATTACTACCACGTCTTCGATCTCGTCAATCTCGCGTACGGCGACGTGAAGTTCAACTACGATCGCTCGGCGCCGGCCGACCCGTTCGTTGCGGCGCAATTCTGGTGGGACAATAATACCGGAAGTGCGCTCGTGGGCATGGTGCACAGCTACGGCTATGGGTTGCAATACGGATTGAACCTCGGAAAGCGCGTTACATTCGTCCTGAGTTCCGACGATCAACCCGCGAAGGCGTACGTCGTACCCGCTGCCCAATGCCCGGGCTCAGCTTCTTCCGGAACAAAACCCGGTCCCGGCGTCGTATTCGGCGGCGTTCAAAATGCATCCGTGACGGGATTGCCGGCGGGCGACGTGCTTTGTTATGGCGGTGGGACAGCTTCACCGTATACGGATAACTACGAATCGGATCCGCTGTATACGTCGTCGATCGGTGAAGGCATCACGGACGCGCGAAAAGCCGGTTTTGCCGCAAAAGCTGCGCTCACGTTTCAAACGGCGAACCGCCGTCTGAAACTCTTGCTTTCTCAGGCGCGGTACAACGTCAGCTTGCCGGGCACGAGCGACGGCGCGAGCAACACCGATATTCGAACCGAGACCAATCTCGACGTGCAGTATTTCTTTAACACGGTCGATCCAAAGCAGCGCTATCGCGGCTTTTCGTTCCGCGAGCGGCTCGTCGATCGGGTCGAGACCTTCACGCCGTTTGATTTTAAATATATTCGAACCCAACTTCAATATGACTTTTGAGAGGAGACGTCGATGACTGTTTCACGGATCCTTGTCGCGCTCGTGTTCGCAGCTCTCGCAGCATCGGCGCCCGCGTCAAGCGCGAGCGCGAACAATGCTTCTCTGCAATCGAAAGTGACGCAGATTTTGCAAACGTATCTCAAGGAGCGCGGCGCGGCGGAACACATCGATGCGGCATCGGTTAGTATCACGACGCTGCACGGCGATGCGCCGACGGTGGCTGCGGTCGGAGCAAAACCATTAACCTTGTTTCAAATTGGCAGCAATACGAAAGCCTTCACCGCGGTTCTCGCGCTTCAGTTGGAAGCGGCGGGTAAATTAAACCTCGACGCGCCGATCGGGCAATGGCTTCCCCAATATCCCGCGTGGAAAAACGTGACGATTCGGAAAATGCTCAACATGACGAGCGGAATCCCGACGTACGATAATGACCCGGCGTTCCAACGCGCATATGCGGAAAATCCGTATAAGGACTATTCCGCCGCAGAACTCGTCGCCGCAGTGTACCCGAAGAGCGGGCGCGCGGCCTTTATGACCGGCTGGCACTATTCAAACACGGGATACATTCTCACGCAGATGATCCTCGAACGCATTACAGGCCAGTCGTACGCTGATTTACTTCGCACGAAGATCTTCAAGCCGTACCATTTGACGAACATGTACTACGATCCGAACGTATTGCCGGCCACCCTGCAAGGACGCGTTTCCTCCGGCTATTTCTTCAATAACGAGCCTGACAACGCCGGACTGCAACTCCTGTACAAGCGCGATGTGCGCAACTTCAGCCTTTCCTGGACGCAAGCTGCCGGCGGAATCGTTGCAACACCGTCGGCTCTCGATCGCTGGGTTCAGGTCTTGTACGGCCCGACGATCTTGCCGAAGAAGCAGCACGATGAGCTGATATCGTGTGTATCAATGACGACGGGCAAGCCGGTCGCGCAAGCAACGCAAAGCGAGCCGCGCACATTCGGACTTGGCGTCGGTGAAATGTTCAAGCCTCCGCTCGGGCGGTTCATGTTCTACGAAGGGATGACGCTCGGATACCGCGTCGTGCACCTCTACGCGCCGCAGCACAACCTCGTGCTCACGATTGCATTGAACAGTCAACCCGATCCGAAGGAGGACCACGTCGGCGTCCTCATCGATCGCATCGTGAAATCGCTTTGAGCGATTTAGCGATCCTTACAATGCAGGCGAGGCTGCGGACGACGTCGTCATCGGTAGTTGCCCAACTCGAGACGCTGATGCGCATCGCCGTTTGACCGTGCCACTGCGTTCCGCCGCACCAGCAGGTGCCGTCATCCTGGACGGCGGCAATTGTTCGCGTCGTTTCTTCGGAGCTTCCGAAAGAGACGAGGACTTGATTGAGTACGACGTCGTTGAGCACCGCAAAGCCGGCCGCTCGCAGACCGTCTGCGAAAGTGGCAGCGTGGCGGCAGTTTCGCTCGACGATCTCACGGATGCCGCTACGTCCTAACGATCGAATCGCGGCCCAAAGCTCGACTCCGCGAGCGCGGCGCGATGCTTCGGGGACGTACTGCCACGGTTCTCGCGCCGTACTCGACGGCATGTACGCTGCGGTCCCCGACATCGCGCGGCGCAGATACTCGGCTTCACGAACCACAGCGATGCCTGAGTCGTACGGCACGTTCAACCACTTATGGCAATCGATCGCCCAAGAATCAGCCTCGCTTACGCCTTCGAGGAGCGGTGCGTAGCGCGGTGACACCGCAGCCCAAAGTCCGAATGCGCCGTCAACATGGACCCACGCGCCGGCTTCATGCGCTCGCGAACAGACGTCCGCTGCGGGATCGAACGCACCGCTATTGACGTTGCCCGATTGAATGCACACGATGGTCCTGTCGTCAAGAAGCGGAAGACGATCGGCTCGCATTCTTCCCTGATCGTCGGTTTGCACGCGAATCACGCGAGTTCGGCCCATGCCGAGCATTTGCAACGCTTTGAGTACGGACAGATGCACTTCGTCGCCGACGATGACGCGAATCGGCGGCGCACCGAACAGTCCCTGTTCTTCCACGTCCCAACCAGCGCGGCTTAGCAGCGCCGTTCGGGCTGCGGCTAGCGCGGAAAAGTTGGCTGTTGTCGTTCCGGTGACGAATCCGCCGCCGCATGTCGGCGGCAGATTCAGCAATTCGAGAACCCAATTGAGAACGACGTCTTCGAGGTACGCAGCGACCGGCGAAGTAGCGCGCAGGCCGGCGTTCTGATCCCAGACGCCCGCGAGCCAGTTGGCTGCAAGCGCCGCGGGCACCGAGCCGCCGACGACGAATCCAAAGTAGCGGCCTCCGGCCGACGCGACCGTCGCCGGCGACCCGACGCTGTCGAGCAGCGCCAGCACATCGGACGGATTCGTCGGTGCGTCCATTAGCGGTCCACCTAACGCTTCCAGCCGTGCGACATCGACCGGAGAGGGCGCAACGCGCCGGTCACCAACGGTTGTGGCATACCGTACGGCGCGAATCGCCGTGTCCTCTAGCAAATCTTTCATGTATCGAGCCTAACTACGGCGGCGAGAATAGACGATGCTGCGGACAACGTTAGCACGAGCCACGCGCTATACTGAAATCACGTCTTTCGATCGATGCTGGCTGTCGCTTTCTTGGTAAAAGCGGCGGTGAGGTGCGCAGATGAGCGCGACGCGCTTCCATCCGGATGATCCAGCCCCCGACCGTGTGTCGCGGGAGACTGCGCTTCGAATCCATCTCCTCGGGCAACCGCGATTCTACTATAACGGCGAACCCTATGCGTTCAGAAGCCGGCCGCGGGCGCTTGTGCTCCTTACGTTTCTGTTGGTGCATCGACGGGTGCACCTTACGCGTGATCTCGTCGCGTTCACGTTGTGGCCGGATGACAGCGAGCCGGAAGCGCGTGGAAAACTGCGTCGTCATTTACATCAACTCACGACCGCACTGCCGGCGTCCTCCGAACCCTATGTTGACTCGAAAGACGAAACGATATGGTGGAACGAGGACGCCGATGTCTGGGTCGATGTCGACGAGTTCGAGCGGTGCATAGCCGGTGAATCCAGCTGGCCGCAGGCCATCGATCTGTACGAAGGCGATCTCGCGCTTTCCGTTTACGATGATTGGATATTGCCAATCCGCGATCGCTACCGGCGTCACTATATCGAGACGCTGGAACGTTTGCTGTTTCGTGCTCGCAGCCGCCGGGAATTCGCGCTCGCCACCAACTATGCCGAGCGCATCTTAGCGAACGATCAATGGCGAGAAGATGTTCTGCGGCAGCTTATATCGATTCGCTATGAAAGCGGCGACCGCGCCGGTGCTTTGCGTGAGATGGAGCTCTTCGCCGCACGCCTTGCCGACGAGATGAACGTCGAACTCATGCCGGAAACGCTCGCGTTACGCGCGCTGATGCTGCGTGGCGGCGCGCTACCCGATGCGGCGACGCATGAGCGTATCGATGCGAGTGTGTCCGCGAACGTGTTTCCGTTCGTTGGACGCACGGCGGAGTTGCAACAACTTACCGAAGCGTGGCGATTAGCGGCGAGCGGCCACGGCATGGCGGTGCTGATCGCCGGTGAACCCGGTATTGGTAAGACCCGACTGGCCAACGAACTCGCGCTGGTCGCGAATACACGGGGAGGGCGCGTATTACGCGGCACGACATCATCACCCGAAACCGTGCCGTACCAGCCGGTGGTCGAAGCACTGCGCGACGCGCTTCCGTTCTTGACGTTGCTCGACGTGCGACCGATTTGGCTAGCGTCGGTCGCCGCGGTGGTTCCCGAGATCGCCCTGCAGCAGACGGAGCTTCCCGTTTTGCCGGCGATCGATGCGGAGCGCGAGCGCTCGCGGCTCCTTGAAGGGTTGACGGCAATCATACAAGGGCTTTCGCGTCAACGGCCACTGCTGATCGTTTTGGAAGACCTGCAGTGGGCCGGCGAAGCCACCTTGTCGGCGTTGGAGTATCTGGCCCGTCGCGTGGCAGCATTTCCAGCGTTGATCCTCGCGACGTATCGCAATCAAGATGGCGAAAGCGCCCCGGGTATTCATCCGCTGCGTCGCAAGCTGCAACTTGAGAATGTCGCACATCACATATCGCTGGGCGGCCTCTCGGACGCCGACATCCGCGATCTCGCTCGCAGCATTCCAAAGCTCGCGCCGGATGCAGAGTTGATCGGCGCGCAAGTTCACGCCGTGAGCGGAGGCAACCCGCTTTTCGCCACCGAGATGCTTCGAGAAAACGCCGAAACGGGCATTCGAGAAGCATCATCGCACTTTCTTCGAGCGATGATCGAGGTTCGCACACGTCGCGTCTCTGAACATGCACGCAGGATCGGCGAAATCGCCAGCATCGTGGGTGGCACGTTCGACGCGGATCTGTTGCGCGAAATATCTTGTTTACCGGAAGATCTCGTGCTCGAAAGTGTAAGCGAACTTCTCGGGCGCGGCTTGGTGCGTGAAGTCGGGCGAGTACACTTCGCTTTTGCTTTCAGCCATCACTTAGTCGCCGCAACGATCTACGACCAAATTGATACCACCCGGCGTACGCAGTGGCACCGCCGCGTTGGCGCGGCGATCGAGCGGCTGTCGAGCGATCGCGAGCAAGTCGCTGGAACGCTTGCGCACCACTACGACCGCGGCGGCGAAGCGGAAAAGGCAGCGAAATTCTATTTTGCGTCGGCGCAACGCAGTTTTGCGATCTTCGCAAACCAAGAAGCGTTAGTCAGTGCCACTCGCGGACTCGAACTTTCCAGCGACCTCGAACGCCGGCGGCTGTTGCTGGGATTGCGCGAACGCATTCTCGCGCGCCTCGGCGACCGTGAAGCGCAGCGCGCCGACATCGAAGCACTCGAACAACTTGCGCGCGACGATGAGAGCCGCGTCGACGTCGTGTGGCGGCGTGCGCAATGGGCGCGTGCCGTCGGAGAGCTCAGCGACGAAGCGCGTTACTTGGAATATTTGATGCAGCGGGCGCTCGCGAGCAACGATCTCGCACGCCAAGCCGCGGGGCGCCGCGCGTCGGCGAAAAACCTGATGTTGCGAAGCCACTACGCAGAAGCTTTTGCGGCTGGACAAGCAGCTGTTGAGATCGATCGGCAACGCAACGACACGGCGGGCGAAGTGGACGCGCTCTGCCTGCTTTCGGAGATTGCGGTGAATCGCGGCGACGCGACCGCGGCGGAAAAGGCGCTTGACGAAGCGCGCGATCATGCGGACCGCATGGCAGATCCGGCGTTGATCGCACGCGTCACGATGACGGCGGCCGGGGTCGCTATCATGCGTCGCGATTTCGCACGCGCGTTGACGGACGCGCGTGAGTCTCAACGGCGCCATCGAGAAATCGGCGATCGTGAAGGCGAGGCCGAAGCGAGCGCACGCGTTGCGTCCGCGCTGTCGTGCCTGTTGCGCTTCGAAGAAGCTGCCGCGGAATTCATTGCGGCTGCGGAGCTCTATCGCGCGTTAGGGAATCGTCTGAAGCTCGGCTATCTGCTGTTCAATCAAACCGGAAGCCAAATCCAGCTCGGGCTTCTTGAAGATGCGGGCGCGTCGCTGACGGCGGCGCTCGACATCTTCGAAGCGTTCGACGACATGCGCGGGCGGGCCGCATGCCTTGCCAATCTCAGCATGGTTCGACTGCTGCAGCAGGCGCCGCAAGAAGCAAAGGAGATTGGAGTGCGCGCACTTGCGGCCTCACGCGACATCGCGAACTCCGTCATCGAGGCTGCCGCGTTGGCAAACCTTGGAAACGCGGAGCGTGAACTCGGGGATTTGACGGCGGCACTCGCGCATATGCACGACGCCATTGCGATTCGCATGCGTTTGAACCGGCCGGCGACGTTTGAAGAACTGGGCGATCTGGCGCTCGCACAAATGAAAGCGGGCCACGACGACGCCGTATGCACCGCCGACGATATCGTAGAGCGTGCCGATGCTTCCGGCGAAAACACGGTTCTGCCGCACCATTGTTTTTGGGCCGCTGCGCGCGTCTACCATGCGCACGGTGAGGAGCGCAAAGCAGCCGCTGCACTGCAGCGCGCGGAGGATCTCGTGAAGCTCCAACTCGATGCGATGTCGGACCCGCGTTCGCGACGCGCTTTCAGCGAGCTGGCGTCGGTTGCCGGCGTCCGTGCCGCCCGAGTCGGCGCCTGGCCCTAGCAGCGATTACGGCGTAACGCGAACCAGAACGTCGCGAGCCAACGCCTCGGATGTAGAGAGCGCAGGCGATGCCGTTCCGTGAACGAGTACTTGAAACGCCATGTCCGCGCGCAGAACGGTGAGCTTTCCATCTTTCCACGACGCCTTGTCGCCGAGTCCCGAGATAAGCTGTGCGTCGTTGAACGCATCGGCGAATTGACCCGGAACACCCGGTAGTCCGTGCGATCCCAAAACCGACGTTACGGCGCTCACGCAACTGAATCCGTGACATGCCGCCGGTCCTGGACGCACGGCCTGCGCAACGAGTACGACGTTCTGCGCGGGTGCGCCAGCGTGCGAGGCGACTGCCCAGGCGCATTCGTTTGCAGACGAATGTTGCGGCGCGCCGATCGTTGCTGCGCCGACCCCGAGCGCTGAAGCGACGTCGTTTTGGCTCAACATTGCGCACGGATCGACTTTCAGGCCACTACTGTTGCTCGATTGCGTTTGGGCCGTTGCGACCGTCGATTGCGACGCAGGCGCGCTCGCCGGCTGCTGTGTTTGCGCAGACGGTTGCGTCGCGTTGTCCTGTGATTCGGACGGCGACTGCGCTACGCTGATCGCTCCCGCTCCGCATGTCAAGTTGATTCGGAAATTCGCGGGCATGTGATATTGTGGAACCGGGAAACCAATCTGCACTTTCTTTTGCGTTGCGGTGTCGAACGTCACAAGCAGACGGATGGGCGTGTCGGTTCGATCGAACGGCGACCATCCAATGAGCTGATCGAACGTATACGAATCGTTCGGCATAAATGGAACGTTGCGTTGGCCGACGTGGAAGCCGCCGACGGTATTGAACGTCGAGGCGTTGTTGCCGCTCTTGGTGGCAAGGAACTCGTCGCTCACATTCGTCGGTGCGATGCGATTGCCCGGCTCGGATCCTCCTGTCGGGAAGACCTTGCTGTGCGTGATATTGATCCACGTCTGCGTGACGAGCCACGCGGTTTGATCCTCCGGTCTTACTCCTACGGGAAACGGCGAAAGTTTCGTGACGCGCATTTTCCACACGCCGTTCGACATCCATTGATTCATGCAGCCGTTCTGCGCGAGCAGTTGCGTTGAACCGCCTTGGGCTTGTGCCGCCGCCCCGGTCGCGACGCATGTCAAATTGTAGTCGAAATTATATTGGTTCGACGTGAAGTGTGGTTTGTTCGATTGTGAAACGACTCTATTGTCGAACGAGACTTCGAGTGCCTTGGGTTTATCGTTGGGATCGACGGTCAAGTTATTGCCGATGAAGGATTGCGTGTATGTAAACTGACCGGATGGCGCCAAAGTGTTAAAGGCGAGGCCCTCTTGACGGTGGCCCTCCGCTTGTATTTTCGCACCGCTCGCAAGCGCAAGCTGTTCGGCGAGTAGCGAAGAATCGGCGGGCGAAAGCTCGCGTCCCGTACCGTTACCCCACGTTTGCGTCACTTGCCATCCCGTTTGCTTGGCACCATCCGTGATCGGTTCCACTTTGGTGATCCGGGCGCGCCAAACGCCGTTGAACAGCCATTGATTCATGCAGCCGTTACGGCTGTTGCTCATCTGCGCAAGCGCTTGGGCCGGTGAAAGTATCTGCGGCATCGCTACCAGCGCCGCTATGAGCAAGGCCTTCATCCTCATCACCAAACTCCTTTGTGAATTGAACGTGTGCCGTCGTGACCTAGCAGCTCGTGCCATTTCCACAGATCAGCGCCATCGCGACCGGCTCTAGAGTTGCTCCGGAGACTGACGGGTTGCTCGCACCGGTCGGAAGCATTTCCCAACGGACGTCGATCAGCTTCTCGCCGCTATAGCCGATGACGTGGCCCGGCGACTCCGCCAAAGTTGCCGATCCGTTCTGTTTGACGGTCATGCTCCCACGCGAATCTTCAAAAATTTTTTCAGCTTTGTCCGTAACGATCAAACTGACGTACAGCATATCGGCCGGACGCCGGAACCTGCAGATCACTCCGCCGGCGCGAAACGTTCCACCGGAGACCGTCGGGCCCGTCCCGGAACCAGAGTAATGGTCCACGAACGAAGCGGCTCCAAAGATCTTCGTTACGGCAGTCGTCACCGCGGACAATCCGCACCCAGTGCCTCCGGAATATGTGCCGGTCATCGGAGCGGCGTTTGCTACGGCCAATGTGGCGGAGGACAGAGCTCCAACCAAAGCGGTAAACAAAAGACCTCGAGAAGTGCGTACCATGCTGCCGATTCCTCTCCTAAGCGCCATTGGACGACTGTCCGTGGCCAGACGATAGCAGCAGCGCGTCCCGGCGGCGTCCCGGCGCCACAAGGCGGAAAAAACGAGCGGCCTACCTAACGACTGTTGGGTCTGCGCCGAAGGAGGTACTGCGTGAATACTCCGATCGCTCTCAACATCGGCAACACCGGATTTATGCTGATCTGCGCGAGTCTCGTCATGCTAATGACCCCGGGCCTCGCGTTTTTTTATGGGGGCCTCGTCAGCCGCAAGAACGTGCTGACGATTATGATCCAGAGCTTCATGTCGCTGGGCTGGACGACGGTGGTGTGGATTGCAGTCGGTTACTCTATGTGCTTCGGCGCCGATTGGCATGGGATCATCGGCAATCCGATGCAGTACTTCTTCCTACGCGGCGTCACGTTGCACACGATGTTCATGGGCAATGACGCGGGCATTCCGCTTGTCGTGCACATCGCTTATCAAATGATGTTCGCAATTATTACGCCGGCGCTCATCACCGGGGCATTCGCGAACCGCGTGACATTCAAAGCGTACTTTCTGTTCCTCACGGCGTGGCTGCTCTTCGTCTATTTTCCGTTCGTGCACATGCTCTGGAGTCCCGACGGGGCGTTGGCGAAATGGGGCGTGCTCGATTTCGCGGGCGGTATTGTCGTGCACGCGTCCGCCGGATTCGCCGCACTTGCTTCCGTATTGTTCATTGGGCGGCGGTACGTGGTCGATAACAAACCGCACAACGTCCCTCTGATCGCATTGGGTACCGGATTGCTGTGGTTCGGATGGTATGGATTCAACGCAGGCTCCGAGCTGCGAGTCGACGCCGTTACCGCAGCGGCATTTCTAAACACGGATGTAGCCGCATCATTCGCAGCGGTGGCGTGGTTCCTGATTGAATGGGCACGCGGCCGACAACCGAAATTCGTGGGCTTGCTGACCGGTGCGGTTGCAGGGCTTGCGACGATTACGCCAGCGGCCGGGTACGTTTCGCCGGTTGCCGCGATTCTATTTGGCTTATTGGCCGGCGCTGTTTGTTATTACGCAGTAGCCTTGAAGAACCGGCTTGGCTGGGACGACGCGCTCGACGTATGGGGCGTGCACGGCGTCGGAGGAGTGCTCGGCATCACCCTGTTGGGCATCTTTGCAACGAAGCTCTGGAACCCGGCGGGCGCGAACGGGCTGCTCTTCGGCGGGGCGTCGTTCTTCGGTAAGCAGATCGCCGCTGCAGTATTTTGCAGTGCATGGGCCTTTATATTCACCTACGGAATGCTGTGGCTGATTAGCCGCGTGACGCTGACCAAAGTGGACCGGGACACCGAAGAGCGCGGATTGGACATCGAACTGCACGGCGAAGAGGCGTACCCGCTCGGCATCTAGCGCGATCGGTGAAACCATGCTCGCTCTTCTGGGCTTGCTCATCCTTGCGCAGGCAGTGCCACCCGCGCCGGCCTCGCCGAATCCTCAGCCTACGCAAACTCCAGCGTCGGCGCTCAGCGTCGCGCCCGACTTCGCGCTGTACGATTTCGGCACGCCCGACGTATCCGATGCGCTTCTAAATGTCACCGTCACCGCCGGCAAGTTGCACGCGAATGCGACGGCGGGCGCTTATGCATTCCCGGTCGTTGGATTTCCGTTTATGCCCGACAACGCGCCCGGCGCAAATGTTGAGCTGTACAGCCCCCTGCCGGTTGCAGCGTTAACGTATCAGTTCGATTCACACGTGAGCGTTGCGGCGGGAAAGTTCGGTTCGTTGCTAGGCCAAGAATCACCATTCACGTTTCAAAACCTGGACGTGCAGCGCGGAATCGCTTGGAGCATGGAGCCGACTATAACCCGGGGGCTACAGTTCGGTTACGCCAGTGGCGCGTGGAGCGTGAGCTTGCGCGACGACGACGGATACTATTCGGGAACGAACCGCGCGTTCGAGGGACTCATCGGCTGGTCTCCGTCGCCGAATACAAGCGTACAGTTTGCGACGATGGTTCCTAGCGCAAACGCTCCGCCAAACGCGACGACGAGCGTTGGGAACAAAGCAGAATACGACTTGATGTACACGCGGACGATCGGCAGACTTCAGTTGCTGCCATACATTTTGTGGGTACACTCGCCCGCTTCGACGGCGCTTGGGTACACGGAGAGCGCGAACGCCGCCGCGGAGGTGTTGCTTGGGGGCTGGACATTCTCACCACAGTGGAGTCTTTCGTTTCGTTACGAGGATGCTCGAAACGCGAGCTCCACATCCGACGCGAGTGCAAACGCCGATCTCGTCGGCTTTGGCGCAGGCAGCAGTGCAACTTCGCAAACCCTAACACCGGCCTACCATTTCGGAAACGGCGGTGTGCTTCGGCTGGAGTACTCGCACGTTTCGGCTACGGGGCTGACCCAAACTCGCTATGGGTTCGAATTTGGAGTGATGCACTGAATGAGGGGAAGGGTCAAAACGAGGGTCAAAAATTGCCTGGTTTGCCTCGTGATAACTCGTCAAAACGGAACCTGTTAAAGAGCGGGAGCTCTTGACACGACATTCGAGCGACCTTGGTTTGCGGATATCGCGCTTGAACGTGATGATAACGTCAGACGAAATGAAGTCCGCCGAGGGTACCTATATGGCCCGCTATGTTTTTGATGTTCAGCGACCGCTTGGGCTGCATTGGCTCGATTCTCGTCAGCGCCGCGATAACGACAGCTCTCGCCCCGATGTTCGGGTTGATCGGTTTATAGCGAGTCTACACAATCAAAGTTGGACTGCAGCGGCTTTCGTAGGCGTTCGCCAAATCGTGAAGTTCGTGCTTGGCGTCGCCCGTGAACGCCGGTGCATGCATGAGCGCCATGCACGAAATGTCGAGGTCGGCCAATGAGCGGATGGTGGGCGCGGTCATAGCGGTAAGAGCGGTCGCACCAAAGCGATCCTCTGCCTGCATCGCCGGTTCGATGAGGCCGTTTTCGGTCACGGCCGCCGTTCGGCCCGTACACGTAAAGAGGTCACCGGCAAATAGAGTGCGCGTCGTTTCTTCGTAGATGACCCCGGCGTCCCAACCGTGGGGAACGTGGGGCGTCGCGATGTAGCGAATGCATTTGCCGCCTAAATCAATCGTTTCCGAACTCTTCATGGGACGCGCCGGACGAATCGCCTGATCGTTGACCGAGACCATCACGCCAATCGCGCCGTGCGCTACAGTTGAGGCCGGCGCTAGTGAAAGCCACTCGTTCATCGCGCCGCATTCGTCCGCTTCATAGTGGCCGAACATAATCCATCGCAATCTCGATGGCGTCAGGACTTGTGCGACTTGTTCGGCGACCACCGGAAATAACGCCCGCATGCCGGTGTGAAATAGCAGCGGTTCTTCCGCGTCGATCAAAAACTGGTTGAACACCATACCGGCCTCTGGAACATATGTGGAAATGCGGTAAATCTGCGGCGCGATCTCATCGAGGCGTGTTTCCATATCTCAGCACGTTCGACGCTTCGTCGAAATGGCCTTAATTGTCGATAAGGCAAGCAATTGGAAGCGAGCGGCATCGTCACGCTTTGGACATTATCCACGCCCGGTCAGTCGAAACGACCATGAAGGCTAAGCGCGGAGCCGCGGACAAGCTAGGCTGTCCGAAAAAAACGTTGAAGAACAAGGCCACGGGCGATTAGCTCAGCTGGGAGAGCGCCTCCCTTACAAGGAGGATGTCGGCGGTTCGAGCCCGTCATCGCCCATTTTGCCCCGATCTGCGGCCTGTGGACTTCGTTGACGGCATGCTTCGTGGACCTTAGTCCACTTCGCACGCCGTCGCCTCGCCACAGGCCACAGCTCGGGGCAAAATGATTTTGGGTGGCGAGCGTGTGAGGTTTTTGTGGAAGTTGCAAATTTGAGTGTTGAGCGCGTGGGTGTTTGTGCTGTTGTTACGATGCGGCGGGCGGAGCGGCGGAATGCGTTGTCTTTGGAGATGATGCGGGAGCTGGAGGCTACGCTGGGTGAGTTGGATGGGGATCGGGATGTTCGGGTTGTGATTGTTGCGGGGGAAGGGCCGGCGTTTTCGGCGGGGCATGATTTGCGGGAGTTGCGGGAGCGTACGCGCGCGGAGTATGTCGAGATTTTTGATGCTTGCGTGCAGTTGATGGAGCGGGTGCAGTCGATCCGGCAGCCGGTTATTGCGGAAGTGAATACCGTTGCCACAGCCGCCGGATGCCAGCTGGTTGCGACGTGCGATCTCGCAGTAGCTTCCACGACGGCCCGGTTTGCGACACCGGGCGTGCGCATCGGGCTCTTCTGTAGCACGCCCATGGTTGCGCTCTCGCGCTCGATCGGGCAGAAGCGCTCCATGGAAATGCTTCTTACCGGCGACATGATCGATGCGCGTACGGCGTTCGAATGGGGATTGGTCAACCGCGTCGTGGAACCGGAAAAACTTCGCGAAACAACGCTCGGGATCGCGGGAAAAATTGCGGAGGCGAGCGGTGAAATCCTAACGATCGGGAAAGCCACGTTCTATCGACAAATCGATCTCGATCAGCGCGCGGCGTACGCGTACACGAAAGATGTAATGGTCCAAAATGCCCAGCTGGCGAACGCACAGGAAGGCATTGAGGCGTTCATCGAAAAGCGCGCACCCGTATGGCTTGCTTAAGGGACGTGTAAAATATCCGCTTGCCTGCTGTCGTGGAAGGTCGCTGTCTGGTAGGCTAGAACCATCGAGTTACACCGCCGCAGCCTTAGACCGTGGGCGCTTTGCTGCGGAAATTAAATAACACAGACGTCGCCCACACCCGGTATGCGGGAAACCGCATACGCGACGGCATACAGGCTCGCTACGCGAGCCTGTATGTTTTTCTGGAGTGTACTTGATCCGACTTGATAGCCGGACGCGCTATGCTGCGTTCATTCTCATCCTTGCGCTTCTGGCCTCGCTCGCTGTAGCGGCCTTTAGATTCAGAACCGAAAGTCACGCCAACCGGGTTGAGCTCGCGATGGACTTCGGCGATTTCATCTCCGTCGCGCGTTCGTACAACTACAACCCCGCCGCATTCTTGATCGCGCTCCGCCGCGCGGGCCTGACATCTATTGCACTGAGCGAAGAGCTCGGTGGAAGCATTGGCGGCAACGGACTCGCCTACGCGACCACCGGTGCGGCGTTGTTGAATCAGTCACGGCTCTCACCGCTTTCCGATCCGCTGCTGCAGGGGCTCGCGCGCACGAACAAACTCTCGCGCGATGCGATCTACCTGATCGTCTACGATCGCGCTACATTCGACCGCTATCGCCGTCAGCTGCCGTTGCATTTCGAAGCGAAGACCATTCGCGTGCTGCGTTCGAGCAGTCCGTGGATCATTGAAGTTCGTACGCAGGTTGATTATTTCAACAGCGTCGGCCTCGGAATTCCAGACGATCAGCTTGCGCTCGCGAAACGCCTGAACTTGCTGGTTGTTGCGCGCTTCCAAAACGACGAGCGGTTCACGAAATCGCAAATGGAGGCGGAGTTCAACGATGCGCTTGCATCGGGTGCGCGCATCTCCGGCGTCGTCTTCTTCGGGCTCGGCAACGAAGTGTTTGGCTATCCCGATCACCTGCCGGATGCGGCAGCCGCCTTCCGCGAACACTTCGAAGGCTCGGCACATCCGTTCAATTTTGGTTCGATCGAAACGTATGATCCAACGACGATTCAGAAGGGCAACGATACGCTTGCGCGATTGATTCCGGGGCAAACCGTGCGCCTCCAAGCAGTCGTGCGCGGCGACTACGACAAGATCAAACTCGACGAATTGATCGGCCGCTTCGTGCTCGGCGTTCGCGAGCGGAATATTCGCATCGTATATCTACGGCCTTGGACGCATCAAGAAGGCGGCTTATCGATCGAAGCTACCAACGTGAAGATGGTCAAGGATCTCGCCGGTGAACTGCGCTCACACGGTCTTCGTCTCGGACGCGCGACGCCGGTTCCCGGTTATCGCGGCAATAGCGCAATTCTCGTCGGTGTTGCAACGCTTGCCGTGCCGTCGATCTTCGTGCTGTTGCTCGGGTGGTTCGGATGGTACCGCCCGTCGTGGGCAATCGCGGCGTACGCGGTGACGATTCTGCTCTATCTCGCCGGGGTCGTTTCACATCACGAAATGTTTGCGCGCTCGGTGATTGCGCTCGCCGGCGCACTGCTCTTTGCGGCGGCGGCATTCGGCGTCATCGCGCCCGCGTTTTACGAAGAGCCGGCTCCGCGCTTCGGCGATCAAATCGTCCGCAGCCTGGGATGGACGGTGCTTGCGACGGTGGTTGCGCTGCTCGGAGCGATCGTGGTCGTCGGCATCATGAGTTCGCCGCTAACCATGGAAGAAATCGAACGCTTTCGCGGCGTTCGCGCGCTCTATGTCCTAACGCCGCTGATTGCGCTGTGTATGTATCTTTTCTCGAAGCGTTACAACACGGAAACGACGCCGCGTCAAATCTTCGGTGCACCGATTACCTTGTACCAACTGATTGTCGGCATCGTCGTGATTGCGGCCGGTGCGTTGCTCGTGATGCGCAGCGGAAACACGAGCGACGTGCAGCCGTCGAGTTTCGAACTTGCCATGCGGCACGTGCTCTCAAACGTGTTGAGCGTGCGTCCGCGCACCAAGGAATTTTTGATAGGCGCTCCGCTGCTTATGCTTGCACCGGCGCTCCTCTCGCAACATCGCCGCGCCGTCGGCTGGCTGCTGGCGCTCGGTATCGGCGTCGGCATCGGCGACGTCATCGATACGTTCTCGCATCTGCATACGCCGGTGATCATCTCGCTTCAACGAATCGGAAACGGCGTGATCATTGGCGCGATCGTCGGCATTTTGGCGATTTGGATTTACCGTCGTGCGTGTACTGCTTTCGGGCTACTACGGGTTCGGTAATCTCGGCGACGAGGCGCTGCTCGAAGTAATCATCGCGCAGTTACGCCTCCGCTTTCCGGGATGGGACCTCGAAGTGCTCTCGGCCGCTCCCGGTCAAACGCGCGAGCAGCTTGGGGTTGCGGCAACTCCGCGCTGGAACATGAGCGACGTGCGCGAAGCGATTCGGCGCGCGGACGTGGTGCTCTCCGGAGGCGGCGGCCTTTTACAGAGTTCGACCAGCCTGCGGAGTGTCGTGTATTATGCGGGTATTCTTCGAGAAGCCATCCGTCAGAAGCGAAAGACGATGATCTTCGCACAATCGATCGGGCCGCTAGATTCACTTGGAAAATTCGTCGTGCGCTCGCTGTGCAAAGGCGTCGACTGCGCGACGGTTCGCGATGCCCGCTCGAAGGTATTGCTGCGTCAGCTGCTCCCAGGAACGCCGGTCGAACACACGGCCGATCCGGTGTTTCTTTACGATCTTCCGATCGAGGATTTCGATCTTTCACGCGAGGGACTTGATCGCGCGCCGTATGCCGTTTTTAGCGTTCGCAAAGTACCGGCGCTGAAGGAAGGCGTCGCCATGCTCGCGCGCGTCGCAGACCGTTTCGCGGACAAGCACGGCGTGCGCGTCGCGTTTCTTCCGCTCGGCGGTGCGTCGGATGCGGAAGTGTCGACCACGATCATTCGCGCGTGCAAGAGCGCGCCGATGTTACTGCCGGAATGCACGCTCGAACGCGCGGCGGCGATTCTTCGCGGCGCGCACGTCGTCGTGGGCATGCGTTTGCACGCCCTGATTCTTGCCGCGCGATTTGCGGTGCCGTTTCTCGCGATACCCTACGATCCGAAGGTCGGCTCGCTCGTGGACGACCTCGACTATCCGCTTCCGCCGCTATGGGTTCCGGGCAAGGGCGCGCCCGATACGGCGACCGCCGACGGGCTGGTGGACCGACTGATGTCGCAGCGCGATCAACTATCGGCACTCTTCACGACGAAGACGGCCGAGATCCGCGCATCCGCGGCACGAAACTTCGACGTCCTCGACGAACTGATGCGCGAGCCATGAGCGAAACCGACGTGCGCGATTATCGCGATACCCTCTTATTAGGAAATACCGCCTTCCCGATGCGCGGCGAGCTGCCGAAGCGTGAACCTGCGCGCATCGACTGGTGGCAGTCGCAGCGCACGTACCAGCAGCGATTGGAAAACAATCGCAAAAACGGGCCCTGGATTCTGCACGACGGACCGCCGTATGCAAACGGCGAGCTGCACATGGGGCACTTCTTGAACATGGTGCTCAAGGACATGTTCGTGAAGATCGCGCTGCTCGAAGGAAAGTGGGCCGAATTCGTCCCGGGCTGGGACATGCACGGTCTGCCGATCGAACTCGAGACGCTCAAGCACCTCGGGATCAAAGATTTTCACGAGATCGATCCGCTCGAGTTGCGCGAGAAGTGCAAAGAGCGCGCGCTCTTTTGGCTCGACCGGCAACGCAGCACGCGCGTGCGCATGGGAAACTTCGGCGAATGGGATCGTCCCTACCGGACGATCGATCCAGCCTTTGAAGCCACGATCGTCGATGCGCTTGGAGATCTTGCGGAAAAGAACCAGCTCTACAAAGGGCTGCGTTCGACGCTCTGGTGCGTGCACGACGAAACTGCGCTCGCCGAAGCCGAAATCGAATACGAAAACAAGACGTCGCCCTCCATTTACGTCCGCTTCACCGCAAACGACGAACAGCGCTCTGTCATCCTGAGCCGGTTTCATGCACCCGATGATGTCACCCTGAGCTTGTCGAAGGGCGAGGATCGCCTCTCGATATTGATTTGGACGACCACCCCATGGACGCTGCCGGCGAACGTAGCGATTGCGCTGCGCGAGGATGCACCGTATGGATTGTACCGCGTCGATGGTGAGCTGCTCGTTCTCGCGACCGCGCTCGCCGAGTCTGCGCTCGGTGAGGCCTACTCGCGCGCGCAACTGATTGCAACGACAACGGGCGCGGAACTAAACGATCTCGCCGTTCGCCATCCGTTCATGGACCGCGATTCAATCATAGTCCTCGCTGACTACGTGGAAATGGAAACGGGAACCGGCGCGGTGCACACCGCTCCCGGACACGGTGCCGACGACTTCGATACCGGCATCAAGTACGGGTTGCCGATTCTCAACCCAGTCGATGCGCGTGGACATTTCACGAGCGAGGCCGGCCCGTATGCGGGCGAGTTCATCTTTAAGGCAAACAAACACATCATCGCCGATCTCGAGGCGAGCGGTCACCTCTGGCGCGCGGAGCAGTACGAACATTCCTATCCGCACTGCTGGCGTTGTCACAACCCGGTGATTTTCCGCGCGACGGCGCAGTGGTTCATCGCGATGGACCAAAACCGTTTGCGCGCACGCGCCATCGAAGCGGCGGAGAACGTCGATTACACGCCCGATTGGGGCGAAAACCGTCTCGTGCAGATGCTCGAAAATCATCCCGAGTGGTGCATCTCGCGCCAACGGACGTGGGGAACACCGATTCCCGCGATCGCATGTACGGCGTGCAACGAATCGATCCTCGATCCGCGGGTCGCGCGTATTGCGGCCAACCGTTTTCGTGAGGCAGGCGCGAGCGTTTGGTGGAGCGATCCGGTTGACGTTTATTTGCCCCCGGGATTTACGTGCCCGAATTGCAACGGCGCCACGTTCGAACAAGAGAAGAACATCGTCGACATCTGGTTCGAATCCGGCGTGACGCATCTCGCCGTTCTGCGCGATGGCATCCCGTGGCCGAGCGATCTCGTGCTCGAAGGCGGCGATCAGTATCGAGGCTGGTTCCGCAGTTCCATTGTGACGGCGGTCGGCGTGAAAGGCGAAGCGCCGTATAAACACGTTGTCAAAAACGGATGGGTCAACGACGAGCAAGGCCGTCCGATGTCGAAATCCAAGGGCACCGGCATCGATGCACGCGACGCAATGGATAAATGGGGCGCAGACGTCCTGCGTTTGTGGGCGGCGTCGGTTGAGTTCGTCGACGACGTGCGCTTCGGCCCGAACGTCATCGAACAGGTCGGACGCGTGTATCGCAATATTCGCAACCGCATCCGATTCTTTTTACTCAACATCGACGGACTCGATGCGGCGGATGTCGTTCCGCGGGAACGCATGCAGCCGATCGACGCACTGGCGTGCGACGTGGTTGATGTCTTTACCGCAGACGTCAAGCGTTTGTACGATGCGTTTGGCATCCACGATGCGTATCTGCGTATCATCGAATTCGAAAGCGCGATGTCCAGCCTGTACTTCGATGCATTGAAAGATCCACTCTACACGCGAGCCGTAAACGATCCGCGGCGTCGCAGCGCGCAGTCGGCGTTGCTCTATGCCCTCAAACGGTTCCTCACCGCGATTGCACCGGTGCTGTCGTTTACGGCAGAAGAAGCGTGGCAAGACATAACTGCGGGACTTCGCGATACGGAAGCGAGCGTTTTCGACAGCGTGCTCTCCGCGCACGATATCAATACCAAGGCGTTAGAGCACGAAGTTCACGTGTGGGAATTATTGCGCCAGCTGCGGGCTAAAGTTGCGGCCGGTGTTGAAACGGCGAATGGCGTGATCCGGGATTACGAAACATCGGCAACGCTCGTGATTCCTGCGAAATTCCTTTCCGCGTTGCAAAAACTCGGCGACAATCTGCGTGAAGCGCTCAGCGTGTCGCAGATTGACGGCATCGAAGGCGCGGCCGAGGACGGCCGCATCGACGTTCGTCTTGCGCCGGCGCACGGCGAGAAGTGCCGCCGATGCTGGAAATTCCGCCAGCTCGGTGTCGATCCGGAGCACCCCTCCATCTGCGCCGACTGCGCGAAGGTCGTGCGTTCGCTCTAGCTCGAGGGACCGCACGACTTCTTCCCAGCTCATTCACGCGATTGCAGCCTTCGGATACGTATGCTGCTTTCGTGCTCCCCGGGACGATCTATTCCGTCACGCTCAATCCGGCACTCGATGAGTCGGTCTCGATCGACACTCTCAGCGCCGGCGCGACGAATAGATGTGCTTTTAACGCATTAGATCCGGGCGGAAAGGGCATCAACGCGAGCCGCGTGATTCATCGGCTTGGGCGTGGGACACTAGCGTTCGGTTTAGCGGGCGGTGTTTCGGGCGGCTACCTGAGCTCCGCGCTCGATCGCGAGGGCGTTCCGCACGACTTCGAGACGATCGACGGTTTTACGCGCGTCAACATCATGCTCTATGAGACGTTCAACCAGGAGCGCACGCGTTTGCTTCAGCCGGGACCGATGGTGACGCGGGCGCACGTGCTCGCGATTGCGCGACGGCTCGAAATCGTAGCACCCGGCGAGATTATTATTTTTGGCGGAAGTCTTCCACCGGGACTTCCGACCGAAACCTACGCCGAGTTTATCGTGCGTCTATACGATCGAGGCATCCGCTGTATCATCGATGCATCCGGTGCTGCACTTGCGGCTGCCCTCGAAGCGAATCCGCTGCTCGTGCGATCGAACGTCGAAGACGCGGAAGATGTGCTCGGACGTCGGCTGCAAACGGCCGACGCAATTGTCGACGCAGCTTGCGAATTGCGCGATCGCGGCGCGCATTACGCGGTTATTTCGCGCGGCGCTCTCGGTGCGATCGGCAGCGGCCCTGAGGGAGTATTCAACGTGGTTCCTCCGTCGCGGCACGCAACGAGTGCAGCCGGTGCCGGTGATTCCATGACCGCCGGCATGGCGATTGCATTTAACGAAGGATTGAGTTTCGAGAACGCATTGCGCTGGGGCGCTGCTGCGGGCACCGCTACCGCGATGATGCAGGGAACGACGCTGTGCGATTCGCGCGACGTGTATCGGCTCATTCCCGGCGTCCGCGTCGAGCGGCTTTCGGTTCTGCGTCGTTAGAGATGCGTTGGCGCTGCCGGGCAGCGTATAAGCCCGGCCGGCAGCGCCAATGTGGAGCGTTACGCCATCGGTTAGAAGTCCTGCGAGAAGATGAAACGGACCGTAGCGGGACCGTAATTGCCAGACGGCGTCGCGGCGAAGCCGACCGCCTGCGGCGGGCCGCCACCAATACTCTGCGTTGCTCCGTTGACGAGCGGCAGCGGAATGCCGTTGAAGAAGCCGACATACGGACTCGCATACGCGCCGGTGAGGTTGTCGGCGGAGACCTGGAACCTCGTGCCGCGATCGTTCAGGTTGAGTCGCACGTTGGCCGAGAGCACCGCGAACGGCGGGTTGTTGAAGGCGTTGTTATTGCCGAAGTATGTCAGGCCCAGATTGTAGTACTGGCCGTAGCGCCCGGTCCAGTTAAGTTCACCATAACCGGACGTATACGGCACGCGCGCACTGGCGATACCGTTCGGAGCTCCAGATATTGCCGTAGCAGTACCGCCGAAGTTCACGTTGGGAAGAACGGCGAGATTCGTATTGTAGATACATCCTGGTCCGGGCGGAGTCGTGACACCCGTCGCCGGGTTCGTTGAGCCGGCGCAGTAGAAGTACGGCGGCAAATTATAGGTGAAGGCGCGCTGCAACGAGCCCTGTAGTCTCCAGCCAAAACCGTATTGCGGCACGTGATTCACGTCGAGCTCGATGCCTTCGTACCGCGCCTGGCCAAGGTTCGCCGTTTTCTGAACCTCGCACGGATAGCCCGCGCTCGCACCTGGACATTGGGCAGCGGCGGCGGCAGCGGGCGCGAGGGTTGACGTCGAGGTCAGAAATAAGTTGTGTAACTGTGTGAAGTAGAAGTCGGCCGAGATCGACGTCGAACGGGCGATACGGTGATCGACTCCGAGGTCGTAGCTGAAGGCGGTTTCGGCATTGATATTGCCGTTATTCGCGATCTGGAGGTATCCAGCCGCGGGCACGCCGCCGATGATTTGGCTCCAACTCGAAGCGCCAGTACCGCCCGCCGAGATCAGACTGATATACGGCGGCGCGACGGATCCGCCCGCCGATAAGCGATAAACGGTATCGCTGCTCGGGTGCCACGTGAATGCCGCGCGCGGCTCGTTGTACGAGTGCGACGAGTCGTTGAACGTCACTCCGCCGTCGATTGAGTAGTGGCTGAGATAGTTGACGAAGTAGTCGCCGACGACCAAATTGAGCTTTGGTTTGAGCATGAAGTTGCCGCGCAGCGAAATCGTTTGGAATGTCTGCTTCGATCCGGCAACCGGACTAAGAACGACGAGACCGACGGATGGCTCGTCCGTCGATGAAGACGATGCCTGCTCGTTGCGATCGTAAGAAAACGTTAACGAATTATCGCCGAGCTGCTCTTGCACCTCGAGCGTCTCACCGCTCATCTTATCCTTTGAATCGGTCAAATTCGCCTGACTCGCAGTCTGGAAGTTCGCGCTCTGGCCGTTGAAGGTCGTGTTCGTCGGTGGTGTTACAGCGCCGCCCGAACCGACACACATCCATCCGTTCGGGTCCTTGCCGCCGGCGGCAACGGGTACGCTCGGATCGAACGTTGCACCGGTTGCGCAGAGCGGAATCGTACCATATGCACTTTGCAGCGTTGTATTCAGCGGCGTCGACGGCCCCGCAACCGTATAGTTGTTGAGTGCGCCGGTGTAGTACCGCGCGAGTATCGTTCCGGTCTGACCGAGCGCCGTGCGGAACTCGCCCTGGAAGAGGTTCTGCTGCTCCCACGTGTCGCCCACGCCGTTAAATGAACTGAGGTCGAAAGGAATCGACGTGCCGCAACTAGGCGAACCGCGCGATCCCGCGCAGTTGTAAGAAGTTGTGGTCGCGAACGGATTGCACGTCAGCGCAGCGTTTGCGCTACCGCACGGAGCAAAAGAAAATGCCGGCAGGCCGGTATTGCCGACGAGCGATGTGTCATAAGACTCAACATCTCCATTTCCGTTGACGGACTGACCGCCGAGATAGGAGAGCTTGAGCGACGTGCTGTTCGAGAAATTGAAGATGATCTTCCCGAGCTCGCCTGTGGAGTGGTAGCCCGTGTCATTGGAATAGCAGCAGCCGGTGAGCGGTTCGTTAAAGACGAGCCCCATACCGGAATACGGGGAGAAAGCGGCGGGCCCAAGGCCTTCACCGACTGGAGCTATGATCATTGCCACTTGCTGGCCGTTCACATAATATGGGCCGCCGGGCGGCCCATTATCGAGCGGCAGCTGGGAGCCGTGGAAATAGAAGTCTTGCAGCGGTCCTGGGGCACCGTCAGTCGTGTAGCCGAACGCATAACCGATTTTGTGGTTGTTCGTCGAACCCGTCGTCTTGAAGCCTGTCGATACGCCGCCATACCCGTCGACGCCGAAGAATCCCGAATTCTTGGTTACTGCCGTGGGTTCAAGGGTGCGGTAGTTCACCGTACCGTTGATCGCATAGTTGATGTCCGCAGGCATTGAGCCGGGACCTTTGACGACTTCGGCGTTGTCGAGCAGGAACGGGTTGATGAGGGTCGGTGAGAATGTTCCGAGCGAACCAACAGAGACCGGGTGACCGTCGATGAGCGACTCCGTTTCGTACGCCAGCGCGCCGCGAATCTGCGGCGTCTGCGCCGATGCCGGCGAAGCACCGTTGCTCGGGTTGCCATTATTCGGGTTGTACGGCGTGGTGAAGATGCCGGGCGTTTCGTTGAGCACCTTCGTAACCTGCTGAACGCCCTGGTTCTCGAAGTTCGCCGCGGAAATCGAATTGATCGCCGCGCTCGAGGTGTTGATCGATGCGACACCGGGCGCATTCGTTGATACGCTTGCGATTGTGCGCAGCGACGAAAAAGACGATGCCGCAAGCGTCAGATTTAGGGTCACCGTCTCACCGATGAATGCCGCGACATTATCGTCTCTATACGTCTCGTAGCCTGCTTTGGTAACGAGCATTGTATAGAGGCCGGTCGGGACATCCGCAAACTTGAACGCTCCGGTTGGATCGGTAATTTGCGTGATGCGCTGCACTCCAATGAGCGAAACGCGCGCCCCGGCAACCGGTGCACCGTCCGAACCGTGAACCGTTCCGGCAACGACGCTCGTATTGGCTGCCGCTAAGGCCAATGTTGGCCCTCCGGCGAGGCATCCATACATGATTGCCGCAAGCAGGATGACGGCTCGTCCCCTAAGTCCCCGCATAATGCAAAGCTCCATTCCGACAGAGGTCGCAAACGTAAACGACGCTCTCTTATTCGCTTTGGCGGCTGGTCCTTCAAAAAATTGTCCCCGGCACCAAAATATTAGCGCGCCGGAGCGGCGGTTCTCGGCCGGAATGGCGCTAGTTATCGCCGAGCACGTGCCTGATCTACCACTTCCTCGACTGCGGATAGTACGGCCGCCGGGCGCTCCAATTGGATATAATGCCCGCTGTCTTGAACGACAAAGTTGACGCCGACCGATGAATATCGCGCAAGCTCGTCGTGCATTGCGTTCCACATTTTCCAAGCTGCAATCTGTTGAGCTTCCGGCATGCCGGAGTGTTTGAGGCCGTCAGTTGCCGTCAAAATGATAAGCGGCAGCGCGCCATACTTGCGTTGCGCTCGCTGCGCTTCGGTGGAATCCGCACCGTCGCCCGATTCCGCTTCCGACAGGGAGTCGTACCAGAACCATCGACTACTCTGGTGAGCTGTCTGCACGTCTTCGAACGCACATAGCGCCGGCCCGTCTTTTTGGCACGACGCGCGCTGCTGAGCGGGAGTACCGAGACAATCTCCGTAGGCTTTGTCGCCCGGCTCGAGATGACCCGACGCTGCGGCGCCGTAACACGCTCTCGCCGACTCTTCTGCGCCTTTGGCGAGTTGCGCAACGGCGGGCGCGACCAATGCTTCACGGCGATACACATAAGGCGGCGTGGGATCGACAAGGACCATTCCAGCCACCTCGTTTGGATACCGATCCGCATAGAGCGGCGCGTACAATCCGGCAATGGAATGTGCTACCAGCACGTACGGCGGCGCAACGCCGGCGGCGTGCAAGAGCGCGTGAAGATCGCTCACGACCGACCACGCATCGCGCGTTGATGCCGCACCATCGCTAAAACCCATGCCTGCACGATCGTACGAGCAGACTCGCGTGCGCTTTGAGATTGGCCCCTGAACTTTATACCAAACTTCCGTCGTGTCGCCCAAACCGGCATCCAAGACGACCGCGGGCGATCCACTGCCAGTGCAGTAGATGTTCAAGTTGCGTGAGCCGATGTTTACGAGCCTTTGTGCGTGAAGATACGGCTCCATTTGCGAAGCCGGCGGGGCAGACACGGCCAGTAAGGCCATCGCTGCCGTACTTAGGAGAAGAAGCGGTCGCGAAAAGAGGTCCATGCTCCCAGTTCTATTGCTTCACGTGCGTCGCGCATGATGTCGTTGAGCACGTAGATGTTGTGGTACGAAAGCAGACGCGGGCCGAGCATTTCGTTGGCCCGGAAGAGGTGATTCACATACGCACGAGTGTAGGTCGTGCAGACATAGCAGTCGCATTGCGGATCGACGGGTGAGAAGTCGCGCACGTAGGCGGCGTTGCGTATGTTGAATTCGCCGCTGCGCATCATGGCGCGGCCGTTGCGTCCGCATCGCGTGGGATAGACGCAGTCGAACATGTCGATACCGCAGTCCACGGCCATGATGATGTCTTTCACCGTGCCGACGCCCATCAGGTACCGCGGCCGCTCGACGGGAAGCAACGATGCCGCGTGACGCGCGGTTGCGTACATCTCTTCACGTGTTTCGCCGACCGACAATCCGCCGATTGCATATCCGGGGAAATCTAACCCAACGATCTCGCACGCGCTGCGTTCCCGTAACTCAAAATCGAGCCCGCCTTGCATGATTGCGAATACGGCCGTCTCCTCCCGCTTCCATGCTTCGCGCGAGCGCTTCGCCCACGCCGTCGTCATCCGCACCGATTCCGCTAATTCTTCGACCGTCGCCGGAAGCTTGACGCAGACATCCAGTACCATGGCGATATCGACCCCAAGTGCTTCTTCGAATTCGATCACGGATTCGGGCGTGAATCGATGCGTGCTGCCGTCAATGTGGGATTGAAACGTAACGCCATCGTCGTCGAGTTTACGACGTTCTTGTAAGCTGAAAACTTGAAAGCCGCCGGAATCTGTGAGGATCGGTCCGTTCCACGCCATGAACTGATGGATGCCGCCGGCATCCACGATAAGATCGCGACCCGGGCGCAACCATAAATGATAGGTGTTGGCGAGAATGATTTGACTGTGTGCGCTGCGCACTTCCTCGGGCGTTAACGCCTTCACCGTGGCAGCAGTTCCGACGGGCATAAACGTCGGCGTATGAACGAGGCCGTGCGCCAGCGTCAGCGTGCCGCGACGCGCGCTGCCGTCAACCTTCTGCAGCGAGAAGATGTCGCGCATGAAGATATTCAGGAGGGACCGCTGCTTCGAAGTGCATCTCGTCACCGGTACGCGGATGTTCGAACGACAATTTCCACGCGTGCAGCGCTTGGCCGGGTAAGCCGAAGCGCGATTCTTCGTGTCCGTAGACGGGATCGTTGACGATGGGATTCCCCATAGCGGCCATGTGCACGCGAATTTGATGCGTGCGTCCGGTTTCCAAACGGAACATCAGCTCGGCATGTTTTTTAAACGCCTCGCGAATTTCATAATGCGTGACCGCCGGCTTTCCGTCGCGCACGATCGCGTATTTCAGCCGGTTGTGCGGATCGCGTCCGATCGGACCGTCGACGCGTCCCTGTGCGTACTGCGGCACGCCGTGCACCAGTCCCAAATACTCGCGATGAATGCGCCGCGCTTTCATTGCGATGCCGAGCGCGGATAAGGCTTCCGCCGTCTTTGCAATGATGAGTAATCCTGACGTATCGCGATCCAACCGGTGTACGAGTCCCGGGCGAAGCGGATCGCCGGGCAGGGTTCCGATATGTGCGAGCATTGCGTTGACGAGCGTTCCGCTCGTCGCGCCGTGCGCGGGATGCGTCACCATCCCGGCGGGTTTGTTGACGACCAGCACGTCGTCGTCTTCGTAGAGAATCGGAAGTGCGATTTCTTCCGGTGTTGCAACGAGCGGTTCACGCTCGCCGACGACGTATTCCAACACGTCCTCCGCCTCGAGCGGATGGCTCGGTTTGACGGCACCGCCGTTGACGCGCACGTCGCCGCGTTTCACCGCGTCGGATACGAGCGATCGCGATGCGCCGGTCAGCCGTGCAACAATGACGTCCGTCCGGGTTCCCGCCTCCTCAGGCGTGACGACGTGAGCGGCCAAGGCTCGAGAGCAGCAGCAAAATAACGCCGCACGTAATGCACGAATCGCCGATGTTGAAGATGTTCGGCCAAATCCGGTAGAAGTCGATGAAATCGACGACATAGCCGAGATGCACGCGGTCGACGATGTTTCCGATTGCGCCGCCGACGATCATTCCAAACGCGATGCACACCAGCCGCGACTGCGCCGCCTGATCCCGGAAGCTAAGCCAAAAGATCAACAGTACGACCACTGCCATGAGGATCAGCAAAAAGCCGTTGCTGCCGAAGAGTCCGAACGCACCGTGCGTGTTGCGTTCGTACGTCCATTTCAGCAACTGCGGAACGACGATGCGGCTCTCACCGGGCAGGAACGACGACGTGATCCAGCGCTTTGTCGCCTGATCGGCAACGAACGCCACGATCGCGGCGATCACGATAAAAACGTTTGCGTTAAAGGTTCGGTGTGGGGACAAATTGATAGAACCATCCTGCGACGGTGAGAAACGCGTTGTTGACGAGAACGAGACCCACCGCAACCAAGAACAGCCCAGCCGTGAATTCAATCGCCGGCAAGAACCGCTTGATGCGGTTGAGGATCGGCAGAACGGCTCCGATCGCAAGCGCGGTCAGGAAGAACGGCACGGCCAATCCCAAGGAATAGACGAGGAGCAGTAACGCCGCCTCGGCGTTGTGCTGCTGCGACGCAATCGCGAGAATTCCCGCCAAGATCGGGCCGATACAGGGCGACCACCCGGCTGCAAAGGCGATTCCTACGAGCGTGGAGGTCCAGTAGGTGCGGCGCTCGCGTTGCAGATGCACGCGCGCGTCCATCATCAGGAACGGAATCCGCAGCATCCCCATCATGTGCAGGCCGAGGATGATGACGATGCACCCGCCGATTTGCGCGATGAGCACGCGATTAGCGTTCAAGACGCCGCCGATTGCACTGGCGGTGAGCCCGAGCACGACGAAGACCACGGTGAAGCCGATAATGAACGCAATTGCATGCGCAACAGCGCCGGCTCGCATCTGTGCGCGAGTCTCCTGCGCTTGTAACTCCTCGAGGCTGGAACCGGTCAGCAGCGACAGGTACGCCGGCACCAGCGGGAGGACGCATGGAGACACGAAGGAAACGAGCCCGGCTAGGAACGCTATGCCGGCGGTAACGTGCGTCGTGCTATTCATTTCGTCAGGTTACTTCTCAACCATTAAAGAACTTCTCGATGCAGCATTGGTTTAACTATCCGACAAATGTCGACCCGGTTGCGATTCACCTCGGCCGGTGGGGCATCCATTGGTACGGCATTGCCTACCTCGTCGGATTTATCGCCGTTTACCTTTGGATGAGCCGTCCCGCGGGCCGGTTGCGGCTCGGCCTGACAAAGGAACAGATCCAGGACTTTCTGTTCTATGCCCTTGTCGGGGTGCTGATCGGCGGCCGGACGTTCTTCGTCATCAACGACATCATTTCCAAGCACGACCTCGCCTCATATACCAGCAATCCGGTCAATTTCATCGCCGTATGGAACGGCGGCATGGCCTTCCACGGCGGGCTTGTCGGCGTCATCGTCGCGATCGCCCTCTTCGTGCGAAAGCACCCGCAACTGAAATACATGGTGCTTGCCGACGAAGTCGTCATGCTTTTGCCGGTCGGAATCACGCTGACGCGCCTCGTCAATTTCATCAACGACGAATTATGGGGCGACATCTGCAATCCCGATCGTCCATGGTGTATCGTCCCCAATCGTCCCGGCGATGCGGAAGTATGGGGCACGACATATCGCCACCCCGCACAATTATACGAAGCGGTCCTCGATATTCTCACGCTTCCGATTCTGTTCTTCATCTATCGCCGTCGTCCACCCGATGGCGTGGTTGGCTGGAGCTGGTTCACGATGTACGGGATCACGCGTAGCGTTGCGGAGATCTGGCGCCATGCGGATTTCGCCTGGCACGGTATTACGGGCGGACAACTCTATGCATTGCCGATGATTCCGATCGGCATCATCGGCATCGTCTATTGCGCCCGTCGTGGACGGCGCACGGATGTCACGGAGCCTGCCGCGAGCGCAGCGTGATTGCCGGTATTGCCGAACGCCTCGCGGCGTTGCGGCGGGACATCGATGAAGAACTTCGCGCTTGCGGCCGCGCGCGCGGAAGCGTACGGATTCTGGGCGTCAGCAAAAAGCAGCCGGTAGAGGCGATCGTGGAAGCCGCGCATGCGGGGCTCGATGCGATCGGTGAAAACTACGTCCAAGAGGCGAAGGCGAAGTTCGCGCTCATCCCGTCCGGCATGCAAAAGCATTTCATCGGGCACTTCCAAACCAACAAAGCAAAGGCGATCGCCGAGCTCTTCGACTTCGTGCAGAGCGTCGACCGGGTTGACGCGGCCCGCGCACTCGGTTTGGCGGCAGCGAAGGCGGGAAAACAGCTCACCGTGCTCGTCCAAGTCAATATTTCGCCCGCCGAGCGTTTCGGCGTATCGCTCGAAGAGGCGCCCCGCGTCGCGGAAGCGATTGCCGCGCAGCCGTCCCTGGCACTCGACGGCGTAATGGCAATCGGGCCCGTCACCGCGGACCGCGCGGAAATCTCGCGGGCATTTGAGACGGCAGCAAAGACGTTTGCGGAGATAGGTGGAAGAACGCTCTCAATCGGCATGTCTGGAGACTGGCGCGAAGCCGTGCGGGCCGGCTCCACGATGGTGCGCATCGGTACGGCGCTCTTCGGTGAACGCCGCTACGACACGTAAATGAGGAGGGTGCCAAACCCCCATGAGCATGTTTAGCAAAATCGGATCGTTCTTCTCGATCCGCGATGAGGAAGACGAACTCTACGACGACGAGCCGGTAGCGCCGGGTCGCGTCGTACCGCTGAGCAACGCGGGGCGTCGTTCTGGCACGGAAGTCAGCGTCTATTCACCGCGCAACTTTCAAGACGTCGTCGAAATCGCCGACGCGTTGCGCAACCGGCAAGTCGTGATCATTAATCTGCAAAATGCAGATCGGACGCTGTTGCAGCGGGTCGTCGATTTTACATCGGGCGTTGCATACACGATTGACGGTAAGATACAGAAACTAGCCGAAGCGATCTATTTGGTCGTTCCCGCGGGTGTGGTCGTGAACGCAGCAGGGTTGCGCGACACGATGGCTGGGGACGGCACGCTCGACTTTATGGCAAACCGCGGGTAATCCATGCAAAAAATCACACCGGTCGACATCCAACACAAGTCATTCAAAAAAGCGCTGCAAGGCTACGATCGCACGGAAGTGGATCAGTTCCTCGATGACATCATCGAGACGCTCGAAGACGATGCGACGCATAATGCCGCCTTAGAGGCGGAGATCGCCGATCTGCGCGAGCGTATCAGCCACTTCAAGGCGATGGAAGAGTCGCTGCAAAACACGCTGCTGCTCGCTCAACGCACCGCCGATGAAGTCAAAGCATCGGCGCACAAGGAAGCGGATCTCATCAAAGAGCAGGCGCGCTTGGCATCCGAGCGTGAGATCGCCACGTACAACGATACGATTCTCGAGGTACGTCGCGAGCATCAGCGCGCGATCGAAGCAGCGGAGAAAGCCAAGAGTGAATTGCGCAGCGTGTTGATGACGCATCTCTCGCTCCTCGAGAATTCGCACCCGCCGTCTGCGGCGGCCGAGCCGGCTGCAGCCGTGCACCAGCCGATGCCGATCGAACCGTCACCCGATACGACCCGCATAACCGTTACCTAGGAGACCCGCGTGTCGCAAACGATTGCCGTATTTCCCGGCGACGGCGTCGGGCCTGAGGTCACGCGCGCCGCGGTGCGCGTACTGCGGCACGTGCGCGGCGATTTGCGTTGCATCGAGAGTGCGGTGGGCGGGGCTGCGCTCGAACGCGGTTTGCCCGCGTTACCCGGCGAGGCGCGCGCACTTGCCGATTCCAGTGCGGCAATTCTGTTCGGCAGTGTCGGTTTGCCGCAATACGATACAAAGCCGCTCGCGGAACGCCCGGAGTATGCGCTCTTTCTTTTGAGACGCGACTACGAATTGTACGCGAATCTGCGACCGGTACGCGTTTTCCCAGGATTGGAAGATGCATCGTCGCTCAAACCGCAACTCGTTCGCGGCCTGGATCTGATGGTTGTCCGCGAGCTGACCGGCGGTATCTATTTCGGGAAGCCGAAGGAGCAGCGCGTCGAGGACGGCGTAGAAATGGCGGTCGACACGATGATGTATCGCGCGCCGGAGATCGAGCGGATCGCTCGCACGGCATTCGAACTCGCGCGCGGACGGCGCAAACGCGTGACATCGGTCGACAAGCAGAATATTTTGGAAACGTCGCGCTTATGGCGCCGCGTGGTGCAGCGTGTCGCCAGTGCGTATCCTGATATCGAACTCGATCATTTGCTCGTCGATAATGCGGCGATGCAACTCGTGCGCCGTCCTGGTGATTTCGATGTCATCGTGACCGAGAACATGTTCGGCGATATTCTCTCCGATGAAGCGGCGATTCTCACGGGATCGATCGGAACGCTCCCGAGCGCGAGTCTCGGCACCCGAGGGACGGCCGGTCGTCAATTCGGACTCTACGAACCGATCGCCGGAACGGCTCCGGATATCGCCGGAAAAGGCATCGCCAATCCGACGGCGGCGATTCTTTCAGCGGCGCTGCTGCTCCGTTATAGTTTTGACGACGATCTCAATGCCGCGCGCATCGAACGTGCGGTCGAAGAGGCATACGCGACCGGCGCGCGCACCGCGGAACTTGCAGACGGCACTCCGCCGCTCGGAACCGAGGCGTTCACCGATGTGGTCATCGACAAACTGGTGCCGTAGTGCCACCCCGCAATCGAATTGAACGGTGAGAGCAGCGGCGGCGCGAAGCCGCGCAGATTCTCGGGAATGACATCGACTTCACTGATCTGGCACAGGAACGCGTACGGGAGCTCATCGGCAAGACGCCGCTGTATCTGGCGGTAGGCGGAAGCACGCGTCGAGCGATCGTACGATGACGCTCCGCGCGCCAGCAGCGCATCGACCTGCGAGTCGCAGAACCGCGTATCGTTGAAGCCGTGCGGGCCTCGCTGATCGCATGCAAGCAGCCAAGAAACATCGGGATCATACGTCGCTTGATAGTCGTAAAGCGTGATTTGGTATCGTCCTTGCATCATCGGTCCTTGGATCGATAGGAACTGCGTGCGATCGTACTGATGGAGTGAAACGTCGATGCCGATCGCTCGTTCCTCGGCAGCAACCGCAGTAGCAAATCGCGTGGTGATCCCTTCGCCGATCGCGAACGAGATTTCGAGATGCAGCGGACGGCCTTGTTTCACGCGGATGCCGTTCGGACCGGGAATCCATCCATCTTGGGTTAACAGCGCTGCCGATTGCGCCGGATCGTACGGCGGCAACGTCACGGTTGGATCGTACGCCCAAGTAAAGAGTCCACGCATCGCCGCATCGGGATCGTAGACGCCATGCGTGATCTTTTCGGTCAGGCTGCGGCGGTCGATCCCCATTGCAAACGCGCGCCGCACGTTGAGGTCGCGCAGGATCGGATCGGTCAGATTGAATCCGAGCGCATAAAAATACGGCACCGGCGTTACGACGACGCGGTGGCGCGGGATCGCGCGAAGCTGATCGATGCGCGACGCATCCATCATGAACGCCGCATCGATTTCTCCGGACTGCAGTTCGTCGATTGTCGTCGAGTCGTTCGCAATGACGGGAAGCACGAGACGGTTGATCTTCGGTTTGCCGGCGAAATACGTCGCATTCGCCGCAAACGTCAGCCGGTCGCCACGTTCCCATCGATCGAGCCGGTATGGCCCCGATCCGACGGGCGCTGAATTAAATGCGTCGTTGTTGACGTTCGCTTTTGCTGCGAGCAAATGCGCCGGCAGGATGGGGTAGTTGCTGTCTCCGCCGAAAAAGAGCGCAACGATCGGTGAGTACGGTCGTTTGAGCGTGATGACAACGGTATACGGATCGGGAGCGGCGATGGATGCGATTTCATCGTAGCCGATGCGCTCCGGAACGTTATTTGCCGGATTCATGACGGCGTGATACGTGAAGACGACATCCTGCGATGTCACCGGAGCACCGTCTTGCCAATGCACGCCGTGCCGCAAGTGGAATGTAAGGCGCTTCCCGTCCGGCGAAACGCCGCCGTTTTCCGGCGTCGGAACGTCGCGCGCTAGATCGGGGACGGTGCGGCCGTTCGAGTCGTAGTTCGTCAGATACGAATAGAGCAGTTCGCTAAACGTATACGCGCTGAGGCCTTCAAGCACCAACGGATCGAGCGCAATCGGTTCCTTTTGAATCGCAACCGTGAGTGTTGTGCCGGCGTCGCTTTGCGTACCATGCACCGCATGCGTGCATGCAGCAAACACGCCGAGCGCGACTATAGCGGCCGCAATTCTAAGACATCGTTGCATCCTCGCGGTTTACGGCCACGCGCAGCACCGCCCTGCCGCGATGAGCAAAATTTTGGCGCAAGTGTCAGTTTTTTGGAGGTAGGGCACCTAGTATGCGTAATTAACGCTGATATGAAACGGATGCTTCGCTTCGTTTGCGCGCTGCTTGCGCTTAGCGTGCTCGTATTGAACTCGCAGGCCGT
The DNA here is from genome assembly GCA_963765935.1 of Vulcanimicrobiia bacterium. Taxonomy (GTDB): domain Bacteria; phylum Vulcanimicrobiota; class Vulcanimicrobiia; order Vulcanimicrobiales; family Vulcanimicrobiaceae; genus JAMXLG01. Next base: position 226,506 of record CAVXXX010000003.1, on the reverse strand, counting down.
TCCGGCTTACGCCGCCGGAGCTCCGTCGACGTCGCCGCCGGCGCTGACGACGCAAGACCTCACGCCGTTCATGGACGGACTCGTTCCGTACGCGATCCGGCGCGCAGATATCGCAGGCGCCGTCGTAACCGTCGTTAAGGACGGGAAGATCATCTTTGCGAAAGGCTACGGGTTCTCGAATCTCGAGAAACGAACGCCGGTATCCCCGGAAAATACGCTGTTCCGCCCCGGCTCGACGTCGAAGCTCTTCACGTGGACCGCGGTGATGCAACAGGTGCAGGCCGGCAAACTGAATCTCGATGCCGACGTCAATCAGTACCTCGATTTCAAGATTCCGGAAAAATTCGGAAAACCGATTACGCTGCGCAATCTGATGACCCACAGCGCGGGATTCGAAGAAGTCATTCAAGACCTCATCGGCGACAAACCGAGCGATATGATGCCGCTGGGCACATATCTCAAGAATCACATCCCGGATCGGATTTATCCACCGGGACAAATCATCGCGTATTCGAATTACGGCGCGGCGCTCGCTGGATACATCGTGCAGCGTGTTTCAGGTGAACCGTACAGCGACTACATTCAGAAACATATTTTTAGCCCATTGCGGATGAGTCACTCCTCGTTCCAACAACCGCTTCCGGCGAATCTCGCGCCGATGATGGCGAAGGGATACGTCAACGCCGGAGACGACAAGCCGCACGGATTCGAATATGTCGTGCCCGCACCGGCAGGTGCCGCGACGTCGTCGGGAATCGACATGTCGCATTTCATGCTCGCGTACTTGCAGGGCGGGCGCTATGAGGGCGGCACGATCCTGGATCCCGCAACGATTCGCGAAATGTGGACGCTGCAACTTGCTCCCGCGCCCGGCATGAACGGTTTCGACCTCGGCTTTTATCAAGAGAGTCGCAACGGAATCGAAATCGTAAGTCACGCCGGAGACACCGATGTCTTTCATACGGATCTCCACTTGCTTCCCGTGCAGCACGTCGGATTCTTCATGTCGTTTAACAGCGCCGGTAAGAAAGGCGCTGCGGAAGGCGTGCGCACGCAGATTTTCCGCCATTTCCTCGATCGCTATTATCCCTACGTTGCAGCCCAACCGCCGACGGTCGCCAACCCGAAACCGGATGCGGGTCGCGTCGCCGGCTGGTACGTCTCGAGCCGCCGCGCCGTGCACGCATTGCGCCTGGTGTATGCGCTTTCGCAAACCGACGTCAGCGCGCGCCCGGATGGGACGATCGAAGTATCGATGCTGCAAAGCCCCGGAGAGGATCCGCTGCGCTGGCGCGAGATCGGACCGCTGTATTACCAGCAAGTCAACGGCCAAGCGCACCTGAAGTTCACTGCGGATCCAAACGGAAAGATCTTGTCGTGGACGACGGATGATTTCATCCCCGTCTTCATCTTTCAGCGGGTGGACGGTCTGGGCACGATGGGTTCGCTGAAGATTCTCATCCCGGCGTTCATCATCGTGCTGCTCATTTCGCTCGGTGTTCGATTCGGCTCGTGGATCTTTCGTCGCCGTATGAAGCTCAAACTCATCGTTCCGCGCCGTCAACAATGGCTTCACCTTGCCGCGCGCATCGGCGCCGTCGCGTTTATCGCCGCGCTTCTCGGATGGACCGCGGCACTTTCCAGCGAGAGCGCAATTCTTGAGCCGGGCTTCCTCGGCACGATGATCGTACTGTACACGTGCGGCGTGATCGCGATTCTCGGTGGCATTGCAATCCTCGTGGAAAGCGGCCTGCGCATCGTGCGCGGTCCGGGCGGATGGCTCGTGCGAACCGGTGAGGGGATCGTCGGTCTCGCTGCGCTTTACGGCATTTGGTTGTTCTTAGCGTTCGGCTTGGCGAGCTTCGTTACGAAGTTTTAGGGGATCCATGCATGGGCGGCCAAACCGACGCGGACATCGCGATCGTCGGAAGTGGAATCATTGGGACGACTGCGGCAATCGCTCTCCACGACGCGGGCTTTCGCGTGCTGGTGATCGAGCCGAACGAACCCGGCGCGGGAACGGCGAGCGGCAGCGCGGGATACCTCCACGACGGCGAAATCTTTCCCGTCGCGCAACCGTCGCTCTTTGCCGATCTGCCGCGCATGCTGCTCGATCCGACGGGTCCGCTCGTCGTGCGAGCATCGTACTTGCCGCGCCTGGCACCATGGGGAGTGCGCCTCCTCGCGACGATGCGTCCTCACGCTACGGAACGATCGATCGATGGTGCGGCGCGCCTCAACCGTCTTTCCGTTGATGCGCTGTTCTCCGTTGCGGCGGCGTCCGATGCGCAAGAGTTTCTCGTGCGGCGTGGAGGCCTGAAGATTGTCGCGGACTCGCGCACGCTCGACAAACTGAGCGAATTGCTTCCGGTACTGCACAGTCACGGCATTGCCGCGCAGCCGCTCGACGCGGCGCAAGTTCACGCCTACGAGCCCGCGCTCGCACCGCAAGTTGCGGGCGCGATTTTTTTCCCCGACTCTGCGCACTGCACGGACCCTGCGCGCTTTGGCGAGCGCCTCGCGAAGCGCGTCCGAGGCCAGAGCACGATGGTATCGGGTCGCGTGCGCAAACTCAGCCAGAGCGCCGACGGCGGGTGGCTGCTCGATATCGCGCGCGAGAAAACACTGACTCAAATTTCCGTGCCACGCGTATTGGTTGCGGCGGGATATGCATCCGGCGAGCTTCTGCGGCCGCTGGGATATCGCGTTCCGGTGGCCGCGGCGCGCGGTTACCACCTGATGATTGCACAACCGAATGTCTCACTCGCCCGTCCGATGATTTTCTACGAACCGCACATCGGTGCAACGCCGATGAATGGCGGGGTTCGTTTAGCCGGCACCATCGAATTTGCAGCGCCGGAGGCATCACCCGATTTTCGCCGTTCCTCGATGCTGTATGGCATCGCAAAACGCTACATCCCCGATCTTGCCGATACCGATGCAACGTCGTGGGTTGGAACGCGTCCGCTCATGCCCGATTCGTTACCCGCTATCGGGCGTGGATTCCGTCATAAGAACCTGTACTACTCGTTTGGTCACGGACACCTCGGCTTCACGCAAGCCGCCGTTTCGGCTCGCGCGATCGGTGAGTTGATCGGCGGAACACCGTCAACGATCGACGTCAACGCATACGATCTCAAACGATTTCACGGAGGTTATGTTTCTCGATGAAAACAACGTTTGCGCGTCTCTCATACCTGACGGCGTGCGCCGCGCTGATCCCGATGCTCGTCGGCGCCGCCGCACTTGCGGGTACACCGGCGGCAGCCCAAGATGCCGGCTTGACGGCGGAGCAAAGCGCGAAAATCGATGAGATCGGCAGCCGTTCCGTCGTTGGTTCGGCCGCTCCCGGAGTGACGATTGCCGTTGCACGAGGTACGCAGATCGTCTATCTCAAGGGCTTCGGGAAGAGCAATGTGGAGAACGACGTTCCCGCGAGCGGCGATACGCGATATCCGATCGGGTCAAACACGAAGCAGTTTACCTCGGCGTCGATTCTTATGTTGCAAGATCGCGGATTACTAAATATCAACGATCGGCTCTCGAAGTACTTGCCTGAAATCCCGCACGCGAATGAAGTGACGATTCGAAATCTTCTCACCCACGCCGGCGGTTATGCGGAATATACGGAACGCGAAGACTTTGATGAAGTCGGCAACCGGCCGGCGACGCTGGCGCAGATCGTCGGCACGGTGGATGCACGGCCGCTTTCATTTACGCCTGGCACCAAGCGCGAGTACTCGAATACCGGATATGCGCTGCTGACAATGCTGATCGAGCGCGTGTCGAAGATGTCGTACGCGCAATTCTTAGCGCGCAATATCTTCGGACCGCTTGGGATGTCGTCGACGTACGTGCGTACCTATTCCGACACGTCGCCGAAGGTCGCGACCGAATATGCGTCGTTCGCGCTTGGTTCTTGGGAGCACGCGCTCTCGATCGACTACACGTGGTTCACCGGCGCGGGCTCGATTGTTAGCGACGCGCAAGATCTGGTGAAGTGGAATGCCGGGCTGCCGACGTTACTCTCAAAGCACTCGCTCGCGGAGATGATGACGCCGATTGAACTCGGAACGTCGTTCCCGGGATATGCGCTGGGCATTGCGGTGAACAAGCTTCCAAACGGTCATCGCATGATTTCGCACGGGGGCAATACGACCGGTGCTGCAACGCAAGACGCGCGATTCCCGGATGATAATTTATCGATTGTGGTCTTAGCGAACAGCGGAACGTTTTCATACGATCCGGCGGTGATGGCGGTTTACGGAGTGCTCGTGCCGTCGCTGAATTCCGCGAAGCCGTCGACGAAGTCTGCGGCTAAGCCCCATCGTCCCGATGCGAATCCGCAGATGGTTGCGCAAGGGGAGCGATGGCTCGACCAAGCTGTTGCCGGACACGTGGACATGCAGAACCTCAGACCCGATTTCCGGGCGCGAATGTCCCTGCTGCATCGCGATGAGCTGACGGCGCTTGCTGCGCTCGGACCTCGTCAATATACCGTATTCACGACCGATCGCCGACCTCCAATGTCGTCCATCGGATATCTCGTAAAAACGCCGAAAAAGTCGTTTGTCTACTACTTCGGGCGCGACGATAACGGAGAAGTTGCAGCCGCACTCATGGCCGAAATCGTCGACTATTCGAAACTCTAACCCCCACTTCGCTCAGGATGACAATTAGCGGTCGAAGGTGAGAGAAATCCGCGTGCGTTCGTGAGTTGATGAGATCTCTAGCCGTTTCGAACAGGAGCGCATGATCGGAATGCCTCGGCCGCGTTCGTCGCGCGGCGTGAACATGCGCCAGTGCCCGTAGCTGTCGATGTGCGCCTGCAGCTCGTCGTTGCGCGCGTCGAGATCGATGAGGAAACTGTGTTGCGCGCTCTGCGTTCCGTGTTCGATTGCGTTTGCGACGGCTTCGCCGACTGCGCTCAGCACATCGTATTGACGGTCGCCGAAGATCGCGTTGCGTTCGCAGAAGTGGCGCAGGGACTCGCGTGCGAGACTCGCGCAAATCGGGATCCCGCTGAATTCCAGGCGTTCACGTGCGCCGTCGAGGTGCTCGGAATGGTGGAGCGCGAGCGTGGCGGAGTCGTCGGTATTGATCGTGTCGGAAAAAATCTCCGCATGGAGCGCATCCGCGGTGGCGTTTCCGGCGATGGCGATGCGCTCGAGCGCCGCGATGAGCGCGCGTTCTCCGGCGATCACGTCGCGGTCGTACTCTAGCAGCCCATCGGTGTAGAAGAAGCAACTCGTGCCGGGTGACAGTGTCACCGTGTAGTCATCCGACGCAGGGGTGCCGCCGACTCCTAATAACATGCCGCCTGCCGGTAAGAAGTGCGCGCGTTTGCTCGCACTCAACAGTACGGGCGGTGGATGTCCGGCCGACGCGTACCGCAACACGTTCGTCGATACGTCATAGATCGCGACGATGGCCGTTGCCATACCGATGGCTTCGGTCGTTACAATGCCATCAACGTAATTCAGTAGTACCTTTGGTGAATCACTCGTTGCGGCGGCCGCGCGAATCGCGCGCCGGATCTCGCTCATTGCGACGGCGGCTTCGAGTCCGTGACCGGTCACGTCGCCGACCGAGATGCCGATCTTACCGTTTCCAAGTTCGAATGCATCGTACCAGTCGCCGCCGACGTCGGCTTCGTCGCTCGCCGGCCGGTACGCAGCATCGAACGAGTGCCCCTCCGCCTGGACGAGGCGCGCGGGAAGCATGGCCTTCTGCAGGCGCTTGGAGACCGTGTAATGGTGCTCGAGTTCCTCGGCTTGATCGATCGCTGTGGCGAGCATCGTTGCAATCAACGGAATCGTCGATCCGCCAACCTGAGAAAGCGCCTGCGGCTCGGAAACACCGAGCACCAGCACACCGATCTGCCGCGCGCCCGCAACCAGCGGCTCCTCCACGAGCGTGCCGGTTCCGGCGAGGCGCGCGCGTTGGAGCAGCAAATCCTGATACGAGTGTGAATCTAAGTCACCAAATTGGGCGTAGTCGCGGCACGCAAAGGCAACGGCCGCCGGCCCGGCACGGCGTAAATAGATCGCGCAGAAATCCGCAAACGCCGAAACGCACAGCTCAGAGGCTTGAGCTGCGATGCGCAGACCGTGTCCCAGCCCTGTTGAAACAGGCTGTCCGCTAATCTGTGCGAGACCAGCGTAGAGTTGTTCCGATAGATCCGTAAGCAAATGATCCTCGTTCAGGTCTCCGTCTCGTTCTATGCCCGTTAAGCCTATCTGCTCAAACCACAAGCTTTTTCGCCCTCGCTTGTTTGGGCGGAATGAGTTCGGGTAAAAACGAGATTACCGGCCTTGGGACGCGATTTGTCGCGCCCTAAACGCGTTATCCGTGACGACGCCCTAAGGAGGCACCGTCTAAACGATGTCATCGACCGTAACAGCTCAAGAATCAAATGGCAACAACGCACAAGACGGCGAACCGGGACGTTTACAACAAACGGCCCTCTTGGCCGCGCTACGGGCCTTCCGTGACGGCCGATTCGAGGTGCGCCTCGCCGGCACACTAACCGGCGTTGACGGCGAGATCGCGCAGGCGTTCAACGACTGCGTCGAGCGCAACGTACGGATGAACGAAGAGCTCGAGCGCATCAGCAAAGTTGTCGGGCGCGAAGGATTGATCAATAAGCGCGCAACCTACGATGGTGCCAAAGGCGCGTGGCGCGGCGGCATCGACTCCGTCAATCAACTCATCGATGATCTCGTTTTCCCGATGTCGGAAGCCGGACGCGTGCTGGGCGCAGTGGCAAACGGCGATCTCTCGCAACGCATGCCGCTCGAGACGGAAAATCATCCGCTCAAGGGCGAGTTCTTACGGTCCAGCCGCACGATCAATACGATGGTCGATCGTCTCAATGCATTTGCATCAGAAGTTACGCGCGTCGCGCGTGAAGTCGGTTCCGAAGGAAAGCTCGGCGGCCAGGCACTTGTCAAAGGCGTGGCCGGGACGTGGAAAGACCTCACCGACTCGGTGAATACGATGGCCGGCAACTTGACGGCGCAAGTTCGTAACATCGCCGAAGTGACGACCGCCGTCGCGAACGGCGACCTTTCGAAGAAGATTACGGTCGAAGCGCGAGGCGAGATTCGCCAGCTCAAAGGCACCATCAACACGATGGTCGATCAGCTCAACGCCTTTGCATCGGAAGTGACGCGCGTTGCCCGTGAAGTCGGCTCCGAAGGTATCCTGGGCGGGCAAGCGCAGGTCACGGGCGTCGCCGGCACATGGAAAGACCTCACCGACTCGGTCAACACGATGGCCGGTAATCTCACCGCGCAGGTGCGTAATATCGCCGATGTTACGACGGCCGTTGCGCGCGGCGACCTTTCGAAGAAGATCACCGTTGACGTGCGTGGTGAAATCGCGGAACTCAAAGATACCATCAACACGATGGTCGATCAGCTCAATGCGTTCGCATCCGAAGTGACGCGCGTTGCTCGCGAAGTTGGTTCTGAAGGTAAGCTCGGCGGACAAGCGGAGGTCAAAGGTGTCGCCGGTACGTGGAAGGACCTCACCGACTCCGTCAACACGATGGCCGGTAACCTGACGTCGCAAGTGCGTAATATCGCCGAGGTCACGACGGCTGTCGCGCGCGGCGACCTTTCGAAGAAGATTACGGTCGATGTTCGCGGCGAAATTCTTGAACTCAAAGTGACCGTCAACACGATGGTCGACCAGCTCAATGCATTCGCATCGGAAGTGACGCGTGTCGCTCGTGAAGTCGGTTCCGAAGGTAAGCTCGGCGGACAAGCCGAGGTGCAAGGTGTTGCCGGTACGTGGAAAGACCTCACCGACTCCGTCAACACAATGGCGTCGAACCTTACCGCGCAAGTGCGTAATATCGCCGACGTTACGACGGCCGTCGCAAACGGCGACCTTTCGCGCAAGATCACCGTCGACGTCAAGGGCGAAATCCTCGACCTCAAGCGGACCATCAACACGATGGTCGACCAGCTCAACGCATTTGCATCGGAAGTGACGCGCGTCGCGCGCGAAGTCGGTTCGGAAGGCATGCTCGGTGGTCAAGCCGACGTCCGCGGCGTTTCCGGTACGTGGAAAGACTTGACGGATTCGGTCAACGTCATGGCATCGAACCTCACGTCGCAAGTGCGTAATATTGCCGATGTTACGACCGCTGTCGCTAACGGCGATCTTTCAAAGAAGATCACGGTCGACGTGCGCGGCGAAATTTTGGAGCTGAAAAACACCATCAACACGATGGTCGATCAGCTCAACGGTTTCGCTTCGGAAGTGACGCGCGTTGCGCGTGAAGTCGGCTCCGAAGGTATCCTCGGCGGTCAAGCGCAGGTCGCGGGTGTTTCCGGAACCTGGAAAGACTTAACCGACTCCGTGAACTTCATGGCATCGAACCTCACCTCGCAGGTGCGTAACATCGCCGAAGTGACGACGGCCGTTGCAAACGGCGACCTTTCGAAGAAGATCACCGTTCCGGTTCGTGGCGAAATCCTCGAACTCAAGAACACGATCAATGTCATGGTCGACCAGCTCAATGCGTTTGCATCCGAAGTTACGCGCGTTGCGCGCGAAGTCGGCTCCGAAGGCAAGCTCGGCGGTCAGGCGGACGTCAAAGGCGTTAGCGGTACCTGGAAGGACCTCACCGACTCCGTGAATTTCATGGCGTCGAACCTCACGTCGCAAGTGCGTAATATTGCGGACGTCACGACGGCGGTTGCAAACGGGGACCTTTCGAAGAAGATCACCGTCGATGTGCGCGGCGAAATTCTCGAGCTGAAGAACACGATCAACACGATGGTCGACCAGCTCAACGCCTTCGCGTCGGAAGTCACACGTGTTGCGCGCGAAGTCGGCTCCGAAGGGAAGCTCGGCGGCCAGGCAGAGGTCAAAGGCGTCTCCGGTACGTGGAAAGACCTCACCGATTCGGTCAATGTCATGGCATCGAATCTGACGTCGCAAGTGCGTAATATTGCCGACGTCACGACCGCCGTCGCGAACGGTGACCTCTCCAAGAAGATCACCGTCGACGTTCGCGGCGAGATATCGCAATTAAAGAACACGATCAACACGATGGTCGATCAGTTGAACGCCTTCGCATCCGAAGTTACCCGCGTCGCTCGTGAAGTTGGTTCCGAAGGGATTCTCGGCGGTCAAGCTCAGGTCGCCGGCGTTTCCGGTACGTGGAAAGACTTGACCGACTCCGTGAACTTCATGGCGTCGAATCTGACGTCGCAAGTGCGTAACATCGCGAAGGTCACGACGGCCGTCGCAAACGGCGACCTCTCGAAGAAGATCACGGTCAATGTGCGCGGCGAAATTGCCGAGCTCAAAGACACGATCAACGTCATGGTGGATCAGCTCAACGCGTTTGCGTCGGAAGTGACGCGTGTTGCGCGCGAAGTCGGTTCCGAAGGCGTGCTCGGCGGACAAGCGCACGTGCAGGGCGTCAGCGGAGTTTGGAAAGACCTCACCGACAACGTCAACTCGATGGCGGCGAACCTCACGAACCAGGTTCGCGGTATCGCTGAAGTCGTTACCGGCGTCGCGAACGGTGATTTGAAACGCAAACTGACGCTGCAAGCGCGTGGCGAAATCGCGCAACTTGCCGAGACGATCAACGGGATGATCGATACGCTCGCTACCTTCGCCGACCAAGTTACGACGGTTGCACGAGAGGTCGGCTTTGAAGGAAAACTCGGCGGTCAAGCCGCCGTCCCGGGTGCGGCGGGTTTGTGGCGCGACCTCACGGATAACGTGAACCAACTTGCCGCGCAGCTAACGAATCAGATTCGCGCGATCTCGGAAGTCTCGACTGCCGTTACCAAAGGCGACCTCTCGCGAACCATCGACATCGAAGCGCGTGGCGAGGTCGGCGAACTCACGCGTAACGTCAACGAGATGATTCAAAATCTCCGTGACACGACGCGTAAGAACAACGAGCAAGACTGGTTCAAGACCAATCTCGCCCGCTTCACCTCGATGCTGCAAGGTCAGCGCGACATTACCGCGGTCACGCAGCTGATCATGTCCGAGCTTGCGCCGCTGGTCAATGCGCAGGCCGGTGGATTTTACATGGCCGATGCGAGCGAAGGGGATGCGTGCCTGCGCCTAATCGCAGGCTACGCGCTCCCGCGCCACCGTCGCCAAATGAAGGCGATTCCGTTCGGGGAAGGCCTCGTCGGGCAGGTTGCAATCGAGAAGCAGCGCGTGTTGCTCTCGGAAGTACCCGGCGAGTATCTGCGCGTTGGTTCCGGGCTGGGCGCGATCAATGCGGTCAGCGTCGTTGTACTGCCGGTCACGTTCGAAGGCGAGATCAAAGCGGTGATCGAGCTTGCGTCGCTCGAGCGGTTCAGCGAGATTCACTTGCTCTTCCTCGATCAGCTCATGCAATCGATCGGCGTCATGTTGAACACGATCACCGCATCGATGCGTACGGAAGAACTGCTCAAACAATCGCAGTCGCTCACCGCGGAACTACAGAGCCAGCAGCTCGAACTCAAACAGACGAACGACGAACTGGAAGAAAAGGCGCGTCTGTTGCAAGAGCGCAATGCCGAAGTCGAGCGCCGTACGCGCGAAATCGAAGAAGCGCGCGCGGAGCTCGAGAAGAAGGCCGAGCAGCTGTCGCTCACGTCGAAATACAAGTCGCAGTTCCTTGCGAACATGTCGCACGAGCTGCGCACACCGCTCAATTCCCTCCTGATTCTCTCGAAGCAACTCTCCGAGAATCCGGAAGGCAACATGACGTCTAAACAGATCGAGTTCGCGCAGACGATTCGCGCTGCCGGTACCGACCTGCTCACGCTCATCAACGATATTCTCGATCTCTCGAAGATCGAATCCGGGACCACCGCGATCGATCTGCAAGAAGTTACGGTGGATTCGATCGAGGGCGAAGTGAAGCGCACGTTCAGCCAGATTGCAGCGGACAAATCGCTCCGCTTCATCGTCGCTCGCGATCAGGACGTGCCGAAGAGCATCGTGACGGATCCGACGCGTCTGCAGCAAGTCTTGAAGAATTTGCTCTCCAACGCGTTCAAGTTCACAAGCGATGGTGCCGTGACGCTGCACGTCAGTATGGTAAACGATCGCCGGTTGCCGGTTCGTGGACCCGCCGTTGCGTTTTCGGTAAGCGACACGGGCATCGGTATCCCGCAAGATAAGTTCAACGTCATCTTCGAGGCGTTCCAGCAAGCCGACATGGGGACGTCACGCAAGTTCGGCGGTACGGGACTGGGCCTTGCGATCAGCCGCGAAATCGCGGGACTCCTCGGCGGTGAGATCGGTGTTGAGAGCGCCGTCGGCGTCGGAAGTACCTTCACGCTCTACCACCCCGCGCAACGCGCAACAACGCAACGCACCGAAGCGGCGCTCATTCACGCCGCGCGTTCGGAGGCGGCGGCGCACCTGCACGAGACGACCGAACAATTACAGCGGCGGATTACTGTGGCGCAAGCGCCGGTCGTCGACGATCGTGACGGCATCGCGCCGGAGGATCGCACGCTGCTCGTGATCGAGGACGATCCGACGTTCGCGAAACTCCTGGCCGCATTCGCGCATGAACGCGGCTTCAAGACGATCGTGGCGCACGCCGGTCGCGAGGCGATTGAACTCGCGAACAAGTACGTGCCCGATGCGATTACGCTCGATGTCGGCTTGCCGGATATCGACGGATGGCAAGTCCTCGATACTATCAAACGCGGATCCGCGACGTCGCACATTCCCGTGCATGTTATCTCGGGCGACGAGCATCAGCAGCGGGCACTGCAGGCCGGCGCGGTCGCGCACCTGCAGAAACCGGTGTCCGAAGAAGCGCTCATGGAGACGTTCGATCGGCTTCTGGGATTTGCAGAGAACCGCGGCAAGAACGTGCTCGTCGTCGAGGACGATATCACGCAGCTCAATGCGATGGTAGGACTGATCGGCACGGGGGAGATGCAAGTTACGGCGGTCTCATCCGCGGATGCCGCGCTCTTAGCAGCGTCGCAGCAGAAGTTCGACTGCATCGTCATCGACCTCGGGCTGCCGGATATGGCCGGTGACCGTTTGATCGAACAACTGCGCGAGCGGCCGGGCAGCGACACCGTTCCGATCATTGTCTACACCGGACGCGAACTTACGCGCGACGATGAAGCGCATCTGCGGCGCCTCTCGTCGACGATCATCGTCAAGGACGGCCACGCCCCCGAGCGGTTACTCGACGAACTGAACTTCTTCTTGCACCGGGTCGAAGCCGATCTCGGTCCGGCGAAGAAGCTCGGCGGCGGTGACTTGAACGGTACGTCCCTACTCTCCAAACACGTTCTCGTCGTCGATGATGACGCGCGCAACATCTTCGCATTGGAAGCTGCACTACGGTCGTATGGAATGCATGTCTTGAGTGCCGAGAGCGGCATGCAAGGTATCGAAATATTGCGCTCGCGTAACGATATCGACATCGTGCTCATGGACATCATGATGCCGGAGATGGACGGTTACGAAACCATTCGCCGGATTCGCGCCGAGGAGCGGACATCGAACATTCCGATCATCGCGCTTACTGCGAAAGCAATGAAGGGCGACCGGGACGCGTGCATCGCTGCAGGCGCCTCGGAGTACGTGAGTAAACCTGTTGACATCGATCAGCTCACGTCGTTGCTCAAAATATGCTTGACCAAGTAGAGGCGATCGACGCCGCCGTGCCGGCGTTGAATCTACGGCGGGAAGAGCTTGCGGATATAGAACTGCAGCTCTTCCTCGATGCCCTCTTGCGCTACGGCGGCTACGATTTTCGCAATTACAATCAGTCTGCGCTTCGCCGGCGGATCGCGGACGCGATGCGCGCAGAGAATATCGGGACGATCTCCGGCCTGCAAGACCGTCTTCTGCACGACGAACGGGCGCTCGCGGCGTTTCTCGTCGCGATGAGCGGCGGCACGTCGCAGCTCTTTCACGATCCGCTGTTCTTGCACGCATTTGCTACGAACGTCGTACCGCTGCTGCACACGTACTCATTCATCCGAATCTGGATCCCGGGAAGCGGAACGGGCGGCGACGCCTATAGTATCGCCGCGATTCTCAAAGAGAGCGGGCTGCTCGAAAAGACGGTCATCTATGCGACGTGCGTAAACGACGTGACAACCGCGGTTGCAAAGGCCGGGTTTTACGAACATCGGTCGGAAGGCGATTTGATTGCGCTCGCGCGGCGAGCGGGAATCGTCGAGCCGCTCTCGCGCTACTTCGAGGTGCGCGACACCTATGCGACGCCTCTCGAGGAGCTACGCGCGAGCGTCATGTTCGCGCGGCACAATCCCGTCGAAGATGGTTCGATCAATGAATTCCACGCAATCGTCGCGCGCGGATCGCTGCCGCTCTTTAATGGCGCCGTGCAATACCGTTTGCATAAGCTATTCTTCGACAGTCTCATGCATCTCGGGTTTCTCGGTCTCGGACAGCACGAATCGCTCTCCAATACCGTGCACGAACGCGCCTTCCGGCAAGTCGTTCCAGACCACCCGATTTTCCGTCGTATGCGTTAACGTCCGCCCTAAGCGGACGTCGTCGACTTCCAGCTGACGTTTCCGCGGAAGTCAAGGATGCGTAAGAGCAGCCGCGCGTGCTGATGCGGATGGGTGCGCATCCATGCCTGCCGCCAATCGCGCACGGCCTCAGCGCGCATCGCGTCTTCCTTGGCGTCATCCATTTGAATTTCTTCGTTCAGATCGACCGAAACATCAGCCGTCGTTCCGTGGAAATCGAAGCCCATCACGACATCGGGATAGTGTGTCTTGAGCGGCTGCATCGTCGCGCGCTCCGTCGTTTCGATTTGCTCTTGCGGACTTGGCTGCGAACTGCACGCGGCGAGCGTGACGAGGATTGCGGCGGCGACGACACGGCGATGAAACATGGCGCTTGCTTCGCTGGCGGAGGTATTCTGCCTTGGGGTACCGCGAGATAATACGGGTACGAAGGCCAGATGAACAGAGATTGGCCTGAAGACCAAGAGCGATACAACCGTCTGGACGCGGATTTGGCGCAAAAGGATCCCGCCGATCGTAATGACTCGGACGACAACGATATCGAACGCCGCGACCGGTTAACCTCGATCATCGATTCGATCGAACCGCAACCGAAGGGCCGGGTCGATCCCGATGCGGTTTATTCCGATACGGACATGAACCCGCATCCGAAAGACCAGCGCGACGTTCATCAGAACGACGCCGGCGATATTCCCTAACGCTCCGTTCCCGCGAATGCCGGCGGCAACCACCCCGGATGGGTGAACACGAGCGCGCTCCAAACCAGGAAGACGGCGCCGGCGACCGGGACTGCTCGCAGTCCGCGCGGCGCCGTCTTTTCGTATGTCATCAGCGCGGTCAAGGCGACCATCCACCACAGGCTCGCGAATCCCGCCGCAAACGCAACGAGCATCAACGCCCAGCAACAACCGACACAGAAGAGCCCGTGACGATAGCCCAGGTCAAATGCAGCACGCGTGCCCCGGCGGTAATGATGCATTAAAAACATTCCCGGCAGCCGGCAAGCGCGTAAACATTGATTTTTCAACGGGGTGAATTGGAAGACGCCTGCCATCGCAAGCACTGCGCCGGCGATGAGCCATTGATGTCGCGATAACCAGGGCGTTGCATCCACGGTGCGATGAAGGACGACATCACCGCCAAAGGCTGCAAATCCGAATGCGAACCACACGAGCAGATAGCCGAGCAGGAACGTTACGAGTGCAAGGCGCGGCTTCGATTGGTTCGCCGAAACCGAGATGAAGAGTTGCAGCAGCGGAACGCTCGAGGGAAGCATCATCGCCGCGATCATGATGCTCCACGCGAACGCAAAAAGAACGAGCGCGACGCCGATTCCGGGACCGCGCTCGATCAAGGTATCATGGTGCAACAGGGTTGCGGAACCGCTGAACTGTGCGTACGCAGCGAGCGCCCAAGCGAAGACAATTGCCGCCGGAATAATGAGCGGCAACGCTACGTGGCGCGGCGCCTGCGTCGCGTTAGGGCGCGGTGTGGACGATGGTGTAGTCGCCCTGGATTGCATTGCGTCCTTCGAACGACCACTGGATCCCATATTTGGGAATGTTGACGCGATTGTATTTCGTCTTTGCAACGTACGCCGGCGAACCGGGAATCGTCGAGAAGATCGAGTCGCGCAACGTCGTCGGAGTTCCATCCGGTCCGCGGTACGGTTCGATTTCGGAACTCACCATGCCGTCACCGGCCTTTAACGTGCCCGCTCCACCGCGGACCTCATGGGAAATCGGCACTCGTTCAACGCCGACTACTTCACCGACGAGCTGAGCGAGGTCCGCGAGCGGACCGCCGAGTTTCCCCGAATACGCCGCGAGCAGTGCATTCATCTGCTCGTCGGTCGCGCGCTCATCAATGAGCAGCAAGACCTTCCATGTGTGTGGTGTCAGCACGTTGCCCGGTATACGCGCAACATTGATCATCTCAAGTCCGCTGACATCGACGCCGTCGATTTCGCCTTTGTCGTAATGGTAGGCAACAAAAGCTTGGCAGTCACCGGTATCCGGATCTTCACCGATCCAGCACGGGCAAAGAACGTCGCACGAACATGCCTCGAGGAGCGTACCTTGCAAATAGTAGACATAGCGTTCGGTTAGCGATTTCTCTGAAACCGCTGGCTGTTGAACTGAAGACATACGACAAGACCTCCGCGCGTGCGAAAGTGTGTGCGGGCTTCAGCATATCATGACGCATGTCAAACAATAACTGCCAAATGACCTGATTTGTGCGCGATTGGGATAGGGCGGATCAGTCTGCAAAGAGCATCTGGCGCCGCGCGTTAGCAATAGCAGACGCGAACGTGCAAGTCGTTACGCTTTTTGTCGAACGCGTCGAAACAGGTGGTGCGGGCCAACTAACGCCTCGCCACGATATTCGACGCTCATCCACCGAACGCGTGCCCGGCCTACGCCGCCGTTACGCAGCGTCAACCTCAGCCGTCGTTCATTGTTCGGCGAGCGACAAACAGCGACACGAATGAGATGACGATTGCGCTGGCGGCGACGACAAAGTCGAGCCAAAAGAAACCGGTGCGTGAGGGCGATCGGACACGTGGACATAGGCGCTCCATTCGCTGGTAACAGGGCGGTCACATGGGAGGGCTACGATCCCGCCATGGATGGAATCGATTGGGCCGGCAGTGCCATGACCGCGGCGCGAACCCGGCTCGACATTGCGACCGGCAATCTCGCAAACGTCTCAACTAACGGCTTCCGTAAGATCGTCGCGCGCGGAGTCCTTACTTCGCACGGGGCGTCGATCCAACGCCTTCGTCCCGCGGAGCACGGTGCGATACGCCGCACGGGGCGGCCGTATGATCTCGCGATCGTCGGTGGCGGCGTGTTTCGCATACGAGACGACTCGGGAAACATCACCGCGACGCGTAACGGTGGATTCACACGCGAACGAGACGGATCGCTTCGAGACGATGCCGGACGCGCGTTGCTCGGACTTCACGGCATTCTTCGTATTCCCGAAGGCGCGACGCTGGACGATCGCGGCCGGGTCATGGTCGCGGGGCGTCAGATCGATCGCGTTCCCATCGATCCAGGTGCATCGATTCGCAGCGGCTACCTCCAGACGGCGAACGTCGACGCGATCGGCGAGATGGTCGATATTCTCACCGCACAACGCTCGTTCGAAAGCGCGGAGAAAGTCGTCGCTGCGATCGATAGCACGCGACAGAAAGCCAGTAACGACGTTGCGAGGCTGAAATAATGGATCGTGCCCTTTTCGCCGCAGCGAGCGGCATGGCCGCGCAGCAGCGCAATCTCGACACCATCTCCGACAATCTCGCGAATTCGGAAGTTGCCGGCTTTAAGGGTTCGGCCGAGGAGTTTGCCGCGCTTGCGGCGCCCGGCGAACGATCGGTGGGAACGATCGCGCTCGGCCGGCATGTCGTCTTCACGCAAGGCAAACTCGAACGTAGCAACGGTCCGTTCGATCTCGCAATCGACGGCAACGGATTCTTCATCGTGCACGATGGAAACCGTACGGCATATACGCGCGACGGCGAGTTTTCACGCGGCGCAGATGGTACGCTACGCGACGCCGCTGGATGGCAGCTCGAGGGCGTTCGCCTTCCGGCCGATGCCGTTTCCGCAAAAGTTGCGCCCGACGGGACAGTGACTGCAACGATGGCCGACGGCGCAACAAAACGAGTGGCCATGCTTCGTCTTGCCACGTTTGCAGCACCCGAACGTCTCGACAGTATCGGCGGAACGCTCTTCACCGCGAACACACGATCCGGCCCTCCGCGACTGTTTCATCCAAGCGCGAACGGCGCAGCGCAAATCCGATTCGGCATGCTCGAGCGCTCCAACGTGTCAATCGTCGAGTCGATGATGCAAATTCTCGCCGCGCAACGAGCGTATGAAGCAAACGCCAAAGGCGTACAAGCCGCGGATGAGATGCTTCGTATCGCGAACAACTTGCAGCGAACGTAACCGTCTTTGTCTTCCTCATATAGTGAGAGGTAGGGGAGATATAGAATCTCCCCTACCTCTCACTATATGAGGATGACAAGTTCGAGAAACGCGGCATTGCCAGATGAGCCCGGTCGATTGCGTGTATCGCTACGTTTATGATTCGGCAATAATCCTTCGCTAGGTTGTTGACATGGCTTACAGTTTCCGCAATCTCCATCTGCTTTTCATATGGACTGCTAAAGGCATACAAATCGCGGATGAGCTGCGCATTGCAAACAACCTGCAACGTGGATAGCACGATGCCCGTCGTGCAGACGACGATCGAAGCGTTGCTGTTGGAGCAAGCCCTACGCCCGCTCACGGAGGAAGCCGGGCCGGCTGGCGACTACGCGGCGGATGTTCGCGCGGACCGTCATCGATTCGATGGTGAAGAATCGTGGATGAGTTGCTTGAGCGCGAACTGTTGATCCGTCGCTATTTTCCACTCGTCAAGCGAATCGCGCGACGCATCCATCGATTGGTTCCGAGCGTCGATATCGACGATCTCGTCGGCGACGGAAGCATCGGACTCATTCGCGCGGTGGACCATTTCGATCCGCAGCGAGGACCGACCCTCGAACAATATGCGAAGCAACTGATCGTCGGCGCCATGCTCAACGGCATTCGCCGGATGGATCCGGTCTCTGAACGCGCGCGCCGCGCGCTACGCGAAGGCGAGAGCGAACGATACCGGCTCGCCGTTGAACGCGGAAGCATCCCGACGAGCGTCGAGATGGAAGAACTGCGGCCGGGATTTGCGCGCGCGTCGCTCGCTGCGCACCGCGGCGTGCCGCTCTCCATCGATGCACCGCTTCCCGAAGGCGAGCGCATCCCAAACGACTGGAGCGCAGATCCGGCATCCATTATGATGGAGCGCGAACACTCGGGCGAATTGCGCGGGCTGCTCGAACACCTTCCGCCGCGTCAACGCGACCTCGTGTGCGCCCATTACTTCGGCGATCGTTCGCTTCGCGATATCGGCAAGCGCATGCGCATCTCGCCGCAGCGCGCGTCGCAATTGCATATTGCGGCAATCGAGAAATTGAGAAAGGCCGCCGGTGCTGAGGCGCGTTGAGGGCGATGCACCGCGGGAAGCGGCTCTCCGAGGCCTAGAACCGTCCGAAACGCAAGCGATCGTCGCTGCGATCCCGGATGCGGAATTCGATACGTCGTTGCTTCCACGGGATCATCCGCAGTGGGTCAAGGATGCGCTCTCGGTTTCCAACCGCGCGCGCGAGTTGCTCGCGCGACTTAAACCGGTCGTTCTCAAGATTCTGACGTTTTGGGATCACCGTGTTCGCAGCGCGCTTGTGGGTGATTCACGCGTGTCGATCGATCCGAGCGGCAGCTACCGCATCGAGTAGAAGCGAAAGGCCCGCGCGTAGCGCGAGCCTTTCTTGTCTAGCTGTCCGGAAATTTCGTTATTGGACGCAGCCGCCGGCGGAGTTGCTCCAGAGAGGTTGCGTCGGGAACGTCCCCGTTGAGAACGAGGTGTTTTGCAGGTTCGTCCACGCGCATTTGTCGCCGATCTCGCTGCCGCTCGCATCGACCCAGCCGCTCGAGGGCTGCGGGTCGGTGATGCCTTCGGCAATCTCATGGCCGCCGACAATCGTGACGCCATCGAGCGTGCCGGCCGAACCGCCGTTGACGGAATTTTCGCCGCAGCTCGCGCCGGCGTCGGTCTGATACGGGAAGTCGGTGTAGGCGATCGTGTGTCCGCTCGCGCTGGTGTCGCTGTGGAATGCGCACCACTGGGTGCGGAAGCCGGAGGGATCGTGACCCTTCTCGAGCGCAATGAAGTACATCGCATTGACCGAGTAATCACCGAAGTGAGCCGCTGCGCGCGTCGCTTCCGCAGCCACTGCACTTTGGCTCGGGCGCGACGGAATGCTGTTCGTGTTGTCATTCCACGAACCGCCGTACGCGGCATCGTTCACGATATTACCGCTCGTGTCATAATACTGCGTCATCGTGCTGGTCCACTGGCTGCCGTTGAGACCTTGCACGAAGGTGGTAACACGGTTCTGTTCGCCGTTGGGGTCGTTGCTACCGAACTTCCAGAAGACGAGATAGACTTTGGCGTTGTGCTGCACCGGCCCGCCGCCGTAAATCAGATTGTTCGTGCCTGCGGCTTTCACCCGGGCGAAAGAAAGGAGACTGCCGTTTTCTTTGGACGGCATGATATGCGTTCCACCGATCGCGACGCCGTTCTCAACGACGCTGTACGCATTGGTGCGCGCCGCTGGTGTTTGCTGCGTGGAACCGCCCTGCGGCACCAGGGATGATTGCGGAACGGAGGTCCCGTTACCGCCGCTACACGCGGCAAGAAGCGCAGCCGCAACGGCGGCCGGCACGAGGCAAACCGAAAGTTTCAAGCACTGTCCTCCACAGACTGGTGTTGTCAGTAACCGAAGCTTAACATTTCCTAACAATCTGACTAGATGCGGTTAGCACCTATGTTTTTTTGCACATGAGCGCCTTATTCTATGGAATAGCGTCCGAATATGAGCGACTAGGACTTCAGCGACTTGTTACGTTGGTGCTGTGCGGCAGCACACGAACAAGGAGAATTCTATGTCGCGTTTTCAAGCAAAACGGGCGATCGTCACGGTTCTCCTACTAGCCGGCTTTTTTTGCCAGGTAACATGGGTACTGGCAGGGACCACTGGTAGGCTGACCGGTGTCGTATCGACCCCATCAGGCGCGCCGATTTCCGGCGTCACCGTTAAAGCACTCAGTGCAACACAATCCGCTTCGGCGGTTACGGATGCATCAGGCGGTTTCGCCTTTCTTTCGCTTTCCCCGGATACATACAGCGTATCGGTTGAGAAGGAGGGGTTTCAGCCGCAGAGCGTTGCCGGCGTGACGGTATTTGCCGACGCAACGCAGACGCTCGCAATTCACATGCAATCTGAACTCAAGACGATTGCAAGAGTCGCCTCGACGACTGCGGGTTCGCTCGTTAAGAGCGGGACAACGGCCGACGTGTACTCGATAAATTCCGCGACGCAACAGAAGTTCAGCGCTCTGGGCGGGGGCGGATCTCTCAACAGCGCGTATTCGGCCATTGCATCCGTCCCCGGCGCATTCGTGCCGGTCAATCAAATGGGATACTTTCAAACGGTTCATATTCGCGGTGGCGACTACGATCAGGTTGGATACGAACTCGACGGAGTTCCGGTAAATCGATCGTTCGACAACTACCCATCGGGTGCTGCATCGTCGCTTGGACAGCAAGAAGTTCAGGTGTATACGGGTGCAACACCCGCGAACTCGGAAGGCCAAGGATTGGCGGGATACATCAATCAGGTGATCAAGACCGGTACATACCCGGGCTTCGGCACCGCGAGCCTCGGGATCGGATCTCCCGTTTTCTACCACAAAGCGGCCGCCGAGGCGGGCGGCGCTGATCCAAGCCGCCGTTTTTCATATTACATCGGCGTCGGAGGATACGATCAAGCTTTCCGTTACATCGATCAATACGACGGCGCATCGGTCACGCAATTTGCAGCGCCGCTCTCTACCATCGCGCCGGGTACGAACGGGTGCTCTGCAACGCTCGCGCCGGTGGGATGCTTGTCAATCGCGCCCTATCCGCTCAGCTTTCAGAATAGCATCACCGATCGTGACGTCGTAATGAACGCTCACTTTGCAATTCCGCACAAAGACGGTTTCTCGCACGACGACATTCAGTTGCTGTGGGATAGCGGGTATCTCGCAAACGGCTTCTTTAGTTCGGTCAACGACGTGGGAGGACCGTCCGCATATGGCGGAACCGCGAACGTTCCGACATGGACAGACGGGTATCAGTGGACCTGTGGCGGAGTCGGCACGACAACGGCGACGCTGCACAGCTCTTGCGTCGCTCCGTACTTCTTCCCATCGTCGCCTTCCCACGCGTTCGGATCGGCGATGCCGTACGATACCAGAGATCGCCTGACGAACGATCAGGAGATCGTCAAGCTTCAGTACCAAAAGAATTTTGGTGCTGATGCGTACCTGCGGGTCTACGGATACAGCTACTATAGCGATTGGTTTCAATATGGCCCACAAAGCACCGTTTCAGCGTACGTCGCCTGCTGCGCATCGGACTATGAGCTCTCTTCGCACACGCGTGGTCTTAGTGCAACGTTCAGCAAGCAGCTCAGCGTGCAACATCTTCTCTCATTGCAGGCTTCGTACACAACGGCAACCTCCGTTCGCGACAACAACACGCAGATGGCCAATGCGGGAACAGCGCGATCCCGGGGCATCGTTATGGTCAACGCAAATGCACCGATGAGCGGGTACTGCTTCGATGCAAGCGGAACCGCGACGTCGTGCAACCCAAGCCTGCATCTCGCGAATTTTGCGACGTGGAACGACGTCATGGGCGGCACGCCACCTGCGCTCGCATCTTCGTGCAATATCCCAGGCGGAGTCGCGGGTCCATGCACGTGGCTGATAGCGGAGAATTCGCAATGGGCAACCTATAATGCGGTAAAGCCGCGGTTCACCGCGTTTTCGCTAACGGATGAGTATCGGCCGAACGACAAACTCTTCTTCAATATCGGCCTGCGATTCGATGGCTTCCAATTCGTCGGCCAAGACACGACGACCGGCTATCCGGCTCGCGCGTTTTGGTACACGGCCTGGAATCTGGACAACTGCATCAACGGTAACGGAGCGCCGGTTGATAAATCGACGTTGGGGCTGTCCCCCAATGCGCCTTGCCCGAGCGGCTACACCGCAGCAAACATGCAGAACTCGTTCGGCGTTTTGACGCACGACGTCTTCGAACCGCGGTTGGGCGCGACGTACACCGTCAACCCCGATACGGTTCTACGCTTTTCTGCTGGAAAGTACGCCGAACCGCCAAACTCGGCATTCGTCCAGTACAACACGTTGCAGGAAGATACGCCGTTCGAGCTTCCCGGTTCCAACGCGTTTTACAGCTTCGGATTTACGACGCCCGGCTTCCACGATATCCGGCCTCCGACATCGCTCAACTTTGACTTCTCGTTGGAAAAGCACGTCAAAGGAACGGACCTGAGCTATAAGTTGACGCCATTTCTCCGCTCGACGAAAGATCAATTGCAACAATTCTTCCTCGATCCTAAGGTGGGTTTTTCGTCAGGCTTAAACGTTGGGCATCAAACGAGCCGAGGATTGGAGCTCGCGTTGACAAAAGGCGACCTAACGAAGAACGGCCTATCCGGGCTCTTATCATTTGCCTATACGTACTCCACGATTCGCTATGATGCGCTGGCAAACGGCACGACAATCGTCACAGGCATCAATGCCGACATAGCGCACTACAACTCGTTCACAAAAACCGGTGGCGGATCCCCATGTTACGCGGCAGGTGTAGCTGCGGCATGTACGGCACCGGGTGCGGTAGCCAACCCCTACTACAATGCCCCGCTCGCATCCCCTATTGATTCGAATCAGGACTTTGCCACGTATACGAACTTCCCCGGACCGATGCAGTCGTTCGCGGTTGCGTACGGTGCTCCGTATGTTTCGACACTCGTCTTGAACTACAAGCACGGACGACTCGCAATCACGCCGACGCTGCAGTTTCAAGGTGGTGCGCGCTATGGCGAGCCGGAGACAACGCCGGGCATCGATCCGACAACGTGCGCCGCGCCACTCGCGGGCGCTTCAACGGCCGGTGATCCGCGTTATCGGTACGGTTCGGCGGGCGGCGGAGCCTACGATGCGACAAATTGCACGGGCACGTTCGCCATTCCGAACCCATATACCGGGAATTTCGATAACATCGGGTCGTTCGTGCAGCCGAACCAACTGCTCGGAAACCTTCAGGTGAGCTATGACGTGTCACCTCATATCACACTCATCGCAACATTGGCAAATCTCTTCGATACGTGCTGGGGAGGTACGAAAGCACCATGGACGGTGAACAACAGCCACGTTTGCTCGTATAACATCATCAATGGCGGAGCCGGCGGCCTGCTGCCGGTTGGGAATCTGTACAATCCGCCCGCCACGGTTGCGAGTTTTCCCAGACAAATCCAGTATCCGTACGGCGCCTACTATGGTGCGATCAACACGAATACGGCGGCTGGGACTTTTAACCAATCGACGCAGCCGTTCAACGTCTATTTCCAAGCGCAAATCAAACTGTAGGCGCTCCGATTGCAACGAGAAGGGCTTCGCCGCGGCGAGGCCCTTTTTTATGGAGCTCCGGGATCTCGGTTACCGTCACACAAATCATGCGCGATGCGTTCGGCAGGTAATGCAAGATACGGCGCTCGACATTTCAGTTGGAGTAGATCGCCCGAATGGACGCCGGTTTGCATTGGGTTTTGAAGCGCATGTTATGCACGCGAACGGCGGTGCGATCCAGTTAACGCCGCTGCGCAACCATTACATCAGCATGCAGTTGGGGCCGACCGTCATCGCGAGTTGTCGTTGTGAGGGGCGCCGTGAACGCCGCATTCAGACGCCTGGTGATATCGATATCTCGCCGATCGGATATCCCATCCTTTGGGAAGACGCGGGCCCCGCGCGCGTACTGAGCATCGCACTCAGTCCTGCGTTCATCAAACTTGCAGCGCAGTGCTTGAACCTCGACTATTCGCAGATCACGTTGCGACCGCAACTTCAAGTGCACGATCCTCGCTTAGAGCATATTTGCCGGGCCATTTTGGCGAGTCTCGACGAGTCCGGCCTGGAATGTGATGTCTACTCGGAGAGTTTGGGACTGGCGCTTGCCGTTCATGTTATCCGCAATGCGCTTCCGAACCAACATGAACGCCACCAGGGACGCTTTGGACGCTGCGACTTGAACCACGTACTCGATTACATCGGGGACAATCTGGAACGCCATCTGTCGCTCGATACCTTAGCGTCGATTGCGGGCCTTAGCACGTCGCATTTTAAACTTATATTCCGCGAAACCGTTGGGACGTCCGTGCATCGATACGTCGTCCAGAAGCGCGTTGAAGCTGCGGTGCATTTGCTGGAGAATGGAATGCCTGCACGAGACGTCGCAATGCAGGCCGGATTCGCCAATCAAAGCCATATGGCTCGCCTCATGAAACAGACGATAGGGATTACGCCCAAAGACGTACGCTAATGCGCCTGGAGGAGTTGCGTGTTGTTCCGCTCGCCGTTGCACAGCTGGACCGGATGATCCCTTTGCGTGTCGCCTTGGGGCGCGAGTCCGGAGAGCGACTCGACGAAATCGACGGATGGGGCGAACGGTTCGTCCGGTATTTTCGCGACCGCCAGATTCGCGGCGAGAGTCAAACATTCGCGGTCTTTCGCGACGACGATATCGTTGCGATGGCAATTGCCTCGGTTGTCAAGGACTATCGCGCGCACGCGTTACGGCAACAAAGCGGCTCGATAAACGCCCTCTACGTAAGGCCGGAATATCGTCGGCACGGACTTGCCGGCGCACTGGTGCGAGCCGCGATCGGTTGGCTTACGAATAATGGATGTTCGATTGTGCGCATGAGGCCTGCAAAGGAATCTGCAGCCCTCTACCGGGCAATGGGGTTCAGGTCAAGTTCAGAGCTGGAGTTGAGCATCGTGTGACCCGGCATTGCCGGTATGCCCGGATGCCGAAGCGAATGAGCGCAGTCCATGGCGCTTCTCGTTCGCTCTCGCGACGCCGTCATCGCAGCAACACTCGGCGTCGGTTCCTTTATTTTACTTTTCATCAACTATTGGTTTCCGCCCGAGAAGATTTTCGATGAGGTCTACTTCGCGCGCGCGGCGGAAGAGTATCTGCAACGCCGCTACATCTATGAGAGCACGCATCCGCCGCTCACGAAACTTCTGATCACGCTCTCCGTGATGCTCTTCGGCGGTCTTCCCGCCGGCGACACATCCTACGGTTGGCGGTTTCTCGGCGTTGTTGCGGGCGCGATCGCGGTGGTGCTTACGTTCGTGCTCGCGCTGCGCGTCTTACGTTCGACGGTGTTCGCGACGTACGCTGCCGTCCTCTTTGCATTGGACGGCATGCATTTCGTGCAATCACGTATCGCCACGCCGGAGACGTACGTCGTCTGTTTCTCGCTGGCGACACTGTATGGATTCATGCGATATTGGGACGCAGTGGTTGCAGCGCCGGCTCGAATCGGCACGGTACGGGGAACACTTGTCAACGCCGGCGTAGCGCTCGCAGCAATCGCCGCCGCATCGATCGTCGTTGCGATTCGCTTTGCGCACGAGGCGTTCTACGCGCAGATCGTTGTGACCGTCGCCATCGCGGCCGCGCTTTATGGAGCGCACCGGTTGTTTTGGGGACGGCCGGCCGGAACGAGATGGCTGCTGTTCTTTGCGTTCGCCGGCGCACTGCTCGTCGCGAGCAAATGGTACGGGGTCATGGCGTACGGCGTCGCATCGGTGGTCATTGCATATGCGGCCGTCCGTGCCTGGATGCAGAAGCGTCCTTCTCCGTTCCCGGTCGATACCGTTGTGGCGGTGTCGATCGCGGCGATTGCGATCGTCTACGCGCTCGCCTACGTTCCGCACTTCATCGGGCTGCGCGATCTACCGGCATCGCTTCCTCGTCCGTACACCTTGACGAATGTGGTCGATATGCAAGTTGGTGCATATATGTATCACGCGCACCTCGTCGCGACGCATCCGTACGCATCGAAGTGGTGGATGTGGCCGCTCGATTTACGCCCCGTGCTCTACTATGCGAACTATACGAGCCGCAACGGCGCTCCGATGGCCGCGATGATCTACTCGCTTCCGAATCCACTCTTGTTATGGCCGGGACTCATCGGCGTTCCGTTCGCCGGCTACCTCGCATGGCGCGAACGCAATCGCGCATACGGCTTGGTCGTGCTTGCGTATCTGATGCAGTGGCTCCCGTGGGCAAAGTCGCCGCGGCTCGCATGGATCTATCATTTCTACGTCGACATTCCGCTGATCGCAATTTGCAACGCGATCGCCGTCATGTGGATTTGGAATCGCTGGAAAGAATCCGACCGGCGAGTCACAGCGATTGGAATCGCCGCCGCGTATCTCGCCATCGTCGCCCTGACATTCGTGTATTTCTATCCGATCCTCAGCGGCATGACAATCTCGAGCGACCAACGGATGGCGCGCATGTGGCTCGGAAACTGGTGGATTTAGCCGAAGAGAACCCCTTCTACTTTCATTATACCGCATAGGCGGGGGCTTGCGGAAAGCCCCCCGGCGCCCCATATAATCGCCAGCCTATGGATCAAATTGCTGAACACGCCGTACTCATTGCGGGCGGTGGTCCTACCGGATTAATGTTGGCGGCCGAGTTAGCGCTGGCGCACGTCGACGTTGCGATTATCGAACGTCGCGCTAACCAGCACCTCAACGGTACGCGGGCAGGCGGTTTACATTCGCGCACGATCGAGGTGCTCGATCAGCGAGGCGTTGCCGACCGGTTCCTATCGGAGGGTCAAACGCATACAAGGACTAGCTTTGCGTGGATCCCGTTGGAGATCGGCGGCTTTCCGACGCGCCACAGTTATCTGCTCGCGCTCTTTCAGAAACACATCGAACGCATACTGGCCGGTTGGGTTGGTGAACTTGGCGTGCCGATCTATCGCGAACGTGAAGTCGTTGGCTTCACGCAAGACGATGGGGGCGTCGAGGTTAAACTCTCAGACGGCACGTCCGCTTGCGCGAGCTATCTTGTCGGGTGCGACGGTGGACGAAGTATCGTGCGCAAAGCGGCGGGCATCGAGTTCGCGGGATCCGATGCGACAACAAGCAGTTTGATCGCGCAGGTGGAGTTGAACGAGGAGCCGCAGTGGGGACTGCGTCACGACGCATTAGGGGTGCACGCGTTCAGCAAGCTCGATGACGGACCGGTAGGCGTCCTTGTTACCGAACAAGCTCTTCAACAGCGCAGCGAACCGACGTTGCATGACCTCAGAGAGGCCCTCGTCGCCGTATACGGCACGGACTACGGGGTGCACAGTCCGACGTCAATCTCCCGATTCACCGACGTGGCTCGACAAGCGGTTAGCTATCGCGACGGACGCGTCTTGTTGGCGGGCGATGCGGCCCACGTTCATCCGCCGGTGGGTGGCCAGGGACTGAACATCGGCGTTCAAGATGCGGTGAATCTCGGATGGAAGCTCGCGCAGGTCGTGAACGGAACATCACCGGAAAGCCTTCTCGACACGTATCACGCCGAGCGTCATCCGGTTGGCGCACGAGTCGTGCGCAATGCGATCGCGCAAATGGCGCTTCTGCGCGGCAAGGACGATCGCCTCACAGCGTTGCGCGAGACGATGTCGGAGCTGCTGGGCATGGACGAGCCGCACAAACGATTTGCTGCAATGATGTCAGGCCTGAACGTGCACTATGATCTCGGCGAAGGACACCCGTTGCTCGGACGTCGCATGCCGGATCTCGACATCGCGACGGCCGGCGGTGCCATGCGCGTGTTCACGCTGCTGCATGATGCGCGGCCGGTATTACTCAACTTCGGTGAGCCGCGCCGCTTTGATAGTACCGGCTGGGCGAATCGCGTTCGGTTGATCGACGCAACGTACGATGGCCAATGGGAGCTTCCGGCACTCGGCGCGGTCGCTGCACCAACTGCCGTGTTGGTTCGACCCGATGGATACGTTGCGTGGGTGGGAGAGAAAACGCAGGACGGACTCGCCGAAGCGCTGACGACTTGGTTTGGACCGGCTTAAAGCTTCGCCAGAAAATCCCCGATGAGGTCGGCGAGCGCACCGCTGCGCTCGTGGCCGATTGCGGTAACGTCGGCATGGTTCGTGTCTTTGGCGGCAGCCGCGTTCGTGATCAAGCTGATGCCGAGCACGCCCATGCCGATGAAACGCGCGAAGATAGTTTCTAAGACCGTCGACATGCCGACCGCATCGGCGCCGATGCGGCGAAGATACTCGACTTCCGCGGGGGTTTCAAAACTTGGGCCTTGCAGCCCCGCATACACGCCTTCGCGCAGCTGCGCCTGCGATTTCGCGACGCTTTTCGCGATAGCGCGTAGACGTTCGGAATATGCGTCCGTCATATCGAGGAACGGATTCGCATGCGGCCAGCCGGCGAGCGGGTTGCGGCCCGTGAGATTGATGTGATCGGAGATCAGCATCAAATCGCCGGTCGAAAAATTCTGACTCACCGCGCCCGCCGCATTGGTGATGATCGCAACCTTTGCGCCCGCCTGCGCGGCAAGGCGCACGTTCACCGTCACTTGTGCCGGTGAGAATCCCTGATAGAGATGCACGCGTCCCGCAAACGCGAGGACGCGCTTCCCTTGCCACGTTCCTACGAGCGCTTCGCCTGCGTGCCCGCGCAATGCGGCAACGGGCATGCCGAGCAGCGTATCATATGGGATCGATGTGTGTTTGAAACGGTCGCGCACCGCCGAGGAGAGACCGGTTCCCAAAATGATCGCGACGTCGACTGGTCCCCCTGCCGCTTCCTCAATGCGCGACGCATCGTGCGCAAGCAGTTTGTCGTTGGGCGCGCGACGGTCGATCAAGCGAATCTCCTTACTTGCGTGAAGCCACGGTTTCCGGCGTGAATAAATTCGTGCCGGTCATTGCCGCCGGCACGGGAAGACCCATGATCGAGAGCAGCGTCGGCGCCACGTCGCCGAGTTTCCCGCCGGAAGCAAGCCTTCCCCGCACGTCATTGCTCACGAGAATGAACGGCACCGGATTCGTTGTGTGCGCGGTGAGTGGATTGCCGTCTTTGTCGAGTTTTTCTTCGGCGTTCCCGTGATCCGCCGTGATCGCAAGCAGTCCGCCGGCGCTGCATACTGCGTCGGCAAGTCGTTGCAGACAGCCATCAAGCACCTCGACGGCCTCGACCGTCGGTTCCCACATCCCCGTATGTCCGACCATATCCGCGTTCGCATAGTTCATGATGATCACATCGTGCGCGGCACTTTTGATGTCGTGCACGGCGAAATCGGTAATTTCTTTTGCTCGCATCGCGGGCGCACGATCGTAGGTAGGGACACTGCGATCGGACGGAATCAACGTGCGATCTTCGCCTTCGAAGACGTCCTCGCGGCCGCCGTTGAAGAAGTACGTAACGTGCGCGTATTTCTCGGTTTCGGCGAGGCGCAATTGGCGCAAGCCTGCGCGCGAGACGATCTCACCGAACGTTTCGAATTGCGGGCGCGGTCCGAAGAGCACCGGGTTCGGGTACGTCTCGTCGTACTTGGTCATCGTCGCGAAGATCAGGTTCTCGTATGCGATTTTATCGAATGGCACCGACGGATCGTTATTGAATGCAAGCGTCATCTGGCGCGCGCGATCGGGGCGGAAGTTGAAGAAGATGCTGGCATCGCCATCTTTCACCGGCCGTGCTTCGCCAACAATCGTCGGCACGATGAACTCGTCGTTCTCGTCGCGTTCGTATCCCATGCGTACCGCAGCGAAGGCATCGGCAGCGTGGTACTTTGCGCTTGCGCGCGCGAGCATGTCGTAGGCTTGCTGCGTCCGTTCCCAGCGCTTGTCCCGGTCCATCGCGTAGAATCGGCCGCAGACCGATGCGATGGCGCCCTGCCGTCCGACCGTACCGAGCTTTTCTTCGAGTTGCGTGACGTACGTTTCGGCGGAACGCGGCGGTGTATCGCGGCCGTCGAGAAACGC
This sequence comes from Vulcanimicrobiia bacterium, assembly GCA_963765935.1. Taxonomy (GTDB): domain Bacteria; phylum Vulcanimicrobiota; class Vulcanimicrobiia; order Vulcanimicrobiales; family Vulcanimicrobiaceae; genus JAMXLG01. The sequence goes on along the minus strand of CAVXXX010000003.1, from coordinate 196,434 downwards.
GTGCACGGCGAGCGGAACGTTTGCATCGACGGCTGCATCAACGAGCGCGAAAAGATGCACGACCGAGCTGTGCACTTGTCCGTCGGAGAGCAGTCCCATCAGGTGAAGTGTGCCGCCGGTGCGTTTGACGTGTTCCAGGCATTGCACGAGCGTGGCGTTGCTCTCGAACGCTCCCGAGGCGATGTCTGCATCGATGATCACGACGCCTTGCGGAACGACGCGGCCGCTGCCGAGGTTCATGTGCCCGACTTCACTATTGCCCATGATTCCTTTGGGCAAGCCGACCGATTCGCCCGATGCATCGAGCATCGTCCATGGATACTTTTGGAAGAATGCATGCCAATGCGGCAGCGTCGCTGCGGCGATTGCGTTGCCGTAGTCGGAATCGCTGCAGCCCCAGCCATCGAGTACGGCAAGAACGACCGGTTTAATCATTCGCTCACTCATCCTGAGCCTGGTCGAGGGATGCGTTGCGGACGAGGGTTGCAAAGCCTTCGGGATCCAGCGACGCGCCGCCGACGAGGCCGCCGTTGATATGTGGTTGCTGCATGTACGCCGCGACGTTCTCCGCTTTCATGCTGCCGCCGTAGAGAATCGGAACGTCGTCGAGCGCCGGAACGCACGTGCGAATCGCCGCCATCACTGCGTTCGCTTCGGCGGGATCGCAATTGTGCCCGGTACCGATCGCCCAAACGGGCTCGTATGCTATCACAACTTGCTCGATATCGGCGTCGCTTAGCCCGTCGAGCGCCAATCGCGTCTGCGCGACGACGCGCTGGTCGGTCATGCCGGCTTCGCGTTCGCCGAGCGTTTCACCGACGGCGACGATCGGCGTAAGACCGTGTTCGAGTATTGCCTTCACCTTGAGGTTGACGATCCGGTCGAGTTCATTGAAGAACGCGCGGCGTTCCGAATGACCGACGATCACGTAGCTCACACCGTGTTCCGCCAGCATCGGAACGCTGATCTCACCCGTATACGCTCCCTGCGATTCCCAGTGAACGTTCTGAGCACCGAGCGCGAAATCCGATCGCGTCGAAAGAATTTCGTGTGCCGTCGCAAGCGCCGTATACGGCGGCGCAACGACGACGTCGCACGCCTTTTGAAAACCGGGCGGCTGCGGGAGAAACGCATCGAAGAACGCGCGCGTCTGCGCAGCGGTCTTATGCATCTTCCAGTTTCCGGCGATGATGGTGCGCGGCACTAAGACTCCAATGCCGCCACGCCCGGCAGCGTTCGTCCTTCCAGGAATTCCAGCGTTGCGCCGCCGCCGGTTGAGACGTGCGTCATTGCGTCGGCAAAGCCGAGCATGTGCGCTGCGGCCGCAGCGTCGCCGCCGCCGACCACGCTCGTCGCGCCGCCTCGTGTCGCTTTCGCGATTGCTTCGCCGACGATGCGTGTTCCGGTTTGATACGCGCGCTTTTCATAGACGCCCATCGGGCCGTTGAAAACGATCGTCTTCGCGTGCGTGATAACGTCGGCATACGCATGGGCCGTCTGCGGACCGATATCGAGAATCATCTCGTCGCTGACGTTCTCGATGTTCACGGCGTGCGCTGCTTCGTCGTTGTCGAATGCGGTCGACACGATGGCATCGACCGGCAAGTGAAGCGTGACGTCTTGCGCGTCGGCGAATTCCAGAATCTCACGTGCCGGGCCGAGATCGTCGTCGCGCAGCGAGCGCCCCACGTTGGTTCCGCGTGCGGCGAGAAACGTGTTTGCCATCCCGCCGCCGATGCAGAACACGTCAACGGTCTTCATAAGAAATTTAAAGACGCCGACTTTATCTTTTACCTTCGCGCCGCCGATGACGCAGACATACGGATGCGCCGGATTAGATGTGAGGCGCGCGAGTGCGGCAAGTTCCGATTCCATCAAGAGACCCGCGGCGTTGGGAAGCAGATGCGCGACACCCTCGGTCGACGCGTGCGCGCGATGCGCGGTACCGAACGCGTCGTTCACGTAGATATCGCCGAGCGACGCCAGTTCTTTTGCGAACTGCGGATCGTTCTGCTCCTCTTCCTTATGGAAGCGCACGTTCTCGAGCAGAACGATCGAGCCGTCCGTCAGCGCATCCACTGCTTTCTGCGCGACCGGCCCGACGCAGTCTTCCGCGAACGCCACGTTCGTGTGCAGCCGTTCGGAGAGCGCCGCGGCAACCGGACGAAGCGAGTACTTCGGATTCGGTTCGCCGTCGGGGCGCCCGAGATGCGAGAGAACGATGACCCGCGCGCCACGGTCGAGCAGCGCGCGAAGCGTTGGAATGGCGGCGTCGACACGGGTGTAGTCCGCAATTTGCGCCTGTCCTGAGCTTGCCGAAGGATCCTTCATGGGCACGTTGAGGTCTTCGCGTACCAATACGCGCTTGCCGCGAACGTCCAGGTCGTTCAGCGTTCGAAATTTCACGAATCGCTCGGTCGGCTTAGGCTTTCGCCGGAATCTTCTCGAGGACCATCGCCGTCAGATCGGCGAGGCGGCACGAGTAGCCCCACTCGTTGTCGTACCACGCGCAGATTTGCACGAGATCGCCGTTGACTTGCGTGAGCTTCGAATCGATGATCGAGCTGTACTGCGAACCCTTGAAGTCGCTCGAGACAAGCTCTTCGTCCGTGTACTGCACGTACTCTTTGAGCGGGCCTGCCGCATCTTTCTTGAGAATCGCGTTGACTTCGTCGCGCGTCGTTTCTTTCTTCACTTGCGCGACGAGGTAGACCATCGAAACGGTCGCCGTCGGCACGCGAAGCGCAAAGCCATCGAACGATCCTTTGACTTCCGGAATCGTGAGGAAAAGCGCTTTTGCGGCGCCCGAGCTCGTCGGAATGATATTGGTCGCGGCATTGCGCGCGCGCCGGATATCTTTGTGCGGCGCGTCGAGAATGTTCTGGTCGTTCGTGTACGAGTGGATCGTCGTCATAAAGCCTTTGACCCAGCCGAGATGGTCGACGAGCGGCTTCACCGCCGTCGCCAGACAGTTCGTCGTGCACGATGCGTTCGAGATGATGTTGTGTTTGTCGGGATCGTACATATTCTCGTTGACGCCGAGCACGAGCGTTACGTCTTCGCCTTTGGCCGGAGCCGAAATGATGACTTTCTTCGCGCCGCCGCCCGTGATGTGCGCGCGCGCCTTTTCCGCATCGGTGAAGAGGCCGGTCGATTCAATCACGACGTCGACGCCGAGGTCTTTCCACGGCAGTTTGCCGGGATCGCGTTCCGCGAGAACTTTGATCCGCCGGTTATCGATGACGATCGCGTCGCCTTCCGCCCGGACGTCCCCGTCGTAGGTTCCATAGTTGCTATCGTACTTAAAGAGATGGGCGCATTCGGCGGCGCTGGTCAAATCGTTGACGGCCACGATTTCGACTTCCGGATGGCGCTCGATCAGCGCCTTGGCAAAGTTGCGTCCGATGCGGCCGAAGCCGTTGATTCCGATGCGCATGAAAATCTCCGTAGACGATAGGGTAAGGCCTCAGGATTTACCGGGCTTGCTGGGCGCAGCCCTGCCCGCTCGCAGCGTGGCAGCGAGGCGTACGAGCGCGCTCAAACGGCTACTAACCGTTGGTTTTGCAATCGGCGGGTTACAGCGGGCGCCGAGCTCCGCGAGCGACTCGCCCGGATGGTTGAGACGAAGCTCCGCTATTTCCCGCAAGGGCGGCGAGAGCTGCGAAAGCCCGTAGGCGCTCGCCAGGTATTCGATCGTCCGGCGCTGAGCGGCCGCAGCAAAGGCTGCCCGGTCGAGGTTCGCGGCTTCGGTGTTGACCAGACGGTGAATGCGGTTCTTGGTTTCCCGCAGTGCGCGTACGTCTTCGAGATGAAGCACGGCTCCGAAGGCCCCGATCATGGTGAGCACGTCGACGATGGCCTCGAAATCTTTGTAATAGAGGACGTGACGGCGCTTCCGTTCGGTACGTTTGGGCGTGCGGCCCGTGCTACGCAACGTCCATGCGAGACGCTCGGCCAATTCACCGTTCGCAATAACGAATTCCAAATGATAGCCGTGCGCGCCCGCGGCAAGCGAACCACAGGCGAGAAACGCTGCCCGGATCTCCATCAAGCGATCGCACTTCAGCGTCGGCTTCGGCGGCAATGCATGCAACAGTTGCGGGAGCGCGATTGCAAACGTCGGCAATCGCGTCAAGCGCGTCGGCGCGCGTTGCTGGATCGGGTGCGCTTTGCGATCGTCGAGCAGCGACCAAAAGAGCCGTGCGATGGAGTTGCGATGCGTGACGAAATGCGTACGCGATGCATCGGCGCCGTAGAGTGCAAGTCCGGCGGCGAGCGCGCTGCGACAATGCGGAGCGGCCGGCGTTTCGCGCGCGAGCGCATCTTTCGTATCGCCGGAAATCGGTGCGGCACCCGCCGCCATCAAGCCCACTCCGACGGATCGTCTCGTCGCGCGTCGAGGACTTCGTAGAGATCCGCAGGCTTCACGCCGGGTGTCATGCGTAGCGGCACTTCACGAATCCGCACCGAAACAATTCGTGTTGCGTAATGTATCACGAGAACGTCGCCCGGTTTTACCTGATACGCGGGCTTGAGTGGTTTCCCGTCCTTCGTGATCCGGCCATGCTCCAGCGCTTCGTGCGCTTCCGACCGCCGTTTCGAAAGGCGTGAAATCTTCATGAACTTATCGAGCCGCATGAACTCTTACTACGGCACAGAAAGGTTCGGCTATGGCCGCTGAGCAGCGTGCGCCGCGCAGACCCGGCGTAAACGTTTTTGACCAAACGAGACCGATGTGGCAGACCATGCTGATCTTCCTCGTTCCGCTTATGATTAGCAACGTCTTACAATCCACATCGCAAACGTTCTCCTACGTGTTTCTCGGCCGTATGCTCGGAGTCTCCGCCCTTGCTGCGGTCTCCGCTGTCTTCCCGATTGTCTTTTTACTGTTCTCGTTCCTGATTGGTATCGGTAGCGGGGCCACCGTTCTGATCGGGCAGGCCTATGGTGCCGGCGACGCGCATCGCGTTAAGAAGGTTGCGGGAACGGTCCTCGGCGCGACCGTGCTTTTTTCAATCATTACGATGCTCCTCGGCGTCGTGTTCTCGCCCGTGATGCTCAAAGGGCTCGGCACGCCGGCGAGCATCTTGCCGATGTCGGATCTCTATACGCGCGTGGTCTTCCTCACGTTCCCGCTGTACTTCCCGTACATCATCTATACGGTGTTTCTGCGTGGAACCGGTGATACAAAGACGCCGCTGTGGTTTCTGGTGCTCGGCACGGCTCTCTCGGTGTTGTTCACGCCGATGCTTATTCGCGGCTGGTTCGGCTTACCCACGTTGGGTGTCGCAAGCGTCGCGATTTCCGGTTTGCTTTCGACGCTCGTTGCGTTTCCAGCCCTGCTGTGGCATCTGCGCCGCTCGGGTAATCCCCTTGCGTTCGATCGTGAGATGGCGCGCGATATGATTTTCGACACGCGCATTCTCTGGCTCGTGCTCCGCATCGGGATCCCTACGGGATTGCAGACGATCATGGTATCTCTCGCAGAGATCGCGGTCATCAGTTTCGTCAATCGCTATGGTCGCCAGTGCCACGGCCGCATACGGTGCGGTGAACCAGGTCATCGGATACGTGCAGTTTCCCGCAATCTCGATGAGCATTACCGCCTCGATTTTCGGCGCGCAGTGCATCGGCGCACGCCGCGAAGATTTGCTTGGATCGGTCGTACGTTCCGCGGTTGCACTCAACTATGTGATCGGCGGTATCTTGATTGCGACCTGCTACGCCTTTTCCTACGTGATCCTCGGATGGTTCATTACCGATCGCGGAACGCTCGAGATCGCGCACGGCCTACTGATGATTACGCTCTGGTCATATCTGCTCTTCGGTAATAGCGCGGTGATCAGCGGACTCGTGCGAAGCAGCGGAGACGTTATCTGGCCGACGGTCAACGGTATCTTCTCGATCTGGGCCATCGAAGTGCCGGCCGCGTTCATCCTCATGCATTACTTTGGCCTCAACGGAGTCTGGATGGGCTATCCAATTTCGTATGCATTCGTTCTCTGCGCGCAATTCACGTACTACGAACTTTTCTGGAAGAAGAAGACGCACGAGCGACTAGCGTGAGCGGGGCCGGGTATAACCGGCTCATGTTTGATGAACTGAAGGGCCTCGTCGAGCAGAAGTTGCAGAATACCGACCCGCAAGCGGTTACCGAAGCGGCGAAGGCGTCGATCGGCGACATGCCGCCGGGCGAAGTTTCGCAACACGCGCAAACGGCGATGACGAATCTCAACGATCAAGGGCAAACGGATCTGGCGAAGGAGCTTGGCGACTTGCTCAAAGCCGCGCAAGACAATCCCGTTGCGTTGAAAAACGCCGTCATTTCCTTTATCGAACACCACCCCGACGCACTTGCGGCGTTTGCCCCGGGATTCGCGAAGAATATTCTCGGCAAAGTCTAACGGGTCGCGAGCGCTCGCGAGCTGGCAGGCGTTTCCCTGCAACGCGCGTTCATAACATGATGTCCATCAGTGTGTGCAGAGAAGCCATGCACTCCGTCTTCTGGGAGGAGCGTTCGCGCTATCCGCTTTCGGTTGCAGCAACGATGCTGCACCCGTGCCGAAGTCGTGCGGCTCAACGTCAACGCCAACGCGATTTGGCGCAACAATCTACAGTTCGGACAACGTTGACACTGCGCTGAATCTCATCGCGGGTTGCGGTGGCAAGTTCGTTCGAGTTGGTGTGGACGCCAACTCGCTAGACGACGCCGATGCAGTGTTGTCGAAGGCAGCAGCATATGGCCTTCGCGTCGTTCTCATTTCGCCATACAGCACGCAGCCGGTAAACAGTGCATCGTATGCGTCCCAATGTGTCGCAATCCATCGTCGATATGCCACCCATAATCCGATCTGGGAGATCTGGAACGAGCCGAATCTTGACATGTACTGGGGCGCAGCACCCAATGTACGCGATTACGGCAAGCTTGCGATAACAACCGGAACGGCGTTACGTGCAAATGGTGCAAGCGACGTCTGGACCGGCGGAACGAGTGGGATCGATGTTCGATGGAGCTATGCGCTGCTGCAGCAGGGCGTCTTCGACGTCCTCAACGGCTGTGCCGTTCACAGTTACAAAGATCCGGGCGCTGCATCTGCGGATTACGTCGCTCTGCAGAAGCTGCTTCCGCCCAACGTGCCGATACACACGACCGAAACCTGTGTACCGTCGAATGTAGAGGATCAGTCGGCTTTTCTTAGCGGCATGTGGTACATCCATCGCGCACTTGGCTTACCCACGATGATCTGGTGCGAACTTCGTGACTTTACGGCCGGCGCACATCCACCCTACAACTACCCCTACGGCCTTTTATGGTCGACATACCGTCCGAAAGACGCATATTACACGGCGAAGTCCCTTATTTCGACTTGCGACTAACGCCGTTTCTTGTCTTTCGGCGTCACGCACGTTCCGCTCGCGCGGCACACGACGATGGGCTCTGCGAGAAAATCGGCCGCGCTTTCGCTCACGTCGGTTCGCGCAACGATGACTTTACGTGCTTCGAATTCCATAGCTCGCGACGTATTGCCCAGGCGCGTTATGCGGCCTTGCGCTTCGATATAATCGCCGGCGTAGACGGGCGCGAGAAACTCAACCTTATCATAGGCGACGAACAGACCCTCATCACCGTCGAGGCGAATCAGCAACTCCGTCGCAACGTCGCCGAAGAGTGCGAGCATCCGTGCGCCATCGACGAGATCGCCGCCGTAGTGTGCATCGTGCGCGCTCATGCGCAGCCGGATCAAACTGGTTATGCTGCTTGCGTCTTGGCGAGTTGCCACAGTTCCTCAAGTTCATCGAGCGAGAGATCGGAGAGTGCTTTACCATCGGCGGCAGCGCGTTCTTCCATGAAGGCAAAGCGCCGGTAGAACTTTTCGTTCGCCTCGCGCATCGCGGTCTCCGCGTCGATGCCGAGCGCGCGCGCAAGATTGACGATCGTGAAGAACACATCGCCTAGCTCTTCGCGCACGTGCGGATCGTCTTGTTTATTGCGCCTGGCTTCAGCAAGCTCCGTGAGCTCTTCATGCAGTTTGTCGAGGATGCCGTGCACGCCCGGCCAATCGAACCCCACGCGCGATGCTTTCTCTTGCATCCGTTGTCCGCGCTGTAGCGCTCCTAGATGTTTCGGGATGCCTTCCAGGCGGCTCTTGCGTTTGAGCCCGGTCTTTTCTTTGGCCTTGAGCGCTTCCCAGCTCTGCCATTGCGACTCGACGTCTTCGATGACCGCATCGCCGAACACGTGCGGATGGCGGCGCACCATCTTGTTGGAAAGCGCGTCGATCACGTCGGCAACGGTAAACTTTCCGGCCTCGGAACCGAGTTGTGAATGAAAGACGATCTGGAGAAGGAGATCGCCGAGTTCTTCGCACAGCGCGTCCATATCGTCTGCTTCGATGGCTTCGACGACTTCGTACGTTTCTTCAATCAAATAGGGAACGAGCGTGCGATGCGTCTGCTCTTTGTCCCACGGACATCCTTCACGCAGACGCGCCATGATCTCGACCAGTTCATCGAATGAGTAATGCTGCGACTGCGGAGGCAAGGGCACGAGAGGCATCGGCATCGATGCAGAGAGCGTCGCGCGCGGCATTCCGGGCGTGATCTCGGTCGTGTGACCGTTGGTTTCGAGCGCGCGCAGCAGCGGCGGAAGCCCCGGAACATCGGAGAGCGGATTGCCGAGTACGCCCAGGGCGAAAATATCGTTGCCGAGCTTTTTGATGCGCGAGACGAAATGATCGATGGCTTCCGTATTACCGCGCACGAGCGGTGCGGCGTCGGGAACGAGATCGCGCAACAACTCAACGCCCGCATCGGTGAGCGCCTTCTGTACATCGGGTGGAGCGAGCAGCGTCGCGGACCACCGCGCCGAGCGCATCGCGTCGATGCCGCCGATCGTCAGATATCCGGGGTCGCCGGGGCCGAGCCCCACAATGCGTACGAGCATTATCCGCGCCTGGTTCTAGAAACAACGAAGGCGCCCATTTGGGCGCCTTCGCATCTGGTATCGTCGAGGGTCTAGTGACCGGAAGCCGATGCTGCCGGACCGGCTGGGGTCGCCGCAGGCGCGGCCGATGCCGGAGCGGCCGGCGACGGGAACGCAGCGGCGAAGCGCTGATCGTTCACTTGGATGTTCGCCTTCGACTGCAGATCCTGGAGGAACGGCTGGATCAACGGCGCTTCTTGCTGCTGACGCAGAAGTTCGGCGATGCGATCCTTGCTGTTATCGAGCGTCGCCTTCTGACCGGGATCGCGGCTTTCCACCTGAATGATGTGATAGCCGAACGGGGATTTTACCGGCTGACTGGTTTGTCCGACCGGCAGCGTGAACGCGGCCTTGTCGAACGCCGGAACCATCTGGCCGCGGCGGAAGGTGCCGAGCTCGCCGCCCTTGTCCTTGCTGCCCGGATCCATTGAGTACTGCTTCGCTTCTGCTGCAAAATCTTTACCGGATTTCAGATCGGCTTCGACCTTCTCCGCCGTCTTGAGATCGGGCACGAGGATGTGGCGCGCCTTCACCTGTTCCGGCTTGTCGAACGCGGCGTGGTTCTTATCGAAGTACTGCTTGATCTGCGCGTCGGTCACGTGAACGTCTTTCCCGACAGCCTTATCGATGATGATCTGCTCGCGCAGCGCATCGTGCACGTCGGTTTCCGTGAGGCCGCGCGATTTCAGCATTTCATCCCATGAACCGGACGGGAAGTTGGCCTTCAGCTCGTCTTCGCGCTTGGCAATCTCGTCGTCGGTTACGGTGATATTGTTATTTTTCGCATACTGATCGATCAGTTCTGCGCGAACCATTTGCTGCAGCGTTCCGAGCGCAGCCGGGCTTCCTTCGAGTTTGCTATCGAAGGAGGCTTTGCTGATCGGCGTGCCGTTGACCGTCGCGATGGAACCCCCGCCGCCGCCGCACGCCGCAAGCGACGCAGCGAGAAACGCAGTGGCAAGGCCCGCAACGATGCGGTGGGCTTTCGGCATGATCTCTCCAGGTGACAAGTGGGTAGTAAAGCGGAGCCGAAGGGCTCCGCACCGTCGGGCCAGGTTCGTCGCCCCTTTCGCGTCCCCTACATAGCTTGCAATAGTTGACGCAAAAGCGGCATCCAGGCTGCCTCAGGGCTGGCACCCTTGGCAAGGGCCGGCAAGTCCACGACGATTTTGCCCTCGCCGAAGCGGAACTTGTTCTTCGTCAGGGACTGAAACTTCGGGATCATCGATGGATCGAGGGTAAAGGAGGAGCCGACACCGAGCGTCAGGCGCTTTTCATCGACGACGACGCGGGTCACGTGCTTCTGCAGCGCGATCGCGCGCAGTTTCGTGAGTTCGATGAGGCGATCGAGCGGTGTGGGGAACGCGCCGAAGCGGTCGCGCACGCCGGCCCCGATCTCCTCGACTTCGCTTTCCGAGCGGGCTTTCGCCAGTTGCTGGTAGACGGCGATCTTCTGCGAGACTTGTGGGATGTAATCGTTTGGAATGAACGCGCTGATCTTCACGTCGATGACCGCTTCGCGTTGATCCTCGAGTGATGCCGCCATGCCGCGCCGTTCCGCAATGGCATCCGCGAGCAGTTGGCAGTAGGTATCAAAACCGACCGATCCGATGAATCCCGACTGCGCGGCTCCAAGCAGATTACCGGCGCCGCGAATTTCGAGATCGCGCATCGCAATCTGTAGACCGGAGCCGAGATGCGTGAACTCGCGAATGGCTTCGAGTCGCGCTTTCGCATCTTCAGTGAGCGCCTTATGGCCTTGATACAACAGATAGCAATACGCTTGATGGTTCGAGCGGCCGACGCGCCCGCGCAACTGATAGAGTTGCGCGAGCCCGAATTTGTCGGAGTCGTTGACGATCATCGTGTTCACGTTCGGGATGTCGATGCCGTTCTCAATGATGGTCGTTGCAACGAGCACGTCCGTCTCGCCCTCGATGAACGATTGCATCACCGGTTCCAGTTCGTTCTCGTGCATCTGACCGTGACCGACGGCGATCCGCGCGCGCGGCACGAGTTTTTCGAGCGCGCTCTTGACGGCATAAATCGATTCGACCCGGTTGTGCAAATAGTAGACTTGCCCGCCGCGATCGAGTTCCGCCGTGATCGCCCGTTGCACGATGGTGTCGCTTGTCGGCACGACGACCGTCTTGACGGACATGCGGTTCTTCGGCGCGGTTTGAATGAGCGAGAGATCGCGCACGCCCATGAGCGACATGTGCAGCGTGCGCGGAATCGGCGTCGCGGAGAGCGTCAACACGTCGACCGACGCCTTGTACTCTTTGAGCCGCTCCTTGTGCATCACGCCGAACCGCTGCTCTTCGTCGACGACGATCAGTCCGAGATCGGCGAATGCAACGTCTTTCTGCAGCAGCCGGTGCGTACCGATGATGATGTCGACTTTGCCTTCGGCAAGATCTTTGAGAATGGCACGGGCCTCCGCCTTCGATTTGAAGCGCGAGATCTCTTCGATCCGCATCGGAAAGCCCGCGAAGCGCGAACTGAAGTTACGGTAGTGCTGGTCCGCGAGCAGCGTCGTCGGCACGAGCACCGCAACTTGTTTCTTGTCGGCGACGGCTTTGAACGACGCGCGCATCGCAACTTCGGTTTTGCCGTAACCGACGTCGCCGCACACGAGGCGATCCATCGGACGCGTCCGTTCCATGTCGCCTTTGACGGAATCAATTGCTTTGGCTTGATCGACGGTCGGGTCATACGGAAACGCTTCTTCCATCTCCGCCTGCCACGTCGTATCAGGCCCGAAGGCGTGGCCGCGGCTGAGTTCGCGCTCCGCATAGAGCTGCACGAGTCCGTCGGCGATTTTCGCGAGCGATTCGGAGACACGCGTCTTCGCGCGGGCCCAATCGGCGCCGCCCATCTTGGAAAGGCGCGGAACTTGGCCCTCGGCGGCGGAGTACTTCGTAACCTGATGCATCTGCGTGACGGGCACGAGCATACGATCGGAACCCGCGTAGCGCAGATCGAGATAATCTTGCGTTGCGCCGAGGATCGTTTCCGTGCGCAATCCGAGATACTGGCCGATGCCGTGCACGGCGTGCACGACGTAATCGCCGACTTTGAGATCGGCGAGCGTAACCGGCACGCCTTCCTTGACGGCGCGCAGCTTGACGCGTTTGGGCGGCTGACCGAAGATCTCACGGTCGCCGAGTACGCGCAAGCGTAAATCCGGGAACGCAAACCCGCTCTCGATCGATCCGGAATCGACGAAGATGCGTTCTTGATCGACGCCCGTCGCGCGCAGCAGATCTCGGACGCGCGACACGCCGCTCGAGATGATGAAGAGCGTTTCGCGCTGTGCGGTCCACTCGCGTACGCTTTGCGAAAACAATTCGATTTGACGGTTGAAGTGTTCGACCGGACGGCATTCGAGCACGTACGTGCGGGTAATACGCGGAACGAACGTGAGCGAATCGCTGCTTTCAATGGCGCCCGGAAAGACGAGTCCGGGGCGTGACGCAAACGCGGGAGCCATGTCCCGCAGCCGCGGATGCGGCAATGCCACTTCCGCCAACAGCGCTTCGTCGACTTCGCGATCGCTGACGGAGAATTCGCCGGACTCGACACCCGCAAGGAGCACGGTCTGTTCGCGCGAGCGTTCTTCTTCGAGGGCATGTTCGACCGTCGCGAGCATCGACGGTTCATCGAGCACGACAATCGCATCGTCGCGCAAGTAGTCGAGCAGCGTCGCATGTTCGTCGTAGGCGAGCGGAAGCCACGACGCCGGAACGTCGTTGTCCGTTTCGACGAACGCGGAGAGGACGTCGCGAACACGATCGGCTCCCTCAAACCGCTCCAGCAGGCCTTTCCGGTATCGTTCTTCGCGCGGAATCTCGCCCCAAGGAACGATTTGCACTTCATCGAGCGAACCTTCGCTGCGTTGCGTTACCAGATCGAAAGGACGAATGCTCTCGACGGTGTCGCCGAAAAACTCGATGCGGCTCGGCGCGTCTTGCGTGGCCGCAAAAACATCGAGGATACCGCCGCGCACGGCATATTCGCCAACCGCGCTAACGACATCGGTGCGCACGTATCCCAAGCGATAGAGACGTTCCAGCGTCGTGTCCCAGCCGGCGTCTTCGCCGGCGCGTAGCGTGAAACGGAGCGACTCGAAGATCGAGCGCGGCATCATATACTGCCGCAGCGCGATTATCGGCGCAAAAATGATGCGCCGCTGCCGGTTGACGAGGTCGTTGAGCAGCGACATACGCGCACTACGTTCGGACGGCGACTCGATTGCACCGATCGCTTCGTCACGCGAACGAAGGAGCGCGACGTCCCGCGGTTCTTGCTCACCTAAGTAATAGAGGATATCGGCGAATGCACGTTCGGCGACATCTGTCGTCGGTACGACGACGAGCATCGGCACGTTGAGCGCGGAGTACATCGATGCGAGCAGCGCCGGCCGCGCGGCGGCGATCGTTTCATGTGCAGCGTAGGTGCCGTGCCCCAAACGCAATGACTCAATCAACTCGCCGAGCGGACGGCTTTGCGAGCGAAGGATATCGAGGAAGGCGGCATTGGGCGCCGATGTTCCGGCAAGACGTTGTTCGGCGATCACGAGCGCCCGATTATACCACGGCGAACCAGCGGAGTGTAACCGAGAAGAGCGGCAAGCCCGAGTGCCATGATGCTCGCACCCGACGGCGCGGCTACCGCATCCGGGATATAGCGCAGCAGCGCAGCCGCGGAGACGAACGCGACCGTTAGTACAATGCGCCGGTCGGTCGCCCATGCACCCAACGGCAGCAGCCACAGTGCATACCACGGATAGGGATTCGGAATGAACAGCCACGCCGCAAGCGCAGCGAGCGCAAAGCGATCGACGTTCGTTGTGGCATAGCGCGCACGGAGCAGCACCGCGATTGCGACAATGAGCGCCAGCGCGGGATGCACCGACTGCACCGAAGCAAATGGCGCGTAATGTCCGTGAGGTGCGAGATTCGTCGTCGTGCCGGCGAGCAGCGGAATTGACGTAACAAACACGATACCGAACGCGACGACGGCAGTCGCGATCGGGCGCCAATCGCGCCGCACCAGCAGTGCATGCACCGCAAGCGCAGCACCGGGAAGAAGTGCCGGAACTTTTATTGTCGCTGCGAGAATAGTAACGAGCGTACCGAGGGAGGCACGGTGCCGGTAGAGTGCAACACCAGCGAGAATCAGCGCAAGCATGAGTGCATCGTTGTGACCCTCGGCGACGACCCACAACGCGACGGGATTGAGTCCGAAGAAGAGGGCCGCACGTCTCGCTCGCCGGTCATCGCCCGCTAGACCGCAGCGCGACAAGAGATATACGCACGCGAGAAACGCCGCGCATGCGAGCACGCGAAATGCGTCGAGTTGCAGCATTGCGCCAAGCGGTTGTGTCAGCGTCACGATGGCACTCGCAATCGCCACGAAGAACGCGCCGTAAACGCACATCGGAAGACTTCCACTCCACTGCCACGTGGCAGCACGGAAGAGCTCGTTCGCAGCCGGCAGCGGCGCATGCGCGTAGGGGTTGATGCCGAGTCGAGCCATTTCGCCGTATGCCGCGTAGGCATAGACGTCACTCGAGAAGATGGGAATCCAACAGAGCGCCGCCAACAGCGCGATAGATGCAGCTATGAGCGTATCGCGAAGCGACGGTGCGTCGCCGCGCAACGAGAGTAAAAACGGAACCGATGCGGTCGCAATGGTGACGAGCAGAATCAGAACGAAGAGTTCGCCGGTGTTTCCCCACCACGTAACGACGGGGACCGGTTGTGCGAGATCGAGAGAGAAACGCGCCGGTGCAAATCTCAGTGCGAACCGGCTGACGACTGCGCCGAGAGCGAAGCAAAGAGCGACCGGTATTAATCGCACGCCGGTGTCGACGTGCGCGCCGCCATCCCGAGTGCGAGCAATATGATCCACGGCTCGGCAACCTTCGGATAAAAGACCAAATAGTCTGCAATTTGATGGATCGCAAGCCCAAGCGTTGCTGCAAACGCGGCGAGCGTCCACGCGGAACGCGCGATCCACGGACGAAGTTCGGCGAGTGCCGCAACGATGAGAAAAATCGTTGCTGCAAAAAGCACGATCCCGCCTTCCGCTAACGCTTGCAGATACCAACTGTTCGCATGCGTTCGCACGCCGTAGAGGCCCGCTTCGGAAAGGCGATTTTCGTAATTCCCGGCGCCGATTCCGAAAATGGGATTGCGGCGAAAGAAGAACCACGCAGTGCGCCAGAGTTCTGCCCGGTTTCCGACGCCGCCGGCACCGGCAAACGTACTCGAGGGATTGCGCAATACCGGAAGGACGCGCGCCGCTTGAGCCCATGCCGCGTCGGCGACGCCTCCGAGGAACGCGCCGGCAACGAGCGGGGCTGCCGCCTTTACCCAGCGATTCCGTTCGAACCAGACGACCACGCAAATCACGATGACCGATCCGATGACGCCGCCGCGTGAAAACGTCAGTAGGAGCGTTATACCGATGACGAACGCGAGCACGGTCGACGCCCACGACCGTTCGCGCGTGCGCCAGGCGATGACGGTCGCGAGCGCCGTCTCGAGATAAGCCGCAAGCTGATTGGGCCCTTCGATGACGCCGCTGATTCGCGGCGCGATGCCGGGACCGAAGACGATCGCCCATGGCGCGCCCGTAAATTCTTGCACGAGCGCGCTCGCGCATACGGCAGCAATCGACAGATAGAGCGAGCGTCGAATCCAAACCGGTTGCGCGTCGACAATATACGCGACGTATGCCACGCAGAAGAACAACCCGTATTCGATCCACTTCAGCGACTCACTCAGGACAACTCCGCGATCGTGAGCGGCGAACCCGGAAAGTGCAATCGCAACGACGATTGCACTAAATGCCCACAAGATTGAGCGGACGTCTCGTAAGCGCTCGAATGCCGCGCGCCAAGACGGGAGAAGTCCGACGATGACGCCTAAGACAACGACCTTCGGGAGGGTGATGCTCGTCGTGCCAAGGGTATGGTAAAACGCGAACGGGGTAACGAACGCGAGCGCTGCAAGACCGAGCGCGGCGCGGCGTAACGTAGCCAGCACCACACCTGCAAATAGCGCGGTGAAGAGCAGCAGCGCCGCCGGATCGAGCGGAGGATAGTTGATAAACTGCTCGACCACGGGATGATAGTGCACGTCTGGCGGGTTCGATGCTCACCGGGGCGAAACCCAGCGTCGCACATGAACGAATCGACGATGCGTCGCGCGATCGAGCGCAAACGTGACGGCGAAGCACTTTCAGCCGCGACATGGGACGCGATCGTCGAATCGTACATGGAAGGCCAAGTCGGCGACGAGCAAATGGCCGCGATGCTGATGGCGTGCGTCTGGCGCGGCCTCACGATCGCCGAAGCGACGGCGCTGACACGAGCCATTGTGGATAGTGGCGCCACAATTACCTACCCCGACAGCGTGTTCGTGCTCGACAAACACTCCAGCGGGGGTGTTAGCGACGTTGTGTCTCTCGTCGCCGTGCCGCTGGTGGCCGCATGCGGCGTGCCGGTTGCAAAACTGTCGGGGCGAGCGCTCGGACATACCGGCGGAACGATCGACAAACTCGAGACGATTCCGGGATTCAACGTGCTGCCGTCGGTCGAAGCGTTCATGAAACAAGTGGAATGGATCGGCTGCGCGATTGCCGCACAAAGTGAAGGATTCGTACCTGCGGATAAGCGGCTCTACACGTTACGCGATCGCACGGGAACGGTTCCGAGCATAGGGCTCATCGCGTCGTCCATCGTTTCGAAGAAAGTCGCGGGCGGCGCGAACGCATTTGTCTTCGATGTAAAATGCGGATCGGCCGCATTCATGCACGATCCCGGGGAAGCGACGGACCTCGCTCAAGCGCTGGTCGCAATCTCGACCGCGTTCGGCCGCAAAGCGCGAGCAGTTGTGACGGATATGAACGAACCGCTTGGGCGGTCGATCGGAACGGGACTCGAAGTGATCGAAGCGCGCAATTGTCTTCGCGGAGAGATCGACGACGAGCGCACGCGGGAGGGCTGTTTGCGGGTTGCCGTCGAGATGCTGGAGCTCGCCGGAATGGAAGAGCCGATGACCGCTGCGTCCGCAGCCTTGCAGAACGGCAGCGCGTACGAGAAGTTCACGGCGATGATCGAGGCGCAAGGCGGGAACGTCAAGGCGATGGAACGGCTCGCACCGAGTCCCGACGTCGCCGAACTGCGCGCGCACGCCGACGGCTATGTGTCGGACGATCGATGCCGTCACACTAGGAAATGCTGCACGCGAATGGACGTCAAAAGATCACGTCGCGGGTATCCGCATAAACGTCCGCCTCGGCGATCGCGTGAAGCGCGGCGATATACTCGCGTACGTGTACGGCGCGCATGCAAAAGTAAATCGCATCGACGGTGCGTTTACGATCGGCGACAACCCGCCCGTGCATCGCCCCTTCGTCTATGCAACGATTTAAGTACTTCGCTCGATGTCGCTAATAAGGTACAGCGGCCGGCCTTTGACTTCATCATAAATGCGTCCGATGTATTCACCGAGGATTCCGAGGCTGATCAATTGCACGCCGCCGAGAAAGAGCACGGCAACGATCGTCGATGCCCAGCCCGGCGTATAGTACGGCGCATTGTGCCCGAAGAGTTTGAAACCAACGACGATGAGCGCGTAGACGAACGCGATCACGCTCGAAACGAAGCCGAGATACGACGCAAACCGTAATGGTACGTCGGAAAACGACGTGATACCGTCGATTGCAAAGCGAATCATCTTCGGTAGCGGATATTTCGTGCTGCCCGAGTGACGCACGTCGCGATCGTAGTCGACACCGATTTGGTTGTAGCCGACCCAACTGACGAGCCCGCGCAAGAAGCGGTGCCGTTCCGGCGTGCGTTTCAAGGCATCCACGACGCGCCGGCTCATCAAGCGGAAATCACCCGTGTCCACCGGGATCGAAACTTTTGTGAGGCGCTTGATCGTGCGATAGAAGATCCGCGCGGTGAAGACTTTGAAGGCGCTCTCGCCTTTGCGCGTGCGGCGCACGGCGTACACGACATCATAGCCGTCGCGCCATTTCTCGACGAATTGCTCGATGAGCTCCGGTGGGTCTTGCAGGTCGCCGTCCATCAGTACGACGGCGTCACCCTGCGCGAGCTCGACGCCTGCCGTTGCCGCGAGTTGGTGTCCGAAGTTGCGCGAGAGATTGACGAGCACGACGTTCCGCCGTTGACGTAGCTCCTCGCGAATGCGCTCGAGCGTTCGGTCGGTGCTGCCGTCATTGACGAGCACGATTTCGTACGGCGGCGCTCCAGGAAGCCGCTCGGCGATCGCCACGATGCGCTCAACGAGAGGGCGGACGTTATCCTCCTCGTTGTACAGGGGTACGACGATGCTGAGCGTCGGATGCATGGCCGCGCGCCTTTCGACGCGTCGCGCGCCACGCGCATGCACGGAACCACTGCACGAGGAGCGAACGTTAGGCGACCAATGCGATTCCCAGTCACAGCGGCAGTCGCTTGCCATTCTTTTAGCGGCTTGCGGCCAGCCGGCCGATCAAGGCCGACAGTCCTCGCCATCCGTCGCCCTCGCCGCGTCATCTCCATCAGCGGCCCCGGCGCCGCGTCGCGCAGCAGCCACAAGCCTCGCCGACCCCTACGTCGTCCCCGGCATCGCTGCCCGCAGCGACGCCTCCACCTGCGACCGTTGCACCGGGTGCGACCCTTCCGCCGAGTGCGGAGGTCGTGCCGGCACAACAGCAAGACGCACCGCCGCAGATCGTCGACCTTCATGTGGACAAAACGGTCGTCCAATCGGGCGAAGTCGTGTCGGGTCTGGTACGCACCTCATTAAATACCGCAAGCGTCGAGGCGCGCATTGGGGGCTATGGGATTTCGGTTCCGAAGGTCGGCGCGGGACGCTTCGCCCTGAAGTACACCGTCCCCGACCTGCCGTTTTTCCTAAAGCGCACCTACGACATGGTGGTCATCGCGCGCAACACGGCGGGCATGAAGACGCAGCGAGTGGTACCGATCACGATTCATTAGCGCGGATCGGGTGTCCGAATAACGCTCGGTAAATTCGGGAACGGCGCGGGATTGTACGGCGTCGGTACGACGTCCGGCTGCACTTGTTGACCGCCAGGCCCCGTTTGGTCCGCCCACCGGTAGACGATGTCGTTCACCGCCCGAACGTCTGCGTCGGTGACGACGATCGAGTGCGCCGGCGAGTCCAATCCGTTCTCCTGGCGTTCTTCGGTCTGCATCGATCCGCGCGTATAAAGGTAGTGCAGGATCGTACCCGACGCAAAGCGGCGCACGATGCGGAAATGCAACGCATCGATCCGATCCAGTTGGATCGCCTGCGGATTCCAAGAGGTGACGTCCGTTGCCATATAGACTTGCGCGTTCAGTGGCGTCGTTGGCGGTACTTGAACGGTGATATTTAGCAGCACCATTCTGCCGCTGAACGTCTGCTGCACGCCGTTGCTCGTTGTGCCGATGGTCTTTGCCGGCGCGAGGTCCGGATTCGGATAAGGCGGTGAAGCCGCAACGACGTAGGATTGAACTTGCGGCGAAAGCGGCTCGAGCGGAAGAGGCGTCTTGCGAGAGGTCGAGTTCGGCGACTTGTCCCGCGTCGTTGAATACGGCGCGTGCATAGACACGTGGCTTTGGCTGCAGTTGTGACGGCGTTTTCGTCGCATCGTCCAGAATCTTGACGTCGGGCGCGACGTGGAAGCCGTTGCCGCTCGTGAAAAACACGTATCCTTGCTGGTACGCGAGCAGTTGTCCCGTGATCGACACTGCCGGTCCGGCACCGAGGATCAGAAGCGTCGCGACGAGCGCGAGTATTTGGCGAACGCGCATCACTGTCCGATCACCTGTACCGTCGTCTGGGGTGCCCAGCGGAGATTGCCATAATTGAAATAGTACGACCGTGAAACGTCGATTACCACGTGCGGAATCGCGAGGAAGCGCACCTCGGGCGTAATGTTGTTCGGCGGTTGCCCGAGGTAGTTCTGGTATTGCGGAAGCCCGAGGTTGTTAAGCGGAGGAAGCGTGAAGAGTCCCGGGACCGGGATCGGAAAGTCTTGGTGGTGCTGATACGTCAGCGTCGCAATTAAATTGGGATTTGCGGAGTAGTTGCCGCCCACCGAAAACGTGCGAAGCGTCGAGACGCCGCGGAACGAAAGAATGCTGTACACCGGTACGCCGTCAATGATCGGTGGAGTGTCGGGCGCGGAATAGCCGCCATGGCGGTAATAGTCTCCGGTGTTTGCGACGCCGTACGAGATGTAGGCATTGACTTCACGGCTGAATTGCCGGCTGATGCTTCCCAGCGTATTGTCGATGACGGTGTAGTGCGGCACTGAGAACCACTGGTACTGTTTGGAATAGGTCGCGTTGAAGTAGTACGTGCGGTAGTTGTTGTCGCGATCTCCGAATTTCACGCCGGGAAGATAAAATGTCCATCCCAGCGTGTGGTTCCAAATCGTTGTGTAGTTGTAACCGCCGTACTCTTGCAGTCCATAGGCATCGTGGTTAAATCCGATGCCGTACGAGAGGTTTTCGTAGAACGGCGTCTTGCCGATGCGATGGTTGAACGATGTCGCCGTGAGCTGCAGTTGCGTCGGATGATTCGGCTCGGAAGGTTGTTCCGGCCCAATGAGATTGTAGTTTACGAGGTTCGTTGTGGCCTGAAGAAACGATTGCGGAAAGGCTTGCGTCGCCGTGATGTAGCTCCACGTCGAGGCGGCGTACGGCTGCTGCAGCCAATGCGGCGCATCGAGATAGAGTTGCGAGAACGTATTGATCTGAAAATGCTGGCCGATCCGCTGATCTAAGATCAAATTCCAGAAACGCTGTTGCTTGGTTCCCGGGTTGACGGACACGACCGCGTATCCATGCGCAGCGGCGAAGTGCTGCTCGAATGAGGCGTACACTCCATTTGCCTGATCGGAACGAAAGTGCAGCGCGCTAATCGAGTTGTTATTGCCGGCGAACTGATAGGTGAGATCCAGATTTGCGCCGGAAAGCGAATTGACGCCGAGATCGGGATTCGAACCGAAATAAACGTAGTAAGACGGTAGAGGTGCGCCGACGCCGAAGATGTACGACTTGACGCCTTCAAAACGTGCGTATGACTTTTCGCCGATTGTCGCCGACTTGGCGACGAGACTTACTCTACTCGAGCTCAAATCCGGAAAGTAGAACGCGTCCCCAGGCATCTCGCGGCCCTTCAGAGGGTGGGTATAATCTCCGTTCTCATACGTCCATCGGTCAGGCTTCTCGATGACCGGTAAAAAGTAGATGCGTTTGAAATCGAGGAAATCCGCAATTGCGGCCCCGTCGAGATTTCCCCCGGAACTTTTTAAGTGGACGTTACTTGCGATCAAGAATCGATTCAACTTCAAGTCCATTGAAAACGTGTCGCCGGTAATCGTCACGCCGTCGCTCGTCGTCACTCGAACGTTTCCGTCTGCTTCGACCAGATAGCGATCGTAATAGAACGTGATGCGATCGGCGCTGAGCTGGAGGACCGTCGGAGGCTGTGCGGCACTACTCACCAACGCGGAGGCGCGAGCGGTCACCAGCAGACACAAAGCAAGAACGAGGATGGCAATAAGCGGCGATTTTTGTCGCAAATCAGCTTTCCAGTAGGCGTACGAGAAACCGAGCGTGGTTTTCGTAGTGGACAGCAACTCTCATCCTCGCGTAATCCTTGAGCTAGTCGTTCTGGACTATATTCCAAGGAATGACTGCCATTTCGTTAGGCAGAATGGCACTCTCGAACATACGTATGCGTTTCGTTACGATCGTTTTAGACTCGGGCGGTGTGGGCGCATTGCCTGATTACCCTGACTACGCGGATGCTCCCGGCGCAAACACGCTGGGAAATGTCGCGCGCGGCGTCGGCGGCCTTTCGCTTCCAAACTTCGCGCGTCTCGGACTCGGGCATATCACGGCAATCGATGGTGTTGCTGCAAGTGCCACGCCGGCTGCGCGAGTCGGGAAATTGCGCGAGCGCAGCCGCGGCAAGGATACGATTACAGGTCATTGGGAGATGGCCGGTATCATTACTGCCGAGCCGTTTCCGACCTATCCAAACGGCTTTCCGCCGGACGTTATCGAGGCCTTTACCCAGATCGCAGGTAAGCCTCCCCTCGGGAATAAGACGGCGTCGGGTACTGAGATCATCGAAGAGCTGGGGGCGGAACATATGGCAACCGGCCGGCCGATACTCTATACGTCCGCTGACTCGGTCTTTCAAGTCGCCGCTCACGAGCAGGTTATTCCTCTCGAGATTCTGTACGACTGGTGTGAGCGTGCGCGCGAAATGCTTGTGGCACCGAATAACGTTAACCGCGTGATCGCGCGGCCGTTTATCGGCACTCCGGGGGCGTTTTCGCGGACGGCGAACCGACGCGACTACGCGATCGAACCACCGCCAAGCGTCCTCGATCGTCTCGCAGCCGACCGTATCGGCGTGCACGCGGTCGGAAAAATTTGCGACATCTACTGCGGTCACGGGATAGCGTCATCCGTTCGGGTGGTCGACAATCGGGACGCGATGGAGAAGACCTTCGAGTTGTTGGATCGAGTGGATCATGGCTTCATCTTTACGAACCTCAACGACTTCGATTCGAAGTACGGTCACCGCCGTAACGTTCGCGGATACGCGGATGCGCTGCAACACTTGGACAGCCTCGTTCCTCGCTTGGAAGCGCTATTGCGTCCCGACGATCATGTTGTGTTCACCGCCGATCACGGCTGCGATCCCACAGCTCCCGGCAGCGACCACACGCGGGAATACGTGCCTTTCATTCATATTGGCCCACAAGAGGGCCAGGTTCTCGGTGAGATGGAAGGTTTAGATACAGTGGGCCGCACCGTCGTCGAAGCGTTTAACCGGTGAGCATGCAAGCAACTATACGGATCTCCGAACGCTCCGTACCCGCTTCATGGTGGAGCATCAAACGCGCAATGGACGTCGTGCTGGGCGCTGCGTTCTTCTTGCTTGCGTTGCCTGTTATTGCAATTGCAGCGATCGGTATCGTTCTCGTGACGGGCGGCTCGCCGCTCTATGCACAAGAGCGTGTCGGACAATTCGGGCGACGCTTTAAGATGTATAAGCTTCGCACGATGGTGCGCAATGCGCACGAGCTGCGCGAGCAGTTCATGCATCTCAACGAAGTAGACGGTCCGGTGTTCAAAATCCGTAACGATCCGCGACTTCATCCACTCGGTAGGATTCTTCGGCGAACAAGTGTGGACGAATTGCCGAATCTGCTCAACGTCATTCTCGGTGATATCTCGCTCGTCGGGCCGCGGCCCGCGCTGCCTTGTGAGATCGACCACTACGATTCATACTCGCGCCGCCGTCTACTCGTGCCGCAAGGCATTACCTGCTTCTGGCAGATTAACGGCCGCAGCGACGTCTCGTTCGAGCATTGGATGGAGCTCGACAATCTCTACGTCGATTCGTGGACGCCGTTAACGGATCTGTTGGTTCTTGCGAAAACCGTACCAGCGGTGCTTCGAAAGGACGGCGCCCATTAAGGCTCAGCTTCGCGTCATCCAATCGGCGAGATCGGGCCAACGGCACCATGGGATTGCCGGCTCGACGCTCTTCGTTATGGCGGCAACGCTCGCGTCGACGATCCTTGGATTTCTTCGCGAAGTCGTGAACGCACGATATTACGGCACGCAATGGGAGATGGACACGTTCCTCGCTGCAGCGACGATTCCGACGATCTTGTTCGGCGTGTTCAATGGCGCGCTCGTCAGTGCGCTCGTGCCGGTGTTTTCGGAATACATCACGCACGGACAAGACGAAGAGGCGTGGCGCCTCTGCAACACCATCATTAATCTCTTGGCGATCGTTCTGACGGCGTGCGCGGTAGTCGGCTGGATCTTAGCTCCATACTATGTCCCACTTATTGCGCACGGCTTTCCCGGGCCTCAAATGGGCGTGGCCGTGCACATGACGCGAGAGTTGATGCCGAGCATCGTCGCAGTCAGTTTGAGTGGCGTGCTTTCCGCTATGTTGAACGCCTATCACAGGTTCCGCGCCGCGTCGATGATCGGTCTCGCGATCAACGTCGTTACGATCGCCGGGGTCGTAATGCTGAATCATCAGTACGGCATCTTTGCGCTCGTGTACGGGACATTGTGGGGACTCTTCGCTCAACTCGTCGTACAGCTTCCGTCGTTTGTGAAGATGGGGCGCTATCGTCCGGTTATCGATCTTCACCACCCAGGCTTGCTGAGGATCTGGGCGCTGTTGGGCCCGATTATTATCGGAAGCGCGGCCGGCCAGCTCGCGATGTTCTTCGACCGGTTCTTTGCGTCGACATTGCCGCCTGGATATATGGCGGGCATCAATTACGCGACGAAGCTGGTGAATTTCCCGCAGCAGATCTTCGCGGCTGCAATTGCAACCGTGATCTTCCCCCTTCTCGCGGCACAGTTCGCGCGCGATAATCGCCGGGGTGTGGCGCGATCCGCCTTGACAGGTTTGCGCCTCGTCAATTTCATCACAATTCCGGCGGTCTGTGCATTGATCGTACTTGCCCGGCCGATGATTCAGACGCTCTTTGAGCGCGGGACGTTCGGCGTGGCTGCCACCGATTTGACTGCAGCACTGTTGCCGTACGCCGCGATCGGATTGGTCGCGCTTGCCGCTAACGTCGTACTAACGCGCTGTTGCTTCGCTTGCAAAGAGACGGCCATTCCCGTTGCCATTTCGATCATCACCGTCGTACTGAACGTCTTGCTCTCGATGCTCTGGCTGCCGTCGCTCGGCGGTCGCGGATTACTGCTCGCGAATAGCGTGAGCCAAATATTTCAGACGATTCTCCTGCTCGCGCTCGTCGCGCGGCTCGTTCGTGGAATCGATTGGGGCGCGTTGGCGGTCTCCGTACTCAAGATCGCTGTCGCATCGTTCGCTATGTATGCCGCGCTTCAGTGGATTCGCGCACTAGGCGTACAAGTTGAGGATAACTTTGCGTCGCGATTTTGGTATCTGTTCGGGCAGATCGCAATCGGCGGCGCGGTATTCGTTGCCGTCTCGCGCATGCTCAACGTAGAAGAACTCGACCTCGCTTGGAAGACGATCGTCGCCAAATTTGAAAAACACATCATCGCTCCACCGGAGAACCGCGATGCCCCGATCGCGTGACAACATCATGGCCAATGAATCCTGTCTTCCCTCGATGGTGCCCGGTAAAGTCAGCATCTTGATGCCGGCATATAACGAATCGGAAACGATCGCAAGGAACCTTCGTGAAGTTGTCTCGACGTTCTACGAACTGCACGCCGATTTCGAAGTCATTCTCATCGACGATGGAAGTCCGGACCGGACGTACCTGCACGCGATCCGTGTTCTGAGCGAGCATCCGGAATTCGTGCGGGTCGTTCGATACGATGTCAACCTTGGAAAAGGGAACGCACTGATTACAGGCGCTGCCTGCGCGCGGGGCGATTACATCGTCTTCCTTGACGCTGACATGGATCTGCATCCATCACAACTTTCCGAATTCTTCGGGATTATGCGGCGCACCAGCGCGGATGCGGTGATCGGTTCGAAGCACCATCCAAAATCAAACGTGCACTATCCAGCGCTTCGCCGGTGCTACAGCCTCGGATATTACCTCTTCATACGTCTGCTCTTCGGTTTGCCGCTGAGGGATACGCAAACCGGATTGAAACTTTTCAAAAAGTCACTGCTCGCCGACGTCTTTCCCCGTGTCCTTGCAAAGCGTTTCGCTTTCGACATCGAGCTGCTAGCCGTTGCGAACAACTTGGGCTACAAAGTCGTCGACGCACCGGTTCAACTGGATTTTCGCCGGAAGTTGAATCGAATCAAAGCGAACGATGTATGGCGGCTGTTTTTGGATACGATGGCGATTTTCTATCGTCTTCGGATTCTGCGTTACTATGATGAAACGCATGACTTTTCTTTGAGGGACGTTATGACGGAGCATCGCGAAATGTGCGCTGATGATCTCGTCCTAGCTCAAAAGGATTAATCCGTCAAGTGGCCTCACGTGAACGACCTAAGGCTGCACTGCTGTGCCTTTTGCCGGGACTCGGCGATGCGCTGATCGCAAGTCCGGTTGCTCGCGCGCTGCATGATTCCGGATACGTCGTTGATGCACTGACCATGCTTCGTCCCGTCGCCGAATACGCGAATGACCTGGGCTTGTTTCGATCCGTCGTGAACTTGCCGCTTCTCGAAAGTGCCGGCGGACTTCGTTCGCTCCTTGCGCTTCGGAACAAGCGGTATGACGTCGTAATCGTCCCCGCGCCCGCTGCCCGCTGGCAGTACGCGGCCGTTGCGCTGGCAGTCGGTGGCCGTCGGACGTTCATTCATCGCTATGGAGGCGCGTTTAGTTTCATTGCGCGTCTGGGCGGAATGACGCAGGTTCCACTGCGCGGCGGCCACCGTATCGCAGAAAATCTTCGTCTGCTGGATGCGCTTGAGATCCGCCGGGCTAGCCCGACGTATGAGGTCCCTGCTTCATGGCGCGCCGGAAAGCGTCATCCCGGGCTCGTAGGCTTTCATGCCGGAAGCATGCGATATAAAGGGAACGAAACGAAGCGTTGGCCGCTAGAGAATTTTGCCGCGGTGGCAAAAGAACAATATAAGCGCGGACGCCACGTTCGTGCTTTTTTCGGCCCCAGCGAACTGGAAGATGCACGATGCCTCAAAGATATGGTTCCGGAGATAGAAATCATTGAACGGCCATTGGATGAAGCCGCACGCCTGCTCGATGAATGTTCCGCGTTCCTAGGCAATGATAGCGGTCTCACACATTTGGCCGCCGGATTGGACGTGCCCGTCATAACGATTTTCGGCATGACGGATCCGACGCGTGTCGCGCCGGTGGGGCCGTCCGTCGTCGTGCGGCCCTCCGATTGTCCGCCGTGCTTTGACGAAGGCCTGCGAACATTTTCCTGCGTCCGCAACATCGGTTACAAATGCATTCGCGATGATATCACGATTCAAGACGTGAATTCCGCGATCGATGCAGTCCTCAAGGCAGCCCCCGGTAATCGCGAGATCGCTGAACAAGGATCGTTTCGCCTTTACGGCCGGCTTCGATCGGCGAATTGATGCCCGCGAAGAAGCGCATCGGAGTTCTGGTAAATTCATACCGGAGCAATGTCGGCTTGGCTGCCGGCGGACACGTTCATTTCATCGAAGTTGCGAAGCGCTGGCGCGACATCGACGTGACCGTGTTTGCGCCGAAGGACGCAGAAGAGGAAATCCGCACCGTCTTACCCGCGGCGCGCTTCGTCGCCATCCCGGAGTTTAAGACGTCTCACTGGCGTCTCGATCAGCTCGTACGAACGTTCGGCGGTCTGAAGTTACGGTCGGAGCTGCGTTCGATGGATGCGATTCTTTGCACGTCGCATTTCTTGGCTGATGTGGTCACGGCCGTAGCGGCTCGCCCGTCTCGTGCGGCCGTTACGCTGCATCACATGATCGAACCGCCATGGAAGCGGCACGGGGCGGTGGTTACGAACACGATCGCGTGGCTTAGCCAGACAGTATCGCTCGTTCTAGCAAAAGCGCTTATCCGGCGATACATTTTCGATTGCAGCTATGTCGTTGAAACCTCTCGGTGGGCAACGGGCGGCGCTCAATGTTACGTAAGTACGAACGGAGTCAGCGGTTCGGACGAGCCTGCGACGGACTTCGCCGGACGTCGCGACGCGATTTATTTCGGCCGTCTCGACCCGATGAAGCGGGTTGAAGACGCAATACGAGCGTGGGCAATGCTGCCGAGCGTCTTCGAAGGGCAGCGGCTTCACATCGCCGGGCAAGGCGGCACGGCGTATCAACAGAAGCTCGACGACTTGGTGCATGAGCTTGGTTTGAACGAGCGCGTGATTTTTCACGGCAAAGTTCACAATACGGAGAAATGGGAGCTGCTTCGGTCCTGTGCGCTGTACGTGTTTCCTAGCTCGGAGGAGGGGTGGGGAATTTCGGTAGCCGAGGCGATGTGGGCAGGACTGCCGTGCGTCACGTACGACCTGCCGGTCTTTCGCGATCTATTTTACCGGGGAAGGCGTTCTGTGCCGCTTGGCGATGTTCGCGGCCTGTCGTCGCACTGCGCCCAATTGCTCGGCGATGAAAACGCGCGTCTACAACTTGCACGCGAAGCCGGAGAACTCGCGCGAACGTTTTCGTGGGATCGCGCCGCGGAGATCGAGCTGGCGGCTTTGAATTTCGAAGACGGCCGTGGCTAGCCGGCCGCTACGTATCGGCGTTATCGCAAATAGTGTCGATGCCTTGGCTCTCGACCGTGCCGGAGGTTTCGTTCATTTGGTCGAGACGGCAAAACGATGGAACGGCGTGCAGCTCGTCGTGATGGGTCCCAGCAGCGCTGAGCCGACCTTTCGCGAGCATCTGCGCATCGACCAGTTTATTTCGATACCGGATTTCGGCAACGGCGCGAGCGCCGTTTCGCAGTTGCTACGTGCTGCGGCTAGTGTAGCCGCCGCGCGAAAATTGCGGCGATCATGCGACGTCGTCATGGCGATGTCGCATTCGATTCCGGACGCCTTACCTGCCGTTCTTTTTGGAAGAACGCGTGCAGCGGTTCAGTTTTGGCACTTCATTGGCAATCCGCTTGCACGGCCGGGCAGTTTGCTGCGCAATCTGTTAGCGTTTGCAAACGAGGTTGTGGGGCGAAGTCTCGCGCAACTGTGTCGTAGCTACATCGTGAGCAGCCCATATCTTTCACGAGAGATGGGCGTGAACGATCGTCCGTATACGCACGTAACGACCAACGGTGTTGACGAACACTTGCCCGAAATTCCGAAACTTCGCGAGGGAGCGATTTTCGTAGGGCGGCTTCACCCGGCGAAGGGCGTTGACGAGCTCGTCGACGCCTGGCGGATCGTTCACGCCGAGCTTTCCAATGAACGCCTAACGATTATCGGACGCGGCCTTCCCGATTTTCGCGCCCAACTGGAACGCTCCATCGACGAGTATGGACTGCGCGGCGTCGTGACTATTCGCGACGATGTCTCGAATGATGAAAAACTCAAGCTGCTTTCGCGCGCGCGAGTCTTCGTGTTTCCGAGTAAAGAAGAGGGTTGGGGAATCGCCTTAGCCGAGGCTATGGCGTTCGGCCTTCCGTGCGTTACATACGAACTTCCGCCTTTCGCGGAAATCTTTCCCGCGGGCCGCGTGTCTACCGAGGTCGGTAACACAGAGGCTTTGGCAGCAAACGTCATCAAGGTCTTGGAAGATCGGTCTCTCTACGACAAGCTCAGTGAAGAAGCACTTCAGCAGTCGCGCGCCTTTACATGGCAGCGGGCGGCCGAGATCGAACTGCACGCATTGCGCGAGATAGCGCCATGATCGGGCGGTTGAGAAGCGACCGTCGCACCATCGATGCACTGACGATCCTGCTTCCCATCGCGCTGGCCTCGATCTTTTTGTTGCCGTTTGCGCTTCGCGGCGGTGTGCCGGGCTTGCATCACGATTGGCTTTGGCCGGCGGACCGAAACGGTTTCTGGTTGCGCTTCGTGCAGAATCTCTCCACATGGAACCCATTTGGATTTGGCGGTGACCTCGACGCGCCGGGCGTCAACTATATCGGAGCGTTGTGGTGGTTGCTCTCGGCAATCGGGTTTCCGGCGCAATGGGTGCTGGCGATCTTTCTCGTTGTCATTTTTAGCGCCGGACAGTGGGGCGTTTCCGCCGCGTTCTCGGCGTTTGACATCCGGCTCGGGCGGTTCGAGCGGATTGCGTTGGCCTTCAGCTATGCATTCGGTCCGGTGTGTTTCCAAAAATTCGTAGCCGGCCACATTTATGTCGTGACGGCGTACGAGTTGTTGCCGCTCTTTGCCGCTTCGGTTTGGCGGGCTTTTCGCGGCGAAACGCATTGGCTGCGCTCCGCGGTGGTAGCCGGATTGCTGCTGTCGGTCATGGAGACGCAGATTCAATTCCTCGGCTTTGGATTGGTCGTTGCGCTCGTTTGTGCGGTCGCAGCATCGCGAAACCTGGCGCGAGCCGCTGCAACGTTCTTTATTATTGCATTCGTACCGCTCGTGCATGTCATCACGCTGCTGATGAACTTCGGCGGGGACGAGACGGCTGGACTCGTAAGCCTGCATGCAACGCGGCAATGGCAGTTGGACATGAGCGGCCGGTTCTCCGAACTGCTTCAACTGCGTGGATACATCGGATACGATGTACAGGCGCTAACCCGTTCGCTCCAGCCGCTCTATTTTGCCGGCCGGTTCGTCCTGGTGGCGACCGCTTGTGGCGGTCTCATAGTCGCGCTGCTGACCGCTCGACTCCGCACGGCGGCGTTCGCGTGTGCCGCTGTCGCGCTCTTCGCGTTGGTCTGGGCGAATGGGTGGTACGGCCCGCTTGCAGCGCCGTTCGACTACGCGCTGCATCGCACGATTCTCTTTACCATCGTTCGAGAGCTTTACCATGTCATGGCGCTCTATAGCTTCAGCGTCATCGTTTTAGCTGCCGTGGCCGCGTCGGTTTTTAATCGCGCCGTTTCGCGAACGATCGCGGCCATTTGCGTTTTATCGACGCTGCCGTTCCTTGCATTCGGTGCCGATCGTCTCGTGCCCGCCGTTCCTCCTGCGCTGGGCAACACAAAACAATGTGCCGAGAGCGTCAATTTATGTCTGGAGTTGCCGATGCAACAGCCGGTTGGCTTGACTGGCCAACCGCAAAGCGCGGGCACCGATCCGGCGACGCTCATACCAAATAGCGCAAATGCGGCTTCGCCGCCGTACATCGACTTCGCACTGGAACGCTACATCCGTGGGGACGATCGCGACCTTGCAGATCTCGGCATCAGCGACGTGAAATTGCGGCGTGATGTTGTTTCTCGTCTGCCCGCAATTTTTGAACCGAATGTCGGCGCAAACTTCACAACCTTTTTAATGCGAGAGCAGGCGCTTCGTGCACGTGCGAGCAGATACGGCAGCCTGCAAGACGCAGTACCTGCGGTATACATTGAGTCCGAAAATGCGCGAAGTTCGCTCGACGCGATTCCTGACGCGACGCTCCCCGTCGGCTCGCCGGCCGTCTTTACGTCATCATTCGAAAATAACGACGTTAGAAAATCATGGGTTCTCGGAACGTTGTGGGCCTGGCAATTTCCCGACCTCATGGGCGTCTCTGCCCCCGAACCCATTGTAAGCGAATCTGACGCTCCGCTGCCGATTCGCAGGGTGCACGGTGAAGAGCATTGGTTGTACGCGCTGCTTTCGGGTAATAATCCGCGGCTGGACGGACGTGCGCCCCTTCGAAAGAGCCGCTCGTCCAATGCCTATTATTGGTGCGTCTGGGCCGTCGCCTCGAAGACGCGATCCTTTGCCGTGACGGTGGGCGGACCGAGAAAAGCTATTGCACGCGCGATCTTTTCGGATATTCCGAATTGGTCTAACGAATCACGTACGGCGATCCTCAATGATAGAGCTGAGGTAACGGCATCGTGGCGGTCGCCATGGCACGCTGAAGGAACGCTGCCGAATGGTAGCGATGCACACGAGCGAGAGCTGGTGCTGGCGCGAACGTATTCGTCCAAGTGGCGTCTCTACGTCAACGGCCGCGACATGGGTGCGCCCTCACGCGTTCATGCGTTTTTCAACGGCTGGAAAATATCGAGCATCGAGTACGGCCGCGGCTTCCAGCTCTATCGCATTCAACAACCGATAGCGAACGCGTGGAATATCATCGGCACGGCGCTCGCCGTAGTGCTGGTGCTCTGGATCGCTATCCCTGCCCGCGGGAAAACCGCCGTCCGGGAAGCCAAAGGCAGAGAAGAGCAACAATCGATGCAAGCAATGTAATGCCGAATCCGATGCGCACGGCTTCAGGTAGCCGGTGATAGATGCGGTAGTCTCCCGGCGCTACGTCGCGATAACAGGTAGAGACGAGATCGCATCGATTGCCGAAGACGGTGCCTGAAGGTCCGGCAAGCGCCCAATTCCCATCATCGAGATGGGCCAGCTTTACATCCGTGCGCGCAGGGACGGAGATCTCGTAACGAATTGCGGCCGTTTGTTTGAGAGAAATCAGCAGTGGTGTCGGAGGCGAGAAGGCTTGGGGCACGAACGCCAGGAGCGCGCTTTCAGCCGGCATTCCTACAACCGTTACGGAGTGTTCGCCGCTCGACGTTACGTCGATCAGCTTACTGGAATCGACGCGATGGCCGTCGATCGAAACCCCATCCGTCGATATCGCGCGATTGCGTCGCGACAACACGTAAAGATGATAGGATCCGCCCGGCAGCCAGAGCTCGCGTTCACCGTTGAACGTGCGGCGTTGAATATTGAAGAACACCCGTCTGATCGTCAGCGGTTTGCCGTGCCACGCGATGCGCAGCGTACACGGCACGCCGTTTGCCGGAACAAGCAGTCCTTCGCCGACGTTTTCAGAGACCTGCAGCGTCCGTTGCCGGGACGCGCAACGCATCGTTGCCTCAGCGTATCCGTCGCCATCGACGCCGAGGAACCCGGCAACAACCGTCGATGAACCGGCTGTTGCCGGTATCTCCATGCTCAGCACGTTCCCATTGCGTCCGGTCAGTCCGTTTGACGAGAGCGCACCGTGATTGAATCGAGCGAAGCCGGACGTCTGCGAAACCGCTGAGGCGCCCGCGGGAAAATCGACGTCACCGGAAACGAGCCCCGTGCCGGCAGAAAAGAGCGCTACGTGGCCGGTGGACCGGACCGCCGTGATTCTGCGAAGCTGCGTATCGGGCGTGCCGTTCGCACCGGTTGGTAGTGGAATGAGATGTCCGTGCCGTAGAAACAGTTCTGCGGCGAATCGAACATTGTTGTGTTCGTGTGCAGCCGGCCGGAACATGTCGGCAACGACCGTAACGTTTCCGCTCGCGCCCGTCCAACGCATCGCTGAAGAGCGAGCGTTGTACGTTCGAACCGGGTTGCTAGGGTCGAACATGAACGTTTGGCCGGCGTACGGCGTCGTCATGTCGCCGGTGAGCTGACTGGCCGTAACCGCGTAGATATCGCGGCTTGCGCGCGGAGCCGTTGGCAGACGATCGATACTGCCTGGGACGATTGCCCCATCGAGGGCAAGCGCGCCCGCGAAGCTCGGAACGTTTGCCGGGCGCGTGGCGTCTATCGAAAACGAAAGCTCGATCGATGAACATTCGGAGAGCGGCTTCGGCGTGCGAATCGTGAGCCAGCGAAAGCCTCGGAAAGGCAGAACGCGGATCGCCGATTCGCTGGAACCGCAGCGCGTGGTCAGCGTTGCATACGCGTGCGAAGCGAGATGAAGTCGAATGCGCGAACCGTTTTCTGTTGTCATCCGTGGTAACGAAATCGTTGTGCCGTCCTGGATGCGAATTGCAGCGCCCGGAAAAAGCGGAGTGTCGCCGTCGACCGAGTTTCGATACCATGGTTGGTTCAGCAGCTCTCTGCCGGGATCAAACAGATAATCGGCGTCGCGCGCGGTCGAACACTCTTTGCACAACTCGCTTCCGGCAGCCGACCAACGAGCAGACCGAATCGCGGTATCGTACGCGTCGCGGTCGCTGACGATTTGGAACGTGCAATCGCCGTTTGGTTCGGCTAGATCAACGTTCGCCAGGTTATGCCACGCGAGCAAACGGTCGATCAATCCCGGTCCGCCGGTCAAGCACGCGATCTGCGTAGCTTTCACCATAGCATTTGCGTCAAGCGCAAAAACTCGAACGTCTTCGTGGCTTTGAAAAATTTCATGCGCACCCGGCGCGTGACCAAAAACATCGCCGAAATCGGGATATCCGTCGGCGTCGCTAGCGGCCCAAGGCGGTGTTGTAATGATGGTCTTGACAGAAGCCCGAGGTAAGAGCCCGGTGAGAGCGAGGCCGTCGTCGACATAACGCGCTGCGAGGTCGCCGAGCCCCGAGATAATCGGCGTCGGCACGCCATACGAGGGATAGTCTCCGGTCGACCCACCGTTTAATTCCGTGTACGGAGCCGTGCGCGGACCGATGTCCGAGACGATGCGGTTTACTTGGTTCAGCGCCGGTTCTTCCGCGCCGTAATC
Source organism: Vulcanimicrobiia bacterium (assembly GCA_963765935.1). Taxonomy (GTDB): domain Bacteria; phylum Vulcanimicrobiota; class Vulcanimicrobiia; order Vulcanimicrobiales; family Vulcanimicrobiaceae; genus JAMXLG01. Next base: position 162,429 of record CAVXXX010000003.1, on the reverse strand, counting down.
TTGCTGATTCGTCCATACTTGCTGTACGACAGCAACGTACGAGCTCGCAAGTAGAACGATCGCAAGTATGACCGCGCCGATCATACGCTGCGATCGCATTTCCGTTGAAAAGCTTCTGATGCCATCAATCGAGAGTATGACGATCGCGAGGATCGGCAACGTCACGAACCGGTCCGGCGTCCGTATCGCATTGATTACGGGAAGCGAACCGAAAGCGCGCCAGATCGCTTCGCCGCCGGGGAGCAGCGCGCACAGACTCATGAATGCGAGAATGAAAACGATTCCTGCCGCGATGGCGACCGCCGGTCGCTTAAGGGACTCTTTGCGGCCGAGAAGCCCGATAATCGCAAAGAGCCAAATACTCGTACCAGCAATCACTGCGACGGGAAGCTGACCCGTCGCATTGTACAGTGCGACGGGTGAGAGAAGTGCTTCGCGAAGAATCAGTCCTGCATAGGACGTCACGTCCTCGCTGTACCACTGAACGAAGCTCGCGTTCACGAGCGATTCACGCCGGATCGATGAATCGCTGAAGAGGTGATTGCCGAGCGTCGGGACGACAAAATAGGCTCCGAATGCGACCATGACGACCGCGCCTGTCAAAGACAACGCGAGCCATCGCGCGCGCGGTGTGCGTACAAACGCGTAGGAAGCGAGTATCGCGTACGCGGGGAACGATAGGAAAAGGGCATACTCGACTGCGCTGCAGTAGCCGCAGATGGCGCAAACGATGCCACAGAGCGGAAGCGCGTTGGATCCGAGCCTTCGAATCAGCGCGATTCCGGCAGCCAAACATGCAGGTGCGAGAACCGTGGGCCAGCCTAGATCGAGATTTCCTCGCGGCATGAGGATCACTGCCGGCACGATTGCGTAGACGGTGCCTGCTGCAAGACTCCACAGACGCGACCAGCCGAATAAACGAAGGAGCCAATACGTCGCCGCGCACGCAATTGCGGTTTGCGCCAGCTCGAGGAATTTGATGCTCGCCCACGTGCTGTTCACTAGATCCGCGATGGGGACGATCGCAACGTACGACGTGTACGCGTTGTACATGAAAAACGGCTGATCCCACCATGCGCTCCAGCCGAGCATGTCCACGAAGTCGAGCGGGCTGTGAATCGTATGCCGAATGTATTCGGCGACGATGAAGTTGACGCCGAGATCTTTTGCATAGAGACCGGGCAGTCCGGGGAACCAATAAAAAACCCATGCTCGTACGAATGCCGCAATGCCGAAGGCAGCGAGCACGACGGCGATAGCGAGACGTTCGGGCGGCACTCGATTCAAGATCGAGCCGCGTGCGGGTTTGAGCGCCGGCGTCAATGTTTCAGCCGCAACACGAATGCCGCTTGATCGCCTTGCCCCTGTGCGTTGAGCCGGAGCGCGGCAATCTCGGCGGGAATGGATGTGAACATTCGCATCAACGTACGCGGCGGTGAGCCCCGAAACGCGTGAACGAGAGAGTCACCCCTTGCATATGCTTCGCTCACCGAAAATTGCATGGCGGTCGAATCGTACTCAACACGCGCAACCTCGAACCCGGCTCGTTCGGCGGCGCGTCGCATGCCGTTCTCCGTCGGAACCGCGAGATGCCGCGGCGCATCGAGAGCCCACCAGTATTCGCGATACTTCTGCCACGCATAGTTCGCGACCGGAATGCGAACGAGAATGGCGCCGCCGGCTTTTAGGAGCTCGGCTGCCGTTTGCAGTGTCGCGACGGGATCGACGACGTGCTCTAACGAGTGATGAAACATGATAACGCCGGCCGAACGCGCGTTCTCCAAGCGCCGCGCGACGCTCTCGAGCGGTTCCCGAAGGACGGTTTCTCCACGTGTATCGGCCAAGGGCGAAATGTAAGGATCGACGCCGAGCACGTCGCGATATCCGAGCGCGCGCAATCCGCGTAATAATCTTCCGGAGCCGCTGCCGACGTCGACAATGCGCGTGACGTTCGTCACCGTCGCGCCGCCGGCGCGAAGGATTCCGATATACTTTTTTGCCGCGTTTCGAAATGAAGTGCGATCGATATAGCCAAGAACGCCGTTGCGCTCACCGGCGTACGAATAATACGCCTCCCCGTAATACGGCTCGAGATCCAATCCGGGATCGGCGATATAAATCGATTTACAATCCGCACAGACCAAATACTCGAATGCCGTGCCCATCCCAAAGTGGTGCTCGCGAACCGTAACGCTTTCTAAAACGCGCAACGCACCGCAGAACGGACATCCCTGACGCAACGCTTCCATGAACCCTACTTACGACGAACGATTTCCAGCATCCGCCCGTTCAATCACGCGCGCGTAACAGGCCGTTTTGCTACGCAAACGATTCCGTCGCACCAATCCATTTCAATCATAGGACAAACGATGATGCGAGGAATCAAAAACGCCAGTCTTTGCAAAGACCAGGCATAAAACGTACGCTGGACGGCGACTTCAGCGAAGGTAAGTCGCAGAATGGCGTAAAGGTCGTACCATGGATACGCTTGCACGTGGGTGAAATCTCGATGAATGCCGGCCGGAGAGATGGGATTCGGCACCGACATACACAGTGAGCCGCCGGGATCGATACGGTTCTCGAGCGGCGAGAGCACGTTGCGGAACCACTCATCCGCCGTCATATGCTCCGCGACTTCACTTGCGATGACTACATCGACCTTCACCGGAATCGACTCGATCGACTCAACGCGCTCGTACGGGCCCTTGATTTCCGGATCGCGCTCTAGTCCGAAATACCTGGCGATGCGTTTGCCGAAGACCGACTGCAGGTGCCGAGCGAGAGCCCCGTTTCCGGGTCCGATCTCGAGCACGTTGACAGACCGGTCGGATTCGCGGATGAGCTTTTCGGCGAACTGCCAGATCGGCGGATAGTTCGATATCGAAAACGGCCCAACGCGCATGCGGGCATTTGGCGACGAGCCGGCAGCCACGCGCGGGAACACCACTTTTGCAGGTGGCCCAAAGATGACGCTCAGCTCGTTTGCTTTATACCGTTGCAGCGCCTCGGCGCGGAACGCCATCACTTCGTGATAACGGTCCGCGAGCGCACTATCGATTTGGGACGATGACACGGGTTCCCGACGTTCGGCCGTGGAGGGTCGCAGCCCTATTCTAAGGACTAGTGCCTCAGGACTTTCTCAATAAGCGTGTAATAAGCTGGTTCTTGATGACTATGAGGCACCCATTCATTGCGGCCGTGCTCGCTTATGCAGTTCTCGTCGCCGGCTGCGGCGGTGGATCGTCCGGCGAAAGCGCTCTGCCGAAGTCCACGGTAAACCCTCCTGATATCAACGTTCAAGCGGTTTGCCCGGAACCGACTCCCGCGACGCCGGTCGACGATTGGGTGACACTCGGTCACGACAGCCTCAGCTCCGGGTGTCAGCCTCAAAACATCGGGGTCACCACTTCGAACGTTTCGAAATTAAAGCTTCACTGGAAATATTCGACGGGAGATCAAATAATCGGCGGGCCCGTCGTCGCAAACGGATCGCTGTATACCGTGACGCTCAATAACGGCATCGTATTTGCGCTGCAAGCGTTGACGGGTAAGGTGCTGTGGACGACGCAACTTGGTGGTCCCGGCGTCGAAGTGCGCATGGTTCCCGCGTACGATCACGGCATGCTATTCGTGGGAACGCACAACTTCGTATACGACACGAACGATTCCGGTTACGACCCGGTTGCCTCGAATTTGTACGCGTTGGACGCCGCGACGGGTAAGATTTTATGGCAGGCGAGAGTTCCAGGGCCGATTCGGGCCACGCCGGCCGTCGTGAATGGCAAAGTCTTCGTTGGCGTCGCGGGTGGCGATACGCCGACATGCACGCAAGGCGGCGTTCGGGAGTTCGATGAGAAAACCGGAGCGCCGGGCTGGATATTCAATGTCGACCCGGTTGCCAATGATGGAGGCTCGGTTTGGTCGCCGATTTCCTTTGATGGGACGCATCTGTATTTCGGAACGGGAAACACGTGCGTGAATTCGGTGCTGACCGCCAACGGCATAGTCGCGCTCGATCCGGCTTCCGGTAGCGTCATTTGGCAATACAACACCTACAATCCGACGCAAGATTACGACGTCGGGAGCGGCGTAGTGATTCTTCACGGTGAAGCCATCGCGCTGAGTAAAAGCGGTACGTTGTTTTACCTCGACCAAAACTCCGGCGGGCTGACGGCCTCGCAGAAGTTTGGCACATCGACATTCGGGGCGGGTTATTCTACGCCGGCAACGGATGGCCGATACGTTTTCGTGCGCATTGCCGGTTACGGCGGTGCCGCGGCCACGAGCGCAGCATCATCGCGTCGCACTCCTAGCTTCTTCGGAAGGGTAACGCCGGCTGCATCGTCCGGTGGCGGCGCGTTAGTTGCACTCGATCTGGCGGGAAACGTCATTTGGACGCATCCAACACAATCGACAACCTCGAATTCGGTGGCCATCAATGCGGGCGTAGTCTATGCGGACTTGGATAACCAGTTCGTCGCGTTAAGCACGTCCAACGGTCAGACGCTGTGGTCCTACGCGATGCCTGCGCCGATGCAAGCGTCGCCGGCCGTCGTGCCGAGCGGCATCTACACGGCGGATCAAAACGGAACGGTCTATGCGTTCGGGCTTTGATGGTAGACCCGCGTATAAATTCGGTTTGCGGCGTCTACGGCGTTAGAGTCGCCGGTGTAGAATCCCGAATAGTACAAGCCGAGGATAACGGATCGATAATCGACGGCGTACGGCTGTCCGTTCACCATGTGCTTGCCGCCCGTGCGCGTGTTTTCGGACGAGTCTACGCTTCCATCGGCTCGAATCGCGGCCAACTCACGATTTTTTGCTGAAATAAGCGCGGAGCGCACCGCAGATCCCGGTTGTACCAGTGCGAAATACGTTAAATGCAAGACAGAAACGCCCTGATAACTTGAATCAAAGCCGTTCTCTTCCAATAGCGTGCCGTCTTGATGTTGTTTCGCTAAAGCGAGACGAATAAACATATTTGCCGGGCTCATCAATGACGAGTCTTGAAGCGCGCTCGATGCATAAGCAAACGCGCACGCGTCGACAATCAAGCGATTTACGGCGGGCGCATCGAACTGCGCCAATCGAGCAAGGCGGTCTTCGTTGTTCAACCATGCCACGTTGCGGCGTATCGACGGAAGCACCGCATTTATGCGTTCTGCATAGTGCGAAGCGAGCGGGCTCTGCTGGAGCACTACGATCGCGTGACTGACGGCTTCAATCCAGAACGCCATCTCGGCTTCATTCATCGTTCTGCCCGGCGCGGTGTCGAAGCTGCCGTCGCTTTGCAGATGCGACAAGGATAGATCTATGGCTTTCCAGCCGTTGTCAACCTTTGTCCGGTTGTTTTCTGCGGCGCCAACCCAAATCAGCGGGATGGCAACCCGCTGATAGACGATGTCCGTCCAGTGGCTGCGGTTGAGTTGCATCGCGCCTTCGCTGTCCGGGATCGCGTCGCTCGCTAGTTTGTCGAGGACCGCAGGCGGGATCTTGCGCAAAACCCCATACTCATTTGGGGTCCCCACCGGCTGTGCTGCAGCGCAAGCGATCGATGTTGAAGCAAAGCATTGGCAGAGAACTAAGCATAAAGCCGAAAGCCGCATAGTGGTCACCGTTCCGAGCAATTTGCGTATGTACGCCGGCCGAACATGGCGCATGCAGGAAGTTTAAATAAGCTGTAGATATTTCTTGCCGGTTACCCGTAAGACAGTGAGAGATTTTGAATCCCGATTCTGAGGCGCGAGCTTGCGTCGTAATCGTCAATTACAACGGCCGCGAATATGTGCGCGATGCGATCGATTCCGCATTGCGCCAAACGGTGAAAACCAGGGTAGTCGTTGTCGACAACGCTTCATCCGATGGTTCGCCGGACCTGCTTGCCCTAATTCCCGGCATAGAACTGATCCGTAATTCCTCGAATGAAGGTTTCGGCGCCGCAGTCAATCGCGGCGCCTGTTACGCTGCTACGCCGTTCCTCGCCTTCCTTAACCCGGATGCGGTGGCCGACGATAATTGGATCGAAGTTCTGACCTCGTGGATGGATGAAAATCGGGTCGATGTAGCGTGCAGCGTAATACGTCAAAATGACTCCTATTACTTCACACGAGGCCTTTGGGTCCGGTGGCTGGGCGGAGCGACGGACCTGACGTTGCCCTCGACGGAAGCCACCGACTGGGTGAACGGATGTGCAATGATTATCCGCCGGCACCTGTTCGAACGCCTCGGTGGTTTCGACGAAGGCTTCTTTCTCTATGGTGAAGATGTCGACTTGTCGCTTCGCGCGAGGGCGCTTGGGTTCCGGGCCGGCGTTTTTCAAACTGCGCTGGCTTCGCACGACCGCCATGGCCGAAGCAGCGATCTCTTTGCGACGCGAAAGTATGTCATCGCATTTGAATCACGCGGGCGACTTACGAGAAAGCACGGCACGTGGTTCATGCTACCAATCGCTTGGCTCGTACAGGGGCTTTATCACCCGCTGCGCTTTGCCGGCGTGAGCAGCTCTGCATTCGCGTTGAGCGTGGCGTATTTTCGAGGATTCTTCGGCGGCAACAGGCATGGCCGGAAAGGGTAAGTCGGAGAGACGCTAATGAAGAAGTGGCTTGTAACCGGCGGTCTTGGGTTCATCGGTTCAGCGTTTATTCGAATCGTGCTCGCCGAACGACCGGATACGGAGATCATTAATCTCGATGCGATGACGTATGCGGGTAATCCGGAGAATCTGCGGAGCATTGAACGGAATCCCCGCTACCGCTTCATTCGGGGGACCATCTGTGATGATGACGTTGTGCGACGTGCAACCGCGAGCGGAGTTGACGCCGTGGTCAACTTTGCCGCAGAGACACATGTCGATCGCTCGATTCTCGATCCAAAAGCGTTTCTCGAAACGGATATTTTAGGAACGCATGTCCTCTTAGAAGCCGTTCGAGAATTCGGTATCCCTCGCTACGTTCAGGTGTCGACGGACGAAGTATATGGGGACGTACAAACCGGTTTCTCCGCCGAATCCGATATGCTGGCTCCGAGGAGCCCTTATTCCGCCAGTAAGGCCGGGGGCGATCTTCAGGTCCTTGCTTACCGGAACACATACGGCACCCCCGTTATGATTACTCGCGGTAGTAATACCTATGGTCCCTATCAATACCCCGAGAAGCTCATCCCTCTGTTTATAACGAATCTCCTCGATGACGAAACTGTTCCACTGTACGGAGACGGCATGCAGATTCGCGATTGGCTATACGTGGATGACCATGCGCGTGCAATACTGTACGTACTCGATCGCGGAGAAGTGGGCGAGACGTACAACATTAGCGGTGGGAATCACAAGTCGAACCTCGACATCACCTCTCGTCTCGTGAAACTTTGCGGGCGCACCGTTCAAACGCACGTGCGTCACGTTCAAGACCGGCCGGGGCACGATCGGCGTTACGCCGTCGAGGGGGGAAAACTACGCAGCCTGGGATGGAATCCGACGATGGAGTTTGAATCGGGCCTCGTCCGTACCGTGCAATGGTATCGAGATAACGAGTCGTGGTGGCGGCCGTTGAAATCAGGCGATTTTGCCGACTTCTGTAGACGCCAATACGCACACCGATGAGGGACGTTTGAAGGGAATAGTTCTTGCCGGTGGCCTCGGCTCTCGGCTTCGACCGCTCACAAAGGTGACAAACAAACACCTCTTACCGATTTACGACAAGCCGATGATCTATTATCCGATCGAGACGCTATGTCGTGCGGGGATCAACGACATCATGATCGTGACGGGCGGACACTCGGCCGGCGATTTCCTGCGACTCCTCGGCAACGGGCGTGAGTTCGGTCTGAAGGATATCTATTACACGTACCAAGAGGGAGAAGGCGGGATAGCCGATGCGCTTCGCTTGTGCGAGCACTTCGCTGAGGGCGAACGGGTGGTGGTCATTCTCGGTGACAACATCATCGAAGACGATATCTCTCCGTACGTAAAAAAATTTCAAAATCAGGATTCCGGGGCAAGACTCCTGCTGAAGGAGGTGCACGATCCCGAACGCTTCGGTGTTGCGCAGATCGAGAACGGGCGCATTATCAAAATCGAAGAGAAGCCGATAACGCCGAAAAGTAGGTACGTCGTTACGGGCATCTATATGTACGATCGTCGCGTGTTCGACTTTTGCAAGGAGCTGCAGCCCTCAGCGCGGGGCGAGCTCGAGATCACAGACGTCAATAATGCTTATATCTCATCAGGCGATTTATGTTACGACGTGCTATCCGGTTGGTGGACCGATGCAGGTCAATTCGAGTCGCTCTTTCGCGCCGCACAACTCGTCGCGCAACAGCGAAAGCCAAACGTTTTTTAACTTCTCATCGAAAATAGGAGCAGGGCTATCGTAACCCTCCCCAAGCTTGCCGCCAACGATCTGGTCTATGTTACCTGCGATCTTTGCGGTAGCGACAGCACTCGAACATTGATGCGCAAGCGAGCAGTGATCTACGATCACGAATTCTCGATCGTTCGATGTCGTCGTTGCACGCACGTGTACGTCAATCCGCGCTTAAACGACATCGCCTTAGATAGCTTGTACGATGAGGCATACTACAACGGGCTAGGCTTCGATCGGACCGTACGTTACGCGGAGCGCGTTGCGGATGAGAACGTTCTCTCGACATACCGGGATGAATTACAAACGCTTTCGGAGGTCTACGGCGGCCTTCGTGGAGCCTCCGCGTTAGATGTCGGTTGCGGATCTGGTGGACTGGTGCGGGCGCTTCGACGCGCGGGTGCAGATGCGTTCGGATTTGATGCGTCGTCATTTTCGAGAAGCATAAGCGCTTCGTACGGGACGCCCATTGCAGCGCAAACGCCCGACGAACTGTATGGTAGTGGACGTCAGTATGATATCGTAACGGCCGTCGAGGTCATCGAGCATACCGTTTCGCCGACCGAGTTTCTTCGATCCGTCACGAGACTGGTGAAGCCCGGCGGCCTGTTGTTCATCGAAACCGGTAATTGGAATCTGGTGCGCTTCGTGCCGGGAACGCCGTATGTGATGCCCGAGGGACACATTCAATACTTGACGCCGCAGACGTTGCGCGCGTTCTTTAAAAAAGCCGGCATCAACAATGCGGGACCTTCGACGTACACGTGGGCCGGATGGCGGTATGTCGGTTCGCGTCTGCCCATCCGCGGTCGCTCTCTAACGCGTCTCGCAGCGAAGGCAGTTGCGCTTGCCGCGCCGGGGTACGGACCGTTTCCCGTCGGCCGGGTGCGCTAGTTCCGGTAGGTTTTGATTCTATGCACGCCGGCTTGATGTAAGGCCGCTTCGATCGCCGCACTGTCGGCATCGGCGCACTGGTACGCGATGACGACACGGCCTTCGTCCAAGGCATCGTTGTAGTTTGCGCGCTCATCGTCGGGAATCGGCAATATCCCGATCTCCGCGGCGACGTATTCACTGTGAAGAAAATCCATGCCGCTGCCGCTTCGGCCGATCCCGGGAACTCCCGTGCCGCCGCCGCTTGTCATGATTGCCGTGTCCATGCCCGCCAAACTGCCGAAATCATCGCCGGAGATCGATTGTCCGGGATGGATGAAATTCAGGAATGACTCGTCGTGTTCTTCAGTCGGCGCTTCACGCGTAATAACGGAGAGCTTCGAGTGGTCGATGTTCGGAACGCCGCCGAGGACTTTCTCGAGTTCGGAGACGTCGCTTGTCGGCACGATACCGGTCACGTAACAAGGCACGGTGTTACTCCTTCTTATCGCTTGAAATCGCGAACTGCGGCGGCCAAACGCAGGATGCCTTCTTGGATCTTCTCTTCCGAGGCGTTGGAGAAGTTCAGGCGCATTCCGTCGTGAACGTCGCGGCCCGGATAGAAACTAACGCCGGGGACGAAGACCACTTTCTCTTGGGCCGAGAGTTTCAGAAGCTCTTCCGTATCGACGCCGTCAACCGACGCCCACAAGAACATGCCGCCGTCGGGACGATTGAAATGCACGCCGGGCGGCATCATCTCCGAAAGTGCCTCCACCATCACGTCGCGGCGATGTGCGTACGTTTGAATGATGCGTTCCACATGCGCTTCGAAGGCGTGGCGCTTGTTCGCGTAGCGATGAAAGACGTACTGGGCAAGGGATCCGGTCTGTAAATCCGTTCCTTGCTTGGCGAGAGCAATTTTTTCGCGCACTTCGTGATCGGGAATTGCAAGCCACGCTACGCGCAGTCCGGGCGCCATGATCTTGCTGCCGGTTCCCGAGTAAATAACGCAAGCGGTTTTTGCAAGCGAGATCAGCGACGGAAGATGCTCGCCTTCGAAGCGCAACTCACCGTACGGGTCGTCCTCGACGATGGGAAGATCGAACTCTTCACAGATACGCACGAGCGCTTCACGCCGGTTTGCCGAAAGCGTACGGCCCGTCGGGTTTTGAAAGTTGGGAACCAGATAGAGAAACTTCGGGAACGGATCGGCGTGCTCGAGGAGGCGTTCCAACGACTCGGGCACGACGCCGTCTTCATCGGTCTCTACTGTTAGATAGCGCGCTTGGTAGGCATCGAATGCTTGAATCGCACCGAGGTACGAGGGATTCTCTAGCACGACGTGATCGCCGGGATCGAGCAGAATCTTTCCGATCAAATCGAGGCCCTGCTGCGAACCGTTGACGATCAAAATCTCGCTCGGGTCGAACAACTTTTCGAGGCGCGTCGAAAGGCGATCGGCCACCCACGTGCGCATTTCCGGAATGCCTTCGGTGACGCCGTATTGGAGCGCGGCCGCGCCGTATTCGTCCATCACCTCGGCCGTGCATTCCGCAATCTCGCGAGTCGGGAAGAGCTCCGGCGCCGGCAGCCCGCCGCCGAAGGAGATGACGTCGGGTTGTTGGGTGACCTTCAGCATCTCACGGATGGTTGAGGCCCGCAATCGAGCTGTGCGTTCGGCGAATTTCGCCGCGCGAGATACCGTCGTCATAGCTTCGACGGGTATTAGCCGACGGGCATCGGGGGTCCGCCTATCGTCGGCCGCGGCGGAATGGTGCCCGGTGCCGAGGGCGTCTCGGGTACAAACGTCAGCATCACCGCGCCGAGTCCCACGAGTGCTGTCAGCAACGTCACGAGGACGCCGACTACCGGCACCAATTGGGCGGCTGTCAGGAGCGTCAGTCCGAGGACCAATGCTACGAGGGGCGTGGGCGTGGCGTTGGGCGAGAGCAACTCATAGAAGCGCCGCCCGACGAGCAGCGCGAGCGCCGCCGTGCCGATGAAGACGGATGCGGTAAGCAGCACGAATTCCACGAAGATCAACGGGATCAAGACGACGGTAATTGCGAGCAAGACTGCGAGCGGAATCACGGCGACCCATCCGAAGAGTCCCGCACCTGTTGCCATCGCCGGATGTTGTTCCAGCCGTCCGACCGCCATGCGCGTCCGGAGCGGGAAGATCAAGAAGAAGAGCAACACGACGACATCCCACGCGACACGCCACCACATGCGATGATCGGGCGCGTACGCGTCCACGCCCGCTGAATGCGACGGAACCCACGGAACGACACTTTGAGTGACGTCATTGCTCACGTAGTGTTGCTGGCCGTTGATGACGCCGCCTTGCATGATAATGCTGCCGCCCACGACGTTCACATCACCGTCAACGGTACCTTCGATCGTGGCGTCTCCGGCGAGAACGTTGATATCGCCTTCGACCACTTGTCCCGGTTCGACGACGACGGAACCAACATACGTTCCGCCGTGATAGATGCTGCGCGCGGCCGCTTGCGCTATGCCTGTCGTTGCAAACGTTACGGCGAAGAACGCAGCGATAAGCGTGAGGGCAAACAAATGCGTTCTTTTCATGAGGCCTCCGAACGTGCAAGTACCGCAGCCAAGCGCGGGCGTACGGATCGATAGAAGAAGATAAGCGCGCCGGCGAGGAACACGTCGACGAACAACACGAAGCTGACGCCAGCCACAACGGCCGGCGCGGCAGGTCCAACGCCGTGAGCAATTCCGGCAATTGCCGCAACGATGTTACCGGCCCCCGACCAAATCGGGGCAAACGCGCGCTCTAGGAACGCAAGCCGCGGGCCAAAGAGCGCAAAACCGCCGCTCAGCGCAATCCACGCAGCGACGAGATAAAAGATCAGGAGCGACCAGACCGACAACCGGCGCTCGACCGCGACCGGCATCGTTCGTGCTTCCGCCATAACGGCGAACGTAAAATTCGCGGGAAGATCGACGCTCTTAGTCGTCGACATCAACCCGTCGACGACGCGCAGCTCGTTAACGAGAGCGGCGCAGGTATCGCACGTCTTCAGATGCGCGGACACCGCGGTCATTTGGCGCGGCGGAAGCGTCGCTTCAACATAACGGTCCAGGAGAATCTCACACGAGGAGCAACGCACGATGCCCTCCCCGTTCGTTTACGCTCGCCGCGCGAGCGCGCTCTTCGCGTTCTTGCATTTTCTTTGCGAGTGCGATCTTGCCGCGGTGAATCAAGGTCTTGACGTTGCCGAGCGAGAGCCCGAGCGTGCTCGCGATCGTGTGGTATTCCATGTTGTCGAAGTATCGAAGTGCCAAGACCGTCCTCGTCCGTTCCGGAAGTTCCGCGAGCGCTTCGCGCAGTTCGCGCTCGGCCTCGCGGCGCAGGATCCCGCCCGCCGGATCCGATTCTTCAGCGGGATCGGGGAGCGCGTTCTCGAGCGTTTGATCTTCCGGAAGCTCCTGGGTGACCGGCCGCCGGAGCGACTTACCCAGGTGCGTGCGAACCACATTGCGCGCGATTTGGTAGATCCACGTCGAGAATCTACCGAGTTGCGGGTTGAACGTGCCCAAGTGCGCGTATGCCCGCAAGAACGTCTCCTGCGAGAGATCCGACACATCGGCGGAGCCGCGAACGCTTGCTCCGATGAAGTTTGCGATGCCGCGTTTGTACCGGTCCACCAGCTCGGCGAACATTTCTGTTTCGCCGTCGCGGATGCGCCGGACTAGAGCTTCGTCGCTCTGAGCCTCGATGGCCATCCCTCTCGTTTTCTCGTGTCCCTCTGGCTCGTGGTACTACGGGTATTCGCTGTTTGTTACAGGAGGCCGCAGTTCGCGCAGCGTCGGGTTCGCTGCGTCTTTCGGGCTGAGCAGCGGCTCCATTCCGCCGAAGCGGCCATTCGATCGCCCAGATCGGGGTCGTTCCACGCGACGCCGATCTCGGACGCAGGGTCGTACTCCGCCGTCTGCTTGTAGCGAGAGCATCGTGTTGTCTTCTAGCGCAAGAAAGCCGTGCAGGCAACCGGCCGGAATGTAGACTTGCGTCGTGCGAATCTGCGTCGAGCTCGTACGCCGAGCCATTTGCCGATACGTTGGACTTCCGTGGCGGATGTCGACGATGACGTCGAAGGCCGATCCTTGCAAGGACCTGCACGAGTTTTGCCATGCGCCGGTCGCCGTGCAAGCCGCGCAGTGTTCCGCGCTTCGAAAGCGATACGTTATCTTGGACGAACGCTTCGCAATCCCGGCCTGCCGCGTAGCGCGAAGCGGAAAACGTCTCTTTGAAATAGCCGCGTTCGTCGCGAAAGACGTTCGGGACGATGCGCAAGACGCCGGGAATCCACGTGCGTGGAAACGTCCATGTTTCGTAGTTCGCCGCCGCCGATTCGCGCATGCCGGGACTGCGTCGCGCACGGCGTCGTAGCCTGCTGCTCCATGACAGCGAACGACACCGCCGGCAAATTCTCAACACGTTCCATTTTTAGTGCGAGCGCGATCGTGTTCGCCGCCAGTATGCTTTTGAGCGTCGGAGGCTTCGTCTTCCACGCGATCGCGAGCCGCCGTCTCGGCGTAGCCGACTACGGCGGGTTCTACGCGTTGATCTCGGTATACGTTTGCCGTGATGCCGCTTCGCTTGTTGACTACCGTCGTCGCGAAATATGCTGCGGAGTTTCGCGCGCTTCACGATGACTCGCACGTGCGCGGCTTGATCGACTTCATCGTGCGCGGTTCGGCGCTCTGCGGCGTTATTTATGTTGCGGCCGGCTTGCGTTCTCGCGATTCCGCTTGGGCGCATTTCTTGCACGTGCCGGCATGGGCAGCTCCCGATCGTCGGCGTCATGTCGGCGATCGGTATCTTTCTCGGAACGCATGCGCGCGATCGGTCAAGGCGCTGCACGACTACGCGGGCTACGGCTTGTCAGCTTGGCAGGCGAGGGAATCACAAAAGTCGGCGCAATCGTCGTGCTTCTGAGTCTTGCGGGCTTGACGGTATTACGGCGGAGTGGGCGCGTTTCTGTTTCGGCATGGTGGTCGGCGCGGTGATGATCGCGCTTCCCCTTGCGCGTCGCTATCGCACGGTTCACCGGCGCATCGATCAAGCTTGATTGGAGACGCATTCTGGCGACGAGCGCGGGTGCTGTGTCGCTGACGATTACCATGACCGTCATTGGATTCGGTGATGTCATCATCGTCAAGCATTTTTTCCCTTCGCATGATGCAGGTCTCTACTCGATCGCGTCACTTTGCGGAAAAATGTTGTTGTATTTCGTCGGATTCGTGCCGACCGTGTTGATTCCGCAGGCGACGCACCGGCACGCGCTCGGTGAACGGACGCGCGGCTCATTGTGGCTTGTCGCTTGCCTTTGTCGCTGCAGTTGCCGCAATCGGCGTACTGCTCTATCACCTCGCCGGGAGTCTGTTGCTGCATGCGCTCGCGGGGCACAACTACGATGCCGCGTTGCCGTTACTTCCCGATCTATGGGTTGGCGATGGCGTTGCTCGCGATGACGACGACGATTTGCTCGTACGCGCATTGCGACGCACCGGTTGGGATTTGTCGTTGCCCCTGTTCGTCGCAACATTCGCGACGCTTGCATTCATCGCGCTCGTACATCCGACGCTGCAGGCGGTGGTTTATGAATTGATGGTCGGCAACGTCATCATGTTACTTGCCTCGGCCGTCCCGGTTGCGCATCGCAGGCGCCGTCGCCCGCAGATGCAGCATGAAGGTTCTCCTCATCGGTGGCTCGGGACAACTCGGCCGGGAGATCGCGTCGCGGTGGACAGATGATTCGATCGTTGCGCCCTCGCACGCTGAGCTCGATCTCGGCGCGTGGGATCGAGCGGACTCGTGGATCGAGAAGATTCATCCAGAGATCGTAGTTAATTGCGCTGCATTTCATAACGTCGATCTGTGCGAAACACAAGCAGCCGAAGCGTTTCGCATAAACGCGCTTGCGGTGGACGGATGGGCCGAGGCTTGTGCGCGCGCGGGAGTTGCGTTCCTCACGATCAGCACGGATTACGTCTTCGACGGCCAGACCGATCAACCGTACACGGAAGATGATTGCGACCGTCCGATCTCCGTGTATGGTGCATCAAAGCGGGCGGGAGAATCGCTCGTGTTACGGCGCGACATGAAAGCATTCGTCGTTCGTACTTGCGGCGTCTACGGCGTCTTTGCATCGGCGTCTAAAGGCACGTTCATCGACCGTATAATCACGCGGGCGCGAGCCGGCGAAGTGATTCGCGTCGTAAATGACGTTGTCGCGTCGCCGACGTACGCGGGGCATCTTGCGGAGGCGCTCCGGAAACTCGTCGAGACGCGGCATTACGGTTTGTACCATGCCTGTAACGTCGGTCCGGTCTCGTGGTACGAGTTTGCAGCGAAAGCCCTTGAACTCGCCAAAATCGAGCATCGGATCGAGCCGATCAGCGGGCAAGACTGGGAAGCGGCCGCCCGCCGGCCGGCGTACTCGGCGCTTGCAAACTCACGGCTGGAACTGCTTGGGATCCAGTTGCCCTCATGGGCAGCCGGCATCGCGTCGTACCTGCGCGACAAGGCCTCTTAAAGAAAACGATTCGGCCACCCGATAGCCGGTCTATGGCGGAGACTCGCGCGTGAATCCGGTCGCATACGTTCTTTCCGGGTTTGTCATCGGCGCGTTAATTGCATATTCGGGTGTGGGAGCCGGCGCGTTAGTGACGCCGATGCTCGTGCTATCGGGAGTCCCTTCAGCGACGGCTATCGGATCGGACCTCCTCTTCGCGCTTGTCACGAAGGTTGTCGCGATGTTTGCACACGTGCGAGCGCAAACGATCGATTGGGCATTGCTCAAAGTATTGGCTCCGGGTGGAGTTCTCGGTGCAGTCGTGGGAATCGCTTTAACCGATGTCCTGCACGTCCGCCTCGCTCACTCCGAAGCCGACCGCGCGTTGCGACTACTTCTCGGGATTGCGCTCGTGATTGCCGCAACCGCGATTGCGATCCGTCCGTTCTTGCGCCCCGGCGCGTCAGCGCTTGTCGCTCGTCCGCGCAAACGGTTGGCAATTTTGGGATTTTGCGTCGGACTGATGGTAAGTTTGACGTCGATCGGTGCCGGATCGCTGATGCTCCCATTGCTGCTGATCGCGCTGCCGGGCGTGGCGCTTTCACGCATGGTCGGTACGGATCTCGCGTTCGCCGTGATTTTGCTTGTGCCGTCGCTGCTTGGTCACACTGCACTCGGGGATGTCAATCCCAAGCTTTCGGGGCTGCTACTACTCGGTGCCATCCCGGGCGTTATTGTCGGTGCCCGCATCCACGTTCGACTGCCCGACGTCCTCTTTCGATTCGGCATGGCCGTAATTCTGACGACCGTCGGCGTGTTCATGATGCTCCAAGCACCGGCGTAGTGCCCGCGACGACGCCCTTTTAAGGAAAACGCGGTCCTCGTCCTTAAGATAGCCGGGCTATGGAACTCCGTCTCGACCCGGCCATCGTGCAGCGCTGCCGCGACCTCGCCTCCTCCATCGTCGATCCCGTAAGCTCGTTCATCGCCGGCCATTCGACCGTCGCGGTCGAGCGCTCGGTTCTTCGGCTGTTGGGCGTCGACGGCGTTGGTGCCGATGAAGTTCCAATCCCGAACATGATCGTCGACAGTTTGAATGTGCAAGACCGGCGGCGGGGTATCGCCCTCGCATTTGGACGCGCTCTGGCGGAGACGGGCCTTGAACCTCGGGCCCTCGGTGATGCGCTCGCCGCCGGTTTGCACAAGCTCGAGGACTTCGCGGATGTTCCTGACGCGGCGGCGCGCGGCGCGCTCGCCCCATATGTCTCCGCAGCGCTCGATAGAATCGGCGCGCGGAGGGCGGAGCGTGAAGACCTGCTCGCGCGCTTTCCGCAATTGCCGCCGCCGTTGCTCTACGTCATCGTCGCGAGCGGCAACATCTACGAAGACCGCACGGCGGCCGTTGCCGCGGCGGAAGCCGGCGCGCAAATCATTGCAGTCATCCGCTCGACCGGGCAATCGCTGTTGGACTTCGTTCCATTCGGTCCGACGACCGAAGGCTTCGGCGGTACGTATGCGACGCAGGCAAACTTCAAAATCATGCGCGAAGCGCTCGACGGCATCTCGGAACGCGAAGGCCGTTACGTCATGCTGACCAACTATGCGAGCGGCCTGTGCATGCCCGAGATCGCGTCGATGGCCGCGCTCGAACGGCTCGACATGCTGCTCAATGATTCGATGTACGGCATTCTCTTCCGCGACATCAACATGAAGCGCACCTTCATCGATCAGCACTTCAGCCGCATGCTCAACGCGCATTCCGGCATTATCATCAACACCGGCGAAGACAACTATCTCACGACGGCCGATGCAGTCGAACAGGCGCCGGCCGTGCTCGCTTCGCAGTTCATCAACGAAGAATTTGCGCATCACGCCGGGATGCCGGACGAGCAAATTGGTCTAGGCGATGCCTACGAAATCAATCCCGATCTGCAAGACGGATTCTTGTACCAGCTCGCGCAGGCGCAGCTCGCGCGTCAGATCTTTCCGAAAGCGCCGCTGAAATATATGCCGCCGACCAAGCACATGACGGGCGACATTTTCAAGGGCCACTTGATCGACGCGATGTTCAATCTGACGTCGGTCATGACGAAGCAAACGATCCATCTCTGCGGCATGTTGACCGAAGCGATCCACACGCCGTTCCTCGGCGACCGGACGCTTTCGATCGAAAACGCGAATTACATCATGAACACCGCGCGTCACTTCGGCGACGAGATTACGTTCAAGCCGGACGGCATTATCGAACGCCGCGCGCAAGCGGTGCTTTCCGACTGCGAGGCCCTGCTGCATCGTGTCTCCGATATGGGACTGATGAACGCCATCGAGGCGGCGGTGTTCGCCGACGTGTCGCGTTCACCTGACGGCGGACGCGGATTCGAAGGTGTCTTCGAACGCAACGAGCAGTATTGGAATCCTTTTGAAGAGGCGTTGTCGTCGACGCCGGTTCGAGAAGGCGTGACGGCATGACGCAAATCGTGAAACCGTACGGCGATACGATCGGCGACGGCAAAGTGCAGTTGTCGTTTACGCTGCCGGTAGAGTGGAGCGAAGCCGCCGACGAAGCCGCGCGTCAACTCGCAACGAAGATAGGATTCACCGACGTGCAAGTCGTCGAAGGCCGCAAAATTGCGACCGGTTTTTCGTTCTTTGTGGTCTACGGCAGCACGCCGCAAACCATTGACTTCTCGACCATCAAGGCGCCGTCCGCAAAGACACACGCGATGTCGATGGAAGAGATCGACGCATTCGTGCACGAGCGCTTGGGGCGCAAGATCCGCATCGCGGGGGCATGTATCGGAACCGACGCGCATACGGTCGGAATCGATGCGATTCTCAACATGAAGGGCTACAAAGGCGATTACGGTCTCGAACGCTATCACTCGTTCGAGACGTTCAATCTGGGTAGCCAAATCGCCGTCGAAGATTTCGTCAAGTTCGCGAAGGAGCACGCCGTCGACGCGCTCCTCGCATCGCAGGTCGTCACGCAAAAGGGCAGCGACATGAGAAACTTCACCGCGCTCGCTGAATTGCTCGAAGCCGAACAGTTGCGCGACAAAGTGGTCCTGATCTGCGGCGGGCCCCGCGTCACGAATTTAATGGCGAGCGAACTCGGCTACGACGCCGGGTTCGGACGCGGCACCGTTCCCAGCGAAGTTGCTGCATTTGTTGCGACGACGCTTGCGGGACGGGTGGCGGCCGGTAGCCAATAATCCGGCACCGTGCTTAGCGACCTTCTTGGTTGGTTCACCGGCAAAGATGCTAACCGGCGCAAGTATCCGCGTAAGCGAAAGCCGTACCGGGCGACCGTATCGGTCGACGGTGGCCTAACGCAGAAACCCGCGATCGGGTTGGATATAAGCGGCGGCGGTTTGTGCGTGCTCACGCAAGAGCCGGTGGGCCGGGACGAGTTCGAGGTTCGCGCGACGATCGAAACGCGCGTCCTTCGGATGCGCGCGAAGGCCGTATGGCAAGACACCGTGTCGCACCAAGGTAAGTCGGTCTGGCGCTATGGTATGCGCTTCAGCGGTATCTCCGCCGACGACTGGGACGCGATCATCCGCTATACCACCGACAAGCCGGTGGCCGAAGCCAACAAGGCGCAAGACGAGCTCGTCACCGTCCGGATGACGCCCGACGATGCGAACCGGTTACTGCCCGTCGCGCTCCAGCAGCGCCTCCTGCAGGTCCTGGTCGAGCGCCGCCGCTTAGCACCGCTTCAAGACAACGTAACGCCGCTCGTGCAGTACTTTTACTCCGGCGTCGTGCGCCACAACAATGCTTTGGTCCATCGATTGACGATTCAGTCGAAACTGGTCGGTCCCGAAGGCGCGGAGATCTACGAAACGCGCTTCGTTTTCGACGATCAAGGCACGAACATCCAAATCCTCAACTAGACTCGGAGCACCGTGAAAAAGACCGCCCTTATTACCGGGATAACCGGGCAAGACGGCTCGTATCTTGCCGAATTACTGTTGGAGAAGGGCTACCGCGTCGTCGGTATGACGCGCCGCACGTCAACCGACGTGCACGAGCGCATTCAACATATTTTCGACGACATCGATTTCGTCTCGGGCGACCTCCTCGACCAAACGTCGATCACGACGATCGTGAATGACGTGCGTCCGAGCGAAGTGTACAATCTCGCCGCGCAATCATTCGTCCCGGCGTCGTGGGCGCAGCCGGTATTGACAGGCGAATTTACCGCGCTCGGTGTCACGCGCGTGCTGGAAGCAATTCGTTCCGTTGATCCGAAGATTCGTTTCTACCAAGCGTCGAGTTCCGAAATGTTCGGCAAAGTCGTCGAGGTGCCGCAAAAAGAATCGACGCCGTTCTATCCGCGCAGTCCGTACGGCGTTGCAAAAGTCTACGGCCATTGGATCACAGTGAATTATCGCGAATCCTATGACATGTTTGCGGTGAGCGGAATACTGTTCAATCACGAGTCGGTCCCCGCAAACACGCCCGTTATCATCAAACGAGGAGACATAGTTGACGTTGTTCCGATCGGCGACGTCATGCGTGTACGAGAAAAGGGCTCAACGGTTCAGCGTTTTGAGCTTGATGGTCTCGAGGTTTGGGATGGGTCCGCATTCGTAAAGGTCCTCGGTGGAACGGCATATAGGCATAGACCCGTGGTGGATAATAAAGCCGTACGTCGAGTTGAGGCACGCTGCGGCACAGTGACGCTCACCGGTGACCACGTGATGTTTCTCGATGGCGAGGAGCGCGAGGCGAAAAATGTTTGTGAAGGCGACAAGATGCTCCGTGCATCGTTGCCTGACGCACCGTGTTTTTCGAATCCGGGACTTGAATTCGCGTGGATGCTCGGTGCATTCGTCGGCGACGGCTCCGCGACAATGACAGACGGCCGCGTCAGAGGTAAGTTCACCAATTCCGACCAGCGGCTGCGCGAGTTTTTTGCTGAGGTATGGGCGCGGCAGACGCTTGGCCACACGAAGTTTTCTGCGACCACGTCCGGCTTTGTTGAAGGTCGAGTCGTCGGTTCGTTGGCGCTAAATGGCGCGCCACGTTTTCTCGAGTGGCTTTATGAGGAGTGTTACACGCGCGATGGCCTGAAGCGCGTTCCACGAATCGTTCTGAATGGAAGCGAAGCTGTGTGGCGAGCCTTCTTAGAAGGTTATAATGCTACCGACGGTCTGAAGGCCAGTAATGCGACGTATCGTTATAAAAACGTTAAGACGAATTCGCCTGTGCTTGCGATGGGCGTCTGGTGGATGGCTCGGAAAGCGCTGGGCCAAGAAGTGGTCCTCAACGTCGAGACAGGTCCCAGCGAACGCCCCGGCCCGTTCTATTCGATGAACCTCCGTAGCCCGAACGCGCAGGGCGGCAAGGGCGCACATCTCCGTCGCGATCTGCGAGACGTAAAGCGGGTCGAGGAACAGCCTCACTTCGAGGGCTGGTTGTACGATCTGACGACCGAAACGCAGCGCTTCCACGCGGGCGTGGGAGAGTTAGTTATACATAACTCCCCGCGTCGCGGCAAGGAATTCGTGACGCGTAAAATCACCGACGGCGTTGCGCGAATTAAACTTGGACTTGCCAAGGAACTGCGACTGGGCAACCTCGATGCGCAACGCGATTGGGGCTTCGCGGGCGATTACGTTCGCGCAATGTGGATGATGCTGCAGCATCCGGCGCCGGACGATTACGTGATTGCGAATGGACGCACGCACAGCGTTCGTGAGTTCGTGCGCATCGCATTTGAAGCCGCAGGCTTGGGATCGTACGAGCCCTATGTGGTGCAGGATCCACGCTTCATGCGTCCCGCTGAAGTCGATCTTCTCATCGGCGATCCGTCCAAAGCGAAGCGCGTGCTCGGCTGGCACCCGGAAGTGACGTTCGAGGAGCTCGTCGAGATGATGGTGCGCGCGGATATCGATCGTCTCGCTCCGCAGGTCGGCGTCTAGAGCGATGCGCGCGCTCGTCACCGGTGCGACGGGCTTTGTCGGGCACTACCTCACTGCGGCGCTGGGGGCGCAGGGCGACGATGTTTTTGCGTGCAGCGGTCCCCACGACACGGAGGCCTTCCCCCTCGACTTAAGCGATGTGGCGACGATTCGCGCGGCGCTCGATCTCGCGCGACCGGATGTCGTCTTTCATCTTGCCGCGCAGACGTTTGTTCCCGATTCGCTGGAATCGCCGCAAACGACGTACGAAACGAACGTCGTCGGGACGGCAAACGTTGCGCGCGCGATTCGTGATTATTCCGAATCGGAACGTATGCCGCGGCTGCTCTTTACGAGTTCCGCCGAGGTCTACGGCAAACAGCCGGAAACCGCGTTTCCATTGAAAGAAGCGACAGTGCCGGCGCCGGCCAATCCCTACGCAGCAAGCAAAGCAGCGGCAGAGCTGCTGTTGCTCGGTGAGGCCGCGTCGTTCGGTCTCGATGTCGTGATCGCGCGAGCGTTCAACCATATCGGTCCGGGACAAAGCGATCGTTTCGTCGTGAGTAACTTTGCGAAGCAGCTCGCCGCGATTGCGCACGGCGCCGATCCCGTGCTCTATGTTGGCAATCTCGACGCGAAGCGCGATTTTCTCGACGTTCGCGACGTCGTCCGCGCGTACGTTGCGCTTGCGGTCGCCGGGCTCGCGGGCGAAATCTACAACGTTTGCAGCGGCGTCGCATATCCGATCCGCGATGCGTTGCGCGAACTGATTATCGCCGCCCACGTACCGGTGGAAGTGCGTGAAGATCCGGCGCGCATGCGGCCGTCGGATACGCCGCTCTTTGTCGGCGATAACACGAAATTGCGCGCGGCGACGGGGTGGGAGCCGCAGATGTCGTTCCGTACGACGATACGGGAGATATACGAAGCGGCCCGAACTACAAGCGCCTCATGACCGACCCACGCAACGAAGAATTTCAAGCGCTCGTCTTCAAGAACCGCGGCGCACTGCTCTCGATTCCGGCTGCCGTCCTTGCGGCATTCGGAAAGCCGAGCGCGACGAGCGTGGCCGTCGGTCTACCGCTCGCAATTGCGGGCGAACTCGTTCGCTGCTGGGCCGTTGGCTATTCGGGCGTAACGACGCGCGGCGATATTGTCGAAGCGCCGAAACTCATCACCGCCGGACCGTACGCGCACGTTCGTAATCCGCTCTATGTCGGTAATTTCATCACGGCGCTGGGATTTTCGATTGCGTTCACCGGAAGGAATTCGCTCGCGCAAAAGCTCGCGCTCATCGGTGGTTCGCTCGGTATCATGGCCGGGGTCTATTCAACGATCATTCCACACGAAGAGCAGTTTCTTCGTTCGCAATTCGGCGAAGAGTTCGATCGCTATTGCGAGCGCGTGCCCGCGCTCGTTCCGCAGGCGGAACCCGCAACCGATCAGCAAGGGGAGTGGGATCGCAACGTCATCAAAGAAGCGGAAACGCGAACCTTTGCAACGTTCGGCGCGATGCTCGGCGTGCTGATTCTCAAGACGCTGCGCGCGTGAGGCAATGTCGTCGCGCCGCCGGCTCCGTCTTGCGCTAATCCTTGCCGCCGCGGTTGCGGCGCTCGAATTTTGGGGTGGCGCAACATCGCGCAGTATCGCGCTTCTCACCGATGCGGTTCATGTTTGCATCGATGTCTTCGCGCTCGCGGTTGCATTGATTGCCGCGATCGGCGCAACGCGCCGGGCGAACCGCAGAAAGACGTTCGGCTACGGACGCGTTGAAGTGCTCGGGGCGCTCTTCAACGGTGCGTTGCTCTTTGGTGCAACGCTCTTCCTCATGTATGAAGCGATCCGCCGCTTCGGTTCACCGATCGAACCGCAGGGAACGCTGATGACCGCGGTAGCGGCGATCGGTTTCGTCGTCAACGTGACAATCGGCGTCACGCTCGCGCACGACCACAGCGAGAACCTCAACATCCGTGCCGCGCTCTTTCACGTATTCGGTGATGCGCTCGGCGCATTCGCGGTGATCGTCGGCGGCGCGTTCATCATCATCACGCACGATGCATGGATCGATCCGCTGCTCTCGCTCTTTGTTGCAGCAATCATTATCGTCGGCGTCTTTCGCGTACTCAAAGACGCATCCGACGTACTGCTCGAAGGTACACCGCCCGGTGTAGATGCCGGCGAAGTGGAGCGCGATCTGCTCGGCGTTCCGGGCATCACCGCTGTCCATGATTTGCACATCTGGACGCTTGGCACAAGCTCGCATGCTTTATCCGCCCACGTGCTTCTCGACGAGCCTCGACTCCAGCAAGGACCGCAGGTGCTGCATCGCCTGCGCTTGCTGCTTGCGGAGCGCTACGGGATCGGCCACGTCACCGTGCAGTTAGAGACCGAGCACTGCGATCCGGGCGGGATCATTATCTGCCGCCCCGACACGCTTTGAGACTAAAGTAAGGAAGTAAAGGCTGAAGCCGTCCCGAAGCCGGGGCGGGTTATGAGTTCCATGAGTTCCAATGCCGTTGTTCTTTCCACCGCCCGGACGCCGTTCGGAAAACTCGGTGGCGCGCTCTCCTCGCTCGATGCAACGACGCTCGGCGCCGTTGCGCTCATCGGTGCGCTTCGTCGCGCCGGAATCGATCCTTCCGAAATCGAGCATTTGATTTTCGGTGAAGTGCTGCAAGCGGGAGTCGGTCAGAATCCGGCGCGGCAAGTGCTCTTTAAAACGGGGCTCGCGAAAACGACGACGGCGGAAACCGTGAACAAAGTCTGCGCCTCGGGATTGCTCTCGGTTGCAAACGCAATGCGTTTGATCGAGGCGGGCGCAAACTCGGTCGTCGCCGCCGGCGGTATGGAATCGATGTCGAACGCGCCGTATCTGCTCAAAGATGCACGCTTCGGGTATCGCTTCGGTGACGGCAAGGTCGTCGACGCGATGATCAACGATGGACTCTGGGATGCGTACTTCCCGATGACGATGTCGACGCAAGGCAGCATCGTTGCAAACGAATTCGGGATGAGCCGCGAAGAGCAAGATGCCTTTGCGTACGAAAGCCACCGTCGCGCGTACGCAACACACGAGGCCGGCAACTTCGCCGATGAAATCGTTCCGGTGAAAGTTGCGACCAAGGCCAAGGGTAAAGTCGTGCTCGATGAATTGCCGCAACTTGCAAAAGCGCGCGTTCCTGCCATGGCGGGCCGCGGTACGAGCAACGTGTGGGATCACACGCCATCCGAACAATTCACCTTCGACTACGCAAAATGGGCCCCGTTCGTTACCGGCGAGGCGCCGTACACGCTCGTCGATCGCGACGAAGCGGTGCGCACCGATGCGAGCCTCGAGGCGATGGCGAAATTGAAGCCGCTCGAATCCGGCGGCACGATCACGGCTGCCAATGCGCCGGGCGTGAACGACGGCGCAGCCGCGCTCGTCATGGCCGACGCGCAGTACGCGAAAGAACATGGCTATGAGACGCTCGCGACGGTGCTCGGTCATGCAACGGTCGGTTGGGACTCGCCGTACATCTGCATGACGCCCGCGATGGCCGCGCAGAAGCTGCTCGATAAGCACGGTCTCTCGACCAACGACATTGCGGTATGGGAGATCAACGAAGCGTTTTCCGCAGTCGCGATCACATCGGCGCGCAATCTCGGCATCGGCGAAGAAAACATCAATAAATATGGCGGCGCGGTCGCGATGGGTCATCCGATCGGTGCGTCGGGTGCGCGAATCGTCGGCACGCTCATCAACCAGCTGCGTAAGCGCGGCGGCGGCTACGGCATCGCGTCGATTTGCTCCGGCGGCGGTCAAGGGGATGCGCTGTTGGTGAAAGTCGGCTAGTGAAAATTGCGGTGATCGGTGCCGGGCAGATGGGGTCCGGCATCGCGCAAGTGGCCGCCCAGAGCGGACACGACGTTCTTCTCAACGACCGCGCTCAAGAATACATCGAGCGCGGTCTCGGCGTTATCGGTAAGAATCTCAACCGTTCCGTCGAGAAGGGCAAACTCGACGCAAGCGAGCGCGACGCGATTCTCGCGCGCATTCATCCCCATCCGGCGTTGGAAAAGCTCGACGTCGACATCTGCATCGAAGCTGCGACGGAGCAGCTCGAAACGAAGCTCGAACTCTTCCGGATGCTCGATGCCGGCACGCCGGAGAAGACGATCCTTGCAAGCAACACGTCGTCGATCTCCATCACACTGCTCGGCGGCGCGACGAAGCGCGGCGAGCGTGTCATCGGGATGCATTTCATGAATCCCGTGCCGGTGATGCAACTCGTCGAGATCATTCGCGGCATCGCGACCGCTCAAGAAACGTACGATTTCACGGAATCACTCGCGAAGCAGATGGGCAAGACGCCGGTCGAAGTTCGCGACTTCCCTGGCTTCGTTTCGAACCGCGTGCTGATGCCGATGATCAACGAAGCGATTTACGCGTTGTACGAAGGCGTCGGCTCCGTCGAAGCGATCGACACGGTGATGAAGCTGGGCATGAACCATCCGATGGGGCCGTTAACGCTCGCGGACTTCATCGGTCTCGATACGTGCCTTGCGATCATGGACGTGCTCTACGATGGGTTCGCAGACTCCAAATACCGTCCGTGTCCGCTGCTCAAACAATACGTCGCAGCCGGCTGGCTTGGACGTAAGAGCGGACGGGGTTTCTACACGTACGCATGATTGATTCAACGACGCGCGCCCAATTCGACCTGACCAGCGAGCAGCGGCAGATCGCCGCGCTCGCCGCCGAAATCGCCCAGCGAGAAATCGCACCGAATATCGCGCAATGGGATCGCGATCACACGTTCCCGCGCGATCTCTACACAAAACTCAATAACGCCGGCATCATGGGCATCATCGTGCCGGAATCGTATGGTGGCGTCGGCGCGGACTACATGTCAT
The DNA here is from genome assembly GCA_963765935.1 of Vulcanimicrobiia bacterium. Classification (GTDB taxonomy): domain Bacteria; phylum Vulcanimicrobiota; class Vulcanimicrobiia; order Vulcanimicrobiales; family Vulcanimicrobiaceae; genus JAMXLG01. Next base: position 135,846 of record CAVXXX010000003.1, on the reverse strand, counting down.
ACGCGCTCGCGATTGAAGAACTCGCCCGTATCGATGCAGGCACGGCCGTCACCGTTTCCGTGCACTCGATGATCTGCGCCGCAATCATCAAACTCGGAAGCGACGCGCTCAAAGAATATTGGCTTCCGCGCATGGCATCCGGCGATCATATCGCCGCGTTCGCGCTCACCGAACCGGATTGCGGTTCGGACGCCGCCGCATTGCGCGCCACGGCGAAGAAAATCGACGGCGGCTACTCGCTCAACGGACGCAAGCAATGGTGCACCAACGGCAGCTTCGCCGGGGTGACGATGGGCATGTTCCGGACAGGCGGCAGCGGTGCGAAAGGCGTCAGCGCGTTCCTCGTTCCCGGCACCGCAAAGGGCGTTACGGTGGAGAAAGTGACGGAGAAACTCGGGATTCATACGAGCAACACGGTCGATCTTGCGTTCGATGACGTTCACGTCGGCGACGACGCACTGCTCGGCAATGAAGGTGACGGTTTCGGCAACGCAATGACCGCGCTCGCAAGCGGACGCATCGGCATCGCTGCACAAGCAACGGGCATTCTTGCCGGGTGTCTCGATCAGTCGGTTGCATTCGCTAAAGATCGTGTGGCTTTTGGCCGTGCGATCGGTGCTTTTGAAGGCGTCTCGTTCAAGATCGCGCAGATGGCGGTGGATCTCGACGCCGCGCGCCTGCTCGTATACCGCGCAGCTGCACTGGCCGACACCGGCAAACCGTTCGTCATCGAAGCAAGCAAAGCAAAACTTTTCGCGTCCACCGCGGCGCGGAAACACGCAGCCGAAGCGCTGCAAATCCACGGTGGCTACGGGTACACCACCGAATTTCCCATCGAGCGATTCTACCGCGACGCAAAGATCACCGAAATCTACGAAGGCACGTCAGAGATTCAGCAGATCATCATCGCACGATCGTTGCTTGGAAAGTTGGACTAAAAGACAAAGGCGGCCCGCTCTTCCGAGCGGCCCGCCTATTTTGATGTCGATGTCAGGCCTGTCACCCCGCACCATCAACATCTTACCACGGTTGGGCAAGCCACCCGGGTTGGAGCGTGTGGGAATCGAACCCACGGCCGTGCGGAGTGACAGACCCACGGTCGACACCATCGAGACGCCCCGTCGTGGGGTTTATCACGCGTGAATAGGAGAACAACAAGACAACGCCATGAATCTCATGGAGTATCAGGGGAAGGAACTCTTCCGCCGGTGCGGGATTCCCGTGCCCCGGTCGCAGCATTGTAATACGCCCGATGAAGTGGCCGCCTTCATTGAAAAGAATCCCGGTAAATGGGTCGTGAAGGCGCAAGTCCTCATGGGAGGGCGCGGCAAGGCGGGCAAAATCAAATTTGCGTCGACGCCGGAAGAAGGACGAAAAGTCGCGCAAGAGATCATGGCGACGCCGATGCCTCCGAATCGTCAGAATCCCAACGGCGAACCGATTCACTCGGTCCTTGTTGAAGAAACGCTCGACGTAGGATTGGAAGCCTACACGGCGATCAGCGTCGATCGCACGACGAAAAAGCCTGCCGTCATCGTAACGAAGTTCGGCGGCATGGACGTGGAAGAAGTGCACGAGAAGCACCCCGAATCGTTTGCAACGTTTTTCGTTGACACGGCGATCGGCTACTCACCGTTCATCGGACGCGACCTGGCGTTCAAGACCGATCTCGATACCGGTTATCGCAAACACTATCCGGCGATTGTCGGCGGCATGTACGATCTGTTTTTTAAGTACGGTGCGAAGCTCGTCGAAATCAATCCGCTCGTGCTGACCAAAGACGGCCGCGTGATTGCAGCCGACGCGAAAGTCGAGATCGACGACGATGCGCTCTTTCGTCATCCGGAATTCAGGGAGTGGCAACAAGTACTGCCGCTCGATGAAGATGAGACGCTCGCAACCGAAGCGGGTCTCGGCATCCGGAACTTCCGTCGTTTCGGCGGTACGGTCGGCACGATGGCCAACGGTGCGGGTCTCGCAATGGGCACGATGGATGCAGTGAAAAACGCGGGCGGCGAGATCGCGAACTTCCTCGACGTCGGCGGCGGCGCAAATGCCGAACGCGTGCGCAAGTGCTACGAGCTCGTCGTCAATCACACGGGCGCGAAGGTGTTCTTTGTCAATATCTTCGGCGGCATCACGCGCGGCGACGAAGTTGCGAAGGGCATCGTCGAAGCGATGAACACGACGAAGTCGCGGAAGATCCCGCTCGTGATTCGCTTGACGGGTACGAACGAAGAAGAAGGCCGCCGTATTTTGGCGGCGGCAGGCATGACGCCGGTTGAAACGATGGATGAGGGCGCACAGCGTGCGGTGGAGTTGGCAGCAAAGTAATGTCTATTTATCTCGATAAGAACAGCAAAGTCTTCGTGCAAGGGATCACCGGCGCCGAAGGTTCGTATCACACCGGTCGCATGCTCGCGTACGGCACGAATATTGTCGGCGGCGTGACGCCGGGCAAAGGCGGACAGAAAACCGAACACGGCTTGCCCGTCTTTAATACGATCGAAGAATGCCTCGCCGCGACGGGCGCGACGCATCAATGCATCTTCGTTCCGCCGGCCGGCGCAGCGGATGCGCTCTTCGAAGCCTACGAAGCCGGGGTGCGCTTCTCGGTATGCATCACCGAAGGCGTTCCGGTGCACGATATGCTGCGCGTCGTAGGTGCGACGCCGGGCATGCGCATCATTGGTCCCAACTGCCCGGGATTGATTTCACCCGGCAAGTCGTCGATCGGTATCATGCCGGGTCACGTCTTTAAAGAAGGCAACGTCGGATTGATCTCTCGCTCGGGAACCTTGACGTACGAAGTCGTCGACGGACTGACGCGTGCGGGATTCGGACAGTCCACCTGCGTCGGCATCGGCGGCGATCCGATCATCGGCACGACGTTCGTCGATTGCTTACGTGAGTTCAAGAACGATCCGCAAACCAAAGCGATTGTGGTTTGCGGCGAGATCGGCGGCTCCGATGAAGAAGACGCCGCCGCGTTCATCAAAGAGCATCTTGCGAACGTGCCCATTGTCGCCTTCATCGGCGGACGCAATGCGCCGCCCGGAAAATCGCTCGGCCATGCCGGCGCAATTATATCCGGCGGGTTCGGGACGCCGGAGAGTAAGATCCGGGCCTTCCAGGCAGCGGATGTCCCGGTCGCCGAGCGTCCCTCGGACATTCCAAAATTGCTGGCAGACCGCATGGCGGCCGTCCCGGCCTAAAAAAGATATCAGTCTATATCGCTTCCTTCACGAGAAGGTAGAAAACCGGAGGGGCCGCTAGTCCAAGCGGCCTCCTATTTTTTAAGCTCCTATAAAGGAACCGACCTTTGTCGGGAGAATTCGCGAAGCACGTCACATGAGAAGTTGCTGAGAGACGCCTGGCGCGGCCCTCGGCACTTTCACGTGTGTATGTATGTCACTCTATTCAATCTGAGGGCTATCAATTGAATAACAAGCCAACCCTACGTCGGGTGGCTGTGGCAGTGACGCTTCTCGTCGCCTTCCTGTTCCAGGGAACATGGGCACTGGCAGGTACGACGGGCGGTGTCACGGGCCAAGTCACCGACGAGGCTGGGGCTCCGATTTCCGGTGCGGCCGTTAAGGTCGTCTCCGCATCGCAGTCCGGTTCGGCCACAACCGACGCCTCGGGACGTTTCAACTTCCTCTCCCTCGCACCGGATACGTATACGGTGTCGATCGAGAAGGACGGCTACAATCCGCTTTCTTATGCGGGCGTAACCGTCTTCGCAGACAACCAACTGACGCTGTCCTTCCGTATGCAGAAGGCGCTCAAGACCATTGCGAAAGTGTCGGCTACTTCGGCCGGCAACCTCGTGAAGTCCGGCGTCGGATCCGACATCTACAGCGTCAATTCGCAAGCCATCTCCACCGCGAGCACGCTCGGCGGTGGCGGCAACCTCAACAGCGCTTACTCGGCCATCTCGTCGGTCCCCGGCGTGACGGTTCCGACCGGTGGTATGGGCTGGAACCAAGCGACGTACGTTCGCGGTTCGCAGTCATTCTTCACCGGTTTTGAGTATGACGGTATCCCCGTCAACCGCGCGTTCGACAACTACAACTCGTCGACCGAATCAAACCTCGGTCTGCAAGAACTGCAGGTCTACACCGGTGGTGGTCCCGCGTCGTCGGCATCGGCCGGTACGTCGGGCTTCATCAACCAGGTCTTCAAGACCGGAACGTATCCGGGCTACTTTGACCTCTCGGGCGGCATCGGAACGCCGTCGTTCTACCATCAAGCGAAAGTTGAAGCGGGCGGCGCTACGCCGGATCGTCGCTTCAGCTATTACGCTGGCATCAGCGGGTACAACCAGGGCTTCCGCGTCCTGGATAACTCGAACGGTGCTTCGCTAAATACGACGCCGACCGGTATCTATACCGGACAATCGCTTGCGGCATCGCCGTTCATTCTGAACTCGATTCCCGCAATGCAGGCCGAGTGCAGCCCCGGAACGGCAAACGACCCCAACCCGCTCGCCTCGAGCGCAACGGGCTGGTATGGCGCAGACCTCGGGTCGCTCGCTGGTGCGAGCGGCAGCTGTTACATTCCGTACAGCGGCCTCTACGGCAACCTCGCGCAAATCGCCGATCGCGAAAACGTCGTGAACTTCCACTTCCGCATTCCGCAGAAGAACGGAACGTCGGACGACGTTCAACTGCTCGGCAGCACGTCGATGATGAACTCGCAATACTACACGAGTGCAAACGACGCGGGCGGTCTTGCCACCTACTCGCTTGGCATCTTCGGCACGCCATATTGCAACCCGTCGACGAGCGTAACGCCGAGCGGCGCTGCATGCTCGCCGTCGCCGAACAGCAACTACCCGGCGTACGTTGACGCCACGGTCTTCAACGCTCCGTTCGGCACGCCGATCGCCGGTCTGAAGACGTCGCAGTATTATCAACCGGATAGCGGCAACAACCGTCAAGCGAACGCGCCGCTTCCCGCGGATCTGCGCGACGGCATCTTCAACGATACGGGTATCGTGAAGCTGCAGTACACGCACCAATTCTCGAGCAACGCGTTTGCTCGTATTTTTGGATACACGTTCTTCTCCGACTGGACGCAATCGGGCGCGAATTCCGCCCTCGACTGCTACGTTACCGGTATTGGTCCGTGCTACTCCGGCGTAGCGGCAAACTACGATCTGATCACACATACTGGTGGCGGTCAGCTCGAGCTCGTCGATCAAATCACGAGTCAACACTTGCTGCAGTTGACGGCGAACTTCACGACGGCAAACGTCGTCCGCTTCAACAATACCGGCTTCACGACGGGCGCTTCGCCGGTGGGGCTTATCTCGCAAAGCAACGGCGTCTTCTCCTGTTACGATACGACCGGCGCCGCGGTTCCGTGTTCGAAAGCGACGCAATCGAATGCAGCGGCTATTGCCGCGAACGGTGTTCCGGGCGTTCCCGCGGGAAGTGCCGCGGCGGCAGCCGGTGCGCAATGGGTGACGCTCTGGGACGGTAACTCGCGCGGATCCTACAACACCGTCAAGCCCCAGTTCGCGTTCATCTCGCTCAGCGACCAATGGCGCCCGAGCGATCGTTGGCTCTTCAATGCGCAACTGCGCTATGAAGACTATCGATATGGTCTCGTGACCAATCCGGGTGAAGCGACGGACTTCTACGCACAAATCGTTAAGAACGACGTTTGTCAGAACTCGTCGGGTACGGTGTTGACGAAGCCGCTGCCGCCAGGCGTTCCGCCGCCGGCACCGGTTATCTACACGCCGACCTGCCCGGCGGGCTATTCGCACCCGGCATTCAGCCCGAACTCGCCGGGTTCGTACGATATCCGCGACATCTCGCCGCGTATCTCGGCGACGTACACGCAATCGCCGGATACCGTGTGGCGCGCTTCAATCGGCCGCTTCACCGAACCGCCGATTTCGGCATCGGTGCAGTACCTGAACAACTCGGGTAACAACCTCTCGGTCTGGAACGCGACGTTGCCGCTCGGCTTCAACACGCCGTTCCATCCGATTCCCGCGATGAGCGCAACGCAAGCGGATCTTTCGCTCGAGCGCCACATCCACGGAACGGACATGAGCTTCAAGCTCTCGCCGTTCTACAACTACACGGTGGGATACCAAGAGCAATCGTTTATCGGTCCCAACTTCGTCACCCAAGCACCGGTTGGAAACTTCCGCTCGATGGGTGCGGAATTCGCCTTCACCAAGGGCGACTTCGCGAAGGATGGCCTCTCGACGCAGCTCTCGGCGACCTACACGAAAGCGCAGGTTCAGTACACGAACTGGTTCGGCGCGAACCAGATCTCCACGACGAACGGCGCGATCGCGCAGTACAATGCACTGACCAAGGGTGGCGGCGGTTCGCCGTACTACTGCGCGGGCGGTGCAGATGCTGCCGGCAACGCGAGCCCCGGCGTTTCTACGCCGAATTGCGGCGCCTTCGGCGGCAATCCGATCACGAACCCCTACTACAACTCGTCGCCGCAAGGCTATCTCGACCCGCAGGGTTGGTATGCTCCGGGCGACACTGGCCTCTCGCCGACGAACAACGTTGCGACGACCTACTACGACTCGCCGTGGAACTTCACGTGGCTTCTGAACTACCGTAAGCAGAAGCTCGCGACGACGTTCTCGATGCAAGTCGTCCAAGGTTCGTCCTACGGTGGTCCGATGGACACCTACGGCTTCGATCCGCGCACCTGCGGCGCGAACTCGAGCATGGCGACACGTCCGAATCCGGCCTACGACCCGACCCTCGGCAACGTCCCGGGCAATACGCCGACGATCGCGGTCACCCCAATCACCGCGGTTTCGCCGAACACCGATCCGTTCAAGTGCGACGTTCTCACTTCGGTGGGCACGTTCTCCACGGCAGCGGGTCAGCTGTTCATTCCGAACCCGCAGACCGGCTCGTTTGCGGCCCCGGGGCAATTCCGCAATCCGTGGCTCATGACGGGTAACCTCGCGTTCACGTACGACATCTCGCCGCGTCTTTCGGCAAATGTCACGCTCGCGAACATCTTCCACACGTGCTTCGGAGGAACGAAGGCTGCGTGGACGACGGCTAACCCGCCGGGTGGGAACATCTGCGGCTACGAGCAGAACGGTTACTACAACTCGAACTTCTACAACGGTACGAGTCCTAACGACACCGCCGCCAACGGCGTAAGCGTACCGACGTTCCAGTCGCAGTCGTATGCACCGCGCTCGTTCTCGGATGCCTCCGCGATCCCGCAACCGTTCAACGTGTACTTCCAGCTCACCGTGAAGATGTAACAATTCGAAGCGGTGGCTGAAAGGCCGTTAGCAAGAATCGAGCCCTGCAGCGTTCGCTGCGGGGCTCGTTCTTTTTTGTGCGAATAGCCGCGCGATGCAATATGGCTATAAGTGCGAGGATTGCGAGGTCGCGATCTTTCCGACGACGACGCGCAGCGAACTTGCATGGTTACGCGATCGCGTGCACGTCGTCCGCGAGGTCGCGAAGCATTCCAGCGGTGGCCTCGATACCTGGATGCACGACGGGTTGGAGTTTTTGAACGAGCACCAAGGGCACTCGATCGTGCTTGTCAGCCGCCGGTGAAGGCGTGATAGACTGTGCCTGCCATGGCCATTGAGTATCGCACCGAACCCGAGTATTGGGAGTACCTCGACGGCGAGGTTCACCCCAAAGTGAGTCCGCGCCAACGTCACGCCGTCGCGCAGACAACTCTAGCGTCGATTATTCGAATAGCGGCTGCCGGCCAAGGACAAGTAGGCACCGAGTGGGACATCTGGCTTCGGGATCACGAGAAGCTAACGAAGTTTATTCCGGACGTGTCATTCTTCTCGTTTGACCGGCTCCGCGATATGGGCGAACGCGATGCCGAATTTCCACCATGTGCGCCCGACGTTGCGTGCGAAGTGTGGTCGCCGGGTGACGATCGCAAGTATCTCGAGAAGAAAATCGCGCTCTATCTAACGCACGGCTCGCTGGTCGTCCTCGATGTGAACTTTCTGACGCGCACCATTGACGTCCACGACAAAGATGTAGTCGAAAAATTAGGTGAATCAGACGTCTTCACGCATTCGCTCGTACCGTGGCTCACGTTCGCGGTGCGCGATGTGTTCCAAGATCTCGACATCCCGAAGAAATAATAAAAGACGCGGTGGCTACTCCGCGTCTTTTATCTGGGGGAGAGGGAAACGACTTATTGTGGAACGCGAAGGCGTTGACCGGGTTCAAGTTGCGTCGCGTGAAGACGATTCGCATCGGAGATGCGATCGATCGTCTCTTGAACGTCGCCATTGCTCGACGTGTTCGATGCCGCAATCGACCAGAGCGTATCCCCGGGTTGCACCGTAACGACTTTGTAGTGTTGCGCCGTCGCAGCGTAGAGATGCATGTTCGAGAGCGTCGGCAGTGCGACCATGAGACTCAGCGCAGCGAGTGAGATCGCCGGCATCAGAGTGAATTTCTTGCGCTTAACCACCGTTCTGCTCCCTTTCCTATATCTTGTGGCAAACGAGCGTTCGACTACCAACGGGTCTATATCTTGGGCCAAACAGCTGTTCGTCCCCTAGATTTTAGCACAGCCCCTCGAAGAGCTGTCAAGCGTTACTCGAACGTATGTTTGCCTTTTCGCGATCCCTATGGTAGGGTTGTAAAGCAAGCCCATGCCATACGCATGGCATTTTGCTGAAAGGGGAGTTCTTCGGTGGATAAACCCGCCACTGAACGACAGCAGCGGATCTTTGAAGTGATTCGCGCGTTTACGGCCGAGCACGGCTATCCGCCGTCGGTTCGCGAGATCGGGGAGCGCGTCGGTTTATCATCGTCGTCGACGATTCACGCACATTTAAAAGCGCTCGAACGTAGAGGCATGATTTCGCGCGATCCGACGAAGCCGCGCGCGCTGCGTTCCGATTTGAATGCGCCGCAAAGCCATCAGCCCGATAGCGTCGTCATGCCGATTGTCGGCAAGGTTGCCGCCGGCGTGCCGATTACCGCCGAAGAGAATCTCGAGGGTGAATTCGTTCTTCCGACGTCCTTCGTGCCGCGTTCGTCCGATGCGTTCATGCTGCGCGTGCAAGGTGATTCGATGGTCGAAGCCGCGATTCTCGACGGCGATCTTATCCTCGTGCGTCCCCAAAAGACCGCGAGCAACGGCGAGATCGTCGTCGCGATGCTCGAGGGCGAAGCCACGGTGAAGCGCTTCTATCGCGAAAACGGCCAAGTGCGCTTGCAGCCGGAGAATTCCGCGATGGCGCCAATCTACGCGAGCGATGTCGACATCATCGGCCGCGTCGAGGCTGTCGTCCGCCGCCTCTAGATTCCGGGCTGTAGCCGACCTTCCGTTCATAGCTGCAACGCGCGACGCGCTCCCTTGGAGCTTCATCGCGCTGCTTGCGGCTTTTCTTGTGCTCTTGCCTTTGATAAAGGTGCCCGGCCCGCTGGTTGGCCCGGGGCTCGGCTTACGCGTGTCTTCCGCGCTGTTGCCGGCATTCGGAATCATGGGCGCGGCCCTTGCGCCCGCAGTTGGGTGGCAGTACGCAAAGCGCGTCTCGCTGCCGCTCGCGCCCGCGATCGCCGGACCGTTGCTTGCGTATCTTGCCGCGCTGCCGTCACCGCAGGGCTCGTTCATCGAGTACCTGCGACTCATCGGGCCGAGCGGACTTTTTCTTGCGCTCGGTATCGCCGGCGCGTTCGCGCTCTTCGCGAAGGTCTTTCGAAACGCGTGGGCCGGCGCAGCGAGCGTCGTGGTCGTGTGCGCGCTCCTCCATGTCGGTCACGTATCGCTGACGTCTGCAGTGGAAGCGATGCTGAAGCCGCTCGGAACGCTCGGCGATACGTATGTTGCATTCATCGTCATCGTGTTTATCGAAACGTTGTTGTGGACGTTCGGCATGCATGGACCGGCATTATTGGCGGCGGTCGTCACGCCCGTCTACCTGACACTGCAGATGCAGAATACAACGGCGTTTCAAGCGCATGCCGCGCTCCCACACATCGTCGTCGTGTCGTTATTTCTCTTCGTCTTTCCCGGCGGTGCCGGCGGGACGCTTCCGCTTGCCGTGCTGCTCGCGCTTTCACGGGCGCGAAAACTGCATACCATCGGACGGGTAACCATCGTGCCTGCGCTCTTCAATATCAATGAGCCGCTGATTTTCGGCGCACCGATCGTCTTTAATCCGTATCTCGTTCCGCCGTTTCTGATCGTGCCGTTGGTGCTTGCGACGACGACGTACTTTTCGATGGAATGGGGTTGGGTCGGGCGTGCCGCGTTTTACGTGCCGTCATCGATTCCAACCCTCATTTCAACGTATATTGCAACGCTCGATCCGCGCGCCGTGATTCTCGTGCTAATCAACATTGCCATCGCGGCCGTCGTATATTTCCCATTCGTCCGCGCGTATGAAGCGCATTATCTTCGAGAACATCGAGAAAGCGCATCGTGATCGAACGACTCTGCGAACGTTTTGCCGTTAGCGGTCGCGTACGTGGCGCCGCTTCGCGCGCGTACGATCGCGTGCGCGACCTGTGCTATCCGGCGCAGGAGGCGGTGAGCGCGAACATCCTGCGGGCGTTTTACGATGAAGGAATTGCAGAGAACGATCTGGCGGGATCGACGGGATACGGATACGACGACGCGGCGCGCGAACGGTATGAATCGCTGCTCGCTCGCGTGTTCGGTGCGGAGCGCGCGCTCGCGCGTCTTTCAATCGTCAGTGGGACGCACGCGATCGTTACCGCACTGGCCGCCTGCATTCCGCCGGGGAAAACGCTCATTTCCGTGGCCGGCCGTCCGTATGACACGTTGCGCAACGCGATATGCACCGCGCCGCATTCGCTTGTCGAAGAGGGCATCGTTTATGAAGAGATTGCGCTGACGCAAACCGGTGGTCTCGACCTCGACGCGATCGCGCGCAGCGTTCGCAACGACGGCGTTGCTGCGCTCTTCGTTCAGCGCTCGCGCGGATATGCGCCGCGCCGATCGCTCGCGATCGACGAAATCCGCGAGCTCGTCGAATGCGTACGCGACGCCGCGCCCGGGGTGCTGATCCTGATCGACAATTGCTACGGCGAGCTCGTTGAAGCGCGTGAGCCGACTCACATCGGCGCCGACCTCGTCATGGGGTCGCTCATCAAGAATCTCGGCGGTTCGCTCGCCCCCGGCGGTGGATACGTTGCCGGGCGTGATGCGGTCGTCGCTCGCGTCGCATCGCGGCTTTATGCACCGGGACTGGGCGGTGCGCTGGGCCCGACGCTCGGCTTCGGCCGGGCCTTCGTCCAGGGGCTGTTCCTCGCGCCGCTGGTCGTCGAACAGACGCTGCGTGGCCTCGATTTTGCAGCGGCGCTTTTCGAGGAACTCGGGTTCGGCGTCGATCCCTCGCCTGGGGCGACGCGAACGGATATCGTTCAGGCGATACGGCTGGGAAATCGCGAGAATTTGCTGCGCTTCGCGCGCGGGCTGCAGCAAGTCATGCCGGTGAACGCGCGCTTTGCACCCGAACCCGGGCCCGTTCCGGGTTACGTGGACCCCGTCGTGATGTCGAGCGGTGCGTTCGTCGGAGGTGCGACCATCGAATTATCGTGCGATGCACCATTGCGCGAACCGTTCGAAGTGTACTTGCAAGGTGGGCTAACAACCGAGCATGCGGTCCTCGGAGCGCTTTTCGCCGCGCAAACGGTCATTCAATGAAGGCGGCGTACCAGCCGCAGAGAATGAGCTTGCTCCAGTGAGTACGCAAGAAAATCGCTCACATGAGCGCCGGTTTTTCCGGGCAACCGTCGATTTCCCGGTGACAATTATCGTGCCCGGGCACGAACTGATTCTCGGTGGTCAGGCGCTCGATTTAAGTCGCGGCGGAATGCGTGTTTCGACGAACACCGATCTTCCGGCCGGACAGCCGATCATGCTTCGATTCGAACTCCCGAATAGCGAGCGGGAATTGCTCGTGCGCGCAAAGATCGTGTTGTCATTTTTCGATGCTGCATCGAAGACCTATGCGCATGGCATTGCATTTACGCAGTACACCACGCACGATCACGATCAGATCGCGAATTTCGTCACGAACCTTGAAAGCCGCCCGAAGGCGTAAACGGGATCGCTTAGGGACGCGCGGTGTCGCGCGATTCGCCCATGAATCCGTAGAAAAAGTAGCGGTTTCCGTCGGACGTCGTTATGACGATCCGAGTATCTTGAATTTCAGCTGCACTGACGGTTTTGCCGACCAATGTCTCAAGAATAGACTGCGCCTGCATGAATTCTGCCTCGCGCAGGGCATCCGGCTCTACCTCTATGAGCTCCAGGAGCTCGTCGATCCGGTCGTTCATCGTCACCTTTTGAGTAATCGTCCGCCCCGGCAGTTTTGTTAGCGTAACGTAAGCAGTCCAATCGCCTGGCCCCGTTCCTACCAGGAGCCGGGCGGCTTTGTCAGAGAAGGCCCACGCCGCCATGTACCTGCTCGAGGTCCTCAGCGGACCATTAGATGGAAAAACCTGGACTTTTGAGAGCGAAATCACGATCGGCCGCGACGACTCCGTCGCGGAAGCGTGCATCGCCCTCGACCGCTATGTTTCCCGCAAACACGCGCATCTACGCGTAGACGCCGGAACGCTGCACCTTACGGATTTAGAAAGCCGCAACGGGACGAAAGTGAACGGCGAGGTCGTCAGCGGCAACGCGACGCTCGATATCGGTGCACCATTCGTCGTGGGCCGAACCGTGCTTCGCGTCACCCGCACGTAAGCAAGCGCCCCAATGCAAGTCGCCACGACGGTTCTGCAAGCGCGCGCGCTCTTCGACGTGCTTCCCAGACCGCTTGGCTTCGTTCCGACCATGGGCGCATTGCATGAAGGGCATCTTGCGCTTGTCAGGCGTGCACGAGAAGAATCGATGACGGTTGCAGCCTCGATCTTCGTCAATCCGCTTCAATTCGGTGCGGGCGAAGATCTGGAAAAGTATCCGCGCGATATTGAAACCGATCGAGGCAAGTTCTCCGCAGCCGGCGTCGACGTGCTTTTTCTTCCGAATCAAGTCGTGATGTATCCGCCTGACTTCTCGACGGCCGTCGACGTGGGTGACATGGGGACACGCTTCGAGGGCGCGGCGCGGCCGACGCACTTTCGCGGCGTTACGACCGTCGTGTCGAAACTCCTCAATATCGTGCGCCCTGATACACTGTATTTAGGACAAAAAGACGCGCAACAAACGGCCGTATTACGGCGAATGATCCGCGATTTGGACGTAGCGACCGAGGTGGTGATCGTCCCGACGGAACGCGAGCCCGACGGTCTGGCCATGTCCAGCCGCAACGTCTATTTGAATGTGGAAGAACGTCAAGCGGCGCCGTCGTTGCATCATGCACTTCAGGCATTGCGCATGGCGATGCAGATGAGCAAGTCCAAAGCGGATGCGATTGCTGCTGCAAAAACGCGATTAGATCCGCTCGCGCAACTCGATTATCTCGACGTCGTTGACGCGAACACGTTCGCGCCGATCGATGTTCTGTCGCCGCCGGCCTTCGTGATCGGCGCCGCGCGATTCGGATCGACGCGGCTGATCGATAACTTATGGATCGACTAGACCCCCTACCCGGCGCGCGGGTTTTACTCGGCGTCTGCGGCGGAATCGCGGCGTATAAAATCGCCGCCCTGACGAGCGCCCTCGTCCAACGCGGCGCAATCGTCGACGTGATCATGACGACGGAGGCGGAGCAGTTCGTCGGAGCGCTCACGTTTTCGTCGCTTACGGCGCGGCCGGTATACAGTTCGCTGTGGGACGCGCCGGAGCGCATTCCACATATTCGTCTCGTCCGTGAAGCGCAGGTGATTCTCGTCGCGCCGGCCACGGCCAATATTATCGCAAAGCTCGCGCATGGGGTTGCCGATGATTTACTCACGACGGCGCTCCTCGCCGCGCGCATTCCGGTCCTTATCGCTCCGGCAATGAATAGCGCGATGTACGAACATCCGGCGACGCAAGCAAATCTCGCGACGTTACGCGAGCGTGGATTTCAGTTCATCGACCCCGAGCGGGGCTTTCTCGCCGAACGTGAATCGGGTGTGGGACGGCTTGCATCGGAAGATCGGTTGCTCGAAGCAATCGAACAAACGCTGCGCCGAAGGCAATCTCTCAAGGGGAAACGCGTTGCCATTACCGCAGGGCCGACGCGTGAAGCGTTCGATCCGATTCGTTTCGTCAGCAACGCATCGACGGGCTCGACCGGCATCGAGCTTGCGCGCGAAGCATCGCTGCGCGGTGCCGACGTCACGCTGCTCCTCGGTCCAACGCTGTTGGAACCGCCGCCGGGCGTTCGGGCCGTCCGCTTCAAGTCTGCGCAAGAGCTTCACGACGCCGCATTGCGAGATGCCGTCGGCGTAGATATCACGATTGCAACCGCGGCAGTCGCAGATTGGCGGCCGGCCGAGCGCGCCGAATCGAAACTGAAGAAGACGGACGACGATCTCTCCGTTCGGATGGTACGCAACCCCGATGTCCTGGCGGCGCTCGGCGAGCGCAAAGGAGAGACGTTTCTCGTCGGATTTGCTGCCGAGACGGATCAACATGAGGCACATGCGCGGGAAAAACTCGGCCGTAAGCACCTCGATGCGATCGTCCTCAACGACGTCCGTGGCGAACGCGGCTTTGGACGCGGTGCGAATACGCTCACGCTGTTGTGGGGCGCCGATGGGCGCAAAGAACTTGGCACGGCGGAAAAATCTCAACTCGCTGGACGGCTGTGGGATGCCATTGAGGAATTGATGTGCTCTTAGCGATCGACGTCGGCAACACGGAGACGAAGCTCGGTATCTTCCATCATGGCAGCGACCGGCTAGCGCATCACTGGCGCGTGAACACCGATGCTCGCCGCACTGCCGACGAATACGGCGTCTTCTTCACGCAGCTCTTCGCCACCGCATCGTTACCGGTCGGACGCATCGACGCCGTTGTGATTGCAAGCGTCGTGCCGAGACTTGACGCAACGCTCGCGGACGTGTGTGACAAATTCTTCTCGGTCCGCCCGCACTTTCTCGAACCGCATCGTCAGCAATTGATTGCGATTCGCACCGACCGGCCCGCCGAAGTAGGCGCCGATCTCATCGCTGCAGCCCTCGGCGGCCGCGACCGATACGGTGCACCACTCATTGTGATCAGCTACGGCACCGCGACGGTCTTTACGGCGATTTCAGCGCTCGGAGAATACCTCGGCGTTGCGATTGCGCCGGGAATCAACATCTCGATCGATGCGCTTGTCGGACGAACGGCGAAGCTTCCGCAAATTGCGCTGGAGGCGCCGGACCGCGTGATCGGCCGGAATACGATCGAGGCGCTGCAGTCCGGCATAATTTACGGATTCGCCGGCCAAAGTGAAGCCATCATCACGCGCATCCGCAAGGAAATGAATTATGACGCGCCGGTGGTTGCTACGGGGGGTCTGGCCGACGTGGTTGCGCGCTATAGTCCATTAATTGAAAAAGTCGATGCGAATTTGAGCCTGGCCGGATTGCAACTCTTTTACGCGAGTGTGCGCGACGCGGAACGCCCCGAGTAGCGCTCGGCGGCGCCAGCAGCCAGGGTATCGGCTGGGCCGCGGGGTCATGGTATACTCCGGGTTGCCATGACCCCTGTCGTCCCCGCGCTCGAGATCGGCGAGCACAAGATTTGGCCTCCCCTGATTCTCGCGCCCATGTCCGGTGTTACCAATCGGACGATGCGCGCGCTCTATAAGCCGTTTGGCCTCGGCTTGACCGTGACGGAGTTCGTCTCTTCGAACGCGTTGCAGTACGGCAGCAAGCGCACGATGGAGATGATCGACCAGCACGGTATCGAGAAGCCGGTGTCGACGCAGCTGTGGGGCGACGATCCCGATGTGATGGCAAAGGCGGCGAAGGTTGTGCGGGAATGCGGCGCCGACATCGTCGACATCAACTTCGGCTGTCCCGCGCCGAAGGTCACGAAGACCAACGGCGGATCTGCTTGTCTGCGCGACGTCGATCGCTGCGAGGCCATCATGGCCGCCGTCGTCAACGCCGTCGATTGTCCGGTGACGATGAAGATGCGCCTCGGGTGGAGCGAAGACAAACTCGTCTACGTCGATGTTGCGCAACGTGCGGAACGCGTCGGCGTAAAGGCGGTGACGTTGCACGCGCGTACCGCGCGCCAGTTCTACAAAGGCAACGCCGACTGGGATCACATCAAACGCTTGAAAGAATCCATCGGCATTCCGGTTATCGGCAACGGCGACCTGGACGATCCCAATGTCGCGTTGGAGCGCATGGGCGAGAGCGGTGTCGATGCGATCATGCTCGGCCGTGCAACGCTCGGTAATCCGTGGCTTATCTCTCAGATTCGCGATTTGATGGAAGGCCGGCAAGCGCAACCCGCACCATCGGATGCCGATCGTTTACGTTTCTGCATCGTGCACTATCAGCGCATGGTGGACGAACTTGGTGAAACGCGGGGCGTACCGCAGATGCGAAAGCATGTTGCGCTCTATCTCAAGGGTATTTCCGGTGCAGCCATGTTGCGCGAACGCATCATGCGCATTCCGACTGCCGATGAAGCGATCGGCGTCATCGAAGAAACGATCGAACGCCTCGAACGCGAGTCCTCCGTTGCAGCATAAGCGTGAGGGGAGCGGCGTGCAATCTCCTCATCCCGATCTCGCTGCGGAAGCGTTTGAGAATTACAAGCAGTACATCAATCCGCCGCTCTCGCGGGTGATGAAGTTGTCGGGTTCGCCGGTAGAAGTGCGCGCCTCCGGAACGACGATTTGGGATCAGAACGGGAAGGCGTATCTCGATTTCGCCGGCGGATATGGCGTCTTTACACTCGGGCACTCGCATCCGCGTATTATCGCCGCAGTGCGCGAACAAATGGAGTCGATGTCGCTCTCCGGCAAGACGATGTTTAACGTCGTGCTGGGTCGCGCAGCAAAGCGCCTCGCTCAGCTTGCGCCCGGCGATTTACAGTATTCGTTTTGGTGCAACAGCGGAACCGAAGCGGTTGAAGGCGCGGTGAAACTCGCGCGCGCCGCGACGGGGCGTTCAAAGATCGTCGCAACGCGCGACGCCTATCACGGCAAGACGATCGGCGCCCTCTCGATCAGTGGCCGCGAAACGTTTCAAACGCCGTTCCGTCCGCTGCTGGCGGACGTTGCACATGTCGAATTCGGCGATGCCTCCATGCTCGGTGAAGCGCTTGTCGATGCCGCCGCGTTCATTGTCGAACCCGTACAAGGTGAAGGCGGAGTGAACGTTCCGGCCAAGGGATACCTACGCGAAGTACGCGACGCGTGCGATCGCACCGGCGCCCTGTTCATTGCCGACGAAGTACAAACGGGGCTCGGACGCTGTGGCTATCGATTTGGATGCGATCGTGACAGCGTCGTTCCCGATGTAATGACGCTCGCGAAGGGACTCTCGGGAGGCGTCATCCCGGTCGGTGCGTTTATTGCGCGTCCCGACGTATGGAATCGCGCGTATGCGAAGCAGCCGCTCGTGCACACATCGACGTTCGGCGGGAGCGAGATCGCTTGTGCCGCAGCCCTCGCTGCGATGGATGTCCTCGACGAAGAAGACCTTGTTGCAAATGCGCGTCAGCGAGGCGCGCAACTACTCGAGGGCTGCCGTCAGCTCGCGTTGGAATTCCCGCACGTTATTGGTGAAGTGCGCGGTCTCGGTTTGCTCGTCGGCGTTGAGCTGACCAACGAAGGGTACGGCGGCTGGATCATTCCGGAGATGCTCAAGGCCGGTGTGACGGCGGCGTGGACGCTGAACCAGCAACGCGTCATTCGTCTTGAACCGCCATTAGTCGTAACGGCAGAGGAAGTGGATGGCGCGCTCGCCGCGTTGCGGGCAGGGGTGACAACCGCTTCTGAGAAGCTAGGCCGCTTATAAAACTGCCATGCCCTACGTCGAAACCACGATTGCTATCGCGGCGCCCGCGCACGCCGTCTACGAGCTTGCGAAAGATCAAGAGCGCTTTCCGCAATTCATGCCGGATGTCGAAACCGTTTCGGTGCTGGAACGCCATGCGGATCACTGGATCACGCGCTGGAAGACACTGGTCGAAGAGGCGCCGATCGAGTGGACCGAAGAGGATCGCTTCGATGACGCTGCGCTGCGCATCGACTACAAACTGATCGACGGCGATCTCGACAAATTCGAAGGCGCGTGGATTTTCGAAGAGCGTGATGGTGTGACACACGTCGTGCTCGGCGTCGACTTCGATTTCGGCGTGCCGACGCTCGCGGAGTTGATCGGGCCCACCTTGGAGAAAAAGGTCAAGGAAAACAGCGAGATGATGCTCGCAGCATTGAAGGCGGAGGCCGAAAAAGCGTAGCGTGAAATCGCCCAAGTTCTGCTTTGTCATTCATCCACTTTCCCTCGAAGACGTTGCCCGTTACGAACCGGGCGCGGCGGGGAAAGGCGCGCCGATTATCCGTAAGATTATGGAATGGATGCCGGCATGGGCCGCCGTCCATGTGACGGGCGTACGCACGCCGGATGGTCGTGAAACCGAAGGCTGGTTCGTTGCAGCGCCGCTGCTTCCCGAACAGATGATTGAATTTCCGCGCGAAGAGGTCTACAAGCGGATCGTGCGCGCGATTGAGATTGGTGCGGAACTCGGTGCGGAAATCGCCGGACTTGGTGCTTTCACCGGCGTTGTGGGCGATGGCGGTGTGACGATCGCCGAACGTTCGCCGATTCCCGTGACAACGGGAAACTCGCTGACAATTGCTGCCGGCATTCAGAGCCTCTTCCGCGGCGCGAGGGAGATGGGAATCGATGCTACGTCGTCTACAGCCGTAGTGGTTGGCGCGACGGGGTCGATCGGAGGCGCATGTGTGAAATTGATCGCACCGCGCGTCAAGCACGTGATCCTCGTCGCGCGCAACGCCACGCGCCTGGAGAAGTTCCACGAGCAAGTGCGCGGCGAGCTTCCGTGCGAGTCGAGCTACACGACGGACATTTCGGACGCCGTTCGCCGCTCACAGCTCGTTCTCACCGCGACGTCGTCGACGCAAGATATCATCGAACCCGAAGACTTGCAAACCGGTGCCATTGTTTGCGAACTGTCGCTTCCGCATGATGTCAGCCGACGCGTTGCGACGGAACGGCCTGATGTGCTCGTCACCGAAGGCGGAAACATGCGCGTTCCCGGCGAGCCGCGTTTCGAGCGCGTTCGCGAACCCGGCACCGACTTCGATTTGAATCTACCACCCCGCACCGCGCTTGCATGCATGAGCGAAACGATGGTGCTCGCACTCGAACGCCGGCTCGAATCGTACACGCTCGGCCGTGGCATCGAACTTCAGAAAATCGTCGACATCGAAGAGATGGCAACGCGCTGCGGCTTCACTCTCGCCGACATGCGCGCCTTCGACGCCGCAATAACACCGGAAAAAATCGCCGCCACACGACAAGCGGCCGCAATGCGGAGGATGGCAGTTTGAGCGAGACGATGTCCCGATCGATGATTGCTAGCAACGCAACGTTGTTTAGGCGCGCCCTAGGGGAATTATCTGCGAACCAAGTTGTGTCGCGCGCCATGGTTAGGGGGCCCCACGAAGTGGGGGGCGCGGAGGCCAGGCCGGAGCGCCGTGCAAAATGAAGAAAATCGTTAGCGTTTCTCTGGGTTCTTCTACGCGCGATCATCGCGCCATGGTGACCTTGATGGGCGAGGAGTTCGATATTTCGCGAGAAGGAGTTGATGGAAAGCTCGATGCGGCGATCAAACGTGTCGCTGAACTCGACGGTACGGTTGATGCAATCGGGCTCGGTGGAATTGACGTGTATCTCTACGCCGGATCGAAGCGGTATGCGCTGCGCGACGGGTTGCGCTTACTTAACGCGGCGAAAACGACGCCGGTTGTAGACGGCAGCGGATTGAAGAATACGCTCGAACGCAACGCCGTGCGCTTCATGCAGGATGCGTTGCACGTCGACCTTCGCGGAAAGAAGGTCCTCATGGTGAGCGCGCTCGACCGCTTCGGCATGGCGCAAGCCCTCGTTGATGCCGGTGCGAACGTGCTCTTTGGCGACTTTATTTTCGCGCTCGATAAAGACATGGCCGTGCGCGATCTTAAAACGTTCGAAGAGATGGCGGAGAAGTATTTGCCGGACGCTTGCAAACTGCCGTTTCAGTTTTTCTATCCGACGGGCAAGAAACAAGAGAAGCCGCCGGAGCCGAAATATCCGCAGTACTATGAAGAAGCGGATATTATTGCCGGCGATTTCCACTTCATGCGTCAGTTCATGCCGCCGCGGCTCGATGGAAAGATCGTGTTGACCAACACGGTGACGCAGGCGAACATCGATGAACTGCGAGATCGCGGCGTAACGCTGCTCGTTACCACGACGCCCGATTTCCAAGGCCGCTCGTTTGGGACCAACGTGATTGAGGCGGCGCTGCTCGCGCTGCTCGGAAAGCGGTGGGAAGATGTCACGCCGGCCGACTACGAGCGCGTCCTGCTCGAACTTCACTTGACTCCGCGGGTTATCTCGCTGAATTGATCGTCGGCGTTGTCTCCGACACGCATCTTCCCCGCTTCGGACGTGAACTTCCGCCCGCGCTCGTGCGCGGGTTGACGCGGGCGAAGGTCGACGTGATCGCGCATTGCG
Organism: Vulcanimicrobiia bacterium; assembly: GCA_963765935.1. Classification (GTDB taxonomy): domain Bacteria; phylum Vulcanimicrobiota; class Vulcanimicrobiia; order Vulcanimicrobiales; family Vulcanimicrobiaceae; genus JAMXLG01. The sequence goes on along the minus strand of CAVXXX010000003.1, from coordinate 115,246 downwards.
GCGATTTGACCGAACGTATGGCGATCGAATTGCTCGAGACGATCGCGCCCGTCGTCGCGGTTGCCGGCAACAACGACGGAAAGAAGCTGCACGCGGAGCTGGGTGAACGCAAGATCATCGAAGCGGAAGAAGCGCGCATCGGGATCGTCCATGGCCATGCGGGCAAAGGGCGTTCGACGGCGGATCGGGCCTTCGGTGCCTTTTCGGATGACGAGGTCGATGCAATTCTCTTCGGCCACTCGCATATTCCGTATCGCGGACGGCGCGAGGGCGTGTTGCTTTTTAATCCCGGATCGCCGACCGACAAGCGGTTGAATCCGGCGTATTCCTACGGCATCGTGCGGATTGAAGGGTCGCGCGTCCGTGCCGTACACCGCTTTTATCTTTCGAGACACTAGCGTGGCGCAGGCGACACGTCACTTGCCGCGCGTGCTGCATTACTTCGACATCTCGGTGCTCGCGTCGGCTTCGATGGGACCGGCGTATTCGCTTGCCTCGACGATGGGACCGATGGTTGCGGCAGCGGGAACGGGCGCGCCTGTTGCGTTCCTCGTGCTTTCTGCAATCATGCTCTGCGTTGCAATCGCCTTTGCGCAACTTTCTCGTGTCGCGCCGAACGCGGGCTCATCATACAGTTGGATCCGCATGGCATTCGGTGCGCGCGTCGGCGCGTACGGTGCGTGGCTGCTCTTACTTTCCAATTTCTTCGCAACAATGGCAATTGCCGTGCCTGCCGGACTGTATACCCTTGCACTTATCGCGCCGGCCCATGAAAGCGATCCGGCGTGGGCGGCGGTCGTCGGCGCAGTATGGATCGTCGCGAGTTCCGTGTTGCTCTACGTGGGTGTCCGGCCAACGGCGCTGGTTACGTTTCTCGCGCTCGCGTTTGAATTGCTCGTGTTGGGTGTGACGGCGGTTGCCGCCGCGCTCGTGCCGCACGCATCGCACGTCGCACTTACACAGCCTGACCCGGCCCCGACGCCGTTTGCCGCCGGCGGATTCGTGACCGCGATGACGCTCGCGGTGTGGATGAATGACGGTTGGGAAGTGAGCGCGTCGACGAGTGAAGAGGTGGATGATTCGCCGGTCGCAGCGGGACGCGGTGGTATCGCGGGTCTTCTCGTTTCGACGATCGCATTGCTTGCGTGCATGCTCGCGTACATGCACCTTGGAACGCCGAAGGGATTCGCGGACAACCAAACCGATGCGCTCGCGTACGTCGGGACGCTTCTCGGCGGAGGATGGTGGCGTTTCGCAATCGTCGTGACCGTGCTCGTCTCGACGCTGACGACCTTGTGGACGACGATTCTTTATCTCTCTCGCTCGGCGTTCGCGATGGGACGCGACCGGCTCTTGCCACATGCACTCGGCGACCTCGATCATCGCGACGAGCCGTTGTGGTCGCTTGCGATTATTGCCGTGCTGGTCACGGTCTGCGAACTGGTCACCGGCTTTTCCAAAACCGCGGCCGACCAGCTCCAGTTGGTCTTGAATGCCAGTTCCGTTTTTCTCGGGTTGCTCTTCGTGCTGTCGGCCTTCGCGGCCGTCCGCCGGTTTAGTCAAGAGCGGGACATGCCGCTCCTGGGAGTCGTCATTCCCTCGATCGGCGCCGTGGCATTGCTGGGAGTTCTCGGCGCAACCATCGCAGTCGAGGATCAAGTTTTGCGTTGGTATGCATGGGGCGGGATTGTGCTGGGTATACCGTTTGCGCTCTGGCGCGGTCGGGTTCTGCGAGGGTAGAAGTCCCGGTTTGCCGTCATGGGGCAGGGGAACGGTCCGAGTCCCCCAAACAAACCGCGCCAGCGTCCTTCCCCGGGCGCAAAATTTATTACACGGGGTCGGTGAAACGGGCTCCCGGGCCTTTTCCCCGATCCTTCGTGAGGGTCTGTACTTGAACGAAAAAGAGATTATTCTCACCGCCGAAGGCCTGGCGAAACTCCAGAACGAGCTCGATGAGCTCAAGGCCGTCCATCGCAAAGAAGTCAACGACCGGATCCGTCAGGCGAAAGAGTACGGCGACCTGAGCGAAAACGCCGAGTACGAGGATGCCAAGCAAGAGCAGGCTTTCATCGAAGGCCGCATCCTTAAGCTCGAAGCGATGATCCGCAACTCGCGCATTATCGATGAGTCCGAATATGCCGCCGACGAAGTGCACTTGGGCGCGACCGTTAAGGTCAAAGACCTCAAGAACAACGACAGCTATGAATTTCATATCGTCGGATCAGCGGAAGCCGATCCGAGTGCGAAGCGTATCTCGAACGAATCACCGCTCGGGCGCGCGCTGATCGGGCACAAGAAAGGCGAGACGGTCGACGTCTCGACGCCGCGCGGCGTCGTCAAATACAAGATCGAAACGATCAAGAACGGCAACGGCGCAGTCGCGCCCGCAAAGAAGACGGCGAAAAAAGCGTCATAGTTCGGCGAGCTCGCTATGTCGGCTGAAAATCCCGAGCACGAGCTCGGCAAGACCGAATCAGCACTTGTAGCGGCCAGACGGGAAAATCTGGCCGCTTTACGTTCGCGCGGCAAGGATCCGTTTGCGCAAACGCGCTTCGCCGTCGACGCGACGGCTGAAGATCTGCTGCGTCAATATGAAGTCCTCGAAGTTGGGCAGCACGCCGAATCCGAGAACTGGAATATTGCCGGACGCTTGATGTCGGTTCGCACCGCCGGCAAAACACTCTTCGCCGATTTGCACGACCGCACGGGTCGTCTACAGCTCTACGTCCGGAAGGACGAAATGGGCGACGACGGCTTCGCGATCTGGAACGATCTCGACCGCGGTGACATCATCGGCGTCAGTGGTTTTATATTTCGCTCCAAGAAGGGCGATCTCACGCTGCACGTTCGCTCGTTCGAAGTGCTCTCGAAAGCCTTGATGCCGCTTCCTGACAAGTGGCACGGATTGCAAGACGTCGAGAAGCGCTATCGTCAACGGTACGTCGATTTAATCGTCAATCCGGACGTGCGTGACACGATGATCATGCGCAGCCGCATCGTCGCCGAGATGCGCCGGTTTACCGATAGCCGCGGCTTCTACGAATGCGAGACGCCCACGCTGCTTCATGTAGCCGGGGGCGCCGCCGCGCGTCCGTTTTTGACCAATGTGAACGCGCTCTCCGGCGAAGAGATGCAACTGCGCATCGCGACGGAGTTGAATCTCAAGCGGTTGATTGTCGGCGGCATGGAGCGGGTGTACGAAATAGGCCGCATCTTCCGAAACGAAGGCATCGATACGACGCACAATCCGGAGTTCACGATGATGGAACTCTACGCGGCGTATTGGGACGTGCACGACATGATGGAGTTCAACGAAGCGCTGATCGCGCATCTCGTGAACGTCGTGACCGGCGGCGACGACAAGTTGACCGTAGGCGACCGCACGATTTCATTCGTCCGGCCGTTTACGCGCATCAGCTACCTCGAAGGCATCGCCCAACACTCTGGTGGGCGTTTTACGCGCGATCGGCTGCTCGATGCAAGCGGCGCCGCCGGAATTCTCACGGAACTAGGGCTGCCCCCGTCGCCGTCGCATGGCCACGCGCTCGATAAGATCTTCGAACGCGTACTCGAACCGCATTTGATCGATCCTACATTCGTGATGGACTATCCGGTGATCATCTCGCCGCTTTCGAAGCGGAAAGCCGGCGACCCCGAACTCGTCGATCGCTACGAACTTTTCTGTAATACCATGGAGATTTCGAACGCGTTTACCGAGTTGAACGATCCCGACGATCAGCGGACGCGCTTCGAAGCGCAAATCCGCGAACGCGCGCAAGGCAACGAAGAGATTCCCGAACCCGATTGGGATTTCGTGCGCGCGCTCGAGTACGCCATGCCTCCGACCGCCGGCATCGGCATCGGCATCGACCGTTTGATCATGCTGCTCACAAACAACACGTCGATTCGAGACGTATTACTGTTCCCGCTGCAGCGCCAACACGGGTAGCGCAGGGGTCCGCGAGCGCAGGCTACTCTCAGCCTGCAACCGGTATTTGGTAAGTCGTGTCCTGGGTCGTGTCCCAGAAACTCTTCGGAGTCGTCCAAATCGCCCGGACGATCGATAAGGGCAAGGCTGCCGCCGCGGACAAGCTCGGCGAATACGATTACAACTGTTCGATGGACCGAGCCGTCTTTTCGTTCCTCGGTATCGATCACGACGCGCTGCTCGACGTCATCAAGAACGCGAAGACCGACGCCGAGATCGAGTCGTATGTGAAGGGCTTCGTCGCCAAGAAGTCACCCGAGGAGATCGATCGTTGGAACCGGGAATGGTTGAACCATAAGCCGTCGGGAGAATCGCTCGAATATTTCCTTCAACTTCGCAATCAGGTTGCACCGGATCGCACGGACGTGACGAGCTGGGCAGACCTTCTGGATCTGGACGAGAAGCGGACGGTTCCGAAACGGGAGACCGTGAACGTCTAACGACGACGATTCGCGCGGCCGTCGAGTATGACGGCTCACGATTCTTCGGCTTTCAATTCCAACAAACGCTCCGCACCGTTGCAGGCGAATTGGAACGCGTGCTCTCGTCGCTGTTGCAAGAACCGATAAAAATCGCCAGCGCCGGACGCACCGACGCCGGCGTACACGCGAGCGGGCAAGTCATATCATTTAGCACTTCCCGCTCGTTTCCGTTCGAGCGCCTCGCAATCGCGTGCAACACCGCGCTTGCCGAGGACGTATCCGTTCGCGATGTTGCAATCGTCCACTCGAATTTCTCAGCGCGCTTCTCCGCACGGTCACGTACGTACATGTATGCATTGCTGCATCGCAAGGACCGCTCAGCGTTACTCGCCCATCGCGCGTATCACGTCTACCGCAAACTTGATGTCAACGCGATGCGTGAAGGCGCAGCGCATCTGATCGGCGAGCATGATTTCCGTTCGTTTTGCGGCATGCTTCCGGAGGGCGGAATCACGATCCGCACGGTGCAGTCGCTCCAGATCGTAGAATCGGGCGAATACGTGCGCGTGCAAATATCCGGCGACGGATTCTTGCATCGTATGGTGCGCACGATCGTCGGGACGCTCATCGAATGCGGGGTGGGCCGCCGCGATCCGGCAACGATGCCCGCAATTCTCGCGGCAAAAGCGCGCGCTGCGGCGGGCCTCACCGCGCCGGCTCATGGGCTGTATCTCGCCGGGGTGAAGTACGAAGACGGCTATGATTCGTATGCGGAGCCTCCGGTTTTTTCGTGGAGTTCGCGGTGAGTCACGTTCCGATGCGCTCGATCCGTCATCGAGATGGAACGGCACGATTGTGCGACAACCACCGACGGGCTAAGCCAAAGGAACGCCATGACGAAGAGTGAGTCTCAAAAACCGAAATCTCCATCCCGCTTGATCGACGAGCGGATCAATGAACTCGGCGACTGGCGCGGCAAGATGCTCGCGCACCTGCGCGCGTTGATCAAGCAGGTGGACCCGGATGTCGTTGAGGAGTGGAAGTGGCGCGGGGTTCCCGTTTGGTATCACGACGGAATGATCTGTACCGGCGAGACCTACAAGGATCACGTAAAAATGACGTTTGCCAAGGGAGCCGCTCTCGAGGATCCCTCCGGCCTCTTCAACTCGAGCCTCGACGGCAACGTTCGGCGCGCCATCGACTTCCACGAGGGCGAAAAGATTGACGAGAAAGCCTTCAAAGCGCTCATTCGCGCCGCGATCGCATTGAACGCATCGGGCACGAACGCAAAAAAAGGAACGAAGCGGACCGCTTAACGGTTTATCCGCCGATTTCTTCCAGCAGGCGTTGGAGCTGCTTCGTCTGGCCGACGCTCAGCCGGCGCAGCAGCTTCGTTCCACGTTCGGATGCGGCTTTGATCGCCTCGTCGACTAATTCGCGCCCCGCCTCGGTCAGGCGTACGTGCGAGGCTCGTCCGTCGCCCGGGTCGCGCTCGCGCATTACGATGCCCCGCTTCTCGAGCGGCAGCAGGGCGCGCGTAACGCCCGAGGCGCTCAAGTGAAGGTCGTGAGCCAGCTCGGTTGGCCGCCGCCCAGTCTGTCCGCCTCGCACCGCGAGCAAGAGGCGCAATTCGGCGAAGCTCAGTCCGGCGACCTCGAGGGACCGGGTGAGGACCGCATGAGCGGAGGCCAGGGCGAGGATCGTTTCCATAACGTCAGTGGGCATGGCGGCGAGTATACTTGATTAGTCAAATACCTGTCAAATGATTTTCCTCGTGAAAATCGCTTGACGGCGGGGGCGGACTCCCGCTAAGATGCGTAAGTTCGTCGCACCCGATGGTGCGGCGTGTACTTTCTCGTCAGGAAATTTTTCATGCGAACGACGCTACAGAAGACCGCGGAGACGAAGGCCGATTGGTACATCGTGGATGCGGCCGGGCAACGTCTCGGTACGCTCGCGGTGCGCATTGCACGCGCGCTCTCAGGCAAACATAAACCGACGTGGACGCCGCACATTGATAACGGCGATTTCGTCATCGTAATCAACGCCGACAAAGTCGAACTTGGCGGAAAGAAGTGGGACGAGAAAGTCTACCACAATCACAGCGGTTTTCCGGGCGGACTCAAGACGAAGACCGCACGCGAGATTCACGAGAAGCATCCGACACGCCTCATTGAGAAGGCCGTGCGCGGCATGCTTCCCACCAACCGCATGCGCGACGTTCAGCTCGGCCGTTTGAAAGTGTACGCCGGAGCGACGCACGCACACGACGCGCAAAAGCCGCAGCCGCTGTTCTAGGAGTATTCGTGGATAGCAATCAGATTCAAGCCACCGGGCGCCGTAAGCGCGCCATCGCGCGCGTGAAGCTCGTTCTCGGTCAGGGCGTCATCACAGTCAATAAGAAGCCGATCGAAGAGTACTTCCCGCGTCCGCAGCTCCAGCAGATCGTGCGTCAACCGCTCGAAGCAACGCAAAGCGGCGGCCGTTTCGACATCATTGTGAAAGCCGAAGGCGGCGGCGTGACGGGACAAGCCGGTGCGGTACGTCATGGTATCGCCCGCGCGCTCGTCGAGATGGACGCTTCGTTCAAAGAGATTCTCCGCAAGAACGGGTTCTTGACCCGCGATCCGCGCGAAAAAGAATCGAAGAAGTACGGGCGCAAGCGCGCACGCAAGCGCTTCCAGTTCTCGAAACGTTAATCGTTCGCCGAACTCGCGGCCCGTTTTGCGCATTAACGTGAAAAATGGGAGCCGTCCTCTGGGCGGCTCTTTTGCTTTTTCGCTCTTTCCGGCGCTCGGAATCGCACTTGGCGTACTGACGTTGCTCGTGCCGTCGAACGCGCAGTGGGTCGAAACGCAATTTGCGAACGGGATCTATCCGCAGTGGGAGCGCGCGATCTTCCCGGTCACGAATGCGGTTCCGTGGTCACTGGGTGATGTCGCGCTTGCGCTCGGCATCGTCCTACTCGCGTGGCGTTTGCGCCTCGCGTTTCATGCGTATCGTACGCGTACACCGTGGCGCCGCATCGCAATCGTGCTCGTCGAAGTGATCGGCGTACTGGGACTCTACTATTTTTGGTTCGAAGCGAGTTGGGGCTGGAATTATAACCGGGCGCCGATCGAAACCCGCGTGCAATACCACGCCTCGCGCGTGAATCAACGCGCGGCGGATGAATTGCGTACTCGCGCGATCGCAGAAATGAATCATCTCGCGCCGCTTGCGCATGCACAAGCGTCCGCAGGTGTCAATCGCGATACACTCTACGCTGCATGGCTTCCGATCGTTCAAGCCGGCGGCGATGTCTGGACGCCGCTCACGGGGCGGGCGAAGCCGACGATCTTCGATCCGTTCATGAACGCAACCGGTACGAGCGGATTCATCAATCCGCTCACCCTCAACGTGCAACTCGCGAGCGATCTGCTTTGGTTCGAGCGGCCGTTTTCGCTCGCTCACGAGTGGAGCCATGTCGCGGCCTACGCACGTGAGGACGAGGCGAATTACATTGCGATCGTAACCTGCACGCGTTCGAACGATCCGGTGCTCGCGTATTCCGGTTGGCTGGAACTCTTCTTGTATTTGCCGCCGCTTCCGAAGTACGAGAGGAAGACGTTCGGCCCGCTCGTTTGGGCCGATTTTGCGGCGCTGCGCAAACGCAACGCGCAGCGGGTGAACGCGCGGCTTGCGTCACTTTCCTGGCACACGTACAACTCGTACTTGAAGAGCAACCACATCGCGGCCGGCGTCGCGAACTATAATGAAGTCACGCGACTCTACCTCGGCGTGCCCCTCGACACAAGCGGTATTCCGCTTCGTCGCTAGCCCCGTTTCTGCTTATTCTCAAGGTAAACGGGCAACATTCGACCTTAAGAAGATGGTAGAACGTGCGCGACTCCCGGCCGCCGGCGCGCTGGGCGGTCTTCTGATTCTAAGTGCGATCCTCGGCGGATGCGGCGGAAGACCACAGCAACCGAGGACGCAGACGCCGTACGTTACCACCGCGGTCGCCAATTTCGGCGATATCGTGCCTTCGTCGTCGATGTCAGGGTTGATTGCGCCCTTCGAGGAGGTGGCGATTCAGAGCTCGCTCTCCGAACCTGCCGATCAAGTCTACGTCCAGGAAGGCAATCACGTAACGAAAGGCGAGATTCTTGCGCGACTCGATACGGCGGATTTGCAGGCGCAGCTCGCGTCTGATCTCGCGACGGCGCAAAGCAATCAGGCAAATACCGAACACAACGTCTATTCGGGAAGCGCCGCGATCACGCAGAGCGTGCAGACGCTGCACGGGGCGCAAGCAACGCTCTCGCGCGATCAGGGCGTTCTCGCGCGCGATCAACAACTCTATCGTCAAGGATACGTTTCGCTTCAACAAGTGCAAGCCGATGAGGCGACCGTAAGAAACGACCAGGCAAACGTACAAACGGCGCAAGCGTCGGTGCAAGCAAATGGATCGAGCATCAATGCACCCGGCGCGCAACAAGCGACGGTTGCGCAATCTCAAGCGCAGGTGCAAGTCGCGCTCGCTCAAGCGCAACAAGTGCGCGTGCAGATTTCCAAAGCGACGATCGTCTCACCGATCGACGGCGTGGTGGTTAATCGCAATTTGAATCCCGGTGAGTATCCGGGAAATAGACAGATTTTCACGTTGCAGCAAGTCAAACCGGCTTACGCGATTCTGCGCGGCTCGGCGGCGCAGGTTGCCGGAATCACCAATGACAGCATGGCGACAATCACGCTCGCGGGTGAGGGCCGCTCGCAAATGAGCGGCAGAGTCGTGGGTATCCTCAACGAGATTCAACCGGGCTCCACCGAGTTCCAAGTAAAGGTGCTCTTGCCGAACAACGATGAGTCGTTGCGTCCCGGGATGGCGATACAGGGCAGCGTACGTCTTCCGGCAGTTCGTGGGATTCGTATTCCACAGACCGCGTTCACCGACGACAACCATGACGCGGTGCAGATCGTGCAGTCCGACAGCACCGTGAAAACGGTCAAAGTCTCCGAACTTGCAAACGACGGTAGGACGTCGGTCGTCTCCGGTATTTCTTCCGGAACGCGCATCGTTGCGAACGGTCAGTCGAGCATCGGCGATGGCGAGAAGGTTTCCTACCAGCCATGAATTTCAGCTTAACTCGCCTTTTCGTTCACCGGCCTACGCTGGTCTTCGTCATCGTCGCGTTAATGATGTTCGCCGGCATTCTTTCAACGATCATCATCCCGAAGGAACTCTTTCCGAACGTCAGTCAACCGACGATTACGATTTCGGTGGGGTACAGCGGCGCATCGGTGACCGAGATGCGCGATGAAATCGTGCAGCCGATCGAAGAGAATTTGGCCGGTACGCCGGACCTGCAGACAATCAACAGCGTCGTGCAACAAGGCCAAGCGACGATTTCCGCGACGTTCGACATTCAGTCCGATACCGCTACCGATCTTGCGTTGACGAACAAGGCGGTTCAGGCGTCGGAACACTTGTTACCTGCGAACATCCAGCAGCCGACCGTGAACCTGCGCGATCCAGCAGAGTCGGTCGTCGTGACGCTCGCGCTGCACTCCACGAAACTAACGCTGTCGGAGCTTTCACAAGTCGCGCAGAATTCGGTTGTGCCGCAAGTCGAGCAAGTGCCGGGTATTTCGTTTGCAAATGTCGGCGGCGTCGTTACGCCCGCATACGAGATCGAGGTCGATCCGACGAAGCTCGCAGCGGCGAATCTGACGTTGAACGACGTCATCAACACGATCTCGAGCGACAATCAACGCGTGCCCGGCGGCTTCGCCTATGAATCGAACCGGCAAACGGCCGTCGAAGTCCGCGGCGACATCACGTCGCTTGATACGGTTCGCAATCTTCCGATCATCACATCGAACGCCGCCGGATCGTCCTCGCCTAACGGCACGCAAGTAGAGAATATTAATGGCGGCGTCAACACACTCCCCGGTGCCGTAAATCCCTGGAGTGCGAGCAATAGCGTCGTTCGCATCGGAGACGTTGCCAATGTGGTAGCGGGAAACGAGCCGCGACTGCAGTTCGCGCAGGTCAGCGGAAGCCCCGGTCTCTTCTTGCAGATCCAAAAGATGTCGCAAGCGAGCGAGATCGATGCTGCGAACAACGTGCTGGCGCAGCTCCCGCAGCTCGAACGTCAGTTTCCGCAGATTCAGTTCCAGATCATCAACGTTCAGTCGCGCTTCACGCAGCAACAGATTGCGATCGTTGTGCGGACGCTCACCGAAGCGATTCTGCTGACCGGTATCGCGATGATCTTCTTCCTGCGCTCGTGGCGTAGCGCAATTGTTGTCTGCATCGCGATCCCAACCTCGCTTGCCATCGCGATCACCGTCATGAAACTCATGAACATGACGATTGACACGGTCTCGCTGCTCGGCATGTCACTCGTCATCGGTATTCTGGTCGACGACTCGACCGTTGTGCTCGAGAATATCGAGCGGCACTTCACGGAGCTGAAGGAGCCGCCGGAAGAAGCTGCGGTGCACGGGCGAGAAGAAATCGGTGCCGCCGCCGTCGTTATCACGCTGGTCGACGTCGTCGTGTTCTTCCCAATCGCGTTCATTCAAGGACAGGTCGGGCGCAATCTTTCGGAATTCGCGATCGTCGTCGTCATCTCGACGCTTACTTCGCTCTTCGTTTCGTTCACGATCACGCCGACGCTCGCCGGCCTTTGGGCGTTACGCTCGCATTGGAAGCCGTGGCGTCCGGTGGAATGGTTCGGCGAGCGTTTTGATGCGGTGCGCGACTGGTATACCAAACGCGCGTTGCCGTGGGGCATCGAGCACGGCACGCTGGTTGCGGTGTTCTGTGCCGTCACGTTTTTCATCGCGATCGGCATGGTGTGGTTCGGGATCGTGGGCGAAGAATTCATCCCGGCGACCGATCGTGGCGAGATCTTCGTTCAGCTTACTTATCCGATCGGAACCCCGGTCGCGACGGTCGAACAAGGCACGTTCAAACTCGAGCAAGCAATCGATGCGAACCGTGGCGACATTCAGCACGACACGGCGGTCGCCGGCGCGTATTCTGCCTCGTTCGGCGGATTCGTCACGCAAAGCAACGTCGGGCAGATTCACATCTTCCTCAACGACAACCGCAAGCACTCGACGACCTATTGGGTAGACCAGTTTCGCACGCTCACGCATAAAGTGTTGCCGAGCAGCGTGGCCAGCACCGTCGTGCCGTCGACCGGAAGCGGCGGCGGTAACGCGCAGCCGGTGGACTTACTTGTCACCGACTTGACGGGCGGCGATCCGACGCAGTACGCGCAGACGGTCCTCGAAGCGTTGCGCGGCGTGAAGGGTGCGACGAGCGTCAATAGCAGCGGAACCCAACTTGCGCCCGAAGTATCGGTGATCTTCGATCGGCAGAAGGCGCAAGCGCTCGACGTCGATCTCGGCACGGCAGCGCAAGCCGTCGGCGCTGCATTCGGCGGCAACGTTGCGACGCAGTTCGAAACGACGCAGGGACTCGAGCAAGTCCAGGTGATCTATCCGCCCGAAGCCCAGACGAATATCGCCGCACTCAGGAACGTGCCGATCCGCGCCCAGAACGGTTCCATCGTCTATCTCGGCGACATTGCAACCCTGCAATCGACCCCGACGCCGCCGCTCATGACGCGGGTGAACCGTAACACCGTCATTCACGTCGATGCAAACGTCGCACCGAATTCGTCATTATCGGCGGTCGAAACGGCGATCATGCGCAAAGTGCCGTCGTTGCACTTGCCGCCGAACATCGTCGTGCGACCCGCGCCGCTCGGTCAGCAAGACCTCATGCACCAGACGCTGCTGGGCATCGGAACGTCGATGATCGTCTCCGTCTTGCTTGTCTATTTGCTGATGGTGGCGCTCTATAACAGCTATTTGTCGCCGTTTATCATCATTTTCTCGGTTCCCGTCGCGGCCATCGGTGCATTGAGTGCGCTCCTCGTCACGCATAAGACACTCAATCTGTTCTCGTTGATCGGAACGATCTTACTGATCGGCATCGCGACCAAGAACGGTATTCTGCTCGTGGATTATGCCAACACGCTGCGAGAACGCGGGTACGACAAGTTCCACGCGATGATGGAGAGCGCGCATGTGCGGTTCCGTCCGATCATCATGACGAGCTTCTCGGTCGTCGCGGGCAACATACCACTTGCACTGGCGCTCGATCCCGGTTCGGAATCGCGTTCGAGCCTCGGCATCGTGATTATCGGTGGCGTCCTCAGTTCGCTGATTCTCACGCTCGTGCTCATTCCGAACGTCTATCTCTGGGTCGCACCGTCCGACGCGCGTTTCCACGCGGGGGCGAACGGAAAACCGAAGCAGCCCGGTGAGAAACCTAAGGAGCTCGCACCGAACCCGAGTTGAGCGCCCAGGACAACCACGTCGCCATGCCCCACCCGAGAATCAAGCCGAACGCAAGCGTCGCGAGCGTAAGAACGACCACAACCTTGCGCGTCCATACGCCGTAGTCGTGTTCGCGGACCCACGCGTTTCCAATCGCGACGCCGAGCGCAATCGATAAGGCCATCGCGAAGCCGTAGTAAAAGAATGACATTCGGCTATCCTGCGCGCGCGTCTAAGTCGCGATCGATCCCTTGCGGAATCAAATAGTAGAGCGCGATCAGGATGTAGGCTGCGAAGCTGACGAGCGGTGCGACGAGCGCAATCAGCGTTGCGATCCCATATGTCACCCACCCAACCCGGTACGCCACGACGGTGCCATTAATGACTGCTTGCGAAATGTCCGGCCGAAAGCTCCGCCGGTTCACGAGATGCGCAAGCATGAGATTGTAGATCGTTCCCGTGTATGTGAGCACGCTGCCGTAGAGGAACGTCGTGGCATGCATGGTGGGATACGTTCCGAGAACCGTCGTTGCGAACGGAATAAAGACGGTTCCCGCCAGTAATAAGAGATTTAAGAACACCGTCATCCGATCGACGCGCTCGATCATGCGGAAGAGCGCGTGATGGTTCTGCCACATGATGCCGATAACCGCGAAGCTCAGCGCGTATGCGATGACGTTTGGCCAAAGGGCAAGAAGCGCTGCGCGGAGCTCCGCCTCACTCGGCGGTGTTTTGAACGCCGGCAAGACGATGCCGAGGACCAAGAGCGTGATCGCGAATGCGAAAACGCCGTCGGAAAACGCCTCAAATCTTGCTTTGTTCATCGCTGCCGGTCATCTCACGTTAACATCGGTGTTGCGCGGCGGCCATGAAAGGTCCCTACCGTCATGGCATGTTCGACGTAGCTCAATCGCTCCAAGCCGGTCTCGCGAGCGCGGACGCGCGGATGCGCAACGCGCAGGCCGCGGTCGCATCGGCCAATGCAGGTCACACCGGCCGTTCGACCGATGCCGCAATGGCGCAAACCGCGCAGGCGGCCATTTTCAACGAAGCGCTTCTCGGTGCAATACACGCGCGGCTCAATGAAGTAAAGGCGGTGACGCGCTAGTGGATTCGATGGATTTACTCGGTACGGCAGCCTCAGCAATGGACGCGCAGCGCGGAGCGCTCGACGTTTGCGCGCGCAACGTTGCCGCTGCAGAAGCAGCCGGGCGCGACGGACACTTCGAACGGCTCGTTCCGCAGTTCGATCTCCACAGCGACGACGACGGAACGACGGTTGAATTTACCGGCGCGCGTCCCGAGCCGGGAAGCAGCGTAGACGTCGTGACGGAGATGATCGCCGTCATGAATGCATCGCGAGCGTATGAAGCCGACGCTTCGCTCTTTGACGTCGGCAAAACGCTCGCGCAGCGTACGATCGACATGGGACGATTGCAATGAGAGTCGAGTTGCTTCAACCCGATGCGCCGCCCGCCGATGCCAAGCCAAGCGTTGACGTGTCGGCGTTTACTCGCGCCTTAGACGGCATTGGTTCGGTGCTGGATCGTGCTACCGCGGCCGAGGATGCGCTCGCGAAAGGCGCGGGTTCGTTGCAAGCCGCCGTGTACGAGCGCGCGCGCGCGGATGTCGCGCTTTCGGTCGCAACGGCGGCCGCGCAGCGTACAGCGCAAGCCCTCACCGCGATTCTCAACATGCAAATCTAACCATGACCATCGATACGCTGCTGCGCCGCGCAATCGCGCTGCCGCTCGGTGCCAAGGTCGCGGCCGCCGCGGCGCTTGCGCTCGCCGTACTTTTTTCTATCGGTATCGCGATCGTTGCAAATCCTCCGCGCGCGCAGTTGTTTGCGCAACCGCTTCACCCCGAGCAACTCGCCGAGGTCGAGGACCGTTTAGCGCAGTGGAACGTGCCTTTTACGCCGAGCGCAGACAATGTCGTCGTCGAGGCATCACGGCGCAACGAAACGTTGTTGCGTTTGTCCCTTGCCGGCGTTCCGCACGCGCACGTTGCGACAACCGGTGAAGCACTCGAAAATGTCGGGGTGCTGACGCCGCAAGCCGTCGTTGATGCGCAGACACGTAGCGGTCTTGCCGGCGACATCGAAGTCGCATTGCGCAGCATCGAAGGCGTCGATGATGCGCACGTCATCATCGCGCCCGGAAAGCCGGCGGAATTTTCAGATGAGGAATCGGCGGAGGCAACGGCGAGCGTTCGTCTTCAACTTCATCCGGGCGCGCGTCTCACTCGCGCCTCCATTGCGGGCATTCGTTCGTTCGTCGCTGCGAGTGTGAGCGGTCTCGATCCGGCGCGCGTCACGATTCTCGATGACCGCGGCGTGGCGCTGACCGGGGAAGGCGCGGAAAGTGACGACGCAAACGTGCTGGAGGCCTCTCTGCAAACGGCCCTCGATGAGGCGCTCGGCGCAGGCGTTGCAATCGTGCGCGTTCATGCCGAGTATGGGACAGCCGAGAGCGAGCAGCGTGACGTGCGCCGCGCGCCGCTGGGCAGCGTTCCGATTGCGCGCGAAGCCGCAACAGAGTCATTCAACGGCGCGGGGCGTCACTACGACAAGAACGACGAGCGTGATGACCGGGGCAGTGACGTGCACGAAACGGTTTCGCGAATGCCGCGGGGATCGCTCGCGAGGGTGACGACTGCCGTGTTTGTCGATGCGCAGAAGAACGTGGAACTCGAAAACGTCCGCGCGCTTGCGGCCGCGACCGTTGGCTTCGATCCTCGCCGCGGCGATACGTTAACGGTGCAAGCGGTGGATTTCCACCACTCCCGTTCGCAACCACGCGACGGCTGGTTTCTGCTCTACGGCGCAATCGTTCCGTTGCTGCCGACCGTGGCAGTCGTTCTCGGCTTGCTCGTTGCGGCACGGTATGCCGCGCCGCACGTTATGGCGTTTGCGAAGCAGTATCTCGACCGCAGCTCGATCGCGCGTATGTCGACGCGCGTCGCCGGCATCGCGCCGGCGCAGGTACGAGGCGCGTTGGCGAATGAACCGCCGCACGCGGCCGCCGCGATCATAAGCGCGTTACCGGCCGCAACGGCCGCTGCGGTGCTCGAACTCTATCCTGCGCACGAACGTGAAGCGATCGTGCGACGCATGCAGCGCGCTCACTCTCCGCTCGTGCCCGACGCCTCGGAGATCATCGGACGCCATGCTTGAAACGTTTCTTCCTATGCGCACATGGCTCGAACGATGCAGCGAACCGGTGACCGCCATAGTGGAAACGCCGCTGGAGTCGGAACCGGAGCAGGAGCCGGAGTGGAAAGCGTGGCTCGAGCGCGCGGACATCGATGATGCAATCGATGAAGCGAAGCGCTTTCGAGCATTACTGGCCGATGCGGTTTCCTGTTGTGTCGACGATCTGCTTATCGATATCGCCGGAGATATTCTCGCCCGGGAACTGCTCCTGGCACCCTGTGACGTGCGCGCGATCGTCGATCGGGCGATCGCGCGTTACGGCGTCGATCCCGTTCGCATTCGGGTTCACCCCGAGGATGCACGATTGCTTGAAACGATGGATGTATCGGTCGTCGCGGACGATTCATTGCGAGCGGGTGACGCCGTGATTGAAACCCGTTACGGCAGCATCGATGCATCGCTCGGCGTTCGGTTAGCACGAGTGCTCGAGCGTTCGCGATGATTGCGCGCGGAAGTGTATCGGCCGTAGGCAGGAACACCGTCGTTGTCGCGATGCCTGCGGTTCCCTCGGGTACGTTCGTGCGGATTGCGTGCAGCGGCGGATGGAAACAAGGCGTCGTCACATCGATCGGTGATGCCGGCATTAGCGTTCGCGTGACGACCGGCGCTGAGGGAATCGCGATGGGCGCGATTGCGGAAGAAGATCCTTCCGCGAGCCGGGTCGTACTCGGAACCGCGGCGCTCGGGCGCGCAATTGATGCGTGCGGTGCACCGCTCGACGGTGGGAATACGCTTCACGGCGTTCGTGTTTCCGTACCGGCGCCGCCGGTCGATCCGATCGAACGCGTTTGCTCGCAGCAACCACTTTGGACCGGCGTTCGCGCAATCGACACGCTGCTCACCATTGCACGCGGCGCGCGGGTTGGCATCTTCGGCGCACCAGGCGCCGGAAAGAGTACGCTGTTGGAAACGATCGCCAACGGGGCGCGCGCCGATGCCGTTGTCGTCGCCCTCGTCGGCGAGCGTGGCCGCGAAGCCGAACGCTGGATCGCGCGATGCGACGCGCGTACGACCGTCGTATGCGCGACCAGCGATCGTTCCGCGCGCGAACGCATCGCCGCAGCGCACACGGCATTTGCCCACGCCCGCGCGCTTGCGCGCCGTGGTCTCGACGTGCTGCTGATTCTCGACAGTCTGGCACGAGTCGCATATGCGTCGCGCGAAGAGCGCGCCGATGAACCAGCCGGACGCGGCGGTTATCCGGCGAGCGTGTTTGCGGAGCTTGCCCAGATGGTTGAAGGGGCCGGCGCATTTTCTCGCGGATCCATTTCCTTGCTCGCAACGGTGCTCAATGACGGCGACGACCGCGATCCGGTGAGCGAGGCGGCGCGTTCGCTCCTGGACGGCCACGTCCAACTTTCCCCGAAACTCGCGCACGCCGGCCGCTTTCCGGCGATTGACGTCCTCGCAAGCGCAAGCCGGACGATGCCGTTGGTGACCGCGCCGGACCATCAACGGGCGGCGGAGACGGTCCGCGCCGCATTCGCCGCGCTGGCAGCTAGCGAAGATCTCCGCTCGCTGGGACTGGATCCCCGCGATCCCTGGACCGCTTCGGCGGTTTCGCACGAGAGAAAACTCGAAGCACTCGTGCGGCAGGGCCGGTCTCCGGTGCCGGCCGCCGGCGCCCTAGCGACGCTCCTCGAAACCGCCGATACTTTGGGAGAGCCCGATGAACATCGCTTCTGACCTGGCTGCCATCGAGCAGCGCATCACGCAAATTACCGGATCGACGATCGAACTGCCCGGCTTGCCGCAGCAGGACGGTCAGTCCGCGTCATTTGCCGACATGGTGCGCGCCGAATTGGCTGCGCAGAATTCGCAAGAAGCCGGCGGAGCCGACGTGCCGGGCGTCGCTTCGGGGGCGGCGGTGGGCGCAATTAATGCGCCGTCGATGGTGGCGCCCGCGCAAATCAATGCGTTGGTGAGCACCAATGCCTCGCAGTGGAATGTCGATCCCGCGCTTGTCAAGGCGATCATTGCAAATGAGTCGGGGTTCAATTCGAACGCGACATCGAATGTCGGGGCTCAAGGTCTGATGCAACTCATGCCGGGAACCGCTGCCGGGCTCGGTGTCACAAATGCGTACGATCCCGCGCAGAACGTATCGGGTGGGACTCGGTATATCAAGGGGCTGCTCGACCGGTTTGATGGAGATGTGCGAAAAGCTGTCGCCGCGTACAATGCGGGACCGGGTGCTGTAGAGAAATACGATGGCGTACCACCGTATGCAGAAACTCAGAACTACGTCCAAAACGTTCTCGCAAGTTACGAAAAGTATCGCAACCAGAACACTCCGTAGTGTCCTTCTTGCAACGCTAAGCTGCGCATTTATTGCGCAGACGCCGCCTTCACATCCCTCCGCCGCAGCGATCCTGAAGAATCACGCGGCTGCGCTTGCGGCAATGCATTTGCACGTACCCCAAACGCACGAAACAACCGGTACGATTGAAGGTCTCGGCCTCCAAGGCACGTTCCACGAATGGCAAGAGGGCAACAAGCAGCGCCGTGACGAGCGCCTAGGTTTTCGCATGCAGCGCGAGCTGCGCGTGGGCGATAGCCTTTGGATTCAGAACACGAGCGGCGAGATTCGCGAACTGCACGGGCTACTCGCGCGACGTCAACTCACCGACGACTTCATCAATACGGGCATCTTCGCCAAGCATCCGGAGAATGCGAAGTACGTCGAACGCACCACGCTCCCGGACGGACGCGTCGTCTACCGGTTGTCGATCGCGCCGCCGCGCGGCGAGCCGTTCGTCGTGGGAATCGACGCGAAGACGTGGCTGATCGATCAGAAGTCGTATATGGAGAACGACGCGCCGCAAGTCGTCACGTATTCGGATTACCACGTGGTCGACGGTCTGCTGATGCCGTACAACGAGGTCGATTCGAACGGCGATACAAAGTTCGATGTCACCTCGCATGTCACCGATGTGATCGTCAACCAGCCAATTGCCGATTCGACCTTTGCTCCGCTCGCTCCGGACACCGTTTCCCTCGCTTCGCCAGTTCGCGTTCCGCTCGAAATACACAACGGTCTCCCGTTCGTGAAAGTCACGATCGGCGGGCATACCTACCGGTTCTTGATCGACTCCGGCTCGCAAGGCAATGTTTTGGATCCGCATGTTGCCACGGAACTTGGACTACATCCGGAGGGGACGCTCGAGATTCGCGGTGCGGAGCGGACGCCGAGCCTCGGCGTCGTTGAAACGCCGCCCATGGAAGTCGGCGGTGTCGAGCTTCCGTCTCGTATCGCGACCGTGCTCGACTTGAGCAAGATTTTGCGCGGCCCGGTCTCCATCGACGGCGTACTCGGGTATCCGTTCTTCGCTGCAGCAGAACTGCGCTTCGATCCGGACGGAGAGGATTTGATGATCTCGAGGCCCGGGGTATTGCCCCCACTCGGTGAAAAGCTCGAGGTCGATACGGACCGTGAACTCGCAGAAGTCGAAGCAACGATCGATGGTTCGGCGAAGACGCGTTTGCTTGTCGACACCGGAAACTCGAACGAACTGTTGCTCTTCCAGAGTTTCATTAACGCGCATCAAGGATTGATCATGTTCGCCGGCAACCATTCGGTGGAGAACCGCGGCGCAGGCGGATCGGCGCCCGCGGTCACCGCGATGGTGGATTTGCTCGAAATCGGTCACCAGCGATTATATAACCGTTATACCGACGTCATTCTCGCGAGCGCCGGCGCCTTTGCCGACCGCGACGACGGCGGAAATGTCGGCTACGGCGTGCTGCATAATTTCATCACGACGTTCGATCTCGCGGATCACTCGATCTTTCTCGAAAAATCGCGTAATTTTGACGACGGGCGTTTCCGGCAGCGGACGGAGAATTTCGGGATTCCCCACCGGTCATAAATCCGTAACCGCGCGATGACTCTGCGGTGACGAACGGCGCGCATCATCGACCAATGATGACGCAGCAACTCGGTTTTAGCGTACTGACCGCCCCGATCGCGGCAATCGATCGTCGAGCGCTTTCGCAAGCGTGGTATTCGGCATTGCATCTTGCGCGTCAATCGCCCCAGCAGCAAACGGCTAAATCCGCTTCCGTGCGCGAGGAGGCCGCACATCGGAAACCGGCGCCTTTGACGGAACGGAGCGGAATCCGTCCAACTGCATCGCTCGGGGCGGGACTGCGTGCTGCTCCGCATTCACGACGTGCGGACGCAACGCCGGTCGAGCGTCGTTCGTTGCGGTCGCCGCTCGCGCGTAAGATCGAGCATCTCTTTCTTCGGCCGAATGACACGACGACACGGGCGACGTTTACGATCGACGGAAGCTCCGCGCGCGTGCACGTTTCGATGCAGCAAACGCGTTCAGGACTGCGGCTCGTTGCGGTCTGTTCCTCGCGCGCTCGTGAAAGCGTTGCGCGCGCGCTCGAACAAGCGCGCTATTCCCTCGCCGCGCGCGGTATCGCAATCGACGCGCAAATCGCGGAATAACGGCGATGTTCATCAATTCGGCAACGGAACGTTCGTTAGACCTCATCGCGCAGCGCGCAACCGACGTCTATAAAGCCTTTACCCCCGGCGCGCTCCCGCAACACGGTGACGTCGAGACCAATGCGCCGCAATCGCGGGCGGTTTTCGACCCGCTTTGCGTAAGCGCGCCAAACGACGATTACTTCATCACAACCGACGAGCGCGGACGCACGACGTACACGCGTGATGGACAATTGCGCCTGGTAAACGGAACGCTCGTCGGAACGAACGGCCGCCCGATTCTCGGCTACACCCAGGACTCCGGCACGCCGCTCGCACTCAATATAGATCCGGTGGACGACGCGCTCGGTCGCGTGCAAAACGTGCGTGTGGAAAGCGACGGTAGCGTCGTTTACGATCGCCGTCTGGTCGAGCCGCGAACGGGTTCCGCGCAAATGCAACGCGTGAGCATCGGCCGTCTCGCGCTCGCACGATTCCCCGCCGCGACGAAGCTGACCGCGGCAGCGGATGGGAGCGTTGCGCCGCCCGCGGGCATCGTGCCGCATGTCGGCCGCGCGGCGGATGGGAATTTCGCAACCATTGCGCCGATGCGACGTGATGAGAGTCGCATTGACATCAATCGCAGCCTCGAGCGGCTGCACGATGCCTACGTCGCGTTCGATGCGCTGCAAGCCGTGCATAAAGCGCAAGGGCAAACCGGCAAGGTTGCGATGGATCTCCTCAAATGACGCGATGTGTACGACCGATGGTCTTTGCGGCGCGAACCGCTTTTCCGGTTTCCGCTGCTTGCGTGATTGCAAACGGCGTTCGTGAAACGCTCGCAGCGCTCTATAAGACGCAGGTCGAGCTTCGACTGTTCGAACCCGAAGTGCCCTCTGCCCACGGATGGAGCGCGATCACGGAGGGCGCGCGATTGTATCGGATCGCGGGATCGCGCGCCGATGCCGCACTGATCGTTCGTCCCTCAGACGCGCTCGCGCTCGCGTCAGCGGCATTCGGCGAGCCGGCTTCCGGGGCGCGCGGTCTCTCGCCGGTAGAGAGCACGGTTCTCGAGCGCATCATTGCGACGCTGGCCGCAAATTTCGTCACGATCTGCGGTGGACGCGCTGAAACGCTGGTTGCCCAACCGGTGCACGCGATCGACGGATTTCTCACCTTCTTCGAAATCGCCGTCGAGCAGCCGGTTTCCGCGGCCATCGGCATCGCCATCGCCCGGCAAAGTGCCGCCGACGTTCAGGGCGGCCTTCAAATCGAGGACCTTCTCGATGTTGATGTCGAGGTACGTATCCACACCGAGGGGACGATCGTTCCGGCAGGCGAGCTGGCGGCATTAGAACCTGGAGCTATCGTGCCGATTACTGTATCAACCGGCCTGATCGCCGTCGCAACCGTTGCCGGGAGGCCGCTCGCGCGTGGCGAATGCGGCGTCCGGAACAACCGGATTGCTTTGGCGATCGGCCACTCATCGTGCACCGAAAGGGGAAGCGACCCGGAGCCATGACTGTAGACGTAAAGAAATTGAAGGATCGCGCAAACCTTGACGTGCTGATGCACGTGCCGCTCACCGTAACCGCGGAGCTCGGGACATCGAAGATGTCCGTCGCCGAAGTGCTCAAATTGGGGACCGGTTCTATCATCGAACTCGATCGGCTCGCCGGTGGTCCCGTCGATCTTCTCGTGAACAACAAGCTTGTCGCACGCGGCGAAGTCGTCGCCGTGGACGAGAACTTCGGCGTTCGCGTAACGGAACTGATTTCGCGGCCGATTTAACGTCGTCGCAATAACGAGTTCATGCAAGGGTGACGCAGTCGCGTCACCCTTGCTGCATGGATGGACTCTTCTCCGTCGCCCATCACGCGCAAGGTTCGCTTCCGCTAGACGTTCTCATCAGCCTGACCCTGCTCTCGGTCGTTCCTTTTCTTTTGATGATGTGCTCGTCATTCGTGCGCATCATCGTCGTGCTCTCGCTCGTCCGTTCGGCGATCGGCACATCGTCGCTGCCGCCGAATGCGGTGCTCTCCGGACTCGCCCTGGTGCTTACGCTCGTCGTAATGTCGCCGACGCTCTCACAGATGTCCCACGATGCCGTAGATCCGTACGCGCATGGGAGACTCTCGCAAGCGCAAGCGCTCGACCGCGCGACGCAACCGCTGCGAGCCTTTATGCTGCGCCAAACGCGGGTGAGCGACATCGAGCTCTTCGACCGCGTCGCGCATCAGCCGGGCGGTGTGGCTGCGCAGGCACCACTCGTCGTGCTGGTTCCGGCGTTTGTCGTCGGCGAACTTCGGAGTGCCTTTGCGATCGGGTTTGCGCTATATCTGCCGTTCGTGGCGATCGACTTGGCGGTCTCGGCGATGCTGATGGGGCTCGGAATGATGATGTTATCGCCGCCCGTGGTCTCATTACCGGTGAAACTCTTGCTCTTCGTGATGGTCGACGGCTGGGCGCTCGTGTGCGGAGGCGTCGCGACCTCGTTTCGGTAAAAGGGGGCCATGCGAATTTCCGATGCGCTCGCGACGCTGCGGCCGTTCTTCTCATTCGAGTTCTTTCCACCGAAGGACGACGCCGGATCGAAGCAGCTCTTCGCGTCGATCGAAGCGCTCGCGCCCCTGCGCCCGGCGTTCATCTCCATCACGTATGGTGCCGGCGGTTCGTCACGCGACCGCACCGTTGCGCTCGCGAAGCAGATTCAGTCAGAGATCGGCCTGACCGTCATGGCGCACGTGACGTGCGTCGGTTCGTCGCGTGCCGAACTGCGTTCGCTCTTCGACGATTTGGCGCGCGCGGGCATCGAGAACGTCTTGGCGTTAAGAGGCGATCCGCCGAAAGGCGCGACGCAATTCGAAACACCGCCCGGTGGATTTTCGCATGCGACCGAACTCGTCGCGATGTTGCGGCGAAATTACGATTTCTGCTTGGGCGCGGCGTGTTATCCCGAAACGCACGTCGAAGCGCCGAACGCCGAAGCTGATCTCCAGCACCTCAAAGAAAAGGTCGATGCCGGGGCCGATTTTCTCATCACGCAGTTGTTTTTCAACAACGACCGGTTCTCGGCGTTCGTGCGGCAAGCGCGCGCGGTTGGGATCAACGTGCCGGTCTTGCCCGGTTTGATGCCGATTACCGGCTATCAACAAGTCTCACGGTTCACATCGGCAATCGGCGCTACGATCCCGCCGAAACTCCTGCGCGAACTCGAACTCCGCGCCGAAGATGGAAAAGCCGTCGAAGATCTGGGCGTTGCATATGCCGCGCTGCAGGCAACGGAGCTGCTCCAGCAAGGCGCTCCCGGCATCCACTTCTACACGCTGAATCGTTCGCCGGCGACGCGCGCAATCGTCTCCGCACTCATCGCCGGAAGCGCATGGCGTCCCATGTTCTCTTTACGTTAGGCCACCCGCAACTACGGGATCATTCCACAGTCGAAGAGTTTGTTGGCAATCGGGGCGGCTACTTTGTTGATGAAGTATTCGCGCTCTGGAGGGTTGCTTTTTAACTGCTCCATCACGCGTTGCTCCATGGCCGCCTTCTGCCCGCTGGGCGGGTGTTGTTTCTGCGCAGCGATCTGATCGCAACTCGAGTTTTGATATTTCGCGATGACTTTGTTGGCCAACTCATCGAGTCTGGGATACTGACTCTGTTGGGCGTGCGCGATCACCGGCACGGAAATGATTGCCAATGCTAGAACGGTGAGTCGAAATGTCGCTCCATTCATAGCTGTAGCGTACCGCTCTCTTGCGCGGCACTTTATCCCGGGACCGCAGACGCCAGCGGGTTCTTATTTAAAAATGAATCCCGAAAACGTTCTGCAGCTGTTCGTTTCCACTTGCGGTGATTTCGAGAGAACGGTCGCGTGAATTTCGAAGGACCCATCCGTTTTTTAGGAATCGATCGAGAAGCGCCGCACCAAGCGATCCCGCAATATGATGGCGGCGTTCCGTCCAATCCATGCACGCACGCGCAAAGTGCCTTTTGCCGGCGCGCGCTCGTTCGACATCGACGCGTAAATCCGAAAAGAAACGTTCGCCGTCTCGCGTGACGGTAAACGCATCGGACCGCGCAGCGAGAAGACGTTGCGCCGTTAACGCATCCGTGAGCGCAACGCCAAGCCGGCCTGCGAGGTGATCGTAGCAGGAACGCGCAACGCGCAAGCGTTGCATCGCGGAGTGCTGATTGAGCGATGTTACGGGAGTCACGGGTGCGATGGAGGCGAGCACTTCGATCGCGTGCGCGATTTCCCCAGAAGCAATGCGGAAGAGCCGTTGGCGCCCGGCATTGCGCGCGCAGAGCAGCCCGCCTTCGACCAACTTCGCGAGATGTGCGCTTGCGGCTTGCGGCGAGGCGTCACCGCGGAATGCGAGTTCGGATGCGCTCAACTCTCGACCGTCGAGCAATGCGAAAAGCATCTTCGAGCGGACCGGGTCGCCGATGAGCGCCGCAACCTTCCCAACATTGGGTAACATGGCGCGATTGTATCACGCCGACACTTCAGGCTACGGTGAAGCGCCGACGACCGGTTCGCGGATCTTTGCCTTGCCGCTTGAAACGGCACGTCGAGCGAGCTGCAATACCGCGCCCGGGTCAAGCGCCGCACCGCGCGCGTGCTGTTCCTGGAACCAGGATTCTGAGTGCCGGGCGCTTATCGCACGAACGACTTCCGCTCTGGCATGACGCTCGGATTCGTGCAGTGGAAACTTCAGGCGCAATCGCAAGGCATCGACGCTACCAAAAACTTGCGCTGCGTCATCATCGTCGTTTCGTTGCGCGAGCAAGCGCGCCGTGGCTTCGAGCACATCGGGAAGCTGCAGCGACAGGTTGTGTTCGCGCACGATCGTCAAGCTCTCGTCGATATATCGCTGCGCCTCCGACGGATTACCGTCGAGCAGCTCCACCTCGGCCAGATGACTGAGCGCCGTCGTGATGACGAAATAGTAGCGCATCGATCGCGCGATCTCGAGCGACTGCTGGTACTCATCGCGCGCGATGGCGAGATCGCCGGTCTGATGCGCGACGTTTCCCAGAGCGCCATGCGCCCATAAAAGTAATACTCGATTTTCCGTTCGCTTGCAGACCGACACCGCCTCGCGCGCAGCGTCGAGGGCCGACTCGTACGATCGCAATGCCGTATCGCAGATGCTCAAATTGATAAGGCACTTCGCGATGCTTGCATCGTCCGAGCCCGCGAGAAAGAGCGAAAGCGCGCGTGCAAGCAGCGAGCGTCCCTTCTCGTGCTCCCCTCCATTAACCATCGTGCCGCCGAGCGTAAGGAGCGCATCGGCGAGACCCTCGCCGTCGGGCGATGCTTCGCGAAGCTTCAGGCTCTCTTCGGCGTCGCGCAAAGCGGCATCGAGTTCTCCATGTGCGCTGCGCAAGCTCGCGGCTCGACTCAGAAGGAGCGCGCGTTCAGTCTCGCCCGCTATGCCGGATCGTTCGATCGATTCGAGCAGATCCGCGCCTTCGCCGTAAAATCCCCGCACGACCCAAAACGGCGTCAATGCGAGGGCCAGCACGATGCATTCGTCGCGCTTTTGCACGAGCGCCCATGCGAGCGCGGCATCGACATCGGCGTGAGCTGGGACCAGTTCTTCCGTGCATGCTGCGCGGCTCTGCGCGTCCGATGCGCCGAACGCCTCGACTTTGCGCGCAAAGTAACGGAAGTAGCGCTCCTCGAGATCGCCGGTGCCGGGAACCTCGTTCAAGCGTTCGATGGCATACGATCGAATAACGTGGAGCAGGCGGAACGACGTCGTTTCATCGAGACCTGTTTTTGCAACGAATGATTTTTCGACGAGTGCCGTCAGCGTATCGAGAATCGCGCTCGCGGCGATGCGTTCGTCGTGGCAGATCGCTTCAACCGCATCAATACCGAAGGCGCCGCGGAAGATCGCAAGCCGCGCGAAGAGCAGACGTTCATTCTCGTCGAGCAGATTGTAGCTCCATTCGATCGCCGCGCGCAGCGTGCGGTGGCGGCCATCGTCCTGCGTATCACTCACGAGCAGCGCGAACTGTTCGTCGAGACGCTGGACGACTTGATGGGGTGAAAGCGTACGTAAACGAGCGGCCGCGAACTCGAGCGCGAGCGGAATGCCATCGAGCCGGTCGCAAATCTTGATCAGATCCGGAACGTTCTTTTCGTTGAGCTTGAACTTCTCGTCATGCGCTTTTGCACGATCCAGGAGCAGCCGCATCGCATCGCAGCGCCGGACGTCCTCGAGCGGCATGTCGGCACTAGGAAGCTGAAGGGGCGGCAGCGCATAAACCTGCTCGCCACGCAGGTGCAACCGTTCGCGGCTCGTGATAAGCAGTTTTACGAGCGACGAAACTTTCAATACCTCGGCCGAGAATGCCGCGATGGCATCGAGGTACTGTTCGGAGTCGTCCAAGATGAGCAGCGTCTCTTGACCGGCGACGTGCTGAAGCACCGTTTGCAGCGGATCGCGTCCGACGATCTCGAGTCCCATTGCGTTTGCCACGGCAACGGCGACATCGGTTGTGAGCGTTTCGCTCACCGGAACGAACCATGCGCCACCGGGAAATTGCTGCAGCACACTTTGCGCGAGCTGCAGCGCGAGGCGCGTTTTCCCGACGCCTCCCGGGCCGACGATCGATACGAGACGCTTCGTGCGCAGCAGCGACTGCAGCGTTTTCAGTTCACCTTTGCGTCCGACGAACGCCGAGAGATGATGCGGAATGTTGTTCGGTGCGACCTCGCCGAACCGCGAGCGCCGGCTTTCCGCGGTTCGCTCGTCGATCGCCTTGATCAGCGCCGCCATGTGGACGTCGAAATCCCGTGCTTCGTCGACACGCGCGGCGTTCAACGCCGCAAACCACGCTAAGGTTTTCGGAAGATCGCTTTCCCCCGGCATGCGCGCGTTGTGAACGAGGACGGGCAGAATTGACGTGCCTCCCGCGGCTGCGGTTTCAAGCTCCAGCCGGACAGGGTCGTCGGCGTCCTCGATACGCGCAAGTGCTTTACCACGCGGTCCGCGCCACTTGGGACCAACGACGACGAGGAGAACGTCAGTCTTTTCTAAGGTGTGCGCGATGTAGTCGTGAAAGTTTTCACCGAACGGAATCCGATCGATATCGATGAACACCGATTCGCTGCCGTAGTGCTGGGCGAGCCGATCAAAAATCGCGCGGCAAATGGCCGCCGAATCAGCACGCCGGTAAGAGATCGCTATGCGCCTCACGCACAGCGATCATACGACAAACGTCCTTCATTACCGCTTGCTAGAACGAAGCAGCACCGAGCGCGGTAATTTCAGCGAAAAAGACATTCTGTTGTGGACACGTCTGCCCCGGTACGCATCCGACGATGCCGACAGGCGTCCCGGTGACTTTGAAGATCGTAATCTGTTGCGTCGCGGGCGTGACATAGCCAACGCGCTTGCCGTCGAACTCCGTGAACCACATCCGACCCATGCTGTCTCTCGTGATGCTCACCGGCGCTTGCGCCGTTCCAGCATTGGGCAGCGGAAGCAACGTGAAACCGCTTCCGCCGATCGGGATAAAGCCCACTTCGTTAAGGCCGTCATCGGTGAACCACACCGCATGATCGCCCGCGGCGATCGCACTGACGTGCGAATGATTCGGGAGCGTGAAAGAGAGCTTGATCGTTCCGGTCGATGGGTCGACGGCGAAGATCATCGATGGATTCTTGCCGTTGCTCGGAGCGTTTGAATTTAAGGACGGATCGGTGGCGAGCCAAAGATTGCCGTCGGGACCGATTGCGGAAGGTCCGAGCGGATGCGCGAAGAGCGGTGAGATGCAGCCGATACCAACGCCTTGCAAGTAGCCCGTCCATTGCGTCGCCGGCGCGAAGCGGTCGCCGACGACGAAGACGCTCGTGCCACCCGGCGATGCGAGCGACACCCATTTATCGCCGAAGTTTCCAAGCGAGACATTGAACCACGTTTTCGTGACGACGTTGTATTGCGCGAGCATTGGTTGCGACGACGGCGTGGGAACGGGTGCACTGGTCAAACTGAATGATGTTGTCGTACTTCCCGGCGTCCCCGGAGTTGTCCCGAGGGCATTGATGGTCGAACCCGCCGAAGCGAGCAGGCCACTGGGAGCACCGTTCTTCGGAACGGTCGGCCACGTATCGCGGATTCTCGCTTGCGCCGGACTCGGCGAAGGCATCAGGTTCAACTGTTGATCGAAGACGTCGATGCCCACGGCCGTCGTCGCGTAGATCAGGTTATCTTGACCGAGCGCGATTCCACCGAGAAGTTTGTCCTTGGTGTGCTTCTCTTTGATCGTCGTGCATCCGCAGGGCTTTGCCGATGCCGCGGGGGTCGGCGTTGCGCCCGGCGGCGCGGTCGGACCGCCGTTTCCAGTGCCGCTGCCTGGGTCATTGACGCTCGGTAAATTGGTCGTATTCGGCGTTGAACCGCCGCCGCACGCAACGAGTGAGAATGAAACGACCGCAACAACAAGGACAAGAGCACGTCGGGCCATCGCGCGAGCCTCCATCTTGGAATTCCACGCTAACCGTAGCCCTTGCTTGCGTTGATGTATCGGAGCGAACGTCCCGCCCCGGATGGGGCATAAAGGGAAACGCTCGCTACGTATCCGGCATCTCGATCGGCCGTTCGCGGTGCGCAAGGAGCCAGTCGGCATTTTCGGATAGCGCTTCACGCGCGATCGCACGGAAGAGCGCGCGGGCCGCTTCGGCTTCGTGTCTCTCGCCTTCGAGCATGTCGCCAAGTTCTTTGGCTGCCGAACGATAGAGCTCCGACATGCGGGCGTATTCGCGCGCGTGGTACGACCATGCGGATTTGTCCGCATATCCATGAATCAGCGCCGAAACGGTCGCAAAAACGGAAATTGCGAAGATGATCGCGTCGCGCGCGACATGCGTGGGGTGGCCACGCAATTCGAGTACGACGAGCACAAGTGTGAGAATGCTAGCCGCGAGAATCAATAGGCCGCTTGCCCGTCTCGAACGCTGCACTCGTTTCTCATCGCGGCGTTTTGCTCGCGCGAAGAAGCGCTCTTGGTCGGCAATCCATGCATCACGTGCGTCGCGCGCACGTTCGATCCACCGCTGATCGTCGCTCGGCCGTTCGAGGCGCCAGCCCTCGTAGCGCGTCGAAGAGCGCAACGCTTTTCGCACCCATTCGAGTTCGGCTTCATGCTTGCGTTCGTAGAGCATACTCAAATCGCCGCCGAGCTCGAGCGCCTCCCAAAACCGTTGGATTCGCAGCGCTTCGCTTAGTGCTCGATAATCTTGACTTTTCGACTCGAATCGATGCACGCGCGCAAACCAAACGACGAAAAATGCCGCTGCAAATGCAAGAATATTTGCAACGAGAAAGGCGATCGGGGGAACGCCGGCGTTTGGGCCAAGGCCGTTGTCGAGTTCGTACGCTTCAAGGGCGAGGACCGCCGCACCGATGAATGCAAACGTGCAATCTAGCGCGCGATTCTGCTCGGCGTGGAATCGCACTGCCAGCTCATCGGCAATCGAAAAGAGCGACGGACGCGGCTTGCTCGGAAAGTCGCGAGCGGCATCTTGATTGAATTCGTCGACCCGCGACCAGGTTGCCGGTGCCGGCATGTGATGGCTTCCGGAGATCTGTTCTTCGGCATTTGCGGAACCGTTGCGAGAGACGATAATCCAGTCGATCGGTTCGGTGTTTGCGATGCGCGCGTCGACGACATCCGCCGTCCCGCCGATCCCGCGCGCCGGAAGACCATCCCATAGCGCAATCAGTAAATCGCTCGTCTTTGCGATGAACGTCCCGAGTTCTGCGTATCGCTCGTCGCGATGCGCCGCGGGCGTGGCGTGCGGGACGATGAAGCTCGTTCGTGCGCGCGCGAGCAACGCGTCGAAGGCCCCGAGCGATTCCGGCGTCGTGAAATCTTGGCGGTAGTGTTCGACGCTAATGGGCATCGGCACGATCAGTTCCAAGTCGAGCGAAAGCGCCGCTTCGGCCACAATACGATCCGCGCCCTCCGCAAGTGGTGAAAGCACGACGATCGGCGTGTGCGGATAATCGCGCGAAAGTTGACGCAGTCGTTGGGTGACGAGAGCGCGCGCAGCATCGATATGGGATTCCGCGACGTCTCGATGGCCGGTAACACCGACCAGCAAGGGGATCACACCGTTCGCCGTCACCATGTTCCCATCGTAGGTCATTGTAGCGCCCTTGGGTACGCTTGCCTTTAAGCTGGCTGGGGACGGTGCCGGCCATACGAGCGTTCCACCCGCGCAACAATTCGGCAACCGCCGGACGATAGCGTCGGCGCATGGATGCTTTTGGGGGATTGCTGCGGGAGGCGATGGTGCTGGCGGCGATGCTCTGCGTTCCAGTGCTCGCGGTTGCGGCGCTCGTCGGAACCGCAATTGCAGTGGTGCAAGCCGCGACGCAAGTTCAGGAACAAACGCTTACGCTGCTACCAAAAATGATCGCCGTCGGCTCGACGATGGCGCTCTTCGGCGGATTTGCGTTACGTGCGTGCGAAAATCTGTTTCACCACGCCCTCGCCGCAATTCCGGCGTTGGTGTATGGTCCGTGACTGCAACGCCGTTTCTCGTGTTTGCGCGGTGCGCCGGCTTCGTCTTTCGCGCACCGGGCTTCTCGCATCCGAGCGTGCCGCGGATGGTGCGAGCCGCTCTTGCGCTCGCGCTTGCAGGCGCAATTGCTCCCGGCGTGCGAGCGCGCCAATTCGACGGTGTAGCGCTCGTGGTTGCGCTGATCGCGGAGTTTGCGCTCGGAACGGCGATCGGCATGGCGGCTTCGCTACTCTACGATGGCGCATATGCCGGCGGCCGCATGTTGGACGATTACGTCGGTGTGAAGGCGATTGCGCCGAACGTGGATGTCGTCGCACCGAGCGGCTTCGGTCGCGTGTGGTCGATTGCGTTTACCGGCGGGTACTTTCTCTTCGGCGCCTATCGTCCGGCGATGGCGGCATTTTCGGAGAGCTTCGTTCGAATCGTGCCCGGTGCGCCGTTTGATCCGCAAGCGTGGGCGCCGTTTGCGATCTCCGGCGCGACGACGATTGTCTCCGTTGCACTCGCGGTAGCAGCACCCGCGATCGCGCTTGCGTTCGTGACGCAGATTGCGCTTGCGACGCTTGCGCGAACAGTCCCGCGCTTTGCTACGTTTACGCTCTCGTTCCCGCTCGTCTTCGGCGTGGTCTTGATCGCGACGGCAATTTCGTTACCGCTCCTGGTTCCGCAGGCGGCGCATCCGCTCGTCTCGATTCCCATGGTGCGATGAGCGACGCATCCGAGAAGCAATTCGATGCGACGCCGTCGCGAATCGCGAAGGCGCGCCGCGAGGGAAACGTCCCGCGCTCCCAAGAGTTTTCCGCAAATTTCGCGTTCATCGCAGCCGCCGCGTGCGTTTCGGCAATCGCTCCTGCATTTACACAGCTTGCTCGCCACGCGATCGTCAACGCTTCTCGCGGCGCACCGGCAAACGGCGATGCGCTCGGCATGGTCGCATGTGCGGTTGGGGTCGCAGCGGCGGCCTCATGCGCAGCGATCGCCGCGACGTTGATACAAACAGGCGGCGTTGCGTTCGTATTGCCGTCGTTCCGTTCTTCTCGCATCGCGCCGTTCGAAGGCTTAAAACGGATGGTTTCCAGGGAGACCGGAACGCACGCGTTTCGAGCAGTGCTGGCATTCGTCTTGGCCGGTGTCGCCATCGCTGGTTCGATGCGCGCCGTATTTGCGGTTGCAGGCGCATCGTCCAATATCATGGCCGTTGCTGCGACGGCTTGGCGCGGTGCGCAACATGCGATGTTCGCTGCCGCGGGCGTTGGACTGGTTTTTGCGTTCGTCGAGTACGGAGCTGCCCGGCGCTCGTGGCTTGCGAAGCTGAAGATGAGCTTGCACGAGCTCAAACGCGAGCTCAAAGAAAATGACGGCGATCCTGCGACACGTGCTCGCCGCAAAGCGCTGCACCGGAACGTTCTGCGCGGTGCGGTTGCGAAGGTCAAAAACGCTGCATTCGTCATTGTCAATCCGACGCACATCGCCGTCGCGCTGGAGTACCGGCCGCCAGAGGTGCCGGTCCCCGTGGTTCTCGTTCGGGCAGCCGGCGAGATGGCGTTGCGCGTGCGAGAAGAAGCGGCGCGTTGCGGCGTGCCGGTGATCGAAAATATCGAACTTGCGCGCGCCCTTTTTGCGCAGACGGACGTCGGCCAAGCGATTCCGCACGATTACTACGTTGCCGTAGCGGAAATCGTTGCCGCACTTATTCGCAGCGGAGCATTGGAATGACGAAGCTTCCCGTCTACACGTTCGCTGCATGTCTGCTCGCCATCGTCGCGATTCTCATCGTCCCCTTGCCGCCGTGGCTGCTCGACGTATTGCTCGGAATCAACATCTTCGCTTCAGCGCTCGTCCTTTTGCTCGCCGTCACGATCGACGATCCGCTCGAGTTTTCCGCGTTCGCGCCCGCATTGCTCGTGGCAACGCTCTTTCGTCTATCGCTCGATGTGTCGGCGACGCGCTTGATCTTGACGGACGGCGCGACGCCCGGTGCAGTGGGCGCAATCATTCCGGCCTTCGGCCAATTCGTCGTGCATGGCAATCTCGTCGTCGGATTGATCGTTTTTGTGATTTTGATCACGATTCAATTCATCGTCATCGCGAGCGGCTCGCAGCGTGTCGCAGAAGTTGCCGCGCGCTTCACGCTCGACGCAATGCCGGGCAAACAGATGGCGATCGATGCCGACGTACACGCCGGGGCGCTCGATGCGGAAGGCGCGCGGCGTAAGCGCGCGCTCGTGCAGCGCGAAGCGGATTTCTACGGAGCGATGGACGGAGCCGGGAAATTCGTCAAGGGTGATGCGATCGCCGCGCTCGTTATCGTTACGCTCAATCTGGCCGGTGGAATTGTCGTCGGCATCGCGTACCACGGGCTCGCGCCGCTCGATGCGCTTAACACCTTCGCACTGCTCTCGATCGGTAATGCGCTGGTAACGACGCTGCCGGCGTTTCTGATTTCAACGGCGATGGGCATGATGGTGACGCGCGTCGCCTCCGACGGCGCACTCGGCGCGGATCTTGCCGCACAGCTCTTTGCGCGTCCCGACGCGCTGCGCAGCGCCGGCGCGCTCCTCATCGTCCTCTCGTTCGTTCCGGCGCTGCCCCGTCCGGTGTTTCTGCTACTCGGCGCCTGTGCGTTTGGAGCAGCGCAACTCGCGGTGCGCAATCAACGCTCGCGCGTTCGCAAGGCAGCCGCGGATGCGGAACGCGCAAAACGGCAGGCGTTGCGACGCCCCGAACTCGCGCTCGGTCTCGTCGGTGTGGATGCGATGTCGATCGACATCGGTGCGGAGCTCGTGCCGTTGTTGGCGCCGCCGCTAGCCGATGCACTGCTCGATCGAATTGGCGAAGTGCGGCGCGCGCTTGCAACCGAAATCGGAGTGGTCTTACCCGGCGTGCGCTTACGTGACGACCTTGCGCGGGATCCGCGTACCTATGCGATTCGCGTTCGCGACCGCATCGTCGGCGAAGGTCGCCTTCAATTGGAACGACTGCTAGCGGTGGCGGACGCGCCGGTCCTCACCCGTTTTGGACTCGAGGTGCAGCCGGAACCCGTGTACGGGCTGCCCGCAGCATGGATCGAGCCCGCGCAGCGCGCGGCGCTTGTTGATGCAGGTGCGTTGGTGTTCGATCCGATTTCAATCATCGGGTCACATGTCGCGGAGATCGTGCGCCGCTACGCATCCGAACTCGTTGGGCGGCAAGAGCTCCAAACGATGCTCGAGCATCTACGCGCGACGATGCCTGCACTCGTGAAAGAGATCGGCAGCGACACGTTCCCGCTCGGCTCGCTCCACCGCGCTTACGTGCACTTACTGCGCGAAGGGGCGTGGCCGCGGGATCCGGTTGCAGTCCTCCAAGCGATGCTTGAAGCACCCACGCGCGATCCGCGCGAACTCGCAGAGGCCGCTCGCCGCACGATCATCCCTGACGCGTTGCGCCGTCGCGGCATTACGAAACTGGAGCCACTCTTGCTCGACCCCGAGTACGAGCGAGACCTCGTGCGAGCGTGGTCCGGCGCCGGAACAGAGACCGCCCCCGATCCGGACCGCGCGATCGCGCTGCGCGACGCGGTGGAGGCATACGCGGCGCGCATGCCTAGGGACCGAGCGACTATCGTCTGCACCGGCGCCCTGCGGCCCGTGCTCGCCGACTTCCTTATACGATCCGGGATCCGGACCGAAGTGTTAGCCTACGGAGAACTCCCGGCGGAATTGCAGTTAGTTCCGGCCGGGGTGGTGAACCATGAGCGCCGGCCCCTGGCGGTTTGACCGCCGCCGCGTGCCCTGATAAACTTCTAGGGTTGTCGCCGGGCTTTGGCCTGGCGTTCCTTCTTTCATAGTAGATTCGATGAGCTGGAATACGATTAAACCGTTTGTCAAAGCGCTCGTGATTATCGCGGTCGTCGCCTATTCAATATGGACGATTCTTCCGCTCGACCAGCGCATTCACTTAGGTCTGGACTTGCAAGGCGGTTCGCGTTTGCTGCTCCAGCTCTCGCCGACAGCCGACGTGACGAAGATCACGCCGGAAGTCCAAGCGCAGACGCGCCAGGTCATCGACCAGCGCATCAACTCGCTCGGCGTTACCGAGCCGCAGATCAGCAATGTCGGCAGCGACCGCATCCTCGTCGAGATTCCGAACCTGAAGAATCCCGATCAGGCGGAACAGTTGCTGAAGCAAGTCGCCGTGCTCGAGTACAAGATCATGCCGCCCGACGTGGCGCGCAAGGCCGACAGCGCACTGCAGCTCGTTGATGCGCCGGCCAATACGCCGGGCATCACCGCAAAGCAGCGCGCGCAAGCGAAAGCGTACGTCGAGAACGGTGCGTATGACGCGTCGGGTGCCGTCGTCTATAGCGGTAAAGAACTGAAGGCCGCGCAAGCGAGCTACGATCAATCGGGCAATCCGAACATCACGTTCCAGACGAAAAATCCGTCGAAGTTCGGCCGTATGACGACCGCCAACGTCGGCAAACTGCTCGCGATCTTTCTCGATCATCGCTACGTTTCGGCCGCAACAATTCAGAGCCCGATTTTTGACAGCGGTCAAATCACCGGTTCGTTCACGCAAGACTACACCGTGACGCTTGCCAACGAACTCAACGCCGGCGCGCTTCCCGCGCACATCGACATCATCGAGAAAGAAACCATCGGGCCGACGCTCGGCGCGATCGACCTCGATAAGTCGTTGAAGGCGTCGATGCTTGGCCTCGGGCTCGTGTTGCTCTTTATGGTTCTCGTCTACCGGTTGCCGGGCTTTCTCGCCGATATCGCGCTTGCAATCTACGTGCTCGTGATGCTCGGGATCCTCGCGCTCTCGCACGCGACGCTCACGCTGCCGGGCATCGCCGGTTTCGTGCTCTCGATCGGTATGGCGGTTGACGCGAACGTTCTGATCTTCGAACGCATCAAGGAAGAACTCTGGAACGGCAAGTCGTTCCGCTCCGCCGTGCGTGTTGGATTCTCACGCGCGTTCTCGGCGGTCTTCGATAGCCACTTTACGACGATCGTGGGTGCGGGCGTGCTCTACATGCTCGGTACGGGCACGGTCAAAGGCTTCGCGTTCACGCTCTTCTGGGGTACGGTCGTGTCACTCGTCACCGCCGTCTTCGTCACTCGCTTCTTCGTCGACGCACTCGTCGACAACAACGTGCTCACGTCACCGGAGCTCTACGGCGTCAAATCTGAAGACGTCGGCATCTTCGCGAAGGCGGGGGCATAGGACCACACATGCTATTTCGCAGACTGAACTGGAACATCGTCGGCTGGTTCCGCACCGTTTCGACGATCTCGTATCTCGTCATCGCGCTCGGCGTCGCGGCGATGATCTACCACGGCTTCGAAGGCGGTCAAGGCTTCCAGCCGTCGCACATGCTCCGTCTCGGCCTCTCGTTCACGGGCGGCACCGACGTGACGTGGCGTTCAACCAACCAACGACGAGCGATGCGGTGAAGGGTGCGCTTGCGGCGCTCAATCTCTCCGACGAACGCATCACTACCGCGGGCAGCGACGGCAAGAGCTTCGAGATTCGAAACGCAGACGTCGTTTGCGAACAACTCGGTGCCGCTCAAAGACGCGCTCGCAAAAGCCGGCACGTTCGATGCGAGCAAACTGAGCATCACGGCACTCGGACCGACGCTCGGCGGTGAGTATCTTGCGCCTCGCGCTCTGGGCACTGCTCATTGCGCTCAGCATCCAGTTCATCTACATCGCGTTCCGCTTCAATTGGAACTACATCTTCGGTCTCGTGACTGTTATCGCGCTCGTTCGCGACGCAGCGGTGATGATCGGTATTTATGCAATCGCGAATCGTCCGGCGGACGACGCGTTCCTGGCGGCGGTACTGACCGTTATCGGTTACTCCGTCATGGACACGATCGTCATCCTCGACCGTATTCGTGAAAACACGAAGATCATGGGCGGCGCGCCGTACGAGACGATCGTCAACGAATCGATCAAACAGACGATGACGCGTTCGGTAAACACCGCTCGCGACGGTCGTCATTACGCTCGTCGCTTTGCTGCTGCTCGGTGGCGACAGCTTGAAGAACTTCGCGTTCGCACTGCTCGTCGGCATTCTGCTCGGGCGCCTATCACTCGATCTTCTACTCGGCGCCGCTCGTCGCTCGTCTTCCGCAAGCGTCAGCTGGTGGCGGCCGAACGCAAGCGTCGCGAGAGCCTCTCCACCGCAGCTGCGCCGTCGACCGGCAATGGTCCGTCGAGCGCAAGCCGCGGTGGTTCGCGTGAAGATATCGTTGCCGCGCGTCGCGCGCGCCGCGAGAAGCAGAAGTCAACGCGTCCCGCCGCCGCGTCACCGGCTCGCTACAAGCGCAAAGCGGCGACTGCGGAGATCGATCCGCTCGATGCGCAAATCTCGGGCTTGCACGATGAAGCCTTTGATGCCGGGCACGAAGAGATCAACCTGAATCTCGAGGGTTTCGACGCCCCCGAGCATGTCGAGCCGCACACCGACGACCAAGAGTAAACGCGCGCTTCCGCCGCCCACGGCGTCGGAACGTGCGTTTGAAGCCGCCTTAGCGCTGCTTCGACAAGCTCAGCATGACACGGCGGATGGCACCGCCACGAACCGTGTCACCCTGAGCTTGTCGAAGGGCGAACTCGACAGCTTCGTCGACGACGCCTTCGCGCGCAGCGCGGAATTTCTCCGCGACCGTTACGCGTCGATCGGCGGCGCGTCACAATTCCATACGAAGCTTGCCGGCGTCTCGTTTGAGGGCCGGCAAGATGTTATTGCGGGTCTGCGCGTCGGCGTCGAGGTACAGTTGCAGCGCCAGCCGGAGAATCAATACGACGCCAACGCGATCGCGGTGTTCTTTGGTGCGTTGCAACTCGGCTTCATCAACAAAGGCATCGCCAAACACATCGCGCCGCTAATTGACGCGGGCGCTCGGTATCAAGCTCGTATCGAATCCCTAACGGGAGGCGCCAGCAAGAACCGCGGCGTCAATGTGTACGTTTGGCGCGATGCCGCGGCTTCAATCGCGGCCCGTGCGGTGCAAGCGGCCGAGCTACGAGCGCACGTCAGCACCACCGGTGAGGATCTCGAAGAGTCGGTTCGGAACGCGTTGATCGGCGATGGCCGGCCGCATAAAGCGCAACTGGCCGTTCTCGAACGGATCGAAAACGGAAGCAACACGCTCGCGGTGCTCGGCACGGGACGCGGCAAGTCGTTTTGTTTTCAATATCCGGCCACACTTCGCGCGCTGCGGGGCGGTGGAAAAACGCTCGTCATCTATCCACTGCGCGCGCTCGCCAACGACCAATACGACGCGCTTCTGCGTAAACTCGATCCGTTCGGCTTGCGTATCTATCGCGCCAACGGTTCCATCT
The DNA here is from genome assembly GCA_963765935.1 of Vulcanimicrobiia bacterium. GTDB lineage: Bacteria > Vulcanimicrobiota > Vulcanimicrobiia > Vulcanimicrobiales > Vulcanimicrobiaceae > JAMXLG01. The sequence continues at coordinate 76,961 of CAVXXX010000003.1, read as the reverse complement.
CGCACGATGAGCGCGAAGAGCTCTTTGAAGCGCTGCAAGGGGGCGAATGGGACATCATTCTTGCGACGCCCGAGTTCTTGGAATTCCATCGCCAGGAGTTCACCGGATCGAGCACCCCGCGGTTCGTCGTCGTCGATGAAGCGCACCACGTGTATGAGTCGAAACATCGCGCCGCATACGGACGTTTGGGCGAGACGATCGCATCGCTCGGCAATCCACAAGTCTTGGCGCTTACGGCGACCGCAAATGACCATGCCTTCGCGCAGATCGTGCGAGACCTGAGAATCGGCGCGTGGGTGATCGATCCGACCGTGCGCGAAAACTTGCATGTTACGGACGCCCGCGGAATGCGTGACAAAACCGAGTATCTGCACGACCTCTTTCGCACCGGCGACAAGGGCATCGTCTACTGTAATTCTCGAACGGAAGCGACGAAAGTCGCCGAGGCGCTTCGGAAGAAACTCGGTAACCGTGTGATGTTCTACCATGCCGGAATGCCGACGCCCGAGCGCCACGATGTGGAGCGGTTCTTTCGCAACGGCGAATTGCAAGCCGTGGTGGCGACATCCGCGTTCGGCGAAGGGATCGACCTGCCCGACGTGCGTCATGTCGTGCTGTATCATTTGAACTTCGACTTCACCGAATTCAATCAACAGGCCGGGCGCGCCGGTCGCGACGGCGGCGAGGCGAAGATTCATTTGCTCTTCGGCGAAGCGGACCGCGCGATCAACGAGTTTATTATCGACCGGGAAGCGCCGACGCTCAACGTGTTGCGCGCGCTCTATCGCGGCGTGCGGAGCATCGCGCACGAAGGGGAAGTGCGCATGAGTTACGTCGACATCGCGCGCACGCTCGAACTCGACAAAGTCAACGAACGCACCATTAGCCGCGCGCTGCGCATCTTCGAAGACGAAGGACTCGTGGAGATTGCCGAAGACGACGCGGGCCGGTACATTCGCTTCCGCAAGGTCGACGGTAAAGTCGATCTGGCGCAGAACGAACGATTCGCCGAAGGCGAAGCGGAACGCGAAAGTTTCAAGCGCTTCTGCGATCTCGTCCTCACTGCAAAAGGCGACGCACTGGAGCGTATTATCAATCGTCCAATCTACCCGTCGAAGGTGGAACTGCTCCGCTAGTGTCGCCGCCGCGCAAAGCTGCCGTCGTACTCCCAATCTTCTCCGCGCCTCCGCACGGCGTTGTTTTTCTGGAACGTGCCGCGCATTTGCGCCATCACGCGGGGCAGATTGGTTTACCGGGCGGCGCGATGGACCCCGAAGACGAGAACGATCCGAAACGCACGGCTCTACGTGAGATGGAAGAAGAAGTGGGCATTTCACCGGAACGTGTGGAGTTTGTCTGGAGACTTCCGGAATTACACCCACGAGTCAGCAATTTTCTCGTCACGCCGTTTATTGCCGTCGTGGAAGCCGGACCGCTCGTGATCGATCCGAGCGAAACCGCCGGCGTCTTCAGCGTCCCGCTCACAACGTTAATCGATGAGGTTCGCGACGGCCTGATGGATGTGGGCGCCGTTCAAATCGAGACGACCCTGTTAGATTACGACGGCCGACGGATTTGGGGACTCACCGGCCGCGTGCTGCGCATGTTCGTAGATGAATGGAATACCGGCGGAAGCGAGATGCGCCAGCGTATAATGCAGCGCTTGGCCGATTAGAGTCACCTTTTGCCGATTCGAAACGTCGGCTGCGTATGAGCCATATCTACGTTGCTGTTGCGGGCGTCACGATCGCCGTAAACGCGGCTGTGGCAGCCGCCGACTTTGCGAAAGCGGACTTCGTGGTAAAAAACGCCGACGCAGTCCGAGCTCCCCGCTCGTGGATTCCGTTTCTCGGGCTCTTGAAAGCCGCGGGAGCGATCGGCCTTCTTTTAGGACTGCTCGGCGTTCCGGTCATTGGAACCGCCGCGGCGGCCGGCTTAGTCGCATTCTTTGTCGGGGCCATAAGCTTTCACGTGCGCTCGCACGTTTTCCATAACATTGCCTTTCCCGGTTTCTTCCTCGCGCTCGCCGTCACGTCACTGGTGCTCTCGACGCATTGAACGCGTTGCATGATGGAGCGGTTAAGACTATTCGAACGCGAGCGGCGTCACTTGTTATCCGTCGCATTTCGCATACTCGGGTCCCAAGCGGACGCTGAGGATGTGGTACAGGAAACGTGGATCAGATACGATCGCGAAGATACGAGCAACGTGCAAAACCTGCCGGCCTGGCTCACGACCGTAGCTTCACGTCTGTGCGTCGATCTCTTACGCCGGCGCCGGGATATCCCGCAAGAGGACATTGAATTGGCGCAATCGCGGGATTTCGGGAACGGTCCGGAAGAGATGGCGCTGCTGGCAAGTGAGTTGACCGCTGCATTCACGATCGTTCTCGAAGAATTGACGCCGCCTCAGCGCGTTGCGCTCGTCCTTCATGATGCCTTCGGATTGCCGTTCGAAGACGTAGCGCACATCCTTGGAACGACGCTCCTCTCCGCAAAGAAACTCGCGAGTCGCGCGCGGGAACGCGTGCGTCGCCGAGTCGCGACCGCGCCGGAACCCCGGATCAACGCGCGGCAAATAGTCGAAGCGTTCTTGCGTGCCGCGCAGGAAGGCGACACCGATGAACTTGCGGCGCTTTTGGACCCGAACGTCGTCCGAATCGCCGATCCGCACGTTCTGCCGGCCGGTGCGGCTCAACGCATCGAAGGTTTGCAAGCGGTAATTCAGGACACGGTCCGTTTTCGAGCCACCGCTGCGCGCGCTCGCCTTGCAGAGATCGATCGTGAGCCCGCCATCGTGCTCTTTTCGGCTAGTGACGTTGCGCTGGCGATCGTTCTGCGTATCGCTAACGAGAGGATCGTTCAATTCGACGTGATTGCGGATCCACAACGCCTTGCGCGCTTAGACGTTCGCACCGCTGAGCGCCGTAGCGACGCTGACTAAACCGTTGGCTTCCATGCCGAACGGTGCGAAGCGCTCGTCATGCGTTTGTCCCGCATCGTATCGTTTATAGATCTGCTGCAGGATGATGGCGAAGCGGAAAACGTTGAAGATGTGGTACCACACGATGTGCGAGACGTCGAAGCCGGTCGCGCCCGCGTAACGTTGCACCACGTCGCGTCGACGTGGAAAACCCTCGCGCCACGATGGCATGCCCCAGGCGCGAAACGCTTGGGGATCGTGTGGTTCGGGCCACAACGCAAGCACGTACCCGAGATCCATCATCGGATCGCCGTACGTGCACATGTCCCAATCCAGCAAGGCAACGATCTTCGCGGGATCGGCGGGATCGAGTAGCATGTTATCGAGTTTGTAGTCGTTGTGTACGAGCGTTGCGACCGGCGAGGGCGGAAGGCGGTCCCGAAACCACGCAAGCAACGATGACGCGTCGATCGTTTCGCGCGTGCGTGCGGCGTCCCACCGTTTTGCCCAGCCTTCCAGCTGGCGGGTCACGTAACCGGCGGGATGACCGAGCTCGGCAAGACCCGCAGCCGGAACGTCGACGCGGTGCAGCTCTGCCAAGGTATCGACGATCGCGTGTCCGAGCCGTTGCGCAAATGCCGTGTCCCCGTGAAACCGCTCGGGAAGATCGCGCCGGATCGCGATGCCGTGCTTGCGTTCTTCGATGACGAAATCTGCGCCGATGATTTCGCGATCCGTGCAGAGGAGAAAGCTGCGTGGTGCGAGCGGAAAGACCGCGTACAACTTCGAGAGGACGGCATGTTCCCGGCGCATGTCGTGCGCGCGGTCTGGAACGGCACCGAGCGGTGGGCGACGCAGTACGTACTCATCGCCTCCGAAGCGAACGAGATACGTAAGATTCGCGTGGCCGCCGCCGAATTGCCGGATCGTAAAATCGCCGCTGACCGCGAGATGTTCGCGAAGATATGGTTCGAGGCGACTCGTGTCGAGCTGCTCTTCCGGACGTACGTCGATGACCTCCGGATCGCCGCTGTTCATCGCATCCCTTCGAGATGCGCGGTATCATTCACCGTCACGATCAACCGGCGTGAATCGCGTGCGCGCACGACCGTAATCGACGTGTTGCCGGCGGGGAAGAAGAAGTCTTTTTCGAGATTGAGGATAAACGACAGGTAGGCATTGATCGCGCCGGCATGAGTCACGACCGCAATGCGCTCTCCCGGATGTGCACCAACGATGTCGGCAATTGCGTCGGACATCCGTCTGCGAATCGATGAAGATCGCTCGGTGCCCGGCAAATGCGACCAGCCGCCGTGAGCGATCGCAATCTCCGCTAAATCTTGAAGCGAGACGGGGCCAACGTTCGAAATCTCGATCTCCCGTAGGCGTGCATCGGTAAGAAGCGTCAAGCCGGCGGCGTCGGCGATGGGCTGCGCGGTTTCCATCGTGCGCTTGAGCGGGCTTGAATACACGGCATTCGGCTTGCGAGTCGCGATGCGTTGCGCGAGTCGGTGTGCCTGAATGCGGCCGCGATCGGTGAGCGCCATGTCGATGTCTTTTACTTCGAGCGCCGTCGCTGGTTGCGGATGTTCGGCCTCGGCATGCCGGATCAGGAAGAGTTCCGTTGCCCCGTGCGCGACGCGGAAATCATGCATCGTACTTTGCGAGCTCCGCCTTGGCAATCGACCCGAGATGAACTTCGTCGGGACCGTCGGCGATTCGCAACGAGCGTGCCGCGATCCATGCATGTCCAAGGCCCGCATCGTCGAGTAGGCCTTCGGCGCCGAAGGCTTGCATCGCGCGATCGATCACCCGCTGCGCCATCCGTGGCGCCGTAACTTTCGCCATGGCGATTGCCGTTGCGGCGCGCTTGTTGCCGTGCTCGTCGAGCTGCCGCGCAGCATCGTAGACGAGGTGACGCGCCTGGTCGATCTCGATTCGCGATTGCGCGATCCATTCGCGAACCACGCCCTGCTCTGCAAGCGGTTTGCCGAATGCGATGCGATCGCGCACGCGCAGACACATCAAACGCAACGTGCGCTCCGCAACGCCGAGCAAACGCAAACAGTGATGGAGGCGCCCGGGTCCGAGGCGTCCCTGCGCGACTTCGAACCCACGGCCTTCGCCGAGAATCATATTTTCGCGCGGAACGCGCACGTTGTGGAATTCGATCTCGCAGTGGCCGAACGGCGCGTCATCGTAGCCGAATACGCTGAGCGCGCGCACGATCTTCACGCCCGGTTCACGAATCGGCACGAGAATCATCGACTGTTGCAGATGCTTGGGTGCATCCGGGTTCGACTTTCCCATAAAGACGAGCACTTGCGCGTGCGGATGCATCGCACCGGTCGTCCACCATTTGTGTCCGTTGAGAACGTAGTGATCGCCGTCGCGTTCGATCGACGCGCTGATATTCGTTGCATCTGACGATGCGACGCCCGGTTCGGTCATCGCGAAGGCGCTACGAATACGCCCGTCGAGCAGCGGCGCGAGCCATCGTTGCTTTTGCGCATCGGTTCCGTAGCGCGCGAGCACTTCCATATTGCCGGTGTCGGGCGCGTTGCAGTTGAAGACTTCCGGTGCTATGGCCGAGGTGCCCATCAGTTCGCAGAATGGCGCGTACTCGCGATTGCTCAGTCCGGCACCGTACTCGCGATCGGGCAAAAAGAGATTCCACAGCTCTTCGGCCTGCGCGCGCGACTTGAGTTCTTCCATGATTCCCGGCTGCGTCCAGCGTGTCGCGCCCTGCGCTAACTCCGCAAAATAGCGGCTTTCATTCGGATAGACGCGCTTCGCCATGAACGCCCGGAGACGCTGAAGAATCGTCGGCGTGCTCATTGGAGGCGCTTTAGGCACCACCAGCACACCCCCTTTTGGTTGCCTACCGGTTCGCGACACAGATATTCCGGCGGAAACGGCGAAATATTGTCGCCAAGTCTACTGTCTGCGGAGGATTGGTTTTGAGGATTCGCCCTATTGCCGCGCTCTGTTCCCTCGCCGCTCTCGCTGCACTAACGATGCCCGCCGCCGCCCGCGCGTTTTCCCTGGAAGACGTGATGAGCGCGCCGTTCGTCGATCACTTGACCGCTTCTCCCGACGGCACCGTACTGGTTTGGAAAGTCTACGAACGGGGCCGCTACAATCTCTACACGAACGCGGGCGGTACGCCGCATCGCGTGACGCCGTACATGTCAGACGACGGCCTCGACATCGACGACGTTCACATTCTTTCGTCCGATGACGCCGTGATTTACACGCGCGGGGGCGTCGGAGACAATGGCGGCGGCGACAACATCAATCCGCTCTCCATCATTCCGCCACCGGCGCGCACTGTGTATATCGTGCCGCTTTCCGGCAGCGCCGCCCCCGTCGCGATCGGCGAAGGCCTGCATGGAATCGTTTCGCCGAAAAACGACGCAGTCGCATGGATTAAAGACGGAAATTTGCAGCTCGCGTCGCTGCAAAAAAGCGGAACGACGTATACCGTCGGCAAGGCGGAACCGCTTGCGATCCGCGGCCAGGTGCAGAATGCGGTGTGGTCGCCGGATGGTAGCCGTATCGCGTTTACGAACGTGCGCAACGATCACTCGTTCATCGTGATTTACGATCACACGGCAAAACGGTACGTCTATGCAACGCCCGACTTTTCGGCCGATGACTTTGCCGTCTGGTCGCCCGATGGAAAGTCGGTCGCATTTATCCGCACGCCGGGTAATCGCGAGGATGAATCACCCTACCTCGATCCGCCGCGCCAGCCATGGTCGATCTGGGTTGCGGACGCGCAAACGGGGAGCGCGCACAAGGTGTGGGAAGCGCGACGCGGCATGGGCGCGCAGTATTACTTCTCTGAAACGACCGCGCAACAACTGTGGTGGATGCCGGAGAATCGTCTCGCGTTTCTTTGGGAGGGCGACGGATGGCAACACATCTATGCGGTTCCTCTCTCTGGCGGCATGGCCCAGCGGCTGACGACCGGCAACTTCGAAGTTGAAACCGTATCGCAATCGCTCGATCGTTCGAAGTTGTTGTATTCGACGAACGAAAACGATATCGATCGTCGCCACCTTTGGGAAGTTGGTCTTGATGCGTCGGCGCATCAGTTGACGAGTGGCACGACGATGAACCAGTGGTCGCCCACGCCGCTTGCCAACGCGGAATTTGCTTACATTGCGGCCGGCTATAACGTTCCGCCGGCGGTGACCGTCGGCGTTCCGGGAAAGACGCTCGTCGGCGTACCCACGCCGGCGAATTTTCCGGCGAATGAACTCGTGCAGCCGCAGCTCGTGACGTTCCGCGCGCCCGACGGCCTCGTCATTCACGCGCAACTCTTTGTTCCGAGAGGCCGAGGTAAGCATCCGGCGATCGTGTTCGATCACGGTGGTCCGGTCCGCCAAATGCTGGCGGGTTTCCACTACATGGATGCCTACACGTATCTCTACGAATCGAACCAGTATCTCGTCAATCGCGGCTTCGTCGTGCTCTCGATCAATTATCGCAGCGGAATCATGTACGGCCACAATTTCCGCATGGCCAAACACTGCTGTTGGCTCGGTGCGTCCGAATACCAAGACATCGTCGCGGGCGCGCGATTCCTGCAAAAGCGCCCGGACGTCGACCCGAGTCGGCTTGGCATCTACGGTCTCTCGTACGGCGGATTGCTGACTGCGTTGGGGCTCGCCCGGAATTCCGATATCTTCAAGGCGGGTGCCGATATCGCAGGCGTCCACAACTGGGCCGCAGATTTTGACATCGATAATGGCGGAAAGCCGCTCGGGACGCCCGCACAACGCAAAGTTGCGTACGATTCGTCGCCGATCGCCTCGCTCGACACGTGGCGTTCGCCGGTCTTGGTCTCGCAAGGTGATGACGACCGTAACGTTCCCTTCGCCGAAGGTGTGGACATCGTCACGCGGCTTCGCGATCGCGGCGTGCACGTGGAGACGCTGGTCTTCCCGAACGAAACGCATGAAAACCAGACCTTTAAGGACCTCGTCGCCCGGTATCAGGCGGTCGCGGATTTCCTCGTCCGGCAGTTGCATTAGTGAAGTGAAATGACAAAAAGCTAATTTCATGTAATTTTCCGTAGCATGCCCTTACGCCGTGACCTACCTTCTCTCAATGCACTCGCGGCTGTAGAAGCCGCTGTCCGGTTCGGCAACTTTTCGCAGGCGGCACGTGAACTCGACGTCGCCGCCTCCGCAGTCAGCCGCCATATCGCACAAGTCGAGCAATGGAGCGGATTACGCCTGTTCGAGCGGCGCGGCCGCCACGTGTTCGTGACGCCCGAAGGGCAAGCGATCGCGGAATCGGTGCGCAACGGCTTCGATGACATTGCTCGCACGATCGAACGCGTCCAGCGCGAAAGCGCCGGCGCCCTCGTGACGATTGCCTGCAGTTTCGATGTCGGCTGCGCCTGGCTCATGCCGCGCTATTCGGAATTGCGCAGCTTCTTAAAGGATACCGAAGTACGCATCGTAACGGCGACGACGTGGACATACGTCGAATTCGACACGCCCGACATCGATCTCTCGATTCGATTCGGTGATGGAAAATGGGCCAATTACGAGAGCACGCTGCTCTATCAAGAGCGGGCGTTTCCGGTCGCCTCGAAACCGTACGTCGACGCGCACCCGGAGTTACGGAATCTCTCGTCGGTCGATCCGCTGCTCGAACATCCGTTGCTCGATCTCGACGGCGGCCGCGTCCCGGGGCTTACCTGGCGGCGATGGCTCGGACAGTTCGACGGCGCGCCGAGCCCGACGCAACTGCAGCGTTTCCCGAGCCACGTCATGCTGACGCAATCGATGGAACGCAGCGAAGGCATTGCGCTTTTCTGGGAAGGCATTCACGATGATCTGCTGGCGACGAACCGCTTCGTGCGTCTCGGAGAGTTCAGCGTCACGACGGAAAACGGATACTATCTCGTTGCGCGCGATTTAAACCGCAAACCGGTCGAGGCACTCGTTTCGTTCTTCTTGGAGAAGCGCAAACCGGTGAACGGCCCGAGCGCGTCCCGGTTAGTCGCTACGTAACGGCGCGTTGTACTTGTAGAAGTGCGCCTCGCGGGTCCAACCGTTTCGTTCGTACACGCGTTGGGCGGTCATGTTATCCATCGCCGTTTCTAAAAACATTTGCGAAGCGCCGCATTCCTGCGCATAGCGTTTCGCCGCATCGAGTAGCGCCGCTGCGGCACCGCTCCCGCGTGCCTGCGGCGCGACGAAAAGATCCTCGAGGATGAGCGTGGACGACAGATGCACGGTACTGAAAGTCTGAAAAAGCTGCGCGAAGCCGATCACGTCTCGGTCATCGTCAAGCGCTAGAAGAATGACACTCGTCCCGCTAGTGAGGTGGTCTGCGATGAACGCGCGTTCACCGTCGGCGTCGTGCGATTGTTCGTAGAATTCGCGGTACCCGCGAACGAGGGGCAAGAGCAGTTCGATATCGTCTAGCGTTGCGCGGCGAATTTGCATCGCTACTTCACCGAAGCGACGCGAACGGAGGGCTCGCAGCGCACCGTAAAATTCACCGAACGCGCGATGAAGCACACTTCATGCGCCTTGTGATGTAACTCGTTCGCGACATCGGATTGCAACGGGTCGGCAAGCGTGACGATCGGCGAGAGCAGCACGTCGGTGAATTGCCCGCTTCCGTCCCGGTTGAGTGCCATCGTTCCAGACGCCGCATCTTCATATGCGGTCACCACCACGCCGGCATCCGCACAGAGATGAAGGTACGCGAGCATGTGGCAACTCGAGAGCGCCGCGATGAGAAGCTCTTCGGGATTGTAACGGGTTGCATCGCCGCGAAAGGCCCGATCCGACGATCCTTCGATCGCGTGGAGCTTCTCACTCGCCGAAATTTTATGGTTGCGTGCGTACGCGCGATATCCGCTCGTCCCCGTACCGAGATTTCCCGTCCAACGCATGCTAATTGCAAAATGATGGCTGTTCACGTCCATGATCCAGTTCGTCTCCCGCCCGACGCTTCATCGTTACCGGTACGGTAGCGCGGGCCGTGGACCTAGGAAAGAGCCACGATACGACAGAACGACGGGTCCACTATGGCCTTGATCGTCTTGGATCGCGGCTCCGCCGTTCCGCTGCATCGCCAAGTCGCTTCGGGATTGCGCGAGGCGATTTTGGAAGGCCGGCTTGCGGCAGGCGAACGGATGAGTTCCAGCCGCGAGCTGCAATCGCAGTTGGGCGTTTCGCGCAATACAATTGTCGACGCGCTCGGGCAGTTGCATGCCGAAGGATACCTCGTCACGGTGCGCGGCGTCGGCACGTTCGTCAGCAACGAAGTGACCCGCTCGTCAAAAAACGGCCGTGCTGCGCGCTCGTTCGTTCCAACTCCTGAGGCACGACTGTACCTCGACGTTCGGGATCTTGCGCGCAACAACCACGCCACGCGGCCGTTCCGCCCGTGCGTGCCCGCGCTCGATGTCTTTCCGCTCGCGCAGTTCAAGCGGTCCATTGCGCGCGCCGCGTCGGACATTTCTCTCTTCGATTATCCCAACACGCAAGGTTACGCGCCGCTGCGCGAAGCAGTTGCGCGCCGCGTCGCGCAAACGCGCGGCGGAAGTTGCTCTGCGGAGCAAGTTTTTATCACCAACGGCGCGCAAGCCGCATTTGGACTCATCGCCGATGCGCTTCTCCGGCGACGCGACGCCGTGATTATGGAAGATCCGGGATACCCGAATGCGCGCGCCGCATTCACCGCGCGCGGTATGGATATTTCGAGCGCCGGCGTCGACGAGCATGGTATCGATGTCGAGAGCTTCCGTCGCCACAGCGCCAAGCTCGCATACGTGACGCCGTCGCACCAACTGCCGACGGGTGTCGTGCTTTCGATCGAACGGCGGCTGAAGCTATTGGATTGGGCCGAGACGCAAGATGCATGGATTCTCGAAGACGACTACGACAGCGAATTCCACTACTCGAGCCGGCCGTTACCCTCGCTCTATGCGCTCAGCGAACGGCAACGGGTCGTCTATGTTGGGACGTTCAGCAAAGTGCTCTCGCCGGCGATGCGCGTCGCCTACGTCATCGTACCGTCGATTCTCCGCGACGTGTTCGCAGCCGCGCATGCCGTCAATGGCGGCGTTCCGAGCGCACTGCTCCAAGCCGCGCTTGCAGATTTTATGGAGACCGGCCACTTTGCGCGGCACATTCGAAAAATGCGAACGCTCTACGACGAGCGACGCGTGCACATCCAGACGCAGTTAAAGAAGAGCGGCCTGTTTGCGGTCAGCGATGCCGGCGGCGGCCTTCATTTTACGGCGGATCTCATCCCACCGGTATCCGACCGGGTCGTGAGCGCGCAAGCCGAGAAGGCCGGCGTGATGGTTCCAGCGCTCTCGAGCTTCTATTTCGAGCGACCTGCACGCAATGGCTTGATGGTCGGATACGCTGCGACGCCGCTCTCGCAATCGCGCGCCGCACTAGCAACGCTCGTTTCCATAACGCGCAATCTCGCCGGTCTCAATGGAAAGGATGCCGCCAATGTCTAACCTGACGCGTGACTCGCTTCTCCACTTCGTCCATTTTCTCATGATTTTTTCGCTCGCGAGTTTGTTGGCATGCGAGGTCGCACTCTTCGCGAAGTCGCTTCCGCGCGCGACATTCAAGCGTCTCGTCGTCGTCGACCGCTGGTACGGCATCGTCGCAGGGCTGGTCATTCTCACCGGGTTATCGTTGCTGTTTCTCGGATTGAAGCCCGCTCCGTTTTTCACGCGCAATCCCGTCTTTTGGACGAAGATGGCGCTCTTTGTCTGCGTTGCCCTGATGTCGATTCCAATGACGGTACGCCTCATTCGGACGCCGGATGCCGTTGGATCGAGTGACGCCGTCACGTTCGACGACCGAGAATACCGGCGACTGCGCTCGTTCCTCTGGGCGCAAGTCGCGGTTTTTGCGTTCATCCCGCTGTGCGCGGCATTAATGGCGAACGGAATCTAACAAACGAGGCCGCCCTATCAGGCGACCTCGAGTTCTATGGCATGTGTCGTTGGACTACGAATCGGGATGCCGTCTTCGCGGAGCCCTTGCAAGTGAAACGCAATGGCTTCACCGATGTTCTTCTGCGCTTCGTCAACGGTCCGGCCCGTGGAGATACAACCGGGAAGATCTGGAACGTACGCGCTGTAATTGTCCTCGGCTTTCTCGATGATCACTGCGTATTTCACCGCTCGTTTCTGCCCATCTGAGTAAGGATGGACTTCCACGTCTTTTAGCTGAGCCTTTCATTCAATCGGCCATGATCGGCCACCGCTTTGGCTTACGCGATAGCGTGCACGAACGCGCCTTGATCCGTTGCAACGTAGAAGCGGTTTTTCGTTTCGCTTACCGCCGGTGCCCATGGATCGATTTGCTTCCTGGTCACCGGGTCGTGAATCGTTGGACCAGCAGCGTCTTTGTAACTGGATCCGCCGAACGGATCGAAGGACGCGCTTTCGCGATGCGCCAGTACGAGATCGCGCACCGCCTGCGACGCTTTCGCCGCGTCACTGCGAACGTTCGCGCTCAAACGCGCATCGTTCGCGATGCGGTCGTACACGGCCATTGCCGGGCGGTCGGCGTGCCATGGCATATCAGGCGTTGCCTGCGGAAAACGAACCATACCGTCGATATCCTTGACATCGCTGCGAAGCGCAGCGCGAACCGCTGTGTCTTCTGCAGCGGCCGATGCATCATCGTTGAACGTACGAATCGCACGCTCTGCAGCCGCGAGTTTCGACGGCGCGAGGTCGAGGACGTCGAACGCCGCGGCAGGCGCGAACGGTTCGAAGCCTGATCCGCCGTAGTTCGTGTTCATGACGTCGTTCACAACGGCGTCCGCCATTGCATGTGCATCACCGGTGTTGCGCGCAATTGCTTCCGCAACCGTCGTCGGCACGCCGGGTGAGAGCATCGTCTCCGGGCTTGCCGCCAACCATTTAACGCCTGCGTGCGACAATGCGTCGGCGAACCCGAGTGTCGACATCAAACATTGATTGGCGACGACGCCGTCTACGTTGCGATTCGCATCCTCGGGATGCTCCTTCGCATGGATGGCTTCGCCTTTCGCGATCGCATCGGCGATGGATTGCATCGGCATGATGCCGCCGTACGAGTCTGCTTCCAGTCCGCCGCCATCGCCGGCGCCGTGGTCGACGAGATCGATCCACGTTTGCTTCGCGCCGCTCTTTTCTGCGTTGTCGAGCGTTCGTGCAACGAACTGCGCAAGATTGTTGGGATCGGCCATATCAATCCCAGGCCGCTCGTCAACTTGTTTCTTCACACCGTTGTCGAGTGTGTACGTGTGCGTCGTCGGATCGCTCGTCGTGTTCTCAACGGTAAACTGAATGGAACGGTCCGCTAGACTAACGTCGCGAGCTTGCGTAAGCACATTGGTTTGGGATGTATCGAGATTGTTATCGCCATCACGATAAATGCCAAATTCGAGGTTCCGGGTGCGAGTCGGGGCCATGGTAACCTGCACGTGCGTTCTCCTAAGTCTCAAGTATTGGTGCAGGTCTACTGCGCGCTGTTGTGCCGTTGGAAATGCCCGGAAACGCTTATCTGCGGAGTCCACGTGCGTCCAGGCAGCCGGCGACGGGACGCGGTAGCGGGCTTGGGGGCGTACCGGAGATTCCGCTCGAAGAACTGGCGTCATGAACGCCGAGTGGGTTACCGCGATCGCCACCAGCGCTACGGCACTCGTAATTGCGGCATCCGCCGCCGCCGCGCTCGTCCAACTGCGCCATATGCGCAGTAGCAATCAGATCGTCGCGCTGACGGAGCTTCGGGAAAGATTCGAATCTGAAGCCTTTCAGGCGCGTTTGCACGAAGTTGTCGGTCCGTTTCAGCAACGTCTTCAAGAACCAGAATTCCGAAGACTGTTGGTGTCACAACGGTATGTGTACGGCATCGAAGATCTACAAAGCGTCCTCACCATCGCCGCGTTCTTTGAGAATGCGGGCGTGCTCGTCAAGCATCGCATCATCGATGCAGAACTTTTTTGCGATCTGTGGGCCGGAGTGGTCATGAACGCTTGGAATGCGCTGGAGCAGTTCGTTGCGAACCGGCGGCTGATCAGCGGTCCCGGACTCTACGAGAATTTCGAGTACCTCGTGCTCGTGACCGAACAGTTTCTGGCTGAACATCCGCAAGGGACGCTTTCCGCGCGCTCGGTTCGGAAGCAATTGCCTGAGCTGTGGCCCGAATCCGCGGACTACATGAAGCAATGAGCGAAGCCCGGGGCTGACAGAAAGCCATAGCAGGCCGATAGGATTTTGAACGTCCTTTGCTGTTGGTATTTCGTGGTAAAACAGATACGGGATTCTTTGAAAGGAATACATATGAAGAAATTCCTTTTCTCTATCATAGCGGCGACTTTCGTTCTCGTTCCTTGCGTAGCGCTTTCGCAAACGACGATGTCTCCATCCTCAGTGGGCGTGGGTCCGAATGGCTTTGACTGGGCAGTCGGGACGTGGTCCTGCACCAACAGCATGCCGTCACCGGCGGGAGGTCCGGCAGCACAAACGCTTACCGTGACAAAAACAAATGGCGGCGCAATCATGTATCACGCCGTCGGTGAGAACTTCGATAACATTTGGTACAACGTCTATGTGCCTGCGACGAAATCTTGGACGAGTCCATTCATCATTAACGACGGCACGTACGGCACCGAATCGACTACTCAGACCGGAGCGAAGATCGTCTGGAACGGCACGTCTACCGATCCAACGGGAAAAACCATGCACATTCGAGACACCAATATGGTGACGTCGGCGAAGTACACCGATTTGGGAGAAGTCCAATCCGGCGGCACGTGGAAGCCGCAATACAACATGAGTTGCACGAAGAGCTAGTCTTAACGCGGTTCGGGCGTTGGTGGCGGCGGGATGTTGGGACAATCATCCTTGAGCTTCGTCGTGCCGGTTTCGCGGCTATAGCGCATGATATATTGAACGGCGTCCGGCTCCGATGTGCGTAACGACGCGGGCGGAAACTGAAAGAGCATCGGCGCCGCGGCATTGCGGAACGGATCTTGCATTTCCGATTTAAAGTGCCACGTCCAGTCGAGATCAACCGTCTGCGAACTTCCGTCCGAGTAGTGAACGATCGCCTTGACGTTGTTGCGATCGTAGCTTTGCGTCTGCTGATCGTAGAACGCATCACCCGGAGAGTAAAAATCCACTGCGCCGCATGGCGCGCCGCCACCGCCTGCGCCGTTACCGGCATTTCCGGTCCCCGTGCCGTTCGTTCCGTTGCCTAAACTACCCGCGCCGGCAATGCGTCCGGCTCCGGCGCCTTGCCCACCGGTTGGAATATCCCAAATGGGCTTCGTTTGGTAATGCACCTTCGGCGGTTTCGGCCGTGCAGCGCCGGCCCGTTTGATTGCCTCCTTGCGTGCCGCTTTACCCTCGGGTTTCGGAATGACGGGCGCTATCGTCGGCGTGACGTTGTTCTGTGCGATAGCGACGGCGTGCGGAGGCGGCGTCGGCGTTGGACGGGGTGTGGGCGTCGGCGTCGGTTTGGCCGCGACCCGCATGATCGCCACGCGCTCCACCACTTCTTTTTGATCGGGAAGCGGCTTCAGAAACGGAGGAATAAGCCCGGCCACGATTTCGTGGACTGCGATGGAGCACGCAAGCGCAACGAGGATCCGGCGGGTAAAGGTGTGACCGAAGATGGATCCCAGCCATCCCGTCAATCCTTGAAAGTCATCCATTCTTCCGTGTCGTCTACTCAGAGTCTGTCTCCTGGAGGCTGATCACGCCGTTGCTAGAATCCCCGTTCCCCGTGAATACCGAGCATTTGATTCGCGCGATTCCTGATTTCCCGATTCCGGGCATTCTCTTCCGCGACATCACTCCGCTTCTGAAAGACAAGCAGGGCTTCAAGGAAGCGATCGATCTTTTTGTGGACCGGTTCAAGAATCGCGGCATCGATTACGTTGTTGGAATTGAGGCGCGCGGATACATGCTCGGCGCGCCGCTAGCCTATGCAATCGGCGCCGGCTTCGTGCCCGTTCGCAAGCCGGGAAAGCTTCCCTATAGCAAGCTCTCCGAATCCTACGCGTTGGAATACGGAACGAATTCGCTCGAGATCCACGAAGATGCGCTCGGGAACGGAGAGAGCGTCGTGGTCGTTGACGATTTGCTGGCGACGGGCGGCACGGCAGCGGCGACGAGCCGGCTGCTGAGGCGTCTCGGCGCCAAGGTAGAAGCGTTCGCGTTTCTCATCGAACTCGAAGCACTCAAGGGTCGTGATTCGTTAACCAATGTGGATGTTGTCTCGTTTATTCGTTACTAGTGCGCTCCTAGCCGCAGCGCTTGTTGCACTACCTCCGGCGAACGCCCTCGCGCGGCACGTATCGCCGACGCCGACGGCCTCGCCGACGCCGCCGCCGGAAGATGCCGCGGTCACCCAGATGGCGCGCCGTGAATTCGTCGCGTGGCAGGCCGGCGTCGTTACCGCAAGCCGGTATGCTTCGGGAGCGCAAGCAGGCCTCACGACCGACAAAATTGCCGAGACGTCGAAAGAGCTCGGCGGCGCCGGAACGCTGGTCAAAACCGACTGGATCGGCCCCGTTGTTGTCGATGATGCCCCGCCGGGCACGCACGGTTACTGGTACAAGATGACCTGCGAAAATTCGGTCGTCTACGAGCGGATCATCATTGCGCCCGACGGGAAAATCGACGGGATAATGTTCCGCGATAAGCTGCCCCAGTAGGCAACCCTTGGCCCCGGCGTGCCGATATGAGAATATAGACCGATACTCCAGGCACGCCTTGATATGACCATCGCTCAACTGATCGCCGCCGTTCAAGCCTATGATCCCTCGATGGAGGGGGAGTGGCTGCGGCGCGTCTACGAGGTGGCGGACCGCGCCCACGAAGGGCAGCGCCGCGCCTCAGGCGAGTCGTATATCGAGCACCCTTTGGCGGTCGCCGGTATCCTGGCGGAGCTGGAAATGGACCGCCACACGATCGCCGCCGCACTGCTGCACGACGTAGTGGAAGACACCTCGATCACGAGCGATCAAGTCGCGGCCGAATTCGGTGAAGAAATCGCGGCGCTCGTTGACGGCGTTACCAAGCTGACCCGCATTCCTTACCAATCCAAGGAAGATGCGCAGGTCGAAAACTTGCGCAAGATGTTTATGGCGATGGCGCGCGATATTCGCGTCATCATCATTAAACTTGCGGACCGTCTGCACAACATGCGGACGCTCGCGAGCCTCGCTCCTTCGAAACAACGAGCGATCGCGCGCGAAACGCTCGACATCTACGCGCCGATCGCGCATCGTCTCGGTATCTGGAAGATCAAATGGGAGATCGAGGACGAGTGCCTCAAGTATCTCGACGCCGAGATGTATCGCGAGATCGTCGAGCGTGTCGCTAAGACGCGCCGTGAACGCGAGAACGACGTGCGGGAAGCGATCGAACGTCTGCGTGAAGAGTTCAAAGAACTCAACGTCAACGCCGAGATTCAAGGGCGTCCGAAACACTTCTATTCGATTTATTCGAAGATCAAAAAGGGCCGCGACTTCTCGACGATCTACGACCTGACCGCGATTCGGATCATCGTCGACACCGTCAAGGATTGTTATGCGGCGCTTGGTGCGGTGCACGCGATGTGGACGCCGCTGCCGGGCAGATTCAAAGATTACATCGCGATGCCCAAGCCGAACATGTACCAGTCGTTGCACACGACGGTCGTCGGGCCGCAAGGTGAACCGCTCGAGGTTCAGATCCGTACGTGGGAGATGCATCGTACCGGAGAGTACGGCATCGCCGCGCACTGGCGTTATAAAGAAGGCGGTAAAGCGGATCAGTTCGAGAACAAACTCTCCTGGCTGCGCGCGCTGCTGGAGTGGCAGAAAGACATGCGCGACTCGCGCATGTTCATGGAGAATCTCAAACTCGATCTCTTCGATTCCCAGGCCTTCGTCTTTTCGCCGCGCGGTGACGTTTTCTCGATTCCCGCGGGCGGTACGCCGCTCGACTTTGCGTACCTCGTGCACACCGATGTCGGAAATCATTGCGTCGGTGCGAAAGTCAACGGCCGAATCGTACCGCTCGACTCTACGCTACAGAACGGCGATATTTGCGAGATCCTCGTTAATAAATCGAGCGGACGTCCGTCGCTCGACTGGCTCTCGATCGTCAAAACCTCGAGCGCGAAGCATAAGATCAAGCAGTGGTTCCGCAAAGAGCAGCGCGAAGAGAACGTGCTCGCGGGGCAAGAGGCCGTCGAAACAGAACTTGCGCGCGCGCATCTGCGTCCCGACCTCGCGCGTGGCGAACTGATCGAACGCATTGCGCATCGGATGAATCATGCCTCACCGACGGATTTGTTTGCCGCCATCGGTTTCGGTGATGCATCCGCCCAATCGGTCGTCAATCGCATCCGCGATGAAGTCAAGGGCGACAATGTCGTCGAGCTTGCGCAAGTTCGCAAACCCGTTGCGCGCAAGACGACGAAAAAGGCGAGCGGTGTGCGCGTTGCCGGCGTCGACGACGTGCTCGTGCGTCTCTCGAAATGCTGTTCGCCCGTTCCCGGCGACCCGATCATCGGCTATGTGACGATCGGCCGCGGCGTGAGCGTGCATCGCGCGGATTGTCCAAACGTCGCCTACATGAGCGCGACGCCCGAGCGCATACTTCAAGCGCAGTGGACGGACAACAAGGACATGACCCACGCGGTCGACGTGGAAGTCGAAGCGGAAGACCGTTCGCAACTGCTGCAAGATATCATGGCGGTCTTTGCCGAGCTCAAGACGACGGTGTCGTCGGTGACGGCTCGTGTTCGCCGCGACGGTGTGGCCGTGACTTCGCTTACCGTGCAAATTCGCGACCTCGACCATCTGCACAAAATTCTCACGAAACTTGGTTCTCTGAAAAACGTGCGTCGTGTCTATCGCGTGACCAAACGCGAAAAGAGCGCGGCGGGCAGCTAGAACGCTGAACCATTCACTCCTTGCAATAGGCGCTGCGTTCTTTGCCGGCGCCATGAACAGCGTCGCCGGCGGCGGCAGCTTTCTCAGTTTTCCGGCGTTGATTTTTGCCGGTGTGCCGTCGATCCCGGCGAACGCGACCAACAACGCGGCGATGTGGGTTGGGACAATCGGCGGTGCGCGCGGCTATTGGGTCGATGTCAAACCGCATAAACGCCTGCTGTATTCGGTGGCGACTATTAGCGCGGTCGGTGCGTTCATCGGCGCATGTCTCTTGCTGCTGACGCCTGCAGCGACGTTCAATCGACTGATTCCGTGGCTGTTGCTTTTTGCGACGATCGTGTTTGCAGCGAGTCCGTTGCTGACGAAACCGCATCACGGCGATCCCGCGCATCAGGGATGGCAGTTGATCGTGCAATTTCTCGTTTCGATCTATGGAGGCTACTTCGGAGCGGGCATGGGAATCTTGATGCTCGCCGTGCTGTCGTTCTCCGGATTGCCGTCGTTTAACGCCACCAACGGAATGAAGAACGTGCTCAGCGTCGCGATCAATGGCGTCGCACTCGTCCCCTTCTTAATTGCGCGCGTCGTGGATTGGCGTTTCGCCGTGCCGATGTGCCTCATGGCGTTACTTGGCGGCTATTTCGGCGCAAAGTTCTTCCGGCGCATCCCGCAACCCGCAGCACGCGCAATGGTCATTACAATCGGGATCGCAATGACGATCGTGTTTTTCGTACGCTAGCGGGCGCTACACTTCGACGGGGAGTTCGTGTTTCGGGACGGTTAGGGCGCCGTCACGGCCTGCGCCGCGGGTGAAGCCGCCGATGCGCGGCTCGATGTGTTTCGCGGTCCAGAGATAGAGCGTCGGAACGACGATGAGCGAAAGCATCGTCGAACAGAGCAGACCGCCGATCACGACCGTGCCGAGCGGTGCTTGCGTTTGGCTCCCGGTTTCGATGCCGATAGCGATCGGTAACATACCGCCGATAGATGCGAGCGTCGTCATGAGAATCGGACGCAAGCGTAACGGTGCGGCATGTAAGACGGCGTCGCGTGGCGAGTACCCACGTTCGCGCAGTTGATTCGTGAACTCGACCACGAGAATCGCGTTCTTCACCACGATACCGACGAGCATGAGCACGCCGATGAATGCCGTTAAGCCGAACGCGCGGTGCGTCACGACGAGCGCGAGGACGATACCGGCAAGTGAGAGCGGCACCGAGAACATGATGACGAGCGGATGTAAGAGCGACTCAAATTGCGCCGCAAGCAACATGTAGATCATCGCGATCGCAAGAATGACGATCAGCCCGAGGCTTCCGAACGTGTCGCTTTGCTGCGTTACCGATTGCCCGAATTGCCAGTGGTATCCCGGCGGCAGCGTGAGGCCGTTCATGATGCGCGTCGCATCTGCCACGGCTTGACCGAGCGGAATGCCGTTGAGGCCGGCATCAATGTCGATCTCGCGTTGTTTGTCCTGACGGCTGATCTCCGAAGGCCCGCTACCGAACGAGATGCTCGCAAGTTCTTTGAGGGGCATCACCGGGAGCGTCGCCATCGCCTGATTGGTCTGCGCGGTTCCGATTGCGGATGCGCCCGAAAGGTTCGTCGCGGCCGTGGTTGTGCTCGTGCCGAGCGGAACATTCAACTCTTGAACGGCTTGCAGCGATCGGCGTTGATCGGGCGGCAATTGAACGATGATCGGATACTGTGTGCCGTTGATCTGCATGTACGAAGCGATCGTACCGGCAGTGGCCGTATCGATGATGTTCGAGATCACGTCCGTCGAAAGACCGAGTTGCGCCGCCTTCGCGCGGTCGACGTTGATATCGACCTCCGGCTGCGAATTCGTGACGTTCGTATTCGGAGCTTGAATGCCCGGAACGCCGCTGAGTCGCGGAATCACTTGACTCCACGCCAAATCATAGAGCTTACCGATATCCGGCCCGTAGACTTGAAGCGTGAGCGCATCTTGTCCGCGCGCAATCGTTCCTTGCACGATGTCGACCGTGCGTCCGAACGCTAATAATCCGGGAATCGGCGCGCCGAAACGCTGGCGGAAGCGGGCAACTTGCTCCGGCGAGAGCGTCGGGCCGCCGCGCCGCGCGACGAATCGCCCGGTGAGCGCTGCTTGCCACTGCGCGACGAAGCGTGCGGCTTCGTCACTCGAAACGCTCGGTTTTAAGTCAATCGAAAGACTGGCTTGGTTGGTGACCTGCGTTCCACCACCGATGTAGCCGACCGTCCCAATTTGACTGCCGACGTCTTGCACGCGCGGATCTTTGCGCATGCGCTGCTCGACGTCGTTCGTGATGCTGTTGGTGACGTTTAACGCGGTTCCGGTGGCCATCTGGAGGTTGAACCGAACGAAGACCGAGTTCGACGGCGGGAACATCTCGGTTTGAACCGCGCCGAATTTGAGCGCGACGAGCGTTGCGCCCAGTACGATGCCGGCGATCGCTGTCACGAGCCCGGGACGATCCACCGCGAACGTTAGCAGCTTCGTGTACCATCCGGCGAAGCGTTCGTACCCGCGATCGAATCCGCGCGAAAACCGCGTGTAGAGCGAACCTTTGGAGCCGTGCCCGTTGTTGTTCGTCGAGCCGTTGCCGTTGAGCGCACCGTTCGTCGTGTATTTGTTTTTGATGAGCACGGACGCAAGCATCGGCACCGTCGTGATTGCGACGGTGAACGAGAGCGCGACGGCGCCCATAACCATGACCGCGAAGGGCGTGAAGATCAACCCTTGCAATCCCGGGATGAGGACCAGCGGAATGAAGACCGTGACAACCGTGACCGACGACGCCATAACGGCCGTGAAAATTTCCGATGTGGCACTCTCGGCAGCGTTACGCGGATTCTGTCCCATCGCCATGTGTCGATAGATGTTTTCGATGACGACGATTGCGTCGTCTACGATCAAACCGACGGCGAGTGCGAGGCCGCCGAGCGTCATAATGTTGAGCGAATAGCCGGCGACGTAGGCGACGAAGAGTGCCCCGAGCACGGAGATCGGCAGTGAGATCGCGACGATCAGCGTCGTGCGCCACGAGTGCAAGAACAAGAAGATGATGAGGATAGCGAGCACTGCACCGTAGATTGCCGTGTGCTCGAGCGCCTTGATCGAGTCTTCGATGAAGCCTTTCTGATCGAAGACGACCGCGATATGCATGCCCGGATAGCGGGACTGAATATCGTTGATCTTCTTGTAGATGCCGATGGCCGTCGAAACGATATTTGCGTCAGGCTGTGCGTTGACGACCATACCGAGGGCCGGTACGCCGTTGAGCCGCTGGAAGGTCCGTTGTTCGCTGATGGAGTCGCTGACGTGCGCGACATCGCCGATCCGAATGACGGCTCCGTTTTTGGTTGCAAGAACCAGGCGCGCGACTTCATCGGCGGACTGCAAGAGCGCGTTGCTGCGCACCTGGTACTCGTTCGGGCCGACCTGCACGATGCCGGCGGGTAAGTTCAAGTTCTCTTGCTGGACGCGGTTCGTGATTTGCGCAAGCGTCAGTCCATTTGCTGCGAGCAGATTCGCGTTCGGCTGGATCATGATCGAGCGCTGCTGATCGCTATTGACCGTTACGTTCGCAACGCCATCAACGGATGCAAATTCATCGGAAAGAGTGTTGGTGAAGAGATCGCCCATATCGCGCAGCGACATGTTGGGATCCGTCACGTACACGCGCACCACCGGGAACGAGTTTGAGTCGAACTTCGCAACCTGCGGCTGCTGCAGGTTCGGATCGTTCGGAAGCTGACTGCGAATCTGATCGACCTTTTGCTGCACGTCGACGGCGGCCGTATCGATATTCGTTCCGAAATAGAACTGAGCGCTGATTTGCGTCTGGCCTTCGGCCGACGTCGAATTGATTTGTTGAATACCGTTGACGCGGCTGACCGCGTTCTCGATCGGGCGCGTGATGAGCGCTTCCATCTGCTCGGGTCCGACGTTCGGATAATTCACCGTCACGGTGACAACCGGTTGAGTGAAATTCGGCAGCAGTGCAACCGGCAAGCGAGGAAGTGCAAAAACGCCGAGAACGACGATCGCCAAAGCGATCATCGATACGGCGATTCGGCGGGTGACGGCGAATCGTGCGATGGGCATGCTATCTTCTATAGAACCGCGCAGGGTTGAAAAAAGGCTGAGCCTAGTGTAAAATCCCCGAGGTCCGCCGGTCTATGACCTCGGGCTCCACTGCCCGTCCCGCATCGAGGATGGGCCACCTGCCTGGCACAGGCGGTGTCCGCAGATTGGGATAGTATACATGAACGACTACGAAGTCACTTATATTCTTCGACCGAACCTCGAGGAAACCGACGTCGAGACGCGTGCAAATGCGATCGGCGAGATCATCAAGGGACAGGCCGGCGAGATCGTCGCCATCGAAAAGCTCGGCAAGAAGCGCCTTGCGTACGAGATCAACGATCTCCGCGAAGGCAATTACGTTGTGATGCAGTTTCGCAGCAGCGGCGACGCGTCCAAGGAGCTCGAGCGCCAGCTCAAGCTGCACGAGGACGTCCTGCGCGCCCTCGTAGTTCATCTCGACAAGCGCGCGCTTGCAGCGATGGCTCAAGCCGCGCAGGCCGCACCCGTCCAGGTCTAAAAGCCTACAAAACCACGTACGGGCCGTGCCGCACAGTTGGCACCGGCCCGTTTTAGTATTAGGCATTGCATTAGCTTAGCGACATAGCGAAAGAGAGTTTTATATGGCAGGTTCATACAATCGAGTCATTCTGGTCGGCAACCTCACGCGCGACCCCGAGATCCGGTACACGCAATCCGGCAAAGCTGTGACCAAGTTCACGCTTGCCGTCAACAACCCGCGCAACAAAGAAGAGACGACATTTGTCGACATTGTCGCGTGGGACCGTCTCGGCGAAACCTGCAACACATATTTAAAGAAGGGCTCGAACACGCTCGTGGAGGGACGTCTCGTTATTCGTTCCTATGACGACAAGGACGGCAATAAGCGCAAAGCCACGGAAGTCGTCATCGACAACATGCAAATGCTCGGCGCCCGTCAAGGCGGCGGCGAAGACTTGGCCAACGCCGGCGGCGGTTTCGCCGGCGCACGCAGCGGTGGCGGTGCAAACGGCTCCTCAACCGAAGCCTTCGGCGACGAACTGGACGACGAAATCCCGTTCTAGGCGGGCGAACCGCGAAACGTCTGTGTCATCCTGAGCTTGTCGAAGGACCGCATCAAAACAAGAGCCCGACGAATTTCGTCGGGCTCTTGTTTTGAAAACTGAGTACGAGCTTCTCACGCGTCGGCGCGACCGTTCGTGGAGGGAATGCGCACAGGCGTAGCCTAAGGGTCACAACAAAATATTGGAGGTTTTGATGATATTTCGTCTCCTCGTAGCGTTTTGCGTTCTATCGTTTGCTTGTGCGGCATTACCCGTGGGCGCGCCGGCCTTCGGAGTGGCAGACGTTCTCGCCGCACCGTTTCCGGACGCTCTCGTTGCCTCGTTCGACGGTACCATCCTCGTATGGAAAGTCGACGCGAGCGGTGTCCGAAATCTTTATACAAACGCGGGCGGCAGCGTTCACGCGCTGACGCATTACGCGCAAGACGACGGTCAAGACGTCTTCGCTCCGGCGGTGAATGCGGCGAACGATGCGGTAATCTTTTTTCGTGGGAATGCGGGGGACGAAGGCACAGCTGACAACGCGAATCCGCTCTCGCTCATTCCGCCGCCGCAGCGGACGCTCTACATCGTACCGATCGCTGGTGGAGAACCGGTGAAGCTGGCTGAAGGCAGCAACGCCGCCTTTCTGTCGCCCAAAGGCGACGCCGTAGCCTTCACGACCTCCCAGGGACAGCTCGGCGTCGTCACGTTTTCGAAGGACGCAAGCGGAACGTTCACGGCCGGTAAGGCGGATATGCTCGCGATTCGCGGAGCAGTCGGCGACGTCGCGTGGTCGCCCGACGGCGCGAAGATCGCCTTCGCCAATTCGCGCGGCGATCACTCATTCGTCGTCATTTACACGCCGGAGAAAAAATCGTACATCTACGCGACGCCCGCCTTTACGAACGACTCGGTCCCGGCATGGTCACCTGACGGTTCGCGCGTCGCCTTCGTGCGCTCGCCCGGAACGAAGATCGGCGAGACGATCTATGACAGCGCGAGTTTCAGCGGTGGGAGTAATGCGGCGTTCCCGTGGTCGATCTGGGTCGCGAACGCAAATAGCGGCAACGCGCATAAGGTCTGGAGCGCGCATAAGGGGATGGGCGAGGAGTTCTATCCGACGATGAGTGCGGCGCAGCTCTGGTGGCTTACGGGCGATCAAATTGCATTTCCATGGGAGAGCGACGGTTGGAATCACATCTACGCCGTGTCCGCGAACGGCGGCGCCGCGAAGCGTCTGACGACCGGTGGCTACGAGGTTGAAACGGTTGCGCCGACGCTCGATGATACGAAGCTGCTGATCGCCTCGAACGAAGGCGATCTCGACGTGCGCCACATCTGGAGCGTTGGCCTCGATGGCACACCGAAGCAGTTAACGCGCGGAGCGAACAACCAGTGGTATCCGACGTCGCTTGCGCACGGCGGTCTGGCGTACATCGACGGTGGTTACGCGAATCCGCCGCAAGTGACGATCGCCGGCAATCCGGCGAAGATCCTGACTGCAGTCGCAACGCCGGCGAACTATCCGGCGACGCAAATGGTAAAGCCGCGCCTCATCACCTACGTGACCCCGGACGGCTACACGATCCACGCGCAGTATTTCTTGCCGCGCCATTTCACCGGCAAGGTGCCTGCGATCGTCTTCGACCATGGCGGTCCGCCTCGTCAAATGCTCGGGGGCTTCCACTACATGGAGCCCTACAGCCATCTCTATGAGATGAACCAGTATCTCGTGAATAAGGGCTTCGCGGTACTGTCCATCAACTATCGATTGGGGATCATGTACGGCTACAAATTCCGCAATCCGCCAAACGCCGCATGGCACGGCGGCTCCGAGTACAACGACGTTCTCGCCGGCGCTAAGTGGCTTCAGAAACAGGAGAGCATCGACGCGAATCGGATCGGCATCTACGGCCTCTCCTACGGCGGTCTGCTGACGGCTCTCGCGCTTGCAAAGGACTCCGATATTTTCAAGGTTGGTGCTGATTTTGCCGGCGTGCACGATTGGGCGACGGACTTCGATCACGATTACGGCAAGACCGTCGGTACGTCGAAGCAACGCCACATCGCGACGATGTCGACGGCCGAGGGCTATTTGAAAAGTTGGAAGTCACCGGTGTTCATCGAGCAGGGGGACGACGATCGCAACGTGCCATTTTCGCAGAGTGTCGATCTGGCAACGAAGTTGCAAGCCCAAGGCGTCACCGTAGAGACGCAAGTGTTTCCGAACGAAACGCACGAGAACTCTGTATGGGAACACCTCGTCGAGCAGTACCGCGCGGCGGAAGCTTTCCTCTCAAAGTATCTGCATCCCGTCGAACCGCCGTCTCACTAATTAGGGAGTGAGGCGACGAAAAGTGGGTAGGAGCAAACGCCGTTGTGGCCTGCCAGGCCTGATCATCGCTATAAATCAAGAGCCCGGCGAAATGGATGAAATGAGGGCCGCAACCCTTTGGGCTCCGGAAGGGTTCGTGGGAGGTGTATCAGGGCACGTTTCTGCGTTCCAAGTACTGGCGAGTCCCGATGTCCACAAAACCAATACAGAGTTTAGGAGACTCGTTTATGTACAGAGATGAAGATCTAAAGTGCGTCGATTGCGGACGCGCGTTCCAATTTACCGCAAGCGAGCAGGAATTTTTCGCAAGCAAAGGCTTTACGAACAAACCAAGCCGGTGCGCGGATTGCCGCGCCGCACGCAAAGCATCCGGCGGGGGCCGCGGCGACGGTAACCGCGGCGGCGGCTACGGCGGCGGCCAGCGCGAAATGTTCAAAGCAACGTGCAGTCAGTGTGGCGGTGTAGCGGAGGTCCCGTTTCAACCGCGTGGCGATAAGCCCGTGTACTGCCGCGATTGCTTCTCGGCACGCCCCAGCTACCGCTAACCGGTGAACGGCCAAATTCGCGCTCGGATCAACCTCGTTGGTCTGAGCGCGATTCATATCGGTGCGCTCGCCGCATTCGTTCCCAGCACGTTCCATTGGAGTGCGCTTGTCGTAGCAGCCGTGTTGATGTACGTCACCGGTGGGCTTGGCATTACGCTGTGCTACCACCGCGCGTTGACGCATCGTGGACTGCGACTGCGTAAACCTTTAGAATACGCACTGGCAATTTTCGGCGCACTGGCGCTGCAAGGGGATCCGATTCGTTGGGTCGCCACACACCGCAAGCATCATGCGCATTCCGATGCACATGGTGATCCACACGGACGAAACGTCGGCTTTCGCTGGGCACACGTGCGCTGGCTCTACAAACAGAACGATGCGATGCCGACGGAAGAAGAATTGCGAAGGTTTGCGCCGGACCTCTACGCGCAGCCGTTTTACCGGGCGCTGCGAAACATTCACGGACCCTTGCAACTGATACTTGCCGCCTTGTTATTTGCGCTTGGCGGATGGTCATGGGTAATCTGGGGCGTTTTCGTTCGGTTGGTAATCAGCTATCATGCGACATGGCTAGTCAACAGCGCGGCCCACTCATCAGGTTATCGCACGTACCGGACGCACGATCTGTCGACCAACTGCTGGTGGGTCGCGCTCATCTCGTGGGGTGAGGGATGGCACAACAATCACCACGCGTTTCCCTATTCCGCGCGCCACGGGCTTCGCTGGTTTGAATTCGATCCCACGTGGTGGAGCGTCAAGATCTTGGCGCTGCTGCGGCTTGCCGACCGCATAATGGTACCTGCGGCGAAGTCTCTCCAGCAGAGCACGCGCGCTACGCCGTAACACTACGGTTCTTACGAACCGTGCCCGTTCTAACGCGTTGCGTCCGAGCCGAGTAATAACGACCTGCGATCCGTCTTGAAGCAAAAAAGCCTTGCGATTGCACGGCTTTTTTAACGTCGCACGCGCTAAAAACTCTCGCTTATTTTGACTTACGTTGTCTATTGAGTACATATTGCACCGATGAGCTAATTGGCTTATCGGTGCGGTGAATACAGCCCATCCAACAACAAGGTCGGCGCTTTCCCGCCTTAAGATGCGTAGGCACTCTCTGGACGTGTTCCTCGCGCGTTTCTGGTTTCTTCACTGACATAACCCAGCATATCCACTCATTGCGAGCGAGTGGGGTCAGGCTCTCCCATACTGCGAGCGCCTTAGAGTCCGCCACAAGCGCTTTTCGTAGATCATCTGGCACTTGGTGCACCACGCCACTGGCGAGTTCTTTTTTGATACTTCTCATTTTTAGCAGGCGTCGTCCTTCGGGCATTATATTATCGAGCGTTTTGTTCCGCAAGTTGAAAGGCGCCCGTTCGACATTCATGTTGCCGGGGCGAGGAGGCGTGTCGATTTTAGGCTGCGGTCGGGGCCCGCAATCTGCACGGTGCTCGGGCTGATCGTGGCGTGGCCGAATCGCCGGCTCGTCGCGCCAATCTTCGCGGCTAAGCCACAGGCAATGGATTGATAAGAGCCCGACGAAATCGCGTCGGGCTCTTTATTGACCTTGCGTTTACGGTACCGTTTGTCCGGTAATCGCTTGAATCAAATGCCCGCCGTATGGCGCGCCGACTCCGGTGACCATATCGTATCCGGGGCCTGCTTGAAACCCATTGAGCAACGGCGGGGGAGTTGCTTGCGGGGAAGGTGTCGTTGGTCCAAACGCACTCGTATCACCGTAGAGAACGTCGTAGACCACGCTGGCATACGGAAGTTTTGGCGTGAAATTCGGCGCAACGAATCCCTTGCCGTAGATCGCATAAAACAAGGGCGCGGGATTGCCGAGGCGGTAGGGATGCGTTCCGCTTGCAGTGGCGCATGACGGCGTTTGTTTGCAGGCTTGCAGTACCAGCGCCCACATCGCTGCCATCTCCGGACTAGACGCCGAAGTGCCTCCGACTGCGCTAACCTGCTCGCCGAATGGAACGTTGAAGACGATCGTAGGGCCAGTTGCCGGATCCGCATCTAACGAGATATCCGGCTGAACGCGCATCGACGTCTGCAATGTTGCCGTTCCGTTTGAAATCGCTAGGTTTTGTTGCCAAGGTGGTGCCGGGAAAACGGTCGATATACCGCCTCCCGAACCGATGTTGTTTCCGAAGGAACCGTTGCCGCCTTCTTGGGTCGCGGATCCCCACGCGGTAAGAAGTGGTGCGCGGCCGGTATTATCGTTGAACGTTGCGTTTACTCCGCCGACGGAGGTTACGTTGGGATCGCCGGAAGGATAACTGACGCACTTTTGTTCTGTTCCGGTGAACCCCGTGCATTCAAACGGCCCTGTATCGCCACTTGATGCGAATGCAGCGATGCCCTCGGCGGCAAGCGTAGCGAACTCGACCGGTCCGAATCCCTGTCCTTCCGAGTTGAAGTAAATGGCTTCGGTATCTATTGCGAGTGGTTCGCCCTCGCCGAAGCTCATTGAAATGACGTCGGCTACGTTGTCTGCAATGACTTGTTGAATCTCCGGATCGGTAAGCCCGATGCCTTCCTGCGGCGTTCCTTGTCCCGGCGGACATGGTTTACCGAAGGTCGGGCCGTGTTTGCTATAGACGCATTCATTGGGATTGTACGCGAGATAGAACAACGTCGTTGCACCGGGCGCGAGTGACGCGACCGATTCTGTGTCGAGCTGCGCTTCGACATCCTCCGGATTGCACTTGGGAAGTGTGCCGCTGCAGGGTGCCGTTACCGGGGGCGGCGATTGCAAGCCGCTGGAGTACGGATACGGGGGAACCGGACTTCCGCCCGGGATTGGTGTCGGCAATGGTTGTCCCCCTAATGCTTGAGACACGCCTTGATCCGTAACCGCCATCTGTTTGATCGCACCGATTGGTGCATGGTAGAGCTGTCCGAGACGCGGTGCATCGGCGGCGGCAATGGGCCCAGTTCCAATGATGCCGACGTTGATGCCGTTGCCCGTGAACCGCGCATCATACGCGCCTTGATAATCAAAAATGCGCGCGAGTTGCTGGGGACTGTAACCACGGAACTGGTTGCTGCCGGGACCCCGCATCAAGTAGGAGTGCATTGTCGTAACCTGCACGAGGTTAGTGACCGCGGTTACAGGCAAGGCGGTCATGAAGTGCGGCATCGAGGTCGGAGCAGCAAACGTTTTCCCGCCATAGCCGTAGATACCGAACTTCGTTCCGAAGGCCGATTCGAGCTGCGGCTGCGGCCCTTCGACAAAGAGCATTTCACGTTGCGGCCATCCGCCGACATGTAAGCCGTACGATGCAAAGTATTGCGCAACTTTTGCATAGTCGGATGCTTTGGCGCCGAACCGGTTTCCGATCTCTTGCGGGGTCAAGAAGCGGCGATAGTTCGGAGATGCCGGATTACTGACGCCTTGCGCATACAGCAATAAGCCGCTTATATTTTGCATCGACACGGCGACGTTCACGCTTCCGACGTTGAAGTTCGCCGGTCCGAGATAGCGCGCGCGAGAGACTAGTTGCTGGCCCCATTGGAAGCTCGCCTGCTGCGACGTCCCGGGGTTCGGCGGTGTCACGGAGCCGCCGTTCGATGATGAGGGTAGGGCGGAAGAACCTCCGCCGCCTCCACAGCTCGCCACGAGCGAGGCTGCCAGAACAAATGCAATGCTATGCTTAACGGTCATTTGAGGAGTCCTCCCCGGACCAGCGCATCACGCACTTGGCGAAGCTCTTGCTCCATGCGTTTTGCGCGCGTACGCTGCGATTCACGTTGCACCGCGAGTTCCGCGAGCGCGATTGTTTGATTCGAAATGGGTTTGACGGAAGCGGTTCGCTCACTCGACGACGCAGAAAGACCGCTCGTAGAAAGCGTGAGTTGCTCGTTTATCGTTGTCGCGATCAATGGTTGCGCAACCGCCGTTGCGAACGCAAAGAACTGTTGAGGCGTCTGGTTGGTGAAGTCGGCTAGCGAAAAGTCGTAGAACGCATTGTTGACGTCGGAGATCTGGACGCACACCGCGCCGAAGTCGGCGGCATCATATCGCGTAGTCGTCGTATCATCTACCGTGCCGTACGCCGCATCAATGCTTTGCACGGTTTTTACGATTTGTCTGGCCTGCTTACCAAAGGCGGCGGGAACGTTACAACTCGCCGGGACGTTCATCAAGCCGTTGTCCACGTTCGTTTCGCTATAAAGCGGCGTTTTAAACCACGCCGGCGCTACGCCGAACGGGCTCGGGGACGGACTTGGGGGTGGAGGGCCGGTGACCGGAACCGCTACGGACGACGAGCTGAGCGTTATGCCGCCGGGCTTGGGCCGGCTCATCACGAACGTATAGGTCACCGACTTATTCGGGTAACCAACGCGGCCTTCTTCGTTAAAAACAAAGACGATGCGAGCGCTGCCGTCGGCATGCATCGAACTCTTCAGGTTTACTTGGGGATAGACGGCACCGCCAAGATTGATGTAAACGTTTTGTTCCGAGTAAGAAGCGTTCGCCGCAGTAACACGGTCAGTGAGATTGCCGTTCGCGTAAGTTATCTTTAGCGTTCCGGCCGGGTTATTCGTCCACGATTGATTCGCGGCTTCAGGAATTTTGTCGACGATCTGCGGGTTGGTATAGTGGATCGACGTCGTGTTTTTTTGGTCGTCTACGGTGTTCGATCCTAAGAGCAATATCTCTTTAGGGGACGTCGACGAATTGATTTGATAGAATGAGTCGGTCGTAAAAAGCAGCGTCTGCAAAGTATACGCGTCGTTTTCGACGTTGTGGTAGTCGAAGGCGCTTCCACTACCGAACGGATCGTTGACGAACGAAATACTGACGTTTTGAGCCACTTGTGCGTTGGCCGTCGTCGCGGGAAGTGGATTCGATGCTGGATAGTTGTAGAAATCGGAGCGTTGCAGAGCGCCCGTAAAATCGAACGCTATGCCGGGTTGCATGCCGGGTACCGGAACCGATGGCGTTGCCGTCGGCGGCCCGGCGGGTTGTGCCGGATCAGGCGTGCCGGTGATTGTAGTGGGCGTCACGCCGGCGCCTCCACCACCGCCGCCGCACGACACAAGGCTTGCCGATAACACGGCAAGCCCAAGGAAGTGAATTGGTAATTTCATAGACTCACACTCTCGTTGCAACAGAAAGTGCGACTGGCGGCACATCGCATAACAACGTGCGTCAGAGGGCGGAGCGTTGAACTCCGCCCGCCGCATTTAACGGCGGACCGTTCAAGGACCTAGAGAGCAACGAGGTATGTGCTTGCTGTAACTGCAAGCGCCATTCATACTCGGTTTTCTAGGCGCGTGTCATCCCGAACTTCGAGCGTCTTCGTTCTAGGTTCCGGAGTAGAGCGGCGCCGACGTGCCGTCAGACCAATGCGAAACGGGAATGAAGAACTGCGCCCACGGTTCCGGCATCGTATCGGCGGAATCGTAGACCACGGGCGAACGGAGACGATCGGCGCCCCAACTTTCTCCCGAATTTGCCATGTTTGCTCTTGGCATGAAGAACATTACGTGCGAATACCACGCCTTGGCGTCGTCGCCGAGGTACTGCTCTTTCGACATCATGTAAGCCATTGCGTCCGGCTCCGGGATTGGCAGGCTCTTCGTAGCGATCGAAGCCAATATCGTGTGCTCGATTTGCGCCTTTGAGGCTCCCTTAAGGGCCAGATCCGTTCGTTTAAACGTGTACAAAAGAACGCTCCGCGAAGCGGCTGCGTTATAGCAAACCGGGGCTCGGAATTTGAGATTCCAGAATCCAACTTTGTTGAACGGTTGCATCCACGGTCGTTCGATAAGGCATGTAAATCCGTTCTGCCCCTTCGCGGCAACGCTGTAGCCGCGAGCGCTCAGGAGGAGGATAGTTGCATGATTCGAGATCGACGCCGGCGCTGCGCTCCGGGCAAGTGCGATCTCGGTTTGAGGATTCATCAAGTATTGCGAAACCGGCGCCATCGTATCGTACGCCGCGGTTCCAGCGAGACCCAGAACCGCAACAATAAGGACGCAAACGCGAATAGTAGTCATAGGCGCACCTCCACGAGCTCGCTCCTACTGTTAATTTGCGAACAACGGGGCGGCGCTGTGACTTTGAGGCGTTCGAGCCGTTGGAAACGATAGGCTTTGCCTCATCGCTCGGCACCGCTCGAAGCTAGTCTTGCACCTACTTTTCCGACTTGGAAAGACCGTTGAGCAGATACGGCTTTTGCGTATAGGAATATTTCTCGCCACAAACACGACAGACGTTGAGTGGGCTGCCGAAGTGCTCGTGCGGCGGATAGATCTTCGCGGGTGCGGCGGCACGTTTCGCCACAACGGGGACGGGGCTTGCTTTAGTTTTCAAGAGTTTGCACGTTTCTGGCTCTCGAGCTGAGAGCTGCACGCGTTCAGAAGTGAAGACGTACGGTTTATGTTCGAGATTTTCGGAAATCCGCCTGTAGGGCTCTTCCCGAGCGAGGTCGCGGCTGGACTAGCCATCGAATCCAAACTCCATATGAAATCTGTACATGTGGCGCTTCTCGGGCTTCTTTTCCTAATGACGCCGTCAATTACTAATGCCGCCACGGCGCCCACGCCACCGCGAGAGATTCTGGCGCTCGCTCAAACCGTCATCGACGCCGGAAACGCGAATGATGCGACGCGTTTGACTCAGCTGTATACGGACGATGCCGTTGTCATTGATGAAGGTGCGCCGTTTCGGTGGACTGGGCCCGAGGCCGGCGTGAAATGGTGGCAGCATGTTGAAAAGGCAGTGGCGGCGGGACACGCTACGCTTCACGCGACGGCACGACCGCCGACCGAGTATCGTGTAGATCGTGAGGGCGACGACGCGTATCTCATTCAACCGGTGACGGTTACAATCGCGTCGGGCGGAAAGACGCGCTCAGAGGACGGAACGCAAACGTACACGTTCCACAAGGCAAACGGAACGTGGAAAATCTCGAGCGCGACTTGGACAACGAAACCACAGTAGCAAAATCGTTCCGAAGCGGTTCGCGTTTTGACCCCGTGGCTTTCATGCTTGCCCGCGCTCCCGTAAGCGGTGCCAAGGCAAGCCGGCGTCTGGCAATTGATTCCGAAGAAATGGATGCCATTTACGGCGCAGTCCCGTCGGCGAGCTTTTCCCTAAAGGACGTACGCGCTTCGCGTGCGCAACAGGGCTGTCTCTTGAGACGTCGCTTCAATCGTTTGTGCGGCGGAGGACCTGATGCGAAAATCTTTTGCAGTTGCGCTCGTGGTAATGTTCTGCCTATGTGGCGTCTCTGCTGAATCGCCCGCCCAATCTGCTGGCTGGAGCGAGGGCACGCGAGAGACCGTGCTCACCGCCGTCGAGGCCGCGCTCACGCACTACTACTTTGTGGACCGCGTTCCAAAAATGCAAGCGGCGATCGAGGCGAACCGATCAAGCCTCATACGAATACAGAACCCTAACACGTTTGCCGAGGCCGTCACTAAGGTTCTCTACACGGTGGCCCACGACAAGCATATTGAACTGATGTATTCGCCTGACGCGATGCCCGACTTCAGCAAGCCTTCGCGAGCCGACCTCGCCGATGCAGAGCGCGCCGATCGCTTCGACAACTTCGGGCTCGATGCCGGCATTAGGCTCCACGGTAATGTCGGCTACTTGTGGGTTGATGCGTTCCCCGACAACCCGCAATCCGCATACGATGCAGCAATGAACGTTCTCGCTCGCACCGACGCTATGATCATCGACATGCGCGATAACGGAGGCGGATCCGCGCGAGGCGTCAACTACCTTCTCGCATTTTTCTTTGCAAAACGAGTCGAAGTCACGGGATTTCTTACGCGCAGCAAAGGGAGTGTTACTCTACAACGCCACTACACGGCGACGACGGTCGGCGCACCACGGTATCTCGACAAACCACTCTTCGTATTGATTAGCAACCAAACGTTTTCCGGTGGCGAACAGTTCGCGTATGATTTGAAGTCGCTGCACCGGGCGGAGTTAGTTGGCCAATCGACCGGTGGCGGCGCGAACCCAGTCGACGCTTATCGCCTCAATAATCACTTCGCCATCTCCGTTCCATTTGGAACCGCCCACAATCCCTATACCGAAACGAATTGGGAGGGCGTCGGAGTTGCTCCCGACATCGACGCACCGACGAAAAGTGCTCTGCTCGTCGCATATGTCCGCGCACTCAAGGCCATCAAGAATTCGTGGGAACCAGGCATCGCTGCGCGCGCCCGCGCTCTTAAGGACCCGGCGGCTGCGCTGGCCCAATCGCTACCCGTACACTGAGTGCGGAGTGCGATCATCGCGTGCGGAGGCTCGAAGGAGCTCGTATAGCTACGCGCTCAATTGGCATGAAAAAGTATCAGTTTACTACTCGTCGCTCGAACTACTCATCGTGGTGTGATGCGGGGTGTCGAAGTGCGGCTTCTGTATTCAACGGCTGCGCTTTTCATCGTTGTGACAAAACGTCAGACTTCGTGACGAAGTTTCAAATTTAGCGACAACGCACAGTCACGGCTCCCTCGCCAGCGCGATCGTCGGGTGACGTGGAAAACGAAACGGACGACACTGGCATGGGGGCTCGCTAAGGGCGTACCCGCCCGAGGCCGTACTGCGCCGATTGCGCAGTTCACGTTCCCTCTTGGGCCGGTGGTTGGCGCCGATAGTCGTTTGCGCGGCGCGATGCCGGCGCTCGCAACGCGCGTAGCTGTTTACCGCGATTCTCGACTGGGATAGAGCGCCGGGCGCATTGAGTCTATAGTCGTAGCATACGCGCGGCTCGCCAATTTACGGAAGCCGCGAAATGGAGCTCGCTATGAGGCTTACCCGTTTCATTGGCCCGGTATTGGCGTGTACGATGTTTTGCTCTTCCTCGCTCGCTAGCGCGGCTACAAACCCCGCATCGCAACACCTCGACAATCTTGTTGGCACCTGGCATTGTACGTATCACTCAGGCGGGGAAACGCGTACGACCGTCTCAGTCGGCACGCGTTTGAACGACAACTGGGTGCAACTCAAGGGCGTTAGCGGCACGACGCTCGTAACCTATGACGCAAAACGAAAGCAATGGCTGCAGTTTGCAGCGTTGGCTGAAGGCAACTACGGCCTTTCGACTGCGAGCGAATCACCGGTGGCAAAGTCGCTGGTCTGGAGGGGACAGTATCCGCCCGACATGCGAAATGACACGGCCACGATAACTTGGCCCGACTCCTCCACACGCGAGATAACGGCAACGTTCATGCGAGCTGGGAAAGCAATGCGTAGCCAAGGAGAATGCAGGAAGAAATAGCGATACACGAGCGACGTGCGTCAGTTGACCGCCGAGAAGCTGTATCTTCATCGCCCCGTGAACGCTCACGAAGCACGCTTTTCGTGAAAACGCTCTCATCTTGCAGTGGGCCGTTGCCGATAGAGCGATCGATCGTTATCGCCATGAACGCGTCCGTATGCGCACGTTTGTCACCCTGAGCCGCACCGAAGGCGCGTGTCGAGGGGCGCAGATCGGCACTATTCTAGCGCGTTACACTCACCACAATAGCAGGCAAGCATGGTTCAAAAGAGCCTTCATTAACCGCGAACGCATTGCCGTGATACGGCTTGCGGCGCTTTAATGAAGATGCACATCATTGGAGGCGCCTATGTTCAAGGTCACTCCGCGATTTTCGTTTGCGGTCGTTTTATCGATCGCCATCCTGGGTTCTGCAGGTCGCGCCCGCGCTTCAGCTCCCGCTTGGATTCCATCCGAAGGTGTCGGCAACGTCCACATGCCGATCAGTTGCAGCTCGGTCCAACAAGAATTCGATCGTGGTCTCGCGTTGCTTCACAGTTTTTGGTACGATCGCGCGCTCGCCGTTTTCGACGACGTCATTGCAGCAGATCCAAAATGCCAAATTGCGTATTGGGGCGCCGCTATGACGTACAATCACCCGCTCTGGGCGCCCCCCACGGCTGACGACATAACGAAAGCTGAAGGCTACATCAAACGCGGAAACGGCGCGGGCGAACGCAACGACCGCGAGGCCGCACTCTTTCATGCCGTAATGACGCTCTTCGGCGACGGCAATCCGCGGACGAAAGACACGCGCGATACCGCCTATATGAGCGAAATGGAGCAAAACTACACGAAGTATCCTGACGATGAAACGGCCTTGTTCTACGCCTTGTCGATCGAGGGTTCTCCGGGCTTCCGTAACGACACCGAGAAAATCGAGCATGCCGGTTCTCTCACGCAAATGGTGCATACACATCAACCGAAGCATCCGGGCGCGCTACACTACACGATTCATGCATTCGACGAGCCGGAAAACGAAGCGCGCGCGCTGGACGCCGCACGAGCGTACGCGGCATCGGCGCCTGCTATTCCGCATGCACTTCACATGCCGTCGCACACATTTCTCGCGCTAGGCCTTTGGAGCGAATCAAATGCCACCAACTTGAGAGCCTGGAAGGCCTCCTCGGATAGCGTCAAAGAAGCCGGCCAGCAGCCGTACCAGCGCGACTTCCATACGTTATCGTTTTGGGAATACGGCGAACTCCAAGTCGGGCATTACGCGAAAGCCAAAGAAATTAAAGAGATTGCTTTAGCCGAGTACCGCGACGTTTTGAGCGGCTATCAAACCTTGGGCAGCGAAAAAGCCGACGACACCTACGATGCACCGGAAATCGCTCTGACGATCGCGATGTATTCCGAAGAGACCGGCGACTATAGCGACGCGGACATCGTCACGTCCGACGGACTCGATGGGATTTGGCTAGCAGCAGAAATGCAACTGCACGTGCTTGCGGCGCTTTCACGTCACGACATTACGACGGCACGTCGCGACGAATTGAAAGTCGACGACCTTGTCGCATCGTTCAAGGCGCCCGATTATTCACCCAACGCAATACGCTATGGTGCGGTCGCTCAGGAAGAAACGGACGCACTCTACGATATCGCCGCCGGCGACAAGAAAGCCGGCATCGACGTACTGAAGCGCGCCGCTGACGATGAGAGTCATCTGCGTGCCGTCTATCAGCCGGTAATGTTGCCGCCGGCGAACGAACTGCTTGCGCAACAACTGATGGCCGATGGGCAATACGCCGAGGCCGCGCAGTATTTTCGAGCGGCGCTCAAAGTCACGCCGAACCGGCCGATGGCCGTGCTCGGCCTTGCAAAAGCGTCGGAGCATTTGCACGACAAGGCAACGGCGACCGCTATGATGGCAAAGTTTTCCAAAATGTGGAGCAGCGCCGACAAGAGCGTGATGGCAACCGTACAACACTGACAAAGACGCTGCGCCGCTATGTTTAGCTGCGATGAGCGTCGGACTGTGCTACCAAGATCCTTCTTGTACTTGAGTGTGAGGTCGCCCATTCTAAATCAGCCCGACGCCAAGAATCAAAGCCGCGACCTGGATGACGCCCGTTACCTCGTCGTCACCGGCTCCCGGACGTCG
Source organism: Vulcanimicrobiia bacterium (assembly GCA_963765935.1). Lineage (GTDB taxonomy): Bacteria > Vulcanimicrobiota > Vulcanimicrobiia > Vulcanimicrobiales > Vulcanimicrobiaceae > JAMXLG01. Next base: position 38,678 of record CAVXXX010000003.1, on the reverse strand, counting down.
TCACTAGCGGTTCGATCGCCGTAGAGCCGCGTGATTGCTCCATGAGATTCGCGAGAAGCCACGACGCTGCACCAATCGCGACGGTTTCGGTGCCTTCGCTCCAGTTCGAGTGGCTGTGAGGATTCGAAAAAATTAGTGGGATCCACACGAGCAACCCGAAGGCCCAGAACATTGCTGCAAGTAGGCGAGTCGCTAGAATTGCCATACGATCGACAACGAGAGCGACGGCTACTAGCACGAAGGGAGCCGTCGTTGTCACCGCCCAGAACATCTGACTTGGAGGAATCCACGTCGGGACGAGACTGGCGGTTCGTCCGAGAAATTCAACTTGTTCGATAGCAAAAGAAGCGTTGCAAATGCCGAAAAGAATGCATCCGATGCGAAGCGCTGTCTTCGACAAACGAGCCGATACGAGCAGAGCGTAAGCGGCCGCCGCGCCGATCACGTTTGCGAACGGATAGAAGAAATTGCCCCAAGTTGCGTAGATGCGCGGTAGGGCGATGATCTGCGGAATGCAAAGTAGAGCGAGCACAAGATAGGCAGCACCGATGATGATCGCCCCCGCTCTGGCAGCGGGGCGCAACTGAATCGCAACGCCGCCGAGGACTTGGGCACCAGCCAGAGCGTAGAGATAGGCCGGGCCCTGGTGGAAGACCATGCTCACGATACCAGATGCCAAAATCGCCGTTCCAAATACATGACGGCCAATGTTGGATTGGGGCATAGATGACTCTCGAGCGGCTTAAACGGTCGCCTTGTGACAGAAGACCAGCTTGCGCCTGGCGCGGCTAGCCGTTGGCCGTGATAGACTGCGAGTCGATGAGTAGCTATAAGGACGAATTAGCCGAAGCGCGGCGTCGAGCAAAGGCGGCGCACGACGAGATGGAAGCATGGGTGAGCCGCCCGCTCGAGGCACCGGACGTTCCCGGCGAAATCTTGGAAGGGCATGCGCGCGAGTTGCGCGAGAGTCGAGAGCGCTTGAAGCAGCTCATTCGCGAGCAAGGCATTCGTGACGACGTCGAAGCGGCGCTTGCGGAGAACGAAGCATATCATCGATCGCTCGGATTGACCATTCGTGACAAACCGGATCCCGATGATGAGGAGCGCGAATCAGATATCTAATCGCGTCGTAATCGCGCCCGATAAATTTAAGGGCAGTTTAACTGCAATGCAGGCCGCGCAGGCGATCGAGCGCGGCGTGTTGGCATCTGCACCCCGCGCAGAGTGTGTGTTGTGTCCAATGGCAGACGGCGGCGAGGGGACGGTGGATGTCTTTTTGGAGCGCGGCGCGAGGCGTCGCGTGGTGCGCGTTCGCGGTCCGCGTGGAACGTCCGTGGATGCCGTCTATGCCCTTACCGGCGACACGGCCGTCCTTGAAATGGCGAGCGCCTCCGGGCTCGCATTGCTCGAGCCATCACAGTACGATCCGACGCAAGCCGACACGTTCGGCACGGGCCAGTTGATACTCGCCGCCTTGGACGCGCAAGCTCGGCATCTTATTGTCGGCATCGGCGGCAGTGCAACGAACGATGGCGGAACAGGAATGCTGCGCGCTCTGGGCGTTCGGTTTCTCGACGGCAACGGTTGTGAGATCGGCGATGGCATTCTTGGTTACGAACAACTGCAATCGATCGATCTTCACGGCTTAGATGAGCGACTCGCACGCGTGCGCATCGACGTCGCGGTCGACGTGGACAACCCACTCTGCGGCGCAAACGGCGCTTCGCGAACCTTTGCGGCACAGAAGGGAGCGACGCCCGCGCAAATCGAGCAACTCGACCGCGTGTTGGAACACGTCGCAGAAGTTGCAGCACGCGAGCTGCATCATGATTACCGCGACGTGCCGGGAGCCGGCGCGGCGGGAGGACTGGGTTTTGCGCTGGTCGCGTTTCTGCATGCGAAGTTAGAACCCGGCGTGCGCGTTATCGCGCGCGAGTGCGGGCTCGATCAGCTACTGAAAGGCGCGGCACTGTGTATGACCGGCGAAGGCAAGATTGACTTACAAACCCTTCATGGTAAAACCGTTGACGGCGTCGCGGAACTTGCATTCGCACATGGCGTTCACGTGATCGCTTTTGGAGGAGCCGTCGAAAAAGACGCCGCCGATCAACTCATGCAGCGTGGAATCGACGTGATAACGATTACTCCGCCGCAAACGCCGCTCCAGGATGCGATCAGATCGGCGGCGTCGTTCTTGGAATCCGCCGCAGCGGCCGCGACACGACAAACGCTACCGTCCCACTGAACGCTTCACTTTTGCAGAGCCGGCATTGTGTTCGGTGCCAATTCATCGGCGATCGCTTTAAGCAATGGGACCGCGCCGAGTCCCGCGTTTCCCTTTTCGTCATAGGCGCCTTGAGCGTTTGTCGCTTCAACGGCGATCGTGAGCTTTTGCGCCGGCAGATAACCGACGGCGCCCGAAGCACCGGCAAATCCCAGTGTTTGTGTGATCCACGGACCCGTGTTAATGACACCGAGCCCGTAGTTCATCGCAGCGGTCATCTTGCGGCACGCGGGGCAATTCGACTGTGCGTGACCGAATCCGATCAGAGCTGGGCTTGATCTGCGCAAGCGAGGACGCCTTGGAGAGTAGCTTCCCGGACGCTACTGCCTCGATGGACGTGTTGAGATCCGAAATGTCGGTCGTTTCAACGGCACCTTCGATCGTTGTCCACGAGGGGTTCCAATATGTGGCCTCTTCATAGAACGGAATGCCGGGCTTGATTTCGAGAACTTCGCGCCGTTCGGAGGTAAATGCGTGCAGCACGGGTTGCGGAATGACGGGTGTCGTTGATTGGGTTGTCTGTTTGAGGCCCATCGGTTGTAGGACATATCGCTGCAATGCGTCCGCGAGCGGCATGTGCGCGATTTTCGCAAGCACTTGCCCGAGAATCACATAGTTCGTGTGCGAGTACGCCCAGTTTGTGCCCGGAGTAAACTGCATAGGCTTTGACGTCCCGATGCGGATCAGTTCGTCGGGCGTCCATTGGCGGAACGGGTTGCGGTACAGGCCGTCTGCTAGTTCCGTTTGATACACATAATCGGCATAACCGGAGGTCATTTGCGACAAATCTTTGAGCGTGACGCGATTCGCCTCCGGAAGATCGGGAAAGTAGTTCGAGAGTTTCGTCTGCAGCGTGACCTTTTTCTGATCGACGAACTCGAGCAACAACGTCGACATATACGTAAAGGCGAGTGCGCCGTTGCGGAAATGCATGTCCGATGTAGCCGGTACGCCCGTCATCGACTCGCCAAACGCAGCCGTGTAAATCGTCCGTCCATTCGAACGAACTTGCACGATAATCGCTCGGAGATGTTCGCGTGTCATGTAGCTACGAACGACGCTCGAAATCGGTGCAGCGGAAACGATATTCGCTGCGACTGCGTGCATTGCGGTACCTCCGGCGTACACCGTTCGCTATGCTTTGGCGATGTCCGTTGCGCCCTCGTCAATGTCTTCGTTCGTTACGGTCTGACCATCGGTTCCCCAACCACCGTCGACGAGGTGCATGATGCGAACGATGACCCGTGGCTGAAGCGGCGCGTGTGACAACCCGAGTACCGCATCGGTTGCGTCGGAAATGAACTGACGGCGGCGGCGAAACGACGAAAGTGCGACAGACGGCACGGCAACGTCAATTCGAACTGCCGGAACCGGTAGGGCGCCCATCGTAAATCGGTGTGCCGGAACGATTTCGAGCGTTACGCCGATGAGCGCGGAAACGTCGGGATCGTCCGTTGCATCGATTGCTCCGGCAAGCGCGTCGTGGACACGCTGAAGGAGAAGCGGCTCCTTCGATTCTTCGAAGACGCCTTCAGTTGCGACGATCGCGATCATATGGCAGGCTCTCCTTACGTCGAAACATAACGATCGTTATGCTAGGTGATTCGAATCGTACATAACGATCGTTATGTTGTCAAGGAGTAGGTATGGCGGGGCGTTCTGGAAAGGAAGAGACACGCGAGCGTCTTTTGCGCGCAGCGGGGCGTGCGTTTCGGACGCGAGGCTTTGGCGGTGCCGGTGTCGATGCCGTCGCGAAAGATGCCGGCGTCACGTCCGGTGCGGTCTACGAGCATTTTGGATCGAAGTCGCAGCTTCTCTATCACGCCGTGGTCGACGGCTTGCGAGAATTTCGCAACGGATTGGCGGCCTTCAAGCGTGCGAAGAAGGGACCGTGGCTCGTTCCGTTTGCGAAATGGTACCTTAGCGCCGATCGGCGTGCGAATCTCGAAGAATCATGCGCCCTTGCTACGCTCTCACTCGATGCGGCGCGCGGTGACGATACAATACGGGGCGCCTACGATAACGCGCTCAAAGCGCTCATCGATGAAGTAGCAAGCGGTCTTCCGCGCCCCGACGCCGAGAAACGCGCAATTGCGATTCTTGCGTTACTCGCCGGCGGTTTGATGATGGGGCACGCAACTCTGAACAAGCGTTTCGGAGATCGCATTTCGTCGGCAATCGTCGATGCCGTGCAAACAGTAGCGAAATCGCGATAGCAATTCTCCTCGCGCGCTAAACCGGCTCAGAGCTGCGTCACGATCCATTGCGCGGCCTCTCCGCGCGTGAGTGGGTCCGCCGGCCAATTCAACGATCGTCCGAGATTGCTGTCAACTGCAGTTTTCGCACTTTCCTCGAACGGGTCGTTCGCCTGAAAGTCGAGCGACGAACTTTCACCGCTCATAATGCCCGCCACGCCGACGAGATGCGCGGCGGCATACGACGGATTCCCGGGAGTGATGTCGCTCCACCAAAAAATGGGTACGCCGCGCGCGAGCAGCCGCAGCTGAAAGGTCTGCAAAAGCCGTGCGTCGCTTGGAACATCGGCGGGCGCAACGCCACAATCGAGCGCATACGTTGCAAGCGCACCGGCAGCTTCACCGACATTCCACTCGACGGGATGCAAGCGGTACGCGCCGTTGGTAATATGTGTCACGCCGATATTCTTGCAGGCCGCAAGCAGGTTACGAACTCTGATCGGTATCAGCGCACGCAAGGGAATTTCAAACGGCTTGATATCAATGAACTGTTGTCCCATGCCAACGGATGCAAGCCCATGAATGTCAAGGCCGCCGTAGAAGCCGATGCCGCATGAATCGTGGTAGTTCTTTGCGCGAGGTCCGGGATTATAGCCGCTATCGAGATCTTGTTGGACGATCGTGTACTTCGCCTTGATCCGGCGCGACTCACGAATGTACGGTTGCGGTGCGGTGCCGTCGGTCGTTCCGAATTCATCGGGACGAACCTTCAAATTGGGATAGCCTTGACCTGCGCCGTCGTCACGCGGACATTCCGTTTGCAACCAGTAGACGAATCCAAGCGATGCTTCGCGCGCTGCTTCGATGATCGCCGCGTCCTTTGCGGCGTCGCCGGTCGGAATCGTCCCGCTTTGGTAATCGTTTGACCCCATGTTGAGCATGCTGAGATCGCACGGTAACGCCGGGTCGTCGAAGTTTGCCGCATCCACGTAGCGGCGATAGGTCCAAAGATCGACCGGCGTCTGAAAGACTTTGGTAATGTAACCGTCCAGCGCCGTATAGCGCTGCTTCGCTTTCAAGTCGTCGTAGGCCGGAGGTTTCGAGATGACGTGACTTTCGTCTGCCGGTCGCCGCTCCAGAGCGACAACGACCGTTATGGGTTGGATCCACTCCGGATGCGCTTCGTTGGGAGCATCTGGCTCGTTCGTTTGCGCCTTGCTCTCCGCGCCGAGAATGTACTCGATATTCGCGAGCGGCAAAAGATCGCCGAGGTCGGTAGCATCGAGAAAGTACGTACCGTTATACGTCGCCGGGTAGCCGTGTTCGTCGATCGTACTCAAGCTCGTGATGATATCCCCTTGGACGTTCGCAGCGCTTACGCGGGTCTTCAAACGAACATGAACGTTCGACATCGCTTGCAACTGCGTGAGCAGCACCTGATGCGCGATGCGCGGTTGCGTCGCAAAGCCGGGATATGCGCCGCCCGGATTGAACGACGGTTGGTTCGATCCGCTCGACGACAAGCGGTAATTACTACGGTAAAACGCGCGCACGTTGTGCTGGAACGCGCGATACGCCGCGGTGCTGCCGACGGTCGCCGTGTAGCGACTTTCGTCCGGTTTGGTTACGCCTTGTGCGGAATACTGACCACCCAGCCATTCCGATGCTTCGAGTAGGCACACCGAATGCGATCCGGCGCCGGAGGCGATTGCAGCCGCGCATCCGCCGAGACTTCCCCCGACGATGACGATGTCGTACGTTACCACTACGCGATACGAACGACGAATTTGCCGCGTGTATGTTTCGCAGGATCCATCAAATCGGCTAAGGCTTGCGCGGCCTGAGCAAGATCGTATGTATGACCGACCTCGACGCGTAATTTGCCTTCCGCTGCCCGGCGCGCGAGGTCCTCGAGATCCCCTTCCTGCGCGCTCATTTGGATGTAGTGCACGTTCACGGCTTTCGGATATGCGTTTTGATCAGGTCCATACAACGTCGAGACGAGCGTACCGCCTTCGCGCAGCGCTTGCGCGCTCCTGAGGAGCGCATCGCCTGCATTCACCACATCGATCAGCGCGTCGACGCCTTGCGGATGCTTCTTGAGGAGTTGCGTAACGGGATCGCCCACGCTGTAATCGATGGTTTCATCCGCGCCGAGATTGCTCAAATATTCGATATCGTTGGTCTTGCCCGTTGCAATGACGCGTGCGCCCTCGGTCTTGAGCAACTGCGTCAGGAACAAGCCAACCCCGCCCGTCGCACCAACCACGAACACCGTCTGGTTGGGCGAGAGCGCAGCGGTTCGCACGCACGTTCGTGCAGTGAGAGCCGCTTCCGGAAGCGCTGCCGCATGTTTGAAATCCAAGCGCTCCGGTTTCTTCGCGAGACGCTTTTCGCCGGCCGAGATAAGTGCATACTCGGCAAACGTTCCGCGCGGAAACATGGCGACGATCGCATCGCCCTTGTTCCACCCCGCTACGCCGTCTCCAACCTCGGCGATTTCACCGGAGCCATCCATACCGGGCACGTATGGAAAGGTGAGCGGCACCCAGTCTTTTACGGCGCCCGTGACGAGTTTGTAATCAAACGGATTAACGCCGGCCGCATGCATGCGAATCAGAAGATGGCCGTTTTTTACTTTTGGAACATCAATCTGCCCGATGCGCGCATTTTGCGGTGGACCGTACGCGTCGACGACTAACGCCTTCATCGTCGAAAGAGCCGTGTGTTGCATCTCACCCTCCGGATCGTCGTATTCACGTCGGCAGATCTTTGAACGATTGCTTCACCCGGTATTCGCTCTCGGGATATCGGGATCGTAAGTTGCCCCATTGCGTTAGAAGCTCTTCGCTTTCGGGATCGCGACGATACCGTGAGACGCCCAGATAGTATTGCGCTTCCGGAGCCGCATACGCGGTGGAGTAGTCGCGAAGGACTTCAACGTACAACGCCTCGGCGCGATCGTATCGCTTCTCACGAAGGTGCGCCATCGCGACTGCGCAGAGCAGCCGCGGCACGTACTCGCCCGGCGGCAAATAGCCGTCCCAGCGGTACAGCTCGTCTCCGTTCTCGTTGAGCACGCGAACGTCCGGCGTCCAGATGTGGTGGATTCGCGCCAACAACTGTGCATTGTCGGTCTTCGTGTTATCGATTTGGACGGGAACTGTGTGTTTGACGATCGCCTCCGAAACATAATCGTGTGGATACGTCACGGTATCCAAAGCTTGGCAGCCCCCTCAACCCGGGTTGAAGATATCGAGAAGAACGAATTTATTGGCGTTTTTCGCTTGTTGCCGCGCGCTCTCGAAGTCGCGCTCCCACGGCACCGTTGATGTATGCACCATATAGTCTCCGGCTATTTGCTATTGGAATGTTACGCTATCGACGTAGATATAAAGTCCGCCGCCCGGATCCGGGCCGCCGATGTGGAGCGTTCCGCCGGCGCGATTCCACGTGCAATAGATGTGTCCGGCAGCACCTCCACACGCGTCAAATACCCAGCCATCGGAGGCTTTCCACGGATGTCCGAAGAGCGTCATCAACGATGCCGGCGTTGCATTGTATGCAGTCGAAACTTGGTCGTTCGTACTCCAAGCTTGGAACACACTTTGAATGCACGTTCCCGCATCGGGACTTCTAAGGTAATCGTTGACTAATGCGTGCCACGTGTACCAATTCACGACGCCGTCCGCCGTAAGACCGATCGGTGACTGAAACATTTCGACCGCGCGCAGCGTCTCGGGCCCGAACGTACCGTCGACGGCAACTTGACCGCTTCGGTCGTTGAGCTGGCTCTGAACGGCGCGCACCGCGTCGCCCGAGCTTCCCGATGCGATCTGCCTGATCAGCGCGCCCCACGTCGCATCGCCTACTTGGCCGTCGACTGCAATACCGAGATTACTTTGGAAACTACTCGTTGCAGCGGCGGTAAGCGGCCCGAAAGCACCGTCGACCGTGAGCGACGCACCGCTCGCGTTGAGAAGATACTGGACGGTCCGAACATTCTCGCCTGTTGCGCCCTGTTGTTGAAGTGGCCAATACATGCGCGATTCCTCGCTCGCTGGTACGCGGCAACTTCATTATGTCACGGCCAACCGGAAAACGTGAATACGCCCGGCTTCATCGAAAATGCCAATCATTGTTACCAGCCGACAGCTTCGCCGTCTTTGCCGAAATCGGAACCCGCGGCATAGGCGCCGTTTGGCAGCAGCATGATCGCTTGATAACCGCCCATTGGTGCGCGACTCGTCGACTTCACGTTGTGACCCATCGCACGCAACTTTTCACCGACGAGATCGTAGAGTGGAGACTCGAGCATCAGCGTGTTCGAGACCTGATCGTGGCGGAATCGCGCCATATCGCCTGCTTGTTGGACATTCGCACCGAGATCGATGAGATCGACGATGACTTGTTCGTGTCCTTGAGCTTGCATGTCGCCGCCCATGAGTCCGATCGTTGCGTACGGTTTACCGGCGCGCATGATGAATCCGGCGCAAAGCGTATTGAATGGACGCTTTTGGGGAGCAAGAACGTTGGGACTCTTGGGATCCAGCGTAAAGAGCCCACCGCGATCGTGCAGTATGAATCCGTATCCCGGCACGGTGATTCCCGAACCGAAGCCGTCGTAGTTGCTATTGACCCACGAGACCATGTTGCCGAAGCGGTCCGCGGTTGAAAGCACGATCGTATCGCCGGCGCCGCTCGATTCGCCGGGCGCTTGCGGGCTCGACGCGCGCGAAGGATCAATCTTTGCACAAAGCGACTGGGCATAGTTCACGGAGAGAAGACGTGCGAGCGGAATCGACGCGTGTTGCGGATCGGCGTTGTACCGGTAGAGATCGGCATACGCAAGTTTCTTCGCCTCAATCAGAAGATGCCAATAGAGCGCATTTGCTGGACCGAGGGATGCGAGCGTTTGACCCGATGCCGCCTTCGGAACGCATTGTTGCAACACGTTCAACGCTTCAATCGTCGCGAAGCCTTGCGACGGCGGAGGCAACTCCAAGACGTCGTAGCGGTGGTACATCGTTCGCACGGGGTCGCGCCAGACGCCGTGATAGGCGGCGAGGTCGTCAAGCGTCATCGTTCCGCCGAGCGCTTGCGACTTCTTGACGATTGCGTGAGCGATCTCTCCTTTGTAGAAGACATCGCGCCCGTATTTCCCGAGCAACGTCAAGGCGTGCGCGAGCTGTGGATTACGGAAGATCTGGCCCTCGGATGGAGCTTTTCCGTTGACGTACCAGGTGGCTACGGAATCGGAGTCGAGCTTGGTGCAGCAGCCGCGAAGCGGAAGGGCATTCGGCAACGTCCAATCGTGCGCGATGCGTTCGGACACGGGGAAACCGTTCGATGCATACGCGATCGCCGGTGCCAGCACGCGCGAGAGCGGCATCGTTCCGTAGCGGCGCGCGAGCTCGTCCCATCCCCACGCCGCACCGGGAACGGTGACGTCGAGAATTCCGCCGGGCGGCATGCCGGACCCGGGGCCCCAATGCGCGGGATCGTAGGTGTAGCCCAGTTCATGCATACGCGCGAGCGTCGCACCGCTCGGCGCAATGCCGCTTGCGTCCAGCACATGCACCGCATGTTCTTTTGCGATATAAACAATCGCGAAGAGATCGCCGCCGAATCCGACGTTCATTGGTTCAGTGACGTTCAATGCTGCAGCCGTAGCAACGGCGGCGTCTACGGCATTCCCGCCTTGCATGAGAATCCGCAATCCGGCTTGCGCCGCAAGCGGTTGGCTCGTGGCGACCATTCCGTTGCGCGCGATAACGGGCGAACGGCTTTGCGCAAGCCATCCTTCGGCGCGATCGCCGCGAACGGCATCGTTCGCCGCGCCGGGTAGGACGAAGAGCGCGGCAATCGTTACGAGCGCAGGTAGCGATCGAGCCATTCGAAAGCGCGTTCCCAACCGTGCCGGTGTAAAACTGCCATATCTTCGCTTTGGAATCCCGAGTGCCTGACCGTCAAACGCGTTCCTCCGTTACTAGCCTCGAGGTTGTAGCGAATCACGGTTTCTTCCTTGCATGGGAAGCCATCGTTATATTTCCGCGTGTATTCGAGCATGCTTGGGGGATCGGCGGCTCGCGTAACGCCGGTGCTTCCCGAGGTCCGGCCCGCGGCGGAACCTGACACGTCGTCGTTGTGCGCGAATGCAAACGTGTAGTTCGCCGCGCCGCCCGGATGCACGTCTTGTTCGACGTGCGTCATCCAATACACGGAATCATCGCCCCACCAGCGCGTCAGCTCGTCGCTGTTCGTAAGCGCCGCGAAGACGCGCTCGAGCGGCGCCGGCAATTCAATTGTATGTACTGCTATCATTCTTCAACTGCCGCTTTCAGTCGGTTCAATGCGTCGTCCCACTGTTGTGAGATTTGCGCGAGATAGCGGCGCACTTCATCGAGGCGCTTCGGCTCGAGCGTCCAAATCCGTTCGCGGCCATGGCGTTCGCTTCGTACGAGGCCCGCTTCATGCAAGGCGTGCAAGTGTTTGGTAATTGCCTGTCGCGAAATATCCGCGCCGTTCGCGAGATTCGTAATCGAAAGTGGTCCGCCGGCGCACAGTTTCGAAACGATCCGCAGCCGCGTTTCGTCGCCGAGCGCTGCGAGAATCGGCGCGACGCTCATGATTGAGGGAGTCGCAAGTACTTCTCGATCATCTGCAGTTGCAGCGACCAACCTTCGGCGTTTGCTTCGAATGCATCGGCGCGACGTTCGATTGGAATATTGTCGAACCCCGACTCGACGACCGTCAGAAGCGTACCGTCGTCCTTCGGTGCAAGCATGAAGGTCACGAGCGTCATTGGTTCTTGCGAATAATCGATCGAGGTATCCATGGCGAACGGATGCCAGCGATAAGCGAAGAGGCTCATTGGTTCAATACGATCGACGTAGAAGGCGAGCGGCATGCCGGTGTATTTCTCTTGCATTTTCGCAACGTCGGGATCAGCTTTGGTTGGCTTGATCCGTCCGCGCATCTGCGCGCCCGGCGCAAAGTCGCCGTCCAGTTCCATCCCGAACCAGTTACCGAACTCTGCCGAATTGCTGATGGCGCGCCAGACACGCTCTTGCGGGGCCTTGAGAAAGATCTGCTTCTCGATCCGATCGGTGGACGATGTCATGTGTATATGCAACCTCCCAGTTGCATATAATCTACCACCGCGCCACCACAAACGCAACCCTTTGGTTGCATATTGCGCTTCGGGCGACCCTTCACACCGTCTTCAGAATCTTCTGCCAGCGTACGCCGCAGGAGGCACGCAATGAAGACGTACGGCGTTTCCCGTTTCACGAGCGCTTCGCCCGAGCGCGTCTGGCGTCTGTGGCGCGATCCGAACAATTGGAGCGGTTGGAATTCGGGCATTGCTTCCGCCCAGTTGAATGGACCGTTGGCGAACGGCGCTACGGGCAAAATGGCCACCACCCGCGGCAGTTCGCACGATGTCGTGTTTTCGGACGTCGCCGAGGGACGGCGCTTCAGCATGTCGATGGCTGGTGCGCCACTCACGACGTTCACATTCAACTGCGAAATCTCGCCGGATGGTGAGGGCAGTCGCATCGAGCAGAATGTTGCGATTTCAGGACCGCTCGCATTTCTGTTCGGACCAATGATGGGCGCCGAAATGGCAAAACACTTCGTCCCGGTCCTAGACGACCTTGCGCGTGCGGCCGAGAGTTCCTAACCCGTTAGCTCGACATCACGACAACGTGTTTGCCGGGCACGTGTTTTTCGACCGCACCATACGCTTCGATTGCGCGATCGAAGGGCCACACCTCAACTGTTGAGGCACGTAACGTGCCGTCCTCAAAGAGCGGACGTAACTGATCCATCACATCCGCGATTTCTTGCCCGGGGAGCGCCATCGTATCCACGCCGATCAGACGCGTTTCATTGTGATAGAAATCGACGAGATTAAAACTCACCACCTGAGGATTGCTCGCAATTGCGATTTGCCGTCCGCCACGCGCGAGCGATTTAAGCGCCGGCTCGAAGAGCGGCCCACCAACGGTATCAAAGATGAGATTCGCGCCGCGGCCGCCGGTAATGCGATGAACTTCTTTGGCGAGATCGCTATCTTGCGTTTCGATCATCCAATCGGCGCCCGCGGGATTCTTTAACGAACGGTCTGCTCCAATAACAAGCGCTCCGCGCGCATGCGCAATTTGTGTTGCTGCCGTGCCAACGGCTCCCGATACGCCGGTAATGAGGATCGTTTCGCCGGATCGCACGTCGCCGGCACGTACGAGCGCAGTCCACGCGGTGAGAAACGGAACGCCGACGGACGCGGCTTGCGCCGGGGTAAGAGAACGCGGTTTGCGGCTGGTCCACGCGGACGGAACCACGATGTACTCCGCAAGCGCGCCGTCTTGCAGTACACCGAATCCCGGTCCGCTGCCGAAGACTTCGGTTCCCTCGTCGCCTGCGCCGCCGACGACGATACCGGCGTAGTCGCGACCGGGCACGCGCGGCAACGGAGCGTGAAAGTGTCCGGCAACGTTCTTGACGTCGCTCGGATTGATACCGGACGCCGTGACGCGAATGACGACTTCACCATCGCGAGGTGCGGGAACGTCGCGCTCGGTTAGCTGCAAAACCGCCGGCGCTCCATAACGGTCGAATTCCCATACCCGCATGCAGCGTTAGCACTTTCGCGTTAGATTGTATTGACCGCTTAAGTGTTTTCCGTCGGATGAGAGTTTCTCGGTGTGGTTTCCGTAGTACGTGAGCGTCGCAGTCAGGCCGCTCAATGCCCAGTTGCCCGAGACGCCGTCGCTAGCGTCGATGCCGCCGTTGGCGTCCATTTTCATCGAAAGGCTCGGATCGTTATCTGATTGCCACGTTCCGGCGAGGCTTACGGTGTTGCAGCCTTTCGGCGCGACCACGGGTGTCGGCGTCGGCAACGGCTTCTCTTCTTTGCCTGAGAAGTTGTGCGCGAGATCCAGACATAAGGTGGATGCATCGTACGGATTGTTCGGCGTTTCAACGGCGCAGGTAAACGTCACCGCATAACCTTTTCCGGACGGAAAGCAGTGAATCGTTCCCGCTGCGGCGCCCGCTGATTGTCCCGTACCGCCGATTGGGCCGGTCCCGACATACTCATGGCTTCCGGCCGCGGATTCAGTGGGATTCTGGAGATACTTGTTCAAGGCGGCTTGCGCTTTGGTGCCGCATTCATCGAGCGTCCCGCTCGGTATGACGTAGCGAATTCCGGTCGAGAGATCGACGGCTGCGGGTGCAGTGGTGCCGCTCGCGACTATTCCGGCAAGAAGAAGAACGGCGAAGATCGCGCGGCGTTTGATTACTACCACGTGCCGCCTCCCGTCACGACACCGGCGGACGCCGCATTAAACGCAGTCGTCAATTTCGTGCACAATGCGCTTGCCGATTCGGAATTCGGCGGAACTTGCACCGCACACGTGAAGCCGGCGTGATATCCGCCTGCGTCCGGATGGCATTCAATCACCGCCGATGCGGAGATCGAACCTTCGATGTTTTGCACGCCGACCCAGTGACCGGAACCGGTCCCGGCCTCGGTTGCATTTTGCATTACGCTGTTGAGCGCGTTCTTCGCGCGCGAACTGCAATCGGCAAATGGTTTGTTCGGAACGACGCTCTGCTGGGCGACGACCAGATCGAGTGCGGCGCTTGCCGGCAAGCTAGCAAAACCGACGTTCAATGCGAACGCTCCGATCAGGAGCGCGCCGCGATAGCGGGACATCATAACGGTGGATCGACCTCCTTGACCCGGGCTAGTTAGACGCCCCGCCGCTGCAGTCCCCGGTTGGCGCGCCGCGGGACGCTAACCGCCGGCAATCGCTCCGACGATCAAGAGTGGTTCACTTCCCGATGCGACGGCGTCGGGAAGCAGTGCGTCGAGTGACTCGTGCGAGAGGTCGCGCTCGCATGCGAAGAATCGCACGTGCGAACGACGGCATTGCGTGTAGTGATCGCGGATCGTTCCACGCAACATCGGGTACTGGTCTTCAATAGCGTCGATCACGCTTCCGGCGGTCGGCTGCTGCGAGTCAACGGCAATTTCGCCGTCAACACGCGCGAGCGCGCGCAAGTTCGGTGGAAGCACGACGCGGATCACGGGAACGTTTGTACTTCGACCGAGAGTACCGCGGGCAAATCGTGAACGATCGCCTTCCACGTATCGCCGCCGTCAGGTGAGACGTATACCGCGCCGCCGGTCGTTCCGAAGTACACCCCGCAATCGTCGAGCTTGTCGACGGCCATTGCGTCACGTAAAACGTTGACGTAGCAATTCTGTTGCGGCAACCCGTTCGTCAGCGCTTCCCATTCCTCGCCGCCGCTGCGGCTGCGGTAGACGCGCAATTTTCCGTCGGGTGGAAAGTGATGGGAGTCGCTCGTGATCGGCACGACGTAGATCGTCTCCGGTTCGTGCGCGTGCACGTCGATCGGGAATCCGAAGTCCGTCGGAAGATTTCCACTAATTTCGCGCCATGAGTCACCTGCATCGTCGCTGCGCATCACATCCCAATGCTTCTGCATGAAGAGCGTTTGCGGACGGGACGGGTGCATCGCGACATGATGGACGCAGTGTCCGACCTCGGCATCCTGATCGGGAATGTATTGCGAACGCAATCCGCGATTGATCGGCTTCCACGTCGTGCCGCCGTCATCAGAACGAAACGCCCCGGCCGCGGAAATTGCGCTGTAGATGCGCTGCGGATTCGATGGATCTAAAATGATGGTGTGTAAGCACATGCCGCCCGCGCCCGGCTGCCACGACGATCCGGTGCTGTGGGTCCGCAATCCCGAGAGTTCGCTCCAGGTGGTCCCGCCGTCAGTTGATTTGAACAGCGCGGCGTCTTCGATTCCCGCATAAACGGTGTCCGGGTCGTTCAATGATGGTTCGAGATGCCAAACGCGCGCGAATTCCCACGGATGCGGCGTACCATCGTACCACTGGTGCGTTCCCGGTGTGCCCTCGTATTTAAATTCGTTGCCGACGGTCTGCCACGTTTTTCCACCATCATCGGAACGCTGCATGACCTGACCGAACCAAGTGCTCGTTTGCGATGCGTAGATGCGGTTCGGATCGGCCGGCGATGCCTTAACGTGGTAGATCTCCCAGCCGGGGAAGTGAGGGCCTTCGACGTTCCACGTCTCGCGTTTTCCGTCGGACTTTAGAATGAACGCACCTTTGCGCGTCCCCACGAGGACCCGTACGCTGCTCATGCGGTCGACTAGCCCGCCAGCTTGTCTCGGTCCTTCATTAAGGCTCGCCCGGAAATGGCCGATGGTATCGGGGTGAGCGTTCTGCCTCTCTCGGTCTCCGTCTCGTGGGCGATTTCTCAGTACCGCCAGGTGCTCTCGGTCATCGCGTCGCGCACGGAGTCGCTGCGTCAAATCGTCAAGACGCCGAAAGAGTCGCCGGAGATCCGGCAGTATTTGCGCTCCATCGGAATCGGGCGGAACATCGACGTCTACGCATAACAGCGCGTAGATGAAGAAAGTCAACGTCAACGATGTCGAAGAGCTGAGCTGGCGTTCACCAAAAGGAACGTTCGAGGGCTACGGCAGGCAGATTTCCGAGGCGCTCGGTCGCGATCCCAACTCGACCGACTTCATGAAGCGTCACCCGTTTGATGTGGAACTTCTTCGTATTCCTCCGGGGAAGAAGCCGTATCCGTATCATGCGCACGGCACGCAGTGGGAATTGTATATCGTCGTTTTCGGCACGGGCCTCGCACGAGACGACGATGGCACGACGCGCATCATCGCCGGCGACGCGATGCTCTTTAAGCCCGGCGAAGCCCATCAATTCATCAACGACAGCGAGGAAGATCTCCTCATCTACGTGATCGCGGACAATCCGTTCAACGATAACTCGTACTATCCCGACAGCAAGAAGTGGTCGGTGAAGGTACCGGAGCGCCGTTTGGTGCGCAGCGAACCTTTGGACTACTTTGACGGAGAGGAATGAACCGCCGGCAGTGGATCGGCTCGGGCATTGCGGCTGCGGCGCTACTCGTTGCTGCCGGTGCGGTCTATGAATCGCAAAGCGACGGCGCGCCCGCAGATCCGCACCGTTTTCGTTTTTTGAATGAAGCGGATCGCGGCATTGTTGCAGCGATCGCGCCCGTAATTCTCGCCGGTTCACTTCCCGAGAGCGGCGATGCATTGCGCGCGTTCATCGAAGGGTTCGACACCGCCGTCGCGGGGTTGACGCCGTCCGTGCAAGCCGAAGTCGCGCAGTTGTTCATGATCTTGCGCGTACCGGCACTGCGTATGCTGGCAACCGGCGTGATGCGGCCGTGGAATCTTGCGAGCCGAGATGAAATCGCGCGTTTTTTGAGCGGCTGGCGCTACAGCGGCATTGCGAAGCTTCGCAGCGCGTACGATGCATTGCATCAACTCTCGTATGGTGCATGGTACGGACAACCGCGATCATGGGCCGCCACAGGCTATCCGGGACCGCCGAAACTGTCGTGAACATCTACGATGCGTCGCGTTTGAATGGCGACAAAACATTCGAGGTCGATGTCGCGATCGTCGGAACCGGTGCAGGCGGCGGTACGTCCGCGGAGATCTTGAGCCACGCCGGTCTGCGCGTGTTGATGATTGAAGAAGGCCCGTATTGGACGTCGGCCGACTTCCGGATGCTCGAGAGTCAAGCGTATCCGAATCTGTATCAAGAGTCGGCCGCGCGGAAAACCAAAGATAAAGGCATCAACATTCTGCAAGGCCGCGCCGTCGGCGGTTCGACGACCGTCAATTGGACGAGCAGTTTTCGCACGCCGCCGGCAACGCTTGCCTATTGGCGCGATCGCTTCGGATTGACGCGACTTTACCGTCGACGGTCTTGCGCCGTGGTTCGAACGCATGGAGAACCGGCTCACGATCAAGCCGTGGTCCGAGCCGCCGAATGCGAACAACGATGTGCTGCGCCGCGGCGCTGCCGCGCTCGGCATTCCAACGGCCGTGATTCCACGTAACGTCAAAGGCTGCTGGAATCTCGGCTATTGCGGCATGGGATGTCCGAAAAATGCGAAGCAGTCGATGCTCGTTACGACGATTCCGAGCGCACTCGAACGCGGCGCGATCTTGCTGAGCCGCACGCGGGCGCAGCGTTTCATCGCGGATCCAACTGGACATCTTACGTCGCTCGAATGCGTCGCGATGGATGCAAACGGCATCGATCCAACGTCGCATCGCATCACCGTTCGTGCCCGTCATTTCGTCCTTGCGGCCGGTGCGATTGGTTCGCCCGCGTTGCTGATGCGCAGCGGACTTCCCGATCCGCACCGGCGCGTCGGCGTACGCACGTTCCTGCATCCGACGGTTATTTCAGCGGCGATCATGCCGGATGTCATAGATCCGTTTTCCGGCGCTCCGCAGTCGGTCTATGCGGATCATTTTCTCTATGTCGATCCGATCGACGGCCCGATCGGCTACAAGCTCGAAGTGCCGCCGCTGCATCCCGTGTTGACGTCCACAACCATGACCGGGTACGGATTGCAAGCGGCGCGCGCCATGGAGAAGCTTCGGTTCACGAGCGCAATTATCGCGCTGCTGCGCGACGGCTTTCACGAGCAGAGCACCGGCGGCACGGTCGAATTGAAAAGCGATGGCACGCCGGTGCTCGACTACCGTGTCAGCGACTACGTGTGGGAAGGCGCACGTCGCGCGCTGCAGACAATGGCGCAGATTCAATTCGCAGCCGGCGCGAAGTCGGTGCTGCCGCTTCACGAGAACGCGACGCCGTATGCGTCACTCGACGCGGCTCGCTCCGCGATCGCCGGCTTTCCGATGGAAATTCTGCGGACCCGCGTGGCGAGCGCTCACGTCATGGGCGGCTGCGGAATGGGCGCCGATCCGAAGTTCTCCGTCGTCAACGGCTACGGGGAGCACCACCATGTGGATAACTTATCGGTATACGACGGTTCGGTCTTTCCGACAAGCATCGGCGCAAACCCGCAGCTTTCGATCTACGGCATCGTCGCGCGCAACGCAACCCGGCTGGCAGCGGAATTGAGATAGCGTCTCCCTGCGGCTTTAACCGGAAGGCCAAAGGCCCAGCCGAGTTCTTGTGTAAGCGTCGAACGTAATAAACCACGCTTTGTGATGCAGGAGAACGACGACGATTATGCCGGAATTGCGCGAGTTTCTCGAGCTGCCGTACACCGAACTCGAAGAGATGAACCTCGCTGCAAAGCAGCAGCGCAAGGATCGGGTTCCACCGCAAAAGATCGCTGACGAACGCTTGAAATACCTCTCGAAGGAGCCGGGCATCAAGGCGGTGACGGTTCTCTTCAGCGACCTCGAGGGGCGTATGCACATGCTCGACTACGACAAGAAATTCTTGTTGAAGTCGTACGATAACCTTACGTTCGACGGCTCGTCGATTCGCGGATTCACGGCCCAGCGTGAAAGCGATCTCCGGCTCCTGCTCGACTGGGCCTCGTTCTATTGGGCCCCTGCGGACTGCTTCGGTGCCGGCAAGGTGCTCGTGTTCGCCGACGTACTCAATCGCGACGGCTCGCCGTTTTCGGGCGACGTCCGCGGCACGTTGAAGGCGCTTTCGCAACACTGTTTCGATCGTGACGGATATACGCTCAACGCCGCAAATGAGATCGAGGGTTTTCTCTTCGAAGGCATCGATGCGGAACAGCGCTTTCCGGACACCGGACGCTTCGAATACGTGAACACCGGCGGTTACTATCATTCGCTCCCCGGCGATCCGTTGCGTACGTTCATCGACACGGTTGCCGAAGTGCAGCGCGCGATGGGGTTCGAAAATGAGAAGGACCATCCTGAAGTTGCGCCATCGCAGTTCGAGATCAATTACGGCTACGGCGAAGTCGTTGCCGCTGCCGATCAAATTCAGCTCTACAAGCTAATTTGCCGCCAAGTTGCAACGCGCATGGGTATGACGGCAAGTTTCTTACCGAAACCCGTCGTCGGCGTCAACGGCAGCGGCATGCACACAAACGTCTCGATCAGTAAAGACGGAAAGAACCTTTTCTGGGATCCCAGCGGCGAAGAGAAGATGAGCCAATTCGCGTGGCAGTTCGTCGATCGTATCCTCACGCACGGGAATGATATCTGTTTGATGCTCAATGCCAGCGTCAACGCCTATCGCCGTTTGGACCCGCACTTCGAAGCGCCGAATCAGATCAAAGCATCGGCAGTCGATCGCGGTTCGATGGTTCGCATCCCGATCGGCAACGAACGCAGCGCGCGCGTCGAAGTGCGTTCGGTGGGACCCGACGCTAATCCGTACATGGTAATGCTCTCCGTCTTTAAAACGGGTCTCGAGGGAGAGATCAGCTCGCAAAGCGGCTTGCGTCAGGCCGAGCGCTACCTGCCCGACAATATTTACGACGCGCTCGAAAACTTCCGCACGGCAGAGTGGACGTCGGAACTCCTCGGCGCCGATGTCAAGGAACGCTACGCGGAATTGAAACAGGCAAGTGCAGACCGCTGCGGTCGTCTGCTTGGAACGTTCGTGAAGGCACCCGAGGTGCAGTACCATCACGAAGTGTACAATCAGTACCTGTGGAACCTTTTTTAGCGATCTCGGTCGCGGGGCGCATCGCAACAGGAGGCTTAACTCCGGCAGAAAACGAGACGAAGCACTAGAGCGCACAAGGAGGCTTGATGCTTCGTTTTCGTATGGCGGCGCTTATTGCTGCCGTTCTTGCCGTATGGCCCGCACTCGCGACTGCCGACGCCGGCAACACGTTTGCGAAGCTTGAGTTTCGCAATATCGGCCCGACCACGGGACGAATCGACGCGGTGGCCGGTGTGCCGGGCGATTCGTACACGTACTTTGCCGGCGGCCTTGGCGGGTTATGGCGCACGACTGACGGTGGAACGAAGTGGGAGCCGGTCTTCGATAAAAAAGACGTAACGTCGATCGGCGCAATTGCGATTGCACCGTCGCATCCGAAGATTATCTACATCGGGACCGGCGAACCGAACATGCGCAACGACGTCGCGTTCGGCGACGGCGTGTGGCGCTCGAATGACGGCGGTACGACGTGGACGCACCTGGGACTTGACGCATCCGCTGCCATCGCGCAAATTACCATCGACCCGCACAATGCAGATATCGTCTATGTAGCCGCAGTCGGAGATCCGTTCAAACCATCAGCAGAGCGGGGAGTCTACAAAACCGTCGACGGCGGAAAGCATTGGCAGAAGTCGCTCTATCTCGATGATACGACCGGCGCTTCAACGATCGCCGTCTCGCCTGCGCATCCCAACGTCGTCTTCGCGGGAATGTGGACGGTGCAACGGCGCCCGTGGATGCTCACGAGCGGCGGCCCGAATGACGGCGTGTATCGTTCGAATGATGCCGGCGCGCACTGGACCCGCGTGCAGGGCAACGGATTCCCGAGCGGATTGACGGGCCGCATCGGATTGCGCTTCGCGCCGAGCGAGCCGAACGTGCTCTACGCGCTCATGGAATCAAAAGAGGGAAGTTTCTGGACGAGCAAAGACGGCGGAACGCACTGGACGCTGACCAGTACCAAGCACGAGATCATTCAGCGTCCGTACTACTTCTCGCAGTTCACCGTCGATCCGAAAAACGCGAAGCACATTTTCTTCATGACGATCGTCGAAATTCCATCCGAATCATTCGATGGCGGCAAAACCGTGAAATCAGTGCCGACGGGCGCATACGATCACCATCAAATGTGGATCGATCCGGTGAACGGCAAGCGCGCGCTCATTGGAGCCGATGCGGGCGTTCGTCTTTCTCTCGACGGCGGAAAGACTTGGCGAGATCCGCAGTTGATCGTGTCGCAACCGTATCATATCTCCGTCGACGATCGCGTGCCGTACACCGTCTGCGGCGAGTTCCAAGATCCGGGCGCCGTCTGCGGGCCCGAGTTGAGTTTCACCGGTTCCATTACGCCCGACCAGTGGTTCTCGTCGCAAAGCGGCGAGAGCGGCTGGATCGTGTTCTCGCCGGCCAATGATAACGTGATTTACGGGACCGGATATCAAGAGGCGGTGCTGCGTTTCGATCGTCAAGCGATGCAGGGACGTTTGATCAGCCCGTGGCCCGACACGTACTCCGGTACAGGCGCGGAATCGTATAAGTATCGCGGCGCGTGGGTAGCACCGGTCGCGGTTTCACCGCTCGAGCCGAATGCACTCTACTTCGGTGCGCAGGAGCTCATGAAGACCGAAGACGGAGGCGCGACGTGGAGCGCGGTTAGCTCCGACCTGACGCGCAACGATAAGAGCAAGCAGAAGCCTTCGGGTCAACCGATCACGCGTGATAATGCGGGCACGGAAGTCTACGACACGATTGCATCGATTGCGGAGTCGCCGATTACGAAGGGCGAATTGTGGGTCGGGACCGACGACGGCCTCGTGTGGTTCTCGCGTGACGGCGGCGCACATTGGAACAACGTCACGGCGACCATTCCGAATTTGCCGCATTGGGCCCGTATCAACAATGTCGATCCGTCTCCGTACGATGACGGCACGGCGTATATCGTCGCGGAGAATCACAAACTCGGCGATCGAACGCCGTACCTCTATGTGACGCGCGATTTCGGTGCGCACTGGCAATCCATCAGCGGAAACTTGCCGCGCGACAGTTATGCGCGTATGCTGCGTCAGGATCCCGTGCGCAAAGGCATGTTGTACGCCGGCACCGAGACGGGGCTCTGGCTTTCATTCGATGACGGTTCCCATTGGCAGCCGTTCTTCAACAATCTTCCGCATGCGCCGGTCTATGATTTCGTCGTTCAGAAGCGCTTTGATGATCTCGTCGTTGCGCTCCACGGACGCGGCGTGTGGGTGCTCGACGACATCGCACCGCTGCAGCAATGGGACGCGAACGTTGCCAATTCACAAGCGTACCTCTTCCCGGTTCGTGATGCGTACCGGTTCAATGCCTCGTGGAGCACCTGGGCAACGGGTGAAGGCGGCGGCGACAATCCCCAAGCGTCGTCCGTCATCAACTTCTATCTGCAGAAAGCGCCTGCGAAGAAAACAACGGTCAAGCTCGAGGTTTACGACGGAACGAAACTCGTGCGCTCGATCGACGTCGATCATCCGGTGCAAGGTATCAACCGAGCGTGGTGGGACTTGACGTACGATACAGTCAAGCTAATTCCGGATTATCACGCGATGAGCAACGGCCTTGCCGGTCCGCAGGTCGTTCCGGGCACGTACACCGTTCGCTTGTCCTATAACGGCACGACGTCCGAACGCACGATCAAGGTGTTGCCCGATCCAAAAACGCCGGGAACGCAGGCCGATATGCAGGCGAGTGTTGAGCTCGCGATGCAGTTGCGCGACGATTTCCAGCATCTTGGAAAGGACATCGTCGCATTGCGCTCGCTCGATGCATCGCTGCAGAAAACGGCGCCGCGAGTCACATCCCACCCGGATGCCGCGCGCGCGGTTGCTTCGCTGGAGAGCACCGTCGATTCGACCCTCGATTCGCTCTCTATTCGCAGCGCGCAAAACTACGAAGACACGTTACGGACTCCGTCGCGTCTCTACGAACGCCTGGCGAATGCGGAGGGCGGATTAACCGGCAGTGATTACGCACCGACCGAGGGACAGCGCGGCCTCGCCAAAGAGCTCGACGATAAAGCAAAAGCGCAGTTCGCGACTGACGACCAGCTTCTGGGCGCGAAGTTGAACGACATCAACGCGCTCCTCAAATCCGCCGGGGTCCCGGAGATCACCGTGAAGCGAAGTTAGGAGTCTTTCCCGCTGTCGATGTCGGCTAGCGGAACCGCGTAGATGGAGCCGGTTCGGCTGCCTACAATCAGCGTCTTTCCGACGATGATCGGCGAGCCGACGTTGAAGCCGCTACGCATCTTTTTACAACCGACCTCGCGTCCGGTTTTTGCATCGAACGACCACAAATAGCCCTTCAAGTCGCCGAAGTAGATGCGTCCGTTGGTTGAAACGAGACCGCCCTTGACCGGTGCGTGCACCTTTACTTCCCAGATCGTGCGTCCGGTCTTCGCGTCGAGCGCGTGCATGTACGGCGAAATCGCGCTGCCGAAATAGACGACGCCGTCGAGCATCATCGGAATAGCGCCTTCGTTCCGCCACGGGAGCGTGCCGCCTTGGAGCGTAACGTCCCACAGTTTTGCGCCGGTACGCACGTCGAGTGCATAGGCATGCTGAATCGCGGGACTGTCGACCGATGTGTACGTCGCGGGCGGTTTCGGCATCACGTAATTGCAGACCAGTAGCGTTCCGTCGGTTACCGGCGGACAATCGCCGTGTCCGGAACCTTCCGCCGGAAACGAGGTACGCCAAATTGTCGCACCATCGGCGACGCGGATCGCGGCGACCGCGTTGTCCAGTACGCCGGTCGTTACGATTGCGTTCGAGCCGATCGGAAGCGCGCCGGTCATGGACGCGATTGAATGCATGTTGCGCGCGTAGAGAACTTTCCCCGTACGCGGATCGACCGCCGTGAGCCATCCGGCGCCGTTATGTTCGATCAACATGTTGTTCACGATCGCGCCGGTCGGCATCGCGGACCCCGCAACCGCCAAACGCCAGCGTACGAGCCCGGTCTTTGCATCGACCGCAACGAGCGCACTTGGTCCTTGCCCAACGTAGACCGTGCCCGGAGCCGATCCTTGACTCTGTTCGTCTCCCTCGCCGACGATTACGAGACCGCCGTAAAGCAGCGGCTGACTCATCAGATCGTTCGAGAGATGCTTGCTCCAGATGACTTGTCCGGTTTTAATATCGATTGCGTTGAGATCACCGTGGTTGTTCCCGATGTAGAGCACGGCGCCGGAAACGGCGGGACTCGATGAAATCGCGCCGCCCGTGATGCTCGTCCATGACGTATCCAGATCGTCGTCGAGCACGACATTGTGCGTACCGTCGATGCGAAACTGCGTCCAATCGGACGGCGTCGGCATCGCTGAGATACGGCCGCTTACAGCAACGGCGGCGGCAAGTGCAAGCACGGGTGGAATTGCGCGCGTGAGGACGCCGCGAACGCTGCTCATGCCTTTACTGTTCCCCGCATTGCTGAGAAATGAATTGGAACGAAAGACCTGGTACTACCAGCATATGCGTCCCCGTTTTCTGGTTGGTGCTTTTGCAGCGCTCGGCTGCCTGCTTGCCTCGTGGTCCCTGCCGCTTGCTGCCGCCCCTATCAGTGTAACGAAGACCAAGGAGATCGACTATCTCCGGCAACTTCACGAGCGGATCAAGCACGTCGTTATCATCATTCAAGAAAACCGCAGCGTGGATAACTTGTTCAACGGGTTTCCCGGCGCCGACACCGTGCAGGAAGGCCTCACGAAGCACGGCCGCATCCCGCTGCGCGCGGTGGATCTCGATTATCCGGCGGACGTCGACCATCAGCATCGCGCGTTCGTTACGCAGTACGACGACGGAAAGATGGACGGCTGGGAAGAGACGTTCACGTCGCCGCGCCAAGATGAAGATTTTCCCTACGCATTCGTGCCGAGGCACCAGGTGCTTCCGTACTGGGAAATGGCCGAGCAGTATACGTTCGCCGACAAGTTTTTTCAATCGAATACCGGCCCCAGTTTTCCCGCGCACCTGTATTTGGTCGCGGGAACCGGCAATTTCGTCGCCGACAATCCCAACCACTTGGAGACGACGCATTTCGCGTGGGGCTGCGATTCGCCGATCAATGCGCGCGTGTCGATGATTGCACCTGACGGAGATGAAGTTCCGGGTCCCTGGCCGTGTTTCAACTTTCAAACGCTCGCCGATGTGGCGCTTGCAAACGGCGTGACATGGCGGTATTACGCTCCACCGATCGATAGTCTCGGCAACATTTGGTCCGCGTTCGATGCCATTCGTCACATTCGGTATTCGCAGTTGTGGGGGAACGTCGTCTCGCCGGAAACACGCGTGTTGGAAGATGCCCGTGCCGGTGATTTGCCGGCGATCACCTGGGTCGTTCCGTCCGCGCAAAATTCCGATCATCCGTTTCCGCGTCGTGATACCGAGCACGACGTGGGCGTGACGGGACAGTATGGACCGGAGTGGGTCGCGTCGGTCGTTAATGCGATCGGCGAAGGGCCGCTTTGGGGATCGACCGCAATCATCGTCGTTTGGGACGACTGGGGCGGCTGGTACGATCACGTTGCGCCGCCGCAACTCGATCGCATGGGGCTCGGTCCGCGTGTACCGTTCATCATGATTGCGCCCTACGCGAAGCGCCATTACGTCTCGCACGTGCAGCACGAATTCGGCAGCATCCTGAAATTCGCGGAACAAGTGTTTTTATTACCGTCGATGCATACGACCGACGATCGAGCCGATGCGTTGCGCGATTGTCTCGATTTCACACAACCGCCGCAACCGTTCCATCCAATCGCTGCGTTCCGCAAGACAGCCTTCTTTGAGGACCCCTCCGCGCTGGATACCGAACCCGACGACGATTATTAAGGCGGGCTTGCGCTTCGAGAGGTGGCCTCCGACCCTTAAGCGAACATACGTTCGTATCGGAGGCTCTCCCGGACTCCGCTTTTCCACTAGAAGCCTGCGGCGAGCCGTGGTAAGATCATTGCTCGTCTCGGGCAACGCCCGGGGCGTTTTCGTGGCGCGGACCTGCTGCGTCACATGGCTAGGGTCGTACGGACACTGCCCCCTCGACAAGCTCGGGGTGACATTCTTTACGGCCGCCAACCACCTAGCTTTATAAGGATAACCGTCAATGGCAACCAAGACCAAACGCGCGGTCAAAGACCGCCGTCCCAAGCGCAAGTCGTGTAATTTTTGCGCCGACAAGGCGATCGATATCAGCTACCGCGACGTCAACCGCTTGAAGAAGTATGTCTCGGAGCGCGGCAAGATCGTGCCGCGCCGAATCTCGGGAAATTGCGCGAAGCACCAGCGTCTTCTGACCAGCGCGATCAAACGCGCTCGCGTAATCGCATTCCTTCCCTACGTCTCAGAATAAATCGGAGTTAATTAGATGAAAGTCATTCTTCTGGGCGATGTAAAAGCGCTCGGCAAGAAGGGCGAGGTTGTCGAGGTCGCGGAGGGCTACGCTCGTAACTTCTTGTTGCCGCGTAACCTCGCGTCCGAGGCGAATAGAGGCTCGCTCGCGGCGCACGCCGATCAAAAGCGTGCGAATGAAAAGAAAGAAGCGCAGCAGCTCGCCGACGCCAAAGACCTTGCAGATAAAATCGAACAGACGAAGCTTGCCGTCAAAGCGAAAGCCGGCGGGAACGGAAAGCTGTTCGGTGCGGTGACGAATGCGGACGTCGCGAATGCGATCCACGACGCGCTCTCGGTTGCGGTCGACAAACACAAGATCGAGATCAAGAGCCAAATCAAAGCGCTCGGCGCGTATCCCGTGGAAGTCAAACTCCACAAGAACGTCGTAGCGAAGGCGACGATCAACGTCGTCTCTGCGTAGGCAAACCTATGGCCGGCACTGATTCAGCGTACGCGACGCGCCTACGGCGCAAGTACGGCGTTGAAGACGAGCTGAACCGGTACGTTTCGGCACTCTACGAAATGCTCGCAAACGTGATCGGACAAGACAAGCTCGTCCTGCGTGCCGGCAAAGTGAGCGCATTAAAGATGATGCGTTCGCAACATCTCCCCGACCGTCTCTGCGCGCTCGCACGTCTGGTCTTCGAAGATCCGACGATCGAGCGCGCGACGACGCGCGCGCAACAGCGCAAGGCGATCGCGGACATCGAAGAAACGCTCGCGGATCTGCTCGCGCAGAAGACCGTCGAAGACGCGATCGAGCGTAAGGTTTCCGAAAAGATGAACTTGCGCCATCACGAGTACCTCAAGGATCTCAAGCTCGAAGCGCTGCGCGAAGACACCGGCCCCGAAACGCCGAGCACTGAGGCGAAACTGCTGGAACTCGAGGCGCTCTCGCAGCGCAGCCTCGCAGCGTCGGCGTTACAGCAACTGCGTCCGCAGCGATTGAGCGAAATCGTGGGACAAGAGAGCGCCATCAAGGCGCTGCTCTCCAAGATCAGCTCGCCGTATCCGCAGCACGTGATTCTCTACGGACCGCCCGGCGTCGGTAAGACGACCGCGGCCCGTTTGGTGCTCGAGCTTGCGAAGTCGCGTCAGTACACGCCGTTTGCGAAGGATGCGCCGTTCTTGGAGACGAGCGGCACGACGCTGCGCTGGGATCCGCGCGAAACGACGAATCCACTACTCGGCTCCGTTCACGATCCGATCTATCAAGGCAGCCGCCGCGAATTCGCCGAGGCGGGCATACCGGAGCCGAAACTCGGTCTCGTGACGCGCGCGCACGGCGGCGTGTTATTCATCGACGAAATCGGCGAGCTTGATGCGCTGCTGCAGACGCGTCTGCTCAAGGTTCTGGAAGATAAGAGGGTCACGTTCGAGTCGTCGTACTTCGATGAGAGCGCGCCGAACGTGCCCGCGTACGTACGGCGCCTTTTCAAGGAGGGCGCGCCCGCGGACTTCATTTTGATCGGCGCGACGACGCGCGACCCCTCGGAGATCGATCCGGCGATTCGTTCGCGCTGCGCCGAGATTTATTTTCAGCCGCTGACGCAGCATCAAATCGTCTCTATCGTGCAAGGTGCCGTGAAGCGTCTGGGCGCGAAGGCTGCGCGCGGTGTGCCGCAGACGATCGCATCGTACACGATCGAAGGCCGCAAAGCCGTACAGATCGTCGCGGATGCCTACGGTCAGGCGCTTTATCGCGTCGATCCGAAGAAGAGCGGCACGGCGGTCACGATCACCGAGGATGACGTACGCGCGGTCGTGCAGACGAGCCGTCTCGTGCAACATACGCTCGTAAAGGGCCGCGCGACGCGGGAAATCGGTAAAACCTTCGGTCTGGGCGTGCACAACTATCTCGGCAGCATGATCGAGATCGAAGCGATGGCGTTCCCCGCATCGCAGAGCGGCAAAGGCACGATTCGTTTCAACGATACGGCCGGATCGATGGCGAAAGACTCGGTCTTCAACGCCGCGAGCGTCATGCGTTCCCAAACGGGCATCGACGTCAACGACTACGATTTGCACATCAACGTGGTCGGCGGCGGAAACATCGACGGTCCCTCTGCCGGACTCGCCATCTTCCTTGCACTCTATTCCGCGATTACAAAGACGCCGTTGCCGCAAGATATCGCGATCACCGGTGAACTTTCGATTCAGGGAAAGATTCGCGCGGTCGGCGGTGTGATCGAAAAGC
Organism: Vulcanimicrobiia bacterium; assembly: GCA_963765935.1. Lineage (GTDB taxonomy): Bacteria > Vulcanimicrobiota > Vulcanimicrobiia > Vulcanimicrobiales > Vulcanimicrobiaceae > JAMXLG01. The sequence continues at coordinate 10,039 of CAVXXX010000003.1, read as the reverse complement.
TTTACGCGGCTCGTCAGAGCGGCATGCGGGCCATGATATTACCGAAGGAAAACGTCCGCGAAGTGGATGCATCGCTCGCCGCCGTGGAAATCGTTCCGGTGACGAATATCGACCAAGCTCTCAAGTTTATGCACACGAAAAAGAAGTTATCCACGAGCCGTTCACAGGCGAAGCGTCGTAAGTACCGCTCGTAGCAATGAGCGTTTCCCATCTTCACTCCGGCTCGATCGATCGTATCCCTCCGCATAATTTAGAAGCGGAGATGGCTTTACTCGGGTCGGTGCTCGTCGACCGCGAAATCATGGGAACGGTCGGCGAGATCGTGCGACCCAATGATTTTTACGCGCACGTTCACGAAACGATCTTCGCCGTATTGCTCGACCTGTTCGACCGCGGCGAACCGCTCGATAAAATCACCGTTGCTGAAGCGCTGCGCAATCGCGATGCGCTCGAACGCGTCGGCGGGTTGTCGTATTTGAGCTCGCTCATGGATACGGTGCAGACCGCCGCATCCGCAAAATATTACGCCACGATCGTTCGCGAAAAAGCCGTGCTCCGTTCGCTGATTCATGCAGGCACGCAAATCACGCAACTCGGTTATGAAGCCGAAGAAGATGTCGACGCGGCGCTCGATCAATCCGAACAGTTGGTGTATTCGATCGGCGAACGTCAACTCTCCGGTGATTTCGTTCCGGTGAACCGGTTGATGAAGGACACCTTCGATTACATGGACCGGCTTTTCCATATGCGTGGAGAGCAGACGGGCCTGACGTCGGGGTTCCGCGATATCGACGCGATGACGACCGGCTTCCAGCCCGGAAACTTCATCATTCTCGCCGCGCGCCCGGGCATGGGCAAGACGTCATTTGCGCTCAACATGGCGGTCGCCGCCGCCGAGCGAAACGAACCGATCGCGTTTTTCTCACTCGAAATGTCCAATAACGAGTTGGTCCAGCGCTTGATTTGCGCGGAAGCGCGCCTGTCGATGCATGACATGCGCCGCGGCAACATCAAGGCGCACCAATGGGAAGACATTGCGCGGGCGATGGGACGCTTGAATGAACTGCCGATCTACCTCGACGATACCGGCGCTCTGAGCGTTACCGAGGTACGCAGCCGATGCCGGCGGCTGAAATCCACGAGCGGTCTTGGGGCCGTTTTTCTCGACTATTTGCAGCTCTTACGTCCCGGCGTTCTTTCGAAGAATGCAAATCGTAACGAAGAGCTTTCGGAAATCTGCCGCACGCTCAAGGTGACGGCAAAGGACCTCGGCGTGCCGATCATTGCGCTCGCGCAGTTGAACCGCGGCGTGGAATCGCGCAACGATAAGCGGCCGATGCTTTCTGACTTGCGCGACTCGGGTTCATTGGAACAAGAAGCCGATATGGTGTCGTTTCTCTTCCGCGAAGGCTACTACAACAAGGAAGCGCCGGAAGCCGATGTTACGGAGTTCATTATCGCCAAACACCGTAACGGTCCGACGGGAACCGTCCGGTTGCGCTTCCAAGAGCAATTCACGCTCTTCGTCCCGTACGCGGACGAGTCGCACTTTCCGTCAGCGTAGGTGATGCGGCGAGCCCGGCGATTGCGAAGAGCGCGATCATCGCGCCGAACGCAATGCTTGCTACCGTCGGATTGAAGAGATCCGTGACGATTCCCACGCCGATAATCGGCAGCGCGTTCCCGGCGAATACGACGACGTAGTAGCTGGACACGACCTCGGCGCGGTGTTCGGGCGGAGCGAGGTCGTTCACAACTTCGAGGCTGGCGCGAAATCCCAGGCCCGCTGCGATGCCACCGGCTGCGGTTGCAATTACGAGGAGCACGAGCGATCCGCTGACTTGCGACCACAACAACAGCGCGATTCCTGGAAGCATCAGTGCGAGTGATGCAAGCATCGACTGATGGCTGCGTAAGTCGCGCGTAACGACGATCGTCACGGCCATGAGCGTGAACATTTCCGTTACGATTAGTGCGCCGGCAAGTGCACTCGACTCGTGAACTTCTCGGGTCAGCACCGTCGGAATCAGCCCTGCATAAAAGCCGACAAACGCGAAGATTACGAACGCGGCCGTGGCGGGAACGAAGAAGGGCGCGAGGATTTCGCGCGGCACGCCGAGTCTCGGCCGCAACAAATCGCGAAACGCATGCTGTTGCGGGCGAACCTTATCGGGAACGAATGCAAGCAACACGCCCGTCACGATCAGCAGCGCGATGTACGGTATGTACGGCGCGACAAGCGGCCATGGCGTAAAAACGGCAAGCGCTCCACCTAAGACCGGCCCGAGCGCGGCCCCCGCCATATTGGCGGTTGTCGCAACGACGGTGGCGTGTGCGCGATGCTCGTTGCCGAACAGGTCCACGAGCCATGCTGCGCCCGTGCCGCTCGCCAGACCGACCGCAAACCCGCTTAAGGTCCGCCCGACAAACAACGATGCGACGCCGTGGGCGAAAGCAAACACGATAGCGCTGAGAATGGCAATGGCGATCGCCGGAATGCCGACGCGCCGCCGCCCGATTGCATCAGAAAACTTGCCGAAGAAAAGCAGTGCGCTCAAGTTGCCGACGACGTAGACGGAATAGATGAGCGTCAAGGTCGTCTCGGAGAACCCAAACGCTTTAGCATAAAGTGCATACAGCGGCGTAACCAAGAGGCTGCCCATGAACGCGATACCGATCATCGAGGCGACAATCAACGAGGCCTTGGTCTGCATTCCGGGCGATTTACCCGTCTTCTGCCGGACGCGAAACGCCGATGCGGGCTTGACCTGGAGTGAACTCCAGGTTTTAGGATAGTCACATGATCATCGCACAGGGTCTCGAGGTCGTGGACCATAGGCTCGCGCGTTTGGACGCAGAGAAAGGCTAAAAACACCCATGAAGTACACAACGTTGGGACCGGACGAGTTCAAGGTCTCGAGCATCGGTTTGGGCGCGATGGGCATGTCGGATCTCTACGGAAAGGCCGACGAAGCACAGAGCATCGCGACGATTCATCGCGCGCTCGATCTCGGCGTGAATCTGATCGATACCGGCGACTTCTATGGCATGGGCCACAACGAGATGCTTGTTGGCCGCGCCATCAAAGGACGCCGTGACCAAGCGGCGCTTACCGTAAAATTCGGCGCGCTTCGCGATCCCGCATCGGGCTGGATGGGTGTCGAGGGCCGTGCGCCGCTCGTGAAGACGTTTCTTGCTTACTCCCTCAAACGTCTCGGCGTCGACTACATTGATGGATACTTTCCTGCGCGCATCAATCCGCAAATTCCGATTGAAGAAACCGTCGGAGCAATCGCAGAGATGGTGCAAGCCGGTTACGTTCGTCACATCGGGCTCTCGGAAGTCAATCCGGAGCAAGTGCGACGAGCGCAGGCAGTTCATCTAATTTCATTTGTGGAGATCGAATATTCGCTCTGGACGCGCGATATCGAACCCGAGCTTCTGCCGCTGTTGCGCGAATTGCGAATCGGCGTTCTTGCCTATAGTCCGCTCTCGCGTGGATTCCTTAGCGGCACGATCCGCACGCCGGACGATTTTGCACCGAACGATTGGCGGCGTCAGGCGCCGCGATTCCAGGGCGAGAACTTCAAGAAGAATCTCGAACTCGTCGATCGCGTGCGAGAGATCGCCGGCCGCAAAGGCATCACGCCGGCGCAGCTGGCGCTTGCGTGGGTGCATTCAAAAGGCGTCGACATCGTTCCGATCGTCGGGACGACAAAAGTGGCGCGACTGGAAGAAAACGTGCGTGCAATGGATGTAAGACTGACGCCGGAAGATATTGCGGAGATAGAATCCGCGGTGCCGGCGCAAGCGGTGGCAGGCACACGGTACATGGACGCGCAGATGGCGCACGTGTATTCACACGCCTAGAGTACTTTGCGAAAGTATACGACGCGCTCGGTTTCCTCGAAGCCGAGCGCGCGGTGCATCGCGTGGCTGTCGACGTTCTCCAGTAATGCATCGGAAGCAAATTCCGTGCAGCCGCGCTCTCGTCCCCACCGTGCAACGGCGTCACAGAGCGCACGAGCGACGCCGCGCTTCCGGTCCTCGGGTCGGACATAGATCCCTTCGAGAAAGACAACCGGTGATGTTTCGCACCCGTTGACATAGTCGTGGCGAATCGACGCTTCGGCGAATCCCACGCGCCGATTGTTCTCGCGGGCAACGAGGAACAGCAGATCCGCTTTCTCGAGCAACGCCCTCGCTTCGTCGAGATCCGGCAGCCACTCATCGGGCCACAGCAGCGCACGCATCGCGTGCCATGCACCAACGGTCGACGCATCGACGGGCTCTACCGTCACTCTTCCTCTTCCTCTTCGCGCAGCTCTTCGAAGAACTCCGCGGCCGTGTCGCGCAATACGTCGAGCAGACGTCCGAATTGCGGGCGAACTTCCTCGGCGTCGTTGATGCACAGTTCGACGGTAAAGAGCACGTCGCGCTCCTCTTCCCAGAGTGCCGTTTTCACAAACTTCTTGCGCACGTTCAACACGTTAGCGACATCGAGCGCGTCGAGAATTTCGATCTCGGCCGGAAGCGCCCAGCCGGAGCCGATCATCAGGAAGTTGGGATCGTCGCGATACGAAACGACAAAATACCGGTCCCCTTCGCTCTTGAAGGCAACACGGTATGCATCCTCATCATCGTCGCGGGTGAAGAAGAGACCTTCGTCGTCAAGCGCGTTCTCAATCGGTACTAATGGGTCGTCGCTCACCGTTCACCGAGCATGAACGAGTTGATAAATTTTTCCGCTGCCGCTTTACTTTCGGTGCGGTCAACAATACGTTCGATCGCCGCCGCACCGGCCTCGCGTAAGCGGGCGACGGTATCCCAAAACGCATGCGTAAATGCTTCGGGGGAACCTGGCTCTTCTTGCGCCGTTGCGACAAACAAGCCGCCGTCGTGCGCCATAATAAATGTGATTTCGGGATAATCTTCGTTCACGCGCGCCAACGTCTCCGCATTCTGCGAACGTTCACGCGCCCAATCCGGAACTTCGTACGCGGTTGAAATCATGTACGAGCCCGGATCGTTTTCATACGTCGTTACTGAAAACACCTGACCGCGCGTCCGAAAGAGAATTTCCGTGATTCCGGCTTCGGTGTCGACGGGCGAAACGTCGACTTTGTGCCCTTCGCTCTGAATGAATTGCGCAACGACGTCACGTACGAGCGGCATCTATTCCCTCTTCGATGTAACTGCGCGAGAGAAGAACGTACTCTTCCGCTGCAATCTCAATCCAACGTTGGGCCTGTCCCTCGATCGCTTTCTTTACCTTCGCCGGTGCGCCGGCCGCGAGCACGCGATCGGGAATCTCGACGTTTTCGCCGACAACGCTGCCCGCCGCGACGAGCGACCCCTCGCCAATTACGCTACCGTTGAGTAAGACTGCATTACTACCGATCAGCGCGTGGCGCTTGACGTGACAGTCTTCCATAACAGCGGCGTGACCGACGGTGACATCGTCGCCGATGTGCGTCAAATGCGTAACGTGGATCACGGCATTGTCTTGAATGGACGTGCGGGCGCCGATACGGATGGGGCCGTTATCGCCGCGTAGTACCGCCCCGAACCAGATACTGGACTCCTCACCGACTTCGACGTCGCCGATAAGGACGGCGGTAGGGGCGATAAATGCGCTGGGATGCACCTTGGGAGTCTTGCCCCGGTAAGTGATGATCATCTGTGGAATGCTTACGCCATGCATCGGCACAACACCCCGCTGCGAGGCGTGAAGGCGACCCCCAAGCCGGCGCCCGGCAACCCCAATTATTCGGAAGTCAACTATCGCTATGCGGGCGTCGTCGGTCATATCCACGAGGTGATGGAGATCGACGGTCGCCAACTCGCGAAAGTGGGCTTCAACGATCGAAAGATCGTCTACTATTTTCTCGATGATTTGGAGCTGGACCAAAGCGCCAAACGAGGAACGTTTCACGACCTCGAGTAGCGTTCATCTACGCGTCATTCCGCGATGCTACGCTGCGCCTAATCTCTCGTCTTGTGTGAGGTATGCATGCCGATTGTTCCCGCAACCGTTGCGCAGCCGGTAAATCCCGGCGGCGGTTTCGATTACGTCGCTGTCGACGGCGCGCGCCGTCGCGTGTACGCGGCGCATGCCGGAGGTAACGGTCTTCTCGTCGCCGACGCCGACACCGGAAACGTACTGGGCATCGTGCAAGTCGGCCCGATGGCCGGCGTCGCGGTCAACGAATCGACCGGGCACGTCTACACGGGCAACGGCGATGGAAAAAGCGTAAGTGAAGTCGATCCCGAGACGCAGCAGATTCTGCGCACCGTGGTCGTTACGGGACCCGTCGACGCGATTCAATACGATCCCGTTCTGGATCGGATCTACGCCGACGAAGACGACGGCACGAAGCTCTGGGTGATCGATGCAAAAACGTTCAAAGTGCTCGCAACCGTCGCGCTGCCGGGGCACAAACCGGAGTATCTCGGGATCGATCCACAGACGCACAACGTGTATCAAAATATCGCGAGCGACAACGAAGTCGCGATCGTAGACAGCAAGACGTTGAAGGTGTCAAAGGTGTTCAAGACTCCGGAACTTCAGAACAATCATCCGCTCCAATATGACGCAGCGGATCACGCGATTCTGATCGGTGGTGAGAACAACACGCTCGCGGTGTATTCTTCGGCCGGAAAGTTACTGTTTAAAACGAACTTGCCGGGGCGCGTCGATCAGTGCAATTGGGATCAATCGCGCGGATGGCTTGCGTGCGCGGGCAGCGGGATCAAGCTCTTTTCGTTCGATGGGAAGTCAGCGCCGAAGCTGCTCGACGATCACGATGTGAATCCGGGCGTCCACACGACCGCGATCGATCCAAAAACGGGCACGATCTGGGTCGTGTGGGGCAGCCGGTCGTCGAACGAGGCATATATTCAGGGCTTTACTTATAAGCCGTGAACGATGAACGAGTCGGACTGGTGGGCGTGGGCGACCACGGTCGCGATGACCTTCGGAGGAATCGGGCGGGACATCAAATGACGGGGTTGCGGGCACGTTCCGCACCTGGAGTTGTCGAGCGCGGTTGTCCCCAGCAAGGTAGTGCCGAGGAACACGATGACTGCTGAGGCGAGCAGGCTTGAGGCGAACCGAAGCATCTCCAGAACCTTTCTCTTAATCAATTAGTTGAGCGCTGGATTCAGCCTACTCCGCTCTTAGCCGGATGTCAACTATTTATTTAAGAGAAGCATTAGAGAAGCATGAAAAGCCTGCGTTCGTTTGGGGTCGCCCCGGCCCGATTGCGCGGTGCGTTGAAATGCGTTAAAATGCGCAGGTTGCGCCGACGTAGCTCAGTTGGTAGAGCAATTGTTTCGTAAACAATAGGTCGCCGGTTCGAGTCCGGCCGTCGGCTCCAGTGAAAGCCCGTTTCAACGGGCTTTTTTTGTTTGCTCGGTTCATGGATATGCCGGCGGTAGCGATGAGAGCTCGAACCCATCCCTGGAACAGTCCCGTGGCCCGAACGTGGGTCAGACGGTGACGACAGCCAAGGCCCAGCCGGTCGACGTACGTGTGCGAACGAGGTATCCGTCGCTTGTGCGATCGTAGACTTGAAACCCCGCTCCGATTGCTTCTGATAAAGACGCGAACCTTACGATACCGGCCATGACATTTTGCATTCCCGTAAATCATCTCTAGTGGTTTGGTTTTCTACTTCAGGTACGTGCAAGTGCCGGCTTTGGTTCGCACCTCTTTAGTCCGCGCGCGCTCCGCCTCGTATGCGATAGCGGACATAGATTACTTCCGTGCCGACACGGCTCGTCTCGAGGAGTTCGAGATTCCCCCGTAACGTTTCTCGGAATGCCGGCTTTCCGCCGCCGACGATCACCGGGTGGAGAAGCAAGTGACATTCGTCGACGAGATCGGCTTCGAGCGCAAGCCCTGCAAGCTCCGCGCCGCCAATGCTGATGTCGTGCTCCGATTCGCGCTTGAGTTTCCGAACGACGTTGGGGTCGAAGTCACGCTCGATACGCGTCTTGCCTGTCGTGGCGCGTGTCAGCGTTCGTGAGAAGACGAACTTCTCGGTCTTCTGCCAAATCCGTGCGAAGTCGCGATGTTCGGGTGGATAGCTTTCAACCGGCGCATCCCAGTAGGCCATCGTCTCATAGAGTCGGCGCCCATAGAGATGCGTTCCGATCGGCCGCACCAACTCGGTGATGAACTCAAATACCTCATCGGGAATGACCCAATCGAAGGCACCGGTTTCGTCCTCAATGTACCCGTCCAGCGACGCATTGACGATATAGAGCAGCTTCGACATACGAACGATGCGCTCGTCACCCGCCGCGCCGCAGCGTCGCAATCGCAGTACGAAATACCCACAGCACGGCAACAACGACGCTGATCCACAAGATCCACCCTGCCGCGACGCGCCATCCGCTCGGATGATAAAACGCGAGCAGAATGGTAAGACCGACGATACAAGATGCGGCAATCATCGTCGCGTTCATCCGTTCGGCGACTTTTTCGAGGCGGCGCATGACCGGTTCTACGTCTTCGATGCGCGTCCACACGCGCAGATTTCCGCGTTCGATATCGCCGAGAACCCGGTCGGCTCTGCGCGGCAACTCCATGCCGAGCTCTGCGGTCTCTAGCGCGGCAAGTTTTGCTCGCTCGCCCCACTCTTGCACGTCGAGTTGCGCGAGTGCCACCTTGGATGCAATCGGCTCTAAGAAATCACCCAACGCCTTGTCGGGTGCGATTGAAAGGACGAGTCCTTCGCTCATCGCGACTGCTTTAAATAGGAGCGATATTGATGCGGGCATTCGCAGGCGATGTTCTCGAATCACATCAAGCATCTCACTCAGTGCGGCGCCGAATTCCACACGCTCGAGCGCATTGCTCAAATACCGCTCCAAGAGGCGTCCTAGTTCGCCGGACAATTCGACGCGATCGACCGGCCGGATCGGCGGTGCGAGGTCGATGAGCCGATCGGTAACGCGTTGTACGTCTTGCCGGTTCACCGCGAGAAAGAGGTCGGCGAGTTTGCGCTGTTGATCGTCGGACAGACGTCCGACCATTCCGAAATCGATGACGCCGATTGTGCCGTCGGTTCGAACCAGAATATTGCCCGCGTGTGGATCGGCGTGAAAGATCCCGTGAACCAATGCAGGCTCGAGAATGAAGGATGCGATTCTTTGGGCGATGGTTTTTGTACGGCCGGCGTTGACGGGTGGCTGGTCCGTCACTTTGATTCCGTCGACATACGTCAACGTGAGAACGTGAGCGGTAGAAAATTCGGGAACGACTGACGGCAGCTCTACGCTTTGCCGGTTGCGATAGAGCCGCTGGAATGCCGCGATGTTCCGCGCTTCGCGCACGTAGTCGAGCTCACCGCGTAACATCTCGCCGAACTCTTCAACGAGGCTTTCGACGTCATAGCCGGCGAGATCAGGAATATGTTTTTCTGCCGTGGTGGCAAGCTGCGTAAGAATATCGAGATCGCGTTCTATGAGCGTCCGAATGTCGGGCTTACGCACTTTCACCACGACATCCCGGCCGTCAACGAGTCGCGCCGCATGAACTTGCCCGATCGATGCGCACGCAATCGGTTGAAGATCGAATTGCGTAAAGAGCTCGAACGGCGATGCACCGAGTTCGCTCGTGATTTGAGCGACGATGACCTCAGAAGCGATGGGCGGGACCGAATCTTGAAGTTTGGCAAGCTCGTCTCGATAGTCACGCGAGAGCAAATCGCCGCGCGTCGACAGCATTTGGCCGAGCTTGATAAAGGTCGGTCCAAGCTCTTCGCACGCCAGTCGCAGCTCTTGCGCTATACGAGGTGCCGTTTCACCGTTTCCATGCAAGCGTAGGCCGGCGCCGGCCGCCGCAAAGCCATGCTTGGCCAGAACGGCCAGGATCTCACGGTAGCGCTGGGAGCGGCTCGGTTGAGCTTCGGTCTGCACGTAAACGTTATTCCCTCAGACAATCAAAAAATCGCTATCCCAATCGTGCAGACCCTGAACGTTTGATAACACCGGTTAGGCAGAACAATCGCGCCCAATGCGGGACGCAAGA
>CAVXXX010000002.1:237500-575684 GCA_963765935.1 Vulcanimicrobiia bacterium | reverse complement strand
GAACGCTACTCCGTCGGCTCACACGTTTATCAATTCAATAGTGTCAACGCGTTCAATCTGTGGGCAATCCGCGGACAGATGTGGCAAGCCGACTCGCAAAGTATCCTCGGTTTGCCGCAGTATCTTTGGGGTATCGCGCTCGTCGTAGCCGCACTCGCATTGATCGTGTGGCGATACGTTCAGGACCGCTCGGCTGCCGCATTTCTGGAGTCGTCGGCGCTCGCGCTTCTTGCGTTCTTCGTCCTTGCAACGCGGATGCACGAACGGTACATCTTCGACGGATTGCTCTTCTCGATCGCCTGCATTCCGATCGCGCGCCGGTATCTGTGGGGCTCGATCGTTCTCTCGATCGTCCTTTTCGCGAATCTGCTCTATTCGCTTCAATACCTCTCAGCCGTTACCGGCGGAATGCCGGGTGCGGACCCACACAATCTCTGGGGCTTCGGCACGCAGTTTTTTGCGCTGCTTGCTGTCGGAATGTTCTTCACACTTGGCTACGCGTACTTGGGCGGACCCGCGGCCGAAGAAGAAGCGACGGTGACGATACATCGTCCCGAAGAACACATCGAGACGGAAGCGGGGTGGTGGCGTCGAGCTTGGGACTATTTCGATCCCCGCGAAGGGCTGGCCGCCATGCGTGCGCCGCTCGATTACGTGTTGATGAGCGCGCTCGGCGTCGTGAGCTTCATCGTTTCGTACATCAACTATTGGTATCCGGCGGAAAAGGTCTTCGACGAGATTTACTTTGCGCGCGCCGCCGAAGAGTACCTCAAGAACATGCGTATCTACGAGAATACGCATCCGCCGCTCTCCAAACTGCTCGTCACGCTCTCGGTGCTGCTTTTCGGCGGTCTGTCGCACGGCGACAACGCGTATGGATGGCGCTTCCTCGACGTCGTCTTCGGAGCGCTCGTCGTCATGCTGCTCTACGTCTTCGCAAAGCGGGTGACGAAATCGACGCTCTTTGCGACGGTTGCGGCGGCATTCTTATTCTTCGACGGCATGCACTTCGTGCAGTCGCGCATCGCGACGCCCGAGGGCTTCGTCGTCTTTTTCTCCCTTGCAGCAGTCTACGCGTTCTATCGATTTTTGATCGCATCGCAAGTTGAGGAGCGCAAACACGTCGTGGTTCCCGCCGGCGCTTTTGCGGCAGGGGTCGGTGTCTCCATCGTTGCGGGCGCGATCGTCGTTGGGCTTTGGGATTTCGTGTGGGCTCACATGCGCAATCCGTCGAGGCTCGATCTTCCGACGTCCATCGTGATCGCGCTTTATGTTGCGCTCGGGGTGTATTTACTGATTCGCTACGTTGCGTTTCGCGCCATGTATAGCGACGGCTCGATGGAGCAGACCTTTGCCGACGGATCTTACGCGCTTGTGGATCCCCAGATCCATGCAGTCTTCGCTCCGGACGGCGGCGTTATCGAAGCTGCGCCGGGCGGCAAGGCGAAGATTCGTCAAGGGCGCGTCTCGCAAAACCGCAGCGGTACGCTCGAGTATCGCGACGACGACGTCACGGTAACCTATCGTACCGACCCGAGTGTGACGTACGCCACGCCCGCGGGTACCGCGGTGTTCAAAGACGACGAGATTCACGCGGACGGCACCGTCGAGCAGGGCAAGTCCGCGACGCTGTGGCTGATCGCGTTTACGATTGCGCTCGGACTGCTCGTGAGTACCAAGTGGTACGGTGTGATGGGTTTCGGTGTGAGTTTCATCGCGCTCATCTTCGTGTGGATGCAGCGCGTGTTCCGGCGCGGACGGCTTGCATTGTGGGGAAATCCGCGTGGATTTCGCCTCGACGGAGCGTTGGTTACGATTCTCTTCGTCGCCGCGACGGTCTACGGGCTCGTCTGGGTTCCCGACCTGATGCGTCAATCGCCCGATCCGAACGAGATTCACAATATCAACGATGTCGTCGGCAGGCAGTACTCGATGTTCGAGTATCACGACACGCTCAAAGCGACGCATCCGTATTCATCTAAATGGTGGGAGTGGCCGCTCGATTACGTTCCGATCGCGTACTATTATCAAGACAACCGCCCGAATAAGAGCGACGATCGCGGCTGTTGCGTCGAGGAAATTACCTCGATGCCCAATCCATTCATTCTGTGGTTCGGGTTGCTCTGCGTCCCGGTCATCGGATTTTTAGCCTGGCGGGAGCGCAACAAGGCCTACGCGCTCATCGTTCTAACGTATCTGCTGCAGTGGCTACCGTGGATCCAGTCACCCCGCATTACGTTCGCGTATCACTTTTATGTCAACATCCCGCTCATTTGCCTGTGCAACGCAATCGTGCTGCAGCGGATCTGGGAGTGGGCAAAGACGCGCAATCCGAGCACCAGATGGGCCGGAGGCGCGGCGGTCGGCGCAGTCGTACTGCTCATTGCGTTCGGCTTTGTTTTCTTCTATCCAATTCTTTCCGCGCAGAAGATTCCTTGGGACGCGTGGCATGCGCGCATGTGGATGATCAACAATAAGTGGGTCGTCGGACCAGGATAGCGAAGAAGGGCTGACAAGAGGAAGCGTCTATGGGTCGTAAGTGGCAGAACATTAAGTTAGGCAAGGGCAAACTCGATCAAGAGCGCGGTGCGCTTTTCACGAAGCTGAGTCGCGAAATCACGCTCTCCGCAAAGGGTGGATCGACCGATCCCGACGCCAATCACCGGTTGAAGATCGCGATTGAAAAAGCGCGCGAGAACAACATGCCCCAAGACAACATCAAGCGCGCCATCGCGCGCGGAGCGGGCGGCACCGGTGAAAAAGAGATCGAGGAGATTCGCTATGAGGGGTACGGACCGCATGGCGTAGCCGTTGTCGTCGATGCGGCGACCGATAATCGCAACCGTACGGCCGGCGAACTGCGCTTTATGTTTTCAAAGCACGGCGGGTCGCTCGGCGAGACCGGATCGGTCGCGTGGATGTTCGATTCGGTCGGGGTCATCGAAGTCGACACGGCCGGACGGTCCGAAGACGCGCTCACGGAAGCGGCGCTTGTAGACGGCGTCGTCGATCTCGATTACGGCGACGAACAAACGTCGATCTACACCGAGCCGGCTCAACTTGCGCATGCACGTGAGTTACTCGCTGCGGCGGGTTTGAAGATTACCGGCGCGTATCTCGGCGTTCGAGCGAAGCAAACCGTTTCGCCTGAAGGGTCCGAATTGAACGAGGCACTGTCATTGCTCGATGCAATCGAGTCGAACGAAGACGTGCAGCACGTCTTCAGCAATTTGGAACTCTCCGATGCTGCACTGGAGGCTCTCGCCTGAACGGCCACGTCGAACGCGGCGACTGGCGCGAAACCATGCACCAGTACCTGCCGCGCGATTGGATCTTCGCGCTCGTGCTAGCCGCATTCGTCGGCGTGGTGGTCTGGTTTAGTCACCAGATTCACGACTTCTTGATGCCGCCCGTCGATGAGGTCACCATTCCTTCGTTCATCGGGCAAACGCTCGGCGATGCAAATAACGCCGCCGAGCGCATGCGCTTGACCACGAACGTGATCGATCACGCGACCAGCGACCGGTATCCAAAGGGCGTCGTCATGAATCAACGCCCGGATGCGGGCACGAAGGTACGCGAAGGTCGCCAGGTAGAGTTCGTTGTTAGCGACGGGATCGTTACGCGGTTGATGCCGGACATGCGGTATCAATCGATGCGCGAAGTGGGCCTCGATCTCTCGCGCACGCGCCTCCAACTCGGTAAGGTCACGTACGTAAAAAGCGACGTTGTCCCTGAAGGCCACGTGATCACGCAAGATCCCCAGCCGCTTTCCAACGTCCTGGAAGGCGACAAAGTCGATCTCGTGATCAGTAAAGGCGGCGCACAGTATGTACGCGTCCCGAATTTCGTCAACATGAAGATCGATGCGGCGCGCGGGCTTGCCGACAAGTTAGGCCTCAAGTTGGGACAAGTCGTTTGGACGCCGCTCGGAAAAAAGGGACCGCCGCACGGCGTGATCGCGCGTCAATCCGTCGCGCCCGGAACGCGAATCGGCTCCTACGATCCAGTGTCGCTGCAGGTGAGCGCGGGACCAAACGAATCCGGGTATCAACTTCGCCAGGTTCGCGTGCTCGCGTCGGTGCCGATTCCCGATAACGTCAGACCGGGGGAGTCGGTAAAGCTGACGTTGCGCGTACGCGATGCAACCGGATCGTACGATGCGTTTCGCGGGTACGCGCAACCGGGGCAGAAGCTCGACTTTGTGGTCACCGCTCTCGGCACGTCGGTCGTCGACATGTACGTCAACGACGTTCTCGCCGGCGAGACGCGTTTGGGCAATGAACCGCCCAAAGTTTACGACGAAGGCAAGAAGAAGAACAAGAACGAGCAGTCCCCGGAACCGTTGCCTTCTCCATGACCGGCGTAAAAATCGCGCCGTCGCTGCTTTCAGCGGATTTCGCGCGCATCGCCGAGCAAATCAAGGCTGTCGATGATGCAGGCGCGGACTTTCTCCACCTCGATGTAATGGATGGACGCTTCGTTCCGAACCTCACGTGGGGACCGAAGATTATCGGCGACCTGCGCACGTTGAGCCGTCGTGTCTTCGACTGTCACTTGATGATCGTCGAACCGGACAAATACGTCGATGAATTTCGCGCGGCCGGCGCAGATATCATTACGTTTCACTACGAAGCGATGCCGCATGCGCAGCGGCTGCTGACCTACATTCGTTCGCTCGGTGCAAAAGCCGGGATTTCGCTCAATCCGCAGACGCCCGTGTCGATGCTCCAAGATATCATCGAGGACTGCGATCTCGTTTTGATCATGAGCGTGAATCCGGGGTTCGGCGGTCAGAAATTCATCCCGCGCTCGCTCGCGAAGTTGCGCGAAGCGCGTGAGCTGATCGATATGCGCAATCCCGGCTGCATCTTGGAAGTTGACGGCGGAATCGGAAGCAACAATATTCGCGAGGTCGTTGACGCCGGCGCTCGCGCGATCGTTATGGGCTCGAGCATCTTCGGCACGCCCGACCCCGGCGAGACCGTGCGCAAGATGCGCGCCTTAGTCGGTGCTTGAAGACCAACTCGTCGACGCCATCGCCGAGCTGACGCGCCGGAAAACGTCACGCGTTCAGATCGGTATCGGCGACGATGCCGCCGTGTGGCAGCCGTCACGTTCACATCGAAGTGTTATCACGACCGATGCGTTGATCGAAGACGTTCATTTTTCGCTGACGTGGATGAGCCGCGAAGATGCGGGATGGCGCGCGATGGCCGCAAATGCGAGCGACGTTGCGGCGATGGGTGCGCGTCCACGGCTTGCAACCGTCGCGCTCGGCGTTCCGGCGAGTGCGACTTCGGCGCACGTACTCGAGTGGTATCGCGGTATGGAGGCGTGCGCGCGAGCAAGCGGCATCGAGATCGCAGGCGGAGACCTTACGCGATCGCCGGTGTGGATGATTGCGATTACCGCCGTCGGTGAGGTGCGTCCGTCGCATCTGAAGCTACGCAGCGGCGCGCGTGCCGGCGACGTGCTCGCCGTCACCGGAGAACTCGGCGCAAGCCGTGCCGGATTGTTCCATCTCCGCGGCGACATCGTTCTCGACAACAATGATGCAATTGCCGCGCTGCGCGCGCACCACCGTCCGATGCCGCGCGTCGCCGAGGGACGGTGGCTCGGCGCAAGCGTGAACGTGCATGCGATGATGGATTGCTCTGACGGACTCTCGACCGATCTGCTTCGCCTGCTCGCCGCTTCGCGAGCGGGGGCGATCGTCCAGAGCGTTCCTACGGCGGACGCTGCTCGCGCAGCGGCAGCGAAGCTCGGGATCGAACCGTATCGCTTTGCGCTCGCCGGCGGCGAGGATTTCGAATTGCTCGTCAGCGTTGCGCCACGCGCATTTGCGCACCTCTCTGCGCGATTCAAGAGCCGTTTCGGGCGAACGCTTTACCGTGTCGGCGTCGTCGAAGCGGACGAGCGCGCGGTCGTGGTGAATGAGGGGCGCGAAGAACCGCTGGAACGTTCCGGCTGGGACCACTTCGCATGAGGGTGCACTGGTGTTTGAAGACGAGGCCCAATCCTATCCGTTAATCGGCAGCATTCAGAATAGCGTCGCCATGGGATTCCTCGGCAACCAGGCATCGTTTGCCATCGTCAACACGCTCGGCGGCCGCCTCGTTCACGCGCAGTCGCAGTTCTCAAGCGCGCACGGCGGTGTAGCGGGGCGCACGAGTGTGACGGCGGATGTCGCGCAGTTCCGCCGCGATGTCGGCTTCGTCATCGCGCAACGTCCCGGCATCATTCACGTCGGCTATTTGCCGAAACCGATGCACGTTGACGTCGTTGCCGCCGCACTGAAAGATTATAAGGGCGTTGTGCTCGTCGATCCCGTGATCGGTGATTATCGCAAAGGCCTCTACGTTACCGAAGAGACGGCGCGCGCGATCAAAGATTGGCTCATTCCGCTCGCGCAGATCATTACGCCGAATCGGTTCGAAGCCGAGGTTTTGCTCGGAAGCGGCGACACATCGCTCAGTGAAATGGCGTATCTGAACGGCCTCTTCGATTTAGGCCCGGAAGCGGTCGTCGTCACGTCGTTTACGCGCGATCCCGAAAAGCATCGTACGACGCTGCTCTTTACCAACGGGTACAGTTATCACCGCATTAGCGGACCGTATTTTCCGCGCTATGCCGCGCACGGCGTCGGGGACGTCTTCGCCGCATCGATGGCCGCGTTCATCGGGCTAGGCGGATCGCCGTTCGCTGCGGCCTTGCTCTCGACCGCGCTTGCCACGCGAGCCGTCGCGAACACGACGCAGTACGGCGGCGCGACGGTGGATCCCGTCGCGACACTCGCCAAATGGAACCCGCTCGGTTATCAAGTCGACGACGACCGTACCATGCGGTTTTGCGAGCGCTCGAACGTCGAGAGCGAACAACTCAAGGCGACGGCTGAGGAGGGCGCCCGCCTCAAATTCGCACCGCCGAAGCATACGATTATTTACGGGTAATCAAAAAGGGTAGATGCTCCGCCAGACGCTTTACCTCGGTGAGAACGACGGCAAGCCGCACGTTCGCATCGAGGTGACGGGATTCGAACATCCGGATACCGTGGAACCGCACGGTATGGACTTACTGCGCTGCGTGGTGCATGCGGTTGCACCGCCGGTAAACGCGGCGTTCGACGTGTCGATGCGTGTGGAAGAATTCACCGAATTGCGAGCCTATCTCTCGCAGATCAATTCCGGCAACGGGCCCCCCGGGGCGTTTTCGCTCGCCGGTGGTCTCTTCGAACTTTCGTTCGCGCCAAGCCGTCGCGGACCGGTTCTCTGTGGCGTTCGCCTGAAGAGCATCGAGATGGCGCACGTGCGCGTCGAATACATGGTGACGCTCGAGCCGGAAAATATCTCCCGAGCGCTCATGGATCTCTCCGCGCTTCATAACGCAGCGGCGGCGGAATAAAAAAAGCCGCTCGAAACGAGCGGCTCTTCAAGTCTTTTTCTCGACGGGAGAATTAGACCGCGCGGGTGACGCGCTTCGAGCGCATGCACTGCGTGCAGACTTTCGCGGTGCGATGCGTGCCGCGTTCGTTCACCTTTACCGACTGCAAATTGGGCAGCCAGCGGCGTTTCGTCTTGTTCATCGCGTGGCTGACGTTGTTGCCGGCTTTCGGCCCCTTGCCACAGATCTCGCAGCGCTTCGCCATCGAAACGTTTCCCCTAACAAACTTTGAAATTGGACAAATGTCGCACGCGGGCGCCGTACGGCTCCGGGGCAACCCGCAGATAATAGCATGAGGTGCAAGCGTTGACAAGGATTCCGCTAGCCAAGCGAAGCAGACCGCTCCCCCGTGGACGTGATCGCGCTCGATGGCCGGGCCTACGCGAAATTCTTGGCCGCCGGGACCTACTTCTTGCGGAAGTATCGCCAGGTCCTCAACGACCTCAACGTCTTCCCTGTCCCCGACGGCGACACCGGTACGAACATGTACCTCACCGCCCGCTCCGCTACTGTTGAGGCTGCCAAAATCCAAAGCAACCGGCTCGCGGATGTGGCCGCGGCGGCGGCGGAGGGAAGCCTCATGGGTGCACGCGGCAATTCCGGCGTCATCATCTCTCAGATGCTGCGTGGCTTCGCCCATCATGTGCGTCATCGAAGCGAGATCGATACCTTCGTGCTTTCGACCGCTATGCGCGAGGCAGTGGCCGCCGCCAAGCAAGCATTGCTCAAGCCGGTTGACGGCACGATTATCTCGGTCGCCGACGCGGCCGCTGACGCAGCGTACCGACTCGCTTTGCACGAGCGCGATTTCTACCGGTTGGCCAACGGCGTGCTCCGGGCCGCGAACGAGGCTCTGGACCGTACGCCCGAGCAGCTGCCCGTTTTAAAAGAGGCGGGGGTCGTTGATTCTGGCGGAGCGGGTTTCGTGTACTTCCTTGAAGGGATCTTGCGCTTTCTCCCTGAGGTGAGAGTCCGGGCAACAGCGTTTCCTCGCCGTCCCGTGCGACAGAGCGCATTCACGGCGTCGCAAGTCGTCGGCGAGAACAAGTTTTGCACTGAATTCGTCGTCGAGCATGCGCGATGCGGGGCTCACGAGTTACGCGAAGCGCTCGCAGCGCGCGGCGAGTCCCTGTTGGTTATCGGCGCGCCGCCCACAATCAAAGTCCACATTCACACCGACGATCCCGAGCGCGTGCAGGAGATCGCTTCGCGCCAGGGATCGCTCACCCGCCTCAAGGTCGATAACATGGAGCGCCAGCACAACGTGCTCGTCGTCGACACGCCGGCTATCGAACGGTCCATCGTTGCGGTGGTCCCAGGACCGGGTTTCGATCGAATCGCGCGCGAACTCGGCGCCGAAGTCACGGTGCCCGGCGAGAAAAACCCGAGCGTACGCGATCTGCTTCTTGCAGTGAACAAAAGCCTCGGCAACGACGTCTATCTCTTCGTGAACGACAAGAACGTCGCGCTTGCGGCAAGCGAAGTGGCCAGCCTAACGGATAAGCGCTTGCATGTTATTCGAACGGTCGACATTGTCGGCGGCATAGCCGGGCTCTTTGCGATGCGCAGCGCGAGCGACGGTTCGCTCTCCGAGGACGCGTTGATTGCGGCCGCAGGCCGCGTGAAAAGCGGACAGCTGTTCTATGCAGGCAAAGACGTTACGCTCGGCGGCACGACCGTTACAAAAGGAAAGCCGGCGGCAATCTACGCCGGTATGCTCTATTCCGCACAGACGCTGACCGAAACGGCAGCGCTCGCACTGCGCGCAATGGGCGCGACGGAGGGTGGTCTCGTGACGCTCTACTACGGCGGTGCACAGAAAGAGCGCGACGCGCAGCGTTTAGCTGAGGAATTGTCCGCGGTATTTCCGGACGCGGACGTCGAATACTATTACGGCGGTATGAAGAACGCGGAATATTGGATTTCACTCGATGAGTAAAGCTCGAATTGCGATCGACGCGATGGGCGGCGATCACGCGCCCGAAGAGATCGTTGCCGGGACGATTTTGGCGGCAACGGAATACGATGGTGAGCTCACGCTCGTCGGTGACGAGTCGCGCGTACGCGCGCTGCTGCGCGGTGAGGGCGCGGAGAAGATCAACGTCGTTCACGCCCCCGAATCGGTGCCGATGGATCAGCATGCATCGGCTGCATTGCGTTCGTCCGATCGAACGTCGCTCGGGATCGCGGTCAATCTCGTCAAGAACGGTGAAGCTGATGCGGTCGTATCCGCCGGCAACAGCGGCGCGTTTCTCGCGATTGCGTTGATCAGGTTGCGCACCATCGAAGGCATCGCGCGTCCGGCAATTGCTACGGTGTGGCCGGCGCTCAACGGCCCCACCGTTTTGCTCGACTCAGGCGCCAACGTCGATTGCCGGCCGGAGTGGCTCGAGCAATTCGGCATGATGGGCTCGGCATACGCAAAAGCGGTGCTCGGCATTTCATCGCCGCGCGTTGCGATACTCTCGGTCGGCGAGGAACGGACGAAGGGCAATCAGCAAGTGTTGGAAGCCGTCGAGCTGCTCGAAAAAGCGCCGGTCAATTTTATCGGCAACATCGAAGGCAAAGACATGTTCCACAACACGGCCGACGTCATTGTCGCCGACGGATTCGTCGGAAACATCGTGTTGAAGACCGGTGAGGGCATGGTCGCGGCAATGGGCAAAGTCGTCAAAGACACGCTGCTCGGCAGCGGATTGCTGACCAAGATCGGTGCTGCGATGCTTGCGCCGGCGTTGCGCGGGCTCCGGCGGAAATTCGATTACGAGACGTACGGCGGTGCACCGCTCCTTGGTCTGCGCGGTAACTGCATCGTCACGCATGGGCGCGCGTCGCGCCGCGCGATCAAGCATGCCATCGGCGCGGCAATTGCAGAAGTCGATAACGACGTCATTGGGAAAATCACCGAACTGGTCAAGCCGCATCTCGCGAAAGAGGCGTGAACCTGTCGATAGCAATCGTTACCGACAGCACGTCGGATATTTCTCCCGAACGCGCGCGCTCGCTGGGGATTACGGTCGTTCCGCTCTTCGTCGTCTTCGGCAATCGGAGTTATCGAGATTACCTCGATCTCTCGCGTGCGCAATTCTACGAGATGCTCGCGACCGAAACAGAACTGCCAACGACATCGCAGCCTTCGGCGCAGATGTTCGAAGACGCGTTTCGTCCGCTCGTGGAAGCCGGGAACGAAGTTCTGTGCATTACGATCTCATCCTATCTCTCCGGAACGATCAATGCGGCGCGCGCGGCGGCGCAAACATTCCCGAACGCGACGATCGATATCTACGATTCGCAGAGCGCTGCCGGAGGCCTCGGCATGATGGTCATGCGCGCCGCAGAGCTTGCGTCGCAAGGAGGAAGCCGCGAACAGATTCTGCAGGCGCTCCATCACGAACGCGCGACGCAACGCCTCTACGCGTGTATTCCGGATCTCTCGCACTTGCAGCGCACCGGGCGCATCGGCAAGGCGCAACAAGTCCTCGGAACGCTGATGAAGATCGTGCCGGTGCTTGCGCTCAAGGACGGTCAGGTTGCGGCGGAAGCCCAAGTGCGGACGTTCAATCGCGCGCAAGAGACGATGCTCGATCTTGGGATGCAAGCGGTGAGCGACGTCGACCGTGCCCGATTTCTCGTGATGCACACAAATGCGCAACAACTTGCGGAAAACGTACTCGGAAAACTCAACGAGCGACTTGATGGCCGGCATCCTCGCTTGTTCGAAATCCTGGAGGCCGGTCCGGTCATCGCCACGCACGCCGGTGCCGGCGCGGTAGGCATCTTCGTCGCGCAAGACGAGACCTTCGACACGGCTCAGGACTAAAAGGGAACGTTTAAGTGGCCGTTACTATCGTCACCGATAGCGGTTGCGATCTGACCAGAGGCGATGCAGCCGGTTACGGCATCGAGATCGTTCCGGTCTACGTCACGTTCGGTTCGCAGCGTTTGCGTGACGGGGTCGACATCGATCGTGCGGAGTTTTCGCGTCGCATCGAATCGGGCGAAACCCCCAAGACCGAACCAGCCGGTGTTGATGATTTTCGAGCGGCGTTCAATCGTATCGTCAGTAAAGGGAACGATGTCGTCGCTGTTACACTCTCGTCGCAAATGTCCGAGTCGTTCGAACGTGCGACCGCGGCGGCCGCTTCGTTCGGATCGCGTGTCCGCGTCGTCGATTCGCGTGGCGCGAGCGGTTTGGAGTCACTACTCGCCATATATGCCGCCGAGCGTGCAAAAGCGGGCGACGGTGCCGATGCGATCGGCGAGAAACTTTCCCACGACTCAATGAAGACCGCCGCCTATTTCGCCGTGCCGGACCTCAGCGCGCTGGGAGCGAGCGGCAGACTTCCGAAGGCGGTGGTTGCGCTCGGTTCGATGCTCAACGTGAGCCTGGTGTTGAAAATCAACGATCGAGGCGCGATTGCTCCCGCGGGGCAAAGCCGCTCGTACGATAAAACACGCGAGCTGATGGTTGAAGCGCTGGTGCGCACGATCGAGCATTCACCCAGCGCCTGGGTCGCTGTTTCGCATGCGGGCGATCCAGATACGGCGCGGTCCATGTCGGAGATGATTGCTACCAAACTCGGACGCGCTCCGGTGAGAGTGTTCATTGAAGAAACGAGTCTGACGATCGCCGCGAATCTGGGCAATCGCGGGGTGGGAATTTTCGCGATCGTTCCCTAAGGGCGAAGGATGAGCGCACCTTCGGGGTTTGCGCGTGCAGCGCAAACCCATCTCGGGGTGTACGTACACCTTCCGTTTTGTCCATACATTTGTCCGTACTGTGATTTTGCGAAGTGGCCCATGCGGCGCAGCGCGGCAGCGCGTTATCTTCAAGCGCTCTATACCGAGATCGAAGCGCAGCCGGAAGAACCGGCGGCAACGATCTTTCTTGGCGGCGGCACGCCGAACGCCTACGCCGCCGATGAAATCGCGGCATTGCTCTCGCGCGTTCGCGAACGCTACGATCGTGTCGGCACGCTGACGGAAACGACGATCGAGCTCAATCCCGAACTCGTCATGCCGGGAGACTTCGAGCGCTATGCTCAGGCCCGCATTACGCGCGTGTCGATCGGCGTACAATCGTTTGATGCAAACGAGATCAAGACGCTCGGAAGAAAGCACACTCCGGAGCAGATCCGCTCGGCCGCCGAAGGCGCACACGCCGGCGGAATCCGATCCGTGTCGCTCGATTTGATCTTCGCCGTGCCTGGTCAGACGCTTGCGTCGTGGGAGCGATCGCTGCGCTGCGCGATCGAGCTCGGCGTCGATCATATCTCGACATATGGGCTCACCATCGAAGAAGGGACGCCATACGAAGGGTGGTATGCGCGAGAACCGTCGGCATTCTTTGACGACACGCGCGAAGCGGAGTTCTACGATCGCGCAATTGTGTTGCTCGAAGAGGCCGGATTCGAACACTATGAGATCAGCAACTTCGCAAAGCCGGGACACCACAGCGAGCACAACGCGAACTATTGGCGTAACGGCGAGTACGTGGGCCTCGGCGTCGGCGCGGCATCATATCGCGGCGGCGAACGCAGCGTTCATACGCGCGACCTAAACGTCTACCTGGATGCCGCGCTTGCGGGAAAACCGATTCCGGCCGAGAGCGAGCGCCTTCCGGAACAGAAGGCTTGGGGCGAAGGGGTCATGCTTGCCCTCCGGACGTCGCAAGGGGTGGGCCTCTCGGATTTCAAAGAGCGATACGGCGTCGACGTCGTGCAGCACTACGCTCCGGTCATTGCCCGGTACTCCGATGCGGGACTGCTCGAAGTCGCGGGCGGACGAATGCGGCTGACGCGACGTGGAAAATTTCTTGCCAATGACGTGTGCGGAGCATTCGTAACATTCGAGTAGCCGGCAACAATCTCTCGGGCGCCATCCTGCGAACGGTTTTTATTATCGTTTTCGCCGTTACCGGCTTTCTGCTGGGACGCGAGGCGTACTTGGGAATGCTCTCGTTGCATTTTGCGAGCGAACCGCTTCAAATCGCGCTCTCGATCGGATCGTCCGTAGCGGGTGCGCTCGTCGGCGTGCTGCTCGCGCCGCTCGCGCAAAGTTTCTTCGAGGACGAACTCAATCTCGCCGAGGGCGCGATCGAACGTCTTTCACCCGCGGAAGTGGCCGGCGGAGCAATTGGACTGATCGCGGGCCTCGGTATTTCGCTGCTCGTAAAAAACATTGCGTTCGAGTTCGTCAGCTTTGGTGGATCCGCAGGGCGATATCTTTCGATCGTTTTATATCTCAGCGTCGCAATTTTCTGCGCGTATCTCGGTGCACGAGTCGGTGCAAAAGTCGGGATGCGTCCGCTGGGAAGCCGCAGCGATACGACGCCCGTCAAGGTGATCGACACCTCGGTGATCGTCGACGGCCGCATCCTGGAGATCGTCGAGAGCGGCTTTCTCGAAGGTACGCTCGTGGTTCCGCGTTTCGTTTTGCGCGAACTCCAGACGATCGCCGATTCCGTGGATCCGCTCAAACGTAGCCGCGGCCGCCGCGGGCTCGAGGTACTGAACCGTCTGCAAGAGCTGCGCGCACTCGATATCAGCGAACGCGATTATACCGATCTGCCGCCCGGAAACGTGGACGCCAAGCTCGTGCGGCTCGCTCGGGACTTACACGGAAAGTTGCTGACCAACGACTACAATCTCAATCGCGTCGCGAGCGTGGAACGCGTGGACGTGCTCAATATCAACGAACTCTCCAACGCGGTAAAGCCCGTGGTGTTGCCCGGTGAGGAACTTCACGTGCACGTGATTCGCGAAGGGAAAGAGGCCAATCAAGGCGTGGGATATTTGGATGACGGCACGATGATCGTCGTCGAGCAAGGGCGGCGCCTCATCGGCGAAGAGACGGAAGTCGTCGTGACCAGCGTGCTGCAAACGGTCGCGGGCCGTATGATCTTTGCGCGGCCGAAGCTGCAGAATACATCGGTTCGATGAACTGGGGAGCGATTATCGTCGCGGCGGGACGGGGCACGCGTTTCGGCGGACCAAAACAATTTGTTGAAATCGGCGGACTTCCAATGGTTGGATGGTCCCTGCGCACCTTCGATACGATGCCCGAAATCGGCGAACTCGTCGTGGTGACGGAAAGCGAATGGCTCGAACCCATGCAGTCGCTCGTTGCGCAACTGGCGCCCTCGCGTACCTCTTCCGTTGTCAGCGGCGGCGCAACGCGTCAGGAGAGCGTGCATAGCGGATTGCATGCATTGAGCGAGCGCTGCGGCGGCGTACTCGTGCACGACGGTGCGCGACCGCTCGTGCGAGCCGAAGATGTTCGCAAAGGCATGCGCGAAGTGCGCGCGGGACGCGCGGCGGTGCTCGCTGCGCCGGTCGTCGATACGATCAAAATCGTTGATCCGGCGACGATGCTGGTTCGAAAAACGCTCGATCGCGGTGAATTGTGGGCGGCTCAAACACCGCAGTTTGCCATGCGGCGCGAACTCGAACGCGCACACGTCGAAGCGCGACGTGCCGGCATCGAGGCAACCGACGACGTGGCCTTGCTCGAAGCGATTGGTATCGAAGTCGTCGCGGTTGCGGCATCGAGCGAGAATTTCAAAGTTACGCATCCGCAAGACGTCGCGCGCGCCGAAGCGTTGTTGCGCGAACGGTTGGATCATGCGCCGGCGGAAGAAGAAGTGCTGCTCGTAGAAGTTTTCGCGGACGACGCACTGGTCGGCGCAATCGAACGGGAGTTGCAGTCGCGCGGTGCAACGATCGATGCGGTTGAACGGGATCTTCCCACCGGCACGGTCGTTCGCGCGTACGTTGCATCGAAGGCCCTTCGTGGCTTCGGTTCGCGATTCGAAGCGTTTGCCGACGGGACGGCGACGTTCACCACCCGCTTCTCGCACTATGCGGGCCGCGGCGAAGGGACGCGAGCGTGACTCGCGTCGGACACGGCTTTGATGCGCACCGTTTTGCGCCGGGAAGGCGGCTCGTGCTCGGAGGCATCGACGTGCCGCACGAGCGCGGGCTGCTCGGGCATTCAGATGCCGACGTCGTAGCGCACGCGATCTCCGACGCGCTGCTGGGTGCGGCGGCACTCGGCGACCTTGGCGGACATTTCCCCGATAGCGATCCGAAGTGGAGGGATGCCGATTCAATGGTGCTGCTCGAAGCCTGCATGCAGCGCGTTCGCGACGCCGGATATTCGGTTTCAAACGTCGATGCGACCATCGTCGTCGATCGTCCGAAGCTCGCAGCCTATATCGGCGCCATGCGGGAAAATCTCGCAACGCGGCTCCAATTACCCCTGGAATGCGTGAGCGTGAAGGCAAAAACGAGCGAAGGAATGGGGTATACGGGAGACGGAACCGGCGTCGCGGCGTACGCGGTCGCCGCTATAGAAAAGAGGGAACGCGCCTAATGGAGGTTTCGCGGGCGCAACTGATGACGGCGATGCAGCGGTGGGGCTTTCTCGAAGACCCCGCACCCGATGCAGCGCTTCGCTGGATCGAGACGTTCTTAGAAGCATATGGCCAACAACTCGAGGGCGTTGACGACGCCTATCCGCTGGTTGCGGCACTGCGGTCGGAAGCATGCGTGATTCCCGCGCTCGAGCTCGAGCGGTTGCGCACGCGCAACGTGCTGTTCTTTTTGGATTCGGTCGGTCAGTATATCGATCATCAACCGGAACTGCGCGGCCTGCCGCTTTCGCAAGACATTCCGACGATTGCGGCCGAATTTGGAATATCGAAGGACGACGCGTTTTATGCGGCGCGCATGGCGTTGACCGGCGCGAAAGATGGTCCGCCGCTCGAGTTAGCTCTTTCCGCTCCTCGGACACGACCGCATGTTGATCCGCATCGGTGCGGTGAATTCACGGCTGCTTCATGGACGCGGGTTGGAACCAATTCGCTACGGTCCCGACGGGAAGCCGTTCGAGCCGATACCATCGAAGGCACCCGACGATGAGCTCTAATCTGCTCGAAACGCTTCAAAGCGACCTGCGCGCACCGCTCGAGCGTGACCCCGCCGTTCGCGGTCCGCTCGACGTTATTCTTTCGTATCCGGGCTTCCATGCGATCGCCGCATATCGTATGTTTCACGCGTTGCACCGCGCTGGAATTCCGCTTTTGCCGCGTTGGCTCTCGCATGTCACGCGCTTTCTCACCGGTATTGAGATTCATCCCGGTGCTACGATCGGACAAAATGTCTTCATCGATCACGGAATGGGCGTCGTGATCGGTGAAACGTCGGAAGTCGGCGACGGCTGCACGATCTATCAAGGAGTCACGCTCGGCGGCACGAGTTTGAAACGAACGAAGCGTCATCCAACGCTCGGTAAAAACGTCACCGTTGGTGCCAACGCGTGCGTCATCGGCGCGATCCTCGTCGGCGATAATGCGCGCGTCGGAAGCGGATCGGTGGTCGTTCGGGACGTTCCGGCGAATGCGACGGTCGTCGGCATTCCGGCGCACGTCGTCGCGGTCGACGGAAAACCCGTACGCATCGTTCCCGATCGTCCGCAAGTCGAAATGCCCGATCCGAATGAAACGGCCATCAAGGAATTGACGCGCCGTCTCGCGACCCTCGAAGACCGCATCGATACGATTGAAGGCAAGGAAGGCGAAGAGCACTGGTCGTGGGTGATTTAAAGCTCTACAACACGAGGACGCGGGCTCCGGAAACCTTCGTGCCGCTGAAGGCCGGCGACGTTCGTATGTACGTGTGCGGCCTGACGCCGTCGGCGCAAGCGCATCTCGGCCACGCCCGGTCATTTCTGTTCTTCGATCTGCTTCGCAGATATTTTGCCTATCGCGGCTATCGCGTGACGTACGTGCAAAACGTCACGGACATCGATGACCGCAGTATCAACCGGGCGCGCGAAACGGGGGAAGACTGGTACAAAATCGTCTCCGACTACTATGCCGAGTTCAAGGCGTCGATGCGCAAGCTCGGCGTGCTGGAACCCGACGAAGAGCCGTATGCGACCAAATTCATCCCGCAGATTCAAACGATGATTCGCGAATTGATCGAGCGCGGTTTTGCCTACGTCGTGGAAGACGGTATTTACTATCGGGTCAGCCGTTTTCCCAATTACGGGAAACTCAGCAATCGTAACGTCGAAGAACTCGAGGCCGGCGCGCGCATCGAAGTCGGCGAGCACAAAGAAGATCCGCTCGATTTCGCGCTATGGAAGTTTGCGAAGCCGGGCGAGCCGAAGTGGCCCTTCGAATCGTACGGTGACGGCCGTCCCGGTTGGCATATCGAATGTTCGGCGATGTCGCGCACGTTGCTCGATCCCTCCGGCAACGGCTTCGATATTCACGGGGGCGGTGCCGACTTGATTTTCCCGCACCACGAAAATGAGATCGCGCAAAGCGAACCGCTGATGGCGCATCCGCCGATGGCAAACGTTTGGGTGCATGGTGGATTGCTGAACTTCGAAGGACGAAAGATGTCGAAGTCGCTCGGGAATTTCGAGCCGCTCGTCGATCTGCTCGCGCGTCACGATCCGCAAGCGATCCGCGTGACGTTCCTTACGACCGGCTACAGCAAGGTGATGAACTTCACCGACGATTCGCTTTCGGGATCGTACGCGACGCTCGATAAATTGAAGCGCGCGTATCGACGCATGCATTCAGGCGGAGCCGTCGTGCCGGTGCACAACATCGCAAACGGATTGCCGGCTCGCGTTGCCGATCTGCTCGATGAAGACATGAACACCTCCGCAGCACTCGCCGAGGTGTTGTCGTTCATCAAGGACGCTCCCGCGAGCGCACAGCAAGAATTTGAGACCGCGCTCTGGCTGCTCGGCATCGAACCCGATGACTCGTGGCTGGTTGAAGAGGTCGCGGCGCTTCCCGAAGATTTCATCGATCGACTAAACGGGGAACTCGGTAGTGAAATGTCGTTCAACGGTGCCACGCCGGAACAAGCAATTGCGCTCGTGATCGAACGGCGCGCGAACGCCCGCGCAGCGAAAGACTGGGCGGCATCCGACCGCCTACGCGACGCCCTCGCGCGTTGCGGCATCTCCATCAAAGATTCAAAAGAAGGCACGACGTGGACAGTTGCAGGGTAAACGGGGGCCCCACGGGCTTCGCCTGTGGGGGCGCGGAGCGCGAAGCGCGGAGTGCTGTTAAACGAAAGGGGTCCCCGAAGTGCAAAGCACTTTGGGGAATGGGCACGACATGGACCGTCGCGGGGTGAAACGACGGCCGCAGCAGCCGCAGGGTCGGCGTCAGCCGCGTCTGGATTTCGATGATGTAATGTACGGAATCCACGTCGTCGAGGAGGCGTTGGCTGCCGGTGAGGCGCTGCGCGCGATTCATATCTCGGACGAGCGCAAGCGCGACCCGTTGCTTCGAAAAATCATCGGCGAGGCGAAAGAACGCAACGTTCCCGTGCGGTTCGAGGATCGCTCGTTCTTCGCGCAACTTCCGTTCAAGACGCATCAAGGCGTAATCGCGATCGCGCCGCCGTTCGAGTACGCAACGCTACACGACGTGATCGGCAAACGGAAATCGAAGCATGCGTTCTTCGTGCTGCTCGATCATCTCACCGATCCGCACAACGTCGGCGCGATCGTTCGCAGTGCGGAGTGTTTTGGTGCCGATGCGGTGATCTTGCCCGAACGCCGGTCGGCCGGCATCAATGCGACCGTTCGCAAAGCCGCCGCGGGCGCTGCCGAACACGTTCCTATCGCCCGCGTGCCGAACATTAATGAGGCAATCCGCCAATTCAAGAAGGCGGGCGTTTGGGTTGCCGGCGCGGATGCGGGCCCGCGCTCCATCGGATTAGATGAGGCCGATTTCGACCGCGACATCGCAATCGTGATTGGCGCAGAGGGCGAGGGGCTGGCGCAGCTGGTTCAGCGCGAGTGCGATTACCTGGTTCGGATTCCGATGCCTGGAGTCACCGAATCGCTCAACGCCTCGGTTGCCGCAGGGGTGTTACTCTACGAAGTGGTGCGTCAAAGGTCGCAACGCAGCGTGTCTGCGCTCAGTTAAGTCCGAAGATTATGCTTGGGTTATCCTTGACGCGAAAAGGAGCCCCTCCTATAATCACGTGGATGTGTCGCGTTCGACGGACTCCGGCCCGCGTGTTTCGGCACACCGACCCCCACGAGGCGTAAAATACATGGCTATGACCCATCCTGTTCCGGATGGATTGGAGTACAACGAGAGAGCCGACGAAGATCTCGTTGCCATCGCAAAATCGGGTGACAACCTGGCGATGGAGTACCTGCTCAACAAGTACAAAAACTTCGTTCGAATCAAAGCCAAGAGCTACTTCCTGATCGGTGCGGACCGCGAGGACATCATCCAAGAAGGTATGATCGGCCTCTATAAAGCCGTGCGAGACTTTAAAGCAGACAAGCTCTCGAGCTTCCGCGCGTTTGCCGAATTGTGTATCACGCGGCAGATCATCACAGCGATCAAAACCGCGACCCGCCAAAAGCACATTCCGCTCAACCAGTACATTTCGCTCAACAAGCCGATCTACGACGAAGACAGCGAACGCACGCTGCTCGACGTGATGGCATCGCAGAAAACCTCGGATCCCGAGGAACTGGTCGTAACGCAGGAAGTCTCCGACGATATCCGCCAGCGCATCCGCCAAAATCTTTCCGAGCTCGAGTCGCAGGTCCTGGAATCGTATCTGGAAGGTAAGAGCTACCAAGAGATGGCGCGCGATCTGGGCCGCCACGTGAAGTCGATCGACAACGCGTTGCAACGCGTCAAACGCAAGATCGAGAAAAACCTCGCGGAGTTCGAATTCCAGTAAACCGCCCCCGTGTCATCCTGAGCCCGTCGAAGGATCGCATGAATAGGAAGAAGCCGCATCAACACTCTTTGATGCGGTTTCTTTTTACTCATCAGAAAGCGTTTGTCGTTTCCGCGTGACGCCGCGGTCGGGAGGCGCTACGATATTCGCGTTTCCAAGTAATGAAGAGGTTAACGAGATGGCTGATAACGGGAACGTTCAGATCATCAAGGACGCATACGCCGCATTTGGACGCGGCGACATTCCGGCGCTTTTGCAAATGCTCACGGAAGATGTGTCGTGGTACTTACCGGGGCCGCCCGACATACCGCCCGCCGGCAGACGGACGGGTCGCGATCAGGTTGCGGAGTTCTTCGTGAAGCTCAATGAATCGGACGAGGTCCTCGCCTTCGAGCCGCACGCGTTTTTTTCCGATGGCGACACGGTCGTCGTTCTCGGCCGGTACAACGCGCGCGTACGGAAGACGGGTCGCATCACGGACTTCGAATGGGTTCACGTTTTTACGATGCGTGACGGGCGCGTAGCGACTTGGGAAGAGTTTTACGATACGGCGGCCGCCGCCGAGGCCTACAAAACGGAGGCCACCGTACTAACGTAGCGGCCTATCCGTTCTTGCGCTGATGCAAGCCGAAGACGTTACCGTCGGGATCCATGCACCACTCGGAGAAACACGGATCGCCCTCACCGAAGCGCTTGACGTACATGCCGCCCAGCTCTTGGACGCGGCGGCCGAGCCCTTCGGCATCAGCGACGCCGAAAACAACGCCGCCGCTCGGAACGAATTCCGTCGCGCCGGGATCGCGTCCGATCGCGAACGTGTTGCCGTCGGGCAGATCGTACTCGACGTAAAAGTCCTGATACTCGACGGTGGCTTTGAGGTCAAGCAGTTGTTCGTAGAACGAGCGAAGCCGTCGCATATCGCGCGTTTGATAGATAACGAAATCGAAGCCGCGGGTCTTCGGTGATGTTTCGGTCGTGCTCATACCTCTATACTACCCGACTAATCCTGACATCCGCCGTCAGGATTCTTTGCGGCCCATCCGCTCGACGATCGTATCGTAGAGCGCCTGTTTCTCTTCCACCGGATCGACGACCATCACCTCAGCAGGGTCACCGTTCTTCGGATCGAGGCAGACCGTCACTTTCTCTTTCGCGCAGACGTCCATGCAGCTCGTTGCGATCACCCGAATCGGTCCCCACTCGCCGTGCTCTTTGAGTTCCGATTTGAGCCAGTTGCGCAAGTTGAAGTCGCCGATCCGCTCCGCGACTTCAGGCGATTCTTCAGGAATACGTTCTTTGAAGCAGCGCTCGCACACGAGGACGAGGCCGCTGTTCAGCCATTTCGGTTTGACGGGTTGCATGGGGCGCTCAAACTTGCGGACGTATCGCGGTTTCCCCTTTATCCGGCGGCCCCCATCAATTGAGCGTCGGGTGGCAGCGTGCAGATCAGTTTCTGATTGACGAATTCGTGAATGCCGACGTCGGAGAGTTCTCGGCCGAATCCCGAACGCTTGATTCCGCCGAAGGGCAAATTCGGCAGCGAACTGGTCGGATGATTGATCCACACCATTCCCGTCTGCACGCGGCTCGCGACGCGTTGGGCGCGCTCGAGGTCGTTCGAGAAGACCGAGCCGCCAAGTCCGTACGGCGAATCATTGGCAAGCGCGATCGCTTCGTCTTCGTCCTTCACTTTATAGAGAACCGCAACCGGACCGAAGAGCTCTTCATGAAACGCTCGCATGCCGGGCTTGACGTCGGTGAGAATTGTGGCTTCAAGATAGTTGCCGGAACGATCGATTCGATGACCGCCCGTAACGAGCGTTGCGCCGTTCGTAAGGGCGTCTTCGATCTGTTCGAGCAATCCATCAACGGCGGAGGCGGAAGAAAGCGGACCGAGTGTCGTTGACTCATCCGACGGATCGCCGGCCTTCAGTTCTTCGAACGCTTTTTTCATGCCGTCGCGTACGGCATCAAAGCACGATTCGAGAATGATGAAACGCTTCGAAGCCACGCAACTTTGTCCGGTGTTTCCGATCCGTCCCATCACGGCGGCTTTGATCGTGCGGTCGAGATTTTCGCCGTCGAGGACGATGAACGGATCGCTGCCACCGAGTTCGAGGACGACTTTCTTGACGTTGCGTCCCGCAACTTCTCCGACGGATTTTCCCGCGGCATCACTCCCCGTTAACGACGCGCCGCGTACGAGTTCATGTTCGATCGCGTGTGCAACTTGATCGGCGCCGATGAACAAGTTCGTATAGACGCCCTCCGATGCTCCGGCATCGATGAATAATCGTTCGAGGGCAAGCGCGCACTGTGGATTGATCGATGCATGTTTGAGGAGAATCGTGTTGCCGGCGACGAGATTCGGTCCGGCAAACCGCACGACTTGGTACAAGGGAAAGTTCCATGGCTCGACGCCGATCAGGACCCCGATCGGCTCTTGCACGACCACCGCCTCTCCACCAGATATTTGGAGCGGGCGCGGCTTGAGAAAGTCCGGCCCGTTCTTTCCGTAATATCGAAGAATTGCCGACGCGAGCTTCACCTCGCCGCGCGCTTCGTTGATGAGCTTGCCCATCTCGAGTGTAATGAGGCCGGCGAATTCCCCGGAACGTTCGCGCATCAACTCGCCGGCGCGCGCGACGATCGCAGCGCGTTCTGTAACGGGCCGGTCTTTCCACCGCTGAAACGCATCATTCGCGCGCTCGATCAAACGATCGAGCGCCGTATTATCGATGGAATCGAAACGAGCGACGACCTCGCCCGTAGCCGGATTCGTGGTTGCATACGCCATGCACGGCTTGTGCCCACAAATCGCGCGTATAAGTATAAGGAGAGAGCGGAGCCGACGGCCGGATTCGAACCGGCGAGCTCTTTCGAGGCGCAATTACAAGTCGCGTGCTTTCAACCGCTCAGCCACGTCGGCAGGACAGCTCTATCTGCGGGTCGCCCGATATTTCAAGGGCGTCGGCCGGGGTCCTTGCCCCATTACCGGCTCGCACTATGCCGCACGGTTGTGGCCCTTGTTGGCGCTCGATGCGGGATGAGCGCAATTCGGGCCGCAGCGGCGCGTCCGGTACGATCCACATCCGAGTAGTCGCGACGTGCTTTTGAATCCGTACCTGGCGGACCATCGAAGCGAACAAAATTACCAGTGCGTCGCAGCGTGATGGTCCTTATGGACCGCCGTCGATGCAAACGCGACTTACCTTTTTGTCGCCAGCTAACAGGGAGGTGATGTCACAAGATTCAACAAGCCGCGCTTAAGGATTACATCATCTCTTAAGGAGGACCACCCTTATATGGCGTCTTTTAGACGCGTCATGGTGGCCGCTGCCACAATTGCGCTCTTTTTCAGCCAGGTAACATGGACACTGGCCGGAACGACGGGCGGATTGAGCGGCGTTGTCACGGACGCATCAAACGGAGCGCCGCTAGCGGGAGTGACGGTGACGGTCTCCAGCCCTTCGGGCGGATCGTCAACCACCACCGACGCACGCGGAAACTACCGCTTCATCTCGCTTTCGCCGGACACGTACGCGTTGACGACGGCGAAAGATCAATACACCAACGAAAGCATCCCCGGCGTTACGATCTTCGCGGACTCGACGCAAGTCGTGAACGTGCGGATGACCAGCCTCAAGACCATCGCGCGGGTCACTTCGACCACCGCCGGTAGTCTGGTGAAGGCCGGCACCACCTCCGACGTCTACTCGGTCAACGCTGCGACCCAAGAGAAGGTCGCTGCAGTCGGTGGCGGCGGCGGTCTGAACAACGCGTACTCCGCGATTGCAACCGTGCCGGGCGTGTACGTGCCGATGAACCAAACGGGTTACTTCCAAACCGTGCACGTGCGCGGCGGCGACTTCGACCAACTCGGCTACGAAGTCGACGGCGTACCCGTAAACCGTTCCTTCGATAACTATCCCGGCGGTACGGCCTCGTCGCTCGGTCAACAAGAGCTTCAGGTCTATACCGGTGCAACTCCGGCGAACTCGGAAGGCCAAGGCCTCGCTGGCTACATCAACCAGGTCATCAAGACCGGGTCGTATCCGGGCTACGCTCAAGCGACGCTCGGACTCGGCGGCCCTTCGTTCTATCACCATGCTGCCGTGGAAGCGGGTGGCGCGTCGCCGGATCGCCGGTTCTCGTACTACATCGGTGTAGGCGGTTATAACAACGATAACTTCCTTTATGTCGATAAGAACCAAGGCGATCAGTACCTGTCGAATTGGGGCAATGTAATCGGCACCGACGCGAACGGCAACTACTTGATGTCGCCGTTCAACGCGTTCTCGTCCTCGGGACTGGCGAACCGCGACGTCGTCGCAAACTTCCACTTCGCGCTGCCGCACCGCAAGGACGGCGGACGCGACGACTTACAACTGCTCTTCAGCAACCAGTTCCTAAAGACGACGTTCTACGACTCGACGAACGACGTCGGGAGCGGGATCTACAATGCGGAAGGCTCGTTCCCATCGTACTTCGATGGACTGACCTATACGGGTTCGCTCGGCGCATCGCTTCCGTCGAATTTTGCGTCGCTCCAGCAAACGTATCTCTTCCCGGATTCGCCGACGGATCGTTGTGCCAACGTACCCGCACCGTTCACGAATGCGTGCCCCACGGGCACGACGGCGCTGATCGATCCGAATCTTCGCGACTCGATCTACAACGATCAAAGCATCTTCAAACTGCAGTATCAGAAGAACTGGGGCTCGGATGCGTATTTGCGCGTTTACGGCTACTCGTTCTATTCCGACTGGCTGCAAACCGGACCGCAAACGGCCTTCGCGAACTACTTCGGACCGGTAGGACCGAATTATCTCCTTGCGACGCATACCTACGGCGGCTCGGCGGTGTTTTCGAAGCAGTTCAGTGCCGAGCACCTCGTTTCGCTTCAAGGTAACTACACCCAAGCGAACGTGTTCCGCGATAACAACCGCACGTTCTACGATCTCTTCGGATTCGGTGGTGCTACGACGACGCTCGCCGAAATCACGAACAAGAACTTCTCCAACGGCTTGTGTTATACGACGGCCGGCGTCGCGCAGACGTGTAATCCCGGCCTCGTCGATCCGACGTCGGTCGTGACGTTTGGCTCGACGTCGGCACCGGCGCTGCCCGCATCGTGCGGTGGTGGACCGTGCCAATTGACGACGGTCGAGAACGGACTCTCGGGTCTGTACAATGCCGTGAAGCCGCAGTTCTACTCGGCCTCGCTCACCGACGAGTGGCGCCCGAACGAGAAACTCTTGATTAACCTCGGCGTCCGGTATGATGACTTCAACTTCACCGGCGCCGATACCAATGGTCCGATGCGCGCGTTCTGGTTTGCCGCATATAACACCGATAAGTGCGTCGATCCGACGACGGGTGCCCCGATCGATAAATCTCAGATCGGCGGAGGTTTCTCGCCGCTGACGCCGTGCGCTTCGATACCGGTTCCGAATACGTCACTCTCGTATCGCAACGCGAATCTCGTCAATGCGTCCGGGCAGCAATTCAACTATCCGGAATTCCAACCGCGCTTCGCGTTCACGTATACGGTGAATCCCAACACGGTTGTGCGCGGAAGCGCCGGACGGTTTGTCGAGCCGCCGAATACGGCATACGAACAGTACGACGCGCAACAACAAGACACGGCCGATCTACTCGGATCGCGTTTCTATAAGTTCGGCTTCAACACACCGGGGCACATGGTGTCTCCACCGGCCTCGAACAACTACGACCTCTCGATCGAGCAGCGCCTGAAGGGCACCGATTGGTCGTACAAGTTGACGCCGTTCTATCGCCACACGCAAAACCAGATCCAGAACTTCTATCTGGATCAGAAGACCGGCTTCATCTCGGGCCTCAACGTCGGAAGCTTAACCGCCGACGGCGTGGAGTTTCAGGTAAGCAAGGGCGACTTCGCCAGAAACGGTCTGTCGGGATTGCTCTCGTTCACGTACACGAACGCGTATATCAAGTACGGTACGCTTGCGAACGGATCGACGATTCTTTCGCAGACGAACCAAGACATCAGAAACTACAATGCCTACACGAGCTACTGTGCGTCCAACCCGAGCGATCAGAAGTACTGCGCGGGTGGCACGACGGCGAACGGTGTTGTAGCGGCACCTTGCTACACGACGGCAACCGCCACGGCAACGACATTCACACCTGGTACGCCGATCGCGAACTCGGCGCTCTGCGGCGCGGGTACCGTTGCAAATCCATACTGGAACGCACACCCGCAAGCGGTGATCGATGCGTTCCAAAACTTCGTGCCGTATGACATCTTCCCGGGCGGAATCAATAGCGAATACGACTCGTATAACGTGCCGTACGTTGCGACGTTCCTCTTGAACTATCGCCACGATAAATTCGCAATTACTCCGTCGGTTCAATTCCAAACTGGAAACCGCTACGGTGCTCCGGAAACGACGCCGGGCTTCGCTCCGGAAGCGTGCACGGGAACCGTCGGTTCCGTCGCCGGTGATCCGCGATACGCCTACGGCGGCAGCGGATCGGCTGCGGACGGCACGTCATGCGCTACTGGAAATGCCCTTGCGGCGATTCCGGATCCGTACACCGGACAATTCGATCTGCCCGGTTCGTTCCGGAACCCGTCGCAGCTCGGGGTCAATCTCCAGCTCTCGTATGATGTGAGTTCGCGCATTACGGTCACGGCAACGTTTGCCAACATCATCGACACCTGCTGGGGTGGAACCGGACCTGGCGTTGCTGCACTTGCAAACAACCACGTCTGCAGCTACAGCATCCTCAACTCGGCGGTCGGCGGCATTGCGCCGCTCGGCAATCAGTACAACCCCGGGACCGCTGCTTATGCAGCACAACCCTCGTTCCTGAAGTATCCCTATGAACCGACGTTCGGCTCTGCGAACGCCGATTCGGGCTACACGCTGACCCAGCCGTTCCAGTTCTTCGTCGAAGCGAAGATCAAGCTGTAACAAACGGGCCGGTGATCACAACAAAAGGGCTCGCTTCGGCGGGCCCTTTTCATTAGGCTCGTGTCGCTGCGCTAAGGCAGCGACCGAAGAAACTCATCCAAGACGCTTGCGAACGCGTCGAAGCCGGTGCGGTGCAAATTGTGGCCTTGCCCTTCGAATCGTTCGATGCGTACGTAGGCCGTGTGATGGCTTTCAACATAGTCGATCACCGGCTCGGGAACGATGGAGCCGTCGCGTCCCGCCATCGCGAGAAGAAGGGGCTTGCGGTAATGCGCGATGTCCGGGCGCAAATCCCAATCGACGAGGCGATTCTCATCACGTAACCGTTCGATGGGGCGCGCCGTCATGGAATGGACCGCGTGAACTTTCCCTTCGGCATCGTCCTCGTGCCAATCGGCATATTCGGCGCGCGTTGCCTCGTCGCGATCTCCGCCGCTGAGCGCGAAACTCTGCGCGAGCTCCTCGACGTACTCGTCGTACCAATCGCGCTCCACTTGCACGATCATCGGATCGATCGTCGCAACACCGCGCACATCGAGCGCCTCACCGGTGCGAATTGCAACGGCGCCGCCCCATGAATGTCCGACGAGCACGTCCGCGCCGCCGATCGCGGCAGTAACGTTTTGCGCGTCGCGTATTCCGCGCGCGAGCGTCATCGGACCATCGACCTTTGCGCTATCCCCGTGGCCGCGCTGATCGTAGGCAACGAGCTGATACCGGTCGCTAAAGCGGCGCGCGAGACGAAGCCAAGAACGGCGGGAGCTCACCATGCCGTGTATGCACAACAGCACGGGTCCCGCCGTTCCCCAGCGTTCGACGGCCGTCGTCGCGCCGTCGTCCAGCGTGACGATCAATGGGAATGCATTTGTTTGTGAAATGCGTCGAGGTCTTCCATGGTGTTCAGCGTCACCGCGTCCTTGATGTGCTCGTGCGGAATGCCCGAGGCGGTGCGCATCTCTTTGGCCAGTTCGTCGCTGTGGTGATAGGCGTGGATCGCTTCGTTGTGTTTGCGAATGCTTTCCGGGTCGACCTTTTTGCCGTTGCTCGCCACCCATTGTTCGAATTGCATGTACGTCGGGTGGTTCTTGCGGATATAGTCGATCGTTTTCTCGCGATCGAGACCAAGGCCGTCGAGGGTCATTTGATCGAAGCCGCTGCCGCATTCATCATAATCTGACGGCAGTTGTCCGTGGGATGCGAGGGAGAGCTTGAGCCACATGCGCGGAAGATGCGCCGCGCCCAGCGGGCCCCTCGTGCTGGAACTCACCAGCGGAACGAACGTGGTCGAGGTTGTAGACATTTTCTCCTCCGATGTCGTTACGTGCGTGCGGTTAAGTGTTGCGCGTGGCGGTTTGGAAACGTCAGTTCGGAGACACCGGACTTATCGAGGCCGCCGAGCCCCAGACGTTTCATTAACTCGAATTGTTCGAACGTCGCTTGCGCGAGCGGAAGGCGTAAATCTTCGTCTTCCGCAAGCGAAAGCGCGATGCCCGAATCTTTTGCGGCGTGCTCTGCCGAGAAGTAGCAATCATGATCGCGATTTTGCATGTCGACGCCATCCGTCTCGAGCACGCGTGAATTCGCGCCTGTCTGCGAGAAGACTTCGCGAAGCATATCGAGGTCAAGCCCAAGCGCATTGCCGAGACCAAGCCCTTCCGCAAGTCCGGCCGTATTGATATTCATCACCATATTAACGAGTGCTTTGACTTGGGCGGCGCGGCCCGCTTCGCCGATGTATTTGAGCGATGCGCTCATTTGTTCGAGCATGGGCCGGACGCGCTCGAAAGCCTCGCGCTTTCCGCCTACCATCAGATAGAGCGTGCCGTTCCGGGCTTGCGGAATCGAACTTGCCATGCATGCTTCCAAGCTTTGTGCACCGGCGGCTTCCGCGATGCGTTCGACATCGACGTGGACACTCGGCGTAACGGTCGCGCAATTCACGAAGATGCGCCCCTTCGCGCCATCGAGCAGAGCGCCCGAGCCGGAGAAGATCTGATACATCGCCGCATCGTCGCTGACAACCGTGATGATGACGTCGCTACGTTCGGTTACTCGAGGAAGCGAACGCGTAACTTCGCCGCCCGTATCACGCGCGGTTTCTTCGGCTGCGGCGGGGTTCGTGTCGTAGAGCGCAGCGATGGTGTAGCCGACGTCCTTTAAGCGTCGCGCGATATTTGCACCCATGCGCCCGGTTCCGACGATGCCGATTTTCGGCAATTCACTCATCGCGATCTCTCCTTTCGCCTAGCTCTTGAGCATTTCGCGCGCCGCGTTCCAACCCGGTGCTCCCATCACGCCGCCACCGGGATGCGCGGCTGCGCCGCACATAAAGAGGTTCTTGATCGGCGTCGTATAGTTTGCATAGCCCGGCACGGGACGGAACATATACAGGTTATGAAACGGCATCGTTCCTTGGAAAATATTACCGCCGGTCAGTCCGAACTTTTCTTCGATGTCGATGGGCGTCAAAATCTGCCGGTCGATCACGGAAGCTTTGAAGCCGGGTGCGTGTTGTTCGATGATGTCGAAACAGCGGTCTGCGAAACGATCCCGCATCTCCTGCGTCCACGGTCCGCTCTTCGGCTGGTACGGCGCGTATTGAACGAACATGGACATCAGATGCTTGCCCGCCGGCGCGACCGTCCGGTCCAACGACGAAGGCATGCAGCATTCCACGACCGGATCGCGCGACGGCTCGCCATACTTCGCGTCGTCGTACGCGCGCTCGATGAAGTCCTGATCCGGTACGAAGTGCACGGTGCCGTGATGCTGCGGTCCCGCTTCATGTCCGGGCATGGCGGTGAAGCTCGGCAAGCGCTCGATCGCTACATTGATTTTGACCGATGCGCTTTCATACGTAATGCGTGAAACCGCTTCCCGGAACTCGGGCGGCAGCGCATTGGGATCGAGGAACTTCTCGAACGTGAGGTGCATGTCGACGCCGCTCGCGATTTTCTTCGCGCGAAACTCGTCACCGTTTGCGAGCACGACGCCCGTGGCTGCGCCGTTTTTGGTAAGAATCTTCGTGACTTCCGCTTCGGTCCGAATCTCAACACCGAGATCTTTGGCCGCGCGCTCGAGCGATTGCGACAATCCGCCCATGCCTCCGCGCATGTATGCCCACACGCCTTTCTTACCGTTCGTCTCGCCCATGACGTGATGGAACAGCACGTACGCGGTGCCGGGCATCGACGGAGCCATGAACGCGCCGATGATCGCATCGGTCGCGATCGTGCCTTTGAGTTCTTCGCTTTCGAACCAGCGATCGAGAATCGGTCGAGCCGCGCCGGTGAGCATCTCGACCGCTTCGGCCATTGCCGGCCCAAGTTTCTGCATGCCGCGTCCGAGCTTGCCCATGGAGACGAGATCGCCGAGTCCCGGATGCAGCACGTTCGGCGGAATTTGCGTCAGCGTTGGTTCGATGATCGATGCGACGCGCTCGAGCATCGCTTCGTATTTCGGATACGCATCCGCATCGCGTTTGCTGAATTTCGCGATCTCGGCGAGATCGCTCTGGGCGTCGCGTCCGCGCATCAGATACCGGCCGTCGAGGAACGGCGTAAACGACGCCGGATTGCGCTCGATCGCTTCAAAACCGTACGCTTTTAGATTTAGATCGCGCACGATCTCCGGGCGGAACAGACTGTTGACGTACGCGGCGGTCGAGACTTTGTATCCCGGAAACGTCTCTTCGCTCACGCATGCGCCGCCCACGAGGTACCGGCGTTCAAGCACCAGCACTTTCCACTTGGCGCGCGCGAGGTAACACGCGGTCACGAGACCGTTGTGTCCCCCGCCAATGATAATGGCGTCATAGGTCGTGGGCATGGACGATGGACCTTTCTATCGGTGTTGAGTGTTGAGGTGCGGCGAGCGTCCCGCCCGCGAGCACGATCAGGCCGGCGAGCGGCCCGAAAAAGAGTGGATCGATGACGCCGATAACCGGCGCGTGACCCGCGAGCCATGCTTGATCCGCTACGCCGGCAATTGCGGCAACCAGAATCGCGCTGAATCCCACACGGCGGTTCGTTCGTTTAAGGTACAACCCGAAGACCAGCGGAAAGAAGATCGCCGCCGGCGACACGAGCGTCGAGAAAATCACGACGTTTACGATGTTCGGAAACTGTAAGGCGACGACGAACGAAATGATCGCTAAAAAAATAGTCGCCGCGCGCGAGGTGCTGACCAAATGTGTGCCCGCGGCAGCGCGCTTAGTGAGCGGCTCGTAAATATCTTGGACGAGCACGGACGACGATGCGGCGAGATACGCTGACGCCGTTGACATCGTCGTTGCGAGGATTCCGGTGAGGAAGAAGCCGCGCACGCCCGGCGGCACCACGTGCGCGATGAGCTGCGGAAACGCTTGATTGGGATCGTGAAGCCCGGGCAGGAGCACGGAAGCCGCCATGCCGATTCCCGCCACGCACACGCCGAACACGAGATACGTTCCGGCGGTGAACAGATACGCGGTTCGCGCGGTCCGTTCATCACGCGATGCAAAGGCGCGCTGCATGTAGGCTTGATCGCATGCCCAGGCGTAGACGCACAATGCAAACCATGCAAACGGCGTCTGCACCCCGAGCTCTCCCATGCTCAAGTGCGACGGAGGAAGATGAGCCGCGACGGCAGACCATCCACCGGCATGAACGAGTGCAAGCACGAGACCGGCGATCACCGCGCTCATTAATACGACGTACTGCACGATGTCGGTCCATACGACCGCCCACAATCCGCCCATTGCGGTGTACGCGACAAAGACGGCCGTAGTGAGCAGGGCCGCAAGAAGTCCGTTCATTCCGAAGAGCGTTTCGAGTGCAAGTCGCGATACCGTAATCTGGACCGCGACGAACGTCACCGCTTCAACGACTTGAAGAAACGCGATGAGGCGACGCGCGTTCATCCCATACGTTTGGCCCAAGAAGCCCGGAACCGTATTGAGCCGTAAACGCCGCATCGTGACGGTGAGCGTCACACCGACGAGAACCCACGCCGGGACGGCGGTGAGATTCCAGTACGAACCAGACGCGCCGATCGCATATGCGAGCCCCGCGCCTCCGATCAATCCGGAACCCGAAAACACCGTTGCCGCAAGAGAGAGAGAAACGGTGACGGGGCCGAGGCTGCGTCCGCACAAATGAAAATCTTCGGCATTGCCGATGCGACGCGACGAGACCGCACCGATGACCAGTACGATGACGAGATATACCGCAAACGCCGCAACGTCGAGATTCACGCTGCTATACCATGTACGTCTTCGGCGGTTCTGACATCGAGAGAATGGGACGCGAGAGCGTAAAACCGGAGATGTCGCTCTCGGTCGCTCCATCGAGCGCGAGTTCGCTCAAAATCCGTCCGATGACGGAGGCGAACTTGAAGGCATGTCCCGCGCCGATCGCAACGTGCACGTTTGTCGTGCCCGGCACGGTATCGATGACGAAGTCGCGGTCAGGCGTCAGCGTATACAGACACGTCTTTATGAGCTGAAGCGGTCCATCGAGCGCCGGAAGATGCGCGCGCAAAAAGGTCCGTACTCTCGCGGTGATATCGGGATCCTCATCAAACGTACGCGTTTGCGGATCGACTGCCTTGCCGCCCGCGTCTTGCGTCACTTTCACCGCGCCCGCCTCGCCGAAAACGGGAAATCCGTAAAACGACGGATCGTCCATCCAAATCCACACCGGGAACGTGCCGAGCGCAAACGGCGACACATCTGCGGGAGAGAAGTACATCGCCTGTTCTTTCGTCACTTCGAGCGGGAGATGGACGCCTGCGTATTCGAGCATCGCGTTCGTCCACGGGCCTGCGCAGACGATCAACTGTGCCGCGCGGTATGTCTCCTCGCCCGTGCGCACGATGACATCCGAACCATCGAGGTCGACTCCTTCGACGCGCGTATTATCCCGAAGCGTCGCCCCGTACGCGCGCGCCATCCGCTGTTGCGCCGCGGTGGCACGTTCGGCAGCGACAACGCCGCTATCGGGTTGGAAGAGGCCCCACACGTTATCATCGATACGAAAGGCCGGAAAGCGCTGACGGATTTGCTCCGGACCGAGCGTTTCAAATGGAACCCCGCTCGACCGCATCGCGTCTGCATATCCGTCGAGCGAAATCGCTCCGCTGCGCGGCCCGAGATCGAGCCCGCCGGTTTTAAAGATGATCCGCTCGCCGGAATCGAGTTCTACGGTGTCCCACGACTGGTACGCGCGCTTCGCGAGTTCGACATAGTTTCGCGCGTGATAGGAGAGGCGGATAATACGGGAGTGATCGTGCGACTCGCCGCGCGCATGCCCGAGT
This sequence comes from Vulcanimicrobiia bacterium, assembly GCA_963765935.1. Taxonomy (GTDB): domain Bacteria; phylum Vulcanimicrobiota; class Vulcanimicrobiia; order Vulcanimicrobiales; family Vulcanimicrobiaceae; genus JAMXLG01. The sequence continues at coordinate 542,248 of CAVXXX010000002.1, read as the reverse complement.
TCGAATTGTTCGAGTCCGAGCACGAGCGCTCCACGGCGCGCAAGCCAATATGCCGCGCCGCTTCCGATTCCGCCAAGGCCGAGGACGATTGCATCGTAGCGTTGATTCACGATGGCTCCTCGCGCAGCGCATCTTCACCTAAATGCGCTGCGATGTACCGGCGAATGTCGAGGCTCGCATCTTCCATCGGCGCATAGTAGCCATGGCGAAAATATTTGGACCGCATACCGTCTTGCACCGATTCACAGATGCGCCAATCTTGCCGGTTCACCAAATCCCAAAACTCGACGGCATCGCTCGGATCGAATCCCGGCGCCGCGATCGTATCGGGATGGAACAAAAAGGTGCACACCACGCGCGTGCTATCCACAGCGAGTGGCCGCAGTTCGAACGACGTGACATGATCCGCGCTCAAACTTAGCAGAAAGTTCGGATAGATCAATTCGCCTTTGTGGCGGGCGCGTTCGTCGTCATCGAGACCGGGAAAGGGCGGCCGCGACGTCGTGCCGGAGAAGGTGAACGTCGTCGCGCCTTCGCGGTGCGGAATTCCGCGATCCCAGTCGAGGTTCGCTCCACCGTGATCTTTGAAAGCCGGTACGATGCGGCAGAGTTCCGGGTGAACGCCCGCGCAATGATAGCACTCGTTATAGTTCTCGAGCAGCACTTTCCAATTCGCGCGAACGTCGTATTCGCGCGTTATAACGGTGCGCAATTCCGCGAGTGGGTACCGCGCAAGCCGCGCGGGGACGGCGCCGAGCGCGTTGGCAAGCGAGTGCTGTACCGGCAGTAGATGGACGAAGAGAAATCCGCCCCACTCATCGACACCTACGCTAAGGAGATGCCGCGACTCGCCGGGAAGCTGCTCGATGTCCATGAAGGGCGCGCTGATGAGACGTCCGTCGAGTGCGTAGGCCCACGCGTGATACGGGCAGCGAATCGCGCGCGTTGCTCCCTCGCCGCATAAAAGCCGGCTGCCGCGATGCTTGCACAGATTGATGTGCCCGTGCAATTGTCCCTCGTCGCCTCGCATGAGGATGATGCTTTCCCCTGCGAGGTCGACCACGCGGTAATCACCGGCGGACTGAAGCGACTCGCTCCGTCCGGCGTAGACCCACTCTCCCATGAAAATGGCGCGTTGCTCTCGTTCAAAGTACGCCGCATCCCAGTAGGCGCGGCGTGGAAGCGAAGACTCGAGGCGGTTAAAGGTCCGGCCGGCCATCTGGCACCTCCCCGGATCATTCGACGCGAAGCGTTCGTAGCCGAATGGCGTTCGGTGAAATGGGAATACGCGCCGAAGGATAGGGCTCCCTCCGCACGAAAATCCGAACGTTATTCGGCGAGGAGGTTGGTTCCATGACTTCGTTCGTCAGGGCCACCGCGTCGGGACAGAAAACGCTCGATGCGCGATGGTACCGGTCGCCCGATGTGTTCGAACTCGAAGGCGAACATATTTTTTCGCGCGAGTGGATTTGCGTCGGACGGCTCGAGCAGCTCTCGCGTCCCGGCGATTTCTTCGTCGCCGACATAGCGCGCGAAAGTCTGATCGTGATCAAAGATCAAAGCGGCGCCGTGCGCGCCTTTTATAATGTGTGCCGGCATCGCGGAACACGCATGTGCGAGGCGCAAAGCGGACATTTTAGCGGTTCGATCCAGTGTCCGTATCATGCCTGGACCTACGGTTTGGACGGCCAGCTCAAAGTCGCGCGCAATATGATGGACGTGGAAGGCTTTTCAACCGCAGACTATCCGCTGCACGAAGCGCGGGTCGGTGTGTGGGAAGGCTTCATTTTCATCAGTCTCTCGGAATGGGCGGCTGGTTTCGAAGAAGCGTTCGCGCCGCTTTTCCGGCGATTTCATCATTGGCACATCGGGGAACTGCGCACCGCTCGGACGATTCACTACGATGTGCGCGCGAATTGGAAGTTGATCTTCCAAAACTACTCGGAATGCTATCACTGTCCGCTCGTTCACCCGCAACTCGATAAACTCTCGCCGTCGGATTCCGGACGAAACGATCTGTCCGAGGGACCATTCCTCGGCGGCTTCTCCGAGTTGCGCACGCACGGCGCCAGTTTGACGACGACCGGCGCGACGACGCGACCGCCGGTGGGCGATGTTGACGGTGACGATCTCGACCGCGTCTATTACTACACGATTTTTCCGTCGATGCTGCTGAGCTTGCATCCCGATTACGTGATGGTTCACTACGCAAAACCCATCGCGCCGGATCGGACGCAGATCGATTGCGCCTGGTTGTTCGATCCGCAGACAATGTCGCGTTCCGATTTCGATCCCAGCGACGCTGTTGAGTTTTGGGATGTGACGAACCGTCAGGATTGGCATGTCAACGAGTTGACGCAGAAGGGCATCGAGTCCCGCGCATATACGCCCGGGATGTATGCAAATGCGGAAGGGTTGCTGGCGGCGTTCGATCGTCACTACCTGAGCATTATGTCTTGATGGTCGGTGCATTCGCGTTCGCGGCGCTCATCGCATCGCCGGATTTCGCGTGGCGTAACGTCGGCCCGGCCGGTGGCGGTGGTCGCGTCGCGGCCGTCGCCGGGAGCGACGACGATCCGTTGCTCTACTACTTTGGTGCCGCAGGCGGCGGCGTGTTTAAGACGACAAACGGCGGCCTCACGTGGAATGACGTGTGGCCGTCTTCGTCCGTAGGCGCACTCGGTGCGCTCGCCGTTGCGCCATCGAACCGCAACGTCGTCTATGCAGGCACCGGCGAAGCCGCGCCGCGCAACGATGCATCGTACGGTGACGGCGTGTGGGTGACGATCGACGGTGCAAAAAATTGGTCGCATCGCGGTCTGGAAGATACCTATGCTATCGCCCGCATCGTTGTCGATCCGCGCAATGCGCAACATGCCATCGCCGGTGCGTTGGGCGATCCGTTTCGGAACTCCACCGCGCGCGGCGTGTACCTGACAACCGATGGCGGACGAAGTTGGCATCACACGCTGTATCCGGGACCGCAAAGCGGAATCAGCGATCTCGCACTCGACCGCTCGCACCCGAACGTCGTCTACGCGGGCGTGTGGCAATTCCGCCGTGTCCCGTGGACGTTTACGAGCGGCGGTCCCGTCGACGGCATCTATAAATCAAGCGATTTCGGACGCACCTGGCGTAGACTGACCGGCGGTGGATTACCGCAGGGCACGTTGGGCCGCATCGGGATTGCGGTGGCACCGAATGATTCGCGACGCGTGTACGCGTTGATTCAATCACGCGAAGGGTTGTTGTGGCGATCCGATGATGCGGGCGCGCACTGGCGCATGATGTCGCGCGATACGCTCGTCGATCAGCGGCCCTTCTACATGAGCCGCTTGGAAGTCGATCCCGTCAATCGCGATCGGGTGTTCTTCGCATCGGAGAATTTGATCGAAACGCGCGACGGCGGCCGCACGCTCATCGACGATATTGACGCGGTGCACCAAGATCACCACGGCTTTTGGATCTCGCGCGACGGCAAGCGCGTCATTGAAGCCGACGACGGCGGTGCACCGATTTCGGTGGACGGCGGGCGCACCTGGGATTGGCGCTACAACGTCGTGCTCGCGCAGATCTACCATCTCGGCTACGACGAGCAGAGCCCGTATACAATCTGCGGTGCATTGCAAGACAACGATTCGTTCTGCGGTCCGAACCTTTCGCTCAGTCCAATCGGTTTGCTCAATGGCGATTGGCGCGACGTCGCCAACAATTCGGACGGTGTGTGGGCGTGGCCGCAGCCGGGACATCCGGAGCTGATTTGGAACGACGGCGTCAATGAGTTGAACGGGCAGCTCGGCATCTACGATATGAAGTCGCGGCAGAACTACGACATCACGCCCGATGTCACCGACACGAATGGCCGCGCGCTCGCCGGACTGCTGCATCGCTTCAATTGGGAAGCGCCGATCGCGTTCTCGCCGCTCGAACCGAGCGCAGCGTTCTTCGGCGCCAATGTCGTCTTCAAAACAATTGACAGTGGAAGAAGCTGGACGGTCATCAGTCCCGACCTTACACGCAACGATCCAAGCAAACAACAACTCGCCGGGGGACCGATCAATACGGATATCTCCGGCGCGGAATTCTACGACACGTTGCTCGATATCGCACCATCACCGGTCGATGCGAAGATGATCTGGACGGGAAGCGATGACGGCGTGATTTCCGTAACGCGCGACGGCGGCGCGTCGTGGAGCAACGTTGCGCCGGCCGGTATTGCGCCATGGGGCCGCGTGGAATGCGTTGAGCCGTCGCGCATCTCTGCGACGCGCGCGTATGCGGTGATCGATCGGCATCTGCTGGGTGACCGTCGGCCATACATCGTCGTGACGGAGGACGCCGGGCGGACATGGCATTCCATTTCAATGACGCTCCCGCGCGATGAAATGGCACGCGTCGTGCGCGAAGATCCGGTGAATTCGGATGTGCTCTACGCCGGACTGGAGCAAGGTGCGTGGTTTAGTCTCGACCGCGGCGCGCATTGGGAATCGCTGCGCCTGGGCATGCCGCCCGTCTCGATTCATGATTTGCGCGTCCAGCCGCAGACGCACGACTTGCTGGCTGCGTCGCATGGACGTGGCTTGTTCATCCTCGACGACATCGCGGCGATCGAAGGGCTCGCACAGGCGCGCGCTTCATCGCAGCCGGCGCTCTTTCCGGTTCCCGACGCGACATCGTGGTACTACTGGTGGACGTCCGCGTATCCGGTTGGAGATAACGCCTGCTGTGCGCCGCCGGGCACGTTTTCGGCTGCGGATCCACCGTACGGCGCGTCGATAACATACTATCTTGCGAAGAAACTTGCGCGGCCGCCGGTGGTTACGATTGAAGATCAAACGGGCCGCGCCGTTCGAACGCTCACCGGAACAAACGACCGCGGAATCAATCGCGTCACATGGAGCCTCAGCGACGCACCGCCGGTTCCGTGGCGCAACACCGGTGATTGGAATAAGGGTCCCAATGACGGGCCGGCGGTTGTGCCCGGGCGCTACCGTGCGATCTGGACGAGCGGCGACGTGAGGCTGGAACGAACCTTTGCCGTCGCGCCCGATCCGCGAGCGAGGTGGTCGCAGGATGACTACGTCGCGCGTTATACGTTTTTGAAAACCCTCGACGACGAACTCTCGGAGATCGACGTTGCACTCAATCGGCTCGATGCCGCACGCGCCGGTGCTTCGGTCTCGCAACGGCGCGCGATCGATGCCGTCTACCGGCAATTCACTTCCGGGGTTCGAAACGCTGAAGACGATCAGTGGATGCCCGATCGTCTTCGCGAGCGCTTGACCATTTTGCAGGGAACGCTCGCGCTTTCGCAAGGACCACCGCTTCCGCCGCACCAGCGAGAAGCCGCCGCCATCCGCGCAGAGTTTGACCGAGCGATGCGCGCGTATCACGCACTTCTGGAGGACCGCTCATGATTGTACGCAGTTGGTTCCACCGCCTCGTCGCATCACTCACGATCGCTGCATTCGCCGGCACGCTCGTGCCGATCGCCGCCTACGCGGGAACGACGGGTGCCATAACGGGCACCGTCACCGATGAGTCCGGTGTGCCGATAGCCGCCGCGAAAGTTACGGCATCAAGCGCTTCCGAGACGGTAAGTGTATTGTCCGATGCCTCGGGCCATTACGCATTCGTTTCGCTGATGCCCGACGAATACACAATGTCCGGCGATAAGGATGGGTACGATCCGCTCTCCGTCGCCGGCGTTGCCGTTTTCGCCGACCAGACGCAAGTCATTACGCTGCGCATGCGTAAGACGCTCAAGACGATCGCACGCGTCACGTCGCAAACATCCGGCACGCTCGTACGTTCCGGTACGACGTCGGATGTCTACTCGATCAACTCGGCAGCACAGGATCGCGCAAGCGTGTTGGGCGGCGGCGGAAACTTAAACAGTGCGTATTCCGCAATTGCCACAGTTCCGGGCGCCTATGTCCCGACGAATCAAGCGGGATACAATCAAGCGGTGCACGTTCGCGGTGGAGATTCGAGCGAAGTTGGTTACGAGTTCGATGGTATTCCCGTTAACCGCGGCTTCGATAACTATCCCGCCGGCTCGGCATCATCGCTCGGTCAAACGGAATTGCAGGTCTACACGGGCGCAACGCCTGCCAACGCGGAAGCGCAGGGCCTCGCCGGTTTCATCAATCAAGTGATTAAAACCGGTACGTATCCGGGCTACGGATCCCTCGACGGAACGATCGGTTCACCGACGTTCTATCACAGCTTGAATGTCGAAGCCGGCGGATCGACGCCGGATCGACGTTTCAGTTACTACGTCGGCGTGGGCGGATTCAATCAAGATCACCGGTACATCGACCAATGGAACGGCGAAGCGTACGCAAATTCGTTCGGCAACGTCGTCGATCAATGTCCGGTGCCCGGTACGCCGGGGTACGTGCTTCCACCGTCGTGCTTCACGAACGGCGCACCGAACCTTAGCGCGGGCGGCGCCCCAGGCTTCATCCTGGGTCCGATGCCGTGGGCAACTCTTGCCTCCGGCGTTCAGGATCGCACCACGGTGGTAAATTTCCACTTACGCATCCCGCACGGAACTGCGGGCATCAGCGACGACGTTCAACTGCTTTATGACAACGACTCGATTCAGACACCGTTGTACATTTCGCCGCTCGACGAAGGCCTGCAGAATTTCATGGGGCAATTCTATCCTCCGGGAACGCTGCCGTACTACGTCGACAGTTTTACGTATGCCGGCGCGCCCGGAAACGCATTCAGCGACGCAAATGTCAGTCAGATTCAACCGTATTATTTCCCGTCGTCGCCGACGAACCGGCCCTTCAACAATCCGTACCTCATTGCAAACGGTGCAGCGCCGTCCGCTTTTATTCCGCTCACGACGCGCGACGTGCAGTACAACAACCAGTCGATCGTGAAGCTACAGTATCAGCGGAATTTCTCGTCTGATACGTTTCTTCGCGTGTACGGCTACACGTATTACTCAGACTTCGTTGGAACCGGTGACGTGTCATCGTGGCAGCCGTATTCCGGGTACGATTCGAACGATTACGCGGTGAACTCGCATACGCGCGGAGCAAGTTTAACCTTCACGACGCAGTTGAATCCGAAGCACCTCATACAATTCGAGGGAGAATACGTCACCTCCAACTCGCTGCGCGTGAACAACACGTCGATGTACGGTGGCACCGACGGCTTTGCGGTGCTCGTGAATCCCAATGACCTCACGAGCGGTACCTGCTATGCGATTCCCTCCTCGGGAACGTCTGCAACGACCGCGCCGTGTCGCGCACTGAGCAGTCCCATCGGCGCCAGCACCTATCCAACGTATGCGTCCCTCTCGGCGTCCGCCAGCCTCGGTTATCCGACCGATGGGACGAGCAATTTGGGTACCGGGTCGCTCGCGGGATTCACCTGCGGCGCAGGACCGTGCGCGCTCTACACGGTCGAGAACGGGTTGAACGGAAAGTACAACGCCGTGACGCCGAATTTCACCGGCCTTTCGCTTACCGATGAATGGCGACCGACCGACAAATGGCTCATCAATTTCGGCTTGCGATGGGATCAGTATCAATATAAGGGCGACAACACGACGGCGACCCCGGCGCGTGCGTTTTGGTTTAACGCGTTCAATCAGGACACATGCTACGATACCTCTCTGCTCACGCTCGTCGATAAATCAACGCTCGAACCTGGGGCATTCGATGCTGGTACGCCTTGCACCACATTCACGAACGCTGCGGGAAAAAATGTTTATGTCGCGGCGAACCTTCAGAACGTTCCTAGCCAAGTCTTCACCTACGACATCGTTCAGCCGCGACTTGGTGCCACGTTTACGTTCAATCCGGACACCGTTGTCCGGGCAAGTTACGGCAAGTACATCGAACAGCCGTCCGCGGCATACGAACAGTATGATTCGCTGAGTCAAAATCTGCCCGACCAGCTTGTGCCGTTCTATTCGCTCGGGTTCACGACTCCCGGTCACGACGTGCGGCCGTCGGTTTCGTATAACTATGACTTATCATACGAGCGGCATTTCAAGGGAACGGACATGTCTATCAAGTTCACGCCGTTCTTACGACAGACGCACGACCAAATCGAGAACTTCTACCTTAGCATCAAGCAGGGATTCATCTCCGGTTTGAATGCCGGGAACCAAACGTCTCAGGGTTTTGAGTTTGCGTTCACCAAGGGCGATTTCAATCGCGACGGTTGGGCAGCGCAACTTGGGTTCGCCTATACGTATGCGTATTTGAAGTTCAGCCCGCTTAACAACGGCACGACTGTGCTCTCGCCGATTAACGCAGACATTCAAGCCTACAACGGATACACTTCGTACTGCTTCGGGCATCAAAGCGACGCCCGCTGCGGTACAAATAGTTCAAACGCGGCACCGTGTTACACGACCGCAGGCGGGACTGACTATGGGTGCGGAGCCGGCAGCATTGCAAATCCCTATTGGAACGCGCCGCCACAAGCGCTGCTCGATCCAAACGGAAAGTACCTTCCGTATTCAACGATCCCGGGAGGTATAGGAACTGGGGTCAATGCCTACACGTATCCATACGTCGCGACATTGATATTGCAGTGGAAACACAAGAAGTTAGCAATCACGCCGTCGTTTCAGTACGTCGCCGGCAATCGTTATGGCGCACCGGAAACCACACCCGGCGTCGACCCGACGTCGTGTGCTGCTGCGACCGGTTCACCAGCCGGCGATCCGCGCTATCCCTACGGTGCTGCCGGAGGTTCGGCGTACGATGCGACGCAGTGCAGCAATCAAATCGTCATTCCCGATTCGTACACGGGGCAGTTTGACAATCTCGGCGTCTTCCGTGAACCCGCGCAACTGATCGGACATTTGCGAATCAGTTACGACTTCACGCCGCGGATCAACGCGACGGTCACGTTTGCGAATCTCCTAAGCACGTGCTTCGGCGGACAGCAGACCGCGTTCACGTATTATGGGAAAAACAACGTGTGCAGCTATGGGCCGGTCGACCAAGGCCTCGTGAGTCCGGTCGGAAACGACTACAATCCGGGCGACAACATCCAAACGAACTTGCGGTACCCGTACGAACCATCGTTCGGCACCTACAACGACGCGACGAGTTCGATCATCAACCCGTTCTCGGTGTACTTTGAGCTAAAGCTCAAGGTCTAAGGCTCCGCGCGGGCGGCGGCTGATGCGGCTGCCGCCCGCGTAAGACTTTGATCGCTTGCGAGGACTCAGCGCCTTTGGTATCGTACCGAGGTTAGCCGTCCCGGAACAGCTTGGGTAGGTGGTCGAGTGGTTAAAGGCACCGGACTGTAAATTCGGCGCGCGAAAGCGCTACGCTGGTTCGAATCCAGCCCTGCCCAGATGAATTTCCCTTGAACGGGGAAATCCCAAGTCGTTCCCGGGGATTTTACGCGGGCGTTGCATAGTGGTAGTGCCTCTGCCTTCCAAGCAGATAGCGCGAGTTCGATTCTCGCCGCCCGCTCCAGATCTCTGCCACCCTGGTGGCAACCGGACATGCGGCGAAGTATCGTTGGGAGGCCTTTGCCGTTGTAGCTCAGTGGTAGAGCACGTCATTGGTAATGACGAGGCCACGGGTTCAATCCCCGTCAACGGCTCCATGTAAAGAAAGAACCCCGCGTCGCGCGGGGTTCTTTTTTTGTTTTGCTTCGTTGAATTACTGAAGTTGCGCGTTTGTCGCTGCGAATTTGTAGACGCCGTTTGCTGCAGTGACGGCGGTTCCGACGATCGTTCCGTTTTCGTAGGTGCCGGTGACGCGTGTTGGATGCGTTGCGCCGATCAGCAAGAACACGTTCGATCCGTTGATTCCTCCGCTCACCGGAATGAACTGCGAAATATTATCGTCGGTGCGATAAAAGCCGCTCACGATGCCGTCTTTCGATGTGCGAATCTGTAGGCTACCGCTCACTGGATAGGCGATATCTTGATTGATCGGCTGCAGGCTTGTCGAATAAACGACCGTGCGATCCGTGTATGTCACAGCAGCATAAGCGGGCGCCGGGGCAAGCAAAAGTGCGGGAACTGCTAACATGAGCTGTTAGCGACGCGGCGATGCGTTGCAGAAATCGGATAAGAGTATTCACACTCTCCATAACGCATTCCAACGTTTTTGCGTTGCGTGCCCCGGTTGACCTAATGCACTTCGTCCACGTCGCCCTTACATACCAGAGTCGAAACGTTACGATGCTTAGGTAATGCTGACGAAGTTTGCCAATCGCTTCGCCATTTCAGCGATTTGCGTCGTGGGATTTGGCCTAAGCGCGTGTGGCGGCAGCAGCAGTGGCGGCGGTGGCGGTGGTTCCGTTCCTACGACAGCGCCGGCAACTACAGCACCGCCTGGAACATCCAGCCCACCGCCCGGGACGTCCACACCACCGGCGACGTCCACACCCGGCGGCCCGGCGACGCCCACACCAACTCCGCCTGGATCCTCAACACAAACACTTCATGCGTCGCGAGGAGCCGTAAACGGCCAAACTGGCGGTTACACGCCCCTCGAAGGAAACACATCAACTGGCGGACAGGGATCAGCCGTTGACGGCATTCCGTGCATACCCGTGATGCCGAATAACTATCACGTCCACGTTTTTCTCGGCGTGTATAACAACGGCCAGTTGATGGCCGTGCCGACGGGCACGGGGATGCTGAACCCTCCTAAGCCCATCGACGGATTCGTGAACAGTGCGGATTGCTTCTATTATCTGCACACGCACGATTCGAGCGGGATCATTCACATCGAAAGTCCGTTGAACGTTTCAACGAAGCAATCGGTCTACACGCTGAAGACGTACCTCGATATTTGGGGAATCACGGCCGACGCGAACCATTTCGGACCGTTCCAAGGTCCCGTCCGCGTCTTCACGTCGGGTCAAGTGTTTCGCGGAGACATGAACCACGGAGTTGTCAATGCGACAAACTATACGTACTACGGTCCCGATCCGACGAACGTTCCGTTGTATTCGCACGAAGTGATCTTTATTGAAGTTGGTCCAAGCTATCCGGCGTTGCCCAACGTTAGTTTCTACACGGAGTTCTGATGCGCTAGCGGATCGTCGTCGTGCGGTTTCCGCTGCGTAGACCGAATAGTCCGATCAAACCGAGCAGTCCGAGCCATCCCCAATTTCCTGAACCGCCGCCGGAATTTGTCGTCGTCGTTGTCGTGGTTCCCGTTGCTCCGCTGGTGTCGGTTGGTGCCGGGTTCGCGGTCGCCATCGAGGCGCCCGATGTATCCGTGGCAGCGGGCGATGACGTGTCGGTTGCCGCTTGGGCGTGCCCTTGGAGTGGAACACCGGTCGCGAGCAGTGCGAACAACAGGGATGCGGCGAGTTTACGTGAGCCTTTCATGATGCCTCCTGGAGCTGTTGCTACCGTCCATGTATCGCGAAATTCGCTCACTTAAACGTGCGACATTGCCCCTGATCGCTTGCCGACGCATCCGCTGCGACCGCGGCGGCGTTCGTATTACCGTATGAACGAACAAAGCGCGGTCAAAAAATCGGAACAAGAGTGGCTCGAAGAGTTAGGGCCGGAGCGCTACGCTATTCTGCGGAAGGCCGGCACGGAGCGTCCGTTCACCGGATCGCTGCTCGGCGTCCGCGATGACGGGACGTACGTGTGCGGCGCATGCGGGAACGAACTGTTTTCCTCGGATACAAAGTTTGAGTCGCATTGCGGATGGCCGTCATTTACGCATCCCGACGAGCAGAAGAACGTGCGGCTTGTAGAAGACCGCAGCCACGGAATGGTGCGCACGGAAGTGCGCTGCGCGCGGTGCGATTCGCATCTCGGTCACGTCTTTGATGACGGACCGGGTCCGCGAGGGACCCGGTACTGCATCAACTCGCTCTCCCTCGACTTTAAGGAACGCTGATACCGGTCGTGGCCGTTGTTTCATGCAACGGTCGCGACGTTTGCTGCCATGCCTGCGAGATGGCTTGACGGCTTTGGTCCACGGTCGATGAATCGACGTCAATGCCGATCGCTTGCAGTTCGCGCATCACGACGCCCGAAATGCAGCCGCTGATTTCCATGATCATGTGAGCGTAATCGGCGAGGTGGCGCTGCGCGAGCGCAGCGACTTCCGATTCACCCATTCCGTTCGCTGTGGTCAGAAGCTCCGAATAACTGATGGTGCACAACGCGAGCGCGGTATAGTCGTCGCGAAGCGATTTTGAAACCTTCGTTTTGCGTACCTTATCGATTGCGCCGGCCACGACGCCCGGGACCTGAGTCACCGCGCCTTTAATCCCCGAAGCTTCGTGGCCACCTAAACGCTCGAGCTGCTGCTTGAGCGCATCGATGTGCATGTCGGTCATCGGCGCCAGGCGGTTCACGACGTCGGCCGCGTCGAAGTATTCTTGGACATCTTTGTCGCCGCGTTGCGTATCGAACGGTACGCGAATGTGGCGCTCGACTGCAAGTATGTCGCTAACATAGGTTGCTAAACTGTGCTGCTCGTTACCCATGCGTCGGTTCTACCCGCGCCTGAAAGTACCGATAGCGATTGTCGTCCTGCGAACGAATTCGGTCCGGGCCGTTCCGTTGCTTGCTACAATTGTCGCAAGAAAAAGGAGTTGTGTTGCGTATGACCGTGTACGATCGTCCTGCGACGCCCGATATTTCGCGGCGCGACGAGATGGCATTTCAACTAGCGGTCCTTCAGGACGCCTCGCACCAAGCTGATGAGTACTGGGGAAATTGGCTTTGGCAGCGCGAGCAGCCGAGATTCGGCCCCAGCAAACCGCTCTTCGACACGCTCTGCGATCGCTATGAAATGGAAGCGGTCTACGCCGCGTGGCGAAAATGGTTCGACGTATTGACGAGTTGGGAGTTCGTCGACGCGCTTATCGGACGAGACGTACGAGGAATGATGGACGAGACGGGACTCGTTCCAGCAAAGCGCTGACAAGGCGCTCGATTCCCCGGGCATCCTCCGGCGCAAACCGCGCGAGGCGCGGGCTGTCGACGTCGAAGACGCCGTAGATGGCGCCGGTTTCGTCGCGCAGCGGAACGACGATCTCGGACGCCGACGCGCTGTCGCAGACGATGTGCTCGGCGAATGCGTTCACATCATCGACGACCGTCGTCTCGCCGCTGCTGCATGCGGCCCCGCATACGCCGCGTCCGGCTGGGAGCCGTGTGCACGCGGGGCGTCCATGAAAAGGACCAAGTACTAACTCGCCTGCTTCATCGACAAAATAGAAACCGGCCCAGTTCAGATCCGGCACTTCGTGGTATACGAAGGCCGCGAAATTCGCCATGTTCGCAAGTTCGTCACGCTCTTCCGATATCAGCGCGCGAAGCTGCGCTTCGAGAAGTTGGTAATCCAAAATGCATCGCCGTTTCTGTACGGACCGGAGTGTTTGTTTACTGCCTCTTTCGGGAACGAACGTCGCAAGCTTCTCGGAGGTATTCACTTGTACGAGGTCCAGCGAGGATCGCGCGGCGTCATAGGGACGCCCGCGATGCAGCACGCGATGTTCGGCAACCATCTCCTGGACGCGTTGCCGCGAGAAGAGGTTGCGCGCTTGTCTGCGCACCTGCGCCGCGTGTTCCTCCATCGTGGACAAACGCTTGCCTCACCCGGTGAAACCTCCGAGTTCATCTATTTCCCAATCGATGCGCTGTTGTGGAGTTGGACCACGACCACCGGGGCCGAACGGCCGACGTCGTTATTGACGACGGGCCGGCGCGGCGCTATGTCGCTTGACAGCCTACTCGATTTGCCGTCGACACATGGGCATGTCGCGGTGCTATCGCCGGGAAGCGCCTGGCGCGTGTCGCGCAATGCCCTCGAGACGCTTTCGCGCGCGATGGATTCACCGATGCGGCGCATCCTCACGCGTTTCGCTTACGCATCCTTCGCAGTGTGCGCATATCGCTTGGCCTGCAACTCCGAGCACAACGTCGACCGCCGTTTGGCGCGTTGGCTGCTCTTTATTATGGATGAAACCGGAAAACCGGAAGCCTCGCTCACGCATCAGCAAATCGCTGATGTCGCTGCGATTCGCCGTCCTTCGGTATCCCTCGCGTTTTCGGACTTGCAGCGCCGAGGCATCGTGCGAGTTCATCATGGACTCGTGCAGATTCTCGATCGCGAACGCTTAGAGCGTGAATCGTGCCCATGTTACGTGGCAATTCGCTCGGCATTGGAGTACGCATTGGCGTCCGAGCCGTCGGAGCTTAGTGCCAGCGGATAAACGCTACCGACGCGACCGTAATAATTCCCGCGACAATCCATCCTGCCGTTGCAAGCCACGGGGAGACCATTTCGCCGGACATCGTGCGTCGCGAGCGACTCAGCATGATGAGCAACCCGAGCGTGACCGGCGTTCCAATACCGCCTGCAATCGACGCCCAGAACAGCAACTTGATCGGCGGAATGCCGATTAGCGCGAGCGCAGTCGCCGTCGCGACACCGATGAATAGCGTCGCATAAAAACGCCGCGCCTCATCGTAGTGTTTATCGAGCGAACCGCCCCATCGAAACGTTGAACTCACCGCACTTGCCGTGCCGGCCGCGAGTACCGGAAGTGCCAGCATCGCCGAACCAAACAAACCGATGCCGAAAATATCCGACGCCCACTTGCCGGCAATGGGTGCCAGCGCTTGCGCTGCGTCTTGCGCGGTATTGACGGCTTTATGATGAATGCCGAGCGTCGAGGCGGTGCCGATGTAAATGAACCAGATTACGACGCCGGTGATCAACGTCCCGGGAATAGAGGAGAGTTGCAGCGCGCGGACCGCGCGCTTCGGCGGCGCTTCCGCTGCAATCTCTACCGTCTGCCAATAATATGAATAGGTCGTCAAGGATGTACCGATCAACGCGATAATCGTCGAAATGTACGTGTTGTCGGGATGCAGTCGGGGGATCAATCCTTGCGCGACGGCATGCCACTGCGGGTGAACGATGAACGTCGCGGCAATGTAGGCAAGAAACGCGAGCGGTAATACGACGAGAACCCGCCGTACGTGATCCATCGTACCGAAAACCAGCAACAAGAGGACGGCCACGGAAATCGGAACGAGTAGCCAGATATAGGGTATGGGCGTGAGAAGATTGAGCGCCGCTGCGCCCGCTTCCAAGTCTGCGGTATACGTGATCGTGTTGACTCCGAGAATGCAGACGAGCGAGAGCATCGCTATCCAAAAACCATAGCGGCGGCGTATCGCCGATTGCAATCCTTCACGTGCAATCGTGGCAACATGCGTCCCGATCATCTGAACGACGGAGAACATCGGGACGATGAGAATCACGAGCCATTCGAGGCCGTAGATGAGGCTCGCGCCCGCGATTGCAAGCGTCGCGACGGTCGTCGGATCGACATCGGCGGCAGCGCTGATGACGCCCGAGACGAACGAGGCTCTCGATGCATCGAGGGCCTCGCGGTCGTGAAGCGTTTCTCTGAGAGTTTCTTCTTCCAAACGTTATGCCGTTACGAGATGCTCGGCGCGCGAACGTCCGTCCGCCGAGCGACTCGCCGGCAGTAGTTCGACCTTCAGCCACCCAGGCTCATGCCGGTCGAAGGATTCATACGCCGCAATGGCGCTCTCCATCGGCTGTTGTTTCGTCAAGAGACGAGACGGCGAAATCGTACCTTCTGCGACCATCCGCACCAGTTTCGGAAGGTAGCGCCGATGCGGGCAATCCCCCATCCGAATCGTTAGGTTTTTTCCGAACGCCTTGCCGATCGGGAACTGCGTCAATGTCGGCGGATAGACACCAATAAGCGAAATGTGGCCCGCTTTGGCGGCCATTTCCACGGCCCATTCGAGCGCTTGCGATGGAGCGTTGCCCGGCGCAAACGGTTTGTCGGGCGCGCCGGACTGTTTGTATGCATCGATACCGACTGCATCGATCACGCAATCTGCGCCGATGCCGCCGGTGAGCGATTTGATCGCTTCGACGGGATCGCTCTTGGCGAAGTTGATTACTTCCGCTCCTTGTGCCATCGCCATGTCCAGACGGTCCTCGATGCAATCGATCGCGATGATACGACCGGCGTCCATAAGCTTGGCACTTGCGATAACGAGTTGGCCGACCGGTCCGCAGCCGAGCACGACGACGAGATGGCCGGGCTTGATCGAAGCCATGTCCGCGGCAAAGTACGACGTCGGAAAAATGTCGGACAGTACGATCGCGTCATCGTCACTCACTTCGTCGGGAAGTTTCACGGCTCCGACGTTTGCGAACGGAATTCGCGCGCGTTCAGCTTGCAATCCGTCGATTCCGCCGGCTTCTTCCGGGCCACCGAAGAATGCGGTGTTTTGCGGATTCTTGGGATTGGCGTTATTGCATTTCGAATAGTATGACGCGCGGCAGTAGCTGCAGTTGCCGCATGCGACGGTTGATCCCACAACGACGCGATCGCCGGGTTTGAGGTTGCGGCATTCGGGTCCCGTCTCTTCCACGATGCCCACAGCCTCATGTCCGATGATCCGCCCTTCTTTCAGTCCGGGAAACGATCCGCGAACAAAATGCAGATCGGTCCCGCAGATTGCGCTCGCCGTTATGCGGATGATCGCATCGCTTGGTTGTTCGATCCGCGGTTCCGGAACATCGTCGAGTCGAACGTCCCCGACGCCATGATACACGACGGCTTTCATGTTGGTCCCCCTATGGATTGGGATTGGTAAACGGCGTGTTCTGATCGTAGATCAGTTTCCAGCCGTCGCCGTCGCGCACGAACAGAAGGAAGAGCAGAAAGCGGGTTAGTCCCTGCGCGCTCGAGTATCGAATCGACGTAAGTGCCCACGCGGAATCATCGCGCTCCTCCGTCCACAGAATCGACGGCTCGAAGACCCATCCGCCTTCGATAAACCAGCCTCGATGCGCGGCGACTGCATCGTCATACCCATGAATGACGGAACCAGTAGGTCCAATCAACCGGACATCGTGATGCAGCGTGCGCGCGAAGCGGTCGATGTCTCGCGACGAAATGGACTCGAGGTGCTCGGTCAGTGCGTCACCGAACGCACTTTGCCGGTCGATCATGGCCAGGACGTCTCCTCATTCGGACAGATCAGCATTTCGCGGACGTCGCACCCCTTCGGTTGCGCTAGTGCGAACACGACCGCGTTGGCGACATCCGAGGGAGCGTTGAGTTGGGCGTCGGGGCCTGGTTGATATTGCGGGTCCCGCCCGTCAAAAAACGAGGTCCGCATTCCACCGGGAATTAAAAGCGTAATCCCGACGCGTCCCTTGAGTTCGGCCGAAAGCGCGCGCGTAAATCCTACGACTCCGAACTTGCTCGCACAATAGGCCGATGCGTCTGAGAGCGCTCGCAACCCGAGCGTCGAAGCGACGGTGACGATGCGGCCGTGATTCTTTTCGAGATACGGAAGCGCCGCCCGCACGAGCGCGGCCGTTCCTACGAGATTCACGTTGATGACTCGTTGCCATCGATCGAACGGAATTTTGTCGAAGGGACCGCACGCATCGATGCCGGCGTTTGCGACGACGCCGCTCAAGCCGCCGTATTTTGCGGCCGCGTCGTCGACTGCTTGCGTAACCGCGGCGACATCGCTCACGTCGACCTTACGATAATCGTGCGCACTTTGTGCTTCGCGAACATCGAGAACAACCGGTGTTCCGCCCGCATCGGCAATCGCATCGGCAATAGCGGCGCCAAGTCCCGAAGCCGCGCCGGTAATAACGAAGGCCCCGCGCAGCGCGCGGCGCGCCGTCGCCCCGGCGGAATCGCGAGTGATCGTTTCCATGACGGTGGTGTCTCCTTTGCTTTACGATAGTGAAAGGCGGTCGATAACGTTGGCCGTTATCTGAACGACGGTCGGTTCAGAAGATCCGAGCGCACGCGCCCAATCGACTGTTCCCGTCGTAAAGAGCGTTCCGCGCCGCTCCAGAAGTCCTAAGGTTGCGCGAGCGCCTTCATGTATTTCGCCGCTCCCGTCTTGCACGGGCCAATGCGCGATGCTCGCGCTTGCGAGCGGCGTAAATTCGCGCGGCGGCGAGATCGGAGATCCGTCGCATTCGTATCCGACGAGCCGCTCCTCTTCCCCGAAGACATCACCCGTTCGTAATGGACAATCATGAAAAACCCAATGCCGCGAACGTTCCACTCGGAATCCTGTCGGTGGGCGGCCTCCGATCCATTTTCCGCCGCCGAAACGATAGCTGACGCCGAACGTACGCTCCTCGGGATCGTCATTCCAACGTCCGGCGCGTGAAAGCCGGCCCTTGTCCGAGTCGTACTGGGCGCGAAAAAAACACGTATTGCCCGTGAAGAAGGCGGCGTTTCCGCCGCGTTCTATAAACGTGTCGAGTAATGCGCGCATCTCGTTCGTCCAATACTCGTGATGGCCGAACGCGAGCAACAGGCGATATGCGTCAAGCAACGAGCGATTGAGATGAAGATCGAGGTCGCAGCAATAGTCGACCTCGTAACCATTGCGTTCGAGCCAGGCAATTGCGCGCGCATCCCAATGCGCGAAACTTTGCCGCGGCGATGATGGATCGTAGACGTCGACGTTGGCCTCATCCCAGAGATGACCGCCTATGCCGCCGCCACATCGCTCCAGGGTCACCGATGCCCCGTGGTTGTACAAACACGTTCCCTCTTCGGAAAGGTCTTGTCCGACGTTGTACGCGTGGTAGGTAAAGATGGGAACGTTATAGAGAATTGACGATTGTGGTTCGCGTGGGCGCACGATCAATAGTACCCGCGCATCGCGCGCATCGAGGCGGATTTTCCATTCTTCGGGACGTTGAAAGACAACGATATACACGCCCGACCGCCATTCGCTCGGAATCTCGATCTCGACCTCATGCTCGCCGGGGGCAATCGTGATTCCGCCGTACGCGTGCATTCGCTCCGGACGCGAACCGATGCGAAAAAAACATAATGCGGCCGAATCATCGGAACGAACGCGCAGGGTCGTCCGTTCGCCTGGCGCAACGCTTGGCGGCGCGGCATATGCGTCGATCACCGCGCGCTCACGCTCCACACTTCGTCGATGCGCCGTTGTAACGCAACGTCGATCGGGTCGCGGTTGCTCATGGCCCACGGAAGTCCGACAAGTGCGGGCAACAATGCGGCCCGCGCAGCCGCGTCGCGACGCGCGCATCGGGCGGCTTCGATCGTCGCTCGCCATGCGCTTGCCGTGCGATAGCGCATCCACGCAACCCACAGCCGATTGCGAATGAGCATCTGGCGCCGGCGCGCGTCGTCGCGCTCTACCGCACAGGCGGCGTGATGGACGTGCATGTCGGGAAGATAGCGAACCAGCCATCCTCGCCGGTGAAGTTCGAGCGCAAGAAGCGTTTCCTCGCCGCCGATCATGAATCGCCGTTCGTACCCGCCGCATCGCACGAATACGTCGGTCCGAACCATCGACGCGCCGGCCATGAAGAAGACGATCGGGCAACCCGGCAGGTCATCGATATCGCGGTTTGCCGACATTGCCACACAAGCTTCATCAATTCGGCCGTTTCGTTCGACGGTGACGCATGCATTGAGTAGCGCGATGCGATGATGCGAGTCAAAGATCGCTGCGCCGCGCGAGATGGAACCGGGAAGCCACCATGTGTCATCGTCAGAGAAAGCGATGTACGGAGTGCGAACGCTATGCGCGCCAATCGTTCTTGCAAACGCGCCCTCGTTTCGTTTCAGCGAGACGACCCGTACGCAAGGAAATGTCTTACGAACGTAAGCGGCGGTACCGTCGCGGGAATCGTTATCGACCACCACGATCTCCGCTACGTCATCGAGCGCACTGAGGCGCTCCAGCGTCGTGGAAAGCTGTACTCGCCGATTGCGTGTTGCAATAACGACCGACGTTTGCGCGCCCGATCTCACACTGGTACCGCCCTCCGGAACCACGCGATCGTACGGGCAAGTCCTTCGTTCATCGGCGTCTGCGCGCGCCATTTGAGAAGTGCGCGTGGACGACGCAGATCCGGACGCCGCTGACGAGGATCGTTCTCCGGCAGCGGACGGTGCCGAACGCGAAGCGGGATGCCGCACAGCTCGCTCACCGTGCGTGCGATCTCGAGAACGGTCACCTCCTCATCGTTCCCGATATTGACGACCCAATATGCAGGATCGTCGATCGCGGAAAAGCGCAAAATCGCCTCGACCAAATCATCGATGTAGCATAGCGAGCGCGTTTGAGTTCCGTCGCCGAAAATGGTCAGCGGCTCGCCGGCGAGCGCTTCACGAATAAAGGTTGGAACGACGCGGCCGTCGTTCCGACGCATGCGCGGACCATAGGTGTTGAAAATGCGAACCATCCGGCCATCCAAGCTGCCGGTTCTGCGGTACGCCGCGATAACGGCTTCTCCGTATCGCTTCGCTTCGTCATAGCAAGAGCGTGGACCGATCGAATTTACGTTGCCGAAGTATTCTTCGCGTTGGGGATGCTCGATCGGATCGCCGTAGATCTCCGATGTCGACGCATAAAGAACGCGCGCCCCGTGACGGAGCGCGAGTTCGCAGCAGAGTTCCGTTCCTCGTGAATTCACCCGCAGGGTGGAAAGGGGCCGCTCGGCATAGTCGATCGGGCTTGCGGGCGATGCGAAGTGGAACACCATGTCGACTCGCTCGAGGTCCGGCAGCCTTTCGCTGGCATCGGCTTCGACGAACCGGAAGCGATCGTCGTCAAGCATGCTCGAGAGATTCGCGATCTCGCCGGTGATCAAGCTGTCAACGCCGATGACCTCGTGCCCTTCGCCAAGGAGGGCAGCGCACAAGTGCGATCCGACGAATCCCGCTGCACCAGTAACGAGCGAGATCATGCCGAAATGGCGGCCGGCGCGGGCCGCGCCAGACCAACGTAGGAGAAGCCCAGTGTTCGCAAGCGGCGAGCATCGAGCGCATTTCGCATATCAAAGAGATTGCCGCGTTGCATCGATTCATAAACGCGCTGCCAATCGAGCGACCGGTACATTTCCCATGCCGTGGCCAGGACGACGTACTGCGCGCCGTCTACGGCATCGTACGGATCGTCGACATACGCGACGTTGTCTCGTAGAATGCGCCGCGCAGCGTTCATTGCAGCGGGGTCGTGCACGCGCAGTTCGGAACCACGCGTCCGCAACGCGCGCGCGAGCGCGATCGCGGGCGACTCACGAACGTCGTCCGTATCCGGTTTAAAACTCAAGCCGAGAAGCGCACCGCAGGTTCCATCTAGATCGCCGACGCGGCCTTCGATCGCAGAGACCGCGCGAGCGATCTGGCGGCGATTGACGTCGAGTACGGCATCGAGCATGGCCGGTTCAATCGCATGGGTGCGAGCAACATGCGAAAGTGCGCTTACATCTTTGGGCAGACATGAGCCGCCGAACCCAATGCCTGGTTGCATGTACGTTCTGCCGATGCGGCGGTCGTACGCGATCCCGGCTAGGACGTCGTCGACATTAGCTCCGACCGCATCGCAAATATTGGAAAGCTCATTGACAAACGAGACCTTGGTTGCGAGAAACGCATTGGCCGCATACTTGATCATTTCCGCGGTGTGCGGTTCGACGACCAAAACCGGCGCATCGATCGGCGCATAGAGATCACGAAGCAGCGCTGCGGCATCGGCGTCCTCCGTCCCAATCACGATGCGGTCGGGATGCATGAAATCGTCGACGGCGCTTCCTTCGCGCAAGAACTCCGGATTTGAGGCGACCATAAAGCGGCGGCCCGCTCCGTGCCGTTCGAGCAGCCGCGCCACGATGTCAACGGTTTCGACGGGAACCGTCGACTTGTTCACGACCAAAAGGTCGGACGATGCACACGTCGCGATGTCGCGTGCAGCTTGCCGGACATACGTGAGATCGGCATCGCCCAACGGGCCGACCGGCGTTCCAACCGCGATAAAAACGATTTCACGTTCGCCGAGCGCTTCGGCAGCAGATGAAACGAAGCGAAGCGAGCCGTTTGCTGTGCAGCGCGAAACAATTGCAGCGAGCCCGGGCTCGTGAAACGGCAGGTTGCCCGCGTGTAACGTCGCGATTTTCGTCAAATCTGTGTCGTATGCAACCACGTCGTTGTTGAGTTGCGCAAAGCAAGCAGCAGTAACAAGTCCGACGTATCCGGTGCCGCAGACGGCGACGGTATGCATGCACGCTACATTGCCATCCTGCATGGCATCAAAGCGGGTTCTGTGCTTTTGCGACATCGTTGTTATGTTGCGGACAGCGCGCGCGATTCGCGATGCACAACGTGGGAATCGTCCCGAGAAGAACCCCCTTTTACGAAGGACGAGTAAGCGTAGTGAAGGTGCTTGGGATCAACGCCGTGTTCCACGATAGCAGCGCGTCTCTGGTTGTGGACGGCCGTATCCTCGCGGCAGCGGAAGAAGAACGATTCAGCCGACGCAAACACGGCAAGCCGTGCGTTCCCTTCAGCACGTGGGAACTTCCCAACGCATCTGCTGCATGGGCCCTGCAGTTCGCGGGTTTACAGCCTCGCGATATCGATGCCGTTGCATACTCGTACGACCCCGAGCTTGCCCCGCACATGGTTAATGAGGATATCACGGGCAGCGAGTGGGAAGGGTTGCGCACGCTCTTTGCGCGCCGTTTCCCGAACTTCTTGAAATCCGTGCTCCCCGGGATAGAAGGCGCCACTATCGAGTTCGTTCCGCATCACGTCGCGCACGCTGCCTCTGCATATCTCGCTGCAGGCTACGACAGTTGCGCAGTCCTAGTGCTGGACGGTCGCGGTGAATCGACATCGGGTTTGCTCGGCGCCGCACGCGGTGGAAAGCTTCAAGTGCTCGCAACGTGCAAGCTTCCGCACTCACTTGGACTGCTCTACGAAGAGTTGACCGCGCACCTCGGCTTTCATCGTTCTTCAGATGAATACAAGGTCATGGGACTCGCCGGCTACGGACGGCCCAGCTTCATCGAGCGCCTTCGTGAACTCGTCCAAGTCGACGGCCCGTCGTTTACTGTTGCACCGATCGATTTGTCGGAGTTCGCGCCGCTGCGCCGCGAAGGCGACGCATTCGAGGGCGAGCATGCGGATCTCGCCTGCAGCGTGCAAGAGCGCCTCGAAGAAGTCATTCTCGACCTCGCGCGTTGGCTGTTCCATGAAACCGGTGAGAAAGCAATCGTTCTTGCCGGCGGTGTGGCGTTGAATTGCGTCGCCAACGCGCGTCTTGCCGCGGAAGGTCCGTTCGAACACGTGTGGGTGCAGCCGGCAGCGGGCGACGCCGGAACGTCGCTCGGGGCCGCTCTCTACGTTGCGGAGAAGTACGGCGATCGTGTCGAGCCGATGACGACTGCCGCGCTCGGACGCGAGTGGGATGATCCTGCAATCGAACGGTGGCTGCAGAAGGCGCAGATTCCGTACGAGTGTTCGAACGACATCGCGCGTGACGTTGCGCAAACGATCGCGAATGATGGAATCGTTGCGTGGTTCCAAGGACGAAGCGAATTCGGACCACGCGCGCTCGGTCATCGCAGCTTACTCGCAAATCCGCGCTACGCGAAAAATCTCGATCGCCTCAACGACGTGAAGGGGCGCGAGCAATTCCGTCCCGTTGCGCCGATGGTGCTCGAGGAGCGCGCCGCTGAGATCTTCATCGGGCAAGTCCCGAGTCCGTTCATGCTCTTCACGCATCGCGTTCGCGAACAATGGCGCGACCGAATCGCCGCCGCGGTGCACGTAGACGGCAGCGCGCGTATTCAAACGGTGGACCGGCGCCAAGAGCCGCTTGTGGCACGAATGCTCGACGAAGTGGACCGCTTGACCGGAACGCCCGTCGTGATCAATACGAGTTTGAACACCGCGGGACGGCCGATGGTGGACGATGTGCGCGACGCGCTGGAATGTTTCGGCGCTGCGCCGATCGATTTGCTTGCAATCGGCTCATTTGCGATCCGTCGTCCGCGCGCTTTTGCAGCCGCACGCAACGAGGAGCTCGCGGCAGCGCCGTGATTTCGTACAGCGTCGTCGTACCGACCATCGCCCGGCCCAGCTTGTATGAGTTGCTGCATTCGCTTGCACGTGCAACGGGGCCGCCGCCCGAATCAATCGTGCTGGTCGACGACCGAAAGACGGGCGACCCGCTCGATGTCACGCGCATTCCGCAATCGATCGCGCCGCTCGTACGGATCGAGCGAAGTTACGGAGGGGGACCGGCGGCAGCGCGCAATCGCGGATGGCGCGCTACTTCGGCTCCATGGATCGTTTTTATCGACGACGACGTCGTGCTGAGCGAGCGCTGGTGCGAGGATCTTGCGCGCGATCTTGCTTCCGCGCCCGCGCATGTCGGCGGCATGCAAGGACGGATCGAGGTTCCGTTGCCGCAAACGCGTCCCGCAACCGATTGGGAACGCAACGTCGGCGGCTTGATGCACTCGGTCTGGATCACCGCAGATATGGCGTACCGTCGCGACGTGCTTCATGCAACGGGTGGATTCGATGAACGCTTCAAACGCGCGTATCGCGAAGATGCGGACCTTGCAATTCGTGCAAAAGCGCGGGGATTTGCATTAACGTTTGGTACGCGGCGCGCATTGCATCCCGTTCGTCCCGCAGACCGTTGGATCAGCGTGCGTCTGCAGCGCGGCAACGCGGATGATATTTTGATGCGCGCGTTGCATGGTGCAGCGTGGCGCAGTCGCGCCGGGTCGCCGCGCGGGCGATTCGCGTTGCATGCGGCGACCGTGCTTTCCGCAACCGTGGCTGCAACGGCGGCATTGGAACGGCGAAGCGCGTTCGCGCTGCTCGGCGCGGCAGCGTGGCTTGCACTTACGGCCGACTTCGCATGGCGGCGCATTGCGCCGGGTCCGCGTACGGCGGAAGAAGTCGCGACGATGGCCGCCACCAGCGCGATCATTCCCTTTGCGGCCGTTTACCATAAAATACGCGGCGCGGTTATGCTCCGGCGCATTCTCCGTGGAGAGGCGACGTGAAAGACCGCGCGATTCTCTTCGACCGCGACGGCACGCTGATCGTCGACCGTCCAGGTAACCGCGATCCCGATGCGATCGAATTGATGCCGCACGCAGCCGATGCGCTTGCGCTTGCGCGCGAGTGGGGCTACGCCATCGCAGTCGTGACAAATCAACCCGCCGTCGCGGACGGTGCGATCGATCAATCGCATCTGTTCCGCATGCACGCGCGCATTGAAGAGCTCGCCGGCCCGATCGACGGCTGGTTCGTCTGCATTCACGGCGTTGCCGACGACTGCGATTGCCGCAAACCCGAGCCGGGTCTCATTCTTGCAGCGTCCGCGCGATTAGGAGTCGCACCCGAACGTTGCACGGTGATCGGAGATATCGGCGCAGATATCGAGGCGGCGCACGCGGCCGGAGCGCAGGCTGTGCTCGTGCCCACTGCGGTGACGCGTCAGGAAGAGATTGCAACGGCTCCGGTTGTCGCCGACAATGTGCTCGATGCAGTGCGCCGAGTCGTGACGGGGACGGTTGAGGAATGAAACGCGTCCTCGCGATTCGCCAGGACAACAATGGCGACGTCATGCTCGTTGGCCCGGCACTGCGCGCAATTGCGTCGCAAGCGACGGTCGATCTCATCTGCGGGCCGCGGGGCGCCGCGGCCGGCGCATTGCTGCCGGACGTCCATTGCGTCGACGTATGGGAAGCGGCATGGATCGATGCGGAGCCGCATCCGGTTTCGCGCGCGGATATCAACGCATTCGTCGAACGCGTGCGCGGACACTACGATGAGGCGGTCATCTTCACGTCGTTCCATCAGAGTCCCTTACCGATGGCACTCATCCTTCGCATGGCGGAGCTTCCGCGCATCGGCGCGATCAGCGTGGACTACCCTGGTTCGTTGCTCGATGTGCGCCATCACGTCGACGATGAACTGCACGAAGTCGAACGCGCGCTTTCGCTCGTCGCTGCGATGGGTTATGCCTTGCCCTCGCATGATGACGGGCGGTTGCAGGTACGCGCTCTTGCGGCCGCGCCGTACATGCAAACCCCGTACGTCATCGTACATCCCGGCTGTACGATGTCCGCGCGCACGTGGAGTGGGCAAGGATTTCGCGAGGTAACCAGGCGTCTGTGCGAGCGCGGGTACGCCGTCGCCGTCACCGGAAGCCGTGAGGAGCGCGCGCTTACGTCGTATGTCGCGGCTGCGCATCCGCTCGCGCGCGATTTCGGCGGAGAGACGACATTCGCACAATTCGCATCCCTTGTGCGTGACGCCGCCGTCGCCGTCTGCGGCAATACGGCAACGGCACATCTCGCTGCGGCCGCGTGCACGCCCGTCGTCGTGATTTTTCCGCCGACGATTTCGTTTGCGCGTTTTTATCCGTGGATGGTGCCGTACGAACTCTTCGGCGATCACGCAATCGCATGCGCCGGTTGCCGCGCGCGCACGTGTCCATTTGCCGATCATCCATGCCTCCGCGACGTTCGCCCAGAGGATGTTGCGGACGCGGTTGCGCGTCTCGACCGCAGCGTGCTCGAGGCGGCGCGATGAAGATTTTGGTGTGGCATGTGCATGGATCGTGGATGACCGCATTCGTGCAAGGTTCGCATGAGTACATCGTTCCGATGTTGCCGGATCGCAGCGCTGATGGTCGCGGTCGCGCGGACACCTGGGAATGGCCGGGCGCTGCCATGGAGCGTTCGCCAGAGGCGATTGCAAAAGAACGTCCGGATTTCATCGTGTTGCAGCGGCCGCACGAATACGAGCTCGTCCGTTCGTGGACCGGATTGACGCCGGGCGTCGATGTGCCTGCCGTATATTTGGAACACAATGCGCCGCAAGGCCGCATCAACGAGATGCGCCATCCGATGGCCGACATCGAGAACGTGCCGGTCGTTCACGTTACGTACTTCAATCAATTGTTTTGGGATTGCGGCAACGCGCGCACGTTCGTGGTAGAACACGGTGTCGTCGATCCCGGACACCGGTATACGGGCGAATTGCCGCGCTGCGCCGTTGTGATCAACGAGGCGCGCAGGCGTGCCCGGGTCACCGGCACGGATTTGCTGTCGCGCTTCGATGCCGTCGTTCCGGTTGACGTCTTCGGCATGGATGCCGGACCGATCGGCGGATTCGAAAATCTGCCGCAAGCGCGAATGCACGGCGAGCTCGCGCGCCGCCGCGTTTACGTGCACCCGATTCGCTGGACGTCGCTCGGACTTTCATTATTAGAAGCCATGCACCTCGGCATGCCGGTCGTCGCGCTCGCGACGACGGAAGTTCCGCATGCCGTTCCGTGCGGTGCCGGCATCATCTCGACCGATGTGAACGCGTTGGTCGATGCCAGCCGCACCCTACTCAACGATCTCGACCGGTGTATCGACATGGGCAATCGCGCCCGTGCATACGCGCGCGAGCGCTTCGGCCTCGAGCGTTTCCTTGCCGATTGGGACCGCATTATCGAGGAGATCGTCCCATGAAGATTGCGTTCGTTTCCGAACACGCGAGCCCGCTCGCGGTTCTCGGCGGTGTCGACGCCGGCGGACAGAACGTCCATGTTGCTGCGCTCGCAGAGGCGCTCGCGCGCGGAGGCGACGAAGTGCGCGTATACACGCGGCGCGACGACGCGCGGTTGCCGGCGACCGTTCCGTTCTGCACGGGCGTTCTCGTCGATCATATCGATGCCGGACCGGCAGAGCCCATTGAAAAAGACCTCTTGCTCCACTATATGCCTGCATTCGCGCGTGAGCTGGAGCGGCGTTGGAGCGAGTGGCGTCCTGACATCGTGCACGCGCACTTCTGGATGTCGGGACTTGCATCGCTCGATGCCGCTGCATCGCTCGATCTTCCGGTCGTGCAGACGTATCATGCTCTGGGAATCGAAAAGAAACGCCATCAAGGCGTCAAGGACACGAGTCCGCCGGAGCGCCTCGAGATCGAGGCCCGCATCGCGCGTTCCGCGACGCACATCGTTGCAACCGCGACGGCGGAAGCCTTCGAACTGGTGCGTATGGGCGCAAACCGCAACGACATCACCGTCGTGCCGTGCGGCGTCGATCTTTCGCAATTCGCCGCGCTCGGTCCAGCCGAATCGCGCGATCCGCGCAAATACCGGATTGTGTGTTTGAGCCGTCTCGTGGAGCGCAAGGGCATCTCCGACGTTATAACCGCGCTCAAACTGCTGCCCAACACGGAACTCATCATCGCCGGTGGGCCCGACCGCGAGTCGCTATGGGAAGACGCCGAAGCGCTGCGCTTGCGCAAGATCGCGCGCGATCTCGGCGTTGGAAACCGCGTGGAGTTCCGCGGACGCGTCGAGCGCACGGGCGTTGCGCGACTGCTTCGCTCTGCCGATCTCGTCGTGTGTTACCCGTGGTACGAGCCGTTCGGCATCGTTCCGCTCGAAGCGATGGCATGCGGTGTTCCCGTCGTCGTCGCTTCGGTCGGTGGACTCGTCGACAGCGTCGTCGACGGCGTTACCGGCGCGCATGTCGAACCGCGCTCGCCGATTGCACTTGCGCAAGCGATGCGTTCGTTGCTGCAAAACGAGCGGTTACGGATGCGTTTGGGCATTGCGGGTGCAAGGCGGGCCAACGAACGCTACGGATGGCCCCGGATTGCAAGCGATACCAAAGCGGTGTACGCGCGAATCATGACGGAGAAGGGCTTCGCCGCGCAAGCATCGTGAGATCCGCAATCACGACGAAGCGTCCTCGTCTCGTCATTCTGCGCGCGCTCGGGCTCGGTGATTTTCTCACGGCCGTCCCCGCGTACCGTGCGCTGGCGCGCGCGTTTCCGGGACACTACCGCATTCTTGCGGCGCCGGTCGCACTTGCGCCGCTCGCCGAACTCTGCGGCGATATCGACGAAGTGGTCGATGCGACGCCGCTTGCATCGCTCGACCCGGCGCTGCACGGCGCCGATGTCGCGGTGAATTTGCACGGTCGTGGACCGCAAAGCCATCGCGTGTTGCTCGAAACCGAACCGCGGCGATTGATCGCATTTCGCAACGACGATGTGGGGGTGCCGAGCGACGGTCCGGCGTTCCACGAAGATGAACACGAAGTCCAACGTTGGTGCCGGATGCTGCAGCAGTCCGGTATTCCGGCGGATCCGCACGATCTCGATATCCATCCGTCCCCGTATTGCGGACCGCATAGCGGTGCGGTGATTCTTCATCCCGGCGCGTCGAGCGAATCGCGGCGCTGGCCCATCGCACGATGGATCGAGCTGGCGTCGCAACTGCATCGCGACGGTTACCGCGTCGTCTTTACCGGAATGCAAAGCGAATTCCGGCGCGCGCGGGTGATCGCACGAAATGCCGGTATTGATGTCGACCGGATTGTCGCCGGAAAGACGACGCTCGCGGAACTTGCGACGCTGGTCGGGGCCGCGCGCGCCGTGGTGTGCGGCGATACCGGCATCGCGCATCTTGCGACCGCGGTGGGGACACCATCGGTCGTGCTCTTCGGTCCAATCAGTCCTGCGAAGTGGGGGCCGCCGGCCGAACGCGCGCGGCACCGCGTGCTTTGGCGCGGCCGGTCCGGCGATCCACATGCGCCGGTGGTCGATCCGGGGCTGGCATCAATTACCGGGCGCGAAGTGCGAGCTGAGTTGGGTTCGTTGCTCGATGAACCTCGCGCGGGATAAATCATGCGCGCTAAAAGCGTCGACCCGCGGTATTTTGTCGAGCTCTACCGGCGTGAAAGCGACCCTTGGAAGTTCGCGACGAGTGCCTACGAGCGCGATAAATACGCGGCATCACTTGCCGTTTTGCAGCCGCGTTATCAACGCGTGCTCGAAATTGGGTGTTCGGTCGGCGTGTTTACGCGCCGTCTGGCGCGGCGCTGCGAACGCCTGCTTGCTATAGATCCTTCGCCCGAAGCAATCGCCGCGACGCGCGAACGCTGCGCGCATTTGCGCCATGTCGAAACGCAGTGCGGCGCGGTTCCCGATGATTTTCCATGCGGTACGTTCGATCTCGTCACGTTTTGCGAGGTTGGATTCTACCTCGAGTATGACGATTTACTTGAAACGCGCGAACGGATCGTCGCGTCGCTGTCCAACGGGGGTGAGGTGCTCCTCGTCCACTGGACGCCCCCCGTGAACGGCCACGCCACGAGCGCAGCCGAGGTCCACGATGCGTTTGCGCAACATTCGCAGCTGCGCCGTCTCGCGCACCGGGACGCGCCGACGTACGTGCTGGATTTATTCGGAAAAGTGAAGGGTACGTAATGCGCACGAGACGGGTTTGCGCATCGCGCGCGAACCCATTACCTAGGAGGTTTTACTTTGGCAACGGCACGCCAGACGACCGATCACGACGAGATTCGTGAATGGGTCGAACGTAACGGCGGAAGACCCGCAGAAGTAGAAGGGACGGGCGGAATGCTGCGTATCGATTTCGGGGACCAAGACGAACGTCTCGAACCGATCGAATGGGACCGCTTCTTCGAAATTTTCGATGCGAGCGGACTCGCGTTTTTGTACGATCCCAAGGGCCACATGAACAAGTTCATTCAAGTCAGTGAAGACCGGACGGGAATCGGGATGACCGAACCGGTGGGACGACGGGCCGCATCTCGCGGAGCTTCCGCGACGCGAAAGAAGAAGTCAACATCACGAAAAAAGAGCACGAACGGCCGCAAGAAGAGCACGAGCAGCGGACGCAAAAAGAGCACCAGCCGCAAAAAGAGCACCGAACGCAAAAAGAGCACCGGGCGCAAGAAGAGCACCGGACGCAAGAAGAGCACGAGCGGCGGCCGCAAGAAGACGTCGTCACGCAAGAAAACATCATCACGCAAGAAGACGTCAGGACGCAAGACGACATCCTCACGCAAGAAGACGTCATCACGCAAGAAGAGTAGCGGTCGCAAGTATTCGCGTAAATCCGGGAAGAAGGTCGAACGCGCAATGCACGAGATGAAGCGCGGTGAACTCCGCTCCGGAAAACGCGGGCCGAAGGTCAAGAGTCGCAAACAAGCGATTGCAATCGGTCTTTCCGAGGCGCGTCGCGCGGGCGAGAAAGTTCCGCGCCGCAAAGGCGGACGCCGCAAGAAGAAAGGCTAGCGAATCGCCGGACCGGCCGTTCGCGGGTGCAACGGCCGGCGGGTAACGGTCAATCGGTCCAGCCCGCACACCGCAATCAAACGTCCGACGGGGTCCGCATCGCATTCGAATGTAACACCCACGCCGCGAGTCGCGCACTCATCGGCGAATTGTGTCATTGTGCTCATGGTTGTGCCGTCGATAATCGTGACGCGCCGACAGTCGAGTTTGATTTTTTGCGAGACCAGCGGCGCGGTCTGCAGTACGTCGCGCAGACGTGGCTGCGTTTCGAATCCCCACGCTCCGGAAAGCCAGATGTGGAATGCAAACGGTGCCTTGCGCTCGATGGCACTAAACGCCCGAGCTGCATCGTCGACGTACATGTCGCCTCATCTTACGCCTCGTAAGTGCTCGCTGCGCGCGAGTGTCTGCAAGCGCACGTGATGCGGGGTTCCAGCGGCGCCGCGCGAAGGTAGGCGTACGCACGCCCTCTTCACTGATGCCTCTGGGGTATTCCGGTGCCAGACTCGAGAACCAGCGATCGCGACGCCGGCCGTTCCAACGACCGTCTGTTGATGAGACAAGCCGCCTCGCTTCTTGCAACCGATCTTTCGCTGGGTGAACTCTTCGAGCGGTTGACGAAATTACTTGCGGAGTACGTCGATGCTTCCGTTGTCTTCATCGCGCTCGCACGGCCCGACGGGCGTCACGCAATCGAATATTTCTACGATCACGGCGAAGTTCGCCGCTATCCGCATATCGTGCTCGAGTCAAATTCACGGGCTCGTGAGGTTATTGCAACGGGCGCAATTATTTGGGGAAACAGCCCTGAGGTATGGGCGCCGATGGGCACGACGCCGATCAATCGCGACCGCCCATGGACGAACGATACCGTCTCCGCGATGTTCGTTCCCATGCGTGCGGGCGGCGACATGATCGGCGCTCTTTCCGTGCAAACGACGCGCCGTGATGCGTACACCGAAGCGGACGTCGACATTGTCGCAGCGATCGGACACTACCTAGCAGTAGCGGTGCAAAATCAGCGCATGTATCAGGCGCTGCAACGCACGGCAGAATACGACGCGCTCACGGGTCTCGCCAATCATGCTCGCATTTCGCGCGAGATCGATAAAGCGCTTACGACGGCAACGTCGACACGGCCCGCGGTCGCTATAATGCTCAACGTCGTAAACTTCGGCACGTTCAACGAAATCTACGGCTACACCGAAGGCGACGAGGTCTTGCGTCAAATCGCGCGCGTTTTACGTGACTTTGAAGACGCCGACGACATGATCTCCGTGGGGCGATTCGGTGCGGACGTCTTCGTGGTGCTCCTTCGCGAGACCGCAGTCGATCTGGTCCCGCATTTCGTCGAGCGGCTTTGCACGAACTTGGCCGCGCTTGCGTATGTCGCGCGCGCTCAAACGTTGCCGATTCCGATTGCGCTCGGATATGCGCTCGCGCCTTCAGATGCCGGCACGCGCGCGGACCTGGTCGCGCTCTGCATACATCGCACGCGTTTGAGCCGCAAGCAAGGTTCCCGGCCCGTCGGCGAAGACGACGTCGATGCCTACACGACGCATGGATCGTTCAACGGTATCGAGACGATCGTTCAGGCGCTTCTCGATCGCGATCCCTTTACGCGCGTGCATCTCTTAGAAGTAAACGCAATGGCGAAACTATGGTCGGAGTTCAATCTCGATCTCGACCGCTGGCAGCTCTCCAAGTTCTTGCAAGCGAGTTTGCTGCACGACGTCGGCAAATTGCTGGTTTCCGACACGATCGTGATGAAACCGGGCCGGCTTTCCGAGATTGAATACGGAGCGGCGAGGCACCATGCCGCGTTGGGAGCGAGCATTCTCGCGCAGCACCCGGGCTACGAAGATGTTGCGCGCATCGTCGCTGCGCATCACGAGCATTGGGATGGAACGGGATATCCGAACGGCGTGGCGGGCGAAGCGATCGATCCAATCTCGCGCGCGATTGCGATTCTCGATGCCTTTTCGGCAATGGTCGCGGACCGTCCATACCATCGCGGGATCAGCGAAGACGCAGCGCTCGCCGAATTGCAGCGGTGTGCCGGGACGCAGTTCGATCCGCACTTGGTCGACCGGTTCGTCATCTGGCGCGAAGACGGCAATCCCCCGGCCCTGGCATGACGCGGGACGAGCGCAGCCGAATGAGCGTGAGCGAAATATGCGCTCGTAGCTCAATTGGATAGAGCAAGGCACTCCTAAGGCCGAGGTTGGCGGTTCGATTCCGCCCGAGCGCACCAGGCTTCGGACGTCCTCTGGGGTTTTGCCTCGGGGGACGTCTCGTTTTTCACTTCGTGTGAAAAACGAGACTCGCCTCGAACGCGCTCCTGCGCATCCTGCGCTCGCGCGTTCTCACACGCCCCCGAGGCAAAACCCCAGAGGACGTCCTTGATGCGATGGCGGTGTTGGCATTGTTGATTGCGGCGGCGTTTCGATACGGTAGGGGCGGGGGTTGCATGGGACTTGGGCTTTGGGCCTAGGGGGCGCGTTCTTTAGAACGTCGCCTGAACGTTACTTGGGCGGGGTACCATGGGGGCGTGGACGCAAAGGTTACCATCGGCACGGCTGAGGGTCGGCATGGCATTTCCTCTGAATTGCTTGCCGAATTGTGCGACCGGGCACCTGATGCGATCTGCGTGATCGAACGGCGGGCGAATGCGCCGGACTACGTCTTCCGGTATGTGAATCGAGCCTTCGAAGTCATGTATGGATGTCGCCGCGATGTCACGCTCGGATCCTCGGCCGATGCCTTTATGAGGGAGCGCAGCAGCGCCGAAGATCGCGAGCGCGTCAATGAAGCGCTCGATCGCCATGAACCGTTCCGAATTCGACGCGGCTTTACACGTGCCGACGGAACCTTTATCTGGATAGAAGCCAATTTTTCGCCGATTCCATGGGATGGCGGCAACAGGTGGATGTACATTACGCGCGATGCAACGCGTGAGAAACGCGCGCACGAGCGAATGGTACAACTTACAACAGCGGTCGAACACGGGTACGATCCGGTTGCGATTTGTAATTGGTCACCACAGCGCATGTGGAGCGTGTCATATATAAATGACGCATTTACTCGTATTACCGGGTATTTGCCGGAAGACGTGCTCGGAAAACCGTGGGTCGAATTTCTATGGGATGCGCGCGATGTTCCACGTCTTGAAACGATGCGAGTTGCGCTCTATGCGGGGCAACAGGTGCGCACTGAAGTGGAGTACCGGCGCAAAGACGGCCGTCATGGGATATTCGAGGTGTACGTTCAACCGATTCTCGAGTCGGCAACGCGCGAGTATACGTCGATTGTCTGCGTCTTTCGCGACATCACCGACGCCCGCCGGCGCGAGGCGAAACTCTTGTACGAAGCCGAGCACGACTTGCTCACCGAACTCTTTAACCGCCGCTACTTCGAACGGGCGCTCGATACCGCGATTTCGATGACGCGGACGACGCCGGCGCACGCGCTGCTCTTTGCCGATCTCGACGGATTCAAAGAAGTCAATGACCGGCTCGGGCATGAGATCGGAGACGAAGTGCTTCGCGCAGCCGCCCGCGCCTTCGATTCGGCCGTTTTCCGAACCGACGTGCTCGCGCGCTGGGGAGGCGACGAGTTCTCGGCGCTCCTCTACCACTGCTCGATTGAAAACGCGATGCGGACCGCCGAGGAGATGGCCGCGGCTTTTAACGCTTCGGCCGACCGGCACGGGACGACGGTAAGTATCGGGGTCGTGATCATCCGTCCAAACGAGAGCGTGGCGGACCTCATCCGCAGAGCCGACCGGATGTGCTACAAAGCCAAGGCTGCCGGGCGGAACCGGGTGCTTGCCGACACGGAGGCCCTCCGCCCATAACCGTACTTGCGAGGGAGCCGGTGGCTGTGGTACAGTCTGTTGGCTGAACGCCTCGTCGGGGCGTTTATTTCATGTGTGGTAGACTAAGATGGCAAAAAAAGAGAATCGCGTGATGGTCGTCATGGCGTGTACGGAATGTAAGCGCCGCAATTACAACACGCAAAAGAACAAACAAAAAACAACGGACCGGTTAGAGCTCAGCAAATACTGCCGCTGGTGCCGCTGCCACCGTTCCCACCGCGAAACGAAGTAGAGCAAAGTTTCCAAGCCAGCTACAAAAGTTTCGCTCGAACGATTTTTGACGCTGGCAAGGAGGCGACGGGGCGAAGTGGACTATGGTCCACGACCCCCCAGAGCCGACGCAGTCCAGCGACAAAAAGCGTTCGAGCCCGGCGTACAGGGCGGTAGCTCAATTGGTAGAGTAGCGGTCTCCAAAATCGCCGGTTGCAGGTTCGAGTCCTGTCCGCCCTGCCAGAATTTTTCCCCGGGAGTTGACGTTTGGTGAACGAGCAGAAGAAGTCGATCGGCCGAGGCACGGCGCCCGCCGCGGGTCAAGCCGCGGGTGGTGATTTTGTGCGTGGCGTGATCACGGAGCTGCGCCGCGTCACGTGGCCCACGCGTGACGAATGGGTTTCCGCAACGGTCCTGACGATCGGATTGGTCGTCGGTATCGGGCTTTTCACGTGGGGACTTGACGCATTCTTCGGCTGGCTTCTCCAGCAGATCCATCTCGTCAACATCTAATACCATGACCGAATTCGAACGCGAATATGACGGCGGTGCCGTCAACGTCGAAACCGACGAAACAACGATCCAAGACACCAGCGACGACGCGGCAGATGTCTTTGATGTGCGCGATGAAGCGCCCGAAGAAATTGCCGAGCGTCCTGCGCCTGCGAAAAAAGACAACCGCAACTGGTTCGTGATCCACACGTATTCCGGTTACGAGAACAAAGTCAAAGCGAATCTCGAGCGCCGTATCCACTCGATGGGCATGCAAGACAAGATCTTCCGCGTGCTCGTTCCGATGGAAGACGAAGTCGAATTTAAAGACGGCAAGCGCAAGATCACGCCGAAGAAAGTTTTTCCCGGCTACGTGCTCGTCGAGATGATCATGGACGACCAGTCCTGGTACGTCGTGCGTAACACGCAAGGCGTCACCGGGTTCGTCGGCAGCCCCGGTCCGGGCGAAAAACCCGTTCCCCTGCAAGACAAAGAAGTAAAGACGATTCTCAAGCAGATGGGCATCGAAGCGCCCAAGCTCAAGATCGACTTCAAGAAGGGCGACCGCGTCAAGGTCACCTCCGGCCCGTTCTTCGACTTCACCGGCGTCGTCGACGAAATCCAACCCGAAAAAGAACGCCTGCGCGCGCTCATCTCGATCTTCGGAAGAGAGACTCCCGTCGAACTCGAGTTTTTCCAGGTAGAAAAGGTTTAGGGACATATACTTTCTCGCGCGAGGGACCCCGGCGCGCGAGATTGCTGAGGGGCAGAACGCCGTAAGGCGACTCGTTAAGGAGACAACATGGCTAAGAAGGTTGTAGGCAAGATCGGCCTGCAAATTCCGGCCGGCAAGGCAACGCCTGCGCCGCCGATCGGTCCCGCGCTTGGACCGTACTCGCTCAATATCATGGATTTCTGCAAGCAGTACAACGAACGTACTGCCTCGCAGGCGGGCATGATCATTCCGGTCGAGATCACCGTTTTCGAAGACCGTACGTTCACGTTTATCACGAAGACGCCGCCGGCGTCGTTCCTGATCAAACAAGCGCTCAAACTCGAGTCGGGTTCGAAAGAGCCGAACCGCAATAAGGTCGGCAAACTCACGGACACGCAGCTCGAAGAGATCGCGAAAGTGAAGATGCCGGACATCAACGCAAACGACATCGACGCCGCGAAGAAGATCATCGCCGGAACGGCGCGCTCGATGGGCGTAGAGGTGGAAGCGTAATGCCGCAACATCACGGAAAGCGCTACAAGAATCTTGTCACCAACTACGACAAGAAGACGCTCTACACGCCGGCCGAAGCGATCGATCTCGTGAAGAAGAACGCGAACGCGAAATTCAACGAAACGGTTGAAATACACATTCGCCTGGGCGTCGATCCGAAGAAGAGCGATCAAAACGTTCGTGGTACGGTTCTGCTGCCGAACGGCACGGGACGCACCGTTCGGGTCATTGCATTCGCCAAGGGCGACAATGCGAAGGCCGCGCAAGAAGCGGGCGCCGATATCGTCGGCGATCAAGACCTGATCGATCGCCTCAAAGGCGGCTTCACCGAATTCGATGTCGCCGTTGCTACGCCGGATATGATGGCGCAAGTCGGTAAGGAACTCGGACGTATCCTCGCGCAGAAGATGCCCAACCCGAAGGCCGGAACGGTTTCGCCCAATATCGCAGGCGCGATTCGTGACATCAAGGCCGGTAAGGTGGAGTATCGTCTCGACAAGACGGGCATCATTCACACGATCGTCGGCAAGGCGCAGTTCGACGCGAACCAGCTGGTCGAGAATCTCACCGTGCTGCTCGACGCCGTCGTTCGTGCCAAACCGGCCGCAGCAAAGGGTACCTACCTTCGCAGCGTCACGCTGACGAGCACAATGGGCCCGGGCGTGAAGATCGACCCGAATCGCATTCGCGCCACGGTGTAAGCCCACACAATAGCAATTAAGGGCCTGGTCGATTGACTGGGCCTTTTTTTGTTTGCGCCGCGTGCGGGATTCGAAAAGAGGTCCTTAAAGCCGGTTGGCAGGACGCCCTTTGTGGTAAAAAACGGTTTGGATTCAGCTTTGTGATTTTGGGAGTGATTCAACCTGGGATGCAAACCGAGCGAAATCGTACGAACGGAATGGCCAAGCGCGATGTACACGCACACGCGGATGCGATGTCGCTTCCGATCGGTGCGGTCGTTTCGCGGCTAATCGCACTACTCGGCGCAACGACCGTGGCGCTGATCGGCGGTGTTACGGAGACGCGCGCCGTCACACAATGGACCGACGGCCGCACGCCGCAACGCCCAAATGTTCTGCGGTTCGCCTTACAGATCGCGACGATGATTGGCGGGGAGACGGAAGTCGAAGTCGTTCGCGCGTGGTTTGCGGGAAGCAATCCGCATCTCGACGATCAGGTCCCCATGCTGATGCTGCGCGACAAACCGCTCAACGACATCGCGGCCCCGATAATGGCTGCTGCGCGCGCTTTTGCATCCCGCGAATAGCCGCCCAAGGTCGCTCGGCGAATCCCATCTTGTACGCCCGTCGTTTACGGCGTACCCTTGAGAGGGGGTTACCAACGTGGAATCGCATCAGCCGTCGGGCGCGACGATCGAGCAGCGGCATAACGCGCTCGTACTCGTCGGCGACTTCGACATTTTCTCATCCGGCGAACTGGAAGAGCAAATTCATGCGCGCGCATCGTCCGGCGATCCGCTCTCGATCGACCTCACGCAATGCACGTACGTTGATTCGACGATTCTTACCGTCCTCGTGCGCGCGGCCAACGCGTATGGCGACCGGCTAGAGATACTTGCTCCGAGCAGCGGCAACGTCGCGCGCATCCTGGCCCTCACGAAGCTCGACCGGTATCTTCCCCTCGTCTAAGAACGTTACGATCCCGCTGTGTAAGTCGTACGTCGCGCCCATGACGCGTATGCGTCCTTGGCGCACCGCGTCGGCGACGATCGTCGAACGTTGCGTAATCTCGAGGGCATGTAGACGCGCGTTTTCGATTACGGCATCGTGCCACCAGTCGCCATGCGTGTCGTGCGTAGCACGCGCCGCCGGCGCGATCGCTTCTGCAAGTCGCTGCATATGTCCGGGAAGACGCACATGCGTTTCAACATAGTCCAGTGCAGCCTTCACCGCACCACATTGCTCGTGACCGAGCACGACGACGAGCATCGAATTGAGTACGGTGATCGCATATTCGATCGACGCTAGCCCATCGTCGTTGACGACGTTCCCCGCCACGCGAACGACGAACAGATTTCCCGGCTGCTGATCGAAGATCGCTTCGATAGGCACGCGTGAATCCGAACATCCGAGGATTGTCGCAAACGGCGATTGACCGCTTGCGAGTTCGACGCGCTGTGCCGATACCACCGGTGCAGCGGGATGCTCTTCGACATAGCGGCGGTTGCCTTCGATCAGGCGCGCAACGGCGTCCTCGAGCGAAGCGGGTGGAGTGAACGGCATAGCTTTTGAAACGTTTTCCTTTTCAGCTGACGATTGTGACGCGTCCGGTGTTTAGATCGTAAACGCCGCCCGCGATCGAAAGCGTTCGTGCTGCGACAGCTTTCGAAACGATGGGGGAACGCGCCGGCAATTCGCTCACGTTATTCTTGACGTTTTGCACGGTGGCATTCTCGTACCAATCGCCCGGTTTCCCTTTCGTGCTCTTTGCCGCAGGCGCGATTGCATCGACCAGGCTTTGAATGTGCGAAGGCTGTGTCGTGCCGTCTTTGACGTATTGCACCGTTGCTTTTACCGCGCCGCAATGCGTGTGTCCAAGGACGAGGATCAACGATGATTTCAATACTGCGACGCTATATTCAATCGATCCAAGTCCGTTATCGTCGACGAAATTTCCGGCAATGCGAACGCCGAAGATATTACCCGGCACTTGATCGAAGACCGTCTCGACGGGAACCCGTGAATCCGAACAACTGACGATGATCGCAAACGGGTGCTGAGCCTCTGCAAGTTCGAGGCGACGAGCGGTTAGCGGCGGGCAGACTGCTTTATCGGCCACGAAGCGCGCATTACCGGCCATCAGCGTATCCAAGCCCTGCTGTGCGGAAGCATGGAGCGGCGGCGTTGCCGCGGCGATGGCAAGGTCCACAAAAATTATAGGTACAGGTTTAGCAACTACAGGTTTAATAGGTGCAGGTGTAGGAATTGGTGTAGTTTTCGGTGCATTAATATTAGGTGTAGCTAGAAATCCTTCATTAAGAGGTCAATTATTCTCATACGCTATTTTAGGATTTGCCTTTGCTGAAGCTACTGGATTATTTGCTCTTATGATGGCTTTCTTATTATTATACGTTGCTTAATTATTAAAATTTTAAGTTAATAGTAGTTTGTCTTATAAATACTTTTATAATATAGTAAACTTAGCATATTTACTATACTCTTATTAGCTCAATGGTAGAGCAGGATACTTCTAATATCTAGATCTAAGTTCGAGTCTTGGATAAGAATAACAAAAAAATAATTTATTTATTTATTATCTTTTTTTCAATTATATTAATATCGATATTGAGGTATAATAAAAAATTTAAATTAATAAATAATAACTAAGTATAGTATTAAGATATATTGCTAAGGAAAGTTTATTAAATATTTAAACTTTAGTAATATTTGAATTTTAGCAATATCTTACCTATAAAATGAAATTATTATTAACCTAATATTTAATTGATTAATATATAATATACTTGTTATATTTTTCATTAATTAAATTAGATTTCTTACAAATGAATAAAAATATGTTATATTTACCCACTTTAATTTCTATAATAGAAGTGTTATTAGTTACTGTACCTGTATTATTAACAGTAGCTTATGTAACAGTAGCTGAAAGAAAAACAATGGCAAGCATGCAAAGAAGATTAGGGCCTAATATTGTAGGGTATTATGGTTTATTACAGGCATTTGCAGATGCATTAAAACTTCTTTTAAAAGAATATGTTTCTCCAACACAAGCTAACTTGATATTATTTTTTCTTGGTCCTATAATAACTTTAATTTTTTCATTATTAGGTTATGCCGTTATACCTTTTGGACCTGGATTGGCTATAAGTGATTATAATTTAGGTATATTATATATGTTAGCAGTTTCTTCTTTAGCTACATATGGTATACTATTAGCAGGTTGAAGTGCTAATAGCAAATATGCTTTTTTAGGTTCACTTAGAAGTACAGCTCAATTAATTAGTTATGAGTTAATATTAAGTTCGGCAATATTACTTGTAATTATGTTAACAGGTAGTTTAAATTTAACCGTTAACATAGAAGCTCAAAGAGCTATATGATTTATAATTCCATTATTTCCTATCTTTATAATATTTTTCATAGGATCAGTAGCAGAGACTAATAGAGCACCTTTTGATTTAGCTGAGGCTGAATCAGAACTTGTTAGTGGTTTTATGACAGAACATGCTGCAGTTATATTTGTCTTTTTCTTTTTAGCTGAATATGCAAGTATTGTATTAATTTGTGTTTTAACAACTATATTGTTTTTAGGGGGTTATTTATATGACTATTTACCATTTTTTGTTTTTACTTTAATTCAATATGTTAATTTTGATTTTTACTTAGAGTATTTAGCTAATAAAGATGTTTTATTTTCAGATCCAATAGTAGAGGGATTAATTTATGGTTTGAGCTTAGGACTAAAATCATGTGTTATGATTTTTGTTTTCATATGAATTAGAGCTTCTTTCCCTAGAATACGTTTTGATCAACTAATGTCCTTTTGTTGAACAGTACTATTGCCAATAGTAATTGCATTTATTGTATTAGTTCCTTGTCTTTTATATAGCTTTGAAATAATACCAAGTAATATTAATTTATTTTAATATATTATATTATATATTAATTACAAATAATAAAATCATAATTAATTTAACCTAATATTTCTTTTACTACATAGTTTTATGTAGTGTTAGTAAAGATTATATTACATCTTTTTTAAAAGACTATAATCTTGATGGAAATTTATTTTTGTAAAAAAAATATATATGTTACTCTCTCTTTTATTATTAACTCCATTGATAGGAATATTTATTATATCTACAAGTATGTCTTATGAATTATCACCTTTAATAGTTAAACGTATAAAAATTATTGCTTTAAGTGCATCTATAGTTAATCTTTTTATCTCTTTAATAATATTTATACTATTCGACTTTAGTACTAATCAGTTTCAGTTTGTACAAGAATATCATCAAATAAGTTCTTATGATTTTTATTTAGGTGTAGATGGCTTATCAATTTATTTTGTACTGTTAACAACTATAATAATGCCTATTGCCTTATTATCTAATTGAACATCAATAAGTGATAATATAAGATCTTATTTAATAATTATATTATTATTAGAAACTTTATTATTAGCAGTATTCTTAGTATTAGATATATTATTATTTTATATCTTTTTCGAAAGTATATTACCACCTTTATTTTTATTAATAGGAATATTTGGATCAACTAATAAGGTAAGAGCTAGTTTTTATTTATTTTTATATACATTATTAGGATCTTTATTTTTATTATTATCTATTCTTACAATGTCTTCTATAATGGGAACTACCGATTTTGATGCTTTATATAAAACTAATTTTAATTATTCTACACAATTATTTTTATTTTATGGAATATTTATAGCATTTGCAGTAAAAACACCAACTATTTTTTTAAATACTTGATTATTGAAAGCTCATGTAGAATCACCTTTAGGTGGTAGTATTATATTGGCAGCTATTGTATTAAAATTAAGTTTATATGGAATATTTAGATTAATATTACCTTTATTACCTAAAGCTTCTTTGGATTATACTTATATAGTATATCTTATAGGTGTTATTACTATAATATATGCAAGTTTTAGTACTTTAAGAACTATAGATATTAAAGAGCTTATTGCATATAGTTCTGTAAGTCATGCTGCCGTATATCTTATAGGTGTGTTTAGTAATACAATACAAGGTATAGAAGGAGGAATAGCTTTAGGATTAGCACATGGGTTTGTTTCAAGTGGTCTATTTATTTGTGCTGGAGGTATATTATATGACAGATCTGGTACTAGATTAATTACTTATTATAGAGGTATAGCTCAAGTAATGCCTTTATTTTCTATATTATTCTTCATTTTATCTTTAGGTAATTGTGGTGTTCCTCTTACTTTAAATTTTGTAGGAGAATTTATGTCTCTATATGGTGTATTTGAAAGAATACCATTATTAGGTGTTTTAGCTAGTTCTTCTATAGTATTTTCTGCTGCATATACTATTTTTATGTTTAATAGAATAGCTTTTGGTGGATCATTTTCAAAATATTTTGAAGCTAATATAGTTGATATTAATAAACGTGAATTTTACATGTTATTTACATTAGTATTATTTACTGTTGTATTAGGTATATATCCTGCTCCAGTTCTAGATGGTTTACACTATTCAGTTTCTTCTTTAATATATGTTTCTTAGACTAATTATTCTTCTTTCCATATATTTTATTAATAAGATAAATATGTTAATGTTCACTTATTAGATTAATCAACCTATAAAATCCCTATCTATTTTTATAGATAAAAACATATAAAATTCTTTATGTCATATGCTCTATTTGTAGTATAATATATGACATAAAGAAAATGTTAAATAATTATATTATATAAATAACAAATGCCACAATTAGTACCTTTTTATTTTATAAATCAAGTAACATTTGCTTTTATATTACTTGTAATAATGATATATATTTTTTCAAAATATATTTTACCAAGATTTGTTCGTCTGTTTTTAAGTCGTATGTTTATTAGTAAATTATAATAAAAATATTTAAATGTATATTTATAATATTATACTTTTTATATGATCTATACTTCCTTTTTATATCTTTATTTGCTTATCTTATTGTATTACAGAATTAAATACAAAATTATATCAAAATTCACGTGTATATTTAAATAAAAATTAAAATAATATAAGGACATGTCTAATTATCTATTTACAGAAGTTTCCAGTCCTTTAGACCAGTTTGAAATAA
Organism: Vulcanimicrobiia bacterium; assembly: GCA_963765935.1. Classification (GTDB taxonomy): domain Bacteria; phylum Vulcanimicrobiota; class Vulcanimicrobiia; order Vulcanimicrobiales; family Vulcanimicrobiaceae; genus JAMXLG01. Next base: position 498,705 of record CAVXXX010000002.1, on the reverse strand, counting down.
GAAATTTATTAAGTATAGATGCACCTGTATTAGCTAATATACACTTATCTATAACTAACATAGGATTATATTTAACAGTAGGAGCTTTTTTAATCTTATCACTAAATTTATTAGCAATAAATTACAATAAAGTAGTTAGTAATAGATGATCAATTAGCCAAGAATCATTATATGCTACTATACATAGTATAGTAACAAATCAAATAAACCCAAGAAGCGGACAATTATATTTCCCGTTCATATATACTTTATTTATTTTTATATTAATGAATAATTTAATAGGTATGGTTCCTTACAGTTTTGCATCAACTAGTCATTTTATATTAACATTTGCTCTTAGTTTTACTGTAGTTTTAGGTGCAACTATATTAGGTTTCCAAAAACATGGTTTAGAATTTTTTTCTTTATTAGTGCCAGCCGGTTGTCCTTTAGGTTTATTACCTTTATTAGTTTTAATAGAATTTATTTCATATTTAGCTAGAAATATTTCATTAGGACTTAGATTAGCGGCTAATATCTTAAGTGGACATATGTTATTAAACATTTTAGCGGGTTTCACATATAATATTATGACTTCGGGATTTATATTCTTCTTTTTAGGTTTAGTACCATTAGCCTTTATAATAGCCTTTTCTGGTTTAGAATTAGGTATCGCATTTATACAAGCCCAAGTTTTTGTAGTATTAACTAGTAGTTATATAAAAGATGGTTTAGACCTACATTAATATAACAAAAATTATATCTATTACGATAAACTATTGTTTTTAAATAAAAAATACATAAAAGTTGTGATGTAAAGAGTATAGAATATATGCATATATTTATGTATATAATATAGGAAAGTCCGGTGCTTATTGTATATATACACTTATTATAAGTGTTAAAGCGAGAGCTTTGGTATTTTACAGAAAATATTGATTATATAATAATATATATATAGATATTTATAAATTATATAAACGTTGTATAGTAATATATAATTACGAACACACAAGCCTAAATTAAGCCTTATATTTAGACTAATAACTTAAACAAGAACCGGCTTAAATTAATCCAACTAAAAAGAAAAGGTAATAAAAAGATAAAAATTTTATTATATTAATAATTATATTTTAGTATATATAAATATATAAGAGTAAAAATATAATAGTAGTGGTAATTATATTTATATAACACTATATACAAGATTTGTGTTTATAAATATTTATCATATGTATAAAAGTATAAAATTGAGTTTGATGATGGCTCTGAATGAACGCTGTCCAAGTGCTTGACACATGCTAATCGTACGTTTAATTTAATTTAAAATTTCATTAAAAGTGGTGTACAGGTGAGTATATGATATTTTGGCTACCTTAAAGTAAGGAAAAATAAATTCCTTATAATATTTAAAGGAGGATTCTCCTCCGCTTTAAGATGACAATAAATATCTCGGATAGGTAGTAGTTAAGGTAATGGCTTAACTAGCTTGAAATTCCGTAGTCGAGACTGAGAGGTCGATCGACCACATTGGGTCTGAAAAAACCCCAATACGTATAGTACAGCAGTGAGGAATATTGGTCAATAGCCTAACGGCTGAACCAGTGACTTGGAAGAATGTATAGCTTAGGCTAATCAATATCTGACTAAATTAGATATGATATCGATTATGTCGAATAAAATTCTAGATAGAATACTGATTATGACAATTTTCTATCTATGTGTCTTGACCAAATTACGTGCCAGCAGTCGCGGTAATACGTAGAAGACTAGTGTTATTCATCTTTAGTAGGTTTAAAGGGTACCTAGACGGTATTACTAGCCCAAAACAGGGTACGGTATTGCTAGAGTTTTATATGAGAAGGGGAGTATTCATGGAGTAGAGATGAAATTTTTTGATACCATGACGACTGGTAGCGGCGAAAGCAACCTTTTATCTAATAACTGACGTTGAGGGACGAAGGCTTGGGTAGCAAACAGGATTAGATACCCTAGTAGTCCAAGCAGAGAATTATGAATGCCATAGACAAGATATTTTTTTGTTTATAAATGAAAGTGTAAGCATTCCACCTCAAGAGTAATGTGGCAACGCAGGAACTGAAATCATTAGACCGTTTCTGAAACCAGTAGTGAAGTATGTTATTTAATTCGATAATCCTCGAAAAACCTTACCACAATTTGAATAATATTTCTCATATGAGAAATATTACAAGCGTTGCACGGCTGTCTTCAGTTAATGTCGTGAGATTTTGGTTAGTTCCATAAAATTAACGTAAACCCTTGCTCTATTTATAATAAATTTTATAGAGCAGTTCACCGTCATATTGGATATGATAATAGGGACCAAGACAAGTCATCATGGCCTGAATATTGTGGGCTATAGACGTGCCACATATTCCTAGACAAATAGATGCAAAAATGCAAATAAAAGCTAATCTATAAAAATAGGATATAATAAGGATTGTAGTCTGAAACTCGACTGCATGAATAAGGAATTACTAGTAATCGTGAATCACCATGTCACGGTGAATTTTATCTCAGATAGGTACTAACCACTCGTCAGGCGCCGAAAGAAGTATGTGCAATAAGTTTGGCGAATTATTATTTTTTATTATAAAAAATAAGATTTATATATTACAATGGTGAGTTTTCGTATGCGTGACTTTGATTGGTGTTAAGTCGAAATACGGTTCGTGTAGTGGAAATTGCACGGGATTAATTAATTTTAACAATAAACTGTATATAGAAATATATACAAAGGAAACTCCCATTATTGGTAAGATGGGTTGAGCTGTAAACTCAATAGTAATAAACTTTTAAGAGTTCGAATCTCTTGTTTCCTATAATTATACCAAAATTATCTTTTATACAATAATTTTTTATTATATATGGTTTATTTAATACATTAATATAGTAAATAAAGCCTTTATAGCTCAACGGTAGAGCGGAATACTGTTAATATTTTTATAGATGTTCAATTCATCTTAAGGGCTTGGAGAGTATTGATATTATAAAAACTATAAATAAAAAGGTGTGTTAGCTTAATTGGTTAAGCATTGTGCTACGGACACAAAGAATATAGGTTCGAGTCTTATACACACTTCTTTTTATATATTTTTATCTTATGTTGCAAGAAAAAAAGGATATTATAAACAACTTTTATATTTAACTATTATTTTCTCTATAAAGTATTGTTTAGTATTAAATACCTTATATCTATTTTGGTATTTAATAAAGAAACAATCTTAGTTAAATGTATTTTCATACCATTTCTGTCTGAAAAGGTAAATGAGAAAAAGAAAATTTTTCATTGTTATGGATAGTATTTTTATTTTGAATGAAACCTTTACTAATGGTTATAGAATTGAAATATTAAATTTTATTTCAGCAGCTTCTATTATATCTGGTATACTTGTTATTATTAGTAAAAACCCCATAGTATCTGTATTATTTTTAATTGGTCTGTTTCTTAGTATATCAAGCTATTTAATTATACTAGGTATAAATTTTATAGGTTTATCTTACTTATTAGTTTATGTTGGAGCTGTCTCTATATTATTTTTATTTATATTAATGCTTATAAATATAAGAATAAGTGAATTATTAAGTGATGCTAGTAATAGTATACCTTTAGCAGTAATTATTGCTATAGCTTTTAATTACCCTGTTTATCAAGTACTGCCATATAGTATTGCATCTTTTAATAGTTACACTATTGATTTAAATAATACATTAAACGACATATGATACAATAATTATAGTGACTTTTTTAATAAAGTATTTAATTTGGTTACAAATAAAATAGATAGTGGAGAAATATTTTTTGTTACAAGTAATATATGAGATGGGAATTTAGCAGAAACTAGTCACATTACTACAATAGGAAATATAATGTATACTACATATAGTATATGACTTATACTAACTTCTATAATTTTATTATTAGCAATGGTTGGTGCTATTGTTATAACAATAAAACAGAAAAATATATAAATATTCCTATAGAGGGATTGGCTCAATTGGTAGAGCGGCTGTTTTACACGCGGTAGGTTAGGTGTTCGAATCACCTATCCCTCATTCATTAAATCTAATACTTTTTTTCAAAATTATATGCCTTAAGGTATGAATACCTATATATATATATCATATAAAAATATAGACCTTATAATAGGATAAATTATCATATATATGTAAATAAATAAATACAATAATGTATATTTATATGCATAACAAAAGTAATAAATAAATAAAAATGACAAATTTAGTTAGGAGTAAATTTCAAGCTCATCCTTTTCATTTAGTATCTCCATCTCCTTGACCTATTTACACATGTGTGTCTTTACTAACTTTAACTACTACAGGTGTATTATCAATGCACGGCTTTAGTCATGCAAGCAATTTTTTAATATTAGCTTTTATCTTAGTAATTGCTTCTATGTCATTTTGATTTAGAGATGTTATAAGTGAAGCAACATATTTAGGAAACCATACTTTAGCAGTACAAAAAGGATTAAATATGGGTGTTGCTTTATTTATAGTGTCAGAGGCTTTATTTTTCTTAGCTATCTTCTGAGCATTTTTTCATAGTGCCTTATCACCTACTGTAGAATTAGGAGCTCAATGACCTCCTATAGGTATAGAAGCAATTAATCCTTTTGAATTACCTTTACTTAACACAGTAATATTATTATCAAGTGGTGTTACAGTTACATATGCTCATCACTCATTAATACAAGGAAATAGAAGTGGAGCTTTATATGGATTAGTTGCCACAGTGCTATTAGCTATAGTGTTTACAGCCTTTCAAGGTATAGAATATACAGTTTCTTCATTTACTATTAGTGATGGAGCTTTTGGTTCATGTTTCTATTTTGGTACAGGTTTTCATGGATTACATGTTATGATTGGTACTGCTTTTTTAGCAGTAGGTTTATGACGTGTTCTTGCTTATCACTCAACTGAAAACCATCATCTAGGATTGGAATCGGGTATTCTGTACTGACACTTTGTTGATGTTGTTTGACTTTTTTTATTTATATCTATATACTATTGAGGTTCATAAACAATTATAATTAACTCCTATCTTATAAATATAAATAATTAATTATAATTGTAATATATTTTATTGATAAGAATAATTATATAAATATTATTGAAAAGCAGATATTAGAGGAAATTGCCTCTAGAGATCTTAACTTAATTGGTAAAGTACATGACTTTTAATCATTGATATGAGGGTTCGAGTCCCCCAGATCTTAATTATACCGCAATTTTATACTAATTAATTATTTAGCTAAAAATTAAAAAAGTATTTATAATGCAAGTAATGTTCTTATTTATTTTTTTTATAATCCCTTTAATATTATAAGCGGCTATATGTTAATGGTTAAACACGCTGTCTTCCAAACAGTTTATGTCGGTTCGAGTCCGACTAGCCGCAATTTTAATAGGGTTTTAATAAGGGTTAGTAACTTAATTGGTAAAGGACTTTCTTGTCACGAAAGTAGATGCCGGATCGAAGCCGGTCTGACCCGATAACTTTAATTTAAGTTAGGAAAGAGTTAGGAAAGGTTACCATTGGTAGGGTGAGTCGTTTGCTAAACGCCGTGCGAAAGCATTTGAGAGTTCGAACCTCTTCCTTTCCGGTTAAGAGTATAATTTAATTGGTAAAATAGGAAGCTTCAAACTTTCGTTTCTCCGTTCAAGTCGGAGTACTCTTGTGTTTTATTGTTTTTATTTGCAATTGGTTCCTTAGCTTAATTGGTAAAGCGTATTTTTGATAAGGATATGTTCGGAGTTCAAGTCTCTGAGGAATCATTTATTATAAAAAAAATTTTTATTATTATATTATTTAAAAGAGAATTGACCGAGTGGTTTAAGGTGGTAAACTTGAAATTTATTTGGTTTAATAGATCACATCCGTTCGAATCGGATATTCTCTGTAATTATATCATGTATAAGAGGAATAATATATAATTAATATTTTTATATTAATTTTTTTTCTAAATAGTATTAAACGGGTTAGAGCCAGGTGGTTAGGCGCCTTGTTTGGGTCAAGGAATTGTTATGTTCGAATCATAATAACCCGAAATAAAGACATAATTATAATAATTAATTAATGTATTAGTGTTAATATACATTAGTAATGTGAATGATATAGAAATAATGTTTTTATACTACTTCTATGAAGAAATAGTATAGGCAAGTATATAAAGAAACTATTAGGGATACCTTGCTATATATTAAAGAGAGTGTAAAATTAATTTGTGTTTGGAAGAATAAATAACACATGTACTCTTAGAGAAATCCAGTAATAAACGAAGTGAATTGAAATATCTTAGTAACTTTAGGAAAAGAAATCAAACGAGATTCTATGATTAATGTGAATGAAAGTAGATTAGTCTAAAGTATTATACTTTATAATATTTTACAAACAAGTCAAGTAAGACGGTTTTAAATTATTATGATTTATAGTATTAAAATAAGTAAAACGGGTTTAAACCTGTTTGAATATAAAGGGGAACCTTCCTCTAAGACTAAATATAATATATAAGCGATAGCGTATAGTCCTGTGAAGGAAAGGTTTGAATTAGTAGTTTTATAAGCAGCTCAAGCAAAATTTAAATAAATAGTGAGAGCGTACCTTTTGCATAATGGGTCAACGAGTTAATATTAGATGCGAGCAGAAATGCCTAGATAAACCAATTATGAAATAATGAATTAGTATCTAAAATTAGACCCGAAGCCTAGTGATCTTACCATAGTCAGGGTTATAAAAGCCCGAACGGGTTATCGTTGTAAAGATATCCGATGAACTGTGGTAAGTTAGTGAAAGACAATACTGACTAGGATAGCTGGTTTTCTGCGAAACCTATATAAGTAGGTAATTCAAGTTACATCATAGCAGGTACAGAACTGTGATCTCAGGCAACTTATATTTATATAATTTATATAGATTTTTTGCATATATCGGGGGATCGTGAAGATTTTATCGGTGAGTATTCGCACTCGGAATGGCAATGATGAATCTTGAATAATCGGACATAGTACGCTAAGGTTGTATGTCTAAAGGGAAACAGCCCAGAACAAAGGTTAAGGTTCCAAAATTATTGTTAAGTGAAATTAAGGAAGTTTATATCTTATACGACTAGGAAATAGGCTTAGAAGCGGCCATTTTTTGAAGACCTCGTAACAGAGCACTAGTTTAATAAATAATAAATTATTTATATTGATAGTAGCACCGAAAATTTAACGGATCTAAACAATATACCGATACTTTGTCCATATTTATCAATAATAATTAAATCAAGAAAAAGTATTTTTTAATATAAAGTTATTATAGATATGGGGTAGCAGAACGTTGGGTAAATCTCGGATTTTTTCTTAAAAAGATTAATTATTAGATAACCCAAGTGATAATGTTGACATGAGTAACGAAAAAGGGGTGTAGCAATACCCCCTCGCCTAAAGCTTATGGTTTTATTAAAGTAACGGCCTCTAAGTTTATATACCTAAAGGATTAAACGATGAGAAAATCTTGTCTACTAAGTAACAACCTTTTTTCTTTGTACTCTTTGATTACAAAGAGAAAGTGAATAAGGTTCTGGAAAAACAGTAACAAGTCTTTTAAGCTTACAACAAACTAAATAGATGAGTATACTTAAAATATGACATAATAACCGTACCTAGAAACTACCACAAGTAAGCAAGTAGAGAATACGAAGGCGTTTGAGTGAACAATCATTAAGGAACTCGGCAAACTAACTACCGTAACTTCGGGATAAGGAGAGCCATTCCTCCTGATTAATATCAGGTAAAGAATAGGAAGCATGGAATAGTGTTGTACGACTGTTTAATTAAAACAAAGCACTTTGCAGTAAGATAATAAATCAAAGTATTGAGTGTGATTTCTGCCCGATGTCGGCTGGTTAACGGATTTGCTAAGTTGACTAAAATAGGCTTGGCTTTGAAGGAAACCCCGATCAATGGCGGCCTTACCGATGAGGGTCCTAAGGTAGCGGAATACCCTGGCCGTTAAATGCGGTCTTGCATGAATGATTTAACGATACAACAGCTGTCTCAATGATTGGCTCAGTGAAATTGGAATAACTGTGCAGATACAGTTTACCTCTAGATAGACGAGAAGACCCTATGCAGCTTTACTGTTGCTAGTTATTGGGTATGATTGAACAAATTTTAGTGTATAAGGTAGTTGGTGAAATATAATTGAAACACCTTTATTTTGTTTGTCATATTGGCAGAATTAATCTGCTTTTCTATATAATATATAGAAAATAACCCTTTTTATAAAAGGGAACAATTGCTAGGAGGCAGTTTATGCGGGGCACAGATCCCATAAAAAGTACCTGGGTGTATCCAAAGTTAATCTTGTAAATTTGTTATCATTTTCTTTTTTGCTGCAAAGTAAGAAGGATTAAATGATAATAATTAAATATACAATTTTATTGTGTATTTTTTATTAGTTTGTTATTTGGTGTAGCTCTAATTTTTTAATTAAAAGTTAGAATAAGCTATAACTAATTCAGCTAAATATCTATTAAGTTAGAAATAAAAAATTTTTTCAAGTAAGATTTTAACTATATGGGAAATAGATGTAATTAAACCATTAAGAAAAAAAAAATCTTTTCTAATGTTTTTTATTATTTTATAAAAATAAATGTTTAAAATAAACATTGAAATGTTTTATAAATAATTATGTTTATTACTTGTCAAGTTTAATGGCTTAATCTTGCTTTACTGTTTGACTTACACGTCTATCAGTCGCGTAAGCGGGGCATATGATCACAAGATGCAGAAAGGAAAGGTCTTGGATTTTTGAAAAAGCTACGCTAGGGATGTTAGTCCTCCAATGTTTTATCTTTTTTATAAAATGAAGATTTTATATAAAGATAAGCTCATTGGTAATTTATTGGGTTAATTTCAAGAATAACATATAGTATTATATGTGTACTTGAAGCGAAATTTGCTTTAGTATTAAATCAATTTCTTTTATTTAAATGTTAATTTAAGTATTTAGAATAGATTAAAAGTAAAACCGTTCAACGACTAGAAGGTGAGTAGTACTAATGATAATCCTTCTAATAATGCCCAACCTTTTTACCTATATATAATCAATTATACACCATATATTTTATTGGTATTTTTAATTTATATGGTCTTATTTTTAATACTATAATAGTATTAAAAATATTTACTAAAGACTTTTATTATAAGTTTTTAGTTTAAAAATGCAATGTATTTAACAATATGTTGAAGTAATTTTATTAGTAATATGAATAATAAACATGCACAAAATATTAAACCTTTTATTTTTACCAAAAAAATAAATGATAAGTATAAAGTTATACCTTTAAATATAACAACTAATACTTCGGGACCTACAAGACATTTTCCACCCGCAACTAAGGAATGATTTAATAGTATTTATGCTTTTAATAGCAACTCTATTAAAAATTTAAGTATAGCGGATAAAAATTTAATTAGATTAATTAAAAGTTATTTTAACCTTTATTTTAATAATAGTATTTTAAAATCTAAACGTATAGCTACCAGATTCAGACGTTTAGCTGTAAAAAAAATATTTATAAGTAAAGCAGAATTGAAACACACTAATTCTAAAGTTGTTATTACATTATATGTATACAATGAAGAAAGAAGAATTTTGATTCGTAAAATAAAAAGACTTGAAGCTATACTATTCCCTCTTTCTATTAATTCAAATTTTCTTCTAAAACAAGAGAAAAATAGTAATGGAAACAAAATTTTATCTATTAAAGATAAATTAAATATAATTAAAAACCAAGAAGATACTGTTTCTCTTATGAGCTGATTACATGGCTTAAAATCTTATCTTATTGAACAAATAAAATTAGAGGAGAACAATTTGCTTATAACAAAAAAAACTAAATTATTAATAGAAAAGAGATTAACAATTGAAAATTTAAATAAGGATTTAGTAAAAATAGTAAATATTATAGGCATTTGTGAAAATGATTCTGTTATTAATAAGTATTATGAAACTATATATAAGGATTTTCTTTATAAAACACATTTAGATAAAGAAATAAATATTATTGCTTATTATAAACTATTATTGAATTTGAATAAATATAAATTTGAAAACAAATTTTTATTAAAATTAAAACCACTTATAGCCAAATTTTATAATAAAGAGGTAGAATTTAATATAGTAAATTTAAAAACTTTATATTTAAACAGTGATATTTTTACAGAAGCTATTTCTTTAAAATTAAAAAATAGAAATAATAGACTGTTACAAGTATTAAGATCTTCTTTATCTATGGTAAAGCTACCAAAAGTAAATAGAATAAGAGAACAGTATAATAAAATTAACATTAAAGAATTATGAGTTAATAAAATTAATAGTTTGAATGTTAATTTATTAAATAGTGAGTACTATAGTAAAGATATTTTAAATAAACTTTTATTAGATCTTTTTAATAATTCTTCTTATATTATTAATAAAAAAAATAAAAAAAATACAATAAATAACGGTAATTTATTGCTAAATTTTATTTTGAATTTATTAAAACATAAAAACATGGCAGGTGCAAGATTAGAAGCTAAAGGTAGACTTACAAGACGGTTTACTGCTTCAAGATCTGTTTTTAAAATAAAATGAAAAGGTAGTTTAAAAAATATAGATTCTTCTTACAGAGGTTTATCTTCAGTTATGTTAAGAGGTCATGCCAAATCAAATGTACAATACTCATTAGTAAATTCAAAAACACGTAATGGATCTTTTGGACTTAAAGGTTGAATTAGTAGTAAATAAGAAAATTTTTTATTTCTTAATTAAACCCTATATATTATATATAAATATATATATAATACTTCACAAGTATCGCGTCGCATTGATTATATATAATAAGTAAAAATGAAGAAATAGTCTGAACCATCTTGTGAAAGATGGAAATAAAGGATAAAGAACCTTTATGTTAACAAATATTGAACAGGCTAATTGCGCCAGAGAGTACAAATTGAGTGCGCAGTTTGGCACCTCGATGTCGGCTTAACTTATCCACATGAATGCAGAAATCATGAAGGGTTCGACTGTTCGTCGATTAAAAAGTTACACGAGCTGGGTTAAATACGTCGTGAGACAGTATGGTTTCTATCTTCTAGAGGAAATTAGAATAAAATAAAGATAGCCCCCTCGTACGAAAGGAGCTGGGTATATTAACCTCTGGTTTACCTGTTGTTTATGTGCCCAATATTAATTTAAGTATAAATTAATGTAAAAAGTTAATTTATACAGGGATGTTGCTTTCACTTAAGCAAATATATAGCATAGGCACGGCAGGAACGCTACGTTAGTTAAAGATAAGTGCTGAATGCATCTAGGCACGAAACTTACTTTAGTATATTCTTAAATAGACGTAGTCTAACACTACGATTTTACATGTACTAAACATGTGATTAATAGGCTTTAGCTAAAATAATTTAAATGTTTTTAGGCATAAAGTACTAATTTTTTTAAATTACTAATTATTACATATATCTCACATTAAAATGTTATATTTATTTATTTTGTTCTAACATAACAAAAAGAATCTCTTTATAGTTAGCCTGGTTAGCATAAAAGTAATGTAGCTGTTTTGTAACCAGCTGAAGCAAGTGCGATACTTGCACTGGGCTTACCTGTAATATATATAATTAAAATTTTAAAAAAATATTATTACTAATAATATTTAAAAGGGCCTTATAGTCAAGTGGTTTAAGACATAATGTTTTCATCATTACATACGAGGGTTCGAACCCCTCTGGGGCTAATAATATATATATGCGGATTGATGTAATAGAAACATAATTGGCTCATGCCCAATATATAGGGGTGCAAATCCTCTGTCCGCACTTTATATTTTTTATAATGACTTTTTTTTAAAAAAAAGGCTATAGCTTAATTGGTAAAGCTAGCTGCTCATGACGGTTAAGATGAGTGTTCGAATCACTCTAGCCTTAATTTTTATATATAAAGTATAAAAAAGTCTTTTTTATAGTATAAGTATGTTTATATAAATCCGAGTGCTGGAATTGGTAGACAGGATAAGCTTAAGTTTTATTGATATAAAATCGTGAACGTTCAAGTCGTTTCTCGGATATAATATAAACAATATTATGTAAAGGGGATATAGTTTAATTGGTAAAACTGCGATTTTGCATATCGTTATTTCAGGATCGAGTCCTGATGTCTCCAACTCTTGTTATTTTGTTGTTTTAACAAAATTGTTTTTGTTAGCTCGAGAAGCTCAACCTGGTAGAGCGGAACTCTGAAGATGTTTAGGCTGTAAGTTCAAATCTTATCTCGAGCAATATAATTTATATATAATAATATAATTAATATTATATAATAATATTTAATAAAGGTAATGATGGAATTGGTAGACATGAATAGCTTAGGACTATTTGATTTTAAATCTTATCCGTTCAAGTCGGATTTACCTTATTTATGTATTTTATACTATAATGAGTCATAACCATTTTGTTTTTAATTTTAGTGTATTAATATGTTGTAGACTAATCGGTAAGTCATAAATTTTTGGTATTTACCATTGAATGTTCGAATCACTCCAACAAATAAACTTTAGGTGGATATAGTTCAATCGGTAGAGCGGCTGTATGTGGCACAGTATGTTCCCTGTTCGATTCAGGGTATCCTCCCTTTATTATGTTACTCTTAAATTATTATTAAATGTAATTTATATATATATATATAAATAGTAGTGATAATATTTTTTATAGTGAAATTTAAAGAATATATATGCATATATTATATTATTATAAGCAATGTTATTTTTTCCACTAGTTATTGCCCGAGTAGTTCAATGGTTAGAACATTAATTTCATGAGTTAAGAATGAGAATTCGAATTTCTCCTCTGGCTTTTTTAGAGTATATTGACTCTTTTAATAAAAAACATATGAAAAATAGAGTGTAAAAAAAAGTTATTCAGTAAAAGATACTAAAGTGTAGGATAATATATATAATAATATATATTATTAGAATATTGTGATATTAACTCTATAATTAAGATAGAACAGCATTATATTGATCTATAAATCATAGGATCAGCGTATAAACATAGTAAAAAGTCGTTAGTTTTTGGTTAATTTTTTTTTATTTTTATAAAATTTGTAATCATTATTATAGCTTTTTTTATAGCTATTAAATACAAATTATATTTAATATATTATATATAATTTATATATTATGGAAAAAAAATTGGTTCGAATCCTTAAAAAAAATGTTAATTTATTCAATTTTATTTTTATTATTATCAAATGCCGTCACTTTAAGACGAGACAAATCAATACTTTTTAGTAGAATAGCTATATCGGTTTTATTATATTCATCAATACTTGCCTTAGGTAGTTTATATATGACTTACTTAGATAGAGGTATAGGTTTATATAGTGGTTTATTTCATATTACTAGTACTACACAAATTTTTCATATTTTTATATTTATAGTTAGTGCTATTATATTACAATTAACAGGATTTTATCCTAGAAGAGTATGAGTAAAAGAATATTCATCTATACAAAAACTGTTACTTTACAATTTTATTTACTATAAAACAAATATAACAAATAAAATGGGAGAGCAATTTAAAATAATAGAATATCCTTTAATATTATTGTTTATAATAACAGGATCTGTATTTTTAATTTCAAGTAGTGATTTAGTTTCTATATTTTTAAGTATAGAATTACAAAGTTATGGGTTATATTTATTAAGTACATTATATAGAAATTCAGAGCTTGCTACTTCTGGTGGTCTTACTTATTTTTTATTAGGAGGTTTAAGTTCTTGTTTTATACTTTTAGGTACAAGCTTATTATATGCAAATTCAGGTAGTACTAATTTGGATGGTATATATGTTATAACTAGTTTAAGTGATGTTGCAAATAACAATAATGTACTATATTGATATAAACCACATTACATAAATATGTCATTACTTATATTAAGTGTAGGGTTTTTATTTAAAGTAAGTGCTGCACCTTTCCATTTTTGATCTCCTGATGTTTATGATGCAATACCAACAATAGTAACAACATTTGTAGCTATAGTTGCTAAAATATCTATATTTGTGTTTTTATTAGAAATAGTGCATTATACTAGTAATTCTTTATTTCTAAGTCAATATACTTGAACTTCAAGTTTATTAGTTAGTTCTTTACTTTCATTAATAATAGGTACAGTTGTAGGTTTAACACAATCTAGAATAAAAAGATTATTTGCTTATAGTACTATAAGTCATTTAGGTTTTATACTATTAGCTTTAAGTATTAATAGTATAGAATCTATTCAAGCATTTATATTTTACTTAATGCAATACTCTTTAAGTAATTTAAACGCTTTTATTATATTAATTAGTATAGGATTTTCATTATATTATTATGTTAATGATAATAAAGAATATAAAGGATTATTAGATAAAAATAATTCTCCTATACAACTTATTAGTCAAATTAAAGGATTTTTTAATATAAATCCTTTTTTATCTTTAAGTTTTTCTATTACAATATTTTCTTTTGTAGGTATACCACCTCTTATAGGATTTTTTGCTAAACAGATGGTTTTAAGTGCTGCTTTAGATAATGGTTACGTTTTCTTAACTTTAATAGCAATATTAACTAGTGTTATAAGTGCTGTATATTACCTAAATATAATTAAACAAGTATTTTTTGATAAATCTGAATATAAGGTAAACCCTGTATTAGAAAATATCGATATGCATGCTAGTGTAAATAAAGGTAATTTTTTAGTTAAAAAATTAACATTTAAATACAATAATATAATTCTATCAAGTTCATTAACTATATCTATTTCTATATTAACACTAATAATTTTATTATTTATTTTAATGCCTCAAGAATGATTAAGTATGGCTAATATATTAGCATTAATATTATTTAATCCTTAAATGACAAGTATAACTTTCTTTTTTATATTTATACCATTATTAGCAATTATTTTATTAGCTGTTAATTTGATATTTGCTCCTCATAGTCCTTATCAAGAAAAAGATAGTGCGTTTGAATGTGGATTTCATTCTTTTTTAGGTCAAAATAGAACACAATTTAGTATTTCTTTTTTTATATTTGCACTTCTTTTTTATTATTTGATTTAGAAATTCTTTTAGTTTATCCTTATGTTGTGAGTGCATATACAAATAGTGTATATGGTTTAATGATAATGCTTATATTTTTCTTAGCTTTAACATTGGGATTTGCATTTGAATTAGGTAAAAATGCATTAAAAATAGATAGTAGACAAATGCTTATACTTACAAGCAAACAATCTAATACAACTACTTATATAAGTAGTATAGAATTTTATATAAATTTTTTAATTAAGAAATTTAAAATATAATAATAATTTTTAATAAATTAATATATTATATTATCTTTTTTTATTATTATTACATTATTAGTTATTTTTAATATATAAAAAAATAGCAAGCTGTCAATAGGTTTTTATATTCGCAATATTTTCTTATAAATAATATTTATATAAGAAAATATAAGCTATATATTACAGTTTAATCTGTTTAACTTTTATAGCTATAGATATAAAAAAGTAAGTTTAATTGAATGATTAGTTATTTACAAAATAGTATTAGTAATAACTGTGATGCACCTAGACCTTGGGGTTTATATTTCCAAGATAGTGCTACACCACAAATGGAAGGTTTAGTAGAATTACACGATAATATTATGTTCTATTTAGTTATAATATTATTTGGAGTAGGTTGAATAATGGCATCAATAGTTTGAAATTATAGTACTATAGTTTCACCTATATCACATAAATACCTAAATCATGGTACACTAATAGAATTAATATGAACAATAACACCTGCACTAATATTAATACTTATTGCATTTCCATCTTTTAAATTATTATACTTAATGGATGAAGTGAGTGATCCAGCTATGTCAGTATTAGCAGAAGGACATCAATGATATTGAAGTTATCAATATCCAGACTTCTTAAATTCAGAAAACGACTTTATAGAATTTGACTCATACTTGGTTCCTGAATCTGACTTAGAAGATGGAGCACTTAGATTATTAGAAGTTGATAATAGAGTTATTATTCCTGAATTAACACATGTTAGATTTATTGTTACAGCTGCTGATGTTATTCATTCTTATGCTTGTCCAGCTTTAGGTATTAAATGTGATGCTTATCCTGGTAGATTAAATCAAGCATCTGTTCTAGTTAATAGAACAGGTACATTCTATGGACAATGTTCAGAAATATGTGGTATATTACATAGTTCTATGCCTATAGTTATAGAATCTGTAACTATTGAAAAATTCTTGTCTTGACTATATGAACAATAATTAAATTTAAATATAGACAAGACAACGCCTGTAATTATATAATATATAATTATTAAATAATTATTGCTTTTATTTATTTATACTTAATAATATTTTATTATTAATAACCTATTTTATTTTAAAAACTTATTATAATACATTTTATACTCTATATTTCATTTCTTGATATATAATTTAATAGTTATAATAGATCCCATACTTGGAAATTAAGGAGAAGAATTAATAAATAGCCTTAATTAATAGATAAAACCTATAGCTTAACATATTATATTATATAATATGGTGATTACTTATATACAATAATTAAATTACATAAGATATACAATGAATTTATCCTTAATACTTTTTTTAATAGGAATCTTAGGATTTGTTTTAAATAGAAAAAATATAATATTAATGCTTATTTCAATTGAAATAATGCTTTTAGCTATTACTTTTTTAATATTGGTAAGTTCACTTAGCTTTGATGATATATTAGGTCAAACATATGCTATATATATTATATCTATTGCAGGTGCAGAATCTGCAATAGGTTTGGGTATTCTAGTTGCTTTTTATAGATTAAGAGGAAGTATTGCAATAGAATATAAATAATGTATTTAGCTATAATAACTTTACCTTTATTAGGATCAATAGTTTCCGGGTTTTTTGGTAGAAAAGTCGGTGTTAGCGGAGCCCAATTAATTACATGTCTTTGTGTAATTATAACAACATTATTAGCAATAATAACCTTTTTTGAAGTAGGTTTTAATAATATACCTGTATCAATAAGTCTTTTTAGATGAATAGATAGTGAATCACTTAATGTCTTATGAAGTTTTCATTTTGATAGTTTAACAGTAAGTATGTTAATACCTGTACTAATGGTTAGTTCTCTTGTTCACGTATATTCTATAGGATATATGGGCCATGATCCACATAATCAAAGATTTTTTAGCTATTTAAGTTTATTTACATTTATGATGATTATACTTGTTACAGCTAACAATTTTTTATTAATGTTTGTTGGTTGAGAAGGTGTAGGAATTTGTTCTTATCTATTAGTAAGTTTCTGATTTACTAGAATAGCAGCAAATCAAAGTTCTATGTCTGCCTTTTTAACTAATAGAGTAGGTGATTGTTTTTTAACTATTGGTATGTTTGCAATATTATGATCTTTTGGTAATATTGATTATAGTACTGTATTTTCATTAGCTCCTTTTATTAATGAAAATATTGTTACAATTATAGGTATATGTTTATTAATTGGAGCTATGGCTAAAAGTTCTCAAGTTGGATTACATGTTTGATTACCTATGGCTATGGAAGGTCCTACACCTGTTAGTGCATTAATACATGCAGCTACTATGGTTACTGCAGGAGTATACTTATTAATGCGTGCTAGTCCTATAATAGAGTATAGTTCAACTGTACTAGTTTTATGTTTATGATTAGGAGCAATAACTACAGTATTTAGTAGTCTTATTGGTTTATTCCAACAAGATATTAAAAAAGTTATTGCATATAGTACTATGAGTCAACTAGGTATGATGGTTATAGCTATAGGTTTATCATCATATAATGTCGCTTTATTTCACTTGGTAAATCACGCCTTTTATAAAGGATTATTATTCTTAGGAGCAGGTGCTGTAATACATGCAGTAGCAGATAATCAAGATTTTAGAAAATATGGTGGATTAAGATCATTTTTACCTTTAACTTATTCAGTTATGTTAATAGCAAGTCTTAGTTTAGTAGCTTTCCCTTTTATGACAGGGTTTTATAGTAAAGATTTTATTTTAGAATCTGCATATGGTCAATTTTATTTTAGTAGTACAGTAGTTTATTTTATAGCTACTATTGGTGCTATGTTTACTACATTATATTCAGTTAAAGTATTGTATTTAACTTTTTTAACTAATCCTAATGGGCCTATAGTTAATTATAAAAAGGATCATGCTGCGCATGAAGGAGATATATTTATGAGTTTACCATTAATTATATTAGCTATATTTTCTATATTTTTTGGATACATAAGTAAAGATATATTTATTGGTTTAGGTTCAGGTTTCTTTGCAGATAATAGTATTTTTATTCACCCTGTACGGTGAAATAATGTTAAATACTGAATTTGCTGTACCTACTTTATTTAAATTATTACCTTTAGTATTCACTATTTCACTTAGTGTTTTAGCAATAATTTTATCAGAATTTATGCCAAAAGTTCTTATTAATTTTAAATTAAGTAGATTAGGTTATAATATATTTAGTTTCTTCAATCAACGTTTTTTCATTGAACTTTTATATAATAAATATGTTACTGGTCTTGTTTTAAAATTAGGAGGTCAAACTACTAAAATTTTAGATAAAGGAAGTGTAGAGTTATTAGGGCCTTTTGGGCTAGAGAAAGGATTGTTGTCTTTAAGTAAAAGTATATCTACTTTAGATACAGGAGTTATAACTAGTTATGCCTTATATATTTTAATTGGTCTTATATTTTATATTTTAATTCCTTATCTTTCTCTATTTGATAATAGTTTACTGTTGTTAATTTTATTATCTCTTTTTACTACAATTAAAAAATTTAGATTTAATAGTTTATAATAAATAATTATAAAATAAATTAATTAATAATAGTAGTTACTGTTATTAATTTTCCTTTTTTTATTTCTTTAATACATTAAAAAATTTATTAATTACAATATTTATAATTAATTTTTTGTCCTATTTGGATTATTAGAAACTTACTTTATTCCATATACTTTTTATAATCTTTATATATTTAATTATAATATTATAATTAAATACTGAATAGGATTAATAATAAAAATAGAAAAAGTAAACGATTATTTAATCGTATAAATACATAAATATATATATATTTATTATATTTATAAAAATATATGCCTATCGACATCTAAAAAATTGAAAAGAAAAAATTAAATTCTTTTCATCTAATTTATTTAAATAAAAACTATAATTAAAAATAAAACATGAGAATTTTAAAAAGTCATCCCTTATTAAGATTGGTTAATTCTTATATAATTGATTCATCACAACCAAGTAATATAAGTTACTTATGAAACTTTGGATCATTATTAGCTTTTTGTTTAGCTATACAAATAGTTACAGGTGTAACTTTAGCAATGCATTATAACCCTAGTGTATTAGAAGCATTTAATTCAATAGAACATATAATGCGTGACGTTAATAATGGTTGATTAATACGTTACTTACATAGTAATACAGCTTCAGCTTTCTTCTTTTTAGTGTATTTACACATAGGAAGAGGTTTATACTATGGATCATATAGAGCTCCTAGAACATTAGTGTGAACTTTAGGTACAATTATATTTATATTAATGATTGTTACAGCTTTTTTAGGTTATGTTTTACCTTATGGTCAAATGTCATTATGAGGTGCAACAGTTATTACTAATTTAATGAGTGCTATACCTTGAATTGGACAAGATATAGTTGAATTTATTTGAGGTGGTTTTAGTGTTAATAATGCTACATTAAATAGATTTTTTGCTTTACATTTTGTATTACCTTTTGTTTTAGCTGCATTAGTATTAATGCATTTAATTGCACTTCACGATAGTGCAGGATCAGGTAACCCTTTAGGTGTTTCTGGTAATTATGATAGATTACCTTTTGCTCCTTATTTCCTTTTCAAAGATTTAGTAACTATATTTATATTTATTATATTATTAAGTATACTTGTATTCTTTATGCCTAATCTATTAGGAGACAGTGAAAATTATGTTATGGCTAACCCTATGCAAACTCCTCCTGCTATAGTTCCTGAATGATATTTATTACCTTTCTATGCTATATTAAGATCTATACCTAATAAATTATTAGGTGTTATTGCTATGTTTGGTGCATTGGTAATGTTATTAGCAATGCCATTTACTGATTTAAGTAGAAGTAGAGGTATACAATTTAGACCTTTAAGTAAAATAGCTTTCTATATATTTGTAGCTAATTTTTTAGTATTAATGGTATTAGGAGCTAAACATGTTGAATCTCCTTTTATAGAATTTGGACAAATTAGTACAATTATTTATTTTTCACATTATTTAATTATAGTACCTATAATTAGTTTAATTGAAAATACTTTAATAGAGTTAAGGTAAATATAAGAACTAAATAAATTTAATTTATAATAATCAAGTTTATTAAATTCTTTTATAAACATTTATATAATTTTATATTTGGTAATTCATATAAATTCTATTTTTTATAGGGTTTTTTTAATTACTTAATTAAAGATAAATATATTGAGTAATGTTAATAATTACTCTAGGTTTATGTAGCTGATGGTTTGGCAGTTTTACTCCTATACTTAGACGTCAAGTTAAGGGTTCGATTCCTTCATATTTCTTCTATAAATAATTTTTTTTCATTACAGTCAAAATTTTTTAGTATTTTTATTAATAAAAATATCTCGTTTTTAAATAACAGCCCTACCTATTGCTGATAATAAATTATATTATCTTACTTAGATGTAAAGCATAGTGTTAATTATACAATCAATGACAAATTCTTATAATAACTCATCATTTGTTTCATATAACATAACAGAACAAAATATTAAAGGAGAACAAATTACTGTGCAAGATAATTTTATTCATAATTTAAAATCAAATATTTCACTTTGAACAGAAAGATGATTTTTATCATCTAATGCTAAAGATATAGGTACATTATACTTAATATTTGCATTATTTTCAGGATTATTAGGTACAGCTTTTTCAGTTTTAATTAGATTAGAATTAAGTGGACCTGGAGTTCAATATATAGCCGATAACCAATTATATAATAGTATCATTACAGCTCATGCTATTTTAATGATATTCTTTATGGTTATGCCTGCTATGATAGGAGGATTTGGTAATTTTTTATTACCATTATTAGTAGGAGGTCCAGATATGGCATTCCCTAGATTAAATAATATAAGTTTCTGATTATTACCACCTAGTTTAATATTATTTTTATTTGCTAGTGGTATAGAAAATGGAGCCGGTACAGGTTGAACATTATATCCTCCTTTATGTGGGATACAAAGTCATAGTGGACCTAGTGTAGATTTAGCCATTTTTGCATTACATTTATCAGGTATAAGTAGTTTATTAGGTGCAATAAACTTTATAACTACTATACTTAATATGAGAAGTCCAGGTATAAGACTTACATAAATTAGCTTTATTTGGATGAGCTATAGTAGTTACAGCTGTATTATTATTATTATCTTTACCTGTACTAGCTGGTGCTATTACAATGGTTTTAACAGATAGAAATTTTAATACATCATTCTTTGAAGCTGCAGGTGGTGGTGATCCTATCTTATACCAACATCTTTTCTGATTCTTCGGACACCCTGAAGTTTATATATTAATAATACCAGGATTCGGTATAATTAGTACTACAATATCAGCTAGTTCTAATAAGAGTGTGTTTGGATATTTAGGTATGGTTTATGCCATGATGTCTATTGGAGTATTAGGATTTGTTGTGTGAAGTCATCATATGTATACTGTTGGATTAGATGTTGATACAAGAGCTTACTTTACAGCTGCTACATTAATTATTGCTGTTCCTACAGGTATTAAAATATTCTCATGATTGGCAACATGTTATGGAGGATCTATAGAATTAACACCTTCTATGTTATTTGCTTTAGGTTTTGTATTTATGTTTACAATAGGAGGATTAAGTGGAGTTGTTTTAGCTAATGCTTCTCTTGATATTGCTTTCCATGATACTTATTACGTTGTAGCTCATTTCCATTATGTTTTAAGTATGGGTGCTGTATTTGCATTATTTAGTGCATGATATTTCTGAATACCTAAAATATTAGGATTAAAATATAATGTAATGTAGGTAAAGTACATTTCTGAATATTGTTTATTGGTGTTAATGTTACATTCTTCCCACAACACTTCTTAGGATTACAAGGAATGCCTAGAAGAATTAGTGATTATCCTGATGCATTTGCAGGTTGAAATATTGTAAGTAGTTTTGGAAGTATAATTAGTGTAGTTGCTACTTGATTATTCTTATACATTGTTTATATACAATTAGTAGAAGGTCGTGCTACAAGTAGATATCCTTGATTAACTTCTGAGTTTTATAGTGATAGCTTACAAACATTATTAAATAGAAGCTATAGTTCTTTAGAATGAGCATTTACTAGTCCACCTAAACCTCATGCCTTTGTAAGTTTACCTTTAGGTACTGCATGTATTCATAATATAACTGGTTTTTGTTTATTATGTCATCAAGCCAAAATAACTACAATAGCAAATTGTACACATACCTGAAAAGTATTAGCTGCAGATCCTTCATTATTAAACGTAGCTTGTGATTTTAGTTTACCTACACATAATGTTGCTGCTAATCTTAACTCAGTTATACACTTTTGTGAGATTTGTCAAGCTGTAATATGTTCAGGCTGTTTTGCTGGTTAATACATTTTTATTATAAAAAATAATTATTTTATTTATGTTGAGTAATTATTATTATTAATTACTCTAGGGTTATGCAGCAGATGGTTCTGCGTTTTGATTGCAGATCTTAAATTAGGGGTTCGATCCCTCCATATCCCTTCTATATATAATAAAAACATTGTAAGTAATAATATTTGATGAAGACTAATTATTATTTCTATTTATTTCAATACGTCATTATTTATTTGTGTATATATTGAAATAATTATGATAAATAATTTTATTATTTAGTCCTTTAAATTAATCAAGGTCTCCTTGATTTCTATATATATATAAATATAACATGATACAAGCAGCCGAGAGCGCGGCACCGGCAGCAAGAAATGAACGGCGCGTGGTGTAGGTGCGGTCCAACATGCGGTTCCCTCCCGTGCGAATCGCTTTGGAGGGCAGGTCGCCCCTCCCCTGGTATTGCAGCGCCGAACGAGATGTGGTATCCTCACCGACGGCTCCGAAGACCGTAATCGACCCCCGGGTCTTAATGTTCGCGAGAACGATTACCGAGGCGCGTGAATAGGGATCTCCGCATTCGTGCGGCTTTCTTTGAGCGCCCTCCGGACGGATGGAGCGCTTTTTTAATTCCAAGAAAGCGACTAAACGTCACATGCCAACCGCACGTAAAGAAGAAGCGGTACGAGAGTTACGCGATCGGCTTGCCGCGTCGCAGAACTTGTTCTTGACCGACTTTGCGGGCCTCACCGTCGAAGAGATCACGAAGCTTCGCGGCGAGCTGCGCAAAGACGGCAGCACGTATGCCGTCGTCAAGAACACACTCTTCAAGATTGCCGCAGGCGAAGATATCGCCAAGCAGCTTGATGAGTTTTTGGCCGGCCCGACCGGCATCGTATTCGCAGGCAGCGACCCTGTTGCGCCGGCGAAAGCGATCAAACAGTTCGCAGACGACAGCAAGAAGCTCGGCATCAAGGCGGCGATTGTCGACGGTAAATTCACCGGCAAATCGCAGATCGAAGCGCTCGCTGCGCTTCCGCCCAAAGCCGAACTCATCGCCAAACTCGTTGGTTCACTCGCAAGCCCGCTGCGCGGTCTCGTTACCGTGCTTTCGGGCAATCAGAGCGGCCTTGTCCGCGTGCTCAACCAAATCCGCGAGCAAAAAGAAGCCGCGGCATAAAGAATTCAAGGAGATTCCAGTATCATGGCAGTTGCCGAACTCATCGAACAAATCGATAAACTCACCGTTCTCGAGCTCGCGGATCTCGTCAAGCAGCTCGAAGATAAGTATGGAGTCAGCGCGGCCGCGCCCGCGATGATGATGGCCGCCCCGGGTGCCGGCGCCGCCGCTGCTCCGGCTGCGGAGAAGACCGAATTCGACGTGATCCTCGCGGATGCGGGCGCGGAGAAGATCAAGGTCATCAAGGCCGTTCGCGAACTCACGAGCCTCGGCCTCACGGAAGCCAAGGCGTTCGTGGAGAGCGCGCCCAAGCCGGTCAAGGAAGGCGTGACGAAAGACGAAGCCGAGAGCGTCAAGAAGAAGCTCGAAGAAGCCGGCGCCAAAGTCGAAATCAAGTAATTTCGACGCGCTCTTCCGCCCTGGCGTCGTCGACGGTGACCTCGTGGTCTATAGACCACTTCGGCCACCGTCTCCTAACCAGGACGAAAGATCGCATCGAAATGGCTTCGAAGAGGAGCGGGACGGAAACGTCTCGCTCTTTTTCTTTTGAGGAGGTCCAGTGCAGCAAGGAATGCCGCTGAACGGAACGTCGATTCTTATTTGGATCGTCGTAATCGCGTTGATACTGTTTCGAGCATCGCGGCCGCAGCGCATCAGTGTCGCACGGATGTGGGCGCAGGCAATTATCCTGATGTTCCTTGGGGCGTTCGTGATTTACAGCTACGAGCGGCTCAATCCGGCTCCGCTGTGGGAAGTTGCCGTCGCGATCGTCATCGGTATCTCGGCGGGAATCCCCGTCGGGATTTTGCGCGGCCGTCACACGCAAGTGTCGGCGACCGATCGGCACGGCGTGATGCAACTCGGTCCGTCGTGGGCGACGGCGGGAATTTACATCGGCGCGTTTGGGCTGCGGGCGCTGTTGCGCTACGCGTTTCCACCAAGAAGCACGTTCGGCAGCGTGATCGGAGATGCGCTCATGGTGTTCGCGATTGCAATCATCGGTACAACGTACTACGCGGTGTATCGCAAGTACGAAGCGCTCGATCGAACGCAAAATCAAAACGCAGCGTAGAGACTAGCCTTGATACGCCGCGATTTGCCATCCGTTTCCGAACGGATCGGCGATTGTGGCGCGGCGATCGCGCCACGGCATGTCAGCCGGCTCCTCGATTGACGTTGCTCCGGCGGCAACCGCGCGCGCATACGTCGCGTCGACGTCGTCGACATAAAGGTACAGAAGACTCGACGTTGGTTTCCGTACGCGTGTTTGCCGGTCGTCCGAAAAGCCGTCGCTTATCATGATGTTGGAATCACCGATCCGCAGAACGGTCGGTTCACCGGTGCGCAGCTCGCCTTCTGCACCGAAGGCTTCGATCAGAAACGTAACCACACGGGCCGGATCATCGACGATAAGTCGCGGTGTCACGCTGTGCCATCCCTCACGCTTCATGGTTCCGTTTTAGCATACTTGAAACGACTGTTTCAAGTATGCTAGGGTCAGGTATGACCCGGACCGTCGATCTGGAGCGCCGCGAGGAGTTGCTCGAGCGCGTTCGCGCCTACGTCGCCCAACACGGCCTGGCGGGTCTTTCGTTGCGTCCTTTGGCGGAGGCGATCGGTTCGAGCCCGCGCACGCTGCTCTATCACTTCGGTTCGAAGGAAGCGATGGTTATTGCGGTGCTGCGCTCGGTACGTGCCCGCCAGCTGGCGATCTTCGATCGGATGCGTCGCAGCGAAATAACGACACCGGGTGCGATCTGCCGCGCGGCGTGGGCATATATGACGGACCCGTCGATCGGTCCCGTGCTGCGTCTCTTTTTCGAAACCTATGCGCTCGCGTTGCGCGATCCCAAACGCTTCCCGGGCTTTCTGGAAGGCGCCGTTGAGGACTGGCTGGCGTTTCTCGCCGAGCCGCTCCTCGCCTCGGGAATGCCGCGGGAACGCGCTCGTATCGTAGCTACGATTGTGCTCGCGGGTTATCGCGGCTTCATGCTGGATTTTGCAGCGACCGGCGACATCAATCGGATCGGCGCTGCGCTCGATGCGTGGGTCGATGCGCTTGATGCGCTCGCTCACACGAAAGGATTACGTCGTGCTCAATAAGCGTTCCGCCGCGATGACGTTCATTTTCGTCACTGTCGTGCTCGATATGCTTGCCCTCGGGATCATCATTCCGGTTTTTCAACCGTTGATTCTGACATTTGCGCATGGAAGCTACGCGAACGCGTCGATCTATAGCGGTATTTTCGCGACGGTCTTTGCAATCGTGCAATTCTTTGCATCTCCCGTGCTCGGCACGCTTTCGGATCGCTTTGGCCGCCGGCCTATCGTGTTGTTGTCGAATATCGGGACAAGCCTCGATTATCTGATTCTCGCGCTGGCACCGAATCTCGGATGGCTTTTTGTCGGACGTATCCTTAGCGGTGCGACGACCGCAAGTATTACGGTTGCGAGCGCCTACGTCGCCGACGTGACACCGGCCGAAAAACGCGCCGGCGCCTACGGCATGATCAGCGCCGCATTCGGCATCGGGTTCGTCGTCGGTCCCGCGATTGGCGGTCTTCTCGGTGCGCACGATCCGCGGCTCCCGTTTTGGGTTGCGGGCGGTTTGAGCCTCGTGAACTTCTTATATGGGCTCTTCGTCTTGCCGGAGTCGCTCGACCGCGAGCATCGCAACACGTTTTCGTGGAAACGCGCAAATCCGCTCGGCTCGATCAAGATGTTGCGCCGCCACTATGAACTCTCGGGTCTTGCGAGCGTACTTCAGATCGGGTACATCGCCCATGAGGCGCTGCCGCAGCTCTTCATTCTGTATACGATGTTTGCCTATGGCTGGACGATGAAGACGAACGGCACGGCTCTTGCCGTTGTCGGCGTCTTCACGATCATCATCTCTGCATTCGTCATACAGCGGGTCGTCGATCGAATCGGAGAACGAAGGGCGCTGTTGTTCGGCTTGTTCTTCGGCGCCATCGGCTTTTTGATGTACAGCGGTAACCCGCTCTTGTTCTGGCTTGGCATTCCCGTAAACATGTTGTGGATGATCGCGGGATCGTCGTCTCAAGCGATCATGACGCGACGTGTCGCGAAGAACGAGCAAGGTGAACTGCAGGGTGCGATCAACATGCTGCGCAGCGTTGGTATGATCGTGGGTCCCGCCATTTTCACCGGAATCTTCGCGTATTCCATCAACACGGCGCATGCGTGGAAAGCGCCGGGCGCTGGATGGATCGTAGGCGGCGCCATGCTTTTCGCATCGATGTTCGTTGCGGCGCGTGTTACGTCGCCACGTGATGATGTGCGCGACCACGTCGATACGGCAGAGGCGGTGGAAGAAGCGTTGCCGGCCGAAGTTCCCGTGACGCAGTAGGCGGTACTACAGCGGCGTTCCTGACGACGGATTCGGATTGAAACTTCCAAATGTCGCGGGATCGTTGCGGAATTCGTTCTCGAGATCCGTGATTCGATGGTTATCGTTGGGGTGATCGGAGAGCATCTCCATCGGCGGACCCTGCTGCGACCCTTGGAATCGCTTGAAAAGCCACACCATACCCCAGGGGTTCTCGCCGGCCTGCGCGCAGATGTACGCGCCGGTGTGGTCCGCGGCGCTTTCTACCGGCCGAGAATAACTCAAGCTCTCGATTTGCGCTCCGGTACCGACGACGAATTGGCCGATCGTGCTGTTTCCTACCAGCATTCCGGCAAGGCCCGCGAGCAGCGAAAGATTCTGATTCTTACGGTAGAGATTGTAGACGTCGTGATGGATGTCATGCGAGACTTCGTGGCATAGCACGCCCGCCAGTTCTTGCTTGTTCCGCGCGAACGTCATCATCGAGGTGGTGACATAGACGTTCCCGCCGGGAACGGAAAACGCGTTCGGCGAGCTGTCATTCACCAAGATAAAGTGAAACGGGACGAAGTATTGGTGATCCGCGACGCTTTTAATGCGCTTCGCGATCGGACCTAATTTCCCGTACAGCGGCGACGACGGCGGAACGATCTTATTTTGGAGTTGCTGGTATTCTTGCTGGCCGACTTGCAACTCCCATTGCTCCTGGTCGCTGTACGCCTGCGCCGAAGCGGCGGAGCCGACAGCAAGACAGAGAGACAAAAGAGATGGGACCGCCAAGCGGGCAAACGTCTGCATAGGAGTTAGTATTCCCACGTTATTTACAACGCGAAAAGGCTCCGCCGGATTCCCGGCAGAGCCTCTCAGGTGGGTTAACGCGCAGCGTTAACCCTAGTGCACGAGGAATGCGACGAGCAACAGCGCGACGATGTTCAACACTTTGATCATCGGATTGATCGCCGGGCCCGCTGTGTCCTTATAGGGATCGCCGACCGTATCGCCGGTCACCGCTGCCTGGTGAGCAATCGAACCTTTGCCCTCGTAGTGGCCGTCTTCGATGTACTTCTTGGCATTGTCCCATGCGCCACCGCCGGTGGTCATCGAGATCGCGAGGAAGAGGCCCGTGACGATCGAGCCGACGAGGATGCCGCCCATGATCTGCGCTCCCGTGTTGCCGGGAAGTACGCCGAAGACACTCAGCAGCACGACGATGATCGGAACGCCGACGGGAATGAGCGCAGGCACGATCATCTCTTTGAGTGCAGCCGTCGTAACGATGCCGACCGTTGTTGCGTAGTTCGGCTTCGCGGTGCCTTCCATGATCCCGGGAATCTCCCGGAACTGTCGGCGCACTTCCTCGACGACGGCACCACCCGCGCGTCCAACGGCTTCCATCGAAAGCGATGCAAACAGATAGGGAAGCATACCGCCGATAAAGAGACCCGAGAGAATGTACGGATCGCCGACGGCAAATGATACCGGCGTCGTCGCGCATGCGGCAGCCAAGGCTTTGCAATGGTTGGTGAATTCCTGAAGGAACGACGCGAAGAGCACGAGGGCCGCGAGTGCCGCGGAACCGATGGCATAGCCTTTCGTGACGGCCTTCGTCGTGTTGCCGACAGCGTCGAGCGGATCGGTGACGGCGCGAACCTCTTCGGGCATCTCGGCCATTTCAGCGATTCCGCCCGCGTTATCGGTGATCGGACCGAACGAGTCGATTGCGACGATGATTCCGGCGAGCGAGAGCATCGCCATAACGGCGATCGCCGTGCCGTACAGGCCCGCGACTCCGTAGCTGACGAGAATACCGATGACAATCACGATTGCCGGAAGCGCCGTACCCTGCATCGACACGGCGAGACCCGCGATGATGTTTGTCGCGTGTCCGGTAATCGACGCTTTCGCGATGCGTTGCACCGGCGAGAACTGCGTGCCGGTATAGTACTCGGTGATGAACGTAATCAGTCCGGTGATGGCGACGCCGACGACCGCGCAGATGAAGATCTTCCACGGCGCGATGCCCGAGCCGGCGAATTCCGATGACGACGCAAACCAGAATCCGATCAGCGCCAGAACGGAGGCCAGGATCATACCGTTATAGAGCGACGCCATAATGCGTGCCTTCGAAACCGTGCCGAGTCCGACGACCCACGTGCCGATGATCGATGCAACGATCGAAATCGCACCGAGCACGAGCGGGAACGTCGTTGCACCGGGCAATGTAGTTCCGAAGAGCAGATTGCCGAGCAACATTGCAGCAACCGTCGTGACACAGTAGGTTTCGAACAAGTCTGCTGCCATGCCGGCACAGTCGCCGACGTTATCGCCGACGTTGTCTGCGATGACGGCGGGATTGCGCGGATCGTCTTCGGGAATGCCTGCTTCCACTTTGCCGACTAGGTCGGCGCCAACATCTGCCGCCTTCGTATAAATGCCGCCGCCCAAACGAGCGAATACGGAAATCAGCGAACATCCGAATGCGAGGCCGACCATCGCGCCGAGCGTGCGCGTTGTGTCACCACCGTTGACGTTCTGAAGAAACGCGTAGTACCCGGAAACTGCGAGCAAACCCAAGCCGACGACGAGCATGCCCGTCACCGTACCGCCGCGGAAAGCGACGTGAAGCGCCGGCGTCAAACCACCGCGTGCCGCTTCGGCCGTGCGAACGTTCGCGCGTACGGAAACGAGCATACCGATAAAGCCCGCGGCACCGGAGAGGATCGCGCCGATCAAAAAGCCGACTGCGGCTTCCCATCCAAGCGGTCGCGCAGCAAAAATGAGAATTGCCAGAATGATCGCGACGATTCCGATCGTTGTGTACTGGCGTTGCAGAAAGGCCATCGCGCCTTCCTGAATGGCCGCAGCGATCGACTTCATGCGTTCGTTGCCGTCCGGCTGTCTCAACACCCAGAAGGTGAGGACGATGCCGTAAACCACGGCGAGCGCGCCACCGATCAACCCGGCGCCAATTGCAGACTGTGCCGTCATTAGGTCCCTTACAAAGGAGTAGCAGCAAACGCAGCGCCCCAAGCGGGACGCCGCCTAAGCGCGACGGGTACCCCTAACAGTGCTACTTTTCCTTTGGAAAAGCGCCGCACGCTGCGCGGCGCTTGGCACTCCGCAACGCTTCCGGCACTTCGCGCCGGAAACGTTGCTGCGCGCCCCACGCTGACTTCGCAGCGTGGACCCCCTTATTTCTCTTGGTGGTTGAAGCGTTCGTAGGCTTCGGCGATGATGCGGCGGGCATAGGCGGCATCGTGCCACGGGCCGACGCTTGTTTTCTTTCCTTCGAGCGCTTTATAGGTTTCGAAGAAGTGCGAGATCTTGCGCAGCAGGTGCGGGAAGATTTGCGAGTAGTTGTGGATCTCTTCGAACGCGGGTTCGCCTACGGGAACGGCGAGGACTTTGTCGTCCTGTTTTCCGCCGTCGGTCATTTCGAGCAAACCGATCGGGCGCGCGGTAACGAGACATCCGGAAAACGTCGGTTCGATGACGAGCACGAGAACGTCGAGCGGATCATCGTCGAGTGCGAGCGTTTGCGGCACAAAGCCGTAGTCTCCCGGATAATGGATTGCCGAATGCAACGCACGGTCGAGACGGAAGATGTCGAGTGATTTATCGTACTCGTATTTGTTGCGCGATTTCTCGGGGATCTCGACGATGACGTTGATTTCGTCAGGTTGATTCTCGCCGATCGGCAAATGAAGGTAGTTACGTCCGGGAGCGTCCATAGCGGCCCTCGTTGTTCGGTTCACGCCAAGACGGGACCTCGATGGTTCGACAAGCTCACCACAGGCTCGATGCGACAAGTGTGGTAGTAGCGATCTGGTATGGAAAATATCGAATTTCTCGTCGTCGGCGCAGGCCCGGCGGGCAGCACCGCTGCGAGAGAAGCAGCAGCTGCCGGCGTCGAAACGCTCGTCCTCGAGAAAGACCCAGTCGTCGGTGCGAAGCGCGTGTGCGCTGCCGGATTGCGGCCGGGGTTCTGCGAGACATTCGATCTGCCGCGGGATATCGTGCATTGCGATACGCCGCGGCTTGCGCTTTTCGATAGCGACGGGCGTGAATACGAGGTGCGTTTTGGACCGGGTCACACATCGACGCGTGAAGAGCTGGACGGGACGATGGCGCGATTGGCGCAACGCTCGGGTGCGGAGATCCGCACGCAAGCGCTGCTCAAGTCATTCCGGCGCGATCCGAGCGGTGTTGTCGCGGAATACGCCGATCTCGAGTCCGGAGCGAGGCGCACGGTCCGCGCGCGAGCGATGTTTGTCGCGACGGGTGCGACGGCGCGTTTCGAGAGACTGAGCGACGAGCGTACGTTCGATGATCCCCGCTGGGATAGCGGATTGATGACGACGTTGCAATATCGCGTGTATCTCGACCGTCCGGCGGCGGCGATTGCTTATCAAACGCTCGAGCTTCATTACTATCCGGCGCGGGGCGGTCGCCAAATCGTCGGGTGGATGTTCCCCAAGCGCGATCATCTCGCAATCGGCCTCGGCCTGCTCGGGAAGATCGCGGGCCGTGAACTGCGCGCGGAATTGGACGCGTTTACCGAGCGCGTCCGCGGACGGCTCTATCCCAATGCGGCCGTTCGAGCCTTAAAGGAAGAAGGGCATTTGCTCTACGGCGGCTGGCCGCGTGCGGCGGTTGCGACAGGTGGCGTCATGGTCGGGGGAACCGCGGCGGGGCTCGTCGATGCGACAAACGGCGAAGGGATTTTTGAAGCTGCGATGAGCGGCCGGCTCGCGGCAGAGGCGCTGCGCGACCATCGTTCGACGCCGGAAAAGTCCTCTGCGACATATCGCGAGCGGTTGAACGGCCGCTTTGCGCGCCGCCTGCAACATCGCGTGCGCCTCATGCAATTTCTGGAAGAGCGTCCGAAACGCTACGGCATGTTATTCGATCAGCTCGCATCGAGCACGCGTTTTTCCAATGCGCTCTACCGCGAGGATCACGAGCGCACCGCGTTCGATCGTCTCGTGCTCTATGCGCATGCTTTACGTTTTGGGGTGAGGGCATCGTTGCCGTAAGCGGCGAAAGTCGCTCGACCGGTGTCCACGATCGCGATCTCGGAAGCGGAGTTTGTCGCGCTGCGCGATCTTATTCGCGAGCGTTTCGGCATTTTCTACGACGATACGAAACAGTTCTTGCTTCAAAGCCGCCTGCAGACGCGACTGATTAAAACGCGCGCGCAGGGCTTTGCGGAATACCATCGTCTTCTCACGACCGCGACGGATCGTGAGAATGAATGGGCCGAACTTGCATCGGTGCTCTCGAACAACGAAACATATTTCTTTCGGGAGCGGGCTCAACTCGACGTCTTGGTGACCGACGTTCTCAACGAAGCATTGAAGAACGGGGGCCATTTGCGGGTGTGGTCCTCCGCCTGCTCGACGGGTGAAGAGCCGTTTTCCATCGCCATGATGCTGATGGAAACACACCGGATCGGCCCGTCGTCGATTACGCTGCGCGCGACCGATCTCTCTCCGCGCGCGCTGGAGAAGGCCTCGACCGGGTTCTACCGCGAGCTCTCCTTTCGCGCGACTCCGCCCCAAATGGTCCAGAAGTACTTCCGCCCGTTCGAAGGCGGTTTCTTCATCAATGACGAGATTAAGCGGATAGCGCAGTTTTCGCGCATCAATCTCTTGGATAGCCGCGCGGTGTCGGCGATGGGAGTCCATGACGCGATCTTCTGTCGCAATGTGTTGATCTATTTCGATAAGCCTACGCAAAAGCGCGTCGTCGAAGCATTCGCGGCCGCTTTACGCCCGGGCGGTTATTTGTTTTTGGGACACGCGGAATCGATCATGCGGCTCACCGATTTGTACGAGCCGGTGATCACTCCGAAGGCTATCTACTATCGGCGGAAGTGACGGAACGCGAGAGATGATCAAGGTATTAGTAACGGACGATTCGGCGTTCATGCGGCGCGCGATCACCACGATGATCGAGAACGAAGCCGACATGGACGTCGTTGCGACGGCACGCAGCGGAGAAGAAGCAATCACCAAAGCGCTGCAGCTCAATCCCGACGTCATCACGATGGACGTCGAGATGCCGGGCATGGGCGGGTTGGAAGCGGTGCGCCAGATCGTTGCCGATCATCGCATTCCGATCATTATGTGCAGTTCGCTCACCCACGAAGGCGCGGAGACGACCTTCCGCGCGCTCGAGCTGGGCGCCGTCGATTTTATCGCAAAACCCGACGCGGCCTATGTCAACATTCAAGACGTTGCGCGCGATCTCGTTGCGAAGATCCGAGCCGTTTCTCGCCGCGGCGCGCAGCCTGCGCATCCGATCGTGCATACCCCGATGCCCGGCACCGAAAGGCCGCGCATTATCGCACCGCCGCTGCGCGTTGCGCTCGTACCACGATCGGCTTCGAAATACGACTGCGTCGCGATCGGGACGTCGACCGGCGGCCCCGTCGCGCTCTCGCACGTGGTTCCGGTGCTTCCGGCGAACTTTCCGCTGCCCGTATTGATCGTACAGCACATGCCTATGGGCTTCACGCGGCCGCTC
This sequence comes from Vulcanimicrobiia bacterium, assembly GCA_963765935.1. GTDB lineage: Bacteria > Vulcanimicrobiota > Vulcanimicrobiia > Vulcanimicrobiales > Vulcanimicrobiaceae > JAMXLG01. The sequence continues at coordinate 464,830 of CAVXXX010000002.1, read as the reverse complement.
GCCGATCGTCTGAACGCGCAGAGTAAGCTAAACGTGCATGAAGCCGTAAACGGAATGGTGCTGGAAGGGGGGAGCGCGCTCGTCGTTCCGTCGGGTAAACAAATTGCGCTTCGCCGCAACGGGTCTGAAGTTGAACTGCGTCTGGTTGACGATGACGGACATTCGCTTCACGTTCCGAGCGTCGACACGCTCGCCGAGCAAGTGGCCGATGCGTACGGTGATGCCGCAATCGGGGTAATTCTTACCGGCATGGGTCAAGATGGTGTAAAGGGACTGCGCCGGCTCAAAGAGCGTGGCGGCTACGTCATCGGGCAGAATGAAGCAACGTGCGTTGTATACGGAATGCCGCGCGCCGCTGCGAAGGAAGGTCTTGTCGATCGTGAAGCGGCGCTCGACGACATTCCCCAGATGCTCTGCGATCTTTCCGGCGTAGCGAAGTCTTAACGGTTTATGGGGCAGTTGGACTATGGGTGTGAGTAGGAAGGTCTTCGGCAACTGTGAATATGTCGCACCGACGCGCGGTGTGCGCGTTGTCGGGGTTGCATGAAGCTGAGCCGTAGTCCACGCAGCTACGTCATCGGCGGTGTCGAACTCTCGCGAGAAGAGATCGTCCACAAGTACTTGCACTTGGTGAAGTACGTGGCCGGTCGAATCTCCGTCAATCTACCGCCGAATGTTGAGATCAACGATCTCATAAACGACGGCATTTTGGGTTTGATCGACGCCATCGAAAAGTATGACGATGCGCGCGGCGTGAAGTTCGAAACATACGCAATCACCCGTATCAACGGGGCGATCCTCGACGCCCTTCGCTCTCTTGACTGGGTTCCGCGCGCAGTGCGGCAAAAGGCCCGCGAGCTCGAGCGCACGCATCAGGTGTTGGAAACCGAACTCGGACGCGTTCCAACGCATGAAGAGATCGCAACGCGCATGGGCATCACGTCCAAGGAGCTCGACCAACTCGTGCAGCGCGTGCGCGGCACCGCCGTGCTTTCGCTCGAAGAGTTTCTCCCGAACGAAAAGGGCTACGAGATTCCGCTCGTCGATACGCTGCGTGACGACGAGAACGACGTCATGTTCGAAGTCGAGGCGCGCGAGGTACGCACCGAACTCGTGCAAGCGGTTGAGAATCTGCCGCCGCAAGAGCGCACGGTGATCCGCCTCTATTACTTCGAAGGTCAGACGCTCAAGGAAATCAAGGGCGCATTGGGCGTTTCCGAGTCGCGCGTGTCGCAGATTCACGCTCAGGCCGTTATCCATCTGCGCCAGCGGCTGCGCGAGCTGCGCAATGACCTCGGCTATCGTGAAGACGACCCCACGATCAAACAGAAATATCTGCGGAAGCCGCAGCCGGGTGCCGATACTAAAGTAGAACGCACCCTACACGGGGAAGTAACGGGCAATGGCGATTCGTCCCGTGGATCTGCAACTCGCCTACCTGGCCGCACCGCAGAACGCGGCCCAGGTTAATAGCGCCCAACAAGCACCTGCTGCCGCGCAAGCCGCCGCTCAAACGGCGTTTGCCGAACAAGTCCATAAGCGCGAAGAAACAATTTCGGAGACCGAAAACTCGGCCCGCGGTTCGGGCATTCGCACGAGTCCCGACGGACAAGGTGACGGCGGCGGATACACGCCCGACGAGCGCAAGCGGCGCGAGTATCAGGCGCCTGCAGAGCGTTCTCCGCTCGGTCTTGCCGACGGTGAACACTTCATTGACGTCACGGTGTAGGCGTAGTTAATGTCCAACCTCGATCCGCTGGCCGCCTTCGCACTCCAGGCGGTTGCGAACGCGCAGGCTGCGATTGAAGAATCGACGCTCAATCTCGGCGCAGTGCTCACCGAGTTCCAGGCGAAACTTTCCGTCGGCGATGTGTTGAGCGCAACGGTGCTGCCGGCGCAAGACGGCACCGACCGGATCTCGCTTCTCGGCCAAACGTTGACCGCGCAATTGCCGCCCGGTATCAATCCCGGTGAAACCATTGCGCTGCAAGTGACGGGCTTTACGAACACCGCGATCATCGTGCGCAATCTCGGCTCCGTCGACCCCGAGAATCTTCCCGAACGGCCGCCACTTCCCGCGCAGAGTCCCGACGCACCGCAAAGCGCGGTGTTGCGTTCAACCCCCTCGGCTCCGCAGCCACAGCAACAGCCGCCGCGTTGCACCGCCGCGGGAACTTTTCGTTGCCGCCTCAGTACGGCCGCAGCCTGGGCAAGTCCAGACGCCGCGCGGCACCGCGCCGCAGCCGCGTACTGCGCAAGCGCCCGTCGACGTGGAAGCGCGATTGATCGCAACGCGCGCGAGCACGACGATCGGCGCGCCGTCGATCAAAACGTCGCCGGCAATACCGCGCATCCCGCAAAACGTGACCGTTCAGACCGCCGCGACACGCGCAGCAGTCGAACGTCCGCAGCAAGCACCGTCGCCGGCAACACCGGAAACCGCGCTGCTCGCGCGTCTGCGCGTGCCGGTTACCTCTGCAACGGTCGCGGCCGCGAAACTCGTCGACCATGCGACGCGCAGCGTGACGGGTACCTATGAAAAGCTCGACACGCTTCTTGCGAAGCTTCCCGCCGATCCGCGAACGGCAACGCTGCGTTCGACGCTTGCATTTGTCGCACGGCTCGATTTGCGAAATACGCGCGCATTGCCCGAACAAATTGCGTCGTACGTTTCCAATGTCGTAACGAGCGCTGAATCAAAGATCGCGCAGATCGTTCGCGCTTGGACCGAAGCCGACGTACCGCCTGACGCGGCGCAAACGCCGCATTCGCCGCCGACACCGCAAGCAGCCGCCGTGCCGCAACGCGGCCCAGCTGTGCCCCTTGCGGCTGCTGCGGGCGCAGCGGAACGCGGCGTCGCGCTGGAACACGACGTCAAAACCGCGTTGCTGCAAGTCGTTGCCAATCCGCCCGCCGGAAGCTCGCCGCAACTCGTGCAAGCATTGCGCGATGCGTTGACCGCCACGACCGCCGTGCAACTCAATGCGCTAATGCCGGAATATAACACCGCAAATACGATCACCATTCCGCTTCCCGCATACTTCTACGATGGCGGAGCGCCCGCGCAACTGCGCATCTCACGCGATGCGCCGGGCGGCAAGAACGCAATGGACGCCGACAATTTTCACGTCGCGTTCGTGCTTGATACGAAATCGCTAGGCACGGTCGCGATCGACGTGCAAACCGTCGGACGCAGCGTGAGCGTCGACGTAAAAACGGAAACCGCGCGTTCCGCGGATCGCTTCCGCACCTCGCTCGGCGATTTGCGGGGACGCCTCGAAGCGATGCATTACCGCATCGCCACGATGGCGGCGGGACTCGTTCCGCGAGCGAAGCCCATGCCTGTCCCGCCGCAGCCGCCGGCGCGCACGTCGAACGTGGATATGCAGGCATGAGCGGCTTCTTCGATTTTCGCAAACGCGTGTTCAAACGTCCGGCAGCAGCCGCGCTGCAATACGATCCGTTGAAAGCCGAGCCGCCGCAAGTGGTCGCCGTCGGACGAGGCGTTACCGCTGAAGAGATCGTTCGGGTTGCGAAAGAACACAACGTTCCGCTCTACGAAGACGCCGGGCTCGTCGAAGCGCTGGCACGTTTGGATGTCTCCGACTGCGTGCCGCGTGAACTCTACGCGGTCGTCGCCGAAGTACTTGCATACGTGTATCGCGTCGACGCGCAAATGAAAGGCTGAAAGGCTCCTCGGGTGTCTTGGAAGCGGCAGTGGTGGTCGAAAACGATGCGCGACCATCGCGATTGGGTCAAAGAACGGCGCGAGTCGCGAATCGGCGGACGCTTGGACATGCATCTTTCCGGTCGATACTTCACCGTTGAATTTCTCCACGGAATTCCGCCGGTGCGCTACACGATCGATCGCGAGCATGCGTACAGTGAAAAACGCGCGCGCGTTGATGATGCGGAATTTTCGCAGATCGTCGCGGCGTTGAAGATGGCAACGCACGACTGCTTCGCGGCTGACGTGAGCGCCTTCGTCCCCTCATCGTCGGTCTTCGAAATTCATTTCCAGCCCGGCATGTGCCCGTTCGGAAATGGGCGGCGGGTCTTCATCGAAGGACGCTTGGCGGACCTCATGCGTCCGGAGATCGGCCACGACCGCGTCATCTTCGAATATCCCGTCCGCGTGGACGGGGCCGCGCCGCAATGGGTAAAGATGCGTGCCGACACCATTACGGGGCTCGACCCGGTCGCTTAGGCTACTCTATCGAACAGGTGTTCCCCATCCAGGTACTGAAGGGATGATTCCGTGAGCTGGTTTCAACGGTTGCGGACGTCGCTTGGAAAAGCGCGTGACAGTTTCGCCGCGGTCCAAAACTTGGGCCGTGCCAAAGCTCCGCTCACCGACGAGTTTTGGGACGATCTCGAGGACGTGCTGATCATGGGTGACTTCGGCGTCCCCACGACACAGAAGATCATCGAGGGCCTGCGCACCGTCGCCAAACAGGAAGAGTGGAAGACGACGGATCAGCCCGTCGCGCGGTTTCACAAAGACGTCGAACGGTTCCTCACGCTTCCCGGCGGCGAACTCAATCTACGATCGCGGCCGTCCGTCGTGCTGGTCGTCGGCGTCAACGGCAGCGGCAAAACCACGACCATCGGCAAGCTCGCCGCGCGTCTGCATCGCGAAGGCAAGCGCGTTCTCCTCGTCGCGGGCGATACGTTTCGCGCGGCGGCAACGGAGCAGCTTGCGATTTGGGCGCAGCGCAGCGGTAGTGAAATCGTGCGCGGCGCGGAGGGCGCGGACCCGGCATCGGTGGTCTTCGACGGCGTGCGTGCCGGGAAAGCCCGCAACGTCGACGTGATCCTCATCGATACCGCCGGCCGTCTGCAAACCAAGACGAACCTGATGGAAGAGCTCAAAAAGATCCGCCGCGTGATCGAACGCGAGCTCGGCGACCCACCCGACGAGACGCTCCTCGTTGTCGACGGAACGACCGGGCAGAATGCGATCTCACAGGCGAAGCTCTTCAACGATACCACGCAGCTGACGGGCGTCGTCGTCACGAAGTTGGACTCCACGGCAAAAGGCGGTGTCCTCGTCGCGATCGTCGACACCTTGGAAGTTCCGATCAAATTCATCGGCTTGGGCGAAAGCGTCGACGCGCTGCGTCCGTTCGTGCCGAGGGAATTTACCGAAGCCCTCTTCGAGGATGCACCCGACTCCGTTCGCGCGTAGATTTAAAATGCCAGGCACTTGGCATTCGCGCATGAGAACGTGAACGGGTGAGTGTGACAATAGAACAACAACGCATAGCAAAGATACAGAGAGAAAGGCGAGCGATGGCAGCGCAAGACGAACGGCAAGTAGCACTGAGCAATGCCCTGGCCCAGATCGAACGGCAATTCGGTAAGGGTTCGATTATGAAGATGGGCGACTTCCAGGAACGCATGGCGTTCGAAGTCATTCCCAGCGGATCGATCGCGCTCGATCTCGCGCTTGGCGTCGGCGGATTCCCGCGCGGACGCATCGTCGAAATTTACGGTCCGGAATCGAGCGGTAAAACGACGCTCGCGCTGCACGCAATTGCCGAGGCACAGAAGGGCGGCGGTACAGCCGCGTTTATCGACGTCGAGCACGCGCTCGACCCGAATTACGCGGCGGGGCTCGGTGTCGACCTCGACAATCTGCTCGTTTCGCAACCGGACACCGGTGAACAGGCGCTCGAGATCGCCGAAATGCTCACGCGCAGCAACGCAGTCGACGTGATCGTCGTCGACTCGGTCGCGGCGCTCGTGACGAAAGCAGAACTCGAAGGCGACATGGGCGACGCGCACGTTGGTCTGCAAGCGCGCCTGATGTCGCAGGCGCTGCGAAAATTGACGGCCGCGATTTCACGCAGCAAAGCGGTGATGATCTTCATCAACCAGCTGCGCGAAAAGGTCGGCGTGATGTTCGGCAATCCCGAGACGACGTCGGGCGGCCGCGCGCTGAAGTTCTACGCTTCGGTGCGTCTCGACGTGCGCAAGCTCGAACAGATCAAAGTCGGTCAGGACGTCGTCGGTTCGCGCACGCGCGTGAAAGTCGTGAAGAACAAAGTGGCGCCGCCGTTCCGTCAAGCCGAGTTCGATATTACTTACGGACACGGCATCTCGAAGATGGGCTCGATTCTCGACGTCGCGCTCGAGCAGAACATCGTCGGCAAGAGCGGCTCGTGGTACACCTACGGCGATCAACGCATCGGTCAAGGGCGCGAAAATGCGAAGTCGTTCTTGGAAGAACACGGCGACGTTGCAAGCGAGATCGAAACGAAGATCCGCGAAGCGCTCGCAAAGGTCGTCTCGAAGAACGGCCATGCGGAGACCGTCGCAGTCGTCAGCGAGGAGTAAATGCCCAGCCCGTACGCATCTGCGCTTGCGATGCTGGCGCGGCAGCGGTTGACGGAAGCGCAGCTCTGGCAGAAGCTGGAGAAGAAAGGATACGATGACGACACCATTCGTGGTGTCGTCACTCGTTGTCGCGAAGAACGCTTTCTCGACGATCGTCTCTACGCCCAACTCTACGTCGAACGCAAAGCGAAGGCGCTCGGTAACAGCCGTCTCGTCGGGGAACTGATCCGCAAAGGCATCGACCGCGACGCCGCCGCATCCGCCGTCGCGTCGCTGGAAGACGACGAACGGGCGCGGTGCGCCCGCGCTTATGACGCGATCGCGCGAAAGAAGCCGAATCTCTCTTATGGTATTGCTGCGCGCGCACTGGAGCGCCTAGGTTTTCCTGCGTCTACTATCTATGCGACGCTTCGCGAGCATGCCGCAACGTGTCATCCCGAGCTTGTCGAGGGATCGCTCGACTAGTCTTCGCCTTCCATGTTCTCCGGAGCGACTTGCGCGTAGTTCAACATCGAGACGAGCAGCACGCCGCCGAGGCAGTTCCCGATGAAGACCGGGATGAGAAAGTCGAGGAAGTAGTAACTCCACGACGCTGCTCCGACAACGACCGCATAAAGTGCGTCGACGGAACCGGCGATCACGTGGGATAGTCCGGCCGCACCAACGACGTAGGTAATAATCAGCACGACGGCGAGGCGCGACGCGCCTGCCGCCGGCAAAAGCCATACCATCAATGCGATGAGCCAGCCGGCGAAGATGCCTTTCAACAGTGTCGCTTCGAATCCGTATGAAAGCGTCATCACGCCTATTTGAAGAAACGCATGTTTGACGTCGAGCGAAAAGACATTCGCGTGCGCGACGAATAACGCGAAGAGTAACGCGCCGAGTAAGTTCGTCGCTAGCACGATGCTCCACAAACGCAAGACGTTGCCAAATGTCCGCACCCGCTCTTTGCTATCGAGAAGCGGAATGATCGCGGTAACGGTATTCTCGGTAAACAATTGTTGACGCCCGAGTACGACGATCATAAAGCCCAGCGCGTATCCGAAGTTGTCAATGAGTGAGCGCCACGGTGCATGCGGAGGAAGTCCCGCATCGATGATGCCGGTTGCGACCAACGAAAACCCCATCGAAAGCCCGGCCGCGAGGCCGGAGAAGGCAAGCGCCGCATTCGGACGCGATAGTTCTTGCTCACCTTCGAGGCGTACCGTTTCGAATACCACGGCGGCACGCGGACTTGTCCGTCTAGAGGCTTCTTTGACCTCTTCCTCGCTGAGTTGTTTCGTCGACTCGCCGTCTCGCGGCTCATTCGGGGTACGGGCGGTCAGCCGGTCCTGATTCATGCGCGCTTTGTACCCAATGTCCGCACGCTCACCGCATCGGGCACTATCGTAGACATGCCTGCTGCAACCATCGTCGTCGCGGAGGACGACGCGGCGATTCGCGATCTGCTCGCGCATCATTTGGAGCGCGAAGGGTTCGCGGTGGTCGCAGTTGGAGATGGGCATGCGGCATTGCGTACCGCGCGGCGGGCAGCCGACCTCGTCATCTTGGATATTGGACTCCCTGGAATCGACGGCTACGATATCGCACGAACGCTCCGTCGTGAAGAACGTTCGATCCCAATCATCATGCTCACGGCGCGTGTCGATGAAATCGATCGGGTGGTCGGATTCGAACTCGGTGCCGATGACTATGTCTGTAAGCCGTTTTCACCGCGTGAGATCATCGCGCGCGTTCGAGCGGTGTTGCGGCGCAGTGGAACGACGATTGATGCACCGCCGGCGCTCTTGCAGTTCGGACGTCTCGAGATCGACGAAGCGGCGCGTGAAGCACGAGTCGACGGCGTTGACCTTCGGTTGAAACCACGCGAGTTTGCCCTCTTGCTCGAACTCGCGAACAATGTCGGCATCGCGCTCTCCCGCGAACGATTGCTCGAACGTGTCTGGGGTTTTGATTTCGATGGAGACGAACGAACGGTCGACGTCCACGTACGTCGTTTGCGCGCGAAGATTGAAGAAGAAGCGAAGCTTCCGCCGATGGTGCAAACTATTCACGGCTTCGGCTACAAGTTCGTCCGCGCGTGAGCGTAGCGCAACGCCGCCTGCTTCACGGCGACGCGTTTCTCGGGCGTCTGAGCGAGGTGCTCAACGACAGTCCCACCACGATTCCGTTGCTCGTGCTTCGGCTTCCCGAATTTGCGGAACTCGCATGGCGCGACGGGCGTCGCGCGGCGCAGCGTCTCGAACGAACGACGGTTCGCGCTTTTGCCCAAGCCGCGGATCGAGTGATGCGCGATGGCGATATCCTGGGACACGACTACGGCAGCGATTGGTTTGCCGTCGCCATGCTCTCGCCCACGCGCGGCGGGGCCGCCTTCGGAGCGATCGATGCACGCGCTGCGCTGGAACGAATTTCCGCAACAATGGCGGCAGAAACAGGCCGACGGATGGAGTGTGGATGGTGGCCCGTGGAATCAGCCGCGGAGGTCCTCGCATTCGATGAAACGCGCGCGGCTGCGCTCGTACGCGGCGCGCGCGAACGCGAGCGCTATGAGTTTCTCGCTACGGTCGGACACGAACTTCGAACTCCGCTGACGTCGATTCGCGGTTACATCGAAACGCTGCTCGACGGCGACGTCGACGTCGATACGTCGCGGCGATTTCTCGAAACGGCCCGCCGCGAAGCGTTGCGGCTTGCGCGTCTGGTCGACGGAATGCTCGATTTCTCGATGCTCGATCTGCACGCACCGGCGGCGCGCCGGGTCACCGAGATCGATGCCGCAATCCGCGGCGCGCTCGACGCGCTCGACCCGATCGCCCGGGAAAACGACGTCACCCTGCGGGTCGCGACGATGCTCGATGCGCGCGTGCGTATCGACGGCGACTCGTGCATGCACGCGCTGCTCAACGTGATCGAAAACGCGATCAGGTACTCGGGCGCCGGCGGGATCGTCGAACTTTCGGTCAGCCGCGATGATTCGTTTATTAGCGTGAACGTCGACGACAGCGGCGTCGGCGTTGAGTCTGACGATCGCGAGCGAATCTTTTCGTACGGCGAGCGCGCGACTCAACAGGATGGCGTACGGGGCAAAGGCGTTGGTCTAGCCATCGTCCGCGCCATCGTCGACCGCGCAGGAGGACGGATCGACGTCGCGGACTCGCATCTTGGCGGAGCAAGATTCACGATTGCGCTGATGTCCACTGAAGCAGCGTTCGTGCCCGCTTCGGACTGATCATAGGCTACGAGCGACGCCTTAAATCGTGCGCCACACACGAGCAGCGCGCGCCTCTATTCGAAATCAGCGGGTTTCATTGCCGCGAAGAAATATCAGACGTATATCGCGTCGCCCGAGCCGGTCACCGGCACAGGAATGCTGCACATTCGGGATAGTTCGCCACCTCGAACACGCGTAAACTAAAGCGCGAATCCGTCAATGTGCGCTGCCTTGGCATTAACCAATATAGAACATTGTGACGTCTACGGGATGCGACTCGCCTCCCCATCGAAAGCACACATGTTTCGTCGTCAAACAGGTTCGTGCTGAGAGCTCATCGACGTTGCACTAATGCCGTGTTAGGCTTGAGACTGAGTCAGCCTCGCTTGAGGAGGTTAACATCGTGCGCCGTTACATTGCCGCGGTCGTCGTCGTCACTTTGGCTTCTGGCTGTTCAGGATCAGCGACCACTCCATTTTCGCCTTCTTCCTCGCTAAGTCCACAATCTTCGCAGAAAGTCGCTACTTTATCGCCGGCGCCACGTTTCTGTTCGCTTGCGCCCGCGACAACCTTCAGCCTGCCAACGGGCTTGTTTGCGATCGGCGCCGTCGTTGGTTCGTCCGCGTCCGACGCGTGGCTGAGCGCGGGTGGAGCTGCCGGCAACGGAAATATCGCCATTTATCACTTCAATGGGTCAGCGTGGTCCGCATCAACGCTTCCCACCGTTCCAGGAGAAAGCACATGGGTTGCATCGTATCTGTGGGGCCTCGACGAAGTTGCACCAAATAATGTCTGGGCCGGTGGAACGGGAATCACTGAGTCGGCCGGGCTTTCTACTCGCCATCCGATCCTGTTCCACTGGAATGGATCAACCTGGGCTAGCGTCTCGAATGTTTTCCCCGATGGCTACGAAATCGACGACATAAAATCCGACTCACCTGACGACGTTTGGGCAGTCGCGGACTTGAGTCAGTCGCTTAAGCTGGCACATTGGAACGGTTCGTCATGGCATGTCGTCGTTACAAGCGACCAACCTACTGATGTTCCAACGTTGCTTCCCTTTGGTCCGAATGATGTGGTTATTAGCACGATCGACAACAATTTTGTGCAACACTGGAATGGTCTAACATTACAACGGTGGCCGCTCGCATGGACCGGTCCTCGCCCGGCAGTGGACATTTGGACAATTGCGGGCACATCCGACAAGGACTTTTATGTCTTAGGGACTGGCTTTTTGGAACAGCATACAGGCCATTTCTCAGACTTGTTATTGCCGGCAAACGAACCGCCCGATGGTTTCCTCCGCAATATCGTCGAGCTTCGGCCGGGATATGTCGTACTTAGCGGTTATACCCATGACTATACGGCAGACACGACACTCGTGTATAACGGCGTTGATCGCGTTTACGTTACCCAGGATCCGTTCCCACCAGGCGACATTGAATGGACCGCAAGTGCTGTTCCAAACTCAACGAGCTTTTGGACATCGTACCTAACTCAGGACGCTTTCGGACCCGAAGGCGCTGCACTCGATGTTTGTCCTACGAATCCACCCTCAAAGGTAAGTGTTTAGCGCCATACCTTAAAGGTGAAGCGGGGAACAACGCGCATCACCTCAAATAGGGACGCCGCTCCGCTCTTGGGAGCCGGTGGTCTTCGTATCTCTGTAGAGCTGAGTTGCATGCAATCTCTGAAAAGCTTGCGGCACTGCTCGCGCGTGAGGGTACGCCTGTCCGCCGTGGCTCCGCCAACATCGGTAATCTCGGAAACCCGCAGCGCGAGCTAGCGCGACGCCACGGCGTTCACGCGAACACGATCCGGCTTTGGCGATCGAAATACCATGGGATGAATGCAAGCGATCTGGCCCGGCCCAAACAACTTGAGGCCGAGAACGCACAGATGCAGAGAATCATCGCGCGACAACCCTGAAGCTCGATGCGATCGAAGAGTTGATGCGAAAAAACTCCTGGAGCCTTCCCGGCGAGCCGAAACCGTGAAGGCCTTGCAGCAGCTCGGCCTTTCCCAACGCGAAGCCTGCAAGAGTGCACATGCTCGTCGACGCTCGTCGCGCGAATCCGTCACGTTCAAAGTTGAACAAGATGCTCGTGTGGCGACGCGCCTCACTGAGGTTGCTCAAGCGCATTCCGAACACGGTTGCCGACGGCTCTACAACGACTATGAGCGCGATGCAATCGAGGGCGACGAGTACATGAACTACAAGCGATTTCGTCGGATTTTACCGCCTTGCCGGCTTGCAGATCGGACGTCGGCCCCGACGCGGTCGCGCGAAACTCGTGCGGGGTCGCTCGTTGCGCCGCGCGGCGAAACCATTTGAGGGATGGACGCTTGATTTTATTCGCGATCGTCTCTTCAACGGGCGGGCGTTCCTTGGACTCACGATCATGGACGAATTTAGCCGCCTTGGACTCGCACTGGAGCTTGCATTCTCGTTTCCCAGTCGTTCGGTTGCGACGACGCTGGATGAACTTGCTAAGGCGTACGGATATCCCAAATATCTCCGCGTCGATAACGGCACGGAGCTGACGTCTAAGGTAATGCAGCAGTGGTCCGAAGATCACGACGTCGAGCTGCTCTTCATTCAACCGGGAAAGCCAACGCAAAACGCTTTCATCGAATCGTTCAACTTGCGCGTTAGATCGGAGTTCCTCGCAACCTACGAAACGAACCAACCCACAGAAATCACTGGCCGCGTAACGGGTCCGATCCCAGGACCGGCATTACGGCTCTAAGTGATCGGAGCAGCAGCGCAAACCGATGCGCTCTCGGGGCGTTCGGAGAGCGGTTTCTCCGTGTCGAGCCGATAACTCTATTATGGCGAAACGGCTCGAGCTTATCGGAGCGGTCCTTTTGGCATTGGCGACCCTAATGCTGGGCGAACACTATGCGATCGAGCAGCACTTTGCCATGGGTGATTTTCGGGCATTCTATTGCGCCGGCGATGCCGTGGTCCACCGCCTGAACCCGTATGACGCGGCCGTCATTCACGCATGCGAGGCGGCGCCGGAAAATCCGGCGTTTTTCACCGCGAAACCCCATGAACTGCTTCCCGCGCCGGTCCCTGGCTACGTCGCCGCGGCATTCGCGCCGTTCGCGTTTTTGCCGTTTCCTATAGCGGCATTGGGATTTGCGACTCTATCCATAACGGCGCTGGCGCTCGCGTGCCGCTATTTCGCATTGGCGGGCATTCCCAGCTCAGTCTTGATCGTCGCACTGTCTATTCTTGTTTGCGACGTATCGCTTCCGGTCGGCGAATTACCCCCGTTCGCCTTGCTTGGACTTGCGTTCGCCGTGTATGGCGTGCGAGTTGAAAACACGTTTCTCGTGGTTTGCGGCGCAGCGCTTACAATGACGGAACCGCAAGTTGGAATCACGATCCTTGCGATCCTTGCCACTACGCGGAAGTTCGCACTGCCTGCAATGCTTACGGCTTTGTCACTAGCCGTTATTTCTCTGGCGGCGATCGGCGTGAATGCAAACATCGAATACGCCTTTACCGTTTTACCGGAACACGTACTTTCAGAGCTGCCGAGCATCCATCAATACACGATTTCATGGTTTCTCTTCATGCTCGGCGCGCCGGACCGTCTTGCGATTCTCGCCGCCCGGATAGCGTATCTCTTTGCGGTGATCGCCGCCGTTTTGCTGGCAAGAACGGCGTTTGCCAAGCGGAACCTCGACCTTTCACTGCTTGCCGCGCCGGCAATTGCTATGAGCTTTGGACCGTTTTTGCACCTCGATCACGTGATACTCGCAATTCCTGCGGCGACTGTCCTTGCCATGCGCTCGAAACACCGGGTCTTAGGGACGGTGATGATTTGCGGACTTGCGATTCCGCTCGTGCGTCTCTTTGTAATCCCCAACATGATTGCCATAGGGCTGATCGTCGCGGGCGCAATTGCATATTGGCGCTTCAAATGCATCCCCGCTGCTTTGATCGCTGCACCTGCCGCGCTCGTTTATATCGTTTTATGCGCGATGGCCATCATCGGTACGGGGTTGCACTTGAATCCCTCTCCGCCGGTTGCCGTCCTGCACGTCACGCAAGCCACCTGGGCCACATACGTACGGCACAACTGGGCGGCGACGGCGTGGCCGCTGTACTTCATCAAAGGGCCGGTTTGCCTAGCGCTGATCGCGGCGGCCGCTTGGTATACACGGCGGATGTTTGAGCGTCCAAATGGGTCTAAAGACCCATATATCCCCCCGAAAAGTTGGATGCTAACTCGGCCTTAAGCCGTGATATAACTATGGAAGGGTGTAGTCAAGCTACCGGTTATCACCTAAGAGGGGTGCCAGAAACCTTGCCTCACGTTGCCGGTTCCAAAAAGAATCGCGCGCCGTCTATAAGACGTGGGCGCCTTTTGGATTGGCTGGACCGGCACGCGGGCGCGCCAATTCGGATGCTCGTCGCGCCGGCAGGATTCGGCAAAACCACGCTTCTCGTTCACTATGCCGGAGGCGCCGAGAACGTGCTGTCATCGTCGCCCGGCATGACCGTCAACCAACTCCTCCACAGCCTCGCGCAAAAGTGCGGAATCGTGCAGGCGCCTCGAAATCCGGAAGAGTTGCTTGCATCGATGTGCGATACTGTCCCCGTAACGCTGTTCATCGACGACGCGCACGTTTTGGCAAGTGACGTCTTAGATGTGCTCTACCGCGTTTTCGGCGATGCGCCAGAACACATCAAATTCGTCGTGGCTTCGCGAAACAAAAAAATCCTGCGCGAGCCGCGATGGATCATGGAGGGTGTCATCGAGGCGTTGTGGACTGCAAATCTTGCGTTCGATGAACGCGAAGTCCAGGATCTCGCAAGCGCGTACGGCATCGACTCGACGGACGACGGCCTCGCCGCGCTTTTGCACGCCACCGAAGGATGGCCCGTCGTGGTGAGTGCGATCCTGCGATTCGCCGCGACAAATGAAACGACGCTTGAGCAGGGCCTCGTTGACTGGTTTGGACATTACGGTGAAGCGTTGCGTGAGACAATCTTGAGCGCAGCGGAGAACGAAGAAGAACGCAAACTTCTAGAAGAGACTATAAAGAGCGGTGATGTGGACTCGCAAACTCTTCGTGCGTTGGAAGAGTGCGGACTCTTTGTCCATTCGCGGTCGGGAACGCCGACGATGCTTCGAGCGGCCGAACGGGCGTTTTTGCGCTATACCGTTGACGCCACTCCTGAACCGGGATTAAAAGTCGTTCAGGCCGCGGTTTTAGGGACGTTCACAGCCTCCATCGGAGGCGTAACGATCGACTGGCTGCGCCGTCGCGATGCGCAGGTCTTCAAATATTTGCTCCTGCAGCGCGGACATCGAGCGACAAGAGAAGACTTGATGCGGGCCTTCTGGCCATCGTACGATCCCGCGCAAGCCGGACAAAGCCTTCGCACGACGCTTTCCAATATTCGAAACGCGATTCGTACATCGTTGAAGCTGCGAGACGACGTCCCGTATCTGTCAACGGAAGAGAACGTTGTAGCCCTTCGCGCGGCAGCGTTTCAAACCGATCTTGACGACTTTTTGCACAATGTGCTGCGAGCGCGTGAATCGTTCGCATCGGGACAGATCGATTCAGCAGCGAGGTACGGAGTTGCCGCACGCGGTATTTACGCGGGCCCGTTCATCGTCGATGCCAACGATCCGTTTTATAATGCGATCGCCCGTTCGGTCCAATCGTCGTTCGTAGAATTGCAAACTATTCTACTGAAAATAGATGTGCCGATCGAAGCGACCGGTTAGCATTGTTTAAGCCCAGCACGTCGCCGTCTTTCAAACCGAATCGCTCGATACTTCCCGGCGCCAACTCCAACACCGAAGCAGCGCGGAGCGCTCCTAGAAACGGACGCCACGGCTGAACCCGGGGGACCAAGCGAACCACGCGATTCGTGTCGCTGAGGAAAACGACGTCGATGGCCGCGCGCATCCAGAAGGTGTGGATCGTCGAAGTGCGCTCGAGCCACAGGCCCTCGTGAGGTGCGAGCTGCGGCCGGCCCATCAACCCGATGCATCGCGCAAACGCGCCTGCCGGACGCTCAATCCTGCAGTCCAGGACGGCCGTTCCCCCTTCCCGATGCAATAAAAGCTGCTCAGGCATGCACGGAGACTGCGATAGCGGCGAGCGTTGCGACGATCATGTAGGGTGCGAATGCAATCGGCTTTGCGCCCCGATCGCGAATAACCGATACGATCGTCGCCGCAAAGCACGCAAGTGCGAGTGCCAGGAGCGAACTTTGCAAACCCAGCACCGCGCCGGTGAGCGCGGCGAGCTTTGCGTCGCCCCATCCCATGCCGCGTCCTTTCGACAGGACCGCGGCAGTGGCAAAGACGGCAAAGATAAACACCGTCGACACCCCAACGACCCATGTATGCTGAACCACGATTGAGATACCGATGATCGCGAGCGGCACCAGCGTAAAGATATCTGGGACGATGCCTTTACGTGCATCGACGTACCATGCTCCGGCGAGCGGAAGCGCCAGCAGCGCAACGGTGCCCAATTGCGATACGGAACCACCCCGCAACGCAAGCGCGTAACCTAATACAGCAAAAAGAACGATCGGAATCGACGGATGCAACAACCTGGGCGCCGGTCCATCTTCAAATCGATCGATTCGCGCGGCGACCAGCATACCGGCAAAGACGCCGCACGCCGCCGAACAGGCGAAGATGAATGCCCAACCGAGAACCTCTACGAACGCGCTCATCTGATGAACTTCGCCAGCACGCCGCCGAAGATCATGATCATTAGTGCCGGCAACATGCACAGCGCCATCGGAAAGATCAGTTTGTTTGGTAATTGAGCGGCGACTTCTTCGGCGTGAAGGATCCTCGCTTCGCGCGATTCTATGGAGAGACTCCTCAGGACGTCGGCGATACTTCCTCCCAGGCGTTCCGATTGCACGATCGCCGTTACCACGCCGGTAAGGTCAACTTCGCGAACCCGCTGGGCCATCGCGACGAGCGCATCGGCGCGTGAGCGTCCGAGCCGAACGTCTTGCATCGCCATCGCGAGCTCCTCGTGAAGCGGTCCACGCACCGCTTCAAGGGCAATCGCCATCGCGCTGTTCAGCGCGACGCCTGCTTCGATCGTTGTTGAGAGCATGTCGAGAAAATCAGGCAAGCTGCGATGAACGCCCTTCTTCCGTTTTTTGATTGCCGCATCCAGACTCGAGTAAGGCCGGTACGCGCCGAAAACCGCTAGCGTGACCGTCATCGCAATGCCGATCATGACTGAAGGGTGGAGCAGAAGCGATAAGAGTGCGCCGAGCGCTCCTGCAGCGGCGCACTGTCCGACGCATTGAAGCGCAAATTTCTGCGGCGTGATGTTAAACCAGCCGGCCTCCAAAAATTTACCGCTAAGTTGTTGGCGTTTGTTCTGATCCAGCAGGCGTTGCAGGATCGAAGACTGCGTGCCCTCCGCCCCAATGGATGCGTCCAGCGCGGCGATTCGATCGCCCACCCCTGAGTCGTGCGACATCATCGCAAAAAACACAATAACAACGACCGCAGCGATCAGCAATGCGGCAAGAATAGCGATTATCATCTACGCGTCTACCGCCGAAAGTTTGTCGAAAAGTATCCAGCCTATTACCAACAACGCGACTACGCTTCCGAGACACATTTTGCCGATGAGCGTTCCGGTCAGACCGGCTCTCATATCGGATTCAAACGTTAGAATGAAAGCGCCGACGAAGACCGGCAGCGCAGTGATGATATATTTTGTACCGACGGACTCAGACGTAATGGCTTTGATTTTTCGCTTCAGGCGGCGCCGCTGTTTGATCGTTTCAGCCAGATTCTCGAGCACGCGAGTAAGATTGCCGCCCGTTTGCCCTTGCAGACGAATCGCTCTGGTCAGCATTTGCACTTCCGCCATCGGCATGCGCTCCGCCAATTGATCGAGCGCATCGAAAATGCTGATGCCGATTTGCGTTTGCGTAAGGACGCGCGAGAATTCAACTCGTGCCGGATCGGGCATGTCGGAAACAACCGTCACGAAAGCTTGCCGCAATCCAAGACCAACTTTCAGTGCGCTCGAAATGAGGCGCAGCACCATCTCCAACTGATCGTTGAAGGCGGCCATGCGTTTGCGCACGCGATAGTTAATGTACGCGCGAGTCCCGAGCAGTGAAGCGCCGAAACAGACAGCCAGATACACCACGCCGATTAGCGGCGTAGGCTTAAGCGCTACGATGACGACACCCCAGAGCAGGACGGACCATACGATAATCCCTATACCGAGCTCTTCGGCTTTCATCGGAATGCCGCCGCGTTCAAGGATGCGCTGAAACGGCACGGTGAATCGCGAAAGCGAACGCAACAGCCGGTCCCAAAACGCAAAGAACGCGAGCCCCACGGCGCCCGCAACGCCGAGAAAAATGAGGATCGGAGTTGCGGCGATCATCTTACCAGGCGACCGTTAATTGCATCTCGGAAAGACGTTCCACTTCGAACGTGATTCCGTACTCTTCAAGTCGTGGCAAGAACATCGGCTGAACGCCGGTATACATGAACGCTCCCGCGACACTGCCGTCCTTGTTCAAGCCACGTTGATCGAAGCGAATTAATTCTTGCGTCGTGATGATGTCGCTTTCCATACCGACCACTTCGCTAATGCTGATAATCTTACGCGAGCCGTCACGCAAACGAGCAGTCTGCACGAGAAGATCTACCGCGCCGCTCACCTGCTCGCGAATCGCGCGAATGGGCAAGTCGTAGCCCGCCATCATGACCATCGTTTCGATACGAGAAAGGCAATCGCGCGGCGAATTCGCGTGGATGGTCGTCAGCGAGCCGTCGTGACCGGTGTTCATTGCCTGCAGCATGTCCAAGGCTTCTCCGCCGCGGCATTCACCGACCACGATGCGGTCGGGCCGCATACGCAGCGAATTCTTCACGAGGTCGCGAATGCGAATCTCGCCGCGGCCTTCGGCATTCGCCGGCCGCGCCTCCAAACGAACCACGTGTTCCTTGCTTATTTGCAGCTCCGCCGCGTCTTCGATCGTAACGATGCGTTCGCCCGTTGGAATGTAGTTCGACATTACGTTCAAAAGCGTCGTTTTCCCCGAACCCGTTCCGCCGCTGATGACGATGTTCAATCGCGCCTCGACGGCCGCGCGCAGCAGATCGGCCATTGCCGGCGTCATCGATCCCTTTCCGATCAGGTCGCCGGCGCCCATCCGTTCTTTTGCAAAACGGCGAATCGTCAGCGTCGGACCATCGAGGCTCAACGGTTCGACCGTGGCGTTGACGCGCGAGCCATCCGGCAAACGCGCATCGACCATCGGCGTCGCTTCATCGATATGGCGGCCCAGCGGCGTGATGATCCTTTCGATGATCAGACGAAGCTGTTTCGTGTCGTTGAAGCGGCGTTTCGTTTTTTCCAGCACGCCCGCGCGCTCGATGTAAATTGTATCCGGCCCGTTCACCATGATTTCTGAGACGTCCGGGTCCGACATCAACTCCTCGAGTGGTCCGTATCCCAAAACTTCATCGATGACCTCACGCCGGAGCCTCGCCATCTCCTCAGCCGACCCGATATCGGTTCGCGTGCCCACAAGTTCCGCGATGGTACGCTCGATTTCTATTTTCAGGCCTTCGATCTTAAGTTGATCGCCACCGGAAAGTGCCGCAACGTCGATTCGCCGTGACAGCTCGCGATGAATTTCGATTTTCGCTTCGTCGCGTGCGTCGCGTTGGATAGAAACGACCTTGTTTTGGCGTTTATCGAGCGATGAAGGTGCTCCAACGGGTCCTTCAGTGCGCTTTCCGAGCCGTCTTTCGCCAAGAGGAGTAGACGATGAAGGCTGCAGCGTTAGGAGTTCGTCCGTTCTAACGATGGACGATTGAACTTTCGAAACGAACGTCTGAATAGCGCCGTCGCGGCGCTTGTCGTCCAGAACGGAAATGTCACCAAACAGCGTGATGCCCAGCGTTCTTTCGATCTCGGGGGTTGCGAGTGCAGGACGCGGGTCACGTCCGAGCACGACGGCGCTCACGCGAGAGGCCGGAACTCCGAATTTCGCGAGCTCGTGTTGCATCACGCGCGCTCCGGTAACACCGAGCATCGAAGGTTCCACGACAATGACGAAGTTCGATGAACGCACGGCAAACGGACGAACCGCAGCCGCGAAGGGCTGGGATGCATCGACTACGATCATCGATATATTGGACTCTATACGTTTGTAGAGTGCTTCGACTTCGTCCGCCTTGATCGTGAAGCCGCCGTGAATGCTTCCGGCCAACTCAAAAAGCGCAAGGTTCGGTGCGATGTCGACTAGCGCGAATTCGTCGCTAATTCGCCGCTCATCCAAACGCGCGATCATATTGAACATAATCGCTGCGCTCCGGCGTCCCGCGAGGTCGCCGTCAACCAAAAGGGTGGATCTCGTCTTCGCGAAGTGCTTTGCCGTCTCGGCGGCAAGATGGCTAGCGCCTACACCGCCTTTGCCACCGACGATGAAGATGACGTCGGCCATCAGCGACTCCCTCCGGAGTTCGCACTATCCGCACCCGCGACATCGCTTCCGTTGATGACCATTACCGGCGATTGCGGCGAACGGCGCGGCGGGTCGGCGTGTTGCGCGGGAGCTGCAGCCGGTGCCGGCGCCGCGACGACAGGCGCGGTCGGGAACGTCAACTCTTCCGGCGCGATTTGCATCGAGTCGTGCGGCGCGCGCAAGGCAAGACGCAACGTTGCATTGATGTCGGCAAGCGCGAGCAGGTTGGCCTGCGATGGAGAGACTTCCAGGGTTACCGTCCGTACTTCGGGCGACGGCGTGGCACCGGCGTTCGGATCCGCGGCGGAGGTTGCCGTCGGTGTGGCGATCTTCGCGATGCCGCCTACTGCGAGAACGCGAATATCTCGCAAAATCGTGTATGCGCTCGGCGGCACGTCGCCCGTACGCGGCGGGACCGCAATAACATCGACGCGATCGCCGACCTGAACGAGTCCGGAAACGTCTTTCACGTCATCGACTGGAATGCTGACTGCACGTTTGCCCGGCTCGATTCTTACGGTGACCGGTGCTAGGTCGACATGCGACACGTTTTCCGACGTAAGCGTGGCGCCCGATGGAATTGCAACCTGCGCGAATTCGCCGGTTGCATCGCCGATCGATCCCAGAGCGTCGGGATCGACCATGTCCGAGGGTCTGCTGACCTCGCGTACCATATCGGCGGTAACGGCGGTATGCGGCGCAATGTCGCGCGCTGCAACGAGCACCGTACGCGGGGGCGCCGTTTGCGCGGTCTTCGTTGCACTCTGGATGTAGTTGAACATTAGGAGGCCCGCTCCGGCCGCGAGCACGCAAGCCACGACGAGCAACGTAGTACGTCTGTTCACCGGAGTATCCTCAAAAATGGAACGATGCCGTCAGCAAGCACCGCAATAGAGAAACCAAAGAAAATCGCGATCGCATAAGGCATGCGCGCCGAAGATTTCGCCGTGATCTCCGTTTCTAAACGCCCGGTCGCGATCGAGTATTTGAAATGCGAAAATACGCTTGCGAGGACTGCCGCATCGCGTCTGGCGAGGGCTATACAGATCGCCATAACGCCGCCGGCAAGTGCGGTATAGAGTGCCATGTTGACACACGCTGGGTATCCGCACAGCGTCGCAATGCCGACGAACAGCTTTACGTCCCCGCCGCCGAACAGTTTAAGGCCGTGCAGTTGAGTGCCGGCAAGAAACGCAAGAACCAAGACGATCCAAGCCGCCCCAAAGGCCGCCCATCCGTTGAAAAGTGCAAAAACCGGTGCCGCAGCGATGAGCGGCAACGTCAGCCAATTCGGAACGCGGCGCGATCGTATATCAGTCCATGCGGCAATCGCGCATGCAATGAATCCGACTACCCATGGAATTTGGTGAAGCGTCATGCCGGTTGGCTATCGATGCAAAACCGGCGGTGGCTAATCCACGATCGAGCGCGATCAGCCTCCGCCGGTGAGCCCATTGAGCTCTAGACGTCTTTTCCGACGTTCGTGAAGAGCTTTACCAGGTTTTGCCCCAGCGTTGTGACGACCGCGACGCAAGCGACCGCGATAAGGGCCACGATCAAGCCGTATTCGACGAGAGTCGCGCCGCTTTCGTCCTTGATCAGATTCCGTAGAGCGTTCATTAATGTATCCAATCCTTCCGAGAAAGTAGTGATGCTACGGATAGTCCAGATCGTCCATGCTGTTGATGATCGGCTCGGACGTCGGTTTTCCGACGATAAAGCGAATCAACGTGCCTTGAACACCCACTGCGTTCGCGGCGAAGCGGAGCTCGGTTCCGGCCGTGAAATCAGGCGCCACCGGTAGAAGAATCGAAAAACTCCCCGATGGTGATGCGGCGATCGCCACTCGACGTAAAACAACGATTGGTAGATCGACCGAGATCTTTGCCGACTCCTCGACCGTGACGAGTGCGCCCGGGGGCGCCGTGCCCGTCACATCGACGGCTTCTAACCCGTCATGTTGACGCGCGACAAGCGTTATCGAGGGCCCAGCACTTACCGGTGCGGCCGGAACCGCTGCCCCCGCTAACGCTACGATCGCAGCTTGCGCCAACGCCGTAACGATCATGATTTCTCCTCCGTAAGTGCGACGATCATACGCGACTCCGGCCCTTCCGCAACGTCCGCCGAAACATTCTTTACAGATGGTGCCGGGATGTTAACGCGTTAACGAGTTGTCAACGTGCAATACTGACCGTGCATGAATGGGTTATCACGGATGAAAGCTTTCGTTTCGCTTGTCGCGCTGTCGTTGTTTTTGAACGGCGCCGCTATCGCCGCGCCTCCACATGGTGCTTCTAGCCGGATTTCGCTGGAAACGGGGCATTCCATGGTGTTGAAAACGCCGGGCCTGCGGCGTGTCGCGGTGGGCGACGAGAAGATAGCGGCTGTTCTACCGCTGGGCACGAGCCAATTGCTCATCAACGCGAAAGAGGCCGGCGAAACGTCGGTCTTCGTTTGGAACAACAGCGGCCAAAGAACTACGTACATCGTCGATGTGACGAACCAAACGATGAACAACCTCGCAGAGATGTTGCGCTCGGCGATCGATGATCCCGGCGTTAAGGTGGTTAGCTTCGGCCACGCGATCGTGCTCAAAGGCACCGTGCCCGATATGGCGCGGTTCGCACGAGTCGCAGATGTTGCTTCACGATTCGAAGAGATGGAGAAGCAAGAAAAGTATACCGTCGTCAACGCGGTGACGGTAGCACATTCATTCGATTCCATTCAGCACGACTTCACCAGCAAAACGATCACCAATCTCTCCATCGAGCCGGACGGCAAAGGGAACGTGATCGTAAGCGGTAACGTGCGCGACCGGCTCGAGGGCCGCCAAGTCTTGGCTCGCGCGGAAGCCGTAGCCGGGCCGTACCTGGCAGCCGACGGCAAAGTCATAGACCGTTTGAACTACATGTTCTCGACGCAAATCGATGTCAAGGTCTACGTGCTCGAAGTCGACCGCACCGCGCTCTCCGACTTGGGGGTTCAGCTGCAGGCGGCGATTCCGGATCCAACGGAGCCCGGCGTTTACACCCTGACGACGCCGAGCTTTCCGATCATCGAAGGTCCAGGCTCTGCTGTACCCGGAAGAGCGTTCACGGTTGGACCGTTCTTCCGTACGACGGCGCTCGCCCCAACAATCAACCTGTTGATCCAGAACGGCCACGCGCGCGTTCTCTCGGAGCCGAATCTCGTTTCGCTGCCGGGAACTCAAGCGAAGTTTCTCGTTGGCGGCCAGATTCCTTACGTTTATTCCACCGGTCTCGGCCAGGTTTCGATCGACTGGAAGAATTACGGCGTACAACTCAATGTGACGCCCGACATTCTTCCGAACGGATCGATCGATACGAAGATCAATCCGGACATTAGCGATCTGGATTACCAAAACGCGGTGCGGATCAACGGCTTCACGCTGCCCGCTCTGCGAGAAAGTACGCTGACGACCGACGTCATCACCGCGCCTGGCCAGAGCATCATCATGGGCGGCCTACTGCGCCGCGTCGACCAAAAAACGATCATCAAGATTCCGTTGCTCGGCGACATTCCGATTCTCGGCAAACTGTTTCAGTCTACCGATTATCAGAGCCAGAAAACGGACGTCGTTTTTGTGATGACGCCGGAGATCATCAATCAATGACGGCTTGCGTTCGCGCCTTGCTCGACGACGAGTCGGGCGTGACGCTGGTCGAGTACGGTCTGATTTTCGCCCTGCTCGCACTGGGCTCCATCGCTGCGATGATGCTGCTCAGCAGCAATACGAACACGTCATTTTCGAATTCACAAAACGAATTCTATGACTACGGTACGCGCGTTCCGGACCAATGAACAAAAACTATACGCGCGGAGCGGCGCTAGCGGAAACGGCCATAATTCTGAGCTTCACCCTGGTGATGCTGCTTGGCGCGATGCAAGTTGCGTTGCTGTCGTTTTACCAAGTGCAGCTGGACGGGGCCACCTTTCTTTACGCGCAACAATATGCAGCGGGCGCGAGCAACAAACCGGTTCTGGCAGGAACATTGCAGCGTCTTTTTCCGTCGATCGTTACGGCCAACATCATTGAGTCGTCCAACACGCCGCCGAACACGAACGAACCGCTGAATTACACGCATTGGGGCAACCAAACGTTGCGGTACGGCGGAGCAGCGTTGATACGTCCGCAACGGCTTTCAACGCAATTGACGATGTCGACCGGGTCTTTGTCAGTTCTCGGAAGTTCCATTTCCCTGAGCTCGGGCAACGTGGACGGACGCCTGATGGTCGGAAACCACGACGATGACGCTCAGGGATTGGACTACAATGATCCAGCGGTTTTCAGCTCGCTGGTCGATCCACTGATTCAAGACGACCAGAACGTGCCGCCGTATTATTTCACGATTTCCGACATGCGGTATTGCGGGAGCTGGGTTTCGATGTCGTCCTACGGTATGTGCGGCGGCAAGGCGCTGGAGACGCTGGGCCTCGCGGAGTTTTTGAAGGACGATAACTATGGCGATAACGTCGCGGACGGCGTCGGCCCGGGCGGTCCGTTCTATCTTATCGCGTGCCACCAACGGGTCTATGCAGCAATCGGAAAGTTTCTACTTGCTAATCCGGCGCGCCCCGCTTCGACGAAGCCGTCGGACTTCAACGGAAATAGCGACTGGAACGAAACGCCAAGCGGGCCGATGGTCGCGAATTCACCGCTGATGCAACCGTACTCGTTTCGGCTCCTTTACACATGGGATATTCCCACGCATCCTAAAGTCGTGGGGAAGGGCTTCTACGGGCAATTCTCACCACTCCACCCGGAGATCGGCTGTTGATGCACCGGCAGCGCGGGCAAACGATGCCGCTCTGGGCATTTGGAATGCTCACGGTCCTTTCGCTTGTCGCTCTTTCATTCAACTACGGCAACATGTTGATGTGGCAGATGCGCGCGCAAAACGCTGCGGACGCAGCCGCGCAGGGTTTGCTCACCGTTCAAACTTCGCAATGGAACGAAGAGATGGCGACGTTGCACGCCGCCGCGATCGAGGAATATCGCCTTCGTTTTTTGGTTAACGACATTCTTCAGGTCGTCCACGGAACGGGCGGTTGTGACGCGACCATCGTGTCGGGAAGCACGAGTTGCAATTCTATGTATCGCCTGCTTCGTGGCGAGTACTTCGATGCGGCTACGCGCTACACGAACGACGTTTTGCTCTTGCAACGTGTCGCAACGCCGCGTTACGCTGCGCAGATCGCCGCAATGAACGCGGTGCTGGCAGCTTACCAAGCAAATTGTGGAACGCTGAAGGGCGGCGATTGCGCGTTTAGCTACAAACTCGCTCACCCGGAGAGTCGATCTAACAACTACTTGGAAGATGTCTATTCGGACTCGAACAGCGCGACGGTCGGCGGCGGCTCTCGCAGCGCACCCGTTGAAGATCTGACACCGATGCAACTCGAGGTGATCACTTGCGCAAAGATTGCGCCGCCGATCCCCCATATTTTCAATTTCAACGCCGCCCCCACGACCGTCGTGGGGCGCGCGGCCGCAACCAGCATCATGGCGACGCAAGAGTTCATGTACGCCGGCTCGCTATACAATAATTTGAACGGGAACGCGGTGTTCCAGCCCACAGAATATCCAGAGAGCGCCAATAATCGCGCCGTTTTCGCGAACGACGACCCTGAATACCGCATTGACTACGGCGGTAACCCGGACAATCCGTACAACTTAGGAACGCCGTTCACCGCGTTCTCTTACGGGTTGTTCGTTGGAGGCGCGCAACAGGACCAAGGGATGCTCGTCTTCACCGGGTGGTGGACATCGCTCGGAATCAAAGCGTTGCCGTACGCACTGCGTGAAGGACCGGATTTTACATGCAAAGGTCCATGAATCGCAACTACAGCCGTGGACAGGCCTACGCCGAAACGGTCTTTTTCGTTCCCATCTTCTTGATCTTGGTCTACGGCGTCATTTGGACGATGCAGCTCACCGTTCTCGGCGAGCGTTCGCAGGTCGCCGTCCGCTATTCGGGGCTGATTTCGAATCAGGCTAATCCGATCATGCAGTATAGCCTGTATACCCTTTACAACAGTTTGCCGGAAAACGTTCGCATCACGGCGCCGGCATGCACGAAGCCAACTTCAAATGCGTTGGACAACACCGGAACTTTTCCGGGCCCGCAAACAGCGCCGCTATGGTATAGCGGGTCGCTGGTCAATACCGTCTCCGGAAAGTGCTCGCAAGGGCGCCTCACGATTTCGGCAAACGGGCTTATAGAACCGGCGCTGTTCATCTATACGCAATCCGATCTCACGACGGTATTGCACGCACCTTCGCTTTTCCCGGGCGCTACGAACACGATTCAAGCTTCGCAGAACATCTTGCGGACGCCCGACGTGACGAGTTTGATGATGTGCTATCCGGACCTCGGCGCGACGGTTCAAAACTCCTTGACACACGCGAAGCTCAACGAGATCGCACCGCCGCCACCGATTCCCGACTTTCCGCCAACCACCCCGCTTGGCCAAGCGTGCTAGGTAGAAACTGCGTATAATTGACGTATGAAGATACGAGCCATTGCGGTGCTTACCGCGGCATTTATGTTTTCCAGTTTCTCCGTTAGCTTGTCCCAAGAAACTACGTCATCCGATGCTCTCTCGCAGCTAAGCACGCCAAACGAGTTCGATTTGACGAAGATCTCATGCGGCGACTTACTCAATCTAAGCCTCACCGACCGCGGTCACTTGCTGATGATGTACTGGGGCTTTGCGGCGGCAAAACGCGGAACGACGAAGTTCGCGACGGCCGACATTCGCGCGCGTGCGCAAAAACTCCAGGATTTCTGCGCTACGTCTCCCCAAACGCCGATGCTCGCGGCCGTTGGGAAATTCGCCGCGAACCTTTCAATGGCGCCGGCGTCGCGATGAAGTTTCCCTAAACGTACATCGCGCCATTTGCCCTGCGCAATCGACTTCCGTTTTGGTCGCGATGCTTCCGCGACCGTCACGCCTAAGACGCGTGACGTCGAGGGGACGATTGAAGGTGAGCGCGCGATAGGGGCAAAGCGCGAACGCAACTGTACGCGGAAAAGGGGTCGGCCTCGCGATCGTCGAGCGCGCGGTAGGGCGAATTGATGTGGACGATTCGCCCCTCAACGCTCACGCTTGCGGGGGTCTAGTGCCATCAGATCGCCGCTCGACTTCACCTATGCGTTGGGTTTTTGCGTTTCGGGCCTCGGTGGGACCGTGGGCCAGGTGTCCGGCTGTGGCGGCTGCGGTCCTCCTGGACTTTTGGCGTCGTCATTCATGTCACTCTCCAATTGCCTTAGCTAAAACTCGAGAGGCGCTTCAATTTCGTTGGGATAGCTCATTGTAGCCCTTTGTCGGGAAGTTTTCATGTATTACGACCGTCGGCTTGGAATACACGAAGAGGTAAAAAAACGCCGAGTGAAGCGACCGCGGGCTAGGCGCGGTATTGCGGCGGAGCGGCGCGGCGAAACGACGGTCGATGCGCCGTCGGCGTTGTTGCGATTCGGACGTGTCGAAATCGACGAGACCGCGCCGATGATGCAAATTACTCACCAGGATCCGTTTGCTTTGCGTTCCCGTCGACGATACGGGATGCAGGCGGAATTCGCAGGACCTTCGTCGTAGAAGTACGCCCGTGACTATGTCGCGGGTTTCTTTTGCGCATGAGAGTGAGGCTTCGCTCGCGCGGCTCTTCGATTTCTACCGCATCGCGTGGGAATACGAGCCCCGCTCTTTCCCGATCGATTGGGATTGCGACGGCAACGCCGTCGCCTTTTTTACGCCGGATTTTTACTTGCCCGAATACGACCTGTATATCGAACTCACCGTGGCGAAACCCGCGCTCAATACCCGCAAGCATCGCAAGCTTCGTCTGTTGCGCGAACATCATCCGAACGTGCGCATCAAACTCTTCACGCGCCGCGACGCGGAGCGTCTCTTCGCGCGCATTCCGAAGGCCGCATGATCGGAGAGGTGCTCTTCGATGCGGCGGCCATCGCGCAACGCGTACGCGAGCTGGGAGCGGAAATCTCGCGCGATTATGCGGGCAAAGTTCCCGTGTTCGTCGGCGTGCTCAACGCCGCAGCGCCGTTTCTCGCCGATCTCACGCGTGCTGTGTCAATTCCGTGTGAATTCGATGTTATCGCCGTTACGAAGTTCAGCGACGTCGAAGGGATTCGATTCCAAAAAGACACCTCAGCATCGATTGAGGGTCGGCACATTATCCTAGTGGAGGATACGATCGACACGGGCATGACGCTCGGGTACGTGTTCAAGGCGTTGCTTGCTCGGCGCCCCGCGTCCCTGGCGGTATGTACGTTGTTGGATCGTCCCACGCGGAGAATTGCCGATATAGAGATCAGATACCGGGGTTTTGAAATCCCGGACGTTTACGTGGTGGGCTACGGACTTGACTACTTGGGACGTTATCGTGAACTCCAAGCGCTTTATGCGCATGGTGCATGGCCATGAGTAGATGGATGCGCGCAACGGCCGCACTTGCAGCCCTGGTGCTTGCAATTCTGCCGCTACGCGCCCCCTCGCTCGAGTTACAGTCAATCGCTCGCGCAGCGGCTGACTACCGTAATTCGAACCCCCGCCTGGAGCAGATGTTCCGCTCGGCACTGCTCGACACGGGCAAACTCGCCGAGTACGCCCCTGACGGCACCGCCTATATCAAGACGGGTGATATCCCCGCGGAATGGCTGCGCGACGCAAGCGCTCAAGCGCGCCCGTATTTGTTCTTCGCGAAGGACGATCCTGACACGCGATCGCTCCTTCGCGCGATCATCGCGCGCATGACGAAGTACTTGCAAGTCGATCCGTATGCCAACGCGTTCACAATGGACTACCGCGTGTGGGAGCAGAAGTTCGAGCTGGACTCACTGGCCTACCCCGTAACGCTTGCCTGGAGCTATTGGAAGGCGACGGGCGATTCGTCCGTGTTCACGCCGGACTATCAGAAGGCGCTAGATTCGATTCTGGCCACGCTGCAACGCGAACAAGATCACCCGCGTAACTCGCGCTACTTGCACAAAGAACTCTCGAACGACGGCAAAGGACGTCCGACCGGTTACACCGGTATGATTTGGACCGGGTTCCGTCCCTCCGATGACGCGTGCTACTACAACTTCTTGATTCCATCGGAGATGTTCGCGGTCGTCGCGCTCGGTGACATGGCGGAGATCGAACGC
Source organism: Vulcanimicrobiia bacterium (assembly GCA_963765935.1). Classification (GTDB taxonomy): domain Bacteria; phylum Vulcanimicrobiota; class Vulcanimicrobiia; order Vulcanimicrobiales; family Vulcanimicrobiaceae; genus JAMXLG01. Next base: position 435,567 of record CAVXXX010000002.1, on the reverse strand, counting down.
GACGTGTATCACAACGTCGTCAAAGCGAACGAAGCCAAATCACTGCGCGACGAAGTGCAGCGCGGAATTCAGACGTACGGTCTCGTGCTGGTGCCGAAGTACGGCTACATTTACGCCTACGAAGTCGACGGACTCGGTCATGCAATTCTCACCGACGATGCGAACATCCCGAGTCTACTCTCGTCGCCGTACATCGGCTACACCGTCGCAAACGACCGCTACTACGAAAACACGCGGCGCTTTTTGCTCTCGCAAGACAACCCGTCGTTCTATCAGGGCCAAGTCGCGCGCGGCATCGGCAGCTTCCATACGCCCGATCATTGGATCTGGCCGCTCGCACTTATCATGCAAGGCTTGACCGCGACGACCGACAACGAGAAGCAAGATGTGCTCGGACAATTGCTCGCAAGCGATCCCGGCGATCACCTGTTGCACGAATCGTTCGATCCCAACGATCCGAAACGGTTCACGCGCCAAGACTTCGGCTGGCCCAACGCACTGTTTTCAGAATTCGTCATGACGGAATTCCAAGGCGTCAACGAAATCCCAATGGGCGACACGTCCGACTTAGAGTTCCGCTCGGAGTAACCCGCGCGGCGATCCTTCGACAGGCTCAGGATGACACGGGGACCCGAGGCCCGTATCCCCACCCGTTATGAGTAAGGCGGATATTGTCGTCGGGATTCAGTGGGGAGATGAGGGGAAGGGGCGCATCGTCGATCTCTATGCGCAGAACTATGACGTTGTTGCGCGGTTCGGCGGCGGCGACAACGCGGGACATCAAATCAAAGTGGGCGATACGGATATCGCGCTGCGGATCGTCCCGTCCGGTGTGTTAAATCCACATGTGGAATTGTTTATCGGCGGAGGCACCGTCGTGAGTCTGCATGGTTTACTCGACGAGTTGGACCGGTTGGCCGCGATTGGAATTGACGTGTCCCGCGTGAAGGTTTCCGACCGCGCGCACATCGTGTTTCCGTATCACAGTGCGGCGGATCGCGCGAGTGAACGCGCGCGCGGGAGCGCGGCGATTGGAACGACCGGCCGCGGTATCGGGCCTGCGTACGTGGATAAGGTCGCGCGCAGCGGCATCACCTTTGCTGATTTGCGGCGTCCGGAAGCGCTTGCGGATAAGATTCGCGCGAATTTGAACCGCGCGGCTTCCGTCGATGGGGAAGCGGTGCCGGGCGAAGCGGATCTTGTTGCGCAAACGCTCGAGGCGGCGGCGCGGCTTGCGCCGCATGTGGTCGACGGCGTTTCCTACATTCACGAAAGGCTGGAGCGCGATAACCGCGTGTTAATCGAGGGCGCGCAAGGGTCGCTGTTAGACGTTGGATATGGGACATACCCGTACGTCACCAGTTCGCACACGATCGCAGGCGGCGCATGCATTGGGCTCGGCATCGGACCGACGGCAATCGCACGCGTTGTCGGCGTCGTGAAGGCATATTGCACGCGTGTCGGCGCCGGGCCGTTTCCGTCGGAGCTACATGATGCAATCGGCGAGCGTCTGCGAGCGGCCGGCGGCGAGTTCGGAACGGTAACGGGGCGTCCGCGGCGGTGCGGCTGGTTCGATGCGGTCGCCGGGCGCTATGCAGCGCGGCTCAATGGACTAACGGCGCTCGCGGTAACGAAGCTCGATGTGCTCAGTGGATTCGCGCGCATCGGCATCGTGACGGAATATCGCGTAAAAGGCAAGCGCGCCGACTTTGCGGACGCCGGGGCGGCCGATCTCGAGGTGACGGTCGAGGAAATGGACGGATGGACGGAGCCCGTGTCCGAAATTCGCGCGATTCGTGATTTGCCGCAAGCAGCCCGGCGCTATATCGCCCGGCTAGAAGAGTTACTAAGCGTGCCGGTCGAACTGGTGTCGGTAGGACGGGAACGGTCGCAACTCGCTCGTTGAGGGGCATCGGTTCGTGAACTTTTTGCCGAGCCGGCAACCCTTGATTAAAGAGGATGGTGCCGTGACCGATATTCGGGATAGTAGTCTGCTGGTGAAACCAACGGACTTCTCCCGCGTTGGACAAGGACGTCCAACGTTGCAGGCCAAGGTCGGCTGTGAGAATTAAGGTAGATCTTGGATCGCTTTACATCGATCTTGTCGGGCATCGCCGCGCGGTTGCAACAGATTTGGCAGAATCAAAATCGCCAGACGCGCATCATCTCGGTGCTCGGCGTTTCCGTTGCGCTCGTGGGCATTTTAGCTCTCGGGTACCTTGAATTCGGACGGCAGCCCAGCTACGACACGCTTTTCTCGAATCTTTCATCCGACGACGCGGCCGCAGTTACGCAGAAGCTCAAGGACGACAAAGTTCCGTATCACCTTTCGACCGACGGTAAAACGATCTCCGTTCCTCCGCAGTACGTAAGCGACGAGCGCGTCGCAATCGCCGGCTCCAACATGATCAAGGGTGGCGGTACCGGTTATGAGTTGTTCGATCGCACGAACTTCGGCATGACCGACTTCCAGGAGAAGATCGCCAAAACGCGCGCAATCGAGGGAGAACTGCAGCGCACGATCAACGGACTCGATCCCGTCGAGTCGTCGCGCGTGAATATCGCGACGCCGGATCAATCGCTCTACACGTCGACGCAAGAGCCGACGACGGCATCGGTCGCGATCAAGACGAAGCCCGGACAGTCGCTCTCGCCGGATCAAGTCAAGGGCGTCACGGCGCTCGTTTCCAACGCGGTTGCCGGACTCAAACCGGAGAACGTCACGATCGTCAATCAAGACGGTCAGATTCTGCTTCCGGGCGCTGGACCGGCCGGAAACGGAACCGACGGCACGACGGCAGACGCGTTGAAACTGACGCAAGAACAATTGCTCGCGAAGGTTCGGTACGAATCGGCGCTGCAGCAAAGCGTCCAATCGATGCTCGACGATACGCTCGGTAAGAAACACGCCGTCGCGCGCGTTTCGACTAAGATGGATTTCGATGCGCAGTCGTCGGAGAGTAAAGTCTATTCGCCGCAAGGCACGGTGCTTTCGCAGCAGACGGAGCGCGAATCGTATAACGGAACGCAGCCGGTTCGCAATCAGGCGATCGGCGTGCCGGGAACGACCTCGAACATCGGAACGTATCAAGCGCCGCAGCAACAAAGCGCCAACGGACGTTACAACCGTTCGAAGGCGACGACGAACTACGACATCTCCGAACAGAACATCAAGCACATCAACGCTCCCGGTAAAGTGTTGCAGACGAGCGTTGCGGTGCTCGTTGATTCGTCGGCGCAGCCTGCTGCGGGTCAGAACGCTACGTCGCTTCCGATCGGTGCCGCAAATGCGCAAGCGTATCAATTGACGCCCGCCAATGTGCAGCAGATTCGCAACATCGTGATCGCAGCGGCGGATTTGAATCTCGCGCAAGGCGATCAAGTCTCGGTCGAAGCGATTCCGTTCAACCCGTCGGTGATTGGAAGCGGTTCGCCCTCGTCGGTCACGACAACGGTGCTCGGCATCCCAATTTGGGCGTTGATTGTGGTCGGCGGTATCGCCGCACTCGCCGGCATCGGCCTACTTGCGATGCGCGCGCGACGCAAACAGTTCGCGCCGACGATGGACCTGCCGTCCTTCGATACGTCGCTGGCCGAAGAGCTACCGCCGTTCGAAGAACACCCGATTTTGGAGGGCGCACCGGGAGTCGCCGCTCCGATTCGTTCCGCCGCCGATCTGACGCGCGAGCAGATGATCGAATACGTAACGACCGTCGCCCAAGAGAACCCGGATTCGATTGCAAAACTGGTCAAACTGTGGCTGGCGGAATAAATGAGCTTTGAGATGGAATCCCCGATCGTCAATCTCTCGGACTTCGGATCGATGCCGGAACCGCCGTTCGGGATGCTTCCGGAGCAACCGCAGCTCGAGATCTCGGGCCCTGAAAAAGCGGCGATCTTATTGATCACGCTCGGTCTCGAGCTCTCCGCGACGATCTTTAAGTTCTTGCGTCAGGATGAAGTAGAACGCATCGTCCTCGAAATCGCAAAGATCACAACCGTTCCGCTGGAAAAGCGCGACGCGGTCATTCAAGAAGCGTACCAGCGCGCAATCGCGCTCAAGTACATCAACGAAGGCGGCATTGAGTACGCCAAGGAGATTCTCGAGCGTAGCTTCGGTGCAGGCCAAGCCGACGACATGACGTCGCGGTTGTTCGCGGCGCTCAAGCACGGTAACCCGCTCGAGCTCATCAAGAAGACCGAACCGGCGCAATTGCTCCAGTTCATCCAAGATGAGCATCCGCAGACAATTGCGCTCATTCTCGTCTACATGGCCGCCGAACAAGCCGGTGCAGTTCTCTCCGCGCTTCCGCCCGATTTACAGGCGGAAGTTGCGATGCGTATCGCGATTCTGCAGAAGACGGCGCCGGAAGTTCTCGAACAACTCGATGAACTACTCGGACGCCGCCTGCTCGTGAGCGGCGCGGACTTCGCAAAGGCCGGCGGCGTACAGTCGCTCGCGAACGTGATGAACTTCGTCGATCGCGAAACCGAGAAGAACATTCTCGACGGCTTGGCAAAACGCGATCCCGAACTCGCGCAAGAAGTCAAAAACTTGCTCTTCGTCTTCGAGGACATCATCAATCTCGACGACCGCTCGATCCAACGCATCCTCAAGGAAGTGGACGGCAAGGATCTCGCGCTCGCACTCAAAGTCGCCAACGACGAACTCCTACAGCGCGTGTACAAGAACATGTCATCGCGCGCTTCCGCCATGCTCAAGGAAGAGATCGAGTTGCTCGGACCGACGCGCATGCGCGACGTCGGCAAGGCGCAACAGCAGATCGTCGACGTCATTCGCACGCTGGAAGAAAACGGTCAAATCGTGATCGCCCGCGGCGCGAAAGACGAACGTCTTGTATGACGCGAACGATGGCGTGGTGGGGGGCCCCAGCGGCTTTGCCGATGGGGGGCGCGGAGCGTAGCGTAGCGCCGGTTAAAACTCTTGGGGTCCCATTTGTACGGAGTACAAATGGGTAAAGTCGTTAAGTCCGCTCGCTTCGTTGAACAGAAGTACGTCGTCGGCGTGCCCGCCTTTGATTTGGTTGCACCCGTGCCGCCGGTCGGCGAGTTTGATGACGCGTTTGCGGCGGCGAGCTTTGCCCCAGCTTCAAACGGATCGACGAACGGCTCGGGCAACGGCGTTCACCTTCCCGAGCCGGACGTTCACGTGGAACCGGCACCGCAGATCGATTGGGAGGCGCTGCGTGCCGATGCGGAAGCGATCGTCGATCGCGCGGCGGCCGACGCAGAGACACTGATCAAACAAGCGGAGACCACTGCGCTCGAGATGGTCAAAGGAGCCGAAGCACGCGTTTCGGAGATCGAGGAACATGCGCGCAGCAAAGGCTATGACGACGGTTTTGAGCAGGGGCACGCGGCTGCGAACGATGAACTGGAGCCGGTCATACGCACGATGCGCGAACTCATCGAAGGCGTGCGTGCGCAACGCGAAGCGGTGATTGCCGGCGCCGAACCGGAACTCGTGCGCCTGGCGATGGCGATTGCCGAACGCATCGTCCATACGGAGGTTGCGAACAACCGTCAAGTCGTCGTAGAGAACGTTCGCGCCGCGCTCACGCGCCTGGTGAGCCGCGAAGTCGTGACGTTGCGCGTCAATCCCGCCGATCATGAAACGATTCGTCAGTATCGTGATTCCATCATCGCAGCAAGCGACGTGGAGCACTTGCGCGTCGTGGAAGACCAACGCGTGGACGTCGGCGGTGTTCTGGTTGAAACCGATGCGGGCACGATCGATGCAAAGATTGCAACCCAGTTGCGCGAGGCAAAACGCGCAATTTTGACCGACGAAGCGCTCGCGCTCGACCCGCCGGAAGTGTAGAAATGGCGCTCGACACGCACGCATTCTCCGCCGAACCGTATCTCGAAGTGTTGCGCGGTGCCGATCTCGTCCGCCAGTACGGCAAAGTCCGTCAGGTCATCGGCGTCGTGATCGAAAGCCTCGGCCCCAATATGGCCGTCGGCGAAACGTGCGAGATTTCGTATAAGCGCACCGCCGAACCGGTGCTCGCCGAAGTCGTCGGGTTCCGCGACAGCAAAGTACTTATCATGCCGCTCGGAGAGCTGGAAGGCATCGGCGCCGGTAGCGATGTCGTCGCGCACGGTGCGCCGCTCGAGATCGGCGTTACAGATCATCTCCTCGGCCGCGTGCTCAACGGTTTAGGGCGGCCGATGGACGGCAAAGGCACGATCGTCGCCGACAATCGCGCGGTCATCACGGCAGCACCGCCGCCGCCACTCTCACGCCGCCGCGTTACCGAACCGCTTTCGCTCGGCATCCGCGCGATTGACGGCATGCTGACGTGCGGCAAAGGCCAGCGTGTTGGCGTCTTCGCGGGTTCGGGCGTCGGCAAATCGACGATTCTCGGAATGATCGCCCGCAACACCGCAGCCGACGTCAACGTGATTGCGCTTGTCGGCGAACGCGGCAAAGAAGTGCGCGATTTCATCGAGCGTGACTTGGGCGAAGAGGGTCTGCGGCGCAGCGTGGTCGTCGTTTCGACGAGCGATCAGCCGGCGCTGGTACGCATCAAGGCCGCATTCGTGGCAATGACGATTGCGGAGCATTTTCGCGATCAAGGCCTCGACGTGATGTTCATGATGGATTCTGTGACGCGTTTCGCGATGGCGCAGCGGGAAGTGGGCTTGGCCATCGGCGAGCCGACGACAACGCGCGGATACACCCCATCCGTCTTTGCGTTGCTCCCGAAATTGCTCGAGCGCGCCGGCACGTCAGAGCGAGGGACGATCACCGGTCTCTTCTCGGTTCTCGTTGACGGTGACGACATGAACGAACCCGTCGCGGATGCCGTGCGTTCGATTCTCGACGGACACATCGTGCTTTCGCGACAACTTGCCTCCGCGAATCACTATCCGGCGATCGACGTGCTCCAGAGCGTGAGCCGTGTGATGCCCGACGTGACGGACGGCAACCACTACTCCGCTGCCTCGGCGATTCGCGACACGCTCGCGACCTATCGCGAAGCCGAAGATTTGATCAACATCGGCGCCTACGTTCCGGGAAGTAATCCCCGCGTGGATCATGCGCTCTCGAAGGTCGAAGCGGTGCGTCATTTTCTCAAACAGGGCGTCTATGAAACGAGCTCTTATGAGAATACGATCGCGCAGCTCATGGGTGTGGCATGAAGAAATTCGTCTTCACGCTGCAACCCGTGCTCGATCAGCGTCAACGCGTCGAAGACGAGAAGCAGCAGATCGTCGCGCAGCGGCAACGTTCGCTCGATGAAGCGGAAGGCGAACTCAAACGGCTCAACACCGAGTTTCGACAGAGTTCGGAACGCTTGCGTAACGCGCATCGCGACTTGAACGCCGAAGACTTGCGCCTGCATTATGCGCACCTCTCGTTTCTCGACCGCACGATCGTCGCGCAGATCCAGATCGTTGCGGAGCGGCGCGTTGCGCTCGATCGCGCGCGCGCGGACTTGCTCGCGGCAAGCAAGGAGCGCAAAGTGGTCGAGAAACTCAAAGACCGCCGCCATGAAGCGTACGTCGCCGAGGCGTCGCGCATCGAACAGAATGCATTGGATGACAGCAACGCGCGCCGTCACGCGCGACGAATCATAGGAGGTACCCCGTGATCATCACCCGCCAGCGGCGCAAGCCGTTTCCGTGGAAGCGATTGATTCTGCCAGTCATTGCGATCGCGCTCGTGATTTTCGCATTCATCTGGACACCTTCGCGCAGCGTCATCGCAAACGGCCCGATGGCTCCGGCCTGGCGCGTTTCGGGAAGCGCCTTCGGGACGGTTGCGAAACCGTTCAACTTCGCGGCACAGAACGAAATACTGACGGAAAAGAACAAACAGATCCTCGCGCTAGAAAAGCAGATTAGCGATCTGCAATCGCAGACGGCCGCGAAGGAGAAGAAGATCGGCGACTTGAGCGGTCAGGTGCAGCAACTGCAGCTCCAGGCTGCGAGCCCCAAGGCTCCCGCGCCTCAAGCGAGTGCGGCTGTGGCGCAGGCTGATGCATCGAATCCATCGGTCAGCGGCAGCATCGCTTCGCAGATCTCGACCGGCAGTGATCTCTCGCAGGGTGCGACGCCCGACATGCATCGCACGGCGGCGTACTGGGGCAACATGGAGCCCGAAAATGCCGCAAAGCTGATCCAGCGCTTGCCGATCCCATACGTGGCGCACATTCTCGCGCTCATGTCGGCGGACAATGTCGGCGCGATCCTCGACGCGCTCCCGGCAAACTACGCCGCGAAGCTGACGCAGGATCATCCCGAGCTGAAAAAGTAAACGCGGGGCCATTTGGCCCCGTTCATCGTTCGCACTCGCACGCTACCGGCCGACGTTCTCACGCCGATCGGCGCGTATCTCGCGCTCGCAACGCCGGGCGCCTCATGCTTGCTCGAGAGCGTCGAGCATGGCGGCAAACTCGCGCGCTATTCGTTCATCGGACTAGACTATCTGGCGACCGCGTCGTTCGATGCATCATCCGATCTCTATGCTCGCATTCGCGCCTTCGTCGAATCGTATCGTCCGCTCGATGAAACAGGCCTTGGCGGCTCGCTTGTCATGTTTGCCTACGATGCAGCACGTCCGGCGGCCCATTTGCGGCATCGCGAATCGAGCGTACCGGCAATGCCCGACGCCGTTGTTGCGATCCCCGGTACGTGGTTGATCTTCGATCATCTGACGCATTCGCTCGTCTTATGGGGATGCGGCGGCGACGAATCGGAAATCGACGCGCGCTTGGAGCGCTATATTGCTCGTCTTTCAGAGAACGCGCCGCGACTTGCTGCGCCGGTCCACGCTCGTGGGCCCGTTCTTGCAACGATGGATCGCGAGACGTATCTCGATAAAGTCGCGCGCGTCAAACGGCATATTTACGACGGAGACGTCTATCAGCTTCAGCTCGGCATTCGTTTCAACGCAGAATTGGAAGGAACGCCGTTCGATCTCTACCGCGCCCTTCGCCGGCGCAATCCGTCGCCGTACATGTTTTACGTCGATACCGAATTCGGGCAGTTGCTCGGCGCGTCACCGGAATTTCTCGTTCGTCTCGACGGGCGCAAAGCGCGCATTCGTCCGCTCGCCGGAACGCGCTCGCGCGGTGCGACGGACCAGCTCGACGTGGACATCGCCACGGAATTGCTTTCAAACGAAAAAGAGCGTGCCGAGCATGTGATGCTCGTCGATTTGGGGCGAAACGATCTCGGTATGGTCTGTGAATATGGGAGCGTCGAAGTCGACGAGCTGCTGCAAATTGAGCGATACAGTCACGTCATGCACATCGTCTCGGACGTGGTCGGCCGCCTGCGAGATGAGTGCGACGGTCTCGATCTCTTTCGCGCCGGATTTCCTGCGGGCACCGTCACCGGCACTCCGAAGGTTCGCGCGATGCAACTGATCGATGAGTTGGAGCCCGTAACGCGCGGCTTCTATGCCGGAAGCATCGGCCGCTGGAATTGGAGCGGTGACTTCGATTCGTGTATCACGCTGCGCAGTATGCACGTGCAAAGTGGACGAGCATACTGGCAAGCCTCCGCGGGGATCGTGGCCGACAGTGATCCGCAAGCCGAGTACGAAGAAGTCTTGCAGAAGACGCGCATCGCGCGCGAAGTGCTCGACGTGGAGTTCACGGGATAATGGCGGCTAGCGTCCTTTTCATCGACAACTACGACAGCTTCACGTACAACGTCGTGCATCTGCTCGCGTCGCAAGGCGCCATGCCGGTCGTCCTTCTCAACGACGACGAACGGCTGGTGCCTGAACTCCTCGCCAATTACGACGCTTTGGTCGTTGGTCCCGGGCCCGGAAATCCGTCGCAGCAGCCGCGCATGATGAACGTGTTGCGCGCGGCTATCGATCGGGGAATGCCGACCTTCGGCGTGTGTCTCGGATTGCAGTCGATCGGTGAGGCGCTGGGTGGGCGTGTCACGCATGCTCCGGCGCAAATGCACGGCAAGACGAGCGAGATCGAACACGACGCAAGCGGAATCTTCTCGGGATTACCGTCGCCGTTTGTGGCGACGCGATACCATTCGCTCTGTGTCGATGAAGCGACACTGCCAGCGCAACTGCGCGTCACGGCGCGCAGTAAAGACGGCGTCGTGCAAGGTATCGTTCATGTCTCGAAGCCGGTCTCGGCCGTACAGTTTCATCCGGAATCGGTCCTGAGCGAGCACGGCGAGCGCATCGTGCAGAACTTTCTTGACACGCTCCCATGACCGTGTTACGCTCGCCCAACGATGACGACGACGAACTTCGTTGCATGGTGGTGGTCCCTGACCGAAAGCATTTCCGGTGAGGTGAGCGTGCCATTGTCGTTGCATCGCGAATAGCGCGAGAATTTAGGGAATCGACGAGGCCGCCCGGATCACCGGGCGGCCTTTGTTTTTTGTTAGGGGAGCGACGGACATGTACGAGTTGGCGCGGCGGGGAGCAAGTGCGGATACGATCGTTGATGTGGGTGGCGTACGCATCGGCGACGGCTTCGTCGTGATTGCCGGACCGTGTGCAATCGAAGACGACATTCAAATCGAAACCGTCGCCCGCGCGGTGAGCGCGCACGGCGGCGCACTTCTTCGCGGCGGGGCCTACAAGCCGCGCACCTCGCCGTATTCATTTCAAGGCCTCGGTGATGCGGGCGTCGAGCTGATCGCGCGTGCATCGCGCCATCACCGGTTGCCCGCCGTCGTCGAAGCGTTGGATTCCGGGCAATTGCCGGTCCTCGCGCAGCACGTCTCGATGATTCAAATCGGCGCGCGGAACATGCAGAACTTCGCGCTCGTGAAGGCCGCGGCGCGTACCGGACTGCCGTTGCTCCTCAAGCGCGGCCCGGCCGCGACGCTCGACGAAGTCCTCTACGCGGCAGAGTATGCACTCCTCGAAGGCAATCGAAACGTGGTCTTGTGCGAGCGCGGGATTCGCGGCTTCGATCAGCAGACGCGCAACGTCTTCGATCTCGCGGGCGCCCTGCGACTCAAGGAACTGACCCATCTCCCCGTGATCGTGGACCCGAGCCACGCAACAGGTCGGGGAAGTCTCATCGCCCCACTCGTCCTCGCCTCCGCCGCAGCCGGCCTGGACGGCGCGATGATCGAGATCCACCCGGAGCCGGCGCGTTCCCGGTCGGACGCGGAGCAGGCCCTGGACCTCGACGCCTTTGCGGAACTGATGCGCCGGTTGGACGCGCTCGCTCCGTCTAAGGTCGCCAGCTTGGCGGGCCGATGAAAGAAAACGAGGGCCCAGACAAGCTGGGCCCGCTTTAGAGATTCCGTCAGGAAAGGGGGTGAGATATAGAAGTGACTTCTCTACATTCAATTGTTCCGTCTTCACAATTTCCGACGGCTGCAAAAGCGAGCGGAAAGACCGGGCCCGATTGGTTCTCGCTCTCCGGAGCGATGTCGGTCAACGGTGCGCTCTTTGGAAACGTTCTGAACGGACTCACGTCCGGTACAAACGGTGCCACAGCGACCGGATCGCAAGATCTGTTCGCACAGCTTGCGGCGATGGTGCAGAACGGAACGCCACTCTCGTCCATCGCGGATCAGATTTCGAAGAGCGTCGGCAATGCTCTCCAGCAACAGCTGGCGGGAACGCTGTCGCAAAGCGACCTCGATCGAATACGATCGTCGATTACCACGTCGATCGCAAACGCGCTCGCTCCACCAGGTAACGCACCGCCGGGCACGGCAGCACAACAAGTCAATGCCCTCGCAGCGCGACTACAACGGTTGATCGAATCGCTAGCGAGGGATTCAGCGGGAACTGGGCAGCAGAACGACATCGCGGGAAACATCTTGGACGCCAAATCGGCGAAAGACATCCCGGCCCAAACACCAGCAAAAGAAACGGCGAGCACGCTCGACGTCTCTTCGCTCGTGCGCTCGTTACTGTCAAACGCCGTAACGGCGCTTGCGCAGTCTGCTCCAACTCCGGCGCAGAACGATAGCGCGTTCGTGGGGGCGGGTGTTCCGCAATCCACGACTGCGCTTCCACCGCAAACGGCCGTCACGATGGCCGATGCACCCGATTTGCTCGCACGCATGCTTGTGCGCGCTGCCGGTGTGGATGCGAAAATCAACGGCATAGCCGGCGCCGGGAACGGTTCGAACGGAACCACGACCGACGTCGCGGAAACACCGTCGGCGCTAGCCGCGCGGTTCCAGGCCGCCCTTGCCAACGTCGTTTCGAACGCTTCAGGTGCGTCTTCGAACGGATCGTTCACCGGCGGACAAACCGGTCAATCCGATCAGCAATCCTCGTCGCAGCCGTCGCTTTCAACACACGACTCGTCGTTGTCGAACGCGGTCGCCGTGCCCGGATTCACGGTAACGACAGCCGCGCAAAACGCAACGCAAGCCGCCGCGTCGGCTTCGCGTGCAGCCGTCGATGCCAACGCCGTGATCGAACAAATGATCAAAAGCATGGTCATGCGCACGAACGCGCAAGGCTCCTCGGAAATTCGACTGCATCTGCAACCCGAGAACCTCGGCGACGTGACGATGAAGATCACCGTTACGGGATCGCAGATCTCGGCGAACGTCGTCGCGGCCAACGCCGACGTCCGCAATACGCTGATGTCGAATCACCAGCAACTCGCACGTTCACTCGCCGACGCCGGCTTGACGCTTTCGGGCTTCTCCGTCGACGTTTCGGGTGGAAATGCGGGACGCGATCGGCAGAATAACGATCGCACGGCGGGCTTCGGCCGCCGGTACACCGTGCACGAACTGCCCGGTGCATCCACGTCCGAAACGCCGGCACTTGCTTCACTCGGTCCATCGATTCTCAACGGCACGAGTTTGGCATTATTCAACTATCTGGCATAAGAAAGAGGAACACATGCCATCGGCATTTGTAGCTGGAACGACGCCGCAACCGATCGATTCGCTGATCGGCGTCAATCAACCGACGAAGAATACTTCGTCGAGTGGTTCCACGTTAGGTCCCGATGCGTTTCTTCAGTTGTTGACCACGGAATTGCAAAACCAAGATCCCACGCAGCCGCAAGATCCGACTCAGTCGGTGACGCAGCTCGCGCAGATGTCGGCGTTGCAGTATCAGGAGCAACTCTCTAGCTCGTTCCAAAACTTCCAAAGCAACTTCGGCGTCATGCAAGCCGCATCGTTAATCGGTAAGCAAGCCACGGTGAACGTTGGAAGCAGCAGCGGATCGACAAGCTCGAGCAGTTCGTCCAACGTCACCGGAACGATCCAGTCAGTCGAAGTGCAGAACGGGCAACCGTACTTCACGATGACGGATAGCAGCGGCAAAGTCTACACGGATAACAACGGTAGCGCGCTGTTGTTCTCGACTTCGGAGATCGTCGGTATCGGCGCGACGTCGGCGACGGGCTCGAGCACGGGGCAGTAGCCTCCATGGACAACAACGAGATCAATCGCATACCACAACCCGGGATTATCCCGGGACCAGGACCACGTCCGGTTGGACGTCCGGTCGAGATTCCGCCTACCGGCGCGCAGAGTTTCCGTTCGGTACTCGACGCAGCTACGGCAACTCAACCGGCGACCACGACGAGCGGCTCGGAACCGCTCAAATTCTCAGCGCACGCCATGCAGCGTTTGCAATCGCGCAACATCAGCCTCACGTCCGACGACGTGACGCGCATGAACGCGATGGCAGACAAAGCCGCCGCGAAAGGAGCGAAAAATTCGCTCTTCATCGTTCGCGACGTCGCAATGGTCGTGAGCATCAAAAACCGCACGGTCATCACTGCGGTCGATTCCGATTCGATGAAGGAGAACGTGTTCACCAACATCGACTCGGCGGCAATCATTTAAGACAACTCAATACTACTACCCGGGGCGGACCGCATGCGGAGCCTCGGCCGCGACGCGGAAAGATTGAAGCGTTGCGGATCTACATGTGAGGTCATTTCATGGCTTTCGATGCATTGAACATCGGGGTTACCGGCCTAAACGCATATCAGAGCTGGATCGACATGCTCTCGAACAATATTGCGAATACGGCCACCGTCGGATTCAAAGGTCAACGCATGACCTTTGCCGATCAGTTCTACCAACAGGTTCAAGGCGCGACGGGACCGACCCAGTCGCAAGGCGGAACGAATCCGCAAGACTTCGGTCTCGGCGTCAAGGTGAACACTGTCGACACACAATTCGCGCAAGGCGGATTGGAAACGACCGGCGTCAACACCGACCTCGCCCTCAACGGCGACGGATTCTTCATCCTGCGCCCGCCGGACGGCTCGGGCTCGCCGGTCTACACCCGCGACGGCGCATTCTCGCTCAACTCGAGCGGCTTGTTGTACGATCCGGCATCCGGACTCGCAGTGCAAGGCTACACGGCGAATTCGAGCGGCCAAGTCACGCAGACCGGCACGCCGGCGGACATCAATATTCCGATCGGTTTGACGGAACAAGCGACGGCTACGGGCGCCGGCGTGAAAGTCGGCCCGAACTCGAGCGATCAAGTCTTCGACATGTCGATGGGCGGCAATCTCGATCAGACCCAATGGCAACAAGCGTTTCTGGACCAGGTCAACGGCACCGCTTCCGCAACGCCGAAAACGATCTCGACGACGATCTATGATTCACTCGGAAACGCGCACCAAGCGACGGTAACCTACACGCCTGATGCGGCCGGCGCGCAAAAAGCAGTCGCGAGCGCGGTCGGTGGCACCGCAGGTATCATCAGCGCCGGCGGCGTTACCTTCCCGCCGGGTGCGCCGAATACGGCCGCGGTCACGGTTACGCAGACGTCGCCGACGACGGTGCAGATAACCGATGGTGGCGCAAATACGTTGAATGCAACTGCCGGACAAACGGTCACGTTCGACGGCGCGACGTTCACGATCGGTGCATCGCCGCTTCCGCCAGGCGCGGCGACGTTCAACCTCACCGGCGCTAATAGCGGCCTCCCCTCCGGCGTGACGAACCCTGCAGGGAACGTTGTAAAACCGGCAACGCGTTGGTCGGTGAGCGTCAGCTTCACCGATGGAACGCAGTTTACGTCCCTCGGGACGGCGGCGACACAGAATGCTGGTGTTGTCACCGCCGCGAAAACGAACGTCGGCAGCTCGGGCGTTATTGGTTACGCGTACTTCGATCAGAACGGACAGTTCATCAACACGTCGTCGATCGAGGGTATAACCGGCGCGAACCCAGTTATCAGTTCGCCCAATTACCTTCACACTACCGGCAATCAAGCTGCACTCGCCGATGGTAATCAGCTCGACATCTCGACATGGGGCACCGGTACGCAGAACAATGCGAGCACCGGCGCGCCACCGCCGGCAACAGGTCCGATCGGGATCGACTTCTCCGGGAATGCAAGTCTCGCGGGTTCGTACTCTGCGAATGTGATTTCGCAGAACGGTTACGCGGCCGGAACGCTCTCGAATATCTCCGTTGGTCAGGACGGAACGATCACCGGATCGTTCACGAACGGTCAGACGAAGACGCTCGCGCAGATTGCCGTGGCGACGTTCCAAAACGAAGAAGGTTTGCAACGTGTCGGCAGCAACCAGTTTGCAACGACCGCTTCGTCGGGCCTCGCGCAAGTTGGTACCGCCGCGAGCGGCCGCTATGGAAGCATCGTCAGCGGATCGCTCGAGGAGTCGAACGTCAATCTCGGTGACCAGTTCACGAAGCTGATCGTGGCGCAACGCGCGTTCGAAGCGAACTCGCGCGGCATCACGACGGCGGACCAGAACCTGATCACGCTCGAGAATCTCCGCGCATCTGAAAATTAGTAGCGCGGACTAACTTTGCCGGTGCCATGGAGGGCGCCGGCGGGGGCGGCGGACCAGCACCCCGCCGCCCCCGAAAATCGTCCGAACAAGGCCTCGTCCCGGACCTAATAATGAAGAAGAAGCTCACGTGATAGCACTCACCCGCCTCAACGGCCACCCGGTTATGGTCAACTCGGACCTCATCGAACAAATCGAAGAGACCCCGGACACGGTCATCACCTTGACCTCGGGAAACCGAATCGTGGTGCGCGACCGTATGGCCGACGTTCAGGCCAAGATCATCGATTTCAAGCGGAGAATTCACTCGCCCAGTGGGACGACCTAGCAAGCGCAGGTTTACTAAAGCTTGAGTAAGCTGCTGCGTCGGCCGATACCCGATTAAGACGCGAGCTACAAGCGGAGAGCGACGTTGGATTTAGCGACGATCATCGGCCTGGTTATAGGGTTCGGTGCGATCTTTTTGGCCGGCTTCGTGGGCGGCATCGACCCACGTATCTTTTTTGGACGTTGGGATGCCCTCGTTCTGATCATCGGCGGCTCGATCGGCGCGACGTTGACGTCGTTTCCGATGCGAACGTTCATTCGCGGATTCATGGGCGGCCTGAAGACCGCATTTTCCGAAGTGAACTACCACGAGCGCGACATTATTTCAACGCTCGTGTCGTTTGCTGAAAAAGCGCGTCGCGAAGGTTTGCTCGCGCTCGAGAACGAGGCTGCTGCGCTCGACGACGACTTCATGCGCAAGGGCATTCAGCTCGTCATCGATGGACGCGATACCGAGATCATTCGCAAAGTCCTCGAAACCGAAGTTTCCAACGCGCAAGAACAGGGCGCGAAGGCCGAGCAGGTCTTCATGAATCTCGGCGGTTATTCGCCGACGCTCGGCATCATCGGTACAGTTCTCGGATTGATCGGCATGCTCAAGGGTCTCGGCGAAGCGAGTCAGAGCACGAATATTGCCGGATCGATCGGAACCGCGACAGCCGTAGCCTTCGTAGCGACGTTCTACGGCATCATGTTCGCGAATCTGTTGTGGCTGCCGGTCGGCAACAAAATCAAAGAGCGCAACAGCCAGATGCTGCTCATGCGTGAGATCATGATCGAAGGCATTCTCGCGATTCAAGCCGGCGACAATCCGCGTCTCCTGGAAGAGAAGCTTCTCGCGTTCCTCGATCCCAAAGACCGGGAGACGGACATCGAAGAGGGCGGCGCGATGGCGGGCGAAGCGGGCTACTCGGCGTCGTCGGCTTAGCGTAAGGGATTATGTCGCAACCGATCAAAAGCGCGGCCCGTGCCGCCGAGTCGGGACTTCGCAAGAAGAAATCGCAAGAGAAACTCGAGACAGCCGGCATGATGCGCTGGCTGCTCACATATGCGGACATGATCACCCTCATGCTCGCGCTCTTCATCATACTCTTTGCGATGTCGACGATCAGCCGCGTAAAGGTTCAGGCGTTCGCCAAATCGGTTTCCGGCGGATTCAACAATGTGTGGTCGCTCAACCAGCCGCCCAACGGCGGCGCGAACGGCGAGCAGTCGTTCGAGGCGAGTTCGAGTATCCCGGCGATTCAGAAAGAGCTCGAAAAGTACGTCAAGCAGAACCATCTGGAAAATCAGGTGCAAGTGCACGCGGAATCGCGTGGTCTCGTCATCACGCTGCTTTCGGACAAGTCGTACTACGACAGCGGCAGCGCGCAGCTGCGTCCGCAAACCGTGAATATTATCGACGGGATAGCGCCGTTTCTCAGGCGAAACGGCAATGAAATCGCGATCGAGGGAAATACGGACAACGTGCCGATTTCCACGTCGCAATTTCCAACCAACTGGGAGCTCTCGTCGGCGCGTGCCGTCGGCGTGGCTCGGCGCTTGGTGGAAAGCGACGGCATAAACGCACGACGCATATCCGCGACCGGCTATGGAGAGTTCCGGCCGCGTACGAAAAACACCACGGATGCCGAGCGCCAACAGAACCGGCGCGTGGATATCGTGTTGCTTCGCGGCCGCATTTCCACGAGTCCCGGTTCGTACGAAGAGAAAGGGCCGTAGCTCCGCTGCATGTCTAGTCTTTCACAAGAAGAGATTGATGCACTCATCAATCAACTCTCCGGTACCGGAGGCGCGCCGGCAAAGGAAGCGATCGACGGACGACGTGTAAAGTCGTTCGATTTCCGCTTCAACAAGCGTCTCGATAAATTCACCAACAATCAGCTGCAGACGCTGCGGACGCTGCACGAGAACTTCACCCGTCTCCTCAACAACTCGCTCTCCGTCTACCTGCGCACGCGCGTGGAAGCGACGATCGTCTCGATCGAGCAGATCAGCTATGGCGACTTCATCGCGTCGATCGGCATTCCGTCGATCCTCGGGATTTACTCCATGGATCCACTTCCCGGAAGCGGTATCGTCCAAGTCGATCTGAACCTCGTGTTCTCGATCATCGATCGTTTGCTCGGCGGTCCCGGCTGGTTCCCGAATAAGCTGCGCGATCTCACCGATATCGAACGCACGCTGATGCAGCGCTTCATGGCTCGCATGCTCAACAGCTACCGCGAGTCGTGGAACTACCTGCTCACGCTCTCGCTGAAGATCGAAGCGCTCGATTCGAACCCGCAGTTTATCCCGCGCATTATTCCGCTCGATCAAATCGTCGCGTATGTGTCGATGGAATTGAAGATCGGCGACATGGCCGGCGTGATGAACTTCTGCCTGCCGTATCTGGTGCTGCAGTCCATCAGCACGCAGCTCACCGATTTCCAATGGTCGCCGACGGTTATGGCCGGACGCGGAATGACGGAAGAAGACATCGCGCAATTAACGCGCAACGTCGAGCGCGCGGCCGTCGAAGTTCAAGTCGAGCTCGGCCACACGATCGTGTCGCTGCGCGACCTCGTGAGTTTGCGCGAAGGCGATGTCGTCGTCTTCGATAAGCCGACGAACGAGCCGCTATCGGCGCGTGTGAACGAAAGAGAGAAGTTCCGGGTGTTCCCCGGAGTCAATAAAGATCACTTGGCAGTGCAAGTCGCACACGTCGTAGCGAACGAGGACGAATAGTAGATGCCCGATATACAACAGCTTGCCGACGCGATGCTGGCCGCGGCCGGCTCGGTTCTCGGCCGGTTGGTGGAAGCGCCCCCGTCGATCAGTGCGGCCGTGCGGCACGATCACGAAGGATCCATTCGTACCGACGGTGACGAGCTTGTGACCATTGCGGACATTCCGTCCGTCGGTGCGCAAGTCGTCGTTCGTTTTCAGACCTCCGATATGCAGAAGATCGTCGGCCTCATGCTCGGTGGCGATGACATGGGCCTCGAGATGGGTCCGATGCAGCTCTCAATCGCTTCCGAAACCGTCTCGCAGATAGCAACCGCGATGGTCGAAGCGCTTGCAAAGGGAGTCGGCGCATCGGCCGACGGCGTGCATGCTGCTTTGTGCAGCGACGCAACGCTGCTTCCGCCGCCGCCGTTCGAATCGTACGACGGGATGGTGAGCATCGGTTCGGATCTCTCACCGAAGATCAGCATCGATTTCGCCGCGATCACGCTTTCGAAGCTCGGGCTTGGTGCGGCCACTGCCGCGGCTTCTGCACCCGTGCCCGCGGGCCCGGCGAAGGCGAAGCCGCCGTCGACTCCAGCCAACGCGCACGGCGTCGAATATACGTCGATGCAGCCGACGCAAGTGCGTACGGCGCAACCGGGGCAAGCGAATCTCGACCTCGTACACGACGTGCCGCTGCAAATCAGCGCGGTGCTCGGCAAGACGGTGATGCCGCTTCGCGAAGTCGTCTCGCTGCAATCGGGCACGGTGTTCGAGCTGGATAAGCTTGCCGCCGAACCGATCGACCTCTACGTCAACAACATCTTGATCGCGCGCGGCGAAGTCGTCGTCGTCGACGACAAATACGCGGTGAAGATCTCTGAACTCAATCCCCAGGTAGGAACGTAACGGGTTCCCTTTACGCCAGGCCGTCGTCGCGAAACGCCTCATGGACCGTAGTCCACTTCGGCGTTCCGCTCCTAGGCCTGACCTAAAGTGAATCCCGTTAGCTAATCGATTATGTCCGGAAGTTTTTGGGTTAATTATATTCTCGCGCTCGTGGTCGTCGCGCTCATGCTCGGCGGCCTCTATGCGCTCGTGCGCGGACTTGCGCGCGGGCGCGTGCTTGCGTCCGCCGATCGCCGGCTCGTCACGGTCCTGGAATCTACGGCGCTTGCGCAGCATACGGCGGTACACGTCGTGAAAGTCGGAAAGAATTATTTTCTGCTCGGTGCCGGCAATGGTCACGTGACGACGCTCGGTGAGCTTTCTGGCGACGACGTCGAAACGTGGATTGCCGAACAGCGCACGCTCGTGGGCGTGCAACGTGCGTCGCTCGTCGACGCCTTCAAATTCTTACGCGGGAAACAGTAGCGATGCGGGAGATGGCCAAACAACTGTGGTCTCGCCACAGCCCGTTCTTGCTGTGCGCGGCGGTTGCCGTCTTTACGCTTTGGATCGTACCGGCCATTGCGGCGGCGCAAACGGCACCGACGGCACCGACCGTTCCGATTCCGCAAGTGAATATCGGCGTTGGTCAGGCGAAGAGCCCGCAACAAGTCGTCGGCGCGCTGCAGATTCTTCTGCTGCTGACGGTGTTGGCGCTTGCGCCGACGCTGCTCGTGATGGTGACCTCTTTTACGCGTATCATCGTTGTACTCTCGTTCGTGCGCACGGCAATCGGAACGCAGCAAGTGCCTCCGAACCAAGTATTGGCCGGCCTCGCGTTGCTGCTTACGTTCTTCGTGATGAATCCCGTCATTCGCGACGTGAACAAGAACGCGGTGCAGCCGTATTTGAAGAGTCAGATCACGCAGTCGGTCGCACTCGACCGAGCCGCGACCCCGCTGCGCGCGTTCATGTTCAAACAAACGCGCGAGAAAGACATTCAGCTCTTTTACTCGATCTCGAAAGAGCCGCGTCCCACGGCGCAAAAAGACGTCCCGACGTACCTCTTGATTCCGGCCTTCGTTCTTTCCGAACTGAAGACCGCGTTTGAGATCGGCTTTGCGATCTACATCCCGTTCATTGTCATCGATATGGTGATCGCAAGTATCTTGCTGAGTATGGGCATGATGATGATTCCGCCGGTCATCATCTCGCTGCCGTTCAAGATTCTGATCTTCATTCTCGTCGACGGCTGGGACCTCACGGTGAGCGCACTCTTCCAGAGCTTTCACACGTGAGCTTCGCCGACGCCATTTCGATCGGACGCGAGGCGATCTTCATTGCGATGGTCGCGGCGGGGCCTGTCTTGCTGCTGAGCATGGCGGTCGGCCTCGTGGTCTCGCTCTTTCAGTCGGTCACGCAGATCCAAGAGCCGACGTTGGCGTTCATTCCGAAGATTCTCGTCGCGGCGCTCGCGCTGTTGTTCTTCGGTCCGTTCATGCTCGCGATGCTGACGGACTTTACAAGCCGCATCTTTTCAAGCGTCCCGAACTTCGTTAGGTAAGGAAGCGACATGGTCGACGTTTTCGGCCTGAGCGGCGCGCAGTTCGAAACCTTCTTGCTGGTCTTTTTGCGCGTGTCGAGCATGCTCTACGTTTTTCCGATCTTCTCGGCGCCGCAGATTCCGACGCTCGTGCGGCTCGGTTTCGGAATGATCGTCTCGTTCTTACTCTACCGCATCGTGCCGGTCGTCCATTTCTCGAACGGGATCTCCGATCTGATTCTCGCCGCCGCGAGCCAAATCGTGCTCGGCATGATCGTCGGCTTCGTCGCCGCGCTCGTCTTCACGGGCATTCAATTCGCAGGGGAACTTATCGATCTGCAAATCGGTTTTGCGATCGCGAACGTCATCAATCCGCAAACGCAGCAAAACATCACGATTATCGGCGAATTCCAACTCGCTATCGCGACCCTCGTCTTTCTCGCCACGGATTCGCACCATTTTCTGATTCAGGGCATCGCCGGTTCATTCAACCTCGTGCCGCTGCCCTACATCAATCTCGACCCAAGCGTCGCCGGCAATGTCACGCTGTTTTTCACGCAGGCGTTCCTCATCGTTTTCCGCATCGCCGCACCGGTCGTCGCCGCGCTATTCCTAACCAACGTCGCGCTCGCATTCATGGCGCGCGTCGCGCCGCAAATGAACGTCTTCGTTATCGGCCTTCCCATTCAAGTCGGCGTCGGCCTCATCATGATGGCCATCAGCCTCCCGCTAATGGCAACCGTCGGCCCCGAATTATTCCAAACCGTCGCCCAACAAATGGACGCCGTTATGCGCGGCCTGCGCGGTTAAACCTGACAACTAAAAATAGCG
Source organism: Vulcanimicrobiia bacterium (assembly GCA_963765935.1). Classification (GTDB taxonomy): domain Bacteria; phylum Vulcanimicrobiota; class Vulcanimicrobiia; order Vulcanimicrobiales; family Vulcanimicrobiaceae; genus JAMXLG01. The sequence goes on along the minus strand of CAVXXX010000002.1, from coordinate 413,541 downwards.
GAACTGGCCGATTTTTGAGGCGGCTTTTTCCGTGAAATAGACTTCGTTGTCGGGGCCGATCGTGGCCCAATATGGTTGCGATGCGTTTGTGATCGTCTTGAAGGTCGACGTTTTTCCGGTGCTCGGAATAAACTGCGCGATCGCGCTGCCCAGCGAGTCGGCGATGTAGTAGTTGCCGTCGAGGCCGGCCGTGAGCCCGAAGGGACCGACGACGCCGGTGAGCGTCTGCTCCGAGGTGACCACTCCGGAAGTCGTCATGCGTCCGATCTTTCCGGTGTTTTGCTCTGTGAACCACAGCGCATTATCTGTGCCCTGAATGATCGCGCCGAGACCAGCATTCGCGGCTATGCCGCCGTACTCGGTGATCGTCGTCGATTGTCCAGGCGCAACGGTTCCAATTTTGTTCGACCCGGTATCCAGAAACCAAAGCGCGCCGTTCGCGCCGGCGGTAATCGCGGTCGGCTTTGAACCTGCCGGAAGCGCGTAAAACGTTGGAACGCCGGCCGTAGTCACGCGCCAGATTCCGGGATTGATCGCCGATTCGTCGGTCACCCATAGTGCGCCGTCAGGGCCCGCCACGATGCCCCACGGCTTCGAGTTCGGACCGAGCGGAAATTCGGTTACCACACCGGCAGTGGTCGAGATGCGACCGACTTGTCCGACCGCCGATTCGGTGAACCACAGCGCGCTATCCGGACCCGTCGCAATCATGAGGGGCGCCGAGCCGGCGGTTGGGACCGTAAATTCGCTGACTTGTGCCTGCTGGTTCAACTTGCCGATTTTGTTCGCGGCGGGCTCGGTGAACCAGAGGTTCGAGTCGGGTCCGTTGACCAGGCCGCTTGGCTGCGCTCCCGACGTCTGCGTCGGGTACTCGCTCGAGACGAAGGGGGTGATCGTCGGAGCCGGCGTCGGGCTCCCGCTCGTGATCGGGGTCGCATTGCCGCAGCCGCCGAGAAGCACGGCTACTACCGCGCCGGCGCAGATCGCCAGCGTTTGTTTCAAAGACATCTCTTCCGGGTGTTCCTTTCGGGTCAGCCTCCCTTATTAGCACAGCGCGGCGCGGCTCCCCCTGTGACGGGTTAAGCTAGCGTCTCAGGCTTGCGGCGCACTTACCCGAAAACTCTAGGGAGCATGCTCGTCACCATCGTCGATGGCTAAGCCGGAACAAACCGAAAAGGCCACTCCGAAGCGACGCGAGGAAGCACGCGGCAAAGGTCAAGTTCCGCGTAGTACGGAGTTGGCCGGGTCCGTTATCTTCCTGGCAGTCGTTCTCGTTCTGCACGCCTTTTTTGCGCCGATGATGGATTCGCTGCAAGGCTCGATGCGCGCGTATTTCTCGCGTCTGGGCGACATGCGGGCAGATATGACGATCCACTCCGTCGTCGGACTCTTCATGCAGGCGGCCTCGGGCGTCATGCTCGTCGTCATCGGCGTCTTCGCGCTCGCGTTCTTTTTCGGAATCGTTGCGAACATCGCGCAGTTCGGCTTTCTCTTCACGCTCAAATCGATCACGCCGTCGTTCGGTAAGCTCAATCCGATCAACGGATTCAAAAATATGTTCAGCAAGCGCATCGCGGTTAATCTCGCGAAGCAGCTGCTGAAGCTCGGTGCGGTCGCAGTTATTATCTACACCGAGATCGCTAAGAACATTTCGTTCTTTGCGCAGGTTGGACAATCGTCTCCGGCTGCGATGATTCAACTGACGATGAATCTGATCTACGGCATCGCGTGGAAGTTTGGTCTCTTATTAGTCGTCGTCGGTCTGCTCGACTACGCATACGAACGCTGGCAGCTCGAAGAGAACTTGAAGATGACCAAACAAGAAGTCAAGGACGAGTGGCGCCAATCGGAAGGGAACCCCGAAGCGCGTGGCGCGCTCAAGAAGCGGCAGCGTGAGATGTCACGCCGGCGCATGATGCAAGCGGTGCCGCGCGCAACGGTCGTGGTGACGAACCCGACGCACTTCGCGGTTGCGCTCGAATGGGACGAAATGCAGATGGAAGCGCCGGTCCTGATTGCGAAAGGCGCCGATTTGGTCGCGAAACGCATTCGCGATATGGCCCGCGAACACAACATCCCCATCATGGAGAATCCGCCACTCGCGCGGACGCTCTACGAGAAGGTCGAACTCGATCAAGCGATTCCGCCGAATCTTTATGCGGCGGTCGCGCAGGTCATCGCGTTCGTGTACAAGCTTAAGAGGAAGACGATAGCCTAATGGCAGCTCAAGGCGCTCCCGCCGCGCCGATGCAAGGTAGCGGAACGCTCGCGCAACGGCTTGGCAGCGCGGCCCCGATTTTGATCGCGGGCGCGTCGGTCATGCTCGTCCTCCTCATGATCGTGCCGATCCCGCCGTTCTTGCTCGACGTGCTCTTAACGATCAACATCTCGCTCGCGCTCGTGATCATCGGCACCGCGCTTTACACCGAAAACGCGCTAGCGTTTTCCGCGTTCCCGACGCTGCTCTTAATCATCACGCTCTTCCGGCTCTCGCTCAACATCACCGCGACACGAGCGATTTTGCTGCACGGCTACGCCGGTGAGGTCATCAACTTCTTCGGACAGATTGTGATCGGCGGCAACTATGCCGTCGGCTTCGTGATCTTCCTTATCCTCATCATCATTCAATTCGTCGTTATCACCAACGGCGCCGGACGCGTGGCCGAAGTCGCGGCGCGCTTTACGTTGGACGCGATGCCGGGTAAGCAGCTTGCAATCGACGCCGATTTGAACGCCGGTTTGATCACCGAAGCCGAAGCGCGTCAGCGCCGCAAAGACATTCAGCGCGCCGCGGACTTCTACGGCGCGATGGACGGTGCCAGCAAGTTCGTGCGCGGCGACGCGATCGCCGCGGTGATCATCGTCGCGATCAACACGATCGGCGGCTTTATCGTCGGCATCGCGCAGCAGCACCTCGACGTCATGACGTCGCTGCAAAAGTTTACGTTGCTGACCGTCGGTGAAGGCATCGTCACACAAGTGCCGGCGCTGTTGATTTCAACCGCGACCGGTATCATCGTGACGCGCGCGGCAGCCGAGTCGGACTTCGGCAGCGACATCACGCGCCAGCTCTCATCGCAACCGACGGCGCTGCTGATTGCGGCGATTATGACGGGACTCTTCGGGCTTGCCGGACTCGACCGGTGGCTGCTGCTCATCGCGTCGGCCGCGCTCTTTACGATGTACTTCAGCCGTCGCCGCGCCTTGAAAGCGGCCGTGGCGGGATTGCCGCCGGGCGCGGTGCCGGGAGCGATTGCCGGTGCGGCGTCGACGTCCGTCGCAGCGAAGCCCGCCGAGAGCGTTGTACCGCTGCTCTCGTACGATCCGATGGAGCTGGAAATCGGCTTCGGGTTGATTCCGCTCGTCGACGTGAATCAAGGCGGCGATCTACTCGAACGGATCACGCTGATCCGCCGGCACGCCGCGCGCGATCTCGGCATCGTCGTGCCGCCGATCCGCGTGCGAGACAACTTGCAATTGCGGCCAAACACGTACACGGTGAAGATCTACGGCCTCGAGGTTACGTCGGCGGAAGTCATGGTAAGCCGTCTGCTGGCGATGAACCCGGGAACCGCAACCGCGCCGATCGATGGAATTCCGACGACTGAACCGGCCTTTGGATTGCCGGCCCTCTGGATCGCAGAAAGCGCGCGGCCTGAGGCGGAGATGGCGGGATACACGGTCATCGATCCGACGAGCGTCATTGCGACGCACCTCACCGAAATCATCAAGTCACATGCGCCCGACCTCCTCGGGCGTCAGGAGACCTCGGCGCTGCTCGAAAACATCAAGTCGCATTATCCGGTGGTGGTCGACGAGCTCGTGCCGGGGCTCTTGACGGTCGGCGAAGTCCAGCGCGTTCTCCAGAACTTGCTGCGCGAACGCATTCCGGTTCGCAACCTCGTTCTGATCCTCGAAACGCTCGCGGACGCCGGCCGGGTGAGCAAAGACATCGATTTCCTTACGGAGAAAGTCCGGGCAGCGCTCGCTCGGCACATTTCGGCCGAGTACGCCGAGAACGGTCTCCTTTCAGTTATCACGGTCGATCCGCGCCTCGAATCGTTGCTCTCCGAAGCGGTACGCCGCGGCGAAGACGCATACGCGCTGCTCGACCCGAACACGGTCACGCGTATCTATGCGTCGCTGACGCGACAGATCGCCACTGCGCAGAACGCCGGCCTCGCGCCGATCGTCCTCTGTTCGCCGGCGGTTCGTCTCGCGCTCAAGCGGCTTACGGAACGCGCGGCGCCGCAATTGGTCGTTCTCTCGTACTCGGAGATCGCGCCGGGGCTGCGCGTTGAATCGATCGGTCAGATTTCGACGACCGACGAAACACCGGAGTCCATGGAATCGACCCTACGTTGATATTCAAAGCTCTCTTTAATAAGACGTCGAGTATCCCGCTTTCCAAGCTTCCGCAACTGCATTCGTTCGTCGATGTAATCGCCGGTGGACGGCCCGTGCGCCAAGTGACGGTCGAATCCGTAGGAGCGAAGGGCATCGTCACGCGCGAGATGCTCGGCAAAGCGGGCGAAACGGCCGTGATTGTCTATCAGTCGCAAGCCGGACGCTTTCGCGCGCAGACCAAAATCGCGGCTACAAGTAACGCAACGACGACGTTTGAGCTGCCGCGCAAGATCAGCCTCATCGGCGCGGCGACCGGCGTGCAAAAACGCCAGAGCGTGCGCCTCGATGCCATCGTCGCCGGTCAATGGCGCTTCGCGCCCAGCGGTGTCGGGAGCGGCGAGTTCACGAAATGTACGCTGCGCGATATCAGCCGGAGCGGCTGTTCGCTGATCGTTGACCGCGGTTTGAAAAACCATACGAAGGTCGAGGTCAAGATGCAGCTGAAGCCCGACGCGCCGGCGCTGACGCTTCTCGGCGAAGTGATGCGTCACGAAGTCATCAAGGTGTCGGGGAAGCACTCACACGGCCTGCGCTTCAGCGGGATCCGTCCCGCCGAAGACCAGGCGATCGTCGAGTTTATCAACCGCCGCCAGGCCGACTTACGGAGCCGTGGTTTGGCTTAACGGTCGTTCCATAAAGAAGCGCTTTCCTTTGGCCGATGGTCTTCAAAGGATGGCGTGAGGCACGTTTGTGCCTTTCCTCATTTGCACTTCGCCTTGGGAGCTACGGATGAGCAAGAGAGTCCTCATCGTCGACGATGCCGTCGTCATGCGGATGATGATCAAAGGGATCCTGTCCAAGAACGGCTTTGAAGTCGTTGGAGAGGCCCAAAACGGTGTTGAGGCGGTTGAGAAGTACAAGCAGCTCCAACCGGACCTCGTGACGATGGACATGGTTATGCCGGAGATGGACGGCATCACCGCGGTCAAGCAAATCGTCGCGTCGGATCCCAACGCGAAGATCATCATGTGCACGTCGATGGGCCAGCAAGCTTTGGTCGTTGAGGCGATTCAAGCCGGCGCGAAATCATTTATTACCAAACCGTTCCAGCCGCCGAAAATTCTGGAAACCATTCAAAAGGTGCTGTCATGAGCGGCGGTATGCAACTCAACGATCTTCAAAAGGACGCGCTGAAAGAAGTCGGCAACATCGGCGCAGGCCACGCGGCGACCGCGCTTTCGCAGTTGCTCAATACGAAGATCAACCTGAGCGAACCGCGCATCGACGTGATCAAGTTCCGCGATCTCGCATCGCGCGTTGGTCACGAGAATCGCACCGTCGCCGCTCTGCACATGTACGTCCGCGGCGAAGCGCCGGGCCAGATGATCGTACTGTTCGATCGTGAACAAGCGCTGGATTTCGTCAGTCAGTTCCTCCATCGCGTGATCGGCGACATTCAAATCTTCGATTCGATCGCGGATTCGACGCTCAAAGAACTCGGCAACATCATCGCCGGCTCGTATTTGACGGCGATCATTCAACTGACGGGTTCGAATCTGTTGCCGTCGGTGCCGACGCTTTCGTACGGCACGGTGCAGGCTGCATTCCGCACCCTGATGTCGATTCTTCCGGATCAGGATGTGTTCTTGATCGAGTCTTCGTTCTTGGACAAAGAGAAAGAAGTCGCCGGCCAATTCATCCTTATCCCTGAAACTGGATCGCTCGGACCGCTCCTCTCGGTCTTCGGCGTCGAGTAGTTACGACGTGGTCCCGATGGGACGAGGCTAACGACGACATGCTAAACTGGCGCGCCCTAGGGGAGTCAATGCTAGCCAACGCGTTTATGCGCGCCATGGCCGGGGGGCCCCACGTAGTGGGGGGCGCGGAGCCTAGGGCGGAGCGCCTTTAAAATGTCTGACGAGCTGTTTAATCGAGAAGAGTTCATTTCTTACTTCCGTGATGAAGCGGAAGAACTCTTACAGCAGATTGATGCGGATCTTCTGAAGCTTGAAGAGGGTGTGAATTCCGGAGTTAATGATCCGGAGATTATCAATTCTCTGTTTCGTGCGCTGCATACCGTTAAGGGTTCGTCCGGTATGCTTGGGTTTGTTGAGGTTCAGGGCCTCGCGCATAAGCTCGAGAATCTGTGCGATCTGCTTCGGAAAGATCGAATGCCGCTCTCGGAGAGCGCGGTTGATATTCTTTTTACCGGGCGCGATTTACTGACGGGACTCGTTCAGGCGGCGATTGGGGAAGAAGAAGCGCCGCACGGCGTTGAGGAGTACATCGGTAAGCTGGATGCCTATACGGCGATTTACGAGGAGACCTCGCACGTCATCGAAGGGCGCACCGGATCCGAACAGTCCTTCGAAGAGGCTGCCCCGCATGAAGAGCGGTCCCGTGACGCGGACGTAGCGGCGTTTGAGGCTGAAGTAGAACGGTTGCTCGCGCAAGCCCAAGAAGAACCAGTTGCACCGGCATCGGAAGAATTCATACAAGAATTGCCGCCCGAACCCGTGGGCGCGGCCAAGCCGGAAATTCCAAAGCCCGCTGCGGTGCCGGCGCCGCAGAAACCCGCGGCAAATGGCGACCAGAAGCGGTCCTCGATCCATCAAACGATTCGTGTCGATATCGAACGCCTCGACGCATTGTTGAATCTCGTTGGCGAACTCGTGATCAATCGTACGCGTATTTCGGATATTGCCAATACGCTCGAGCGCTTGATGAATGATAAGGTGGGCGGCGCTGCGGGCGGCGCAGTTCAGGGGATCATTGCACCGCTTGCCAAGGATCTCGCCGATTCCGCGGCACTGCTTGCGCGTACCACGAACGAAATTCAAGAGTCGATCATGAAGGTCCGCATGGTGCCGATCGGTCAGGTGTTCGACCGGTTCCCGCGCCTTGTACGCGACGTCGCGAAAGCGCGCGGCAAAGAAGTGCAGTTGGTCATATCGGGTGCCGAGACCGACCTCGATAAGACGATCGTCGACGAAGTCGGCGAGCCGCTCATGCACTTGTTGCGCAACAACGTCGATCACGGCATCGAGCCGCCCGACGAGCGCGAACGGCTCGGCAAACCGCGCGTCGGAACGATTTCGCTCAATGCCTATCATGAAGGCAACCAGATCATCATCGAAGTTTCCGACGACGGCGGCGGGATCAACCTCGAGAAAGTGCGCGCGCGCGGTATCAAGCAGGGCTTGATCTCGGCTGACGATCGTTTGACCGATCGCGAGATCGTCGACTTGATCTTCACGCCCGGCTTCTCGACGGCCGAAGTGGTTTCGGACGTCAGCGGCCGTGGCGTCGGTATGGACGTCGTGAAACGTAACATCTCACGCCTGAAGGGCGTCTTCGACATTGAAACTGCCGCGGGTCAGGGCACGCGCTTCACGATCAAGTTGCCGCTGACGCTTGCGATCATTCAAGCGCTTCTGGTCCGCGTCGTCGACGAGCTCTACGCTATTCCGCTCGATTCCGTCATTGAATCGCAACGCGTGGAGATGCGCGACGTGCGCACCGTTCACGGAAACGAAGTGATCACGCTGCGCGGCCAAGTCGTGCCGCTCGTGCGCATCGCGGAATTCTTTGAACTCGGCGGCCGGCGCGATCCGGATAAAGTCATGATCGTTATCGTTGGTCTTCAGGGCCGCCAAGTCGGTCTTGTCGTCGATTCGTTTGAAGGCGAGCAAGAGATCGTCATCAAGCCGCTCTCCGATGTCGTCGGCCGCATCCCGGGTATTTCGGGCGCGACGATTCTCGGCAACGGTTCCATCTCGCTCATTATCGACGTTCATTCGCTCGTCAGCGAAGCCCACGTGAGCGGCAAAGTCGCTCGCGCAGAATTCTCGGGAGTTCAATAGCCATGGCAGATGTCAAAGCAGAAAACAAGCAGCAACTTTCCGGCGAGGTCGTGCAAGTCGTCTCGTTCAAACTCGCTACGGAAGAGTACGGCGTCGACATCTCGCAGGTTCAAGAAATCATCCGCATGGTCGAGATCACGCACGTGCCGCGCGCGCCACGGTTCATGGAAGGCGTCATCAACCTGCGCGGTCAGCTGATTCCCATTATCGATCTGCGCACCCGCTTCGGCATGCCGCGCATCGACGCAACCAAGAGCACGCGTATCATCGTGACGGAGATCGGAAGCAAGCGCGTCGGCATTGTCGTCGACAGCGTGAGCGAAGTGCTCAATCTTCCGATCGAGAATGTCGAGGACGCGCCGGAGATGATCGCCGGCGTCGGCACCGAGTACATTCAGGGTGTCGGTAAGATGGCCGAGCGGCTGATCATCATGCTCGACCTCACCATGGTAATGTCCGGGGAAGAGAAGCATCAGCTCGAGCAGATCGGCGAGCAAGCGGCTGTCGGGGCATGAACTCTTAAGATATTAGTTGACAAACTAAGAAGGCGATGCTATCGTAACTCTTAAAGAATTAGGAGCGAGGTAGCATACATTGGCCCGAAAGAAGAGTCCCACCCTAACCGAAGGCGAGTTGCGCATCATGGAGGTGCTTTGGCGCCTTGGACGCGCGAGCGTGGCGGAAGTCGCCGAGGCAATGCCGCCCCCTCCGGTGGCGTACAACACGGTCCTGACGACATTGCGAATCCTCGAGCAAAAGGGCCACGTTGCCCACGAGGAGGCCGGCCGCGCTTACATTTACTCTCCGCTTATCGCGCGCGAAGCTGCGGCGCAATCTGCCGTGAAGCAAGTTGTTTCAAAGTTTTTTGGAGACAATGCGGGTGCCTTGGCACTACGGTTAATTGAGAACGAACGGCCGTCGGACGACGAACTCGACCGCCTCCGGTCGTTGATCGAACGGTACGACGAAGGGAAGTAACGCATGGCTCACTTCGAGCTGCTCGGGCCGATCGCGCGAATCGGAATTGCGATTCTCCTCAACGGCCTCTGGCAAGGCGCGCTCATTGCATTCCTGACGTGGGTAGCGCTCCACATCTTTCGCAACGCGAACGCGACGACGCGCTATGCCGTGTGGTCCCTGGCGTTGCTCGCGGTCCTCGTCGTTCCGGTACTCACGAGCCTCTCGCGAGTAAGCGTTGAGACGGCGAGCGCGACTTCGTCGTCATCCACTGCGCCGGTGCACCACGTTTTCCAGCAGGCGCGCTCTCACGTTGCCGCGGTGCCGGTGAAAACCTCGAACGCTGCTGCGGCTGCTTCGTCGACCGCCGCGCACCTGTCGGCGCCGACGTTTCGCATTCGCGTTCCTGAATATATCGCTCCGGCGCTCTTCGCGCTTTGGCTGCTCGCTGCGCTCGTCATTCTCATCCGGTTAGTCGTCGCGTTTCTTGCGCTCGAACGTCTCAAGCACGACTCGCTTCCGCTCTCCGTTGAGTATCGCGATTCGATGCCCCGCTGGATGAACGCGCTCAAGGGTTCGCGTGACGTGCGCATTTGCGTCTCGGATGCGATCGAAGTACCGATCGCGGTCGGACTCTTCGATTCGATGGTGCTCTTACCGTCGCACTTGGTGCACTCGCTGGATCCCAACGAGATCGACCAAATCAGCCTGCACGAGCTCGGACATCTGCTGCGCGGCGACGACTGGACGAACGCCGTTCAACGCATCGCATCTGCGCTGCTGTTCTTCAATCCCGCGGTTTGGTTCATCTCCCGTCAGATGGATGTCGAACGCGAGGTTGCTTGCGACGACTACGTGCTGCAACTCACGGGCCAGGTTCGTCCCTATGCATTCTGCCTGACGAAGATGGCCGAGATGACGGCATGGCCGCACCGGCCTATGCCGGCGCCCGGCGTATTCGTTACGCGTAAGAACATTTCGATCCGCATCGAGCGTTTGTTGCGCACGGGACGCGCGATTGGTTCCGGTATCGCGCCCAGCGTCGCGGGAAGTTTCGTTGCCGCACTGGTCGCCGTATTCATCGTCCTGCGCTTGATGACACCAAGTATCGCATTCACGGCGCCCGCTACGCCGGAGTCACCCGCCGCGCCGAAGGTTGTCGCGCACCAAAAGATCGAGAAGCCGCACCTGGTGGCACCAACGGTCGCGGCCACCGTCACGAAGGTAGCGCAGCAAACCGTTGTCGCGGCAACGAACACTCCCGCGCCGCCGGTTACCGTACATCGCGTCGAACCGGTGAAGGCGTCGATGCCGAAGGCACCATCGATCCCGCACATGGTCGCAAGTTCCGGCGCGATTCCCAACGTTGGAGAAACCGTTGCGCGCGCGCTAAAGAACGCCGGTAAAACGGTCGCGCAAGCGAAAAACATGGACGGATGCACGGGATGCAACTTCGCGGATGCGAATTTGAGTGGGCGTGATTTCTCGAACCGCTCGATGGAAGGCGCGAATTTCGAGAATGCTAATCTGCAAGGGGCGCGTTTCGATCATGCGCAGATGACCGGCGCGAACTTCAGCGACGCAGACCTGCGTAACGCATCGTTCCGCAACGCGGATCTCGAAGGCTGCAACATGCGCGGCGCGCGTTTGGATGGAGTAAATTTCGACGGCGCTCATCTCACGGGCTGCAACATCGACGTCAAAGGGCTCTCGCCGGAGCAGACGCGGAACATCTTGAACGCCTGCGAAGGCTGCGACTTCGCCAATGCCAACCTCTACGGGATGGATCTCCACGGCGTTCATCTGACGGGCGTCAACCTCGCCGACGCGGATCTGCGCAATACGAATCTATCGGGAGCGGAACTGACCGGGGCGAATCTCGCCGGCGCGAAACTTGCCGGTGCGAACCTCAATAATGCCGACCTCACCGGATGCAATTTACACCGCGCCGATCTCCGCGGCGTCGACCTCTCTCACACGTCGCTGACCGGGGCAAACATGACCGGCGCGATCTGGAAAGACTAAAAAGCAAGGACGGGACACATCGATGAAAGCACTTGCGCTTGCGCTCTGCGCGCTGGCTCTGTTCTCGTACATCCTCATCGGACCGGTGAGCGCAAAACCGACGAATTGTGTGGGCTGCGATTTCGCCCGCGCCGATCTTCAAGGACGCGACTTCCAAAGCGTCGACTACATCGGCGCGAACTTTACCGGAGCAAATCTTCGCAATGCGAACTTCAGCGGCTCCAAACTGACCGGCGCAGATTTTCGCGATGCCGATCTGCGCGGGGCGAACTTCACGAACGTCGATTGCACCGGCTGCCAATTTCGCGGAGCGCATTTAAGCGGCGCGCAGTTGAACGGGGTCAAGCTGACGGGTGCCGATCTTCGCGATGCGCTGCAGGGAATGAGCGACGCGCAACTGCGCGCGGTGCTCGAGAATTGCACCGGCTGTAATCTGCGCGGCGCGCAATTGCATGGGCACGATCTCTCGAACGTCGAGGTCACCGGTGCCGATATGGAAGGTGTCGATGCGTCCTCGGCGCGCTTCACGAATGCGAAGCTCATCGGCGCCAATTTCCGCAACGCGAATTTGCGAGACAGCGACTTCACCAATGCCGCGCTTTGCTGGCATAACACCTGGGATTCCGATGGTGCCGTTGTCGAGCGCCGCACCGACTGCGTTCGGCTCGCCGGCGCCGACGTGCACGGCGCGAGATTCACCGGCGCGCGCCTATGCGACAGCGAGCGCGGCTCTTGGAGCTGCAGTCCGGCGGACGCCGCAACGATCCGCCGTTACAGCGACTCGCCCCTGAAAGGAGCAGTCGTTCCGCTGTAACATGCAGGCCCGGTCTTGCGTTCTCGTAGTAGAATGGGGACCATGCGCACGACCTTAGGAGCGGCACTTGTAGCTGCCTTCCTCGCTTGTATTGCTTCAGCTCCGGCCGCAACGAAGCCAACGCCGAAGCCCTCGCCCTTTGCCGCACCGACGCGAACTCCACCGCCCGAAATTTACCATACGGTCGTGCATCCGGTCTGCAGCGCGCTGGCGACGAAGATTCGCCCCGCTATCGGCATGCTGCTCGAGAACGACAAACTCATCGGTCAGAGCCCGGGAATGTTCAAAGAGTACGGGATGGCGCAGTTCAACCAAAGTGAAGCGCAGCAGAGCATGACGGTCCTTCATATGGAAAACCTCGTGACGCCGCTTGCCAACAACGTGCTTGCGATTCAAAAACTGCTCGAAGATCCGTCCGTCTTTCCGCCCAAAGCGCAGGATCAAGAAGATCAGCGCACGTTGGATCTCAAGAACAAATTGATGCAGTCTCTCGCCGATCAACAAGCCGCGCTCGATATTATCAACGGTTTCGTCGAGACGCAGCAGCTCTCGAGCATGCAGCATGAAGGTTTCGGCTATATCTATGCAATCGCCGGCGACGGTCAAAACCGCAACACCGGCGGCGTCGATCCACTGCATAACATCGCACCGACCGCCGATCCGCTCCACCCGCAACCGTTCGACGATACGGTCATTAATGCGGGTCTGCCGACGAATCCGTACGAGATCGACCTCACGCGCGTTCCCGGTCTTACGCTCGGCTACAATCCGGTCAAGAGTCTGCAAGAGGGCGTCGAATGGGCGCAGAGCGACGGCAAAAAGCATGAAGACACGCTTGCCAAGACCGTCGTCGAGACGGTGAAGTTGTGCGGCGGTCAGACTCCCGGCGCTGCGCCACCCGCCGCTTCGCCGTCGCCCAAGCCGTAACCCAATCCGGTAAAACGCATCAGTCCCTCGAACGGGCCGTACGTCGCGAATGCGTCGCGCCACAAAGCGTTTGCACGCGAGAGCGCGTCATCGCGTTCGGTCGTGATACGGCGCGCGGTGAGCTGCATGCCCGAAACCATTGCCAGCAGTGTCTCGCGATCGTGCCAATGACCGAGCGCTTCTTGTAATTGCGAAAGCCGGCTTGCCGCTTCGAGCAGCGACGGTTCTTTCGGCGTAAACCGTTCCAGCGCGTAGCGCAATCGTTTGCATGCGATGCGGAAGTCGTGCAGTTCACGCGCATGCTGCGTGCGCAATGAGGATGCGAGCGTAAGCAGTTCCGCAAAGCGGACGATCGCAATTCGACGCATCGCGTCGTCGACGCCGCACGCAACGGTTAAATCGATGTTACGTGCTTTCACCTTGGGTACCGCAACTTCACGAGCAAGCGGCGCACGCGTGTGAAGCATGCGCGTTCGCGGGCGCGCAGATTGCGAAGGATCGGCCGTCCGTCATGCCGTTCCCGTCGCTCGAGGGCGCTTCGCAGAGTCTTGCGTAACACCGCCGCGTCGCGTGCTTCGCCCGTGACGGCTATCAACCGGCGCAGCCGCTTGCCGCGCCGGGCAGGAACGACATCGCGGAAATCTTCGAAGAACGACCGTAGCCGCCGCGCCGCCATACGCAGATCGTGAAGATGCTTCGCGGACGGGCGTTTCAAAAACCGGCGGCGTGCCACCATAAAGGCCCGGACCTCGGCTGAGCCAAGGGATTTGACCCACGCCATGACGCGATCGTCCGCCATCGACCCTCCTGTTGACATCGAACATATGTTCGATTAGGATGATCACCCATGCTTCCCGCAGCCGCTTTTCCGCAACGCCGAAACGAGCTTTTCGAGGAGCTCAAAGGACGCCTTCAAGCCGCTCCCGGAGCGGCCGGTGCGGCCGTAGACCGGGTCGTTACAAGCGGGATCGCGTCACTCGATTGCCTGCTTGGCGGCGGATTCCCGCTTGGGTCCCTCGTCACGCTGGAAGGCCATGGAAGCGCGGGGCGCTGGAGCATCGCCGCGGCGCTCTTGGCGCAAGTTACGCGGCGCGGGCTTGGGGCCGTCATCGATGACGGCGAGCTCTACCCGCCGGCGCTCGAAGACGCAGGCGTTCGTCTCGACCGGCTGCTCGTCGTTCCGGCCAAAACCGCGGTCGGCATCGCGCGGGCCGTTGATTTAATCTTGCGCTCTCGCGTCGCGCGCGTCATTGTCATGGGCGCTCCCGCGTTACGTCCGGCTGTGTGGACACGTCTTGCTACGCTCGCTCATCGCGCCGGAGCGGTGCTGATCGTCATCGCGGGTCGCGCGAGTGCGGAACTCGCCGGCGTTGCGACGGTACGTTTAGGATGCATGTTCGAACGCGCCGTCATCCGCGGAACGCGCGGCCTGTGGGGCTGTTTCTCGGGGTTTACGCTGCGCGCGGAACTACGCAAACACAAAGCGGCGCCGCGCGGCGGCGGAGCCGTTTCGCTGCGCTCATCTTTTCTTAAGCCCGCCGGTGCATGAATTGAGGCGATGGCAATGCTGATCTGTTTGCGTGTTCCCGATTATCCGCTAGCCGTAGCGCTCGGCGGACGCCGTGTCGCCGAAGACGTTCCGCTGCTCGTTGCCGACCGGTTCGATCGCGGCCATGTGATCGCGCTCGACGATCGCGCGCGCGAATGTGGCGCGCGTGCCGGTCAAACCGTTACGCAAGCCGCAGCCGCCGCGCCGAACGCGCGCGTCGCGGTGCACGATCCGGTTCGTGCGCGCGTGGTTTGGAGCGACATGCTCGATGCGCTCGATGCCGTTACGCCGCTCATTGACGACGTGCGCGAAGGCATCGCGTTTCTCGATATGCGCGGCATCGCGGGAACGTTTGCGCAGTGGTGCGCGCAGATTCATCTCGTGCTCGCGCGCTTCGAGCTGCCGGTTCGTACCGGTTCGGGTCCGAATCGTTTTTGCGCGTATGCGGCGAGCTGGATTGCGGATGCGACGACGATCGACCCGGGAGAAGAAGCGTCACGGTTGGCGTCGCTGCCGCTCGACGTGCTCGATCTCGATCCGCACGCGCAAGAGCGGCTGCATCTCCTCGGCGTCTCCACGCTCGGCGAACTGGCGCGCTTGCCACATGGGCCGTTCGTGCGCCGGTTCGGGCGTTCTGCAGCTCAATGGCACCAATGGGCGCGCGGCATCGATCGCACGCCGTTCATTCCGCGTAGCCACGCGATCACGATCGAAGCTTCGATGTATGGTGAAGGTTCGGCAGAGAGCGAAGAGGCGGTGCTTTTCGCAATGCGCGTGCTGCTTTCACGGATTTGTGGCGATTTGGAACGCTGCGGCAAACGCGCGAGCGCGCTGGATCTCGAGGTCGAACTCGAGAACGGACGGAGCGAGCATCTCGAAATTCTGCTCGCCGCACCGACAGCCAACGACCGTGCAATGCTCGATGTGGTGCGAGCAAAAATGGAAGGGCTGACGTTTGATGCGCCGCTGTGTGGGTTGCGGCTGCGCGCGCTTCGATTGGAAGAGGGCGGCGAAGCGTTGCCGCTCGTGCGCAGTGACGATATCGACGTGCAGAATGTTGCGGTCGTCCTCGCACGGCTGGAGGCACTCCTCGGCGAACCGGTGCGCCGTGCGCGCACGCGTGCCGCTCATCCGGTTGAAGAACGCTTTAGCTATGAACCGTTTACCGTGCCCAAGCATACCTATTCGCCGTTAGTCCACAGCGAAGGAGAGTCGAAGGGCCAGGGTGACTCGGTGCCCCAATTGCGGTTGTTGGATGTTACGGAGATCGACGTGGCGGTTGCGCGCGGCGAACCATCCGTCGTGAACGGGCATGCCGTCGTTGAGTGCGCGGGTCCGTGGCGGATCGATGAAGGATGGTTTGCATCATCGGTTACGCGGGATGAATACGACGTCGTGCTCGATGACGGAAGCGTCCGGCGCATCTATCGTCAAGGAAACCATTGGTATCTGCGTGGCTCGTATGATTGAGGTTGGACAGAGCGCCTGCGAAACGTTCCAACGCGTTGCCTCGGCATGGCTTCGCAGCGGCGAGATTACGCGAACGAATCATCTGCTCTCGCCGCTCGAAGAACTCGCCGGCTTCAATTATGGCTTCGTCTACCTGCTCGAATTGCGCGATGCAAAAACCGAGAGCGTAAAAATCGGCTTTTCGGAACATCCCATGCGCCGAATTCGAGAGATTAAAGCAAACTATCGCTACGGCACGCATTTGCGCCTACGCGCGTGCTTCGCCGGCGAGCCGCAGATGGAACGCGACTTCCACAAACGCTTCGCGCATCTTCGAATGCAAAACGAACAGTTTCTTGCATCGCCTGCAATTGACGCCGCTTTTGCACAAGAGCGCGAACGCGTTCGTGCCCGGTTGCGTTCTCTTCACCTCTGCACTCCGGAATGCGATCAGCTGGTCAAAAACCTCGATCTGCGCATGCTTTGCGCATGGCTACGGCGCTAGAGCCGCGCAACGCGGCACGAAACCGTGCCTATGCCGAGCTGCACTGCTGGTCGAACTTCACCTTTCTCGAAGGCGCATCGCACCCCGAAGAACTGATCGAACGAGCCTGCGAGCTTGGGCTGCGCGCGCTTGCGCTCACCGATCGAGACGGCCTCTACGGCAGCGTACGATTTGCGACGGCTGCGCGGCAAGCCGGTATCGATGCGATCGTCGGAGCGGAGCTGACCTTCGAGGATAAGACGCGCGCGGTTGTGCTTGTCGAAAACGCGCAAGGATACGCGAATTGCTGCGAGCTGATTTCGACCGCGCAGATGCGAGGGAGCAAAGGCGACGCGCGACTGCGGATGGAGGATTTCGATGGGCGCAGCGACGGTCTCGTACTGCTCACTCGTACGCTCGACGTAGCGCGCGCGTCGATGTTGCACGATCTCTTCGGCGAACGGGTGTATCTCGAACTCCAACAGCATCTCACCGCGGACGACGCGGCGATGAACGAGCAGCTCATCGCGCTTGCGCGGCGTCTGAAGATTGCGTACGTTGCGACGAATGCCGCCGCGTACGCGCGCCGCGAAGAGGCGCCGCTCGCCGACGTGCTGGCCTGCGTCAAAGAGACGATCACGCTGGAAGAAGCACGTGCGCAGCATCGGCTGCGGCCCAATGCCGAATACTATCTCAAATCGCCCGCCGCAATGCGCAAACTCTTCGCTGCGCATCCCGAGGCAATCGATGCCACGCTCGCCATCGCGGAACGATGCGCATTCCGGCTCGAACGCCTCATCGGTCAATTTCCGCTCTTTTCCGTTCCGGAGGGATACACGCGGCAGACGTACCTGCGCGAACTCGTCTATAAAGGTGCCGTCGACCGCTACGGTTCGCCGATTGCGCCGAACGTCGAACGGCAACTCGAATACGAACTCGGCATCATCGCGAAGATGGATCTCGCGGGCTACTTCCTAATCGTATGGGATATCGTTCAAGCCGCCGATCGTTTCGGCGTCCTCTGTCAGGGCCGTGGTTCCGCCGCAAATTCCGCGGTCTGCTATGCGCTCGGCATCACTGCCGTCGATCCGATCGGCATGAATCTGCTCTTCGAACGCTTCATGTCCGAGGAACGCCAAGAGATTCCCGATATCGACATCGATTTCGCCCATCAAGACCGTGAGAAGGTCATCCAATACATCTACGAACGATACGGCCGCAGCAACGCGGCGATGGCGGCAGAGGTCGTCACATTCCGAACACGTTCGGCGCTACGCGACGTCGGTAAAGTCCTCGGCCTGACGCTTGCGCAAGTTGACGCCATCGTTCGCGAGTTCGATGCGCGGGAATCGCTTGCGGGTGCAACGGGACAGCCCGATCTCGTTACAACGGAACAACCGGAATCCGTGCAGCGGCGCCGCGATCTCGACACCGGATCGAATGCTCGTGCTTCGCGACTCGAACCGGGACAAACCGATCGCTACTTGTATGGCTTTCGCGGCCAGGATTACGGTGCGGATCCCGATCCGAACGTCGCTGCACCGGTGAGCGGCGTTCTCGGCGAACGTCTTCACGCGTTCTGCCGCCGCGTCGACGGCTTCCCGCGCCACATGGGCATCCATTCCGGCGGTATGGTGATCACCCGCGACCCGCTCGTACGCGTCGCGCCCATCGAATGGGCAACGATGAAAGACCGCACGATCATCCAGTGGGATAAGGATGATTTACAAGAACTCGGCCTCATCAAAATCGATCTGTTGGGTCTTGGCATGTTGTCGCTTTTACGCGAAGCATTTTCACTGCACGAACGCTACGTGTCGTACCCCGGCATGGGGCCGGCACCGGTACGGCTGGCACTCCACACCATCCCGCCCGATGACAAACCCACCTACGAAATGATTTCCCGCGCGGATACCATCGGCGTATTCCAAATCGAATCTCGGGCGCAGCAGTCGATGTTACCGCGGATGAAGCCGACGTGCTTTTACGACATCGTCATGCAAGTCGCAATCATTCGGCCGGGACCGATTCAAGGGCAGATGATTCATCCGTTCTTGCGCCGGCGGTCGGGACTGGAACCGGTGACGTATCCACATCCGAAACTCAAGCCCGTGCTCGAACGCACGCTCGGCGTGCCGTTATTTCAAGAGCAAGGTATGCGTATGGCAATCGAGGCTGCCGGATTTACACCGGGCGAAGCCGATAAATTGCGCCGTGCGATGGGACACAAACGCTCGCACGAACGGATGCGCGAGATTTATCCAAAGCTGGTCGACGGCATGGTCGCCAACGGCATCGATCGCACCGCTGCGGAGCAGTTGTTTCACATGCTCGAAGGTTTTGCCGACTACGGCTTTCCTGAATCGCATGCGGCGAGCTTCGCATTGCTTGCCTATGCATCGGCGTACGTGAAGTGTCACTATCCCGCAATTTTTGCGGCGGCCATTTTAAACGTGCAGCCGATGGGCTTTTATTCGACGGAAGTGCTCGTCAATGATGCCCGGCGGCACGGCGTCACGATCAAGCCGATTGAAGTCAACGCAAGCGAATATTGGTCGTTCGTCGAGCCGGACGGAAGTTTACGTCTCGGCTTTCATTTGGTGCGCGGCCTGGGTGAAGGACAGAAGGAACGTCTGGAGGAGGCATTACGTGGTGGACCATTTGCGGATTTGCTCGATTTTGCCAAACGTACGAAGCTTGAAAAAGAAGCGATTGAGAATCTTGCTGTGGCCGGCGCGTTTTCGCCATGGTATCGCTCGCGGCGCAACGCGATGTGGGCGTTGCGCGCGCTCGACGAGCGGGAGGCGCGCGGTGAGCTCGGGCGTTTGATGGATATGGACGAACCCGAGGTGACGTTCAAGCCGCTCGTGCCCAAACAAGAAACGGCGTTTGATTTATGGTCCACCGGTGTCACGACGCAAGGCCAAGCGATCGAACATTTCCGTCCGCAGTTGAATGCAGCGCGCGTCATTCCGGCGGCGCATCTCGCCGAAATGCCGAACAATCTGCTCTGCCGCGTCGGCGGACTCGTCATCACGCGCCAGCGTCCGGGCACCGCGAAAGGCTTCGTCTTTTTGACGCTCGAGGACGAAACCGGCTTGGTGAACGTCATCGTACGACCGGATATCTACGAGAAATTCCGCCGCGTCATTCGCATGAGCAATACCCTTATCATCGAAGGCAAGCTGCAGAAAGAAGCCGGCGCGATCGATCTCCTCGCCCGCGCCGTCTGGTCATTCGAAGCCGAAGGGATCTTGGACGGCGTCCGTCCGCGCAATTTCCACTGACGCTGCCTCAAGGGCATTGTGAAACGCTCTTTCAGAAGCGCAGGCACCGCTACGAGTCGAACGCACTGTGATCGGAGGGCTTAATCGACATGAAGACTCCACTCACGCCCTTGGAATTCATGCGCCGCTCTCGTCGCCTGTACGCTGAACGCGAAGCGGTCGTTGACGAGCAGTCGCGCTTCACGTATCGGCAATTTTTCGAGCGTTGCGATGCGTGGTCTGCGGGGCTCCAACGTCTCGGCGTCCGAAAAGGGGACCGGGTTGCGTACATCGCGCCAAACACGCATGCGCTCCTAGAAGCGTTCTACGCAATTCCGCAGATCGGCGCGGTGCTCGTACCGATCAATTACCGCCTCGCGTCGACCGATTTTGCGTATATCATCAATCATAGCGGCAGCCGCGTCGTTTGCGCGCACCGCGACTACATTCAAGCGGTCCAAGGCATTCGAGAACGCATCCCGTCAGTCGAGCATTTCGTCGCGCTCGAGGGCGAAGCGCCGAATGATTGGCTTAACTATGAGACGGCGCTGTACGCGCCAGGGCCGCGCGAGCCGGCGCGGCCAGCGATCGATGAAGATGATCTCATCACGATCAACTATACGAGCGGAACGACCGCTCATCCGAAAGGCGTGATGATTACGCATCGAAATGCGTACATGAATACCGTCGGTACACTAATTCACGTGCACTTGACGCCGGACGACCGGTATCTCTGGACGCTGCCGATGTTTCATGCGAACGGATGGACGTTCGTGTGGACCATCACCGCAGTCGGCGGCCTTCACGTATGCCTTCGCAAGGTCGAGCCGCAGCGCATTTTTCAACTGATCAACGATGAGCGCGTTACGTTGCTGTGCGCGGCGCCGACGGTGCTCATCAGTATCGCGAACGCTCCCGAAGAAGTTCGCACCCACGTGCGCTCAGGTGTGCGGGTCTTGACGGCAGGCGCGCCGCCTGCTGCCGCGACGATCGAACGCGTCGAAGATGAGTTGGGTTGGGACGTAACGCACGTCTACGGCCTGACCGAGACTGCGCCATTCATCACGATCTGCGAACGACGCGCGGAGCACGAACTGTTGCCCGGAAGCGAACGCGCAAAGGTCAAGGCGAGGCAAGGTGTAGAGCTCGTGACGTCCGGCGAACTCGTCGTGATCGATGACCGCGGCGAAGAAGTTCCGCATGACGGCACGACCGTCGGTGAAATCGTCGTGCGTGGCAACGTGGTGATGGAAGGATATTACAACGATCCCGATGCAACTGCGCGCGCGTTTCACGGGGGATATTTCCACAGCGGAGATGCGGCGGTCGTTCATCAGGACGGATTCATCGAGATACGAGACCGCATCAAAGACGTGATTATCAGCGGCGGAGAAAACATCTCGGGCGTCGAGGTAGAAGGCCAGCTTCTCCGCCACCCGGCCGTCCAAGAAGTTGCAGTCGTCGGTCTGCCCGACGAACGTTTTGGTGAGGCGCCGCACGCGTTCGTCGTCGCTCGAGCAGGTGCGCCGGTCAGCGAGGAGGATCTCCGAGCCTTCGCTCGCGACCACCTTGCGCATTTCAAAGTACCGAAGCGCTTCTATTTCATCGACGAGCTACCAAAGACGGCGACGGGGAAGATTCAAAAATACGTGCTGCGCGGCCGGCACGCAGCGATCACTGCACAATGAAGCAGCCCAAACCTTAGTTCGGATCGGCTTTGATTTCGCCCGTGTAGATCGCACGAAGTAACGGCGCTAGCGTCACGTTCGTGGGAAGCACCCAGCCGGGAGGCGGTGCGGGAATCGGCAGCCGGTGCGTGCGGTCGAGCGGCAACATTGCGTCGTGAGCCGCCGGATAACAAAGCGGCCACGGAATGTTCCCTTCTTCGGAGCCACCGCCGCTGTACTGCGCGGCGTAATGAACGTAGTAACAGGACATGCCGTTTGCCACCCAATGCCGTCCCGGCAGGGGCTCGAGCACGGCGGTGACGTCTTCATTCTGATCCGGCCGGCCGTTCGAATCGAAATACGTCCTGCGGAATGATGACGGAGGTTGTGGCGCCATCGTCGCAATGCTCAGCGAGTGCGATGCATTTAACTGCTGTGCCTCTCGCGCAAACATTTGCTCTTGTTGCGCGAGCTGCGATTGCAACGAAGCCGGTTCGTGCTTCGCGCGGCGCTCGGGTGGTTGCGGAGGCGCCTGCGGCACTTCACGCGCGATCTCTGTGGGCCGTTCGTGCGGCTGCGTTTTGGCGACGTGTTGCTGACGCGGCATCTGTTGCGTCTTCGGCGTTGCCGCGTGCTGCGGTTGCGACTGCTGCTGCCTCTGCGCGCTTTGCGGTTGCGGTACCGTCCGTCGCTCCAGCCGGATGCTCGATGAGGAGACGATCAACTCCGGCTTTTCGAGCGTGGGCCGCAGCTGCAATTGGATGGTCCAACCCCAGATGACGAGTAGCCACGCGAGCAGGTTGATCGCAATCGATGCAACGAGAGACAGGACGAGCGCGGGGCGCTCGTCCTGTTGCACATCGTCGCGTACAGTAATCATGGTCCTCGGGAAGTCAGGGTAACCTGGGCCTCCGGAGAGAGCCCTGAGAGTCTTTCGTCCCGGAAGAGGTTCCCCGATGAGAAGAAGGCTCCCGCACGTGCGCGAAGGAGTACGGCAGTATGGACCAGACGCCTGATTTTCAACGCGCGCAAGAGCAACGCGCGAGCCAGCAGCTGACTCGAACGCTCATTTGGGTCGGCGTTGCCGGCATTGGCGCGGCAGTCGCTTTCACGGTCGTGCGTTCGCTGTTGAACCGCCGCCCGGCGGATCCGACCAGCGAGCGCATCCAGCAGTTGATCGATGAGGCAAACCACTTGCTCAAGACGCTTGACGAACAAAGAAATAGCGCGTAGCCCCGCCCCGGCGTTACGCGCCGGTACAGAACTCGAGTTGTCGTTTACCGACCTGCTTGCAAACGGCCAAGCCGTGGGACGTGCAAGCGGGTTGGTTGTTTTTTGCTTCGGTCCGTTGCCCCAAGAACGTGCTCGCGTGCGAATCACTTCGGTGAAACCGAAGTACGCGACGGCGACGATGATTCGTCTGGTTGCCGGTTCGCCGCATCGCACGACGCCGTTTTGTCCGGTTTTTGGGAGCTGCGGCGGCTGCCAAGTGCAACATTTGAACTATCCGGCGCAGCTCGCGTGGAAAACAGACGTCGTACGCAGCGCGCTCCAACGCATCGGCGGTTTCGCCGAGGTCGAAGTCCGCAATGCGGTCGGGATGGCCAACCCGCGGGCCTACCGCAATAAAATGTCGCTCGTCGTCGACCATACGCTCCCGACGCCGACGATCGGTTTCTATCAGCAGCGCTCGCACGATATCGTGCCGATCGAGGACTGCCCGATCGTGACGCCGCAGCTCAACACGTTCATTCACGTTTTCAATCGCGCGCGCACCACGGAAGAGACGGCGCCGGTGATGCAAGTCGCGCGCCACATCGTTTCGCGCAGTGCGCGCGCGACGGGGGACGCCGTGGTTACCATCACCACGTCGCAATTGTCGCCCGAAGTCGAGCGAGGCGCAGCGCCGCTGCTTAAAGGCCTTCCCGGCGCCGTCGGCTTGACGAATTCGTATCAGCTCATGAGTCAAAACGCGATCATGGGACGGCGCCATCGCGTCGTTGCCGGGCGCTCCGAGATTGAGGAGGCGATCGACGGCGTGCGGTATCGCGTCTCCGCTGCCTCGTTTTTCCAAATCAACGTCGAGATCGTCGGGCGCATCTTCGCGTTCATGAAAAACGGCCTCGAACATCCGCGTCGCATCGTCGACCTCTATTGCGGCGCAGGCACGTTTTCGCTGTTCTTCGCAAAGAACGGCTGTCAGGTTTACGGGATCGAGGAGAATCCTCAAGCGATCCTCGAGGCCGAGGAGAATGCGCGCCTCAACGGGCTCGAGCAGTGGGTCCGCTTTCGTGCCGGTCGAGTTGAGGACGCGGTTCGTTCACCCGAGGCGCACGAGGCGATGGAGAATTCCGATATCGTCTTCCTCGATCCGCCCCGCAAGGGAAGCGACGAACTGACCCTCGCGGCAGTTACGGCGTCCAAGGTGCCGTATATTTGGTATCTCTCCTGCGATCCGGCGACCCTTGCCCGGGATTTGAAGTTCCTGGCCGCTAATGGATACCGGCTCGGCATCGTTCAGCCGTTCGACATGTTTCCGCAGACGGGACACGTCGAGACGCTGGTCACGCTCTATCGCGAGGCCCAGGCTGACGAAGAAGTCGTGCACGACGCGTTCCTCAACGTGGCGTCGCCGACGTGGCCCGAGACTGATGAATATGCCGCCGACGAACCGGAGTATCCCGACTTTGTCATCCGAGAAGATTGACGTTCGCTACGTTGCAAAGCTTGCGCGCATCGCGCTGACCGACGACGAGGTCGAACGTTTTGAAACGCAACTTGGCGATTTACTCGAACACGTGAACGCGCTTGGGAAGCTCGACGTTTCGAAGGTCGCGGCGACTGCGCAAGTCGTGGAGTCGCGCAACGTCGAGCGCAACGACGCCGAGCGCGCGTGTCTCGAGCGCGAAACGGTGCTCTCGCAAGCGCCGCAACGCCAAGGTGCGTTCTTCCGCGTTCCCCGCATCATCGCCGAGTAGTTTGAAGGAAACCCATGGAGATTATTGAGCGTAGCGCGGCGCAGATCGCCCGCGACGTCAACGGCGGTACCATTTCCGCTCGCGAAGTGACCGACGCGATCCTCGCACACATCGACGCGGTCGATGGCGACGTCGGTTCGTATTTGACCGTCTTGCATGAAGAAGCGAGAGCCGCTGCGGCGCGCGTCGATCAGCGCGTGAAAGCCGGAGAGAACCTGCCCCTTGCGGGTGTTCCGCTTGCCGTCAAAGACAACATGTGTTTAACGGGTACGCGAACGACCGCAGGAAGCAAGATTCTCGAAAAATGGGTTGCGCCGTACACCGCAACGGCCGTTTCGCGGATGCTCGAAGCCGGTGCGATTCCGGTCGGAAAGTCGAACATGGACGAGTTTGCCATGGGCAGCTCGTGCGAAAACTCCGCATTAGGTGTAACCAAGAACCCGTACGATCTCACGCGCGTTCCCGGCGGTTCGAGCGGCGGTTCTGCGGCGGCGGCCGCCGCATTCGAAGCGGCAATCGCAATGGGAAGTGACACCGGCGGATCGATTCGCGAACCGGGCGCGTTCTGCAACCTCGTCGGATTCAAACCGACGTACGGGCGCGTCTCGCGCTATGGATTGATTGCATTTGCCTCGAGTCTCGACCAAATCGGACCGCTTACACGCACGGTCGAAGACGCAGCGCTTGCGTATGAAGCGATGGCGGGTTGGGATCCGATGGATTCGACGTCGATCGATCGCGAGGTCGAACCGGTTTCGCGCGAACTTCGCACCGATTTGCGCGGGCTCAAGGTCGGCATCGTCAAGGAATTCGATACGCGCGCGCTCGGCGATGACACTCATGCGCTGTATCAAAAGGCATACGGTGATTTACAAGAGCTCGGCGCGGAGCTGGTCGATGTTTCCTTGCCGACGGCGGACTACGGCTTGGCAACGTACTATCTCATTGCGCCGGCGGAGTGTTCGTCGAACCTTGCGCGTTTCGACGGCGTCCGGTACGGTTTGCGCGTCGAAGGCAGCGACGTGCACGATATGTACGAGAAGACGCGCGCCGCGGGATTCGGTCCTGAGGTGAAACGCCGCATTCTCATCGGAACGTACGCGCTTTCGAGCGGATACTACGATGCATACTACGTCCGTGCGCAAAAAGCACGCACGTTGATTGCGGACGACTTCAAGAAAGCGTTTGCCTCATGCGATCTCATCGCATGCCCCGCCGCGAGTTCGCCCGCGTTCCAGTTTAATGCGAAAAGCGATCCGTACAGCATGTACTTGATGGACTATTACACGATTCCAATGTCGCTCGCCGGCCTTCCGGCGCTGTCAGTTCCCGTGCGGCTGGGTAACGCCCGCCGGCGGAGATCGCGAAATGCCAATGGGCTTGCAGCTAACGTCACCAATTTTCACCGAAAAACTGCTGCTAGGCGTCGCACACGCCTACGAACAAGCGACGAAACACGCCGGCAAACACAGGCCATTGCTCGGCGAGGTCCCGATGCACCATGGCTAACGAGGAAACGTTTATTGAGCGCGCCCTAGGGGAGTCTATAGCATGTCTGATATCGTGAGCGCGCGCGCGACCGGGGGGCCCCACGAAGTGGGGGGCGCGGAGGCTAGGCCGGAGCGCCATTCCAACTGGGAAGCTGTTATTGGGATCGAGTGTCACGTCGAACTCAAGACGGAGACGAAAATGTTTTGTGGCTGCCGCAATGAGTTTGGCGGGGAACCGAATACGAAGGTTTGTCCGGTATGTCTGGCGCTGCCCGGTGCTTTACCGGTTGTAAATCGTGCGGCGATCGAGCATTTGATTTTGGCGGGTCTTGCGTTTGATGCGGAGATTCCGGCGTTTTCGAAATTTGATCGGAAGAATTACTTCTATCCGGACATGCCTAAGGATTATCAGATCTCGCAGTACGACATGCCGCTCACGCTCGGCGGTACGGTGCGCTATTGGCTGGAGGACGGCACGCTCAAAGGATGCCGTCTGACGCGCATCCATTTGGAAGAAGATACCGGCAAGTCGACGCATGCGGGTTCGGGTGACGGTCGCATTGCCGGCAGCACCTATTCGCTCGTCGATTTCAATCGCGCGGGTGTGCCGCTTATGGAATGCGTGTCGGAGCCGGAAATCCACAGCGCCGATGAGGCCGTCGGGTATCTGGAAGCGTTGCGCCGCACCCTTCAGCAAATCGGCGTAAGCGACGTGAAGATGGAGGAAGGCTCGCTTCGTTGCGATGCCAACGTCTCGATCCGTCCGTCCGGTTCGAAAGAACTCGGCACAAAAACCGAGATCAAGAACATGAATTCATTCCGTTCGGTCCATCGTGCAATTGAAAGCGAAATCGAACGGCAGATCTCACTCGTGGAAGCGGGCGAACGCATCGTGCAAGAGACGCGCGGATGGGATGAAATCCGCGGCGTGACGCATTCCATGCGTAGCAAAGAACAGGCGCACGACTACCGGTACTTCCCCGATCCCGATCTCGTCCCGCTAGAAATTTCGCGCGTCGATGTCGATCGGTTGCGAGGTGATTTGCCCGAACTTCCGATCGCGCGATTCGAGCGCTACACCACGCAGTACGGACTCGATGTCAAGCAGGCGACGCAGCTCGTCGACAATCACGCGCTCGCGAGCTACTTCGATGCCGTCGTCAAAGCGAGCAGCAATCCCAAGCAGTCGACGAATTTTGTGCTCGGAGATCTCTCGCGGCTTGCAAACGAGACCGGAACGCCGGTGCCGGAGTCTCCCGTTACGCCGCAGCACGTCGCGGAACTGATCGCGCTCGTGGAAGGCAAGACGATCAATTCAAAAATTGCAAAAGAGTTGGTCGATCGTCTGTGGCAGGGTGAAGGTTCGCCGAAAGCGATCGTCGAGCGCGAAGGCCTCGCGCAGACATCCGATCCCGCTGCAATCGTTTCATTTATCGAAGCGGTGCTGGCTGCGAACGAAAAGAGCGTCACGGATTATAAAGCGGGGAAGACCAACATCATGGGGTTCCTTGTGGGCCAAGTGATGAAGGCATCGAAGGGCAAAGCCGATCCGCAACTCGTCAATCAACTCATGAAAGAAAAACTGGAGAGTTGATAGGGGAGTCTCTTGCCGACGAGCGGACGCTCGAAGCACTAGACTTTGCGAGTGTCCGGGATCGCGTGGTCGGTGCGACGCGAACGGCGCGTGGGCGACGCTTCGCCAGTGAACTCGCACCGTTGACCGACTTCGCCGTCGTGCGCCTCGAACAGGCGCGCACGGCGATCGTGCGTCAATTGATCGCGGCGGCGGACTTACACGTCTTGCCTGCCGGCGAGACCGCGGAACTTACCCAAGCTGCGGCGCTTGGGCGAACGCTCGGGTCGACGGATTTGCGTGCCGTCGCCGATGCCATTTCCGCCGCGGCTGCCGCGTATAACGTGTTGCGCGAAGAGAAGGCACCGGAGCTCGGTGCGATTTTGACGCGCTATACGCCGCTGCGCGATCTCCATCGGTCGATAACCGACGCGATCGACGAGCGGGGCACGATCATGGATCGCGCGTCGCCCGCGCTCGGCCGTATCCGCCGCAATTTGATCAACGCGCAAAACGATGCCCGGGATCGCGTGTCATCCATCGTGCGTTCCGGAAAGTACGCGCGGCTCATACAAGATGCCGTCGTGACGATACGCGAGGGACGGTTCGTCGTTCCGATCAAGGCGGAATTTTCAGGCGAATTTCCGGGAATTGTCCATGACTCCAGTGCGTCGGGGCAAACCCTTTTCGTCGAGCCGCTGGCGGCGCTTGAGACGAACAACCGGCTGCGAACGCTTCGCATCGAAGAAGAGCGCGAGCTTCAACGGATTCTCGAAGAGCTCTCGCGCAGCGTCGGCGCGCGCGCAAGCGAGATCGAATCGAACGTCGAGATGCTCGCGGAGATTGACGTGCTCGTTGCAAAGGCGAACGTGGCCCGTTCGATGGATGCAATCGCTCCGGAGCTCGTCGACGAAGCGCTGGTACACGTTGAACGCGGACGTCATCCGCTGCTCGGCGAGCGTGCAATTCCTCAAACGATTCCGCTCGACGGCGAGACACGCCTACTGGTGATCAGCGGCCCGAACATGGGCGGCAAAACCGTCGCCCTGAAGATGGTGGGGCTCTTCGTCGCAATGAGCTACGCGGGGATGCAAATTCCCGCATCGGCCGGAACGAAAATCGGGCAATTCTCATGCGTGATTGCCGACATCGGCGACGAGCAGTCGATCGTCGGAAACGCGTCGACGTTTTCGGCCCATCTCTCGCGCATGCGTGACATGTTCGCGCGCGCCGACGCGCACACGCTCGTGCTCGTCGATGAAATCGGCGGAGGAACGGAACCCGGCGCAGGCGCGGCGCTCGCAATAGCCATGCTGGAACGACTATTAGTCGTCGGCGCCTGCGGTGTTGTGACGACGCACGCAACGGAGTTGAAACTCTTCGCAAGCGGCTCGCCGGGCGTTGTGAATGCGAGCGTGCGGTTCGATCCCCAAACGTTCCGCCCGACGTACCACCTCGACGTCGGCGCGCCTGGGCAGTCGCTCGCATTTCCGCTCGCGACCGCGCTTGGAATCGATCCCGCAATCGTCGAGCGCGCGCAGGCGCTGCTCGATACCCGCGAACGTGATTATGAATCAGCACTCGCAGAGTTATCGATGCGTTCGGCGGAACTCCAGACCGAACGCGACGCGCTCGCGACGGAACGCCGTGCGGCCGAACGGGAACGCGGAAGCCTTTCGCATGAGCGCGAGCGTTTTGAGGCGGAGCGCCGTGCGTTTGCCGATCGCGCGGAGGAACGCATGCAGCAGAGTTTGCGCGAATTTGCGAACGAGCTGCAGCGCAGAGCAGCGTCCGCCGAAGCGAAACGTCCACGCGTAACCGCAGCCCAAAGCGCCTTACTCTCACGTACGGCGGACGAGATGCGCCGCGCGCTCGGTGTGACGAGCGAAGCGAGAAGCGAAACGAAGGTTGACGACGGCACGTTTGAACGGAACGATCCCGTCCGCATCGTCTCGCTGCGGCAAGACGGCAGCGTGGTCGAAGACTACGGCGACACGGTGCTTGTCGCGATCGGTCCGATGAAGACCGTCGTGAAGAAGAACGACATTCAAAAACTTGCGCACCGTCAGGGTGACGCCAAGCGTCACCGCATCCCCGAGCGAGCGAAGCGAGCCGAAGGAGCGAAACTCGAAGCAGCAGCGCGATCGATGCCGGAACTCGACGTGCGTGGAAAGCGGTATATCGAAGCGGAGCCGATCGTCGATCAGTGGGTCGACGAAGCCGCGCTTGCCGGAAACTCGCCCTTGCGGTTGATTCACGGAAAAGGCACCGGCATGCTGGGCCGTGGTCTTCAGGAGTTTCTTCGCTCGCATCCGTCGGTGAAAACCGTTCGTTATGGAAACGAAGACGAGGGCTCCGGCGGCGTAACGATAATTGAGTTGGCATGAGGACCGCGCCTTCATTCGACGTCGAGCATCTGCTCGACGGCTTCGAAACCGTTGAAACCGTCGAGGATTTTCACGCGCGGCTCAAGCTCGGGCGTCCCCTCAACGTCAAGCTCGGTATCGATCCAACGTCGCCCGACCTGCACTTGGGCTTCATGGTGGTGCTCCACAAACTTCAGCGGTTTGCCGAAGCCGGCCACAACGTTACGCTGATCATCGGCGACTTTACCGCGAGCATCGGAGATCCCAGCGGCCGCAACGCGATGCGTCCGCCACTCACGCACGAGCAAATCGAAGCGAACATGCAAACGTATCGGGAACAAGCCGGGAAAGTGCTCGACCTCGAGCGGGTGAAGATTCGGTATAATTCCGAATGGCTCGGCAAGATGAATTTTTCCGACGTGGTGCGCACGGTTTCGCACGTAACCGTCGCGCAAATGTTGGAGCGCAACGATTTCAAAAATCGCTACGAAGGCGGTACGCCGATCTCGCTGCACGAATTTCTCTATCCGGTGGCGCAGGCAGCCGATTCAATCGCAATCGAATCGGATATCGAACTCGGCGGTACGGATCAACTCTTCAATCTGCTGCTCGGACGGCAGTTCCAACGCGAATACGGACAGCTTCCGCAAATCTGCGCGACGGTGCCGCTGCTCGTCGGTCTCGACGGCGAACGGAAGATGAGCAAGTCGCTCGGCAACTACGTCGGCATCGCCGAAAATGCACACACGCAATTCGGGAAACTGATGTCGATGCCCGATGAACTAATGCCGACGTACGCGCGTCTGGCGGCGTTCCGTTCGCAATCCGAAGCCGACGCGCTTGCGGGCCAGATCTCGAGCGGTTCATCCAATCCGATCGAGCTGAAGAAGCAGCTCGCGCAAGATATCGTCGCGCGCTACCATGGAGCGGCCGAGGCGCTTGCTGCGCGCGACTACTTCGAGCGTACCGTGCAGCGGAAGGAGCTTCCGCTCGACGACGTCCCCGAAATGGAACAGGCCGACGGAAAGACTGTCGCCCAGTTGCTGGTAAAGGCCGGCTTTGCCGCCAGCAAGCGCGAGGCCGAGCGACTTATCTCCGGGAACGGGGTCAAGGTGGATGGTATAGTCGTGAACGATCCGCGGGCCTTGTGGACGGCTACGGAGCCGGCTGTGCTCGCCGTCGGTTCCCGCAAGTTTGTCCGCGTACTACCCGCCTCGTCAAGCTCAGGACCAAAGGCATAGAGGAAGAAATGGCGCAGTCCCCCGTTACATATACGTCGTCAATGCAGCCGATCGAAGGCAAGAAATTTGTGTGCAAGCGCTGCAAGCGCGTGTACAACCACCCCGAGGCCGGTGCGCGTCCGATCCGCTGCGAATGCGGCTGGTGGTACTACAACGACGGCGCGGGTGTGCGCGAAATCTACTGGCAGCGTCTCGAAGGCTACAAGATGCCCGAAGATCTGCGCCGGATGTTCAAAACCGAGATTTAAGCGATTCTTTCGGCGAGTTCGTTCACCTCGTCCGCCGTAAATACGTAGACCTTTTTGCAGAACTCACAGGTCGCTTCGGTCTCCGGACGTTCGGAGGCCAGGCGGCGTAATTCATCGGCGCCCATACCGATCAATGCCGCCTCGACCCGTTCGCGGTTGCAGAGGCACGCAAAGCGCAAATCGACCGTGCGATGCGAGCGCAAATCAATCGGTCCCGCAAGCGCGTGCAGCAACGCATGCGCATCCGCACCCTCATTGATCATCGTCGTGATCGGCGGCATCGCAAGCGCCCGTTCTTCGAGCGTCGCTATCGCTTTTTCGTCGGCACCCGGCAGGACTTGCGCGAGCACGCCGCCTGCCGCGCGAACGCCGTCCGGATTTGCCAAAACGCCGAGTGCAACGACGCTTGGAATCTGCTCCGACTTCACGAGATACGCGGCCAGATCTTCGGCAATTTCACCTGAATAGAGCGGGACGACGCCGACGTACGGCTGACCGACTTCGTAAGATTTGATTACTTGAAGCGAGCCGTCTCCAACGGCGGCCGCGACGTCGAATTTTCCGCGCGCATTGAGTGGAAGATCGACACGCGCGTTCTTCACGTACGCGCGCGTTCCGAGGAGGTTCTCTTCCAGCATCCACGCATCGCCGCCGACTGATCCGATTGGCCCATCGCCGCTAATCTGCAGCGTCAAACGCTCGCGCCCCTTGAGCCCCGAACCGAAGAGCACCGCACCCGTCATAAGACGTCCGGCCGCGGCCGTTGCGAGCGGAGAGAGATCGTGACGTTCACGGACTTCGGTGACCAATTCGGTTGTGATGGCTGCAACGACGGCGATTCCGGCATCCGGCGCGGCGGCACTGATCATGAGGTCGGGCATGGGAAAAAGCTCTGGTGCGAAGGCGCGTGCTTTTCCTTCTCAGAAGCAAGGGGGCTCATGCGCGTTCTCGTCATTCATGGCCCGAACCTCAATTTGCTGGGCGAGCGGCAGCCGGAGATTTACGGCACGCAGACGCTTGGCGAAATCGATGAATTCATTCGCACGTCGGCAGCGGAATTCGGGGTGACGGTTGAATGCGAGCAGTATAACGGTGAAGGCGAAATCATCGATGCAATTCACGCTGCACGTGAAACCTTCGATGCGATCGTGATCAATCCGGGAGCGTATTCGCACTATTCGTACGCAATCGCCGATGCGATCGCTGCGGTGCCGATTCCCGTCGTCGAGGCGCATCTCTCGAATATCGCAGCGCGCGAGCCGCATCGGCGGCTGAGCGTCACTGCGGCGGCGTGTACGGGCAGCATCTCCGGCTTCGGTGTACATTCATACATTCTCGCGGTACGCGGGGCCCTGAAAATCCAGGGAAAATAACGATCCCTTCCGTATACCCCCTGCCTAGCGGCCGGTCCGCTCTATAGGAGATTCCCGTTGACGAAAGCCGATTTGATTGATACCGTGGCGTCCGAGATTGAGCTCTCCAAGCGTCAGGCAGCGGAAATCGTCGATCTGATTCTCAGTGAGATCAAGAACGCGCTCCAAAAGGGCGATCGCGTCGCACTGACACCGTTTGGAAGTTTCGTCGTTCGCAGCCGCAAAGCGCGTGAAGGACGCAATCCGAAGACCGGAGAGAAGATCAAAATCGCCGCGCGCAAAGTTCCGGCTTTTGTTGCAGGCAAATCGCTCAAAGAAGCCGTCGGCGGCCGTTCGAGCGGTGGAAAGAAAGCGCCGAAGAAGAAAGGCGCGAAGAAAAAATAGCGGGCTGTAGCGCAGCTTGGTTAGCGCGCTTGACTGGGGGTCAAGAGGTCGCTGGTTCGAATCCAGTCAGCCCGACCATTAAAACCCCGATAAAGTCGGGGTTTTTCTTTTGCAATTCCAGTCTCGTATTTTGTCGTGACCCAAATTTGGACCCATTAGCTTAACGGACTGTTGCTGAGAATGGCGCTCAGCTTGTCGGCGGCCTCGACCTGCATCGATGGTAGCAAGTGTCGTAGACACGCAGTGTGATCGATATGGCGCTGTGTCCAAGCCGCTCGCTGACGACTTTAATCGGCACGCCAGCGGCGAGCAGCAGCGTTGCACACGTATGGCGGAGATCGTGGAACGTGATGCGCGGCAACAGCGGTTCACCGTTGCATTCTACGCGCTCGTTGAAGGCAGTGATAAGATGCAGAAACTTCTTGGTAATCTCGCGTGGCAAATTTTGGTCTCCGGCATTGCGAGAATGTGATTGCTCATGCTCGTCTTACCGAGCGATGCGATTAGATCGAGATCGTCCTGCGACAGGTTGATTGTTCGGGCCACGGTTGCCTTTCGGTGTATCGATGCTCCCGTCACGCTGGTCGACGCGCGGGGCAATGCGCAGCGCGGATGTCGCCTTTAATCACGTAATGCCGCGACGCCGCGTAATTCGCAGACGCCTCCCCCGGATATCTGCATCGTGGTTTCGGTCGGGGGTGCTGTATAGTTCATTGCTCTAGAGAGCTATCCGGGTTAGGAAAAGCTCCCGAGCTATCCGGTATAAGGGTTAAGTCCGTCACTACCGTATGCATCGGTAATTCGGCGGCACCCTGTTGCCTGGTGATCAAAAACGCGCATTTGTTCAATAACGACAAGCGAAAACGCGAAAAGGAGACACGCGAAAAACGGGCTCGCGCGAGGGCGAATCTAATAGGCCGCCGTCGCTGCGTGCGAGCACAGTTTGTTTGGGGCCGGGGGCTGTTTTTACGCATGGTCCGTAGCGGTTTACGGTCTTGCGGACATCTTTCTAGGGTGCCAGATTCGCACGGTGAATGCGGCAAATATGGATGATCTAGAGAAGCGCTACACGGCAATGATCAGACACATCGCGGAGTTGTTTCCTGAGGAATGGACTGGCGCTCCATTTCCGACCGACTTGAAAGTGAACGGCGAAGAACGGGATTCGGATGGGAGAACCGGCCGTTTTTATTTTGAGGAGACTTCGCAGCCCACGATCATTGATTGCATCGTCCTAATGGCCTACGATTCGGATGGCGCGAACATCGAAATTAGATTTAACATTGTTGATTCGCGGATCAAATATGCGCAATGGTTTCGCACGGATGGCCACCCGGTGCGACGCTGGCCTCCGCCGTCGGTCTACCCACAAGTACTGAGCGCCCGTCGGCCGCAGGTCTGACTTCTATTAAAGCGGTTCTAACATATACTTGTACGTGGCTGCTGGCACATGTTCAACTTCGGCGGTAGCTTGCTGCAGGCCCGCGCCGCTTCAACGCTTGCGACCAGTGATTAAATGACCCAATTTATGACCAACTCTTGGTCTCCGTTAACTCCAGATGGCTCAGTTGGGCGTTGCACTGCCTCGGGCAAGCAGAGGCCGTGCGCACTCGAATAAATCTGGGGGTCAAGAGGTCGCTGGGAATTCAGTCAGCCGCACCATGAAGAAAGCCCGCGATCGTTCTGATCCTTCGGGCCTTTTGCTTTTCTTCTGAGTCACTACATTTTCGTTTCTACATTCGAATTGACCAGAGAAAAAGCGCGATACAGAGGACTGCAAGTAAACCGAAGAGGCGGATCAGTTCGTCTGCGCTGTATCGTTCACGTAAGCGATGCCATTGATAGCCATGTCCTCCTGTCCACGTTTCGAAGTCGTCGTCGGGCCTTTTCCGAAACAGCGGCGGCATTCCCTGAAGCGGTCTCATGACGAACATAACCAGAACCCACCCCGTTGCGAAGGCGAGGAGAAACATGCCATAGACTTTCCAGTGCCGTGCCTAATACGAACAGTACGTGCGGGACGTCTTTTCGTTGGATCGTCGGTGGATCAAAGGGAAATTTCATGCGGGCGAATCACTTCGTAACCTACGTTGTACGAGGAGACGTATGAAACTGCTGCTCGAAATTCTCTTGTCGATCATCTTGCATCCGATCGCGATGATTCTGATGTGGATGAATCTCCTTGGGCGCACGGATATCGACGGAATCAAAAAGTTCATCTGGTTCGTTGTGAGCTTGATTTGGGGACTGGGTCCGATCGTCTATATCCTCGTCGCCGACGGCGCGCTCTGGTAAAGTCCGCTCGATTCAGAGCCTTACCGTGAACGTCCAATGGCCATAATCGTCGGGCGGATACTTTCCGTATACATCGTACGCTCGCCACAAACACGTAAAGGTTTGTGTGCCGGGCTTAATGCTGAACTGAAAACGGTTGACTTCGGTGAGCACGTCGTTCGGAAATAAGACACGCTGCACTTGGACCTCGAGCACCCGATAGTACACGCCTTTGACCATGCGGCCTTCCTGGTGTCCCGGCGGCAGCGCGTTATATGCCGAATCTTGCGGCACCAATAACTCGAGCAGAAACCCCGGTGTAAGTTTATCGCCTTCGTTTGCCATACTCACGGCAACCGTCGCGTTTATCCAGTCTCGGCGGTCTGACGGATAGCGGAACTCCGACCACTGCTGTGCCCGAAATCTTGGATGACGAAGCGCCTCGTCGATCATGCGGCGGTTATTTGCCAGGTCTTTCTTCACCGCGTAGAGTTCTTGGCTGGCCAGGATGATTTGGAGGGCGACCCCGATGAGAATGACGAGTGCCACCACCAACGCCCAAATGGCAATTCTAATAGCAGTATGCTCGAACGAATCGGGGTTGACGATGCTGACGGGAATAGCCTGTTGCGACCGCTCAACGATCACGTGTTGAACGACGGGGGAATGATGCACCGCATGATGGACCGCGGGTGCATGGCTAGGATGTCTCATCAGTACCCTCTACGTCCCCACAGTGGCCACTCCAAAGACAATATCCAAGAGCGATTGTCGTTTCCTTTTTGTAGAAGGCGGTAATCTATGGAACAGGTATGGCCGGCGCTGTCCGATGAGGACGTCGCCCAGCGGTTCTCCGGTTCAGCGGATGATGAAGACGTTCGCATGATCGGTTCATACATCGAGACCATCGCCGTTCTTGCGCGCCGCGGCCGCTTGCGGAACGCATGCGAAGAGTCCGAAATCATCCGTTTATAATGGAAAATTTCGAATGGCTTGCAATGTACAATGTGGTGTTTCGCGTTTGACTGGCTCCGTCTCCGGCCGCGAAGGTGGCCCTTGCATTGCGGTCAGGCACTACCGTACCGTTGACCGGATGAACGCGGTGAAACTGCTCTGCACGCTCAGTCTTGCGCTTTGTACCCTTGCCGCCGATCCAACGCCGTCGCAATCGCCGCAAGCGCCAGAGCAACTCAGCGATGCATGGTGGACGGGTCCGTTGCTGGCGCCCGCGGCCGGAACGTTGCCGCGAGGCCACGTCCTGATCGAGCCGTACGTATTC
This sequence comes from Vulcanimicrobiia bacterium, assembly GCA_963765935.1. Classification (GTDB taxonomy): domain Bacteria; phylum Vulcanimicrobiota; class Vulcanimicrobiia; order Vulcanimicrobiales; family Vulcanimicrobiaceae; genus JAMXLG01. The sequence goes on along the minus strand of CAVXXX010000002.1, from coordinate 376,987 downwards.
GATGTCATCCAATATGGAAGTTACGATCGAAGCGGAAATCTCACCGCATCCCCGCACTCGAACTCCTTCGGTTCGCTGACGTATCTCATCTATGGAGCGACGGATCGGCTGAGTATCGGTGCACTTCCCACGTTCGGCTATACGACGGTAAGTAACGGTCTGGGCAGTTCGGGGATCGGTTTTGGCGATATCGCGCTCCAAGCGCAATACCGGCTCGCGCAGTATCATCCCGGAAGCTGGATTCCGACCACGTCCGTCAACGTGCAGGAGACATTTCCCACCGGTCGTTACGATAAACTCGGCGATCGCCCGAACGATGGATTCGGAAGCGGAGTATATACGACGACGCTCTCGCTCTACACGCAGACGTATTTCTGGACGCAGAGCGGTCGAATCGTGCGGGCGCGCTTCAATTTTTCGCAAGGCGTTTTCCGGAAGCACCGATGTAAACGGCGTTAGCGTTTACGGAACGGATGCGCGGTTTCATGGCACGGCGAAACCGGGAAATTCGTTCACGTTTGATGGGGCTGCAGAATACAGCGTCACCCGGAATTGGGTCCTTGCGTTCGATCTCGTCTATCATACGATCGGCAATACGCAGGTCCGGGGAACGGATCTGATGCGGGATTCGGGTACGAGCCGTTCCTGGGCAATCGCACCGGCAATTGAATACAACTGGTCGCCAAATGTCGGGATTATTGCCGGCTTGCGCGCCTTCCCGTCGGGATTCAATACGTCGGCAACGATCACGCCGGCAATCGCGGTCAATATCGTACACTAGAGCAGCCGAATCTCTCCGCTGTCGTATCGCAGCAGACCATCGTCGGCAACGCGTACGCCTTCGGTCAGTTTATGGGGCGTCGTCTTTCCTGTATGCATGATGTGTTGCACGTCGGCGTTATGCAGCAGCACCGCCGCGTCGGACATCAGCCGCCGGTGGCAGCGCCACCACAGCGATTCGGAACACATGATTGCGATGCGTTCCGTTGCCGCGCGCTCCATCAAACGGTTAAAGGCATCGAGAAACTGCGGCGTCTGCATGTAGTCCGCGTATGCGCGAAATGCAGCGTTTCGCAGCGCGATATTCGGGCTGTTCGGGTCGGCTTTTCGAAAGCCGCCGAATTCGGGATGCCATTCGTATCCTGCGCCGGATAAGTCCGGCACCCAGTGTGCCATCTTGTCGCTCCAGACGTGTGGATGCGCCCGGCTTTTGGGGATCTTCCGAACGTCGACTACGGTCTCAATTTGGCGCTGTTTCAGCAATGCCGCTAGGTCGATTTCGCTCGCAGTGCCGTGGCCAAAGGTCCACAGGTGCATGTTACGAATTCGCGGTTATGAAGCGGATTGCCATTTTCATGATTTCGCTGGTCATGGCCATTCCGATAATGAGCCGTGCTGCGGGTCCTACGAGCTCACCTACCTCAAAATTGCAGTGGCGTAACGTCGGTCCGACGATCGGCGGGCGTGTCGTTGCGATCGCCGGCGTGCCCGATAAGCCGAATCTGTTCTATTTCGGCGGCGTTGATGCCGGCGTCTGGCAAAGCACCGACTACGGGCAGACCTGGACGAATCTTTCCGATTCCACCTTGCCCTCGCCCAGTATCGGCGCCATCGCGGTCGCACCCTCGAACGACAACATTCTCTACGCCGGTACGGGCGAGAGCGACATTCGCGGAACGATGATCACGGGTGACGGCGTCTACCGTTCAAACGACGCCGGAAAAACGTGGCATTACGCGGGACTGCGCGAGACGCATACCACGAGCGCGCTCGCGATCGATCCCAAAACCCCCGACGTCGTCTATGCATCCTCCATGGGCCACGTGTTCAAAGGCAATGCCGATCGCGGCGTCTTCAAGACGACCGACGGCGGAAAAACGTGGCGCAAAATCCTCTACGTCAATGCCGACACGGGCGCGATCGACCTCGTGATGGATGCGAAACATCCCAATACGTTGTACGCCGCAATGTGGCAAGCATACCGGACGCCCTGGCGCCTCGAAAGCGGCGGTCCGGGAAGCGGCTTGTATAAGACAACCGACGGTGGTGCGCATTGGACGAATATCACGCATGCGCCGGGATTCCCGACGGGCGTCCTCGGACGTATCGGCGTGAGCGTCGCCGCGAGCGATCCGCGCATCGTTTATGCGATCGTCCAGGCAAAAGAAGGCGGTGTCTTCCGCTCGACCGATGCCGGCGCTTCATGGACGCGCGTCAATTCTGAGATGAAGTTGCGCCAACGCGCCTTCTACTACATGGCTATCTATGTGGACCCCACCAATCCCGACACGGTGTACGCGCCGAATGTCGATGCGTGTTGGGTGTCGCATGACGGCGGCAAGCTGTGGGCGAAGCTGCGGCCGCCTCACGGTGACAATCATATCGTATGGATCAATCCGAATCATCCGAACATTCTGCTCGAGGGTAACGACGGCGGCGCGACCGTGTCGCTCGACGGCGGCAAGACCTGGAGCAACGAGCACAATCAGCCGACCGGACAGTTCTACCACGTCAGCATCGACGATCAATTTCCGCTCCATTTGTATGGCGCGCAGCAAGACGAAGGTTCGATCGAAGGACCGAGTTCGACAGTCAACGGTAGCATCGCGTTCGGTGATTGGCATCGTGTTGCGTACGGCGAGAGTACGTTTGTAGCACCGCAACCCGGCGATCCGAACGTCACATACGGTTCCGGTTACTACAGCATCTTCATGCGCTACGATATGCGCACCGGGCAGTACCAAGACATCAGCCCATGGCCGCGTTACCAAGAAGGTGCGGCCTCAAACGAGCTGCGTTACCGCCTGGGATGGACGCATCCGATCTTCTTTGCAAACGACAAAGAGCTCTTGGTCGGTTCGCAATATGTCTTACGCAGCGACGACTACGGGCAAACGTGGAAAGAATCGAGCCCCGATCTTACGCGGAACGATCCGAAAACGGAACTCCCCTCCGGGGGACCCATCGACATCGACCACTCGAGCGCAGAAGTGTTTCCCGATATTTCGGCGCTTGCGGTATCGCCGATCGATAATGCGATCATCTGGGCCGGATCTGCAGATGGTCTCGTGCATGTATCCAGCGATAACGGCGCGAGTTGGAAGGCCGTAACGCCGCCCGCACTGCCGCAGTGGTGCGAGATTACGTCGATCGAAGCGTCGCACACCGATAAAGGAACGGCGTATCTGACCGCGTCGCGATATATGTGGGACGATTTCCATCCGTATATCTATGTGACGCACGACTACGGCGCGCACTGGGATGCGATCGCTCAAGGCATTCCGCAAGATGAGTACGTCTTTGTCGTACGTCAGGATCCCAAGGATGCCAACTTGCTCTTCGCCGGTACGAAAAACACGGTATACGTGAGCTACGACGGCGGTGCGCGGTGGCAGTCCCTGCAGCTCAATCTGCCGCGCGTCCAAATTCGCGATCTGCAAATCTCAACGCGCGAAGGCGAGATCGTCATTGCTACGCACGGCCGCGCGTTCTGGATTCTCGACAACCTCGCGCTGTTGGAACAAGCGGGATCGACGCCGGGCGGTGCAGCGCATGTCTACGCACCACAATCGGCGTGGTTGACGCACGCATACGGAAGCAATCCGTTTGCACGCGATCGCGTGGGTGAAAACGCGCCGTACGGTGCAACCGTCTTCTTCGATCTTCCCGAAAACTATGACGGCGGTACGCCGGTCTCGCTGACCTTTAGCGACTCTGCCGGGAACGTCGTTCGTAGCTTCACGTTGCATCGTAAACGCAACGAGCGAAAACTCACACCGGTCGAAATCGATCAGCTCACGCCGTCGCAAGTTCGCGCGCGGGCGCAAGATGAGTTAACGTCAGCAGAGCCCGGAATGAATCGCTTCCAGTGGGATATGCGCTATAGCAGCGCCACCGAAGTGACGGGCTTTCAAGTTCCGGTCGCGGCGGGTGGATTGGAAGACGAAACCTGGGGGCCTACGATCGTCCCGGGACGATATACCGTGACGCTCGATTACGGCGGCACGAAGCAATCGCAATCGTTCGACGTTGGATTGGATCCCGGCATCCACACCGCCGCGGCCGATCTCGCGGCACGACTCGATCTCGGGATGAAGATCCATGCGACGCTCGATGCGTTGGATCGAACCATCAACGAAGCGATGGCAACGCGCGACCGGACACGTTCGACAAATCCGAAAGCCGCTGCAGCGCTTGATGCGGAGATCAATACGCTGGTCCAGACGCAAATGAACTCAAGCGAAGCACCGCTGCTGCACGAGACGCATCTGCGTAGCCATCTTGCATATCTCGCGGGCGATGTCGAACTCGCCTACGAAAAACCGACGCCTGCGCAATATGCCGTCTTCGAACAGCTGCAAAAGGAGGCATCGGCCGGAGAAGAGCGCCTGCGTCAATTGATGGCGCGGGCCAAGTAACCACGCTTACCGCGAAGCAACGTGAGAAGAAGCGGCGCCCTTTGGGCGCCGCTTGGGATTTACTGGCTTCCGATGCGTTCGTTCGCGTTATTGAGTAGATAAATTTTGTCGGCGTGTCGCACCCCGAGCGCCTTTTGGTCGTAGATCACTCCGACGTATTGGCCGGCCTTAACTGCCTTCATCTGATACGTCGTCTTCCCGTTAGCAGAAAATATCTGGTCGAACTTGGGTACCAGTGCAAAGCTAAGCGCCTGTTTTGTCTTGGGATCCTGGACTTTGATGTTCGACGTCGAGACGTGAATCACGATTCCATAGAATGTGTTCGCCGCTAGCGCCGTCAGCGGGGCGAACAGCATGGCCGTTAAGACAAGCGCGGTGGCGGCCCCGCGCACGATGACGTTTCGCATGGGAGCTAGTATACCCTAAGGATGGCCACATTGTTCGACAACCTGCCTACCGAGGCAACCCTTTTCGCCGACGGTGGTTCGCGCGGGAATCCCGGGCCCGCCGCGAGCGGGGCCGTTTTGATTGATCCGGATGGGCAGCTCTTGGACGAGGTGGGGCGCTACCTCGGCGTCGCGACGAACAACGTCGCTGAGTGGACCGCGCTATGCATCGGCTTGGAGCGCGCGAAAGAACGCGGTATTCGGCGGCTTGCCGTCCGGCTCGATTCGGAACTCGTTGTAAAGCAAATGCGTGGCGAGTATCGCGTCAAGCACGTGGATTTGCAGCCGTTACATCAGCGTGCAAAATCGTTGCTGCGGTCGTTCGAACACGTCGACATCAAACACGTTCCGCGCAAGCAAAATGCGATTGCGGATCGCCTGGTCAATGACATTCTCGACCAGGAAGCATCGGCCTCGGCTTCGTAGGCACGCCGGATGCGTCATCGCTCGATCGTTCCACTCGCGATTCTCCTCTTTGCGATCTTCATGGCCGTCACCGGCTACTTCATCTATTGGCGAGGTGAGACCGGGCGTGTCGCGCAAGTCGCCAAGATTCATCTCGCCAAGAGCGAGATCTACGCGCGTTTGCTGATTGCATACGATAAACCGCCGGTGGTCGAAGAAGAATACCGGATGCAAGACGTCGAGGGAAAGTCGACCTTTACGTATCGCATCCGGTCGTACGCCGGAAAGGAAATCAGCATTTCGGCTCCGCCGGCTGCGATGTACGACGTGAGTTTCTTCTACGGCAAGCTCGATCAGGACGGCGTGTGGCAGATCGTGAACCAGCCGCCGCGCGGAGATACCTCCGCGACATACACCGTATACGTGAGACAAGTCGTCGATTTCAAGCAAGGAAATCGAACGGTTACGTTTACGGATCCGCACTACTGGGCAACGACGGCCGGACGTCAGTACAACATCGATCTCTCGAAAAACAGTCCAAGCGATTTGCTGAAGATAAAGAGCACCGCGCTCGCCGACCCGCGCTATCAGACGATCGTCGATGATTTCCGCAACTTCGGCCCCGATGAATTCCGCGCGCGCATCACCAAAGCGCGCGCATCGATGGGATTGAAGTCGTGATTCGAGCGGGAATGCGGCGGTTCGCCCTTCGCGGCGCATTGGCCGCGGCGGCGTTTGTGGCCGTCGGCTTTTCCGCGTACGAGGTTGCAGAGAACCCCTCGAATCAGCTGTTCGGAAAAACGGTGGTCAGCGGACCGGCGAACGAGCGCGTCGTTGCGCTGACGTACGACGATGGTCCAAATCCGCCTTACACCGACCGTATTCTCGATGTACTCGATAGCGAGCACGTCCGCGCAACGTTCTTCGTCGTGGGGCGGGCGGCCGCCGCCTATCCAAAATTGCTACAGCGCGAGGTGCGCGACGGTGACGCGCTCGGCAACCACACATGGAATCACGAGCACTTAATCGTCATGGATCCGGCGCACGTTCGCGAGAGCTTGCTGCGAACGGACGCGGCGATCTATCGGGCCGCAAACATTCACACGCGGATTATGCGGCCCCCGTTTGGCGTGCGTGACTGGATCGTGCTCGATCAAGCGCGTCGCATGGGGTATACACCGGTCATGTGGTCCGTCCCGCTGGCCCATGACTGGGATAATCCGCCGCCTCAGGTTATTGCGAACCGCATCGTTCCGTACGTCCACGACGGATCGATTATCGTGCTTCACGACGGCAATCGCGGGCAACTCTGCCGCCAGCAGCACCTTTCAGCGCGCATTTGCGATCGAAGCAACGATATCGAAGCGACGCGGCTCATCGTGGAGGAGCTCAAGCGCGAGGGGTATCGCTTTATCACCGTGCCGGAACTAATCGCTCTGCACGGCGGTTTAACGCATAGCGACGCTATGCATACATCTTCCCCTGATAGCGAATGAAGCCGTCCGGGTGCTTATGAGCGGGATCGTGGTGGGTCCAGTGCAGAATCGGCGGTTTGCCGGGATCATGGACCATTTCTCCGCACACTTCGACGCGATCGCCGGGCCGCACGGGCACGCGCGGCGCAATATCGACGTTGTCGATAATTTGCACCGGCCCTTGCGCCGTGTCGAGCGTAAACTGCTCGTGTTCGCACTTCGTATGCGTGCCGAAGAAGAAACTCGGTTGAGTCATTACGGTCCCGGTCAGATCGGTCATGTGCGACACCTCCTGCGCACGCCTATCACGCACGCACGCGAGGAGAACAAGCGCTCGTGCGAACGATAGCGACGCAACGATTGCGCCTCGAACCGGTGACGCCGGATAACTCCGATTTGCTTTGGAAAGTGCTGCAGCAGCCGGATTTACGTGAGTATCAAGACCTTCCGGAAGTAGACCGAACGCAGTTCCGCCGCATGGTCGCTGCGCGCCCGCGCAATCTCGTACCGGGCAGTTGGGGACGCTTCGAATGGATGCTCTATTTGGAAGGCGTGACCGATGCAATCGGATGGGCGTCGTTACGCGTCGCGGAACGTTCCACAACGGTCGGCGAAGTGGGCTATAGCATCGTTCGCGAGTATCGCGGCCGCGGTCTTGCGAGCGAAGCGCTCCGCGCGATCGTCGACGAAGCATTCGCGCAACTGCAGATGCGCAAGGTTCGTGCGTACTGCGTTCCGGATAATGCTGCGTCCCGCCGCGTTTTAGTAAACGCCGGATTCGAGGAAGACGGCGTTCTCCCGCACGGCGCGACGGTCCATGGCAAGCCGGTCGACGTCCTCGGCTTCGTCCTCGAACGCGTCCGTTGGATGCAACGCGAAGCTGTCTAGTCCCAGCGGATCGTAATGCCCGCGTCGTGCACGCCGAAGTATTGCGTGCGCTCGTGAAGATACGAGAGTAACGGTTCGCGGACAACGGCGACTTCTAAACGCGAAGGCAGCTCCTCGAGCGCACACCATTGCGTCTCGACCACGTGATCGTTCGGCTGCGGCGCGCAGATCGTACCGGTCGTTTCGACCTCGAAAATCGTGCTCAAAAAGTGTGTGTCGCCGTCGTAACTTTCGCTGAGATACGCGAGCCGAAGTACGCATGCGGTAAGTCCGGTTTCCTCGTGAACTTCGCGCACGACGGTTTCGCTCAGCAATTCGTCGTGCTGCTGACGGCCGCCGGGAAGATTCCAGAGCGGCCGTTGGTGCGACGCATACGATGATGCAACGAGTAGCACCGCGCCGTTTTGAATTGCGAGACCGCTCGCAAGATGAATGCGCGTCATCGGCCTGCTGCTTTCTCGAGGACCGCGAGCGTCGCGATAGCCGTTTTGTTCCAGGACATCTCTGCCGCGCGGCGCAGCCCTCGTTGCCGCAGATCGGTCGCGAACGACGGGTCATCGAGAATCCGCAGTATTGCTTCGGAAAGTGCCGCGTCGTCGTCGACGGGGACGTATACGGCCGCGCCGCCCGCAGCCTCCGGTATTGCGGTATTCGCCGTCGTGACGACCGGCGTGCCGTGCGTCATCGCCTCGAGCGCGGGAAGCCCGAACCCTTCGTAACGCGATGGAAAGGCAAAGACCGCGGCATCACGATAGAGCGACGCGAGGGTCGCGTCATCAATCCATCCGAGTTCACGCAAGCGGATAGGCTCGTTTCCTGCGATTGCGTCGCCGCGCGCTCCGGCGAGCACGAGGGAAACCTCCGGATAGCGTGTTTGGACGCGCCGCATCGCTCGCAAAAGTGCCTCTACGCCCTTGCGCTTCTCCGACATGCCGACAAAGAGCACGTACGGCTGTAGAGCACTCGTATCGAGCACGCTCGCGGCCGCGCCGTTATCGCGGCGCACACCGCTCGGAATTGCCGTGATGCGGTCCGGCGCAATATGAAGCGCACGGATCAATTCCGTGCGCGAAAATTCCGAAACGGTGATGAGCTGCGTGCAATGCTCGACGGCAGCGCGAAAGATCTTCTGTGTTTCCGGAGCATAGCCCGGGATGACGAAGTTCGTTGCATCGTGAAGCGTTGCGACCGCGGGCTGGGAGAAATTCGTCCAGCTGCACCCATTCCACGGAAACCAAAGCACATCGAGCTTCGCGAATCGATGCAACGCCCGCGACACGATCCGGTACGGAGCGTTATCAACCTCCGGCAGGTAGCGTTTGCCGACCGTCCAGGTGTGCCACTCGGGGACGATGAGCGTGACGGTGACGCGATCGGCAAGCTCGCGCCACTCACGCAAGATCTCGCGGACGTATCGCCCGATGCCGCGATGATCGCCCGGAAGGTTCCACGCATCGACGCCAATGGAGAGCACGAGCAAGAACTACGCGGCGTGTATCCAAAAGGCCCTTCGTGTTTCGATTGTTTCGCCGTCCGGCGCCGCCTCCGATACCGTGGAATACGGAGATGCTCGTGCTTGGTGAAAGGGACGGCGCCTTCGCTGCGGTCCGGAACAGCCGCGTCCTGATCTACTGGCCGCACGGCTTCGGCGACTTCGTGCATCTTTCATACGTTATTCCGTTACTCGATCCGTCGAATGCGTACTTTATCACGCGCTTCGGTGACGACTTCGTGCATCTCTACGATGAAGGCGAACGCGTAAGGCCGATCTACTGCGGAGACAGCACGATCGGCGACGGAACCGCATTTGGTGTTCCGGCGCACTTTGGTCTCGATATGGATAAGATCGCGAACCGTGTCGAGAAAATCGAGGTTCCCGAGCCGCTTCGTTCGCGCATTGCGGACGAGAAGATCGATCTGATGCTGTTCAGCCGCTACCCGGAGATGACGGGACGAACGCCATATCCGTATCACACGAAGGCGCGGTTTCTCGCATCGAATCTCGTCGAACCCGCGCGGCTTGCTGAGTTCGACCTCTCGAAGCCGCTCTCGTCGTCGCTCGCATTCCGTGCGCCCGCCGAATCCGTGAGCCGTGTCGAGGAACGTTTGCGCGACGTCGTTGCGCCGGGCGAGCACCTCTACATGCTCTCGCCGGGTGGTCACACGCAACTGCGAAAGATTTTTCCTGAAGAAGAGGTGACGGCTTTTGCCAAGGAAATTCGCCGGCGCGATCCGCTGGCGCGCGTTATTACCGTCGACGAACGCACGTCGGAGGCAATCGGACGAGAGCGCGGGCTTGCGCCGACAACAACGGACCTCTTCGCGGATCTCGGCGTCCCGTTCGCGCACGTGCTCCTGACCCTCGTTCGTGCATCGCGTGCATATGCCGGCGTCGCGTCAGGGCCGTTGCACGCGGCGCTTTCGATTGGCGAACGTCCGATCGCCGGCATTTGGCTCGGCCATTGGCCGGAGTATTACGACGAACCGTCGCCCACCGCGGTCCATCTTGTGGGTCCGCTCGTCTACCGCGAGAAACTGGACCGGCGCCCCGGGGCGCGAACGAAAGCCGACGCCGGCGTGCTTGCGTACAACATCATTCCATTCCGGAAACGGCCGCCCAATGCCGTCGATGTGATCGAGGCGTTAGAGACGATTAGTCCGCGGCCATAGCCATTGCCGGAGACGCGCTCTTCCGCGGCTTGACGCTGATGAAGAACACGAGCGGCGTCGCGATCACGAATACGATTGCCGTCAAGCGGAACAAAAAGTTGTAGGCAATCATTGCAGACTGCTGTGCGACGATGTTCGTTAGCGTCCCGACCGAATAGCCGTGGGTCTGCGTTACGCCGGACGCCAGTACGTTCCAGGCAATCGCCGTTTCGTGGGTGAGGAGCGTCGTGAGAATCGCGATACCGAAGCTACCGCCGAGCTGACGGACGAGGGTATTAACGCCGGTTGCGCCCGCGAGTTCACCGACGGGCACGTCGTTTAGCGTGACGGTCGAGAGTGGCACGAAGAGGAAACCCAACCCGAACCCTTGGATGAGTCGTGGCCAAAACACGTCCCAATATCCGGCGTCGGTACTTAAATTTCCGAGCCACCAACATGACAATGCGAACACCAGCATGCCGAACGCAATCGAAACACGCGCGTCGACGTAGTTGAGAATGCGCCCGATGATCACCATGCTGATCGCAGTCGAAACTGCGCCGGGGAGCAGCGCGAGACCCGTGTCGAATGCGGTGAAGTTCAAGATGGTCTGAAAGAACAGCGGCAAGATGAGCGCCGTCCCGAACAACCCAAAGCCGGTAATAATGCCGATGACTTGTCCGATCGTGAACGACTTGAGCCTGAAGACATGCAGGTCGACGAGTGGATGTTTTTCGCGCAACATCTTCACGATGAAGAGTGTCAGCGTTGCGACCGCGACGATGGTGAGGATGGTAATCGCATCCGAGGAGTACCATTCATCATGCTCGCCGCGTTCGAGCACGTATTGCAGCGATGCGAGGCCCGTGCAGAGCAGGCTCAAGCCGATCCAATCGACACCCGCTTTAGGCTTCTCGATGTACTTCGGATTCGGGATGAACATCAGCGTCATGATGAACGCAACGATGCCGATCGGAATGTTGATGTAGAAGATCAGCGGCCACGTTGCGTTGTCGACGAGGTATCCGCCGAGCGTCGGGCCGACTGCAGGACCGACCATGGCGCCGAGGCCGAAGATGGCCATAGCCGCGCCGCGTTTCTGTGGCGGATACGTTTCGAAGAGTAACGCTTGGGCGGTCGGCTGCAATGCGCCGCCGCCGATGCCTTGCAAAACGCGATAGATGATCAACTGTGCGATGCTCGTCGCCGTGCCGCAGAGCAATGATGCGACCGTAAAGAGCGCGAGCGAAGCCGCATAGAACCGTTTGCGCCCAAGAAATGCCGTTAGCCAACCGTTCAACGGCATGATGCAAACGTTAGAGAGAATATAGCCGGTTGCTACCCACGAGACTTCGTCGACCGAGGCGCCGAGGTTCCCCGCAATCGTATTAAGGGCAACATTGACGATGGTCGAGTCGATGATCGCCATGATCATGCCGAGCATGACGGTGATGGTAATCAGTGCGACGGGCGGATTTTCTCGATGGGCGAACGGGTTGCGCATTTATTAACCTGGCTAAGTATCTACACGGTCGCTGCCGCCAATGCCTCTTTCCCACTACAGCTCTGGCTGACGACGCCGTTCCGGTTCTAGCGCGGAATCAACAGCAGAAGGCTTGCGCCGAAGATCACGAGTGCGACGAAAAAGACCATCGCCGTAAATGCCATCACACGGCGCAAGCCGATGCCTGCGATTGCAAGCACCGGCAAACACCAAAAGGGTTGAATCATGTTCGCCACCTCTTCGCCGACCGCAACGCCCATCGCCGTGGCGGCTTGCGACGCTCCGAGCTTTGCAGCTGCCGGCACCACGAAGGGCCCTTGTACCGCCCAGTGTCCGCCGCCGCTCGGGACAAAAAGTGAGATGATGACGCTCGAAAGATAACTCCAAAATGGCAGCGTTCCCGCCGTTGAAAACGCAACGAACCACTGCGCGATCACGCCGGCAAGTCCCGTGCCGGTCATAATGCCCATGATGCCGCCATAGAGCGGATATTGAATGAGCAGCGGTCCCGTGACCCGCGCAGCATCGTTGATCGCGCGCACGTACCCAACCGGCGTCCAATGCAACAGTAAGCCGAGCAGGAAGAAGATGAAGATCACGCTCTGAATCGGCAGCGAGAAACCGGCGGTGACCCAGTTCGAAATCAAGTAGTACGCGCCGGCGGCGACGATTGCGAGATTGAGAATCCACGCGTTGTCCAGTATCGCGCCGAGTGTCGGCTTGCGTTCGACCGGGCCGTCATCGCCAACGTCCTCGACCGGCAATCGCGCCGCGATCACATCGTCGCCGCGCGGTTCGAAGGCCATGAATAGGAATGGGATCACGATCAACAACGCGACGACCGGCGCCAGGTTGAAGGCCGTAAAAACCGTCTTCGTTAGCGGAAGAACGGCACCCGTGAGTGATTGAACGATATTGAGCTTACTGCCGGGCGTGGCTTGCGCGAGCGCAATCGAACTGGAAAGTCCGCTCGCCCACACGAGGAACCCACAGTACGCCGCCGCGACGAGCCAGCCGAAATCGATGCGCATGCGTTGCGCGATCGCGCGTGAGAGCAACCCCGCGACGACGAGTCCGAATCCCCAGTTGAGCCAACACGCAATTGCCGAGACGAGAAACGTCAACGTAACGGCGCTGCGCGTCGTCGTCGGACGTGCGGCGAGCGCAAAGAGTCCGCGCCGTACCGGTGCACTGCTGGCAAGGGCGTAGCCCGTTACCAGAATCAGAATCATCTGCAGTGCAAATTCGAAAATATCGAAGATGCCTTTGTACCACGACGATGCGACGGCGACCGGCGCATGATGGGGTGCCAAGATCAGTGCCAGTAGCGCCGTTACGAGCGTCAGAAGAACGGCGAATACATACGGATCGGGGATCGCGAATTCAAAGACGCGGACGAAGAATCCGGATATCGCTCGCATGGCCGTCGGTTCGCGAGAACCGCCGCCCTACGCCTTTCGAAGCACGGCGGGACCGAACTTGTGTACGGTTTTCACTAGTATTTTCTCGAAGATGCCAGTTCGGGATAACGCGCTTGCCGGTTTTGTTCTACAACGAAGGAAGCCGCCGACCTCGGGTCTGCGCATTGAGAGGACGAACGCTTTGACTAGATTCAGCATGCGGGCATTTGCATTACCCACGATTGCGGTTGCATTCGCGTTTGCGAGCCCGGCTTACGCCCAAGAAGAATCCCCGTCTCCCTCGCCTACGGCTGCCGCGACGGCGATGCCGTCCCCGGCGCCGAGCTCGACGCCCGAAGGCTGGCATTTCAGGGTCACGCCCTACGTGTGGCTTCCGACGATCAACGCGTCGTTCTTGTTCTCGCATCCGACTCTTTCGTCGTCGTCGGGCGTGCCTGTGGTCCTTCCTGGACAGACAACAGTCGGCGTGAGAATAACGCCCACGAGCTATGCTTCGCACTTACACAGCGCCGGCGAATTGGCTGTCGAAGCAGATCGCGCCGGCAGCATGGTCTTTGCCGACGTCATCTACGTAAATCTCGGCACGGAATCGTCAGAGGTCGTTGACCTTTCAGGTCCGGCCGGTCACGTCACGCTTCCGGTCAATGTCTCGACGTTTGTTCAACCGACATCGACGATTGCCACGGGCGGCATCGGAGGCGTCTTTGCGCACAGCGCCGGGTCCGAGTTCAGCGCATTTGTCGGCGTGCGTTACATCAATTTGACCGCCTCTGCAAGTTGGACGCTCACCGGGCCACTCGGCTTGTATCCGAGGAGCGGAAGCGCGTCGGATACCAAATCGGACCTCCAAGGGATTATTGGGGCGCGAGGTCAGCTCACGTATGGGCGCAGTTATTTTACGCCGCTCTACATCGATTACGGCGGCAGCGGCGACTTAACGACGTACCAATGGCTCGTAGGTATTGGCCGCAACTCGCCGTACAACGCGGCAATTCTCGGATGGCGGCAACTCGCGTATTTCGCAAATAACAACAGCAGAGTCTTCGTGCAAAGTCTGCACCTCGGCGGACCTTTGTTGGCTTATACGTTTAAATTCTAACGGCGAAGAATGCTCGCGTTACGATACGAATGCTTCGGCGAACCTGTCGCGGTTGTGGAGCTTGCCGACGTCCCGGCGCCGGATCCCGGTTCGGGAGAGGTGCGGCTGCGAATGCTCCGGTCGCCGATTCACAATCATGATCTCGCGACGATTCGCGGCGTCTATGGCTATAAGCCCACGCTACCTGCAATCGGTGGTACCGAACTCGTTGGTGAGGTAGACGGCCGTCGCCTCGCTGTCGCCGTACCAAACTCCGCCTGGGCAGAGTACGTTGTCGTCCCCGAATCAATGGGGGTTCCGGTACCCGACGCGATCCCCGACGATCACGCGGCGCAGTTGCTGGCAATGCCGCTTTCCGCGGTTGCGCTCTTCGAGGAACTACGGACGCAGCCGGGGATGTGGATCGGACAAAATGCGGCGGGCGGAGCCGTCGGTCGAATCGTCACGCAACTGGCGCAAGCACATGACGTCAACATCGTGAGCCTCGTTCGCAGCGAGAGTACGGCACAATCATTGCGCGAACGCGGTGCCCGTCATGTCGTCGTGACGGGCGACGACGGGAAATGGCAGGAAGAGATCCGCGAATTGACCGGCGGCAAAGGCCTTGCACGCATCGTCGACTCCGTGGCCGGACCGCAGACGCTGGCGCTGCAGCGCGTGCTCGCGCAATTCGGCGAAATTATTATCTTCGGTGGTCTCTCGGGCGCCCCGATCAAGCTCGAAGCAGGTTTGATGATCTCGCTCGAATGCACTGTGCGTGGTTTTTGGATGAGCACGTGGATGCAGCGCGCAAGCCACGAGCAGCGCACGCGCACGATGCAACAAGTCTTCGATATGGCGATGCGCGGCGCGCTGCCACTTTCCGTGGAGAAGGTCTATCCGCTGAGCGATTGGAAAACCGCGCTCGCGGCCGCGGAGAAACCTGGCCGCCGAGGCAAGGTCCTTTTGATGCGATAACGGCAATTACTCGCCAGGGTGATAGGTGCGTTCGACGTGAGCCGCAAGTTGGTCCGGATAGAAATACACCGGACGCAAATTGCCGGTCACGTATCGTTGCGCTTGATCGTCGAAATGCGGCGAACGCGGATCTCCGCTTTCGCCTCCCGCAGTAACGGCGACGGCGCGCACGCGCTCGCCGAATTCCACGACGGCGACGAAGCTGTTTCCCGAGCGCCCGTACCGCAGTTTCGTGTTCGGCGACGGCGGCGTATAGAAGGCCGCGAGCGACCCCCACGTACCCGGGACGAATCCGACGGGGATGCTCGGCGCGGAATCATCAAACTGTGGTTGGATTGAATCGTTCAGCCGTTGAAAGCGATTGATCTCGCCCCAGGGCTTTTGCCAGGTCCCGAAGTCCGCGTCGAGCCGATCGACGGCTGCGGCAAAGCTCGCGAGCATCTGTTCCGGCGTTGCGACGAACAGTTCCGCCGGCCGTGCGCTTTGCACGGTGTGCGCGAGTGCTTCGGCCCAGTAAATCGCGAGCGTGGTCGGAATCGACGCAGTCGACCAGCGCTCGTCCCACGTGCGCATGACGCTTATAGGAGCGGCCAGCCGCTGCTTCTGGGGATCGTTCGTCGGGACGGCGTTGTAGGCCGCAACGAGCGACGGAACCAGCGATGCAAAGAGCGGCAGATGCGGATCGAATGCTGCAGCGAGTAGCGACTCGAGCGTAAAATCGTGCCGGTTCGCTAGAAGTAGAGCCGCATGCATGCCGCGAGCGTTTTCGCCCGCCGTATCCATGTATCGCGGGAAGTCTTGCTGTTTCGGGCTGTCGGGCCCCGCGCTTGAATACGGCCAATCGTTCGTGTTAAAGACGTAGCCGGTGCTCGGATCGAGAACATGCGGTTCTTGGTCGAGGGTGTGAATGCCGTGCCAATCGGCCGCGGGATCGGATCCGTCGACCGGCTTCGTGTAGTCGAAGCGATCGTCGCGACGCGGAATGAATTGCGGATGCATGTAGGCGATCTCGCCTTTATCGTCGGCAAAGATCGTATTGTTCGACGAATTCGCCTCCAATTCGGCGATGCGATGGAAACTTGCGAAATCAGTTGCTTTCGTGCGGAGATAGGACTGCTCCAAGGCGGCAACAGGCCGGTACATGAGCGCTTCTGCGATCCACTTTCCGTCTTCCACGCCGACGATAGGTCCTCGATGCGTGTGATATACGGTGAAGGTTTTATTCGCGAACGATCCGCCGGGCAAGCGGTAGCGAATAACGACCGATGACGCACGTAGTGCGCGCAGTTCGTTGCCATACTTGTAATACAGATTGCTGCCGCGGCGCACGATCGTCTCCTCGAAGCGGTCGACGTTGTCCGTGCCGGTCGACGTGTGCATCCATCCGATGTGCGGATTGAAGCCTTGATAGATAAAGAACTGTCCCCAGGTAACCGCGCCGTATGCATCGAGACCTTCGTCGCTCGAGATTTGCAGTTCGGCGCGGAAATAGAACGTGGTATGCGGATTGATGAGCAGCAGAGCGTGATGCGTGACGGTGTTTGACGGCGCAATCGCGATGCCGTTCGAACCCGGTGGATCGGGAATCGGCGTGGGAGCCGGCGGCGGTTGTAGTGCGACCGCCTTTCCGCTATAAAACGCCTGCAGTTCCGGGAGCGAGATACGCTCGATGTCTCCGCCGATGCTGCCTTCAGTGAAACTCAACGCCATCCACGGCTCGAAGCGCGTAATGGCGCGCGGGTGCACGTTCGGATGCGTGAACAAGTAGTAGTTTAATCCGTCTGCCCAGGCATTCATCAGGCGTTGAAGCCAAACTGGGCTTTCGCGGTATCTGCGCTGCAAATCAACGGGGTCGACGAAGAGGCGCTGACGTAGGTCTTGATAGATCGCCGATTCGCCTTGCGCTTCCGAAACGCGGCCGAGCGCGGTCAAGTAGTTCATCTCAACGCGATTGAAGTCGTCTTCGGCTTGCGCGTATGCCATGCCGAAGACCGCGTCTGCATCGGTCTTTCCGTGGACGTGCGCGATGCCCCAATCGTCGCGCGTAATCGTAACGCGCTGTGCCTCGGCGTGGAGCAACGCGCTCAATGCAAGAGCAAGAATCATCAACGAGCTATTCGCTCGTCATGCGGCGTAGAACTTTTCTCAACGTATGCGCAGACGAAGTTGATCATCGCCATTTGCTGCGGAGAATTGCATGACACGTCGAGCAGGCGGGGACTACAGACTAACACCGACATCGCGCGCGCGCGAGAGACGGCGACGTTGAACCGGTTCTGCTCGAAAAGAAACTGGAGGTCCCGCGGGACGTCGTCGCCGCTCGAAGTCGCCATCGAATAAAAGACCACTGCCGCCTCTTGTCCCTGGAACTTATCGACGGTGCCGACCGGGACGCGTAAACCGGCGTCACGTAAACGCCGCTCGATTAGCCGCCGCTGCGCGTTGTACGGCGTCACGACGATAATGTCGTCGTCGCGTATCGGCCGTTCGATGCCTTCGTCGTCGCTGACGCAGCCGTCACGCAGCAACGCGATCTCCCGCACGATCCGGTCCGCCTCTTCGGAGGAGCTTGCGCTGTTTGCCGTATGCGCCACCGGAATATAACGCAATCCGCCGCCGGAAAGACCCGCGCTTCGCACCGCATGGTGGACCGTCGAAGCCGACGGGAAGAGGCGGCCGTCGTACATTGCGAGTGAAATGAACTCGCAGATCTCCGGCTGCATGCGATAGCTGACGTCGAGGAAGACTCCGCGGTCGGGGCCGATCGTCGGTTCGTCATCCAACAAATGTTCGAGGACCGACCAGCCGGCGCGGTAGGGATGACTTCCTTGGCTGACTTGCGCGAGTTGCGCGGGGTCGCCGAGGAGCACGACGTTCTTCGCGCAGGCCGCAACGGCTATTGCATCGGCAAGCGACACTTGGCCGGCTTCGTCGATGAACAGATAATCGAAGGCGGCGCGAAGTTCCGGGCGCGAGAAGAGCCATGCCGTTCCGCCGGCGAGGTTATAATCGAACGTCGCAAATGCTTTGTTGTCGTCGGTCGATTCGATCGATGGGTGTTCGAGCGCCGAGACGTATTCGGAATGGCTGCTGTTCGGACTGTGCTTGTAGAGTCCGCGGAACGCCGCACCGCGTTCATGCATACGCGTCTCGACCTTGTGCAGAAGATGATGGATCGCTTTGTGTCCCGTGCTCACGACGCCGACGCGAGCGCCGGCCTGCAGTAAGTCGGCAATTACGGACGAGCAGATCGTCGTCTTGCCGCTGCCCGGCGGTCCTTGAATAAAGAGATAGCTGCGGTCGAGATTCTGCACGATACGCGAAACGGCATCGGCGCTGACCGTCGCGGGTTGTAACGCGTCACCGGGTTCGAAACCGCGGACGCGCGGCACCGCGAGAGCGAGCAGGTCCGCAATCGCCGGATACTCCTCGCGCAGCGTTCCGTTCGCCACCGTTTCTGCTATGCGCGCAATCGAGCGGCGTTGCTCGTTCGAAGGCAGCGGTCCGCCGGGAATCAGGGCGGTAATTGCGCGCGCGTAGTCCTGGGAACGCGTCGTCTTGAGTTCGAGCAGGCCTCGATCTTCGTCGATCGCGACGATCGTGCCGATCGATTTGCCGGCGTACGGATCGCACACCGAGTCGCCCGCGCCGAGCTTATATCGTTGTTCCGGGATGCGATAGGTGAAGATCGTGCTTTTCTTTTCGCTGCGCGGGGCGGCCGTTTCATCGAACACGAGACCCGCGATTGCTTCGCGATCGAATTCGAGCAGCTCGTCGACGTTGTCGCAACGGTCGAAGAATGCCCACCATACCGGTTTGTCTTCACGGCGGTGATAGCTGAGCGCGTGTCCCACGAGGTAGCGTAGACGGCGGTCTTCGGCGGTTGGGTAAAACGAATGTTCGTCGATTGCCGGAAGACCGGCGAGCAAACGCGTTTCCAGTTCCGACGCGTAACGCTCCAGCGACTCGTCCCGCGTAGGCGCCTCTTTCGCCGTTTTTAGCTCGCGAAACGGATAGGACGTTTCGTGTTCTCGCTGCGCTTCGTCGCGTCGCGCAAGCAGCCACTCGCGAAGGAGATACGTCGAATAACAATCGTCGCGGTTGTACGCTTCGATGTCGCGCAGAATCGCATCGTCGCCGTCTTGCAGCCAGCGCTCGAACATGACGATTGAGTCGTCGCCTTTCTTGACACTCGTCGAACGCTTGAGCTCGTAGAATTTTTCGAGCCGTTTGATGCTGTAGCTATTCTCCGAAATCGCGACCGCCTGACGCACGACCGCAAAGAGATCGACGAGAACCTCGCCGCGCAGCAGTTCGTCGACTTCCGCCTCGCGCGTCGCGTGCGCTTGCGCGAGCCTGCGCAGCGCGGCCTTCTCGTAGTTTGCGTAGTGATAGACATGAAGATCGGGGAAGCGGCGCCGCCGCTCGATCACGAAATCAACGAAGTCCTCGAGTGCGCGTTTCTCCGCAGCGCGCTCGAGTCCCCAAAACGCGTGGTAGTGCGGTTCGTCGAGCGTCCATGCACCGAAGAGATATTCGAGGGAACGGCCCGGTTCGTAGAGCGGATCGCCTTCCATGTCGAAGTAGATGTCGCCCTCGCTCGGTTGCGGCAGAATGCCGAATCCGGCGCGCGAATCGTGGCGGAGCAGTTCGAAGTGCAAGGTACCATCTTTGCCGCGCTCCTGCAGTGTCGCTTGACGCCGCAGCTTCACGAAGGTGTCGGGATTCATTCCAAGCGGTCGTTCCTCATCGCGCGCACGGGCCAATTGCGCGACCGTCTTAATGCCGGCGCCTTCGAACTTTGCGATTTGATCGCGGCGCATCCACGCGACGATACTCAGGTGATCGTCGGCGATCCGCACGTTGTTGCAGGCGTCGTCCCACGGGCAAATAGTGCAATGCTTGCGGTGGAGCGGATACTCCGTTGGTACGCGTTGCGTCGATGCACGCTCGGCGAACGCGAGAAATTCATTCTTGAGATGGCGATAGTACGCTTCGTAATCGTGGATGAGGAACGATTGCTCCTCGTTGTTTCCGAGGATGATGTGCCCGTAACGCGGCGCAACGTCCTGGAGCCGCTTGAGATGTTCGCTGTAGTTACAAAGCTGAATGAGAAAATACGGTTTTGACGAGAGGGCGAGCTTCGTATCGAGAACTTCATAGCTCCATGCACCGAGCGCCGAGGGCCGTTCGACGCGTCGCAAGAAATCGGCGTGACCGAGAAAATGTCCGTCGAAGAGCGTCGCTTGATAAATAACCGGCGCGCCTGCTCGCATCGCCTCCAGCGTTTGCGCTTCGGCGGCGTGGTAAGCGGCGATGCTGCGCCGGCTGCGTTCGATCCGTACCACGCCCGGCATCTCTCGCTCCAGACGCGCGAGATAGTGCGCTTCGTGCTCCTCGCCTTTGCGGCGCACGAGCTTCGCCTGTTCGTCATCATCCTCAGGCGCTTGCATCAGGCCGCGCGCAACAAGGTCCTCAAGCTCCGTCAACCGGCGGCACTCGAGGAAATTGTTCAGATCGGTTGCCGAGAAAACGAGCCGGCCATCGACATACTGCATGAACGAAGAATACGCCACGCCGATGCCAGGTGCATGGCATCACACTGAAAGTTGGGCCTCACCCAGTAGAGCCTGCTCGGCTCGGTTACGACTCGAGCTAGCATTATGAAAACAGCGCTTCGATATCCTCCGGCGTGAGCGCGAGAGGCGCGTGTGCGGTCTCGTCAAAGAGCGTCGCCGCCAAGTCTCCCTTGCGTTCCTGAAGTTCCACGATGCGATCCTCTACGGTTGCATCGGCAATCAGCTTGTACACGAACACGTGTTGCTCTTGACCGATCCGATGCGCGCGATCCGTCGCTTGCTGCTCGACGGCCGGATTCCACCACGGATCGTAATGGATGATCGTATCTGCCGCAGTGAGGTTCAGTCCGGTGCCTCCCGCTTTGAGACTGATTAAAAACAAAGGAACTTCACGACTTTGGAACCGTTGCACCGGCGTTTCGCGGTCGCGTGTCGCGCCGCGCAACTCGACGAATGAAATGTTGCGCTTGACGAGCTCAGGTTTGATTAAATCCAGCATCGACGTGAATTGCGAGAAGAGCAGAATCCGCCGTCCGTCTTCGATGAGGCTTTCGAGCATTTCGAGCAGCGTTTCGAGTTTCGCCGACTCGGTGACGGTCGCCGCCGCAGGCAGTTTGAGCAGCCGCGGATCGCAACAAACCTGCCGCAGCTTGAGCAGGGCGTCGAGCACCACGATGCGGCTACGGCTAAGCCCACGCCGCTGCACTTCTTCGCGAACGCGCGCATGCATTGCGAGGCGGATCGTTTCGTAGAGGTCGCGCTGTTCGCCGGCGAGTTCCACGCGCTGGATAATCTCCGTTTTCGCCGGAAGGTCGCGTGCGACGGACGCTTTGGTACGGCGCAAGAGAAACGGACGCAAGCGCGATGCGAGCGCACCGCGCCGTAGCGTATCGCCTTGCTTTTCGATCGGGGTGCGAAAGAAGCGGCGGAATGACGAAAGATCTTCGAGCAATGCCGGTTCGGCAAACGCGAAGATCGACCACAACTCCTCGAGATGGTTCTCGATCGGCGTACCGGTGAGCGCAAGCCGCTGATCGGCATGCAAGCGCCGCGCCATGGTAGCGGCATTCGTCCGCGGATTCTTGATCGCTTGCGCTTCGTCGAGGACGACGATCGACCAGCGTTGCGGCCCCAGGGTGGCGGCGTCGCGCGGAAGCAGCGCGTACGTCGTGAGTACGATGTCGGCGTTGACGATATCCTCGAACCGTTCGCGCCGGTCCGGACCGGTGACGGACAGCACGCGTAGCGACGGCGCGAAGCGCCCGATCTCCGCGCGCCAATTGGGTACCACGCTCGTCGGCGCCACGATGAGCACCGGCGCCTGCAATCGCCCGGCCTCGCGTTCGATCAACACGTGTGCCAGCAACTGCACCGTCTTTCCCAATCCCATGTCGTCCGCGAGTACGCCGCCGAAATTCCGCTCGCGCAACGCCTGCAGCCATGCCACGCCGTCACGCTGATACGGCCGCAATTCACCGACGAAGGAGTCCGGCAACTGCAACGATGCGCCATCGAGTTTGGTGAGTGCATCGAAGAGTTCGCGCAAACGCGCAACGCCGATGCCGCGCGGATGCGCGAGTGCAAAGACATCCTCGAGCGCGGCCGCGCGAACCGCCGGAATGCGCATGCGCCCATCGTCGGTTAGCGGTGCATCGAAGAGATCGACGAGTGTCGCGAGCAATCGCGAGACGCGTTCGCGAGGCAGTGCGACATACGCGCCGCTCGGCAATCGCGCGTAGAACGGCTCGTTTGAATCGTTCGCATTCAATCCGTTAACGAGCAGCGGAAGGAGCGCAATGCGCTCCCCCTCGACCTCGATCCCTAAATCGATGTTGAACCAGCGCGCCTCGGCATCGGTGAGGTTTGCCTGCCACTCCTCCTCCGCCTCAACGACCGCGTACGGAAAATCGTCGGGGATTTCGATGCGCCAGCCTTCGCGCCGCAGTTGCGGTGCAATGTGACCGACAAAGGAAACCCATTCGCGTTCGCTCGTTTCCCCGCCGAGATGCAGCTCGCGAAACCGTTCGGCGGCTTGTGCCTCGAACGTGGGGCGGCGCGGCCAGACTGCGGCACCGGCTCGAAACTCCCGGCGCGGATCGTTTTCGCGGACTTCCTCGTCGCCGTACGCGAAAGTCATTTCGGGAATAACCCGCTCGCCGTTGACGGTGAAACGAACGATCGGCGCGGGCTCGCGATCGACGACGTCGATTGCTTCGTCGAGATGCGGCGGTTCGACGTTCGCCGTCGCGAACACGTGGCGTAACGCGACGTTGACGCGCCGCGCCTGATCGCTCGTGAGCGACGGCGCGCCCGCGAGCACGGCCGCAGTCGCGGCCGGAACATCGACACCTACGGGACCCGCGGCGTTCGTGCGCGCATCGATGTACCACAACGGAGACGACGGCAGGAGCACGGTCGATGGTCTTCCGCGCAAGTGGAGGCGTTGTCGTCCGTCGCTCCCGCGTATCCATCCGAGCCTCGCATTCACCAGCGGCTCGTCGGCGAGCGGCGGCGCATCCGCCGTGCGCCAATGCAAACGGTGCGTCGCGATCAAGGCTTGCAGCAACGTGCCGAGCACCACCGGCGAGAGACTTCGAAGCCCGCCGAGTAAACCACTTGCAGCGATCAGCTTGCCGATCGTGCGATCCGATTGCATTGCATATTTCGCGTTGGCCGTTGCAAGTGCCGCAAGATCGATACGGCGCCCCGCGACAAATGCGGATAGCACGAAGCGCGGCACATAATAATGCTCTTGTACGTCGATGGTGTACGAGACGTATTCGCGCGGAAGGCGTGGAGAATCAACGGTCGACGCCGCTACGGCTTCAACCCAACTATCGACGGCACCATCGGCTGCATCACGCATAAAGATTTATGGTAGCGATAACGCATAAGGCTTGCCAAGCATGGTATGCTTTCCGAGATCATGGGAGCCTTAGGTGCGCATCAGGGCCATTCGTATGTCGTGCAGACGGTCGCGTTTTTTGTAACGCTGCTCTTTCCGGCCGGCGTGCTTGCTCTTTTAGGCGGGGCGATCGCGGAAAAGATGCGCCGGCGCAGCCTTTCCTCAGCCGCAGAATAGTAGCCTTGACGCCCCTCCAGGGGCGGTGGTAGAATCGCAGCCTATGCCCTGCGGCTATTAAGCCACAAAGTAGAAGAAGGGCGAGTACGCCCGGCACAAGGCAGCCGGACGAGCTCGGCCTCTTTTGTGTGTTCCAAACCCAAAGAGAGAGAACGAATGGCGAAAACGACGGCTCCGAAGTCCCCTGCGAAGAGCTCCGCAGGTGCGAAGGGCAAGTCGAAGCGTACCGAGCGGCCCGCGCCGAATGCCGGCGTCACGACCACTGCGGTCCATACAACTTTTCCGGCAGCGGCCGGCGCGTTCACTATCGAGCAGCCGCCCGATCCCGGTCCCAAACGCTCGCGGCACTCTTTCGCGAAGATTCCGCATGTCCTCGAAATCCCCAACCTCATTGAACTTCAGAAGGCCAGCTTCGATTGGTTCAAGACGGAAGGGCTTGGCGAGGCATTTGCATCGATCTCCCCGATCAAAGATTTCACCGGTAACCTGATTCTCGAGTTCGGCGAGCACTCGCTCGGCGAGCCGAAGTATTCTATTGAAGAATGTCGCGAACGCGACATGACGTACAGCGCACCGCTGCGTGTCCGCGTTCGTCTGATCACCGCCGAATCCGGCGAAATCAAGGGTATCCCGGACCAAGAAATCTTCATGGGCGATTTCCCGCTCATGACCGACAAGGGCACGTTCATGATCAACGGCGCCGAGCGCGTGATCGTGAGCCAGCTCGTCCGCTCGCCGGGCGTGTATTACAGCCAAGATCTCGATACCAATTCGCGTCCGACGTACAACGCTACGATCATTCCGAATCGTGGAGCGTGGATCGAATTCGAAACCGATAACGGCACGAAGAACGATGAGACCGAGGGCACGATCGGCGTTCGCATCGACAAGAACCGTAAGATCTATGTTTCGACGTTCATCCGCGCGCTTTCGCGCCCGGATCTCGGTTTGAATTGGGAGAGCGATGAAGCAATTCTCGCGCTCTTCGGCAATTCGCCGCTGATTCAAAACTCGATCGATAAAGACAAAGACATCAAGACGCGCGAAGACGCGCTCAAAGAGATCTATAAGAAGCTCCGTCCCGGCGAACCCGAAAATGCGGAGAACGCCGAGAAGCTGCTTGAATCGCTGTTCTTCGATGAGAAGCGGTACGATCTCGCGGGTGTCGGCCGCTACAAGTTGCAGGGCAAATTCCACTACCGGATCGAGAATCCGGACGTGGAAGAACGCGCCGCCACGCCCACGATTCAGATCAACGAATACAACGGCCTCGATGAGCCGTCGATCGACGTCAAGTGCCTCTCGCGCGCCGACATGATCGCGGTAATCCGCCGCCTCATCAAAGTCGCGACGGGTATCATCGCGAAGGACGACATCGACCACCTCGGCAATCGTCGCGTGCGTTCGGTCGGCGAACTGCTGCAGAATCAATTCCGCGTCGGTTTGCTGCGTCTCGAGCGCGTCGTTCGCGAACGTATGACGGTTCAGGACATCGAAACGGTCACGCCGCAGGCGCTAATCAACATTCGTCCGGTCGTCGCCGCCATCAAAGAGTTCTTCGGTTCATCGCAACTCTCGCAGTTCATGGACCAAACGAACTCACTCGCGGAACTCACGCATAAGCGCCGTCTCTCGGCCCTCGGTCCGGGCGGTCTCTCACGTGAACGCGCCGGCTTCGAAGTCCGCGACGTCCACCACTCGCACTATGGCCGCATCTGCCCGATCGAAACGCCGGAAGGTCCGAACATCGGTCTGATCGGTTCGCTCGCGACGTATGCGCGCGTCAACAAGTTCGGTTTCATCGAGACGCCGTACCGCGTCGTCGAGGGCGGTGTCGTCAGCGACCGAATTCAGTACCTCACTGCCGATCGCGAAGACGAGTACATCATCGCGCAAGCGAACACGCAAGTCGAAGAGTCGAGCGGCAAGATCACGAGCGAAACGGTCGTCTGCCGTTACGCGGAAGAGTACATCGAAGAACCAGCGAGCCGCGTTCAGTTGATGGACGTTTCGCCGAAGCAGATCGTCTCGGTCGCAACGGCGCTCATTCCGTTCCTCGAGCACGACGACGCAAACCGCGCACTCATGGGTGCGAACATGCAACGTCAAGCCGTTCCGCTGCTTCGTCCCGATGCGCCGATTGTCGGCACCGGCATGGAGTATCGCGCGGCGAAGGATTCGGGCTCGCTCATTGTCAGCGACGTCAACGGTCAAGTGACCGCCGTCGATGCGAAGGGCATCACGATCACGCTCGAAGACGGCACGGAGAAGATTTTCGATCTTCTGAAATTCGTGCGCAGCAACGCCGGCACGTGTATCAACCAGCGTCCGATCGTGGCGCTCGGTGAGAAGGTCGTGCGCGGACAAGTGCTCGCCGACGGGCCGTCGTCGGATGAAGCGGAGCTTGCACTCGGCCAGAACGTGATGGTCGCGTTCATGCCGTGGGAAGGCTACAACTACGAAGACGCAATTCTGATCTCCGAGCGGATGGTCAAAGAAGACCGCTTCACCTCGATTCACATCGAAGAGTACGAGTGCGAAGCGCGCGACACGAAACTCGGACCGGAAGAGATCACCCGCGATATTCCCAACGTTGGTGAAGACGCGCTCAAGGATCTCGACGAGCGCGGCATCATCCGCATCGGTGCGGAAGTGCGTCCGGAAGACATTCTCGTCGGTAAGGTGACGCCGAAGGGCGAAACCGAACTGACGGCTGAAGAGCGTCTGCTGCGCGCCATCTTCGGCGAGAAGTCGCGTGAAGTACGCGACACCTCGCTCAAAGTTCCGCACGGCGAAAAAGGCAAGATCATCGACGTCAAGGTGTTCTCGCGCGAAAACGGCGATGAGCTCTCACCGGGCGTGAACCACTTGGTGCGTGTCTATGTCGCGCAGAAGCGTAAGATTCTGCAAGGCGACAAAATGGCGGGACGTCACGGTAACAAGGGTGTTATCGCGAAAGTGCTGCCGGAAGAAGACATGCCGTATCTGGAAGACGGTTCGCCGGTCGACATCGTGCTCAACCCGCTCGGTGTTCCCTCGCGTATGAACCTCGGCCAGATCATGGAGACGCACCTGGGCTGGGCGGCGCGCATGCTCGGCATGAACGTCGCGACGCCGGTCTTCGACGGTGCCCATTCGGAAGATATTTCCGAGTGGCTCCAAGATGCCGGTATGGCGCCCGACGGTAAGACGTGGCTGCGCGACGGACGTTCGGGTGAACGCTTCTCGCGTCCGATCACGGTCGGCATGATCTACATGCTCAAGCTCGCGCACTTGGTCGACGACAAGATCCATGCGCGTTCGACGGGCCCGTACTCGATGATCACGCAACAGCCGCTCGGCGGTAAGGCGCAGTTCGGTGGCCAGCGCTTCGGTGAAATGGAAGTCTGGGCACTCGAAGCCTACGGCGCTGCATACACGCTGCAAGAGCTGTTGACGGTCAAGTCGGACGACGTCGTCGGTCGCGTGAAGACGTACGAAGCGATCGTCAAAGGCGAGAACGTCATGGAACCCGGTGTTCCGGAATCGTTCAAGGTTCTCATCAAGGAACTGCAGTCGCTAGCGCTCGACGTCAAAGTACTCACGGAGAACCGTGAAGAGATCGACGTGCGCATGCAAGACGACGACATGGGCGACCGCGAGCGTCAGGAGATCGGTCTTCTGATGGGCGACGATCAGCCGGTCGTGTCGCAAACGCAAGTTGCAGCGCGCGAAGCAGTGGCGGAAGCCGCTGCCGAAGGCGTGCTCGGCGCCGACGGTGTGGCGGAAGCCGGCATCGCCGAACCCGAGGTGGAAGAGGAAGAGGAAGAAGAGGAAATCGACGACAGCAAGCCGCTCGATGCGACTCCGCTACCAACGCCTCCACCCGCAGCGGCACGTGAAACGGACGAAGAGATCTTCACCGTCGAGGAAGAGCCGGAAGATACCGAACTCGAGGAAGGCGTCCAGGGATATGAACTCGAGGAAGAAGACGAGGATTCGTACGAAGAGGACAAGGGCTTCGAGGAAGAAGACGAGGAGTCGTACAGTGATAACCCCAACAACGAGGAAGAGTTCTAGTTCGAAGGAACTATAAAAGGTAAAGGCTCGGCGTGATTCGCCGGGCCTTTTCTTTTTCTGTAGGCGATCCGCGTCAAAGGCTGAACTTCTCTACTGTGGGGCTCAACCGGCCGCGCCGCCAATGGCAAGCCACGGTACTTACGATTGCCGTGTATTTGGTGTTGTCTCAATTGAGCGATTTTGCCGCTGCACGCGCATTCGGCGTCTTCGCGATGTCGCCCGTCTATCCGAGCGCGGCACTCAACGTGCTGTTGCTACTCCTTCTCGGCTGGCGCTTTTGGCCGGTGATCCCTCTCGGCGCGCTGCTCCACGTGATCTTACTGGAGCGCCGTATCGATGTCGTTTGGCCCACGCTGCTGTTGCAATCAATCGTTGGAGTGGGTTATGGCCTCAGTGTGCGGTTTGTCATCAATAGGCTTCGGGTTTCGCTGCCGCCGCGCACATTACGCGATGTTGCTTGGTTCTGCGGAATCTTAGGCATCGCGGCCCCGGTTGCGATCGCGACAATTGCGATGTCTGTGCTCGTCGCCGTCGGATACCTGGCCGTTGACGATCTGCCGCAACAGTTCTCGCGGTTCGTGTTGGGAGATGCATCCGCGATCGTGGTGCTGACACCGACACTCCTCGTCTTTTTGAAGTGGCGCCAGCTCATTGCACCCGTCGAACATCAGGATCCGCCGCCCGTCGAAGCGGTTCTTTCGATCGCCGGCACGGCGGCGCTCGTCGCGATCAGCCACATCCTCGGTTCGATCACACGCGAGACGGTGCTCGATCTTTCGTTCATCGCGGTCGCATGGCTTGCAATTCGATTTGCGGTACGCGGAGCCGCGGCGGGCATCGCGACGGTTTACGTCGCCACGGTGATTGCGTTCTTTGCACTGCACGAGAGCGTCAATGCGGCGGTGCAGTCGGAAATGTTTCTCTTCGCGTCCGCCCTGATGGCCTGGCTGCTCGCGGGACTGACGTTCGAACGTTGGGAGTTGCTCGGACGCATCTCGCGTGCTGCGTACGTCGACGAGCTCACCGGCTTGCCGAATCGCGAGCGCCTCATCGATTGGGTCGCGCGCCATCAGGATTCGCCTGTCGTTCTCGTCATCATGGACGTCGACGACATGCGCTTGCTCAACCAAGGCGTCGGACGCGTCGCTGCCGATCACGTGCTCCAAGAGATGGCGATCCGCATGCGCGCAACGTTCCCATCAGCGACGTTCGTCGCGCGCGTGAGTGCCGATGAATTTGCGGTCGCGGTTGTCGACGACCGCAGTCCGCATGCCATCATGGCGGAGCTGCGGCAGTTCTTCGAAGCGCCCTTCGATGCCGATGGATCGCGCGTCTACATCTCCGTCGCGATGGGTGCCGTCCGCACGATTCGTGCGGGATCCGCGGACGAGCTTTTGCGCAAAGCCGATATGGCGCTGGATCGCGCCAAGTCCTCGCCGACGCGCGCGATGGTCTACAGTCCGGATCTGCAAGCCGGCGAAGCGCCCTCGCTCGTCGGCGAATTGCATCGCGCGGTTGAAGAGCACGAACTCGTGCCGTTTTACCAGCCGATCTATCGATACGATCTGCTTAGCAATTCATGGCAGGTTGCGGGCGCAGAAGCCCTTCTGCGCTGGATTCATCCCGAGCGCGGTATCGTTTCACCCGCGTATTTCATCGACTTCCTCGAGCGCTTGACGATCGCCGATCACGTCGGGTGGAACGTCATGGAGCGAGCGCTGCTCCAAGCCGGCGAATGGCGACGTGACATTCCGAACTTCCGCGTTTGGGTCAATCTCTTCGCCCGCCAGGCGCTTTCCCGCGATTGCGACCGCCGCATCATCGAGCTGTTAGCGCGTACCGCGGTTGGTCCCGACGCGCTCGTCGTCGAGATCAACGAACGGATCGTCGCAAGCGACGAACGCGATATCGCCGCGCTGGTTGCGCGCCTGCGCGAAGTCGGCATCCAATGCGCCATCGACGATTTCGGGACGGGTGGATCGTCGCTCGGACGCATTCGCGACGTACCCGCAAGCGTATTGAAGATCGATCGTTCGTTTGTCAATAAGAGTGAAGTCGATGCAAAGGCAAAAGCCGTTGCGGCAACGGTCGTGCGTCTCGCAAATGAACTCGGCATGACGGTCGTCGCCGAAGGCGTCGAAAACTCGATGCAACTCGACGTCATGATGGAAACGGGCTGTCACTTCGTCCAAGGCTACGCCCTCGGGCACCCACTTCCGGCAGACTTGTTCGCCCGCACGTTCCTTACAACCGATCGCGCAAGTTCGATGTAGTTCCGCTGCGTGGTGGCTCTTTCGGCGGCGTTACATAAGTGCCGGTCGATCGTGCCCGTCCTGCTCTAACCGGAACGTTGAAACGATCGTGTTCATATTCTGTCCGTCGATGTGTAGCATCCGAGCCGTCTCCGCGAGCTGAGAGATTTGCGCGGCGAGTTCGGATACCGATGCGGACACCTGTTCGGCTGTCGCCGCTTGTTCTTGCGCATTGGAGGCAATCTCGGAGACCGAGCGCGTGACTTTGTCTGCGGAGCGTGAAATCTCCGCGGCATTTTCGGCGGTGCGTTGCGTGATGGAAAGCATGCCGGCCTCGGCATCCGTCGTCTTCCGGCTGGCCTCTCGCATCACGTCGGAGCGTGCGGCAAGCGTCTCCGCGATCTCGTCGGTGTTTGCAATGGCTTCTTCGAGCGTTTTGAGAACTTCCGATGAGGCGCGGGCCCGTGCGACGCCGTCTTGCGTGGCAGCAGCAGAAGAACGCATCGCGCTCTCCGCTTTCACGATTTCAGCGCGAATTGCCGAGAGTATCTGGCCGATGTCGCGCGTCGCCGTGACGGAACGTTCAGCGAGCTTCCGTACTTCGGATGCGACGACCGCAAAGCCGCGGCCGTGTTCTCCGGCGCGTGCCGCTTCGATTGCCGCGTTGAGCGCGAGAAGATTCGTCTGATCGGCAATTTCGTCGATGATGGCAATGATTTCTTGAATGGCTTTCGAGCGTTCGGTGAGGTTCGAAATCGCATCTACGGCGCCTTCGGATTCACGGCGAATCGATTCAATTGCCCGCGCGGTTTGAAGGACCGATTCGTTCCCGGAAAGTGCGTCGCGCCGTGAATACTGTGCCGACTCTTTCAGCGATGTCGCAAGCGCGCTGATCGCGTCAATTTCCTTTGAGAGGGCGTGGCGATCGTTCATGCCCTCTTCCAGGGCGCGTTGCTGCTGCTCCGCGCCGTCGGTGACCGAGGCGATGCGCGCGGCCATCTGCTCGAGACCGGCGCTCGCGGCTTGCCATTGTGCGGTCTGTCGCGCAACGCTGACGGCCAGTTCTTCAATCGCGCTGGAGATCTCAGCGACGGCGATCCCCGACTGATTCGTCGCGGTCGAGATTTCGGAACTGATGGTTCCAAACGTATCGGAGGCCTCGGCGACGCTGCCGACCACGGCGCGTAAACGCGACATGGTATGTTCGAAGGTTTGAGCGATATCGTGCAATCCCGAACAGAGCGTGTTGTAGGTCGCCGTCAGCGTCGTTACTTCGTCATTTCCACTGGCTTCGAGCGCGGAACTGCGTGCGTTATAGTCCACGGTGAGGTCGCCCGTGGCGAGCGATCCGAACGCGTTTCGCAACCCTTCAAAATCGGCTTCGACGACATTCGCCAGTGCAATCGCGGTCGAGGTAATGCGACGGCCAAGCGATCTCGCGAGCACGAGTGCGAGCACGAGGGCAAGGATCGCACTTAAAATTCCGAGCGCGATCCCGATCCGAAACGCAGTGTTTTGGGCGCGTGATACTGCCCTGCCGGTATCGATGAGGTGTGATTGCGCGTCCTTCTCGAATCGCAGCAGCGCATTTTCTGCCGGTCCGTAGTGGCTGTTCTCGAAGACATCGATGGCGGCTCGATGCTTTCCGGCGACTGCGAGATCGACGGCACGCTGAAGGACCGCGAGATAACCGCGAGGTCCCTCCAGCACGGCCATAGCGTCCCGGTACGCTTTCCGCTCTACGTCGCCGCGCGCGCTTGCGTCCGTGTCGCTCGCGCGATTCTTGAGCTCGCGCACAGCCGTGTAATACGCGGCGAGGTCGTCCTTGTTCGGCTTCTCCGGTAAGAGTACGACGGCCGCGGCATCGTCTATGCCCGTGAGCGCAAGATCGAAGCTCTGACCCGAGAAGTATGCCGGCTGCCACGTCTGGAGAACCGCGCGGTTTTCGGTCCCGATCGACCGCACAAACCACAGTGTTACGATGAGCGCAATCGAGGAAAGCGCCAACACGGAAAAGATGACCGCAATGAATTTCGCGCGCATATATTGTAGTTGTCGGCAGCATTGTAAAGATGGCGCATCGCGAATGTGTAGTTTTTGTGAAACAAAGGGACTTTAGACGCAGGAACCGCCGCGGAACTTGTTTCCAGGTTCCTGGTGTCATCCCGAGCCTGTCGAAGGATCGCGCCAAAACAAAAGCCCGACGGATTGTCGTCGGGCCTTTTCAATCGATTCGATCCTTCGACAAGCTCAGGATGACACAGGGCTCGCGCTAGTGCGTTTGCGGAAAGACGCGATATGCCGCGAGTTTGCCGTCGTTGTCGACGCGCACGACGACGTTCATGGTTCCTTTATCGAAGTTGGCGCGATACGTGAACTCGCTTTTGGCCGCGTCGTTGCTCAGATACGCTAAGCCCTTGTAGCTTCCGAGCGCGTGCATTTTATCCGACAGTGTACCGACATCGCCGCGCGAGACTTCCGACTGTAAGGCCGAATCGAAGTTCGCGTTGACGCCGTCGACGTCGTCGTTGTAGACCGCCTTCGTGACCGAATCCGTGGTCGATTGCACCGCGCCGGGGCTCGCCTGCGCGTTACACGCAGCGATCACCACGAACGCGGCGAGTGCTAAATGTCGCCCCATCCGTACGAAACCATCGCGAGCTGCGCGCTCGAGTTGCGGTGGGAGGACGAGCGTTGCGCGATGCGTTGTTGCGAGGCACCGGTTACGAAGCCGCTGCGCCGCCCGCTGAGCGCAGCGATTTCGCGCTCCTGTTGCTGGACGACGTGATGCTGGTAGGCGACCTCTTTCTTCAGTTCTTGATTGACTTGAACTTCCTGAGCGTATGCAGCTTGCTCCTGATGGTACGCGGCCCACGCGTCATTGTTCTCTTGCGAGAGCGCGGCTTGGCGGCGATCGTATTCCGCGTACTTCTCGTGCACTTTTCGGTTGTGCTGGATGATCAAATAGGTCGCTGCCGCGCCGCCGAGCAGGATCAAGTTTCGCGTGCTCGCCGCACCATCCGCATGTGCGGGAGCTGCGGGCAGGGCAAGCGCGAGAGTTCCCGTGAGCGCCACGGACGCGAGTGCTTGCTTGACGTTCATACGTACGTATTCCCCTCCGTTCTAGGGAAACGTAACGCAAATCGATTCCGTCACCCTGCGCAACGAACTTGCGCCTGCTTGTTTACTGGAAACGACAGCCCGATCGAAATAACAGCGGGCGGTCCGTAACGGTCGATGCTCGAGAGGTACCGCGCATTTGTCACGTTGTCGCCGCGGAGCACGACTCGTATTCCTTCGCCGACCGGAACGCTGGCATAGAGTCCCGCAGTAACGGCAGTGCCGAGGGGCTGCCGGTTCAAGTCATCGGCGTACGTCTGTCCCACATATGAGACGTTCACGCCGATCGCCGTTGCACCGACCGCCGTGGTGTAGCCCGCATATGCGGAACCTTCGGGAACGTAAGGAAGCCGTTTGCCGACGGTCGCCGGCGTGCCGGAGGTCACGCGCGAATCTTGTTGCGTTCCCCATACGCTCACGCTGGAACACGAACCAATGCGCTCCGTGTAGCTGGCTGTCACGCCGTTCGTCTCCGCGTGCGCAAAATTGCTCCGCATTTGATGCGTCGGGTCGATGGTACGGAACGATATCGCATCGCTGATGAACGTCGCAATATAATCGACTGCCGCTTCCGAGCGCAAGTGGTTCCAATCGAACCCCGCTGTTTCCGACGAACTGCGTTCCGGAACCAGATTTGGATTGGGCAGATATGATACCGGACCGATGACATAGCCGCGCACGAGCTCGTTGAGATACGGCGCGCGCAAGCCGGACCCACCCGATGCGCGAAATGCAAGTTGCGGCGTGAGATCGTAGCGAACGGCCAGGCGCGGTGAAAGTGCGCGATCCGTACGCGGCGCGATCGTCGTCGTCTTCCCGCCGCTCGTGAGGCTGCCGTTCGGAAGGTAAATCGACGTCACCCCAAGTCCCGCCACGGTTTCGCCGCGGTTGAAACGCCAGGTATTTTGAACGGCGAGATCGCTGATCTGTTGGACACCGCTGCCCGTTGCGGTGAGAACGTTCGCGGCATTGTATTGATTGCTGACGCCGCCGACGAATCGCCCGTCGCCTCGCACTTCGAACGTGGAGTTGTCACTGTCGACAATCCAATCGGCGATGATACCGCTTTCATGCGTCGGAACGTATTGCGTATACAGCAGCGATCCCGGCGACGTCGACTTATCGGCCCGGTTCGTGACAAACGTGTCGCGAACGTAACCGTTGAGCGAAACCGAAGCACGCTTCCAGGCATAGCTATAGCCAAGCGAATTCTGAACGAAATTGCGCCAGAAATCGTAGTTGGGACGGCCGTAGTCCTGGTAATCCCATGCTCCGCGATAGCCGTAGGCGAGCGTGGTGTGTTGATCGGGCGCGTAACGGAAACGGAGTGATACCATCTGCGAACGAGCGAATGCGTTTCTATCGATCGGTGTTTGGTACCCGGGAGCCAGCGCGTAGTACGAAAGCTGCTGATCGGAAACGGAGAGTGACGTCGAGAACTGCGGCGAGATCGGCGTCGTCGTCTGCAGGTATTGATCGAGATAGGAATGCGTCCCGGAGTAAATCTCGAGCCCGCCGGAAGCAGGTCCGTTGATCTGCGTCGTGGGCGCAAATGTTTGTAACGAGAGCACACCGCCGATTGCTCCCGAACCATAGAGTGCAGAACCCGGTCCGCGTAACAGCTCTGCGCGCGTGATATCATTCGCGGGATACGCCGCCCAATCAATCTGCCCACCGAATCCGTCTTGCGCGAAGATGTTGTCGACAAGAACCAGTCCGCGATCGTTTCCGGC
Organism: Vulcanimicrobiia bacterium; assembly: GCA_963765935.1. Lineage (GTDB taxonomy): Bacteria > Vulcanimicrobiota > Vulcanimicrobiia > Vulcanimicrobiales > Vulcanimicrobiaceae > JAMXLG01. Next base: position 341,900 of record CAVXXX010000002.1, on the reverse strand, counting down.
GCCCGAGAACGACGCGCGCAACTGGCCATAATTCGTAAAGGCGCTATTGCTGCGCGTCCGATCGAAACCAGGAAGCGCGCGCAGAAGTCCGTCACTCGTAAGCGCCGGGTTCGTTGCAATCTGTTGCGCGGTCAAAAGCGATGAGGGCAACGGGAGGCGATGAAGGGTCTCGAGGGATCCGGTGGCGACGCTCACACTGCCGATAAGCGGCGGAGCCGAGGGCGTCGGCGATGGTGAAGGCGACGGCGTCGGTGTAACGGCGGACAGCTGCGCCAGCATCAACGAAAGAAGAAACGCGTACAAAGCCCTTACGTCATTCCCCGCCGGAGCGCGTGTCCCGCTTCCAAAACGCGCTCAGATCGACCATTCGAGCCGCAATAGGAACGACCGCGCCTGGGGATACGATGATGCGACATACCCGTCTGTTCCATACGTCCACGGCAGTGCTTGACGCACACCGTCGGTCGTCGGGACGCCGTTGCCTACGACGTATCGTCCGCTCCCAATCGCCGCGCCGTACCACGAGGAGTAGCGTGCGTTTCCGCCCGCATATCCCGGCGGACCGATGAGATACGGATTTCCTTGCAGCTGTGTAGGCGAAGCCGTGCCGAAGATGTTGGCGACATCGAGAACGGCACGCAGTTCGCTTCGAATTGGCGCTTCGACATGAAGCGACGCGAGCAGTTGCGGCGGCGTGTGCAGCGTGTTCGGGTCGTCACGTTCGGGCGTGCCGAGGGAACCGATGTATGGATTGGTGAGCGGATCGTACGGTGCAGAGGGGTCGCGAAGAAAATAGTAGCTGTATCCCGGATTGATGTGATTGTCGTTTGGAACGCTTTGCGGTTTCCCGTCCGTTCCGAAGATCCAAACACTTCGCCCGTTGCCATAGGGATAGCCCGATTCCCACGAGAGTTCCGGGGCGATCGTTACCACGCGGGAGCGAAATGCTATCGTCATGAGCGCTGTTACGTCGGGAACATAGCCGAGCGGGAACAGATGCCCGGCTGCGATAGCGGCCCCGTTGAGTTCGTTGATCGCGAATTGTTCGGCGCTCGACGATACGCCTCGCGTGTCACTCGCCGCAAATGTCACGGCGCCGCGAGCATACGAAAATTCAAAACCGTGAACGTTGAGCGCGCCCGTATTTTGTGGGATTTCGATGGAACCGCTGAGGGGAAGAAGATCGATGCGATTGCGTTCTTGACGGTTGAAGTACGTTAGCCTCGTCACCCCTCTCCCCTGATGTTCGTACGAGACTTCGGTCGAGCTCGAGCGCTCGGTTGAAAGCGGTGTCGCAGCGAGCGCAAGTTCCAAGCCGCGCGGCGGCACGGAAACGCGATCGTACAGGAAGCGCAACGCGTCGTGCCCGGTGTCGTACACGAGCGATGCGTGCGGGTCGATTGCGCCGGTGTGAAAGGACGGCGTCGTTCCCGGTCGCGACGATTGTGCGAGGGCGCGAAACGCGCCCATCAAATCGATGCGAGGACTGACATGCCAGGTGTCTTGTGCATACGCAACATATTGGTTCGAAGAAGGATTGGCATCGACGTTGCCGTCCTCGAGTTGCGCGATCGTTTGATGGAGCGTGAATTGTTCGGCCTGTGCATCGACGCCGTACGACAACTCCTCGCGTGAATTCGGCAGAACGTGTGTCTCGACGCGCAAGCCTTGCAACGCACCCGCCTGCGACCCGAAGTACGAAATGACGCCGTTTGGAAACGAAAGGTCGTCGAAGAACGGCGCATTCGTTGTTGCGTGATACGACGAGGTATAGAGCGAAGCGGTTGTTGCAGAAATGTGCGAACGCCACGTCATTGCGCCTTTGAACACGTCGAATGTGCCGCGAATGCGCGATGGCGTGTCCGACGTAAACGGCGCAAACAGCCCCGCGATCGGCGTGCCGTATTGATCGGAGACGGAGCTTCCGCTCAGAGCGTCGAGTTCGAGTTCGCTCGACTTTCCCGTTTGGATACCGGCGTTGAACGACGCCGACCATGCTGCACGACTTGCGAGTGCGAGACCATACGTTGCCGCTTCCGCCGGGTAAAAAGTTCGGCCGTCGCCGTACGAAAACGCCGTCGTTGAAGAGCGCACATCGACGGCATACCGTTGCCGCAAATCGTTCGTTGCCCATGCGCGCGACGCTTCGATCTGCGCGGCGCTCGGCGTTCCGCTCGCAACGGTGATCTCTTCCTTCGCCGGCGACACACCTCGTAGCGGAATTTGGTCGACGATGCCGCCGAGCGCCGCATCCGGGCCGCTGAAGCCTCCGACGTAGACGTTTGTAAACGCCACGCCGGTGGTCGGCAGCTGAGCGCCGATGACGTTGCCGCCCGGCTCCGCGATCAATGCTTGCGCCACCGGGACGCCATCGTATAAGTACAACGTGTCGTTCGTGCGCCCATCGCGCACGAGCGCATTTGCAAACTGGTCTTCTTGAACGCCCGGCGCGCGCGCCGCCGCGCCTTGCGCGGTGCCTTCGGCGTATTGGGAGAGGCCGGATGGAAGCGATGCGAGCGGCGCGCGCGCTTGTGCGGCATCGAGCGTATAGAGATTCGTCGGCGAACCGACGTGTACGCCGCGCTGCGGGATCGAACGAACGGTCGTAATTGTCGCAAGCGGCAACAGCCGAACGGAGATCGATGACGTCCTGCCCGGCAGCACCGAGACCGGGAAGTCCGCGGGCTGCATTCCGGCCGCGGTAATTTGGACGTCGTAGCGATCGGGCACCACATCGACGATCGTGAAGCGGCCGCGAGCATCGGTGGTAAGCGTTTGACGCAAACTCGCCGAGACGAGCTGAATCGTTGCGGACGCAATCGCCCGGCCGTCGCTATCGGTTACCGTTCCGAGCAGCGTCCCGGTGGTCTGTGCGGCGAACGCAACGGCCGGCACCGCAATTGCACAAAAGAAAAACAAGGCCGCACGACCGACGATCGTCATTTCCGGCCTCTTTCGCACGCGCCCGGCGCTTACTCTCTAGAGCGGCTGTCTGCTTGCGTGCTGACGCTCGATCTGCACCGCGTTTGCGAGCGGCCCGAGATCTTCGAAGCGGCGCCCGCATTCCTCAATCAAATGTTCGACCGTACTGCGTGCTTCAGGATCGTCGCCCGCGACCATGATGGGGTCGTGCGGATCGACGATATCGATGAACGCTTTCACGACGTGGCGGTTGTCGAGCTTCTTTGCGAGAATTTCCGCGCCGCTGCTTCCATCTTTGAGATCCGGCGGCCGGATCGCGTCCACGACGATACCGTCCTTGTAATCCCCGAGCGCGCGCAAACATGAGTCCAGGTCTTCCCAATGTATGGCAAGGATGAGCGCGTCGCTGGAGGTTGCCTGGTCGTAAATCGTACAGGCTTTGGCATCCCCGCCGATGGCTGCAACGGCCTTTTCCGGCGAATCGGGCCGGCGCGGGTCACTAAAGCTCACATGGTGCCCGCAGTCCTGCAGCAAGCGACCGATCGTCGTCGCCCGGTCGTCCGCCCCGATGATCCCAATCGTCATAGCCATAGTGCGACATTTGTACCCGTTGATCGTTTGTCTCTCGATTATGCCACTGCTCGTGAAGAAACGCTGAGTCGCCGCTCACCTTGAGTGGAAAGGCCTGGGCGTGATATACTTCTCCTCTGTGCCCGAGCCGAGGTGCTGCCTCTGACGAGGGGCGGCCGCCAGGCTCAGCCGGCGGAGCGACGGTGGGTCCCCTTACGAGACAACGTGAGACGCGGAATCCCTGCGTAGGCAACGCACGGCGGCATTAAACACCGGGGTTTCCTCCAACTTGAACCTGATTGACGTCAATAACTTCGATGCGATGCGCATCGGGCTGGCCTCGCCTGAACAGATCCGTGCATGGTCGTTCGGCGAAGTCAAGAAGCCGGAGACGATCAACTACCGCACGCTGAAGCCCGAACGCGACGGGTTGTTCTGCGAAAAGATCTTCGGCCCCACCAAAGACTGGGAATGTCATTGCGGTAAATACAAGCGCATTCGTTTCAAGGGCATGATCTGCGACCGCTGCGGCGTCGAGATCACGCGTGCGAAGGTGCGCCGCGAGCGTATGGGCCACATCGAGCTCGCTACGCCGGTTTCACACATTTGGTATCTCAAAGGCGTGCCGTCGCGTATCGGCATTCTGCTCGACATGTCGCCGCGTCAACTTGAAAAAGTCATCTACTTTGCGGCGTACGTCGTCATCGATCCGGGCAACACTCCGCTCACCAAACGCGAAGTGCTCTCGGAGCAGAAGTATCGCGAAGCGCGCGATAAGTACGGCGCGAACTTCAAAGCCGGTATGGGCGCGGAAGCGATCCGCGAACTGCTGCGCGATCTCAACCTGAAGAAGATCCAAGAGGATCTTCGTAAGGAATTCAAAGAGACGTCGGGACAAAAGCGCCTCAAGGCGATCAAGCGCCTCGAGGTCGTTGAAGCGTTTCTTTCGAGCGGCAACCGTCCGGAGTGGATGATCCTCTCCGCCGTTCCGGTCATTGCGCCGGAACTGCGTCCCATGGTGCAGCTCGACGGCGGACGTTTCGCGACGTCCGACTTGAACGATCTCTATCGCCGCGTCATCAACCGCAACAATCGCTTGAAGCGTTTGTTGGAATTGAACGCCCCCGAGATCATCATCAAGAACGAAAAGCGCATGCTTCAGGAAGCGGTCGACGCGCTGATCGACAACGGCCGTCGCGGCCGTCCGGTCACGGGTCCGAATAACCGTCCGCTGAAGTCGCTCTCCGACATCCTCAAAGGTAAGCAAGGCCGCTTCCGTCAGAACCTGCTCGGTAAGCGCGTCGACTACTCGGGACGTTCGGTTATTGTCGTCGGTCCGTCGCTGAAACTCCATCAGTGTGGTCTGCCGAAAGAAATGGCGCTCGAGCTCTTCAAGCCGTTTGTGATGAAGAAGCTCGTCGATCGTGCACTCGCGCACAACATCAAGAGCGCGAAGCGTATGGTGGAGCGCGTGCGTCCGGAAGTCTGGGACGTGCTCGAAGAAGTCATCAAAGAGCATCCGGTTCTTCTGAACCGCGCACCAACGTTGCACCGTCTCGGCATTCAGGCGTTCGAACCGGTGCTGGTCGAAGGCAAAGCGATTCATCTTCACCCGCTGGTGTGTACGCCGTACAACGCCGACTTCGACGGCGACCAGATGGCCGTGCATTTACCGCTGAGCGCCGGTGCGCAAGCGGAAGCGCGCATCCTGATGTTGTCATCGAACAACATCCTGTTGCCCGCATACGGCAACCCGGTTTCGATTCCGACGCAAGATATGGTCTTGGGTCTGTACTACCTCACGTTCCAACGCGACGAGTACGTCGGACCGGCGAAGGCCGAGGTCAATGAAGACTTCGATAACACGATTCGCACCGTGAAGAAAGACGCTCCGGCGAAGGATGCGCCGGGCGCGATTCCCACGTTCTACGATCCCAAAGAAGCGGTTATGGCGTACGAGACGCGTAACGTCAAACTGCAAGAGTGGGTGTACGTGCGGTGGAAGGGCGAGCTCATCAAGACCACGATCGGCCGCGTCATCTTCAACATGGCGTTCCCGCTGTCGTGGAAAAAAGAGTACGCCAATCGCGTGATGGACAAGGGTGCGCTGAAGAAGACGATTACCGATTGCTATCGCAAGTACGGTAACGCGGAAACGGCGCGCTTCCTAGACGCGATCAAGGAACTCGGTTTCCATTACGCGACGCTTTCCGGTACGACGGTGTCGATTTCGGACATTATCGTTCCGCAAGCCAAGCACGATATTCTCGAGAAGGCGCAAAACGAAGTCGACGAGTTGCACCGTCTCTTCGATCAGGGCTTCATCTCTGACGACGAACGTTACAACAAGACGATCGAAATCTGGTCGAAGGCCGGCGACGCCGTCACCGCCGCGATGCAAGCGGCGCAAAACCCGTTGAATCCCGTCTTCATGATGGCAACCTCGGGCGCTCGTGGTTCTATCGCGCAGGTCAAACAGCTCGGCGGTATGCGCGGTCTTATGTCCGACCCCTCGGGCCGAATCCTCGAGATTCCGGTCAAGGCGTCGCTCAAAGAAGGCCTCACGGTTCTCGAGTACTTCATCTCGACGCACGGTGCGCGAAAGGGTCTTGCTGATACGGCACTCCGTACGGCGGACTCCGGTTACCTCACGCGTCGTCTCGTCGATGTCGCGCAAGACGTCATCATTCGCGAAGATGATTGCGGAACGGCAAGCGGCATCACCGTTTCCGACATCCGCGTCGGCAAGGAAGTCATCGAACCGCTCGTTGACCGCATCATCGGTCGCCGCTCGGTCGAAGACGTCCAAGGCATCATCGGGCGCGGTGAAGAGATCGACGAAGAGAAGGCCAAGGCGATGGTCGACGCCGGCATCAACACGGTCAAGATCCGTTCGGTGCTCACGTGTCAATCGAAGTACGGCGTCTGCTCGACGTGTTACGGTCGCGATCTCGCAACCGGAAATCGTGCGGACATCGGTACGGCGGTCGGCATCATCGCCGCGCAATCCATCGGTGAACCGGGCACGCAGCTCACGTTGCGCACGTTCCACACCGGCGGTGTTGCAACGGAAGACATCATCACGGGTCTTCCGCGTGTCGAAGAAATCTTCGAAGCGCGTAAGCCCAAGGGTCAAGCCGTCATCACGGAAATCGCCGGCACGGTGAAGTTCGGTGAGGACAAGAGCCGTCGCGTGGTCATCATCGTCGATGAGACCGGTGAAGAACACGAGTACGATATCCCGCAAGGCACGCATCTCGCCGTCCAAGACGGTCAGAAACTCGAAGCGGGCGATCAGCTCAACGAAGGCTCGCTCAACCCGCACGACATCCTGCGTATCAAGGGCGAGACCGCGCTCCAGAACTACATGGTTCGGGAAGTGCAGAAGGTCTATCGTTCGCAAGGCGTCGACATCAACGACAAACACGTTGAAGTCATCGTTCGCGCGATGATGCGTAAGGTGAAGATCGTCGAAGGCGGCGACACGCTCATGCTTCCGGGTCAGGTCGTCGAAGCGTCGGCCTTCCACGAGAACAACGATCGGGTCAAAGCCGAAAACCTCGAGATTGCGACCGCATCGCCGGTGCTGCTCGGTGTCACGAAGGCATCGCTCGCAACGGAGTCGTTCCTCTCGGCGGCGTCATTCCAAGAAACGACGCGCGTTCTCACGGATGCCGCGATCAAGGGCAAGTACGATCCGTTGCTCGGTCTCAAGGAAAACGTCATCATCGGCAAACTCATCCCGGCGGGTACCGGCATGTCGCGTTATCGCAACATCGATATCCAGCCCGAAGGTCAGGATGTCGATGACGAAGGGCGTCCGCGTCAGCAGTTCGAGATGGCGTATGCCGGCATGACTGCAGACGAAGCCGCACTCGCGGAAGTAATGGGCGGCAACGGCGACGGCATGAGCCGTCTCGTGAGCGCGTACGAACGCAATCGCGAACCGTTGACGGTTCAATACGAAGGCGAATACGACGAACACGTCGCCGTGCACGCCGCACCGAAAAAGACCCAATACGACCGGATCAAGGGCATCAACCCCGAAGATCTCTAGTACAACGACTCATCTGTCATCCTGAGCGAAGCGCCGAAGGCGCGAAGCCGAAGGACCAGCGTGATGAAGAAGGCCCGGCAGAAATCTGCCGGGCCTTGTTTACTTAGGTTTTCGGCGGGCACGCCTTGTCGCCAAGCGCGATCAAAATGGCGATGACGAGTTTATAGAGTGGTCCCCACGGAGGTGGCTCTGATAATGCATCTTTGAGCCAGTTCAACACTTTTTTCCCATCTGGCCACAGGTTACAAAAGGCTTTATTTGCGCTGAGTCTTTGTAGTGCGGCGGCCGTGGTCACGGATTGCACCGAAACGGATTGTGACTCGATTTGAAGTGTTTCAGCGGCATCACTCTTAGAAGACAGTGTAGCCCCCGCAGCGAGCAGGGCGAGACCAGTTGTCGTAATGGCAGAAGAACGTTTCATCTATGACACCTCGCAGAAGGATGGTGTTGTCCTGCGCAGCGACGCCCTTGACGCGTCCTGTCACGAGCAAGACGAGCGCCGGTGTCACGACCTTTTGCCGTCGTGAAGTACAACTCCGTCGGGCAAAAAGGCCCATAAAACGATTTGCGTTTTTGTTGTCTATGTCTTGAGGCGTGCTTCTAATTCTTCCAGTGTCTTTGGCCAGACGCGTCGGAGAAGGCGCTTCCGTGCTCGGTCCGCTAAGAGTTTCCCGTTCGTTTGGCAGCGAGCGTAAAGGTTGTTTCGTTGTTGGCGAAGCCGACGGTTGTATTTTGATCGCCACGGCGTGGGCACCGTTGTCCGTAGCGGCCGTGCACGTCCATGTCTCTGCGAAACTCGGTGACTTTTCCGGAAATCACTCGCTCGCTTCGGCGGGAAGACGATCGATCGAGAGTGTGAGCGTGCGTCGTGTTGCATCGTACAAACGGCGTCGCGGATCTATCGCAGCGCACGGATAAAGAATCGAACTGGCTTCCCGCATCCGAGGGCCCACGCATGATCGTTCTATGCATGTACCTATCCCAAGGACTCAGCATCGCAGTGGAAATAACCGCCGCTGATACCAATCAAATTTAGCCGCGCCGATCGCGGCGAGCGCCGATTTTTCTACCGCGAATCGTCGTGTTGCGTAATCTCTTCACAATGGCGTTTATTTCGCTGCTCGGGACTTCGATGAGCGAGAATCGGTCGGCAATGTCGATCGCGCCGATCTGCCGCGAACTGATTCCCGCCTCGTTCGCGATCGCTCCAACAATGTCTGTGGGTTTGATGCCCGCGCCGCGGCCGACTCCGATGTAGATCTTTGCCATATCGGCTGATGCGCCGGTCCGCGGCTGACGGCGTTGCGTCTTCGCTGTTTCTTGCGCTGCAGACGGGATTTCGACATCAACTGCTTCGCCGTCGTGGCGGCTGCGATCGGCGAGCTTGATTGCGGCAGCGGCAACGTCGATGATATCGTGCTCGACCGAAAGGTGCTCGACGAGCGTGCGATACGAATCGAGGTCCGCATCGTCGATGCCGTCTTCCACTGCCGCGCGCAGCAGCGCGATTCTACGCTCGCGAAGGTCTGTTACAGTCGGAACCGTTTCCATGCGGATTTTCCGCTTCGTTTGATGTTCGATATTGCGAAGCAAGCGATGTTCGCGCGGCTCGGCGAGCGTGATCGCGACGCCCTCGCGGCCGGCGCGACCCGTTCTTCCGATACGATGGACATACGCGTCGGTCGAGGAGGGGACGTCGTAATTGAAGACGTGTGATACATGCGCGATATCGAGTCCGCGAGCGGCGACATCAGTTGCGACCAGAATGTCGGAAGTGCCTTCGCGAAAACGCCTCAGGACGCGATCGCGTTGCTCCTGTGAAAGGCCACCGTGCAGCGCTTCAGCTTGATATCCGCGCGCGCCGAGCGTTTCCGTCAATTCGTCGACTTCCGTACGCGTTCGGCAAAAGACCATCGCGGATCCCGGATTTTCTATATCCAACAAACGAGCGAGCGCCGCAGATTTATAGGGACGCTGCACGACGTAGGCGACTTCTTGAACGAGAGCTTTACCGCCGCCCGCGCTTTTTTCGCCTGCGATATGGACGTTGACCGGTTCTCGTAGGTATCGCTTTGAGATCGCTTTCACGTGCGGCGCGAGCGTCGCCGAAAAGAGCGCGGTTTGGCGTTCTGCTGGAAGAGCGGAGGCGATCGCTTCAAGATCCTCGGCGAACCCCATGTCGAGCATCTCGTCCGCTTCGTCGAGAACGAGATACTCAACGCAATCGAGCGCAAGGGTCCCGCGGCGAATGTGATCGAGTGCACGTCCCGGCGTGGCGACGATGACGTCGACGCCTCGTCGAAGCGCTCGTAGTTGAACCGAGATCGACTGTCCACCGTAGACTGGGAGCACGCTGACGTCGAGGAGGCGACCGTATTTGTGCACGGCTTCGGCGACCTGCATGGCCAGTTCGCGCGTGGGCACCAGAATGAGACCACGCACGCGCTTGCCATTGGTATGCGGTTCACCCATGCGCTGAAGAAGCGGCAGAGCGAATGCAGCCGTCTTTCCGGTGCCGGTCGCCGCTTGTCCCAGAACGTCGCGACCCGCAAGTAAGTGAGGAATCGCCTGACTTTGTATGGCCGTCGGTTCTTCGTAGCCTAACGCTGTTGCGGTCGACGCGATGAGGGGTTGCAATCCGAGTGCAGTAAACGCGTTTGCCGTGGATTCGCTCATGTCATTCACCCGGACTATTGCTGTCGCGCTCGGATCAAGCCTTCCGCGGTCCGCTAACAGTTTTCCGCTGAAAGAACGTTACGTTGGCGAGTCCTGGGGCGATTTCGAGAGCGATCTAAAGTCGATGACGTCCATACGCGCGGGACGTGCAAAAAGAAAGCCTTGCATGAGATCGCAACCGAGTTCCTGGAGAACGTGCACCTGGTCGGCGCGTTCAACGCCTTCAGCTACAAGTCCCATGTTACAGCTCGATGCGACCGTCACGATGGCGGATACAAACGCCTTATCGACGGTTCCGCCCGGTAGATCGTTGATGAAGCAGCGGTCGATCTTCAGCGCATCGGCGGGGAACGACTTTATCCGGCCGAGCGTACTATATCCCGTTCCGAAGTCGTCAATGACGATCCGCACTCCGTCGCGACGCAACTTCGCTACCATAGCGGTTATCGCGTCGATATCGCGCATGATACACGTCTCTGTAATCTCAATCCAGAGCGACGTCGGCGGAAGGCCGCTCACGGCTAGCGCACGGCGAACTCGCTCGACAAACGAATCGTTGTCAAATTGACGCGCGGAAACATTTATCGATACGGGAATATCGTAGCCGGCGTCATGCCATTTGCGCGCTTCCCGGCAAGCATCTTCAAGGATTAAAAGCCCAATTGCGTCGATCAGGCCGCTTTCTTCCGCCACGCTGATAAAGGTTTCGGGCAGCATCAACCCGCGACTCGGATCGCGCCAGCGGACCAATGCTTCCAGCGCTACGGTTTGCCCGTGCGCGATGTCAACGATCGGCTGATAGTGGAGTTCGAATCGTCGTCGCGCAACCGCTCTGCGCAGCTCGGATTGGAGCACGGAGTTTCGCGCGCGCGGAAAATCCGTTCTCGCGAACATGGACCAGATCGTCATGCTGATCTGCCTAGCCAGCTACGCTGATATGAAGCCGCTCGCCTAACTGCGTCCGCGACATCGGATTCAGCTTTCGTAAAAGAAGCAATCGCGCGTGCGCTCTTTGCCGCTCGCCATGTAAAGCCCAGGCGATCCCACGTGCGCAAGGCGCTCTGTAAGTATTGAAGCCCGACGTCAATGTTACCGTTTGCTGCGGCTACCGTACCAAGCGCATCGTCCTCATACGCTTGCCACCGGCGAAGCGTCCCGCTCGCGACGAGCATCGGGTCCATTGGTTTGCGGATCGCATTGTAGTGCGTTACCATCGCCTGCGCGCGCTTGGGATTAAAGGAGGCGGCAAGCTCGGCGCCCCATAGGAGCGCGTACCGGTCTTCGCCTTGTGTTGCATTCCAGTCGACAAGCGCGCACAGCTGTTGGGCTTCATCGAAGCGTTCGCGCGCCGAGAATGATTCACCAATGGCACCGAAGAGAAAGGATCGATCCAAAATCGCCTCGATCCGTCGCGGTAGCGTCGGTGCATGCGCTTCCGCCGTTCGCAGCTCGCGGAACGCCGCCATTTCGTTTCCTTCGAGAGCTTCGCTCCATCCGAGAGCACGGTAGACGTTGTACGCCCAGCCCGGCATTTCGCCGCTCCACGGCAACGCGGATGCATGCTTGCGAACAAACTGCGTCACGTCGGGCATGCGCATTTCAGTGATGACGGAAGCGAGATTGTTCAGCAGTGATGCCTCGGTCCAGATCTGAGGTCGCGCGGCGGATGACAGCGCGGAGAAACCCTGCCGTACGTATGCGACCTGCGATTCGTACCGCTCGTTCAATCCTTCGATCACCGACAGCAGCTCGTACGTAAACGCGATCGACGCTGCGGCGGGATACGGCCCGGCGCTGCCATGCTCGGCATGCTGGACTTCGGCGAGCGATTCACGAGCGATCCGTTGAGCTTCGTGAATGTCTTTGCTTCGCCAGGCGGAGACCGCGACGTAATAATTGAGTTCGGCACGCACTGCCGGCGCTGCCACCCCGCATAGAGCTGCCCGAGCTTGAGCCCACGCGGAATCGGCGGCGGCGTCGTCGCCTTGCCGATCGAGAATTGTGCCGAGCAAGGTGTAATGCAGGGCGCGGTCTAGATCGTTGCGGGCAGTCTGACCCGCCCGACGAATCGCGTCTTCGGCTTCAGTCAGCCTGCGTAATCGAACGAAGGCACGCGCGCGCAGAATATCCGCTTCGAACCCGGAGTGAAAGTGAAGCGCACTGATGCAGTCCAGGTTACGGGCAGACGCAAAATGCTCGGCCGCTACAGAAAACGGCTGTTGCTTCGGGACTAGGTTGACGACGCGTTCTGATTGCAGAGCGGCCTCCCGAACAGCAAAATGGGGCGAGGCATTTGAATGCTCGCCTTTCGGGTATCGGCAGACCGTCGGCTACGCTTGAGGCGGCGGCCCTATTTGCCGCCGATGCCTCCACAGTTCGAAGCCGCTGCGACAACTGCCAAAAGAACGATAAGTGAAAGCATGGCCGTCTCCTAAATGGTCACTGTGCGAAATGTGGCGGCCACACAGCCGTATATTGGCGACCGAGTGGCATCCCGTGCCGCGTCTTTCGTCGCGAACTTTACGGTTCCTTGCTCATATTGAAACGGATGCTTGACACTTCGGGCTAAGGGTTGCTTTTGAATTACCGACTATGGAACCCGCTTTCGTATTGAGCTAGACCGGATTTCGTAATGCTTCGAGCTCTTCGAGGGTGCGGGGCCAATCGGCGCCGAGAAGCCGCGAAAGCGCGCGGTCCGCAAGAAGCTTCCCGTGTGTCTGGCATCGGGCGCAATAGTTCGTTTCGTTGTCGGCATAGCGAATGCGTTGGATGGGATCGCCGCAGCGTGGACATGGTTTGCCGTAGCGTCCGTGCACGGCCATGTCTTTGCGAAATGCCGTGACCTTTTCCGGGAATCCATTCTCTGTTTCCGACACGAGGCGATCGGTCCAGAGCGAAAGCGTGCGTCGCGTCGCGTCGTAGAGCCGTTGCCACTCCTCGCCGCTGAGTTTCTGCGTCATCGCTATCGGTGAAAGTTTTGCGTCATGGAGAATCTCATCCGAGTACGCATTTCCGATGCCGTCGATCAAGCGCGGATCGGTGAGGGTGCGTTTGAGCGTATGATTTTCGCGCGAAAGCGTGCATCGAAACGTTTCGAGATCAGAAGCGAAGACGTCCATTCCTCCGGGATCGATCGACCGTAGCGCGTCTTCGCCTTTCAAGGCATAGAGTGCGGCGCGATGTTTCGAACCGGCTTCCGTCAGCACGAGCGAGCCGTTCGGAAAGTCAAACGCCGCAAGCGCACTGCGTCCGCTAAGTGGCGCACCGGCCTCGCGCCAATGTAACCGCCCCGCGATCATCAGATGGAGCACCAGCCACAAATCATCGTCGAAGCCGATTGCGATGCGTTTACCGATGCGCCGAAGTTCGCGAACCGCGTGTCCTTCGATGCTCGAAACCGGTGGATCGGCGGTCCGTAACAAGAACGGACTTCCGAGACGCACCCGTTGCAACGGCCGCCTGATGATCCGTTCATTGAGTGCCGTTATGTAGGCCGTGATATCGGGGAGCTCGGGCATCCTACCGTTCGATCCTCACATCGAGAACGGCCGCTGCTTCGATCATCGCCGGATGATCGATCGTGAGCGGATCCACGCCGTACGTCTCGACGATTTCCAGATTCCACAATCCGGCGCTTTTCCAGCGCGCGTCGTTGAACGACCACCAGGCGATGCCGTTGAATGCATTTCGATCGAATATACGCAGCGCCCAGGCTTGCGATTGCGAGTAATCGCGCGTGATGACGTACGAGGGGCGAAGTTCGAATTCGATCAGACGCCGTGGATCGTCGAGATCGGCGATCGGGGCATCGTTGGGAACGTCGTACCAGGCCAGCGAACGAATTAAATGAGGGAAGCGGCGCAACGGCAACATCGCCGTATCCCACTTCGTCCGGTGCGCGCCGCGATAAAAGACTTCGGCGCAAACGCCTGCCGGCGAATCGCCGACGTAGAGCACGCGATACTGCTGGGGATTATCGATGCGGCCGCCGCCCTGTTGCGGCGGCACGTAAAGAACGCCGCCCGGCTCATGCGGTGCGGCGTTTGGATCGTGCAGAAGAACGCGATAGAACCTCACGCAAACGCGCCGGCGCCAATCGCATCGATCGCGCCGATGACACGCGCCGGTCCGGAAAGCGTCAACACGTTCATCGGCACGCTGTTGCCGAGAAGTGGTTCGGGAGATGCAAGCCAAGGACCAACATCTTCGGGATTCATCACGTGAAGCGCGCGGTCGATCACGTATTCAACGTCGCTGATGCGACGCGCGAGCGCCGGACTGATACGTTCTTGTCCCTTGAGGCAACGGTTGAGCTGCGACTTGTCGACGTCGAGAATGTCCGCCGCAGCGGAGAGGCCGAGCGCATTGATGACGCGTTCGAGCTTCGGTTCCACGGCGAACGCTTCGCTCGCGTTCGGTTTGAGTTCGATCACCCGGTCGGAGCGAACGTTCCAGCTCGCGGGGATCGCACGGCGGCGTAGAGGTTTGGGGTTCCGGGCAGCGGCCATCGTCGTGTCTCCTCAACCGCTATTGTACTCCACGGAACCCGTGGAGGCAAGGGAAGCTCCACGCCGACCGTGGAGGAATCAGCCCGGCGCGGTGAGCGGGTGACGGGCTAGTCGGCCATCCACCGTCGGAAATAGCGGCTCTGAAGCTCCTGCTGAGCACCGGCAAGGCGCTCGCGCATCTCGATGCTCGGTACGCGAACCTTGTCCACTAAATGAAGCGCTCGCATCAATTTGATCGTCCACCACGTGCAGTCGATTTCGAACCACTTCAGTCCGTGGCGCGCGGAGAACGGGAACGCATGATGATTGTTGTGCCAACCTTCGCCCCACGACAAGAGCGCAACCCACCATGAATTGACGGAGCGATCCGCGGTGCGATAGGTGCGATAGCCGGCGAAGTGCGCAGCGCTGTTCACGAGCCACGTTGCGTGATAGGTGAACACCAAACGCGCGAAGATTCCCCACACGACCCACGACCATCCGCCGAGCGCGAAAAACAGCACAGCGAGTGCAATTTGCAGTGGGATATGCAGATGGCGCAGCGCCTGATAGAACCGATCGTCCCACAGATCGGGCGTAACGCGTTTTTGTTGTTCGACCGTCGGTAGATTCTCGTTGGTGAAGAAGAGCCAGGTCAGATGCGCCCAGCTCAAACCACGGCGAATGCTGTGCGGATCACCGCGACGATCCGAGTGCGCGTGATGGATACGATGCGTCGCAACCCATTCGATCGGACTTCCTTGAAATGCGAGCGTTCCTGCAATCGCCGTAGCATATTCGAGCGGCCGTACCATGCGCAGCGCACGATGCGTGAGCGCGCGGTGGTAGCACAATGTAATGCCGAAGCCACCGGTGATCCACGTAATCGCGAACGCTGCGCCGATTGCGGACCACGAGAAGAACATCGGGAAGAGCGCGAGGATTGCGCCCAGATGAATAATGAGCAGACCGATGCCGGTGGCCCAGTGGGGACGGTGTTGCATGTCCGCGCGAAGTTCAAGAACAATGATGCCAGGCCCTTGGCATTTACAAAGGCTATATTTGAGCCAGGTATGGATCCCTTGCTCGCCGTCTCTCGACTTCCCAAGCTTGCCGAACGTGCTATGCGCGCGTCGGTCATCGACGCGCTCCAGCGCGGCCGCATCACTCCGCGAGGTGTGATCAATGACGCCCTCGTCCGATTTGAACGCGACATTCAGTCCGAGGCGCCTGACGGTGTGCGCCCCGCCCTCCTGTTTTCAGAGCGGGACCGGATCGTGCGTGAACTGCGCGGGTTCATCGACGGGCGCTTGGCGGCGCGATTAGCCGCGCTGCGCCACCGCGATATCATCGCGACGTCGTCGCGCAGTGCACCCTTTGATGCGGTCGTACGTAACCGTTTCGGGCATGCATACGCGATCGTTTTGCGCCGGCTTCCCCCGGACGGCGCTCGCCTCGATGTCATTCGGCGGATAGCAACGGCAACGCAGCGGTACGCGAAGGTCCCGCTGCGCGGTACGTTACTCTACGATTTCACGTGTGGAAGCGCGCGGCTCATCCGGGAAGCACCTGCCGCAACGGGGCGCCGTTCCGTAGCCTAAACAATACCTGCGCGCAATGCGTGGACGGCGACTTGCGTCCGTGCCGTCAACTGCATCTTCGCAAGAATGTGCGAGATGTGGTTTTTCACGGTCTTATCCGAGAGCTTCATCCGGATGCTGATCTCTTTGTTTGAGAGACCCTCAGCAACAAGCCGAACGACTTGCAGTTCGCGCTGCGAGAGCAGTTCGCGCATATCGCTTTTGCCCGGGAGCACTTGGAGATGACGGGCGGGCGCGGCGGGTACCGATCCCAGCGATTTGACCGTCGCAATGAAATCCGCGACGGAGAGATCACGTAGTTCATGGAGGAGCGACTCATCGATGACAACGTGAGCGAGAGGCGCTTGCAACTCGAGGTCTTCGGAAGTTCCCAGCACCGCGATACCGGGATCCAGCTCTAAGAGCCGGGCGACTGCCGTGCGGAGCGCAGAATGAGGACCGACCACATAAACGGACGTGGGGTCTTGGTGAGAAGATGCGAGGGACATGGTTGCCTTTCCGTGGCTCGGCTGGCATCTGCATCCTAGATGAGACACCTTTCCCGGGACTTACGGACTAATTACAGATCGATTACAAACCGATTACAGTCATATGGTGAGGAGTGGGATCGTCGACCGTGCCCGTCTTCGATCGCGCTTAGAGCGGTCGCGACCGGTTATTCTCGGGCTCGTTGCGCCGGCTGGGTACGGTAAAACGGCTCTGATCCGCATGCTTTACGGCGACGATGTTGATACGCGCATCTGCGACTGTGAGGGTCTGCGAGACGATCTCGATCTCGCCCGACGCGTCGTCCCCGGCCTCGATAACCAGCTCAACGACGGCAGCCGAAGCGTCGCGGAGCGGTTAGAGCTCGCGCTCGAGTCATTTTGTGCCGATCCGCCCAACCGCATTGTGTTCGAACGGGCGCGTTTCATCGGACGGCATCCCGAAGCGCTCGGGTTCCTCACGCAGCTCTTGGAACGGCGCCCGCCGGAAACCGTCGTGGTACTCTCTTCGCGAGAGCCGCTTCCGCTTCGTTTGACGCGCTTTGCCGCGCCACACGAAATCGTCGTGTTACGCGCGGCGGATCTTGCCTTTGATCTCGAGGAACAGCGTGCGCTGCTCGCGCCGTTTGTCACCGACGCTTCGGCGCTCGCACGTATCGCGCGCGTTTCCGAAGGGTGGCCGATTGCGCTCTTCTTGCTGCAGCGCTTTGCTCGCGAAGGACGGCTCGAGAAGTTACTCGATCAACTGGGTGACATCGCGTTCGGCGAACTCCACGACTATCTCGTCGACGAAGTGCTTTCGATCTACGACGCGCGGACCGTCCAAGCGCTATTTGCGTGCGCCGCAATGCCGCACGCAACTGATGCCGACGTGCGGGACGCATTTCCCGAAGCGCTTTCGGGCGACGCACTTGCGGACTTTGCCAAGGAATCGCCCTTTTTGCGTCGCGACGGCGACGGCCGCTATCGCGTTCATCCGCTTGTCGCTGCGGCCGTGCTCGAGCATCAGGAAGAGCGCAAACGCCTCCTCGTCTCACAACTCGCGCTCGCTCGCGAAGCCGAGGGCGACTACTTGCGCGCAACGGAACTGCAGATCGCCAATGGAGAATGCGACGCGGCCGCAACCGCGCTCGCCCAATACAACGTGTTGGCAATGGCGCGGCCGCCGCAGCGATATCTTCATCTGCTGCGCCGATTCGATGCCGGCCAGCTTGCGCGCTATCCGCACCTCTTCGGGATTCACGGCTTGTTGCGGCTCTTTCGTGATGCTCCGCAGGTGCTACTCGACGAGGCGGAATCGATGTGGCGAACGATACCCGCCAATGGGGCGTTACGCGATCGCTACGCGCTCTTCGTGATGCGCATTCACCTGATGGCATATCTGGGGCATCACGGTCGCGCGCTCTCCGAAGTCGAAGCAATGATCGAGCGCACGGCCGGATTGAAGTTTCAGACGCACGTCTTTGCGATGCGCGCATTCCTGCGGGCGCGCACGGGTGCGTTGACGGCCGCGACGGCCGACGTCGATCGCGCACTTCCGCAGATTTTGGAAGGCGATGCCATGGCCTCCGCCCTTCACGTAACGCTTGCAGCGGAAGTGACGCGCGTTCGTGGCGACCGCATGGAGATGCAATTCCTGGAGCGCGGTCTTTCACGGGCACGTGAGTCGGGAATGGAGCACGCCCAAGCGTTAGTCGTTGCGCAGATGTTGGTCTCGGCATGGCTTATTGGAAACGATGCGCGGGCGCACGATGCAGCCGAAGAACTCGACACCTTTGCTCGTCGCGGCGTTACGGCGTTTGCTTATCTCGCCGGGGCAATGCTTCGGCGCGACGTCGCTCCGTCGCCGTACGATCTTCCGGAGTTCGTTATTTACGGGCAGTTGATCGAGCTCGCGGAAACGCGTGAAGACCGGCGGCGTCAGGAAATTGCGCGCGACGCGTTCGAACGAGCGCAACGTCTCGGACATGGCTTCCTTCGTGTGTTGACCGCTGTTGCATCCGCGCTTGTTGATGAATCGGCCTTCGAAGAAGCGATCGCTCGGGCCGGGCAAATCGCTGCAACGATTGATGCAAGCGAAGTTAGCGCCGCGGTCGCACACGCCGCCGAGCGACGGATCGACTGCGGATTGCTCACATCGTTCGTCACCCGCCTCTCCCGGCAGCGTCACGAAGTCGTTGCGCCGATTGAGGTGTCGGTCGCGAGCGGACGCGTACGGGTGGACGGCGTTCCGATCGTGGTGGCCGGTCGTGAATTGGAATTGCTGCTCGCGATTGCAATGCGGCCCGAGCCGTCCTCACGCGCGCGTCTGGCCGCATCTCTGTGGCCCGATTTGGACGAAGCGGCTGCGCGCAATGTCTTCAGCGTCTGTTTGCATCGGCTGCGTGCGCACTTGCCGCGTAAGGATGTCATCGAGCGAGATGGAGACGGCTATCGTCTCCACACGCGTGCATCGGTCGATCTTTGGGAAGTGGATCGCATCTCGAACATCGCGCGAAAGAAAGCGGCGTTAAGCGAACGCGATCGTGATACGCTCGAGCGCATGTGGCGCAGCTTCGACGAAGATCCGCCGATACGCGCGGAAGCGTGGGAATGGTTTGAGCCAACCGCCCGACGGATACGAGATTTTCGTATCGAACTTGCGCATCGCCTCGGCGAGGACGCGCTGGCGCGCGCGGATGCGATCGCGGCGACGGATTACGCTCGAGCGGCATTGCACCTGGATCCCTGCGATGAGGTTGCGGCGGAGATGGGAATTCGCGCCCAACTCGCGGGGAACGACCGCGCCGCTGCAATGCGAATCTACCGTCAATATCGCGCTGCGCTCCAAGCCGAACTCGGAGCGGAACCGCCGTCGTCACTCTCGGAGCTGGTCACGATCACATGATCCATCTTCTTTTCGCAGCAGCGCTAATGCAGGCCGACGTCCTCATTTCGGCCGGCCATGAGGGCCGCCCGGCGTCATGCGCGCGGTATCCGAAACGCGCGTGTAATCTCGGTGCGCAAGGTGAACGTGAGTGGACGCCGGTCGTCGCCGACGAAGCAACTCGCGTGCTACGCGCGCATGGCGTGTCGGTCGTGCGAGCGCCGGCCGATTTCGACGGTTCGTATGCCGTGGGTGCCGCGGTGTTCATTCATTTCGATGGCGCAACCTCTCCGTGCACGAGCGGCGCTTCAATCGGCTATCACGAGCGCAGGTATCAATCTGCCGCGCAGCAATGGCGCACGCTCTATTCGCAGTATTTTCCGTTCGGCTTTGAACCCGATGACTTCACAAAGGGACTGCGCGATTATTACGCCTATCGGCAAGTTGAGGCGCGCGATGCGTCGCTCGTTCTCGAATTGGGGGAGCTGACGTGCCCGCGACAGCGCGCATGGCTTGCTCCGCGTCTACAATTCGAAGGCCAATTGCTTGCATATTTTTTAAGCAGGCTAATCGGTAAAGGGGACGTGCCGCTGCCCTCAGCCAACATCGCAACTCATGCGTCAACTGCGTTCCTTCGCACTGGCCGCGCTCGTCGCGTCCGTTAACTTCACCCCACTTTCCGTTCAAGCCGCCACAACAAACGATCCGTTCGCCGGTTTCACCTGGCGTAGCGTCGGTCCCGCGGTATCCGGCGGCCGCCTTGGTGCCGTCGCGGGAACCGATCAGGATCCGTCGCTCTACTATGCCGGTGCAGCGGGCGGGGGTCTGTGGAAGTCGACAAACGCCGGCGCGAGTTGGACGAGTGTATTCGACGGCCAAGATGTCGCCGCGATTGGCGCGATCGCGATCGACCCGGTTGCTAAAAATACCGTTTGGGTCGGCACGGGAGAATCGAATCCACGCAACGACGTAACGCAAGGCGACGGCGTCTATAAAACGACGGACGGTGCAAAAACGTGGACGCGCGTGCTGCGCCTGCACAATTCGCTCATTGGACGCATCGTCATCGATCCACGCAATTCGGCGCACGTCCTCGTTGCCGTGCTTGGCGATCCGTTTGCCGATAGCGAGGACCGCGGAATTTATCTCACCACCGACGGCGGAACGACGTGGAAGAAGACGCTTTACGCCAATGCGTCAACCGGTGCTTCCGATCTCATCGCCGATCCGAAGGATCCGAGCCTGCTCTTCGCCGGCATGTGGCAGTACCGGCGAACCGGCTGGAGTTCCACGAGCGGCGGCCCGAACGACGGTCTTTATCGCTCGAACGACGGCGGCGCAACTTGGACGAAGTTGCAAGGGCACGGTTTGCCCGGCGAAACGATGGGGCGCATCGGCCTTGCGATTGCGCCATCCAATCCGCAGCGCATCTATGCGCTCATCGAAACGAAACGCGGATTGCTCTGGCGCTCGGATGACGGCGGCGTATCGTGGCAAATGATGACCGCCGATCCGCTCATCAACGAACGTCCGTTTTATTACAGCAAGATCTTCGTCGATCCGATCGATCCCGATCGTGTCTGGACCGAGAACGTGCACATGACCGTCAGCGTTGACGGCGGCAAACATTTCTCGATCACCGGGCGGGGCGTCCACGGCGATCATCACGGCATGTGGTTATCGAGTGACGGCCGCCGCATCATTGAAGCCAACGACGGCGGTGTCGCATTTTCCCGCGACGGCGGCACGACGTGGCAATGGGAGAAGAACCTGCCGGTCTCGCAGCCGTATCACATCGGCTTTTCCCGTGAGGTCCCGTATCGGATTTGTCTGGGATTGCAAGATAATGGTATGTGGTGCGGTCCGTCGAATCCGCTCGATCCCGCCGGCGTCAGTTCGAGTCAATGGCTGCGCACGGGCGGCGGTGACGGCACGTGGACGCTCTTCGATCCGCGCGATCCGCGCTACGTTTGGCAGAGTGCCGGCGGGCAGAACTTTGCGGGCGAAGTTTCGATACACGACTTCAAGACATCGGAAACGCGCGAAGTAGGTCCATATGTACGCGATCAAAACGTCATCGATCCGAAGGCGCTGACATATCGCTTCAATTGGGAAACGCCGATTGCGTTCGATCCGTTCGATTCCTCACGCGCGTACACCGCGGCAAACGTGCTCTTTATGACTAGGGATCGCGGCATGACGTGGTCGCGCATCAGTCCCGACCTTACGCGAAACGATCCTTCGCACGAGATTGTCACCGGCGGTATCACGCTCGATGGAACGGGTGCCGAGACGAGCGAGACGATTCTCTTCATCGAACCCTCGCGTGCGGCGCGCGGCGAACTCTGGATCGGAACGGACGACGGCGTCGTTGCGCTTACGCGCGACGGCGGCAAACACTGGAAGAGCGTGACGCCTGCCGGCATTGCGCCGTGGGGACGGTTCGCGTCGATCTCTGCGTCCGTTACCGACCCCGGAACGGCATACGCAGTTTACGATCTGCATATGACGGGCGATCGCACGCCGTACGTTTATATGACGCGCGATTACGGTTCGCACTGGACGAACATCGCAAACGGATTGCCGCGCGATGATGAGGCGCGATCGATTCTCGCTGATCCCGCCGTGCCGCACTTGTTGTACTTGGGTCTCGAGCGATCGCTCTGGGCATCGTGGGATGACGGCGCGCAATGGCAGCGTATCTCGAGCAACTTGCCGCCGGTTTCCGTTCGCGACATCGAACTGCAGCCCGATCGTAACGACCTGCTGCTCGCGACGCATGGACGCGGAGCGTGGGTACTCGATGATGTGACGGCGCTGCGCGAATACGGCGCCGCGCATCGTGCGGGCGTCTATCTCGCGCCGCCGCGTGATGCGATCGAGTGGAACGTGTTCTCGTATTGGGGAACGCGGACGGATGGCGAAGCGCCGCCGTACGGTGCGATCTTCACCTATTACTTGAACGCACCGGCGAAAAGCGTGCCGACCGCAGAGATCGTCGACGCGCGGGGCTCGGTGCTCCGGCGTTTCACGACGCACGACGAAGACGGAAAGCGCGTTGCGGACTTGACGAACGACACTGGATTCAACCGTTTCACCTGGGATCTCACGGGCGAAACCGTCCGTCCCTGGATGTATACGCCGAAGTGGAATCAGGGAAGCTTCGACACCGGCGCGCCGGCGGTTCCCGGGGCGTACACCGTACGTCTTCACGTCGACGGGCGCACCTACACGCGGCCGCTCGTCGTCCGTCAGGATCCCCGTACGCACTATACCCTCGCGCAATTGCAGGCGCGGCGCGATCGCGTGCAGGCGTTACTCGAGGATCTCTCGCGCGTCGATGACGCGCTCAACGTGCTCGGCGCGGTCGCAGCGAATGGTCCGTCACGCGTTACGCAATTGAAGAGCGAGGGGAAAGCGCAGCTCGCGCAAACGATCGATACGCTCGTGCAGCAGGCGCCGTCGTTCGTCGCGTCGTTCACGTCAAATCCGAAGAACGATCAAGACAACGATTTCTTGCCCGACGTGTTGCGGGAACGCTTGCAGTCGCAGATCGACACGTACTTCGATTCCTTCGCTCCGGCGACGGCGGCGCAAGCGAGAGAAGACGCGGCGTTGCGTCGTCTCACAATGGTGCAGCTCGACGCGTTTGCTCCGTACGAGGCGAAAATTCGCGAGGCCGACGCGCAGCTGCGCGCCGCCAAGCTGGACCCGCTCGGAACTTAGGCATGATCGAGGTCTTCTACCGGTATCGCGTGCACCCGTCGCAGGCCCGGGCCTTCGAACATGCCTACGGACCAG
The DNA here is from genome assembly GCA_963765935.1 of Vulcanimicrobiia bacterium. Classification (GTDB taxonomy): domain Bacteria; phylum Vulcanimicrobiota; class Vulcanimicrobiia; order Vulcanimicrobiales; family Vulcanimicrobiaceae; genus JAMXLG01. The sequence goes on along the minus strand of CAVXXX010000002.1, from coordinate 318,435 downwards.
CCGGTCCTTGGAGCCGGCTTTTCGGCAAGCACGCCGGCTTCCGGCGAACGCGCCTTTTCCGGCACAAGAATGAAGCCGACGTGTATATTTCGGTCGACGTTTGGGAGTCTCGGGCGCATTGGGAGGCGTTTCGCGCCGAGGAGGCAGAGGCGTACGCCCGGCTGGATCGGGACCTTCGCCTGCTCTACCTCGAAGAGCACCTGATCGGTTACTATGAGGGAGAGGATGAGTATCGATCCGCCTTGGGTCGCATCACGTAGGACCCGATGATCCGACCGGTTCGCCCCGACGGTAGTATCGAAACCGGCGGGGTCTTCGTGCCGATCCCCCGGCGTCGCGTGCTTGAACGCATCGCGTCCGCTGCGATGCAGCGCGTCGTGCTCATCATCGCGCCCGCCGGATACGGCAAGTCCGTCGCGCTGCGCCAATATCTCGACGGCGTGGACGGCGCGTCCGTGCGCTTCGACATCCACCCCGATAATGCGGGACTCCTCGGATTTCTTCGCGGCTTCGCCGGCGCGTTAGCCGATGTCGCCCCCGATGCGCGAACAACCCTTGCCGGCGCCTACGAAAAGAATGCCGCCTCGGGATCGCCCGGCACGGACCTCGCGCTGTGGATGCATTCGCATCTCAAGTCGTATCGCGGCATCATTGCCATCGATGATTTGCACGTCGCTCAAGACGATCGTGAAGTAACGCGATTCCTCTCGTCGCTGATCGATCGAACGAAAGGCCGCGTGCAGTGGATCATCGCGTCGCGCTCGACACTCGGACTCCCGATCGGCACGTGGCTTGCGTACGGCGATAGCGACCTCGCGATCGACGAGCACGATCTCAAGTTCTCGGTAGAAGAAGCACGTGATGCCGCCCGCGCGTTCCGCCTCGCCGTTCGTGACGAAGAACTCTACGAACTCTTGAATTTGACGGACGGCTGGGCGACTGCGATGAGTTTCGCGCTACGCTCGTCGACACGCTCCGTCGATCTACGCAACGTTTCATCGATGACGCGCGAAATGGTCTACCGCTATTTGGCGGAGCAAGTGTACGCGACCCTCAGCGATTCGGAACGAGAATTCGTGGAGACGGCCGCGCTCTTGCGCGAGATCGATATCGATCTACTCGTTCGCGCCGGATTCGATAATGCAGCGCCGATGTTGGAGAACTTGCGCCAGCGCGTCGCGTTTTTGCAAGAGCACAGCAACGGCACATTCCGCATGCACGATCTCTTTGCCGACTTCGTGCTGCATCAACTTCAATTTCGTGGAAGCGAAGCAGCGCGCGCGCTCGGCCGGCGCGTCGGCGGCGTTCTCGAGACGGCTCAACGCCCGGTTGATGCACTGCGACTCTACGTTTGGGCAGCTTCGTACGACGACGTCATTCGCATCCTCGAGGAGCACGGGATTGTGCTGATCTCGCAGGGCTTCTCCGATGAGGTCTCGGCGGCGCTGGAATTCGCTTCTTCTGCGGCTCAGGAGCGCCGCTCCACGCTCGATGGTCTCTCCGGTTTGATCGCGATCATGCGCGGTCGTCTCGATGAGGGTGAGCGGCTTTTAAGCCGCGCGCTTCGCGGAGAACTGACGCTTGAAAAGCGGGCCGAATTTTTGCTTCGGTTGGCGATTCACCAATCGAATCGAGGCAAAGATCCGATCGAGCCGCTGGAGCAATTTCTCGCTACACACGAGCTCAATCCCAAGCAGCGGTTAGATATCACGTCGTATCTTGCCAATTTGTACGCGAGTTACCACCGGCTGGAAGATGCCCGGGCGCTCGCCGGCAAGATCGATGCCTCAATCGATGAGGTCGCCGACGAAGGGATACTTGCGCGCGTTCTACTTCGGCTCGGGAACGTCGCGATGTTTGATTCCCAGCTCGCAAAGAGCCGTGAATTACTCACGCGCGCCGCTGACGTCGCCGCCCGCGAAGGTGAATGGGGAATTGCATGCCGCGCATACCACTCGCTTGCGATCCAGGCGCTGATGGCGGAAAACGACACCGCTCTGAGTTTGTGGTGCGAACAGCAAGCGTCCGCGGCCGCGACGCGAGCCGGCGACTATTTAGGACTTCAGCATTCGTTACTCGGCATTCTGAGTATCGAGACACGCCGTGGAAACGCCGAGCGCGCAATCTCCATCGAGAAGCAGCTGTCCGAGCTGAATAAAGGCGACGCATCGATCGGAAACTTTATCGTTTCCAGCCAAGCGCACCGGCGCGCCTGGGCCGAGCAATTCGCCGACGCGCACCGCATGTTCGGGACGATTCGCGGCAGACAATACTTCGCACCCGATCGAGTATTCATCGAAGCCGTGTTTGCATTGTGCCTCGCGCTCGACGGCCAGGCCAAGGCGAGCGCAGATGCGGTCGCGTCGGCACTGGCGGAACTCGATGCGAACGCCGACGGAAAAGCGATACTCTTTGATTTCGCGCTGTTATTCGTTGCGCTAGCCGAGGTCTTGAGTGGACGGCATACTGCTGCCGGAAAACTGTTGCGCCGGGTGCGATCGGAGAAGGAAGCGGTTCGCGCGTTTGCCGCCGGTGTGGCGGAACTATTGCAGTCGGGGATTAATCCGGCACATGAGGTAACGGAGATTCAGGAGATCCACGACGCGGTTTCGAGTTTTGGCTTTGGCGGGTACAGCCGGTACCTGTTGCTGGCGCATAGCGCAATGAGCCGGAAACGCGTCCCAGAAGACTCCGTCGCACTGACGCCATCGGAACTCGCCATCCTTCGCGCCCTCGCCGATGGACGCACCCCAAAGGAAGTCGCTGCCGAAATAGGCCGGTCCGTCCTGACGGTTCAAACACACATTCAGAACATCATCAGAAAGTTTGGGGGGCATGGGCGATCGGAGGCGATCGCTACTGCCCGCCGTATGGGCCTCTTGTAAGTTGCGAGAAACGGTTCTACTTAAATTTCAGTAGAGACGGCCTGCTGACGGGCAGGTACTCTTTGGGAAAGACCACTCTTTCCGAGAGGACCCCTTTTCATGTTGACTGCCCTCGTTGTCGCAGCCGTAATCGCAGGCGCAATTCACGCGTGCTGCGACATGCCCGGACCGCTGAACGGTTAGATCGTCTCCGAGTACATCGCCAATCCATGCCTGCGGTGCGCACTTTGACAGCCCTCGGGGCGTCGCTCGGTCAGGAAATTTCTACGCTCGCCGGTAACGCGGTGCGCCAGTTAACGTTGGCAGCGACCGCTGGCGAGCCTGAGGTCGAGAAATCACTCGAAGTTTTGCTGGATCGCCTGTGTCTTTCACTGACGCTCGCGAAGCCGGTAGGGCTCGTCACTTGGGCGGAGCGCGAGACGCCCAAGTACGGACGAGCCGGAGTGATGGACCTCGCGATTGCGGCGACGCATGCGCTCTCTACGGCGGCGATTACCTATGACGCCGATCAGCGGCGGCTTTTGGCATTCCTCGATGTTCTCACGCGCGAAATCGAGCGCACGACGCTCGATCTTGACGATGCTGACGACGATCAGCCCGTGGGCATGGAGACGACCGACGCCCTCCTTGCGATGCTCTCCGAGCGCGACTATGGCACATGCTGCCATTCAAAGGCGACCGCGGAATGGGCACGGCGGCTGGCAACCGCGATGGGATGCGACGCCGAGACGACGGAGTTCGTCGAGCTCTGCGCGTTGCTGCACGACATCGGAAAGATTTCGACCCCGGATACGGTTCTGCTGAAGGCCGGGCCGCTTACCGCGAGCGAGTGGGATGTGATGCGAGATCACGCCGCGTCGGGGTCACGCATCCTCAATCAAATTCCGTCGCTCCAGCGCTGCTCGATCGTCGTCCGCGCGCATCACGAACGATATGACGGTGGCGGGTATCCGGATGGGCTTGCCGGCACGAGCATCCCGCTCGAGGCACGGATCGTTGCGGTCGCCGACGCGTTCCACGCGATGATCAGCGAACGGCCGTACCGGCGTCCGATTGCTCCGCGTCAGGCGCTCCAAATTTTAGAAGAAGGTCGCGGTTCCCAATGGGATCCCGAGGTGGTCGATGCGATGATCGGCATGTTCCGCCGTCGCACGGCCATGGTCTCGCACAAAGAGACGCATCTTTCCTCGGCGTAGCGTCCACGCCGAGGAAAGCCCCGCTATCGGGTGGTGGGCAGAGGCGCCGTGCTACGGCGCCTCTTTAATTTTATGCCATGCAGTTGGCACCCTGACGTGTCACACTCGGGTCATGAACGACTACGTCATCGGTGCAGGCGCGGTTCTTACCGCCGGACCCTCGGCAACGATCGCGGGCGCCACGCTCCACATGCAGGTCGATCCGCTTCTCGCTCCAACCGTCCGCGCGGCACTGGTCGACTTTGAATCGTCGGGCAAGGGCGAGCTGACAAAGGTGGTCGTCGTGGCGGCGGGATGGAACGCGCGGCGCGTTCAGCACGACCTCGTGGCGCCGCTGTTGGCTCGAGCTGAGTGCACGCTCGCCGACGTGCTGGTCGCACTCGGACAGGCCTCCGGTACGGACGAGGTGCACGTGTTCGCGCAGTGGCTGATCGACGACATGATGAGCGCCCGCGCGATTCGCGACGGCGTGACGCTTGTCTCGCATTCGCTGGACTCAATCCGTCAAGCTGCGTTGATTTCCGGGCAAACGTACTCGCGCTGGCCCTCGCCGCTACGCGCTGCATAGAGTCGCAGCGAGGCGCCTCAGCCGCCTCCAAGGGGAGCCGCCCTAGTATCGGTGTAGATGTTCACCATGGTAAATTCCCGCGTGGCCGTCATCGATGACGACCGCATGGTCCGTGAAATGCTTGAGCTGGGACTCTCTCGCGAAGGATACGACGTCCAGACAGCCGCCGACGGCTTCGCCGCGCTCGATCTCGTGCGTCGCTTCGATCCCGAGGTGATCGTGCTCGATATCATGATGCCGAAAATCGACGGTATCACGTTGCTGCCGAAGCTGCGGGAGATCACGCAAGCGCCGATTCTCATGCTCACCGCGAAAGGTGGAACGGAAGACAAGGTGCAGAGTCTGACCTCGGGCGCGGACGACTATCTCGTCAAGCCGTTCGTGTTCGAGGAATTGATCGCGCGCATCCAGGCGAAACTGCGTCGTCCGCAGTTGATCGAAGAGCATGTGTTGCGTTGGCGCGACGTCTCGATGAATCCGCAGACGCGAGAAGTTTGGCGCGGTAAAGACACCATCGAATTGACGCAACGGGAATTCGACCTGCTCCAAGTATTCATGCGTGAACCACGGCGCGTCTTTAGCAAAGATCACTTGCTGGAGATCGTTTGGGGGCACGACTTTGAGGGCGGACCAAACATCGTTGAAACGTATATCTCGTATCTTCGCGCGAAGATCGACCGTCCGGGCGAACGCGGTTCGTTTCTCCGCACGGTTCGCGGCGTCGGCTACGGCCTCTCGCAGCAGTCTTAGTATCGGATGAAACAATCGCTCGCATCGCGGCTCTCCGCGATGTATACGACCCTGCTCGGCATCACGATTCTTCTCGTGCTTGTTGCTTCCGGCGTTGCGCTCGTGCTGGAGATGACGCGCTTTACCGGCGACATTGTCATCGCTAAGCACGAAGAAGCTCGAATTATCACGGAACAAAAGCGCATGGAAGGGCAGTCGCTCGAACAGACGGCGCCCGAATTAGTCGATGAATTGAGCGGTATTGGTCTTCGCGTCGCGGTCTTCGATAACGAAGGCCGCTTTCTCGCCGGCGACAAGACGCTTCGTCCGAAGTTGCTCGATCGTGTCGTAGCGATGAACGAAGGGCGCATTCGCATTATGTTTCCGCCCGGCCCGCCACCCGGCGCACCGATCGAAGGCGCGCGTCGTGGCGCGGAGCCGCTGGACTTGACGGAAGTTGACGGGGGATACGTCGCGTTCCAACCGTCCATTGCGTTGCTGCTCGTTTCCTTGCTGCCGTATTGGCGCGTTGTCATCACCATTGCGATCGCGGCCGTGCTTCTGTCGTGGTTCCTGGGGCGTTTCGTCGCGCGTCAAGCGCTGCGGCCCGTTAGCGAGATCACCGATTCGTTGCGCGCGCTTGCGGAAGGTGATTTCACGCAGCGGCGGTTCATGGCGCCCGGCGGCGACGAAATCGGCGAACTGACGATGGCGTATAACGACGCCGCCGCGAGCGTTGCCGCCGCAATGAACGAGCGGCGGCAGACCGAGGAACGAATGCGTCAGTTCGTCGCCGATGCCGGCCACGAATTGCGCACACCGCTGACGGTCATCGGCGGATACATCGATGTTCTACGGCGCGGCGCGGTCGCCGAACCGTCGATCGCTCGACAGATCCTCGGCACGATGTCGATCGAGAAGGAGCATATGCGCGGTCTTATCGATCGCCTTATGCGCCTCGCACGACTCGACTCGGAGACTCCGCCGAACAAGGAGAGGATTGACCTCGCGCAATTGCTGCGCGACCAATGCGATGCGGCGCGGCGCATTGACGACGGCCGGCAAATCGACTACAGCGTCGAGGGAGGCGACACGATCGAGGCGGACCGCGCCGAAATCGGCGAAGCCCTTTGGAACGTGGTTGAGAACGCGCTCAAGTACGCACCCGAGGCAGCGATTCATCTTCGCGCGAACCGAACCAACGGTAGTACGACGATCAGCGTCAGCGACGAGGGGCCGGGCATGACGGAATCCGAGCGGCTGCACGCGTTCGAGCGATTCTATCGCGGCGACCAGCGCGGTTCGATCACGGGGAGCGGCTTAGGCCTCGCGATCGCCAAGCGCGCGGTCGAGCGGGCTGGTGGAACGATCGAACTCCAGAGCGCTCCGAACCACGGAACGACCGTGGTGATCACGCTTTAATCTAAACGCCCCATTTCCTCAGTGCTTTATCAGCCAGGTTAGCAAGAATCAGCGCGATGGTCCGACGTTTGCTTGCTGCGTGGAGCGCGCTTGCTCTGCTGTTCGTTTCCTTCCCGGTCGCGGCATGCGCTCAAAGCGATACGGGGTCGATTCGAATCATCGTGAACGACGAAAGCGGCAAAACGCCGCTTGGGCTCGCGCGCGTCGTGCTCGACGGTCCGGTCGTGACTAGCGAATTGACGGGCAAGAACGGACAGGTCTACTTCACCGATGTGCCCGACGGAATCTACCGCGCGCGCATCGCGCATAGCGGTTACCAGACGATCACGTCGGAGCCGTTTGAAGTCGTTAACGGGCGCGATGTTACGGTCAACGTCACGTTGGCGCTTGCGACGAATCTGAAGATCATCGGTTCGGTAATCGCAAAGTCAACGGCGTCGGTCTCAACGACGTCGATAAACGAGAATTCGCCGCAGCGCAAACTCTCGACGGATCTCTCAGACGCGCTCAATAAACTCTCCGGCGTTTCGGTGTCGACATCGGGCGACGACAGCGATGCCACGCAAACGGTCTCCCTTGAAGGCCACGATCCAAGCCAGACGCAGCTAACACTCGACGGAATTCCGCTTAACACTCCAGGACAGGCGGGAAATCTGGGAATGTTTGCGACCGATCTCTTCGGCGGCGCGTCGGTTCACCAAGGGCCGGGGATCGGTGGTCTGGGTGGAAGCGTTGGATTCTCGACGCTTCAACCCACGCTCACATGGCGCTCGGCGCTTCAACTTGGCGTCGGTAGCAACGGTCGCTACAACTCTTCCTTCGGTGAGACGGGATCGTACGGAAAGCTGGGGACGGCGCTCCAAGCGACGTATCGCGAATATCCGAGTCTCGTGGACGGGATGACGTATCTCGACGCGAGCGGTCTCGACTATTCGCACAACGGCGATTCGGGGATCGCGGGAGAGCTCGGGCGTTTGCGGTATCAATTCAGCGATTCGCAGACGCTTACGGGAACGTTCCTCGGCTCGAATCGCTCGACGAACCTCGTCTGCCTGCGCGTTACCCAAGCCGTTCCTTGCGGTTACGGACCGGACAATACATCCGACAGCAACGTGCAGATGTACTCGCTACAAGACAATGCGCTCGTCGGTGAAACGAGCATCGTTGCGTCGATCTATTCCAGCACCTTCTTTAACGTCAACGATCAGCTCAACCGCTTCGTCGACGGCGTCGCGCAGCCGATCGGATTTTCCACCGACAATCAGAGCCATGGCTACACGCTGACCGCAACCCTTCCCGAGCGCGAGCGTCACACGATTTCGCTGCAAACCTACGGAACGTGGAGCGATTCGACGACCTCGCCGCTCGTATCGCAAGCAGAGCCCTACTACAACAGCTTCCAGTACTCGAACTACAACGCGTTTCAACTCACGGACACCGTCTACTCGAACGACAAATTGACGCTCTCCGAATCGATCGGTGGGAATCGCGCAAATGCCGGCCTCTCGAGCGGTCTCGGCACGGTTGGCGCGACCTGGAAACCGACGACGCGCGACACCTGGAGCGGTTATGTTTCTCTCGGGGGAATTGCGCCGGCACCGTCACGCTCGACAGTACTGACCGATCCGGCATCGTTGCGTTTCGATTGCAACGGCAACGTTATCTATGGAAATGCGCCCGGAGATCAACCGACGGCAAGTTCATCCGCATCGGAGCGCTTGAGTTACACGCGTTCATTTCACGGCAGTTCGCTCACGTTCCAACTCTACAACCAAGTTCAAAACGGAACCGTCCTTCCCGTGGAAGTGAACGGATCCGTGCTCCTTGCCAATGGAACGATTTCGCCGCAGTATCTTGCCGACGTGGAGCGAGTCTATGCAGTCAACCGCCGGATGTTCGTCTAACGCACCGCTTAGCGCAACGCAGCTTTATTTTACTTCGCCGGTCGGCGGAGTGCAGCGCGTCTATCAAGGCGGTTCGATCAGCGGGTTCGTGACGGCCGGAAATCTCGTCGTTCAACCGTTCTGGAACGTGAACGTGTCGAAGGTCAATTCGAACGATCCGCGCATCGACAATCCGTATTCCATTACGATTTCCGGCGAACAAGTTCCCAACGTTCCGCTGCAGCGCGGCGGCATCGTGTTGGATTATAAGTCGCCCCACTCCGCGATCGAGTGGCTTGCGGACGCGCAATACACCGGGAAGAACAATCCGAACAATCTGCCGTCCTACACCACATACGATCTCGGCGCAAGCACGGCGTTCGACCGCGGAACGTTGACTTTTGCCGTCAGTAACGTGACGAATGCCTACGCGGGAACGTTCGCGAGTCCCCAATACGCCGTGCCGTACGTCACGCAGAACGGCACGCTCATTCCGACGATCGCGCGCCCACTCACGCCGCGCACGTATTCGGTTACGTACAACGTGAAGTTCGGAGCGGGAGGATCGAATTTCGGTTCGTCGCCGATCGGCGTCGGTCGCGCCAGCATTCCACGAGGCGTGGGAGGCGAGGGACCTGGCGGTCCCGGCGGCCCCGGCCCCGGAGGCCCGGGCGGTCGCGAAGGCGGCGGTGGCTTCCGTCAGTTCTTCAGTCCGCTTCCGACGTCTCCGCCGAGCAATCCGCTCGACGTGCAAACTGCATCGTGCACGGGCGACGCTCTGGCGACCTCGCAAAAACTTTCCGCTGGTTTGAAGGCATACGTTGCGCAAATCGAAGCGGCGAAAACAGCGCAAGGATATCCGGCATCGATGCCTCCGCCCTCAATCGAAGGCGCGACGGTTACGTATCACGGTCTCGGTTCCAGCTACGCGTTGACGATCGTTCCGCGTTTGCAATCACTCTCCGGTAACGTGCAGCTCGCATCGGAGATCGTCGCCAATCAGGCGAAGTCTCCGGGCGCCGGCGCGCGCCCCGGCGGTCCGGGCGGCGGTGTCCGCGCCTTCCTCGGATGCTTCCCGCTCCACATCGCAACAAACGACGACGTTACGAACCGTCATCTCTACACGCAGACGGGCACGTTCCGCGGATTGCAGTTGACCTTTATGCCGTCGGTCGGGCTGTATGTCAATCCGCGTCCGCAGCAAGCCGGACAGGAAACGTTCCGCCTCTACGCGCTTCCGCAAAAACCGCCGGCGGATCCGTTCCAAGTGCGCACGGCCGACTCGTGCACCGGAGATCTACGCATCTCTGCAACCGAAGCACTGGGCGAACTCAAAGCGTACTTTGCGAATCCGTCGAGCGCGAAGACGACATTGTGGACGATCGCGCCGCACACGGCGAAGAGCGGCACGTGGTACGACTTGACGCCCGGCGATCCCGCAATCGTTGGTGCGCTCTTGAGTTGCGGGCACATCGCCAATGCGACGGCGCAAGATATTGTCGCCAAAGGCTGGGACGGCGCGATGCCGCCGCACGTCAACTATGCGGCGCCGTTCGGGCTCTACATCATTCGGCCGCAGCCGAATCCGAATCAGTCACCTCGGCCGAGCGGCCCGTAGTGCGAGCAAGATCGACCATCTCGCGCATGCGCGGATGAGTGCCGGGAATTGTGGTCACCCACGTTTCGAAACGCGGGACGGGCTCGCCGAGGCGGAAGAGCAAGTACCAAACGTTCATATCGCCCATGAACGAAAACCGCTTCTTGATATCTTTCACGATTGCGGTGTAGGTCGAAAACGACGCAACGTAGCGATGGAAGTCGCCGTATTCGTTCGCCAAGTCCCGTAACGCCACGGCGTTCGCGATCGTGGCCGCGACTTTGCGACGCATGCGCAGAATGCCGGGTTCGGCGAGAACGCGTTCGATGTCGGCTTCGCTGAATTGAGCGACGCGGTCCACGTCGAATCCGTCGAACGCGCGGCGATACGCATCCCAATGCGTCGCGATTTGCGCCCAACTCACGCCCGCCTGAAAGACGGCGCGCGTCATGATCTCGAAGGCGTCGGAGAGTTGCGGATTCTCGACGACTTCGGGAATGAGATTAGGGGGCGTTGTGCGGGGCATCGAACGCAAGCGCCGCCATCATAGCGACGCCGTTTGGCAACGCCGCTTCGTCGATATCGAAGAGACTCGAGTGATGCGGGTGACTCGTCTCCGGCGAGCTGCTTGCGCCGAGCGTGTAAAAGCACGCGGGCACCCGCTGGGCAAAGAACGAGAAATCTTCGGCGCCCATCAACATCGTGGCATCGACCACCATGTGTTCGCCGGCGACGTGCTCGGCGAGCGCGCGCGCATATCGTGTCTGTTCGGCATCGTTCGCCGTCACCGGATATCGCCACAGATACCGGTAGTCGTAGGTGGCACCCGATGCGTCGCAGCACGACTTGAGGACGCGTTCGATGCGTCCCGGCATCGCTTCGCGCACATGATCCGAAAACGCGCGAACCGTTCCGAGCATGCTGCATTGACGCGGGATGACGTTGTGCGTCGTGCCCGAATGAATCGATCCGATCGTGACGACGGCCGGCTCGAGCGGATCGACCTGCCGCGAAACGACTTGCTGGACGGACGTAATAAAATTCGCCGCGGTGTAAATCGGATCGACGGCATCGTGCGGGGCGCTGCCGTGACCGCCGACGCCGGTAACGTCAATCTCGATTGAATCGCTCGACGCGTACATCGGGCCTTCGCGGAATCCGAGCACGCCCGTGCGATATTTCGTCGAGAGATGCAAGCCGTATGCGCGTTCGATTTTGAATCGTTCGAACAAGCCGTCTTCAATCATCACTTTAGCACCGCCGAGCCCTTCCTCGGCAGGCTGGAAGACGAGACAGACTGTTCCTGAAACTTCATCGCGACGATCTGCGATCAGCGCAGCGGCGCCAAGCAATACGGCGACGTGACCATCATGGCCGCACGCGTGCATTCTGCCCTCCGCTTGCGAGCGGTACGAATGCCCGCGCTCTTCCACGATCGGCAGTGCGTCCATGTCGGCGCGCAGCATGATCGTGCGCCCCGGCTTCGCACCTTGAATCACACCGACAACTCCGGTTTTTCCAATGTGCTCGTGAACCTCGAAGCCAAGCGCGCGCAGGCGGTCGGCGACGATTCCTGCCGTGCGGTGCTCTTCGAAACCCAGTTCCGGATGCATGTGCAGATCGCGCCGGATCAAGATGACATCATCGCACAAGCGGTCGGGAACGGTGATAGTCGGTGCCATTCATGACCGTTCTTCGGAGCCGCAACCGGTTCCGGTCGGCGCAGGACCGGGCTATCCGTGATATCCGAATCCAGAAGGGACTTTAGTCGCAAGAGTCGGAAAAACGCGGCACACGCTTACTGAGGACTGGGTTCATGACGAAGACGGAGTTGTTCACGGAGTACGGTTCGTATCATGCGGACCGGCGCAACCGTGTTTGTCATGCCTTCGGGATTCCGTTAATCGTGCTGGGGATTATGGGTCTGGGGCACCTCGTTGCGCTCGGCCCGGTCGATCTCGCGGCCTTGGCCGCGATTGCCGTCCTCATCTACTACGCCGCTATCGATCTACGCGGTGCTCTGCTCTCGACCATCGTATTCGCAATCCTTTATCTGATTGCGATCCGATTGCCGTGGCAGATCAGTTTGGGAGCCTTCGTCCTCGGATGGGTCTTTCAACTCGTCGGACATCGCTTTGAGGGAACGAAACCGAAGTTCTTGGAGAATCTCGTTTATCTCCTGATCGGTCCGCTCTATATCTTCGAAGAGATGTTTGACGCCGTGGCGGGGTCGAAGCGCTTTACTTAAATTGCTGATATAGCGTGGTAGGCATCCATTTTCAGTGCGGGTTAGGGTCCCACGGTAGCGTTTCCGACGTGCCAGGCGAGTCGAACCAGTCGTTGACCACCACGTCGTACTTTGAGGAGTTTCTCGTTTCGTGTACGTAGATGAAATGTTGAACTGTGTGGATTGCGGCCGCCAGTTCGTATTTAGCTCCGGTGAACAGAAGTTCTACGAGCAAAAAGGCTTTCAGAACAAGCCCAACCGGTGCCCCGATTGCCGGTCGGCGCGCAAAGCAATGCGCGCGCAGAACGGCGGAGGCGTGGGTATGAGTGAGCGCGGTGGCGGTCGTCCTCGCGAGATGTTCCAGGCAACGTGCAGCAACTGCGGTAACATTGCAGAGGTGCCGTTCAACCCTCGCGGCGACAAACCGGTCTACTGCCGCGACTGCTTCCAGTCTCGGCCTTCATACCGTTAATTTCCTTCTGTCGTCGTTGAGAGAGCACCTCACGTGCCATAGCACGCTTCGGTGCTTCTCGCCTAGACAGAAGAAAATTCCCGGTATGTGAATGCAAACCCGAGAGTCCGCTAAAGGGCGGGCTCTTTTGTTTTTGTTAGGAGTGAGATGCTGATGACGAGCGCGGCGTTGACGACGAGGGCGATGAAGCCTGGATTGATGCCGAATGGCGAGATGCTGCGGGCGGCAAAGAACAGGGCAAGGATGATGCCCGCGATCAATCCGGTTGCTACGGCGGCCGTCGTGGTGCGGCGCCAGAACACGCCGAGGAAGAATGCCGGCGCGAACTGCGTGATGCCGTTGTAGTAGAGGAGCAGCATTGAGACGAGCGTCGTCTTCAGGGTGATCCAAAGCACCAGCGCCCCTAAACCGAGCACGACGACGAGCGCGCGCGTAAGAACAACGCGACTGCGATCGGTGAGTGCCACGGAAAAGAGGTCGCCGCCGATATTCTTCGCGAGAATGCTTGCCGCGCTTAGCAGCAATGCCGTCGACGGAATCAACGAGCAGAGCGCGCCGGCGGCGCAAACAAATCCAAGAACCCAGGGCGGATAGAAGCGCTGAACGACGACGAGAAACGACTGATCGACGGCGGTACCGGTTAAGCCCGGAGCAACGAGCAAGGCGCTAAATCCCGCGAAGTAGACCAGCAACATAATGAGCTGGTAGACCGGCAAAAACATCGCGTTGCGCCGCAGCACCGAGTCATCTTTCGCGCTGTACGTGGCGGCTATTGAATGCGGCCCCATGAAGAAGCCGATGCCGGTCAACAACACCGTGGAGACGTACCAGATCGTTCCCTTCGACGCCGTCGCGCTGCCGAGCACGAGCGCCGCCGGATGCGCGCGCAACATCTGGTCGAAAATCGTCGCGGGCGAACCGAAGAATTGCATGGGAATCGCAATGCCGACGAAAACGAGCGCGCCGATCACGAGCGCGTCTTTGACGATGCTCGCCCACGCGGTACCGCGAAGTCCGGTGGCATAGATAAAGAACACGATCGCGAGAAAGCTGAGGATTGCACCCAGCTGCGCATCGATGTGCCCGTAGCCCGCGAACGTCAGAAAGATTTGCAGGCCGGAGAGCTGCAGGGTCACATAGGGAAGAATCGCGACCGCGTAAATGAGCGAAGCGAACGTGGCGAGCGCCTTATTGCCGTACCGCGCGATGAAGAAGTCCGGCGCGGTGAGCAAGCCGCGGTCTTTTGCGATGCGCCAGACCCGCGGGAGTAAGAAATAGCCGAGAATATAGCCGACGGTTCCGTAGGCCATAATATAAAACGCCGGCGCACCAAACCCATACGTCCATCCGGCTGCGCCGAGGAACGTGAAACTCGTGTAGATTTCGCCCGCGAGCAGCACCCAGAGGAAAACTGCGCCAAAGCCGCGACCGCCAATGATATATTCTTGCGGCGACATCGCGATACGGCGAACGCTGAAGAGCGCAAAGAGAATCGTTCCGACGACGATCGCAAAGACGATGCCGAGCGAAGAGACGGCGCTCACCAGCGCCGCTCCATGCGTCCGATGCCCCACACAAAGAGCGGCGTTACGATCACCCAAAATGCGATCCAGGCAAGGAGAAACGGCAAGCCCGCAATGCGAGGCTCGACCCGATTCGCGAACGGAACGGCAATCGTCAGCGCGACGATTGGAATGGCCGCCAAGAGGAATCGCATCCGTGCTTGCATCAGTCTATCCCTCATTATGACGGCAAGAAGCGCGTTCCTCGACGAGCGTGTCCAACACTACATCGTCGATGCGACGGTCGACGAACACCCCGTCCTCGCGCGGCTTCGCGCCGAGACCACTCCCATGCCGAACGCCGGCATGCAGATCGGCGCGGATCAAGGCCGCTTCATGCAGTTTCTTGCGCAGACGATCGGTGCGCGCCGCTACGTAGAAGTCGGCGTCTTCACCGGATACAGCTCGCTTGCGCTTGCGCTCGCGCTCCCACCCGATGGAAAAGTCCTCGCATGCGACGTAAGTGAAGCGTACACCGCGATCGCGCGGCGGTACTGGCATGAGGCGGGCGTCGAAGGAAAAATTGATTTGCGCCTCGCGCCTGCATTGCAAACGCTCGATGCGGTTCTCCGTGACGAACGCGAAACCTACGATCTTGCATTTATCGATGCCGACAAAGAAAGTGTCGACGCCTATTACGAGCGGTGCCTTCAGCTGATTCGTCCCGGCGGAATCATCATGATCGATAACGTCCTCTGGAGTGGACGCGTCGCGGATCCCTCGGAAAACGACGCGGACACCGTCGCACTGCGGAAGATCAACGCGAAGGCATCGCGCGACCCTCGCGTCGATGCCGTACTCTTATCGATCGGCGACGGCCTGCTGCTTGCACGGAAGCGAGAAGCGAATCCGAGTCGTTAGCCTCAATTGCAACGGGATCCGTTCGGCTGCCCGTAAGGGGCTCTACACGTGGCTTGCAAGCGTAAATCCGGACATCATCGCGTTGCAAGAAACCAAATCGCAAGAGTACCAGTTGCCGTTCGATGCCGAGCATCTTTCGCAGTACTTCAGCATATACGCCGACGCAACGATTCGCAAAGGCTATAGCGGCGTAGCGCTGTATGCAAAGAAGACGCCGGATGCAACGAGCGTGGGCTTCGGCTGGCCGCAGTTCGATGCCGAAGGACGCTACGTCCAAATCGATTACGGAAATCTATCGATTGGATCGGTGTATGTGCCGAGCGGCACGATGGGAATCGAACGCCAGCGTTGGAAAGAAGAATTTCTCGACCACTTCGAGGCGTGGTTAAAACGCAAGCTCCGCGACGGCCGCAGGTACATTCTCTGCGGCGACTACAACATCGCGCACCAGCCGATCGACGTGAATAATCCGAAGACCGCCGTGCGCGTTACCGGCTTTCTTCCGCAGGAACGCGCGTGGATGGAGCGCGTGATAGAAAGCGGCTGGGTTGATGCGCTTCGGGTCGCGCGTCCCGACGAGCCAAAAATCTACACATGGTGGTCGAACTTTGCGCGATCCTTCGAGCGGAACTTGGGTTGGCGCATCGACTACCAATTGATTACGCCGGACCTGAGGACGCGCGTTTGCTCCGCAGAAGTCTACATGGCGGAGCGCTTTTCGGATCACGCACCGGTGATTATCGACTATGACCTAACGCTCTAAGGAATCGGGAGGCAGACAAACCAAGGATGCGCATCGATGTTGTGGGCGGGGGCCCGGGCGGATTGTACGTTGCGATTCTCGCCAAGAGCCGGTTTTCGTCTTGGGACGTTCGCGTTTTCGAGCGCAACAAGGCCGAGGACACGTTTGGGTGGGGCGTCGTCTTCTCTGATGCAACCCTCGAGAATCTGCGTGCCGCCGACGAGCCGACGCACCGCGCGATTACGGAATCGTTCGCGCACTGGGACGACATCGACATCCACTTCAAGGGCCGGCTCATTCGATCGGGCGGCCACGGCTTCTCCGGCATCGCGCGCAAACGGTTGCTCCGCATCCTCCAGGACCGGGCGCGAGAACTGGGCGTCGATCTCCAGTTCGAACGGAACGTTGAGAACGTCGCGGCGCTTCGCGAAGAGGCCGATCTCTTAATTGCTGCAGATGGTATCAACAGCCGGCTGCGTTCGACCTACGCCGATGCGTTCAAACCGCAGCTCGACCGCCGGCTTTGCCGTTACGTGTGGCTTGGGACGACCCTGCCGCTCGATGCGTTCACGTTCATCTTCGAACAGACGGAGTTCGGCTGGTTCACCGTGCACGCATACCGGTTCGACGACCGCAACAGCACGTTTATCGTCGAATGCCGTGAGGAGACGTGGCTCGCGCACGGGCTCGATCGAGCAGATACCGGCGAGACGATCGCATTTTGCGAGCAGCTTTTCGCCAAGTATTTGCAGGGGCACCGGCTCCTGGCGAACAGCGCGCACCTGCGCGGCCGTGACTGGATCAATTTCATGCGCGTTAGCAACGAGCGGTGGATCGACGGCAACGTGGTCTTACTCGGCGACGCTGCGCACACCGCGCACTTTTCCGTCGGATCTGGTACGAAGCTCGCGCTCGAGGATGCAATCGCGCTGGCCGACGTACTCGATTCCGGCGGGGCCTCGGCTGCTTCGCTCCAGAGATATGAAGAACTGCGCCGCGTTGAGGTCCTGAAGCTGCAAAATGCGGCGCGCAACTCGACCGAGTGGTTCGAGAACGTTGCCCGGTACGCCGTACTCCCTCCCGAGCAGTTTGCCTACAGTCTCCTCACCCGTAGTCAGCGGATCGGTCACGAGAACCTCCGCTTGCGCGATAGAACCTATGTCGAGCGGATGGAGGGATGGTTCGCGGAACGGTCCTTTGCCGAACTCCGAACCAACGGCGAGATGACGCCCGCAGCGCCGGTCCCGCCAATGTTCACTTCATTCCGTTTGCGTGACCTGGTGTTGCGCAACCGCGTTGTTGTCTCGCCCATGGACATGTACAGCGCGGTCGACGGTATGCCCGGCGATTTTCATCTCGTGCATTTAGGTGCGCGCGCGCTCGGCGGCGCGGGTCTTATTTTTACCGAAATGACTTGCGTCTCGCGCGATGGTCGCATCTCTCCCGGCTGTTGCGGCATGTATATGCCCGAGCACGTCGAGGCGTGGAAACGGATCGTTTCTTTCGTCCACGAATCCACCGGCGCGAAAATTGCCTTGCAACTCGGCCACTCGGGTCCCAAAGGTTCGACCAAATTGATGTGGGAAGGCATGGACGAGCCGCTCGAAGAGGGCAATTGGGATATCTGCGGCCCGTCGGCGCTTGCGTATTCGGCACGCAATCAAATTCCACGCGAACTCGATCGCGACGAGATGATGATGATTCGCGATGAATTCGTGCGGGCGACGCGAATGGGAATCGCAGCCGGCTTTGACATGCTCGAGCTGCACTGTGCCCACGGCTATCTGCTCTCCAGCTTCATTACCCCGCTACAAAATCAGCGCCGCGACGAATACGGCGGACCGCTCGAAAACCGCTTGCGCTATCCCTTGGAAGTGTTTCGCGCGATGCGCGACGTGTGGCCGAAAGAGCGTCCGATGTCGGTTCGCATCTCTGCAACGGACTGGCACGAGCGCGGAATTACCGGTGATGATGCCGTCGAGATCGCGCGCGCTTTCAAAAATGCCGGAGCGGACCTGATCGACGTGTCAACGGGACAGACGCATCCAGACGCAAAACCGGTATACGGACGCATGTTTCAAACACCGTACGCGGATAAAATTCGCAACGAGGTCGGCATTGCAACGATGGCCGTCGGAAATATTACCGAGGCCGATCACGTCAATGCAATCGTTGCGGCCGGGCGTGCCGATCTCGTGGCACTCGGACGCCCCCACCTCGCCGATCCCGCATGGACATTGCATGCCGCGGCACAGTTGCATTACGCTGGCGCGCCGTGGCCGGTGCAGTATTTGCCAGGGAAATCCCAACTGGAACGGTTGATTTCGCGTGCCGAGGCCGCCGCAAATGCGCTCTGACTGCACGCCCGTCCTGACCGGGAAACACGCGTTGGTTACCGGCGGTGCGCGCGGCATCGGCCGCGCAATTGCGGAGGCGTTGCTCGCGAACGGCGCGCGCGTCAGCATCGTGAGCCGCAATCCCGTAAACGCCCACGGCGAATTCACGACCGCGCAAGCCGATGTCAGCAACGAAGATCAAGTGCAACGCGCGTTCGCCACCTGCCGGAAAGCCAACGGTCCAGTCGATATCCTCGTGAATAATTCCGGCATCTCCGACTCGGCGCCGCTCACGCGCACGGGCAAGGCGCTCTTCGAGCGAATCGTTGCAACGAACCTCACCGGTACGTTTCTGTGCAGTCGCGAAGCAGCGCAGGATATGCTTATCAATAGGTGGGGACGGATCCTCAACGTAGCGAGTATCGCCGGCCTGTACGGAGCACCGTATATTTCCGCGTACTGCGCGAGCAAACACGGGGTCATCGGACTGACGCGAGCGATCGCCGCCGAGTTCAGCGGAACCGGCATCACCGCGAACGCAATTTGCCCCGGCTACACGGAAACCGCCATGATGCAACAGGCAATATCAAAGATCGTGCGATTCACGGGAGCGACGGAAGTAGCGGCCCGTGAAACGCTCGCGACGATGAATCCTGAGGGGCGAATAGCAACGGTAGAAGAAGTGGCCGAAGCGTCTCTCACGCTCCTGTGCGGAGAATACAATGGCGTTTCGCTCATCGTGCCCGGAGGATTCGAAGCATGAAACCCGCGCTCCTTATGATTGCGCTTGCCGCAGCCGTTGCTACGCCGCTCTTTGGCGCCGCCGAAACCAACTACCATGCCGATCCGGTTCATTCGTCCGCCACGTTCACCGCGACGCATTTGGGTATCTCGCATGTGAGCGGCATTATTCCAATCAAGTCGGCGAACGTTTCCGTGCCGGACGGAAGCAATATTCCGGTGTCCGCCAACGCGAGTTTCGATCCTTCAGGCGTCGACACACGCAATTCGGATCGTGATTCCGATCTACGCTCGCCGCATTTCTTCGATGTGGCAACCTATCCCAAAATGGAATTCACGAGTACGAAGATCAGCGGCACCGATGGAACGCATTTCACTATGGCCGGAGATCTGACGATGCACGGTCAGACGCATCCGATTTCCTTAGACGGCCAGTATCTCGGTCGCATGACGGACCAGCATGGGCGTACCCACGTGGCGTACTCGGCAAAGACCACGATCGATCGCACGCAGTGGGGAATGACCTACGGCAATCCCTTCGCAGGAAACTCAATCGACATCGACATCGAAGTCGAAGCGATTAAATCCTAGGCGCCATACCAGCGCAGGTGCTGCCACACCTGATCGAACGGTTCGTTCGTGCCTTTGCAGAAATAAATCGGTGAGGGACCTTCCACGATCCACTTTAACGGCTCAATCGACGTCGTCACAAGCTGGCAGCTTTGGTAATACTGTTTGAGAAGATCGATTCGCGTTGCACCGATAGCAATCAGCGTCTGCCCGTCGTATCCGCGCGTGCCCCACAGCCAGTAGGTGTTTTGACTGCTGATTGCTTTCGGCAGTCCATAGCGCTTTCCGAAAACGTCGATGGCCCCGGCGTCCGCATAGGTGTCGGCGTAGACGGCGGTGAGCGCCCGCGTTCCGGGCGGTATCGCGTTATAGATGCGCGCGACGTCACGCGCCAAGCGATCCCAACCGAACTGTTCGGCGTAGAGAGGCTGGATGAGCCGAACCGGTTTTCCGCTGCGGCCCGTGAGCCCAATCGCTTGTGTATATGAAAGCAGCGCGCGAAGCGGCAAGACCGGAAGCGACATCGGGATTGCGGCGACCGCGACGAGACTCGCCGCAATGAGTGTAGTCGAGCGAAGCCACGTCGCCGTTCGTTCGACGACGACCGAACCGATCGCAAAGAGCGTGGCATAGATGCCGGTGGTGTAATAGCCTTTCGCTTCGAGGATAATGGCGACGAGCATCAGCAGCGCCCATGCGACGGAGACGAAACGAGCCTCACGTAAACGCACCGCTGCGAACGGCCCGATGAGCCCTGCTACCCAAATAGGCACGGCTGCCGGATTGGTGTAGAGGATTTGTTCGCCGATATATGCGATCGTGTTGGACGCAAGATTGCGCGATTCCAAAACGAGCCCGTTGTTGAAAGCATGGCGGTGTGCCGCATCGCCCCTGAGCACTTCGAGAAACGGAAACCCGTGCTGCAACTGCCACAGAAAATTCGGAAGCACCAGGATGAACGCGATCGCGCTTGCGACCGCAAACCACGGCGTCGCTAGGACACGCCGCTCCCCCGTAAGTAAAAGCGCTACAAGAAAGCATGCGACGGCCAAACACATCGAGTACTTGCCGTAGATTCCAAATGCAACCGCAAGCGCTGCGCCGATCCAGAGTTGCGGTGAGCGGCCCGCGTTTTCATCGCGGGTGAGTTTGATCGCGAGCCATGCAACCAGCGTCCAGGACAAACCCTCAAAGGACGACGTCGTGAGCACGTTGCCGAGCGCGAGATACGCCGGCATGAGCCCGACGGTAATTGCGGTGAGCACGCGCGCGAACCGGCCCCCGCCAAGATCGCGCGCGATCGCGATTGCAACGACCGTTGTGAGTGCTGCGGCGAGAACCGGCAGCGCGCGCAACGCCGGCAGTGAATCACCTGCCGGCAACGCCAGCCACGCCGCGACGGCAACGAGCGGTGGCTGATCGACATATCCCCATGCAAGATGGTGCGCGCACGCGATAAAGTACAATTCGTCGCGAAAATAGCCGTAACGCCACGCCGTCGTCGCATGAAGCACGAGCGTGACGAGGCCGGCAAATAATGCAATCACTGCGCCGTGCGCCGGGCTGTGCCGATGAGACTCAGCGCGAAGCCTGCGACGCCGCACCAAAGCCAAGCACCGAGCGCTTCATTCCAATCCCACCACAAGCGGTCGAATGCGAGCGTCACGATGAGATAGATACCCATATAGACTAGGGGAACGGAAACGGCGAAGATTCGGTACGCGCTTGGGTTCTCTGGTTGCGGATCGCGGCGAAGCACGAAAAGATCGGCCACAATTCCCGCGGCAAACGATTGGATCAGCGTTGTAACAAGCAGCGGGGTTTGATTTGTAAATGCAGCGGCGGCCGCTGCATTGCCGAGGACGTAAAAGATCGTGAAGCTTCCGAATACGGGACGAATGCGGGCCACGGTATAGAGTGCGAAGCCGGTCATCGCGATTGCTTGGAAGATCATGATGAGCACGCCGATCGAAATCTTGTAATACCCGATTGCAAGCGCCGTGAAATAGTCGGCCGTTGCACCGTTCTGCACGGGCGGCGCGTTCGTTCGTCCGGCCGCGGGATCAAACGCATACGCGGTTCCGAAGTGGAAGAGCGTGAGCCACGCAACGAGGCTGAGTACGAGCGGAAGTTGAGTGCGCAGCGTCGTCGAGTTCGCGCGATCGGCGAGAACGGAACGGATCGGTCCGCTTGCGAGAAAGAAGATACCGAGCCCCAAGCACTGATGCGTCGGACTCAAGAGCGCGTCCACGCCTTCCTCGATGCCGAGCAGCTCGTGCCAGATGAGATCGCCGATGCCCGCGAGTATGAAGATCGGGATGCCGAGAACCGCGAGGCGATAGCCCGGAGGGAATCCGCGATGGCGCATCCAGTACGCGCCGAGTACGACGATCATCGCGAGCATTCCCGAGTAGAAGACGCCATGATACGGCGTAAAGAACGTTTCGACCGGGACATGACCGTGCGCCCATGCATCGAGAAAGAAACCGCTCGAAATCCAGACGCTGCAAAACGCGACGGCGTAATCGAACGGCAAGCTGCGTGGCGTGACCGTCATGCGGCAGGATTTACGCATCGTGCGAGCCGACCCTTGTCATGATGTCGCGCAACCTGATTGCAGGGATCTCGTTGGTAGCCATAACGGCGTGTTCGTCGTCGGCGCCGCAGCTGTCGGAAAACGCCACCATGTCGGGCGTACACGCGGCGAATTCGTTCCCCATTCCGATGAGCTCACCCGGCGCACCGCCGCAAATCGTGCATATCACGTACGTTCCTTCGGTGCGGCGCGGTCCGGGCGAACGGTTCTCGGGGATGATTTGGGCGAGCAGTAACGTTGCGAGCGTCGAGGTGCGTACCAACCTTTTCTCGATCAACGCGCGAAAAAAGGGCGTCGGCCTCTTCACCTTCGAGGCGGACGTCTACGATCTACCGCCGATCTTCGTTCGGCCGTACCGTTTACGCGTTATCGCGCGGACAACCGACGGCGTTGAAGCGGAAGAAGACCTTCCGTTTCGAATTCAGTAGCGATGACAAAGGCGCACTATGATGTTCGCGACCGTGTCGCCACGGTAACCCTCGACCGCCCCGAGCGAAAGAATCCGCTCACGTTCGAGCTCTACGCCGAATTGCGTGACTGGTTTCGTGAATTGCGTGCGCGCGACGATGTCAAGAGCGTCGTCCTGACAGGTGCAGGCGAGAATTTTTGCTCCGGCGGCGATGTGCGCGAAATCATCGGACCGTTGACCGGACGTACCGCCGATGAGTTGCTGGAGTTCACCCAAATGACGGGAGATCTCGTCAAAGCGATGCGTGTCGCGCCGCAGCCGATTGTTGCCGCAATCGATGGCATCTGCGCCGGCGCCGGAGCGATTCTGGCAATGGCTTCGGACTTGCGGTACGGGACGGCGCGCGCCAGCGTCGCGTTTCTTTTCGTTCGCGTCGGCCTCGCCGGCAGCGATATGGGCGCGTGCGCAATGCTGCCGCGCATTATCGGCTTAGGGCGTGCGTCGGAAGTACTCTACACCGGGCGAGAATTTTCCGGCACGCAGGCGCGCGAATGGGGATTTTTCAACGAACTCTACGAGCCGCACGAGGTCCTCGAGCGCGCGACCGGTGTCGCGACGATGCTTGCGCACGGACCAACGTTTGCGCATGCGATGACCAAGCGCATGTTGCGCGAAGAGTGGGCGATGCCCCTCGATGAAGCAATCGATGCCGAAGCGCGCGCGCAGGCGGAATGCATGCAGACGCATGATTTCCGGCGAGCATACGAAGCGTTCATCGCAAAGCGGCAGCCGCTCTTCGAGGGCAACTGACGTGAACGCGCGCGAATTGCGCTGGCCGTTCTTTGATGAGGAGCACCGCGCGCTCGCCCGTGACTTCGAAACGTGGCTCGCTCGCGCAGACATCTCCGACAACGAAGAGGATCCCGACGGATCGGTTCGCGCATGGGTCGGCGCACTCGCGGCCGGCGGCTGGCTTTCCGCCTGCACGAAGCTCGACGTTCGAACCTTGTGCGTGATGCGCGAACGTCTCGCCTATCGTTCCGCATTAGCCGATTTTGCATTTGCGATGCAAGGGTTGGGTAGCGGCGCGATCTCGCTCTTCGCGAACGATGAGTTACGCCGCCGGTTTCTGCCGGCTATTGAAAACGGCCACTGCATCGCGGCATTCGCTCTCTCCGAACGCGAAGCAGGTTCAGACGTTGCTTCGATAGCAACGCATGCGCAGCGCGACGGTAACGATTACATCATCGACGGCGAAAAGACGTGGATCTCGAACGGCGGCATCGCCGATCTCTACGTCGTCTTCGCGCGAACCGCGCAGACCGGTTCGAAAGGCCTGACGGCGTTTGCGATTGAGGCAGGCACGTCCGGATTGAGCGTGACGGAACGCATCGATACGATTTCGCCGCATCCCCTCGGCACACTGCGCTTCTCGCAGATGAAGGTCCCCGCCGCTGCGCGCATCGGTGCCGAAGGCGAAGGTTTCAAAATCGCGATGGCAACGCTCGACGTGTTCCGCAGCACCGTAGGCGCCGCGGCCCTGGGATTCGCACGCCGCGCGTTCGATGAAACGAAGGCGCACGTCCGCTCGCGGCATCTCTTTGGCGCACCGCTTGCCGCACTTCAACTTACGCAAGGAGCGATTGCGGATATGGCGCTCGATATCGACGCCTCTGCGTTGCTGGTCTATCGAGCGGCGTGGACGAAAGACGCCGGTGCGCAACGGATCACGCGCGAAGCTGCAATGGCGAAGCTCTTTGCAACCGAAGCAGCGGGGCGCGTCTGCGATCGCGCGGTGCAGCTTTTCGGCGGACGCGGCGTAACGCGAGGCGAAATTGTCGAGCGGCTATACCGCGACGTGCGCGCGTTGCGAATCTACGAAGGTGCGAGCGAGATTCAGAAGATCGTGATCGCCCGCGCGAGCATGGAGGAGTAGATGCGTTTCACCGGTCACGTCGATCGCTTTGCCGAGGAACACCTACCGCCGGTCAATCAATTGCCGGAGGTCTTGCTCGAGGGCCTCGACTACGCCGATGCGCTTAACGCCGCCGAATATTTCGTCGACCGCCACCTGCATGACGGACGCGGCGAGCGTCGCGCGATCGTCGTGCCGGGCGGTATCGATTGGACCTATCGCGATCTTGCGCATGCGGCTAACCGCATCGCGAACGTTCTCGTGGACGACTTAGGGATCGCCGCGGGCGATCGCGTACTGCTTCGCGCGCCTAATACTGCGATGCTGGCGGCATGTTGGGTTGCCGTCTTGAAGGCCGGCGCAATTGCGGTTAGCACAATGCCGCTCTACCGTTCGAGGGAATTGCGGTACATGATCGATAAGGCGGCGGTCACGCTTGCGCTGTGTGACGCGCGGATTGCCGAAGAATTGGAGGTTGCGCGAGCCGGGCGCAACGATGTGCGCATCTGTTTCTTCAACAGCGATGCCGCGGATGCGCTCGAAGCGCGGATGGACCGAAAATCGGACGAGTTCCAAAACGTTCGGACGGCCGCGGAAGATGTCGCGATTATTGCATTTACGTCGGGCACGACGGGGACACCGAAGGCCGCAATGCACTACCATCGCGATCTTCTTGCCACGTGCGATACCTATGGAAAGCGCGTTCTACGACCGCGTCCTGACGATCTCTTTTGTGGGAGTCCACCGCTCGCGTTTACGTTCGGCCTCGGCGGACTGTTGCTCTTTCCGCTTTTTGCCGGCGCTGCAACGCTCTTCCTTGAAAAGGCGCCTCCCGAAGAACTATTGCGGGCGGTAGACACCTTTGGCGTCACGACGATCTTTACGGCACCGATCGCATATCGCACGATGCTTTCGCTCCTCGATCGCTACGACATCTCGACGCTACGCACGTGCGTCTCCGCGGGTGAAACGCTTCCGAAGTCGGTGTTCGAAGCTTGGCACGAACGGACGGGTTTGAAGATTCTGGACGGCATCGGAAGCACCGAAATGCTGCACATCTTTGTCGGCAGTCCGAAAGATCGCGCGCGTGCCGGGTCGACGGGTCAAGCCGTTCCGGGATATATAGCCGAAATCCACGATGACGACGGCAATACGTTGCCGCCGGGCGAGGTGGGGCGGCTCGCGGTAAAAGGCCCGACCGGCTGCAAATATCTCGACGATGAACGCCAAGTCACATACGTTCAGCGCGGTTGGAACTATCCCGGCGACGCGTATCGCATGGACGAGGACGGCTATTTCTACTACGTCGCGCGCACCGACGACATGATCGTCTCCGCCGGTTACAACATTTCCGGACCGGAAGTGGAACAGGCGCTCCTCACGCACGAGCACGTCCGTGAGGTCGCAGTCGTCGCAAAGCCGGATCCAGAACACGACACGCACATCGTGAAAGCCTACGTCGTGATGATCGATGTGACGCATCACACGGCCGAGAAGATCGACGAGCTTCGGGAGCACGTCAAACGCGTCATCGCCCCATTCAAAGCGCCGCGCGAGATCGAGTTCGTCACAGAACTTCCGCGGACGGAGACCGGAAAGGTGCAGCGCTATAAATTGAGGCAACGTGCGACGGCCGAATAGCCGCGCGATCCTGGTTCTGATCATTGCGGCCTTCGGTTTTTGGTGGATCTGGTCGCCGCGTACGGGAGAAATCGGATTCGCGCTTTCATGTGCGGCGCTCGCCGGCGTGCTCGTGTACGAGCGGTTCAATCATCGCGCCGCCGTGAAGCGGTGGCTCGCGCGTGCTTCGCAAAATCCGATCGTCCTGCAGCCGCCGTTCGTCGATCGCTGGCATGTGGCCGCAGGCGGACCCGATCCACGGCACAACCATCATGTGGCCGTCAGCGATCAGTATTTCGCCTACGATTTTCTGCGACAGGACGGCGATGCGTGGGATCAGCCGATTCTCGCTCCCTGCGACGGAATGATCGTGCATGTCGAAAACCGGCAGGACGATGCGCCGCCGGAGCAACGCCGTCGCGACCATAAACGTCCTTTTGGAAACTACGCCTCGATTGAAACGCCGCGCGGCTACATTATTCTCGCGCATCTCAAAAAGGGCTCGATCGACGTTCGCGTGGGGGACGTCGTACGTGCGGGCACGACCATCGCGCGATGCGGCAACTCGGGCGACACCCGAGGGGCGCATCTGCACCTCCACGCGCAAGATCAACCCAGTCAAAACGTCGACATCGCAAACGGCATCCCCGTCGCATTCACCGACCGCTTGCGAAGCGAACCACGTTTATTGGAATACGGTGACGGCTTAGGCTAGACGGCCTCTCATCCTGGGCGAAGTGAGCAAAGCGAACGCAGTCGAGGGACCGCATCAAGACGGTCGACCTGATTCGAAATGATCCTTCGACAAGCTCAGGATGACAAAGGCGGGGGCGCTATAATACCGCGGTGGCTTCGATTTCTACGCGGGCGCGGTCTTCGAGTAATGCCGTCACTTGTACGAGAGACATCGCGGGATAATGCGATTCGAGAATTTCTTTATAGGCTGCACCGAGTTCGCGCGAGACGGCGAGATAGTCGTCCTTGTCGACGACATACCACGTCAAGCGTATGATATTCGCTGGAGTGCCGCCGGCCGCTCGTACGATACTAACCACATTGCGTAATGCTTGAATCGCTTGCGCAAGAAAATCATCCGAAACGAATTCTCCGTTTTCGTTCCAACCGATTTGTCCGGCGAGGGCAAGAAATCGGCCTTCGGCCACGATGCCGTTGCTATAGCCTTTCGGGCGCGGCCAGTTCTCGGGGTTAACGATCGTCATGCGTAGTCCGCCGCGGTCGTCATGTCGGTGCCGCGCGTGAAGCGTAGGCGGTCCAAGATCGGCGTGAATGCCGCGGACACGATGATGTTGATAGCGAGCGCAAAGAGCGCGAGAAAGCCCGTCACTGACCCTCCGGCAAACGTAATCGTGATATTCGGAGTAAATCCGCTCGAAATCGCCATTGCCGTCGCCGCGACAAATCCGCAAGCCCATCCGATGAGCAATGCCTTCGGGTGGAACCAACGCGTATACATACTAAAGACGAACGATGGGAAGATCTGCAGCATCCACGCGCCGCCAAGCAGCTGAAAATAGATTGCGTACCTCACGGGGATTGTGAGGACGAGCAGTAATCCGATTGCGCAAAACGCGAGCGTGAGCCACTTCGCGGTTTGCGCCTCGCCCGCGACCCGTGTCGAGGAAAACTCGTTGAACACGTTGCTTGCAAACAGATTGGCCGAACCGATTGCCATGATCGCTGCCGGAACCAGCGCGCCGATCACGATTGCTGCTTGCGCGACGCCGGCGAACCAGTCAGGGAAGAATTGCTTGATGAGCATCGGCACAACGCTGCTATTATTCGCCGTAGTATATCCCGCTGCTAAAGCGCAGAAACCGAGGAGCGCGAGGAATCCGAGCAGCAGCGAATAGACTGGAAGAAGCGCGGCGTTCCGGCGAATGACGCCGCGGCTCTTTGCTGCAAGTACGCTCGTGATGGAGTGCGGATAGATGAAGAGCGAAAGCGATGATCCGAACGCCCACGTCGCATAGGCGACGTACTGCCCGGGAGAGAGCAAAACATTTCCGGGTTTGGACTTCGCAGCGAGCGCCGTTTGCGATACGGCGAAGACGTGGGCCCAACCGCCAAGTTTTGCGGGGATGATCGTAATCGCCGCGATGACGGTAATGTAGATGAGCGTGTCTTTGACGAACGCAATTAACGCCGGTGCGCGCAAGCCGCTCGTGTACGTGTACGCGCCGAGCAGCACGAACGCAACGGCGAGCGAGACGAATCCGCCGTACGCGGCGAAGACGCCGCCAAGTTGCGCGAAGACCGCTTCCATGCCGTCGAGTTGAAGCGCGATGTACGGCATCGCAGCCAATACGCCGGTGATTGCAATCGCTATTTCGAGCGTTCGGTCTCCGAACCGGTCGCGCACAAAGTCCGCCGATGTGACGTAGCCGCGCCGCCTCGCGATCGTCCAGAACCGGCTGAGAATGATGAATGCGATCGGATACGCGATCGTCGCATACGGTACGGCGAAAAACCCCAGTGCGCCGACGCCGTAGACGAGCGCGGGTACCGCAATGAACGTGTACGCCGTATAGAGATCGCCGCCGAGAAGAAACCAGGAGACGATCGTGCCGAAGCGCCGCCCGCCGAGCGCCCATTCATCGAGCGAATTGAGTTTCGCGCCGCCCCATCGCGAGGCAAGGAATCCCATGGCCGTCACGCCGAGCACGAGCACGACGAGAATGATCGTGCCGCTAGACATCATCTGGTCTCCGCGTAGCCATGACGACGATGCCGAGTAGAATCGACGTCACGATGACCCACAGCAACTGGTACCAGTAGAAGAATGGCAGTCCGAAGACGGCCGGCTGCATCCGATTGTAGAGTTGCGGAATCAACGTCCCGATAAACGGGAGCAGCAAGAGGAGATACCAGGCGCGTCTTCCCATCGCGCCCGCCTTTATCGTTCGAAGGGCAACGTCCTTTGCGCCCAAATCGCGGTTAGCGAGATGCGCCCAAGCGCGTATGAGACGATCATCCCGGCGAGGCAAATGGCGGCACCGGCGAGCTCGTAGTTCCTGAATGACGCGTGCACGATCGGCACGCTCAGGATCCCGGTGAGCACGGGCACCAAGAAGCTAAAGATCGAAGCCGGACCGGCACCGAGCGTGCTGATCCCATAGCTCCACACCGGATAGGTGAGCAGAATCGGAAAGAGCGTCGCATAGATGAGCCGCCACCACACGTCCCACGAGATCG
Source organism: Vulcanimicrobiia bacterium (assembly GCA_963765935.1). GTDB lineage: Bacteria > Vulcanimicrobiota > Vulcanimicrobiia > Vulcanimicrobiales > Vulcanimicrobiaceae > JAMXLG01. The sequence goes on along the minus strand of CAVXXX010000002.1, from coordinate 288,891 downwards.
CAGCGAAATTCGTGTGGAGCAGAGCGGGAATTCCACCGGGCGCGATCATCACGGTCCCGATTGCCATCGTGATCGCGAGCAGCTCGAGCGGCGTGTAGCGGTCGAGAAGACGCGCGCTAATCACGTTATAGATTGCAAAAACGATTGCGGCGCCGAGCGTTAGCAGATCGCCGATGCGAAAACTCGTCGCACCGGAAAACGCACCCTCGAAGACGGCAATCCCGAGAATTGCAATAAACGCTCCGAGCCACCGGCCGCTGCGTACGCGCTCGTGGCCGAGCGCCGCGACGATTGCGAGCGTGAAGATGGGCGACATCGCACCGAGGAGCGACGATGCAAACGGCGTCGTGTATTTCAAGCCGACGATCCAGAAGTATTGATAGACGCCGTAGCCGCAGGCGCCGCAGACAATGAGCGCGCCGATATCTTTGCGGTTGATGTGGATGCGGTTGCCCGCGATCCGTACGAGAAGAAACGCAAGCGGCGTCATCGCGATGAACCGCAGAAAGGTGAACGCGAGCGGATTGATCTGCGCCACTGCTTGTTTCGCGAGGACGGTGTTCAACGCCCAAGCGAAAACGACGTAGAAAAGGCTTACGTAGAGAAGAAGGCGGCGCGGCACGATTCGCCGCAGTTTCGAGCGTCGATGGAACACTCCATGCACGCGTTCGTTCGCAACGGCGATATTTCACTCTGCCTCGAAGGCCGAGGCGACGGACGCCGAGCGATTCTCTTTGCGCACGGATGGATCTCGTCTCGACGCATGTGGTACGACGTCGTCGACCGGCTCGACTTGCGCGAATGTTCGGTTCGGCTGCTCGATTTTCGGGGCTGCGGTTTGTCGGATCGGCCGGCGGAGGGCCATGACCTCGATGGATATGCGGGAGATTTACGCGTTGCTCTCGCCTCTATCGATGCACCGGTCACGCTCGTTGCGCATTCCATGGGTGGTAAGCTCGCGCAGTATATCGCCGCGGAACGTCCTCGCAATCTCGTGCGTCTGATTCTCATCGCTCCCGGCACGGCGAAGGCGACGCGTTTTCCCGAAAAACATCGCGCCATGACGCTTTCGGCGTACGGGTCGCGCGAACGCATCGAGCGATTTCAGCGCGCGGCCATGGCTCGCGAACCATCACGCGAGAGCATGCAGCGCATTGTCGACGACGCGCTCATCGCGCAATACGAACATTGGATCGGCTGGTACGATCGTGGCCGCGGGATCGATTTTGCCGAGCGGCTCGCGGAAATCAATGTCCCTACGCTCGTTATCGCCGGCGCCAGGGACCCGCTTGCTTTGCCTTCGCGTGTCCGGCACGACTGTGCCGGCGCGATTGCTGGAGCGATCTTCGTTCAGCTTCGCGACGCGGGGCACAATCTTCCCATTGAAACGCCCGAAGAGCTTGCAGCGGCGATCCGGCAGTTTCACTAGGCGGTAGCGACCAAAGTAGCAGGAATCAACGCTCCCGATGCGAGACAAGCGACGCATCTTCCCCTCTTTTTGCTACGCAGGTTACGAAAGGGGCACCATGGTCAGCCAATCGCCCAAGGACACGCCGTTCGGATTGGAACCGAATGTAGCGGCGGGTCTCGCCTACCTTCTCAGCGTTATCGGTGGCATCATCATGCTGGTCGGCGGCGGCACCAACAAATTCGTGAAATGGGCCGCGTGCCAGTCGATCACGCTGTTCGCAGTGGTCATTGCCTGGAACATCATCGTCGGTGTTGTCGATACGATTCTTTCAATGGCGCATCTCTGGCCACTTATCGGAATCGTCGCGCTCGTCTCGATGATCGTCGGAATTCTCTTCCTCGTCGCATGGTTGTGGACGTGGATCACCGCGTTTCAAGGTAAAGAAGTGCGGTTGCCGTTTGTCGCCGATTTGACACAACGTTTCTTCGGATCGCAACTCGCAAGCGTGTAGGGACGCATCCCCTAGGTATCCCAGGAAGGTGCAGCGGTGGCGGGATGCTCGTCGAGCGCCCGCCACACATCCGCTGGTACCGGCGTCGCCGGCCCGCCGGTCTGTTGATATTCGACGTGTATCAGCGTCGAGTTCGGATTTGACGCGCTGCCTGCATCATCGCCGGCGCCACCGTCCGCAATCGCATCGAGCGTTGCGTCGAGCGACCCAACGAGTGCCGCGTATGGCGGCGTAGCGAACGTGCGAAATGCGACGATCCCGCTTCGCGTCATTAACACGTCTCCATTGCTCGCGAGCACTTGAGCCGTGATTGCATAACTCGCGCGCGATTCCGCGACGTGCGAGTTGTTCTGCTCGTAGACGGTGCAGCCGTCCTCCGGACAGGCTGATGGCGTGCTTGCGGGAACGGGCGTCGCAACGGAAATCATCGTTCGGACGGTAATGACACATCCGGTGTTCGTTGCGTACCCGCATGTTGCCGAGGGTTGCGGGACCGGACCTCCCGCAGCTGCACTTTGCGCGCCGCGAACCGCGTCGGAGAAGGCTGCGCGAACGGCGGCATGTTCACGTGCATGAAACGCCATGCGCGCGAGGGCGGCAGCGCCGTAGACGATCGTTTCAGCGAGAACGGCAACGAACGCGATCAACACCATCGCACGAATGAGCATTAAATCGGCGCCTGCCCGTTCGACGGTGAAACGATTTGTGCGGAAGGAAGCGGAACGGGTTCGGGCACGCTCGTCGTCATCGTCGCGCTCTCGTTCGTTTCGTCCGCGCTCGCGGTCACCGTTACGCTAAATCCGCCTGCGGCAATTCGACTGGTCGAAATCGAGAGGTGAATCGGCAGCGGTGAACCGCCCGGGAGCGGCGCCGATGTTGCAATCGCCGCGGGAGCAATCGTTGCGCCTTGATACTTGAGCACGTCAACCGCGATGCGAAGCTCGCGTTGGACGCATCCACGGAGCGCTTCGTCGACGGGCTGAGCGCCGAAGCGATGTGTCGCGGTTACGACGGCGGAAAGAATTGCGGCGAGCGCGATGCTTACGATCGCCGCTGCAACAACGACGTCGACCAGGCCTTCTCCGCGTTCATTCCGCCGCACGTCATACGGAGTGCCCTGCGGGATGGCGGACGAGACCAGGCTCGGGCATCCGCAGGAGCGGCCGTTCGAAGAGATAGGTGACGATTGCCGCCTGCACGATCGTCAAGACAAAGGCGAGGAGCGAGTAGCTCACTTGCCACGCCGGATCGAAGTGCGGATCGCCCTGATAGGACGGAACGTGCAGTGCTACCATTTCACGCGCGACCATTTGATGGTAGAGATAGAGATTGTACGAAATCAGCGCGAGAAAGCGGAGCGGTGGATTTGCGAGCAACCATTGCCACCATCGCGGGGCGCAAAGCGAACCGAAAGCGATCGTTCCGAACGCAATGCCGTAGAGCACGCGCGTGTGAAGTTGTCCCGCAACCTCCCACTGCGGCTCCATACGGTAGTTGAAGATGCTGATTAGCAACCATGCAAGTCCTACCCATCCCGCGAGCGCGACGAGCGTCATTGCCCGAGCGCCGCGCCACATTCGCAAACGATGACCGTACCGCGTAAAGAGCAGCGCGCAAATCATTCCGCTTGCAAAAATATCGAGATATCCGGGCAAATTTTCAGCGAGCAACGGAAACGTCGTCGCGAAGCAGCACTGCGCGGCCCAACTACGCCACAAGACGGCGATCGTTGCCATTGCTGCGGCCGTAATCCACGGCGCGCGCTTAAAGCAAAACCAAATCAGCGGGAAGAGGAGATAAAACTCGACTTCCACTGCGAGGGTCCACAGCACGCCGTTGATGGATCCGTATGTTTCTTGCCACCACGTGTGAATGAAGAGCAAATGAGTGACGATCTCGCGCAGCGGCGGAGTATTGCCCCATCGCACCGTTGCTGCATAGCCGATCGCATATGCAATAACGATCGAGAGTACGTACGAGGGCACGATCTTGATGAAGCGACGGTATGCGAAGTGCGGCCAGGTCGGCATCGGTTGATGCGCGGCTTGCGCGCGTATAAACGGATACGAGATCACAAATCCGCTCAAAAAAAAGAAGAGGGGAACGCCGATAAAGCCGGTTTCCGGGACGAACTGCAGCCATGAAAAGGGTGCGGGCAACCACGAAATTTCCCACACGTGGTACCAGAGCACCAGCAGAACCGCGATCCCGCGCAGGCCATCCAAGACATCGAGGCGATCCTTCATCTGTCGCGCGGTTTGTTCTAACTGCTTGACACAAAACCTGTCTTTGTATTAGTGTTGTAATACAAAAAAGGGGAGGCAGGACGTGCATTGGTACGTTGAATTCGAACGCTGGTACATCGGCGGGTTTCTCACGCTCTTCGGTTTATGCATTGTCTGGAAGGGCGCCGCGTTCAATTCGTGCTCGCGTTTCTTTTACTTGGAGCTGCGCGATGCACGGTTAAAAGACCGCTTTGCGCCGGTCGTCCAACGCCGTAAAGACCTCGAGAGTGGCAACGATTGGGCGTGGCGTGTCGCCGGCTTGTCGGCAGTGCTCTTTGGCGCACTCGTGATCGTACAAGTCCTCAGTCCCGTAATTGGCTATGCGCTCCTCTGCGCGGATCTCGCCGTCGTGATGTCGCAAATCTATTTGAACATGCGCAATTGCAGCGAGCGCCGCGCCGCGTCGCTTCAGCCGCGCACGCCGACGTCGGCGGTTCCGGTGCTGTGGTATGTGGGCGCGCTCTTCGCCGCAGCGTTGGCACTCGCGCTTATCGTGTATCCGAACCTGCGCGCGCCTGCAGTCATTGTTGCCGTAGCGTGCGTAACGATCGTCGTCGTTGCAGCTCGTACGTCGCAGATGGCAGCCTTGCTTGCAGGCGACGACCCAGATATCGAACTCTATGTCGATACGCGTTTGCGGTGGAGTCGCGTATTCGGATTGCTCGCGCTTGCCTACGCGTCCAGTTACGTATTTATTGCAATGAGCAAGCCGGAAGTCCGTACCGGTCCGTGGATAACGGGCGTTGAAACCGCATCATCGATCCTGTTTTTCGGCTTCGGAATATGGGCCATCGCCCGGTACTTTCTCGAACGGATGCGGGTTCGTGCGACAACGGTGTAAATGATTTCTGATGCGCTCATCGCCGTCGATCCTAATCTCGAGGCGGCACCGTACCAGCAGATCTTCGAACAGATTCGCGCGGCTATCGAACGCGGGGACCTTGCGCCCGATGCAATTCTTCCGACGGTTCGTCAACTCGCGGGCGACTTAGGCGTCGCGCCGAACACCGTCGCGCGCGCTTACGCGGACCTGCAGCAGGCCGGATGGCTCGTGAGCGAAGGCCGGCGCGGCACGCGTGTCGCACCGAAGACGCCCGCGGCGGATCGTCGCGCGCGATCGCACGCATTAACTGACGCGGTGTCGCACTTTATCGAAACGATGCGTCATCGCGGTTATACGAAAGAGGAGATCGCCGCGAAGTTCGACGACGCGACGCGATCGCTGTTGCTCTAAATCCGCTTACGTTTCGTCGGCCATCATGGTGACGAGCTGCTGACGAAGTTCCGGCGTGTCCTGATGACCGTGTGAAGAAACGGCGTGTTCGACCGCCGCTTTCATTACTTCATCCTTGGTGCCGGAAATATAGAGCGTGCAGTTCGTCTCGCTCGGGAATTCGCTGCAGTCCACGTACTTTCGGGTCGCGGTCGTGTCCATTACCGTCCTCCTCATAGGTTTGCGAGGATTGTAGTGTAACGCACAAAACGAAGACGTAGGAGGTGCCGAGCATGTACAACGTTGCTGTGGAACGCTCTGCCGGATGGTCGGGAATAGCGTTCATTATCATCGTCATTGTCGCCGCATTTCTTCCCGGCGCGCCGCCGCCGCCCGATACGCCGGCCGCCACCGTCGGTGCATTCATCGACGCGCATCACGCAATGTGGATGCTAGCCGCGTGGCTTACCTTTCCCGCGGTGGCGTTTTTTCTGTGGTGGCTCGTTCAGTTACGCGCGTATTTGCGTCTCGTGCCGCAACTCGATGATGGGCTGCCGACGTACATGCTTGCGGGTGGACTCGTCGCCGCGGCGATCGTCATCGTCACGGGCACCGTGCAAGTGGTGCTTGGCATGCATCCCTCAACCGAACGAAGTCCGCAAGTCATCGCAATGCTCTACGATACGTTCAATGCCTTCGGCGCGATGATTTTCATTCCGAGCGCAGTCGTGCTGTTCGCTGCTTCGCACAGCGGGCGCCGTCACCAAAGCCTTCCGGCGGGGCTTGTGTATCTCGGGTACCTCGGAACGATCGGCAGCGCGATATCGACGCTGTCGGTCTTTTCAACAAGCGGCTTCATGGCAATCGGCGGCGTCGGCACGCTGATACTCGGCCTGCTGCCCTTCGCAATTTGGGTGATCTGGACGAGCATCGTTTTGACGCGAGTGCCGAGAAGCGGTCAGGCGGCCAGGACTTAATACTCAAGGGACCAGGCGGGCGGCTGTGTAAGGCGCGCCCCATGAAAGCTGCCTATCACATCCTTGCTATTCTGCTGCTGCTCTTCACACCCGTTCTCGCACGCGCCGATGCGCCGGTCCGAACCGTCGTGTACCACTTTGCGATGGATGCACGCGGCTTCGGCAGTGCTCCCTCAATGGGCGGCGGTCCGTACGGCGGTGCCGTTCTCGAAAATTCAGATTATGGCTCAAGCGCGCGCTCGGGCACCATTCGCATGGACGTAGTTAAAGCAACGCCGGACGGCGGCCTGGTCGTCGACGTTTCGGAACACGTAGATCGCGAGTTAAAGGATATGCAAACCGTTCGTTGCGCAGTTTACGGGCGATCGCAGTCGGTCATCTGCGATCAAAATCTGAACGCAACGGCCGAAGAAACGGTCCTTCTCCAATACGTGGGACGGTTTTTTTACGATCCCTCGCGGATCGATCCCGCGGGACGCTGGCACATCGACCCGCACATGACCAACGCAACGATTCAAAACACGTACACCGCAGCGAAAACCGACGGAAATGTCATCACGGTGACGATCGACAGAAGCGAAAAAGCCATGTCCTATCGCTCGCACACGGAAGGGACACTGCTCTATGACGCGGCGCTCAATATTCCCGAGTCAATTCGCACCGCCACGACAACACAACGCTCGTCAGCGCAGGGCGATATGAATGTCGAGCTCAAGCTGCTCACTGATTCCATGGCGCCCACAACGAGTCAGACATCGCATTGATGCGCTGGTTCGTCGCACTAACGCTAGCGTTCGGCGTTATGCCCGTGTGCGCGCGTGCCGATGCGCCGCTTCGCACCGTCGTCTACCATTATTCCGTCGACGAGCACGGGTTTACCGGTGCGCCGAGCGCCAGCATCTACGGTGCCGTGAGCGAAAACGGGTCCTCGGGTCTCGGTGGGTCCACGGGCACGGTCCGCGTTGACGTCATGAGCGCGACGTCCGACGGGGGCCTCGTCGTCGACATCACGCAAAGCATCGACCGCGACCTTCGTCCGCTGCAGACGCTCCGATGTGCGGTATACGGACGCACCGAAGACGTGGTTTGCGATCAGAACCTCGCCACTACGGAAGCCGAAAATATTCTCCTGATGTACTTCGGGCGGTATTTCTACGAGGCATCGCGTGTCGACGCCGGCGGCCATTGGCAAACGTCGCCGCATTTTCACGATAGCCAGATGGCGATCGTGAACGATTTTACCGTCTCAAAGGCTGACGGCAATGTCCTCACGATTAAAGTCGACCGGGTGGAAAAAGGCGGCGGCTATTACAGTAAGACCCAGGGAACGCTCGTGTACGATACCGCGAGGTCGGTTCCCGACTCGATCGAGCTAGCGACCACCATCCAGCGCTCCGGCGACCAAGGCGATATGGACGCAAAGCTCAAGCTTCTCTCCGATTCTATGGCGCCTGTTGGCGGCCAAAACTCGCATTGACGCGCCCCATCCTCCCTGCTATACTGCCGTAGTTCAGGCCCACCCGTCGGTGCGGCCGACTTTGTGTGTGTTGTAAAAGCAGAGATTTGGAGCACTTTTTTGCCTACCATTAACCAGCTGGTCCGTAAGGGCCGGGCGAAGACGGAGAAGAAGGTCAAGACCCGCGCGTTCCGCGTGATCCTCACCGGACCGAAGCCGGGCCACCCGGATCTTCCGACGCGGTCGTTCGAAGTCGCGGGCAACCCGCAACGTCGGGGCGTCTGCACGCAAGTGAAGACCGTGACCCCGAAGAAGCCGAACTCGGCCCTCCGTAAAGTCGCCCGTGTCCGTTTGACCAATGGTGAAGAGGTTACGGCGTACATCCCCGGCATCGGCCACAATCTGCAAGAGCACTCGGTCGTACTCGTCCGCGGCGGCCGTGTCAAGGATCTCCCGGGCGTTCGCTACCACATCATTCGCGGAACGCTCGATACTGCCGGCACGGCAAACCGCAAGCAAGGCCGTTCGAAATACGGCGCCAAGCGCGTTACGAAGAAATAAGGAACACTAGAGACACATGCCACGTAAAGGTCCCGCACCGAAACGGCAGATTCTGCCCGATCCGAAGTTCAACTCGAAGATCCTCGCGCGCTTCATCAATAAGGTGATGCTGAGCGGCAAGAAGTCGACGGCCGAACAGGTCACGTACGGCGCGCTTGACATCATCGCCGAGAAGACGGGACGGGATCCGTACGAAGTGTTCCAGCAGGCGCTCTCCAATGCGATGCCGCTTGTAGAAGTGCGTCCGCGTCGCGTCGGCGGTGCGACGTACCAGGTTCCGATGGAAGTGCGCCCGGATCGCCGTCAAGCGATGGCGATGCGCTGGCTGATCGGCTACGCGCGCGCTCGCGGCGGCCGTTCGTTCGAAGAGAAACTTGCGGGCGAACTGATGGACGCTTCCAACAACGCCGGCGCTACAATTAAGAAGCGCGAAGACACACACAAGATGGCTGAAGCAAACAAAGCTTTCGCCCACTACCGTTGGTAATCCAAACCCCAGAGATTTTTTAAGTTGGCAACCAGAGAATTCACCCTCGAGAAGACCCGCAATATCGGCATCGCTGCACACATCGATGCCGGTAAGACCACATGCACCGAACGCATCCTGTTTTACACCGGACGCGTGCATAAGATCGGTGAAGTGCATGACGGCGCGGCCACCATGGACTGGATGGTCCAGGAGCAAGAGCGCGGCATCACGATCACCTCGGCCGCGACGGCTGCGACGTGGCGCGAACACCGGATCAATATCATCGATACGCCTGGCCACGTGGACTTCACTGTTGAGGTCGAGCGTTCGCTTCGCGTCCTCGACGGGCTCGTGGCGCTCTTCGACTCGGTTGCCGCAGTGCAGCCGCAATCGGAAACCGTTTGGCGTCAGGCCAACAAGTACAAAGTCCCGCGCATCATCTTCGTTAATAAGATGGACCGTATGGGCGCCGATTTCTTCAACGTCGTGGACAAGATCCGCGAGCGTTTGGGCGCGCATGCCGTTCCGGTGCAAGTGCCGATCGGCGCTGAGGACAACTTCAAGGGCGTCGTCGACCTCTTCACCATGCATAAGGTCATCTACACCGATGACCTCGGCTCGACGATGGGCGACGAACCGCTCACCGACGCGGACGGCGATCTGAAGGCGCTTGCCGAGAAGTGGCGTCAAGAACTCGTCGAAGCGATCGCCGAACAAGACGACGAGTTGCTCGAAATGTTTTTCGCCGGCGAAGAGCTTCCGGTGGAGCGCATGAAGACGGCGTTGCGTAAAGCGACGATCGCCGGCACGGTGCTTCCGATGCTCTGCGGTTCTGCATTCAAGAACAAGGGCGTGCAGCCGTTGCTCGACGCGATCGTCGAGTATCTGCCGTCGCCGCTCGATGCAAAGCCGATCGTTGGAACCGACGAAGACGGCAACGACATGTCGCGCAAGCCGGATGATAGCGAACCTTTCAGCGCGCTCGCGTTCAAGATCGCGACGGATCCGTACGGCAACTTGACGTACTTCCGCGTGTATTCCGGCACGCTCAATAAAGGCTCGTACGTGTATAACTCGCGTTCGGGCAAGAAAGAGCGCATCGGCCGCATCCTTCGTATGCACGCGAACCATCGCGAAGACATCGATGCGATCGGCGCGGGCGATATCGCGGCGGCGGTCGGGTTGACCGACACGCGCACCGGCGACACGCTGTGCGACGAAAAGAATCCGATCGTCCTCGAATCGATCACGTTCCCGGAACCTGTCATCTTCCAGGCGATCGAGCCGAAGTCGAAGGCGGACCAGGATCAACTCGGTAAGGGCCTTGCGCGTCTTGCGCAGGAAGATCCGACGTTCCGCATGCGCACCGATGAAGAGACGCAACAGACGATTATCGGCGGCATGGGCGAGCTTCACTTGGAAATCATCGTCGACCGTTTGCGTCGCGAATTCAAAGTCGAAGCGAACGTCGGCAAACCGCAAGTCGCGTACAAAGAAGCGATCACCAAGACCGTTGAGAAGCAGGGTAAACACGTCCGTCAGTCCGGCGGTAAGGGTCAATACGGCGACATATGGCTCCGTGTTGAACCGCTCGAACCGGGTTCGGGCTTCCAATTCGAATGGAAGATCGTCGGCGGTGCGGTTCCGAAGGAATACGCGAAGGCGGTTCAGCAAGGCATCGAGGAGTCTGCGCAAAACGGCGTGCTCGCCGGTTTCCCCGTTCTCGATTTCAAAGTAACCGCGTTCGACGGCTCGTACCACGATGTCGATTCGTCGGAAATGGCGTTTAAGATCGCTGCATCGCAGGGTTGGAAGTCAGCCAATCAGGCAGCGGGGCCGATTCTGCTCGAGCCCATCATGAAAGTCGAAGTGACGACGCCGAAGGACTACCTCGGCGCCATCAACGGCGACTTGAACCGCCGTCGCGGTTTGATTCAATCGACGGAAGAAGCTCCGGGCGGCGCGCAAGTCATCATGGCGCACGTTCCGCTCTCGGAAATGTTCGGATACGCAACCGACATGCGTTCGATGACGCAAGGTCGTGCAACGTACACGATGGAGTTCTCTCACTACGAGAAAGCTCCGAAGATGGTCGAAGAGGAAATCATCGCCAAATCGACCGGTAAAAAGGGTGCACCAGCATAAAACCTCGGCGGCATAGCTAGAGGGTTTGCCAAACAACAACAGCGACGCCGTCGAGAAATCATCGACGGATATTAGACGAGGAAAGCAATAAACAAAAATGGCTAAGGCGAAATTTGAGCGCACCAAGCCGCACGTGAACATCGGAACGACCGGTCACGTCGACCACGGTAAGACCACGTTGACGGCGGCGATCACGCACTGCCTCTCAACGGAAGGTCTCGCGGCTGCGCGCGGTGTCGATGAGATCGATAACGCGCCCGAAGAAAAAGAGCGCGGCATTACGATCGCGATCTCGCACCAAGAGTACGAGACCGCGAAGCGTCACTATGCGCACGTCGACTGCCCCGGACACGCCGACTACATCAAGAACATGATCACCGGCGCGGCGCAGATGGACGGAGCGATCCTCGTCGTCGCTGCAACCGACGGTCCGATGCCGCAAACGCGCGAGCACATTCTGCTCATGCGCCAAGTCGGCGTTCCGAAGATCGTCGTGTTCTTGAACAAAGTCGATCTCGTCGATGACGAAGAGCTCCTCGAGCTCGTCGAGATGGAAGTTCGCGAACTGCTCAGCCAGTACGAATTCCCCGGAGACGACACGCCGATCATCCGTGGTTCCGCACTCAAAGCGCTCCAATCGAGCGGCAAGAAGGGCGACCCGGATGCCGAGCCCATCTTCAAGTTGATGGACACGGTCGATGCGTACATTCCGGATCCGCAGCGCGAAGTCGACAAGCCGTTCCTCATGCCGATCGAAGACGTGTTCACGATCACGGGTCGTGGTACCGTCGGCACGGGTCGCGTCGAGCGCGGTCAGGTCAAAGTCGGTGAGGAAGTCGAGATCGTCGGTCTCCAAGAAGAGACGCGTAAGACGGTCGTGACGGGCATCGAAATGTTCCGCAAGCTTCTTGACGTCGGTATCGCCGGCGACAACGTGGGCGTGCTGCTCCGCGGCATCGATCGCAACGACATCGAACGCGGACAGGTGCTCGCGAAGCCGGGCTCGATCAAACCGCACAAGAAGTTCCAAGCGGAAGTGTACGTCCTCTCGAAAGAAGAGGGCGGCCGCCACACGCCGTTCTTCGCGAACTATCGTCCCCAGTTCTACTTCCGCACGACGGACGTGACGGGCACGATCAAGCTCCCCGAAGGCGTCGAAATGGTCATGCCGGGCGACAACATCAAAATGGATGTCGAGCTCATCACGCCGGTCGCATGCGAACCGGGCCTCCGCTTCGCCATCCGTGAAGGCGGCCGCACCGTGGGTGCTGGCGTCGTCACGGCGGTCAGCGAGTAACATAGACAACGACGGGGCAGTCATGGTAGACTGCCCCTTGCTGTTCCAGTGTCATCCTGAGCTTGTCGAAGGATCGCCTGGACTACCTTGAGTTCGTTCTTTGAAAATTTAGGATAGAGAGAGACGTGGCTAAGCAAAAGATTCGCATTCGCTTGAAAGCGTTTGATCATAAGGTGCTGGACCAAAGCGCCGAGCGTATCGTCGAGACGGCGAAGCGCACCGGAGCATTTGTGAGCGGCCCGGTTCCGCTGCCCACCGAGATCAACCGGTTCTGCGTGCAGCGTTCCACGAACAACGACAAGAAGTCGCGCGAGCACTTCGAGATGCGCACGCATAAGCGTCTCATCGATATCCTCCAGGCCTCGCCGAAGACGATGGATGCCCTCATGCATCTCGATCTCCCGGCCGGCGTCGACATCGAACTCAAGGCATAAGACGACGGAAAACGACGGATAAGCCCGAAGCAAGCGCTTCGGGCTTTTTCTTTTTCCGCATCACGAGGAGCGATAAATGGAAGTCAAGCCGACGTATCTTGGTACGATGATCTCGCTCGCAACCGTCGCGTTCGGCCTTATCGCGGCAGGCGCGTGGAACAAGTTCATTACGGATTTCATCGGATTGTTCTTGAAATCGGGAACCGGTGTTTGGGCCGAACTGCTCTACGCCGTCATTATCACGATCATCGCAATAGTCGTTGTAAATAATCTCGGCAAAATCGCGGAGCGTGACATCGGCCCGAAGGGGTAATGACTTAATTCGGCCCCGGTTCGGTTGCGAATCGTGCGAGCGCATCGATCGACGGAATGACGTAATAGGCACCGGTGAGCGGCGTCGTGAAGCGTGTGAGAGCATCGCGTATTCCGCCTTCTATTCCCGCCATGCGCACGAGCATGCGATCGAGTCGCGATTGTTGCGCGCTAAAGCCAACGAAGACCGTGCCGAATTCACGAACGTTGCCATACGGCGTGTTGCGGCGGAAGATCTTTCGCTCTTCACCATCCACGACGTCCTTCGCGCGCGATACATGCGAATCGGCCGGCATTCGATCTTCAGGGAACTCGATGCTCGCGGCTTTTGTACGTCCCATCGCGCGCTCTTGCTGTTCGGTGGTGAGGTCCTCCCACGTAAGTTCGTGACGCCACTTCTGGAAGAGTAGGATGCTGGCGCCTTCGCCGGGTTGTCCTGGAGGAACGAGTGCAACGTCCGGCGCTTGCATCAAACTCGGATTCTCGGTGCCGTCTTCAAAACCGGTGAGATCGCGGCTGTGCTTGTACGACCATCCGTCGATATCGGTTGCGAGCACCGCGATGCCGCGCATTGCCTCGATCGCTCCTCGGGCGCTCTCCCAAACGATATCGTACGATGCGCCGCTCAAATACAACCACAGGTCGCACTGCGTCGCCGGCATCATAAAACCGTCCGGACCGACATACGGACGGTCGAAATCACGTGCGTCGGCAGGCGTATCTTCCGGTGCTAGCGCGCGCCACAGTGACGGCCGGAAACCAACCGCGAAATTTACGCCGCCGACCGTCGTGCGAGGCTCGTGAATGTTCGCCGCCGTTCCGGCGAGCGCTCGCGGTTCGATGCCGGGAAGCATGAGAAATTCGAGATAGATATAGGCGGCATCGCCGAGTGCAAAAATGGCTGGCTGCGGATGCATGGCGAGGGGTGTTCCAAACGCCGGCGGAAGAATCATGTCGATGATCGATCCGAAGCTGCGTTTCTCAAATCGCGTTACCGATTACGCGCGGTATCGGCCGACGTATCCGACGAAAATCGTCGCCGCTATTGTCCACGGATTTACCGCGCCGGTCGTTGCCGATCTCGGAGCTGGAACGGGAATTTCAGCACACCTGTTACACGATGCCGGCGCAACGGTCTACGCAGTCGAGCCGAACGCGGGAATGCGCGATGCGATCGTTGCGGCGGACGGAATCATCGTCGTCGATGCCAGCGCCGAACATACGTCGCTCGAGGACGGGAGCGTCGATGCCGTCACCGCGTTTCAAGCGTATCACTGGTTCGACCCCGATGCGGTGCTCGAGGAAGCGCATCGCATTCTTCGCAAAGATGGGCGGTTTGCGGCTGTCTGGAATCATCGCGATCGACGCGATCCCTTCACCGGCGCGTACGAAGCAATTGTCGACCGGTTCGATGAGAGCGGCGGCGGAATCGATCGCGACCGGCGATCTGCGCGCGTGTTAGACGACCTGGGTCGCCACGGTTGGCGCACTCCGCGCATCATGAGTGCGTCGCATCGCTACGCGCTGGATTGGGAGGCGCTGATCGGGCTTGCGCGATCGGCCTCCTATTTGCCGAAAAGCGGTGCGGCGTATGAGTCGATGGCGCGAGAACTACGCGATCTCTTCGATTCGTGGCCTTCGGAAAAAGCTTTCACGTACGTTACGGATCTCTATCTCGCAGAGAGGCCCTCAGGCGAATGAGGTAGCGAACGGCGCCTAGAAGGCGAAGCCATGCCAATCGACCTTCGCGAGTCGCGCACACGCACGTTCCATGGTACCAAGCGCCGGATCTTCCATTTGCTCGAGGAAATGGGTACGTCCGGCGATCAGATCTGGCCGTTCGCATCGCAGCCGTTCATGCGTTCGCCGGGGCCGCTGTCCCCGGAGAAAACGGAAGAGTGGCATCTTGGTATTCACGCCGTCCTCTGCGAGATCGTCCCCGAAGAGCGCATCGTTTGGCGCATTCTCAACGACGGCGTAGAAGGGACGCACGGCTTTTATCTCTCGAGCGAGGGCAAGGAGACCGTTCTCGAATACCGCGTCGAAGCGACCCTCAGCGATACCGATGGCCGGTTGCTTTGGCGTCGCTGGGAAGATTCATTCGACCGCTCCACGGACGCGCTCTTCGACAAACTCGCTCGCGTTCTCAAAAGGTAAGTAACGTCATGGAACAGCGCCGTGTTGGTAGAAACGGACCGGCGGTTTCGGCGCTCGGCCTCGGCTGCATGGGCATGTCGGAGTTCTACGGTGCCGCGGACGAAGCCGAATCAATTCGCACGATTCATCGCGCCCTCGAGCTCGGCATCACGATGCTCGACACGGCCGATATGTACGGTTCGGGACGTAACGAGCAACTTGTCGGTAAGGCCATCGCGAACCATCGAGACCGAGTTTTTCTCGCTACGAAATTCGGTGTTGTTCGCGATGCGAACGACGCGGCGCTTCGCGGTATCAGTGGAAAGCCGGAATACGTACGGCAAGCCTGCGACGCATCGTTGAAGCGTCTGGGCGTGGATCATATCGATCTCTACTATCAGCATCGCGTCGATTCTAATACTCCCATCGAAGAAACGGTCGGCGCAATGGCCGAACTCGTGGAGGCCGGTAAAGTCCGGTACATCGGGCTTTCGGAAGCGAGCGCGAAGAATATCGAGCGCGCTTGCACGGTGCATCCGGTCACCGCGTTGCAGAATGAGTGGTCGTTGTGGTCGCGTGATCTCGAGGAAAACGGCCAGCTCGCAGCTGCGCGTAAAAACGGCATCGGAATCGTCGCGTATTCTCCACTCGGCCGCGGCTTCTTGAGTGGAAAATATCAATCGCCCGACGATTTTGCGCCGGATGATTTCCGCCGGAGCAATCCGCGTTTTCAAGGCGAGAATTTCCACAAGAATTTGCAGTTGGTCGAGCGCATCGGCCAGATCGCGCGCGAGAAAGAATGCGCGCCTTCACAGCTTGCGCTCGCGTGGGTTCTCGCACAAGGCGACGACGTCGTTCCAATTCCCGGCACAAAGCACGTCAAGTACCTCGAAGAGAACGTCGCCGCGCTTGACGTTCATCTGACGCAAGACGATCTCCGCCGTATCGAGGAAGTCTTTCCGCCTAACGCTGCGAGTGGCGCCCGCTACGCCGACATGAGTTCCGTGAATAGGTAGCAATAGAAGGTTCTCACCATGACTGCCGTTTCGAATCACCAAAAAACCGCCGCGCCTCCCGATGCCGTTGATTTTCTCGGCATTGACGCGCTGCTTTCCGATGAAGAGCGCTTGATCCGCGATACGGTGCGTTCGTTCGTGCGCGATCGAATATTGCCGAATATCGGCGAATGGTTCGAAGAAGGATTTCTGCCGCGCGAACTTGCGCTCGAGCTCGGCCGTCTCGGACTACTCGGGATGCATCTCCAGGGCTACGATTGCCCGGGCGCGAGCGCAGTGGCGTACGGCCTTGCGTGTATGGAACTCGAAGCAGGCGATGCCGGCGTGCGCAGCTTCGCGTCGGTGCAAGGTTCGCTTGCAATGTATGCGATCTATCGCTGGGGCAGCGAAGAGCAGAAGAAGCAGTTTCTACCGCGTATGACGCGCGGCGAAATCATCGGCTGCTTTGGACTCACCGAGCCCGATTTCGGCAGCAATCCGGCTGGAATGCGTACCTTCGCGCGGCGCGATGGCGACGACTGGATCCTCAACGGTACGAAGCTCTGGATCACGAACGGATCGATCGCCGACATCGCGATCGTCTGGGCGAACACCGACAACGGCATTCGTGGTTACATCGTGCCGAAAGACGCGAGGGGATTCGCGTCGTCGGATATTCACCGGAAGATTTCGCTTCGCGCGTCGATTACCAGTGAGCTCGTGCTGCAAGACGTTCGCCTTCCGGCAAGCGCGCAATTGCCGCTTGCGAAAGGCCTGGGCGGTCCGCTCGCATGTTTGAACGAAGCGCGCTTCGGCATTATTTGGGGCTCGATGGGCGCCGCGCGCAGCTGTTACCAAACGGCACTCGAGTATGCGAAAACGCGCGTGCAGTTCGATCGCCCCATAGGCGGTTTTCAAATCACGCAAGAGAAGCTCGCGAATATGGTACTCGAACTCGGCAAAGGAACGCTGCTCGCGTTGCATCTGGGGCGTAAAAAGGACGAGGGCACACTGCACTCATCGCACGTGAGCTTTGGAAAGCTCAATAATGTGCGTGAAGCGCTTGCGATCTGCCGCGAAGCGCGCACGATCTTGGGCGCAAACGGCGTGACGCTCGAGTACCCCGTTATCCGCCACATGAACAACCTCGAATCGGTGCTCACGTACGAAGGCACGAGCGAAGTGCATACCCTGATCATCGGTCAGCAGATCACCGGCATCCCGGCCTTCACATAACCGACTTTTCCTCCTGCGCGAACGAAGCGCAGGCCGTACGATAGTCGGATGCTCGCTGCCGTACGACTAGGGGATTTTTCGACCGATCCCCGCCGCCTAGCCGCATTGTCCGCATGCGCGCTCGTGATCGGTGTCTGCGCCGGACTGTTAGCGAAATTGTTGCTGGCCATGATCGGCCTGATCACGCATATCGCGTACTACCGTACGGTTGGCTTCAGTCTCGTGCAGCCCGCTCCGCATGCCATCGGGCCCATTGCGATTGTACTTCCGATTGCCGGCGGCATCATCGTCGGGCTAATTGCGCGATTCGGCACCGATAAGATTCGCGGGCACGGGATACCGGAAGCAATTGCTTCGATCCTCGACCGCGACAGCATCATCCGCGCCCGCGTCGCATTTTGGAAACCGATCGCCTCCGCGATTACCATCGGAAGCGGCGGCCCGTTCGGCGCGGAAGGCCCGATCATTATGACCGGCGGCGCCTTCGGATCGCTCTTTGCGCAGTATTTGCGGCTATCATCGTTCGAACGGCGCACGTTGCTCGTCTGCGGCGCATCGGCGGGAATGTCCGCTACCTTCGGTGCGCCGATTGCCTCCGTGTTGATTGCGGTCGAACTACTGCTCTTTGAATGGCGGCCGCGCAGTTTCATTCCCGTCGCGATTGCGTCATTTGTTGCACTTGCCGTACGCGAACTCTTGATCGGCACCGCGCCGCCGTTCGGATCTACGGCCGCGCACATCGTTTCATCAAACCTTCTTCCGTGGGCGCTCGGGCTCGGTATTGCCGCCGGTATCGTGTCGTTGATCATGACGCGGCTTGTATATTTCACCGAAGATCTCTACGCCCGACTCCCGGTGCACTGGATGTGGTGGCCTGCGATCGGCGGCGCCATCGTTGGCCTCGGCGGCTGGTTCGTTCCGCAGGCGCTCGGCGTTGGATATCCGACGATCTCATCAATGGTCAACGGAAGGCTTGCGTTCGATGCCGTTGCGGCAATTATCATCGCGAAGACCATCATTTGGATTGCGAGTCTTTCGTCCGGCACCTCGGGTGGAGTCCTCGCACCGTTGCTTATGATCGGCGCGGCACTCGGAACGCTGGGCGCCGCGCTTATTCCGGGCCACGATGCCGGTCTGTGGGCAATCGTCGGGATGGCGGCGGTCATGGGCGGTACGATGCGCGCGCCATTTATGGGAACGCTCTTCGCGCTTGAAACGACGCATGCGTGGGCCGCCGCACCCGTCGTGTTCGTGGGCTGCGTTGCAGCAACCGCATTTACCGTCGTGTTCGTTCCGCGGTCGATTCTTACCGAGAAACTGGCGCGACGCGGGCTTCACGTTGCTCGCGAATATTCCGTGCATCCTCTCGAGCTCATTCCGGTACAAGAGGTGATGCGTCCGCAAAGAGAGGACGGTGCCCTACCGCAATACACCATCTCGAAAGATGCGCGGATGCGTTCCGCCGCCGACCTGATGGCCCGCTATAACGTGCGTGAATTGTGTGTCGTAAACGAAAACGGAGTCTTGGTCGGCACGCTGCTGTCCGATGATTTGCTTCGCGCTTGGCGTCAGGGCATGCGCGCGGAAACGGACCGCCGCACGATCCGCCGGATCAAAACGTCCACGTCGAAACGTTCCAAAACGGTGTCGTGACGGCCGCATGTTCGTGATGCAGCGCTGAGGGAAACGTGTTGATCGAAACTGCTTGATAGAGGGCGGCCATCGGCAAATCTTGCGCGAGCACGCGTTCGATGTTGCGGTAGATTGGGGTCCGCGCGGCACGATCGTACGAGACGACAGCTTCGTCCATCAATGAATCCAATCGCGGATTGCAGTATCGCGGTTTGTTGAATCCGTGCGGCGGAATGCGGTCGCAGCCGAATTGATCGTGGACATCCGGATCGAATCCGGCGACGAACGGAAAGAGCGCGACTTGAAAGCGTCCTCCGTAGAGTGGACCGCTCGGCGCAACGAATTCACTGATTGCTAGTTCGCGAATCGCAATCGCGATGCCGGCGCTTTTCGCCTGCGCTTGAATCTGCGTCGCCATGATGAGCGCACTCGGTTTGTCCGCGCGAACCAGAAGATCGAGCGAGAGCGGCAAGCCATCGCGCCGGCGCACGCCGTCGCTCCCGCGGTGCCATCCCGCCTCATCCAACGCGCGATTTGCAAATGCCGGATTGAACTGCGGCATCGCATATGCGCGAGAATCGTACGCCCATTCAAAGAGTCCACGACCCGGATTGCGATCGCGATTGGGACCGAGCAGCGATTTATCGACGATGCTCTTTACATCGAGTGCCGAGACCAACGCTCTTCGCACGCCTGCATCCCGCAACCGGGGATCCTGGGTATTGAAAATGAGCGCTCCGGTCCCGTCGATCGGTACCATTTCCGTTCGGTCCTGCGCGATGGCGCGCAAGTCGTCATACTGCGCATCGTCTGCGTTGACGTACGCATCCGCTTCACTGGAGCGCAACATTTGAAGCGCCGTTGTGGCGCTCGCAACGACTCGAATGCTGATGCGCGTGATCCGGGGCGGCCCATTATAGTAGTAGGGGTTGGGCGAAAGGTCGAGTCGCTCGCCGCGCTGCCACCGTCGAACGATGTAGGGTCCCGAACCAAGCGGGGCGTCGTCCAATACCGTCCCGCGTAGATGCGCATGTCCGTGGATCAAGCGCCAGGGAAGGATCGGCGTCGCATTTCCGGGTCCGCAAAGATAGAGGGCAATCGGCGCGTAGGGCCGGCGAAGCAAGACTTTCACCGTGCGAGAATCCGGCGTGATAACCGCAGCCACATCATCGTAGGCCGCCCGGGTCGGCACGTCGCTGCCCGGGAAGGCGATCCGAGCGATCGTCTCGGCGACATCGAACGACGTCACCCGCGAACCGTCGGAGAAGCGAACGTCGGACCGCAGTCGGTAGGTAATCGTCTTCCCGTCGGGGCTGATTCCGCCGTTCTCGCGGGTTGGCACGGCTTCCGCCGCGTCCGGCACCAGGCGCCCATGGTCGTCGATCTTCACTAAATAGGAGTAAAGCAGCGCCCCGAGCTCCTGGCCCCCGACGCCGCTTACAAAGATGGGATCCAGCGTCGGGAAATCCTGAGTCTGCACGATTCGTAAGCGATCGTGCGCGGGGGATGGCAAGCGGAGACAACCGGCGAGGAGCATAAGCGCCGCCGCCAGCGCGAGGATCCGCATGAAACCCTCATTCACCCGCATATGAGAAGAGGCCTTGACTCCGAGGTGCACTCTTGGTAGAGTACCGGGGTTGTGGTCCACAGCGGTCCGCGGAGTCTTTCCGTGCGCCGCTGGAAAAATTAAACAGTACGCCAGGGCCCGTGTGCTGACAAGGATTTGCGCGTGCAGCGCAAATCCATCTTAGGACGAGGATTCAAAGTGAAAAACATCCTTGGCCGCAAGGTTGGGATGACGAGCGTGTTCACCGATGACGGCCGGTACGTACCGGTCACGGTGATCGAAGCCGGTCCCTGCACGGTCGTGGAGCGTCGCACGAAAGAGAAGCATGGCTATGATGCCGTGGCTCTCGGTTTCGGCGCGATTAAAAAAGCTCGCGTGACCCGTGCCCTTGCTGGACATTTCAAAAAAGCGAACGTCGAAGCGGTGCGCCACGTGCGCGAATTCCGCAACGGCATCGACGGTGTTGAAGCCGGCCAGACGATCACCGTCGCCGGATTCGAACCGGGCGATCGCGTTGATGTGATCGGTATTTCGAAAGGCCACGGTTTTGCCGGCGGCATCAAGCGTCACAACTTTTCGGGCGGTGGTGCGAGCCACGGTTCGATGATTCACCGTCAACCGGCTTCGAACGGCGACACGAACGCGGGACGTACCGTGAAAGGCAGCCGCCGTCCCGGACACTACGGCGTCGACCGCACGACGATGCAAAACCTCGAAGTGATCCGCGCCGATGCCGAGCGCAACTTGCTGCTCGTTCGCGGCCCGATTCCGGGACCGAAGAACGCGCTCGTTGTCGTGAAGAAGAGCGTGAAGCCCGTATCAGTCAAGGCGGGCGCATAATGGCGAACGTTATTGATGTCAACGGAAAGGTCGTGCGCGACGTGCAGACGCCGGCCGTTCTCGATAAAGATTATTCCGAAAAAGCGCACACGATTTTCCGCGCCGTGTATCGCGAGCTCGCGAATCCGCGCGCCGGCACGGCTTCGACGAAGAAGCGCGATGAAGTTTCCGGCGGCGGCCGCAAGCCGTGGCGTCAAAAGGGAACCGGCCGCGCGCGTCAAGGTTCGATCCGTTCGCCTCAGTGGAAGCACGGCGGCGTCGTCTTCGGACCGCAGCCGCGCAGCTTCGTCACCGATCTGAACAAGAAAGAGCGTAAGCTCGCGTTCATCGCGGCGCTCTCGGACCGTTTCCGTAACGGCGCCGTCACCGTGCTCGATGCGTCGAGCTTCACGATGACGAAGACCGCCGACTTCGCGAAGCTCGTGTTCGGCTCGGCGAAAGACGCGAAGAAGGGTCCCTTGACGCTCGTCGTCCTGGGCCCGAGCGAAAACAGTGCCGATGCGATTCATCGCGTCGCGCGCAATCTGCGCAAGATCGGCGTCACCCACACCGGCGCGCTGGACATCAAAGACGTCCTGCGTTACGAGCGCATCATCTTCACGACGGCGGCATTCGATGCGCTCAATGCGTCGCTCGAGAATGGGAGCAAGAAATAGATGGACGCACGCGATGTGATTCTGTCGCCGCGTATTACGGAGAAGTCGATGAGCAATGCTCTCGGCACGCAGTATACGTTCGTCGTACATCCGCAAGCGACCAAGACGCAGATCCGTCACGCGATCGAAGAGATCTTCGGCGTGAACGTGCTCAACGTCAACACGGTCAACGTGCGCGGTAAAGTGCGCAACTTCGCTCGCAAAGGCAACCGCACCAGCGGCAAGCAGAGCGATTTCAAGAAGGCCGTTGTCACCCTCAAGCCGGGTCAGAAAATCGAACTCGGCGGCGTCAACTATTTCGAGCAATAATCATGCCCGTTAAGAAGTATCGTCCAACCAGCCCCGGCCGTCGCTTCGTGACGACGATGGATTTCTCGGATCTCTCCAAAGTGGACCCCGAGAAGTCACTCGTTGAAGTTCGCAAGAAGCATTCGGGCCGCAACAATAACGGACACATCACCGTTCGCCACAAAGGCGGCGGCACGCGCAAGCAATATCGCATCATCGACTTCAAGCGCACCAAAGACGGAATCCCCGCCAAGGTCGCGACGGTCGAATACGATCCGAATCGCTCGGCGCGCATCGCGCTGCTTCACTACCGTGACGGTGAGAAGCGCTACATCCTCGCGCCGCTCGGCCTCAAAGTCGGGGACGTCGTGGAATCGGGCAGCGGTGCGGACATCAAGCCCGGCAACTGCCTGCCCATCAAGAACATTCCGGTCGGTACCGTGATCCACAACATCGAGTTGCGTCCGGGTCAGGGCGGCAAGCTCGTTCGCTCGGCCGGCGTTAGCGCGCAGCTGATGGCGAAGGAAAACGAGTACTCGCAAGTGCGCATGCCCTCGGGCGAAGTGCGCATGATTCACATCGAGTGCCGCGCGACGATCGGTCAGCTCGGCAACATCGAGCACGAAAACCAAGTCATCGGTAAAGCCGGACGTTCACGTCACCTGGGTAAGCGCCCCGCGGTTCGCGGTATCGCGATGAACCCGGTCGATCACCCGCACGGTGGTGGTGAAGCGCGTTCGACCTCGGGCCGTCCTCCGACGACGCCGTGGGGTCAGATGACGATGGGTAAGAAGACGCGCCGTAACAAGCGCACGACGAAGTTCATCGTTCGTAAGCGAGGTCGTAAGTAATGGGTCGTAGTCTCAAAAAAGGTCCGTTCGTCGCGGACCACCTTCTGAAGAAGGTTGAGAAGCTCAACGAAACGCGCGAGAAGCGCGTGATTAAGACGTGGAGCCGCGCGTCGGTGATCGTCCCGTCGATGGTCGGTCACACCATCGGCGTGCACAACGGCAAAGCGCACGTCCCCGTTTACGTTACCGAAAACATGGTTGGTCACAAGCTCGGTGAGTTCGCGCCCACGCGCCACTTCCGCGGTCACGGTGGCGATAAGGCTGGTGTGAAGTAATGCCGCAACACGGAACTGCCGGACCGGATCAAGCGGTCGCGCATCTGAAGTTCGTCCGCATGGGGCCGCGCAAGCTGCGCCGCGTCGCGGATGCTATTCGCGGCAAGAGCGTACGCGAAGCGCTCGTCATGCTGCAATTCGCCGGCGTGTATGCCTCCGAGCCGATCGAGAAGCTCGTGCGCAGCGCCGTGGCGAACGCGGGCAACAACCACGATATGAACACCGACGATCTGTACATTACGCGGATCACGGTCGACGGCGGCCCCGGCGGTCGCTTTACCAAACGCCTGGACCCGCGTGCTCAAGGCCGCGCGTACTTCAAGCGCAAGCGTCTATCGCACGTGACGGTCGTCGTCAGCGAAACGCCGCCGGAGAAGAAGCGCAAGGCCAACGCAGGCGCAAGCGTTTCGACGAAGCGCGCCAGTGCGACGGCTGCGCGTCGCGCAACCAGCAAACGTGCCACTGCTGCGGCGGGAGCTGCGGAGTAAGAGATTATGGGACAAAAAATTCACCCGGTCGGCCTTCGCCTGGGCATCACGCGCACGTGGGACAGCCGCTGGTTCGAGAAAAAGCACTACATCGAATGGCTGCATGAAGACGTCAAGATCCGCAACTTCTTCAATAGATGGATGCGTTCGGCGGCGATCAGCAAGATCGAAATCGAACGTCGCGCGAATCAAGCGCGCGTTATCGTCAACACCGCGAAGCCGGGCATTATCATCGGCAAGCGCGGGGTCGGCATCGAAGACATTCGCAAGAATCTCGAAAAGCTGACTGGCAAGAACGTCGCGGTCAACGTGATGGAGATCAAGCATCCGGAGTTGGATGCACGTCTCGTCGCGCAAAACATCGTCGACCAGCTCGAGAAGCGCATTGCATTCCGCCGCGCGATGAAGCAGGCGATCATGCGCACAATGAAAGCCGGCGCACGCGGCGTGAAGGTACAAGTCTCGGGGCGTCTCGGCGGCGCGGAAATCGCGCGTACCGAGCGCAACAGCGACGGTAAGGTGCCGTTGCACACGCTGCGCGCCGACATCGATTACGCGCACGTTGAAGCGTTCACCACGTTCGGACGCATCGGCGTAAAAGTGTGGATCTACCGCGGCGAAGTGCTGCCGGATCAACCGCGTCAAACAAACACTCTCGATCGCAGCGAGCGTCAAGGCGGATTCCGCGGACGCGGCGATCGCGGCGGACGCGGACGCGGCCCGCGCGGTGGCGGCGGTGGTGGCGGACAGCAGCAACGTCCGCCGCAACAGCAGCAACAAGCGACAAGTGAAGTGACCGTCGACAACGACGCAACCTCAGAACCTTCAGTCCTGAGCGAGCGCAGCGAGTCGAAGGGGGCCAATATGTCGGCAACGCCTGCGGAAAATGCGGGCCCGGCCGAAGGGAGCAACGAGTAACAATGTTGACGCCAAAGCGAGTTAAATGGCGCAAAGTGCAGCGCGGTCGCATGACCGGACGCGCGCTTCGCGGCAGCACGCTCACGTTCGGCGAGTTCGGTCTGCAAGCGCTCGAGCCGTGCTGGATGACGAACCGTCAGATCGAAGCGGCGCGTATTGCAATGACGCGTCACATCAAGCGCGGCGGTAAGGTGTGGATCAAGGTGTTCCCGGACAAGCCGGTCACCAAGAAGCCTGCCGAAGTTCGCATGGGTGCCGGTAAAGGTAATCCGGAGTTCTGGGTCGCCGTCGTGCGGCCGGGACGCGTGCTCTTCGAACTCTCCGGTGTTGCGCCGGACGTTGCGAAAGAAGCGCTCCGCCTTGCGGCTTCAAAGCTGCCGATCGGAACGAAAATCGTTACGCGTGAGGAGGCCACCGCATGAAGAAGGGTGAGCTAAACGAACTGCGCGGCCTCACGGTCGCCGAGCTGCAACAAAAAGCCCGCGATACAAAGTCGGAACTCTTCAATCTGCGTTTTGCACTCCGTACGGGTCATCTCACGGACTTCAGCAAGATCAAAGAGATGCGCCGCGCGTACGCACAAATTCAGACCGTTATTTCCGAGAAGAAGATTTCAGAGGACCAGCATGGAGCAGCGTAACGAAACCCGCGTCGTTAACCGTCGCGTAAAACTGGGGCGTGTCGCCTCGAATAA
The DNA here is from genome assembly GCA_963765935.1 of Vulcanimicrobiia bacterium. Taxonomy (GTDB): domain Bacteria; phylum Vulcanimicrobiota; class Vulcanimicrobiia; order Vulcanimicrobiales; family Vulcanimicrobiaceae; genus JAMXLG01. The sequence goes on along the minus strand of CAVXXX010000002.1, from coordinate 263,244 downwards.
GATGGACAAGACGATCGTCGTGGTGACGGAAACGCGCGTTCCGCATCCGACCTACGGCAAGATCGTTCGCAAGTCGACGCGCTTCAAGGCGCACGACGAGCAAAATGAAGCCAATATCGGCGATATCGTCCGCATCATGGAATGCCGGCCGCTCAGCCGCGACAAGCGCTGGCGTCTGGTCGAGATCGTCGAGCGAGCGAAGTAAACCTACGATGATTCAACAAGAAACCCGGCTCAAAGTGGCCGACAATTCGGGCGCCCGCGAACTGCTGGTGATCCATATCAGCGGCGGAAGCCGCCACAACTACGCGCACGTCGGAGACATCGTCGTGGGTACGGTGAAGAGCGCCATTCCCGGTGCGGCCGTTAAAAAAGGCCAAGTCGTGAAGGCTGTCATCGTGCGCACTTCCGCGCCGATTCGCCGCGCCGACGGATCCGTCGTGCGCTGCGACGACAACGCGTGCGTCATCATCAAGGGCGATAAGGACAATCTCGATCCGCGCGGCACGCGCGTATTCGGACCGGTCATGCGTGAACTGCGCGACCGCGGTTTCCTCAAGATCGCCTCGCTCGCACCGGAGGTGCTCTAGTTATGAGCAAGCCGTTCATCGTTAAAGGCGACACCGTGATGATTCGTCGCGGCAAAGAAAAAGGAAAGCGCGGAACCGTTAAGGCCGTGTTCCCCGATGCCGGTATGGCGACGGTCGAAGGTCACAACATCGTCAAGCGTCACACGAAGCAGGGTCAGCAGAGCGGCAACATGGGTGCGGCTCAAAGCGGCGGCATCATCGAAAAAGAGAATCCGCTGCCGATCTCGTCACTGCAATACGTGTGCGAGAAATGCAAAACGCCGACGCGTCTGCGTCGCGGACGTACGCCGGACGGCATCGCGCATCGCGTATGCGTGAAGTGCAACGAACCGGCGCGCGAATCGGCGAAGGGAGCGTAGTCACGTGGCAACGCGTTTGAAAGAAAAATATCAGAGCGACGTCCGCAAGCAACTGCAGGACAAGTTCGGTTACAAGAACGTCAACCAGATCCCGAAGCTGGAGAAGGTCGTCATCAACATGTCCGTTGGTGATGCGATCGTCAACGCGAAGGCGCTGGATGCGGCGGTCTCCGAGCTCGCGACGATCAGCGGTCAGAAGCCGATCGTGACGAAGGCGAAGAAGTCGATTGCGGCGTTCAAGCTGCGCGAAGGCATGAACATCGGCGCCAAGGTAACGCTCCGCGGCGACCGCATGTATATCTTCCTCGACAAACTCTTCAACGTCGTGCTTCCGCGCATTCGCGACTTCCGCGGCCTTCCGGCGAAATCGTTCGACGGACGCGGCAACTACAACATGGGCTTGCGCGAACAGCTCGTCTTCCCGGAGATCAACTTCGATAAGGTCGACAAGGCGCGCGGCATGGACATCACGATCGTCACGACGGCGAAGTCGGATGAAGAAGCGAGCGAGTTCCTCACCGCGATGGGACTGCCGCTGCGAAAGGGTAACGCATAATGGCAAAAACGAGCATGATCGTCAAAGCGAATCGTACGCCGAAGTTCGGCGTGCGCGGGCACAACCGTTGCAAATTGTGCGGCCGCCCGCGTGGGTATTTGCGCAAGTTTGCCATGTGCCGCATTTGCTTCCGCGAGAACGCGCACAAAGGCGTGGTTCCCGGCGTGACCAAGGCGAGCTGGTAAGGAGAGCAACGAGAAATGGCAGCAATCACCGATCCGGTCGCCGATCTCCTGACGCGCATTCGCAATGCGAACACGGCCAACCATAAGACGGTCGACGTTCCGGCGTCGCGCGTAAAGTCCGCGATTTCGCGCATCCTCAAAGATGAAGGTTTCATCGAGGATTTCGAACGCCTCAACGAAGGTCCGCAAGGCACGCTTCGCATCAAACTGAAGTACGGCCCGGAAAAAGAGAAGATCATCACCGGCCTGCGCCGCATTTCGCGTCCCGGCTTGCGCGTCTACACGGGCAAGACCGAGATTCCGCGTGTGCTCGGCGGTTTGGGCTTGGTCATCATGTCGACGTCACAGGGCATCATGTCCGGCAAACGAGCGAAGAAGCTCGGTGTCGGCGGTGAAGTTCTGGCGTACGTCTGGTAGGTTTCAAACATGTCACGTATTGGAAAATTGCCGGTTGCCGTTCCTAGCGGCGTCGATATCAAACTCAACGATGGCGAAGTCGTGGTTAAAGGACCCAAGGGCGAACTGCGCAGCCACATCCTCAAGAACGTCGTCGACGTGAAGATGGAAGACGGCAAAGTCGTCGTGGAACGCAAAGGCGATGCAAAACCACATCGTTCCGCGCACGGCTTGACGCGCACGCTCATCAGCAACATGGTCGAAGGTGTCAGCAAAGGATTCCGCAAGAGCCTCGAGATTCAAGGCGTTGGTTTTCGCGCCGCTAAATCGGGTGAGAAACTCAACTTGAGCCTCGGCTACTCACACCCGGTCGTGTTCGACCCGCCGAAGGGCATCACGCTCTCGGTCGAAGGCACGAACAAAATTCACGTGGACGGGATCGACAAACAACAAGTCGGTCAAGTCGCCGCGGAGATTCGCAATCTGCGTCCGCCCGAGCCGTATAAGGGCAAAGGCGTTCGTTATGCGGGCGAAGTCATTCGCAAGAAACTTGGTAAGGCCGGAAAGGCAGGTAAGAAGTAATGGCGCGCGTCTCCAAAGACATTCAGCGTCAGTCGCGCCACCAACGCCTGCGCAAGAAGGTTGTCGGTACGCAAGAGTGTCCGCGTCTGATGGTGCGCCGTACGCTGCACCACATCTACGCAACGCTCATCGACGATGCGAAGGGGCACACGCTCGTTGCCGCGTCGACGCGCGACAAATCGGTGTCCGATTCGCTCGGATCGAATACCAACACTGATGCGGCGAAGGCCGTCGGCGCAGCGATTGCTGCAAAGGCGAAGGCCGCCGGCATCAGCGACGTCGTGTTCGATCGCGGCGGATACAAATATCACGGACGCGTACAAGCACTCGCCGATGCGGCGCGTGAAGCGGGGCTGAACTTCTAATGCAATATCGTGGTGGTGGTCGCGAACGCGACAACAGTGGATTCGAAGAAACCGTCGTGCGCGTGAACCGCGTTGCGAAGGTCGTCAAGGGCGGTAAGCGATTCAGCTTCAGCGCACTCGTCGTCGTCGGCGATCGCAAAGGCAAAGTCGGTTTTGCGATCGGCAAAGCAGGCGAAGTGCCGGAAGCAATTCGCAAAGCGGTCGAGCAAGCGAAGAAGAGTCTCGTAACCGTTCCGATGGTCGAGAAGACGATTCCGCATCAAGTCAATATGACGGTCGGATCGGCGAAAGTTCTGCTCAAGCCCGCTGCACCGGGAACCGGCGTTATCGCCGGCGGCTCGATGCGCGCGGTGTTGGAACTTGCCGGTATCCACGACATTCTTACGAAGTCGCTCGGAAGCAACAATCCCATCAACGTCGTGCTCGCAACGATCGAAGCACTGCGTTCACTCAAGACCGCGGAGCAAGTTGCTCAATTGCGCGGCAAAACTGTTAAGGATATCTTCGCGGCCTAACGCCGTGTCATCCTGACCCTTCGACAAGCTCAGGGCTAAAGGCATAAAAGGAAACAATGGCAGAGAAGAACACAACGAAGAAAGCGGCTAGCGCAAAGTCCAGCGCGAAGGCGGCTTCCAGCAGCGCAATTGCATCGGGCAACGGTTCCGTGATGAAACTCGGCGTGCTCAAGCCGGCCAAGGGTTCGTGGCCGAAGCGTCAGCGCATCGGACGCGGACACGGTTCGGGCATGGTCAAGACCGGCGGCGAAGGCGGCAAGGGTCAAACCGTCCGTTCCGGCGGCGGTAAGGGTCCGGCATTCGAAGGCGGACAGACGCCGTGGGCGCGTCGCCTTCCGCATCGTCGCGGCTATTCGCAAAAGGCGCGTGACATCGGTCACTTCCGCGCGCGCTACGCGGTTGTGAATCTCTATCAACTTGACGGCTGGGATACGTCCATCGAAGTGTCGCCGGAATCGCTGCGCGCGCGCGGCATTCTGAAAGACCTTGAGGATGGTGTGAAGATTCTCGGCGGAGCAAAGAGCGGCAAGGCGATCCCGCAAGGGCTCAAGTTCCGCGACATCGCGTTCTCCGCAAGCGCGCGTCAAGCGCTCACCGCTGCCGGCGCGCAGCTTCCCACTGAAACGACCGAAGGCGAAGCCTAGTGTTTGACAATCTAAGAGCTGCGCTCTTAGTTCCCGAGATCCGCAAGCGCGTCGGCTTCGTGCTCTTCGCGTTCGCCTGGTTCGTGTTCATGATTCACGTCCAGTTGCCGAACGTGAACGAGAACGCGTGGCAGCAAGTGCTCAAGGGCGGCGCGTTTTACAACCTGCTGGGTTTCCTATCCGGCGGCGCATTGCAAAAACTGTCCGTCATTTCGATGGGCATCACGCCGTACATCAACGCCTCAATCATCATGCAGTTGATGACGGTTGTCTTGCCGCAGCTCGAAGAGATGGCGAAGAAAGGCGGCGAGGAAGGCCGGAAGAAGATCAGCCAGTACACGCGTTGGCTGACGATTATCCTCGCTATTCTGCAAGCAACGTTCATGACGAACGCCATGCGCCTTTCGGGCGTCTTCTACGACACGTCGTTCTGGTTCCAGCTCTTCGCGGTCATCGCGCTCGTCGCGGGCACGCTCTTCTTGATGTGGCTGGGCGAACAAATCACCGACAAAGGCATCGGCAACGGCGTTTCGCTGATCATTTTCATCGGTATCGTCCTGCGCTATCCGACATACGTTGCGCAAACCTACTCGACTGCCGCGCAGGGCGGCGAGTCGCTGCTGAACCTCGTGCTGTATATCTTGGTCGCAGTCGCGATCATTATCGGCATCGTGTTCATGTATCAGGGGCAACGGCGAGTTCCCGTGCAACAGGCGCGTCGCGTCGTGGGGCGCAAGATGTTTGCGGGTCGCTCGACCTACATTCCGCTGCGCTTGAACAACGCCGGCGTCATCTCGATTATCTTCGCTATCTCGATTCTGTTGCTTCCGCAGCAAGCGCTGTCGTGGTTCTCGGGCCACCAAGGTGTGCAGTCGACGTGGTTGCGTCTCATCGGACCGATAGAGTTTCCGACGAACATCGCCGCGCTTTCGGAGTCGCTCAACGTGTGGTTCGCGCCGAGCGGCGCAGTCTACAACCTCGCGTACTTCTTCCTGGTCGTCATCTTCACGTTCTTCTACAGCTCGATCGTGATCAACACGCGCGACGTAGCGGACAATCTGAAGAAGACCGGCGCGTTCATTCCGGGCATCCGTCCGGGGCAACCGACGGTCGATTATTTGAATAAGATCCTCATGCGTCTCACGACTGCGGCGGCCATCTTCCTCGGTCTGCTGGCCGTGCTTCCGGGCGCGCTGCAGCGCGGACTTTCCGTCACGACGTTCTATCTCGGATCCACCTCGCTGCTGATTGTTGTCGGCGTTGCGCTCGATACCATCACGCAGATTGAAGCGCGTCTTGCGATGCGGGATTATCGCGGGTTCATCAAGCGCTGATGTTGCGCGATATCGTGCTGCTCGGCGGTCCGGGCGCGGGCAAGGGAACGCAGGCGCAGATTCTGGTGAAGCGTTTCGGCTATCGCCAGATCTCGACCGGCGACTTGCTGCGCGAACATCGCAATCAAGGCACGGACCTCGGGAAAGCCGCCGAAGGCTTCATGAAGCGCGGCGAACTCGTTCCCGATGAATTGATCATCAAGATGGTCGAAGTCGAGCTGCGCGGTGATGCCGGCCTGCTTTTCGACGGTTTTCCGCGCACCGTTGCGCAAGCCGAAGCGCTCGATGAACTGCTGCAATCGCGCGGACGCGGATTGCCCGGTGCGGTCTATTTCGAAATCTCGCGTTCGTTGCTCGAAGAGCGGATGCTCGGTCGCTGGACCAATCCGCGCACGGGCCGCGTGTATCACGAGAAGTTCAATCCGCCGAACGTCGCCGGATTCGATGATGAAGACGGCGGGCCGCTGATTCAGCGTGAGGACGACAAACCGGAGACGATTCGCAAGCGTCTCGACGTGTTCGAAGCGCAGACGATGCCGCTTGTTGCATACTATAAAAATGGCGGCCGCCTCGTAGCGATCGACGCCTGCCAATCGGTCGACGACGTCACGCACGAACTGCTCCACGCCATTGGGGTAGAACACGCCCACTAATGGTTACGCTCAAATCTCCGCGCGAGATCGAAACGATGCGGCGCAGCGGGAAGATCACGGCGAAGGTGTTGACCGACTTGATGAAGGCGGCGCGCCCGGGCATAACGACTGCGTTTCTCGACGAAATGGCCGAAAAGGGCATTCGCGAACTCGGCGGCGTTCCGACGTTCAAGGGCTATCACGGCTATACTGCGTCGATTTGCGCGTCGGTAAACGACGAAGTCGTGCACGGCATTCCGGGCGATCGCGTGCTAAAAGACGGCGATCTGCTCTCGATCGACATTGGAACGACGCTCGAAGGCTACGTGAGCGACAGCGCCGTTACGGTTCCGATCGGCAACGTTTCCCGCAACGCGCAGCGCCTGCTCGACGTCACCCAAGAGTGCCTCATGCTGGGAATCGCGCAGATGCAGCGCGGGAATCATGTCGGCGATATTGGCGCCGCCGTGCAGAAGCACGCGGAGAGCCATGGTTACGGCGTCGTGCGGGAACTGGTCGGCCACGGAGTAGGGACGGCCATGCACGAGGAGCCACAGGTGCCCAATTACGGGAAGCCTGGAACCGGCGCTTTGCTGCGTGCGGGGCTGGTTCTGGCCATCGAACCGATGATCACGGAGGGCGATCACGAGGTCGAGATCCTCAAGGACGGCTGGACAGTCGTCACCACAGATGGTAAACTCGCAGCGCACTTCGAGCATACGATCGCCGTGACCGATCACGGTCCGAAGATTCTGACGCTCCGCAACTTCGGGGAGCACCGGGACGTCGAAAAGTACCGGCCGAAAGAGGAAGCTGTTGCTTGATTGAGCTTGGAGTGATGAACTAGTGGCACGCCGAGGAGGACGGCGCCCCCAGCGGGCGCGGAAGGACTCGGACAAAGCTGCAAAGACCGCGATGCCTAAGGAAGAGGCAATCGAGGTCGAAGGGACGATTGTCGAGCCGCTGCCGAACGCAATGTTCCGCGTCGAACTCGCCAACGGCCATCGAGTGCTCGCCCACGTCTCGGGCAAAATCCGGATGAACTACATCCGTATTCTCCCCGGGGACCGCGTGCTAGTCGAGCTCTCGCCGTATGATTTATCACACGGCAGAATTACATACCGGTATAAGTAGGGTTGAAATGAAAGTACGTCCGTCAGTCAAAAAAATTTGCGAGGCTTGCAAGGTGATTCGCCGCGAAGGCAAAGTGCGCGTGATTTGCAACGTCAATCCCAAACATAAACAGGTGCAAGGATAATCATGGCCCGTATTGCTGGTATCGATCTGCCGCGCGAAAAGCGCATCGAAATCGGTTTGACCTATATTTACGGTATTGGTCCGACGACTGCGAAGAAGATGCTCGAACAGACGGGCATCAATCCCGACACGCGCGTTAAAGACCTCAGCGAAGATGACGAGAAGCGTCTGCGTGACGCGATCGACACGCTGCAACTGCGCGTCGAAGGCGATCTGCGCCGCGAAGTTCAGGGCAACATCAAGCGCCTGATGGACATCGGCTGCTACCGCGGCCTCCGTCACCGCCGCGGCCTCCCGGTCCGCGGTCAGCGCACGAAGACCAACGCCCGCACGCGCAAGGGTCCCAAGCGCACGGTGGCTGGTAAGAAGAAAGTCACCAAGAAGTAGGGGACAACTGAAAGTAACCTAAAGGCTACTTTGCAGTAAGTCGCACAAGGCCCGGCAAACGCCGGGCTTTGTGATTTATGTGGGGACATGCGGCTACTCATATAAAGATTGGGTCGGGCCGTTCTACCCGCCGGCGACCAAGCCGGCCGAGATGCTGCGCTACTACACGTCCCGCTTTACGGCCGTTGAAATCGATTCCAGCTATTACGGCATTCCCTCGCCGACTACAATCGCATCGTTGAACACACGAACGCCGCCGCAATTCCGGTTCAGTTTCAAAGCGCCGCAAACCGTCACCCATGCGCCTGATACCAAGGCATCGATCCACGACGACGCGCGACTGCTAAGCGAGGCGGTTGCACCGATTCATGAACGTGGAAAGCTTTCGTGCATGCTGCTGCAGTTTCCGAACGGGTTCAAACGTACGCCGACGAACGAGCAGTATTTGCTGCAAGCGATCGAAACATTCGATCCGCTGCCCATTGTGGTCGAATTCCGCAGCACCGACTGGCAGAACGACGAAACAGAACAGCTGCTTCGAGAAAACAACGTGTCACTGTGCAACGTTGACTTGCCGCACCTCGAAGGGTTGCCGCATGCCTCGTCCGATGCAACGGGACCGATCGGGTACGTCCGCTTTCATGGACGCAACACCAAGACGTGGTGGACCGGCACGAACGTCACCCGGTACCAGTATTTATACACGGCGGAAGAACTCGTCCCGTGGACGGATCGCCTCGCAGAGATCGACGCGCAGGTGAAAGAAACGTACGCCTTCTTTAACAATCACGCTCGCGGCAACGCACCTCGGAACGCCGAAATGTTCGAGGATCTTCTTCGCGAACGGTTCGGTGAGATGTGCGAAGAAGCACTTGCGCAGCCTCCGGAGATCGAACGGACGCCGGAAGCGTTGTCGCTCTTCGATCAGACGGACTGAATGAAAGCCGTCATTACGGCAGGCGGCTCCATCGGGGGTGAGTACGCCGAACTCGCCGGGACGCGCGTCAAAGCGCTCGCGCACGTCCGCGGCGCGACGATGCTGGATCGCACGATCGCATCGTTACACGAAGCGGGAGTCAAGCGTATTGCCGTTGTCGGCAATCAGGAGGTTCGACGCTGTGTCGACGGCCGAGTCGAGAAGATCATCGACGATGCTGGAAGCGGCGCCAAGAACGTGCTCGGCGCGCTCGACGCGTGGTCCGGTGATGGCGAACCGCTCCTCTACCTCACGTGCGATATGCCGTATATCACGACTGCGGCACTGACAGCGTTTCTCGAGCGCGTTCATCGGAACACGCTCGCAATGCCGCTCACCGAAATCGCGGATTTCGACAAACGCTTTCCAGGGGCGCCGCCTTTCGGTGTCGTGCTCGCCGGCGAACGCGTTGTGAACGGCGGAGTCTTTCATATTCCGGCCGGCGCGGCCGTACGCATGCGATCGTTTGCTACTGCACTCTTCGATGCGCGAAAGGCGCCGTGGCGAATGGCGACGATCGCCGGACCGATGCTGCTCCTAAAGTTTGCTTTGAAGCGCCTCGCTATCGCCGACGTGGAAGCGCGCGCGCGAAAGGTTCTTGATATGAACGTTGCCGCCGTGCGGCACTGCGCTCCCGAAATCGCTTACGATGCGGACACGGTCGATGAATATCGCTACGCAATCGAGCACGAGTAGCGCGCGCGGCGCGGTGAATCCCGCGCTGCTTACCGTGTTGTGGTTCGGCATTCAACTCACTTGGGGTGCGGTACTGGGCATTTCGCTGCAGGCGCGTTCGCTGCAACTCGGCGGCGTCTCGGCCCTTGCGCTGTACGGCGGCGTTTCAACGGCCGGTGCAGTGGCAGCAGCAATCGTACAGCTTGCGATCGGGCCATTCTCCGATGGACTCCGCAGACATGGCGACAAACGCATCGCGTTTTACGCATCCGGCGCCGTAGTCGCCGCGATCGCGCTTCTCGCATTCTACGCGGCACCGACAATCCTCACGTTTACGATCGCGTTCATCGTTCTACAAGCGGCGATGAATTGCGCGATCGGCCCGTATCAAGCGATTCTGCCCGACGCCGTACCCGTATCGCGAATCGGCGTCGCATCGGGTTGGATGGCAGCGATGCAAAGCGCCGGCAACGCCGCCGGTGCAATTCTCGCAACGATCCTCGGGAACACGATCCCACTCGCTGCGACGATTGCCGTGTTACTCCTTGCGTCGTGCGCCACGACCGTCGCACACCTGCGTCGCGTACCGTTGCAGCCGTTGCCGGCGCACCAGCCGTTGCGCGTTACACGTCCGCTCGTCGATCTATTCATTTCGCGTGCCCTCGTCTATGTCGGGTTTTACACGCTCCTCGGATACTTTTTCTTCTACGTGAAGAACGCGTTGCCGGCGCGCGCGCCGTTCGATGCAACAACGGCAAGTGGAATCTGCGTGTTGCTCTTCACGCTGGTCGGAGCCGTCGGCGCAATGATTGCTGCTAAACCGGCAGATCGCATCGACGAGCGCATCGTGGTAACCGTCGGAGGAGGCATACTTGCCTTCGGCGTTGCGGTGCTCGCGGTCGTGCACGGACTGGTTCCGATTCCAATTGCAATTGCGATCGCCGGCATTGGATGGGGAATTTTTCTCTGCGCAGATTGGGCATTTGCATGCCGTTTGCTACCGCCCGGTGCGCTCGCGACGACGATGGCAATTTGGAACGTCGCCGTTGTTGGTCCGCAGATCGTAGCACCTGCACTAACAACTTTTGTCTTGGCACGCGCGGGGATCTTAACAAGCGCTGTGGGACCACGTGGGGCTTTCGGCCTAGCATGTGCCGAAATTCTCATGGGCTCAGTCTGGATTTGGCGTTTACCGCGCCAAGCAACCGGGAAATAAGCCCTCTGGCCCTTATTGCACGGGAACCGAGTAACCAATCTGTGCGTTTAAGGGGAGTGATAGCGAATTGCGCTATCACGAAAGCAAAACCTAAGGAGGGTTTTTAGTGAAACGACTGAGCACCGGAGTCCTGGCAGCACTCGTTGCAGCGTGCTGTGGGCTCACCGCGGTGGCAGCGCCGACGCCCTCGCAATCACAGGGAAACACTGGACAAGCTGTGGTTGCACAAGCCGGCAACGCTCCTGCGGCGAACTTCGGAACTCCGCCGTCAGGTCAAATCCCGATTCTGTTCAACGACCACCACGTTTACAGCAAGCCTGATGTCCTCAAGCAAGGACGCGTGCTCGCTGCGCTCGTGCGTGGAGGCACCGTTCTTATTCCATTGCGCTCGATGTTCGAGCAAATGGGTGCGACGGTTTCGTACAATGCCGGAACGAAGACCGTGACGGTCAGCAAACCCGGCTCCGAAGTCCGCGTTACGGTTGGAAAGCCGGAAGTTATCATCAACGGTGAGACACGTCCGCTCGACGTGCCGCCGATGATGTATCAAGGCAGCGTTCTCGTTCCGGTTCGCGTGATTTCGGAAGGTATGGGCGCCTACGTGCAATGGGTTCCCGACAAACAAGTCGTTGTCGTGCGCTATTTGCCGCCGACGCCGCCGCCGACTGCGCCTCCGACCGAGGCACCGACGACTGCGCCGACGGTTGCGCCGACGCCGACGCCGGCACCCGTTCACACGCCATATAAGGACATCTTCATCGCGGGCGATTACATCTTCTCACCGAAGGTGTACAACGAGTTCAGCCCCGGCAATACCGGCAAGAGCTCGTACGCCGTTCGCGGTGCGGTGGAATTCGACGCGTTGAATCTGCCGTGGATGCTCGAAGGCACGTTCGAACAGTATCAATATCCGCACAACTGTACGACGTTCGCTCCGCCGGCATCGTCGACTGACTGTAACGTCACGACGATCGGTCAGACCGGACAAGTCCAAGTGCCTGCGTTCCAAGCGCGCGACAGCGACTTCGATGTCCGCCTTGGCTTGAAGGTTGCGGATCCACGCATCTACATCGGTGTGGGATACATCTGGCGCGGCAACAACTATGGTTATCCGCGTGAGACCGGTTTTGGTTTCGGCGCTGAAAAGCTTCCGGACCTCAACCAGCCGTTCTCCGTGTACGGAAGCGTCTATTACTTCCCGAACATGCACGGAGGCTTTACCGATCCCGGTACGGGTATCGGTTACACGCTCGCGTACAACATGCTGAAGTACCAAATCGGCGGCACTGTCGCATTCGGCAATACCCCGATCTTCCTGGACCTCGGCTGGATGGGCAATAGCCTCAAGAACAAGACCAACGCTCCGATCAACACGACTGTCAATGGACCGTACGTCGGTCTCGGCATCAAGTTCTAATCGGAACTGGGTATCTTGAAAGCAAGGAGCCCGGCTACGGCCGGGCTCTTTCTATGTGAGAAGAAGTAGACGGTCATGAGTGAGGCGAGCGTGATACGTTGGCTGCTCGATGGAGATCCCGCGATTCGCTGGCAAGTCATGCGCGATCTTGCGAATGAACCCGAGCACATCGTCGCCGCGGAGCGCTCGCGTGTCGCTTCCGAGGGCTGGGGCCGCGCGTTACTCGAGCGCCAAGCGCCCGAAGGTTGGTGGGGCGGGCCTCATGAGGACGGCTGGATGATCACGATGGATGCGCTCGTCCTGCTGCGTGAAATGGGCCTTGATCCGCGCAGTGATGCGGCTCGCCGTGCGATCGAACGCGTAAAGATAAATTTGACCTGGGAACGGCTCGATAACCGCCCGTATTTCGATGGTGAGACGGAACCGTGCATAAACGGTGCAATCCTAGCGTTCGGAAGTTATTTTGGCGAACGCTGCGACCGCATCGTCGATCGTTTACTCTATGAACAGCTGGCTGACGGCGGCTGGAATTGCGACGCTCCGCCGAGTACGCGCTCGTCGTTCAATTCAACGATCCGCGTGATCGAAGGTTTACTCGAATACGAACGTACCCGAGGCAACACGCCCGCCGTTTCGGATGCGCGACTCAAAGCGCATGAGTATTTGCTTGAACGGCGCATGTTCAAACGGTTAAGCAACGGCGAGATCGCCAACCGTGACTGGACGCGCTTTACGTTTCCGACGATGTGGCATTACGACATTCTGCGCGGTCTCGATTATTTGCGCTCCGCCCGCGTGACTCCCGACCACCGGCTTGCCGAGGCGATTGCCGTTGTGCGAGAACGGCGTCATAAAAACGGGCGCTGGCCCATGAACCATCTCCATCCGGACCGGCTCGGCTTCCGGTTTGAAACGGAGCCCGGCCGGGCAAGCCGGTGGAACACCCTTCGCGCGATGCGCGTCCTTCGCTGGTACGAAGCGCGCTGATCGGCGTGCCTGCTGCGGGAGAAGTTATTGGCAAGACCCCGGGGCCCAGGAGTAGTCTAGTCCCTAGCTATGTCCGAACAACGTACCGATCTCGTTCTCGTCGGCGCCGGAATCATGAGCGCGACGCTAGCCGCCATGATGAAGGAAGTGCAACCAGAAGCGACCCTCGAGATTCTCGAGATGCTCCCGGAAGCCGCCGAAGAGAGCTCCAACGCCTGGAACAATGCCGGCACGGGTCACGCCGCGCTTTGCGAGCTCAATTACACCCCCGAAGGTCCCGACGGCAAAGTCACGATCGATCGCGCGCTCAAGGTCAACACGCAGTTCGATCTTTCGCGTCAGTTTTGGGCGCACATGGTCCGTAAAGGTGCTATGGGTGCGCCCGAGTCGTTCGTTCACGACGTGCCGCACGTCAGTTTCGTGTGGGGCGACGATAACGTCGCGTTCCTGCGCAAGCGCTACGAGACAATGAGCGCGCATCACTGCTTCTCCGGCATGGAGTACAGCGAAGATCCTGCCGTACTCGTGCAATGGATGCCGCTGATCATGGAAGGCCGCGATCCGAAACAGCGCGTTGCCGGAACCCGGATGCTCACCGGTACGGACGTGGACTACGGCGCGATCACTCGCTCGCTCTTGGGCCATCTCTCGACGCAACCCGGCGTTGCAATTTCGTATTCGCATCGCGTCACGGACGTGAAGCGCCGTTGGGATGGCTGGTTGATCAGCGTCAAAGACGAGAAGAGCGGAGAAACGCGCGAAATTGTTGCAAAGACGGTGTTTCTCGGAGCCGGTGGCGGTGCGTTACCGTTGCTGCAGAAATCGGGAATCGAAGAAGGCAAAGGCTTTGGCGGTTTCCCGGTAAGCGGCATTTTCTTGCGTTGCGACGATCAATCGGTTGTCGATCGTCATCTGGCAAAGGTGTACGGAAAAGCGTCGGTTGGTGCGCCGCCGATGTCGGTACCGCATCTCGACACGCGGTACGTCGACGGAAAGCGTTCCCTGCTTTTCGGACCCTATGCCGGATTCTCGACGAAGTTTCTCAAGCACGGTTCGCTCGCCGATCTCTTCGGTTCGGTGAAGTCGGACAATATCGGACCCTTGCTCGCGGTGGGTCGCGATAACATGGATCTGACGAAGTACCTCATCGGTCAAGTCCTGGAATCGAAGGAAGCGAAGTACGAAGCGCTGCGCGATTACTTCCCGAACGCGAATCCCGACGACTGGAAGTTCATCGTTGCCGGGCAGCGCGTGCAGGTAATTATGCCGGACAAGAAGTCGGGCGGGAAGCTTCAGTTCGGGACGGAGGTCGTCTCGGCAGCCGATGGGTCGCTCGCCGCGGTCCTGGGTGCTTCACCCGGCGCCTCGGTCGCCGTCGCGGTCATCTTCGATGTGATGAGCCGACTCTACAAGACCGAATTTCCCGGCTGGGCAGGCAAACTCAAGGAAGTGATTCCGTCCTATGGGCAGTCGATCGCGGACGACGCTGCGCTCTGCCAAGCCGTTCGCAACGATACGTCGGAGGTACTCCACTTGGCCAAGCAGCCCGTTCCGGCGGGAACCGCCTGACGCGCGTCCGCGCGGTTTTTACGGGAAGACGCGACCATGCAGTGTTGACCCAGCCCCCCGGCCTGCGGTAAGATACCGGCTTGGCGCCGTCCTCTCTCTTCAACGGCGCACGCGGTTCAGCGTCCTGGTGGACGCCTTTGGCTATTCGCCGTAGCTGAAGTACGGAAATCGGGCCTCTCGCGCGACGCTTCGACAAGCTCAGCGTGGACTGCGCCGGTTGAGGCGACGACAGCTCCATCGTTTGGAGTTTAGGAAAAATCGTTCGGAGTTATTTTGGCTGCCAAAAAGCAAACCAAGACGCGCAAGAAGCGTGAAGTTAAGAACGTCCAATCGGGCGTTGCTCACGTGCATGCGTCGTTCAACAACACGATCGTCACGATCACCGATCCGCACGGAAACGTCGTTTCATGGGCCTCGGCCGGTAATCTCGGTTTCAAAGGCTCGAAGAAGTCGACGCCGTTCGCTGCGCAGATGGCTGCCGAGTCGGCCGCGCGCAAAGCGATGGATCACGGCATGAAGAGCACGGAAGTGCTCGTCAAAGGCCCGGGCGCGGGACGCGAAGCTGCGATTCGTTCGCTGCAAGCTGCCGGCCTCGAGATCACGATGATCAAAGACGTTACGCCCATTCCGCATAACGGTTGCCGCCCGCCGAAGCGGCGCCGCGTATAATCCGAAGAGAGACTAGATGTCGCGATATATTGGACCCGTCTGCCGCTTGTGCCGCCGTGAAACGGCCGCGAGTAAGACCGGCGAAAAGATCAAACTGTTCCTTAAGGGCGACCGCTGCCTGAGCAAAAAGTGCGCGGTCGAACGCCGTGGCACCGCGCCCGGTCAGAAGACCGCGGGTAAAACGCGCCAGAAAATTTCCGAATACGGGCGTCAGCTTCGCGAGAAGCAGAAGATGCGCCGCTACTATGGCGTTCACGAAACGCAATTCGAGAACTACTTCCGCGAAGCGTCGCGCATTCCGGGACAAACCGGCCGCACGTTCTTGCAACTCCTGGAACGCCGTCTCGATAACGTGATCTACCGTTTGAACCTGGCCACGAGCCGCTCGCAAGCGCGTCAGCTCGTGACGCACCGCCACTTCCGCTTGAACGGCAAGATCGTCAACGTTCCGTCGATCATCGTGAAGCCGGGCGACGTGATCTCGATCGGCGAGCGCAGCATCAAGGCGCCCGTGTTCGAGTCGAATCTCGAAGTTGCGCGTTCGCGCCGTCCTCCAGAGTGGCTCGAGTGGAACGACGCCGATAGCACCGGCAAAATTCTGCAACTGCCCTCGCGTGAACAAATCGACACCCCTGTCGACGAGCAACTTATCGTCGAATTCTACTCGCGTTAATCGCGCGTAGCGTAACAAACCACCAGCCGCTGCTGGGAGTATGATCGCCGGACTCGCGGGGCGAGTCCGACGGATAACTTGAGCAGCAACAAAGGACCAAAAGCAACAGATGAATACGTTGGAATCGCCCGCCGGCGCAGCGATTGAAGTTCGCGAGCGTCGTGAGAACTACGCGAAGTTCGTGATCGAACCGCTCGAGCGCGGATTCGGCATCACGCTCGGCAACGCGCTGCGTCGCATACTGCTTAGCTCGATTCCGGGCGCGGCCGTCACGTACATGAAGATCGACGGCGTGCTTCACGAGTTCTCAACGATCCCCGGAATGGTTGAAGACACGATTGCGTTGATGCTCAACCTCAAGGGACTGCCGGTGAAGCTCAACAGCGACGAGCCGCGTGTGCTCAACCTCTCGGTCACCGGACCGAAAGACGTCACCGCTGCGGAGATCGCGCCGGACGCCGACGTCGAAATTCTCGATCCGAACTATCACCTCGCGACGCTTTCGTCGAAAGAAGCGAAGCTCTCGATGGAGATCGGTGTTGAGAAGGGCCGTGGTTATGTCATGGCCGACAAGCAGCGCAACATCGAGCATATGATCGGACTCATTCCGCTCGACTCGATCTTCTCGCCGATTCGCAAAGTCAACTTCACCGTTGACGACACGCGCGTCGGTCAGAGCGTCGACTTCGACCGTTTGACGATCGAAATCGAAACGAACGGCTCGATCACGCCGGATGATGCGCTCGCGACCGCGGCGACGATCATGCAAGAGCAGCTCGATCTCTTCGTCGGTTTCACCAATCGCGAAGAGCCGCTGCCCGAAGCGCCGCCGAACGAATGGGACATCCCGGTGGAGACGCTCAATCTCTCGGTGCGTTCGTTCAACTGCCTCAAGCGCGCAGGCATTTCGAAGGTGTCGGAACTCCTCGATCTCACGGAAGACGAGATCATGAAGATGCGCAACTTCGGACGCAAGTCGCTCGATGAAATCAAACAAGTTCTCGCAGAGAGGGGGCTCTCGCTGCGCCTGAGCTAAGGCGTATCGGGAAATGGAGTAATGCCGCACCAAATCGCTTATAAACGTCTTTCGCGCACGGATGGTCACCGCAAGGCCCTGCTGCGCAATCTCGCGACGTCATTCTTCAAGCACGAGAAGATCGAAACGACCTCGACCAAGGCAAAAGAAATCAGCAAGGTCGTCGAGCGTTTGATCACGACCGCGATGTCGGGCGATCTTCACGCCCGCCGTCAGGTCGCCGAGTTCATCACTGAACCCGCCGTAGCGAAGAAACTCGTCGAGCAGATCGCGCCTGCGCTCAAAGGCCGCAACGGCGGATATACGCGCATCACGAAGACGCGCGTCCGTAACGGCGACGCGGCGGAACTCTCGCTCATCGAACTCATTCGATAATTGACTAGTAGCACCGCAAACGAACCTCCGTCTACACACGGCGGCCTGAAACGCCTTCAGGCCGCCGTGTGTTTTTGTTAGCGCATGCAGTACAGCGCGCTTCTGCGCCGCTTGATCGCCGGGGAGCACTTGACGCAAAGCGAGAGTGCGGAATTGATCGGTGCGATTATGGATGGTTCGTTCACGACGATTCAAGGCGCGGGTTTGCTGGTTGCGCTTGCCAGCAAAGGCGAACACGTCGACGAGATCGTCGGCGCAGCACGAGCGATGCGCGAACGCAGTCTCCATGTCGAACATGGAATGGAAACGGTCGTCGATGTCGTGGGTACCGGCGGCGACGGCGCGAATACGATCAACGTTTCGACGATGGCGGCGCTCGTCGTGGCGGCGGCGGGAGTGCCGGTCGCAAAACATGGAAACCGGGCAGCCTCGAGCGCATGTGGAAGCGCCGACGTGCTTGAAGCGACGGGTATGCCGCTGGAACTGCCGCCCGATCGCGCGGCTGCGATGCTGCGCGGGAGCAACTTCACCTTTATGTTCGCTCCGCGCTATCACCCGGCGATGAAGAACGTGGCGCCGATTCGACGTGAACTCGGCGTCCGCACGGTCTTCAACGTGCTTGGACCGCTCACGAATCCCGCTTCGGCCACCGTGCAGGTTGTCGGCGTCGCGCGTGCGCATTTGCTGGAGATCATGGGTAACGTGTTGCGCGGTCTCGGTGTCGAGCGCGGCGCAATCGTACATGGCGAGAACGGCATCGACGAAATTGCCGGCGATGCGCGCACGCTCGTCTATTCATTCGACCGGGACGGTGGCCGCGCGTGGACGATCGATCCCCGGGATTTCGGCATCGATACACCGCTCCAGGCGATTGTCGGCGGCACCATCGAGGCGTGCCGCGATGCGTTTCTGTCAATTCTCGGCGGCGAACGATCGCCGCGCGCAGATGTCGTCGCGCTCAATGCAGCGCTCGTACTTCACACTCTCGGTACCGACCGGAACCTACACCAGGCGCTCGAACGTGCGCGCGCGGTGCTCGCATCGGGCGCACCATTACGCACGTACGAACGCGCTAAGGAGCTTGCCACGAATGGCTGAAAACGACGTCCTCAAGAAGATCTACGCGGCGAAGGCGCAGCATCTCGAAGAGGAGATGGCGCGCGAACCGTACGCTGTCATTCGCGAGCGTGCGCTTGCGAGCGTAACGGAGCGCCGGCGCTTCCTTGAGGCGCTCAGGGATCAGCGCGGCAACGCATTGATCGCCGAAATCAAGCGCGCTTCACCATCCGCGGGATTAATCGCGCGTGATTTCGATGCCGTCGTAGTTGCCGAGCGGTACGAACGAGCCGGCGTAGATGCGATCAGCATTCTAACTGAAAGCGACCACTTCTTGGGCGACATCAATTACGTACCGAAGGTGCGCGCAAAGACCAAGTTGCCGTTGCTTCGTAAAGACTTCATCACGCATCCGTACCAAGTCGCGCAATCGGCAGCGTACGGCGCGGACTGCATCCTCCTCATTGTCGGTGGCCTTCGCGACGAGCAGATCGGGACGTGTCTCGAGGAAGCAAAGCACTATGAGCTCGATGTCCTCGTGGAAGTGCACGACGTGAAGAACCTCAACCGTGCGCTCGAGTTCGACGTAAGCTTTATCGGCGTGAACAACCGCAATCTTCGCACCATGATTACGGATTTGGCCGTCGGCGAACACATTCTGCCGCAAGTGCCCAAGCACGTATTCGCGATCAGCGAAAGCGGCGTGACGAATTTCAACGACATGGAGCGGCTGCGGAAAGCCGGGGCAAAAGGGTTCCTGATCGGCGAAGCGCTGATGCGCGCGGACGATCCGGAGGAATTGATCGCTTCATTCAAACGTGTCTACGCGCATTAAATTCTGCGGTGCTACCAGCTGGGCGGATGTCGAACTTGCTGTGGAGACAGGCGCTGACGCCGTCGGATTGATTTTCGCCGACTCACCACGGCGCGTCGCTTGGGATGTGGCTCGCGAGATCGCAGGCCGCATTCCGCCGCAAATCACACCGGTTGCCGTCTTTGTAAATCCGACGCGCGATGATGTCGCGCGAGTTCGCGATCTTTTTCCCCACGCGCTCGTGCAGCTTTCCGGCGACGAGACGCCGGGCTTTGCGAAGTCGATCGGCGGCCACGTGATTAAAGCCATACACGTCGGCAACGAGTCGCCGTTTCAAATGGAGCGGATCTGCGACCGGTTCGCGCCTTCGCTCGTACTTTTCGATACGCGCGTGGCGGGAAAGTACGGAGGTACAGGCCTTACGTTCGACTGGACCAACATCGCGAAGCTTGCACGGTGGCGGCCGGTAATGGTCGCCGGCGGCCTCACGCCGGAGAATGTCGCGCAGTGCGTGCGCCAAGTACGTCCGTTCGGCGTCGACGTGCGCAGCGGAATCGAGACGGACGGCCGGAAGGATGTAGCAAAGATGCGCGCGTTTGTACGCGCGGTGCGGGAGACTGATGCAGCAGCCTGATCCACGGGGATATTTCGGCAGTTTCGGCGGACGATTTGTCCCCGAAGTGCTCGTCGGCGCATTGGAAGCGTTGGATGATGAAATGCGATCGGCATTCGCCGACCCCAGCTTCTGGAGGGAGTACGATCGGACGCTGCGAGACTTTGTCGGACGCCCCTCACCGTTGTACGAAGCGGAGCGCTTCGGAAAGCCGTCCGCCGCAACGTTGTCGCTCAAACGCGAAGATACGAATCACACCGGTGCGCACAAGATCAACAACACCGTCGGTCAGGCGCTGCTTGCGCGGCGGATGGGGAAAAAACGATTGATCGCCGAGACCGGGGCCGGTCAACACGGCGTTGCAACCGCGACCGTCGGCGCCAAGTTCGGGTTTCCGGTCGACGTGTATATGGGTGCAGTCGACGTCGAGCGTCAAGCGCTCAATGTGTATATCATGAGGCTCCTCGGTGCGACGGTTCATCCGGTTGAGAGTGGGACGCAGACCCTTAAAGATGCGACCAACGAAGCATTTCGCGTTTGGGCATCGCAAGTTGAAGATACGTTCTATGTGATAGGAAGTGTGGTCGGCGCGCACCCGTATCCATACATGGTGCGTGAATTTCAAAAGGTTATCGGAGTGGAGGCGCGCGCGCAATGTGTTGAGCGCTACGGCCGTTTGCCCACCGATGTCGTTGCTTGCGTGGGCGGCGGAAGTAACGCGATGGGGATCTTTGCCGGATTCATCCATGACGCGAACGTACGATTGTGGGGCGTTGAAGCAGCCGGGGAAGGGTTAACCAGCGGCAAGACGGCCGCGGCGCTGAATGCCGGCAGCGTCGGCGTGCTGCACGGATCGCGTTCCTATTTGCTCCAAACGCCCCAAGGGCAGGTCATCGACACGCATTCGATCAGCGCCGGACTCGATTATCCCGGCGTCGGTCCCGAGCACGCGTTTCTCAAGGACTCCGGTCGTGCGACCTACGTGAGCGTCACCGATGCCGAAGCACTTGACGCATTCTTCGCGTTCTCGCGCACTGAAGGGATCATTCCGGCACTCGAGAGCGCGCATGCGATCGCGTTCGCGCGCAAACTCATGATCGAGGCCAAACCCGACGATCTGATTGTCGTGAATCTTTCGGGACGAGGAGATAAAGATATCGCGCAAGTGCGTGCGATGACCGAGGCGCGCTCGTGATCGAAGCGTTATTCGACCGCGCGAAAAGCGATCACCGGGCAGCGTTGATCCCCTACGTGATGGCCGGCGACCCGGACATCGATACGACGCTTTCTATCCTTGGGGCACTGACTGAAGCGGGAGTCGATGCGATCGAACTCGGCATTCCGTACGGAGATCCGCTTGCCGACGGCCCGACGATCGCTGCGGCCGCGCAGCGCGCGCTTGAGCGCGGGACGAAAATCGAGCACGTTCTGGAACTGGTGCGCCTGCATAAATCGGCCGGCGGTGCGCCGGTCATTCTCTTCACGTACTTCAACCCGGTTTATCAATTCGGAATCGAAAGCTTTGCGCGTGAAGCGGCGAAGGCCGGAGCCTCCGGAGTCATCGTTCCCGACATTCCGCTCGAAGAAGGTATCGCACTTGCGGCAACGCTCGCGCACGAAGGACTGGACATGCCGCTGCTCGTTGCTCCATCGACGAGCCGCGAACGCGCGATGAAAATCACCGGGCAAAGCAGCGGATTTATTTATGTCGTATCGCGTCTAGGGGTTACCGGCGCCGGCATGCAATCGTCGCTCGACCGGCTGCGCGCGCAGGTTTCGATGCTCCGCGGAATCACGGATAAGCGACTCGCCGTCGGTTTCGGCGTAACGTCGCCGACCGACGTTCGGGAACTCGCTCCAATTGCCGACGGCATCATCGTCGGAAGTGCGTTGATCGATGCGTATGCATCGCATCCGAAAAGCGAAGCGATGCGGCGCGTTGCCGAGTTCGTGCGACCGCTCGTGGCGGCCGCGAGTTTCGAAGCGGTTTAACGGAGGAAGAAAAACGCGATACCGGCGATCGCGGAGATGGCCATGATCACGGTCGTCGCGCGTGGACGGCGGTAGAAGAGGTGCGCGAGAATGCCGAGCGCGGCGGCGGCAATGAGCGACGTGAGCCGGAACTGATTGTGCTGCAGGTACGAACACGCAATAACGGCGATCATCGCGACCGAACCGACGAATTTACCCGAACGCCAAACGACGGCACAGAGCAGCGCCGCAATCAATATCCTCGGAAGTTCGAGTGGCGTACCTGCCGTTCCAATTGCGAGAAAGAACGCCGCAATCGCGATTTCCAGTTGTGGCGTCATGCCAAGACCTTTCGCATCAGAATCGTGTCCCAGACATCGCCGGATTTACGGCGCACGTCGTTCTCGTAGCGCTCGATTTCGGAAAACCCGGTGGAGCGATACAGGCGTATTGCGCGCTCGTTATGCGGGAACACGAGCAGCGAGAGGTACGGGATCCCACGCGCATTCGCCCAGCTGAAAAGCCGCTCCATCAAAGCGCGGCCGATCCCAAGGCCACGCCGGGATTCATCGACCAACATGCCGAGCGTCCAACCGTAGTCGACGTGCTCGTGTGTCGTCAGCAATCCGATGACCTCGCCGCCTTCCTCGACGACGAACATCGCATTCCCCAGATCGATCGCGCGCGCAAAGATGTCGCGGTAGTGTGCGCGGTCAAAGCCCGGCTCTGTGCCGAGCCAGAGCCTCTCGTCGGCGACGCGTTCGAACAGACGGAGCGCGGGATCGACGTCTTCGAGCGCCATGTCACGAATCGCGAAGGGCATACCGGCCGATTCTCCCATTGCGGGCACCCGCCCGCTACCGCCTTCGTCGCGCGCTCGCCTGCTTTCGCTCCGGATAGAATGGAACCGAATCGACCGTCCCTAAGTCATAGAGTCGGGGCCTTTCACCCTGCCGTAAAAAAGGAACGCTACATAAGTGACCACGACGCTCGATCGCATTGCGCCATTTAAAAACGAAGTCATCAAGAATTTCTCCGATCCCGCGGACGCCGCTCAAATGCAAGCGGCGATCGCCGCCGTCCGTAACCGGTTCAACGAGCACTATCCGCTCGTGATCGACGGGCAGAAAATCGAGACCGAGAAGAAGATCCGGTCGATCAATCCGGCCAACGCGGATGAGGTTGTCGGGCTCACGAGTTCTGCGAGTAAAGAGCAGGCGGAGCAAGCCGTCACAGCGGCTGCGCGCGCATTTGAAACGTGGAAACGGAAGACGCCGGAAGAGCGCGCGTCGTATCTCTTCAAAGCCGCTGAGCTGATTCGTCAGCGTCGCTACCATTACGATGCATTGCTCGTGCTCGAAGTCGGCAAGAGCTGGCCGGAAGCCGACGGCGATGTCGCCGAGGCGATCGATTTCCTCGAATATTACGGGCGTGAAATGCTGCGCTACGCGCAACCGCATCCGGTCGTTCCGATTGACGGCGAGCAGAACGAAATGGTATACATTCCGCTCGGCGTCGGCGCGGTGATTCCTCCGTGGAACTTCGCGGCTGCGATTATGATGGGCATGACGGCCGCCGCAATCGTCACCGGTAACACCGTCGTACTCAAGCCATCGAGCGACTCCGCAATCATCGCGGCGTGGTTCGTCGATCTGCTTCATGAAATCGGATTGCCGAAGGGCGTCGTAAATTTCGTTCCCGGCTCGGGCAGCGTGATTGGTGATTTGATTGTCTCGCATCCGCAGATTCGCTTCATCTCGTTCACGGGTTCGAAAGAGGTCGGCTTGCACATTAACGAGCTCGCGGCGAAGCCGCAGCCGGGACAGAAGTGGATCAAGCGCGTCGTTGCGGAGATGGGCGGTAAGGACTCCATTATCGTCGCGGCCGATGCGGATGTCGATGCGGCGGTCGAAGGTGTCGCAGTCTCTGCGTTCGGCTTCCAGGGACAGAAGTGTTCGGCATGTTCGCGTGCAATCGTCGAAGAGAAGATCTACGACGAATTCCTCGATAAACTCAAGGCACGCGTTGCAAAAATCACCATCGGCGATCCGACCGATCCGAAGAACTATATGGGTCCGGTCGTGAACGAAGGCGCGCTCAAATCAATCAGCGAGTACATAGAGGTCGGTAAGAAAGAAGGCCGCTTAGTGACCGGTGGTAAGCGCGTCGGCGACAAAGGATTCTTCCTCGAGCCGACCGTGATCGCGGATGTCGATCCGAAGGCGCGCATTTCGCAAGAAGAAATCTTCGGACCCGTCGTGGCCGTCATCAAGGCGAAAGACTTCGACGATGCGATGGAGATCGCGAATAACACGGAATTCGGCTTGACCGGTTCACTTTATACAAACGACGATCAGAAGATCAAGCGCGCGAAGGAAGACTTCTTCGTCGGTAATCTCTACTTCAATCGCAAGAGCACCGGTGCCATGGTCGGTGCGCATCCGTTCGGCGGCTTCAACATGTCGGGAACGGACAGTAAAGCGGGCGGTCCGGATTATCTGCTGCTGTTCATGCAAGCCAAGTCGATCTCTCGCAAAGTCTAATGTCATCCTGACCCTTCGACTCGCTACGCTCGCTCAGGACTTCGGCCTATAGGATGCGGGAACTGCGTTTAGTAGCCAAGGCGGACCGTCGGGTCCGCCTTGGTCATAATTGGATCTTTTCCAACGAAATCGACACGTCGGTAACGCCGCTGCCCGCGTTTTCTCCCGGCGAAATCGCCCGCGTCGTAGATGTCGGACGCAATCCTGTCGGCCTCGCCTACGTCAATCCCAACGCACTCATCGCCGGCCGGCTCCTGACGCGCGACGTGCGTGCAACCATCGACGCAAAGTGGATCGCGCAGCGCCTGCGCCGTGCGCTTGAATTACGTGAACGAATCTATCCCGCGCCGTATTATCGCATGCTCTACGGCGAGTCCGACGGTTTGCCGGGCATCGTAGTCGATCGCTACGGCGATGTTTGTGTTGCGCAGCTGAATACGGCCGGTGCGCTCGCGCTGCGCGAGGCGTTTGTTACCGCCATCACGGACGTGCTTGCGCCGAAGGGACTGCTGCTTCGAAATGCGGGATCGACCCGCGCATTAGAAGGTATCGAGCCGCTCGATCACGCGCTTGGCGATGTTCCGGATCGCATCGAGGTGTTCGAAGGCGATATGCGAATTGCAGCACCGCTTCGCGCCGGACAGAAGACGGGGTATTTCTTCGATCAGCGCGACAATCGCATGCGTTTGCGCCGATACATCAAACCCGGCGATCGCGTCCTCGACGTCTTTTCGTATGTCGGCGCGTGGGCTATTTCTGCGTTCAATTCGGGCGCCGCAGAGGTCACGTGTGTCGATACGTCTGAGCTTGCCCTGCAATATGCGGACGAGAATGCGCGCACGATCGGCAAAGAAATCGATGGCCTTGTTGGAGACGCGCTTGAGGTGATGCGGGGTCTTCAGGAAGAGCGCCGGCGATACGACGTCATCGTTCTCGACCCGCCGGCCTTGATTAAACGTCGCAAAGATGCAGCGGCCGGCGAACGTCACTACGGCCGCCTGCACGAAGCGGCGTTTCGTCTTTTAAAAGAGGATGGATTTCTCGTCAGCGCGTCATGCTCGCATCATCTTCCGGTCGAACGCTTACAGCGTGTCGCGCTCGATGCAGCGCATGAAACGGGTCATCGATTGCAGCTTCTGGAGCGCCACGCGCACGGACCCGATCATCCAATTCATCCGGCAATGCCGGAAACCGAGTATTTGAAGGCGTTGTTTTTGCGCGCATAACAGCGCTTTTTCGGATCGACTAACTACGCCGTTACATCGTAGTGCTCGACGCGCTCGGGAAAATCGAGCAAAAACCGCTCATCTTCGGGATAATAGCGCGCCTTTGTTAGGTCTTCACCGGCAAAC
>CAVXXX010000002.1:0-232500 GCA_963765935.1 Vulcanimicrobiia bacterium | reverse complement strand
TAGTCGAGTGATGGGGCGCCGAAAATGTAACGGGGCTCAAGCATATAACCGAAGCTTTGGGATTAGACAACTAATCGGTAGGGGAGCGTTGTGGCGTAGGCTGAAGCACGACCGTGAGGACGTGTGGACGAACCACAAGTGCGAATGCAGGTATAAGTAGCGACAAATGCGGGTGAGAACCCCGCACGCCGGAAGTCTAAGGTTTCCTGAGCAACGTCAATCGTCTCAGGGTGAGTCGGGAGCTAAGCCGAGGCTGAGAAGCGTAGGCGATGCACAAGCAGTTCATATTCTGCTACCACCGATGACCGTTTAGACTTTGCCGGACAGTGTCGATCGACGAGCGCATCGAGGTAATACTCGGTGTTTTTTGTTGCTCGGTACCGTCTGTCAAAGTCTATGAAATGATGGGGTGACGCAGGAGGATAGATCAGCGCCCGGATGGATGTGGGCGTTCAAGCTGGTAGACCGTAACGTAGGTAAATCCGCGTTGCAAGGTCGAGAAGCGAATACGAGGCTCTTTTCGAGCCGAAGTGATCGACTCCACGCTGCCAAGAAAAGCCTCTAATAAGGATCATAGGTGCCCGTACCGTACACCGACACAGGTAGACTGGCAGAGCATGCTAAGGCGACGAGAGAATCCCTGTTAAGGAACTCGGCAAATTGACCCCGTAACTTTGGGAGAAGGGGTGCCACCTTTGGTGAAGTCTTTACGACGTAAGCTAAGGGTGGTCGCAGAGAATAGGTCCAAGCGACTGTTTAACAAAAACACAGGTCTCTGCGAATGCGAAAGCAGACGTATAGGGGCTGACTCCTGCCCGGTGCTGGAAGGTTAAAAGGAGTGGTTAGCGCAAGCGAAGCTGCGAATTGAAGCCCCAGTAAACGGCGGCGGTAACTATAACCGTCCTAAGGTAGCGAAATTCCTTGTCGGGTAAGTTCCGACCTGCACGAATGGAGTAACGACTTGGACACTGTCTCAATGGGGAACTCGGCGAAATTGCAGTACCAGTGAAGATGCTGGTTACCCGCAGCAGGACGGAAAGACCCCGTGAAGCTTTACTGTATCCTGATTTTGGGTTCTGAGACTGTCTGTACAGGATAGGTGGGAGTCGATGATCCGGCGGCGCTAGTCGTCGGGGAGACAACGTTGGGATACCACCCTGATAGTCTTGGGATTCTAACTAGCGGCCGTGATCCGGTCGTAGGACAGAGTCAGGTGGGCAGTTTGACTGGGGCGGTCGCCTCCTAAAGAGTAACGGAGGCGCCCAAAGGTTCCCTCAGAACGGTCAGAAACCGTTCGTACAGAGTGCATAGGCATAAGGGAGCTTGACTGCGAGACGGACAGGTCGAGCAGGTGCGAAAGCAGGGCTAAGTGATCCGGCGGTTCCGAATGGAAGGGCCGTCGCTTATCGGATAAAAGCTACTCCGGGGATAACAGGCTTATCTCCCCCAAGAGTTCACATCGACGGGGAGGTTTGGCACCTCGATGTCGGATCGTCGCATCCTGGGGCTGTAGTAGGTCCCAAGGGTTGGGCTGTTCGCCCATTAAAGCGGTACGCGATCTGGGTTCAGAACGTCGTGAGACAGTTCGGTCCCTATCCGCTGTGGGCGTTGGAAGTTTGAGGGGCGTGGACTCTAGTACGAGAGGACCGAGTCGAACGAACCGCTGGTGAACCGGTTGTCCCGCCAGGGGCATAGCCGGGTAGCTATGTTCGGATCAGATAAGTGCTGAAAGCATATAAGCACGAAACTGACCCCAAGATGAGACTTCAATCCCGTAAGGGTGAAGAGTCGTAGTAGACCACTACGTTGATAGGCCGGGGGTGGAAGCATCGCAAGATGTGGAGCTGACCGGTACTAATCGCTCGGAAATTTTGACAACGCTTAAATCGCCAAGTGTCTGGCACTTGGAAGTTCTTCTCTGTACAGCTTTCCCACCGTGATCGGCTGGAGCTCAGGCTCGTCATCACGGTTGGGGATCAAGTTTCTGGCGTCCATAGCGGCGGGGTCCCACCCGTTCCCATCCCGAACACGGCAGTTAAGCCCGCAAGCGCCAATGATAGTCGGACCGCAGGGTCCCTCGAAAGTAGGTCGACGCCAGATTTAGTAGAGCAAAAAGCCCGCGCAGTAATGCAGCGGGCTTTTTGTTTTATTCATTGCGTGCCGGCTTCGAGTGCGAAATATGCGACCGATGCGCCGAAAGCGTACGCTTTGCCGAGAAAAACGCCCGGCTCAATCTCGCGAATTTCGTCGCGGACGAACCACGCGATGAGCGATGTCCGTGAGTAATCGATCACGATACACGGCCGTTCATCGGTACGGCTTGGACCGACGAAGACGCTCGCGCGTACCGCCGGGAGATCGAATGTGGTTATGCGGTTTTTCAGTGATGCTCCGTCGGCCGCGAACGTTTTGCCCTTCCAACCGAACGCGCGGACGAAACGGGCTATGGGACGCGCGAGCGGCGAACCCGTCGCAAGCAGCACGGTGCCTCGCGTTCGTCCGCGCGGAATATCGCCCGCCTGCGACGCGCGGAACATCATATTCAACTCGCGTGGCGGGACGTCAAAGAGCGGCCGCATGCGTTCAATTGTACGCGGTTGCAATTAGCTCGGTCGAATCCGGTAGATCGCCCCGGTTTCGTCGTCCGCGACAAACAACGACCCTTCCGGGCCGACGGCGATTCCGGTCGGTCTTCCGATTCGCTCGATCGTCCCGCCGTTCTGATATCCGCCGATGAACTCACTCCATTGGGTATCGGGATCATTCCAATTCGCTGCGCGCTGCGGTTCATCGCCGTGCATTGGTACGAACACGACCCGCGGCGGAACGTAACCGGAGAGCCCGTTTCCCGGGCCGTGCCAGGAACCGTGAAGTGTAACGAATGCGCCCCCGCGATAGCGCTCGGGAAATGCATACCGGCCGCGTTGCGTAGGCGGATAGAATACGGCACCGATCGGCGTTTCATACGCCGGAAATACGACGCGCGGTACCGCTGCATGCGAGCAATCTGCCGGCCAGCGCGGGTGGACGCGCCGGTCGTCATAGCAACTCGGCCATCCGTAATTCGCCGGCAGTGCGTGAGCGGTGACATCATCGAAGATTTCGTATGGCTGGCCGACCGCAAGATCGTCGACTCCGGCAACGCCGGCCCACAGTGCGTGCGACTGCGGATCGATTGCAAGTGCGATTGCATTACGAATACGAGTCGCGACCGGTGTTATGGTGTGATGCTGGATGTCCACTCGTTCGATCGTCGCTCGCGTCGCGTCGAGGTCCGGTTCGCATGCGTTGCACGAAGATCCGACACTGGCGTAGAGCGTACTTCCGCTCCAGGCGACGGTGGTGGTCTGATGATCGCGCGCGATGCCGGACGGGCGCAGGCCCGCGAGTTTTTCCGGTGATGAGCGCGCATGCGCGTCGCCGGCGCGGTACGGAATGCGGTACACGCCGAATTGGGTTCCGACGAAAACCGTGTCGTTTGAAAGCGCGACACCTGCGGCCGGCTCGTCATCGAAGTGCGCGAATAGATGCGGCGACGACGGTTGCGCCGCTTCGGCATGTTGCACGATGTCGATGTCGTTGCCCGTCGTACCAACGAAGAGATCGCCGTTGGGCGCAACGGCTAACTCACGCGCGCCATCGATGGTAGCGATGCGTTCTAGGGTAAAACCGGCGACAACGTGGGGTGCCTGCGAAGACGAGGCGAGTGTCGTAGCGGGGGTGAAAGCGAGGATCGCTGCAGCGAGCAGGTTACGGGCGAATGCGATAGATTGCGCCTGCGGCGTCATCGGCAATGAATAAGCTCCCTTGAGAACCGACAGCGAGACCTGTCGGACGTCCGATGCGCGTCATGCCGTCGGAGAGTTGGAATCCCGTTACGAACGCAGTCCACTGCTTTGTAGGATCGCTCCAGTTTACCGATGTTTTTGGCGTATCGCCGTTCATCGGAACAAACACGACTTGTGGTACGGCCGCATAGCGTCCACCGGGGACTTGATGCCACGAGCCGTGCGCTGCGAGGAACGCACCGCCTCGATATGCTGACGGCAAAGCGTGTGCGCCCGACACCGATTGCGGATAAAACACGGCGCCGATGATCGTTGAATATGCGGGCAATTCTACGAGCGGCGTAACGGTGTTCGAGCAGTTTGCGCCGCTGCCGTAAGACTGTCGGTTTTCCTCGCATTGCGGCCAACCGTAATCGGCGGTCCCGGCGTGCGAACTCACGTCATCGAAAAACTCGTACGGGTGTCCCGCGGGAAGATCGTCCTGTCCCGCATCGCCGGCCCAAACCGCTCCACTTTGTGGATTTACCGTGAGCGCGATTGCGTTGCGAATATGGATTGCGCGTGACGTCATCGACGAGCCATCGAGGTGCATCTGTTGGATGGTTGCACGCGTCGGATCCGTTTCCGTACAGGCATTACACGAAGAACCGACGCTTGCATAAAGCGTCCCGTTCGAAACGGCGACGCTCGTCGTCTCGTGACCACCGCTGCTGGTCGTGCGTACGCTCGCGATTTTCGTCATGTTGCGCGCGGTCGTGTCCCCATCGGCGTATGATGTCGAAAAGACACCGTTTGTTGTGCCGACGAAAATTTTGCACGACGTCGCGTCAAATGCAACGCCGGCCGCACCACTCTCGGGCATCGATGCGAATACGAGCGGTTTGCCGGCGGCGGCGCTGTTTTCTGCATTCGGCACGAGATAGACGTTTGATGATAACGTCCCGACCAGAAGATCGCCGTTCGGCAGCGCAGCGAGTTCCCGCACGCCGCCCAGTTGTGCGATCGTTTCGATATGAAACCCGCCTGCGACACTCAGCCCGCTAGGCGTGACCGGCGTAGCGCCGGTCACAGCGGATGTCGGTGTCTTTCCGTTACATTGCGTGGCGGTTATGGGCTGCGTCGGCGCGGCCGTTGCTGTCGGCGAAGGCGCACTCGAACCTCCTCCGCCCCCGCACCCGGTGGCCAGCGCGACGGAAAGCACCGCAATCGCGAATGCCGCTTTCATACCGCAACGTTCCGCGAGCGTAGCCCGCGAACCAAGCGACCGCACTAGATGGTAGCCGTCGGTACGGGGCCAGGGGAGTTGGAACCCGACGGGATCGGACTCGGACTCGGGATTGCACTCGGCGTCTGTGTCGGCATAGGCGGGTTCGGGCTGTTCGCTCCTCCCGGCGCCGCGGTCGGATTTGGATTAAAGCCGCCTGCGGCTCCACCGATGCTGTTGCAGGCAGCAAGTGTGCCGGCGAACGCGAGCACCGCTAAGAGCATCAACTGTTTCACATGGCGGATGTACCCGACGGCACGCCGAGATTCGCAGATCGTTCGAAAGCGGACCGAAACGATTCCGTCGAGAGGTTCGTTTGCTCCGCGAGGCGCGCGACATTGGGCTGTTCGAGATCATCAGGACCCAATCGCACCATGTAGTCGCGCGCAACAGCGTATGCTTCTGCGTGGACGTCGACCAAACGCGTACGAATGCGCCCGGTCACCGGGTCCAGCAATTCGTCAAGACGCATCGGATGTAACCGTCCACCCGAGAGTGCGATCAGCGAACCGCTGTTTCCAGAAAGCAGATAACGAACCGCACCGTACCCTAAGGTGCGGGTGTAATCCAAATCGAACGCGACCGGCCTTGCACAGCGTAGTTCGTAGCCGATGTCTTTGGTAAGCACGGTTGTCTGAAGTCCGAGTTGATCGAGCCGACGGCGAACGCCGTCGCGCAGTAAGGATCCGATCGGAACATCTGCCAATCGAACGTGACCGTAGGCATCGCGTTCAACGTTTTCAAGTGCTTCCAGCGCTTCGGCGGAAACGCGCTCGATAATCCCCTCGGCGACGACGGCGACGCCGTAGTCGCGACCTTGCGAGCGGCGTTTTACGATTGCGCCGGCGATCGTGTCGATTACCAACTCGAGATCGAGCTCATGCTCAGGAAATTCTTCCGGAATAACGGCAAGCGTTGCTCCGGCAGATTTACACATGCCGAGCGCGAGCGCACCCGATTTGCGGCCCATGCTCACGACGATATACCAGCGGACGGTCGTGCGCGCGTCTTCGATCAAACTCTCGATGAGTTGCGCGCCGACCGAACGTGCAGTTTCAAAACCGAACGTCGGGGCGTTCTCCGGCAGCGGAAGATCGTTATCAATCGTCTTGGGCACCGTGCAGACGCCGATACGTCCTTGTGTACGTTCCGCGATGCGCGTTGCGCCGAACGTCGTGTCGTCTCCACCGATGCAGACGAGATAACGAACGTCGAGCTCTTCGAGCGATTGCACGCAACGGTCGAGGGTTTGCCGGTCCTTCGCCGGATTAGTCCGCGACGTGCGAAGTATCGAACCGCCGCGCGCGTTATTTTGGGCGACATAATCGATCGTCAGCTCGATCGTCTTCGGCGGCGTTCCTGCAGCGAGATCGCGGTACCCATCGTAAATGCCGATGACGCGCAATCCGCAATTGATCGCTTCTATGGTGGCGGAG
Organism: Vulcanimicrobiia bacterium; assembly: GCA_963765935.1. Taxonomy (GTDB): domain Bacteria; phylum Vulcanimicrobiota; class Vulcanimicrobiia; order Vulcanimicrobiales; family Vulcanimicrobiaceae; genus JAMXLG01. The sequence goes on along the minus strand of CAVXXX010000002.1, from coordinate 226,012 downwards.
GCGATGACGCCGTTGATTCCCGGTGCAGGCCCTCCGCCCACGAGTATCGCGAGAGTATCGCTCATGCGCGGAGAAATGCACTCCAGCGATGGAGCTTTCCTATGTTGCGGTCTGCTTCGATCTCTTCGGCACGCTCGTCGATCACGAAGGTAACGCGGTCGCCGGCGCGCGCGATGCGCTCCGCCTGCTCCCCGCGGATCGGTGGGCGATCGTTACCTCATGCGGTAGCGCCTACGCGCGGACATTGATCGCGTCGGCCGGTCTACCGGAACCGCACGTCCTCATTGCCTCCGACACCGTCGAGCACGGAAAGCCCGCGCCCGATCCGTATCTCGCGGGAGCGTCGGCCTTACGTATGGCGCCGTCGAACGTGCTCGTTGTCGAGGACAGCCGTGATGGCATCATCGCAGGACGCAACGCCGGGATGGACGTTCTCGCGATCTTGCGCGGGCGCAGCCTCGTATTCGCACGCGATGCCAGTTTCCAAGTCGAACGCTTCAGTGACATTGCATGGGTGACGCCGAAAGAACACGGCCCGATTCGCTTGAGAATCGAGCCGTAATCGTTACTCTTTACGGAGCGGGAGACGCCGAAGGCGGCGGCGCTGCGTTTCCTTCGCCCTGTTCCTGACGGGCTTTTTCCATGTTCGCTTGAACCTGCGCGCGTTGCGACGGCGTCAACACGTTCATGACCTGATCGCGCATCTGCTTGCGTGCCTGAGGATCGGGTTGACTTCCCGGCGGGTGCGCCTGACGATACTGCTGCGTGATCGTCTGGATTTGCTGCTTTTGCTGGTCGGAAAGATTCACGCCCTGCAGCCAGCGCATGCCGCCGTGATGATGGCCGTAAGCGCCTGGCGACGCTTGCGGCTGGGACTGGTCCGGAGCTTGTTGCGCGCAACCAACGACGGGAAGTCCAATCGCCACGGCAAGCGCCCCGGAAAGAAGAAACGGGGATAATTTCATGGCCCAATCCTAAATGGCCGCCTTGAGGCTTGCCTGAAACCCCGATTAGAGAAGGGAGAGAGACGATGGAGACCGGCACCATGGTCTGCTACACAGAGCATGTGACCGTCAAGACGGAACGGCGCTACGAAATTCGCGATATCACCGATGAAGTCGAGCGCGTGCGCCAGGCGGCATCGCTGCACGACGGTTACATTCTGGTGAGCACGATGCATATTACATCGAGCATCTTCGTCAACGACCACGAATCCGGATTATGGCACGATATCATGCAATGGCTCGAAGAGCTCGCGCCGCGCAGGCCCGAGTACAAGCATCATCTGACGGGTGAAGATAATGCCGATGCACACTTAAAACGAATGCTGCTCGGGCATCAAGTGCTCGTACCGGTTACGAACGGCGCTCTCGACGTAGGTCCCTGGGAACGCGTGCATTACGGCGAATTCGACGGTCAACGGCCGAAGCGAATTTTGTTCAAAGCCATGGGAGTCGGCGGCTAAACTCTACCAATAATCTCCAACTTTGTCCCGAGGGGATCTTCGAAGAAGATCGCTCGGTAGTTGGGATCCTCGCTGAGCTCGACGTTCTGCGCGCCCAGGCGCGCGATGAGCGATTGAAGCGACGAAAGTTCGGCGACTTTCACGCGGAAGGCGATGCGCGTGTCGCTGAGGCGGTGCAGCGGATTTTCGATGATGCCGAAGAAGCGGCGCGGTTTTGTGGGATGTTCCGGCTCGTAGTATTCGACGGCGTTGTAATTCTGGAATTCGTCGTGCCACTCGCCCTCAGGATCGACGTAGGCGTAGCGTTTCTCCGTGAGGCCGACGGCGGGCAGGAGGTCGTCGTAAAAAGCTTCGACTGCCGGGAGCGAACGCACGCGGCAGTCGATGTGGTCGAACCCCAGAAATTCGACCGGCACTTAGTCTTTCGGCTTGATCGCGGCGGCTTTCACGCCGTCGCTTGCATGCATTTCGAAGCGTTTGAAGTTGTCGAAGAAGAGTTGCGAAAGTTTGCGAGCCTGGGTGTCATAGGCAGCCTTGTCCAGCCACACGTTGCGGGGATTGAGCACCTCGCTCGGCACGTCGGGCACGCTCTTGGGGATAGCGAGACCGAAGAACGGTTCGCGGTCGAACTCTTTCGGGATGCGTCCCTCGATTGCGGCATTGACCATCGCGCGCGTGTGCGCGATCGACATGCGTTTGCCGATGCCGTAGGGGCCGCCGCTCCATCCCGTGTTCACGAGCCAACACTCCACATCGTGTTCGTCGATTTTGCGCCCGAGCAATTTCGAATACACCGTCGGATGATGCACCATGAACGGCGCACCGAAGCACGTTGAAAACGTCGCTTGCGGTTCCGTGACGCCGCGCTCGGTTCCGGCGACTTTGGCCGTGTAGCCCGAGAGAAAGTGATACATCGCTTGTTCCCGCGACAATTTCGAAATCGGCGGCAATACGCCGAATGCGTCGGCGGTTAGCATGATTATTGTGCGCGGATGGCCGCCTTTGCTGCCCGGTACGATGTTTGGAATGAATGAGAGCGGATAGGCGGAACGCGTATTTTCAGTCTTTGCGTCGGAATCGACGTCGAGCGCGCGCGTTTGTTCGTCGTACACGACGTTCTCGATCACGGTGGAGAAGCGGTTCGTCGCCGCCCAGATTTCCGGTTCTGCAGTTGGTGAGAGGCGGATAACTTTCGCGTAGCAGCCGCCCTCGAAGTTGAAAACGCCGTCGTTCGACCATCCATGTTCGTCGTCGCCGATGAGCGGACGATGCGGGTCGGAGGAAAGCGTCGTTTTGCCGGTTCCCGAGAGCCCGAAGAAGATTGCAGTATCGCCGTCCTTACCGACGTTTGCCGAACAATGCATCGGCAGCGCGTCGCGCAGCGGAAGAAGATAGTTCATCAGCGTGAAGACCGACTTCTTGATCTCGCCCGCGTACTTCGTGCCGCCGATCAGAATCATGCGTTTCTCGAAGTTCACGAGAATGAACGTCGAACTGCGGGTGCCGTCGCGATTCGGATCGGCTTCGAAGAGTGCCGCATCGACGACCGTGAATTCCGGAACGAAACCGGGAACCGGTTTTTCGGGTGTGATGAAGAGATGGTGCGCGAAAAGATTGTGCCACGCGAATTCGGTGTAGACACGAATCGGCACGCGATAACGCTCATCGGCACCAACGTAGGCATCAAGCGCATACACTTCGCGTTCGGAAAGATACGCTTGAACCTTGGCCCACAGGTTGTCGAAGACGCCGGCGTCGATCGGCTGATTCGTGTCGCCCCAGTCGATATGCGCTTCGCTCGAAGGTTCTTTCACGAAGAACTTGTCTTTCGGCGAACGGCCGGTGTGCGGACGGGTGTCGACGATGAACTGTCCGTCCTTCCCAAGCACGCCTTCACCCCGCCGGAGAGCATGTTCAATGAGCTCCGACGGCGTGAGGTTCTCCCACAAGGTAGCGGCCTTTAGTTTTTCCGGAACGGTAAGAATGATCTGGTCCCTCGTGACATGCGCCTTGGAAAGTATCACAGTTTTTCACCTCCGCAGGCCTTGCCTGCTGCAATTTCCAATGCAACGGCCCATGCCCAAGCGATTGCAGTACGGGCTTGTGCTGCTAGCGGCGCTTTTTGTCGCTTCAGCAGGCCATGCGCAAGCCGTGCTCCCGTTCCACTTTGGTCTCTATCCCTCGGGTCCGCTCGACGGCATTACCGACATCCCCGGCGTTCGCGTCGGCCATGTGACATTAGTCGAAGGCACCGACGTTCGAACCGGGGCTACCGGAATTCTTCCCAACAGTGACCCTTGGAACAACAAAGTTTCAGCCGCTGCCGTCGCTTTCAACGGCAACGGCGAAATGACCGGAACGCACTGGATCAATACATCCGGTTATTTGGAAGTGCCGATCGTCCTGACAAACACGCTAAACGTCGGACTCGCCGACGATGGCGTCGTCGATTGGATGATCAAGCGCTATCCGCAAGTGGGACGGACCGACGACGTGCCGCTTCCCGTCGTCGCTGAATGCGACGATCAATTGCTCAACAACATTCAGCTGCGCAGCGTCAAGCAAGCGAACGTTGTCGCGATGCTCGATGCGGCAAAGCCCGGGCAATTTGCGCGCGGCGGCGTCGGCGCGGGCACCGGGATGCGCGCATTCGGATTTAAAGCCGGTATCGGATCCTCATCGCGTGTACTGCCCGCGAATCTCGGCGGATACACCGTCGGCGTGTTGGTGAATGACAACACCGGAAGTTCGCGTGAAGCGCTTACAATCGTCGGCGTTCCCGTCGGTCAGAGGCTGAAGAACGAATACAAGACGGTCTTTCCGCAACACGTGTCGGAAGCAACGCTTCACGGGCGTATGGAGAGCGGAAGCATCATCATCGTCATCGCTACGAACGCGCCGCTCGACAGCCGTCAGCTTCATGCAATTGCACTGCGCGCGGCCCTCGGGATGGGACGCACGGGCTTGACGTCGGACGTCGGAAGCGGAGATTTATTTGTCGCGTTCTCTACCGGATACGTTTTCAAACGATCGGCGGAATGGAACGTCAACGCGCCCTCATCGGCGATCGTTGAAAGTAGCGCAACCCTAAACGCGCTCTACCGGGCAACGGCCGAAGCCACGCAGGCCGCGATTTACGATGCGCTCTTCGAAGCAAAGACGATGACGGGAAACGGCTCGACCGTCTTCGGGTTGCCTGACGATCGCGTACTGCAAATGTTGCGAACGGCCGGCGCGATCGAGTAGAACCGCATGGCCTTCATCGAAACGGAACGTTTGATTCTACGCACCTGGATGCCGAGCGACGCTCCGGCGCTCCATGCCATTCGTTCCGATGCAGACGTAGGCCGTTATCTCGCCGGAACCCCCACTCCATCGATCGACGACGTCACGCAGTGGATCCAACGTCAAATGGACGAGCAAGAGCGCGAGGGTTTTTCGCTTTGGCCCGTGATCCGTAAGGACGACGGCAGGCTGATCGGACGCGCCGGGTTGCACCGCATGCCGGAAGGATATGTCGAGGCGGGGTGGATTTTTGCTCGTGACGTCTGGGGAAACGGATACGCGACCGAAGCCGCGCGCGCGAGTATCGACTACGGTTTCAACGTCGTACGCCTGTCGCATATCTATGCATTGATCAACCCGGACAACGCGCCGTCTATTGCGGTCGCGTATCGCGTGGGGATGCGTTTCGATCGCGTCGTTCGCGCGTATAAAAGAGATCTCTTGAGGTACGTTATATGAAAATTGCACTCGGCGTGGTCGGCCATTTCGGGCTTGCCGTTCGCGACCCGGAGGCGAGCGCAAAATGGTGGCAGTCGCTCTTCGATCTACACGAAATTTTCAGCGACGAGGAGTATGTCGGGCTCTCCAACGATAGTGTAACGATCGTGTTGCACAGCGGGACCCCGCATCCGGGCGTTCTCGATCACATGTCGTTTCATGTCGGCGACATGCGCCATTTGCAGGCCGCGCTGAAAGCAATGCGCGAGGCCGGCGTCCACCTCGAAGATCCGGGCGATGAAATCGGTCCCGAAGCGCCCGGTTCTCCCCATCTCGGCTTGTGGTTCCACGATCCCGACGGCTACCGTTGGGAACTCTCCGTGCAAAACGGCGCCCGCGAAAAGTAATGCCGCTTGACTGGTCTCGCAAATCTTTGCTATGCTGCAGGTGTCCTAGTGTATTAGGACACAGAGACAGTAGATGAATGTGGCGTCGCTTTTCGTCGACGACGCATCGGCGCTACCGGTATACGCGCAACTCGAGCAGCAATTTATCGCCGCGATCGGACGTGGCGAGCTGCGGCGGGGCGAGCAGTTGCCGAGCGTCCGTGACGTCGCCGCTAGGCTCGGGATCAATCCGAATACGGTGAACCGCGCGTATGCGGAACTCGAACGCGATGGGGTGGTCGCAACGAAACGGGGACGCGGAACATTCGTCGCGAGCGTGAGAAGCGCGAGCGACTTGAAGCGCCTTGCTGAGATTGCGGAGCGTTTCGTCGCGCATGCTCGATCGCTCGGATACGAGGGATCACAGATCGTCGCTTCCGTGCGCGAAGCCGTTGCGCGAGCGAAAGAGCAGAGGAGTAGAGCATGAATTCGATCGTCGTACTAGGGATCATCGGCTGCGCAATTTGGTGGGTGCACCGCATGACCGAAGGGCGCCGGCGTCCGTCGCGCCGCAGCGACGACGCGTTTTCTCACGCGTTGCTACCCTCGAAGGACTGGAAATAGGCACTGCCATATCACTCAGCCGCGCATTGCAAGCATCGCTACTTTCATTGCAGCTATCGGCGTTTTGTGCATTTCAAAATCGACGAGCGCTCGCGCAGTACGGTCGGCGGTCTTGTTTGTGATAAACCAGGGTGGTTTCGGAAGCAGCGTTGCGCCATAGCCGAAGACGCTACGCGGGAACTCGGCAAATGGAGCGAACACGACGCTTTTTTGGGCGCGATCGAAGAGAAGCGCGTTGTGGACGACGCCGATGCCGCTGCGGACTTCGCCGAGCCTATGTCCCGGATACGCACCCCATGTCGTTTCGGCGAGGAGAAACCCCACGCCGGTCCACGCGTTGACCGCCACGCATCCGAATCGCATTGCAGCGATGGCGTTATCCAATTCGGCGGCGAACTCGCGCATCGTGCGCGGATGAACGACGATGTTGCCGCCGAGTGTACCCCAGAGGCGATCGTTCGCGAAAGCCACGGCAGATTTCAAAAATTCGGCCGTATCACCGGGTAACGTCGTTATCACGAGTACGCTCGAGAAGGCTTCCGTTTCAAACACTGCTGCAGAAGAAGCGGCGTCGAGCTGCACGACCGTACGGTGGGTAAATCCGTCACCGTGTTTGCCGAAACGCGCTACGTCCGCGATGCCGGCGCTGAGCATTTCACAGCGGCTTTGAGCTCCAGGATAGTACGAAGGCCGGTCCGCAAGCTCGCGCATCACCCGCTCGATTTCGGCGCGGAGCTTGCGTGTGCCGTCCCATGCTTGCGGAAGAATTAGGACTTGGCTCGCGATGCAATTGAAGCCGCCGTTGTGCATCTTTTGCGTTGCTATGTGCTCGGCCTGGAATCGAAAATCCGCATCGGTCCACGGGCCCGGAACGACGATTGTCGGCGAGACGTTTCCGAGTTCGGACGTGATCGGCTTACACAATACGGGATCGTTACGCAGTTTGCGGTCGCCCGCATCCGGAGCGTCGCCGAAGACGATCCGATCGTGGGTTTTGTCGCTACCGGTGATGTGGATTTCGTCGACAAGCTCGTGCACGCAGAGGAGTTTACCGATCTCGGGCCCGCCATAAGCAAAGCGAAGAAAGCCTTGGTCGACGAGCGGCTCGAGCGCGTCTTCTAAAATCGGTCCGAGATACTCGTTGACAGGATTCATTTTGAGGATGCAAACGGCACCATCGGCGATCATCTTGTAGAAGACATCGAGCGGCGGAATCGCCGCAATATTGCCGGCGCCGAGAACGAGCGCAATGCGCGGTTCGTGGTCGGGGCGCTTGTACCATACGCCCATGGTTTCGGAGAGCGTCGCCGGCGTAACATCACGCTGCATCCACACTTCGGCGCGAATGCCGTTTAGTAGAAGCGAGTCGTACGGACCGTTCGGAAAAACGTCGACAACGACTTGTCCGTCTGCGCGCGTACGGATGCGATCGCGCGGAATTTGCGGCGTGCCGAATCGTTGAATTTCACGTAGCGTGCGGATATAGCGATTGAGCGCATAGAGCACGGCCCACGGGCCGCTGATCCACTCTTCGCCCGCGACCGGCGTGCCGCTCAGGCCCTTAGCATCCGACGCCGCATGCGCCCACCGCTCGGCTTGCGCGTACGTAGCATCGCGAACGCGCTCGAAGAGTCTTGCTTTAGCGTCCGGCGTTAGTTGAACCCAACGCCTCGCGCCGTCTCGCAGCGCGTCGAGAGAACGGTCGATCTCGGCCGGCGTAGCGACGGCAGTCATGTCTTGGAATTCGACATGGCATGGTAGACTGCTGTCGGAGGTACACGATGGCCAAGAAGAAACGGCGCAAGCCGGGCCTCGTGCCTCGTCTCGGTCCGGCGACGAATCTCCGGCCTGCAGGCGCGCACGAGGCGCTCAAGCGCTACAATCGCCGACGCATGAAAGCCGCTCTCCGGCGGGAAGCCGAGAGCGGCTTTCCGTTTTCAACTGAGCCTTAGCCCCCGCCGTGCCCGCCGCTGACCATCCACTCTTGTCCGAAGCGATCGATCAGCATGCCGAAGCTGCCGCCCCAAAACGTCGGCGCGAACGGCATCGTCACTTTCCCGCCTTCCGAAAGCCGGTCGAAGACGCGCTTCGCCTCCGTCGCATCGTCCGTTGCAAGCGAGAGCGCCACGTTCGCCTGCTCCACTTGACCGTTTCCAGGACGCCGGTCGGAGGCCATAAATTTGAAGCCTTCGCCGGTGAATGTCGAGTGCATCACTTTTTGCGCCCATTCGGAACCGACTTCCGACTCCATCGGTGAGCCGGCAAACCGGCTGAGATCGTAATTCCCGCCGAGGGTCTGCTTGTAAAAGGCGAGCGCCTCCTCACAGCGGCCGTCGAAGAAGAGATACGCTTCTAGTTGCATGCTGGTAGCGTACGCCTTCGGCATAAAACCGTCGTTAAGAATTGGCCTTTGGATGGGTATATGAGGGTCCTCGGAGGGTTTGCATGAGCGAGTTAGCTACCGAACTGTGGGTTTATTTGCGTGATGGCCGTCGCGTGTGCGAGCACTACAATCAACGCGAAATGGCGGAATTCGTTCGCGAGAACATGCTGGAGCGTATGAACCATCACATGCCGCTCATTTGTTTCGACGGCGAACAAATCCAAATTCCGTCGGAATCCGTCGAACGTATCGAAATCGTCCAACCATATTTGTTGGCGCACTGAATTCGGCACGATAACGTTAGAGTGACGTTATCTTCCCGACTATGCCTGGTTGGTACTCCGTGAACCACAGCGTCTTGTTGCTGCCCCACGCAATTGCCGTAGCTTGAATTCCCAGGTTTGCGTACGACGTAAAGTGACCAGACGTCGAGATCTTCATCAACGCGTTGTTTAGGGTGGAAGATCGACGTCAAGGAACCACAAGTTTCGGTCCGGTCCGCTAACGATTGCACTCGGATATCGACTACTCGCAAGCGCGGTCGTCGTAACGACGCCGCTTGTGGTGCTGCCGGTCGTGATCTCCATCGGTGCAGCGCTGCTTCCTAGCGACTACGTCGAAAAACGCATCATACGACCGGCCATTTGCTTGCACGCAACGCACGCCTTCGACAAAAAGAGCCGCATCAGCGATGCGGCTCTTTTCTTTACGGATGCATGTGCATTTAGCTGATCAGTTCGCGCTCCACCATGATGGTGCGCGGATCGATCAGGTGCTTATTCAAGCCAAGTTTTTCCGGCGAAACACCCAGCGCGAATGCGACGAGCTGCGGAAGATGGAACGTCGGCAGATCCGTGCGGCCCCAGCGCGATGCCGCATCTTGTTGATAGCCGTCGAGCGCGAGGTGGCAGAGCGGGCACGGCGTGATGACGGCTTCAGCGCCGTGCTCCTTCGCCATGCGCATGTTTTGACCGACCATGTTGGCCGCGACGCCTTCTTTTTCCAACTGGATGTGGAAGCCGCAGCAACGCGTCTTTCCGGCGTAATCGACGGCTTCGCCGCCGAGCGCTTCGATGACGTCCTCGAGCGAGTGCGGGTTGCGCGCCGATTCCCACCCGTTGACGTTCTCCGGACGGATAATGTGGCAGCCGTAGAACGGCGCAACTTTCAACCCGTTGAGCGGACGGACGACCATGCTGCGCAGATTGTCGAGCCCGATGTCGTCGATCAGCAGCCACAGCAAGTGGCGAACCATGACGTTGCCGTTGTACTTCGCGCCAAACTTGCCGAGAATCGCATTGGCTTGATTCATGCGCTCTTCGCTCTCGAGCAGTTCCTTGTTCGCCGCACGCATATGACCGGTGCACGTCGAGCAGATCGTAATCACGTCGTCGAGACCGAGCGCTTCAGCCTGCGCGTACGTGCGCGCGTTGAGCACGCGCGCAACGTCGCGGTTGACGTCGTTGACGACCGAGGCACCGCAGCATGACGCTGCGGTGAGTTCGATCAGTTCGATGCCGAGTTTGTCGGCAAGGAGCATCGTCGAGTTGAAGAGCTCTTTGCACGATTCTTTGGCAACGCAGCCGGGGAAGAAGCCGTACCGCTTCATCTCGCGCGATCGCGTGGACTTATGCGAGTCTTCCGCGCGGTCTTCAGGAAGCAGAGTGGTGGACATTAGCTGACCGGGACCTCCAGGGATTCGAAAATAGTACGGACTTCATCAACCTTCGGAATCGGCTTCATGAAGAGCGGTGGTTGCTTACCTTTGAGTGCCATGCGCATGCCGAGCGCGGCGCCGAGGAACGTGACCTTGAGAAGACCCTTGATGTTGAAGCGGCCGATGGTGCCTATAATGAGTTCGGTTTCCGCAAGCATGCCGGTTTGCTTGATCGTCTTTGAGACGACGAGCGCGTGGCGCGGTCCGCGTTCGTTCATCATGACGCGGTCCTTGATTGCTGCGCGTTTCACGTCAACGATGCGCCAGTTCGGGTCGACGTGCTTCGGACAATACGAGCATGCATAGCAGTGCGCGCAAAGCCACAGGTAATCTTCCGAGATTTGCGCGATACGCTCGTCGCGCTTGGCGTCGCGGACGTCTTCGATGAAGCGATACGCGTACGCGATTGCGGCCGGGCCGGCGAAGGCGGGATCGACGCTGACGACCGGGCAGAGCGCGTAACACGTCGCGCACATGATGCAGTTGGCGACGTCGACGAGTTTTTTCATATCGTCCGGCGAGACGCGGCGCTCGGTCTCGTGATCGGAATCCTTATCCGCAGGCTGTAGGTACGGCTTCAAGCGCGCGTACTTGTCCCAGAACGGATCCATGTGCACGACGAGGTCTTTCATCGGCTGGAAGTTCGGCATCGGATCGACTTGGATCGATCCGTCTTCCTGCATGACGTCTTTGCAGTTCGTCTTACACGCGAGCGACGTCACGCCGTTGATGTTCATCGAACACGAGCCGCAGATGGCCGAGCGGCACGAGCGGCGGAAGCTGATCGAACCATCGATTTCGGCTTTCGCGTGCTCGAGCGCATCGAGAACCGTGATCGTTTCCGGGATGTCGACTTCGATGACGTCGCGATGCGGAATCGTATCGGTCGCTTCGTCGAACCGGAAAATGTCGAGTTTGATGTTGGCCATAATTAGTACGTTCTTACCTGCGGCGAGAACTTGGTGATAGTCACTTTGCGTGAGTAGTCGAGACGCGGTGAGCCGTCCGGTTCGCGCCACGCCAGCGTGTGCACGAGCCATTTGTCGTCGTCGCGTTCGGGGTAATCGGTGCGCGATTGCGCGCCGCGCGATTCACGGCGTTCGAGTGCCCCCTTTGCGAGCGCGTACGATGCGTCGATCAGGAAGTCGGTCTCGAACGTGTTGACGAGGTCGGTGTTGAACGTGGAAGACTTGTCCATCACGTAACAGTTCGCGTCGAACTCTTTGCGGACGCGATCCATCTCGTGCACGGCTTCGTTCAGGCCCGCTTCGTCGCGGAAGATGAACGTGTTCTTGCTCATCGTTTCGTTCATCGCGTGGCGAAATTTCGGCGCGCGCGTGCCGGTGTTGCGTGAAAGCAGTTGATTGACGCGATCCTGTTCGGCTTTGAGCGTGCGTTCGGACGGGCGAACGTTGCCGACGGACTTAATATAGTCGACGGCGTGCGACGCTGCACGCGCACCAAAGACGATCGTTTCGAGCAACGAGTTGCCGCCGAGACGATTTGCACCGTGAACGCTGACGCAAGCGCACTCGCCCGCAGCGTAGACGCCGGGAACGCGCGTGGCGCCCCACTTATCGGTTTCGATACCGCCCATCGTGTAGTGCGCGCCGGGAAGAATCGGAATTGGTTCAAGCACCGCGTCTTTGCCCGTCGCATCGAGCGCGAGTTCACGAATCTGCGGCAGACGTTCGAGAATCTTTTCACGGCCGAGATGGCGTAAGTCGAGCAACACGCAGCCGTCGACGCCGCGGCCTTCGAGAATCTCCGTCCACTCCGCGCGCGAAACGACATCGCGCGAGGCGAGTTCGCCTTTGTTCGGCGCATACTTGAACATGAAGCGTTCGCCGGCGGCATTGAGTAGATAACCGCCTTCGCCGCGCGCGCCTTCGGTCATCAGCACGCCGTTTTCTTTGAGCGTCGTCGGGTGGAACTGCATGAACTCCATGTCCATCAGCGGGATGCCCGCTTTATATGCGATGCCCACCCCGTCCGCGGTCGACGCGTAGCCGTTGGTCGTTTTGAGGTACATGCGTCCGGCACCGCCGGTCGCAAAGATCGTGGCCTTCGCCGTGATGAGTTCGAGCCGTCCGTTGCGCATATTGTAGGCAACGACGCCGGTGCCGATGCCGTCCTCGATCGCGAGCGCCGTGCAGAAGTACTCTTCATACACTTTGACCCCGAAGCGTTCGAGCTGCTCCCACAGCGTGTGGAGGATGACGAGGCCCGTGACGTCCGCAGAGTAGCACGTGCGGGGCGCGCCTGCGCCGCCGAAGGGGCGCTGGGCGATACGACCGTCGGGCATGCGTGAGAAGATGCAGCCGCGGTGCTCGAGCCAAATGATCTGCTTCGGTGCATCTTCGCACATGGCTTCCGACGCATCTTGGTCAGCCAGATAATCCGAGCCCTTAACCGTATCGAAGGTGTGCGCTTCCGGGGTGTCCTCTTCTCGGTTGCCGAGCGCTGCGTTGATACCGCCCTGGGCCGCGCCCGAGTGGCTGCGAACCGGATGCATTTTGGAGACGATAGCCACGTCGGCTCCGCGTTCCGCGGCTTCCACCGCGGCGCGCATGCCGGCGAGACCGCCGCCAATGACGACTACGTCGTGTCTGATCACGTTGGCCTTTCCGGATAAGTCTTTATCTCTCTTTATACTATCCGGCTGGAGGGTGAGCCGACGACTGTTGTCAGGTTAAGGACCGACTGTGCCGCTTACGCCGTGATATTTTCCGAAGCAGGTTCGTCCTCGTCTTTGGTCGTGCGCGCATAAAAGCGGAATTGGTTTTTGCCGCCTTGTTTGGCTTGATACAACGCCTCATCGGCAGAGAAGAAGAGCGTCTGTCCGTCGGTCCCGTCGTTGGGGAACATCGCCACGCCGATCGAGCTTGCGAGGCCATTACGACGAAGCGCCGACATGATGCGCTCGATACCGCGTTCGGTTTGTTCGCGATCGCTCTGCGCCATAATCAACACGAATTCGTCGCCGGCGTAGCGGGCGAGGATATCGCCTTTACGAGCGTTTTTCTTCAGCACCTGAGCGAATCGTTTGAGCGCGAGGTCGCCTAAGCTGTGACCGCCGGAGTCATTGATTTTCTTGAGATCGTCGAGGTCGAGAATCACGAACGCAAACGGTGTGTCGTAACGCTCCGATGTGTGCAATTCGCGCTCCAGCATTTCGTTGAGCGCGCGACGGTTCGGGATACCCGTTAGACTATCGGTATTTGCAAGGCGCTGCGTCTCTTCGAGAAGACGGCGCGCCTCTTCATAAAGACGTGCGTTTTCAACCGCAATTGCGGCTTGCGAGGCGAAGTCCAGGAGCACGCGAAGCTGGTTTTCGGTGACGTCGTTTGCCGGCGGATCGTCTGCGTAGAGCATGCCGCGAACGACATCGCGCGCAATCAGCGGCGCGATGCAGTACGAGCCGCGCGTGTCTTCTAACGGAGAATCGGGATCGCCCTCGCTCCCGTACGCCAATTGCAGATCGCCGTGCGCCACGTCGAACATCGCAGAGTTTTGGCGATACTCACGCGGGTCGAGCGCGTGGTTGACGGTACCGTTGCTGTCGCATTCAAGCCGCCGGACGATGGTACCGCCGTCGATGACGTCGAAGAGAACGACACGCTTGAACTTCAGCGCTTCGACGACGCCCCGAAGGACCATCGAGAGAATGTCGTTGATCTCGAGCGTCGAGTTGATGGTGGAGAAAACTTGTTGGAGAACGAAGAGTTCGGCGTTCTGTTGGGCGTACTCGTCCCGCTCGGCCTCTAAAATGGCAATGCGCCCCTTGAGCCGCTCGATCTCTTCTAAGAGCTCGGCGGCGTCATGCGGGCCGGCGGACAGGTTCGTGCCCATCGTTTAAGGTAACGTCTAGCTGCTTTGTTTTCTTTAGGCCGGGCTACGTAGGTTGTCGCAATTCGTTCATCTCCACGTCCACTCTGAATACTCCCTCCTCGACGGCGCTTGCCGCGTCGACCGGCTCGTCCGACGGACCGCCGAAGACGGCGCGCCGGCTGTCGCCCTGACCGACCATGGCGTGATGTACGGCGCGATGGAGTTCTATTACGCAGCCCGCGACGTACGGCTGACTCCGATTATCGGCTGTGAAGCATATATTGCCCCGCGCGGGCGTTTTGACCGCACGGTCCGCGATGAAGCTCACGTTACGCTCTTGGCGGCCGACCTGGTCGGTTACCGAAACTTAACGGCGCTCATCTCCAAAGGCTTCCTCGAGGGCTACTATTACAAGCCCCGGATCGACCTGGATCTGCTCGAGAAACACAACGACGGTCTGATCGTATTATCAGGCTGCATGTCGGGCATGGTCGCGGCACCTCTTTTAAAGAACGATTACGAGACCTCGGTTAAGAACGCCCAAACGTTCGTTGATATTTTCGGCGACCGCTTCTACATCGAGGTCATGCGACATGGTATGCCCGAGGAAGCCGTTATCAACGATGGCCTCGTGAAAGTTGCGCGTCAGTTGAACGTGCCGATCGTTGCGACCAATGACTCGCATTACCTCGAACAGCGCGACGCGCCGGCGCACGACGTGCTGCTCTGTATCGGGACCGGCAAGACCGTCTCTGACACGAGCCGCATGAAGTTCTATTCCGACCAGTTCTACGTCAAGTCCGCCGAAGAGATGTATGAACTTTGGAGCGATCTTCCCGAGGCATGCGAAAACACCGTGAAGATCGCGGAACGCATCGACATCAAGATTCCCGAGAAGATCCACCACCTTCCGGCGTATCCCGTTCCACAACCCGAGAATGCGGTTGAAGAAAAGACGGCGGAGCAGTTCCTGCGCGAGTTGTGCGAAGAGGGACTCATCGAACGCTACGGCACCGAGCGCGCGGCAAACGATGCGGCGCTGCGCGAACGGCTCGACTACGAACTCAACATCATTAATACGATGGGATTCGCAGCGTACTTTCTCATCGTATGGGACTTCATCAAATACGCGCGCGATCACGAGATTCCGGTGGGACCGGGACGCGGCTCGGCGGTTGGCTCGGTCGTTTCATACTGCTTGCACATCACCGACCTGGATCCGCTCAAATTCAATCTCTTCTTCGAGCGTTTTTTGAATCCGGATCGTATCTCCATGCCCGATATCGATACGGACTTCTGCGTCGAGCGCCGCGACGAAGTGATCGCTTACGTCACCGAAAAGTACGGCAAGGAACGCGTCGCGCAGATCGTCACCTTCGGCACGATGGCGGCGCGTGCTGCAGTCCGCGATGCCGGGCGCGCGCTCGGCGTTGCGCTGCCCGACGTCGATAAAATCGCGAAGATGATTCCGTCCGGTCCAGGCGGACTTACGATCGAACAAGCCCTCGAGTCGATCGCAGACTTGAAACTCGCATATTCGACGAATCCGCAGATTCGCAAACTGCTCGATACGGCCAGAGACATCGAAGGACTTGCGCGAAATGCCGGCACGCACGCTGCGGGGGTCGTGATTTCGGCCGGGCCGCTCGTCGACTACGCGCCGCTTGTGAAATTTAACGACGGCGGGATCAACACGCAGTTCGACATGGTCTGGGTTGAGAAGATCGGCCTGCTCAAGATGGACTTCTTGGGCCTGCGAAACTTGACCGTTATGAACGACGCGGTGAAAGAAATTCGCCGCACGACCGATCCGGATTTCGATATCGCGCGCGTTCCGGACAATGACCAGAAGACGTTCGATATGCTCAGTCGCGGCGACACCATGGGCTCGTTCCAACTCGAGTCCGACGGCATGAAGCGCGTCTGCTTAGAATTGAAACCTTCGCGCTTTGAAGACATCATTGCGCTCGTTGCCCTCTATCGGCCGGGACCGATGGACTGGATTCCCCAGTATATCAGCAATAAGCACGGGCGCACAAAGCCGAAATATTTGCATCCGAAGCTCGAGCCGATCCTTACCGAAACGTACGGTATCGCGGTGTATCAAGAGCAAGTGATGCAAATGGCGCGTGATATTTCCGGCTTTACCATGGGTCAAGCGGACGAACTCCGCAAGGTCATGGGAAAGAAGCAGAAGGACAAGATCCCAGTTTATCGCGAGAAGTTCATCGAAGGTGCGAAGGCAACATCGGGCATCGAACGGGATCTTGCGGAACAAATCTTCGCATTCATCGAACCGTTTGCCGGATACGGATTCAATAAGGCGCATGCGGCTGCGTACGGCTGGATCGCGTATCAAACCGCCTACTTGAAAGCCAATCACCCGTTGCCGTACCTAACGGCGTTGATGACGTCGGTAAAAGACAAAACCGATAAGCTCGTCGAGTATATCGATGACGCGAAAAAGCTCGGTATCGAGGTGCTGCCGCCGGACGTCAATGAATCG
This sequence comes from Vulcanimicrobiia bacterium, assembly GCA_963765935.1. Lineage (GTDB taxonomy): Bacteria > Vulcanimicrobiota > Vulcanimicrobiia > Vulcanimicrobiales > Vulcanimicrobiaceae > JAMXLG01. The sequence continues at coordinate 209,377 of CAVXXX010000002.1, read as the reverse complement.
CTTGTAAACTTCGCGGTGGTCGGCGATCGCATTCGCTTCGGGCTGGCGGCGATCAAGGGCGTCGGCGAGGGCGCGGTGCAGAGCATCATCGACTCCCGCGAGAGTGACGGTAAGTTTACCGATCTTTTCGACTTGGCGAAGCGCGTCGACGGCAAACAAGTGAACCGGCGCGTGTTCGAAGCATTGATCAAGTGCGGTTCGCTCGACACGCTGCCGGGCAATCGCGCGCAGAAACTCGCGGCGCTCGACGTGGCGATCGATCTCGCCGCGCACGCAACGCGCGAGCAGGAGATGGGCCAATTCTCGCTCTTCGGGGATTTGACGGAACACGCGCCGGCGCTCGTTCCGACCTTACCGAACGTTCCTCCGCCGAATAACCGCGAGATGCTGGCATGGGAAAAGGAGACGCTCGGGATCTTCGTTTCGGGGCATCCGCTCTCCGAGATGCAAGATATTCTCGTTCGTCAAGGCGCAACGCTGATCAAAGATCTTCGTAATGTCGAAGACGAGGCTGCGGTGACGATCGCAGGTATGGTTACGAGCGTGCGGCGGACGTTGACGAAGGCCGGCCAGCAGATTCTCATCGCGTCACTTGAAGACACGACGGGAGGTTCCGACGTCGTCGTTTTTGCGAAGCTGTATCCGATGGTGCAGCAGTATTTCGTCGATGACGCCATTCTGATCGTGAAGGGCCGGCTGCGCTTACGCGAACGCCCCGGAGCGGCTCCGGGAGAAGAGCCGCCGATCGAATTGTCGGTCAGCGCGAACGACGTTGCACCTTTTGAGCCGCCGAAAGGCAACGGCGTACGGCACGCGCCGCCGGTTGCCGGCTGGCACGTCCAGGTACAGTCGCGCGATCAAATCGATCGTCTTGCGGCGCTCGTGGACGAGTGGCCCGGTGATGTTCCGCTTGTACTACATGCGCGCGGCAAGAGCCAGAAACTCTCCCGAAGCGTCGCGCCCGATTCTCGCTTGCGCAGCGAGCTCGAGCGAATATTCGGCCCCGGAAATGTGCGAGAGGCGCTCGATGCTTAGCGTGATCGCCGCAAGCGATCGGCTGAAGCTTGCGGGGATCCATCGCTCGGGATGGCAGGCATCGCCGGAGCTAACGAAATCGGTCGCGGCAATTCTCGAAGACGTACGATTGCGCGGCGACGCAGCGCTCGTCGACTACATGCGCTCGATTTGTGACGGCCACTACGATCTTTCGAAGCTGCGCGTTCCAATTCCGATGTCGGACCAATCGCGCAACCTCGTACCGCCCGAAATTGCCGAGGCGCTTCGTCTGGCGAAAGAACGGATCGCGAAGGTGCACGAGCGGCAACGTCATGCCGACTCCAACTATGTCGACGAAGACGGCACCCGCTACGGCATGCGCTATCGTCCGCTCGATTCCGCCGGCATCTATGTTCGCGGCGGTTCGAACGCGTCGACCGTGTTGATGACGGCGATTCCGGCGAAGATCGCGGGCGTCTCGCGCGTCGTCGTGCTCGCGCACCCGGACTCAACCGGCACGATTCATCCTGCGGTGATCTTCGCGGCAAGCCTCTGCGATGTCGACGAGCTATATGCGGTTGGCGATGCGCATGCAATTGCTGCTGCGGCCTACGGTACGCAATCGATCGTGCCGGTCGACAAGATTGTGGGCAGCGGTCCGTCGGCGGCGACCGAAGCAAAGCGCCAAGTTTTCGGGGTGTGCGGAATCGACGGACTCTCCGGCCCCCCCGAAGTCCTCGTCATTGCGGACGACGGCGCAAACACGGAGCTCGTGACGGGCGACTTGCTCGCGCAAGCGGAGCGCGATCGGTCCGCGCGCATTGCGGTTGTTTCCGAGTCCCGTCCGCTGCTCGATGCGGTTGCGCAATTGATTGATACGCTCGAAGTGCGAACGCTACCCCGGGGCGACGTCATCGAGGAAGTCGTTAATGAATCGTGTTACTTGATTCACGCGGAGAACCGCAACGAACTTTTCGATGCCGCAAATGAATTTGCTCCGGAGCGCGTCGCGCTGCACGTTCGCGACGCCGAACCCTATCTTGGGCGCCTGCGGCGCGTCGGTGCGGTCTTCGTCGGTGAGGTGACGCCGATTGCATGCGGCGATTATCTCGCGGGGACAAACAATATACAGCCCTCCGGTGGTACCGCTCGATTTGCTTCGGGCCTCTCTCTCGCCGACTTTATGCGGAGCTTCAGCGTCGTTGAAAATTCACGCGAGCGAATGCTGAGCGACGCACAGCCGCTAGCCGCGCTCTCTGACTTCGAAGGCTTACCTCAACACGCGCAGACCGCGAGGATGCGCAGCGGCGCATGAAGTTGGTTGCTTTCGATCTTGACGGGACGCTCATCGGACGCGATCTCGCTCTTCGTCCACGCGTGCGCGAAGCGATCGAGCGAATGCGCGATGCCGGAATTGCGGGATGCATCGTTACCGGGCGCATGTACCGGGCGGCCGTCACGTATGCGCGTGATTTACGATTCGATGCTCCGATTGTTTGCTACCAAGGTGCTGCGATCATCGATCCGCAAACCGATCGCATCTTGCGTGACGTTCCGCTCGACGTGGAGACGGTCGGCGCGATCGTCGATGTCGTGCAGCGAGACCGCATGCATTTGCAGCTCTATCGCAACGACGAGTATTATTGCGAACATCGCAATCGCTTTTCCGACCTCTATGCGTCCCTTTCCGGAGCGGAACCGGTGATCGTGCCATCGCTGCGCGAAGCCTTTGCGTACAGTCCCGCCACGAAGGCCGTGGTCATCGACGATCCCGACCGCGCCGCAGCCTACGTTCAGCACGTTCGCGCGGTGCTCGCAGATACGGTTTATGCAACGCGCAGTTACCCGGAGTTCGTCGAGATTCTCAATCCCGCAGTCGACAAAGGCGATGCGTTGCGGTTCGTCGCGGAACACCTCGGGATCGCGATGAACGAGGTCGTGGCGATCGGCGACTCGTGGAACGATGCGCCGCTCTTACGCGCCGCGGGATTCGGAATCGCCATGGGATCGGCGCCCAAGGAGTTGCTCGATCTCGCGGAAGCCGTCGTCGCAGACGTTGCCAACGATGGAGTTGCCGACGCGATCGATCGGTACGTCCTCGCATGAAACGCCCTACTCGGCGCCGGCGCAAGAAGACCGCTGCTGCGCGCCTTCGTCCGTTTTGGTTCCTCGTGGTCGTCCTCTTCGGGCTCGCCGCCGTTGCCGCATATCTTTTCGTGACGTGGCCGGCACTACGGCCGCACGCCGTCACAGTCGAAGGCAATCATATCGTCGATAACGCGACGATTCTCCAAGCTGCCGGAGTCGATCCGAAGACCAACGTTTGGTTGCAGAACACCAAGGCGATGTCGCGGCGTATCGAAACCATTCCGTATGTCATGACGGCGTCCGTGCACCGCGTGCCGCCCGCAAATGTTGCGATCGTGGTGACGGAACGCGAACCGTTCGCGCGCATCGTTACTGCCGCCGGCGTGGTTGTGGTCGACCACGACATGCGCGTGCTTCGAGCGGCCGGTCCGGCGTTTGACGAACTGCCGGCGTTCGTGACGAAGCGGTTACGTCTGCCGCGCCTCGGTACGACGCTCGATGAGCCGGAATTCCTGGCGCTGCGCACCGACGAGGACGCGCTTGTTCATGCGCATCTCGCAATATCGACGTTAGAGCACGACAAATATGGAGATCTGATTGTAACGCTTCATAACGGGATTCGCGTGCTCTTTGGTGACGAAACCGATCTCGCGAAGAAGATTCCGCTAGTGAATCCAATCCTCACGCAGGTCGGCCGCGCAGGGCGGCCGATCATCGCGATCGATCTGCGAGCGATTAAAACGCCGGTGGTCGAGTATAAGAAGTAGCGTCTCAGGCGTATCCGGCAAGCGTCTCGAGAAAGACCCGTAACGCGGTGTGACGGCGCGCAGAGAGTGTCGCATTCCACGTAAAATCCACCGCGACGGCGCGTTCGAAGAGCACGCCCTCGCGGACGACCATATAACCGTTGTGCTCCTTTGAATGCAGCACGAGATCCAGCGGCCGATTTGCGCGGCTGAACTTCGCGGTGATATCCCATTCGCGGTGGAGAACTTCCGCAAATGCGTCGCGTCGCGCAGCATGATGTTTGTACCGCAGAATTTCACTACTGATCGCGAGCATCGTCGTGATGTCGTCACTTACTTCACGCACCGCGTTCGGACGTACGTCATGCTCGATCGCAATGAGCGATCGTGCGTCGATCGCCCGAATTTCGAGTGTCACCCATCGGCGTGGATCGCGCTCTCCGGTGTACACGAGCCGCTCGATGCTTTCGCGGCGTTCGAGCGCGTGCCACGCGGCTTCGATGCGATCGCGTTCCTTCGGATCGTCAAGGAGCCGCTCGAGTAGCGAGCGGTCAAATTCCGCTGCGCGCCGATTACGATGATGCAGTTTCAACTCAAACGGAAATGCGCGGACGACATCATAGACGGCGACCGGCTCCTCTTTCCCGAAGAAGAACCACGACGTACGCCGGCCGTCGGGATCACGCAGCGCGTGGCCGGCGAATTTAACCCACGAGTTGCCGTCGAGCGACTCGACATCGAAGCTGCGCGAATTCTCATATTTGTCGTTTCGCCGGGTGATGAACTCAAGCAATGCCGCGCCCGGTAATGCCTCTGCCGGTTGTCCAACGAGCGACGCAAACGCGTCGTTTGCGAAGGTGATCTTCGGACCGCCTTCGGACGGCGGCTTTCCTTCCGCCGTTACGACGAAATCGGGCGTGCCGGAAAGCAGCGACTGCAACACCGTCGACATCTCCTTCTTGCCCTGTGGTTCGTCGACATAGTGCGACGTGATCGCTAGACGTTCGGTTTTTCCGTCGCTGCTCGCGGGCGATGAAGTGAAGTGAACCCATCGCGGTGCTTCGCCGCGGCGATGTACGAGCAGCTCGCGTTCGAGCTTGCGCGTCTGGGGCACATTTTGCGTGTCAAGAACGCCCGCGATGCCCTCAGAAATAATGCGGTCGCGCGAGGTCTGGAGCATATCGCACATGGCGTCGTTGACGTAGATCACGTGCGGTTGAGCATCGCCGGATGCCATGATTTCGACAATGCAAAGTCCCTCGTGCGCGAGCTCCGCTGGATGTTCCCGAAGCACGGCAACGTAGTGTGTTACGTCTTTGCCTTCGTACTCGAGCGGGGACCAGCATATCTCCGTCCAGGTCGAGTGCTCTTTACCGCCGAGCGCAATCTCGAAGCGCACGGATTTACCGGCTCGCACCTGGTTGAAGAGCTCGTCGTAGCGCGCGCGGTTCTGCGGTTGAATGCGAAGGAACGGGTTCGATGGATCGAGCAGTTGCCGGCGGTTGAAACCGCTCAGACGTTCGATCGCTGCGTTGGCATAAACAATCCGAATGGGCACACGAGGATCGTCGGTAAATCGCATGACCGCGATGCCGTCGTTGGCCTGTTCGATCCCAAATTCGAGTAAATCGACGAGTTGAACGATTCCGCGGTCACCCCGAAACAGCGGTGCACTTCCCATTTCGCTGGAACTGCGCTAACAATACATCCCCTCCTCTACGCTGCCTTACGCGACCTGGCAAGATTCACGCGCTCTTTACGTGGCCGTGAAGAAGGCAATCCGTATCAATAACCAACGGCCGCCGGTTTCCGGCGACCGTTCGGTACTGAGAGTGGAGAGTAGTGCCGGTTAGTGGCTAGTAAGGTCGAGGTAGACCATGACCTGCCCCTTGATCAAGGAAAGCTTCACCTGATCGCCGGGCTTGATCTTGCTGAAGTCGACGGTGTCGCGACCCGTGGAGAGCGTCGTTTGAGAGCCATTGTCCATCGATACATCGATGTGCTTGCTGTCAACGATCTTGTTGACCTTGACGGTATACGTGCCGTCCGGAATTAACGAAGCGTCGATCGTCGACGCGAGGACCGCCGAGGGTGCCGCGATCGCGGCAATGAGTGCGAGGGCCGAGAAAGTCTTGTGCACGGGATTCTCCACTACTAAAGTCTCAAATTACTATCAATTTTTACGATGATAGCGCAAGGGCGCCGGGATCTTCCAGAGCTGGCTTGGGACCAGGTTTACCATCTTCAAGGGCCGTTTGGCCCGTCCGGAACTGTCCAACCATATCCTTGAGCTGAGTCGCTTCCGATTGGACGTCCTCGGCGCTGGTCGTCATGCTTGCAATTGCGCCTGAATTTTGGCTACCGAGCTCGGTCGATTGCTTGATACGTGACCCAAGTCCCTGAATTGCCGTCTGTTGCTCGGTCGAGGCACGTGCCACCTGCGCGGTTCGGTTTTCGATCTCGGACACGCTCTCGAGAATTTGGTTGGAGGTAATCGCCTGCTCGCGCATGGTCGCGGCGGCTTCGTGCGTCATCGCACCCATTTGTTCGCTTGCTCGCGCGAGCTCTTCTGAAGCGCGAGCCTGTTCGGTGGTTGCGATGCTGATTTCCGAAACGAGCTGCGCCACCTCGGTGACCCGGGTGCTGATTGTCTCGATCATTTGCGTGACGTTCCGGGCCGATTCCGCATTATTCTGGACTAACGAGTTTGCCCGGGCAGTCCGTTCCAAGACGGCCGACGTTCGGCGCTGGATGTCGGCGACGAGCTGTCCGATCTGCTTGGTGGAGCTCGCAGAATTCTCGGCAAGCTTGCGCACTTCGTCCGCAACGACCGCGAAGCCGCGACCGTGTTCGCCGGCACGCGCTGCTTCGATTGCAGCATTGAGTGCGAGCAGATTCGTCTGATCTGCGATTTCTTCGATCAGCCCGAGGATCTCACCGATCTGCCGAGATGCACCATCGAGGCTCTGCATTTCCGTAACGACGTCTTTGACCGTGTCGCTGATCGAGCCCATACCCTTCGAGAGCGCGAGCACTTCGTTGCGTCCTTCGCGCACTTGTTGGTCCGTGACGTTCGATTCGGAACGAACGCGATCGGCATTGCCGGCGACTTGCACGATGGACGCCGACATCTCTTGCGTGTTTGCGACGGCTTGTTCGACGACGGTCGCGAGATTGAGGAGATTCTGATCCATCTCTTGGATCGACGCCGTCATTTGTGCGACTGCGCTCGAAATATCGGAAACGCGACGCGCGACCGCTTCAGCGTTGTCGGCAACGGTGCCGGCATTTTCAGCCAGATCGCTCGAGTAGTTGAGCGCTTGCGAAAGCGCCGCCAATTCTTCTTTGACGCGATCGTCGACTTCGATCGCGAGACGATTGCTCTGATCGGAAGCCTGCTGCACCGTGACCGTCGCGCGCTGAATGCGTCCGATCATGCCGGAGATGCGATCCCCAAAATCGTCGATGGCGTTGCCGAGCCGTCCGAGTAAATCGCGGCCATGCCAATTGATGCGTTGCGAGAGATCGCCCGTGCCCATCGCTTCGAAGATCTCGACGCAGCGGCCGATACTGCGCAACACGATCGAACGCAGCCAGCCCATGGTGATCAACGCGATAACGACGGCGCCAGCAACACCTGCGACGAGCACAACTAATGCTAGATTGCGCGCCTGAAGCAACCGGCTATAGCGATCTGAAGCGAGCGTGGTGAGCGCATTGAGCATCGCCTCGCCGTCTTTATTCTGCTTCTCGTATGCGGCGCCCGAAGGACCATTGATCTGGGCAAGCGCGTCTTTGCTCTTTCCCTGCTGCAAGAGGCTGACCGCGGAGAGTGCCTGGAAGTCGTACGCACTGGCGCTCGTGCCGAACGTGTCGACGAGCGCACCGATTTGTTTGGCGATTTCATCTTTGGTTTTGGTGCACTGCGTCGCCGTGAGGTCGGTGTCTTTTGCGTTCTTATCCGCCGGGCAGAAGATATCGGTCATTGCGCGGGCGTCGTCGGGGAACTGTTTGACGAGCGTTTTTGCTTGCGCGAGCTGTGCTTCGGCGACGCTCTTATTTACGGCCGTCGCCGCCTGCAGCGTCGCTGCGCGCAGCGTGTCCGCGTCTGCAGCTACCTTTGCGTACGCGAGTTGCCCCGCGATGACGCGTTTGTCGAGGACCTCGGCTTGTCCGGTGATACCGTTCATCACCCAAACCAGCACCGGGATGATCAATAACATGACGACAATCACGAGGCTAAAAGCAATCGTGAGCGCGCGTTCTAGACTCGTGCGTCGGGCTTCCATACAAATGTATCTTTCGGCCCATGTTAACGCAGATTTTAAGGCGATTTAAGATCGGGTACGACCAAGGCGTCGTGAATATTGCCGGCTTACAGTCACCCCGGGAACTCGTCGCATTGGTCGATAGCCTCCCAATTCCGACGATCGTAGCGCTGGATGCTGAAATAACGGCAGCCTACGTCAATATTGCGATGCGCGACTTGCTTGGTATGCCGAGCGAAACGTCGATGGTCGGATTCGACGATCTGCCCTACCGCCTGGAAGCGCGCGGCAGTCCTCTACATAAAGAGGAAGGCCCGCTTTACCGCGCGGTCAGAGGCGAAACGGTGAGCGGCGAAGTCTTTACGTTCATTTGTCCGGATGACAGAACGCTCGAGCTAGTGGCCTTCGCGAGCCCGATACGAAATGAAGCCGGCCAGATTGTGGGCGCGGTCGGAAATTTGACCGACGTGACCGCGGTTCGCGGTGCAGAACGGCGCAGCGCAGAGCGGCTAACATTTCTGACGGCTCTGGGCGCGCGCTTAGGCGATGCACTTTCCGTGGATAGCGTCTTTGCGGAACTCGAACGGGCGCTGGTGCCGCGATTTACAACGCACCTCATCATGCAACTGCTCGATGATGAGGGCCGCGTCGTCGACGTGCGCGGTGGCGATGGCGACGAGTCGTGGAGCGTAGAAGACTATGTCCACGTTCCGATGATGAGCCACGGACGTGTGGTGGGTTCCCTCATCGTTAGGAAACGCGAGAGCATACCCACCGACGATCAGCAGTTGCTGCACGAAGTCGCGCGACGCGCCGCGACCGCCGTACAGAACGCGCAACTCTTCGAGCACAATGAGAAGGCATCGAAAGTCTTTCAGGAAGCGCTGTTGCCGGCCAAATTGCCTTCGATGGAAGACGTGCGCTTTGACGCGGTGTACGCGGCCGGCGACGATCGCGCGCTGATCGGGGGCGATTGGTACGATGCCTTCGAACTTCCCGACGGCCGGATTGCCGTTTCGATCGGCGACGTCACCGGACGCGGCGTCATCGCCGCTGCGCTAATGGGAAAAGTGCGCCAAACAATTTCCGGTCTGTCGTATTACGAAACGGATCCCGTGAAGCTCTTGGATATTGCGGAGCTCGCACTCACGCGCCGCTATCCCGATTCCATCGTGACGGCGATCGTCGGCGTGTTCGATCCGGCGAGCGGTGAATTCATCTATGCCACGGCCGGCCACCCACCCCCGTTTTTACGGCGGAGCGACGGAACCGTGTTGCGCTTGCCGTGCCATGGATTGCCGCTCGGATTGCGCGCAAACGATGAAGAACGCTCGTCCGTGACGTTCCGCATTTTACCGGGAGATACGCTGATTCTCTACACGGACGGCGTGACCGAAGTAGAACACGACCCGGTTCAAGGAGAGATACGGCTGGCGGAAGCATTGGCTGCGATGCCTGCATCGTTCAAGCGCCCCGCGCATTTTCTGCAGGAAACATTATTGCCTCATGGTTCGCGTGACGACATCGCATTGCTCTCGCTCACGTACACGCTTACGCAGGGTCAGCATCGCAACGAAGTCCTCGAGATCAAGTTCGATTCGCGCGACGTGCGCATGGCGCGTGACCTGCGTGTCTTCGTCTCGCGGTATTTGCGCGCATACGGCGCAAAGAACGCGGACTACAATTCCGCGGAGTTAGTCCTCGGTGAATTGCTTGGGAACGCCGCCCGGCACGCTCGAGGACCGATCGAGATTCACGTTTCGTGGGCAGGCGAATATCCGATTGTCTCGATGCTCGATCAAGGTCCCGCGTACGATCCTGCACTCGCGGCACCGCTCGATGTGTTTAGTGAAGGCGGGCGTGGGCTCTTTCTGGTTGGATTGCTCACGCGCGCGTACACCGTAACGCGCCTCTTCGGCGGCGTCAATGAAACACGGGTCGAACTCGATATCCCTGGGCGCCTGGTCCCGGTTTTCGCATAGCGAGTCAGTTATTTCCGATTGTGACCGGTAATTCGGCGCAAATGTGATTGCCGCCGTTCTGGCGCTCGATGCGTAAGTTCCGCGCGAGCGCATTCACGAGAAACAACCCGCGTCCGCCTTCTGCGAATTGATCTTCAGGAAGGTGGAGTTCGGGAATCGGCGCGCCGTAGTCGTTGACGTGAAGAATCGCACGATCGCGTTCGAGCTCGAGCGTCACCATCGCGCGTCCTTCGGTGTGGCGCGCGACGTTGCCCAGCAACTCGCCGAGAATCAATTCGACGGGCATGAGGTCTGATTCGCCATTGGCATATTGACCCAAGTGCCACAGAAAGGCGCGTTTGACGCGGCGTGCTTCCGAGACAGCCGTGGCGTCGATCTCCCAGGTGCGCGCGCGGCTCGCTCCGCGCACGCCGAGTTCGGTGACGCCGATGAAAAGAATCGCGGAGTCGTCGTGGGGCTCGATCTGCGAGAAGACGCGATTCTGAATCGCGAGCGCGATATTCTCCGAGGTGTTGTAGTACTCGGCGTTGATGGCGTCGATCAGGAGCGAGACGCCGCGCGAAAAGTCGCCGCGGTACGTTTCGATCAATCCATCCGTATAAAGAACGAGTGCAGCGCCACTTTCGAGTTGCGTGTCGAAATGTTCGTAGCGCGCGCTGCGCTCGACTCCGAGGAGTAAACCCGAACCGGCGAGCATACCGACGGTTCCCGACGCGCGAACGGTGATCGGCGGCGGATGGCCCGCGACCGCGTACTGCATATGACCGCTGGCTGTGTTCAGGATACCGAAGAAGGCAGATACCACACCGTTGCCTTGATCGACGATATTGCGGTTGACGAGTTCAAAAACCGCTGCCGCGTCTTGGGTGTAGCGCGCCGCCGTTTGGATCGATTGGCGAACGGTCGCCATGGTCGATGCTGCCACAATCCCGTGACCCGTGACGTCGCCCATGCTGATACCGATGGTATCGCCGCCGAGTTCGAACACGTCATACCAATCGCCGCCGATATCGATTCCCGTTGCGGCGGGGCGATACGAGGCGTCGATCCGAATACCGGGAACGTCGGGAAGTTGCTGCGGCAGCAGCGCGCGCTGCAATTGCGAGGAGATCGCTTCTTCGTGACGCATGCGCAACGTCGTCTCGCGATACTGCGCGTCGAGATCGGCAATCTCATCGTGACCTTTGAGCGGTAACGGATTTTCGCCCCTGCCGAGAAGCGTGACGTTCTCCGAGAGCCGGTGGAGGCGAGAGACGATGCGTCCTCCGAAGAAGAACATCGCAAACGCCGTGACCGCAATGCCGACCACGAGTGCGCCGATGAGCGTTTCTACGAAGAGTGCGCTCTGTGCGCTCAACGTTTTGAAGCGCCGCACGGCCAGCTCGCGTTCGGTTCGATCGAGCGCAGCCTGCGTCCGGTCGAAATCGAGGCCGCCTTCTTGCACCGCTTTCGACTGTTCTATCGCGCGCTGCTTTCGCGGATTGCCGGCGGCGTTTGCTACGTCGCGAAAAATCGGACCGAATTCGTCGATCAATCGTGCGAGATGCTGTGCTCGCGCTTCTTGCTCCGGATTGTCCGAGACGAGCCGTTCGATCTGTTGCGTGCGCCCGCTAACGTCCCCTAACGTCGCCTTCATATGGTTGAGTGCCGCGACGTCAGGATGGTCGCTGTAGCTGAGAAGCGCGTTGTTCGCATCGGTGATGCTCGAGGTCAACGCTTGACTTGCTGCAAGCACATCTTGCGAATGTTGACCCCAATAGGCCGTCATCTCGGCGTTGCGAACGCTGAGGGTCGCGAAAGCGAGCACAACGAGCAGTACCGTAAGAGGTACCGCCGTGAGAAAGACGGCTTGAGTCCGGATACTTAGGCGCATCGCTCGCTAGGACTATATTTCGGCAGTGCGGCCCGCATATCCACAACCCATACACATCTATCCCCAAGGAGCGGCGCCCGCGGTCGCCAACCCTTCACGATCCCTTGTGCGCACGCCCTGTATGTAGTAGGGTTTCCTTAGTGTGGCCCCAATATATAGCGGTTAATTCTGGGGACATGGGTTTGCGCTGGACGCGCAAACCCGAGAAATAGGTGACTATCGCATGAAGCACGAGACCGTTTGCGGGCTCGATATCGGCACGACCAAGACCTGTGCGGTCGTTGCCGTAGAAGGTCCGAACGGCCTCGAGATCGTCGGCGTCGGTGAGGCCCCTTCGCTCGGAATGCGAAAGGGCGTCGTGGTCGACCTCGAGGAGACGATCAAGTCGATCGAAGCCGCGACGGAGAAGGCCGAGCGCATGGCGGGCCTTCACGTCGGCGATGTGTATGTAGGCATCACCGGCGACCATATCCGCAGCACCAACAACCGCGCCGTCGTCGCGACGTCGAGTGAAGATCGCGAAGTTTCGAACGTCGACGTTCGACGGGTTATCGACGCAAGCAAGATCATCAATCTCCCCGCCGACCGGCAAATCATTCACGCGCTCCCGCGCTTCTTTACCGTTGATGGCCAAGAGGGCGTCGACGATCCCGTCGGCATGGCGGGCGGGCGCCTCGAAGTCGACACGCACATCATTACCGGCGGCACGACGTTCATCACGAACGTGCTCAAATGCGTGCATCGCGCCGGCTTAGAAGCCGCGGGGCTGGTCTTCGAACCGCTTGCGAGTTCGGCCGCGACGTTGCTGTCCGAAGAGAAACAAGTGGGCGTGGTGCTGCTCGATATCGGCGGCGGCACGACGGACATTGCCGTCTATTCACTCGGCAGCGCGATCTTCACGGCGACAATTCCGGTGGGCGGCAACATCCTCACCAACGACATTTCGCTTGGTCTGAAAACCTCGCTCGCGCAGGCGGAAGAGGTGAAGAAGCAGTACGGCGCAGGCATCGCGGAAGACGGCGCGCAGAGCTTCACCGTGCACGGACTCGACGGCCGCACCACGAAGGAAGTTACGACGCAGCAACTGCGTCAGATCGTGGTCCCGCGCGTGCTGGAAACGCTGCGCATGTCAAAGCAAAAGATTGTCGAAAACGTACCGCGAGATTTAGTGCTCGGGGAAGTCGTTATTACCGGCGGCGGTTCGCTCTTGCCGGGGCTCAACCCGATCGCCGAAGACGTCTTCGGATTGCCGACACGCGTCGGTGTTCCGTCGACGATTAGCGGACTCACCGATTCGATGAGCCAGCCGCAATACGCAACCGCAATCGGGCTCGTACTCTTCGGCGCAAACGGCGAAATGGAACAAAGTAACGGTCACCGGCGGGGCGGCGGACCGATCCTTACCAAGATCCGTAACTGGTTCGCGGATCTATGGAATTAAGGATCCGGCTTTGCCGAATCCGTTGCGGTTGGGGCTTCGCCCCAATCCGCTTGGGCGAAATGAAACCCGGACAACTCGCATTGTTTGAGGAGCAGATAACGCACATGGCAGACGCACGACGCTTTCAACCGGAACATGCCGCGGCGATCAAAGTGATCGGCGTCGGCGGCGGCGGCTGCAACGCCGTCAATCGCATGATCGACGCCGGTCTCAACGGAGTCGATTTCTTCGCCGTGAACAGCGATGTGCAGGCGCTGCGCAATTCGCTCACCGAGAACACGGTGCACATTGGTAACGGCATGACGCGCGGGCTGGGTGCCGGCGCGAATCCGACGCTCGGCCGTGAAGCCGCGGAAGAATCACGCGAAGATCTGGCAATGGTGCTCGACGGCGCGGATCTCGTATTCATCACGGCGGGCATGGGCGGCGGCACCGGCAGCGGCGCAGCTCCGGTCATTGCGGAAATCGCGCGCGAATCCGGCGCGCTGACAATTGCGGTCGTAACGAAGCCGTTTGCGTTCGAAGGCCGCAAGCGCATGCAAGTCGCGGAAAACTCGATTGCGGAGTTGGAATCGAAGGTCGACACATTGATCACGATTCCGAACGAGCGCATTCTGCAGGTCATCGAAAAGCGCACGCCGCTCAATGAAGCCTTCTCCTACGCCGACGACGTGCTGCGCCAAGGCATTCAAGGCATCAGCGACCTCATCACGCAACCGGGCTTAATCAATCTCGACTTCGCCGACGTGAAGACGATTATGACCGATGCCGGTTCGGCGATGATGGGCATCGGCGAAGGCACGGGCGAGCATCGGGCAGCGGATGCCGCGCAAAAAGCGATCGCATCACCACTGCTCGAGACGACGATCGAAGGCGCGCGCGGCGTGATCTTCAACATCACCGGCGGCCCGGATATGGCAATGTACGAAGTGAATGAAGCGGCGGAAATGATCGCACGCAGCGTTGATTCCGATGCGCAAATTATCTTCGGTGCATCGATCGATCCCAGCATGTCGGGCAAAGTACGCGTCACGGTGCTCGCGGCCGGCTTCGGCGCACCGCGCGCCTACCGCCCCAGCATCAACGGCACGAACGCATTCGACAACGGCAAGATCGACACGGTCTCGCCCGTAAACATGGACGACATCGAAGTCCCGGCATTCCTTCGCTATCGCGGATAATTCATGTCTGAACGTCACCCTGAGCCTGTCGAAGGGTTCAGCGCGCGGGTGCTTACCGATTCGGTAAGCCCCGCCGGCATTCGCTTAACAACGATGGAAGTTCGCTTCCCTCGTTTTGTTTTGAGCGAATTTAATACGCACAGAAGCTTTTCAAGGTCCAGCGCGAGCAGCCGTGCCGTGCCGACGAACAAAATGATAGAACGCGTGCTGAAAAATCCCGCGATGCCCGTTGAGTGGGGCCTGAATAAAGCAGGGATGTCAGCAAGTGAGGCACTTTCTGAAGATCAAGCGCAAGCAGCGCGCACTGAATGGTTGCGTGCGCGCGATAGTGCGGTCGAACACGTCCGAAACCTGCAGAAGTTTAACGTACACAAGCAAGTCATTAATAGAATTCTGGAACCGTTCATGTGGCATACGGTCATCGTAACTGCCACCGAGTGGGAGAACTTCTATGGCTTGCGCTGCGCGCCAAATGCGCAGCCGGAGATTCGCGTGGCTGCCGAATTGATGCGCGACGCGATGAATGGGTCGCAGCCGCGCCGCGTGGACCTGGGTGGGTGGCACCTGCCGCTGGTGCAGGATGACGAACGCAACCTTCCGATCGAACAGCTCAAGAAGGTTAGTGCCGCGCGCTGTGCCCGCGTGTCGTATCTGACGCACGACGGCAAGCGCGATATCGCCAAGGACATCGAGCTCTGCGAGCGGCTTCTGAGCGACCGCCATCTGAGCCCGTTCGAACACGTCGCAACCCCGAGTGACGGCCCCGACTTCCACGCGAATTTCCGCGGTTGGATTCAGATTCGCGCTGCGGTCGAGCGGGTCAGGGTCTAAGGAAATAGTCCTTTAGGACTATTCCGCCCGCTGAGTTCCCAAAATGAAGGGCGCCTGGACATTAAGGCGTCTTTTGTGTCGGGTTTATTGCCAAGAGATTGCGATTTATGGTTTAACTTGTCACAAGCAAGCATCCACTAGAACGCTTGTCTGAAACCTAACGACTACGGGTGGGGCGTTTGGCTACTCAGATTATTGGTCGTCCGTCGCCTATGGACGACGCCTTTGTTGGTATTTCCCGGGAAGCGCTGGCTCACGTTCCGTTTGCATTAGCGCAACGGTACAACGTGCTCGCGTACCGCGCCGAGGGCAACGAGCTCCACGTGCTCGTCCCCGATGCAGCAGACGATGAGGTCCTGGATCGCGTTCGCTACGTGTCCGGAATGCACGTGCTGGCGCGAGAAGCATCCGTCGACGTGCTTCGCGCGCGCATCGCAAGCGCATATGCCGTTGGAGCGCCGGTAGACGATCTCGCCGAGGCGGCGCCCGCGATTCGGGCGGTCGATGAAATGCACGAAAGCGCAGTAGGCGCCGGTGCATCCGACATTCACGTTGAGCCAACCTTTTCCGGCGGCCGAGTACGGTACCGAGTCGATGGTATCCTCGTCGAATCGAGAAGCCTCTCGACTGAGCTCTACGCGCACGTCGTTTCTCGTATAAAGCTGCTCGCGGCGATGGATATTGCCGATCGTCGTACGCCTCAAGATGGTCGTTATACGATCGATGCCGGAGGTCGTTCCATCGACGCGCGAGTGTCATCTATGCCGACGATATCGGGCGAGAAGCTTGTTGTTCGGTTGCTCGATTTGCACGCCCGTATCCCGACGTTGGAACAACTTGGCATGTCGGCGGCGATGCTTGCGCGCTACCGAAGCTTTGTACACTCGCCCTACGGCTTCATCGTGGTGTGTGGCCCGACCGGTAGCGGCAAAACGACGACGCTCTATGCATGTCTTGCCGAGCGTAACGTTACCGCGCAACATCTTTGCACGGTGGAAGATCCGGTCGAAGTCCGAATTCCGGGTGTCGCACAAGTGCAAGTCAATGAGCGCGCCGGAGTAACGTTCGGGACGGCGCTGCGTTCGTTCTTGCGTCAGGACCCCAACGTGCTGATGATCGGCGAGATGCGCGACGGTGAAACAGCCAAGGTGGCGTTATCGGCCGCCTTATCGGGACAACTTGTCATGACGACGCTTCATGCCAGCGACGCGCCGAGAGCCATCGAGCGTCTGATTGAATTAGGCGCGCAACCGCACGCGATCGCTGCAGGACTGTCGGCCGTCGTCGCGCAGCGTCTCGTGCGCCGTCTCTGCCCGGTATGCCGCGAACGCGTTCGAATGAGCGAAATCGATGCCAAAATGCTCGGCGTTACTCCGGGCACGAGTGGGTTCACGTCTCGCGGATGTCGTGAGTGCGACGGCAAGGGTTACCGCGGACGCATCGCAATTTTCGAATTTCTCCCGATTACGCCGGAAATACGATATGCGATTGCCTCCCGGTCGTCGTCCGTCGCAATCAGTGAATTAGCTCATGCGACGGGATATCGCACGATGCTCGCCGACGCAGCGATGCGGATCGTATCCGGCGATACAAGCATCGAGGAAGTACAGCGCGTTCTTACGTTTGAGACTCAAGCATGAGTGATAGCTTCTCCGACGTCCGTTTCAACGATCTTCTATACGTCGCGCAGATGCGCAGCGCATCGGACATCCATCTTATACCTGGCGTTTGTGCATCGGTCCGCGTGGACGGGACTCTCCAGTACGTCGATGGCCCGCTGGTAACCGCGGAAGAAACGCTTCACATCGCGCAGCGGCTGCTTGATGAAGCCACGCTAGCGAGACTTAACGAGCGAGGCGATGCGACGTCTACGTGGAGCGGATTCGAAAGAGCAGTAATCCGCGTGCACGCCTTTCGTGCACGCGGCGCGGTTGCACTGTCGATCCGGTTACTGCCGCGGACCATCCCGCCGTTGGAGTCGCTGCATCTACCCTTATCCGTCTCAGAATGCGCACGGAAACTCCGCGGCCTCATTCTGTTCGCCGGACCAACCGGGAGCGGTAAGTCCACGTCGATGGCGGCGTTGATCGCGGAAATCAATCGCAAGCAGGCACGACGTGTCATCACAATCGAGGATCCGATCGAATATCGTCACACGAGCGATAGGTCGGTAATCGTGCAACGTGAAGTTGGTCGCGACGTGCCAAGCTTCGCCGATGCGGTCGTTGGCGCACTGCGCTCCGATCCCGACGTGGTGATGATCGGTGAGATGCGAGACACAGCGACAATACGTTCCGCGATGACGGTTGCTGAAACGGGCCACCTCGTCTTAGCAACGCTGCATACGGGTGATGCAGTTCAAACGGTGGACCGCATTGTCGACGCATTTTCCGGTAACGAGCAAATGCAGATACGAGCGCAGCTCGCTGGGGCGCTCGTTGCCGTGGTGTGCCAGCGGCTACTCCCACGGGCGTCGGGCACCGGTCGGCGCCTCGCGGCGGAAGTACTCGTCGCGACCGACGCGGTGCGAACGACTATCAGGGAAGCGAGAACGCATCAGCTTCGTAACTTGATGCTCACCGGCCGGGAATCGGGAATGCAAACGCTTGAACATCACTTGAGCGACCTGCTGTCCCAGCGCATCATCGATCGTGCAGCCGCCTCTGCCGTGTCCGAGCGGCACGGCGAATTGCGCGAAGCGCCGGCAGGTGCTCTCTAAAGTGGCGGTTCTGTTCTCCTACACGGCGCGAAGCACCGACGGCCGGTTCGTTGCGGGTTCGATGCAGGCCGAATCCCAGGAGCATGCGTTGTCGCACTTACGCATGCGTTCACTCTTCGTTACGTCTCTTCAGCGAAGCGTCAGCGTCAAGGGAAACGTGACGGGACTCTTCGCGCTCCTTCCGGTACGTGCGAGCGCTCGTCTTACGTTTTTCCGATCGCTCGCGACGTTGGTCCGAGCGGGAGTTCCGCTTCGTCGTGCGCTCGACGTGACGATCGAGCAATGCGCCGACGCTCGTCTAGCGGAAGCGCTGCGCTCGGTTGCGAGCGACATTGACACCGGGACGTCGCTGTCATTTGCATTATCGCGTCGTCCGCGCGAGTTCTCGCAATTGTTTGTCGCCATGATTAAAGCCGGTGAATTGGGCGGTGTCCTGGACCAGGTCTTAGAGCGCCTCGCGACGATGCTCGAACTCGATCGCGCGATGCAAAAGCGCCTTTCTGCGGCTCTTGCTTATCCGGCAGTAGTTACATGCGCTGCTATTGCGCTCGTGCTGTTCCTCGTTGCCAATATCGTGCCCGCTTTCGCGGGACTCTTCGCCCAAATGCACGTCAAGGTACCGCTCTCCACCAAGATTCTGATTGCAGTAGGTTCCGCCATGTCATCTCCGATAAACGATGCGCTGGTCCTGGCGGTTGTGGGCGCGGGCGCCTTCGGGTTGCGCGTCGCTTGGACGCGACCGCAACTGGCTGCACAACTGGATCGAGTCATGCTGCGTCTTCCGCTCGCCGGTGCACTGATCCGTAAAGCAATTGTCGCGCGCATAGCGCGAACACTTGGAACGCTATTGCGGTCCGGAGTACCGATTCTAAGCGCGTTATCTTCGTGCGAAGAGGTCGTCGGGAGCGTTTTATATGCACGCGCGATGCAGAACGTCGCAGACGAATTGCGCGACGGCCATGCGATGACGGTCCCGCTGGAAAACAGCCGTCTGTTCGATCCCATCTTTCTTCAACTCGTTCGCGTCGGTGAGGAGACAGGGACCCTTGATGCAATGCTGCTTCGGGTTGCGGAATACTTCGAGGTGGACGTCGAGAGCGCGATTGCAGCTTTGGGGAGCATCATAGAGCCCGTTCTCATCATAGTTCTGGGCACAGTCGTCGGAACGATTGTCGCTTCTGTTCTCATTCCACTCTATTCCATAATAGGGAGCATAAAGTGATCGCGGTCAAGGCGAGCCGGGAAGCCATTATTGAAGGACATCACTATCTCTGCGCGCGTGCTGCTCGAAAGTTCTTTCGCGACGGCGTCGAACGCGCGGACCTCGAACAGATCGCAGCGATCGGGCTAATCAAAGCGGCCGATCGCTACGACGAACAACAAGGCACGCCGTTTGAAGCATACGCTTGGGTCCTGATACTTGGCGAGCTGATGCATTACGTCAGAGACTCCGAACGATTGTTGCGAGCGCCGCGGAAGATTCGTGATCTCGAACGTCGCTGGGCGTCAGCGGAGCGCGAGCTTTGGGGCATACTCGCGCGGGAACCGAAGCCATGCGAGATCTCAGCGATGCTTGGTTTGACGGCGGACGAAGAGTATGAAGTTCAACGCTATCGCCAGGCTCGCGCAGTGATATCGATGGAAGCGCTGCATCCCTACGAGCATCAGGTTCTCTCGTATACCATAGATCGCCAACTTGATCGACTGATGATCGACAACGGAATGGACGTGCTTTCAGCGACCGAGCGAGAGATCTTGATCGAGATCTACGAACACGACACTCCGGTTCAAGAAATTGCGCAACGTCTAGGGTATTCGCGCCGCCATATTGCGAGACTGCATCGAGAAGCGTTGAAGAAGCTTTCTGCATTTGCGCGTCCCATTTCCGCATAATTCGGGCACTCGATCTGAGTGACTGAAGTTTTCGGGATGGAGCGATATGGAGCGAGACAGCGAGCGAGGATTTACCCTGATCGAGATGATGATCGTCGTTGCGATCATCGCGATTCTGGTGGCGATCCTCGTTCCGAATTTCATGAGAGCTAGAGCGCAAGCGCAGACGGCAGCTTGCGAAGCTAACCTCAAAGAAATTGCGACGGCTTTGGAACTCTATCAGACAGATCATCAGCAGTATCCGGATGTGACGGCGGCCACAAACGTTACGAACACCGAGCCCAACATTGGACCGTATTTACGCCAAACGCCGATCGATCCGGTCGCGCCGACCGGTAACTATACATACCAGGTAGCAAATCCCGGTTCCGGTACCGCTTCGTACACGATCACTTGTCCTGGCAGTCACGATCCGGCTACGCTTTCCGCAATAGGCGGCTCGAGTTCGAAGACGAGCATTCAGTACACGTCCGCCAATGGCTTTGCGGCGCAGTAAAAAAGAATGGACCTCGTCGATATCGCGCTAGCGCATGCGCAACTGGCCAACGTTACATCGTACGTGCTCGCGCTTGGAGCGGGTGTTGCAACGAGTATCGGTCCCTGCGTTGCACCAAGATACGCCGCCGTTGCCGCTATTGCGAGCTCGGGCGATCGCGCGCGCTTGGGACGACTCTTGGCATTTGTCGCCGGGACACTCACCGTGTATATGGCGGTAGCAACGGTTGGCTCGGTCGTAATACGTCTTGCGCAAGCAACATCGGTAATCTACTATCTTCTCGCACTAGCGCTCATCGTCGGCGGAATCGTCCAGCTCGTGCGCGATCACGATCACGGGAGCTCGGCGCAGCCCCGTCACGTGCCGTCGTTCGGCGCGGCGTTTCTACTCGGCGCGGCAACCTCCAGCACCGTATCACCGTGCTGCACGCCGATTCTGCTTGGCCTTGGAGCCCTCTCGGCTACCACATCCGGAATATCAACGGTTGCGGGACTGGTTGTCGCCTTCACGGTCGGCCACATTGCACCGGTACTGGTGCTCTTTGGAGCCGCGGGCCTGCTGAAAAGTCTCTTGTCGAACCATGGAGGGGCGGTCGCGACCGTGGCTGCTGCAGTAACAATCGCGCTTGGATGTTATTACGCGGTTCTCGCTTGATGGGTAACCTTTCCCGAAGAGTAACGTGTGCGCTGCTCGCTATAACGGTTGCAGGCAGCCTACTGCGAGCGCAAATATCATCGGCATTGGTGACGCGCGGAGACGGTCTCGCGTACTGGGGACGACAAGATGCGGCGCGTACGGCGTACATAAAAGCATTGTTCTTCGATCCACGCAATGGCGTTGCAGTCGACCGGTATGCCTTCAATGCCGCGATGACGAGCGATCGCGACGTGCTTCGAAGCTGCGTTGTGGTTGCGAGCCGCTATCTCGCGGAAGTGCCGGCCGATGCGGCCGTGATGATGGACCGCGCCCTATGTTTTCAACACCAAGGCTTGCTTCTGCCGGCGATCGCAGATTTTCGCCGGGCCGGGGAAGCAGGAAGAGACGCGCGCGCGTTTATGTTTGCCGCGCTCGACGAGCACACGCTGCGCCAACCGGGCGCGGCTCGACAACTGCTGCAAAAGGCGGTCGCCGTGGATCCCTTATTTCTGCCGGCGCAGCGCGAGCTCGCCAGGATATAGTTTCAGTTGAATACCGTGTACTTTGGCGCTTCGTGCGTTACGCTCACGATCGTTGCCTATGTCACTTCGCGTCTAAAACGAGATCCGTTTCGACTCGACACGTTGGCTGGCTTCGCAGTCCCGGCGGGCTTTGTCATTGCGATCTTCGGCTCGCGTATTCCGTTGGTCGCATGCATCGTTCTTGCGTGCGTCGCGATATGTGCGGCAACGGACGCCTCGTCGGGCTACGTCTATAATAGCGTCACATATCCTAGTCTCATTGCCACTCTTGGGGTTTCCGCCGCAACGGGTGCGCTTCACGCGGCCGTGTTCTGGGCGGCCGGAACGTTCGCTGCCGGTCTGATTCTCTATGCCGCAAGTGGCGGCCGTGGACTTGGCCTCGGAGACGTGAAGCTTTTTACGCTCGTTGCAGCCGGATTATGTTCGTCGATCGGAGAGATCGTGGCAGCTTCGTTCGTTCTCGGCGCATTAGCTGCAGGAATCGCTTTAATTCGCCGGCGTCTATCGTTCGGAGAAACGATCGCGTTCGCGCCTTACATCGCGCTTGCAACGTTCGCTACCGTTCCCGCTCAGGGTTTACTCCAGTGAAATACCGGACATTGCCGCTCGGCATCGATCTTGGGTCGTCTCGCATCCGTATCGCGCTTGCGGAATCCGCGTGCGCGGAGGACGTTCGAATCAAGGCCATCGCGGCGCGCGATATTACGCAAGACTTGCGGTCTGATTCGCGGCTGGTAGCCGCGCTCATCGATGAGATCATAACGGAGCTCGGGGCAACCGTTCGCACATGCGTGACGTCGATCGGCAGCCCGGATGCCACGGTTCGCATGATCCACTTTCCAAAGATGAGTTGGCACGAGCGTTTGCGAGCCGCTCGTTATGAGTCGCAGCGTTTCGGTCATGTTCAGGCGGAAGGTACAAGCGTCGTCCGCGTCCATCGGAGGAACGTGCGAGACAGTACGTTCGCGGTTGGCGCAACGAGTGAATCGGTTGTGGGCGATCGCGTCGCGTTGCTAAAGCAGTCGCGTCTGCGGCCGATTGCAATCGATCACGACTCGCTTGCGCTTCAACGAGCGATCCCATTCGCCGATGCCATTCTTGATATCGGGGGCGAGCGATCGACGCTCCATCAGTACATCGCCGGCGCGCCCTTCTCGCTCAGTGTGGAAAAGGGCGGTGCGGACATAACCCGGGGGATCGCGCGCGAACTATCGATCGATGTTGCAAGCGCGGAACGGCGCAAACGCATCCTCGGAGCGGCCGGTGCCGGTACTGCGGTGCGCAGCGCGTTGCTTTCGGAGCTGGTCGGCGTTATCGAACGAGCCCGAGCGCGCGCGCCTATCACCCGGATCGCTCTCGTCGGAAATGGAGCTCGCCTTCCCGGACTTGCTTCGGAACTAGAGACGGTCTGTAACATAACGACCGAACTCATCGTGCCGCCGTTACTCCAGACCGACGCATATCCAGAAGACGTCATTCGTTCTGCGGCCCCCGACTGGATGCTCGCTGCGGCGCTTACGACCTGGGGAGCAGCCGCATAATGCGATTCAATTACCTGCGCGACGCCCCACCCGAACTCATCGAACAATTGCGCGCGCTGCGAATTTCGCCGGAGTTGCGATCGCCGCTCTCGGCGGTGGCGACCGCAATAGTCGTCGTGTTTGCTTGGTGGTCTCTAGAGCGACATTGGATGTCCGAAGCAATGAGAGAAGAGGCGAGGGCAGCGATTCGTTTGCAGCAAAGCCGCGCCGCGTTTGCCGCGACGAAATTAGTTCGCGCGGACGTCGATCGGCTGCTATCGCTCGACGCGCGGCTGCGCGCAATCCGTCTGTCCGGCTCCGTGCTTTCGCATCGATTAGCTGATGTTGGCAATCACGTGCCGACGCAAGCGTGGTTGACCTCGATCGTCCGGACAAATGACGGGTTGGAGCTACATGGCCGCGCCGAAGGCCTCAACGTGTTGAGCAAGACGGTAGCCGGCCTCATGTCGAGCAAGGCGGCCGCATCGCCGACGCTCGTTCGAGCGGTTCGAGAAGACCGTTCTAGCGGTGTAATCGATTTTACGATCCGTGCTACCGAGGTGGCTCGGTGAAGGCGCGCATCGACATGCAAGCTTGGGTTCGGGTATCGTGGTTGTTCTCGACATTCGTTCTTGGTTTAGGCGTTTGCGGCGTTTGGTGGCCGGCATCGCAGGAGCTCTCTGCACGCCATGCCCACGCTCTGGAACTCTACGACGAGGCGAATAGCATCGATGCGGCAACCCGGCGTGCATTCGAATTGCAGCAAGCACAGCAACGCGTCGCGACGGATATCGCGGAGCTCGGTGGCGTCCGTTCAAATGGCGCCGTTACGGCTGCCGTTTTGCAACTGCTTCATGAAGAGTCGAAACGTCAGGTCGTACAGATTCGTGAAGTCGCGCCCGAGATCTCGGCGCACGTAGCGTCCGCAATGAATGGAGGCGACTTAGCCGCGGGCCACAGCGACGCACTGTCCGGCTCCGACGTAGCGATTTCCGTGCGAGGGACGTTCCGCAACATCGTTGCGCTTGTGGCCGACCTTCCGCGCCATGACGTACTCATCGACGCTCATGACATTCAATTAGCCTCAACGGAGGGCGATCGAAAGCCACCCGTACTCGATGTAACACTGCATTCAACGATTTATCGCCTCGTCGCACTTCCCGCTATGGAGAGGTCCAGTGTACGCAGTTTCCGATGAGAGTCGCACGTTCTTGATGCGCCTCTCGGTCATGATCGTTTGCGGAGGAACCGCGATCTTACCGTTTACGGTTCCGCCTACGTCAGCAACCGCTCGGGCGCAAAGCGCGAATCATACATCGCCGATATCCGTACCCGATCTTCCAGGTAAACTTGAGTTTCCGGCAATCAGCGTCGAACGCGATCCGTTTGTTTCCGATGCACCGCCGGCATCGGCTCAAGCGCGCTTACCGTTTTCTGCGGATAATTCCCCTACGATGGACGATATCGGCATCGTTTTGCCCCCCAATGACGGCGCGCGCAGCGCAACTCCGGTGATGAGCGCTCCAGGGATTCCCGTCGTTCGCGGTGTGGTTTTGGGAGACGTACCAGAAGCGCTCGTAGATTTCGGGTCAGGAGTGAAGGTCGTGAGCGTCGGGGACTCTATTGGTAACGATAACGTCCGCACGATCGACGCAGGAGGCGTTACGCTCTCGAGTGGTCTCCGCCTTCGGATCGCCGGCACGCCGCGATGAAACGAGTAGTTGCCGCGATCATGCTCTCCGCAGTCCTCTTTGCGCAAGCCAAAGCAGCGGAGAAGCTCGTGACGCTCGACGTACAAGACGTTTACCTCTCGGACGCGCTCATGCTGCTCGGCGCCGAAGCCGGCGTCAATATTGTGACCGACTCGAGCGTCAAACCGGAGCGCATAACGATTCGATTGAAGAACGTTACGTTTGAAAACGCTCTATCTGTCCTTGCGAGTTCCTACGGTCTCCAAGTGCGCCGGGAGGGAAGCGTTCTGATTGTGGGCGACGGCGAAGCGATGAACCGGCGATACGATGGAGCAAACACTCCTCTTGGTTCGCAGACCGCGGTGCTTACATTGCTTCACGCGAAGCCGGATGATGTCGCAAAAGAACTGACCGATGCGCTACCATCGGGAACCGTCATCGTAGCAGACCAACGTACGCGCGCCGTAGTTGTTACGGCGACGAATGATACCCTTTCCCGGGCACGTTTCCTCGTTTCCGCGCTCGATGCCTCAACGAACACCAACGCTAATGCAAGTCCCGCCAAAACGTATCGCCTTCATTACATCCGTACGGATGAGGCCATCAAGGAGCTCAAAGTTCTTGCGCCTGACGGTGTCTACGTTCCCGACGATCAGCACAACAGTGTCGTCGTAAGTGGAAGTGAAGCCGTGCAATCCGCAGCGATTCACTTGTTTGAAACCCTGGACCGGCCGAGTCCGCAAGTCATGTTCGAGGTGAAAGTCGCGGATGTCACGCCGCAAAACAACGATACGAACATTGGATTCGAATGGGGTGGCTCGGACTTACAGGGCCGCTCCACTGCGGGCTCAACGACCTACGCGTTTACCGGGGGTTCCATTCCCGTAAACGTTCGACTCAACGCGCTTATTAGCGAGGGCCACGCTCAGATTCTCGCGACGCCGAAACTCGTTACCATTAACAATAAAGAGGCGGATCTCCTTATCGGGCAAACGTACCCGGTGATTTACAACACGTCGGTACTCGGCGGCCAGAACGTACAGTTCGTCGACATCGGCGTCAAACTACGGTTAACTCCAACGATCGGACCGGACGGAGTTGTCACCGCGGAGCTCCATCCCGAGTACAGCGAACTTCTTGGCCTTACGACGACGGGTTATCCAATCATCGCAAACCGCAAGATCGATAGTACCCTAAGGGTTGCCGATTCCGAAACAATCGTGCTCGGTGGCCTCTTACGCGATGTCGACAATCAAACTCTCGAGCGCGTTCCGGGTTTATCTAGTATTCCGATTCTCGGTGAATTCTTCAAAAACCGCATTACACACCATGAACGAGACGAGATCGTCTTTCTCATAACGCCTCACGTCATCTACCCGGAGCAGAAAACTTCAGTTCAGAAATGAGAAGGCGGGCTTCGGGGCGGCCCCTGCTGAATATGGAAAGCAGAAGAGAGGTATCGCGGGTATGCCTACTCAGTTCACGAACCTGCTCGATGTCGCGATCGTTCTTGCCGCTATCTACATAGCACTCAGTACCGTTTCATCGTTTATCTACGAGCAGATCGCGACGTTCTTCCAGTTGCGTGGCCGCAAGCTCTATTTGGGTGTGTTGAATCTCGTGACGATCTCATCCCTGGCGGATGCGATCTTCAAGCACCCGGCGATCGATACGACCGTCAACGACAAGGCCGGAATACGGAGTCCGCGCGGCGCTCCGAATCGTCCGCCGTACATCGACCCGCACAACTTCGCGGTCGCGTTTTGGGACGAACTAGCGAACTACGTCGAACCCAAGCAGTCTGCCGTGGTTCGCGCTCAACGAGCCGTTGATGAAGCGGCGCACTTGCCGGCAAGTGACGCTGCTACGGCGCGCTTACGTGGAGCGATTGAGCTGCGCGATATGCGAGCGGCTGCAGCAAGCAATCAGAACCAAACCGGCGTCTTGAGCGATCAGGCGCACTTCGAAGATTTACGTCAAGTCGTCGAAGTGCTTCAAGACCGCGAGTTGAAGTCCAATGCGCTCTCGCTCGTCGCACTTGCGGAGAACGACTATTCCAAGCTTGTGCGTGCAACGGAGGCGTGGTTCAACCGGCAGATGGCGGCCGTGCAAGGCTGGTACACTCGCCAATCGCGGTATGCGGCAATTCCGATTGCGTTTGTAATTGTGTGCGTCACGGGCTTGGATACGTTCGAAGTAGCGCAGCGCTTGTATACGGCGCCGGCCGTCGTCTCAGCAGCAGCGGGGCAACTCATTAGCGCGTACCGTCGGCCGGGCGAGACACAACAGCAATTTGAAGACACGGCCACCGGCATCTTGAAAGGCAATGATTTCCGTGACTATTTCCATCCGTGTTTGAGCTGGCCGGAAGGCCGTCCATGTTTCGCCGGTGACACGAAGCTTTGGCAGGAGAACAAGATCCGTGACACAGCGGAACTCGCGATTGCGCAAGTTGCGGACGATGAAGCAAAGGGCAAAGTCGCGGATGACAACGCCAAAATAGTGGCCGAAGGGAAGAAGCTGGACGACGCGCGCAACGCGCGCGATGCATCGAAGATTCAAGCGGAAGAAAAGGCTACCGAGAATCTGCTTAAAACGGCCGATAATGACCGCGCGCGCGCGGAAACCACCGCAAGTGAGCTCTTTGCCGCGCAAACGGTGAATGCGCAATACAAACCGTTTTGGGCGCACCTCGTGGGCTGGTTCGTGACGTTCATCGCGATTACGCTCGGCGCACCGTTCTGGTTCGATATCGCAAACAAGATCGTCAATGTCCGTAACGTCGGTGCGCGTCCACCGACCAATGGAAACGATACGTAAGCGCGCCCGATTTGTGGGTATGCAGCATTCATGAAACACGAAAGTGCGATGCATGATGCCGCTCTATTGCTCGCCCGCGGCGTACTTGGCGCGAGCATTGCCGCTCATGGAGCGCAGAAACTGTTCGGCTGGTTCGGTGGACCTGGACCGGAGAACGCAGCGAAGATGTTTGGCAGCCTCGGCTTTCAACCGCCGGACCAGATGGTGCGCACGGCATCGTTGACGGAAATCGCCTCAGGCGTACTCATTGCAACCGGAGCCGGCGGCCCGATCGGACCGATGCTGCTCATGTCGGTCATGGCCACTGCCGTGGGAAGCGTGCATTTCAAGAACGGCTACTGGAACGCGAATCAAGGCTTCGAGATGAACACGATGTACGCGTTACTTGCATTGCTTCTCGCCGTCGAAGACCACGGACACTTCAGCTTCGACGAAGCGGTTGGGATTCGCCCACGGATGCATCCCGGAATCGGATGGTTGGCACTCGCGGGCGGCATCGGTGCGGCAACCTACATTCTGTCGCGCCGTCAATCCCCGGAGCGGCAGTCGCAACACGCAGCTTCGCCGACGGAAATCGGCACGCTCGGTGAGCCCGCCGAGAACATCACTCCCGCAACACAGTAGTCGCTCGACCGCTATGGCAACGTCGATTACACGGGACAGCGTTGATCCGGAAGATGTCGCCATTCTTTCGGGCTTTATGCTGACGGCGACTTTCTGGCTCTTGCTGGCGACCGCGGTCGGCCTCCTACTGAGTTTCAAATTTCCATACCCCGATCTGGCGACCAGCCCGTATCTCTCGTTCGGGCGTTTGCGGGCGATCCACACCAATGATACGTTTTACGGTTGGGCCTCACTGGCGCTTAGCGGAGCGGCGATCTACGTCGCGTCGCGTACCTCAGGCATCGCGATCGCCGGAAAGCGCTTCGCATGGCTGTCGTTGCTCTTTTATAACCTCGCCGCGATCTGCGGGACCATTACGCTCGATCTCGGGATTAATTATGGCGACCAGGAGTATCGCGAGTGGGTGTGGTGGGTGCGCGTGCTTTTGGTTCTCGGCGTGTTCTTCGGCCTTGTGTCGATCCTCGAGACCGTTCGGCGGCGCGTTGAACGCGAAATCTATATCTCGAACTGGTACACAATCGGCGGATTTATCTTTACGATCATCCTCTCGCTCGTTGCGTTGATTCCCACGTATCAGAACGGAATCGGTCAGGTTGCCGTTCAGGCGTACTTTATGCACAACGCCGTCGGCATGTGGTTTACGTTCCTCGCGCTTGGCGTGACCTACTACGCATTGCCGAAAATGCTGAATCGCCCGATCTACTCCTATGCTCTGGGCGTCCTCGGATTTTGGACGAACCTCGTGTTTTATCCGGTCATCGGTGCGCACCATTACGAGTTCACGCCGCTGCCATGGTGGTTCCAAACGCTCGCCATTGTGTTTAGCGTCGGCATGCTGGTGCCGGTATATGCGGGAACGGCGAACTTTGCGCTTACGATGCGCGGCCGGTTCGAAACGATCCGCCGATCGTACGCCTTGCCGTTTATTGTTGTCGGCGTTGCGTACTACTTCATCGGGTCATCGCAAGGCACGATCGAGGCATTTCGAAGCCTGCAGGCGATTTGGCACTTGACGAATTATACGGTCGGCCACTCGCATGCCACGATGTATGGTTTCATAACGTTCCTCGCGTGGGGTTCGATTTACTATTTGCTTCCGCGCGCGACCGGAAAGCAGCCGAACCAGTTACTGACCGGTTTGCATTTTTGGTTTGCGACGATCGGTGTCACGTTCTACGTCATTTCACTCTCGGTCGCAGGAACGGTCCAAGGGTTAACGTGGGGTTCCGGCAATCCGTTCATCGCATCGGTCGATGCGGCTGCGCCGTACTGGGTCGGACGCGCGGTTTCCGGAAGCTTGATGCTGCTCTCGCATTTCATCTTCGCGTACAACGTATACCTCATGACCTTTGGACCGACTCGTGAGAGTGCGAAGTGGGAACCGGCAGCCCGTGCCGGGGCAGAAGCATGAACCGCGGGATGAATAACGTATGGGCGCTGGTTGCTGCGTGTGCGCTGATCTATGGTTCGTTAGCCGTTCTGATGGGCGTTGTTCCCGGTGTCACGCTTTCAGCGACCGCACCAACCCCGGGGTTGAAACCGCTAAGCATGCAAGAGCAACGTGGCCGTGAAATCTATGTCGGCGAAGGGTGCTCGTATTGCCACACGCAGAACGTACGTCCGCTCCAGCAAGATCTCGTCTTCGGGCGGCCCTCAATCGCGGGAGATTATGCCTACGCGACGCCACAGTTGCTTGGAACGGAACGAACCGGACCGGATTTGAGCAATATCGGTACGCGTCAGCCGAGTGAAGTTTGGCACCTGTTGCACTTATGGAATCCGCGATCGGTCGTGCATGACTCGGTGATGCCGGCGTATCCATGGCTCTTCGATGTCAAGGATCACGCCGATCCCCAAGACGCGGTAGTTACCGTCCCCTCCGGCTTCGCGCCCGCGCACGGCGTTGTTATCGCGACGCAAGACGCGCAGGCGCTCGTCGCATATCTCAAGAGCCTCAAGCAAGTTCCGCTCTCGAAGGGAACATCGCAATGAACGGGATGCAGATGCAGCCCGTCCACGACGATGTCTTCGGATGGCTCGTCGTAGCCGCCGGTACGCTCGCGACGTTTTGGACGATCGGCGCCGCGTTCTACTGGACGTTCCGCCCCGGCGAAGCGAACCCCGACAATCCGAAATATTTGATTCTCAAGGACGACCGATGATGCGCGAGCAGAATCTAGCGCAGAGCGAACCCGTATCGATTACCGTATATCTTGACGACCGGGCCGAACCGCTTGCCACGTACAAACCGCCCGCGCGCGTCACGCTCGATACGACGCACCTCGAAGATGGCGATCACACCTTACGGATTCAGGCGGTTGATGCGGTCGGACACGTCGGCGTGCGATCGATTCCGTTCATCGTTTCCAACGGACCGGGAATTACCGTTACGGGGCTTCGCGCCGGTTCGCGCGTTCGCGGTACGCTCGACATCAATATCAACGCCTTCGGTTCCGAAGAACCGTTCGATCCGGTACGGGCCGAGTCGGAAGGCCCCGTGCCGGTATGGACGTGGGTCTTTTTTGCAATCGTCGCTGCGTGGGCAACTTGGTACGGCCTGGAGTATTTCAAGACGCCGGAGGCATTTGCAAACACGCCGACCTATGCGGTAAATCCGGCGCTCGCGCAAGCAAATGCGCCGGCAGCTGCCGAACCGGCTGCTACGCCGGCATCGGTACCGCCCGGTGCGCCAGGCGCGAAGAACGTTGCGGCGTTTGACTACGCAACGCTCGGTGCGCAAACCTATGCGGCGAACTGCCAGTCGTGCCATGGTGCAAACGGAACCGGAGTGCCGGGCACGTTTCCGCCGCTCGCCGGTGATCCGATCGTAAACGGCAATGATGCTGATGCGCATGTTCGAATCGTGCTGAAGGGCTTGAGCGGCAAGACGATCGGCGGCACGCATTTCAGCGCTCAAATGCCGCCCTTTGCTTCGCTCAATGACGCGCAAATCGCCGCGGTAATCGACCACGAACGAACGTCATGGGGCAATCACGGACGCGTGGTTACGCCGGATATTGTCAAACGGAACCGCTGAAATAGACCATCAAAGTCTTTCGTGAAGTTTCTCAGAAAGAACGCTCCCTCTCTCTATATTGCAACCATCGAAAAGTGTACAATCAGGCCGGCGGGTTGCTATAGAGGAGTGAGCTTATATGCGGAGACTCTTTGCTCTGTTCTGCATGGCTTCACTGTCCGCGTGCGCGGCCGGAGGATCGCATTCTCAAGTCCTTCCGATGTCGGCATCGCGAGAGACAGCACAAAGCGCCCAACAATTCGCCGGTCTAGCGACGGCGAACTGGAGTGTTCAGGTGGGCGCTTCGCATGATTTTTATGCGGAACAAGATCTTGATTACTATCCTAACTCGATCACAATTGATGCGGGCGACACCATAACATATCGCGTCGCCAGCGGTTCGGGCGGCGATGCGC
This sequence comes from Vulcanimicrobiia bacterium, assembly GCA_963765935.1. Taxonomy (GTDB): domain Bacteria; phylum Vulcanimicrobiota; class Vulcanimicrobiia; order Vulcanimicrobiales; family Vulcanimicrobiaceae; genus JAMXLG01. The sequence goes on along the minus strand of CAVXXX010000002.1, from coordinate 177,598 downwards.
ACACCATAACGTTCGTTCCGGCTGGACAAAAAATACCGTCGCCGGCAGATCCCAACGACTTCATTCCGGCCGGCGGCACGACCGTCGACGGCACCAAGTACGTCAATTCTGGGATCCTGCTAGGCGGCCAGACGTTCACCCTGCACTTCGCGAAAGCGGGAACGTACCGCATTCTCTGTCTCTTCCACGAACCTGCGATGGAGAGTAAGGTCGTCGTGCAGCGAGCGGGAACTGCGTATCCACACACTTCCGGTTATTATCTGCATGCGGGCGAAGTGGACGAGTGGGCCGACTTCGAAGCGGGTGCGGATTCAGTCGCGTTGTTCCCGTTCAAAGGCGGCGGAACGACGTTAGCTGCTGGAATCTCGCCTGGCCTCTACCATGGTCCTCTGACGCAATCGACCGTCTTGCGCTTTCTCACAACGGGCGCGCTGGGCGATCTTCCCGCTGAGGGCGGACTAACGGTGAAAGCCGGCACGGTCTTGACATGGGTGAACGAAAGCAGCAATGAACCGCACACGATAACGTTCGCCTTACGGGGTCAGAACACGGTTCCGAACATTCCTCCCGACCCGGCCGTCAACGTCGTCCCGCCACCGGGAATCACGACATTCGATGGCACGCACATCGTCAATTCAGGCACGATCGTCGGCGGACAGAAGTTCATGCTGAAGTTTACCAAGCCAGGATCATACTTCTATGGTTGCGTCTATCACGGTAATTCGCGGATGACCGGAACTATCACCGTGACGCCATAGATGCCTTACACGCCGGCAATCTACTAAGACTTTAGTTGACAACGGCGGCTGTCCGATGTAGTGTTCTACTAAGTCTTTAGTAGATACTCAAGGAGGGCCGCCGTGCCGCGTTCCAAGGCCAAATCACTGACCAAAGGCGAGCTTCGCATTATGCAAGTGCTCTGGAAGCTTCGCCGCGGTACCGTCGCCGACGTCGCGGCCGCGATGCCGCCGCCGCCGCTCGCGTATACGACGGTGCTTACCATGCTGCGCATCCTAGAACAAAAGGGTGCGGTGAAGCGCGAGCTCGATGGACGCGCGCACGTGTACCATCCGGCATTTGCACAAGAAGAGGCCGCGCGCACGGCGATCGGAGATGTCGTGCAAGCGTTTTTCAAGAATAGTAAGACCGCCCTCGCAATGCGCCTTATTGCGGAAGAGAAACCAGACAAGGACGAACTTGCGAGCATTAAAGAGCTGATCGCGCAGTACGAGGAGCAGCAGTCATGATTGCCTTGCAACCGGCCGCGTCGTGCGCGATTGCGGTCGTGGTTATCGCCCTCGTCAACGCGCTATGGCAACCCGCGCTCATTGCCGCCATTAGCGCGGTTGCGCTTCGCGTCTCTCGCTGCACGAATGCAACGACGCGCCATGCCGTATGGACGCTTGCGTTAATTGCAAGCGCATGTGTACCTGTCCTTAGCGCTACCTCCCTCGTGCTGCCGCGCTCTGCCGTTGAAACTGCGGCGTCGTCGGCGCCCGTTGCGCGCGTTGTCAAGCGAATCACGGAGATCAAGGCGGTTCAATCGGTCCCTGCGGCAGGAATGCCCGCCGTTCATCGTCCGAAAATCGTGATGGAACCAACCTTGGCGCAAATCATCGTTGACGCTTGGGCGATCGTTGCCGTGCTGATCCTTGCTCGGTTGGCGTTCAGTTTCTTTTATCTGGAGCGCCTCAAGCGCGATGCACTTCCGCTTTCCGTCGATCGACGCCATGCCTTAACGCGCTGGGATCGTGCAGAAAAAGGCCAGCGGGATGTGCGCGTATGCGTGAGCGATGAGATTCGCGTGCCGGTTGCGATTGGAATTTTCGATGCGATGATCTTGTTGCCGCACGATCTCGTCGAGGAACTTGACGCGACCGATTTGGATCGCATTCTGCTGCACGAACTCGCCCACGTTCGGCGCTCGGACGATTGGGTCAACCTCTTCGAACGCATTGCTGTGGCGCTGTACTTTTTCAGCCCCGGCATCTATTGGATCGCACGCCAGATGGATCTCGAACGCGAAGTTGCGTGCGACGATTGGGTTCTCGCGCAAGCCGCCGAGAACGCATCCTATGCGCGCTGCCTGGCTCGCATCGTTGAGATGACGCAGTGGCCGTATCGTCCGGTGGCAGCACCGGGTGTGTTTGTGACGCGCAAAAGCATGTCGATCCGCATCGAACGATTGCTTGCGCGCGGCCGCGATATTCGCATCCGTCTCGCCATCGTTCCATCCGTCGTTTCAGTGGCGGCAATCGTTGCGATCGTGATTGCCGGCGGCTTCATTTCGCCGACGATCGCATATACGATGTCCGAGCCGCTGGTGACGACAAAGCCGATGCAGTTGAAGCCGCCGGCCGTCGCAGCGAAACCTTCATTCCATCCCTCGGAAGCAGCGAAAGCTCGGCCAACTGTTGCGCCAACGCCGCCCCCCACGCCGGTGGTCGCGAAGCATGATGTTGTTGCTCAAGCGACGTTCGCCCCGGAGAGCGTGGTCGCAGAGACCGGATACCTCGATGAATTGAAAGAGGCGGGTCTAACGAACCTCGACGCGGATACCGTCATCGCGCTGAAGTCCGTCGGCGTTACTCGTGACTACGTCAACCAAATGCGTAACGCCGGAGTCGGTCCATTAACGGCACGGCAATTGATAGAACTGAAATCCGTTGGAGTGACGCCCGACTATATTTCCACGATGCGTAGCGCAGGGCTTGCGGCCTCCGATGCGCGCGGCTGGACCGAGTTGAGATCCATTGGTTTGACGCCGGATTACGTCAGTGAAATGCGTTCGGCAGGCTTGCGTTCAGCCGACGCTCGTGCATGGGCGGAATTGAAGTCGATCGGGGTAACGCCCGACTATGTACAAGAGCTTGCCAATGCCGGCTATGCGCACCTCTCGAGTCACGAATATAGTGAATTGAGATCGCTCGGCGTCGACGGTGCGTATATTGGGCGCCTCGCGGAGCACGGCTTCAAAAATCTGCCGGTACACAAACTCGTCGAATTCAAGGCGATGGGAATCGATCCGAAATGATCGTCCCGTTTCGTTTCTTGACGGCAGCCGCCGTAGCGGTGCTGCTCGGTTTCCTTCTCGTACTTCCGGTGCGAGCCGATACGGCACGAGGGACGTGGAACCTTACGACGACTAAGGGGAACGTTCAACTCGAACTGCATTGGGAGAGCCCCGACGGCCGCCACAATAACGATCATTCCGGCTATGTCGACGCTCAAGCGCTCGGCATCGAGAACGCTATAAAATCGCCCGGTCAACACGCGACGTTTGCATTGCATCGCGAAGCGGGAGACTTTGCATTCGAAGGGTGGGCCGGCAACGGTGAGGGCGCGGGAAGTTACACGTTTACGCCTAACGACGCGTTCTTCACGTCGTTGCGCCATCGCGGTTACGATGTCACGACGATGGACTACGAGATGGCGTTCGCGGATCTCGATATCACGACGAACTTCATCGATCAAATGGAATCGCTGGGATTAAAAGGCGACGTCAGTAATCTCATCGCGTTAAAGGCGCTGGGCGTTTCCCAGCAATATGTTCGCGATTTACAAACGGCAGGGGTAACTGATATCAGCGCGCAGCAAATCATTGCACTTCGCGCGTTGCGTGTCGATGCAGCGTACGTAAACGAGATCGCCGCCGCAGGTTTTTCGCGCCTCTCCGCGGGCCAATATGTGACGCTAAAAGCGATGCACGTCGACGCCGCCTATATCCGGTACCTCCGTGGTCACGGCTTCAAAAATCTGACCGTCGACCAGGTCGTCTCGATGAAGGCAGAGCGAATTTAGCCTTATTCCACAAGGAAAATCGAGCCATTTAGAAAATCGTCCGGTCAATTAGCTGCCCCCCTCGAAAGGACAGTATGACCAAGAACGAGTTAGCTCGTGAGCTCGCCGAGGAACTGGATATGCCGCGCCGTCAGGTGGTCGAAATCATCGACGCGCTGCTTGACAAATTCACCGACGTGCTCAAGTCGGGCGATAAAGTCCAGTTGACCCCGTTCGGCCAGTTCAAGGTTCGGGACCGCGCGGCACGCATTGCGCGTAACCCGAAGACGGGCGAACCGATCAAAGTTCCCGCCAAGCGGGTTCTGAAGTTCATCGCCGGACGCACGCTGAAGGAAGCCGTCGGAACGGCGAAGCGTGGTGCCGGTGCGGCGAAGAAGTCGTCCGCCAAGAAGACTACGGCGAAAAAGAGCGCCGCGAAGAAGAGCGTCGCGAAAAAGGCTCCCGCACGCAAGGCTGCGCCGGCCCGTAAGACGGCCGCGAAGAAGAGCCCGGCTCGCAAGAAAGGCCGGTAATTTCCGGTAAAAACCGAGCCGCCCGGTGGCCGGGCGGCTCTTTTCTTTTATACCGTTGGCGCCTGCGTTCGGTTTGCTTGCACGGTTCCGGTTTCTGCGCGGGTGCCTTGGCCGGTCCGCATCGTGGCAAAAAGCCGAATCATTCCCGGATTGAAATGTTGCGGGATATCGTCGGGTTTGCGGCTCGTCACTACTCCCGGTGACTCGACCAGCGGTTCGTCGGTCCACTGGCCTCCGGCGTTGCGTATATCGGTTTGCAACGACGGCCATGATGTTAGCCTCCGTCCCTTTGCAAGTCCGGCTTCGACCAAAAGCCACGGTGCGTGGCAAATTGCGGCGATCGGCTTTCCCGATTGCGCCATGCGTTGAACAAATTGCACCGCCTTCGGTTCGCTTCGCAGCACGTCTGCGTTGACGACGCCGCCCGGCAGCATCACCGCATCGAAATCGTCGGGATTTGCCTCTTCAAGCGACATCTCGACATCGAACGTCTCCGCCGGAGTATGATGGTTCCATCCTTGGACCTGCGGCGTATGTTTCGAAATCAGCGTCGTCTTTGCTCCGGCGCCGTCAAGCGCTTTTCTGGGCTCGACCATTTCGGCTTGCTCGAAAGCGTCCTCGAGCAAAATCGCGACGCGCATGCCTTGTAACTCTTGTGCCATAGCACAGCCGTACCCATCGCGCAGGCCGCTTCAAAGTAGGCAGCCAAGGTATTTCGAGTGTTTCGGTATCTCACGGCAGGCGAATCCCACGGTCCTGCGCTTGTCGGCATCCTGGATGGTTTACCCGCGCACATACGGCTCAACGTAGAAGAGATTAACGAAACGCTTGCACGTCGCCAAGGCGGCTATGGGCGTGGCGCCCGTATGAAGATCGAACGCGACCGGATTGAATTTCTCGCCGGCGTGCGCGGCAGCGAAACGCTGGGGTCACCGATCGCCGTCATCGTTCGGAACCGCGATTTTGAAAACGTCCGCGCGTTGATGGATCCGCTCACCGGTTCAGGCAAACCGCTCACCAATCCGCGGCCCGGACATGCTGATTACGCGGGAGCCCTCAAATACCGGCATCGCGATCTGCGCAATGTCCTCGAGAGGGCAAGCGCGCGCGAAACGACGATGCGCGTGGCGCTTGGCGCGATCTGCGTGCAGTTTCTCGCAACGCTCGGTATTACGACGCGCAGTTATGTCCACCGCATCGGCGACATTTCGGCGCCTGAGCTCGACGAGTGGTCGCAAGCCGATGTAGAAGCAAGCGAAGTTCGCTGCCCCGATCCCGATGCATCGCTTGAAATGATCGGTGCAATCGACGCTGCGAAAGCAGCAGGTGATACCCTCGGTGGCCAATTCATCATTCGTATCGATGGTCTTCCGGCGGGTATCGGTAGCAATCGTCAACCCGACACGCGTCTTGACGGCGTGCTCGCCGGCGCGCTCATGGGGATGCAAACGGTGAAAGCGGTCGAAGTTGGTTTGGGTGCCGAAGTCGCATCGCGTCCCGGGTCGCAGGCGCACGACACGTTCGCGTTGCGCGACGGGAACGTCGCGCGAGGCAGCAATCGCGCGGGTGGTATCGAGGGCGGCATGAGCAACGGTCAGCCGCTTAACTTGCGCGTGTCTGTCAAACCGATTCCGACGCTGATGAAGGCGCTGCCGTCGGTAAATCTTCACGAACGTCAAGATGCGCCGGCCACCATCGTGAGAAGTGACGTGTGCGTCGTTCCCGCCGCCGCCGTTGTCGGCGAGGCGATGGTGCGCCTCGCTCTCGTTGGGCCGGTGCTCGAAAAATATGGCGGCGACTCAATCGAAGAGACGCTCGATAATTTAGCTCGCGCAAATGCCGCGGCTGCGGCGCTTTTCGCGACGCACCAGGAGGGCGTATGAAACAGCACGTTGCGCTCGTAGGGTTTATGGCCGCGGGCAAGTCTACCATCGGCAAGAAGCTCGCGCGCAAATTGAAGTGCGCATTCTTTGATACCGACGAGATGATTGTAAAAGAGCACGGCGACGTGTCCGACATCTTTTACAACGAAGGCGAAAGAGCGTTTCGTACCTACGAGCACGACGCCGTCGCGCACGTGCTCGACGACGGCCGACCCGGCGTTGTTGCGCTCGGCGGTGGAGCGCTCACGCACGAGCCGACGTCGAAGCTGTTGAAGAAACGAGCCTATCGCGTGTTCATCAAGGTTTCGCCGGAAAAAGTCGCCGAGCGCATCCGCAACAGCCCGCGCGTTCGTCCGCTTCTCGGACGCGCGCCGGCCCTCTCGAAGATCAGAGAACTGTATACGAAGCGCATGCCTCAATACGCACACTCGGATTTCGTTGTGGAAGCGGACGGCATGTCGACCACCCAAATCGTCGATACGATCGTCGAGTGGCTGCACAAGAAGAAGATCGAGATTTAATCGTCAACACCGATCTGGACTATCCGGTCTGCATCGGTTACGACACGCGCCCGGCGATCGCGACGTTCTTGGAACATCGCGATCAACCGTGCATTGTCCTTGCTGATGCAAACCCGAACGTCGTGCGGTTCGCGCGCGATGTCGCGCGCTTGAACGGTGCGCTCGGCGTTCGCGCCTTTCCACTCGGAGAGCCGCGTAAGCGTTTCTCAACCGTCGAACGCGTGCACGAAGCGCTGCTTCAAGCCGGCGCCGATCGCGGCACGCTGGTGATCGGCGTCGGCGGCGGCATCGCAAGCGATCTCTTTGGTTTTGCCGCTGCGACGTATATGCGCGGCGTGCCGTACATGCACGTCGCGACCACGCTCGTGGCAATGGTCGACGCCGCGATTGGAGGTAAGACCGGCGTCGATCTGCGGGGCGGAAAGAACATTGCGGGACTCTTTCGCGATCCCGTTGCCGTATTCGCGCACATCGATGCGCTCCAGACGCTCCCGTACCGGCAACTTCGCGAAGGGCTTGCCGAGGTACTAAAGGCCGCACTCATCGAGGGCGATGCGTTTTACGAATCGATCGAAACGCTCGCTCCGCATCCGTTCTGGCGGTGGCCGTGGCTTGAGATCGTCGGCGAGGCCGTGAAAGTCAAGACGATGATCGTCGCCGACGATCGCAAGGAGGCGGGAATTCGCGCGCTGCTCAATCTCGGGCACACGTTCGGCCACGCGCTAGAGACCGCGAGCAACTATCGTGTTTCGCACGGCGTCGGCGTGGCACTCGGCCTGCGCGCGGCGGGATTGCTCGCGATGCGGACGGGCCGGTTTTCTGAAGAAGAACATTTGCGTGTGCTCGCGACCATGGCGTTGCTCGGAATGCCGCTTTCAACCTCCGTCAATGCGCACGATGCGTTTGTTGCAATGCAAAGCGATAAGAAGAAGCGCAACGGCAAGCTTCGTTTTGTTCTGCCTCGCGCGATCGGCGACGTCGAATACGGCATAGAGGTGCCGGACCGCGTCATCAAAAGTGTGCTGACGCGATTACAGCGTTCACCAGAATCCTTCGGCTAGATGCGCGTCCTTGATGCGCTTGCGGCGATTCGTTCGTCGCGTTTCGATCTTCCGTTGACGTACGATGCGCGCGATCTTTCGCTGCAAATTGGCGACGTCGTTCGCGTTCCGCTAGGAAATCGCGAAGTCGTCGCATTCGTGGTGTCGGATACGCGCGAGGTAGCGCCCGACCCGAGAACCAAATCGGTTATCGAAAAGCTCGACGTTCCGCGGGCGTTCGATGAGACGGGACTGCATCTTGCGCGGTTCATTTCGGATTACTACCTCTGCACGCTCGGCGACGCACTTTCAGCGGTCGTGCTCTCTGCCGCCGTGCCGCGCATGGTGGACTCTTTCGCGCGTGCCGTCTCGCAGCCGAATCCGCAGCGGTATCCCTCGGTGCCCGCACGTCTCGTTCGTCTCGTTTGGGAAGAGATGCCGGACGGATTTGCGCTGGAGGCGCTGCTGCGCCATCCCGAAGCGCGACGCGCGGGGGATCGAAGCGCCCTGCTGCGCCACGTCCAAACGCTCGTGCGCAGCGGCGAATTGCGTCGCGAGCGACGTTTGATCGACCCGAAGACCCAAGAGTACCGGATTCGAGTGCTATATCCGCTCGACGGTGCGATTCGCGGATCGAAAGCGCAGGCGCTTCTCGACTTCGTGAAGGAGGCGCCGGGCGTTCCGCGCGCCGATGCGTTGCTCGCCGGATTTTCGAACGCGGTGATCGCGCGCGCCGTCAAAGCGGGCGCATTGGAAGAGCGTGAAGTGTCGCCGGTCCATGGACGTATGCGCGCGATGATTCCGGAGGCACCTTTCGCGCCGACGAACGAACAAGCCGAAGCGTTGCGACGTATCCATGCATGGCTCGACGACGGAACGTTTGCGGAGGCGTTGATTCATGGCGTGACGGGCAGCGGAAAGACCTACGTGTACGTCGAGGCGATCAAACGCGTCGTGCGCGAAGGCGGACGAGCGATCGTGCTGGTGCCGGAAATCTCGCTCACGCCCCAGACGGCGCGGCGTTTCGAAGACGCCTTCGGCGATCGCGTGGCCGTTTTGCATTCGGCACTCTCCGAACGTGAACGATTCGAAGCGTGGCAGGCGTGCATGCAAGGAGAGATCGACGTCGTTGTCGGCGCGCGAAGTGCCGTCTTTGCGCCGCTCCGCGATGTGCGCCTCCTCGTGATCGACGAAGCCCATGAGACATCGTATAAACAAGATACGGTCCCGCGATATCACGCCGTCGCCGTTGCTCGCGAACGCATGCGCCTCTCCGGCGGCTTGTTGCTCTTGGGAAGTGCAACCCCGTCGCTCGAGAGCTACGATGCCGCGCGTCGCGAGCGAATTGCGCTTATGACGTTCCACGAACGCGCAACAGCGCAACCGATGCCGCATGTAAAGATCGTCGACCTTGCAAAAGAGTTCGAAGCGGGCAACAAACGGATTTTTAGTACGGCATTGACTGAAGCGCTTGCCGATCGTTTGGAACGCGGTGAGAAGACCGTGCTCTTCGTCAATCGGCGGGGGAGTGCCGGGTTTCTCTTGTGCCGGACGTGTGGCTTCGTCCCGAACTGCCCGCGCTGCGACGTGTCACTCGCCGCGCACCGCAGCGAAGGGCTTTTGCGTTGTCATTACTGCGACCATCAAGAGCCGATACCCGTTACCTGTCCGTCGTGCGGCATGGCCACAATTCGCGAATTCGGCGTTGGTACGGAACGCGTTGCCGAAGAAGTTGCCCGTTTCTTTCCCTCCGCGCGCATGTTACGCATGGATTCCGATACCACCACGCGGATCGGCGATCACGCGCGCATCCTCTCGGCCTTCGAAGAATCGGCGGACGTACTCGTCGGCACGCAAATGGTGGCCAAGGGCCTCGACTTTCCAACCGTGACGCTCGTCGGGGTTGTGGCCGCCGATGTCGGACTGCACCTTCCTGATTTTCGCGCGGCGGAACGCACGTTCGCGCTGATCTCGCAGGTATGCGGGCGAAGCGGACGCGCACGACCGGGAGAAGCGATCGTGCAAACGTATTCGCCGGCTCATCCCGCGATCGTCTACTCAGCGTCGCACGATTATGCCGGGTTCGCAGAAACGGAGCTCGACGAGCGGCGCGCGCTGCATTATCCGCCGTTCGTACGGCTCATGTATCTCGGGGTGATTTCGCGAAGCCGGGAGAAGGCAACCGCACAAGCAGCCCGCTATGCGGACCTCTTTCGTTCGGTCGGAGGCGCAGAGGTGCTTGGCCCGGCACCCTATCCTATAGCGCGGCTCAATAATGAATGGCGGATGCGCATCGTCTTGAAGACGCTGAAGCCAAAGACGCTTCGCGAGACGATTCGCAAGCATATTCTCCCCCTCGCTCGAAACGAGCGCGATACAAGGCTCAGCATCAATGTCGATCCGTAGGAGACCCGAAAGCCGTGAAAGCAACGATGTTCGTAGATGTGATCAGTCACTGGTGTTTAGTCGCCGTTCCCGCTGCGCAGGCGCTTATTGATCTCGACGCGGATTTCGAACTTGTGTATGCGCCGCTCAAAGACGGCGCGCCGCTTGGCTTTACGTACGAGATGGAAGCCTGGTTCTATAAACGCGGCACTCGCGCGTATAACCGCGAGTTGATTCCGGCATGGTGTGAGGGTCCGCATGTCAGTAGTTGGGCTGCCAATGCTGCTGCGTTTGTTGCCGGTGAAATCGCCGGAAACCAGCTCAACGCAGCCCATGCGATGATGTCGGCCGCGATGGAACAAGGTGCACTCCTCGGACGGCCTGCCCAAGCGTACGCGTGCGCCGCATCGTATGCCGGCGTGCCGACGGAAGAGCTTGAGCAACGGGCGTCGGAACCGCGCGTTCGCGAGATTCTGCTTAACGGGAACAAGCGGCTCGCGGCGATCGGCAGTGACGAACGCCCGACGTGGCACCTTGAAAGCAACAACGGCGATTTCGCCGTGCTCAAAGGCGTTTGGCACAAAGAAGCCGTCGCATCGGTTGCGACGGCGTTGTTGCACGATGAACGCGCGTATGCAGCGGCCGGTCCGCCGCCGGCGTTTGTCTAAGGGGAGCGCTACAATTCCGGAAGCGCGACGGGCTTTCCATAGAAGAATCCCTGCAATTCGTGGCAGCCGGCCTCGCGTAAGAATGCGTCTTGCCCCGCCGTTTCGATTCCTTCGCCGATGACCGTCAGATCGAGCGAGCTCGCGAGCGCCGTAAGCGATTTGCAGATGGCGCGGCTATAATCGTCGGTCTCGCAATCGCGCACGAACATCCGGTCGATCTTCAAACATGAGACCGGATACGACTTCAGGTAGCTGAGCGTGTTATAGCCCGTTCCGAAGTCGTCGATTGCAATCGAGAATCCGTCTTTGCGCAGTTGCGCGAGAACTTTCGCTGCGTGTTCGACATCGTTGATCAGCGACTGCTCCGTCACTTCGATTTGGACTTGTGCCGGATCTGCTCCGGCGCGCCGCACGATATCGCACGCCCGTTCGTTGAAGTTGGGTGTTTGCAACTGCTCCGGCGACACGTTGACGTTTACCCGGATCGATCGCCCATGCCGCTGCGATAAAGCGACACCCGCGCGGCATGCTTCTTCAAGTACCCATTCTCCGATCACGACGAGCTGGCCAGTGTGAACCGCGATGTCGAGGAACGCCGTAGGCGCAATCATGCCAAGCTCCGGATGCTGCCAGCGTAATAATGCCTCGACTGCCGTCAGGTCATTCGATGTCGCGTGATAGATCGGCTGGTAGTGAACGGCCAACTCATTGCGATCCATCGATACCGTAAGGTCGCGTTCGATCCGATGACGCATCGTCATCAGCCGTTCCAGATCCGGCGTGTACCACATGACGCGGGAGCGTCCGGCCGCCTTCGCGCCGAGCATTGCCATGTGCGCGTGCGAGAGCAGCGCCGTTTCACTGTGATGAACGTTGAACATCGCGACGCCGATGCTTGCAGTGAGCGAGTATTCGACGCCGGCGATAACGACCGGCGGCCGCAATGCGTTACGTACTTCGGTGACGCGCGCTTCGGCTTCCCGATGATCGTGAACGTCCCCAAAGAGCATCGCGAACTCGTCGCCGCCCATGCGTCCGATGGTCTGGTCGGCAACGCGAACCGAACGAAGACGTTCGGCGATCGCACGTAGGATTTGATCCCCGATGCCGTGTCCGGCGATATCGTTGACCTCGCTGAAGGCGTCGAGATCCATGAATAGGAGCGCTATGCCGCGGCGCCCGGCTTCCGATTCCGCAATTGCCGTACGCGCGTAACGATCGAACGCCGCGCGGTTGAGCACGCCGGTGAGGGGGTCGTGCATCGCGATGTATTCCAGTCCACGCTGCGCTTCAAGTACCTGCGTCTCGTCGAGAACGACGCCGACGCCGCGAGCCGCCATGCCTAGCGTATTGACGAAGTACGACGTGTGCGAGCGTACGTGACGAATCTCGCCCGTGGGCCGGACGATCCGGTAATCAAAGTGCACTTCCGTTGCGCGTGCTATCGCCTTCGCGCGAGCGCGTGTGAACCGAAGGCGGTCCTCCGGATGAATCCGAGCGACCATTTCACCGAGGTGAATGCGCCGCGTCTCTTCGGGAAATCCGAACAGTCGCGCAAAACCGGCGGTAATATCGCATGCTTCCGTTTCGAGATCGACCGTAAAAGAGGCAAACGATGAAATCGCTTCGGCCTGTTCGAGCACCCGCTGAGCTATGGCAAGTTCGGACGTGGATCGATCGTCCGTTTCCGTAGCGACACCGATGATCGCGATGGTACTACCCGCTTCAACGATTGGATGCAGGTGCGCATCGTAGAGAATCCCGCGATGACCGAATGTGAAGCGGGAGTCTTTTCCTTGACGCGCAGCGTGAAACGCGCGCGCTACACCTGCCGCGGGTTTTTGTTTCTCGAAGAACTGCGTCGCATCACGTCCGAGAACGAGTCGCGGATCGATGTGTAATGTCGCCGTTTTTGCTCCGGCGACCCGAAGGAGCCTAAAATCGCGATCCGTGCTGAAGAAGAGTAGCGGCGCATGCGCCAAGAGACCCTGTACCTGCGCTAGGCTCAGCGCATCGACCATTCATCACACCCCCGGTACACCTATTCGTGCCAGAGGCAGGCGATCTTCTAACGCATGTGGCCGATCCCGGGCCGGACGTGCAAAACACTCGTGGGGAAGACGAGTTGGGACAAAAGCAAGCCTGCAACGAGTTGCACAGCAGCAAACGCGGCGTTTGTCGCAAACGTCAAAGCGCTCGAAATATTCTGCTGAAATGCGAAAAGGACGCTTTCGTAACTGAGACTTCCGGGAACTAAGACGAGCAGCGCCGGCACCAGCATGACTGCCTGCGGCAAACGTAAGAAGCGCGCTCCTAAATTGGCCACGATGCCGCAAATAAAGGCTGCAGCGAAGGCTGAGACGGTGTGCACGGGCGTCCCCGCGAGCATGTGCGAGGTCAACAATGCCACGAAACACGCCGCGAAGACCCAGATGAAATCACGCGGCCGGGAATCGAGGTCGATCCAAAGACCAACCGAGATCAAGACCGCCGCGAGGATCCACCACCGCCCTGAAACGGCATGCGTGTGAACCGCACCCATCTGAAGCATTTTCGGGCCGAGCAGCGCAAAGCCAAGCAGCGCTCCGCATGCGAGTGCGAGCAACACCGAGAGCACTTTGCCAAGACGCGCAACGCCCGCAACGAGATTATTATTTGCCAATTCGTGCAATGCGAGGGTGAGCGAATATCCGGGAAGTAAAACGACGACTCCCGCGATGATCGAAACGTAGATGTTGGTGGGACCGAAGATTTTCGTGAAGAGCGCGACGATCAGCGTGCCGACGAACGCCGCGATGACTTCGAAGAGACGCGCGACGACGGCGTTGTGCGTAGCGACGACGGCGATAACGCCGGTCGCAAGCCCGATGCATCCCGCAACCGTCAACTCATGTGGGCCCGCGCCGAGCAGAATGCCGACCGCGATCGCGACGAACGCAAGCGCGGGAATTTGCCAAAACACGTTAAGTCCCGGCCAGCGCCGGTCGATGTTACTGACCGCGACGCTCGCCTCGCGATAATCGATGTTGCCCGCGCGCAGCTCATCATAGATTGCATTCAGCAGCGAAATTCTGCGCAGGTTCACTTGACCGGGTTCAAGACGCATGAGGACGGTCTTCTGATTCCAGCGCGGACCGACCGCAATCGTAATCTGCGTCGGTAACGCGAAGATCTGGAGCGGAACGTCGATCGACGCCGCAATATCGGCCATGGTTTGCTCGAGGGCATCGGTTGCGACGCCGGCTTCGTGAAGCGCGCGTGCCATCGTCGCGATGAAGACCGCCTTTGGATCGTCGGCAATTGCTGAGATAGGCTGCGCTGTGGTTTCGCTCACAAGCGCACTATACGCGCAAAAGAAAAACCCGCCTCGTGGGCGGGTTTTTGCACGGTTTCGAAACGCGCGTTACTTCTTGCGGGAACCTTTGCCGGCGCCAGTCGTCTTCTTCGCGGTTGCGACCGGGACGGCGGCGCGTGCCATCGCCTTCGCGAGGCGCGATTTCTTGCGCGCTGCCTTGTTCGGATGGATGACGCCCGACTTCGCGGCTTTGTCGAACTGGCTCTCGACGGTCTTCGCGTACTCGGCATCCTGCGTGGAGACAGCCTTCTTGAAGATCGTCTTCAAGCGGGTCTTCACATCTTTATTTTGCGTCGTCCGCTTTTCGGTCTGCCGCATCCACTTTTCGGCGGCTTTGATGTTCGGCAAAGAAAACTCCTGAGGTATGTAACTGAGCCTGTCCTGAGCGGAGCGCCGAAGGCGCGCGGTCGAAGGAGGCAACGGGCCGTAGTATAGCAGGTTAGGTGGGCTCGAGCAAGATCTTCCGATAGCTGGCGTACCGGCTCTCGGGAACCGTCCCGTCCGCCACGGCGGCCTGTACCCCGCAATCCGGCTCGCGCAAGTGCGTACAGTCAGTAAACCGGCAGCGGGTCGCAGGCTCGCGGAACTCCCGAAACGCTTCCACCAGCTCGGACGGCTCGATTTTGCCTAGACCGAACTCGCTGACCCCTGGGCTATCTATAAGGAAGCCGTCGCCCATCCGATACAAGCGAGCAGCCGACGTGGTTTGTCGACCGAGGCCGTAGCGGGAGACCTCCCCCACGCTGGCGTCGCCGCCCAGGGCTTTAAAGATCGAGCTCTTCCCGACGCCGGAGACGCCGCACAGCATGGCATGCCGTCCGCGGATTGCGGCTCGCAACCCGTCGACGTTCTCGCCGGCCTTGGGATTTATGACGATCGTTTGATAGCCGAGCCGATCGTAGAGCGAGACGAGTTCATCGCGCATGGAAGCATCCGCTAAATCGGGTTTTGTGAATACTACTATTGCGGCGATGTTTTCCAATTCAGCAAAGGCGAGGAGTTGATCGAGCGTCACGAGACGAGGCGGCGGATCGGCGAGCGCGGTCACCGTGACCAGCGTATCGACGTTGGCCGCCATGATCTTCGAACGTCCTTCGACGGTGCGGCGTTCGAGCGCAAAGGTGCGCGAATCGATGCGATCCACGACGGTTTTTTCGTCTTCGAGAATCCGGACGAATACGATGTCACCTGGCACGGGCATGAATCGCTTACCGGTCTGGCGCCGGAGTTGCGCCAGCCGCGGCACGATTTCACCGTCTAATGAAACCCAAGCCGCATTTTTGCCGGTAGAGACCACTAAGGCGCGGCGCAATTCGCTCATTACAAAGAATGGGCGGCGTTCGCGTGTAACGATGTCAGGAGGATCGTGCCCGCTTTCACCGTTCGCTACAACTCCATCCCACGCGAGGACCTGCGTTCGTCGCTCGGCGAGTTCGCGCGCCGAAACGGCGCCGCCGTCGCCTGGCAGGACAATGCCGCGTTCAATCGCTCGTATGCACTGATCGAAGGCGCGAGCGCGGGATCGCTCGAGACGCACGCGGGAGCAACGGTTTTTGAAACGCCGGTCATTGCTCTTGCCATACGCCCGAACGTCGCCGAAGCCTTGCCCGCCGTAGCGGAAGCACTCGGCGGAGCCGGCCGTCCGGATGGCGTCCTTTCATGTGAAATCGTCTCCGGAGCCGTTGTGGTGGAGTGGAATCTCGATCGTTCAGCTGCCGATATGGTACTTGCTGTGATCGATATAGAACTCGCGCGATTCCGCGCAGCACGCGTAAATGAGTTGCTGTCCCCGTTGCCGCTCGCCTGGTGGACGGCGATCGCGAGTGCCGGACTGCAAGCGCCCGAGATCGCGCCCGGCCGTGTGCTTGAAGCGCTGATCGAGGAGCGTCATGTCGCTCCTTAACGCTATCCACTTCTACGTCGGGATCACCGATATCATCGACGTCGCGGCAACCACCGTCTTGATTTACTATGTACTGCTGTTAATCCGCGGTACGCGCGCAGTGCAGATTCTTACCGGCGTGCTCGTGCTCGTTGGTTTGCTTGGCCTTGCGAAACTGCTGCAACTCTATTTGCTTGGCACGATTCTGAATTTGCTCGTGATCGGCGCGGCAGTGACGCTTCCGATCGTTTTTCAGCCGGAATTGCGGCGCGCGCTCGAACAAATCGGACGCGGCGGATTGCTCCATATCGGTGAAGAGACCTCCGACTGGAATCGCTCGGAAGACAAAGGCATCGCGACGCTGGCGCGTACGGCATTTTTGCTCTCGCGAAACAAACTCGGCGCATTGATCGTGATCGAACAACAAAGTGGCTTGAAGGAGTTCATCGAGAGCGGCACGGCGATCGGCGGCCAACTCTCGGCGGAACTGTTGCTGGCACTCTTCAATGCTCGATCGCCGCTTCATGACGGCGCTGTGATCGTTCGCGATAACATCATTGAAGCAGCGGGGTGTTTTCTTCCGCTTGCAGAGCAAGTGCTCTCCGAACGCCGTATCGGGACGCGGCATCGCGCCGCCGTCGGACTGACCGAACAGACGGACGCGGTCGTTATCGTCGTTTCCGAAGAGAGCGGCGCAATTTCGATCGCCCGCGAGGGCAAACTCACGCGGCCGGTTGAGGAAGAGGGCCGGCTCGTGAAGATGCTTCTCGCGGTCACACGCGCGCCGCGAGACCGCCGCCGGTTTGTCAATAATGATCTCGTCTCACACTTGCGCGCACGCCTTGCTCCTGCGCGCACATCCGAGGGCAACGTCCGTGGTGATCATCCGAAAGAACTTCGGACTTAAAATTCTTTCGCTCTCGCTCGCAATCGTCGGCTGGGCCTACTTTCGCTTTGCCGCGAATCCCGCGCTAGCGCATTTCGATCAGCAGATTTCCGTGCCGATTACGGCCGCGAATTTGCCGATGGGAGAGATCGCACATTTCACCGACAAAGAAGCGATCGTAACGGTCGCAACGAAGCGCGGCGAGCCGCCGATCAATCCACAGGAAGTCAAAGCCGTGCTCGATCTAGCATACAAAGGTGCCGGTGTGTATAACGTTCCGGTGCAACTCGTCGCACCGAACATCGTCGTACAAAGTTTGAGTCCCGCATCGGTGAGTCTGTCGATCGAGCGCCTCGAGGAGCGTAATTTTCCGCTCTCCATGCATTATTCCGGAAATGCCGGCAAGGACGTCGTCGTGAGCGACGCGCAACCGCAGCCCTCCGGTGTAACGATCCACGGCCCGACGAGCCTGCTTTCGCAAGTGAGTGCAGTCGTTCTCGAGGTACCGCTCGCGCAGAACCCGTCGGCGTTCGATGCAATGGTACGACCCGTTCCGATCAACTCACTCGGGCAGGAAGTTGCGGGGCTTGAGGTCGCACCCGACCTGGTACGCGTGCGCGTGCATTTCATCAAAGGAACGGGAGAAGGAAAACCGTGAGCCGCCTCTTCGGAACCGACGGCGTGCGAGGTGTTGCAAATACCGAGCTGACGCCTGAACTCGCTTTTCGCATCGGACGCGCCGGCGCAACGGTGCTCGCGCATTCGAGCGACCGCCATCGTCCCGTGATCCTCGGACGCGACACGCGGCTCTCGGGCACGATGCTGGAAGCGGCGATTACGGCCGGTATCACGTCGGTCGGACGCGACGTCGTTTCAATCGGAATCGTTCCTACGCCGGCGGTGGCGCGCGTTACCGTTGCAGAGAACGCCGCGGCCGGCGTCATGATCAGCGCGTCGCACAATCCGATCGCCGACAACGGCATCAAGTTCTTTGGTCCCGACGGATTTAAGCTCTCCGATGAAAGCGAAGGCGAGATCGAGCAGCTGGTCATTAGTGAAACGCTTCCGCGTCCGATCGGCGTAGACATCGGCGTCGCGCGCCTATCCCAAAATCTCGCGAAGCACTACTATGAAGAGCTCTATAGCACGCGCGTGCAGCTCGACGGATTGCACGTCGTTGTCGACGGTGGCTATGGCGCGGCGTATGCGATCGCTCCGTATGCATTTCGAAAAATGGGTGCGACGGTTACTGAAATCAACTGCGAAAACGACGGCGCCCGGATAAACGTCGAATGCGGGGCGACGCACCTGCACGGTCTGCAAGCAAAGGTTCGTGAGCTCATTGCCAGAGGCGAGAAACGCGCAATCGGCGTCGCGTTTGACGGGGACGCAGACCGGGCACTCTTTGTCGATGAGGAAGGGGAGATCGTTTCCGGCGATCATGTCATGTTCGCCATCGGGCGCGATCTCTACGCGCGCGGTGCGTTAGCCGGCGATACGATCGTCGGAACGGTGATGAGTAACATCGGCTTCGAACGAGCGCTCGAGAAAAACGGAATGCACCTGCTGCGGGCGGCGGTCGGTGACCGCTACGTGCTCGAACAAATGCGCGCCGGCGGGTTCGTTCTCGGAGGCGAGCAGTCAGGACATGTTATCGACATGCGGCGTAACACCACCGGTGACGGTCCGATGACCGCGATGACGCTTTTCGGCATAGTTTCCGCCACACAACAACGGCTTCACGATTTGATCTCCGACGTTGTCGTGGCGCCGCAAATTCTCGTCAACGTGCGCACGCCGCACAAAGATGTGCTCGAGCACGACGACGTCCTAGCGGCGATCTCAGCGGCGGAGCTCGCTCTCCAGGGCTCCGGGCGACTACTGATCCGGCCTTCAGGAACCGAACCTCTAATAAGGGTCATGGCCGAGGGCGACGATCGGGCTCATATTGAGGCGATCGCGAACCGGTTGGCAAGCGAGATCGAGCAAGCTGCCGCACGTTTGTAAGCGCAATGTAAGAACGTGGAAGGAGCTGGGAAGATTTCGATAAACCTTATGGCCCATAACAAACGGCTTTGCACAGAAAAGCTTAATAACTTTACTGTAGTAATGCCGTAGATTACTACGCCTTGCACAAGATCACTGAATCCGGCTTAGCGTGCCGGAGCGGGGGACTCCAACGGTAGGGGTGAGTGGACCGGTCGGTCCTAGGGCGATCTTTCAGCCCGAACCCGTCAACTAACCTCGCAAGTGAGTGAAAGAGGAGCATTTCTTGCGTCAAGCGTTAGCTGCAGGGTTTTTCGCCCTTTTGCTCGCCGGCTCGGGTTTCGCCATTGCGCGTGCCGATGAATCTCCGGCGAATAGCCAAGACACGCAGACTACCGTTTCCGATTCCGCCGTTCAGAGCCCCGATGTGGCTGAGTGGACGGCTCACTTGATCGTCACCAGCTCGAAGGGCGAGCGTGGCGAGAAGAACGGTGAAATCCGGTCGTTTGCGGGCGGCGTGCTCGCCCGGACATCAAAGATCGCGCAGCAGCTCACGAAGAGCGCTCTCCGGTTCATCGGCGTTCCGTACGTCTTCGGTGGAACCTCGACGAGCGGTTTCGACTGCTCCGGCTACGTTCAGCACGTTTTCGCTATGCTCGGCGTCTCGCTTCCGCGCACCGCAGATGCGCAATATGATGCGGGACACCGCATTGTCGGCGGCATGAAGCCCGGGGACCTCGTTTTCTTCCAGACGTATGCACCGGGACCGTCGCACGTCGGGATCTACTCTGGGACACAACCGGTTCGTTAGCGCGAGCTCAAGCCAAGGCGTCTCGATCTCAAGCCTCAACGACCCCTACTGGCATTCGCATTATATCGGCGCGAAAGCGCCTGCTCGCCGCCCGATAGAAACGCCGCCACCCCGCATCGTCGCGGAACCGCAGGTCGTCTCAGTCGCCTATCTTGGTTTGGCCGCTTGCAATCTACGCTCGTATCGCGCCTCGCTCCGATGCATCGACCTGGTATCAATATCATCTTCGCCAAGCGCTATGGTTCGGCAATGTGTCCGCAATCACGGCGCTTGTTGCGTTAATGTGGCCCTTCGTGATCAGCCTCTTGGTTACGAACGTGGTCGCGACGATTTGGATCTACGTCTTTGCCATGCTGATCGATATTGCGCTCTTCGTCCTATGGCTCGTCGTCGCCATACGGTATAGTCAGCGGGCCGCCCGCGGCGAACTATTCGAAATCCCCGTCGTCTCCAAAATTACCGGAGGGCTTCACGGCAGGGTGCCGTGACCGGCCCAAGCGCAGGATGCGCGTCCGATTGAAAATCGGTGGGCCATGTGACAGGGACGCGAAAGTAGGCGTAGTATCGTAGGCGGCTGTGCCATCATGGCAACGGCGAAGGGGTCACCGCAGGAAGCGGTGACACCAATGGAGCGACACGATGTCGCGATTTTCGCCGAAGGCGAAAACCATTGGGGTGTAGCCAAGCGGTAAGGCAGCGGACTTTGACTCCGCCATGCGTTGGTTCGAATCCAGCCACCCCAGCAAAAACCGCGAGATTTCATCCGACTCTGCGTCGCCTCGGGCCTCACGGACTTTAGTCCGCTTCGGCACCTCGGCTCCTTGATTCGGATGAAATCTCGCGGTTTTTTCGCCCTTACTCGTGACAGCTTCATTGGCAGCAGTGTTTGGGGTTGTTGATGTCGGTGGCGATGGCCCAGCCGACTGGGTCAGCGAGTTTTGGACGGCCGCTCACCGGTATAGCGTGAACGTATGTGCCGCTCACGATGATGATGCGATTGCCTGCGATGATGGGCGGGCTCGTTGCAAACGGGTCTTTGAACGCGCGAATCTCCAGCAGCGTACCGTCGTCCGCGTCTAGTGTGTAGAGAAGACCGGCGGTATCACCAATGTACAACCGGCCGCGTCGTACCACCGGCGACATCTTCGCGGGACCGGAGGTGTGAAAGGACCACCGCAGCGTTCCCGTCGATGCATCGAGTGCGACGATTTCATCCGTGAACGGCGTCGCCTGATAGTACACGCCGTTCGCGTACGTTCCGGCAACGGCTTCTTCTTCGGAACCGACGATACTGTAAAGCCCCTGCGTCGCCGCGCGATAAACCCAGAGCGCCTTTCCGGTTCTGGGATCCAGTGCAGCGACAATCGGCCGGCCTTGTAGGCGTGTATCACCGGGCAAAACGTCGGAGACAAAGACTTTGCCATCGGCATACGCCGGCGTGGCATCGCAATGGCCGAGTTCCGACCTCCAAAGAATTCTCCCGTTGGAAGGATCCAACGCGACAGAGGTACTGTCTTGCATCCCGTTAGCGCAGACGCCTACGACGATCGCGTCGCCCGCAGCCACCGCCGACGACATCGTCGAAATGCCGCCGATATCACTTGACCAGAGAAGCTCTCCCGTGTCGGCGCGAAGCGCATATGCGTGCGAATCGCCGTTTGCGAAAATCAAACGCCCGCGGTCGTAGACCGCCGACGGCATGTCTTCTCCCGTCGTGTGATAGGTCCAACGCGGCGCGCCCGTTCGTACGTCAAACGCCGCGATTTCATCGCCGGCCGGAATTCCCCAAATCCGCCGATGCGGAAATCGTAGCCTCACGAGAAGCGTGCGCTCGAGTGGACCGTTCTTTCCTGTGCCAATGTAGACGGTGGTGCCCGCTACGATGGGAGTCGACATCGTGACGTTCGGTACGTGAGCGTTCCATAATTCGTGGCCGTCTCGCACGTCGATTGCGACGAGTTTGCGCGAAAACGTCGTGAAGAGCAGCGTATTGCCAACCAGCGCAAAGCCGCTGTTGATTTTGGCCTTTGCGTTGTACGACCAGTCGTGCGCGATGGAGTAGTTATCGAAGACGGCGTTGCGGTCGGGGGAGTGCTGGTAGGTGCTCCACGAGGCCGTTTGCGTTTGGAGCGTGGGAGTGGAAACCGGTTTCGCGACGCACGCGGAAAAGAGTGCGCCGATGGCGCACACAATAAGCGCACCGGGAACGTTCATACAAATACCATACGATGTCTCGTCGACTGCTAAAATAGGGAATCGCGCCCTTGCAAACCCAGAGTAGGGAAGGAAAACGGAAACGCCGTTCCGTTTTGATTCTCGCATTGGGATGGCGCTATGATCGTGTGAAATGGTGCGCGCGAAGTCCGGCGGTGTTCTGCTGGCGTCGATTGCGTTGGCGTGGATTGCTCTACGATTCGTGCGATGCGCGAAAGCGAACGAGGCGGTCGATTAGATTTTCGGGGACGGGGTCGGTGTAGCCGAAGCGAATCGTGCTGCCCTGGACGTCGTGGCTCGAAAGCTCGTCTTTGAATGCGGACCGCACCGCGTCGTTCATTGCGTAGAGGGCGTAGTGTTGTTTCCACGCCGCGAAATGTACGAAGCGCTTGCCGTTGAGCTTGTACGTCGGCATATCGTACGCGATCGTCTCCTCTGCGCCGGGAACGGCGGCGAGGATGATGCTCCGTACGCGTGCGAGAGCCGGCCGCTGAACGTCCGGCCGCGCGGCAATGTAATCATCGACTGAGCGAAAGGTCACGTTGTGCGGTTTTACCCGATTTCTCGAATCGTCCAGAAATCGTACGATAGCTTGTCGTCGGTGCAGTACGCATACGGCAGCGTGAAGTACCCTTGCGCTCCCCACGTCGTTCCAAGTGAATTCAAAACCGTGAACCGTTGTGTCGCATCATCGTAACCGACGGCAAGCACCGCGTGACCACCGAGTAATGCATCATTCGACGCCGGCATATCAATGCGGCCGGTTTGCTGCGCGCTCAAACCCGACTGGTACACGTTGATTCCGAAGACGAACGGATAGCCGTCGGAAATGCATGACTTCAGCGCGTGCAGCTCTCGATCGATTCGAAAGTAGGATCGCGCGAGGGTCGTGATGTTGCCGTACGCAGTTGCGGGAGGCGCTGTTGCAAATTGCGTCGTGTCGTACGGCCATTGGCTCTCCGGGCACAATCCCGGTTTTGCGGCGGCTTTGATTGCATTGCGGATCGTAGCGCCGTCGTCAGCCGACGCCTCGCCTTCGAGCACCCGCGCGTTGTAGTACAGGAAGAGTCGCGATGGCGGAACGATTGGATCTCGCGCTTTTTCACCGAGGAACGCAAGCGCCGAGCAGACGGCGTTGGAGCTGCAGCTGTGCAAGGGCAATTGGTAGTAGACACCGGCGCAGTGCGCGCGCAGATCCGCGGAGGGCGCCGGTTCTGTCTTGGGTGTAAACCGAAAATCTCGCTCGTCAGGACGGTCACGTTTGTTTATGAGATGATAGGTGCCGGTGGTGCTCACGCCGGGCACATTGCTTGGCAGGGTTTAGCCCGCCTGCTTTTTGGGAATCGAGCCCACTACTGATGAGGGGTCTGCATGAACCTTCATGATTCGCCTGTGCCGGCCTCACTCGAGGCCGGTGCTTGGTCTGGTATTGCGGATGCTTATCCCGCGATGCTCTTTATGGCCGCAGCGAATGGGCGAATCGATTGGGTGAACCGGCGGTGGTACGACGTGATGGGGGTCCCGCAAGGTGCGGATGTCGCCACGCTTTGGCACGCCGTGGTGCACCCGACGCACGAAGCGGACGTTATTGCGTCGTGGGATCGCTCGATCGCGACCGGGCAACCATTTTTGCAAGAAATCCTCTGCCGATTCGCCGACGGGAAGTATCACTGGGTCGTCTCTAAAGCCGAACCGGTGCGCAACGATGTGAATAACGTGACGCGCTGGTTCGGCACGATCCTTGAAATCGACGATCGTAAAGAGGCCGAACACGCGTTGCTCAAGTCGGAGCTGCGCTTCCGCGCGCTTACCGACAACATCGATGAGATCGTGTGGGTCGCCGATGCGGACTGGAATGTGACATACCTGAACCGGCGGTATGTGGAATACACGGGAATCCCGCTCGCCGAGGCGCTTGGCACAGGCTGGTTGAGCGCGCTTCCCGCGAGCGAACTGGAGTTCCTCAAAGCCGAATTCGAACGAGCAGCGCAGACGGGACTGCTCTCGCACGAACATCAAGTCTTTCATGCACCGAGCAGCGAGTATCGCTGGAATTGGCTGCGTGCGCACCGCGTCAGTGATGTCTCGGGCTCCTACGAGCAATGGTTCGGGACAATCACCGACATTCACGATCAACGGGTCGCGATCGAGAAGAAGAATGAAGCGTTGGACGCATTTCAGCTCGCATTGCTTCCGCGGCAGATCGCGGCAGTGCCGGATTGCGGCGTGAGCACGCTCTATGTGTCCGCCTCCGAAGAAGCGCGCATCGGCGGCGACTGGTACGATTTATTCGACGTCGGCGGCGGCCGTTATGGTGTTTCGATCGGTGATGTCGTCGGGCATGGCCTCGAAGCATCGGCAGCGATGTCCCGTATTCGTCAGTATATTTCCGCGGCGGCGGAAGAAGAAATCGATCCGGTCGCGGTAATGCAGCGAACCAATGCCTTCATCCATCGGCGCAATCTGCCGGTTGCGACGGCGATCTTCGGCATTCTCGATATCGCGAGGAAGCGCTTCGAATTTTGTTCGGCCGGCCATCCCGCGCCGATCGTCGTGCACGGGGAGCGCGCAGAACTGGTTCGGTGCGACGGCGTTCCGCTCGGTGTGATGCGCAACATAGAGTTTAGCGCGTGCGCGGTCGACGTGAAGGAGGCTTCGCAACTCGTTTTATATACCGACGGCGTGTTGGAGTTTTCGCGCGATATTTTGAACGCCGAGCGGTATTTGCTCGTAGCGTCCGCGGTGACTGCGCGTCTGCGTAATCCCGCCAGTCGTGCGGGTGAAATCGTGCGCCGGACGATGGGCGGACATCCCCCGGGCGACGATATTGCGATGCTGGTCTTTTCGTTTGGCGAAGGCGGCGGAAGCACCGTATCGCACCGGCTGGAGACCTTGATGTCGTGGCAGTTCGATTCGCGTGATTCACGCACGGCGTATCGCGTACGCGAGCAGGTGCTGCAGTTCTTGCGCGAACTCTCGCATCCCGACCAAGAGCTCTTCGAAGTCAAAGCCGTCATCGGTGAATTGATTGCAAATGCGGTCGAGCATGCACCGGGAGACGTTCATCTCGAAGTCGACTGGAGCGGCGATCGAGCGGTCCTCCGCATGCGCGATCACGGCCCGGGCTTCACGGCGCATGCGACATTACCGCGTGACGCGATGAGTGAGGACGGCCGCGGTCTCTACCTGATCTCGGCCCTAGCCGACGACCTTCGCGCGACGTCTCATTTCGAGGGCGGCGCGGAGGTGAGCGTGCGCCTGCGGTTGCACAAACATCATGCAGCATGAGTTCGCGCACGGTAGCATCCCTTCACGTCACCAACGGTGATTCGGTCGTCTACACGTTTAAGAAGGCCGGTATCCTCGGCACCCATCTGCCGTGGCGCGACGTCCTGCACGAAGGTCCGGTTCCCGGAGAGCTTCCGCTAGAACAATGCAGCCGCGTCCGCGGCGCGTATCTGGCTTCGCGCGGATACGGCAAACCGATTCGCGTGCTGCACGATTTTCAAGCGCGCGATGCCGTCATTCGACGCGCCGGAGAATTCGACGAAATCGTGTTGTGGTTCGAGCACGATCTCTACGACCAACTGCAAATTCTGCAGACCTTGTACGTGTTGCACGGCATGGAACTCGAGCCCGGATGCGTATCGATCGTGCAGAGTGACAGTTATCTCGGCAGCATGACGGCAGAAGAGATCGTGATGCTCCATCCCAAACGGCGCACCGTCACGCGGGCAATGTTCGAACGCGCCTCATTGGTGTGGAAACACTTTTGCTCTTCTGAGCCCACGGCGCTGCTCGCCGATGCCTCGACGGAACACGCCGGATTTCCTCACCTGCGTTCAGCACTCCATCGCCTTTGCGAAGAGTATCCTTGGCTTAGCGATGGTCTCTCTCGTTCGCAACGTCAAGCGCTGCAATCAGTGGCGCAAGGACCGGGGCGCAATGACGAGCTATTTCGCCGGGCGCAAGCGCGAGAAGAAGCACCGTTTCTCGGCGACACGGCATTTTATGCAATTGTCGAGGATTTGCGCAGCGACCCGGCACCGTTGATCGAAGGCATCGAAGGAATGGTAGTTCCGACCGCACTCGGGCGTCGCATTCTGGCCGGCGACGCCGATTGGCTGGAAGAAGCGCCGGCGGATCGCTGGATCGGTGGCGTGCATCTTTCCGGTGTCCGTATGCCGCGCTGGGACGACGTGCAGGGCACGTTTAGGCTCGCCGAGGAGGCGGTAGATTGAATGTGCGCGAGCTCGTCGAGGAGCTCGTGTCGGCATGGCAGGCGGGAGATGCGTTGCGCGCCAGCGCGTTCTTCGCCGCAGAGGGTGTCTATCATGAGTCCGGCCGAGAAGCGCTACGCGGACGTGAGGCGATCGTTGCGTATTTCACGCGTTTCTTTCGAGACGGTCCGCCGTGGCGCTTTGAGATATCGGATGTGCTCGTTGACGGAGATCGCGGTGCAGTGGCGTACAGATTCGGAACGCAACACGGTGGTGCGTGGCGCATACGCGAAGGATGCGCCCTCGTTCGATGTGAAAGCGGCTCGATTGTCGAATGGCGCGAGTATCACGGATAAGGAGCAAAAAGATGTCGCATGACGAGTTGAGCATCGATATCAAAAACGAAGGCGATGCAGTGATCTATCGCCTGCGGGGCAGCCTCGATGTTGCGACGTCGCCGTCGGTGCGCGCTGCATTGATGCAAACCGCCAGCGAAGGCGACCACGAAATCGTCGTGGATCTCACCAAGCTCGAGTTTCTCGACTCCACCGGTCTCGGAGCCTTGATCGGTGCGCACCGGCGCGCGCTCGAAAACGGCGGCAAAGTACGTTTGGCCGTGGGTGACGGTCCCATTCAGCGGCTCCTCAATATCACGGGATTGATTCGCGTCTTTCCCGTGTATTCGACGCTCGAGGACGCGATCAACGAAAACGACCGCGTAACCGCATCGATTTAGGGAGACGAGCGATAGGCTTCGTCGAGCAACTCGACGATGTGTTTAACTTCCGCATCAACTCCCGCCGCGCGTAAGCCTGACGCAACTTGCAGCGCGCAGCCCGGATTCGCGGTAGCAACTACCGTCGCCGATGTGGCGCGAATATTTGCGACCTTCCGGTTCGAAAGGCGGTTCGCCATGTCGGGTTCGGTCAGGTTGTAGATGCCGGCACTGCCGCAACACACCGCGCTTTCGTTCATTTCTACGAGCTGCAGACCAGGAATTCTCGCGAGCAACCGCCGCGGCGCCGCACTCACGCGTTGGGCGTGCACCAAGTGGCACGGCTCTTGATACGTGACGGTGATGTCGAGCGGTCGCGGTTCTCGGCGGAACTCCATGGCGTCGAGGACTTCGGTGATGTCGCGAACGCGTTTTGAGAATGCGGCCGCGCGTTTGCTCCACGCGGGATCATCTTCGAAGAGCCGGCCGTACTCTTTGAGCGTTGAGCCGCAGCCCGCCGCATTGACGACGTAAACGTCGGCGCCGCTCCGTTCGAACGCGACGATGTTCCGCCGGGCCATCGCGCGTGCGATATCCGGTTCCCCCGCATGCACTGCGATCGCACCGCAGCATCCTTGACCCTCGCCGGGAACGACACTCAGTCCGGCGAGATTCAACATGCGAATACTCGCCTCGTGAACGTCCGGAAACGCGACGTGCATGATACAGCCCGTGTGAAAGAATGCAAGCCCCTCAGGGCGTTCGGTATCGTAGCGACGGCCGTCCGGAAGAAAGTAGCGATCTGCGATGCGGGGGGCGAACGCCGCTTCGTCGCGCAATCCGACGAGCGATGCAAGACGATCGAGCTGCGTCCGTTGCGCAAGACGTAGCAACGACGCTCCCAAACGCATCCAGCTAAGATGGACGAAGAGTCCGTCGAGCAAGAATCGACGCAAGAAGCGCGACGCGGGTTTTCGCGCGGGCCCAGCTTCCGTCTCGATGCGCGCTCGCATCGTCTCAACCAAGACACCGTACTGTACGCCCGAAGGACAAGCGGCTTCGCACGCGCGGCAATCCAAGCACTGCGTCATTTGCTCGACGAAGCCCGGGCTCAAGAGATCGATTCTACCTTCGTCTACCGCCTTGATGAGACTAATCCGACCGCGAGGGCCGGACGTTTCTGTCATAGTCTCCAGGTACGTTGGACAAGCGGGCAAACAAAGACCGCACCGGACGCAACTGTTGTAGACCCCTTCCAACATGTGAAGGGGGCTTTCGCCCTCCGTTATGAAAAGACCAGGTGTGACGGAATTGGATCTCGTGCACGTGAACGTCGCCTCTCCGGCTGGAGCTTACACGGTCGGCGATCCGTCGTTCTTTCGGTACATCGTTCGCTTGGCCGAGCTTGGTTTGCCGCTTCCCAAAGACGACCGGGAGGCGCTCGATTTACTGGCGGCGATTCCGCACGCATTCGAAGCGGATGAAGAAGTCCCGCGCCTTTCGGGCGCCGGATGGCGCGTCGTTCCCGCGCAGACGGACCTGGACTGGCCGGTACTCGAAGCAACGCCGCAACGGCTACGCTCCGCGCTCGAGCGCGCGCGAGCAATTCTGTGGAGCAATGCGGCACGTTGCGCGGTGAGCGCTCGCGAAATTACGTCGATCGAACAAGAACTTGATGCCGTTTACGGCGTACTGATGCGTGCTGAAGCGGCAGGCTTCGCCGTCAACGTCTCCTACGTCGCGTAAAGCGCAGCGCAGTGCCGTTACGCTGCCGCTACGCGGCGCGGGCGGTGAGCCGATCTCATTTGCATTTACGATTCACTCACACGGGCTTGCGCGGTTGCCTCCCGGTCGAATAGAAGATGAACCGCCCGCATACGACTACAGTGTCTCACTCGATGGCACGATCACGGCGCTGCGCTTCACGGAATCCGCCGGCATACTGCACATCGTCCACGATCGACGTCTCCAACCGCGTGAAGAACGTCAGCTCCGCGCGATCGCAACGCGCATGTTTCGGCTCGAAGACGACCTCGCACCGTTCTATGCAATGATCGACGGCGATCCGGCACTCGCGTGGGCGCGCGCTGGTGCGGGACGAATGCTCGCGAGCCCGACGGTATTCGAAGACGTGATTCGCACGGTTTGCACGACGAATTGCGCCTGGTCGGCGACGACGCGTATGATCACCGCGCTCGTCGAACTCGGAGGCGGTGCATTTCCAAGTCCGGCGATGCTCGCGCGTACGCACGATGCCTGGTTTACCGATGTCGCGCGTATGGGGTATCGCGGTCCATACATTCGTGCGATCGCGGCGGATGTCGCGAAGGGACACTTGAATCTGGAAGTCCTTTTGCCCGAACATGGTTTGGGCGAAGATCAGGTCGAGGAACGGTTACTGGCGCTACCAGGCGTTGGACCATACGCCGCAGCGCACATGATGCAGTTGCTGGGCTACCATCACCGTCTGATCCTCGATTCGTGGACGCGCCCGACGTTTCTGAAACTCGCGAAGATGAAACGTGCGACCGATACAACGATTCGACGGCGCTTCGCGCGCTACGGCCGTTACGCGGGCCTTGCGTTTTGGCTCTATCTCACACGCCGCTGGCACGAATAGCGAGAGCTAAGCAAGGAAACGTTAAATAGGGTTAATAAAACCCTATAATGCTACGCTACGCAACCAGAGCTCTCGCACTTGTGACGCTCGGAGCAATCCTTGGAGCGTCGATCTGTTTCCAACCCGCTCGCGCGGGTACGACCGGCGGCCTTACAGGACGCGTGGTCGATAGCCAAACCCAAGCACCGATCGCAGACGTATCGATAACCGTTACGGCCGCAACGCAAACCGCAACTTCAACAACGGACGCTGCAGGCAGCTTCCGTTTTTTGTCTCTCAACCCTGATACATTTACGATTCTTCTGAAGAAGAACGGGTATGACGACGCGTCGTATCCCGGCGTGACGATCTTCGCAGACCAAGTCCAGAACGTACGCTTCGCGATGGTGAAATCATTGAAGACCATCGCTCGCGTCGCTTCGACGGCGGCCGGAAATCTTGTCAAAGCCGGTACGGGTAGTGACGTCTACTCCGTGAATTCAACCGTTGCTAATGCCGCGAGCGGCCTCACCGGTTCCGGGTCGCTATCGAACGCCTACGGCGCGATTGCATCGGTGCCGGGCGTCGCAATTGATCCGGGCGAACAAGGCTGGTTCCAGACCGTTCACATTCGCGGCGGCGACATCGATCAAGTCGGTTACGAACTCGACGGTATTCCCGTCAATCGCGTGTACGATAATGCGCCGATGACGATGCTCTCGAGTCTCGGCCAACAAGAATTACAGGTCTATACCGGCGGGACTCCGGCGGGCGCCGATGCGCAAGGCATTTCGGGTTACGTGAATCAGGTGGTGAAGACCGGCACGTATCCCGGTTATGCCAGCGGCAATCTCGCAATCGGCGGCCCGACGTTTTATCATAACGCGTCGGTCGAAGCCGGCGGTTCGACACCTGACCGGCGCTTCTCGTATTACATCGGCATCGGAGGCGCCAATCAGGACTACCGCTACATCGATAACGCCAACGGCGCATCGATTCCCGACAGCTTTTTCTATCCGGTCAATAACGTCGATCCGAACTCGTTCCTGCCTGGCCCAAACGGCTATGTGTACGTCGGAAATGAGCCGGCTGGGACGCCGCTCTTTACGTCGGGAACGCTCTACGGTATTGCAAACACCGCACAGCGAGACGCGATCGTAAATTTCCACTTTGCGCTTCCACACAAGAACTCGGGCCTGCGTGACGACATCCAGGCGCTCTACGTTAATAGCGAAGTCTTTGCGAACTACTACAGCTCGCAGAATGACGTCGGTCCCGCAACCGCAAACGCGCTCGGTCAACTGAGTTGGGACGACAGCTACGTCTACACCGGCCCGCTCATGGCTGCGCCCGATCCGACCAAAGTGTCGACGTATTTCTTCCCGAACAGCCCGCCGCACAATTTCGGCGACCCGCTTCCTGCGGCGCTGCGTGATTCGAACGACAACGGCGTTTCGGTCGAGAAGCTGCAATACCAGCACGCTTTCAGCGAGAACGCGTTCCTGCGCGTCTATGGCTACATGCTCTATTCCAATTGGTTCATCTACGGTCCCAATACCGCTGCGCAGCCGTATTACGGCGCGGAACTGGCAGAGTACCAGATTCCCGATCACACGGCCGGCGTCAACTTAAGCTTCACCGATCAGCTCAGCGATAAACACTTGCTCACGGCGTCGTACGGCTACACGCAATCAAATCTGCAGCGCTACGATATTGGATACATCCGCCCGCATTACAGCATCGCGAGCTACTTGAACGGCAGCCAATGTTATGATCCCCGGAGCGGGAACGCCGTCGGGTGCGTCTGGTTCGAACAGAACGCAACCGACGTAAACGGTCATCCGGAAGGTGACGTTCAAAACGTACTCAACGGAACGTTGCCGGCGCCAAGTGGGACGTGTCTCGCCAATGCCGGTTGTGCCGGAGCGTCGTGGCTGACGACAAACAACTATTTTTACAGCGGAAGCGGCGCGGCATTGAACCAAGTGCATACGCGCTTCTCGGGTCTGTCGATTGGCGACCAGTGGCGGCCCGATGATCGCTGGAATGTCAACATCGGCGTTCGCGTCGAGAACTTCCGCTACATCTATGGCCCTACCGGTGCCAACGACCCGACGCGTCAGTTCTGGTTCAGCGAGTATAATAACGAGTATTGTACGGCCGGCATCGGTACGGCGCCGTTTTCGCGTGCCGATCCCAACACCGGTGTTCTCGGCCCGTGTCCGGCCGGAACGACGCTTCTCGCGGGATCGCCGAATGCGCTTACCAATCCGGGCAACGTTCCGGACTATGTCGTCGCGCGTTGGCAGCCGCGAGTCAGCTTCACGTACACCGTCAATCCGAACGCCGTTATTCGCGGCTCGGCCGGCGTGTACGCGCGTCCGCCGAACTCATCGTGGGTTCAGTACAACGTCGTTCAAGAAGACCTACCGCTGTATCTCGGCAATCACTTCGCCGCGTACGGATATACGGCTCCCGAACACAGCATTCGCCCGGATACGTCATACAACTACGATCTATCGTGGGAGCAGCGCCTCAAAGGAACGGACATGAGCTTCAAACTCACGCCGTTCTATCGCGCGACGCGCGACCAGTTGCAGAACTTCTTTATCGACCCGGCCGGCGGCTTGGAGTCCGGCACGAACGTCGGCAATCAAGTCTCTTCCGGCATCGAATTGGCATTCACGAAGGGCGACTTCAACCGCAACGGCTTTGCGGGACAGCTTGCCTACACGTATACGCATAGCCGGATTCGCTATCAAAACTTCCAAGGCCAAAACGTCAACGTCATCGATCAGCTGAACAACTATATCAACACGTACAATTCGTTCACCAAAGCCGGCGGCGGTTCGCCCTGTTATTTCTTCGCGACGCCCGCCGGTGCGGGTGCCGGAACGGCGAATTGCGCGCAAGTGGGCGTCGTCGCGAATCCCTACTACAACAACGCGCCTCAGGGATTGTTGGATCGTAATGCCTGGTACACGACGTACGACGTCATTCCCGGGCCGTTCGCGGGCCTCAACGGCTACGCGGTTCCAGACGTCGTTTCGCTGCTGCTCAATTACAAACACGACCGCTTCCGGGCAACTGTCGGCATGAACTACAGCAGCGGCGCGAGCTACGGCGCGCCCACAACAGTTCCGGGTTTCGATCCAACGTCGTGCTCGCTGAATTTGGGTGCCACCGTGGCAGCCGATCCGGCGAGCTGCACGGGCACGCCGATCTTCACCCCAAATCCATACACCGGCACATTCGATAATCTCGGACAGTACAAACAGCCGTGGACGTTTACGATGGGCTTGAACCTCGCGTATGACTTCACCCCGAGGATCACCGGTCAACTCGGATTCGTCAATCTCGTCAACACCTGCGGTCAGCGCGGCTATCCATGGGACAATCCCAATATCTGCACGTACGGTGCGCTCGGAGCAAGTCTCATGGCAAGCGCCGGAAACTTCTACCCGAACGGGTTCGCGTCTACTCCACCGCCGCAGATGCGCTATCCCTATGGATTTTTCATCAACAACACCAACACGGGATTTGTCGGCACGAAGCAACCGCTGCAAATCACCGGAAGCATTCAAGTCAAAATCTAAGAACCGCTTCCTACCAGCAAAACAAAGGGCGGACGCGTAAGCGATCCGCCCTTCGTTCATATCCCCATGCGGGCAGTGAATGCATTGTCGAAGATCGGCGGATTCGCGCCACGCAGAAACGAGCGAACCGTGCGGAAGGCGTCGAGCCTCGTCATCGAACCTTTATACGGTTGACCGAGCGGCGACGCGGCTAAATGCGTCGCGTTCATCATCGCATTTTCCAGGCCCCAATGCAGAATCGGTTTCGGGCCGGGGCCGGAAAACGCGAGCGCTCGTTCTTGAATTGCGTCCATGACAACATTGGCTTGCGGCGAGCGGTACGCGACCACTTCGATCATGATGGAATGCGGTGCGTACTGTTGCATACCGAGCAGCGTTCTTGTTTGCGGCGTGATCCGAACGGAAATATAGCCGAGTATCGGATTGTTTTGCTTCTCAATGATGTTTGCCAAGACATCATCGAAGATCACGGTCTGGAGAAACGTAAACGCGTTCGTGGGATCGAGCGCGATTTCCAGTCCACGCCCCGGCACGCCGCTCGCGGGCCAGCCGATCGCGCCCAGTTTGTACGATACCGCCGTCGAATCGGCGTTGAGTTCGGGCAGTGTTCCCTCCATCGCGTGAAAGAAGCCGCTGAGCAGATCGCTAAAGAACGGCAGCCCGCGATCCGGATCGCCGGGGTCCTTTTCGATATTCGCAAGCGCTTGTACGCACGCAAGCGCAGCCGTGCCGGCCATCGCGTCCGGCAGGCTCGTAACGTATTTGAAGAGACCCAACACGTCGCCGATATTGTGCGCGCCAAAGCCTACGAGATCGGTGTGCCATTGGAAGAAGTCGAACACGCGCCCGAGCAAACGATCTCCTTGAAAGTTGTCTTTTCTCGCTAGCGCTAACAGAAACGCGTTCATGTAGTCGCCGATGCTTGCGGGCGGGTCGTTTTCGTCATCCGGGATCGGCGTTTGCATGCGGTTGAGAATCCAACAGTCCTCGTTCAACGGGTTAATGGCAAGGTCGACGTAGACGTTCTGCGTTTTATCGATGCCCGTTCCGTTCTTGGAACCGTCGATGAGGAAATCGTGAATGGCGGTGTTTGCTGTAGCGAGACCTTTTTGAAGATCCGATATGGTAGCGCCCGCGTTTTTGACGAGATCGTTCCAGTTCGTCGGATGAACGATTTGGCGAAGTCCGAACTGACGAACCACGGAAAGCACGACGGAGTAAATGACACCCATCGTTCCCATGGAGACGGTGACCGCATTGAGGACGTCCTGCGGCGTGAGACCCGGAATGCCGGTCCATGCAGTACCGCCGATAAATTGAACTTTCGGGTAGCGCGCGGCGAGCTTTCCGGGATCAGCGACTGGAATATCGCCTTCAATCCACCACTCGGTGCCGCCGGGCCCAATAAGATGAATCGCGCGGACGCAGTCGACTAAGAGCGGCCAGTCGTCGCGAAATTCACCCCCGTGTGTTGCAGTTGAAAGCGTTCCGGCGAGCGTGGCACCGGGAGAACCGCCCGTCGCGTGCATCGCAAGCCGCGGAAATTGATGATCGAGAAGAAGCTGTAGATCAGCGACCGTAATTCCCGCCTCGACGTGAAAGAGGATCTCTTTCGAAGGTACGGGGCGTCCCGCAGGATTGATCACCATCGCGGCGATATCGCGAAAATCGCAATTCAGACTTGAGGCAAGGCCGCGCGTATCAATAATCGTGGCGTTCGATGCAATGGACGGTAGTTGCGCGCCGCTTGCCGTCACCGCGCGTTGGGCTTTCTGATCGTACATCGTAGAGAATTGTGCATCGCGAAGGACCGCGCCCGGGAGCAAGTCCATCGGAGCAGCAGAAGAATCGGGCAATCCGTCCAGCACTCCGTGCATGTCTTGCTGCCCGGGTCTACCTTTGAGAAGAAGCGAGATCTTGTCGACATCGCTTGCGGTCTCGATCGGTAGCGACGCATCGGTGAACGACCATCCTCCGCCGACGGCTTTTACCGGTGCAATCGCGGTCCGAGAAGGCGCGCTCAACGACGTGACCGCCGCAACGAGATCGTCGTAGCTGCGCGGTATCAAACGATTCGGAGCGACGTATCCGAACGTCTGCGACCAATTTTCCCACCAGGAGCCGTTTTGCGCCGAGGCAAGACATAGCGGTCCGGCCGCGGCCCATTCGTCTTGAACGAATGTCGCACCGCCTTGAACGGTAGGCACCAGCGCTTTCGCGGGGAACGACGTGACGCGCGTATTCGAGTCGGCGATCGCGCCGCCCATCGTGATTTTTGCGGCGGAAGAGAGCAGACGAACCGTCGCGCCGCCTGAAATACCGTTACCGATCGCGATGGAACCACACGCCGCAAAATCTACGGCCGTGTGGCTATCGGCAATCTGCCCGCCATGATCGATCGCGCCGCCGGCCGTTGCGCTGACAAAGCTGTCCGTATCAATTCGCTTATCGCCGTCTCCGCCGGTTTGACCGATGCGCACGTTATTGCCGGCGGTAAGCCAAACTTTGCTGCCGCCGCCGACCTTTTTTTGAATCGTTACGTTGCCGCGGTTACTTACGAGTTCCGCACGGCTCGAGCCGTCGATTTTGTCGCCGACCGTGATGTCGCCGTCCGCCAGCATTCGAACGGCGGCGGAGCTATCTACGTTGCCCGCAACGGTAATCGCATCGTGCGCCTTTAAATCGACCGTCGAGCCGTGGACGTAGTTTCCAATCGAGATGGGACCGCCCGCGCTAATCGCAACGCTGCTGCCGTTGTCAATCGCCTTGCCGATCTGCACGGAGCCGACGGCCTTGAGCGTCACATTGCTGCTATTGTCGATGTTGCCGTCGACGATGATCTTGCCGGTAGTGCTCTCCAGAAAGACGACGCTGTTATGATCGATATTGCCGGTGACTTCGATGTCGTCCGCTATTACGCGGCAGACCACCGCGTTGTTGTCAATGGGAGCGAGGCTTTGCATGACCACACCCTCTTTGCGTAGGCGGGATCATGGTAGCACCGCGCGGGACGATGCTGTTATCCGAATCGTGACATCGACTTATAAACCGCGATCTCATCGAGGACCGACTGCACCATTCCAATCGGCCCGGCAAACATCATCAACATGGTATCGTCGACTTGCATTTCGGTGACGTTATGCGCAGCGACGGCGACGGCGCGATCCTTAACGTATGTTGCACTTCCGAGCAGAATGAGGGCGATGGTAAAAACGATCAGGGTAACGTTCTTGGACACAGGTTAGATGTTCCCACATTAACGGACAAGAAGAAGAGCGGCGGCGAGGGCCGGCAATAAGACAACTGTTCCGACCTGCAAAAACTGCCAAGCCGAGACGTTGATCCCTTCGCGGCGCAGGACGACGAGCCATAACAGCGTGGCGAGCGAACCGGATACCGCGAGATTGGGACCGAGATCAACCCCAACGAGCGCCGCGTCAGCGACACGCTGCGAAACGTGGACCGATTGCACGGCTACTCCGGATGCTAGCGCAACGGGAAGATTGTTGAAGAGATTTGATGCGATCGTCATCACGGCACCAAGGTAGAACGTACCCGCGATCCCGAGCGCTTCGCTTCGATGGAGCAGGGCGCGAATGGCGTCGATCGCGCCGCTACGATCCAGTGCTGCCACGATGACGAAGAGCCCGGCGACGAGCGGAACAATCGACCACGTCGTGTGCCGGAGCGCAGTCCCCGCGCTCGCCGGGGAACGGACCGCCATCGTCGCCAGTGAAAAAAACGCCGCGCCTAGTGCCGTATAGCCGACGTTGACGCCAAACGAGGCCGCCGCGACGAGGGCCACGGCAGAGACCGCGAGGAGGACACCGGCCCACAGCACGCTGCGCGCAACCGCCGGCTCGCCGGCATGGTAGTCGTACGGGCCTTGCAACTCGCGTCGAAAGCGCAGCCGAAGGACGAGGTACGTGAGCATGATTGCCGCGAGGGCCGCGACCCCGAATGCCTGCAGCCACGGAACGACCGGCGGTAATGCGCCGTCGAACAGCACGAGGTTCGCCGGGTTGGAGATCGGCAGCAGAAACGATGCCGCATTTGCAACGAATGCGCAGATAAAGAGATATGGCAACGGCTCGCTGCGCGTTCGTGCCAGGGCAGCCAGAACGGCCGGAGTCAGAACGACGATCGTGGTGTCGTTGGAGAGTAATGCGGTCAGCAGCGTTCCTGCGCCGTAGATCCAAGCAAACAGCTGGGTCTGCGAGCCGCCTGCTGCGCGAAGCATTCGCAATGCGATGACATCGAACACGTGTTCGGCACGCGCCAATTCCGCCAAACTCAAAATTCCGATCAAGAACGCATAGACGTCGGCGCCTCGGAGCACTGCGTGCGCGACGGCCGCGGCGCTCATCGCGCTCACCGCGGCGGCCACCGCGCCGCCCGCAAGGGACCAGATCCACTCCGGTGTCCGCCTCGGACGCACGAGAATTCCGACAACGGCACAGGCGCTCACGGCCCACACCGCCGCTGATTGAACCGCAGACATCGGTGCCGTTCGTACCCCTGTGGAGAGGCTAGGCCCTTTTTCCACACACTAGCTAATATCCACAAACAGTGATTTGGTGATGTAGTGTGGCCTGTGGAGAGTACGCATTGGGACCCAGATGGCCGAATTACATATCAGGTATGGGCACGACGGACGGGCGAACGCCGCTCGCGTATCGGTGGCCGTGGTTTTGGCTTGTCGTGCTCGCCGCGCTGGCCATGGCGGGCACCGTCGCGATTCTCGTAAGTTCCCGGTCGCGGTTACACGCGATCGATGACAACTTTGCGTCGAGCCAAATGGTGCGCTTGCAACGCGTCGAGCATCGCATCGATCAGTATTTCGCTTGCGCGAATCAGCTCGTATTGACGGCATCGCGCTTCGCGAACGATACGGTCGGCGACGAACGGACGATCCGATGGCTGCTCGCGCGGACGTTCCTTGCGCGTCGTGATTCCCAAGTCTATGGCCTCGGCGTGTTCTATGCTCCCGGCGCGTTCGATTCTCGACTTCGTTTCGTGAGTTTCTACGATCACGAACCCGCCGACGAAGTCGTGCGGACATCGTCAGTAGCGGACGGCGATTATCGATCCAGTCTCTGGTACCGCTCCGCGGTTTCCCAGCAGGGCGGCGTCGCCTATGCCGGGCCCTTCAGGGCGTACGGCCGCAGCTACATCAGCGTCTTGCAGGCGTTCTACCGTAACGGGAAGCTCCTGGGTATTGCGTCGGTCGACACGCGCACCGATCAGTTCCGGGAGATGCTCATGAGCGGCACGCGTGACGGCGACGTCGCCTGGATCTCCCGCCCCCGCCAAGGCGCGCTCGTCTCTACCCGCCCGGTTCCGGCTGACGCGGCGCGTTACCGTGATGCAGCCCTCCATCTCGACTATTCACGCGCGATGGTCCATCTTACGAGCGACGCAAAGCCGCTGCTCGCGGCGCACCGCGAAACCGTAACGACAGCCGCCGTTGCCGTCGCCGTTCTTTGGATCTTTGCAGGCTGCGCCGCAGTGTTTTTGGTTGGACGCTGGCGCGCGACTGCGGCGGCGCTCGCCTCCCGCGCAGAACAGATCCGTCTCGAGGACGAGATCGCCGTCGCTAAGCGGGTCGAGGCGGAGCTGCGCAAAGCGGCGTTCACGGACGCGCTTACCGGTTTGCCGAATCGCGCGGCGTTTCTCGAGGCCGGCGCGCGCGTGCTCGTCGCCGGGCCGGGTGCGCACGCCGTCTTTCTCGTCGATCTCGACCGCTTTAATATCACGAACGAAACGTTGGGTCATCCGGCCGGCGACGAGTTGTTGCGAATCTTGGCAACGCGCCTGGCCGCGCGTGTGGGTCCGGAAGGTTTTGTGGCGCGCCTCGGCGGCGACGAATACGTGTTGCTGCTGCCATGCGCGGCAGATCGCGTCTATCGCACGGGCGAGCTGCTTCTGCGTTCCATCGCAGAGCCAGCCGTACTCTACGGTCGAACGATCTATCCGCAAGCATCGATCGGCATTGCGACCGTCGATGCCTCGTATCACAGCGCCGAAGAGTTGTTGCGCGACGCAGACATCGCCATGTATGCCGCGAAGAATCGTGGGCGCGCGCGCTGCGCGCTCTTCGATACGGAGATGCGCCGCCAAATTGCTCTCGATGCGGAACTCGAAATGGACTTACGCCGCGCGATCGAGCACGGCGATATCGTTCCACATTTTCAGCCGATCGTCGAAATTGCGAGCAGAAAGATTACATCGTTTGAGGCGCTGGCGCGATGGCAGCGCAGCGGTTCACTCATTTCCGCTTCCCAATTCGTTCCGTTCTCGGAGTCGCGCGGATTCGTTTACCAAATCGACGCCGCGATCCAGCGGGCGACGCTTTCGAATGCTAAGCGCATCTTAGCTCAATTTCCTGGTTCGGCGATCGCACTGAATGTGTCGGCTCCGGAACTGACCTCGCCGCTTTTTGCGAAGCAGTTGCGCAGCCTCTTGGACGAGTACGGCGTAGAACCGCAATGCGTCCGGCTGGAAATCACCGAGACCACGATGATGACACGAGCCGACGAAGCCCATAAAACGCTCAAGGCTCTCGCCGAGCTCGGGATTTCGGTTGTGCTCGATGACTTCGGCACCGGCTATTCGTCGCTCTCATATCTTCAGAGGCTCCCGATCTCCGGTTTGAAAATAGACCGGTCGTTCGTCGCAGAAATCGATACGGACGAGCGCTCGCGAGAAATTGTGCGCAGCATTGTTGCACTCGCGCATGTGCTCGGTTTAACAACAACGGCAGAAGGCGTGGAGCGGGCCGCGCAGATCGACGAGCTGACGATGCTCGGTGTTACCTACGGCCAGGGCTTCTTCTTCTCGCCGCCGATTGCACTCGCTCAGCTTGGTGAGCTGGCAATCGTTGACGAACGGCGCGTAGCCAACGCGGGCGAATGAATATTGCAATCGCGGGCTAGCTGCATGTATGTCGCGGTACGCAGCGCATACGTCAAAAGGCCCACACGATAAATCGCTGTGCTCTCTTACCGATCGTAAAAGGACGCTACCGTTAACGTGCAATGCGGTTACACGTCGCAAGTCTGACGTGCCTTGGTGTAGCGTTTGCGCTTTTCACGGCTTGTTCCGGGCACAGTGGATCATCGATGAATCCGACGACGGTCGGCGGCCGCCTGCATCCGATGGATGCAAGCGACGATTACGCGAGCATCGTTCTCGGCGATCACCCCACCGGCTATTACCGCTTGAATGGAACCGGAACGACTGCGCTCGATAGCAGCGGAAACGGCTATACCGCAACCGTTGGCGCATCGGTAACGGAAGGCGTTGCCGGTTTAATTGCGGGAAGCGACACCGCAATGAGCTTCCCCGGCGGCACGACGTCGGCAGGCATCGTCAGCGTGCCGGAAGTCAAGGCGATGGAAGCCGTTACCAAAGTTTCGCTCGAAGCATGGTTGCGCTTTTCAACGATTCCCAAGACGTACACGACGGCAGTCGCGTACGGCAGCGATCGAGCGTACGCACCATATTCGCTCTTTTTCCGTGCCGGCGGGCAAATCGTTGCACAATTCTATTTGAGCACAGGCGTTCTCGAAGTTCCCGCGCCAACGACGCTCAAAGTCAACACGATCTACCACGTCGTTTCAACATACGATGGGACGACGGGACGGATTTATGTCAACGGCGCTCTGGCAGCGAGCCTTGCGAAAACCGGGACGTTGACGGGATACATTCCGAACTACGGTTTTACGATCGGTGATGATGCGCAACTCGAAGATCCCGAATTCGTGGGAACGATCGACGAAGTCGCGGTGTACGCCGGTCAAGTGCTAACGGCGACGCAGATCGGAAATCATTACGGGGCCGGAACGAGCGGCGGCGTCGCGACGCCCTCGCCGACACCAGTGCCTTCACCGACACCGACGCCGACGTCTACGCCGATTGTGAGCGGTAACTATCCGACGGTCGTTCTCGGCGACGGACCTGCAGCATACTATCATCTCGACGATAGCGGCACAACAGCGATGGACGCATCGGGCCACGGATTGAGCGGAACCATCGGGTCCACAGTAACAAAAGGCGCCGCCGGGCTCGTATCATCGTTCTCGAATGCGGCAATGACGTTCCCCGGAAGCGCAACCGCTGCGGGTGTCGTCAATGTGCCGGCAAACGCGTCGTTGCAGCCGGCATCCACGCTAACGCTCGAAGCATGGATGAACTTTCCCTCAACGCCGGCAGCGTACACGTTCGTAACCGGATACGGTACGGACGCGAACTACGCGCCCTACGGCCTCTTCTTCCACGCCGGCGGACAAATTGTCGCGCAGTTCTATCTCAGCAGCGGGGTGCTCGAAGTTCCATCCAGTGTGAAGCTTGCGGCGAACACGACGTATTACGTCGCCGCGACGTTCGATGGAACCACGGGCCGCATCTACGTCAACGGGACGCAACGGGGCAGCGTCGCAAAAACAGGCACGCTACGCGATTACTTCGCAGGCTACGGCTTTTCCATCGGGGACGACGCCGGAAAGAGCGATCCAGCCTTCAAAGGAACGGTCGACGAAGTCGCGGTTTACACGAAAGCGCTGAGTGCTACGCAGATTCAGAATCACTACGTCGCTGCAACGACGGGCGGCGGCGCAACGCCCACGCCGTCGCCGACACCGACGCCCTCCGGACCGGCGACCGACTGGCTCTCTTTTGGCTACGATCTCCAGCGGACCGGTTATAACCCCAATGAAACCAGCGTCAACGCGGGCAATGTGAGTGCGTTGCAACTCGTTTGGACGTTCAACGTTGGTTCCAGCATGGTACACGAACCGGTCTATGCGGCAAACGTCGACGTTAGCGGCACACCGACGAACATTATTTACGCGGGTTCGCTATACGGCTCGACGATGTACGCAATCAATGCGGCGACGAGTGCTATCGTTTGGCAAGATCCGGTTCCGTCCGCGTCATATAGCTGCGGATCGGGAACATCGACGTTCTCCATCGGCGAGACCCCCGCAATCGACCGCGCGAAGAATCGCCTTTATTTCGCGGACGGCCGGAATCAAGTGCACGCCGTCAACCTCGCCACCGGTGTCGAGGCAACCGGGTGGCCGATCACCGTAGCGAACTACACGCCGGATCACAACTTCATGCACGGTGGGCTCACCTACAATTCGTCCAACGGTTTGCTCTATGCCGTAACGGGCTCGACGTGCGACATCTCGCCGTGGTACGGACGCATTGTTGCAATCGACACCAGCGGACCCAGTATCGTCGGAACGTTCTTTACGATGAGCGGCACGTCGACGCAGGGCGGCAGCGGTGGCGGAATCTGGGGCCCGGGCGGCGGTACGATCGTTCCGACGAGCGACAACGTTGTCATCGCGACCGGAAACGCCGATACGGCGCTGAATTCGTCGCAGCACGCGGCGTATGCGGAGCAAATCGTCGAACTATCATCGATGCTGAGCTCCATCGTCGCGAACAACTATCCGACAAACATCCCGGTGCTCTCCGGGTACGACGATTTTGACTTCGGCGCAACGCCGCTCGTATTCCAGCCGCCGGGTTGTCCGTTGATGGTCGCAGCGGAGAATAAGTCCGGTATGTTCGAGTTGTACGACGAATCAACGATCTCGTCGGGACCGATCCAATACGTTGCCATGTCGATTCCCTCGGATGAGGGGAGCTTCGTTGGCGCGCCTGCGTACGATCCGGCTACGAATTATGTCTATGTCGGGATGCCGTCCACGTCCGGTATCTACCAGCCCGGTCTTGCGGCATTTAGCATCGCGCCGAACTGCACGCTGAACACGACACCGGTGTGGAGTGCAAACTTCGGACCTGCGGCTACCTCCGGCCAACAGGAGCCGCGCTCGCCGCTTTCGATTGCGAACGGCGTCGTCTACGTCGGAAATTATACGGGAGATACGCTTTACGCATTCAATGCCGCAACGGGAGCGCAACTGTGGACCCTCGCGCTGCCGAGTTGGGGTAACGCCGGCACCGTCATCGCGAACGGAATGGTGTATGTCAGCGCCGCAGACGGAACGATTCGTGCATATGCACCCCCCGCGCAAGCACAAGTCCTGAGCAAGAGGATCGTCAAGTCATCACGGTCATTTATGCCGAAGCACCGCTCAGCTCCAAAAAACTCATGGGCGGCCTGGATCAACGAGTAACGCGGGACTTTGGACCTGGACGACGGCACCATCGCGCCCATGCTTCTTTTGTTAAACCGTTGATACAATTACTGGGGGCGCATCCATGCTAACTTCCCTTCGAAGGTGCTCGCGTGAACTTGTCCACGAACGTAAATCGCATTCTTTGCGCTGTGCTTACAACCGTTGCGATTTTCCTCGCCGGATGTTCGAACCACAGTGGCGGCCTCGTTCCGTCAACGCAAAGCAACGCCGCTTCCCATAAGCTCAAGCCTTTTGACGCAAGCGGTTCGTTCGAGCAAATGGTTCTTCAGGACCATCCCACGCAATACTTCGAATTGGAAGACACGAGCTGTTGCACGGCGACGAACATCGGCTCGAGTGGCGCAAGCGGTACCTACACTTCATCGGGCATCGCATATTCGCTCGCCGGACCATTGCAAGGCGAGACCTCTACTGCGATCGGCCTACCCGGCCATACGAGCACTGCCGCAATAAGCATCGGCGTCTCGCTCCCGAATCCGTCTACGAGCGGCGCGTTCACGGTCGAGGATTGGGTTTTCCCAACTTTTACGAGCACGAACAATAACGTCAACTCTTATTACGCCATTTGGGGATACAACGGCAGCCATCGCCTTTTGGTCAACAATCAGTCCGGTGCTAAAGGCCAGCTCCTCGCGCAGCTCGGTGGAATCAGCTTCAAATCGACGAAAGCGCTCGCCGCAAACGCTTGGAATCAAGTCGTCTTCGTCTACGACGGCAAGAATGAATATTTCTACATCAACGGCGCCCTCGACAGTTCGCAAGCGGTAACTGGCGTGTCTCTTACGTCCACGTACTGGCTTGGGCAGTACGATGCGTCGGATTTCTACAAATTCAATGGACGTATGGGGCAGCACATGGTCTTCCAAGGCGCGCTGTCGGCATCGGTCATTCAAAATCACTATACCGCCGGAACGACCGGCGGCGGTAGCACGCCTACGCCAACTCCGACGCCGGGAGCAACCCCGACGCCGACGTCCACGCCGATCGCCGGCGGCGACTATCCGAGCGTGGTGCTCGGCGACGGGCCTGCCGCGTACTATCATCTCGACGATAGCGGAACCATGGCGAACGACGCATCGGGGCACGCGCACACCGGCACGGTCGGATCGTCGGTAACGACCGGCGTTGCCGGACTTGTGCCGTCGTTCTCGGATCAGTCGATGACGTTCCCAGGTAGCGCGAGCGCGGCGGGCGTGGTTAATGTGCCGCAGAGTACATCACTGCAGCCGGCGTCGACATTGACGCTTGAAGCGTGGATTAGCTTCCCCGCAACGCCGGCGACGTACACGTTTGTAACCGGATATGGCTCGGATACGAGTTACGCGCCGTACGCACTCTTCTTCCGCACCGGTGGACAGATTGTTGCGCAATTTTACCTCACGAGCGGCGTATTGGAGGTTCCGTCGAGCCTCACGCTCGCGGCCAACAAGACGTACCACGTGGTCTCCACGTTTGATGGAACGACGGGCCGCATTTACGTCAATGGAATGCAAACGGGAAGCGTCGCAAAAACGGGAACCATCGGTGATTATTTCGCCGGATACGGTTTCTCGATCGGCGACGACGCCGCGAAGAGCGATCCCGCGTTCAAAGGAACGGTCGACGAAGTCGCAATCTACACGAACGTGCTGAGCGCGGCGCAGATTCAGAATCACTATACCGTAGGAACGACCGGCGGCGGAGCA
Source organism: Vulcanimicrobiia bacterium (assembly GCA_963765935.1). Taxonomy (GTDB): domain Bacteria; phylum Vulcanimicrobiota; class Vulcanimicrobiia; order Vulcanimicrobiales; family Vulcanimicrobiaceae; genus JAMXLG01. The sequence continues at coordinate 132,664 of CAVXXX010000002.1, read as the reverse complement.
ACGCCGACGCCCACGACCGCTCCCACCCCGACGCCGTCAGGACCGGCGACGGATTGGCTTTCGTTCGGCTACGATCTGCAACGCAGCGGTTACAACCCGAACGAAACCACGGTCGGTACGGGCAATGTGGGTGCACTCCAGAAAGTGTGGGTGTTCAACGTCGGCTCTTCGCCCGTGCATGAACCCGTCTACGCAACCAACGTGAACGTGAACGGCGTATCGACCAACGTCATTTATGCCGGCTCAAATTTTGGTTCGACGATGTACGCTGTTAACGCTGCGACCGGTGCAATCGTGTGGCAAGATCCCGTTCCGTTTGCGACATACAGCTGCGGCGGCTCGCATTCGCAGTTCTCGATCGGCGAGACGCCGGCAATCGATCGGGGAAAGAATCGTTTGTATTTTGCCGACGGACAGAATCAAGTGCATGCCGTCGATCTTGCAACCGGAACAGAAGCCAGCGGCTGGCCGATCACGATCGCCGACTACACACCGGATCACAACTTCATGCACGGCGGCCTGACATATAATCCGTCGAACGGTTTGCTCTATGCGGTGACCGGTTCAACGTGCGACATCTCTCCATGGTATGGACGCATCGTTGCAATCAATACCAACGGACCTTCCGTCGCGGGCACGTTTTTCACCATGAGCGGCACATCGTCGCAGGGCGCGAGCGGCGGCGGCGTCTGGGGACCGGGTGGCGGATCGATTGTCCCGACGAACAACAACGTCGCCATCGCAGTGGGTAACGCCGATACGACGTCGGGCGCATCCCAGCACTCCGGCTTTGCAGAGCAAATCATCGAGCTCTCACCGACGCTCAGTACCGTCGTCGCCAATAATTATCCAACGAACATCCCGGTGATCGGCGGCGACAATGACTTTGACTTCGGCGCAACGCCGCTCGTATTCCAGCCGCCGGGATGTCCGTTGATGCTCGCGGCCGAGAATAAGTCGGGCATGTTCGAACTGTACGATGAATCGACGCTTTCGTCGGGACCTATACAATACATCGCCATGTCGGTGCCGAGCGATAGCGCGCTCTTCATTGGCACGCCCGCATACGACCCCGCTACGAATTTGGTGTACGTCGGTATGCCGACGACGTCGGGCATTTATCAGCCCGGTCTTGCCGCATTCAGCATCACATCGAACTGCACGCTCAATACGACGCCCGTTTGGAGCGCACAATTTGGTCCTGACGGGCCGCGGCGCTCGCCGATCTCCATTGCAAACGGCGTTGTCTACGTGGGGAACTACACGGGCGACACGCTCTATGCATTCAACGCGGCGACCGGCGCGCAGTTGTGGAGCGTCGCGCTTTCTAGCTATACCGGCGTCGGAACCGTTATTGCGAACGGTATGGTCTACATCGGTGCACAGGACGGAACGATCACGGCATATGCGCCGCCTGCGGCGGCCCAGATCCTGAAAAAGGCCGTCGTGAAGACCTCGCGCTCGTTCGTGCCCGTGCACCACGGCGTACCGCGCACGACCTTCTCGTGGGAACGGTGGCCGTAGTCCTCGTACAATAGCAGGGTGAGTTCCTACATTCCGGCCGATCCGACGATCGCCGAGTTCGCGGCGTACTTGCGCTTGGAGCGCGGCCAGTCGCCGCGAACGTCCGAGGAATACGCGCGCGATATCGAGCTCTTCGGAGAATTTCTCGAGCCGGGACACCCGAAGACGGCACCGTTCTTCAAGATTGCGTCGACGACTACATCGGACGTGCGTCGATTCGTCATGGAACTCATGGGGCCGCGCAAATACACGGCGACGTCGGTGCGCCGGAAAATCGCGGCGCTTCGTTCGTATTTCGCGCTGCAAAAACGTGAAGGCCGCCGCACCGACAATCCCGCGCAAGATGTACCGCCCCCGAAGGCGGCGAAGCGATTACCACATGTAATGTCGGAAGTCGAGGTCGCAAAGTTGCTGCGGACGCGCGTTGCGGGGAAGAGCGATTTTCAACGCCTGCGCGATATCGCAATAATGGAACTGCTCTATGCGAGTGGAATCCGTCGCGCCGAACTCGTCGGCTTGAATCTCAGCGACGTCGATCTCGACCGGCGGATCATGCGCGTCATCGGCAAAGGCAACAAGCAGCGCACCGTTTTTATGAACCAGGCGTCGGCTGATGCCATTCGCGCGTATTTGGGCGTGCGGCCGCGCAGTCCCGACGAAGCGTTGTTTCTTTCGAAACGGAAAACCCGGCTTTCGCATCGCCAAGCTTGGGTCGTCTTCCGTGAGTTTGCGCAACTCTCCGGGTTGACGAAACACGTGACGCCGCACGTCATGCGGCATTCCTTCGCGACGCACTTATTGGAAAACGGCGCCGATCTCATGACGATCAAAGAATTGCTCGGTCATGAGAGCCTCTCGACGACGCAGATCTACACGAACGTCTCGCTCGAGCACATGCGCCGCAGTTACGAGGACGCGCACCCGAGAGATCGCTCCGAGAGGTGAAAGCGCGGCGCGCCGGAAACGCCAACGTTGGTATGCTGCGACGCGCATTGTTTTTAATTGTAAGTGTTGCTTTTGTCGGATGTTCTAAGCACACGCCCTATTCCACGCGCGTGGGACTCTTGGAACCAACGTCGACGATAACCGTCGTCGTCTCCAGTGCCAACCTCAACGTTTATAAACCCGAAGCCGGGCAATCATCGGACCAGTTCACCGTTTCCGCGACGGCGCTCGAAGGAACGAATCCCGGTGCGCCGGTCATCGCGCGCGCAGGAAACGGCGTCGTAGTACGAGCGAGCGATCCGCTCTACGGATTGCTCGTGCGACTCCCCGACCGCGTGAACCTTGTCGTGCAATCAGCCAAAGGGAACGTCAACGTTACCGATGTGAGCGGCGCTATAGACGTACGCGCTGCCAAAGGAAACGTGCGCATCATGGTTCCCGGCATCGCGCAGGCACAGACGGGCGCCGGAAATATCGATGCAACGATCGGCGCAACGCAATGGAACGGGACCCTGAAGTTCAGTGCTGATAGCGGCGACGTAACCGTCTTTGTTCCGGAGATCGCGAAGTTTCACGCGCGCATGCATACCGACGACGGGACGATCTTTACCGATTTCGGATTGAGGGGCACCTCAGCCGGTTCAAATGAAACGATCGATGCGCCGGTCAACGGCGGAAGTTCGTACGGCGTCGATATCGAGGCGCACCACGGCACAGTGCGTTTGCTGCGCTTGACGCCGCAAGCTTAATCCTCGAGAACCGCTCCCGGATTCATCACGCCGCGCGGATCGAGCGCGTGTTTAACCGTGCGCATGAGATCCATCTCAACAAGGCTGCGATGCACGGCCAACTCTTGACGGCGATAGCGGCCGATCCCATGTTCGGCGGTAATACTGCCCCGAAAATCGGCAATCAGTTCGTAAACATCGGCGCTCACTGCGTCGGGACGCATGACGCCCGTGGCCGGAAGTAAGACGTTGAAGTGAATGTTGCCGTCGCCGAAGTGGCCGAAGGCGAGCACCGAACTGCCGGGATATTCCCGTTCGATACGTTCGGTAGCGCGAGCGATGAACTTCGGGATTGCGGAGATCGGCACGGAAACGTCGTGCTTGAGGCTGCGCCCCGCACGTTTCTCCGTTTCCGTAATGGTTTCACGCCATTCCCACAGTGTCCGGGCTTGCGTCGAGTTTTCCGCAATGACGATTGCACCCGCGATACCGGCATCGTCGAGTTGAACGAATGCCTCTTCGACTGCGGTGCGTAAGGTCGCGAGCGACGAGCTCGCTTCAATGAGCATGTACCATGCGTGTTCGGGCATCGGCCGCTTCAACGCCGAATCGTGCGCGAGCCGCAGCGCGATTGCGCGGTCAGGAAAGAGTTCGCATGCGCTCAGCGTCTCTCCAAGCGCGCCTTGCAGCATCGAGAATGCGCGGAGCGCCGTGTCGCACGAATCGAGCCCGACCAGAGCGGTAACGCGTTCGCGCGGCATGGGGAAGAGGCGTAGTACCGCGCGCGTGATAATGCCAAGCGTTCCTTCGGCACCGATGAAGAGCTGCTTCCAATCGTAGCCGGCGTTGTCTTTATAGAGCGAACGCAGCCCATCGAGAATTCGTCCATCGGGAAGAACCGCTTCAAGCCCGAGTACGAGCGATCGCATCGTTCCGTAACGAAGTACGGCCGTTCCGCCCGCGTTCGTCGAAATCAATCCGCCGACTTCGGCGCTGCCTTCCGCTGCAAGCGAAAGTGGAAAGAGGCGTTGCGCGCGTCGCGCGGCCTGTTGGACGTCCGTGAGCACGCATCCGGCTTCGACGGTAATCGCGTACGCGTCGGGGTCCACGGACACAATGCGACGCATGCGCGAGAGGCTAACGACAATTGCGTTTTCTAAATCGAGCGGCGTCGCGCCAACGGCAAGACCGGTGTTGCCGCCCTGCGGGACGATCGGCACGCGTGCATTCGAGCAGATGTGCACGACCTCGCTGATCTGCTCGGTCGTCGCCGGCCGTACCACGGCTTTTGCGCGTCCGATGTAGCTGCCGCGCCAGTCGGTAACGAATGGTTCGATCAACGCAGGATCGTCGAGCACCGCAGCATCGCCGCATGCCTCGCGCAGTGCTTCGAGCAGCCCCGTCTTCACGAGCGCGAGCGCGCGAGAAGCTGTTCTCTGGCTTTGACGAGCCGAACCATCGCGTCGTTGTACGGCGTTGGCGTCCCCGTGCGCCGGCCGAAGGCGACGATCGCGCCATTGATGTGATCGATCTCGCTGGGGTGACCTGACTCTAAGTCGAACGCCATCGAACTCTTGGAGTCCGCACCTAACTGGATCACCTGAGTGACATACTGCCAGGGATTGACGAACGGGAGATTGATCTTCAGTGCCGCAGCGACGGTTGCCGCCTCTTCTGCAAGCGATTCCGACAAATGCGCTGCATTGGGATCCTTCAGTATCTCGCCGCTTTCACAATCGAGTAACGCGGAGAGCGCGTTGATCGCGGCGTTTGCAACCAGTTTACCCCAGAGATGCGGACGGATGTCGTAGACCACCGAAGCGCGCAATCCCGAACGCGTCAGCAGATCGGCGACCATTCGTGCTGTTGCCGGCGCAGCGGAGGCGGAACCGATGATCGTGTTGCCCTGTTCCGAACTACGTACGCGCCCCGGACCGAGCGTGAACGACGATTCCGTCGTAATGCCGAGAACGACGGGAACCGCTCCACCGAGTGCGGTCTTGATCGCGTCTTCGTTTCCTACGCCGTTTTGCAACGAGACGATCGGCGTTGCCGGATTGAGTTCCCCCGCGAACGGACGCAGGGCACGCAGCGTATCGACGGCCTTGACGAACAAGAACAGCACGCCGGAACCGAATAATTCGCGAGGCGACGATGCAATCGTAACGCCACGCGAGGAGCCCTCATTGACGGCTAAACCGCGGTTCGCGATCGCGCGTGCGGTGTCCGGGTTCGTTTCCAAGATCGTGACATCGCACGTCTCCGTGAGATGGTAGCCGAAAAGCGTGCCCATCGATCCGGCACCGATAATGCCCACTCGTAATTTGGCATCGCTCATTTATGGAATCTGCGCCTGGAATCCGTAAGTAAAACGCCGGACGGGCTGGTTCAATGCGCGCTCGCCGACAAAGAGCTGTATGCCTTTAGCCACGTTGAGATTGCCGTAGAGGTCCACTTGCGGCCACTGCGGATTGAACACACGCGTTTCCAAGCCGAAGATGCGCGCGTTGTACTGTCCGAGGATGCCGACTTGCGAATACAACACGCCGTATCCGAGCCGGAAGTTTGGCGAGAGCGACTGCAAGAGCGCCGCGTTCGCCGTGGTGCCGTGCCCGATGTTGTTGGCGCCGACCATCAAGCTGGTTTTAGAACGCGGCAGCACGATCAGATTGATGTCCGATTCCGGTCCTTGATTGTTTGAAAAGAGCGGGTTCTCACAGCAAACCGTCTGCCGGTTGAGCCCGCTCATACGGAACTGAATCGCGACGAGATTCTTCGCGATGTCACCGAGACGGCTCTTGAGTTTCATCTCTGCAACGGTCGGTCCACCACGCGTGCTCATCGGGTACGGTGTTGCGCCCGCCGCCGGCGCCGTCGGCGTTGGATATGGTTGCGGAACGTTCAACGGCGGCGTGCTGCCCGCGGGCAAAGGATAGGGCGTTGCCCCTTGATCGACGCCGTACACATTGCTCGAGCCGCCCAGTTCTCCCAGCAGCGAATTCGCCTTCTGCATCGTGGCATCAAGGTTGGCGACGGTGTTCTTCAACTGGGCTTGCGTCTGCGGATCGCCGGTGACGTTCTGTAAATCGTGCGTCAGGTCAGCGATATTCTGCGTCGTATCTTTCATGTTCTGGACGGTCGTGAGGAGGTTGCCTTTGAGCTGCTTGTTCGTTGCGAGATCCTGCAGTTGCGCCATCGACACGTTGAGCGCATGCGAAGTGGCGTCGAACTGCGTGAGGATGTCGTTGATGCGGCCGGAGTTCAATTTCGCCGAATCGTTGAGCGTGCCGGTCAATGAGACGATGTTGGCGCTCGCCTGATCCAAGCTCGACTGCAGTTGCGCGGTCATCGTTGTGATCGACCCCTTCATTGTAAGGGTCAACTGGTTTGCATTGGTCAGCGCTTGCTGCATCGTATCGAGCAGCTTCGGCTCGCGTCGCTCGAGATCGGCCATCATGATATCGAGACGTTTGATCTCGCCCTGACCTTGCTCGAGCAGGTCCGCAACGGTTGCCGTATTCGTTCCTTGCGGCTGCTGATCGACCGGCAACACTCGACGTTCGAGCAACGCCACTGCCGGCGGAGCGGGCGTCGGACCGGTAATTCCGGATGGACGCGGCCGCGGCACGGGCGGCACGATCAATAAATTTGGATCGCCCGTGAGCGGAGCTTGAATCAAGAAGCGCGACTCGCGCGGAATGTCGACGTCGCGGTTGATCGCCAAGATGACGTCAACCGTGTTGTCGGGGAGCAGCGTAATCGAATCGACGGTACCGACGGTCACGCCGCTGAAATAGACGAGCGCTCCGGAGTGCAATCCGGCTGCCGATTCAAAGTGAACGCCCATGCGATAGCCGGTGTGTCGCGTTCCGAAATCGGTGATGACGTAGAACACCCCAAAGAGGAGCAACAACGCCAAAATCGCAAACGCCCCGACCTGAGCCTGCTTCGTCATTTCCGCCTACTTACGCCCGCCCGCCGCGAGACGCCTGGTTTGTCTGGTCTTAGATGGGAATCGGCCCCACTTCGGAGCCTTGGATGAACTGTTGGACGATGGGATTGGCGGAGCGTTTGATTTCGTCGACGGTTCCGTAGGCGATGATTGCACCTTCAAAGAGCATGGCAACATAGTCCGCCATCATGTAGATCGACTGGAGATCGTGCGAAATGACGACGGCGGTCCCGTTCAACTTCTGCCGCAATCGGACGATGGTGTCCGTAATCAGATGGGTGACGATGGGATCGAGCCCGGTCGTCGGTTCATCGTAGAGAATCAATGCAGGGCGCGTCACGATTGCACGCGCGAAGCCGGCGCGCTTAAGCATGCCGCCGGAGAGTTCGCTAGGCATGGAATCGTACGTATGCGCGAGCCCGACGGAGTCCAACGCGTCGACCACGGTTTTCTCGATCTCGCGATCCGACATACTGGTATGCTCGCGCAGCGGCAGCGCGACGTTGTCTCCGACGGTGAGACTATCGAGCAGCGCTGCGAATTGAAACGAGAGGCTGATCGTCCGGCGTACGTCCATGAGATGCGTTTCGGAGATATGGCAAATGTCGATATCGCGGATGTAGACGTGTCCGGCATCAGGTTTGCGCAAGCCGTCGAGCAGACGCAGAATCGTGGACTTACCCGCTCCGGAGAGGCCGATGATACACGTAATCGCGCCTTCGACGACATCGAGCGTGCAGTTTTTGAGGACGACGCGATCGCCATAGTAGAGCGAAACGTCGTCGAGATGAGCGAGAACACCCGGCACGTCAACGCGTTCCGAAAAGAATGAACGACAAGATGAAATTCGAGACGAAAATCATGATGATCGAGAGCACGACGGCCCCCGTCGTCGAGGCCCCGACGCCGGCTGCTCCGCCTCGTGTGCGAAGGCCCTGATACGCGCCGACCAATGCGATGATCGCCGCGAAGACGAGGGATTTTATCAAGCCTTTCAACACGTCTTCGAACCCGACTGCTTGGCGCGCGGACGCAATAAACGTGTCGTACGAAATATGCGCGTACGTTTGCGCGATCCACATACCACCGGCGATCGAGACAACGTCACCAAAGACGGTCAAGAGCGGCAGCATCAACAACATCGCTAGCAGCCGCGGCACGACGAGAAAGCGCGGTATTTCCAAGCCCATCGAGGTGAGCGCTTCGATTTGCTCGGTCACGACCATCGATCCGATTTCCGCCGCGATCGCCGCCCCAACGCGGCCCGCGACGACCACCGCCGTGAGCATCGGACCGAGCTCACGCACCGATGCAAAGGCGACCGCGCCGCCAACGAGACTTCCGACGCCGAACTGCACCGCTTGCACGGCCGACTCGAGCGAAATCACCATACCGGTGAAGAGCGAGGTGAGGATAACGATCGAGATCGACTGAACGCCGAGGAAGTAGCACTGGTTGATCGTTTCGATGAACCGGATGCGCAACCGCATCAAGAAACTCGACGACTCGCCGGCTAGAATCACGATGCCGCCGGCGTATTCGAAGAAATCGACTGTCGCGCGCCCGAAACGGTCGAGGACCTTCACGAAACCCGTTGCTCCAGTGCCGCGAGATCGGCGAGCACGCTTTGTGTCGCCTCAATGCGTTTGACGGCAACGCCACGTTCCGCCGTCAAGTTGAAGACGACTTGGTTAGCGTGTTCCAAGCGGCGATCGACGTCGCGCAAATGGCCGCGCGCTTCGCGCTCGAACGGCGTAAAGTACCGGCGAACCGCGTCGAGGTACTCCGCGCGGCCTCGCTCGTCGATCGGTCCGTTGCGCAGGGCTTCTTCTACGTTGAGTTGCGCGTTCTTCATCGCCCGGTCCGTGATGTGAAATGCGCCGACGCGCGCGACGAGCGCTATGAATGCGTCCTCAGGCATGCGCCCCCGCAGAAACCGGAACGCCCGCGTTTCCGAGTACGCTACGTTGCATATCGAAGAGCGAGCGAATGCCGCGCTCGGCGAGCGCGAGCATCGTATCGAGTTCCTGACGATCGAACGGCGCCGCTTCGGCGGTTCCTTGAATCTCCACGTACTTGCCGGCGTCGGTCATAAACACGTTCATATCGGTATGGGCCTGACTATCCTCGTCATACGCGAGGTCCAGCAGCGGCGTTCCCGCCACGATGCCGACGCTCGTTGCGGCGATCATACCGGTAAGCGGCCATTTCGACGCGGTGAAGTGGCCGGTCGCGCGCAGCGCAAGCGCAAGCGCAACGTATGCGCCAGTGACCGATGCCGTTCGCGTGCCGCCGTCGGCCTGCAGTACGTCGCAGTCTATCCAGACGGTCCGTTCGCCCAGTTTCGCGGTGTCGGTCACGGCTCGCAGCGCGCGGCCGATGATCCGCTGAATCTCATGCGTGCGCCCGCCTACGCGCCCTTTTGCGGACTCGCGTTGCGTTCGCTCCTGCGTGGCGCGCGGGAGCATCGAGTACTCGGCCGTGACCCAGCCGAGGCCGCGCCCCTTTAGCCACTGCGGGACCTTGTCTTCCACCGTTGCCGCGCAGAGCACGCGCGTGTTCCCGACGGTGATCAGCGCGCTGCCTTCCGCGTATTTGAGAAAGCCCGGTTCGATAGAAACCGGGCGAAGTTCATCGGGCCTGCGCCCGTCGGACCGCATCATACGGGCCAAATGTTCGCCAACGATCACGCGAGCACCTGATTGAGGAGCTGTTCGACGGCGCGCTGTGCTTCGAGAATCGAGCTGCGGTGATCCATGATCCCCGCGAGATCGGTATTTGCGAATGCGATGCGTCCGAACGGCGCTCCCCGCAAAACGTCGCTCGGTGCGGGCGAGCCCGAGGTACCGAAAAAGAACCCGGGTTGCGGGCTCAAATACGCGTGTCCCCAGCGATTGAGAATGATCCCTGCAATGTCACGTTTTGCATCGAATCCGTAGCGCGCAAACATGTCGTTGAGCTGCGTGCGGATACGATGCTCGTAGTCGCTAAATGACGTTGCATATAACTCCGCGCGCCCGCGAATTCCCTGATCGCGCGTCGGCATGCCGGGATAGGAAAACAGGACTTTCAGATTGAGCACGACCGGAGAATCGGGGTCGATCGTCGGCGATGTGCCGCCGAGTAGTGCGCTGCGTCTGACTTCCGTGTAGTTGCCGATTCCTTCAAACCAGCGAAAGCCACTGATTCCCATCTTGTACATGAAGCGCCAATTGCGTAGTGCGACATTGATCATGAGACATGGCGAGCGGTGAAACTGCTCGTATGCGCTCGTTTGCGCGGCCGGAAGATCCCGAACGATATGCTTCGTGGTCCATCCTCCGCCGGCCATGATAACGCTGCGCGCACGTACGTGATACCGCCGGCCGTCCTTCGTATAGACGATGTCCACCGCATCTGCGTTTTCGGGCCTTCCGGCGTGCCTCACCCAGACGACCGTAGCATCGAGACGAATGCGCGTCGGCGCACCCTCGCGGTCGAGTCCGGCGAAGTTCACGCGGTTGCTGTAGACGGCTTCCACCGAGTCGTCCCCTTCGAAAGCCATCGGAACGAGTGCTTTCACGATCAATCGTGCGATGCCGTCGTTTCCGCCGGGGAACATTTGGTCGCCATTCTCGGTGTCGAGCGGATGCAAGAGGTCCGCTGCGTAGTCGGCGTAGGCGGAAAGCGCGTCGGGTCCAAGTCCCGATCCGCCGCCCGAAACGGGTGACAGAAAGGTTCGGATCGTCTCACGGCCGATGCCGTACTCAGCCATCATGTGGGTTTCCAGCGTCATCGTGTCGAGGCGGCGGGAGATCGGATCGCCGTGGTATTCCGGCGGCGGTTGCGGACGCACGGGACCGTGATGAAATCGCAAGAGCTCAGTGCGTGCACGTTCGGAAATCGGCGCCCCGCGCAGCTGCGTTTTGAAGGGATCGATCAACCACATCCCGGGATCCCGTCCGAACTTTGCGCCAAAATAGAATCCGTAGTGCGACGATTCTCCATCAACTTGATCGTACGGCGTGATTCCGATGGGCCATTGCGGTGATGAACCGTTCCATCGCTGGTACGTCAGTTTTGGCTGGCGAAGTCCCACTGAATCGTAAAAGCGCGCAAGAAAACTGTGGGGATATTGGACGAAGTAAACGGCCGAGCCCTGATGCGCGATCAAGCGTTGTCCGTCAACGACAAACTCGTTGCGTTTTGCTTCACCGCCGAAAATCGGGTGATTGTCGAGTACCAAACAGCGCCGGTTTGCCCCGGCGTTGCGCGCAAAGAATAATGCTGCAGCAAGTCCGCTGATACCGCCGCCAACGACGACGCAATCGTATGCCTCGCCGGTGGCATGTACGTCGCCCGGCAGCGAATCAAAGTCGCCGTCGCGTATTTTGTGTCCGGCTGTTACGACGCTGAACGTATTTCCATTTGAGTCGCTGTAGTCGCCGTCGCCGCCGTATCCGTTCCAGTCGGTTTGTGAAAGGGCGGCGAGCGGTGAACCGGCAAGCGCCATCGCACCCCCTCCGATGAGGGACGCATTCAGAAAGTCGCCGCGCGAAATGCCGGCATCCATGCCGAGGTTATCCGTCATCTATCCCATCCTTACGTTGGGATAGTGCGCTACTCCGAACGAGCCCCCTCGTCTTCGGTGAGACGATCGTACATATGACGCGCGTACCATTGAGGCCAATCGGGATCGGGATGGCCTAATCGGTGCTCGTAAACCGCATGCGCGCGTTCGGCTTCGCGCAACATGTCGGCGAGGCGGTCAATGGGATTCTCGCCAAGTTCCAGTTGCATGGATGTATTGTTGCGCCTACGGGACAGGCTCGCAATACCCGGCCCAGGACGAAATCGATTGGCCTTCTCGCACGGGAACCGCGACGCCCTGGAACTTGCGAAAGATTCCATCTTCGCCGAGCAGCCGGAAACGGATTGCGTAGCTATCCGCATCTCGGCCGCGTGCCGACCACATTGCGCGAACTACCGATTGATCGTCCGGATGTATGCACGCAATCCATGCATCCGCGCTGCCACGCACTTCTCCGTCCGGCACGCCGGTGTACCGCGCCCAATCACCATTGAAGAATGTAATACGTCCGCCGGCATCAGCTCTCCAGCGAATCGTAATAGAATCGACGGGCCTAGACATGATCATCGTCGAGACACCTCCGCTCACTAGCCTTGTGCCCGCACGCTAACCACGCTAAACAGCAGGTAGCTTACTCGACAGTGACCGTCTTTGCTAAATTGCGCGGTTGATCGACGTCCTTACCTTCGATGTCGGCGATGTGGTATGCCAACAATTGGAGCGGGATAACGTTGACGATCGGTGAGAGCAGCTCGTCGACTTTCGGAACCCAGAAAACGTAATCTGCAACGGTGCGCGCTTCTTCGTCTCCGTGATTGGCGACGACAATAATCGGCGCCTCGCGCGCTTTCGACTCCATCAAGTTCGAGAGGACCTTCTCGCGAATGCGGCCATCCGTCATGATTCCAATGACCGGCGTTTCCGTATCGAGTAGGGCAATTGGGCCGTGCTTCATTTCGCCCGCGGCGTAGCCTTCAGCGTGAATGTAGCTGATTTCTTTGAGCTTGAGCGCGCCCTCGAGCGCCGTCGGGTAATTGATGTAGCGTCCGATGAAGAGGCAGCTGCGCATCTTGCGAATCTTTCGCGCGACGTCGCGAATATAATCGGACGTGTTGAGGACGACATCGACCGATGCTGGCAGAAGCTTCGTGTTTTCGCCGATCTGCTTCAGACGCGCGGGATCGACCGTGCCGCGAACCTTCGCCGTGTAGAGCGCGAAGAGCGTCATCGCTGTCACTTGCGACACATAGGTTTTCGTTGCCGCGACGCCGATTTCGGGGCCACCGCGCGTATAGAGCGTGCCGTCCGCGATACGGGTCAAATGCGAACCGAGCACGTTGCAGATACCGAGAATCGACGTGCCGGCGTCTTTTGCAATCCGCACCGCTTCGATCGTGTCCGCCGTTTCACCCGACTGCGACATCGCGATCACTAGCGCGGTCGGATCGATCACCGGATCGCCGTAGCGGAACTCACTGGCGAGTTCCATTTCAACCGGCAGCTTGACGAGCGAACGCAGCAGATACATGCCGACCATGCCCGCGTGGTACGCGGTGCCGCAGCCGGTGATCGCAATTTTTGAAATATCGCGCAGCCGCTCGTCGGGAATATCGATCTCCGCGCCGAGATGCACGTGACCGTCTTCATCGATGCGGCCGGCCAACGTCTCTTTGATGACGTTGGGTTGCTCGAAGATCTCCTTGAGCATGAAATGCTTGTATCCGCTTTTTTCAGCGGACGTCGCATCCCACGTGACATTAATGACGTCGCGCGCGATCGGTGTGCCGTCGTACCGCATCAAGCGATACCCGTTGCGGCTGACGACGACCATTTCGCCTTCCTGCAGGATGATCTCGCGGCGAGTGTACGGCAAAATCGCCGGCGTATCGGAAGCGACGTACATCTCGCCTTCGCCGATTCCGACGACGAGCGGGCTCGCGCCGTTGCGCGCGAAGACGAGTTCGTCGGGGTTGTCGCTCGAGATCACGCCGAGAGCATACGCGCCGCAAACTTCTGCAAGCGTTTTACGAACGGCGTTCTCGAGATCGCCGTCGTAGTGCATCTCGATAAGATGCGCGAGCACTTCGGTGTCGGTCTCGCTCTTGAAGATGTGACCGAGCTCGATCAACTTCGCCCGCAGCAGCGCGTAGTTCTCGATAATGCCGTTGTGCACCACGGCGATGTTGCCGCTGCAATCCATGTGTGGGTGCGCGTTGGCGTCATTGGGCCGGCCGTGCGTGGCCCACCGCGTGTGTCCAACGCCGACGGAGCCGGAAATCCGGCCGCCGTTCTTCAACCGATCTGCAAGGCGGGAGAGTTTGCCTTCCGCCTTTGTCCCGGTCAAAGCGCCGCGCTCGTCGATGACGGCGATGCCCGCGCTGTCATAGCCGCGGTACTCGAGCCGCGAGAGCGAATCTAAAATGATCGGGACGCTATCGCGCTCGCCGATATAGCCTACGATCCCGCACATCAGGATTCACCTCCGGTGAATCCGTGGCGTTTGCCCCTCGCGGGGCAAGCCGCACGAATCCAGCACCATCAAAACACGAAGCAAGAGAAAGTCTGAGAGCCGTTTGGCGGCTACTTGATACCCTCTTTAGTCCTATGGTATGCAATCGCTCCCTCGGCAATCTCATCCAGCGCGATCGACACCGGTTTATTCGGATTGATCGTGTCCTTATCGACCAATGGCTCGCTCGCGAAGTATTCGCGACGGTCCGAGGGCGGCAGTTGCTGCACGCGGATCCAGTTGTTCAGCTGGCGTGCCCGCTTCGTGACGATATTAACGAGACTGAATTTCGAATCCGAATGCTTGAGAAGGGCGTCGAGGTCTCCAAAAACCGTTTTTGACATCATATTCCTTGTAACGTAATTAGTTTTGTTCGAAGTTGTTTAGTGAATCGTCGCCCCAGCGGTGAATGCGGAAGCGCTCCGCTTGCAATATCGCTTGCAAGTCGCGAATGGCGTCGTCCGAGCGGCCCTGCTCGTTGATGACGAGGTAGTCGAAGTTCCGAATGAACTTCATTTCCTGGTGCGCGATCTCGAGCCGTCGCGCGATCTCTTCGTTTGTCTCGGTGCGACGCGCCAGCAGCCGTTCCCGCAGATGCGAAAACTTGTCCGGAACGAGGAAGATCAAGACGGCGTCAGGGTACGCCGACTTGATCGCAAGCGCTCCGTTGACCTCAGGCTTCATGATCAAGTCATAGCCCTCGGCCAGCGTCCTCTGCACGTAATCCCGCGGCGTCCCGTAAAGGTTGCCGTTGTACTCGCGCCACTCGAGGAACCCGTCCGATTGTACCCGTTCTTCGAACGTAGCGCGCTCGACAAAGAAGTAGTGCTCGCCTTCGAGTTCGCCCTGGCGCGGTGCGCGAGTCGTCGCGGACACCGAATACCGAAGCCGGGACATGCGGGCACGAAGCGCATCGACTAGAGTATCTTTACCGGCCCCGGAAGGACCTGACACCACGAAAAGTAAGCCGGGCCCGGTTCTCAAACCAACTCCCTAGAGTCGAAAGCGCGGAAAGCGGGATGTTTTCCAAGCCACCGGAGAGGAACCCTCGTCATGGCTCTATCGCTTGCCTCAACGCTTGCAGAATCCGCCCTTCGATACCCCCACCGCACCGCGGTGGTCTTCGGCCCGGATCGCATCACGTATGCAGAGCTTTGGGAGCAGGCACGCCGCTACGCCGCCTCCTTCTGCCGTCAGGGCATCGAGCCCGGCGAACGCGTTGCGATCCTACTGCTCAACACGCCGGACTTCCCCGCCGCCTACTATGGGGCATTGGCAGCCGGCGCCGTGGTGGTTCCCGTCCATGCGCTCCTGACGCCCGGCGAGATCGGCTTTATCCTCAATGATGCCGCGGCGAAGATCCTCGTCTGCGCGCCACAGCTCGCAGCAGCGGGCCGCGCCGCGTGCGAGGCAACCGGTACGGTGTTTCTGGAAGCCGGTGTGCCTGCGGACGAGCCGGTCGAGCAGATGACGCTATGCGACTCTCAAGACGATGCCGTCGTGCTTTATACGAGCGGCACGACAGGACGGCCCAAAGGCGCCGTGCTCACGCAGAACAACCTCGTCCTCAACTCGACGGTGAGCGCGCACGATTTATTCGAGGCCACGCATGAAGATGTGTTGCTCGGCGCGCTGCCGCTCTTCCACGCGTTCGGACAGACCTGCGTGATGAATACGGCATTTCGAGTCGGCGCATCGATGGTCTTGATGCCGCGCTTTGATGGCGAAGCAGCGTTGCAATTGATGGTCGACCGCGAGGTCACGATCTTCGCCGGCGTGCCGACGATGTATATCGCGCTGCTCGACGCAGCGCGCAAGAACGCTGCACGGCCGCCGCTTCGTTTGTGCGCTTCCGGCGGTGCAGCGATACCGGTTGCCGTGTTGGAAAAAGTCGAAGAGATTTTCGGCGCTCCGATTTACGAAGGCTATGGTCTTTCCGAAACGTCTCCGGTCGCGAGCTTCAATCAGCGCGAATTCGGACGAAGAGCGGGAACGGTCGGGTGCGGCATTTGGGGCGTAGAGCTTGCAATTACGAATCCGGAACGCGACGATCGCATCGAACTTCTTCCGTCGGGAGAAATGGGCGAAATCGTGATTCGCGGCCACTGCGTCTTCAAAGGCTACTTGAACGATCCGGAGGCTACGCGAGCCGCAATCATCGACGGCTGGTTCCGAAGCGGTGACCTCGGCACAAAAGACGCGGACGGATTCATTACGATCGTCGATCGTAAGAAAGATATGATCATTCGCGGAGGGTTCAACGTCTATCCGCGCGAGGTCGAGGAAGTCTTGATGCGCCATCCGGCCGTGAAGCAAGTTGCGGTCATCGGCGTGCCGCACGAGACGCACGGCGAGGAGGTCGTTGCGGTCGTGCTGTGCGAGGAAACGCACGATGTGAGCGCCGAAGCGCTGATCGCGTGGTCGCAGGAACATCTCGCGCGTCACAAGTACCCGCGCCACGTGTATTTCATCGAAGCAATGCCGCTCGGACCCAGCGGAAAAGTACTAAAACGCGTTCTACGCGAGCGCGTATGCGCACCGACTGGCAACTGATTCGGCGCGCCGCCGCCGAGATCGAGTCGCGTTTCGGCGGCGCGCGTGTCCGCGACGTAGGTCTCTTGCCGGACGGCCGCGTCGCGATCGTATTCAACCGGCGCTCTTCGACTTCGCTCGGGACAGGTTCCGAGGACGCGTTGCTGGCGTTCGACCCCTTCGGAACGCCGCCGCTCGTGACGGTCGAATATGAAGCGTTGCCGATCGCGGCGGAACCCGGCTTCGTACGCGCGCTGGGCGCCGCGTTACGCGGTGCGACGTTGCTTGGCGCTCAGTCTCGCACGGGAGACCGGCTGATGCGGTTGCAGTTCGGAACGCGCTCCCGCTTCGGCGTGGGCGACGAAGTAACGTTCTATGCCGAGCTCGTTCCGCGCTTCGGGAATCTCGTGCTCGCGAAGCGCGAAATGGTCGTGGCGGCGCTCAAAGAGTTTTCGCTTGCGGAAAACGGCATGCGTTCGGTGCAGGCTGGATTACCGTACGAAGCGCCTCCGCTCATCGCTCGTGACACCCGTGGAACCGAAGTGCCGGAGAACGAGTCGGTGCTGGAAGCGTTCAAAGCGTTCCGCGATGAGCGCGCCGGGTCCGGCGAACGCGCGCGCACGATGCAACGGCGAACCCAACTGCGTAAACGGCTGGATGCCCGCGAACGCAAACTCCTCGAAGAACGCCAAAAGCTTGACGAGAAGCGCAACAAAGCACTGGCGCGCGAATCATTGCGTCAGGAAGGCGAATCGCTCTTTGCGACGCTTCATGAACGCGATGATGCGGCGCGCGACGAAGCGAAGGAACGCGCCGCGAAACTCTTCTCGCAATACAAGAAACTCGGTGCGTCGCTACCGCACATCGAGTCACGGGCGCAAGCTATTGACGCTGGACTTCGCGCCGTCGAGGAGCTGCGTTGGGAATCCGAGCGCGCCGACGAAGCGGATCTTGCGGATGTCGAACGGGCGGTGGCGCAAGCCGAAGGACGTTCCGACGATTTTGCACGCGGACATTCGAAACCGCGCAAGCGCCCTCCGCTCGAAGTGCGGACACCTGGAGGTTCGCGCATTTTGATCGGACGCTCGCCGAGCGAAAACGCCGAGTTGACGTTTCACGTCGCCCGCCCGAACGATCTCTGGTTTCACGCGCAAAACATTCCCGGTGCGCACGTTATCTTGCAACGCGACGATCGCAACGCGCCGCCCGTGGACGATCTGCGGCGCGCAGCCGCACTTGCAGCCTTCTACTCTAAAGCGAAGACCAGCACGAAAGTACCGATCGACTACACCGAACGCAAACACGTACGCGCCCAACGCGATGCACCCGCCGGTCTCGTGTGGTACACAAACCCTCGAACCTTGATCGTCGAACCAGAAGCGTGAAACAGGGCGGTGTTAATCACCGCCCTGTTTTTCTTTTACTGTTTGTCCGTCGGTTTTTGCGCCGGCGTTGCCGCGGGTGGATCGCTTGCTGGGAACGAGTCGGCGTCGGTTTTATCGTATCCGTGCAACCGCTCGTTCGAATCAGCGGCGCGTTCTTGCTGACGGAACATCTCGGCGTCTTTCGTATGAAGTTCCTTGCGGATGTCTCGATCGCTCATGAGACATCCGTTCCCGGTTACGGGAGACGCGATTCGCAAGCACTCCAATTGATATTGGCAATAAACGCTTCGATGTATTTGCCTTTCTCGGCCGGTTTGTAGTCACGCAGCCAGGCGTGCTCCCACAAATCCATGACGACGATTGGCTCGCAGCCGGCGAGATTATTGACGTTGTGATCGCCGATCCAGGCATTGACGATTTGATTCGCCTTGGGATCGAAGTAGGCGATCGCCCACCCGATGCCACGCATGCCGCCGATTGCCGCGAACTCCTTCTTCCATCCGTCGAAGCCGCCGTACGGTCCGCTCAGCAGATCCTGCAGGCGTCCTGATTTCAATTGCGTTGGATTCTTTGTCAGGTTATCGAAGTAGTATTCGTGCAGCCGCATGCCGTCGAATTCCCAGCCAAGGCGGCGCACCAGTTCGGCGAACGCAGGATCGGCGCCGCTGGCCTTGCCGGCGCCACGGAGTTCGGCGATACGCTCGTTGAGCGTGTTCGTGTTTTTCACGTAGCCTTCGTACAGACCGAAATGAATCTGTAGCGTCTCGTCGGAGATGCCTTGCAGGCCCGAAAGATCCCACTTTTTGGGTGTATACGATTGAATCGCTGTGTTCACACTCATTAAAACTCAACCCATTTCTAGCAGAAGCGTAGGGAGTTCGCTCTCACATTCCCGTTCCTTGCTCAGGGCGCGGCCGGCGCGTCGGGGACGAGCACGATCTTGCCGATGTGGCCGTGCGATTCCAGCCGCTCGTGCGCTTGCGCAGCTTGTGAGAACGTAAAGAGCGAGTCGATGACCGCGGATATCGGATCGCGTGCCGGCAGCAACGGCCAGATCCGGGCCCGCAATCCGCGCGCGATTTCCGCTTTTTCATCCGCGCTTCGCGGACGCAAACTTGAACCCAGGATCGTCGCCCGGCGTTGCAACAGATAGCGCAGATCGATACTCGCGGTTGCGCCGCCGGCCGTCGCGAGGCATGAAATACGGCCGTCGACTGCAAGGGCACGCAGATCGCGATCGATGTAATCGCCGCCCACGATGTCGAGCACGACATCGACGCCGCGACCATTCGTCAACTCGCGCACGCGTTCGACAAAATCGCTCGTGCGATAGTTAATTGCAAACGATGCGCCCAAACGAATTGCCGCATCGCATTTTTCATCCGATCCGGTCGTTGCAATCACGTTTGCGCCGACCGCGCGCGCCATCTGCGTCGCCATCGTACCGATCCCGCTCGTACCACCGTGCACGAGAACGACGTCGCCCTCGCGTAGCCGTGCGCGCACGATCAGATTATCGTAGACCGTGAACGCATTTTCGGGAAGCGTCGCACCTTCCACGAACGACCATTGCGCCGGTAACGGTAAGACTTGTCCGGCCGGCACGGAGACGAATTCGCTGTAGCCGCCGCCGTTGCACAACGCGACCACCTGCTCGCCGGGCGCGAATCCGACGACGCCGTTTCCGACCGCGTCGATGACGCCCGAAACCTCAAGGCCGAGGTTTGGCGATGCGCCCGCCGGCGGTGGATACGCTCCGGCTCGTTGCAGCGCGTCGGGTCGCGATACGCCCGCCGCTTCGACCGCGATCAGCAGTTCGCCGCGACCGGGTTGCGGCTTGGGCGCCTCGGCAACGTATAAAACGTTCGGGCCGCCGTGTTCCCGCATCGCCACATATCGCATCAGCTCCGCGTTCTCGGTGCAGGTTCAAGAAACATCGCGTCGCCGAATGAGAAAAACCGGTACGAGTGCATCACCGCTTCACGATAAGCGTCGAGGATGCGTTCCCGGCCTGCAAAGGCGCTGACCAGCACCAGAAGCGTCGACTGCGGTAGATGAAAGTTTGTAATCATCGCGTTGACGACGCGAAACCTAAATCCGGGGCGAATGAAGATTGACGTCGATCCCTCGCCCGCAACGACGCGGCCGTGCGCTTGCGCGCTGCCTTCGAGTGCTCGCACAACGGTTGTTCCCGCCGCGACGATGCGCCGGCCTTCCCGTTGTGCCCGCGCGATTGCATCCACCGCTTCGTGCGGAATCATGTACGTCTCTGCGTGCATCGTGTGCTGCTCAAGGCGCTCGCTTTTCATCGGACGAAACGTGCCGAGTCCGACATCGAGCGTGAGCCGCACGATCTCCACGCCTCCCTCGCGCAACTCATCAAGCAACTCCGGCGTGAAGTGTAATGATGCAGTGGGAGCCGCGACACTGCCGGGATCGCGCGCAAAGACGGTTTGGTATCGCCGTTGCGCTTCTTCCGAATCGTTATGGATGTACGGCGGCAACGGAAGACGCCCGGAGCGTTCGAGAAATTCTTCGAACGGCATGGAAATCTCGAATTGCAGCGTTCGAATACCTTCGTCATGCTCCGCGAGCACGCGCGCGATACCAAGATCACCGAATACAATTTCCATACCGCGGTGTATACGCTTCGCAGGACGAACGAGTGCGCTCCACGCGCTTGCGCTCGGATCGTAGCGCGACGCATCAGCGGGATGCAGCAGCAGCACTTCAACCGAACCGCCCGTGCCCGCCCGCGTGCCGAACAAACGCGCCGCGATGACTCGCGTTTCATTGAGCACGAGTACGTCTCCGGCGCGCAGTACGGACGGTAAATCACGAAAGATCTTGTGTTCGATCGTCGACTCGTGCACGACCATCAAGCGGCTCGCGTCGCGCACGGGCGCAGGGTGCTGCGCAATCAACTCCTCGGGCAGATCGAACGTGTAGCCCGAGGCCAAATCCTCCGGCCGCATTAGCGTCTCCCTATGTGAAGCGCTGGCGCTCCAGTTCCAGGAAATTCGTAAGGCGTTTGCGATCGTCTTCGCTTGCATCGACGATTAGGACGCCGACTTGATATGTCTCGCCTTGAAAGGCGCGGATCCAGCGCACTTGTCCGCGCAATCGCAAAAACGGTGCGCGCTTCATGGTGAACGTGTACTTCGTTCCGACGGGCAAATACTGATCGGCGATAATGCGCATTCCGGTAGGCGAAATATCGGCAACGGCGGCGCGAAAGAGCATTGACGACAGCGGGTCCTCGACGACGACGTCGATGTACTTGCGCAAACGTAACGAGTAGCGTTTGTCGCTCGACTCGCCTTCGGGCGGCTTGTCCTCTTGACCGTCAGTCATGTCCGATTGCCGTTCCAGGAAAATAGAAGTTGAGAATGTCACTTGATGACGCTCCTTCCAGCGCCATGCCACGTGCACCCCACTGGCAAAGGCCTACCCCATGGCCGAGTCCGCCGCCTTCAATCGATAGACGATCCGGCGTCTCGGGCGCCATATCAAATTTTGTGATGAGCAAGCTGGGAACGACGCGAGCGCCGATCCGCGAACGGAATGCGCTGCCCTTCACGAAGGCCGAACCGCGTTCGCACACCAACTCCATCATCCGCACGCGGCCGCTTCCGTCGAGCACGCTCGAACGGATGCCGCGCAGCATCCCGAACGGCGCAATCTCTGCAGCAAACGCCCCTCCGATTTGCGCCAGCGCCAGATCGTGCTTCCACCGATAGTTCGGCGAATCGCTGCAGTGCGTGCAGACGACGCCGGCAAGATACGGAAAGAACGCACCGCCCCATGCATCCGCGGATGATTCGGTGTGTCCGCCGCAACACGATGAATACATGATCTCCGCGAAGCCGTTGTCGAACCGCAAGACCTGCGCCGCCGTTGCATCCACTGCAGTGCGCGCGGCCGCAGATTCACTTTCGATCCCGCCATAGACTTGATCTGCTTCGGACGGTACGAGATCGTAGGTACGTCGCGGGGAACTGCGTTGCAGCACGTAGGTACGCGCGCATACGGCCTGCGCTTGGAGTGCCATGGAAGGCCATGACGGCGGCATCTCCCGCGGAACGACGCTGTAGAGATAGTCTTCGAGGGAAACCGTCGTCACAATGGAGCCGTCGGTTTGGCGAACAAATGTGCCGCGATAGGGGCGTCCCTCGAACGTGAATCCGCCTCCCGGCAACGCTTGCGCATCGCCGCGCCCCAGCAGTACCCGCAACGCCTGCAACGATGATGACGACGCGGGATCGAACTCATCGTCCTGAGCCCGCGCGAAAATCGGAGTCAGGGTCGATGCGGCCACTCCGGCGAGAAAACGCATGCGACGCATCAGAACAGTCGTTCCTGTTGTGTGCGATTTGGAATTGCGCCGAGATGGCGGTACGCTTCCGGCGTTGCTTTGCGCCCGCTTGCGGTGCGCACGACGAACCCGGCTTTGAGCAGATACGGTTCGACCACGTCTTCGAGCGTTTCCGCATCCTCGGTAAGCGTCGCGGCGATCGCCGAAATGCCGACGGGACCGCCGCCGTACTGCTCGACGATCGTGCGAAGAAACGCGCGATCGAGCCGGTCGAGTCCGCGCACGTCGACACCTTCGCGCTGCAAGGCTTCATCTGCAACGGTCGCGGTAATCGTGCCGCCCGCGCGCACTTCAGCGTAATCGCGGACGCGTCGCAGCAACCGGTTCGCAATACGCGGCGTGCCGCGGCTGCGCGATGCAATCATCGCTGCGCCTTCGCGTTCGATCGGAACGCCGAGTACCGTTGCGGACCGCGTAACGATGCGCTCCAGTTCCTCATTCGAGTAGTAATCCAAGTGATGGACGATTCCGAAACGCTCGCGGAGCGGAGCGGTGAGCATACCGGCGCGCGTTGTCGCGCCGATCAGCGTGAAGCGCTTGAGCGGAAGTTTGATCGTCTTGGCATAGGCGCCGCGATCGACGACGAAGTCGATTTCATAATCTTCCATCGCCGGATACAGAAATTCTTCGACCACGCGTCCGAGACGATGGATCTCATCGATAAAGAGCACGTCGCCGGCTTCGAGCGACGTTAAAATGCCGACCAAATCTTTTGGTTTTTCGAGCGTCGGTCCGCTGGTGGGACGGAAGTTTGCATTCATCTCGCGCGCGATCAGTGCGGCGAGCGTCGTCTTCCCGAGACCCGGTGGCCCGTAGAAGAGCACGTGCTCGAGCGGCTCGTTGCGCCGTTGCGCTGCGTCGATGGCGATACGAAGATTTTCAACGACGCGGTCTTGACCGACATAGTCGGCGAAGCTGCGCGGACGGAGGCTCGCGCCATAGACTTCATCTTCTAACGTGTCGTCGGGCGAAACGAGACGCTCGGCGTCTTCCTCTCCGCCGATGAGCTTCTTGCGCGCCGATGGATCGCTCACATCGGTTCTCCCTGAACGGGAGAACCCGCGCGGGCCTTCTCGGCTTTACGGCGGTAAATCTGTGCGAGGAGCGTTTCGGCATCTTTAATGGCCGGTACCGCGTCGAGCGTTTCGCGAATCATTGCTTCCGCTTCGCCGCGCTTATACTCCAACTGCAGCAGCACCGCCATGGCTTCGTCGGCAAAGTCCGGCATCGGTGTTTGCATAGCCGGCTGCGCATCCTGGATGAGGAGAAACTTCGCGACCTTGCCCTGCAGTTTGGCGACGATGTCGCGCGCCTTCTGCTGGCCGATGCCGGGCAGCGTTTTCAGATACGTGTGATCGCCGCGATCGATCGCGCTTGCGATCGCGGACATCGGCTGCGAGAACGCGCGTGCTGCCGAACGGGGACCGATCGAGGCGACGCTGAGCAGTGCTTCGAAGAATTCGCGTTCGATCCCATTCGTGAAGCCGTAGAACGTGAAGTGCCCGCTATTTCCATCCATATTGAGCACTGAAAAAACCTCGAGGGTGATTCGGTCGCCCGCCGGCGCCGCGACCTTTTCCGCGACACAGGGCGGCAGCACGACATCATAGCCGAGACCGTTGACGTCGAGCACGATGCTCTCGCCGTTGCGATCGACGAGCGTTCCGCTAATACGCGAGAACATGATCCGAGATGTTCATATAAGCGAGCGCGATCGCAAGCGCGTCCGAGACATCGTTCGGTTTCGGCGCGCTCCGAAGGCGCAAGAGCCGCGTCACCATCGCGTTGACTTGATCCTTACGCGCCGCGCCGGATCCGACGAGCGCACGTTTTACGTGCGCGTGACCGAGCGTATGAACCGGAACGCCGGCTTGGGCGCTCGCAAGACACATCACCCCGCGTGCGTGACCCATCAGGATCGCAGTCATGGGGTTCTTATAGGTCGTGTAGAGTTCTTCGATGACGACCACGTCGGGTTTGGTTTCCGCAAGAATCGCGCGAACTCCGTCGTGCAATTCGGCAAGACGCTCTTCCAGTGCGCGATCGGTCCGCGGACTCACCACGCCCGCTTCGATCAAATGCACGCCCTTCGGCGTTCGTTCGATCACTCCGTATCCCGTAACGCGCAGTGCCGGGTCGATGCCCAGGATACGCACTTAATGGTTGACTCCGTTTACCCATAGCGTTACGGCAGAGCCGGGCGCGAGATTCGTTCCGGCCGGCGGATCCGTGCGAACCACTTTTCCATCGGCGCCTTCGGTGGTTGTGTATTGGATTTGGGTCACCCGATAGCCGTAGCTGAGGAGTGTTGCCTGCGCGTCTTGCACCGTTTGGCCGTCGGTGTCGGGCACTTCGCCATTGGTCGAGAGCGTGATGGTGACGGTTGAATTCGTGGGAGCTTGGGTTCCCGCTGCAGGCTGCTGATCGACGATCATCCCATTACGATCGAGTTGCGTGCTGTACTTGACGACGGGCGTGAATCCAGCTTTCGTCACTGCGTCGATTGCATTTTCATACGCGTTGTTCACGACGCTCGGGACCGCGGCCATCTGGCCCGAGTCGCTGATGCCGGCACCGTTGCTGACAATGGCATGCACCGTCGAGCCTCGATCGACGGAACTCCCCGGCGGAATGTCTTGCGTTGCGACGACACCGTTCGGTGTGTTCGGATACGCGGCGCGCTGCGACGTATCGAGCGTGATGCCGTTCTTTTTTGCCAGTGCCGTTGCGTCGCCGGCAGCGAGCCCGATGAACTGCGGAACCTTGATCGACTCCGGACCTTGCGAGACGATGAGCGTGACGGTGCTCGCTTTGCGCATCTGCGAGCGCGGTTTTGGCTCTTGATCGAGCACCGTATCGATCGGCGCCGGATCGTACTTTTTCGCGACCTTGACCTTGAAGCCGTCGTCTTGCAGAATACGTTGCGCGTCGCCGGCGTTGAAGTCGCGAACGTCGCGCAACCCGACGGTGGGCAATCCATTGCTGACGACGAGTTCGATTGTCGCGTTCTTCTGCACGCTCGAACCCGGCGGGGGATTCTGCCGGATGACGTGATTCGCCGGAACCGTATCGCTTGAGGTCTTGATGAATCGTGCGACGAGACCTGCGTTAACGACCGCCGCTTGGGCTTGGCTGTCGCTCATGTTCGTATAGTCCACGACTTTGATCGTCGCGCCCACCACCGGCAGCGCAATTGAATTGCGGCCGAAAAGATAATAACCGAGCGCCGTGGCGATGACCGCAAGCACGGCAAGAACGGTGATCGCTCTGCCGCCGAGACGAGAGCGTGTTTCTTCTTCTTCGCTGATCGACGTGTACAACCGATCCGGCATCGGCGAACGCCGCGGTGGAGGAACCGAGCGAAAGTTCAGCGTCGGCGCATCGTCACTGATCGAATAGGCCGCGACGCTCGGGCGCTCGCGTGCTTCGCGCAGCGCGGTTGCGACTTCACTTGCCGAGGCAAACCGGTTCTCGGGATTCTTCTGCAGCAGTTTGTTGACAATTGCCGCAAGTGCGGGTGAGATGCCGAGCTTCTTGGTATCGAGCGTCGGAACGGGATCGCTGATGTGCTTGAGCGCGACCGTAACCGGCGACTCGCCGCCGTAGGGCAAGTCGCCCGTCAACATCTGATAGAGTACGATGCCGACGCTATATAGATCGGACGCTTCGTTGAGTTCGTGCCCCTGCGCTTGCTCGGGCGAAATGTAGAATACGCTTCCCATCACGAGGCCCGGCTTTGTCAAGGCCATCGTATGCTGCGAAACGGCGCGCGCGATGCCGAAGTCGGAGAGCTTGACGACGTCGTCTTTGGTGACGAGGACGTTTGCGGGCTTGATATCGCGATGGAGCAGTCCTTGACGATGCGCGTAGGCAAGTCCGTTGCAAATCTGCGCCGCATAGTCGATCGCAACGTGCTCCGGAAGCTTCCCGTCGGCCGAGATGATCTCGCCAAGCGACGGTCCGTCGATGAGCTCCATCACGATGTAGTACGTGTCGCCTTCGCGTCCCACGTCATAGGTGTTGACGATATTCGGATGCGATAGGCGCGCGGCCGATTCGGCTTCTTGATAGAAGCGCCGCACGAACTCGGCGTCGGCCGCGTACTGCGGACGCAAGACTTTGATCGCCACCCGCCGGCGGAGCAGCGTATCGGTGCCGCTGTAGACAGTGGCCATTCCGCCCTCGCCTAACTTGCGATCGAGTCGATACCGGTTGTTGAACGTCTGTTGCTCGATCAAACTTAGGCTAGTCCTTGACGACGCTTAGCGCTTCGCGCAGTACGTTGCGCGCGATCGGGGCCGCTACGTCTGCCCCGTACCCGCCGTTCTCCACGACGACCGCGATGGCCACGCGCGGGTTATCCGCGGGTGCGAAACAGACGAACCACGAGTGTGCGGCTCCGTGCGGATTCGTGGCGGTGCCCGTCTTTCCGGCAACTTGGACGTTGGGGAGTTGAGCGACCGTTCCGGTCCCGCGCGTAACCACGGCGACCATCATCTTCTTCACATTCGTCGCCGTGTCCGCCGATACGGGGCTTGCTAGGTTTCCCCCGGGCGTGACACTTGCCGCCGTTCCATCCCGCACGATCTGGCGGACGATGTACGGCCGCGGCATGTTTCCGCCGTTGGCAATCGTCGAAGTCACGAGCGCCATCTGGAGCGGCGTCATGAGCAGCGCGCCCTGGCCGAATCCCATTTGCGCTAATTCCCCCGGGACCACTGATGCCTTGTCCGGTACACGGTCGGTTTCCGCCGGAATCTGAAAGTCGAGCGACGAGCCGATGCCCCACTTTGCGACATATTGATAGAAGAGATCGGTGCCCATTTTCAAAGCAATCTGCGCAAAGTCGACATTGCTCGAGAGCGCGAAGGCGGTCGTCAGATCCTGGTAACCCGTGGCTTCCCCTTCATTATCGTGGAGCGTGAAGTCGCCGATGACGTAGTACCCGGGATCGTCGAAATGCGAGTCCATCGTTACCGTCCCGGCCTCCAGCGCGGACGCGGCGGTGAAAATTTTGAACGTCGATCCGGGCGGATACAGACCGTCGATCGCGCGATTAATGAGCGGACTGCTCGGATCGGCGTTCAGGGACGCAAACGTAACGTCGAGGTCGTTTGGATCGAAGCTCGGGACGCTCGCGAGCGCGAGCACGGCGCCGCTTCGAGGATCGAGCACGACAACCGCGCCGCGTGCGTGTCCCGAGAGCTGCTGCCATGCAACGGATTGAATCTGTGGGACGATGGTCGTGACGATGTCGGCTCCGCGCGCTTGCGATGTCTTTCCCTGAATCGACGCAACGAGATCGTCGAACTGCGCAACCGGATCGCCGGTCGTATCGGGCGGCGTTAACGCGCGATCGTACGCGTCTTCGATGCCGCTCGTGCCGTACCGCGCCGAAACGTAACCGAGCGTTTGCGCGAGTGACTCTCCGTACGGATACACGCGCGTTTTCCCGACGGTCTTTGCGAGCACCGTTCCGTCGGTCGCGAGAATTCGCCCGCGACGCGAATCGAGT
This sequence comes from Vulcanimicrobiia bacterium, assembly GCA_963765935.1. Lineage (GTDB taxonomy): Bacteria > Vulcanimicrobiota > Vulcanimicrobiia > Vulcanimicrobiales > Vulcanimicrobiaceae > JAMXLG01. The sequence goes on along the minus strand of CAVXXX010000002.1, from coordinate 104,629 downwards.
AAAGCGTGGCGAGGATTGTACGGCTTCGCCGCAATGTCGGGGCCTCTGATCACCATGATGTAGGCTTGCCGCGCTGCGAGCAACACGAAGAGCGCGACGAAGAGCGTCGCGAGCGCGGAGATCGCGCGATTGGTCACAGTTCGCGCAAGACCGTAAAACCGTCGCCCGTTCGCACCGCCATATGCGGACGTTGCGGTTCCGACTCGAGCAGCAAGTTGATGATCTTCGCTGCCGTCTCTTCGACGATCGCATTGGTAGCGAGCACGACTTCGACGTTCATCTCGGCGAGCAGCTGCGGCGCCACATACGCGCACGCAGGCAGCGTGTCGAAATGACGCTCTTCGTACGGACCATCACGCCACGGACCACGCCTGCCGAAGACCTGCGAATGGTAATCCCATGCGCAGAGCTGCTTCTCTTTCCAAACAAATTCGTCTTTCACGCACAGACGCCGGCACGCCGCGCATTGCACGATGGCAGCCGGTGGATGACTGAGTCCATCGGCGATCTCTTCGGGGACGTCCTCGATATTGAGGACGGATTCGTCGGTGAGTTTTTCGGGAAGTTCGGCATGCCACTGCACGCGCGCGAGTAATTCTACGTCGCGCATCGGCGCGACGAACGCGCGCTCGTCTTCGGGCGGAAACGATCGATCGACCCAATCCAACAATCCCTGCAGCGCTATCCCGACGTTCTGCCAACTGTCTCCGATAACGACGCCGAGCGGCGTCCATGCAATCGGAACCACACGTGCGGTGATCGCGCCGCCTTCGGTGCGAAAACTATTCGTAAATCCGAGATTGCTCCCGGACCCGCCCAAGACAAAGACGCGCGGTTCGTCTTTGAGGTCGAGCGTACGTTCGAGGGACGTTGCGACCTTGCGCATTTAGGACACTGGTGCGTGCGCGCCCGCGGACGCACGATACTCTTGCAGCGATCGAGGCGGGCCGGGCACGGTTTCGAGCGCGGTTACGAGTGCTTTCGCCGTGTCGAGCGACGTGAGACATGCGATTCCACTCTCCACCGCGGCGCGGCGGATGCGATACCCATCGGAGATTTCGCGCGGTCCCTTTGCGTCGTTGATCACGAGATCGACTTTGCGCTGCTGGATGATGTCGAGCACATGCGGCGAGCCATCGGAAATCTTCTTGATCGGTTCGCACGGAATTCCCGCATCCTCGAGAACGACGCGCGTACCGGGCGTTGCGACGAGCGTATGACCCAACTCGGCGTAGCGCCGGAGAATCGGCAGCGCGGCATGTTTCTCTTCGTCGGCGATGGAGACGAGAATGCGTCCGCCGCTGCCCGGCAAACGAACGCCCGCGCCGATGAATCCCTTGCGCAGCGCACCCGCGAAGGAGTCGTCGATGCCCAGCACTTCACCCGTCGACTTCATTTCGGGCCCGAGAATCGTTTCGACGCCGCGCATTTTCGAGAACGAGAAAACGGGCACTTTGACGACGACGTAGGGCGTACGCGGATGGAGGCCCGTTCCATATTCCATGTCGCGCAGTTTCTCGCCGAGCGCGATGCGCGTCGCGGCGGCCACCATGTTTACACCCGTCGCCTTCTGGATGATCGGTACCGTGCGGCTCGCCCGCGGATTGGCTTCGATGATGTACAGATCGCCTTCGTGGACGACGAATTGAATGTTGATCAATCCTCGGATGCGCAGTTCCGCAGCAATCGCGGTTGTCACCTCGATGATACGCTGTGTCATCGTCTCGTCGATCGTCTGCGTCGGATAGACGCTGATCGAATCGCCGGAGTGAATGCCCGCGCGTTCGATGTGTTCGAAGATGCCGGGAATGAGGATGTCGTCGCCGTCGAAGACGGCATCGACTTCGACTTCGAGACCGCGCAAGTACTTGTCCACGAGCAACGGCGCGCCGGGCAGAATCGGCGGCGCGGACTCCGCGTACGACGCGAGTTGGCCTTCGTTATAGATGATCTCCATCGCACGGCCGCCGAGCACGAAGCTCGGGCGGACCAGCACCGGAAATCCGAGTTCGCGCGCAAACACACGCGCTTCACGGAAACTCGTGGCCGCACGTCCTTGCGGACGTGCGACGTCTAAACGCTGGAGCGCCGCGTCGAACTGCGCGCGATCCTCCGCCATGTCGAGGCTGGCACGGTCGCTGCCGATGATCCGAACGTTGCGGCGCGACAGTTCGCCGGCGAGATTGATGGCTGTCTGTCCGCCGAATGTCAGCATCACGCCGCTTGCATTCGTGCCGAGATACGTTGCTTCGACTTCGTCGGGACCCGGCGGTTCGAAGACAAGGACGTCGGAAATATCGAAATCGGTTGAGACCGTTTCCGGATTGTTGTTGATGACGACGGGCGATTTTCCGGCCTCGCGCAGCGCCCACGCGGCGTGCACGCAACTGTAGTCGAATTCGATGCCTTGGCCGATGCGAATCGGTCCGCTGCCGACAACGACGACCGCTTCGTTTGGACTGCGCCGGATCTCATCCATCTCACCGTGCGACAGATAATAGTACGGCGATTGCGCGGGGAATTCGGCGGCGGCCGTATCGACCATGCGGAACGACGCGTCGCCCGGCTCGAGCGCTTCTCCCTTCTCTTCCGCTTCAACGATCGCTGCAATTTCGAACAACCAGAAGCGATCGATTGCGGAGAGCGCGTGGATGCGTTCGATCGCGGCGTCACGCCCTTCCCCCTCAACGCGGCGTAGCAACTCCGCTACGGCGAAAAGTCGTTCATCCGTGGGTTTAGCGACGATCTCTTCGAGTTCGGCGATGCTCCACTCGGTGTATTCACCGCCGGTGAGACGATCGCGCTTGAGATCGAGTCCGCGCACAGCTTTCATGAGCGCCGAACGGAATGTCCGCGCGATGCCCATCGCTTCGCCTGTCGATTTCATCTGCGTGCCGAGCAGCGTATCGGCGAGCGGGAATTTGTCAAAGGGCCAGCGCGGAATCTTGACGACGCAGTAGTCGAGCGTCGGTTCGTACGCGGCTTTCGTCACGCCCGTCACGGGGTTCGGAATTTCATCGAGTGTTTGTCCGAGCGCGATGCGCGTCGAGATCTTCGCGATGGGATATCCCGTCGCTTTCGAGGCGAGCGCCGAACTGCGCGAGACACGCGGGTTTACTTCGATGATGGCGTACTGGTTGCTCGTCGGATGCAACGCGAACTGGATGTTGCAGCCACCCTGAACGTTGAGCGCGCGAATAACGTTGAGCGATGCGGTCCGAAGCATCTGATATTCTACGTCCGTCAGTGTCTGCGACGGCGCGACGACGATCGAATCGCCGGTATGCACGCCGACCGGATCGATGTTCTCCATGTTGCAGACGATGATGCAGTTGTCCGCACCGTCGCGCAAAACTTCGTACTCGATTTCTTTCCATCCCAAAAGCGACGTTTCGACGAGCGCCTGATGAATGAGCGAGGCGTTCAGTCCAGCATCGAGGCGCTCGCGCAGTTCTTCCTCGTTGTACACGACGCCGCCGCCGGTGCCGCCCAGCGTATACGCGGGACGCACGACGAGCGGATAACCGCTGCGCTGAGCAAATCCGACGCCCTCCTCGACCGACGTGACGATCTCGCTCTCGGCGACGGGCTCGCCGATCTCGAGCATTTTTTCTTTGAAGCGTTCGCGGTCTTCGGCAAGTTTGATCGTATCGACCGGAGTGCCGAGCAACTCGACACCATGACGCGTCAGCACGCCGGCGTCATCGAGTTCCACGGCGAGATTCAATCCGGTTTGTCCGCCGAGCGTCGGCAAGAGCGCATCGGGACGTTCGCGCGCGATGATTTGTTCCACCGAAGCAACCGTGAGCGGCTCGAGGTAGACGGCATCGGCCACCTCGGGATCCGTCATGATCGTTGCGGGATTTGAGTTGACGAGGATGACGCGATGGCCTTCCTCGCGCAGCGCGCGGCACGCCTGAACGCCCGCGTAGTCAAATTCGGCGGCTTGACCGATGATGATCGGTCCCGACCCGATGACCATGATATTACGGCGGGGCATGCTGGGGAGGGTGGATTGGCTACGTTACGCGAGCGTGCCTCCCAACTTGGAAAACCGCACTCACGCAGGTGCCATGTCCGACAAGAGTATGAACGTTGACCCGTTCAGCGTAGCGGCTGACGAGGAAAAGGCCGCGACCGCTCTCTTGGAGAGGAACCTTCGGCAACGATGGCTTGAACGTGAAGCCCTCGCCGCGATCGAAAACGTGCAGCAACGCTTTTCCATCGACGCAGCGCAATTGAATGTCAACCGGGCCGCGCGCGTGTCGCATGACGTTGCCGATCAATTCGGTGTAGATCAGCTGCGCGGCAAAACGATCGTATCCGGGCTCACCACTCTCGGTCCCGAGTGCGGAGAGAAACCGGGAACGCTCTCGTAGTGCATCTTCGGGATTGTCTGCGTGTAGATGCCACATGTACACCCGCATACCCGCCGCGTGCGAGCAGCAATCGACTAATGGAAAAGGGTTGCGACTCCGGCGACGCTCATGAGATTGCGCGCTCGCTCGTTGCCCCCATAGTAGATTGCCGTGCTTCCCCCGAGACTTTTCGATCGTTGTTTGAATTCGGCGAAGACACGCAGCGTGGATGAATCGAGATGGGTGACACCGGCGAGGTCAAAGAGCACATGCTGCGCGGCGTTGATGCCGTCAAGTGCTTCGCGCAGTTGCGGCGCTTCGCAGAGATCCCATTCACCGGCGAGTAGTACGCTCGTTGTGCCGTCCTGGCGTTCGATCGTCAAGCTCGGTCCGGGTTGACCTGAGCTTTCCATGTCTCGGGCGTACCCGGCGCAAGCATGCCGTAAACGCTGCGCTCAGTGGCCTGACGGGTGCCCGCTTTTCTTCAGCCGTTCCGCAAACTCGCGATTCATTTCGTCCGCTTCTTGCGAATTGATGTCTCCGTCGGGCCGCAAGCGATGGGATGCTTCCTCCCGAGCAGGCGGGTATGCGCCTTCGTTCTCGGTCATGTTGTTCTGAAAGATCTCGCCTTTGCGATCGCGTCTGTGCTCTCCCATAGCGAAAGGGTTCCCCGATTGGCGTCGCTCTAATTACGGTTGTAACCGGCGAATCTTCCATGAACGTCCGTCGCGCACATACTCCAAGCGGTCGTGCATGCGGTTCTCGCGCCCCTGCCAGAATTCGAATCGATCCGGCGCGATGATGTATCCGCCCCACGAGTGCGGTCGGGGCACCTCATCGCCTTCAAAACGCTCGCCGAAGTGTTTGAGCCGCTCGTCGAGCACCTCGCGCCCTTCGACCGGTTCACCTTGTTCCGACGCCCACGCCGAAAGTTGATGACCGCGCGGACGCGTTGCGAAGTACGTATCCGATTCATCCTCAGGCAATTGCGATACCGCTCCTTCGACACGCACTTGGCGGTGAATCGGCGGCCAATAAAACGTCGCCGCCGCGCGCGGATTTTCCGCGATCTGCCGTCCTTTGCGGCTACCATATGACGTGAAAAATACGAGGCCACGTTCATCGAGTCCACGCAGAAGCACCATGCGTGCCGAAACGGTTCCGTCCGATCCCGCCGTCGCAACGCACATCGCGTTTGCTTCCACAATCGAGGGTGTTGCGTATGCGAGCTCCAGCCACTCGCGCAGCTGTTCGATGGGATCGTGCTGAGCCGTCGATTCGAGCAGTTGACCGCTGCCATACGCGGCGCGGCTGGATTCCAAGTTCACGGTATTCTCCCCGTTGCAAAGCCGGTAACGATCGCAAGAACCAACAATCCTGCGGCTGCAAATGCGAGCGGGAGCGACGCAGCTACGTCGCGGTTCTCGAGCATCGTGATGCCGCCCAGATGCGCGAGGGCGCTTCGCAGTTGCGATGCGTTCTCGGCATGCGCGTACGCGCCTCCGCTCGCATCCGCATAAGACCGCAATGCACCTTCATCGATCGTCGACTGCTCGCCGCCGATAATATCGCCGTTCGGGGTGCCGATGCCGATGGTATACACCGGGATGTGATGCGCCCCGAGATACGACGCCACTTCCTGTGGATCGACGCCCGCGTTGTTCACTCCGTCGGTGATAAGAATGATGACGCGGTGTCCCGCGGGTGGAAGATTTTGCGCGGCGAGTTGCAATGCGTCGCCGATGGCGGTCGCACCGTTTGGAGCGGGAACGTCATCGAGCGCCGACTTCACGGCCGTATGATCGGATGAAAGCGGTGCAATGAGGGCAGCCGCGCTCGAGAAGGCGATGATTCCCACGCGCGTGCCCGGCGGCGATGCATCGATGAACGCCGCGGCCGCGGCCTTTGCCGCCGCCGACCGTGTCGGTTCGACGTCCGTCGACTGCATGGAACCAGACGTGTCGATGCAGATGAACACCGTTCCGTCGCGAGCGGGAAGCGGTATGCGCACGTGCGGGCCGGCGATGGCAAACGCGCCGAGCGCAAGCGCAACGATCCACGTCGCGTTAAATGCTCTTCCGATCCACCGCCGCGGTGCGATGGCCTCGGTCAAGAATAGGACGTTCGAATAGAGGAGATCGCGCGCGGTCATGCGGCGCTGCGCTGCAAGCACGAGCGCTGCGATCGCAAGAGCGATGAACAGCGCGGGAATGAGATACGCGGGCCGATCGAAGCTCATAGGATCAAACCGAATGCCTCGAACAATCCGGCTGCGCCGCCGGCTTCGTCGATGACTCCCGTCCGCCATCCGAGCTTCTCAAACCGCTCCCGAAGCTGCACTTCACGAGCGCGAACCGCGTCGAGGAAGGCGCGCCGTTCGCGCGGCCCGATCCACGCACGCACGTGTCCCGCTTCGGCGCCGCGAATGCGGACGAACCCCGCGAGCGGTAATCCGGCGTGCCAGGGATCGCGCGTGAGCAATGCCGTGCAATCGCATCGTCCCGCGAGCGCAGCCAAAAGATCGTCATGTTCGGGTTTTAAGTCAAACCAGTCACCGATCGCGAGCAGCGCTGCGCCGACCGGAAGCACCGCCCGCGCGGTAATCAAGATGCGCTCGAGATCGAAGCGCCCTTCCAGCGGCACTCCGGGGTGCGTCACCCGGTCGGCCCCGATGCATAATGTGCGATCGCCGCTCTTCGCCGCAGCGAACCACGTGTCGAGTGCTTCGTGCGCCGCGTCCAGCAATGGACGCACGCGCCCGACTTGCATGGACGGCGAGTCATCGACGAATGCAGCGAGCGTAAGCGCAACGTCTTCGAGCACGACGCGTGTTTGCAGGTCGCCGGCGCGCGCCGTCGCGGCCCAGTCGATCCGGCGCACGTCGTCTCCCGGAACGTACGCGCGTAGCTCCACGAACTCGTACCCGTCGCCACGATACGTCGTGGGCGATCCCGCGCCGAAGCGGCGGGGACGGCGCTTTCCACGCAGGAGCGCGTCGCGCAACGTCAGCGCAGCCATTACGGCACCGGAACGCTCGCGATCAAACGCTCGAGCACCCGTGACGAGCCGACGTTTTCCGTCGCGACACGGAAGTTGAATCCGATTCGGTGGCGCAGCGCGAGCGGTGCCACGGCTCGCACGTCGTCGGGCACGACGTAGTCCCGCTCGTCGAGGTACGCTTTAGCACGCGCTAGATGGGCAATCGCCAGCGTCGCACGCGGGCTTGCGCCGTAGTCTACGTACTGCCCCTCGCGTTCGCGCGTTACGGCGACGAGTTCGACAACGTACCGTTTCAATTTCGCATCGAGATGGATTTCGTGTGCCGCTTGTCTCCACGCGCGCACGTCGGCGAGCGTCGCAACCGCCCGAACCGGTTGCGTGTCCGCAACGGCGAATCGCTCGAGAATCTGCAGTTCTTCTTCACGGTTGGGATACGAGACGTCGACTTTGATGAGAAAGCGGTCCATCTGTGCGGCGGGAAGTGCGTACGTGCCTTCGGCATCAAGCGGATTCATCGTCGCCATAACGAGGAACGGATCGGGCAGCGCGTGCGTTTGGGGACCGATCGTCACTTGCCGCTCCTGCATTGCTTCGAGCAGCGCCGACTGCACTTTCGCGGGCGCGCGATTGATTTCGTCGGCGAGCACCACGTTTGCGAAGATCGGACCGAGCACGGTCGAGAAGCGGCTTTCGTGCTGATCGAAGATGCGAGTCCCGACGATGTCGCTCGGCAAAAGGTCTGGGGTGAATTGAACGCGTTTGAATTCGCCCTCGAGCGCCGCGGCGAGCGCGCGGCATGCCAGAGTTTTCGCCAAGCCGGGCGGCCCTTCGAGTAACACGTGTCCGTTGGCGAGCAAGCCTAAGATGAGCGCTTCGACGACGGCTGCTTGTCCAACGATCGTGCGATGTAACGCATCGGCAAGCGCGCGCGGATGAGTATTCACGCGATTATCTCGCTCAGCCGATCGATGACGTGATCGATCGCACGGTCGAGATCGGCGTCATGGGTGAACGCGGCGCGTTCCAACGCGAAGAGCAGGGCGCGCATGTGGCGTTCTTCCGGCGCGATTCGACGTAGCACATCGGCGAGCGTTTCGGCATCGTTCGCGCCCACCATTTCGCGAACCATAGACCGGATCCGCAGGACCGTAGGACGCGTTCGCTCGGCTTCAAGAACGGTACGAGCATCGCGGAATCGCTGCTCGCGCGTCAAGACGGGCAGCGGGGTAAAAACCTGCGGCGGATCCGATTGCGGCGCGATCGCGGGTGCCCGACGCCGGCGTTTCACGAGCAGCCGTACAACTATGGCCGCCACGCGCGAGAATCAGCAGCCAACGAAGCACGGTAAAGATGATGGCCCGTCCGTCGTAGGTTTGCGTCACGCCGATGACGCCGCCGCCGACGCTGAGGGAGAGCGAATTCGAGGAGTAGCGCTTCGCCTTTCCGTCGCGAGGATCGATGGCGTCTAAGGTTGCGGGCTCAATGGTAATCACGCCGCTATGGTGAGCGACGACGCGCACGCGCTCCGTGTACGTCGTTCCGCTCGCGTTGCTCACGACGGAGTGCTCGTCGCCGAGCAGTTCCACTTCGGCGAGAATCGGCAGATCCAGATTGCGCAATTCGCTCACGCGTTCGCGCACGTGCGCGGTAACGATCAGATCGAACGGAACTTCGACTTTCGGCGAAACGGCATCGGCGGAGAGCGTCAGTTGCGTCACCGTGAGGCGCTGCAGCGATTGCGCTACTGCCGGCGTGCACATCGCTGCCGCCAGCAGCAACGTCGCTACCGCACGGAAGCGAGCCACTCGGCAAAGAGGCGGCGCGCATCGAAGGGACCCGGCGATGCTTCCGGGTGAAATTGCACGGCTGCGATAGGAAGCGAACGATGGCGGAATCCTTCGTTGGTTCCATCGTTGAGGTTGGTCATCGTCTCTTCCAAGTCGGACGGCAGGCTGCGGCCGTCGACCGCGTAGCCGTGATTGTGCGCGGTGATCAACACATTGTCGCTCACCTGATCCTTCACCGGCTGATTTCCGCCGCGATGGCCATACGGTAATTTATACGTCGTCGCGCCGCACGCGAGCGCAAGTAACTGATGACCGAGACATACGCCGAAAAGCGGCTTGCGTCCGAGCAACCCGCGCAGCGTTTCAATCGTATCCGGAAGATCGGTGGGGTCGCCGGGCCCCGGTGAGATGAAAATCGCATCGGGATCGCCTTGCAGCAACTCTTCTTCAGTCGCATTGTACGGAACGACCGTCACTTGGGTGCCGAGCGCGGTCAGCTCGCGAAGGATCGCTTTTTTTACGCCGCAGTCAATGAGCGTGACGCGCTTACCGCCGTGCGGACCTTCAACGTGGCGTTCGCGTATCGCAACGCTCGGCACGAGTTCTTTCGTCGTCGCTTTGCGTACGAATTGTGCGAGCTCGGCTTCCGCGCGTTCCAGCGCGTCTTCACCGACGGCGAGCGCGGACCATATCGTTCCGTGTTCGCGCAACGCAATCGTGATCGCTCGCGTATCGGCTCCGATCAGTGCCGGAATCGATTGTTGGTCGAGCCAAGACGGGAGGTCGCTCTTTGCGAGATAGTGCGAGGGACGATGGGCGATCTGCTTGATGACCGTCCCTGCGACGCACGCGCGCGGATATTGCGCGGCGACGCCGGAGATGCCGTAGTTTCCGATCAGCGGATACGTGAACGTCAGAATCTGCCCGGCGTACGACGGATCGGTGAGGGCTTCTTCGTAGCCCGTCATGCCCGTGTAAAAAACGGCTTCGCCGAAGGCGAGGCCGTGGTAGCCGAGTCCGTGGCCGTCGAATCGCGAGCCGTCGGCAAGAAAGAGCGCTGCAGGCGTACTGGTCATCCTGAGGGCTTCCAGGTTGGCCGAAGGGGCCGCGCAGACCTGGAAATAACCGCGAGCTTCATGGATTGGCATTTCGCCGCCACCGCCTTTGCGACGGCGGTGACGATCATCGACCCGATCGGCATGATTCCGCTTGACTGTAACGTCGACGTCGAACTGCGCGCCGCATAAGCGCGGCCGCATCGTCGATCAGGCGGTGCTCGTCGCGGCGATCGTCATGCTCGCAATGGGCATTGTCGGCCCGGCGGTTCTCGATTATCTCGGCATCACGCTGCCCGCGTTCGGCATCGCAGGCGGTATCTTGCTTTTTCTCATCGCGATCGACATGCTCTTTGCGCGACCGACCGGCGCGCGCGCGACGACGGATGAGGAACGCGCCGCGCAAACCGGGGAAAATCCGGCAGTCTTTCCGCTCGCGATTCCGATGATCGCCGGCCCCGGCACGCTAGCCACGGTATTCCTTCTCGTCAATCTTGCACGCGGAAGCCTCGTTCATTATGCAATAGTGTTCTGCGCCTATCTGCTCGCGCTCGCAATCACGTGGCTATGCATGCGCGGTGCGACGCGCTATATGCACCGGATCGGCACGACCGGCATTCACGTCGTTTCGCGCGTGCTCGGCATTATTCTCGCGGCGCTCGCCGTGCAATTCGTCATTAACGGCTTGCTGCAAACGCCGCTCATTCGTCACTGAAGCAACGGCATCTAGGACACCTTGGCGACGATGCGCCCCGCGACGATCGTCGCCATCGCGCGACGCGGCAGATCCCAACCGGAAAACGGCGTTATTTTCCCCTTTGACGCGAAGGACGACGGATCGACGCGCCACGAGCGATCGGCGAAGATCGTAACGTCGGCCGGTGAACCGACGGCGAGCGTACCTCCCGGTATGCCGAGAATGCGCGCCGGATTCGTTGAGAGTAATTCGACGAAGCGCAGCATCGACAAATCGGGAATCGCACGCGCGTATGCCCCGACCGCAACTTCCAGTCCCGTGAATCCAACGGCGGCTTCCTGCAGATTGCCCGATTTCTCGGCAGCCGTGTGGGGCGCGTGATCGGTCGCAAAAGCCTCGATAGCTCCTTCACGTACCGCCGCGCGTAGTGCGCGCGCATCAGCCTCGCTTCGTAGCGGCGGATTCACTTTTGCGCCGCCCGCATGTTCGCGCACCGCTTCATCCGTGAGCAGCAAATGATGCGGCGTGACCTCGGCCGTCGCCCTTCCGCCATGCGCGCGCGCATGAAGGAGCGATTCCAGCGCGCCGCGCGTCGAGACATGGGCAATGTGCCAGCTCTTCCCGGTCTCCGCGCCAATAAGCAGATCGCGAGCAACGATAATATCTTCGGCGACTGCCGGACTTCCGGGCAGTCCGAGCGCTCGCGAGACCGCACCTTCATTCATGACGGCGTTGCCCTTGAGATGTTCGTCTTCCGCATGCGAAATAAAAACACCGGGAACGTCAAGCGCAGCAAGCGCTGCATCGCGAAGCACGCGCGCGTTCATCACGGTGTTGCCGTCATCCGAAAACGCAACGGCCCCGGCCCGAGCAAGCGCCGCAAAATCCACATGCGATTGCCCTTTACGCCCTCGCGTGATCGCGCCGACCGGGTACACGCGCACGGCGGCATCGCGCGCGATGCGCTGCGCAAGGTCCTCGAGTATGGATGGGTCATCGAGCGCCGGATTCGTATTCGGCATACACGCAACCGCAGTAAATCCGCCGCGAGCAGCCGCGAGCGTTCCCGTCGCGATTGTTTCTTTCTCCGGTATAGCCGGGCTCGCGCAAATGCACATGCATATCAATGAACCCGGGCGCAACAACGGCACCGGTCGCGTCGAGGATCTCTTCGCCGTCGCGCGCAACGAGATGATCGCCGATTTCAACCACGACGCCATTGGAATTCGCACGTCGCGCAACGCGTCGAGCGGTCCGGAGGGATCGACGACTCGGCCGCCTCGAATCAACATCTAATCAAAAGGCAGGGGAATGCTATGACGCTCACGCTACCACGCTCGCGCTGTTGACCAGAAAGTCCAACACCGCCATTCGTATGTACACGCCATGATGCACCTGCATCGCATATCGCCATCCGGCGAAAGCGAGCACGCTGTCATCGAGTTCCATGCCACGATTATACGGACCGGGGTGCATCACGATGGTGCGTTCGGGGACGCGCTTGAGACGTTGCCCGTTCAGCTGATATTTCGCGACATATTCCTCATCGCTCATCGGCATTGCAGCGAACCGTTCACGCTGAATGCGAAGCAGCATAATAGCATCAACCTTGGTGAGCGCATCGTCGAGACTGCGCTCGATCGTCACGCCTTCTCGGCCGTAATTCCCGGGAAGGAAGAACTCCGGTCCGACGAGCACGACGTTTGCGCCGAGCGATCGTAGTCCCGCGATTGTCGAATGAGCGACGCGTGAGTGGAGAATGTCGCCGACAATGGCGATCGTCAGCCCACGAATCTCACCGAACTCCTCGCGAAGCGTAAAGATATCGAGCAACGCCTGAGTGGGATGCGCATGCGCGCCGTCGCCCGCGTTGATGACGTGCCCGTCGAAACAACTCGCGACTTGCGCCGGAAAACCGGCCTCGGGATGACGCACGACGAGAACGCTGATGCCCATCGCCGCAAGGGTAACCACGGTGTCTTCGATTGTTTCACCCTTGGTCGCGAGGCTGAGATCGTCGGGCGAAAGATTGACGACATGCGCGCCAAGGCGCATCTGCGCTAAGTTGAACGAGGTAAACGTTCGTGTGCTGTGTTCGAAGAATAGATTGACGACGGCGGTGCCGGCAAGCAGCGCTCCAGGTGCCTGGATCTCGAACGCGCGCGTTCTATCGAAGATGTAGTCTAATTCGCCGCCGCTGAGATCGCTCAGATCGATGAGGCTACGGCGCAGCCGCAAGGATCGCTACCTCGTCGGTTTCTGATGGCGTTGAGGAAAGCGCTACTTTGATTCGCTCGCGGCGGCTCGTTGGGATCGCGCGGCCGACGTAATCGGCCTGGACCGGCAATTCCCGCAATCCTCGATCCACCAGCACGCAAAGTCGAATCGCGGCCGGACGGCCAAGATCCGTTACCGCGTCGAGTGCCGCGCGAATGGTGCGTCCGGTGAAGAGCACGTCGTCGACGACGACCACGAGCCGGCCGTTGATATCGACCGGAATCTGTGATTCGGGTATCTCGTGCGTCACGCGATCGTCGCGATAAAGATTGATATTGAGAAAGCCAAGCGCGGGAGCTTTGCCGCTGATGCGTTCGATCTCGCTCGCAAGACGTTGCGCCAGAGCTTCACCGCCCCGCCGGATGCCGATCAACACCACGCCGGTCTGTGCATCGTCGGGTTCGAGAATCTGATGCGCGAGCCGCGCGATCACCCGCGCGATCTCGCTGCTTTCAATGAGCACGCGTCCCGGGTGCGTCGTCGTCATGCCGTCTCTCCCATTGCGGCAAGCGCCGCCTCCACACGCTGCAGCTCGGAGCGATATGCCTCCAGCTTTTCACGCTCCTTCGCAACCACTTCCGCGGCGGCCTTGGCGGTGAACTGTGCGTTCCCCAGCTTCTTCTCACCGCGCTCCACTTCCGAACGAAGACGCGCCGCATCTTTGCGATACCGCTCGAGCAGTACGCCCTTCGGCGCGCGGCCCTCAACAGCCGCGAGCGCTTCGTGCAGATCTGCGCCGGCGGGCGGCACCGATTCGATCTCGCTTGCCGTCAAAAGCGCGAGCAAACCCGCGACGTCCTCCGGCACGTTTTCCGGTACCGCAAGCGTCAGCGGCGAACGCGGCGCGAGGCCCATCTCGGAACGTAAGTTGCGAATACGTTCGACTGCTTCTTGCAATGAGGCGAAGCCGCGCGCCGCTTGCACATCCACCGGAACTTCATACGGATCCGGCCACGTCGCCGTCATAATCGTCACGCCGTCGTGCGGAAGCGCAAGCCAGACCTCTTCGCTGATAAAGGGCGCGATCGGATGCAACAGGCGCATCGCGTTGTTCCATACAAAAGAAAGCACGCTCGCGCGTGTCGCCGCATTCTCGGGCGCTTTCGTAGCTTCGAGGTACCAATCGCAGAACTCATACCACACGAAGCGCCACATCGTTTCGGCGGCGTTGCCGAAATCGAAGCGATCGAAGGCCTCGCTGACCGCCACGATTGTTTCGTTCAGCCGCGTGAGGATCCAACGGTCGGCGAACGTCAGCGCGCCGGCCTTCGGCAACGTCATTGCATGCGGCAGACCCTCAGGAAGCGCGAGCATGTAGCGCGTTGCATTCCAAATCTTGTTGTTGAAGTTGCGCGCCTCTTCACAACGCGACTCTTGGAAGCGAATCTCCTGACCTTCGAGCCGCATTTGGCGTAAAATTCCCATGCGGAACGCATCGGCACCGTAGCGGTCGACCAGATCCATGGGATCGATCGCATTGCCGAGAGATTTCGACATCTTGCGCCCCTGCGCATCAAATACGAGCGGAGCAATGAACACCGTCGGGAACGGGATTTCGCCCATGAAATGGATTCCGAGCATGACCATGCGCGCCACCCACAGGAAGATGATCTCCCATCCGGTGACTAGCACTTGCGCCGGATACCAGTGTTCGAGTTCCGGCGTCTTTTCAGGCCATCCGAGAATCGAGAACGGCCAGAGCCCGCTTGAGAACCACGTATCAAGCGTATCGGGGTCGCGCGTCAGATCGCTTGTGCCGAACCGCTCTTGCGCCATGCGCAGCGCTTCTTCTTCCGTCTCCGCGACAACGACGTCACCGTTTGGCGTATACCAAACGGGTAATTGATGTCCCCACCACAGTTGACGCGAAATATTCCAATCACGAATATTTTCGAGCCATTGTTCGTACGTGCGGCCGTACCGTTCCGGAACGAATCTCAAGCGCCCGTCGCGATAGGCCGCAAGGGCCGGCTCCGCGAGCGGTTTCATCTTTACGAACCACTGCAGCGAGAGCAGCGGCTCGATCTCATCGCCGGTACGTTCGCTCACCGATACGGCTTTACGATACGGTTCTTCCTTGACGAGCAATCCCTTCGCACGCAGTGATTCTACGATGCGAGTACGCGCATCGTAGCGATCGAGTCCCGCATACTCGCCGACTTCGATTTCTTCACCGCTGATGTTTGCGTCGAAATCCATGATCGACGGCATCGGAAGATCGTGGCGCAAGCCGATCTCATAGTCCGTCGCATCGTGGGCGGGCGTCACTTTTACCGCACCGGTTCCGAAACTCATATCGACGGCGTCGTCCGCGATGATCGGGATCTCTCGCTGCAAGAGCGGCGGCGCGAGCACCGTTTTCCCGACAAGCGCCGTGTATCGCTCGTCGTCGGGATGAACCGCAATGGCGACGTCGGCGAGCATCGTCTCCGGCCGTGTCGTCGCGATCTCAATTGCGTATGAGCCGTCTTTCGACGGATAACGCGCGTGCCACAGATGCGAGTCTTTTTCGACGTGGTCGACCTCAGCATCGGAGACCGTCGTCTGCCCTTTGGGATCCCAATTGATCAGTCGCTTTCCACGATAGACTAATCCCTCGCGGTAGAGCGCTACGAACACTTTGCGGACGGCCGCAGAGAGTTGCTCGTCCATCGTGAAGCGTCCGCGTTGCCAATCCGGGCCGAAGCCCAGCTTGCGAAACTGGTCGTTGATCGTTCCGCCGTAGGTGTCCGACCACTCCCACGCGCGCTCGACGAACGCCGTGCGTCCAAGTGCCTCGCGCGACGTTCCTTCCTTAAGTAACTCGCGAACGAGGACGGCCTCGGTGGCAATCGCCGCGTGATCCAAGCCCGGCAGCCAGTCCGCATTGTCACCCAGCATCCGCCGATAGCGCACCAGCGCATCCTGCGGCGTGTATGTCGACCCGTGGCCTAGGTGCGCGCGGCCGGTGACGTTCGGCGGCGGCATCGGGACGATGAACGGCGGGCGTGCCGGATCCGGTTCTTCATGAAAGAACCCGCTGCGCTCCCAAAAGTCGTAGAGGCGCGGTTCTACACTGGCCGGGTCATAGGTCTTCGGAAGGTCGATCACGGGGTTTCGCATGCGAACGCGAGGGTTTCAGCGCGCCGCCCGGCGACGCCTCGCGCTTGGAACTACTCTGGACGCGAGTGGCGCTGGCGCCGGCGATGGTCGACCTCGCGCAAACCTTGTACGATTGCGCGGCGATCCGCCGACTTCTCCAACACCACGTCAGCGCCCGCGGCGGTGAACGCCGCAACGATTGCATCGTTCGCCGAGGCGGAATACACATAGATCTGCGCTGTAGGCACGAGCACGTGCGAGACGCGCACCGATTCAAGCGGCTCGCTCAAATAATCAGTATCCATGAAAATGAGGTCGGGCTGATCGTCCAGTAAGCGTCTGGGGTCGAGCGCAGCACCAACATAATCGACAAAGAGCCCGGCTTCCGAAAAAACGTCGAGAAGCGCGGGAACGAAGAGATGCTGCGGTTCGACCAGATGGACGATCACGTTCGGCCTCCCCAAGATGTTGTACGTCTCACCACTGCTCTTGCGCTCGTTCAAGGCCGTTTACCGCACATAACTCGCAAGCAGCACGCCGGCGCACGGCTCAGGCCGACTCGCGCACTGCTTCCTTCCGTTGAAGAGGTTGAGTGAAAGAAAAGACTCGAGGTACGACGATACGTTCGAGCGCTTGCAAAACATCGTCCACATCCTCATCGTTCATCGCGGGATAGAGCGGAAGCGAGAAGATTCTGCGCCCGATCCGCTCGGTATTAGTGAGCGGTCCCGTTTGATACGACCGGTAACCGCTAAAGAGATGCGTCGGAATGTAATGTACCGAGGCGCCGATGTTCGCGCCACGCAACGCCTCGATGAGTTCGTCGCGCGAAATTTGCGTCGCGTCCTCATCAATCATGACGGCGAACATGCACCAGCTGTGACGGTCCCCGGGATTAGAAGGTAATGCTTGGACGATGAATCCGGGAATCGCGGCAAGGCCGTCGATGTAGCGCCGCGCAATTTCATCGCGCCGTTGCTGCATCGTGTCTAACCGCTTCAATTGGTTGATGCCGATCGCGGCAAGCGGATCGGCGAGATTATATTTAAAACCGGGCGCGACAACATCGTATCGCCACGTTCCCGAGGTCGTGTAGCGCTTCCATGCATCCGCATCCATACCGTGCAAGCCGAGGATTCGGGCGCGACTGGCGAGCTCGTCGTTGTTCGTGAGCAACATCCCGCCTTCGCACGTGGTGATGTTCTTCGTCGCGTAAAAACTATAGGCCGCGGCGTCACTTCGCACTCCGGCCCACTCCCCGCGGTCGAGCATGCCTGCAGCGTGGGCTGCGTCTTCGAGGACGCGAATTCCACGGTTATGTGCGTACTCCACAATCCTTGCGATGTCGATTGGGCGGCCGCCGTATGGCATCGCGATAATCACTTTCGTTTTTTCGCTCACGACCGCGTCCAACGTCGCGACTGTGACTGCGAATGTTTCCGGATCAACGTCGGCAAAGACCGGCTTGGCGCCGAGCTCGATCGTGCATTGCGCACCGGCCACGAAGGTAAACGACGGCATCACTACCTCGTCGCCCGGGCCTACCCCCATAGCGCCTAGCGCGACGTGCAACGCAGCCGTGCAGCTCGAAAGCGCGACCGCATGCCTAACGTGCGCCCGCTCGGCAAATGCGTTTTCGAATTCACGTACGATCGGGCCGGTCGTCAACCATGAATTCGTTAGCGCGCTGACCGCCGCATTAATCTCTTCATCGCTCAAAACCGGCTTACAGTACGCTAGAAATGTTGGTCTCACCAGGCTTCCTCATACGTGTGGTTGCCGCGCACGGTATCGGCGCGGTGTCTACTCCTGTGATGGTAGCCCAGCAAAATCGGGCAACGACAGACGCCACCGGCCCAACTGACTTAGGACCTCCGCATTGCGTTCGGCAAGATGTTGGACCGGCTGCGGAATTCGCGACAAATCTACGATAGAACAACTATTGGGTAATTAGCCCTAATCGCGATTGGGTAATTCGGTGAAAGTCCCGACTCCGGCGGCGTTTCCTTCCCAAAAACCGTCGGTCTGAATGGTTCAATTTACGGTAACATTGGGCATCATAGGGACACGGCGTGGTTCCTTGAAGCATTAGGGCTAGAACTGCGTCGCGTTTTCCTTGGTGATTTTGTTCAACCCAACGAAAGGGCACTTCCGTGGTCTCTTTGGACACCGTCAGACTCTATATCATCGAAGGCCAGGTTCTGTTTGCCAAAGCGCTCTGCCAAGTGTTTTCAGCGGAGCGCAATATCGAAGTTGTCGGTGATGCGCAAGGCATCGACCAAGACGCGATCTCTCGAGTCAAGCCCGACGTTATCATTCTCGACATGGATGGAGGCAATTCGGCGCTCTCCGAAGCGCTCGAGCGATGTAGACTCGTCGCTCCGAACGCTCGGATCTGCGCACTAACCATGCGCCCGGCTCCTGAAATCATGCAGCGATGCCTCGCCGCCGGAGCGGACGCGTATATCGTCAAAGACGTAACGCCGATGGAACTGATTCACGCAGTCCGACTCGTGGCCGCGGGTGAGACATATGTTGATCCTCGCGTTGCCGGCGGTTGGTTGCGACGCCGCTCCACAAATACACGACGTACCGATTTAAACGAGCTCTCAGAGCGTGAGACCGAAGTGATCCGCCTCATCGCCGAGGGCTTGTCGAATAAAGAAATCAGTGCACGTTTGAATCTCTCCGAGAAGACGATCAAGAATCATATCAGCCGGATCTTCTCAAAACTCAACATTTACGCGCGTACCCAAGCGGCGGTATACGCGATCAAGCTCGGACTGCTCTAACCGCAACACACGCCACACCAGCGGGCGCTACACCGAGGGCTTCTACGAAATGCCCTCCTGATTCGGGATAAAGGGGGCAGTCAAGCAGGCTGCCTCTCTTGCTATTACTTGATCATGAACCTTTCGCGAAGCCGTATTGCTATGCTCGCGCTTGTCGTGGTGTTGATCGCGACGGCTCTCACGGCTGGTAGACACTCACTTCGAACGCTCGCGTCTTCGCTGGGCATGCACCAGACCCGGATCGTCCACGAGGGACAACCGTTGCCGGCGCTTAGCTTCACGAACATTGACGGAAGCGCTCAGACCATCGGGCCTTCGACGCTTCCCGCTCGCGTAACCGTGCTCAATATTTTCACGAGCTGGTGCCCGTCATGTAAAGAAGAGACGCCCGCGCTCGCCGCGGCGGCTCGCACGCTGCACCGCAACGGGATTGCAGTCATCGGCATCGATCAGGACGAGCCTGCGTCGGCGGTGGCGCTGTTTTCGCAAGAGCACGGGCTCACGTATCCAATTCTCATCGACACTTCGCGCGCGAGCACGACCGTGTTGGGCGCGCGTATCATTCCGCAAACGATCGTAGTAAAAAACGGCGTCGTGAGTCATATCGCCGTTGGCCCACTGACGGAAGCGCAGATCGTGAGCTTAGCTACGAAGCCGTAAACGGGTGCGCTGCTACCGCGCTCCCTGAAGGCAAGGACGCGTTACGCCACTCGCCGCTTGCAAAGGAGAGCGCATGATTTCGCCGGCGATAACAGGGCGCCGCCTCGTGGCGGTCGGGCGGCAGCGAGTTGAATTCTTGGGCGATGAACCGCTTCGAGAGCCGGGCGAAGGGCAAATCGCGCTCCGCATGCAGCGCACGTTGATTAGCCCTGGAACTGAGCTTGCGAAGGTTGCGGGACTTACAGGTGCGCGAGCCGGCGATGATTGGCGAAGCGATCCGCTCCCTTTGGGGCACTCCGCAGGCGCCGTCGTGACGGGAATCGGTCCCGGTGTCGACCGCTTTGCAGTAAACGACAGAGTTTCGGCGTGGGCGCCGCACGCGACGAACGCCATCATTTCTGCCGATCGCGCTGCCGTGCTGCCTTCAAACGTCTCTTTCGAGGAAGCTACATTCGGGACGCTGCTGGCTCTTGCGTTGCATATCGTTCACCTATCGCAGCTCCAGCTTAATCAATGTTGCGCTGTCGTGGGGTTTGGCCTTATCGGTCAGTTGACGGCAAATGCGGCAAAGATCGCCGGCGCACGTCGCATTGTCGTCTTTGAACATCGCCAATCCCGGCGAGAGTTAGCGCGCGAGCTTGGATACATCGCAGACCCTTCGTCCGATGGATTCGAAATTGTTTATGAAACTGCCGGCAGTACGTCGGCATTGAATGACGCACTCCGAGTCGCCGCTTCCAGCGCGCGCGTAATCGTCGCCGGAAGTATGCGCGAATCGATCGAGATCGACGTCTACCGCCACGTGCATTTAAAGGGGTTGACGTTGATCGGTGCCCACGGCGTTACGCAAAAGGTCGTGGCCGGCGGCAATCGTTGGTCGGAGTTAGAGAATCGAGCCGCTGCACTCGACTATATCGCTGACGGCCGGGCTAAAGTCGAGCGTTTGATTTCGCATCGCTTGGCGGCGAGAGACGGCGTACAAGGGTTAGATTTGCTTGGGCAAAAGGCCGGAAACGCCGTCATTCTCGACTGGAGCGATGAATAGGCGCCCTAATCGGTGCGGTGCTACCGCGCTCCCTGAAAGAGCACTTCGAACGCCGTACGGAAAATCAGCGAGATGTCCATAAAGAACGACCAGTTCTCGACGTAGAAGAGATCGTATGAAAGCTTTTGACCGATATCGTCGGGAACAAGCTTGCGCCGCATATGCATTTGCGACCAGCCGGTGATGCCCGGACGGACCAAGTGGCGCTCATCGTACCGAGGCAGCTCGCGCCGAAACACTTGGACGAAATGCGGGCGTTCGGGACGTGGCCCGACGATCGACATTTCGCCGACTAAGACGTTAATGAGTTGCGGGAGTTCATCGAGGCTCGCCGCACGGATGAACTTACCGACACGAGTAATGCGATCGTCTTGGTCCCGAACCCACGTTGGCCCCGTCGTCGCTTCGGCATCCTTGCGCATAGACCGGAACTTGAGAATCTCGAATGTTTTGCCGTTGCGCCCCACCCGCTCCTGACGATAGAGCACCGGTCCACCGTCCTCGAGCAAAATCGCAAGCGATGTGAGTGCCATGACCGGCGCGAACGCGACGAATGCGACGAGCGCGATGACGAAATCGAACGTGCGTTTCACAGTGCGAGCCACAAACGTGCACGCGCGCAACGGTGCGGGAACGACGAGCGCGAGCTGTCCCTCGGTGCGCAACGTCAATGAGTACGCATGCGAGACCACGCGCGGCAGCGCAAACTCGACGTTGAATCTTCCGGCCGCGGCTGCCATTAGGTTCGGGAGCAGATCCGGCGGCAAGATTTCCGTCAGAATCAAGCGGTTACACTGCCAGCTTCGCGCTCGTGCGAACCATTGAATGTCGTCGATCGGCGTGGAGTTGTTTGGCGAGTTGTTTTCAATCGTGCGTTCGATGCTGTCCACGCCGAGCCGAAGGATCTCCGTTCCTTCCGGAAGGTTGAGCAGCTCGACGGCTGAGGCGATCCGTCCGCTTGTTCCGACAATCGCGATGCGCATCGGTCTGCGCACCGCTTCGCGCTCGCGAACGTAATGCAGCCCGGCCCGCGTAATGCTCACCAAAACCGTTGAAATGATGAGCGTCAGAACCAGCACCCAGCGCGAAGTCGGGATACCGTGCACAAGCGGAAAGAGTCCAATTTGCGGGATCATGCCGACGAAGAGAGCCGCAAGCGTATGGTACAGCTCATCTTTGGCCGAGAGCGCATACGAGCTTCGGTAAAGCCCGAAATGTTCGAATGCGAACAGCCAAATAACGATGCACAGAAACGACGTATGGAAAAACGTTCCCATCGCCGTTTCGAGCGATTCGTTGTGCAGAATCAGCGCGATTGAAACGGCGGCCGCGGCTGAAAAGCAGAGAAGATCGCTCGTGAACAAAATCGCTGCCCAACGGCGTGAATACACTGCCGGTCTGCGCGTCGGCCGAACCGCCGCGGCGGCTGTTGCGTGACCGTTCGGGGATGCACCCGCGGAAAACTCGACACTTCCACGTACAGCGCGAACCGGTTCCGTTATCGTTTCGGAGGACTCTACCATGAAAATCTCGCTGATAGCATTGCGGCGTCTCAGCTTCAACGGTAGTGGGAATAGAGTGCCCCCCCAAGGGGCGGTGGTCCCCGGAAACATTGCGACGAAGGCCTAAAGGAGAGTAGGACCCGGCGGCATGGCGGCACAGGCCTAGAGCGGCGGTCCCGAAGGTCTATAGGAAACGGGGACCCCCGCCCCAACGAACCGCTGGCTTCTGCTGGGTAAGGTGGAAGCATGGGAGAATTCGGCCCTCGTCGCATCCTCGTCATTACGCATTTCTATCCGCCTGAGACGGGTGCCGCGAGTCATCGCGTCGCCGCATTCGCTCGTGAACTTGCGGACCGCGGACATGATGTTACCGTTCTAACAACATTTCCTACGTGGCCGACCGGCCTCGTACCGGCGCAGTATCGGCGGCGCATTTTTGCCACGATGAAAGACGGACCGATCACCGTGCGGATGGTTCGCGCGTTCGCGTCTCCTGACTTTTCAAAGCGCAACCGTATCCTCACGATGCTAACCGCGCCGCTCGCGTGCCTTGTTGGTTTGATGTCGCTGCGCCGGCGATTCCACCTCGTCTGCATCAGCTCGCCGCCTGTCACTCTTGCGCCGGTCGGGATTCTCGCGTCGATCCTCAATCGCGCTCCTCTGGTCGCTGATATTCGCGATGTTTGGCCGGAGGTCGCAATCCGCATCGGCGAATGGAAAGAACGCAGTCTCATCGCGAAAGTCGTTGGCAAGGTGGCCGACGCACTCTATCGGCGTTCGAAGCTCGTCGTTTGTGTAACGGAGACGTGCCGGGACGCCGTGATCAAACGCGGCGTCAATCCCGACAAGGTGAAAGTGATCGCTAACGGATTCGACGTCGTGAAACCCGCGCTCTCGGTGTACTATCGTCCACCCCACGGGAGATTCATCGCATCCTACACCGGTAATCTCGGATCTGCGATCGGTGCATCCATCATTTTGGATGCCGCTGCGCGTCTGCGCGGAGATGAACGGTTTCACTTTGTTCTCGTCGGCGACGGTGCGGAGCGCGAGCATATCGCCGAACGCATCGCGCGCGACTCATTGACGAACATCTCGATGCTGGGTGCGCTCAGCCGGGCGGAGACGTTTGCAATTCAGGAGCTCTCCGATGTATGCATCGTGCCGCTGCGGCGCGGCATCGAAGACAGCCTTCCGACGAAAATGCTCGATGCGATGGCACTTCGCCGGGCCGTGATCGTATGCGCCGATGGCGAAGCTCGGCGCTTCGTCGAGGAATCCGGCGGCGGCGTCGCGGTCGCTCCGGAGGACGCCGACGCGCTTATCGAAGCGCTCGCCCGATTTCACGCAGACGAGCACCTTCTCAAACTTTGCGCTGAGCGCGGGTTTAATTACGTTCGGGAACGATACGATCGGCGCGACCTTGCCAAACACATGGGCAACTACGTCTGCGCTTTTGTTTAAAACAATCGCGATTCGTAACGTCAGGAACGAATCGGCCAACGCACCAATTCGTTCTTCCTCTTCCGGACACGGAAAAGCAAGAGCACGGCGTAGGGCAGGTAGATCCAACCATACAGGGATTCGCGCGCGTTCTTTTTCAGGAAATGCCATGCGCGCATCATGTCGCCGTGGATCCGATTGTACGCGGCAGCGCGGAAATACGCTTTAGCACGCGCGATCTTGATTTGCCGTACATACTTCGGTTCGTTCGTCCACCGCAGCATGTCGGCAAACGTATCCGGAATCGTTTCTACGTATTCCCTCATCTTTGAACCGGAGTCCGCCGTGTCGTTGATACGATACGTCCACGAATCGATAAATCGGACCTTGCGCTCCATGGCGATACGAAAGGCGACGAGCGTCCATTCGCAATGCGGCGTCAAGCCTTCGAAGTAGAACGCTGGGATGGTGGA
Organism: Vulcanimicrobiia bacterium; assembly: GCA_963765935.1. GTDB lineage: Bacteria > Vulcanimicrobiota > Vulcanimicrobiia > Vulcanimicrobiales > Vulcanimicrobiaceae > JAMXLG01. The sequence continues at coordinate 80,459 of CAVXXX010000002.1, read as the reverse complement.
ACTGCGAAAGACGGCGCCGCAAGACGCCATCCAATTCTTGCGCTTCAGAATCGACATGCAATAATCGCGCTCGAAGTAGTTGACATCGGTGAAGACGGCACGAATCCCATCCGACGTCACGTACTCGCCATTCGTCGCGATGCAATCGAGTGAGGGATCCGCCAGGAGCTCTTTGGTGCGGCGGACGAGCGAATCTTCATAGAGCTCATCGTCGTCATCGAGAAACGCAAAAAACTCACCCGTCGCGAGCGTCCGTCCGCGGAGCGTCGCCTCGGCCGTAGAAGCTCCGGCAAGGGTGTCCCAGACGATTCGCGGATCGTCACGCAGCCATTTTACGACTTCAGGATCGTAGGCGTCGTTACTGTTAAGGACGACGATCGGCTCCACTTCGACGGCGCGCTGCGCGAGGATGCTATCGAGCGCTCTTCGCAACATATGTTTGCGTGCCGTACTGGCGCGTGTCCGGACGATGACCGAGACACGCGGGAGGGAATCGCCTAATTCATTCATGCAGACTTCAATCGCAAAAGACGTGCGATGCGACCATACGTCGTTTTCAAAAGGTCGTCGTAGTGTCGCAAATCGCGCAAGCTCACCGCAAAGATCTGTGTTGGCGCGATGTTGGTCTCTTTGTAGAACAAGAATAGCATGATTCCGAAAGCCGCGGAGTAGGAGACTGACGTCGCAATTGCGCACCCGGCGATCCCGAGCGGATGAATCAAAGCGAGCGAGATCGCAGCGCAGGTGATTGTGGACACTCCCGAGATGTACGTCGCCGTCATCGGACGGCCCATCTGTGAGACGTAGAATTGAGAAACGAAAGGCATGCCGCAGTAGGCAACAATGCCGGGCAATATGCACCGCAATGCCAAAGCAGATCCACTGAATCGTGCCCCATAAAGTAGTACGATCAAACGCGGACCGATAAAGAACAAGAGCACGCTCGCTATTCCAACTGCGATAATCGAATGTCGCAAGCAAAGCAAGGTGAGACGAGCAGATTCTCGTTTCGGCAATGAGGCAATGCGTCCGTAGGAAGAAAACGCCAGCGGCCGGCTGATGAACCACATCAATTGACCGAGTCCAACAGCGACTGAATAGACGCCGAGCATCGTGGCGCCCAATATCCAAGAGACCAAGAATAAGTTGATTTGGAAGTTAAGCGCCTGTAACAGGACGCCGGCCGATGCTTTGGACGCGAATTTTAACTGATCGATAAAGGCATGCCAAACGTTTTCCTCACGCGGGCCGCGATTGGCGTAGCGCCGCACGAGGACGAACGATCGCACGCCGACGACCGCAAACGAAAGTACCCAGAGGACCAATACGGTGTCGACATTTTGATGAAATCCGACGCACGCGATTACGACCGCGACAACCAAAATGCCGGGAACCAGTAGTCCTTGCACGTTCGCCCACCGCACATGCCCATCGGAAAGGAAGAACGCCAGCGTAACTTGGTTGAAGTACGCAAATGGCAAGGCAAGCGCAGGCGCGATAAGCGTAACGTCGTGCCGCCACAATCCGAAAAGTGCGAGGCCGATCGAGATCGGAAGCACAAGAAGCGTGCAGAACCGCATCATTGCGGCGTAAACTGTCGCGCTCGACATCTTCTGCCGAGCGTATTGCCACGTGATAGCGGAGGACTGGCCGCTCGAGACCGTCAGCAAAATCGCAAGGATCGTGGCGGCATAGATGTATATGCCCTTGCCGAGCGGACCGATCTCACGGGCAAGCACGATTCCGAGAATCGTAAGCGACGCCTGCGAGAAGAGCCGAAACACGAATGTTTCGAAGCTCTTCGTCGACAGTTCTCGAGCCACAGATCTCGTCTCGGGCTGCGCTTCTTCGGCCGGAGAAGCGACGCGCGAATCGCCGGAAAACGAAGCCATTACTTTAACGATCCGTCGGGTCTTAGTTGCCGGTCGCGGCTACGATCGGCGAGTCGTCACTTTCAACTGGAATTTGATAGCTCGAGTACGCGTCGTAATCGCTGCGTCGTGCCTGTACGCGGTTCAGCACAAAACCGAGCACGTTGTTCACGCCCATCCGCCTGAGGCGCTTGAGTGTCCGGTTAGCTTCGCGCATATCCGTCTTGCCTTGCGAAACGATAAGCAGCGATCCGTCGGATTTGCGCGCCAGAACGGCTGAATCGATGTTGCCGACAAATGCCGCCCCGTCGAAGATAATCATCTGGAACGATTTCAGAGCTTCTTCAATGAGCGAGTCGAATGAACGCGACTCGAGCAGCTTGACAGGATTCGGCGCCGGCGTACCGCTGGTCATTACCGAAAGCCCGCTGCGCTCGTCAACCTGAACCGCCTGCAACAGCGGCGTCAGTCCGACGAGAACATCGGAGAGTCCGCGATCGTTGCGAAGGTGCATCTTAGCGTGCAGCGACGGACGGCGCATGTCGGCATCCACGAGGAGAACCGGTCCTTCGATTTCCTTCATCGCAAGCGCGATATTGATTGCGCACGTCGACTTACCGTCGCCCTGCATTGGGCTGAGGATGGCGAGCGATCGCATTTTTACGTCGCTTGCGTACCGGACGTTTGTGATGAGTTGAATGAACGACTCCATCGCAAGCGTTTTAACCCATTGCTGCGCTGCTTCACCGTTGCGCAGCTCCACAAGCGGGACGGTTCCAAGCGTCGGTAACCCGAGTACGACTTCAGTTTCGCGTTCGTCGCGAATTCGATTGTCGAAGTAATCGAGGACCAACGCACCGGTAACTCCCAAAACGAGTCCGAGTACAACTGCAATAACCGTGTTAAGCAGGAGGTTCGGAATCTCTTGCGCCGTGCGCGGATCCGCCGGTTGCGTGATTGTAACGTCGCTGATCGCGGTCTCCGATGCAACTTGCGCATTCACGAACTTCTGCTGCAGTTGCGTGTATACGTCTTGCGTCGCCTTTGCTTGCAACTGAAGGCGCGCGAGTTGTTCGGTCTGCGCCGGAAGTGCAGCGAGTTCCGGATTCATCGCCTTTTCCTGACGGCTGAGCTCGGTGACCTGCGCGTCGTCTGCCGCCACTTGAGAACGGTATCCCGCCGCCTGTTGCTGGAGCGTTTGATAGACCGGATTCGGCACGACGTTACGGCCGGCGACGATGGTCGATTGTTGCGCTTGAATCGCCTTCTCTATTTCCGCCTTCTGCTGTTTGAGCGCAATGACTTGCGGATACACATCGGTGTACTGCTCCTGGGCTTGACGCAATTGAACGTCAACCTGCGAGAGCTGTTGCTGCAAATTCGCGAGCACCGGGTTCTCGTTGACTTGCGTCATACCCGTGATTGTCGGCGTCAACGTGCTGAGCTGGCCCTGTGCCGACGAGAGTTGTGCCTGCGCCTGCTGACGGTCCGCGCGCACTTGGCCGATCTTCGACTCGATTGCGGCCATGTTCTGAATCGTTACTTGCGTCTGCTGGTTGATGTCGGCGATGTGATTCGTGGCTTCGAAACGCGCAAGTTTCTCCGCCGCGTCATTCATGGAGGCTTGAGCTTGGGGCAACTGTTGTTTCAGTGAATCGACGGCCATTCGGGCTTGAGCCGAAACCAGTTCGCGCTGCCTGTCGACAATTGCCTGCGCGAATGCGTTGGCGATTGCGGCGGATTTCACGCGATTTCCCCACGTTACTCCGATATCGACGATATTCGTGTTCGTGACGGGTTTCACGACAACGTGATCTTTCAAGAAGTTGTGCGGACTGATTGCAAGCTTCTCGCTTTGGATGACCTTGTCGAGGACCGGCGTCTCTTGAAAGAGTTCCGCATACGTTTCCGCGCTCTGCATGCCGCTTGCAATCATTAGCGCATTGAGTACCGGCAGACCAACGTCGGGATTCGCTTCGGTCGGCCCTGAACTCGAGGTCCCAGCAATCAACTTGACGTCGCTCATGTACTGCTTCGGCCACACTAGTGTGCCCAAAACTACGAGTAGGACGAATCCAGCGAAAATTCCGAGCGCTGCCCAACGGCGACGATACAGAATCCGCCAGATATATCCGATATCGCGCTGGCGCTCTTGCAGAATGCTCTCGGCGGTGTTCAGCGGCGCGCCTGTCGTTGTCGCAAGCGCGTTGTTCGGAGGTAAAGCCTGCACTAAAGAACTGCTCCTACGGAATCAACCGGCTAAGGATGTAAATCAACCCTGCGCCTAGTCCGGTAGTCTTACCCTTTGACTGAGGCACGTAAATCGTGTCACCTTTTTGCAGCGCCATGTCGGCCGAGATGTCTTGATTCTGAAGCGCTTGGTAAAGGTTCACGTTGTACGTCTGCTCCTGGCCGCTGGGCAACGTTCTCATGATGTGTATGTTGTTCAAATCGGACTGTGCGTTTGAGCTGTTACCGGCTTTTGCGATTGCAACCGAAAGGCGGTCACCTTCAGCAACTTGGATCTGACCCGGATGGTCGACCGCGCCTTCGACAACCACGTTGAACATAACCGGCCCGGGAACGTAAACGACGCTGCCCTCACCGATTGGCTGGTCGAGTGCTTCGTCGCCGTCATGTAGCAGTTTCTGAAGCGAAACCGTTGTGACCGCTCCGGCGCTATCGGAGATGCGAGCATCAGGAAGTGCACCGTTCTGGTCCGCGATTCCGCCGGCTGCGGCGATCGCATCGGTAACACGCGCATCTGATCGCAGCTGATACTTGCCCGGGTTCTTCACGTCGCCGAGCACCAGCACCGACGGCTGCCCGAGCTGTGCAATCGCAATCGTCACGAATGGATGCTTCACGTACTTCTGCAGTTCGCGTGACAAGATTGCGGTCGCGTTGGAAACAGTTTTTCCGCCGAGCTTTTCGCGACCGAGCAGCGGGTAGTTAATGCTTCCATCCGGCAGCACGGTGACGGTCTGCGAAAGAGTCGGCTGATTGAAAACTTGGATGTTGAGTTGGTCACCGGGATGGATGACCTCTGGACGCTCTTTGATCGCCGCCGTTTCCGGGGGCATCACCGGCGCTTGCGTGGGCGCTACGGCTCCCGCCGGAGTTGGGGTCGGGGTCGGCGTTGGCGAGGCGATAGGCGCGCCGCTTACAGCTACCGTACCCCCGAAGACAAGCAATGCCGTCGCGACGACGCAGAACTGTCGTATCATGACACCATCCTACGAAAAGTGTGCCCTAGGCCGCAAAATGATTGCGGCCTAGCGGCCTTGAGCAATATGGGCACTTCTTTAGGGTGTGGGGGTACTAGCGCAGCCCACGCTCGGGCACGGGGTCGGCAGGTTAGTGTCGCCGCTCTTGAACACGGCGGTGATGTCCGTGTTAATCGTAGCATTAGACGTGGACCCAGTGGGAGCCCAGACGGGTACGGTCGGCCACATCGCGGTACCCGAACCCTGAAGGCTTTGCACGTCGGCGATCAGTTTTTGCTCGGCCGCATTAGCGCCGCCCATCGCCAGACTCTTCTTGTACCAATTCGCAATCGCGTTGAAGTTCCAGGCGTCGAACGATGTGTCGCTATTCGATTGCGACTCCTTGTAGATGTAAAGCGCGGCTGCAGTGGAGGCGGCATCCGTTGTCGGGCCCGCTCCAAGCGTACCTGACAGGTTCAGGTTTGTCGCCGGCGTCTTTCCGAGGAACTCGAGCGTCCACACCTGCGTGTTCGCTCCGCTGGCGGTCGCGATCAGCATGTAGTTACGACCAGGTACCGCGGTGTAGGTCGGGGCGGGATGGTTGGGCACGGCAGTGGATGTTGATGTGACGGTAAATTGTCCGCTACCGTTTGCGGCCACCGTTCCGGCTTGCGCCGAGCAACCGCAGGTAAAAAGCAAGCTTGCGTTTGCCATGCTATGCCCTTGCGTCGTGGGCAAGGTTCCGCTCACGGCTGCCGACGGGGTCGTCGTGGGATTGGATGTCGGATGTGACGTCGGATTCGAGGTAGGGTTTGATGATGGATTAGTCGTCGGACTTGAGGGCGGGTTCGTCGGATTGCCGGGTAAAGGGTTGGAACCGCCGCCACCGCCACCGCCACCGCAGGCGGCGAGGGCAAGGGCAAACAGGAAACCGGCTGCGGCGATCGTCTGGCGAGTAGCCATGCTACCAAGACCTCCATGCGAGAAAGAATGCAACGATTGGCTCGCTTTTATACTTTCCACATAACTGAACGACGGCAAACGTTCGTAAAGGGAAGTTCGGAACGTCAAAAAGCCTACATATCCGAGGACTTTTGGGAAGACAAGCGGACCGGACTTTTGTGGTAGCGTGGATAGTGGGCCGAGCCACACACACCGTTTCACACCGGAGCCATTATAAAATTGGGGGCCATGAACGTCCTACGGCGGCGCGACTACCGCCGGCCAAAGAACGTCGCAATATCGGGGCTGGAGCTTTTCGTCTCGCACATCGCTGATTCGACGCAGCAGCTACTTCCACAATGGCACCCGCGCCTCGTACAAGTAAAATCCAAAGCAGCCCTTATCAGCGCGCTTTTTCAACTATTCGACTCCGACGTGTGGTACTCGATCGGCGAGCCGATCGGAAACCGATGGCTGCATCGTTTCTGGCGTCTCACACGCCGTCCGCGCGTCGTTCACTGGGTTGGAACGGACATCACGCTCTTGCGAAACCGGCCCGATCTCCGAAGCTTGTTTTTGGAACCCAATGTTGTAAATTTAGCGGAAGTCGATTGGACGATCGAAGAGCTTGCCGAGTACGGTATCAAAGCGCAGCTTGCGCCGTTGCCCCCGCGCATCGCGTCCGAAGAGGTGCGGCCGCTACCCGAACGATTCACCGTCTTGATTTACATGCCGCGGACCCGCTGTGATGCATACCGTAAGGCAGACTGCGAGCGGCTCATTGCAGCGACGTATCGCGAGGGAATCCGCTTTCTCATCGCCGGTGGCGGAGATCTGTCAGTACCGTCGGAGGCCGATGTGCGGGATCTCGGATGGTGCCCGGATCTTCGTGATGCGTACGAAGATTCCACAGTATTGGTTCGCCTAACGCAACGCGACGGATTGTCTCTGATGAGTCTCGAGGCGCTCGCCCATGGGCGGCATGTTATTTGGAGCCAACCCTTTCCGTATGCAATCAATGCGAACGGGTACGACGAGGTGGAACAAGCCGTGCGCGATCTACTCGCGCGTTTCCGTGCGGGCACCCTGCGGCCGCAATTTGAAGCGGCGGCGTATGTAAACCGAACGTACGAGACGGCCCGATGTTTACGAGCAATTGCAAACTTCTGGGGAACCGACACGGCGCACGCAATCTCGAGCGACGTTCCGAGCGAGGCGACATGATAGAACGGCTCCAGATATCCGATTGGCTCTCGTTCGATCGGGACTACCCGGCACCAACGTTCTTTGCGCGCCCGGCATGGGCGCTGGCACTGGCCCAAGCGCGATCTGCGTTAGTCCCCGCGCCGTTACGCGTGCGAATAGATGGCCGGTGGTTTATCTTGCCTGCCCTGCGCAAGACCGGCGGAAGGCTACCGTTTAAACAGTATGAAGCTTTTCCGCTTGGTGGATACACCTGTGCTTTAGACGAAAATGGCAACGTTGCCGATGCCGCAACCACTACGCGAGTAGTGTGCGAAGCTGCCCGCTTCGTCGATCAGCTTCGGATCGTCGTATGGCCGCTGGCGACAATTACACGACCCGATGGTTTTACGGGGACGACCCACGAAACAGCAGTCATTGATTGCAGCGAAGGTCTCGATTCCGTGCTTGCCGGCATTCGCGGCGTGACTCGGCGAATGGCTGGTCAGGCTCAGCGTCGCGGCGTCTCGTGCGGTCGTGCAACGGACGCGAGCGCCGTTGACGATTATTACGCGCTCTTGGACCAAGCGGCGCAAGGATGGGGCCTCAAAGAACCGCCGATTTCCAAACGGCTGCTGGAAGCGGTGGTAGAACGCGGCGGCGACGACGTCGAAATATGGTTCGCCGAAGTCGACGGCAAGCGAATTGGCGGCGGCGTCGTTTTCTACGGCTCCGAAGAGCTATTTTTCTGGTCGGCAGCGATGCGTCGCGAGTTCAGTGAATATCGCCCCAGCAACGCTCTTAACATTGCGCTCTTGAACGCCGCATGCGAGAGGGGAGTTCATTGGTATAATCTCGGGGCGAGCGAAGGCCTTCCCGGCGTCGAACGGTTCAAGCGCGACCTCGGCGCGCGTTCGATTACGTACGAAGCACTTACCGTTAGCAATCGAGGCTTCGCGTTGTACGAGCGGTTGCGTAACGAACTTAAGCGCAGGATGGGATCCCAAGCTGCAAACCAAGGCAAAGGTACCCCGATTGGCCCCCCAAGTGCAGGTCCGCAGCCAATTGCACGCGACTAGCTGTTTTTGCGAGAATTCGCCGTAATGGGAGTCGGACTTCTTCGCGAAACACCGTCGGTTCGGGGACGAATCGCGCAGTCATGGTCGGCAGTCGCCGCATTTCTTTTGCGCGTGACGGCACCGATACGCAAACCGATGGTCGGTGCTTGGGCGCTGGTTGCTGCGACGACGGCTCTCGCCGGCCTGCCGATTGTTACGATGAACGGCCGGAAGCTGGGAATCGCGTTAACGCTCGCGTCGGCATTCGGACCGCTCGCATTTTATTGGGCGCTCGTGGCGCCGTTGATCTTTCCGTATGGACTATATGTTCTCGTAACGCCGTTCGACAATCTCACGACTGTCGGATCCTTCGGCTCGCTAACGAAGGGCGTCGCGCTTCTCTGCGTTGGCGCACTGGCCGTCTACCATCTCCGCGTCCGGCGCCCGGTATTACCTGCGCGTTCGAACGTTTGGTGGGTCATCTTATATGCCTGGACGATCCTGACGGTTTTTTGGGCGATCGACCAGCAAACAGCGATACAGCGCCTGGTGCCGCTAACGTTGTTGATGTTGCTCTATTTCGCCGTCGCAACAGTTCCGACTTCTCGTAACGATCTGCGAGTTACGATTGCGCTGTTGATCCTTGGAGGTGTCTGTGCCGCGCTGTACGGGGCATATCTGGTTCACGGCGGCCAAGCCGATCCCTATCACGGCCACTATGGCGGTCGTTTAGCGCTATCGATTCAAGACAGCGATCAGGTCATCGACCCGAATCACTACGCTGCAGCGCTGATGTTGCCGATTAGCTTGACACTAACATTGGTTCTTAGCTCACGAAGCTGGTTGCGTGCGATTCCACTCGTCGGCGCGCTGGCGATTATGATGCTCGGCATCGCTTTTGCAGCCTCACGTGGATCGATGTTAGGAATTGCTGCGATGCTCGTTTACTTCTTCTTCCGTACGCGCCATCGTTTGCGGCTCTTGATACTTGCGGGAGTGGCAAGCCTGCCGCTTCTCGGCCTTTTACCGTTCATCATGGCACGCTTCACCAAGGCCGTCTCCACGGGTGGCGCCGGGCGCATATCGATTTGGAAAGTCGGCATACATGCGGCTCAACAATATGGCATATTCGGCGCGGGTTGGGGCAACTTTGCGTTCGCTTATGACAAACACTTGCTCTATATTTTTCAGCCATATTTTGCGCAGTGGCATCGAGCACCGCACAGCCTCTTGATTTCAAGCCTCATTGAACTCGGCGCGATCGGTCTAGTGCTCACTCTTCTTGCGTGGTTCAGGCAACTCAGAATGCTTTCGGTCATCGATCGCACAAATGAGTTCTACGATGTGCGCGTCGCCGCCGAAGGCGCGATCATCGGTCTCTTCACGTGCAGCCTTTTCCTCGACATGATGACGGAAAAGTATCTGTGGCTTGCGTTTACGTTCGTAGCGATGACCTACAACGCGTGGGCGCGCGCATCGGACACGAATGTAGCGGCCGATGCAAACACCGCACCGGCCGCAGCGTATCGCCGTTACGCAGCGGCTGTATCTGCTCGATTGTGATGCGCGAAAAGTAGCCTCTGCTACGATCCCTGGTGCAACGTTACGGTCGCTGCGGGTTGCGCGTGCCGAAAAACGTCGGCATAAAAACGCTGAAGCTCTTTTGCTTCCAGGTCCCATCTCAATTCGTGCTCGCACGCATTCAACGCGTTCACGCGCATTCGATCGAGCGCCGGCACATCGGCCAGCATTGCTTCGATAGCGGCCGCGATAGCGGGAGGATCCATGCTCGAGACCTCACGGCCGGCATCGTAGCGCCGCAGGAGATCGACGACGGAATCGAGCGGCGTCGTGAGGACTGGAAGTCCAGCCATGAGATATTCAAAGAGCTTGTTCGGAAGGCAGTATCGCAGACTCGCCGAGATATCACGCGAAAAGAGGCAGAGGCCGATGTTTGCGGATGCCGTCCACGACAGCAGTTCGTCGTTCGGCACGTAGTCTTTGATCTTGATACGATCGCCGACGCCGAGCGTTTCGATGAGCTTTTCCAGATCGGGAAGATCCGGCCCCTTTCCGAGCAGCACGATCACGGTATTCCCGCGAAGAAATTGCGCCGCACGAACCAGAACGTCCAGCGATCGATTCCCCTGAAAGTACCCTTGATACAGTGCGATACGCGTATCCGGCGATAAGTCAAAATGCCGGCGCAGCCGGTCTTCATTACTGGGCGACCGATAATTCGGAACGTTGCGGATCAATGCAGCCGTTGGTCCGCCATATAACCGTTTCATCTCGCCTATTAAATGAGGCGATACGGTAATCGCATGCGTGCAGCGCATCATCATGAGGCGCAATAGCGCGCGAGAGATGCCGGCGACCAATGGCCAACGCAGCAGATGATTTTGCGTGATCGGCAGCTCATGTGCATCGAAGATAAGCGGCTTGCGCCTTAGGGTCGCCGCGATGACACATGCGGGTAACGCGGTAATGTCGTGCGCGTGATATGCGTCGGCCGGCGTTTGGACGACCTTCCACGCACCGGTCACAATGCGCTCGATCTTGAACCACAGCCAGGGGAGCGTATTAACCGCGCTATAATACCGGCGGCTTCGCTCGGGAAAGAACACGTGATCGACAACGACGCCGCGCTCGGTTTCGAGCGTAGGACGGCTCCGGTCGTGCTCGATGTCGACGATCGAGACGTCGTAGCCGGCCTCAACGAGCGCGGTCGCTTCACGCATGATGCGGGCGTCGCCGATTGCGGGTGAGAGCGTGTGCATACAAATACGCGCCGGGTTCATAGGCGGATGCTAGCACGGCTTTCTAGGGCACGACGTGGGGCAAATGGTCCCGCGACGATGAGCCGTTCCGGGCATGTTTCACTCCGGAATTCGCCGCTCGGCGGCGAACAATAGGATCTCAAAATGCGGATTCTGACGATCGCGAACAACTTCCCGTCCCCACTCGGATCCTACGATGGTATGTTCAATCTGCGGCACGTCTTGGCACTTACGCAGTTGGGCCACAAAATCCGGGTGATTCGATGCGTTCCGCTCGCGCCGCCGTTGCGGACGAAATGGAAGCAGTATCGCGCCGTTCCAGATTGCTACCAGGTTGACGGCATCGATGTTCGCACGCTACGCGCGTTGATGCCGCCGAGAAATTTCGGAATCGGTACGCTGGGCTTTCAACTGCGCAAGCAATTAGTCGAAGAAATTCGCGCGTTTGCACCGGACATTGTTCACGCGCACGGTCTACTTCCGGCCGGCATTATGGCCAGAGGCCTGGGAGTGCCGTGCGTCATCACGGGCCATGGCACGGAAACGTACCGGCTTCCCTATACGCGGCACGGCTTAGAGCGAACCGCGCGTGCGGTGTTACGGGATGCAAACGCGGTCGTTGGTGTTTCGGAATTTGTCGCCACTCATCTCCGGCGTTTCGGAGCAATGGATGTGCGCGTGATCTTTAACGGCGCCGATGAAACGCTCTTCGCACCTCGCAATCGCGACGAGTCGCGCCGCAAATTGAAACTTCCCGATGCGCCGATCGTCGCGTTCGTGGGACAATTACGTAAAGCAAAGGGTATTTTCGAGCTCGTACGCGCTGCAGCGGCGATCGCGGACCTTCGACCACACGTCATCGTCGCCGGAAGCGGTCCCGACAGTGAAGCGCTCGAGCACGCACTTACAGATGCGGGCGTCACCTCGACGATGCTCGGTGTGGTCGCGCAAGATGGTTTAGGTGACGTTTATGCAGCATCGGATCTCGTTGCGTTACCGAGCTACGCGGAGGGACTTCCCACGGTGCTCTGCGAGGCGATGCTATCTGCTCGTTCGATCGTCGCAACGGATGTCGGCGGTATACCGGAAATCGTTCGCGACGAATTTACCGGTTTCACGGTGCCCAAATGCGATGCAGATGCGCTCGCACAGCGAATGCGCCGCGTGCTGACTGATGCCGCGCTTCGCGCATCGATGGAACGCAACGCTCGCGAGTTTGCGCTTTCGCGTCTTACGTGGAGCGCCAATGCCGAAGCCTATGACATCGTCTATCGAACGATCGCAAGCCCGGAAAAGAAGCAAATCGCTAACTAACTAGGGTAGCATGCGACCGTACGCATAATGCACTTTTTCGGGACAATGCTAAGGGAATTTTACAGTTCTTTTATAGGACTTCATACCTAGTCTGGTCTATCCTGACCACGACGATTGCGACCGAATCATGCGTGTCGTAATTTGCGGCTACTGAACCAAGACAAGCGTGCTCGACGGGAAAGTCGGGCGCCAAATCAGTTGTCAGCGATTTGTCTAAACGCTTCGGCGTTTCGCTGATTCGGAAATCAGCCTTTTCACCGATTTCCGAGTCGTTGAAAAAATCTGTCTGCACGTACTTGAAGCGGGTGTGTTTGTCGAGACCCTCTAGTGTGCTGCGTTCTGATTTTTGACGTTTCCTGACCTGCCACGCTAGCCGTCTAATCGCTAGGAGCCTGCCGGCTTGCCGTTGGCTGCTCGTCAGGCTCAACCACAGCGATCCCTCGCGCAGTGAGCGGCGATAACGCTGCCTTCTCGAGTCCCATGCTCGTGCGCGAGATTTACACACAATAACAAAGCCCGAAACGATCCTTTCACCTACCGTTTCGAGCTTTGGCTTTGCGCGGAGACCAATTTGTTATCTATGCGACTACGCCATTTACTCGCAGCCGGCATCGTTGCCGTGCTTTCCACGGCCTGCTCTGGTCAGAGCGGGTCGTCAGCGTTACCTCCTCAGAACGTCCCCGATACCGTCCAACAAGCAGATCAGCCGTCAGCGCCCGACGCAAGTTCAGTCCAGGCGGACCCGGGTGCGGTTTCTCCCGATGCATCTCAGGCTTCTGCGGAAGCCTCGACGTCAATGGCGTCGGTTCCCGAGACTACTACCGTACCCAGGCACATTCTGACTGAAGACTACTTGCAGGGAAACTTTGGCACGGACAGAGTCTCAGCCAGAACCGCGGCCCCCTATCTCTCTTGGGCGCAAACGTCGCCCTATGATGCCGTTGCAATGAAGGCAGTCGGAATCAAGACCCAGTTCTATGCCGACCCGAACCTGACGCTCGCAACGGATCCGCTGCATAAAATGGTCGGTTCCACCGGCTTCGCCCGGACGTGCTCATCTGCAATGACGTATCGTGTTTGGAGCACGCACACGCAGTACATCATGGGGATCGGAAGTAGCTCGCTGCGGTCCGCATACAACAGCTATCTCGGCGGACGCATTAACAGGTACAATTCGATCGACGCAGTCTTCGAAGATGCAAAATTCCCGCTGTCCGTTTTTGGTTCGACAGTCAAACCGGGAATGCCGTGCTCGTACTCCGACAGCACGTGGGTCACGCAAGCAGAGGGACTTTCTGAGGCAATCAAATGGCCCACCATCTTCAATGGTCTCTCTGAGCTAAGCGGTACGGGCGTCTCGAAGACGGTTGCGCTCCTGAACAGCCCGAAAATCATCGGCGGAACGTTCGAAAGTTGCTTCGCAACGTATACGACAACGCCTGAGATCACCGGTTCGCGTTGGGAAACAACCGAACAAACGCAAATCGACGTGTTGGCGAAGCACAAGCTGTTCTTCTGTCTAGAACGCAACAGCGTCGCGGCGAGTGTCTCGTCTCGAGCACGTCTATACGTATTGGCGTCATTACTCTTGACATATAGCCCAACCGAAAGCATTCTCTGGGATGAATTCGGCACGCCGTCCGGCCTTCACGTCATGCCCGAGAGCCAGTTCGTTCCGCTCAATCCGGTTCGCGCCCAACCCACGGCGATTAGCGAGCTGAAGAGCTCTTACGGCCCCTACTACCGTCAGTACAACAGCTGCTACTACGCAGGGCGTTCTGTAGGTGCATGTGCCGTGGTAGTAAACCCGAATACGGCGACGGAGCGCTTCCCGCTGCGGGGCTATTACCATACGCTTAGCGTTCGCGGCTATGGCATCTTCGACCACGGTACCGCGTCGACGGTTGGCGCTGCTCCTCCGTCGACAATGGCTGCCGGGTCGGCCGTTATCGCGATTAGATAGCGACGGACTTAAGCGCTTCCGTTTGGAAAAGGCTCGGGCAACCGGGCCTTTTCCTTTTGTAAAAAGGAAACGCAATTTCGGTCGTAAGCAACTTCAAAACGTAAAGTCTGGGCAAAGGCGCTATTAACGGACGTGCCTCGACCGATGTCCAAACCATGAGCCGTAATCAGATTTTACAAATCCTTACGCCTTCGCTTACAAAAGCGACGATTATTGCTGCGGCGCTCACGCTGGCTGCTTGTGGCGGCGGGAGCGGCGCCGGTGGCATGGTTCCCAGTCAAGCCATGCAACCAGGTCAATCCAACAACGGGGCGCCGACGACGGTGAACGCCGGCACGTCAGCTAGCCCGACCCCCCAGGGCTCGCCGATCCCCGTTCCAACGGGCTTGATTTCTGCGAGCGGCACCGAAACGTACGCGTACAATGGCCGCGTCGAGATCAAGCAGCCGTCGCCGAAGGGCTACATGTGGGTCACGCCCGGAACGACCGTCATTAACGGTCCTCTAGCAGTCGGTCGCTACCTTGTCGTCACTGGAACGCCGTCGACCGCGCCCTACGGCATCAACGCGACCACGATCAGCGTGTACGCGTCCGCGCCGTCGAGCGTGACTCTGACCGGAACGTCGGCCGCTACGACGGCATACGGCTTCACCTTAAACGTCGATTCCGGCCATCAAGCCGTTCCGGTAATCTTGGACGGTAACACCAAAATCAGTGGCGGTCCACTGCAAACAGGCCAAACACTTTCAGTGACGGGCATGGGCAGCGCATCCACCACCGTGACGGCAACTCAAATCGCGGTTAGCCAGCCTCCCCAAATCGCGCCGTCCGCGACGCCGGGGCCAATTGCACAAACCCACGTCATGACCGGTTCCTATCTCGGGACGCCATACGGCACGACGACGGTATCACCGGCGCAGGCTGCTCCGTACCTGACTTGGGCCCAGACGGGCATCTCAAACATCGCCTCGATCGCCGCTGCAGGCATCGAAACGATGACCTATTTCGATCCGAATCGCGTCCTCGCGACCGACCCGCTCTATAACAGCGATGAAACCACGTTCGCCCATGATTGTAGCGGTAATCGCGTGACGACGGTGTACAAGGGCATCACGCAGTACGTCATGAACGCCGAGTCTCCAAGCTTTCAGACGCTCTATAAGAACTACGTGAAGAGCCGCATCGGTTCGGCGCCGCTCAACGCGGTATTCGTCGACAACACTCTGCCGCTGACCGCCGCAATCAACCTCTCCGCATTGCCGTGCAACTACAGCGATTCGGCATGGCTCGCGGGCGAGGCCGCAGTGAACCAAGCGGCGCCGGTTCCGACAATTTTCAACGGCCTCTCGGGACTTAACGGACACAATCCTTCGCTCGATGTCAGCATCGTTCCGCAGAGCTTGGGCGGCAATTACGAACACTGCTTCTCCACGAGCGGATCGACGAATCCGGTGCAGTTGAAGAATGATACGTGGCTCTGGCAGGCTGAGGAGAATACCGCCCTTCAGGTAACTGCGCAGAACCGTATCTTCTCGTGCATGGTACGTAACCTCAACGATGCCGCTGCAAGCACCGATCCCCGCATGTACGTCCTCGCATCGTTCCTCCTCACCTATAGTCCCCAGTACAGTATGCTCTGGGAGGAATTTGCGACGCCGTCCGGCTTCCCGGTGATGCCCGAATCGCAACTCGTGCCGCTCAATCCCGTGGTACCGTCGCCGAGCGCAATCTCCGGGCTGTTGGTCAGCGGCGGCGCGTACGCTCGTCAATACAATGACTGTTACGTTCACGGCGCGTTCGTTGGACCGTGTGCCGTCGTCGTGAACTCGAATCGCACGGGTAACGTGCCGTTCCCCTACACCCAATACCAACACACGCTGACCTTGAGCGGTGAAGGTGTGCTCGATGGCGGAACGATGAGCACGCAAGGACCGCCGCCGCCAAGCTCGCTCGGCCCGACAGAGGGTGTCGTCGCCTTCTAACGACGATCTGCGAGTGATAGCAACGAAGAGGCCGGAAATTCCCGGCCTCTTCTTACGCTATTCGATCTATTGAACGACTTTCTCGAACGTTTGTAGTGTGGCGTGAATGCCGCTCAAGCGCTGGCGCACTTGAGCAACGAATCCACGGTCCGACGGTGCAATGAAGCCGGGGAAACCTGCATTGCGATCGCCGCCGAGCGATTGCGTTGAAATGCGCTGCCACGTGCGGTCGGGAGCATGAAAGCGATAAATAATCAAGCACGTTCCATCGGTGCCGCAGCCCCAACGGCTTCCCAGGCCAACGAGAACCGCGAGATCTACCGTCGTTTGCGTCGTGCGAAGCGCGACGGACGCAAGCGAACCTCCACCGGTTGTTTCAGCAACGACGCCCGCGAGTGTCGTCTTATCGTTAGCCGGATCGAGGATTGCGTAACAGACCGAAAGATTGCCGCTTCGTGTTTGACATCCGTGTGCAATCATCAGATCGCCGTCGGAGAGTCCAGTCACCCATTTAGCGCTCGTGACCGGATAATTTCGCGATCCGTTAAACGGCGGCTGTGCTGCCATGCGCATATCGTAAATATACGGCGTCATATTGCTGGGGTAACCGTTGACCGGAGGACGCAAAAAATAAGGACTGTCGGGTGATTGCAAGAGGCCCGTTGCACGTTGGCCCGGTGCGACTGAGAATGGGTAGCGCCCCGAGCAATTCGTCCACGTCCATCGCGCGCCCGACGGACCCGACGAACGGAAACATGCCAGAGCCAAGCCGTATCCGTTGTGCGCGGCGCCGAACCAAGTTCCGGTGAGGATCTCCGTGTCCATAACGTAATAGATGTACCGGCCAAAATGGATGGCGCCGCCAAAGAGGTAGTGACGATGCCGTCCACCCGTTCGCTGGTCGTTCACGGCATTGAGTCCACGCGCCCCACCGCACGAAATCGCGCCCGAACAGTTCAATATCACCTCACGAATGCTCGGTAACGATTGCGAATCGCCGTTCTTCGCGAATAAACCGACGGCGGCCGGAACGAGCGGACGTCCTTGGAAGATTAGGGTGGGATCGTACCGCACTTGCATTGCCGACAATTTTCCGCTTAACGCGCTGCACGTCGATGCAAAGTTACTCGCGAAGGTCTGCGCAACCGACGCGGCATCACCATTCGATGTGATTGACTGGGAGCATGACGCGCCGGCGACAGAGATCGAAATAGCGCCGGATCCGGGTGATGCTTGGACGATTCCGAA
Organism: Vulcanimicrobiia bacterium; assembly: GCA_963765935.1. GTDB lineage: Bacteria > Vulcanimicrobiota > Vulcanimicrobiia > Vulcanimicrobiales > Vulcanimicrobiaceae > JAMXLG01. The sequence continues at coordinate 62,913 of CAVXXX010000002.1, read as the reverse complement.
GTCGACGTACGAATCATCGAATGGCGTTAGCGTGAGCGTTTCGAGGCCGTCGGCCGGAGGCGTGTGCGACGAGCGGAATGCCCATGGGCCGGCTGCCGTATCGAACGTCTGCGATGCGTGCAACGTTACGTATCCCTGTGCGCCGGGCTGGCCGTAGCGGCTGTTCGGCTGTTGCTGACCGGCGATTATCGTCACGTCACCCAGCGTCGCGGCCGACGTTTCGGAGAGGCCGACGCTCGGGATGAGGTACTCCTGCGAATTCGCGAGCGCATCAGCAACTTTCGGGCCATTCGCGTCGCTGGGAGCGGCGAATTTGAACGGTTCGCAGAAACCGCTCGGGCAAGCCCACGCCGACGGAGGATGGTTTCTATAGTACGTGCTATTCGCACCGTACAGCGCCAAAAGAGCATTGTCCGGCGTTCGCGCGAGTGTCGGCTCATCATGATCGGCTTGTTTGCCGGTTGTCGTCGTAAAATTACCGTTTGGCGGCATGTTGATTTGCCGGTCGCTCAGCATCTCGTCGCGATCGGCGTCCCACACACTGACGCCGGGTTGCACGGTTCCAGGCGCACCGTTAGATCCGTCCCCGTTAACTTCGAATGCGCTTATCGCGTAGTTCTGCGATGTTCCACGGAGCTCATACGCCGTGCGTGTGAGACCTGCCGCTTGAATCGCCCTTGCTTTGCTCATTGCGCCGGCACTTTGTGATTGAACGCGATCGCACGATAGAACGGCGGCAAACGAACAAACGAGCGCCGCCACGGAAAGTACACGCATCAGATTTCCCCCAAAACTATGACGTTGCTACGATGCGAGTGGCGGTCACGTCGTCGAAGACTTGCGCGAACCGGCGCGCAAGATGATTGCTTTCGAACGGCGCCACGGCATCACTGTCCACGATAGCGCTTCTGCCGCTTCGCCACTCTTGAACAGCTTCTAAAATTGCGGCTTGAAGCATCGATTCGTTGCGATAACGTTTCCCGGCACCCGTACGTTCCAGCGCATCGTCGATCACCATTTCGGGCGGTCCGCCCACGGCGATGATCTTTCTGCGAGCTCCCAAATATTCGAAAAGCTTGCCGGTGAATGTGCCGCGCTCGTGTGGACCGTCCCACAAAAACATCAACAGGCGCGTCGCACTACGCTCGATTCGAAGGATCTGCTCGCGTTCGATCATACCGCGCAGATGTACGACGTCGTGCAATGCGAACCGATCGATCTCTAACCGTAACCAATCACTCGAGGGGCCGTAAAAATCGACGCCGACTTCACTACGTGAGATCGCGCCTGCCTCGAGCAGTGTCTTTAGGGCTGCAAAGAACGGCCGCGGATCACGCGCACCTTCGTAGAGCTGACCTGCGTGGACGAACGTCGCCTGTTGCGGCTCTTCGAAAGGAATAGCGTCCCATTCAGCGGCGGAGAATGCGTTTGGAATCGAATAAATCGGTTTGCCGACGTGGCGACCACGCAATTCCTCGGCGAGCGGCTCCGAAATCACCGTAAGCGCCGACGCGCTGTGCAGAACGCGCGGTTCCATCATGCGGTCGATCGATGAAAACGGCTCGGGAAAAGCGGCTTCGTCGTTGCGATACCAAGGGTCGCGAAGATCCGCAACCCATGGAATGCTCCCGTGAACTCGTGCAGCCACGAGATGCGTCGCCGACGGCGGCGAGCTCGAGAGTATAACGTCGAATCGCTGCTGCGAGAGAACCTGCCTCGTCGTCGTCGCCCCCGGCCGCAACCAGCCGAAGCGCGTGTTCGCAAACTGCGATGCCACGTAACCGTACCAGAACACTCGCCGCTTGAGTCCCGCATCCTTTGCAGGTGCCGCGGGTCGAAGCGCATCGGCTTGACTGCGTTGGAGACCCAGCCGCGCTTGTGTCGTCTCACCGTTCTTCACACCAAGGAGCCGCCGGAACGGCGCTTTAAAATCGGTCAATGCGGTCGTGTGAACACTGTCGCCGTATTCGACGTCGCCGAGATCAGGTGTAACGGGGACAATCTCCCAACCGTAGCGCGGAAGCAGCGAAATGATTTGTCCCATCCGAACGGATGCAATGGCGGCGCGCGGTGGTACATGATAGGTCAGCAGTAGGACACGCTTCACGGCGTGCTCCTAGCCTGCAAGTACGGAACGTTCGCGTTGATTCTTCCCGTGCCGCAACATTGCTTCTACGATATGACGTGCGCTCTTGCCGTCGCCAAAAGGCTGAATCTTTCGCCTTGGGATTGGGCGCGCTGCGGCAGCGGCTATTCTTCCCGGATCACATCCCACGACGACGTTCCAGCGCTCGTCGAGCGTCTCCGTCCATTCCGTCTCGTTGCGTAGCGTAACACAGGGCACTCCCAGCACGATTGCTTCTTTTTGAAGGCCACCGGAATCCGTCATCACCACCCGTGCGCGAGACACGAGCGCCAGCATCTCGAGATAAGGCAACGGCTCGCAGACGATAATGTTATCATTTCGTCCCACGGCGAAGCGCTCCACGAGCGGCTTCGTCCGTGGATGAACTGGAAACACGACCGGTAATTGCGTCGAACGCATGCCTTCGACGAGGGATTGAAACACAATTGGATCGTCCGTGTTCGCAGCACGATGAATCGTCGCTACTGCGTACGATCCACGTGTCAGGTGCAAATGCGTTAAAATCCCTGGCTCCTCAGGCAGTCGCTGTGACGCCTCCAGGGCGAGGTCAACCATTAAGTCGCCCACGATTTCAATCGTCCCGTCGTTGCCCTCCGCGCGCAACTGCTCGGCTGCGCTTTTTGTTGGGGCAAGAAGCAAATCACTTACGCGATCCGCGACAATTCGATTGATCTCTTCGGGCATCTCGCGATTGAACGATCGCAGTCCCGCTTCTACGTGCGCAGTGGGTATTCGGAGTTTCGCGCCGACCAGCGCACCCGCGAGCGTACTGTTCGTGTCACCGTAGACCAAGAGCCAATCCGGCCTCTCGTCGTCGACGACCGGATCGAGCCGCTTCATAATTTCGCCGGTTTGCGCGCCGTGCGAAGCGCTGCCGACCCCCAAGTGGTACTTGGGCGCCGGCAACGCCAGCTCGTCAAAGAACACGCCGCTCATGCGGTTGTCGTAATGCTGCCCCGTATGAACGATTAGCTCCTCGATTCCGCGGGCCGCGAACTCTCTCGAGAGTAGGGCAGCTTTCACGAATTGAGGACGTGCTCCGACGACGCTTAGAACGCGCATTATGCCGGCACCGGTTCAAGCGCGGCGATCAGCGTCTCCGCAACGCGTTCCCGCTGGTCCTCACGTAATTCGGGGAACATCGGCAGCGAAAGTACTTCTTCCGCAGCGAGCTCCGAGTGCGGGAATGCGCTTTGGCCGAGACCCATTCCAGCATGGACTTTTTGCAGATGCAGCGGAACGGGGTAGTACACCATCGTTTGAACTCCGGAGTCTTTCAAACGGCGCTGCACCTCGTCGCGATTGCGAACGCGTACGGTGAACTGATGGTACACATGTCGCGTTTCGGGAGTTTCGTGCGGAACGGCAACTGCCGACGAGAGACATCCACCGTACCAAGCAGCATGCGCGCGGCGCGCGAAAATCCACGACTCGAGATGCGGAAGTTTAACGCGCAGGATCGCCGCTTGCAGTTCATCGAGCCGACTATTAACGCCGAGCTCCTCGTGATGATACTTCACGCGGCCGCCGTGCGCGCGCAGGCTGCGCAAACGCGCTGCGATCTGCGCATCGTTCGTCGTGGCCATACCGCCGTCGCCGTATGCACCAAGGTTCTTCGACGGGAAGAAACTGAAGCAGCCGACATCGCCGAAGGAGCCGACACGCCTTCCGTCGATCTCCGCGCCGATCGCCTGAGCGCAATCTTCGATGACGGCCAGATGATATTGCTTCGCAAGCGCCATGATCTCGCCCATTGGTGCCGGTAATCCGTAGAGATGGATCGGCAGAATCGCCTTCGTCCGCGGCGTGATCGCCGCGCGAATCGCACCCGGATCGATGTTGTACGTCCGAGGATCGATATCGACGAAGACCGGAGTCGCGCCGACAATACCGATCGCTTCCGTCGTTGCAACGAACGTGAACGGTGTCGTGATCACTTCATCGCCCGGGCCGATATCGAGCGCGCGTAACGCGAGGTGGAGCGCGTCGGTTCCGGAATTCAATCCGACCGCGTGCGCCGTCCCGACGTACGATGCGATCTCCTCTTCGAGGGCCTTCACGTTCGGGCCGTTGATGTACACGCCGCCCTCGAGCACTTTTTCGACCGCCATAAGAACGTCCGGACGGATCGATTGAAACTGCTCGGTGAGATCCAAAATCGGGATCACGATGCTGCTAGACCTTTCGCACGATGTCGCCGGACTTCTCGTAACGGCGATCACACTCCGTGCAAGCGGCACGGTCGCTTTTGAACTCGAGTTTGACGCCGCATTCGCACGCGTACCCACGAATGCGTGCCGGATTTCCGTAGACCATGGCGTAGGCTGGAACGTCCTTCGTAACGACCGAACCGGCACCTACAAATGCGTATTCTCCCAAGGTGTTACCGCAAACGATGGTAGCGTTGGCGCCGATCGACGCCCCTCGCCTTACGAGCGTGGGAGCGTAGTCGCCGGACGTGTTGCGCGGTGTACCGGAGCGGGGTGTCGTCACATTGGTGAAGACCATGCTCGGTCCGCAGAACACCTCATCTTCCAGCACGACGCCTTCGTACACCGACACGTTGTTTTGGATCTTGACGTTGTTGCCGATCGTTACGCGCGGCGAGATGACGACGTTCTGTCCGATCGAGCAGTTCTCTCCAATCGTGCTGTTTCGCATGATATGGCTGAAATGCCAGATCTTCGTCCCCTCTCCGATCGCGCACGGCTCGTCGACATAGGACGACTCGTGGATGAAATACTTGCGTTCGGTCTTGTCGATGACGGTCAAACGATAGCCTCCATTGGATGCGTTGATTGCGATCCCAGCATGCTAAGTACTTCGACGACTTGCATGCCTTCTTCGCCGTCGGTGATCGGTACGATGCCCTCGGTGATGGCGCGAATGAACGCCTGAATTTCGAGCTTGAGCGGTTCACCGGAATCGAACGGAACGGTCTGCGGTTCGTCGCGCCACAGCTCCACATTCCCGTTTCCATCGGGACGATCGCCACAGGGCGTTAACGTTAACAGTGCGCCGTTACGCGAATCGATAAGCGTGATAACGCCCGTCTGTCCGAAGACATCGAGGCGAGCGGTTTTGTCGGGATCGAGCCAGCTCACTTCAATGTGAGCCGTCCTTCCGTTCTTAAAAAACAAGTCTGCATACGCGAAATCCGCAATGTTCGGACGCACGAACTTCAAGAGCGACCCGCGAACGCGTTCGGGTCGTTCGCGTTTGAAGATTTCAAGAACGAGGGCGATATCATGCGGAGCGAAGCTCCACCAAACATTTTCGTGCGAGCGAACCCTTCCGAACGAAAGACGCCGCGAACGGATGTGCCGTATCGCTCCAATCGCGCCTTCGTTGACCAAACGCAACAGGCGCCGGACTGCGGGATGATAGAGGAGCACGTGTCCCGTCATGACTTGCACGCGCGCCTCTTTGGCTGCCGCGCCGATCTGCTGGGCTTCTTCCGCCGTCATTGCAAGCGGTTTTTCGACGAAAACATGCTTGCCCGCTGCGATCGCTTCAAGCGCGAGGGTCGCATGCACCGCGACCGGTGCTGCGATGATGACGCCTTCAATCGGGCGCCTCAACAACGCGCGGAAATCGCTCTCCACATCGACCGACGGATGCTTCTTACGTGTGGACTCAAGAATTGCGGGGTTCGCGTCGCAGACGGAATCGAGCACTCCCAATTCCTCGCACACGCGAACCAAGTTCGCGCCCCAATAGCCTGCGCCGACGACACCGACACGTGGTGCACCCATCATCATAATAGCGTCACGTTCTCCCGGCGGCCCACCACATTGCGTGTCGCATTACGCGTGTCTACTAATGCCTTCGCCGAGTTGCACACGGCCGCGTAGTCGATCGAAGTGTGATCTGTGAGGATGACGACGCAGTCAGCGCGTTCGAGCATCTCCTGCGAGAGCGGGAGCGAGTGCCAGCTCTCGCCGTGTTCATCCACGAAGTTCGGGACATGCGGATCGTGGAAATTTACTCGAGCGCCGTCACGCTTCAAGAGTTCGAGCACTTTCAACGCCGGGGATTCGCGCCAGTCTTCAATGTCTTTCTTATACGCGACGCCCAGCGCGAAAATATCCGCGCCCTTGATCGACTTGCCCGCCTCGTTGAGCGCACGTAGAACCTTCTCGCGGACGAAGTACGGCATCGTCCAATTGATCTCGCCGGCGAGCTCGATGAAGCGCACGTTCATGTCGTACTCGCGCGCCTTCCAGGCGAGATAGAACGGATCGAGCGGAATGCAGTGACCGCCGACACCTGGACCGGGCTCGAAACGCATGATACCGAACGGCTTGGTCGCTGCGGCATCGATTACTTCCCACACGCTAATCCCGAGACGGTCACAAAGTAATGCCATCTCGTTCACGAGGGCAATATTGACGGCGCGGAACGTATTTTCGAAGACCTTCGTCATCTCGGCGACTTTCGTTGAGTTAACCGCGACAACGTTGATGATCGTCTGTTGATAAAAGCACATCGCGACGTCGAGGCACGTGCTCGTCACGCCGCCGACGACTTTGTTTGTGTTCTTTGTCGTGTAGCGCGCATTTCCGGGATCGACGCGCTCGGGTGAGAACGATAGGAAGAAGTCTTCGCCGATGGTGAGCCCCGACTTCGAGAGTATCTTCAGTAGAACTTCTTCCGTCGTGCCGGGATAGGTCGTGCTCTCCAAACTGACGAGCTGCCCGGGGCGCATGTATTTCACGATCTCGTGTGCGACGTTGTTGATGTACGAGATGTCCGGCTCTTTATTCGCTGTCAGCGGCGTCGGAACGCATATCACGATGCAATCGCAACGTCCCAAGTGGCTGAAATCCGTCGTCGCGCTCAGGTTCCCGTTCTCGACGTTCTCGGCGAGCTCTTTGTCGTCGACATCGCGGATGTAGTTCAGCCCTTGGTTCACCTGATCGACGCGAATAGGGTTGCGATCGAATCCGATCACCGTGAAGCCTACCTTGGCTTTTTCCACCGCGAGGGGAAGTCCGACGTAACCGATGCCGACGACGCCGATAAGTGCGGTACGTTCGACGATTTTCTTCTTCAGCTCGTCTGCGGTTAGGGACGAGGTTTCCAACGATATCACAGTTTAACCCTCAAGAAGAGATTTTGGTCGTAGCGAGTGATTGAAGCGTTTCTTTCTTGTCAGCGGCCGGCTCGGCATTAGCCGTGTCTTCGAGGCGCTGCTGCGTGGAGAACAAGTGTGGACCGGGTTGAAATTCCGGAACGAATTCGCGCAGAATTGAAACACACGTGGACGTGTCCGATCGCCGAACGGCGGCTTTCAAACGATCGATTCCATCATTGAGGTACGCGTAGTCAAGTCGTTCTTGCTTCGCGATAAAGAGACGGTCGTGACTCGTCTGCGTCATGCCCTCGCCGCGCGTCAGAATCTGTTCGAAAAGACGCTCCCCGGGACGCATACCCAATTCGACGATGTCGATATCCGTATACGGTTCAAGGCCCGAGAGCCGAATGAGCGTCTCGGCTAAATCGATGATTTTGATCGGCCGTCCCATATCCAGCACGAAGACCTCACCATCGGTTCCCATGGTCATCGCCTGCAGCACGAGCGAGACGGCCTCAGGAATCGTCATGAAGTAGCGAACCATATCTCGATGCGTGATCGTAACGGGCCCGCCGCTTTGAATCTGCGCTTTGAAGATCGGCAACACGCTTCCACGGCTCCCGAGAACGTTTCCGAAGCGAACGGAGACGAATTCCGTCGCGCTTCCGCCGGCGAACGAATGACAGATCAGCTCCGCCATCCGTTTCGTTGCCCCCATGACGCTCGTCGGATTGACGGCCTTGTCGGTCGAGAGCAGCACAAATTTGCGAACGCCGGCGGCGGCGGCCGCGAGCGCGACCGTCTTCGTCCCGACGATGTTGTTGCGAACGGCCTCGCAGACGTTGTCTTCGATGATCGGAACGTGTTTGTGAGCCGCAGCATGCAGTACGATGCTCGGACGATACGTCATGAAGACGTTGCGAATCGCCGCTGCGTCACCGACGTCGGCCAAGACCATCCTAGTGCGCGTGAAGTGATATTGATTTCGCAGCTCTTCGGAGATCAGGAACAAACTGTTCTCGCCGTGTCCCAAGAGCAAGAGTAGTTCCGGATTAAATGTTGCGATTTGGCGGCAGACTTCGCTACCGATGGATCCGCCTGCACCGGTGACAAGCACGACCTGCGATTCGAGGTGCGGACGGACGGCAGCGGTGTTGATGACGACCGGATCGCGCTGGAGCACGTCTTCGAGCCGGATGTCGCGCACGTTGGAAACAGTCGTCCTGCGTTCCGTGAGCAGTTCCGACGCATCGGGAACCATCGTCACCGAGGGACGATCGTCCTCGGGGATCTCCATGCAAAGTTCTTTGATCCGGTTGGTCAACGCGAGCGGCGCACCCATGATCGCAACCACGACTGAATCGATACGGTGCTGGAGGATCAATTGACGCAGTTGGTCGATGCGTCCGAGGATGCGTACGCCCTCGACCCGCTTCTCAGAGATGCCGTCGTCGATGCAGCCGACAACGTGGATCGGGAGCGAACGGTCTTCTCGCGCGGCGAATGCGAAGGACTGCGCGGCGACGCCATGCCCGACGATTAAGACGCGTCGTGCGTGCGGACGCCGGCGCAGGAGGCGATCGCGGACGCCGATGAGCGCGGTGTGAGCCGCGCTCTGAAATACGAGCATGAATGCAGCAGCAACGAGCGCCGTAGTCAAGAACACCGGCTCTAGACGGCCGGCGCGTGCGAAGTCGAACCCGAGGGCAAAGACTACTGCGGTACATGCTGCGGCAAGCTGCCGTGCGGTGCTCTGCGAGTCGAAGACTTGCGCGTTCTCATAACGCAGATCGATGTAAACGCTAAAGGCGACGAAGATGACGGCTAGTTGCGTGAGCTGCGCGAACGACACCGCACCTAGCCCGAGCCTCTCGGCAAGTGCCGGCGCCAGACACGCCGCAATGGCATCCGCTATGATCAGCGCGAGCCAAAGAATCGGCCGTAAACGGCGCGGTTTGGCACTCTGAATCTCATTCATACGATTGACCCCATGGTACGGCGCCGCTTAAATACCTCGGTAGTTGCAGGCCGCTCAACGCGATTGGGACGGTCGACCCCGGCCCAATCGGGCACGTAAAACGCGCCACGAAGGACGTTCGCGGCGCGCCTTTGCATGTTGGAAGGCCGGGCAGCCTCAGTACTCCGTATAGAAGCGAATGGTCGGCAGCTGATTTGCAGCACGATATGGCTGGCCTACTTGTATCCAGATGACCTCGTGGGAGTAGAGCGGTATCTGGTTGGGGTCGCCTGTGTATACGGCGTAATTCTTCACGTATAGCGTGCGCAAGGGTGGTCGCGCTACGTCGACCTGAACGATGCCCGTGAACGGTCCAAAGCCGCTGCTCGTCAGCGTCTGTCCCCAGATGTCAAGGAAATTACCGAGCGTAAAAAGCGATCCCGAGTCAGTTACGGTTGATGCGGCTTCCTGGTGAACCATGCCGCTGGCGTCGTGCGTGTGAATTTGATAGAAGCAGTGCGCGGAATTGACGAATCCGTTAACCAAGGGACCTGGCCCATGCATGCCGATCGAATCTGGAATCGCCGGCTCCATGCCGTTCACGAGGATGCCGACGAATGAGTGGACGTGGAACTGATTGTCGACCATGTATTGGAGGCACGAAATTCCGTCGACACTCTGTCCCGCACCCCCGCTCGGCGTATCGCCACGCGGCGGTGTGAATGCTCCCGGCTGACCGGTCGTTTTTCCCTGTTGCAGGATGATCGTGGAGGGAAGCGGCGACGGAACAAGGGTCGCAGCAGCCTCGGGCCGCAGGCTTCCCGAATTTCCGGCGCGCGGCAGCGGATTAAATCCCGGCGCGCCACTGCTGCACGAGGCGAAAGCCACCGCGATTAATCCAAGGAGAACTGCCTGTGGGGCGGGCGAGACGCGCATAGCAATAGCTCCAGTAAAACTAGCAGACAGCTTATATCCTAGTCGGTGCTCTATTGGGCAACCAGGCTCATCGCTCTCAACAGCATTAGGACGGTCGGGCCCTTGGTTTCGGGCGTTGCGCACTTTTACGGACACGCGAATTCGGCGATGATAACGCCGATGAACCCCCTACGACGGCTCGCAAACGCTCTGCGGCGGCGCCGCGAGTTCGCGCACATCCCAGGTGTAGTCATGGCCGAGGGCGCGTTCGTTCGAGGCGCGGACCGCATCACGGCCGGCTCGAATGTTTTCATCGATCACGGTGCGTACCTCAATCCGAGTACCGTCAATGACGGGCGCGGATTTATCCATATCGGCAATAACGTCGAAATCGGTCCGTACTCTGTGTTGTGGGGCGGTGGCGGCTTGACGATCGGCAACAACGTGCACATGGGCGCGCACGTGCACATCACGACGCAACAAGGACGCCCGATTCCGCTTTCGCAAACGGAGACGCTTCCGCTTCCCGTCGACGTTGCACCCGTGACGATCGAGGACCATGTCCTCATTTACTCCGGTGCAATCATTGTGCCGGGAGTTCGCGTCGGCCATCATGCGGTGATTGCCGCCGGTGCGGTCGTGACGGAGGACGTCGAACCGGGCACGCTCGTCGGCGGGGTGCCCGCTCGCCCGCTCTATCGCACTACGGAAGGTCGTCGAGCGACTTCAACACGGTGAAGTGCTGATCGAGGCTCGTAATCTCGAAAATTTTGCGCAATGGCGGACGCGTAACGATCAAATAGACCCTGCCGCCGTTTTCCAGCATTGTACGCCCATATTGCGCGATGACGTTGAGACCGGTCGAATCGATGAACATCAGTTTGGCCATATCGATCGCGATGGCAGCGGGTGTGCCGAACCGTTGAAGGGCGTCCCGAAGCTCGTGAGCGTTCGAAAGATCGATATCTCCGGCTATTGAAACGACCGGTATCCCACGATGTTCGTGAACATCGATTTGCGCGAGTTTTTCCGTCATGTCAGCGGCGCAGAGAGAATCGTCTCCAGGATTTCGATGAGCACGTCGCGCCGCGCGCTTGGAGTTGCACGCGCGTAACGTTCGTAGTGCTCTCCGAGCGTCTGTTTCAATCCATCGACGACGAGTGCCTGGGACTCTCGCGAGGCGGGCGATCCGCCGCCTCTCGGCGCCAATTCAGCATCGATGCGTTCGCGCTCCAGCAGACGCAAAATCGTCGCTTCGCACGGAGGCCGCCGATAGACGTTTCGCTTTGCTCGTACTCCTGGAAACGATTGCCGTTCCCGAGAAATAAACGAGAGATCCTCGAGCACGGCGAGCGCCTCGAACACCATCGAGGGTGAATAGAGGCCAAGATCCTCACGAATCTGCTCGATCGTAGGGCTGCATTCCCCGCCGTCGCATAGCATCGCGAGATACAAATACATACAAACCTGGCGTGGATTGAGCACGTGGAACATGAACGCGCTCCACCACGCCGGGATCAACGCTGCAGGTTCGCATTCGCCATGCTCACGGCCGCCCGGAATTGACTTCACGTTCCTGCCGTTACGAGTGGGGCTCTGTCCATGCCTGGTACACATTCACTCCAGAATTCTGGGGGTCGTGTTTCCCTATGCCCCAAAAAATGAAACGACCCTCACACGCTTGCGAGAGTCGTCCTGTGGTTTACCGCGTGATCTACGCTGGCATATCTTTCTTCTGCTCTTGGTAGATCAACGTCGGGGGGTCTTTCTTCTCGATGACGTCCTTATTGATAATGCACTTCTTTACGCCTTGCAGCGACGGAAGGTCGTACATCACATCGAGCATCGTCTCCTCGAGAATCGAGCGCAATCCACGCGCGCCGGTCTTGCGGCTTTGTGCTTTGGTTGCAATCGCAACGAGCGCATCTTTGGTGAACTGCAGATCCACGCCGTCCATGTTCATGATCTTCTGGAACTGACGCACGAGCGCGTTGCGCGGCTCGGTGAGGATCCGGCGCAGGGCCAGCTCATCGAGTGCGTCGAGCGTTACGACGATCGGAAGACGTCCGATGAATTCCGGAATCAAGCCGAACTTCAGCAGATCTTCCGGCATCAGCGATTGCAGCAGTTTACCGGTGCGCGCGTCTTTCTTCCCTTCCGGGGTTGCGCGGAAGCCCATGTTGTTTGCGGAAACACGAGATTCAATAATCCGCTCCAGCCCGTCGAACGCGCCGCCGCAGATGAACAACACGTTGGTCGTATCGATCTGGATGAACTCCTGATGCGGATGCTTGCGTCCGCCCTGCGGAGGAACGTTTGCCGTCGTGCCTTCGAGAATCTTGAGCAGTGCCTGCTGCACACCTTCGCCCGACACGTCGCGCGTGATCGACGGATTCTCGCTCTTGCGCGCGATTTTGTCGATCTCGTCGATGTAGACGATGCCCTTCTCGGCACGCTTGACGTCGTAATCCGCGGCCTGGATGAGCTTGAGCAGAATGTTCTCGACGTCCTCGCCGACGTAGCCCGCCTCAGTGAGCGACGTCGCATCCGCCATCGCGAGCGGAACATCGAGAATCTTCGCAAGCGTTTGCGCGAGATAGGTCTTGCCCGAACCGGTGGGACCGACGAGCAAAATGTTCGACTTCTGCAGTTCGACGTCGTCCGCCGTACCGCCGGCGTTGATACGCTTGTAGTGGTTGTACACGGCAACCGCGAGCGATTTTTTGGCGCGTTCCTGGCCGATCACATACTGATTGAGAATGTGATTGATTTCTTTCGGCTTGGGAATGTTGCGCAGCCGCAGATTCTCATCGACGTTCTTATAGAGCTCTTCTTCGATGATCTCGTTGCAGAGCTCGATACATTCGTCGCAAATGTACACGCCCGGGCCTGCGATCAACTTGCGCACCTGCTCCTGCGACTTGCCGCAGAAACTGCACTTCAGTTGACCCTTCTCGTCTCCGAAACGGAACATGCGTTACGGGCGTCCTTTCGGCTTAAGCCGGCGTCGACAAGGCCCCACGGTCTTCGATAACGTGATCGATAATCCCGTAGTCCTTGGCTTCTTCCGAGGTCATGTAATAGTCGCGATCGATGTCCTTTAGGACCTGCTCGAGCGGCTTGTTCGTGGTCTTTTCATAAATGCGGGCGATAGTCTGACGCGTCGCGATGAGGTCGCGTGCCGCAATCTCGACATCCGTTGCCTGGCCGCCGATTTGCGAGACCCACGGCTGGTGGATCAGGATCTTCGAATGGGGTAACGAGTACCGCTTTCCGGCCGCGCCGCCGGTCAATAACACCGAACCCATCGATGCGGCCATGCCCATGCAAATCGTCGCCACGTCGGGCTTGATAAAGCGCATCGCGTCATAGATCGCGAGGCCCGCCGTAACGCTGCCGCCCGGCGAGTTGACGTACATGTCGATGTCCTTGTCCGGATCTTCCTTTTCGAGAAACAGCAACTGTGCGATCACGAGGTTTGCCAAGTGATCGTCGATCGGACCGCCGACGAAGACGATCCGGTCCTTGAGTAGCCGCGAGTAGATGTCGTACGCGCGTTCACCGCGCGCGCTCTGCTCGACGACCATCGGTACTAAATGACCCACTTAATTCTCCCTAACCTATTTTCCGTTGCTGTTCTTTGAACTACCGCTCGGGCTACGCAGTTGCTTGGCGGCGATCCTACTTTATATTCTCGACGATCTTGGCGTTGTCGATAAGGAAGTCGAGCGTTTTATTCCGGACAATACCATCCATCAACGATAATACGTTGTTTCCGAGGGCTTTGCGAATACGTTCTATGGGCTGGCCGTACTGCCGCGCAAGTGCACCGAGTTCTTCGGCGACGTCCGCAGGCGTGGCATGGATGTTCTCGGTCTTTGCAATCGCTTCGATCAGGAGCGTTCCTTTAACACGCGTCTGCGCATCGGCTCGGTACTCCGAGCGTAGCTCATCCTCGCTCTTGCCCGCTTCCTTAAGATAGTCCTCAAAGCTAACGCCCGTGCGCGCCGCCTGGCTCGCGGCGTCGTTGATCATGTGGTCGATTTCGCGTTCGACGAGGACGTCCGGAAGCGGGAAGTCGCGCGACTCGAGCAGCTTCTCCATGACCGCATTGCCCACGCCCCGGCGCGCGCGCGATTCGGCGATCGTTTCCAATCGCTTGCGCACGTCCGCGCGAAGTGCCTCGATCGTCTCATTTTCGGAAATCGATTTCGCAAACTCATCATCGATGACAGGCAGCTCGAGCGCTTTGACGTCGTGAACCGTCACCGTGAAGATCGCCGTCTTACCGGCCAGGTCTTGCTGTGGATAATCCTGTGGAAAAACGGCCTCGACGTCCTTGGTTTCGCCCGCCTTCATTCCGGCGATGCCGCTGGCAAAACCCGGAATGAAGCGGTTCTCGTCGAGTTCGGTCATCTGGCCTTTTGCGGTGCCGCCTTCGAAGGCCACGCCGTCGATCTTGCCTTCGTAATCCATGGTCACCACGTCGGCGAGCTCTGCCGGACGGTCCACGGGAACCAGCGTCGCGCGCTCTTTGGCCAGCGACTGGATGCTGCGCTCGACGTCCTCATCGGTGATGTCGATCGCCTCCCGCTGGACTTCAATGCCCTTGTACTCGCCGAGGTCGATCTCCGGCCGGACGTCGACGAGTGCCTTCAGCTTCGGCGGCCGGCCGTCTTCGACCGGGAGCAATTCCATTTTCGGACGATCGACCGGCTCGAGATCATGCTCGCGCACCGCTTTGGCGTAGACCTCGGGAACGATGTCTTCCATCGCCTGGCTCGTGATCGCGTTCGACCCGTAGGTCTGCTCGAAGATCTTGCGCGGGACTTTGCCCGCGCGGAAGCCCGGGAGCTTGACGTTCTTCGCGAGCTTGCGGAACGCGCGCTCTTCGGCGGCGGCAAGCTCTTCGGCGGTGATCGGAATCTCGAGCTCCACTTGCGTGGGAGCGAGACGATTGAGGGTCGAGGTACTCAACGGGCGACTGCTTTCTTCTACGTCTACAAACGGAAAGGAGCGCTTCGGCGCCCCAGCGCCTGCGCCCCTTACAAACTCATGGAGCGGAAGACGAGATTCGAACTCGCGACCCTCGCCTTGGCAAGGCGATGCTCTACCACTGAGCTACTTCCGCACACCAACAAGAATCTTAGCGCGTGCTAAAACTACCTTTGTCTGCCGCATGGCCTTGGCTTGGTGGGCAAGCAGAGACTCGAACTCTGACGGGTTGCCCCACTGGAACCTAAATCCAGCGCGTCTGCCAGTTCCGCCACTTGCCCCCGTGGGACGTCCTGCGGGGCCTTGCCGCCGCGGGCCGCGGCGACCACCATAAATAGAACGCGGCCGGTGCTTTTCCTTCTACTTCGACTCGGGTTCTTCGAGCGTCATGCGGCTACCACCGGGGAGTTCGATGCGCGGCGGTTTCGATGCCGCGACGACCGATTCGAAGCGTAGCGCAGCGCGCGTGTAGATCTCACCCTGCGTAGAGAGCGGCGCGTCGGCGTCCTCTTCGCTGATGTAGTGCGCGCCGGCGATATCCGCAAAACGAATCGTCCACGGAACCGACGTTGCGTCACCGGAGTCGAAGTTCGTTGAATCTTTCAATTGCCACGGTGCGAACGTCGATTGATCGATCCATGCTTCGCGAATGCGATACTTACCCGGATCTTTTACGGGTTTGAGCCCGAGATGATAGCATGGGTGTCCGTCGATCGCCTCAGTGCCGAGCAACGTAATCATGTACTCGCGGTTTTGCGCGTACACGGTCGCAATTTCCGGAAGCGACGGTGAGGGCGATGGCGACGGTCTTTGCTTGTGCGGATTGGGATCGTGAAACTCTTTGCGAATTTCCTCCACGAGCGCCATTGAATTAAACGGCGTCGGCGAAGGCGCCGGCACAAACGGTGCCATGCCGAACGCGTAGTTCGGTCGCAGTTTCGGGACACCGAGAAAATCGTCGTTCGGCAGCGGCTTGTTCATCGGAACCAAAATGCCGAAGTTGATCCCGCTCGGCTTCACCGGATGTTCGCGCTCGTAATCGCTTGTCGGATCGACATCGACTACATTATTCACCGCGTCGTACGAGGCGTCGTAACGTTCCACGCGTTCTTTGCCGCCCTCGACGATGGCGACCGCGATTTGATACTGCAATTCTTGCGGATAGCGCTGCTGCATCCAGTACGCTCGCGCATTCGCGAAGATTTGATACGGGTCAGGTTGCGCGCGCGCCGGCATCGCGAGCAGGCCCGCTCCTACCGCCGCAACCGCCACGACCGAAAACGCCTTTCGGATCCCCACGCTCTTCATTACGCCGTACGGCAGCATTATGTTTCGTGAACGCTTCCCCAGGCAAGAGAGCCGAGCCGAGGTGAAGACACGCTACGGCTGCGCTAGCGTGCGGTACTTAATGCAGGTTCGACACCAGCGATGCATCGGCCGCGGCTGGTACAGCGCTCTTGATCGGATCGCGCAATTCAAGGATCACGATCCACGCGTACTTGCGCAAAAACGGCGCAATCCGGAACAACGCGCGATCGAACGCATTCGCAATCGGAATTAGACGGCGACCGATCGCCGTGCGGGCGATCGGGAACAGCGCAAGCGTCGATAAGTAAAAATACCGCACGTTCACGGTGCCAAAGTGCGCGCGTATCATGCGCAAGTCTTGCTCCAGAAGAGGATGTTCGTCTGGACTTCGAAACCGCGGCGTGAGCCGCCGATAGAGGTTGATTATCGGGTTGTATCCCAGGGGCTCGAGGAACAATCCATAGCCGCCCGGAGCTATCACGCGGGCGATGTGCGGAAGCGCGCGCTCCAATCGCAGGTGATGGAGAATGGCGCCACCGCAAACGATGTCGAAACTATCGTCCGGAAAATCTAAATACTCCGCATCCATTGCCAGGTAGGTGGCGTTCCGAAAGTTACCGTTCTTCGCATGCGTTCGGGCGAGCTCTACGGCGGCGTCCGAAAGGTCGATTCCGGTAACCTGTGCTCCGTGACTGCACAGTTCGAGAACGTTCGAGCCGCCGCCCGAACCGATCTCCAAGATCCGCTTTCCGGGCGCTGCCGCCGCTAACTGACGCTTGAAAAGCCTGTGCGATTCCGACGTAATTTGGTACATCGGGCCGCCTTTGGATCGGGGATTTTTCGTGAAGCGCTCGTCCTGGAACGATTTCTCGCGTGTTTTATACTCGTCCACGTCCTCACTATACAGAACGTGCAGGCGGGCCGGAAGGCAACAAGGTCCTAAGACTGATAGGGAAATAGCGCGATTGTGAGCCGGGACGCAAGGTTTTCATGGACGACTCACCACCGACCGAGTGAATGGTGGCTTGTTTGCGGAGTGCTCCCCGGCAGGAGCCTTGCAATAGTTCGCGAGACTGTTCGCACTCTGATCCCGACTGGGAGGTAGTTCAATGCCGCGGTATATGGTCGAACGAACATTTCCCCAAGGGTTACACGTCCCTAGTAATGCCGGTGGCGCAGCCGCATGTCTGAACGTCGTTGGAAAAAACGCAACGAAGGGCGTTACGTGGGTTCATTCGTACGTTTCAGCCGATAAGTCGAAAACGTACTGCATCTACGATGGGCCCAATGAAGATGCGATCCGCGAAGTCGCAACGATCAATGGGTTGCCGGTAGACAGCATTCATCAGGTCAGCGTGCTCGATCCGTATTTCTATTACGAGGAACAGCTCGTCACGACGTGACGACGGGATGTTCCGCTTCGAGCGTCAGCTCGACCGGAATGCCTTGGCGCAGCGTCTTTTGCACTTCTGCTACGGTGTCGGTAAAACGCAGCAGCTCCTGGACTTCCGTCCACGGAGCGCTTGATTTTACGCGCGGCCTGAAGCGCACGTTGTGCGCGATGTCGCCTTCGGCACCGAACGATCCGCTAACTTCGACTTCGATTTCGCGAATCTCAATATCGCGCTTCTTCGCTTCACGGTAGATGTCGTTGCAATAGCACGTTGCGAGTGCATTGTATCAAGGGACACACGGGTAACCAAGAGCGTTTAAGCGTGCCTCGGCGTAGGGGACGAGACCGCGATTGCGGTTGTATTCCCATCGCGCATGAGCCAGCCATATGCGAGGCCGCAGTGGTGTGCGACGCTCGTCAGCGTCTCGATCTCCTCGGGAAGATACCGGGTATGGTCGCGCTTCGGCCCCGCCGCGATGAAGCCGATCAACTGCCCCCGCACGGTCATAGGCACGAGCAGCGCCGAGACGAGCGCATGTTCGCGCACTTCGCATTGGAATGGTTCTTGCCAGCGGCGCAAGCGCAGCACGTTGAAATCGTCCGCAGGCAACAACGTCGGGATTCCGTGCGACGGCGCGGTTTCGAGAACGAACGCCGTTCCGTCGGCCGTATAGATACCAACGTATTCCGACGCGATTTGCATGCGAAGAATCTCGCATGTCTGCACGATGAGACGATGCGGATCGGCAATGAGATCCATCTCTCTCGCGAAGCGCCGGAGCGTCTCGAGCGCCACGGCTTGTGCGCGAAAGACCACGCCGTTTAAGAATCGCTCGAAACGGCGGTGCATGGTGGTGAGTGAATACCCGATAACGAGAGCGAGCGCGATCTCGGCAACAATCGTGAGGCGCGACGAGGCAAGCCATTTTCCTAAAATCCAGTCAGCGAGCGCCAACACGCCGATGGTGAACGTTGTCAGCGTCGCATAGAGAAACGCGCGGCTAACGAACAACCGAATATCGAAAAGACGATGACGCAGAATCGCGTACGCGAGCGCGATCGGTCCAATCACCTCGAGAACCAACGCTGCGTTGAAGACCCAGATCGGGGGCCCGATGCCGGTAAGATTCGAAATATTTTGCATCGCGAAGTATGGCAGATACGCGGCCGAAAAGCCGACGAGGATCCATCGAATGCGGTTCTTCAGCTCGATCGGTGCGCGCAGGAATCGCGTAAGCAGGATGATGACGCCGGCGACGGCCACGAACGGGCAAAGCCCATACATGGCGTCCAATCCGTAGAGCGCCGGCACCAGCCCGGCATAGACGTAGAGCAGGTATCCGCCGAACGTGAAGGTCACACACGCCGACCCGAACCACATCGTGAACCGTTCGATCGCCGCAAGCATCCCCGTAGGACGCTCGTCGGGAAAGCGTACGGCGAACAGAACGAAGGCGTACGCGCTCGCCACCGACATGACGCTGAAGAAAATGTTGTACGGAATGACAATCGCAGCCGGCAGAAGCGAATGGACATTCTCTCCCGCCCCGGTGAGCCCGACGTTCAAGATGTAAAACGACCATGTCGTGAGCGATGGGCGCAAGAGCACGAGCACGCCGGCGAGGACGACGCCGATAATGAGCGTCACAACATCGAGTACGTCGGTGATGTTGTCGATCGCCACACGTTTTCGCGGATGAGCCGTCACGATTACGGATGCCTTGTCGATCCTCGGTATCGAGAGCCGGGAACCGCGCGGTGCCGCACTGACCTGGTCGAGGCCGCGACCTTCGACCGACCAGCGCGCGAGATCGATCCGATCGCCTTCGTGAAGGCCCAACGCCCGCGCATCCTCATCGGTAGTCGCCACGGCACCCGTCGGCCCGAGCGTGAATCCGTACGTTGAATAGGGCTGCCACACGAGCAGCACGTCGGCGGACAAGCCGATCATGAGAATCGTCGTAATAACGACAATCGTTGCGATCCGCGCTACCGCACCGGTGCTCATGAATGCAGCTTCGACTTCAATAAAAAGGAAGCCCGCGGCATCGGATTGACCGACGCGCGGGCTACCTTTTTAATTGGTGCACCGCGAAGGACTCGAACCTTCAACCAATTGATTAAGAGTCAACTGCTCTACCATTGAGCTAGCGGTGCCTAGTTTTGCGCCCTCCGGGACTCGAACCCGGGACCAATAGATTAAAAGTCTACTGCTCTACCGACTGAGCTAAAGGCGCATGTTCAGCCGCTCCGCGGCCCGACGTATTGTAGCTGTACGTGCTCCCTTTGGCAAGCCGGATTTCAGGCACGGCATGATACGCGATTCCGTTGGGTGCTCCTGCAGCGTTATGCCGACTCGCTGCGCGCCTGGCGTCCTAATACCTCTGGATACATTCCAACCATTTCCGCCGGTGACAGCGGGCGCGAATAGAAGTACCCTTGCGCGAGACGGCAGCCGGCATTGCGAAGCGCTTCGCGCTGGCGCGCCGTCTCCACACCTTCGGCGACGACGCGCACGTCGAATGCTTCGGCAAGCGTCATGAGCGTGCGAACAATGGGCTCGCTCGCGAGATCACCGTCATTGCCGGCAACGAACGAACGATCGATTTTGATCGCGTCGACTTTGAACTGTTGCAGGTAGCGCATCGACGAATACCCGGTACCGAAGTCGTCGATGCAAATCTTGAATCCTCGATCCCGAACGCGTTCCAGCGTGACGTTCGCGCGCGTTCCGGAATCGAGCACGAGACTTTCCGTAATCTCGAGTGTGAAGTCGGACGGCGAGAGGCCATGATGTTCGACGAGCTGCACCAGCACACGCTCGAAATCCGGATCGGTGAGCTCGCTGGCTGAGACGTTCACGTGCATCGAGAAATCGATGGTTCCGCCTCGATTGCGCCGCCAGGATGCGAGCTGCGCCGCAGAGGTTTCGAGCACGAAACGCCCGATTGCCGATGCAAGTCCCGTCTGCTCGGCAAGTGGAATAAACTCGGCCGGTTTGATCACGCCTTCCGTCGGATGGTCCCAACGGATGAGGGCTTCGCAGCCGGTCACCGTACCGGCGACGATATCGACGATTGGTTGATATTGCAGCCGGAACTCCTTGCGCTCGAGACCGATCCGCATGTCGCTGATGAGCTGCAAGCGTTTCTGAGCGCGAGCATGCATCTTGGAATCGAAGACCGCGTAACGCGTGGCGCCCATGCTCTTCGCGTGCTGCATCGCAATCTCCGCATCGCGCATCACGTCTTCCGCACGTTCGTAGCTCGCAGATCCGATTGCGATGCCGACGCTCGCACCGAGATAGATGCCCTTCGAACCGATCGAAACGGCCTTCGAGAGATTGTTGAGGATGCGGCGCGCAACCGATTCCACGTGCAGAATGTCGCCGAGCGATTGAATGAGGACGGCAAACTCGTCGCTTCCTAGTCGGGCGACGACGTCGCGCGTGTCGACCGATGAACGCAGCCGCGCTGCAATTTGCGTGAGGACGAGGTCGCCTGCGGCGTGTCCCATTGATTCGTTGACATCTTTGAAATGCTCGAGATCGACGAAGAGCACCGCGAAGAACGAATCGAGCAACGCGCTTGCCTCGTCGAAACGATTTCGCAGCGCCTGTTCGAAGAGCTGACGGTTCGGAAGCCCCGTCAGGCTATCGTGCATCTTGTCGTGTTGCATGCGGCGCTCGCTGTGCTTGAGCGCCGTTTTGTCGCGGAACATACAAATCGCAAAAAGCGGCTCGTCACGTTCGTCGTTGACGATCGAAACCGTCGCGTCGGTCCAAATTTCTTGGCCGCTGGGTGAACGCGACGTTTGTTCGAATTCAAACGTCTCTTTTTCGCCGGCGAGCACTCCGGCGAGTTCGACTTCGTGCCCTTCCATCGCGCAGCCGATCGACTCGCCGAACATCGTGCGGAAGACGCTATTTGCATCCACGAGCGCGCCGCGGCGATCGACGACGGCAATCCCGACTGCCGCACCGTCGAAAACGGCACGAAACTGCGCTTCCGAAAGCCGAAGCGCTTCTTCTGCTTGCTGCTGCGCGAGCTCGGCTTGAAAGCGCGCCGATTCTTGTTGCGCTTCGCGCAGTGCCGCGCGGTCGCGCCGGGCCACCAATTGCGCGATGGTCATCATGATACCGACGATCATCATCGCGCCGATAAGAAAGGCTAAGTAGAAGTAGCGATTCCGCTGCTCTTGAATCTCGCCGCGCTTTTGCAGGTTCGCATCCATCGCGACGCCTTCGGCTTTGTGCATGGCGAGCGCGGCGAGCTGCATCTTCGTTTTATATGCGTCAATGCGCGCGCTCGGAACGTTCGGGACGTTGGTGAGCATCGCATTCGTGGAAGCCCAATCCGCGAACTCGGTTCCACTATCGGAAAGCCGCTGCGCAAGAACCGGGAGCTGCTTCCACTCCGAGCGCCGTTGCGGTATCAGCGTCGTCAGGCGGTCTGCAATTTGCCCTAAATTGTCGCCGCTCAAGTCGCTGCCCGTCCGTACGGCGTTGATTGTATTGGCAAGGAACATTCGTTCCTTGAGATTCAACCCACCCTGCTTAACGCCGAGCTCGACCAGTGTCGCGAGTCTCTCGGCCGAGGAGAACGCGTACGGCGTTTCATAGACAAATCCGAGGCCGAGATTCTGTGCGCTTTGGCTCGGATCGTACGTGATGTTCGACGAATCCTGAACGGCGTTGAACAGGTCGGCCGTCGGGTGCGCGAACTGCGTCAGCGTATCGACCGACGAAGCGCCGGGAGCGAGTTTTCGCACGTCGGCCCAGCGAGCTTGCAATGCTTCCCAGCGGTTAGTCACCCCGAGTTCGGCGGCCTCGCCTCGGTGAAAGTCCACGTCAAGGCGTGCCATCGTCGCGTCAACCGCATGGCGACGCTCGGCGAGATCCGGCCGATTCAGAATCACCGCGTCGCGGTAGTCGTCGAGATTCTTCAAGAGCGCCAGCAAGCGGTCGGTTTCGGACACGCCGAGCCGTTCGCGCGCCAACGTCGCACGATCCAGTCCCGCTTCCGCGCTGAGCCGGCTCATCTGCCAAAGGACAATGACCAACAGAACTGCGGTGACAACGGTGACCGCAATCCCGATCGACTCGCGCCAGTATGCCGCTCCTACGGTCTCGCGCTTCATTGAGACCATGGGACTTCTCGCCTATCCGACCTTATACTCCCAAGCAGGCGAGCAAAAACAAACCGGAGCCAGCATTTTCATGCAAGCTCCGGTAAACGTTTTGGGGTGGCTGAGGGGGCTCGAACCCCCGGCCTTCGGATCCACAGACCGACGCTCTAACCAACTGAGCTACAGCCACCGCATATCTGCCGGGCCGATTTTTCGCGCCCGGAGGGACTCGAACCCCCATCTTCGAGTTTAGAAGACTCGTGCCTTATCCTGTTAGACCACGGGCGCTCGATGAGGGCGAGGCACCAAGCTAGGATACCACGCCCCCACAAGTGGTCGGAGTGACTGGGCTCGAACCAGCGGCCTCAACGTCCCAAACGTCGCGCTCTACCAACTGAGCTACACCCCGACAGTTTCGCGGAACCACACATTTCGCGAGGTCGGCTTCTATCCTTCGCTAGAACGCCAGTGCGTGGAAACCGACGTAGCGCGAGAGATCGATTTGTGGTTGATCCGTCGCGAAGATGCGAACTTGATCTAGCGTCAATCCGATGCGCACGGCTGCGCGCATGATTCGAACGTTACTGCCCGGCACAAGGGCCATACACCAGGACGCACCATACGCACGCTGCAACGACATCAGCGCGAAACCGAAGAACTGCACCAGATACGCGCCCGAGGCTGCGACGAGTGGACCGATACGGCCGTCGGGCCAGACGTAGGTATAGCCGACGATTTCGTCGTTGAGGACGAACGCCGTGCCGGTCGCGAGTTGGGTGAAGGCGATATGATCCTGTGGACGGGCCGTCCCACGAACTTCGCGGTCGAGTGCGTCGATTTCCGACTTGTGCGCGTGTGGATCGATCGGGACGGTTGCGAAGCGATAATCGCCCGCCGCCATTTGCACGAGATCATCTTCACTTGGAATCTCACCGGTAATCCGCAGCACCGGAACGTGCAATCCCATACCACGGCGCAAGAAGAACGCGAGCGAGCCGACATCATCAGCTTCAATCATCCCGGCAAGCGATACGTCACCGGAATCAGCTGTTGCCTGACGCATCAATTTCCAGCCGAGTCCTGCGTTACGAAACGACGGCTCGACGTACAACTCGGAAACGAACCATTCCGTCTCCAAAGCATGCGCGAATGCGATGCCTACCGGCTCGTCAACGTCACGAGCCGTCCAGCATCCGGCGGATGCCCCTTCCGCTAAATTGATGTACAGCTGACGGCTCTGTTCGTCCGGCCACCGGCGTGCAGCGAGCTTTCGAATCTCCGCCTCTTTCGCGGCAACAATTTGCGTTGTGTTAATCATGCGGCAAGCGCCTCCAAGAGTGCACGCGCCGCTCTGCCGCGATGGCTCAATTGATTCTTCTCCGCTTCCGGAATTTCGCCGAACGTCTTATCGATCGGCGGATAAAAGAAGATCGGGTCGTATCCGAAACCATTCGTACCGCGTAGCTCCGTCGTGATTTGCCCGCGCACCGTCCCTTCGACGACGATCTCACGGCCGTCGGGAAGTATGAGCGCCATCACGCAGATAAAGCGCGCGCCGCGCCGGTCTTCGGAAACGTGACGAACCTCGTTCATCATTGCTTCTAACCGTTGCGGCCACGGCGTGGTTTCTCCCGCATACCGTGCCGAAAGTACTCCCGGCGCACCATCGAGGGCATCGAGTTCGATGCCGCTGTCGTCCGCAAGCACGGCCGCCTGAATTCCGGCGCGCACGAGTTGATCGCGAAGCGCACGCGCTTTGAGCAGCGCGTTGGCGACGTAGCTTTCCTCGCCTTCTTCCGGGTCCGCGTACCCCTCGAATGTGTCGAGATCAATGGGCGAGCCCGCGAACATCGTGCGAATCTCGCCGAGCTTGCCAACATTCTTTGTTGCGAGGTACGTCTTCACGCGTTTCTTGTTTTGCAATCAGACCGCGAGAGTCTTTTGCAGGCGGCTGACACGCTGCACTGGGACTTAAGGCCCACGGCGATGTCTACGCACATTGCAAAGCTTGGGTGCCTCGTTGGCGAAGTAGTCAAATCCCCGGCGCAATACGGGAACAGCGTGGCAGCGCCGGCGGAACTTCGCATGGAGGCATCCCGAATTGGGGTGATGCCGTGAAGGCTTCGGCTTTATCTTTCCTTGTTCTCGCGTTCGCGCTCGCCGCGTGTGGTGGGCGCCAATCTCTCGTCCCGCAATCGTCAAGCACGAGCGCGCTACAGCCTCAAGTGTTCGAACGTGGCAGCGTGCCGCCGCAGTGGACGTACTTCGCAAATCTTGCGGAACCTCAGCCAACACAGCCTACTACCGATGAAATCTTTGAGCCACTCGGCTGGCCGATCGCAAGCAAAACCGGAGACTTGTACTTTCAAGCAACGGCGTACGGCCAAGACATCTACCTCCACGGCACGATCGGAGTGATCAACACATCGGGAACCGATAATTTCGCAGAAGTTTACGGCGGCCAGAGCTCGCCGACCGACAACCGTCTCGTCAAAGCAACTGACGGCACCTTTTGGTTGATAGGCGGCGGCGGTCAAGACCGCGGGTTCGTGACCGGTTTCACCGACGATGGCACGGTGAACCCGCCGTTTCTTGCGGGTTACGACCCGGACAACGAGTATGTGCTCGATATTGCAGCTAACAATATGAACGACGTGTGGTTTACCGTTTGCTGCGGCGGACACTACATCGTGCACGGCACAAGCCCGTTCACCCGCACAAAGAACACTGATACCGCGAAATTTTACCGTATCCCGGATCAGGCCGATCGCGTCCAAAACGTCGTCATCGGCCCGGACAAAAATATCTGGGTGACGATTCAGCACCACACGACCGGCGTTTGGGTTTTGGCAAAACTCGTTCCATCGACATCGGTCGTGACCGAGTACGCATTGCCGAGTACCGCGACTGCCAGTCCCGCTGAACTATTCGTCGGTCCGGACAAAAACATTTGGCTCGTCGAGGGATCGTATGCGTATCGCATTACGACAGCTGCATCGATCGCCTCGTTCAAATTGCCGGTCGCCGCAAACGGCTACATCGCGATCGGCCCGGACGATGACCTCTGGCTTACCGGTTCTTCAACGCACCCGACCTTGATGCGCATGACGACGGCCGGCAAAGTCCTCAACACGTATACGTGCCCGTCGAGCATCTGCAGCTCCGGCGGTGCAGCCACCGGTGTCACGACAGGACCCGACAAAGATGTGTGGTTCACGACGGCCTCCGGTATGGGCGCGTACGTCTGGCAGTCGATCGATCCTGTGCCGTCGACGCTAACGTTTACGGCGACAGGGCAGACACATACAATCACCGTTACGGAATCCAACTATTCCGGAACGTGGACCGCGTCTTCAACGGCAACGAGCGTCGCACAAGTTGTGAAAGGCACGAAAGCCGGAACCTTCGTCGTCACGGCCGCCGGCAAGGGCTCGGCACGAATAATCGTGCGAGACACCGACAATAACTACTACGGCGTTTCCGTCACGGTGGAGTAGCTGGCCTAGTCCTCGAGTTTGAGAACCGCCATGAAGGCCTCTTGCGGAAGCTCGACGCGGCCGACGCGTTTCATGCGTTCTTTGCCGGCCTTCTGCTTCTCGAGTAGCTTGCGTTTGCGCGTGATGTCGCCGCCGTAGCACTTTGCAAGTACGTTCTTGCGCTGCGCGCTGACGGTTTCACGCGCGACGATCTTGCCGCCGATTGCGGCTTGGATCGGAACTTCGAACATCTGCCTCGGGATCAGCTGCTTCAGCTTCTCGGCTAAAGCACGTCCACGCGACGCGGCTTTCTCCCGCGCAACGATGAACGAGAGCGCGTCGACCGACTCACCGTTGAGGAGGATCTCGAGCTTCACCAAATCGCCCTCGCGGTATCCGACGACCTCGTAGTCCAGCGACGCATAGCCCTTCGTGCGCGATTTCAACTGGTCGAAGTAGTCGACAATCACTTCTATGAGCGGCATCTCGAACGTGAGAATCACGCGGCCGTCGTGAAGATACTCCATGTTTGCGAGCGTGCCGCGACGCTGGATCGTGAGGTCCATGATCGCGCCGACATAGTCGGGCGGCGCGATGATTGTCGCCTTGACGAACGGCTCTTCGATGGAATCGATGAGATTCATGGGCGGCAGCTTCGACGGATTGTCGATCATCTCGACGTCACCGTCCTTCTTGGTTACGCGGAAAACGACCGACGGCGACGTCGCGATCAAATCGATATTGAAGTCGCGTTCGAGACGTTCTTGCACGATCTCCATGTGTAAGAGACCTAAGAATCCACAGCGGAATCCGAAGCCGAGCGCAACCGACGTTTCCGGCTCGTAGGACAACGCCGCGTCGTTGAGTTTCATTTTTTCGAGGGCATCGCGCAGGTCTTCATATTCGGCGCCCTCGTTGGGATACAAGCCGCAGAACACCATGGGCACCGCTTTGCGATACCCGGCGAGCGGGATATGCGCGGGATTACTCGCCTCCGTCACCGTGTCGCCGACGTCGATCTCACCGAGGGACTTGATATTCGCAATGACGTAGCCGACGCTGCCCATCTCCAACTTGCTCGTCGGGCGCATTTGGGGACCGAATACGCCGACTTCGGTGCATTCATAAACCTTCTGATGCGCCATGGACATAAAGCGGCTTCCGGCTTTCAACTGGCCGTCCACGACGCGCACGTATGAGACGACACCGCGGTATGGATCGAACTGCGCGTTGAAGACGAGGCCGCGTAGATGATCGCGATGCCCCTTCGGCGGCGGAATACGGCTGACGATCGCCTCGAGAATATCAACGACGCCGATGCCGTTCTTCGCACTTGCGAGAATGCAGTCGCTGCGCTCGATGATGAGCAATTCTTCGACTTCGCCCATGACGCGTTCGGGATCCGCAGCCGGCAAATCGATCTTGTTGATGACCGGAATGATCGTAAGATCGTGTTCGAGCGCGAGGTGATAGTTGGCTAGCGTCTGCGCTTCGATACCTTGCGCGGCATCGATGATCAGGAGCGCGCCTTCGCAGGCCGCAAGCGAACGCGAAACTTCATACGAGAAATCGACGTGGCCCGGCGTGTCGATGAGATTCAACTCATAGGTTTGCCCGTCGCCCGCTTTATACCGAAGCGTAACGGGATGCATGCGGATCGTAATGCCGCGTTCGCGCTCCAGGTCCATCGCATCGAGCGCTTGTTCTTCCAAATCGCGCGCTTCGACCGTTTTGGTCAGCTCCAACAGGCGGTCGGAGAGCGTCGTCTTGCCGTGATCGATATGCGCGATAATGCAAAAGTTGCGAACGTTGTTCGCAACTTCGGTGCGATGGGGATTTTCGGCCTTGACGCTCACGATGTCACTAGTATAACGGAGCGCACGCGCTGTACGCGGCGCGCGCGAGAAGCGGAACGATCAGATAATTCAGTACGAGCAGAACGACGAGAAACGCCAAATCGAGCCCGCCCACCGGCGGAATGATCCGGCGGACCGGTGCAAGCACGGGTTCGACCAGCATCGCCAGATACCGCACCCATGGGCCGCGAATATCGGGGATCCACGAAATCACGGCATAAATCAGCAGCACAAGCGAATAGAGGCGAGCAAGCCAAATCACCGCTTGATCGAGTTGGCATAGAATACCGTTCACGGGGAGTGCTTGTTCTACGGCAGCGAGGCGATGACATTCGACGGCACGCCGTCGAGATACGGCGTCGGATCGACGGCGACGCCATTCTTCATAATTTGATAATGCAGGTGCGGACCGGTCGAGTAGCCGGTGCTGCCGACTTCCCCGATCAGCTCACCTTTGTACACGTGCGCGCCGACTTCAACGTCGGCTTTCGACAGATGCGCGTACCAGGTGTGATAGCCGTTGCCGTGATCGATATCGATTTTGATGCCATAACCGCCGTCCCATCCGTTCGCGACGATGGTCCCGGCGGCGGAGGCATGCACCGGATCGCCGTAGTCGGCGCCAAGATCGACGCCCGGATGGAATTCGACGTCAGGCGAGGTGCGATAGCAGAAGCATCCCACGACCGGTGCGCCATTTACGGGATCGATCGACGGAATTGCGGCGATGATTTGCGCGCGAGCGAGATCGCGAAGATGATGTAAGTTGAGCACGTGCATCGCGAGCCGCTTCATCGAATCCGATTCCTGTTGCATCGCAAGGCTTTGCGCCCGCAGTGACGCCAGCCGCGCCGCGGCTCCGCTCAGCGAATGCTCTTGCACCCACGATGTCTGCTGACCGGAATGGGCGGGTGCTTTCGGCGGCGGAGCGCCGATGAGTTGGCGAATCTCTTGATTTTGTGTTTGAACGTGCTGGAGTTGCTTACGCAGCGCATCGGCTTGGCTATCGATTTGTTTCAGCGCCGCCTGCTGCGCCGCACTTTGCGCCTGCATGTGCGCGACTTCGATGCGCGTGTGGATCAGCTCGAACCCGGTAAAGAGTACAGCCAAAACCAGCGCCACGATGACGCCAACGATGTGGCGGCGACGCACTTGAAAGCGATGAACCGTCTCGCCCTTGTGCGGGACGATTTTCACGTAGTACCGATTGTTGATCATGCGCTCGTCGTTCGCGCCCGTTCGATCGCACGAACTTCTTCGTCTGAGGCGTTGCCCGCGAGCTTAAAGCCCTGGACCGCTCGTCCGAACGTTCGTGTATCCGCGCGCGAGTAGATGCTCGAGATAACAACACCGTCGCCTTCGCGGTTGAGAAGCGCCAGTGCGTAGGATAGTTCAGCCCCGGTATCGTCAAAAGCGTCGTACCGCACGAATCCCACGCGTGAGACGTCGGTCCGAGACAGCGCTTCGAGTTCGCTTACCCGTCCCTCGGCCCTGCCAAGCGCCGAGCCCACTTCCGCTAGCCGGGCATCCAGGCGGTCGAGACGGCCGGACGCGCCGGCGCCGCCCCCGATGAGTTGATCGTGGGTTTCGACCACTGCGCGCAAACGCTCAAGCGCGGGCTTGACGATAGCCGCGTGATAGACGACGAGCGCAATCAGCGCGGCAATAAATACTGCGAGCGCAGTAATAATAAAGGATGTCTGCATAAAGACTTTCGTTAACCACAACGAGGGCCAGGGAGTCCACGGCACCCGTAAGTGCTCGCTTACCGTTGCTACCTTCCGGTCCTGGCGGGGTTCACGAGTTTACGCCGCGTGAAGCCCAACCCCCGTCATGGCCACGCCATAATACCACACGGCTCCGGGCGTGGCTGCCGTGGATGTCAGGAGGTCGTAAATGTTGCTTTTGTCGCTCGTATTCGCGTTTCAGTTGCTTAGCACGACGTTCGAACCGAACGCTACCGTACCAATCACGATGGTTGCGAAGGACTGCGGCGGCCAGAACGTTTCGCCGCAACTGCACTGGACCGGAGCACCGAAAGACACAAAGAGTTATGCACTCATCGTGCACGATCCCGACGCGCCGCGTCCGGGGGGGTTCTATCATTGGGTGGTGCAAGCGATCCCGGCAAACGTGTCGACGCTCGACGCCGGAACGACGCGTTTCTCCGGCTACTACGGGCCATGTCCGCCGCCGGGAAAAGTACATCATTATCACTTCACGCTCTACGCACTCGATGAAACGATCGATAGCAGCGAGGCGCTGGAGCCGGAAGCGTTGCAGCAGAAAATCAAAGGGCATATCCTAGCGCAAACGACGCTCACGGGACTCTACGAGATTTCGCCGTAAAAGCTACCGTTATGCAGGACGTTTCAATCAAAGTGCGCGAGAACGGTCCGTACCTCGTCAAGGGTACGGCGACGCTGACCGACGCAGATGGAAATCCGTACACCGTCGAGCAGAACTTCGTCCTCTGCCGCTGCGGCGGGTCGAAAACGAAACCGTTCTGCGACGGCACTCATAAGGAAAACGGCTTTAACGCAACCGAGCGAGCAACAGATATTCGGGAGTAACGCATGCCTTCATACGTTCGCGCAGGATCGCTACCACACAAACGCCACATCCAGTTCCGGCGTCCCGACGGCGGTCTCTACGCCGAAGAACTTTTCTCGACGAAGGGCTTCGAAAACGTCTACTCATTGCTCTACCACTTGCGTCCGCCGACGGCGACCCTCGACGTGCGCGAATGGAATCGGCCCGCGGTGCGGCTCATTTCGAACGAACCCTTACGCAATCGGCACTTCAAGACGGCACAAATCGATACGGCGGGCGATGCGGTCGAATCGCGACGTCCGGTTTTGGGCAACACGGACATCTTGATTTCGATCGCAGATGCCGACCGGCCGATGGAGTATTGGTACCGCAATACCGGCGGCGATGAATTGCTCTTCATCCATCACGGCGCCGGTGTGATCGAAACGAACTTCGGCGAGATTGCTTACCGCGCGAACGACTACCTCATCATCCCGACGGGCACGACCTATCGCCTCATTCCATCGATGCCGACGCGCATGCTCGTGCACGAGTCATCCGGCATGGTGAAGATTCCGCGCAAGTACCGCAACGAGTACGGACAACTCGAAGAACACGCGCCCTATTACGAACGAGACTTCCGCGCTCCGGTCCTCAAAGCGCCAATTGATGCACAAGGCGAATACGAAGTCCGCGTCAGCAATGCCGGACGCAATGCGACGTACATCGTGCAGAACCATCCGTGCGACGTCGTCGGGTGGGACGGCTACTGTTACCCGTACGCATTCAATCTGGAAGAGTTCGCACCGATCACCGGCAAGCTGCATCAGCCGCCGCCCGCGCACGCGACGTTCGAAGCTCCGGGGGCCGCATTCTGCGCGTTCGTACCGCGTCTCTTCGATTATCATCCGCTCGCGATTCCCGTGCCGTACAATCACTCGAGCGTCGATTGCGACGAAGTGTTGTACTATGTCAGCGGGAACTTCATGAGCCGGCGCGGCGTTGAGGAAGGTTCGATTACGCTGCACGCGGCCGGCGCGCCCCATGGTCCGCAGCCCGGTGCGGTTGAGGCGAGTCTCGGCAAAACCTCAACCGACGAAATCGCAGTGATGGTCGATACGTTCAAACCGCTTCACCTCGCACAAGCCGCGCTCGATGTCGAAGACGCCCAGTACTACCGGTCGTGGGTGGAAGCGCCCTCGATCAAACGTTGAGCGAACGCATGATATACCGGACGCTCTTGTCGCGATCGCCCAGATACGCGCGGCCGATTTCTACAAATCCCATCGACTCGTGAAAGGCGTCCGACGCGGGATTGGGTGGATCGTAGTAGATTTCCGCACAAAGAACCGGGTAACCGTCGGCGCGCGCTTGCTGAATTAACCGTTCGTAGAGCGCTCGCGCAAGACCCCGCCCTCGCGCCGATTCGGCAACAACGACCCGATCGACGTAGACGAAACGATCGTAGCGTTGTGAGAACCACGTGAAGTTCGGGCTGTCGTAGTTCGAACGTTCGTTCATGGCGATCAGCATCGCATCGCGTTCCGGTGTCAGCCATGCACAGTACGCCGTTGCAATGAGCGCCTGCAAACTGTCCGGATTCAGCGGCGAGAGCAATGCTTCCGACTCGCGATTGAGCGCGAGAAATGCTTCGGCGTCGGTCATGGCACTCATGACAGGGTACTTAACCGCACGGGTTGCCAGTCCCACGGATCGCCGTCATCTGCGAGCACCTCGAGCGCGCGCGAGATCGAGAACGACGGCAACTCCTTCGCGCGACTGCGTGTCCACCGCTCGACATCGCGCCAGGAAACCGGCATCGATACGGGAGCGCCGTCGCAGGCTCGAAGCGAAAACGGCGGCACGACCGTCATGCCGCGGCCGACTTGACGCGCGTCGATGTAGACGGTGCCTTTCGGTCGCTCCGCGACGACTCGTTCCGAGGTGAAGCATTTGGGAAACCGTTGCGCGACGTTGTGCGCAACGGTTTCCACGAACGCGCGCACGGCGGTGTAATCGAACTCCGGCACGATCGGCACCACGACATGGAGACCGCCGCGCCCCGAGAGCTTCACAAGCGCCGATGAGACTCCGCCCTCTTGCAGCGCGTCCCGCACGTGCAGCGCAGCGCTAGCGAGAAGGTTCGGTGCAACATCGCCGACCGGATCGAGATCGAACAACGCGAAATCCGGTTGCTCGATGTGACGCCGCGTCGACATCCACACATGCAGCGTCACCATGCGCAGCTTCACGAGATAGACGAGCGCCGCGGGCGAATCGGCAATGACGTACGTGACGTCCCGTTCACGCCCGGCGATGCGCACGCGTTTGACCCACCGGGGCGTTTCGGGCGGCGGGTCCTGCTCGAAGGTGTTCGGGCTCGAAATCGTGGTGAAGAACGTTTCATAGACGACCGGCCGGTCGCGAAGATACGGATCGATCCACGGCCAGACGGCGACGTAATAGCGCAGCAGATCCTTGGCGCGCAGCCCCTCGCGCGGAAAGACGAGACGCTCGTCGTCATCCACATCGATGGTGTGGCCGCAGACGCTGTAGCGCATCAGCGCGCCGGCTGAATCGTCCCGCTCGCTTTGCCGAAGCCGATGTGAAACTCGCCGGATTCGCACCAGCCGCGCAGCGTCACCTCATCGCCGTCCTCGAGAAACGTGCGTGTCTCATCGCCGACACGTAACGGCTTTGTGCCGTTCCATGTCATCTCGATGAAACTCCCGAACGCATCGGGAGCATTGCCGCTGATCGTTCCCGACGCATACAGATCGCCCGGACGAATCGCCGTTCCGTTCACCGTCACGTGAGCGAGTTGTTGCGCCATGTTCCAGTACATCTCTTTGAAGTTCGTTCGAGCAACGGTTTTAGGCGTCGATCCTTGCACGCGCATCCGCTCCGTCCGCAGATCGACGGCAAGTGAAATATCGTACGCCCACCGATCCGGCGAACGCAGATACGGCAGCGGTTGCGGATCTTGCGACGGGCCTTTCGTGCGGAACGGTTCGAGCGCTTCCAACGTCACGATCCACGGCGATATCGTGGTTGCGAACGATTTGCCGAGGAACGGCCCGAGCGGCTGATACTCCCATGCCTGAATATCGCGCGCGCTCCAATCATTTACCAGCACGAGGCCGAAGATGTGGTCGCGCGCTTTCTCCGCCGGAATCGGCTCGCCGAGTTTATTGCCCGGACCCGTAACGAAGCCGACCTCGAGTTCGATATCGAGCTTCGTGCTCGGTCCGAAAACGGGCGCATCGCTTCCGGGCGGCTTGCGTTGACCCGATGGCCGCACGATCGGCGTACCGTCGATCACGATCGTACTGGAACGCCCGTGATAGGCAATCGGAAGATGCCGCCAATTCGGCATCAGCGCCTCGCCGTCGGGACGAAAGATTTTCCCGAGGTTCGTCGCGTGTTCGATCGATGAATAAAAGTCGACGTAGTCTCCAACGTTCATCGGCACGACCATTTTCGCACCGGATTGCTCGACGAACATCTGCGATGCGTTGAGTTGGCGCAAGCGTGTGTCGGCCGCTTGATCGGTACGAAGAAGCGCTGCAATGCGCAAACGAAGCGCTTTCCACTTTTCGCGGCCTAATGCGAGAAACGGATTCATACGCTCGGCTTGGAGGATCCGGCGGTCGCAGATGTCGTCGAGGAGACCCGCTTCGGAAACGGCATGGAGATCGAGAATCTTCGTGCCGATCGCAATACCGAGGTGCACGCGGCCGTCGACGGCGTGAAACGCTCCGTACGGTAAGTTGTAAATCGTGAAGTCACTGCCGGCGGGAATCTCCAGCCAGGATTGTACGTGCGGCACGGGTCGCTTACGCTTTCGGAAGGATGGAGAGTGCGATCAAATCCTCAACCGGTTCGCTGAAACTGCAACTGCCGTAGGCGATAAATGCATCTCGCCCACGCGTCAACGCATCGACCTTCAGGCCATCGAAGTCGCGAGCATCTTCGCGTGCGATGATCTCGGTAAGTGTCGCCTCGGATTCGGTCCGCAGCGATGTGGCGGCGAGAATATTGAGAAAACCATGCATCGTAAAGCCGGCAACTTCATTGAAATGGCGGATCGGATGATGGAGACCGGCCGTCGCTTTGAAGGGAACCGATGCCTCACCCGATGCGGCGAGAAACGTCGCGACTTGCTCTGGCGACGGCACGGCCGATGCGACGACGCCGCCGCATCGCAATTTCGCGCCGACACCGTACCGTGCAAACGCCGCCATTGTCGAAACGAGCAGCTCGCCGAATCGCTCGTCACGCGGGATCTCGATATACGTGGGAAGCTCGCGCAACCCGTGGCGCTCGGCCAGCATTGCGAATTGCCCGATCGTTGCTTCGTACGTCTCGCGTTTGGAGATCAACGGCGGCAAGGGCACTTCGAGCGCTTCGATGGAAATGCGCGCTTCGTTTTCGCGATACGCGCGTAACCGGTCGAGCATCTGCGCTGCGTTGCCGAACCAGGCACGGGCGTCGCTTCCCGCATCGACGATTACGGAGAGTGGAATCGGCAATGCGAGGTCTTGCACGAGCAGCTCCTCGATCCGCGACGCCGGCACGATAAACCGTCCGAGCATCCACGCATACGGACCGTTACGACTCATCTCGTATTCGGCAAGCGCCGGAGCCATGTCGAGCTTTGCAGGCGGAAACAGACCGGCGTAGTCGATAAGGCGCTCGAACGCGACCCGGACGGTCGGTTTAAGCGGCGTAGAGGTGCTCATGAACGGCTCTTTCGACAGGGCCCCTCTCGACGCTTCGCTAAGCGAACGGCATGAGCACGATGACGGAAGCGCGCAGCAATCCGCTGGCGCGCATCGACTGGGACTACGTTGAATTCTACGTGGGGAACGCGAAGCAGGCGGCCCACTACTATATGTCGGCCTTCGGCTTCGACCAAGTGGCGTACGCCGGGCCGGAAACGGGCGTGAAGAATCGCTGCAGTTACGTTCTCGAGCAGAACAAGATCCGCTTCGTGCTCACGGCTAGCCTCGTTCCGGATGACGAGATCAGCAAGCACGTGGTGCTGCACGGCGACGGCGTGAAAGACATCGCAATTCTCGTCGAAGACGTGCGCGCCGCATACGATAAGGCGATGGTGGGCGGTGCAAAGTCGATTGCGCCGCCGGCCGAAACACGCGACGAGCACGGCCGCATCATCAAAGCTACCATCGCGACCTACGGCGAGACCGTTCATACGTTCGTGCAGCGCGACGGATACAAAGGCATCTTCACGCCGGGGTTCGTCGAAGAGCGCCGGTCGCTCCCCGGAAGCAAAAAACCGCAGCTGCAGTTCATCGATCACTGCGTCGGCAATGTCGGTTGGGGCGAAATGGACGCTTGGGGTGATTTTTATGCGAAGGTCTTTGGTTTCTCGCAATTGGTTTCGTTCGATGATAAAGACATTTCGACCGAATACACGGCGCTAAAATCTAAAGTGATGACCGACCCGCGGCATCAGGTAAAGTTCCCGATCAACGAGCCGGCAGAAGGCAAGAAAAAGTCGCAGATCGAGGAGTATCTGGACTTCTATCGCGGCGCCGGCGTGCAACACATTGCGATTCGCACCGAGGACATCGTTGCCACGATCGATGCATTGAAGTATAACGGCGTCGAATTTCTCGACACGCCGGAGACGTACTACGAGATGCTCGAAGATCGTGTCGGGAAGATCGATGAAGCGCTCGAGGTGCTACGTCAGCGTCGCATTCTCGTCGATCGCGACGATCAAGGCTACATGCTCCAAATTTTTACGAAGCCGCTTCAGGACCGTCCGACCGTCTTCTTCGAAATCATCCAGCGTAAGGGAAGCCTCTCGTTCGGAAAAGGCAACTTCAAAGCGCTCTTTGTTTCCATCGAAAAGGAACAAGAGCGGCGCGGCACCCTGTAAACCTATGGCTCTCCTCGCACCGTCCGTCTCAGTCGACGCCGTTATGCTCGAGGCGCGCGCTGCTGCGCTCGGAAAGCGCTCCATCAAAACATCGGCGAAGCTCGAAGGCATCACGCTCGCGATCCGGTGCACCGATCTCACGACGCTGGAAGGAAAGGATTCTGACGGGCGCATTCGCTCGCTGTGCGCGAAAGCGCTTCGTCCGCGTCCCGGTTGGCCAAATGTGCCGAGCGTTGCAGCCGTCTGTGTGTACCCGAAACTCGTTGCCGCTGCGAAAGACGCGCTGCGCGGCAGCAACGTCAGCGTCGCATCGGTTGCGACGGCGTTTCCGAGCGGACTTTCCAGTCTCGACGTCAGGCTCGCCGACACGGCGGCGGCAATTGCTGCCGGCGCCGATGAAATCGATATGGTGATCGACCGCGGCGCATTTCTAGCCGGTCGCGAACAAACGGTTTACGACGAAATCGTCCAAGTAAAACAGCTCTGTCGCAACGTTCATCTCAAGGTAATTCTCGAGACGGGCGAACTTGGCACGTACGACAACATCCGCCGCGCAAGCGATCTCGCATTGGAGGCCGGCGCGGATTTCATCAAGACGTCCACCGGCAAAGTCGGCACCAACGCGACGCCGCCGGCTGCGCTGGTGATGTGCGAAGCGCTCCGCGACTTTGCGCGCCGAACGGGGGAACGGCGCGGATTGAAAGTTGCCGGCGGTGTGCGCACGACGAAACAAGCCCTGACCTATCTCGTGATCATCAAAGAAACACTCGGCGACGCATGGCTCGATCCCACAGCGTTCCGTATCGGCGCGAGCTCGTTGCTCGACGATCTCTTGATGCAGCTAGAAAAGGAAGAAACGGGACGCTATGCGGGAAGCGACTACATTCCAAAGGATTGATGCGAGAAACCATGGCGATATTTGAGTATGCTCCGGCCCCCGAGAGCCTGCGTCCGCCGATTCGCGAACGCTACGGACTCTTCATCGATGGAAAGTGGACCTCGCCCGCCGGTGAGGGATACTTCGCCACCATCAACCCCGCTAATGAAACGCGCCTCGCAGAGATTGCCTACGCGTCGGCAGCCGACGTTGATCGCGCCGTGCACGCCGCGCGAAAAGGCTACGAGAAGTATTGGCGCCGCTTAAAGCCGGCTGATCGCGCGAAGTACATCTATCGGATTGCGCGGGCGATCACCGAGCGCGGCCGGGAGCTCGCCGTCCTCGAAACGCTTGACGGCGGCAAGCCGATCAAAGAGTCGCGCGATTTCGACATCCCGATGGCGGCGGCGCACTTCTTCTATTACGCCGGTTGGGCCGATAAACTCGAATACGCATTGCGCGCTGGACGGCAAGCCGCTCCGATCGGCGTGTGCGGTCAGATCGTTCCGTGGAACTTCCCGCTGCTCATGGCCGCTTGGAAGATCGCTCCCGCCCTCGCCTGCGGCAACACCGTCGTCCTTAAGCCGGCCGAAACAACGCCGCTCACGGCGCTCGCGCTCGCGCAAATTATCGAAGAGTGCGATCTTCCGCCCGGCGTCGTCAACGTCGTCAGCGGCGACGGCGCGACCGGCGCCGCGCTCGTCGAGCACGAAGGTGTCGACAAGATTGCGTTTACGGGTTCGACCGAAGTCGGAAAGTCAATCGCGAGGCGTCTGAGTGGAACCGACAAACGGCTTACGCTCGAACTGGGCGGCAAGGCGGCACACATCATCTTCGCGGACGCGCCGATGGACCAGGCGATCGAAGGCGTCGTCAACGGCATTTACTTCAATCAAGGCCACGTCTGTTGCGCCGGGTCGCGGCTGCTGGTCGAGGAACGCGTTCACGACGAGGTGGTCGTGCGCCTCACGGAACGTCTGCAGACCCTGCGGCTCGGCGACCCGCTCGATAAGAATACGGACATCGGCGCGATCAATTCACGCGCCCAATTAGAGAAGATTCAGGAACTGGTCAAGAGCGGCGTCGAGCAGGGCGCGACCCTCGTACAGCAACGCGGAGACCTGCCCGCCCGCGGTTTCTTCTTCCCGGCGTCGTTCTTCACGAACGTCCACCCCTCGCATCGCATTGCGCGCGAGGAGATCTTCGGCCCCGTGCTCTCGATCCTCACATTCCGGACTCCGGACGAAGCGGTCGATAAAGCAAATAACACGCCCTACGGCCTGTCGGCCGGCATTTGGACGGATAAGGGGAGTAAGAACATGTGGATCGCGCAGCAGCTGCGAGCCGGGGTAGTCTGGTGCAACACTTTCAATCAATTCGATCCTAGCTCGCCGTTCGGCGGGTACCGCGAATCGGGGTTCGGCCGCGAAGGCGGCGTCCACGGACTCTACGAGTACCTTGCGCACTAACGGGCGCGCCGTCGACGAAACCGCTCTTCGAGAGCTCGACGAACTCCTAAGCCGCTCACCGCTGGCGATTGTCGCCTGGGACCAAGACCACCGCATCAGCTACTGGTCGACGAGCGCGCAGGAAATGTTCGGCTTCGATGCAGACGAGGTGCTCGGCACGCACATCGACGAGCTCGGTTTCGAATGTCGCGTCGACCGGCTCGAACGCTCGCGCGCGGTCGTGAATATTACGCGCAATCGCCGTAAGGACGGCGCAATGATTGCGTGCCGCTGGACGACGTTCGCGATCCAAGAGCAGCAATCACAGTATCGCGTGCTCTCGTACGTCGAGGACATTACCGAAACGGTTAGCGCGCAGGCGATGCTCACCGAGAGCGAAGAGCGCTTCCGGTCGCTCTTCGAGCACAATCCCGACGTCATCATGATTTTCTCACAAGACGGCCGGATTCTCGATGTGAATCACGCGGTTACGCGCTTCGGGCCGGTGCCGCGCGAGCAAATCATCGGAATGCATTACAGTGCCTTCCTCCATCCCGAAGACGTTGCGGCCCACGAAGAATACCTGCAGCGATCGCTGCACGGCGAAACGCTGCACTATCGCGCGCGCGCACACACACTCGAAGGACGCGAACTCGACGTAACGATCACGACCGTGCCGACGTACCGCGATGGTACGATCGATGGCTCCTTCTCCATCATTCGCGATGAAACGGAGGCCCGCGAGGCACGAGCGCACATCGAACGGCAAGAGCGCGAGCTACTCGAGAGCGAAGCACGGCTTCGTTCGCTCTTCGTCCACAATCCCGACGGCGTACTTGCCGTCTCGCCTGACGGCATCATCACCGACATCAATGACGCATGTCTGCGCATCGGATCGTTTCCGCGCGAAGCCGTTATCGGGCAACACTTCAACCGCTTTCTTCCCGGCGAGCAGACCGAACTGAGTGCCGCTGCTTTCGCGCGCGCGCTAAGCGGTGAGCCGTCGTCGATTACAAGCAAAGCGTTGCGAGTCGACGGGTCGATGCTCGAGCTGGAGGCGACGCTCGTTCCGCAATTCTCCAATGGCGAAGTGGTCGGCGTGTACACGATTTTGCAGGACGTCACCGAGCGTCTCGCAGCGGAACGCCATGCGGAGATGCAGGCGCAGAGAATCCGTAATCTGTACTTCATTGCCGCAAGCGGCGACTATTCCGACGTGCGGATGCGCGCATCGCTAGAAATGGGATGCCAGGCGTTCGATCTCACGGCGGGCGCCGTCGTCGACAATACGACGGGCATTCCGAAGATCGAAGCCATTTATCGCGATCCGAATATCGAAACGATCGATGACGAAGGCGTACTTCACATCGCGGCGCGGGTTGCGACGCTGCCCGGTCCCGCGATCCCCGTCCCGTTTGCAAACGGTATCGCGATGCGCCTCGACGTCGGTGGAGAGCCGTACGGTGCGCTCGTCTTCGCAACCGGTGAGCCGCTGCAGCGCGATCTGACCTCGACCGACGCGGACCTGCTGGGACTCATCGCCACGCTCATTGCCGGCACGATCGATCGCAGCCGTCAGCGCGCGAAATTACGTGCGATGGCGTACTACGATTCGCTCAGCGGACTTCCGAACCGCGTCTTTCTTGCGGAGAAACTGCGCGACGCAATTGAAGTCGCGCAATCGCGCCTTGGGCGCGTCGCCGTACTCTTTCTCGATCTCGACCGGTTTAAAGACGTCAACGATACGCTCGGCCATGCGCGAGGCGATCGTCTTCTCGAGTTGGCAGCGCGCCGTCTCTTGGAGCAACTCGGCGATCGCGCCACTATCGCGCGGATGGGCGGCGACGAGTTCGTCGTATTGCTTACCGACTGCCATGACGCCGAAGCCGTGCGTGACGTCGCGGAAGAGATCATCGGCGCAATTTCCGAGCCGTTCCAACTCGATGAGTACGAGCAATTCATCTCGACGAGCATCGGTATCGCGATCTACCCCGAAGATGGTCGCGACGATCAAACCCTCATCAAGAACGCCGATATCGCAATGTATCGCGCGAAAGATCGCGGCCGCAACGGGTATTACTTCTACAACGCGACGCTTGAAGCGCCGATTCACATGCGGCTTTCACAAGAGAAGCTACTGCGCCGCGCGCTCGAGCTCAATGAATTCGTCGTCTACTATCAGCCGCAAGTCGATCTGCGCACCGGGGACGTCGTGAGCGTCGAAGCCTTGGTTCGCTGGAATCATCCAAAGAGCGGATTGATCGAACCCTCGCATTTCATTCCAAGTGCGGAAATTTCGGGATTGATCGTTCCGCTCGGGGATTGGGTGTTGGAGACGGCCGCAAAGCAAGTGCGGCAGTGGCATGCGTCGCTTGGACCGTTGCGTCTTGCCGTGAATCTTTCGGGACGGCAGTTTCATGCGCGCGATCTGCGCCGCCGCGTGATCGCCGCATTGCAAAACGCGACACTCGATCCCTCATTCCTCGAAGTTGAAATCACCGAGAGCGTCGCGATGTCCGATGCGGCGCAGACCGTCGGTATCGTTCGGGATCTCAAAGCGGCGGGGATTCGCACCGCAGTCGACGATTTCGGAACCGGATACTCGTCGCTTGCGTATTTGCGACGCTTCGCGCTCGACGTCCTAAAGATCGACGGCTCGTTCGTGGTAGGTCTCGGACACGAGGCCTTCGATGAGACGATCGTCCGAACGGTAATCGGCATGGCGCACAGCTTGGGCCTGGAAGTCGTTGCCGAGGGCGTTGAAACCCAAACGCAGATTTCGTTTCTTAAGGAGAACGGGTGCGATATCGTCCAAGGGTACGGCATCGCACCGCCGCTCCCGGCGAACGAGTTCGAGACCTTCTTCTTACGCCAACGGGAGGCCACTGCAGCTTCAGGGTAGGAGGTACTCGATGACGAGCACGACCGTTGGACTCGACCGTGAGTATCTATTGGATTGGTATCGCCGTAACCGCGAGCGTTCGGCGAACCTCTTCGCGTTGATCGACGAGCCGGCGATGCACGACCGTCCGATTCCGTTGCGCCATCCGTTCGTTTTTTACGAAGGCCATTTACCGGTTTTCAGCTACTTGACGCTCAACGAACGCGCGCTTGGTGAGTTACCGCTCGATCCGGCGCTCGAAAAGCTATTCGAACGCGGCATCGATCCGTCGTCGCTCGATGCGGCGCGAAAGCACGAACGCGCCGACTGGCCGTCCCGCGAACGCATCGAGGAATTGGGCCGTGAAATCGACGACCGCGTGGAGCGCGCGCTCGCGAGCGGCAAAATCGTTGATAGCAGCAACCCGCGGTTGGTTCGAGGCCAATCCGCCTACACGATCCTCGAACACGAGCAGATGCATCACGAAACGCTGCTCTACATTATCCATCAGTTGGACAGCACGAAAAAAGGACGCATCGCGCAGGTGCATCTGGACCATACGGCGCCGGAGAACGAGATGCGCGCCGTCGACGCCGGCATCGCGACGCTCGGTGCGGATCCCGAAGAGATTCCGTTCGGCTGGGACAACGAATTCGGACGCATGGAAGTACATGTGCCGGCGTTTGCAATCCAGCGGTATCCGGTGACGAACGGTGATTGGCTGAAATTCGTCAAGGACGGCGGCCCGATGCCGGCGTTCTGGAGCGAACGCGACGGCGAAATCTTCTTGCGCGGCGTATTTGAAGAACTACCGCTTCCGCTTTCGTGGCCCGTATGGGTGACGAATCAACAGGCGCGCGCGTACGCGCGGTGGGCCGGAAAACGTCTTCCAACCGAGGCCGAATACCACCGCGCCGCATTCGGTACGCGCAGCGGAATCGAACGGCCGTATCCGTGGGGCGACGATGCGCCGCACCCGATGTACGGCAACTTCGACTTCGAACGCTTCGATGCCGAGCCCGTCGATACACATCCGGCGGGCGCAAGCGCGTGGGAAATCGAGGATCTCATCGGCAACGGCTGGGAGTGGACGCAGACGCTGTTCGCGCCGCTGCCGGGCTTTGAGCCGATGGCATCGTATCCTCAGTACTCCGTGGACTTCTTCGATGGCCGCCACTACGTAATGAAAGGCGCCTCGCCGGTCACGGCGCGGGAACTCATTCGCCGTTCGTTCAGGAACTGGTTCTACGACGATTATCCCTACATGTATGCGAAGTTCCGCCTGGTGGAGTAGCGCAAAGGGGCTTTTACTTTGCGCCGCGTTGGTGTGCAGCGCCGGTTGCGCGAAACAGGGTGCACCGCAAGGCGGACCGACCGGGATTGTTCGCATTGCGATCCCAGACGGACTGATCTTCAGCGAACTGATCACCATCGACGATAAAGGGCGTGAAGTTCCCGATCTCGCGCAGACGGTACTGACGCAAGCAAACGGCGGCATCAGCAAAAATGGCCTGACGATCACGTACCGCTTGCGCCCGAACGCGAAATGGCACGACGGCGCTCGGGTAACGAGCCGCGACGTGAAGTTCACCTGGCAAGCGGTCATGAACCGGTCGAACAACGTGCTCTCACATCTCGGCTACGCTGAAGTCGCATCGATGGATACGCCGGACGACCGTACCGTCGTGATGCACTTGAAGCGCGTGTTCCCACCGGCCATCGACACGATTTTCGGTGAGAGCGACCAGCCGTACCGGATCTTGCCCGAACATCTGCTGGCGAAGTATCCGAATCTGAACAGCGTGCCGTTCAATGCGGCACCGGTCGGTAGCGGCCCGTTCAAATTCGCCCGTTGGGAACGTAACGATCGCATCGTGCTCGATGCGAATCCCGCGCTCCAGCGTGACGCGCTCTCGACCTTCGAGCGCGCGCGGCGCAAGGCGGCGTATCAAAAGATTCAGGAACTGCTCCTCCGCGACGTCCC
This sequence comes from Vulcanimicrobiia bacterium, assembly GCA_963765935.1. Lineage (GTDB taxonomy): Bacteria > Vulcanimicrobiota > Vulcanimicrobiia > Vulcanimicrobiales > Vulcanimicrobiaceae > JAMXLG01. Next base: position 19,033 of record CAVXXX010000002.1, on the reverse strand, counting down.
GGGCGTCTTCATCTACGATCAGCGTCAGCGGTACGTCCACGTGCCGGAAGTTGCAAAACTTCACCCCCAACGGGATCAGCGAAGGCTGGAACGCTTATCAATGGAAAAGGTGACGGCGTATGACTAGCACACTGGCGACAGCAAAGAAGGTTCCGGTTACCGTAGCCTACGGCGACGGCATTGGCCCGGAGATTATGGACGCGACGCTTCGTATTATTACGGAAGCGGGAGCGGCGCTCGATCTGGAGCGGATCGAAATTGGCGAAGCGATCTACAATCGCGGCTTACAGAGCGGCATCGAACCCGAATCGTGGGACTCGCTGCGGCGCACGAAGGTGTTTTTGAAGGCGCCGATTACGACACCGCAGGGCGGTGGCTTCAAGAGTCTCAACGTAACCGTTCGCAAGACGCTCGGCATGTACGCAAATGTACGTCCGTGCGCGTCGCTTGCGCCCTATGTCGCGACGAAGCATCCCAATATGGACATCGTCATCGTTCGCGAGAACGAGGAAGACGTCTACGGCGGTATCGAGCATCGCCAAACCAATCAAGTGGCGCAGTGCCTCAAACTGATTTCGCGGCCGGGCAGCAAACGCATCGTTCGCTATGCGTTCGAATACGCTCGCGCAAACAAGCGCAAAAAAGTCACGTGCTTCACCAAAGATAACATCATGAAGATCACGGACGGCTTATTCCACCGCACGTTCGATGAGATCGCAAAAGAATATCCGGAGATCGAGAACGAGCACTGGATCGTCGATATCGGCGCGGCAAAACTGGCCGATACGCCGGAGGCATTCGATGTCATCGTGATGCCGAATCTCTACGGCGACGTGCTCTCCGACGTCGCGGCGCAGATCACGGGATCGGTCGGCCTTGCCGGGTCTGCGAACATCGGAGATCACTGCTCGATGTTCGAAGCGATCCACGGCTCGGCTCCGCGGCGCGCGGGCCAAAACATGGCCAATCCGTCCGGCCTCTTGCACGGCGCGATCCTCATGCTCGTGCACATCGGTCAAGGCAAAATCGCCGAACGCGTGCATAACGCGTGGCTCAAGACGATCGAAGACGGCATCCACACGTACGACATCTACAAAGAAGGCGTCTCAAAACAAAAAGTCGGTACGCGCGAATTCGCCGATGCCGTGATCGCGCGTCTGGGGCAACGTCCGATGCAACTCAAGGCCGCCGAATACGAAGCCGAGGCCCACATGGATCTCTCGATTCGCGGCGCGGGCCCGCGCCCGGAAAAGAAACGCGTGGGCGTCGACGTCTTCATCGACCAGCCAAACGGAAATCCCGATCGCATCGCTGCTGCAATGCAGCGCATTGCCGTGGATGGCGCAAAGCTCACGGTGATCTCGAATCGCGGTACCAAGGTGTGGCCGAACGGTAATCCCGACACATACTGGAGCGATCACTGGTCCTGCCGTTTCGAAGCAGACAACGGGCACTTTACGCAACACCATGTGGCGCAATTGCTGACGGAACTCGATACCGAGGGCTTCGACGTGATCAAAACCGAGGGACTCTTCACCTTTAACGGCGAGCGCGGCTACTCGCTCGCTCAAGGACAGTAGCACTGGCACTGTAGCTAGACAAACAAAGCGAGCATACCCATAATGCTTACTAAAGGAGCATTAGCATGGTACGCTCGCTCGCTTTGGTGTGTGTAATGCTGCTTGCTTGCTCGTCTGTGACGTATGCCGATATTCACGACTCCGCACCGGCGGACGAATATTTCGGTCCGTTCAAGGACAGTATACTCGGCATAAGAAATCGCCTGGTTGCTTTCGAACGGAAAGCCGACGACGAGCTACTTGTGGCCGACACTATTCGCGGCATCGATAACGTCGAACGCGCCATTGAAGATTGGGATCATCACTATCCGCGCGATCCGTGGCTCGCGGGCTTCATGGATCGCACGCTTCATATCTACGGCCGCGCACATGCCTTGCAGAGCGACGGTGCGCATCGATGTCTTGCGCTGCTCGAACGCAGTTTTCCGCGAACGTGGCAGGCGAAAGATGCACTCGCTTATGTCGGTCAGATGGCGCGGCGCTAGGCGACTGCAAGGCACAAATCCGCAAATGGCGCGCTCGCGACATCGCGAAACGCCCATCTCATGAACGTTTTTGCGCTCCTTCTTGCGACGCTCACTGCGCTTCCGGCTCCTACGGCAACGTTCGATGTTGGGATCGCGCACGTCGAGCGCTTCGGAAATCCGCAAGGCCGCGCGATCGTCCTCATTCCGGGTCTCGCGTGTGGGCCATGGGTATGGGGCAATCAGATCGCCGCGCTGGCCGCGCGCGATGACCTCTACGTTCTTTCCATGCCGGGTTTCGACGGACGCCCGATGGTCGCGGGCGACAATCTCATGCACCGCGCGATCGATGCCGTCCATGGCGTCATTACGTCGCGACATCTGCAGCACCCGATCGTCGTCGGACACAGCTTAGGTGGGACCATCACGGTCATGTTCGGAGAAACGTATCCGCACGATGCGGCGAAGCTGATCAGCGTCGAAGGCGGCTATCCCGAGGCGGCGACGCAGGTCGAACGCGACAAGGCGGTCGCGCAGTCGATTGAGCCGTACGAAGGGATCTCCGCATCGCAACTCGGCAATGCGTTACGTAAAAATATGCTGCAGTACACGATCACGGCACCTTCCGATGTCGCTGAGGCAACGGTGCTCGCCGGACGAAGCGATCCGGCCGCGATTGTTGCGTGGATGAAAGCCGCGTTGCTGCTCGACCTAACGCCGCAACTACCCGCAATCGATGTTCCGTTTACTGAGATCATTCCATTCGATGCGCGTATCGATCCGTATCGTGGTTTCAAGACGAGCGCCGAAAAGTTAAACGCCTACCGCCGATGGGTCGCGCGCGCTCCTGACGGCAGTGTCGTCTTAATTCCGAATGCGCGTCATTTCGTGATGATCGATCAGCCGTCGGCGTTCGAAACGGCGCTCGAAGAGGTCATTAACCGGTAAGCCGTCGGCGTACAACCGACGACGGCTCGAAACGTATGAGAGAAGTGCGCGATGCTGCCGAATCCGTTCGCTAATCCGACATCCTCGACCGAGCGGCTCGTACGTGTCAATGCTTCTTTCGCTCGTTCGATTCGCAGCTGCATCGTGAATTGATGCGGCGTCACGCCGGCGGCTGCGAGAAACCGTCGCGTGAAGGTAAAACGGGAAAGATCGAGCTCCCGCGCAATTTCGGCGATGGATATTCGTTCCGAACAGCGATCGCGGATCAGCCTCTTTGCATACGCCATACGAATATCCGCCGTAGGAACTCTCGTCGCTTTCGAACCCGCACGCGCGGCTACTTCGTAGAGCGAAAATGCGAGACTCTCGATTCTTTCCGCCTCTTCGCAATGCTGCACGGCAAGCACCATCGCGCGACGGTGTGCGCGCATCTCAGGCGTGAGCCGAACGGTCGCTCCCGCAAAGAGACCCGCAGCGTCGCCGTCGAACGCCGCGTCCTCGACGGCCACGATGAAACATTCGTTCGATACGCCATGAGGATGCGCGCACGAATAGTGCCGCTGGCCGATGCCCGTGACAACGACCTCGTCGGTGATCGTGGACCGCTTATCGCCGCCATGATACTGCCATTCGCCGACATCGGTAAAGACGAGCGAATGTGACGGATAGGCGTGTTCAACGGTTCGATGCGGGTGCGCCGGCGCACGAACGTAATAATGCAGCGACGCATAGCCTGCCGAGGCGACGGTATGCAATTCGCCGCAGCCAAAATCGCGCACGCGCAGGCCGCTCGTTCCGCTCACTCCTCGGCAGTTCTACGCCCGCAGCGGCCGAATCCCGGTGCGCCGGAAGAATGAAATGTGTACGAGCCGTCGGAGCGCGCGGAGACCGTCGTCTTTGCCCCGTCACGACTGTCCCACACGACCGGGTCCGAGCCGACCGGCGCAACGGCAACGTCGGCCGTGCCGTCTTTTGCAAGCCGCGCCCGTACTAAGCGACGATGCGATGCGTCGACGCCGATCGCCGCGAGTTCCGAAACTCCCCGGTTATAGAAATGCTCGACGATGAATGCGCCGTCGTCCGACGGCACACTGACGGACACGAAATGATGCGGAGGCTGCCGAGGGCGACGGCAGATACACGCATTGCCGGAACCCGCCGATCATTTCGTACGTGGCTCGAAGCTCGGTTCGCATTGGTGCGCCGCTCCAAGCAAATCGTTCATTCGCAGTCAGGTGTTTCATCTTCTGGAGAAAGAGCGCGACGTCGTCGATTTGGCGTTCGGAAAGCGACGGCGCGAATGCGGGCATTCCTGTGAAGCGGATGCCGTGGCGGATCACCCATGACGTATATGCATAAGGAAGCTGTTCGATGCCGTTCTTCGCAAATTGCGGAGGTTTTTGGTAGAGTCCCTTTGCGAATGGTTGCGCGACGCCGCTCGTATCGCCGTGGCACGCTTCGCAGTCGTTTCGGTAGACCCGAACGCCGTCGAGCACTGCCGCATCGCCGCTCGCTGGGTTCTTCCCGCGCGTCATCCGCCGTTCGACTCCCGCGATCACCGCAGTGCGCGCGGCCCAACGCTCTACAGCCGGCGGCATCGAATCGGCGTTGATCGGAATGATGCCCGCGACGATTGCAATCCATGCGATGAATGAAAGCGCGAGAAGCCACGTGACGAGGGCGAACACGAAGAATCGCATACGTGACCGGATTGCACCCGCCGCGGTCTACGACATTTGCAAAATTGTGCTTCGGATCACATCCGGATTATGGGGTGGTCATCAACCACTCGATGCCGAAACGGTCCTGGACGGAGCCGAAACGGCCGCCCCAAAATGCGTCTTGCAACGGTTGCGTGACTTTTCCGCCTTCCGACAGTGCCGCGAAGATTCGATCGCCGCTTGCGCCATCAACGGCGTTGAGACAAAGCGAGATGTTGCCCTCCTCCGGGTCGACCTTCTTCTCGCTCATTCCGTCGGAAGCGTAAAACCCGACGCCCGGTGCAGTGAACGATGCATGCATGAATTTATCTTGCATGTTCGGCGGCATTTGCGATTCCATCGGTGAACCTGCGATACGTTGCCCCTCGTACGTTCCGCCGAAGACCTTCTTATAGAATTCGAGTGCTTCTTCGCAACGCCCATAAAAAAAGATATACGGTTTGAGCTCGGTGACTGACCCACCGGTTTGGGTCTGCGAGGTGCTTGTCATGGGTTTCCCCTTTCACAAACGAAAGATTGGTGCGGTTGTCGAAACGCGCGAGATATGCGGATTGTTAGCTTACTGCCGAGCGCCACGGAAATACTCTTCGCGATCGGCGCCGGCCCGGATGTCGTCGGTGTCACGCACGAATGCGATTATCCCGCCGGCGCCCGCCTGCTTCCACAGTTAACGTCCTCGGCTTTACCGCAGGCCGGCTCCTCGGCCGAGATCGACCGTCACGTCCGGAGGAGCTTGCACGCAGGATCGAGCCTCTATCATTTAGATGCAGATCTCTTGGAGCGGCTAGCACCGGACCTAATCGTCACGCAAGAACTTTGCAAAGTATGCGCCGTCTCGTACGATATCGTCGATCGCGCTGCGAAACGTCTGCGTTCCGATCCGCGCATCGTTTCGCTTGAGCCCTCGTCGCTCGACGACGTGTTCAACACCATTCGTGTGCTCGGCGATCTTACAAACCGTCGCGCGGAAGCGGATCGCACGCTTGGCGAGTTGGAGTCGCGGGTGAATCATCTTCGTTCCTCGATTCACACCTCGCGTCGGCGCGTGCTCGTACTCGAATGGACGGACCCACCGATGAGCGCCGGCCATTGGACGCCCGGCCTCGTCGACCTTGCCGGTGGTGAGCCCCTTCTCGGCAATGCGGGCGCGAATTCTCGAACGCTGACGTGGGACGAGATTGCGCAAAGCGACCCCGATGATATCATCGTGGGCCCGTGCGGTTACGGCATGGAGCAAACGCGAGAGGCGATTCGCGTATTGAGTGAGACGAACAACACGTGGCGATCGTTGCGCGCACTGCGCAACGGCCGCGTTCATGCAATCGACGGCAACGCCTATCTCAACCGCCCGGGTCCGCGTTTGGTCGATACGGCGGAGCTCATCGCGGAAGCGCTCCACTCCACGGTAGCGCGCTGAGCAGCGCAACCTCGGCGATCGTAACGATCGCGCCATAGACGTCGCCGGTGAGACCGCCGCCTAAGCGCCGGCTCGCAAAAACCGCCAGCACCTGCGCGAGCATAAATGCGCCTGTCACGAGCACGAGCGACTGCCACGTTCGCGTTATAAAGAAAGCCGCAACAAGCAACAGCACGAACCACGCGGCCCCATACCAGCGGCACGGATCGAATCGCACCCCGTTGCGGGCGTGACCGTACTGGCCCGGAAGCGAAACAATCGACGCCCGAGCGCTGACGGCGGCAAACACGAGCGCGAAGAGCAAGTGGTGCGGTTTGATGCCGGCAAGGGCCGCGAGCCACACGACGGTGAGCAGCGCCATTCCGGCGAGCGCGTATGTTCCGTGACGCGGATCGCGTAACACATCGAGGCGCCGCGCAGGGGACGCAGTCATCAGCAACGCATCGCAACAATCAAGATATCCATCGACGTGAATCGCGCCGCTCAGCGCAATAGTTGAGACCAACGCAATGGCGACTGTCCACATCGTCGAATGCCCGTAGGAAAACACGGCACCGGCGAGCAGGCCCGTAATCGCGCCGATCGCAGCGCCTACGAGCGGTAGCCATGCGATGACGGCGCCGTTCGGCGCGCTCGCGAACGATCGCACCGGGAACAACGAAAAGTATGAAAATGCGGCCGCGATCGCGCGCAGAACGCTCACGCGTTCAGCGGTTCGTTCGCCGTCGCAACGCCCGCCTCGGCGAACGTCTTCATCTCGCGCACCATCCGCGCCGCCGCTTCGCATAGCGGAAACGCAAGCGCCGCGCCGCTGCCTTCGCCCAACCGCAGATCGAGATCGAAGAGCGGCACGAGTCCCAGATGACGCAGCGCAACCGAATGTCCGTTTTCACGGGACCGGTGCGCCGCAATGCAGTAGCCGATGCACTCGCTTGCGATATTCGCCGCGAGTAGCGCCGCAGCCGAGACGATGAATCCATCGAGAATCACCGGCACACGCGCTTGCGCCGCAGCGAGCAACGCCCCCGCAAGTCCGACGATTTCGTATCCACCCACTTCACGCGCAACCGTACGCCAATCGGCGCCGCGCACGCGCGCTGCCGCTTCGGAGACGATGCGCGTTTTCCGCCGCAACGTTTCATCATCGACGCCGGTCCCGCGTCCCACGACCGCCTCAGCGTCGGCATCGGTAAAGGCCGCAATCATCGCTGCGGCGCTCGTCGAATTGCCGATCCCCATATCGCCGAGCGCAAGGATCTGTGGCTGCACGCGCGCCCGTACGTAGGCGAACGCATCCGCGCCCGCGCACAATGCACGGTCCAGTTCGGCGTCCGTCATCGCGGCCTCGCGCGCAAAGTTGCGCGTACCGCGGCCGACGTTTACGTCGATCAGTCGCTCGTGTTCCGGAAGCGGCGTTGCAACCCCGAAATCAGCCACAAAAACCTCTGCGCGCGAAACGCGCGCGAACGCATTGATCGCCGCGAACTCCCCAAGGAAAGCGCCCACCATTTGCGGCGTAACCTCAGCCGGATACGCGCTTACGCCCTCGGCGCAGACGCCGTGATCACCCGCGCCTAAGAGAATCGCGCGGCGTTCGTAGACGGGCGGAAGTCCGCCGTGAATCGCCGCAAGCCGTTCGGCGAGTTCTTCGATTCGGCCGAGACTGCCGACGGGTTTCGTGAGTTGATCGATGCGTTCGCGCGCCGCGCGCGCAGCTGCACCATCAAGAGGCGGAACTAAGATGACTGACATCGTTCAGGGTGATTAGCCGTACTTGCTCGCCATTCATGGTGATTCTTGTCACCGAAGCCTGCGAAAAGCTGACGCTCAGGCCGTCGCCAGGCCGGTCCTGGATCGACTCGCCGAGTACGTCGAGCACGGCGTGAAGCACGCCCGCGTGCGTGACGACGAGAACGTGCTCGTCCGGCGTGCGTCGTAAGTCGTTTAGAAACGACTCAACGCGCTTGCAGACGTCGTCAAATCGTTCGCCGCCTTCGGGCTGATAGAGTTTGGCCGCCGTGGCCCCTTGTGCGAGAAATTCGGGCCAACGTTCGACGATCTGCGGCCACGTCAGACCTTCCCACTCGCCAAAATCGAATTCGCGAATGCGCCGATCGATATGCAGATCGAGCTTATGCGGTTCGGCGATGATGCGCGCCGTTTCGATTGCGCGCTGCAGATCGCTGGAATAGATTGCGTCGAAGTGATGCGATCGAAGCGCAGCGCAGAGGGCCTGCGCTTGCGCGCGGCCCTCCGCCGAGAGTGGAATGTCGCTGCGGCCTTGATAACGGCGCGTCGCATTCCACATGGTTTGCCCGTGCCGGACGAAGACGATTTCTATTTGGATGTTCCTTTACTGGTTACAATGCTTGCCGCGCGGTGTCGACGAGCAACGCGCCGAGATGATCGTCGACGCACTCATCGAGGACGTGCCACATGCCGTCATTGACGGCGAATCGGGCGTACGCACCGTTACAGACTCGCGGCTTCCAAAATCCCGAGAGCGGCGCTCCGGTAGCATCGAGTAACGCGAGACGCACGAGTACGTCGTGCGTCACCACGGCGGTATCATTCTTCCCATCGATGCTGCGAGCAAACGCCCGCCAACGCTGCATGACGTCCTCTAACGATTCGCCCCCATCGAAGCGCACACGATCGGGACATTCCCGCCAGTCCCGCATACGTTGGGGATCGTCGCGTTCAATCTCATCGCGCAGACGTCCCTCCCACGTCCCGTGCCCGATCTCGATGAGTCGCGAGTCGACTTCGACCGTGCAGTTCAGCGACGAAGCGAGCGGTACGGCCGTATTAAAACACCGCGCGAGCGGACTACTGATCACGCGCGCAATCGACGTGGAACCCAAGGCTTGTGCGAGCGCTTCGGCTTGCGCGCTTCCCGTCGGGGTCAGATGCGACTCGCGCTGTCCTTGATAGCGGCCCTCGCGATTCCAATCCGTTTCGCCGTGGCGGGCAAGATACAGAATCATATGGTCGCGAGACGCACGGACGTGATCCCGTCGACGCGCGCAATCGCGTCGAGAACGTTGCGCTCGACGTCGCGATCGACCTCGAGTACCATCATCGCTTCGCCGCCGCGCTCTCCGCGCGCAACTTGCATCGTTGAGATATTGACGTCGGCGTTTCCTAAAATCGTGCCGATTCGTCCGACCATGCCCGGAACGTCGCGATGACGGGTCACGAGCATTGCACCATCAGGGACGGCGTCGACTTCAAATCCGTCGATCTCGACGATACGCGGACCGTGTGGGAGCACCGTCCCAACCAGACGATGACCCCCCGCGGCAACCACGAGCGATGCGCGGAACGGTGAACTGCTCCCTTCACGCGACACGGTCGCTCGTAAACCAATATCGCGCGCGACCGCGTGTGCATTCACAAGCGTGACGCGCCGGTCCGTCATGAACGGCAGCACACCGGCAAGCAGCGCCGCAACGAACGGATCCGCGTCGACCTCTTCCAGTTCGCCTTGCAGCACGATTGCGAGCTCATCGCGCATCGATTCCTCAAAGAGTTGGGGAAGCAGCACCCCCAGCCGATACGCGAGATCGATAAAGCCGCCCGCGCGTTCCGCATCAGCGCCCGATAAACTTGGCGCATTGACGGCACCCGAGGCCGGACGTCCCCCGAGCACATGTACGACGTCGCGCGCGAGTTCCAGTGCAATGCGCTCCAACGCTTCGTACGTCGATCCGCCGAGATGCGGCGTCGCAACGACCCGCTCGTGCTGCATCAGCTTTCTCGATGCGGAAGCGGCCGGGGGCGGCTCTTCCGGAAAAACGTCGAGCGCCACGGCACGCAGACGTTGATGTTCCAGCGCGTCGAGCAGCGCAGCCGCATCCACGACCGCACCACGCGCGCAATTGATCAGCACCGCATCGGAGCGCATGCGCGAGAGCGCCAGCGCATCGATCATGCCGTGCGTTTGCGGCGTCAGCGGCACGTGCAGCGTCACGATATCGGCACGTGCGAGCAGTTCTTCGAATTCGGTCAACTCGACGCCGAGGGCGTTGGCGCGCGACGCCGGCACGTATGGGTCGAAGGCAATGACGGTCATGCCGAACGCGGCGGCGCGCGTCGCAATATTGCTGCCGATGCGCCCGAGACCGACAATGCCGAGGGTCTTCGCATAGAGTTCGTAGCCGATAAACGGCTTGCGATCCCACGTTCCGCCGTGCACGCTCGCATGCGCCTGTGGGACGTTGCGCATCGCGGCAAGCATCAGCGCGAAGGTTTGTTCGGTTGCGGCGAGCGTATTCGCGGCGGGCGTGTTGACGACGACGATTCCGGCAGCCGTGGCGGCATCCACGTCGATCGCATCGACGCCGACACCCGCGCGCGCAACGACTTCAAGACGCGGCGCTAACTGCAACAATTCGGCATCGACGCGCGTTTCGGAACGAACGATCAATCCGCGTGCGTCGTGCAGCGCGGCATGAAGATCGTCGCGCGGTTTCCCGACAACGGAAACGACTTCCGCGCCGGCCTTACGCAAAAGCGCGAGCCCGCGCTCGTCAAACGGTTCAGCGACGACGACGCGCCCCAACGGCGATTCAACCATGGGCGCAGGTTCGCCCGAGGGCCCGTGCTCTCTTGCGTCGTAGCAAGGCCCATGTCCAAGAACGGTGATGTGCGCCTTGCCGTGCGCAAGATGTATAAGCTTTACATCAACGGCGCGTTCGTGCGCTCGGAATCGGGACGCAGCGATCCGCTTTGGGACGGAAAAGAATTCGGCGCGAATATCGCGCGAGCGTCGCGCAAAGATGCGCGTGACGCGGTCGTTGCCGCTCGTGCGGCGCAGTCCAAGTGGTGGAAAACCGCACCGGGCACGCGCGGACTGGTTCTCTACCGCTTGGCGGAGATGATGGAGGCGCGCCGTGCCGAGCTCGTGGAGCGCGTGCGCGACGGCCTCGATCTCTCCGCCGAACAAGCGGAACGCGAAGTGACCGCCTCGGTCGACCGCACCGTCTGGTACGCCGGATGGTGCGACAAGTACAGCGCGCTCCTCTCGACGCGCAATCCCGTCGGCGGCCCGCATTTCAATTTCTCGACGGCCGAACCGATGGGCGTCGTTGCAGTGCTTGCACCGGATCGTCCGGCGCTCTTGGGACTGGTCTCGACGCTGCTTCCACCGATCGTTGCCGGTAATACCGCGGTCGTCCTCGCATCCGAACTCGATCCGCGCACGGCGGTCGCCTTCGCCGAAGCGCTTGCAACTTGCGATCTTCCGGCCGGCGTTGCCAACGTGCTCACCGGATATCGCACCGAGATCGCTCCGGTTCTCGCCAAACATATGGATGTCAATGCGATCGCCTTCGAACGTGGCGATCCCGCGTTACGCGAAACGATCGAACGCGAGTCGGCGGCAAACGTCAAACGCGTGCGACCCTATCCGACGCGTACGCGCGAAGAGTGGTACGGTGAGTCGGCGCAAAGCATGGACGACATCGCCGGCTACTGCGAAATCAAAACCATCTGGCATCCCGCCGGAGTATGACGGAAGAGCTACTGCTCTGGTGCCGCCGGCTGTGGGACCGGCATCTCGTCATGGGGACGTCCGGGAACGTGAGCGTTCGGCTCGACGACGGAGACCTGTTGGTGACTCCATCCCAACGCGGCCTCGGCTACCTTGATGCTGCGGACATCGTCCGCGTCGACCCCGAAGGCAGAGGGCGCAATTCGTCGCAGCGTGCGACAAGCGAACTGCCGCTGCATCTCGCCGCATACCGCGTTCGTCCCGATATCCGCGCGGTCGTGCACACGCATCCCACGATGTCGGTCGTCTGGTCGAAGACCGGTTCCCTTTTCCCGCGCGACACGGTCGGTGCAAGCGAATCGCTCGGAACGTGCGCGTGGACGCCGTACCGGAAGAACGGAACGCAAGAGCTTGCGGACCTCTGCGGCGCGGAGTTCGCGCGGGGCGTCAACCTCGTCGTGATGGAGCGCCACGGGCTCACGGCGATCGCCGCGACGCTCGAAGAGGCGTTCATGCAAACCGAATTGGCCGAGGAAGCCGCCAGAATCGCCTACTTCTCGCAAGGGATCGCCTTCTAGCATTGCAGAAGGCGGGATTCAACGTGAGTTACCGCACGCCCATGCACCAGCGCCTGGCCAATGCGCTGAGTTACAACGAGTTCAAGATCTTCTATCAACCCGTCGTCGAGTTCCCGACCGGGAAGATTGTAGGGGCGGAGGCGCTTTGCCGATGGCCGCAACGCGAAGGGACGTTCAATCCGCCGGAGACGTTCATCACGCAAGCCGAAACGTCCGGATTCATCGTGCAGCTCGGTGATTGGGTGCTCAATACGGCGGTCGAACAAGTCCGAGCCTGGCAAGAGCGGTTTACGATTGATTTCCATCTGGCCGTGAATCTGTCCGGACGCCAGTTCCTTCACTATAATTTGATGAAATCGATCGAAGAGTCGATTGGCAAGCATCGCTACGATCCGCGCCGGCTCGAGTTTGAAATTACGGAGAGCGTCGCGATGCACAACGCGGAAGATTCGATCGGCATCATGCGTCAACTCAAAGCCGCGGGAATGTCGCTCGCGCTCGATGACTTTGGAACCGGCTATTCGTCGCTTGCGTATTTAAAGCGGTTTCCGATCGACAAGCTGAAGATCGATAAAACGTTCGTGCGCGACATTCCCGACGACGCGAACGACCTCGCAATTGTTTCGGCCATTATCGCAATGGCGCATGCGCTCGGCCTCAAGGTGCAAGCCGAGGGCGTCGAAACGTACGCCCAAGCCGAGTTCTTACGCGACTGCGGCTGCGAATTTGCTCAAGGCTATCTTTTCGGCCGTCCACTGCCCGCCGACGAGTTTGCCGCGCTGCTGGAACAGTCGGAGTTGCCGCCGGAAGCCGCGGCATCCTCATAGGACTTCGGGCCTCGCTGCGCTAACCGGGTGTCGCGCCGGGAGAGGTGGTCGAGCGGTTGAAGGCACTCGCTTGGAAAGCGAGCAGACGTGACAAGCGTCTCGAGGGTTCGAATCCCTCCCTCTCCGGAGCTGCATCTGCATTATGCGAATACCGATTTTAGACCGCTACGTGGTCTCGGCGATGCTGCCGTTCTTCTTCTTCGCGATCGCCGCGTTCCTGATTTTCTGGGCGTTCAATATCTTTTTCATCGCCTCGGATTTCGTGATCAACCAGCACGCGCCGGTGTGGCTCGTGTTGCGTTTCGTGATCTATCGCATGCCGCAATGTACGCCGATGGCGTTTCCGTTTGCTTCGCTGTTCGCGGGCATGCTCGCGATGGGCCAGTTAATGGGCAATAATGAGGTCACCGCGATGCGAGCGTCCGGCATTTCGGTGTGGCGGATTGCGCTCGGTCCGCTGATCTTCGGAATCGTTGCTGCCGCGACGTGCTACTACATCAACGAAACGATCGCACCGCAAGCGGTTGACGTCTCGACGCGCAGCTTCTATCAGATCGTCTATCACGCCGATACGTTGCCCTCCGAACAGCAGATTTTCCGCAAAGATACGACGACGGAGACGGTCTATTATGTCGGCGAGGTCCTCCCCGACAACGCAACGCTGCAAGGCGTCCAGATCTTCAAAGCCGCGCGCACCCACCCGTGGAGCGAAACAATGCAAGCGAAGACCGCGACGCTTGCCGACGGCTACATGATTCTGCACGCACCCGTCGTTTCAACCTACGACGCAAAGGGCGATCTCATCAAGCAGAAAACGGGCGGAAATGTCAATGTTCCGCTGCCCAGCGGTGAGACGGCCAAAGAGTTTCTGAGCAGCGTAAACTCGGATTCGTGGACGATGTCGAGCGGGCGTTTGCGCGAACAGATCAGCGCGTTGGAATCGCAAGGAATCGGCGGCACGGCGCTCGGCGTCTTGCGCGTGAATCTGGCCGATAAAACCGCATGGCCGTTTGCCTGCATCGTGGGCGTTTTGCTCGCGGTTCCCCTGGCGATTCGCTTCGGAAACCGTGGCCGTTCCATGGGAGCTGCGATGGCGGTGTTCGCGTTCTTTGTCTACTACTTGCTCGTAACGGCTGCTTCGGCATTCGGGCGCACCGGATTCTTGGACGCGACGCTCGCGTGCTGGCTACCGAACATCATCATGAGCATCGCCGGCATCACGATGCTGTGGCTCGAAGATCCGCTCGTGACCTTACGCCCGCGACTGATCGCGCTGCGCCAACCGCCACGCCCCGTCGAGCAATAGCCACCGGTCGACCGTATTTTCGTGCTTTCCACTCATACCGACATAGTCGGCGTGCACGATCATCGTGCGGCCGTTGACTTGAACTTTTTGCACGAGCACCGTTAGCGGGTCGAACTCGTAGACGCTCAGTTTCAACTTCGCACCGTCCGCAAAATGCGGAGCGAGTATTGCGCGCTCGGATTCTTCGTGGCCGTGCGTAATGGAATCGGCAAGCTGCGCATACCGTTGGGACACGGCAATTTGAACGTCTGCTGAAACAGGCATTCCCGCAAACGTTCAAGCGAGAGTGCTGCACGCCTTCACTGCAAAATGTCTTCGTACAAACAGTGCACGAAAACGGTGCATTTTCGGGGGTAACACGTGGGCATCTCGCTATTGTCTTTCAGCCTTTGGGGCTGTGGGAGTGTGTTGCAATGCAGCATCGCTTGTTTTCCCCTGTCTCGCGCTTGACCGCACTGAGGCTGGGTGGATCGATCATTGCCGGAACGACGCTGGCCACGTGCGGCGGCGGTTCGAGTGCCTTGAGCGGCGGATCCGACGGAGCTCCGCTAAGCGGAGCCGCGGGCACAGCCGGCGGCACCGCGCCGCAGAATGCCGGCACCCGGTACACGATTCAGTCGCTGTCAAATTCGGCGATTGCGCTAATACAAAAAATCATCGACGCGCAAGGCACGTATGACAACGGTGTTCTTAGCATCGAGCTGGATCGCGACGACATTCAAGATGTCCATTGGCGCGGGATCAAAGTGTTGCCGTCGTTTGAGATTAACGGAGACCTTGTCTGGCAATGCCTGGCAGACGACACCGTCATGATGAATGCCGACGTCGCGCTCAAAGCGAGCGAGGTGCTTCCGTTCATCGATGGCTTGATCCGCAATGGCGTCACGTTCCAAGCGCACCATCAACATTATTATTCGATGGAACCGGACATCTGGTTTATCCATTTCCGCAAGCGCGGAGAGACCGCTGAGGTCGCGCACGCCGTCAAAAACGCCCTCAACGGGACATCCATACCGTTCCCGCAGGCGCCACCGCCGCATCCTACGACGCCGCTACCTGCGGAAGAATTGGGTGATATCATCGGCGCATCTCCGAGCATCGGCGCCAACGGCGTCGTGGGCTTCAACGTTCCGCGCGCGAATCCGATCCTGCTCGGAGGCGAGCATATCAATCCCTATCTCAATATTCAAACGAACATCTTCTTCCAACCGCTGGGCGGCGGAAACGCTCTGGTCTCACCCGACATCGGAATGATCGCGTCCGAGGTGCAAAGCGTCGTCGGATATATGCGCGCGCACGCCTGGGACAGCGGCTGTCTGTACAACCAAGAGACCGACGAACAACCGCAACTGTTCTTCGATCACTTTATCAAGGCCGGCAACGCGCTCCAGCTCGCTCACGAGATTCGCGGAGCGCTCGACCTCACAAACGTGACCTTTAAAACGCCGTGAACGCTACGCTTCGATTGAAGATGACGATGGACAAGATGGCGTGCGAGCCGGGTGCTTTGGGCTGCGCGATCCGAGCACCGTGTCGAGATTCCAACACCGATCGTTCAACGAGCAATAACACAATCGCATAGACATGTGGTGTTTATAGAGCACCGCTATGGAACGAAGAGCCGGATCGCGGTTCATAATATCGGTGACGGTTGTCCACCCGGATACGAGGCGTCCATCTAACCGAGCATCGTGGCCGTGACAACGCTGACGACTAGTGCACAGAACGCGACCAGCGTATCGAATCGCAACAGATCCTTCATTCCTACTCCAAAATGGCTGATTCGGCTTCGTCCGTGTGGCCGAGCCAAAAGTCGAATGATGCGCGCGCTTGCGCTTCCAACATCGCATCGCCTGCGACAATTTCACGCTCGAGCTGATGCGTCAACGTCGCGCGGGAGCCGTAATTCGTGTCCATTACGATGTCGGCGCGCATCAACGAATCGAGCATCGACGGTTCAAAACGCACCTTCGGCGGCAACGTGCTGATTACGATCTCCGGCGGATTATCGTAGGGCCATTCTCTCGCGTCGTATTTCTTGCACGCCGCCTCGACTTTATCGCGATCGCGTCCCCACACGAACAAATGCGCATCATTCTCTTGAAAATGCGCGAGAATCGAACGCGCCGTCGCGCCGTATCCGAGCACCCCGATGCGTTTGAGTGAAATCGACTCCTCGAGCAGCGTTTCGAGAGCATCGCGCGCGCCGATGCCGTCGGTGTTGTGGCCTAGGATTTCCCGCCCGAAGAAAATTGTGTTGACGGCTCGCGCGCGATCCGCTTCCTCGGTGAGCGAATCGCATGCGGAAAGCGCTTCTTCTTTCAATGGATACGTAACGTTGCAACCGGTGTAGCCGTCCATCCGCATGCGCCGCACGACGGCGATCGCATTGGTTTGAGGCACACGAATCGCGACGTAACTCCCGTCGATTTCTTCATCACGCAAGAAACGCCGGTGAATTTCCGGACTGCGGCTGTGCTCGACGGGATCGCCGATAACGGCAAGCTTCATCATCCCGTAGGCCGCTCCGGAAGCATGAGTTTTTCGAAGAACCGGAAGACTTTGGTGATCGGAAAGTCCTTCGCCTCAATCGGTTCGGTCAAAATTGTATACAGGCCGCAAAGCTTGCCCGAGAGCACGTCGGTGAAGAGCTGATCTCCGACGACGGCAATCTTCCTCCGGGGCAGTTCCAGCATTCTCACGGCGCGCATAACGCCGAAGGGCAAGGGTTTGAGCGCATTGGGAATGCACGGAATGCGCAGTTGATTGGCGATTCCTGTGACGCGCGTCGTGAAGTTGTTTGAGACCATCACCATTTTGAAGCCGCGGTCGTGCGCGCGTTCCATCCAAGCGAGGTGATCGACGCAGAGTTCCGTCTGACGGAATCCCATGAGGGTGTTGTCGAGATCAACGATCAGTCCGCGAAACCCGAGCTCCTCGAGGTGCTCGTGCGGCACATCGGCTAGGCGCGAAACGTAGCGATCGGGACCTAACATGGGCTGAGGGTTCCCAGCTTATCCCCGGTATCCTCGGAACGGTCCACAGGCCGCTCGCAAGGACTGCTTCTCATTCGCAACGTCTCCGCCGGTTTTCAATCCAATCCACAAGCTGGCCACAAGGAGTCGCATCCCAACCCACAATATCTTGTGTTTACTACCTTGGTATGCCACAATAGGTATCCCACCGGGCCCGTTTTGATTCTCGCCCGAACTGTATCTCAAGGGCGAACAGGTGTTCGATGGAACCTGCGCCGAAGGAGCAACGCATGAAGTTTCGCCGCCTCTATTCCGCCCCCGGCGATCCATACGCGGGACTACGATTTGAACCCCGCACCTCACGGATCGTCAATCCCGACGGATCGGTGATTTTTGAAGCTAAAGACGTGATGGTACCGGAGGGCTGGAGCCAAGTCGCGATCGACGTGCTCGCCCAGAAGTACTGCCGCAAGGCCGGCGTTCCGACGGTCACCGTTCGCGTAGCTGAAGACGACGTTCCGGAGTGGCTTTGGCGCTCCGAAGCAGCGTCCGATTCGTCGTTCGGCGCCGAGCGCGATTCGCGTCAGGTCTTCAACCGTCTCGCGGGCTGCTGGACCTATTGGGGCTGGAAGTACGGCTACTTCGATACCGAGGACGACGCGCGCATCTACTTCGATGAAATGGCGGCGATGCTCGCGCGCCAAATCGGCGCCCCAAATTCGCCGCAATGGTTTAATACCGGTTTGCATTGGGCGTACGGTATTTCCGGTCCGGCGCAAGGCCATTACTTCGTCGATCCGCGCACCAATGAAGTCGTGAAGTCCGCCAATGCATTCCAGCACCCGCAGGTTTCCGCGTGCTTCATTCTTTCCATCGAAGACGACCTCGTCAATGAAGGCGGCATCTTCGACGGCATCGTGCGCGAGGCGCGCATCTTCAAAGGCGGCTCCGGTTCCGGTGCGAACTTCTCGAAGATTCGCAGCGCCGGCGAAAAGCTGACCGGCGGCGGCACGTCGAGCGGTTTGATGTCGTTCCTCAAGGTCTTTGATCGCGCCGCGGGCGCAATCAAATCCGGCGGGACGACGCGCCGCGCTGCCAAGATGGTCGTGCTCAACGCCGACCACCCCGACATCGAAGAATTCGTAACGTGGAAAGTTCGCGAAGAACGCAAAGTTGCGGATCTCGTTATTGGTTCGCGTATTCTGCAAGAGCAACTCAATGCGATTCTCGCAGCTGCGCACGACACGCGCATTCCGGAAGCGGCCCGTCTCGACATGGCGCTCAATCCGCACTTGCGCAATGCCGTTCGCAAAGCGCTTACGACGGGCGTTCCAAGCGGTGCGACGCAACAAGCGCTCGATTATGCGCGTCAGGGTTACACGCGTCTGGAGATCGAGCAGTTCGATACCGGTTGGGATTCCGACGCATACGCGACGGTTTCAGGCCAGAATTCCAACAATTCCGTGCGTCTGCCGAATTCGTTCTTTAGTGCACTGGATAAGAATGAAGATTGGTATTTGACTTCGCGCACCAAAGGCGACATCGTCAAAACGATCAAAGCCGCGGACTTATGGGAAGAAATCGGTCTTGCCGCATGGCAATGCGCCGATCCCGGCTTGCAATTCGACGACACGATCCAAGAGTGGCACACGTGCTCGAACGACGATCGAATTAACGCTACTAATCCATGCAGCGAATATGTATTTATTGACGATACGGCGTG
>CAVXXX010000001.1:0-2067124 GCA_963765935.1 Vulcanimicrobiia bacterium | reverse complement strand
GATATTCTTGCCAAGGAGCGACCCCGCCAGCCTCATCCACGAGAAGACACGCGAACAATCCGTCGCCGACGGCCAGCGTGCGCTTCCCGTCGTACAGCAATCGCATCGCAAGTTGATCTGGCCCAAAAAGCTCAACATAAGCTCGCCAGTATTCGCTCCATGAGTTTTGCGCCTCACCATAGGCACAAATCGCGGCCCGATGCAGCTCGGCGCATCGTACCAAAACTGGCCAGTTTTGCGCACGCGCTGCAGCGTCTGCAACAATTGCAAGGTTCTTGAGGACAGCTTCTTCCGGGTGAGCGTTTGCAATACTCTGCGCCACGAAGGTCTTGTCCACTAATACAAAGATTTCGTCTACTCGCTCGGAGCGCCGGAGGCTCGGTAGCAGAAAGCGAAAGCTCTCGCATCACCGAAAAAGCCGGCTGAGCTTAACCACGTAACTACCGGCTCCAAAGCGGCACGCACTGACCTATTCGAACGAATGAGTTCATCGCGTATGAAACGTCGGAAACTCTCGTGAAAGATTCGGAATCCACCTTGTCCAGCGGCCTCATTCAGAATAGGGGCAAGTGCCGCTAGTGCGCTTCCAACGAGTTGATTGAACGGAGCTTGCACTATATTTGTTAGTTCGACTTCAGTGACAGCGAAATCAATGACGCCGAAGATGTCTGCGAAACCGCGTGTGCTCGGAAGCTGAGTCGTACAGGTGCCGGTAATATCGAGAGATATCGCCATCGATCTGTGGGGCAGACGAAAGCCACCCAGCGACTGACCCGATCTCCCCTCGAGACAATCCGCTCTTAAGGGACACACTAAGATAGCGCGTATACAGCGGATTTCCGTCACAGGCGTCGGCGAGCGCCTGCAGCGTAGTCGCAATATCTTCTGGTTCCATTTGCGTCCGTTCAAGCGCCGTCAGTACCCCATGCGCGCGAGCCAGCGCAATGACGTCAGCGCTCTCCCATTGCGGGATTTGTCGTTCATCCGCTGCGCCACGCCAGCGGTCTCTGAGTGGCTGAAGATGTTGTCCCGGTTGCGATCCGATTACGACGGTAACACGATCCGGAAAATCGATAGTCGCCAGGCGCTCAATTATATCAGTCTCGCTGGCCGACAATGAAGATGAACCGGCGCGAACGCGCGAAATGTGATCTAACCCATCAACTACCAACACGACACGGTGACCGTCTTTAATTGCCCTATGAAGGAGCGCTTCGAGTTCCGCTGGGCCAGCCACATCGGGGCGTGCTTCCGAAGTCTTGGGTTCGCATCGACGATTTCGGCAATGAGATTTGCGAAAAGGGCATTCGACGTAACGCGCTGCTCTACGCGCTCGTCACCCGGTTCTAGGAAACAATAATGACGAGCTACCGTGATATCTTCGCTGCGCAATTCTTCTGCGAAGCGCGTTAGGTCCCAAGACTTTCCGGACCCCGGCGGACCAGTAACGATCTGATGTCTGCCTTGCGCTACTCCCGCGGTAATTTCATTGCGAAAAGCTGGCCGATCGCGAAACACGGCTTCATCAAGGGCGAACGCTTGCGCTACGCGGCCAAAGTCCGTTCGAATATCGAGCAGGCGTGCAACATCCAAAGGTGTTAGTTTTTCGGATTTTGTCCGAGCAATCGTGGCAAGTTGTACAGCATGCGAAGCAACATCAACCGCAGATCGACCCTGGTTCGGGTATTTGCCGATGCCAATTCGTCCGCTAAGATGATCGATTAGCGCGCGCTCGAGTGGGCCCGGACTAGCAAGATCCTGTGATGTATTTGGAAGTCCTAACTCGATAATGAAGCGCTGGCAAAACTCGATGAAGTCTGACCGCGTGAACTCAGTACAACCACTATTGGAAGTGAGAGAAGCCCAGACCGGTTCCTGGTGTTCAGGCCAGATTTGATCGGGACGCAAGCGATAGCAGGTGACATCGCTTGCGTCAAGGGTCGCGACAGCGGGCACAGACTCAATCTTCGTGAACAGCCCGTTTTCGGCGTTGGGCGCAAGCCAGGTCGCACATAAGCGGTATTCGTCGGCCGCGGATGCGCCTAGTCGGACGTGCGTTAGTAGAAGACGGTCGATTCGCAGGCTTGAGCGCTCCGCAAGAAAATCGTCTTCGCCAATCGATCGATCTGCGTTAGTACTTGACTTGAACTGTCGGCGGACCCGAGCGCCCTCGCGGTTTACCTCACAGTCGTCGAGATTATCGCCTTGAACGATCTTCCGATCAACGACGACAGAGTCGTATGCATCGGTAAGGCTGCACACAAGCAAGTACGCCGTAGCAATATCTTGAAAATGGTAGCCACGGTGCGCAGCCTTTAGATCGCCTCGAGTGATACTCATCAAAAATTAGAAGAACGCTGCGAAGTGCTTCGTGTGAGGACTGCTTAAGAGTGGAGGCCGGTACGCCGAAACCGGTATTTCCGCATTGTCTTCATACTTTCATGAGCGAGTAAATAACTGGATCTGCCGCTGAAAATGAATCTTTCTTACTTCGCGCGTTGTCGACGACGCGGAGTAGGAGCTTTCTCCAGTGGTTGCGTGCGCTTCATAAATTCGTCAAACAACGGAACTGTGAACGCCGTGTCGCCGTGTTGCGGACTGTAAATCATTCCTTTCTTGATTAGTCCACCGCGGAGCGGGCTCGTGGATTCAGATTTGACACCGAGAAGATTGGCGATGTCGCCGGAACGGTGTGGTCCCGGTCCTAGTTCAGCCATCGCCCGCAAATAGCGCTTCTCCGCACCGGTAAGACGATCGTAACGCACGCGGAAGAAACTTTCGTCGAGATTTTTAAGAACCTCGGGTTCAACCGCATTTACATCATTAAGTGTAATGGGTGAACGAGGCGCGTAGTTCCAGACACGATACGACCACTCTTGAACAAAATACGGATAACCCTTGGTAATCTCATAAAGACGGTCCAGAGCATCAGCCGTGAACTCAACGGCTTGTTCGCGAGCGGGTAGAGAAACCGCCTCGAACATTTCGTCGCGCGAAAGCGGTCCGACGTTCGGATACGAAAAGAGACGCTCAGCATACGATTTCGCATTGCCGGCAAGTGCTGGAAGTTGCGGCAACCCAGTACCCACCACGATGATCGGTAACTGCAGCTGCGTCATTTTATGTACGGCCATGATCAGCGCTTCCAATTGTGCCTCATCGAGGTATTGGACTTCGTCGATCGCAATCATTACACCGCGTTGACGCTCTTGCGTAGCCCGGCCGAGCGCCTCCAGTATTGTCGTGAGGTCAACGCTCAGGGAGCCGCTGTCAGCAGATCCTTCGGCTGGATCGACGCCGAGACTGACTGACTGCTCCTTCAAGTCGTAAGTAATCGAAAAGCTCTTGAGAATGCGCATCAGCCCGTTCTTTACGGCCTGCCCAAAATCAAGCTGAATCATTGCTCGGCGAATTTCCGCAACCAGCGTTGCAAGAAACGACCCAGACTCGCTTGCCTCAACCTGCACGACAACATAGTCGCGCTTTCTCGCATCTTCGACGAAACGGTTGAGCAGTACGGTTTTCCCCACGCCACGCAGTCCAGTCGGCAGCATGCTTTTTTCGCTGCGTCGCGCTAATACGCGCGCAAGAGCAATGTCGAAGTCGGCAATGAGCCGGTCGCGCCCCACGAGGGCAGGCGGCGGCGCTCCGGCGTTCGGGGAGTAGGGATTTGCAACGGGGTCCATGTAGATAAAGCTTAGCTAACCTGATAGATCTATGTCAATCTGATGTATTTATACTGTAAATACAGTCAGAACGATACACTTCGTTCCTACGGAGTGACTAAGCGAGCCTCAGGCCGGGCCTCTTGGCAAGACCGCGATCCTACGAAGTTCGCTTCGCGAACGGCCCGGCCTCGACACAAAGATTACCGCCGAGTTACTGAGCATAGCGGGCGCGTCCTGAGGGCGACGCCGTGTCCACTTTGTGTCCATTAAAGGCTGCTGCAAAGTAAAAAGCTCCCGATTCGAGCACGAATCGAGAGCTTATGTTGGTAGCGCCAACGGGAATCGAACCCGTCTTTCCGCCTTGAAAGGGCGATGTCCTAACCGATAGACGATGGCGCCGCGGCAACCTCCATACGCTACCGGAGGCGCCGTCCCTTGTCAACGACAAGGCCGAGAACGAACGGTTTATGCTGGGGAGAGTTGCGTTTCGTTGGTTTCCTGCATGACTGACGGCAGTAGATCGGCCATCCCGAAGGCTTCGAGGGTACCGCGCTGGATCGGCTCCAGGCTGGCGTTGATGGCAACCGCGGGGTTCGACGCATCGGCAACCAAGCGTCGCAGCGGGCGCTGTCCATGCGGTCGCTGCACGACGCTTACGATCGCATCGGCGACGTCCTGCGCATCGCCTGCGCTTTCCCCAAGGCTTTTAAACATCGCAGCCTGCTTACCATCATGTACGCTGTATGCTTGCGCGCGGCTTTCATCGTCCGCTTCGGCGTGCTTGTCAAAGATCGGCGTTGCGAACGGTCCGGGTTCGACGATCGTCACGTCGATGCCGAATGGTTTCAGCTCGTATGCAGTCGCTTCGGCTAGTGCCTCAAGCGCAAATTTCGACGCAGTGTACACGCCGGTGTACGGAACGACGAATCGCCCGACAACGGAGCTGAGATAGACGATAAGCCCGCGTCCTCGCGCGCGCATTGATGGGAGAAACGCGCGGTTGACGCGCAGCGGCCCGTACACGTTCGTATCGAACTGACGTTGAACCGACGCGAGCGTGTGCGCTTCGACGACACCAAAATGTGCCGTCCCCGCGTTATTGACAAGGACGTCGACGTGGCCGGCGCGGTCGAGAACGGTCTTGCCGGCGCGCTCAACCGACGCGTCACTGTTCACGTCGAGCTCGACGGGCTCAATACCAAGGGCGGTAAGTTCTTTGGCGGCCGCGGCATTACGCGCGGCCATGTCGCGGATCCCGGCGAAGACGCGGTATCCCTCGCGCGCGAGCGTTTCTGCGGTTAGCCGGCCGAAACCGGTGCTTGCTCCGGTCACGAAAGCGACCGGCTGATTTGCGGATTCCTGTTGCATGGCGCGAGCATAGCAGCTACACTAACTTTTAGGAAGTACGCACCCAGGAGTAAGTATGGAACTTTCGATTGCCGAGCCGTTCATTGGAAATTGCGACGTTCCGAATTGTGTGTCGCGCGTGATCCTCGATCAGCTCGCGAGCCGCTGGGGACTCTTGATCCTTCGCCAATTGATGGACGGCGAACGGCGTTATTCCGAACTCCGTTCCGCAATCGGCGGCGTTTCGGAAAAGATGCTCGCCCAGACGTTGAGGGAACTCGAACGCAACGGCCTTATTTCACGGACAAGCTTTCCCGTCGTGCCGCCGCACGTCGTGTATGCGCTGACGCCGCTCGGCAGAGAATGTGCAACGTATGTGATGCCGTTGCTTCGTTTCATCGAGCACCACGTGGCGCACTTCGCTCAAGCGCGAACAGCGTACGACGCGCGCCGCGCGAGATAGTGGGCCTGGTAGGATTCGAACCTACGCGCAACCAGTTATGAGCCGGCCGCTCTACCGCTGAGCTACAGGCCCCGGCGGCGGAGGCTTTCTGGACGCTCGACCGCTATCCTCGCCGCGGGTAGCGCCGCGAGCGCCAGGATGAAGGCAACCGCAAAAAGCCACAGCGGGTAGCCCTCGACGTGGAGCGCCGACCGGTACATGAACGACAGCAATGCAAGTGTGAAGCCCGAAGCGAGCAAAACGCTTCGTTGCGAGGCGACCCCGAAGAGGCCGATCACCATCAGCAGAGCGGCGAAGGCCACCGGAGCCCACACCGGCGCAATCCACGGCACCGGCACCAGGAACAACACATCATCGTCCGTTAGCGACGGAAATCCGATAAGTTTCCAAAGCGCAATATAATAGACGATGTCCCAGGCGCCGAACGCAAAACAAAACGCTCGCGCGCGGAGTCCCCACGACGATGTAGCAATCCAGGCCACCGCGGCGATGATTACGAGCGTCGCTAGTTCGCGGAACATCTCGAGCGCATACGCATTCGCCATATACGAACTCGGCAAATGGCGCAAGTACACGACGATGATCGCTTCTTCAATCCCGAATGCGATTGCAAAGATGATGAGCGGAATGACCGGAAGCGGCGTGGTGCGATTCATCGCGGCGCCATTGTAGCGCACCGTGGCCTCTTCACGCACCGCGCGCTTGCTTGTCGTCAGAATATAATTTAGACATGGCCATCTCCCGAGCGCGCTCGCTGTCGTCCGCTGGAGCGGTAGCCTGCGCTTTCGTGCTGCTGCTCTACGCGCCGCTTGCCGTAGCGCAAAGTTCCGCAACACCGACGCAGCCGACTGTCATTCCCGGCAATGTAAAAGCGACGATCAAAGAATGGGTCGTTCCGACGCCGGGATCGCATCCGCACGATCCGCTTGCGACGCCCGACGGCGATATCTGGTACACCGGACAGATGGCGAACGTGCTAGGGCGGCTTGATCCGCGCACCGGCACGTTCAAAGAGTATCGTCTGCCGATTGCGGATTCGGGTCCGCATGGACTCGTCGCGGATAAGGACGGAAACATTTGGTTCACCGCCAACTTCAAAGGCTACATCGGGAAGTTGAACCCGGCGACCGGTGAAGTAAAAACGTATCCGTTGGCGGCCGCTGCGCGCGATCCGCACACACCCGTGTTCGATCAGCGCGGAATACTTTGGTTCACCGTGCAAGGCGCGGACATGGTCGGACGGCTCGATCCAACGACGGGCGCTATGCGCGTCGTGCACGTTCCGACCGCGCGCGCCAATCCGTACGGCATGGTGATTACCTCCAAAGGCGTTCCGTTTTTCGCAGAGTTCGGAACGAATAAACTCGCAAGCATAAATCCGCAAACCATGGCCATTACCGAGTACACGCTACATCACTCGGATTCGCGTCCGCGCCGCGTTGCAATTACTCCTGACGATGCGATTTGGTATTCGGACTACGCGCGCGGATACATCGGGCGTTTCGATCCGCGCACGGGGGCTCAACAGGAATGGCCGTCGCCTAGCGGCGCAAACTCGCAACCGTACGGTATTACGGCCCTAGACGGCGCCATCTGGTATAGCGAATCGGGCGTAGAGCCGAATACGCTTGTGCGCTTCGATTTGCGCGCGCACATATTTCAGTCGTGGCGAATTCCATCGGGCGGCGGCGTAGTCCGCAATATGATGCCGACAAGCGACGGCAACATCGTAATGGCGTGCAGCGGCGTCAATCGCGTCGCGCTCGTTCAGATTCGATGAGCTGCTCTTTGCGGAACGCCTCGTGATCACGCTCTGCAATTGCTGCGTAATGGTGCGCAAAGCGGATCATCGATTCGTCGAAGGCCTCGCTGCCGCCCATATATTCGCCGATCGCCTTCGGTTCGCCCGTGCGCGCGTGCGCGCGTGCAAGCACACTTCCACAGCGGCGCGCGTAATCGACGAACTGATCGCGTGTGATGGCATCGACTGCGAGGCCGGTTTTTTCGTCGCGAAGCTGCCGTACGTAAAAGTCGAGACCTTGATCGTGCGTCCAACCCAGGAATAAATCGCTCCCAGCTTGCGTTGCCCGCTGCCCAGCAATAACACGTTCACCGTGATTGGCAAAGGTCGACGCGCCGAGATACCGCTCGAGCACCGACGCACGCGCCTGTTTTACCTGAAGGTACAACCACTCTTTCGGCCCCGCTTGAAATTCGACGATCGCCGCATACAATCCAAGACTGCCGACGCCGACCGGGTGCTCGAAATAGCCCACAGGATCATAGCGGTCGAGCAGCATGCGCACGTGCGGAAGCAGCGATTGCCGGTACTGGCGGAATGCGCTATGCGTGATTACTTCTAGTTCGGCGCCGGCGCGAACGCGATTGGCAACGCGCGGCGCCGCCAATTCTTTCGCAAGCGAACCGTGCACGTCGACGCTCGAATACCAGATTTCGAGCGGCGATTGCTTGGCAAACTCGCGAACCGATTTGCGATACGCGCGCACCGCTTCAAATACCGCGTCGTCCGCCGAACTCGACCGAAATCCACGAAACGCGGCCAGCAACGGAAGGCTTGCGCTCAATCGCGCGATATCCCACTCCCACGGTCCGTGCAGCGTCTCGTCGAAGTCATTTACGTCGAATACGAGGCGACGCTCAGGCGTGGCATATCCACCGAAGTTCACGACATGCGCGTCGCCACAAAGTTGAACGTGCAAGCCCGTTACGGGCACCGTCGAAAGATCAGCGGCCATGAGCGCCGCCGTACCGCGATAGAACGCAAACGGATCGGCGGACATAAGCTCACGCCGGCGCGCTAAGAGCGCCGGCGAGCGGCCTTCTTCGTCTTCCTTGATAACTTCGAGCGGATTGCGCCGGTTCGCGCCGGGTTTCCACGACCCGAACGTCGACCGTGGAACCCGCTTGCGCAACGCTTGCAAGGGCGCTACGTTGAAGCCCGCTTCAGCTTCGCGTATCTTGCTGCGGAACCAAGTTCTTCTTCGATCGCCATCAAGCGGTTGTACTTGGACACCCGGTCGCTGCGCGCCAGGGAACCCGTTTTGATTTGACCCGCACTCGTTGCAACCGCGATATCGGCGATCGTCGTGTCTTCCGTTTCACCTGAACGATGCGAAATCACGGCCGTATATCCGGCTTTATGCGCCATGTCGACCGCATCGAGCGTTTCGGTCAGCGTACCGATTTGATTCACTTTGATGAGAATCGAATTCGCGACGCCTTCCGAGATACCGCGTTCGAGGAATTTCGTGTTCGTCACGAAGAGATCGTCGCCGACCAATTGCACCTTTGCGCCGATGGCTTCCGTCAGCTTGCGCCAACCGCTCCAGTCATCTTCAGCGAGCCCGTCCTCAATTGAAACGATCGGGTAACGTTCGCAGAGATCCTTGTAGAGTTTGACCATCTCGTCCGCAGTCAAGCCGTGTTGCTTGTCGTGCGCGTAATACTTTCCGTCCTGATAGAATTCCGACGACGCGGGATCGAGCGCGATCGCGATCTCCTCACCGGGTTTGTATCCGGCGTTTTCGATCGCTTCCGCCAAGAGCTTCATCGCATCATCGATGGAATCGAGCGGCGGCGCATAGCCACCTTCGTCGCCGACGAGCGTCGGCATGCCACGGTCGTGCAATAACAGCCCAAGTGCGTGAAACACTTCGGCACCGTAGCGTACCGCTTCGTGGAAACTCGGCGCGCCGACAGGCATAATCATGCATTCTTGAAATTGCAGTGCGCCCGCGGCATGTTTCCCGCCGTTGATCACGTTCATCATCGGAATCGGCAAGAGCGCTGCCGCGGGGCCGCCGAGATACCGGAAGAGCGGCAGCGACAAACTCGAGGCGGCTGCGCGCGCAACGGCGAGCGAAACACCGAGAATTGCGTTTGCGCCTAAACTCGATTTATTCGGCGTCCCGTCGAGTTCGATCAAACGCTCGTCGATCTCGCGCTGCGCGGTGACGTCGCTGCCCTCAATTGCAGGGCCAAGGGTATCGTTTACCCCCGCAACGGCGCGCAACACGCCTTTTCCGTTGTACCGCTTCTTATCGCCGTCGCGAAGTTCGACCGCTTCGTGCGCACCGGTGGAGGCTCCTGAGGGAACCATCGCTTCTTCCACGGCTCCGAAACTCGTCGCAACGCTCACTGCGACCGTCGGATTCCCACGAGAATCCAACACTTCGCGCGCATGCACCGCTTCGATCAACGGCCGTCCGCCGGCACGCAACGAATCGATCGACATGCGTTAGTCCGCCAGCCACTGCGCAAGATCGTGCTTGCGCGAAACGAACTCACCGACCGCGAAGAAAATCTTCAGCTCGCGCTCGGCACTCGCCTTACTGTCGCTACCGTGCACGAGATTGAAGCCGATCGTTTGCGCGAGGTCGCCGCGAATCGATCCGGGCGCCGCGCCGAGGGGATTGGTCGCGCCGATCATTTGACGCATGCCTTCGACTGCGTTTTCCCCTTCGACCGCCATTGCGACGAGCGGTCCGCTCGTGATGAAGGTCACGAGATCGTTGAAGAACGGCTTGTCCTTGTGCTCCGCGTAGTGTTCCCGCGCTTTGTCACCGGGAAGCTGCGTCAGCTTCATCGCAGTGATGACGTATCCGCGCCGCTCGATGCGCGAGATGATTTCGCCGACGAGGGAACGTGAGACCGCGTCGGGCTTACACAAGATGAGCGTCGTTTCTAATGCCATAGCAGGCCCCGAATACGTCGCC
Source organism: Vulcanimicrobiia bacterium (assembly GCA_963765935.1). Taxonomy (GTDB): domain Bacteria; phylum Vulcanimicrobiota; class Vulcanimicrobiia; order Vulcanimicrobiales; family Vulcanimicrobiaceae; genus JAMXLG01. Next base: position 2,056,910 of record CAVXXX010000001.1, on the reverse strand, counting down.
CGTGCAAGCTCCCCCTATGCCATTAGGCCAGCGGCCCTATGCCGCGGTGCGTCAAGCACTGCGCGGCACGCGTTTTTCGGATATTCGGTATGTCGAATCAACCGGCAGCACGAATGCCGACGCCGCGCCGCTGCTCGGTGACGAATCGGTATACGGTGCGACCTTCGTCGCTGAGGTTCAAACGCAAGGCGCGGGCCGCAAAGGGCGATCATGGATCGCGGAACCGGGCTCATCGTTACTGATGACGACGATTCTCCCGCGCTCGATGCCCGCATCGCATCTCTGGGTCGTCCCGTTCGGTGTCGCGATCTGCGTGCGACGCGCCCTTGTGCTGAGCGGCGTGCACGCGGAGATGCAGTGGCCGAACGATCTGCTGCTCTACGGAAAGAAAATCGCCGGCATCCTTTGCATTTCGCGCCTCGTCGGCGATCGCGCATGGGTCGCCGCCGGCGTCGGGATCAACATCCATCGCACATCCCAGGCTGCAAACGACATCACGCCGCCGCCCGCCTTCGCCGACGATGTCAGTCCCAACATCGATCGCGAGCAATTGCTCCACGACATTCTGCTGAACTACGAGGTCTGGGAAGACGCGCTTGACATGCCGCCGCGCATTGCGCGCGTGTGGGAACGCCAAGCGGGTCTTCCCGGTAAACCGTACCGCATTCTCAAAGACGGCGCGAGCGAACCGATCGATGTCACCGCCCTCTCGCTGGTTACCGGCGGCGGATTACTCGTGCAGCATCACGACGGAACGAGAGAAACAATTTCACTCGCCGACGCCAGAGCGCTGCGCTAACAACGTTCGCTACTTGCCGAGGGTGCCGGTGTAGAAGCGATCCAAATCCGCGTGGAATTTCGCGCGCGCATCGGGATTCAAGTACACCATGTGTCCCGAATCATAATATTCGAAGCTGACGTGCGAACGCAGCGCCGGCTGCAAACCGAGGTGCGAGAACGTCCATTCCGCAGCGCCGAACGGCGTCGCCATATCGAAATACCCGGCACCGACGAACACGCGCATGTGCGGGTTCTGCGTCATCGCGTCTTGCAAATCACCGCTCGTGGTCGGCGCGAGCCACCCGAAAACGGATTTGCGCGTGAAGTCCCATTGCGGGAAGATTTTGTCGCTGCACTGAGGATACGATTCTTCGCTGTGCCAATTCAGTTCGTTGCGAACGTACGACAGAAATCCCGCCTGCAACGTTGGTCCCATGTAGCTATCGGAGGGATCGTACTCGGCGGAATCGCCCGTCACGTCGAGATCGTATCCGGTGTAGCGCGCATCGAGGCGTCCCGTCTGCTCGCCCGCATCACTGAGCAGCACTTTTTCGAAGCGCTGCGGTTGCACGCGCAGATTCGAACGCTCGATGTATTGCTGGCTCAAGCCAGTGAACTGCGCGAGTTCGCCGGCAATTTTCACGAACTGATCGTGTGATAGACGGTCACCCTGCAGCAATGCCGCAGCGTACGGACCATTGGCGAACGCCCGCGCGGCATCGATGGTGGACGTGAGGCTTCCTTTGTTCGATGCAGTGTCGTGATACCAATGTGTCGCAGCTTCCGTCGGGAGATACGTGATGTAGGCAAGATCGTTGCCCGGTCCCGGAGCGATGGTGTCAAAATCGAGAACCGAACTCAGCAGCACGACACCGTTCATCGCCATCGTCTCGTGGTTTTGAAGGTAATCGACGAGCACCGCGCTGCGCGGGGTGCCGTAGCTTTCGCCAAGCAGAAACTTCGGCGAGTTCCAACGATCGTTCAACGTGACGTAGCGGCGGATGAATTGACCGAACGCCGCGGCGTCCTGATCGATACCGTAGATCGATTTCGGGTCAACTTTCGGAAAGACGCGGCTATACCCGGTTCCCGGCGCGTCGATGAAGACGAGATCCGATTTATCGAGGAGTGTATCGTTGTTGTCGACGAGTTGCACCGGCGCACCATCGTTCGGCTTTGCGTTCTGCACCACGACACGGCGCGGACCGAGCGCGAGCATGTGCAACGGTGACGACGCACATCCGGGGCCGCCGTTGTACAGGAACGTCACCGGACGATCGTTGGAGCTCGCACCGTCTTTCGTGTAGGCGACATAGAATATGCTCGCTTCAGGCTGCCCCTTCTCGTCCTTCACGATCAACGTGCCTGCGGTCGCCGTGTACGCGATCGTCGTGCCGTTGATCGTTATGCGATGATGAGTAACGGCGGAGCGCTCCTGCGGATTCGGCGCGGCCGCCTTCGGTGGATTCGCCGTCGGCTTGGGAGCCGCGACGGAGGGCGCCGCGACCGCAAACGCGATCAGCGCACTGGTAAAAATCGTGCGTCGATACATAGAACGGGCATTACCCGTTTCAAGCCAACGCCCTTCTCCGTAAATACTTGGGTTACTTAACCGCGCTAGTTGTCGCTAATCGTGAGATCGTGCGCCGAAAGGGCCTCCAGGAACGGCATCGCTTCGAAGAGCTGGCCGGGAGCGAATGCCCCGAAACGTTGCAAGTCGCCGCGCAACACGCGTTGCGCGGCTTCAACGACGATCGGCGCGGTCGTCGCGTAGATATCGCGGCCGCGCGCGATGAGGCGGCGTGTATCCGTTCCGTTCTTCGCGATCGACTCCATCAAAAAGACCTGTGTCGACCGGCCGCGCTCGTCAACCGCGATCGGCTGCGGCGTAGCCGCGTCGCGCAGATCGTGGAGCGGCGCTTCATTGATGAAATGACGGATTTCGGAAACCCGAAGGTGTCTCGCCATTAAAATCGTTTCGCTGAGCGGGACTTCTACGACGGTCTGCGATCCGAACGGTTCCGGAAAATCCCATTTTACTGACGCCGGCGTACCGACGGCTTTCAGCACACCGTTTTCCACACTGAGTCGCGGCAACGTGTTACGATCGCCGGTTCGGCGGGTTCCGGGTGTCGGCCACCAACGATCGAGCGCAACCGCCGTCCGTATCTCTGTCGCGCTCGTCCAATCACCGAGCGCCGCAGTTGCGAGAAGATCCGCAAGCGCACCATAAAAACCCGCAGCGGGCATAACAACGATACCGCGTGCACGCGCCGGCGCATCGTAAACCTCGAGCGTGTGCTGCGCACTGCCTTGTTCTGCCGTGACATCGAAATAATGCGCGCCCACCCGTAGCGCGGCTTCTACAACCGGTTGCGCCGTATCGAGAAACGGGCCCGCGCAATTGATCACGGCCGCCGCACCTCCGAGCGCGTTATCGAGCGTCGCCGGATCGTCGAGCGAAGCGATTCTCGTCTCGACGCGCCGCGTGTCGATTCCGCGATCGAGCAGCCGCTGCTCGTCGCGCGCTATGGCTACGGGGAGATGCCCCCGGCGCAACAGCTCCTCGATCACGAATCGTCCCGTGTGCCCCGAAGCCCCAACCACCGCAATCTTCACGCTCGTCCTCCGGATATTCGTAAATCAACAGACAGGTCTGTCTCTTGCAGTTAAACAGACAGGTCTGTATCATGTCAAGTATGGACGAGGATGTACGCGAGCGGATCGTTCGAACCGCCTCCGAGCTCTTTTATCACGAGGGCGCCCGCGCCGTCGGGATCGATCTGGTGATCGAGCGCGCCGGCGTCGCGAAGGCGAGCCTCTATCGCCACTTCCGAACGAAAGACGACCTCATCGCCGAGTTTCTTCGGCGTGAAGACGAGCATTTTTGGAGCTGTTGGGATGACGTCGCGCGCAAATACGCGGCGGATCCGCAGCGCGAACTCGAGGCGCAGATGCGGTGGATCGGCGAGCGTGTCGCGCGCCTCAACTATCGTGGCTGTCCGCAGTTGAATGTTGCGGCCGAATTCCCAGACGCCGCGCATCCCGCGCGGAAGGTCGCGATCGATCACAAGAACGAACTGCGCCGCCGGCTGCACGGGATCATCACGCGAATGAAGGTGCGTGATCCCGACGAGCTGTCCAAACAATTGTTGTTGTTGGTCAACGGCGCGTTCGTCAGTTCGCATGCGTTGGAAGGCACCGACGCCGCGACGATGCTCGTGCATGCCGCGAACGCTTTGGCTGCGGCAGCGGGCGGAGCTGCTACTTCACGACGCCGCCCAGTGGTACGCCCGCACCCGTGAGGGCCGTTTTGGCTTGCGATTCGGCGCCGCCATCGATGGTCAAGCAGAGGTTCGAGGCGGAGGTGACCGCCGGGGGTTTCGGGATCATCTTCGCGGGAATACCGGCATCTTTGAGCGCCTTCGTTGCGATCATCGTGTCAGCATTACTACCGAAGACTAAAATCACGTCGGCCATGACAGAGCTTACCCTGCTTCTCCCGTAACGAGTTCCGACAATCCCTTGGCGACATCGTTGAGTTCGTGTACCCGCGTTACGGCTTGTTGCATGCGATTGCTCATCTCTTGCGAGAGCGTATCAATGACGATCATATCGCCATGCAGCTCGGCGTTGACCGCTTTGAGCTCGTTGATTTTCGTTTTGCCGCCGGCTTCGGTTTCCAGTTCGTCGAGCAGCGTAGCGATACGTTCGACTGCCGCCTTCGTCATCGCAACGTGATCGCCGGAAACTTCGCTGCCGACAATCGCGACGCCGAGCTCCTTCGCGGCAGAGCGAACTTGGTTGCTGCGTTTCGAGAGCGTTTCCGAGAGACGCTGCACGATGGGAATCGCGAGCGCGAGCGCGAGCAGCGCGGCAATCGCGCCCCAGATCAGCAGCGACATCGTCGTGCCGTTGATAATCGCGTTGATTGCCGAGAGCGGCGTTCCGTACCAGCGAGCGCCGATGATGCGGTTCTGATCGTCCGTAATCGGATCGACGTGAACGAGATACTCGGTGCCGCCTTGCGTGTCGACGCCCGTATACGGCTTGCCGCTCTTCGCAACATCCGTTGCCGGCGATGATTGCCGGTCGACCGTGCGCGTGCCGTCAGGCTGTTGGATGGTGCTCGCAACAATTGCATCGCCTTGAAGCACCGCCGATGCTCCGCCGAGCGCGTGCGTCGCCTGATCCACCAGATCGTAATAGTGATTGAGGAGAATGCCGCCGTAAATTGCACCGATCGTACGTTCGTTTTGATCGCTGATCGGAGCGGCGGCGACGAGCGCCAATCCGTCGTTGAGCTTGACGTCGCTCGACGAACCATCGGCCGATTTCACATCGGCTTGGGCTTGCGGAGCAAGTCCTTCGCCGGCGAGCACCGACTTATCGAGCAGCGCCGCCGTGCTCACGGTTTCGCCGGTGAGCGCGCGTGAAATCAATGGATTGGTCTTGAGCGAACCGGCCTCCGGGCCGTTTGCGCGCGCGATGACGTTGCCCTTCGTATCGACGATCGTCAGAAACGACAATCCCGACGTACGCGCCGCGTTTGCAAGTTGATCTTGCAGGGCTCCGACGTTGTTCGACTGCAGCGCCTTGCGCAGCGTGTCGCTCACGGCATCTTGTGCGACGAGGAGCTTGATCTGGTTCTTGCGCGAATCCCAATATCCGCCGAAGGCTCCGCCGCCGTTGGCCACTTGGGTTTCGCCGAGTTGCCGAAGTTGCTTGTTCAGTTCGATGCGCGAAGCGACCACCGTGACCGCGAAACACAAGAGAATCGCTCCGATGATCGTTCCAAGTAGACGTACCCGAAGATTCATGTTACGCGCTGACCTCCTCCGTGCCGGTGTCGCTTACTTTGAATTGATTCAAGCGGCCATCGATCTCGCCCGAAAGCGCGTTCATTTGGTCGACCGAATTCATCATCCGCTGTGCGGCATCGGTGACTTCCTTATTGACGTACGTTAAAACCTCAACCGACGAGGCATTCTGCTGCGAAATCGATGAGATATCAGAGAACGCTTTGCTGACTTCATCCGACTGGCGTGTCATCGATTGCGTCGCCTTCAAGTTGAGCGCGACGGATTTCGTGATCTCTTCGATCTGACGGATCACTTGATAGGAATTCGCGCTCATCGCGCGAGTAACGGCGCTGATCTCATCGATTTGGCTGCTTGTAGTTTGCACCGCCGAAACAATTTCTTGAAGCGCGCCCGATGCGGAATTCGTGCTCGTCGTGCTCTCCTCGACGCGGTCCGTCAGCCGCTCCATCGCGCCGACGACTTCGGAAATAACCGCCTGCGTCGAGGTAATGTGGCCGGCGATTTCTTTGGTGGCCTGCACGCTGCCGTCGGCGAGTTTGCGGATTTCGCTCGCGACGACGGCGAAACCGCGTCCATGTTCGCCGGCTCGCGCTGCTTCGATGGCAGCGTTGAGCGCGAGAAGGTTCGTCTGTTCGGCGATGCGGTCGATGACTTTGACGATGTCGCCGATCTGCTCGGAGTTGTTGCCGAGTTGACCGATGTCTTCGGCCAGATCGTTGATCGTGTTGCGAATGGTATGCATGCCGTCGACGATCGTTCCGATTGCGCTGCCGCCGCGCTCGGCAGTGCGCGACGTCTCCGTCGAGATGCTCGAAAGCGAATCGACCTGCGCCGCGACTTCTTCGATCGAGCTCGCCATGTTCGAAACGGCGAGTGCCGTTTCGTCGAGGCTGCGCGTTTGCTGCTCGGCGCTTGCGGCGATCGTGGAGATCGCTTCGGTGAGCGCGACGACCTTCGACGTCGCTTCTTCGACGATACGCGCTTGCTCTTGAATGCCTTCGTCGAGCTGCCCTTGCGCAACGGCCGCGCCTTCGATGACCGCCAGGGCCGTCGATGCGGTCGTACGCAGATCGGTTCCCGCGCCGCCGAGCTGCGTCGCGTTGGCATGCAGTTGGCGGAGAAATTCGCGCACGCCGAAGATCAGCTTATTGAGGGCAATCGCCAACTCTTGAAGTGCCGAATCGCTGACCGCAATGTTCTTGGTGAAGTCGCCTTGTGAAACTTCCCGAATGCCGGATGCGAGTGCCGCGATGCTCGTCGAAGGGAAACCGTTCTCGCCGCGCGGCAACGCCGCGCGCGAGGCGCTGCGGAACGCGAGTTGTCCCGGTACGATTTCGCCGAGCTCTTCAATCGGAGCGACGTCGCCATAAAAGAGCGCGCTGAGCAGCGTGCCGCCGGCCGCAACGATCGCAAGGGACGAGTATCCGTCCGCGCCGTGCTGGCTCTTCGCAAGGTACTCGGCGACGCCCGCGATCACGGCCGTGACGACGCCGTATTGCCCGCCGGCCGCCGCGGCGGCAAGCGCGATGATGACGAGGAGAATGCCTTCGATGGAGGCTCCGGGAGCGCGCCATGCACAGACGGCGCAGATCGCGATAGCGACCGCCGCAATTGCGAGACGGGTCGGCAAACCCAGCCGTGCCCGGAGACCGGCGAAGTAGGCGGAGATCACGAGGCTCCCTTCAGGACGACGCACCGTACCCGACGCGCTACAAGCCCGCGGCAGCGCGCCGCCACTCTTGTTTGATTGTACGGCTAAAAACGCGTCTGGCTTTAGGTCGCTTGCTTCCCGGAGGGCTTCAGCGCTCGTTACGGGCGCGGGCGATCCGGCGGTCGCAGGTCTCGCAAAAGTGCGACATTTTGTTGTCGGTTTCGAAGATCGAGTTCGAATAGTACATCGCGCAGCGCGCATTGTAGCAGTGTTTCAAGCCGAACGCGTGGCCGAGTTCGTGAACGCATTCCTTGAGCGTGCGCTGAAACAGCATGTTTGAATCGGGCTCTTCACCATAGTACTCCGAACGCAACCGGTGCAGAGAAACAGCCGCAATCGCTTGCGTTTCGTCGGCATCACCATAGATGAATCGATGCGACGTTTTGTATAGATCGAAGTCGGTGAGCGTGAGGAGCATCGCTCCACCGTCGGGATGCACGCGGCGAACGCGCGTGAAGAGCGTCGAGAGAAAGAGCTGTTGTCGCGTCGCATTAAGCGCCGTTCGCGGGACCGCTAACGCGCGTTCGATTTCAACGGTGCACAAGAAACGTTCTTCTAGGCATGGACCGAGACGATCGAGGAAAGCACCATCGATGGTGTTGATCGGTACGATGCGAATGCGAGACTCCATCTCGAGCGCAGAGCTTCGACGGTCGCGAGCCGGAAAACTCCTCAAGCGGTGCGAAGGGCCGGGAATGATCGTAGGCATCGGTATCGACCTCGCCGAGGTCGAGCGCTATCGATTCGACGAACGACGCCGCGCGTGGTTTGCGCGTAAGGTCTACACGGAAGAAGAAATGGCGTACGCGATGCGTAAACGCCACTGGCCCGAGCGCCTCGCAGGATTTTACGCTGCAAAAGAAGCGACACGCAAGGCATTCGGTCACGCGATTCCATGGCGCCTCGTCGGCGTCTCCCACGAACGCAGCGGTAAACCCATCATCCGCCTTTACGGTGACGCGGAGCGTCTCGTTCCCGAGCGCGGCGTCCGAGCGATTCACTTGACGATCACGCACTCCGCGACAACGGCTGCCGCCGTGGTGATTCTCGAATCATGAGCTACGTTCTCACGTCGGCTGAAATGCGGGCGGCGGATGCGCAGGCATCGACCGCGAGCAGCGAAACGGCTCTCATGCGCGCAGCGGGTAGCCGCATCGCGGAGTTGATCGAAAAGATGATTCCCGGCGGTGGAACGGTCGTCGCGTTCGCCGGGCCGGGAAATAACGGCGGCGACGCGCTTGCAGCATTCGCGGTGCTCGACGCGCGGTATAAAGGCATCGTCTATGCGGCCGAAAGCGCAAGTGCATCGGCGGCGCGGACCGATGCGCAAGCGCGAGCGCAACAAGCCGGCGTCGAGATTCGGCCGTTGCCGCAAGACGAAGAGAACGCGCGTGCGGCTCTCGCCGGAGCGTCGCTCGCCGTGGACGGACTTTTCGGAACGGGCTCGCGACTGCCGCTCGGTGATGCGTTTCGCGCCGCAGCACGCGCGCTCGATCGCAACCGGTTGCCGGTGCTCGCGATCGACCTTCCGAGCGGAATCGACGGCGACACCGGCGCACGAAGTGACGATGCAGTTCGCGCGAGTGCGACGATCACGCTTGCTGCGCTGAAGCCCGGCTTGCTGCTCGAGCCGGCTCGCGAAAACGCGGGCGATCTGTGGATCGGCGACATCGGTATCGATGCATCGATTCTCGCCTCGCATGCGAAGACGTTTGCCGCGCTTGACCATAACGCGTTTCTCACGCTGCTTCCCCATCGCGCCGCCGATAGCGACAAACGCAGCGCCGGTGCTCCGCTTATTGTCGCGGGTTCGGAACAGTTTCCCGGCGCGGCTGTGCTGTGTGCGCTTGGTGCGGCGCGCGCGGGTGCAGGCTACGTAACGGTCGCAACAACGCGTAACGCCGCACCGGTTCTTCGCGCGCATCTCATCGAGCAAGTTATCGTTACGTTTTCCGATACGTCGGCGGCGGAAGCTGCCGCCGATCTCGCCGACGTTGCGACGCGCAATAGCGCAATCGCCATCGGGCCGGGGCTCGGTCTCGACGATTGGACCGGCCAGATGATCCGCTCGCTCGTCGAGCGCGTCACGTTACCGATCGTCCTAGATGCAAGCGCGCTCTTTCATTTCAGCAAGTATCTCGACATCTTGCGTGACAAGCAATGCGTCGTAACGCCGCACGCCGGTGAATTCGCACGGCTTTCGGGAAAGGGAACGATTCGTGCGGGCCAACGTGTGGAACGAATTCGCGAGTTCGTCGATCGCACCGGCATAACAACGCTCTTAAAAGGCACCGATACGCTCGTCTATGACGGATCGATCGTCCACATCAATCCCACAGGAACCAGCGCGCTCGCAACCGCGGGCACGGGAGATGTGCTGACGGGGATCATTGCAACGCTCTTGTCACAAGCTCTTTCGCCGGTCGACGCCGCGTGCGCCGGCGCGTATTGGCATGGCCTTGCCGGACGATACGCCGCTCGAAAACGGGAGGTGGGCGTGATTGCGGGCGACGTTGCGGGAAGTTTGGGTGCTGCGTTACCGTCCAGAACGGCTGAGAACGAACTGCTACGCTACATGTGAAAGCATCGTGAGCAGCCGCTCCTCGACGCGAATGCGCTTGAGCAACTGACTCACGAGCGTTTCCAACTCGTCACGAAAACCGAGCGTTCGAAGTTGCTCTTCCCCTGCGCTGCCCCAGCGCTGCAAAAACGCCTCGAACGCCTGCGGGAATGCTTCTTGTTCTTGCAACACGCGTTCCGCAATGCGGCGAACCGACTCACTTGGATGATGCAAAAAGAGACGATAGCCGATCGTCAGATCCGTCCGCACGTGCAAGTCCACGGCATCGAGAAAGTGCGAGAACGAAACGTATACGAGCACGTCGTCCCGGTCGAGTGCGCGGAACAGCGCTGCAGCTTCTTCATGAAGGCGCGCATGCAATCGCACTACGTCCGATAAACCTTGACCCACTTCTACTCCACCCCCGTAGCAGCGGCGAGAAGTAGTAAGTACCTCAAGCAGGCAGGCTCATCCTTCCTACTGGATTAGAATAGCGACCGCAGTCCTTCTTCGTCGAGGATCGGGATACCGAGCTGCTCGGCCTTGGTCAGTTTGCTGCCGGCGGCATCGCCCGCCACGACATAGTCGGTCTTTTTACTGACCGAGCCGGTCACTTTGCCGCCCGCGGACTCAATGAGGGCTGCGGCCTCGTCCCGCGTCATCGACGGCAGGGTGCCCGTCAAGACGAAGGTCTTTCCACTCAAGGGCCCTTCGCCGGTCCTTCGCGGCGATGTCGACTCGAGAAGCAGCCCGCTTGAACGAAGGCGCTCGATCATGGCGCGATTGGCCTTCTGATCGAAGAAAAGGCGCACGCTGCTCGCCACTTCGGGGCCGATGCCCTCGCTATTTTGCAGTTCCTCGAGGCTCGCGTCTTCGATTGCATCGATGCCGGTGAAATCCGCGGCGAGAATCGCGGCCGTCTGTTCGCCGACGAAACGGATGCCGAGCCCGGTGAGCACGCGCGCGAGTCCGCGGGTTTTTGAACCATCGATGGCGGCGAGCAACTTCGCGATGCTCTTCTCGCCCATCCGCGGGACACGTTCGAGCTTCTTCTTATCGAGCGCGTAAATGTCGGCGATATCGCGCACGAGTTCGAGGCTGGTGAGCTGCTCCGCCATAACATCGCCGAGGCCTTCGATATCCATCGCCCCGCGTGACGCGAAATGACGCACGCGTTCGACCACTTGTGCCGGACACGCCGCATTCGTGCAGCGCGACATCGCTTCGCCTTCGGGATGATCGACGGCCGAACCGCAAACCGGGCACGTATCCGGCATGCGGAAGCGCTTCTCTTTGCCGGTGCGTTCGGAGAGAATCGGTCCCACGACGCGCGGAATGACGTCGCCCGCGCGCGTCACGAGCACCATATCGCCGATGCGAATGTCGTTGCTGTCGATGTACTCTTGATTGTGCAGCGTCGCATTGCGGACCGTGACGCCGCCGATCTGCACGGGTTCGAGCACCGCGTTCGGATTGAGCGTTCCCGTTCGACCGACGGTGATCGCAATGTCGCGGAGCTTCGTGCGCGCTTCGCGCGGTTTGAATTTAAACGCGATCGCCCAGCGCGGATCGCGCGCGACCGTTCCCAAGCGCTCTTGCGTCGCGAGATCATCGACTTTGATGACGACCCCGTCGATTTCGTAGTCGAGTGCGTCGCGCTGTTCTTCCCAACGGCGGCAGTACGCGATCACGTCATCGATCGTTGCGGCCGTTTCGATGTGTTCGTTGACGCGAAACCCGAGACGGCGAAGGAATTCCAAGGCTTGCGACTGCGTCTTTACCCCTTTGCCATCTTCGGCAATGGCGTATGCGAAGAATGAGAGCCGCCGCGCGGCCGTCAACTTCGGATCCAATTGACGCACGCCGCCGGACGCGGCGTTTCGCGGATTCGCAAACACCGGCTGACCTTCACGCTCGCGCTTCGCATTGAGCTTTTCGAAATCGCTCTTGCGCAAGTACACCTCGCCGCGCACCTCGATGAAGGCCGGCGCCGCCTGTCCTGAGCCTGTCGAAGGGCGTAGCTTCAGCGGAATCGTATGAACGGTGCGAAGATTCGGTGTAACCTCTTCGCCGATGGTTCCGTCGCCGCGTGTGCCGCCGCGTTCAAGCGCGCCGTCGCGATAATCGAGCGCAATCGCGAGACCGTCGATCTTCAGTTCGCAAACGTAGCTCACCGGACCGGCAGCGAGCTTGCGAACGCGTTCGTCGAATGCGCGCAACTCGTCTTCGTCAAAGGCGTTCGCGAGGCTGAGCATCGGACGGGCATGCCGGTACGGACCGAAACGTTGCGACGGCGGCGCGCCGATGCGCTGGGTGGGCGAATCCGGCGTACGCAGCTTCGGGTGCTTGGTTTCGAGATCGATGAGTTCGCGCAGCAGCTTGTCGAACTCGGCATCGGTTATAGCCGGATCGTCGAGGACGTAATAGCGGTAATTCGCCTCGTCAATCTGCGCGCGCAGCTCGTCGGCGCGCGCTTCGACCGAACGCGTCAACGGCGCGGCGTCCCGATTTGAATCGGATATCCGTCGGGATCGGAGATGATCGCAACGCGTCCGAATGACTCGTCGTAGGGATATTGCAGGATCGGCACGTTCATCGATGCGCAATCCGCGACGAAGCGGTCGACGTTTTCAACGCTGAAACCCAATTGCAACGACCCGGGACGTACCGCGAGCAATTCGCTGCGCGGATGCAAACCGAACGTAACGCCGGGGGAGAGTTCGAACTCAACCCAATGCGGCGTCTGATCGTCAACGAGCTTCAACCCCAGAATGCGCCGGTAGAAATCGCGCGAGCGATCCAGATCGGAGCACACGAGCATCGCAATCGAAAATTTCGTCATCGTCGAAGGCTACGCTTCGACGGCGACTCGGTCACCCTTCGCGAGACCGTCGAGTGCTGCGAGATTCTCGCGCTCGAGGCGTTCGAGCGCTGCTGCATCGACGATGCGATGTCCATGCGCGCGGTCGTCTCCAAGAACGGGCACGAGGTGCTGCCCGGTGTACGAGGCGGAATTTTGCGCTACGTCTTCAGGCGTACCCGTAGCGACGATCGTACCGCCGCGATCGCCGCCTTCCGGTCCGAGATCGATCAAATAATCCGCGGTTTTGATCACGTCGAGATTATGCTCGATGACCAACACGGAATTTCCGGTTTCCACCAGACGTTCCAGCACTTCGAGCAACTTATGGATGTCGGCAAAATGCAACCCGGTCGTCGGTTCGTCGAGCACGTAGAATGTACGCCCCGTCGAGCGGCGGGAGAGTTCCGTCGCAAGTTTGACGCGCTGCGCTTCACCGCCCGAGAGCGTCGTCGCCGGCTGGCCCATCTTGATGTAGCCCAAGCCGACTTCGCAGATCGTCTTCAACTTGTTGTGAATGCGCGGGATGTTCGCAAATAATTCGGCGGCTTCGTCGACGCGCATCTCGAGCACGTCGGCGACCGTCTTGCCTTTGTACTTCACTTCGAGCGTCTGCGCGTTGTAGCGCTTGCCCTTGCAGACTTCGCACGGCACGTACACATCGGGCAAGAAGTGCATCTCGATTTTGATGATGCCGTCGCCTTGACACGATTCGCAGCGGCCGCCCTTCACATTGAACGAAAAACGTCCCGGGCTGTAACCGCGAATCTTGGCGTCCGGCACGAGCGAGAACAGTTCCCGGATCTGGTCGAACGCGCCGGTATAGGTCGCGGGATTGGAGCGCGGCGTACGGCCGATCGGCGATTGATCGATGACGACCATTTTATCGAGCTGCTCTGCACCTTTGACCGTGCCGTACGTTCCGCCGGCGGGCTGTCCGTGCAAATGCTGGTTGAGCGCGCGCACGAGCACCTGATTCACGAGCGTCGACTTCCCGCTGCCGCTCACGCCGGTCACGGCGGTAAACGCGCCGATCGGAAACTTCACGTCGACGGCCCGAAGATTGTTCGCCGTCGCCTTCTTCACTTCAAGCCAACCGCGCGGTTCGCGGCGCCGCTTCGGAATCGGAATGAACTTGCGTCCCGAGAGGTACGCGCCGGTCTCCGAAATCGGATTGCGCAGAACGTCTGCGAGCGTTCCAACCGTGAGCACTTCGCCGCCTTCGGCACCGGCGCCGGGGCCGATGTCTACCAGCACGTCGGCCGTGCGCATCGTGTCCTCGTCGTGTTCGATGACGACGAGGGTGTTGCCTAAATCGCGCAACGTTTTCAGCGTCGCGAGCAGCCGGTCGTTGTCGCGTTGATGCAGCCCGATCGACGGCTCATCAAGAATATACAGCACGCCGACGAGTGCGCTACCGATCTGCGTCGCGAGACGGATACGTTGCGATTCACCGCCCGAGAGCGTCGTCGCGGAACGCGCGAGCGTGAGATAGTTGAGGCCGACGTTCGTCAGGAAGCCGAGCCGCGCGCGTATTTCCTTGACGATTTGATGCGCGATCTGCTCTTGGCGTTCGTTGAGTTGCAGCTCGCGAAAGAACTTCTCGGCGTTTTCGATCGAAAGTCGCGTCACCTGATCGATATTGATCTCGCCGACCGTTACCGCCAACGCTTCGGGTTTCAGGCGCGCGCCCTTACAGACGGGGCACGTTGAAGCAGACATGTACTTTTCGATGTCTTCTTTGACGTAATCGCTCGACGTTTCGTTATAGCGGCGCTGCAGATTGTTGATGACGCCTTCGAACGACGAGCGGTACTCCCACGTCTTGCCGGCCTTCGACGTGAACGCGAAGTCCTGCTCCCGATCGGTTCCATAGAGGACGACGTCAAGAACTTCCTCGGAGAAGTTCTCAATCGGCGTCGTCATCTTCGCGCGATATTTTTTCAGCACGCGTTCGAGCTGTTGCAAGTAATACGGATTCATCGAAGGGAAGCGGCCGCCGCCGAGGCTCTTGCTCCACGGCACGATCGCACCGTCTGCAATCGACTTGGAGCGGTCGGGAATCACTTTCCACGGATCGATCTCGATTTTGTCGCCGAGACCGCTGCACGCCGGGCACGCCCCGTAGGGGGAGTTGAACGAGAAGAGCCGCGGCGCGAGCTCTTCAAACGAGAGACCGCAATACACGCACGCGAACGCCTCGCTAAAGGTTAGTTCTTTGTCATCGGTGAGTACCGTCACGATACCGGTCGAGAGACGCAGCGTTGTTTCGACCGAATCGGTGAGACGCTTGCGCACGTCCGGTTTCATCACCAGACGGTCGACGATGACTTCAATCGTGTGCTTGCGCTTCTTGTCGAGAACGATCTTCTCGCGGAGTTCTTTCGTCTCACCGTCGACGCGTACGCGCGCGAAGCCCTCTTTCGCGATCTCTTCGAAGAGCTTCGTGTATTCGCCCTTGCGCCCACGGACGAGCGGCGCAAGCAGTTGCAAGCGTGTGCCTTCGGGCAATTCCATGATGGAATCGACGATCTGTTCGCTCGACTGCGAGCTGATCTCGCGGCCGCAGTTGTAACAATGCGGCGTGCCGATACGCGCATAAAGCAGACGCAGATAATCGTAGACTTCCGTAACGGTGCCGACGGTCGATCGCGGGTTGCGCGACGTGGACTTCTGGTCGATCGAAATTGCCGGCGAGAGCCCCTCGATGTAATCCACATCGGGCTTTTCCATCTGTCCCAGAAACTGCCGCGCGTACGATGAAAGCGACTCAACGTACCGCCGTTGGCCTTCCGCATAGATGGTGTCGAAGGCAAGCGACGATTTACCCGAGCCGGAAAGTCCCGTCACGACGATGAGACGGTTGCGAGGCAGCGTAAGATCGATGTTCTTTAAGTTGTGCTCGCGCGCACCCTTAATAACGATCGAGTCGAGACCGGTTGTCATACAAGTATTCTTAAACCCGTCGGAACGGGTCCCGAGATGCAGGCGCTTAAGCCGTCGGCTGGTCGGTGAGCTTCAGGTACTCTCCGGCCACGACGAGGGACGCGTACGCTACGATGACTTGCTGGAGGACTCCCGCCACGAGCCACCCGGCGAACGCCGAGACGTGCCCGACAAGGTCTCCGATCCAAGCGCCGGCCGCGGAAATTATAAGGATCAGGGCCACGACGCCAACGGTGGGCCAGAAGTTCTGCAGCGCGACGCGCGCCGACTCTGCGATCGCATCGACCGGCCCGCGGCGTCCGATGATCACCGAGGCCATCGTGTAGATGAAGAAAACGGCGTAGACAATCAGCGGGATCAAAAACGTCACGGTCGAGAGCACGGCGGCGCAGAGCCCGATGAGAAACAGGAGCGCGGCTGCGAGTACGATTGGCGTAAAGCGGTGCGTGAGCGCATCCCATCCGTCGCGTAACGTCGTCCGCCCGTGTTGCCACGCGCCGCCGGCCATGCCGGTGACGTAGGCCATTTGGGCAAGCGCGAAGGCAATCGTGATAATGACGATTGCGATTGCAACTCCCGCGCGCGACGCGATGAGCGCGTCTTCCGATCCGTTCCCGGTGATCACATACGCGCCAAGGATCACGACGACGAAGAGGAATTGCGTTGCGGCCGAAAGCACGGCGACCACCAACCCGGGAAGCACGAGCACCCAGTTGCGCGTAAGCAGTTGCCACGCGTGAACGAACGTACTTTCTAAATCACGTGCACTCTGCGTCATGCACTCTCCAACGCGGATGGAACTTCGATAATGGACCGGCATATGGCGTGCGGCGGCGGCGCCCCCTGCGGGATGGACTCGTCGCGCACTTTCAGCCACACCGCAAACATTCCGGCATCGAGCGCGCCGCGAATGTCGCGGTCGTAGCGGTCGCCAACCATCGCTCCGCGCATCGGCGGCGCGCCGAGTTGCGTGCACGCGTGCGCGAAGAGCAGTGGATCGGGTTTGAGCATACCAACTTCATCGGCAATAAAGACGGCGTCGAAGAGTTCACCGATTTGCAGCAGCGCGATCTTTTCGCGATGCGTCTCGGCAAACCCGTTCGTCAGAATGCCGAGCTTCATTCCGCGTTCCCGCAGCGTGCGCAGCATATCGATTGCACCGGGAAAGACCGTGAAGTATTTCTTGCGATATTCGTTGTAACGAACCGCGCTGTGGTTTGCGAGTGTCGAGTCCTCGATGCCCAAATGGGAGAGCGCCTCGCGCCACAACTGTGCGCGTACGCCGGAGAGACGCGTCTTTAGCTGTTCGCCGGTGAGACGATGCCAAAAGCCTTCCGCCTGCGCGATGTACGCGGCCTTCAACGCAATCGCATCGACGCCGTGTTCAGCCGCAACCTCCCGCGCCACTTCTTCGGCAGCCGTATGAAATGCAGCCGTGTCGTCGTGCAGCGTATCGTCCAAATCGAACAATACGACGTCGATTTTTCGCCCACCCATCATCTAAAGTGTACCCGGAAGCTGCGTAAGGCGTACGGCCCGATTGCCGCAACCAGCTCCTCGCCCTCGATTGCGACGGGCAAGTCGAGCGCACGTTCCAGGCCGTCGACGCTCTGCACCGAGCGCATTCGCGCGCCACACCGGATTCGAACCGCCCGCTGCGCGCCGTCGCACTCGCGGATGCGCACGATCACACCCTCGCCGTCTTGCGCCGGCTTCACCGCGGCGACGAGCACGGCGTCGTCATTCGTCGTGAAGAGCTGGACGCGCGGCGGCATCGCGAAATATTCCCACGCACGCTCGAGCGCGCCGTTCGTTGCGCCGCTGTGCGGCGCGAAGGCCCACGAGAGCCGCATTTCTCCACGGTCCGCTTGTGGATCCGGCCATCGCGGCGAGCGCAGAAGCGAATGTCCGAGCTGCATGCCGCCGCGCGGCAGACGGCGCGCACTCCAACCGTAGGTATCCAGCGAGAACAGCGCGATTCCGGCGTCGTCATCCGACACCGAGGCGAAGCGCTGTCCCGGAACTTCGAAACGAGCGCGTCCCAGCGATGTTTCGCTCTCCATCTCGCGCTCGATCGTTCCATGCGGCGAACCGAAACGAACGCGGTCGTTGCCCACAGCGAGCCAATTCTCTAGCCGCAGAATCGTCCGATCCGCGCGCCAATCGATGGCGGCATCGACGCGCACGAACGGTTCGTCCCGCAGTAAGGATACCTGCATGGTGAGCGGCGATCCGGCTACGTCGAATCGCACGTTGAGCGCGCCGTCATTCGTATCAAATCCGGCCGGCCGAACGCGCAAATGCTTGCGCTCGTATCCGGCATCGAGATTCCACGCTTCCCATTTCTTCGGACGGTCGCGATATGCCGCTAGCAGATTCGCCTGCGCAACCACGTTGCGTTTCCCCATCGCGCTCAAGTGCAGCAACGCGCCTTTCTGGGAAAACCTTGCGACGACGACGCCATTGTCGAAGACGATCTCGTCGCCGTCGATCACCGGTTCGACGCGGGAGAACCGCTCCTCCGAACGGGGAGCGCGGGGAAGCATCGCGTCGGTCGATTTGCGCACGAACGTGATGATTTCAAGCGCACGTGAATACTCTTCAAGGGCTTCATCGTATGCGCTGCGCACCGATGTCCCGGGCAGAACATCGTGGAACTGATTGCGCAATACGACGCGCCACGCGTTATCGAGTTCACCGCGCAAGCGATGCACCGCATCACGCGGAGCGCCGACGGCCATGCACCATGCGACGCGCTCTTCCACATCGCCGAGCGCGCGCTCGAGTTGCGCGTTGAGCGCCTTGATATCGTGATGGGTCGTGTAGGTGCCGCGATGATACTCGAGATACAGTTCATCGGCATGCACCGGCAGCCGCGACGCACCGCGTTCCAACTCCTTGAACCACTCCGACGGGCGTTGCCACGTCCCGACACCTTCGGCAACGCGCACTTGATCGCGCGTTGGGCCGCCGCCGCCGTCACCATATCCGATGACGAGCGGCTCGCGCCGTTCTCGCGCCGTCTCGACGCGCGCCGGATCCGCGCCGCCTTCGTACGCGGCGAGCAACGCACTGACGATGCTTGCGCCGTCCGGTCCGCGCCACACGAACTGCGGATGTGGAAAACGCGTCGTGTCGTTCCATTGCAACTTGGTGGTTGCGAAATACGGAATGCCGGCATGTCCCAGCAATGTCGGTAGCGTGTTCGGAAAGCCGAATGTATCGGGAAGCCACGCGATCGACGGTTCGATCCCGAACCGGTCGACGCAATAGGCGTGTGCGTGGAGCATCTGGCGAAGCAGCGACTCACCGGAGGTCGCGTTGCAATCGGGTTCGACCCACATCGCGGCCGGTTGCGGATCGAAACGCCCGCCGGCGACGGCTTCGGCGATGCGCCCGAAAAACCGTGGATCTTCTTCTTCCACAAACGCATAGAGTTGCGGTTGGCTTTGCATGAACACAAATGTTGGCTCACGCTCGGCAATCGCGAGCGCATTTGCGAAGGTACGCATCGCCTTACGCCGCGTTTCGCTATAATTCCACAGCCACGCAACGTCGAGATGCGAATGGCCCCAGAGAATCAAGCCGCCGCGCGAATTGGCTTCTCCGTCGCTGCTCGCGTCCGCAATCTCAATCGTCTGCTGCGGTTCTTGCTCGGCTTTCGCAAGCATCAGACGCCAAAAGATGCCGTCACCCGAGGGAAGACGATTCGTAGGCAGCGCCCGACGTTCGACCTCCAGGGTGAGCGTACGCTCCCGGTCGCATGGCGCTATGTCAACGTCATGATGCTCGCGATCGAAGGCGCCCGCGACGGCGTTATCGAGACGGAGCAGTGCACCGGTTGCCGTTCGATAGAACAGACGTTGCGCACACACGGAGGGCGGAAGCGACGTTTCCAGGATGACGAGCGCGTCCGTGCGGCGCTGTTCGTGCAGCGTCAGGCGCATCGCCTACTCACCCGGAGTAAAACGCAATCCGGCAATCTTTCCGCTCGCATCGAGCGTGTAAATAAAATTCAGCGCAGGTGCCCTTGTAAAGCTGATCTTGAACACGTAGATGGTGAGGCTTTGCACCGCACGGGTTTGTACCTGCTCGAACGACTGCGGCGTACCCGTGTCTTTGAGGAGCGACGCAATGTTGACGAGCGCCGCGGGTGTCATCGCTTGCGCCATGTCGGCATCCAACTGGCCGGGGTTTGCAAGTCGCCCTTGCTGAAGCGCTGCAAACCAGGCTTTCGCATCTTGCAGAGGTGTTGGAGCTTCGATAGCCGGATTTGCCGCTTGAGCGACGATCGCGACGGTGGTAAGAATCATCGATCCTCTTCTACCCGTTTCGAGCCGGCGCTATTGTCCGACGAGTTCTTTCAACGCCGTATCGAAGATCTTCGGAGCCTTCCCCTGGAAGAGCAGCGATTCGTTCCCACCGATTTGCTTGCGCAATTCGATGAGCTCGTCGCGCAGCGCCGCGGCTTTTTCGAATTCGAGGTTCGCCGCGTATTCGCGCATCTTCTTCTCCAAATCCGCCGCCATCTTCATTGCAACGTCACGCGGAACTTTATCGAGTTTGATCTTCGCGGTCGTTTCTTCCGTTGCGCCGACCATGCTGAGAATATCGCGGATCTCCTTGCGAACGCTGCGCGGTTCGATGCCGTGTTCCTTGTTGAATGCGACTTGCAGTTCACGGCGTCGCTTCGTCTCGCCGAGAGCGCGTGCCATCGATTCCGTCACTACGTCCGCATACATGATGACCTTACCCTCGACGTTGCGTGCGGCGCGTCCGATCGTCTGAATGAGCGACGTGGAACTGCGCAAGTACCCTTCTTTATCGGCGTCGAGAATGCCGACGAGCGAAACCTCCGGCAAATCCAAGCCTTCACGCAACAGATTGATGCCGACCAGTACGTCGAATATGCCGAGGCGAAGATCGCGTAGAATCGCCACGCGTTCGAGTGTGTCGACTTCGCTATGCAGGTAGCGGACTTTCAACCCGTTTTCGAGCAAGAAATCGGTGAGGTCCTCGGCCATTTTCTTTGTAAGCGTCGTCACCAGCACGCGTTCCTTGCGAGTAACGCGCTGGCGAACCTCTTCCATCAAATCGTCGACCTGATTGCGCGTTGGACGCACATCGACTTCCGGATCGACGAGTCCGGTCGGTCGAATGATCATTTCGACCGTCTGCGAACTGCGCCCGACTTCATACGTGCTCGGCGTTGCGGAAACGTAGATGATTTGATTGATGTGTTCGTCCCATTCCTCGTACGTCAGCGGACGGTTATCGAGCGCACTAGGCAAGCGGAAGCCGTGCTCGACGAGCGTCGTCTTGCGCGAACGATCGCCCGCATACATGCCGTGCACTTGCGGCAGCGTCACGTGCGATTCATCGACGAAATACAACGAGTCCGTCGGGAAGAAGTCCAGCAAACACCAGGGCGTCGATCCCGGCTCACGCCCGGTCAAGTGACGCGAATAGTTTTCGATGCCGTTGCAGTAGCCGACTTCGCGGAGCATGTCGAGGTCGTAGCGCGTGCGCATCTCCAATCGCTGCGCTTCGAGCAACTTGCCGTGATCTTTGAAATACTTGAGGCGCTCTTCGAGCTCGATTTCGATCGAATTGATTGCGCGGTGCAGCTTCTCTTCGGGCGTGATGAAGTGCTTTGCGGGGAAGATCAGCAGCTCGTCCTTGCTCTCGACGTACTCCCCGGTCATGAGGTTCACGACGTTGATCGCATCGATCTGATCCCCGAAGAATTCAATGCGGTGCACCAGCTCTTCGTCGACGCCGACGAATTCGAGCACGTCGCCGCGCACGCGGAACATGCCGCGCGTCAGATTCAAATCGTTACGGCGGTACTGCATGTCGACGAGCTTGCGCAACAATACGTCGCGGTCCATCTCGTCGCCGACGCGCACGCGCGCCGACATCTCCATGTAATCCGACGGCGAGCCTAAACCATAGATGCACGAAACCGACGCGACGATCAACGTATCCGGGCGCGTGAGCAGCGACTGCGTGGCGGAGTGGCGCAGGCGCTCGATCTCATCGTTGATCGACGAGTCCTTCTCGATGTACGTGTCGGTCGATGGGACGTACGCTTCCGGTTGGTAATAATCGAAGTACGAGACGAAATACTCGACCGCGTTTTCAGGGAAGAACTCCCGGAACTCGGCGCACAACTGCGCGGCGAGCGTCTTGTTGTGGCAGAGCACGAGCGTCGGCTTCTGCACGAGCTCGATGACGCGCGCCATCGCCATCGTCTTTCCGCTTCCCGTCACACCCAGGAGCGTCTGCGCGCGGTCGCCCCGGAGCGTCCCCTCAGCCAGGGTATCCGTCGCCTTCGGCTGATCGCCGGCAAGCGCATAGGGAGAGACGAGCTTAAATTTGTTGGCCGCCATAGGTCTAACTGTAACGTGCGAACACGCGTTCCCGGTTGCAGAGTAACTTGACACTGTAAAGTTTACAATGTATAGATTGCCGTATGGAAGCCTCGATCGATCTCGGACCAGACACCGTGCCGGTGGTGGAGTACGGCCGCCGCCGGATTCTCATCGTGGCGGCAATCATGATGGCGGCGCTGCTCGAGACGTTGGACTCCACGATCGTCAACGTCGCGTTGCCGACGATCGAGGGGAACCTCGGTGCGGCGGTCGACGAAGGCATCTGGATCGTTACCGGATACATCATCTCGAACGTCATCTCGATTCCGCTCAATCCGCTCCTGATTCGATTGCTCGGCCGCCGCCGGTACTTCACGATCTGCATCGCAGGTTTTACGGCGGCATCCGCACTCTGCAGCACCGCGCATTCGCTTCCCATGCTCGTCACATTTCGCATCTTGCAGGGCGCGTTCGGCGGCGGTTTGATTGCGACATCGCAAGGCGTCATGCGAGACACGTTTCCATCGAACGCGATCGGCATCAGTTCGGGCCTCTTTGCAATCGCGCTCATCGTCGGACCGGCCGTCGGTCCGCTTGTCGGCGGATACCTAACAGACAATCTTTCATGGCAATGGATCTTTCTCGTGAACATCGTTCCGGGTTCAATCGCCGCGATCGTGCTCGGCACGATGTTACGCGATCCGGTGAAGCCGGCGCGCGTCGCGATCGATTGGGGCGGGGTGGTACTGCTGGCACTAGGACTCGGCGCGCTGCAATTCATCCTCGACAACGGCGAACGCCACGATTGGTTCGCCGATTCGAGCATCGCGTTGGCCGGCGTGATGTCGCTTATTGCGCTCGCTGCATTTGCTTGGTGGCAATGGAGCGGTACTCCGCGGCCCGTCGTCGATCTGCACGTCCTGCGCTTTCGAAGCGTCTCCGTCGGCTCCGTCATCGCACTCGCCTTCGGTGCGCTGATCTTTGCGCCGGCAATCGTCACGCCGCTCTACGCGTCCACGATTTTACAATACACGGCATGGGACAGCGGCGTGCTGTTGGTGATGCGTGCGATTCCGGTCGTCGTCCTGACGCCCGTCTTTGCCACGTTGGCCCAACGCGGCGCGGACGTACGGTACATGCTCGGCACCGGCTTTGCGCTCACAGCATTTTCTCTCTGGTGGTTGAATAGTATGATGACGTCGGCATCACCATTCGCTATGCTGGCCTGGCCTATGGTGACCGCGGGGATCGCGCAAGCGATGCTGCTCGTTCCGCTTATTGTCGGTGTGCTCAGCACCACTCCGCCGGAACTCAATGGAAAGATCGCACCCATCATTACGCTTTGCGTGCAGCTCGGTGGTTCAATCGCAAGCGCCACCAGCATCACGATTTTCGACCGGCGTACGACCTTCCACAGCAGCGTGCTCTCCGCAGCAGCCGACGCACGGCACCTCAACGCGCTCGGAATCGCGCCGTCACACGCGACCATCTTGCAGCTTTCTTCGCTCGTGAACCAAGAGGCAACGACCATGGGATTCTCCGATACCATATTCGCAATCGCGGTGCTCGCCGCAATCATCGTGCCGCTCGTGGTCGCGTTTCCACGTTCGAGGGCTTCCGCTTGAGCGATTACATGAGCGCGCTGACGGCTCTACGACGCGACCTCGACGCCGCCGGTGTGCCGAGCGCGCGTGCTGCCGCCACCATCTACACATACATGAGCGCGCTGCACGACCAGAGCACCGCCGCATGGCGAGCCTTCTATCATTCGGTGTACGACCGGCTTCGCGAACTCGCCTCGCGCGATTACCCGCACGTGGGGCGTGCCGCGGTGCCGCTACTGCAGCTCCTCGAAGACGATCTCGGCGTGACACTCATTTCCGCGTCGGAACGCGAACGTATTCGCGCGCGGCTCGTCGAACATGAGCCCCGTGAAGCAAGCCTACCATCATAAGGACCTTCGCAACGCGCTCGTCGATGAGGCGATCGCGATGCTCGCCGACGACGGCTCGGGAAGCCTCACGTTACGCGAGCTCGCGCGCCGCTTAGGCGTGACGCACACCGCGCCGTACGCGCACTTCACCGATAAAAAGGCGCTCCTTGAAGTCGTTGCCGACGCCGGCTTCGCGCGTCTCACGGAACGCATCCAACGGGCCCGTCTGAACGCAAACGATCCCATTAGCGCATTTGAAGCGATGGGCGTCGAGTACTTGGCATTCGCGAGAGAAAACGCGAATTGGTACCGGTTGATGTTTGCGGACGCAGAGCTCACCCACGATCCGGAATGTGAAATGTCGGAGGAGGGCGAGCGCGCCTTCGGAGCGCTTATCGAAGCGATTGCCGCCTTCGCTCCGCCGCCCGACGTCGACGTGCGGGAGTTTGCCGTCGCCCTTTGGGCGTTCGTACACGGCGTCGCGATGCTCGAAATCGACCAGCGTATGCACGCCAAGACGATGCAAAGCGCAGAGGACGTCCTGCGTGCGGGTACGCGCATCTTTGTGCGCGGTCTTCATGCCTGAGCTCTTAGGAGTTTGTGGGGTACGGACGTACCCCACAAACTCCTACAGGGGAGAGCAGGCGGGGGACTCGCGAACCCTTGCCATCCGCCCCTTCTCGTGGAGATGCAACCCGTTGAGCCATAACCCCCTGATTTTCAGCGGTAACTCGAATCGCGCGCTGGCCGAAGAGATCGCCAAGCGGCTGAAGCTGCATGTCGGCAAGTCACTTGTCGACAAATTCAAAAACGAAGAAACGCGCATCGAAATCGGCGAAAACGTTCGCGGGTCGGAAGTCTTCGTGGTGCAGTCGATCTGCAAATCGGCGGATGGAAAAATCGGCGTCAACGATTCGCTGATGGAACTGCTGCTGATGGTCGACGCGCTGCGCCGCGCTTCGGCGGCCCGCATAACGGCGGTCATTCCGTACTATGGCTACGCGAAGCAAGATAAAAAGACCAAAGGCCGCGAGCCGATCTCTGCCAAGGTCATCGCGAATCTCTTGAAAGTCACCGGCGCAAAGCGTCTGGTGACGATGGATCTCCACGCCGCGCAGATTCAGGGCTTCTTCGATATTCCGGTGGACAATCTGATGGCGATGCCCGTCCTCTGCAACTATTTGAAGAAAGAGGGGCTCTCAAAAGATCGCGTCGTCGTCGTATCGCCCGACGCGGGCGGCGTGCATCGCGCGGAACTTTTTGCGAAGCGGCTGGAGAGTTCGCTCGCAATCGTCTTCAAACGCCGTCCCGAACCCGACGTTTCGGAAGTCACCGATATCGTCGGCGATGTGACGGGCAAGATCGCGGTGATCGTTGACGACATGATTTCAACAGGCGGTACGCTTGCAAAGGCGGCCGAAGCGATTAAGGCGCGCGGCGCGACGAAGGTTTATACGGTCGCTACGCATGGTATCTTTGCGGGCGATGCCGTTCATGTGTTGGAAGAATCGGACATCGAGCGCGTGATCGTAACCAACACGATTCCCCTCGCGCAGATCGAGTCGCATCCGAAATTCGTGCAACTCTCGATCGCGCAGACATTCGCTGATACGATCAGCCGCATCACGACGAACCGTTCGGTCTCAGCCCTCTTCGACGGCGAGGAGGGCGGCACGTCCGAGCCGGGCCCTAACGATGCACCGGTCCTCGAAACGGCGACGGCTTAAGTAAGGAGTAGAACATACAACGTGGCTAGCAAAGAAATGACGCTCGACATCGAGCGGCGAGAAAAACTTGGAACCACCGGAGCGCAGGCGCTGCGCCGGGCAGGCCGGATTCCGGCGGTCCTTTACGGACACGGTACGACGCCGCTTCATATTACCTTCGATATGCGCGCGTTCGACGATCTGCTTCATCACGGCGGCCGCACCGGCGTCATCACGCTGACCATGAACGGGAAAAAGGCCGATACGGCGCTCGTTCGTCAAGTGACCCGCAATCCGGTGACGCGCGGAATTCAACACGTCGATTTCCAACGCGTTTCCGCGCACGAAGCGGTCCATGCGACGATTCCCGTCACAACCGTGGGCACGGCGCGCGGCGTCAAGGATTTCGGCGGCGTTATGGACGTCGTCGTGCGTGAGATCGAAGTGGAAGGACCCGTTGATGAGTTGCCGGATCACTTCGAAATCGACGTTACGGAACTCGGCATTCATCAGCACGCCAACGCGAGTGACGTGAAATTGCCGAAGAACTTCAAGTTGCTCACGCCGGCCGACACGATGGTCGTAACGGTAGAACCCTCGAAGACCGCGCAGCACCTTGAAGAAGCGGCGGCCGGCGCCGGAACTGAACAGGCAACGCCGGAGGTCATCGGCGCGACGCCGGAGGCGTAGCGATAGCCCAGCAAGAGCCTCCGAAGCTCATCGTCGGGCTCGGCAATCCCGGAAAAGAATACGAACGAACCCGGCACAATGCCGGGTTCCTGGTTGTTGACGAACTTGCACGCCGCTTCGGCATCTCATCGTGGAAGCGCAAGGATAGCGCGGAGCAGGCGTACGACTCGCAACGGCGGCTCGTGCTCGTGAAGCCGACTTCGTTCATGAACTTGAGCGGAACGCCGGTGCGACTGATTTCGTCCTGGTATCGCACGCCGCCCGAAGACGTGCTCGTTATTGTCGACGAGATGGACCTTCCGTTTGCGACGCTGCGGATGCGCCCGTTCGGCGGGCATGGCGGACACAACGGATTGCGCTCGATCATCGCGACAATCGGCGAGAAGTTCCCGCGCATTCGAGTGGGCGTCGGACGTCCGAAATTCGACACGATCGATCACGTGCTTAGCCCCTTCACGCCGGAAGAAGGTAAGGCGCTGCCCGAAATTATCGAGGGCGCAGCCGAAGGGGCGCAATTGTGGCTGCAGAGCGGAATCGAGCCGGCGATGCAATTCATCAACAACTGGAAGCACTAAGCGCGAAGCGGGTAGAACCGATACAAGTGGTATAAGAGCCCTCGATCGGAGGTGGTTCAAGCGAGCGACTTTGCCGGGCGGCCCTTCGTAGTCCGCGTCGACGACGCGACGGCGAACGACCAACACACGACCCTCATCGAGGATCTCCGCGTCCTGACGGAACGCTCCGTACGCCCGATCGTTGTTGCGCCGGACGCCGTAGCGGCGCGCGCACTGGTCCGTACGATGAACCGCAGCACGAACACGGCCATCGCGCTCAGCGGTTCCGATGCCGCGCTGCTTCCGCATGGACCGGGCGGCATCGGCGCCGTGCAAACGCGTATTCTCGACACGCTGACGAGCGCCGGCTTTATTCCGGTCGTCGAACCGACGGCTTTCACGGTTTTCGATTCCGACGATACCGTCGTTATTGCGGATGACGTCGCAGCCGCAATTGCCACGGCGTGTCATGCGTCGCGCGCGGTCTTCTTCCATCGCGCGGGCGGCGTCATGGATCCTGAAACGGAAGCAGTCATCGCCGAATTAACGCCGGCCGAAGCGCTTGCACTTGCGGACGATCCGCGCGTTCCCGAAGATTTGCGCGCGGCGGTGCGTGCAGCCGCGCTCGGCGTTCGCGGCGGGATTCCGGCGGCACAGATCGTCGACGGGCGCGTCGCGCACGCCGTCGTCATCGAACTGCTCACCGCGCAGTACGTCGGCACGCGCGTTACGGGCGGACTGTTACTCGCCGGTTAAGGTCTAGCGACACCCGGAGGGCACGTGGTTGGCAGTTTCCACCGCAAGCGCCGGATCGAGTGTTTCCTGTCGAAACGTCCTCGCAAATCCCGTGATGCAGACGCTCTTGAGACTCTGGTCGGCATTACGAATGATTTCGCGAACGGCGGGCGCCGGATCGCGCGTAAGCGTGAGCGCATACTCTTCGCTTGCCCATGAAAGCGAACGCAGCATCGCGTTGTTGAATGGGACGATGATGAGATACATCACGCCGAGCAGCGCGCCGACGAGCGCAAGCCGCGCAACGGGATCGTCGTCGCGCCGAAATCCGATGCGGTCCGCGACCGCGACGGCGAGTGCGATGCCGACGATAACGAAGACCGCGTCCGCAAGCGCGATGCGCATCGGCCCGCCGATCGCGATGAAACCCAGTTCGCGGGCAACCGCATAGCGGATCTCGCGCAGTGACGATGCTTGAAAGACGGCATCACTGATGATGATGCGTTGCGAGGGCCCCAGTCCGTTGACGTATGCGCCGCCCAAGTGCGTCCTGTCGTCGACATGTTCGAGGATCGGAACGGTGACGTGGGAACGTGCCTCGAGATCCGCGACGTCGCGCTGATACGCTGCCGGGATATCGGCGTAATGTCCAAACCGCGGCAACACAACATACGGAGCGGCAAACGATAGGCCGACGCTCGCCGCGACGATCGCAAAGAGCAAGTAAATATACCATTGATGCGTTCGGTCGACGAGCCACAACACAATTGCGACGACGATGCCGACTACAAGCATCGTTACGATCGTATTCACGATCCAATCGGCAGCCCACGCGCGCAGAAGCTGATCGCTGAGCGACATCGAGCGTTGGACGCGATAGATATATAAGTCGGGAAGCAATCCGGCAAGGCGGCCGACGAGTCCGAGCGATGCACCAAAAAAGAACCGGACGGCAAATTCGTTGCGGAACCGGCGCCGCAAGCGGTCGCGCAATCGCGCTGCCAATCCCGATTGCCAAAAGTATGCCAGGACGATGATCTGCAGCGCAAACGTGATGAACCAGCCCGCAAGCATGAGGTGTACGAGCCGGTCTGCCGCGGCTGCGCGCGCGCTATCGACGAGTCCTGATGCGGGATGCGAGAGCAGCGTCGCGTCGCTGAGCGCATTGACCGCCTGATCAAGCGCATTCGGGCGTGGGGACATGGACTCCATGATTGCACGCCACGCTTGCGTGGCCTTCAATCATCGATAGATCGAGAAGCTCGTACCATTGACCGCAAACGAAACGCGGTCGCGCCCGGAGCGCTTGCTGTGATACATTGCCGCGTCGGCCACCTCGAGCAACTCGCTCGCATCGTGCGCGTCGAACGGAAGCGATGCGACGCCGATGCTCGCGGTCATGCGGAGCGGAATGCCGAAGTCCGCGCGCCGCACCGCATCGCAAAGGACTTGCGCGCGTTCGATCGCAACGGTTTTTTGCACGTCGTAGACGATCGCGCAGAACTCATCGCCGCCGTTACGCGCAACGACGTCGACGTCCACGACGGCGTGCGCCCGTAAGAGCGACGCCATCCGTTGCAAGACGAGATCGCCTGCCGCATGGCCATAGGAATCGTTGACATCTTTGAAATGATCGGTGTCGATAAACCACAACGAGAGGGCCACCGAAGAGCGCAAATGCAACCGCGCCACATCGTCGCGAAGCCGCTCCCGAAATGCCCGAGGCGTGAGTAACCCGGTGAGTGCGTCGTACGTGGCATTGGTGCGATCGCTCTCGCGTTCAATGGCCAATGCGTATGGCGATGCGGCGTGCTCGATCGTGCGGACGATCGTATCCTCCTGCGCGATACCGAACGAATTCGTCGAGGAACAATACATCACGGCGTGCAGCCCGCCGCGGTCCTGCATCGGTACCGCAAGCGCGTAGCGGTCGGTCGGAATGATAACGCCGGAGTTTCCCGATGCCCGATGGCCGGCAAGCGCGGCGCGCGCCGGTAAGTATACCTCCGTATCGCGCCGCAGGCGGATGTTCTCGAAATGCTCGGCGCGCGGCCCCTTCGCGTAGAACGCGGCGAGTTCTTCGTCGTGCGGCGCAAACGCGAGGACCGCGTCGATCTCGGGCTCGCGCCTGCGGATTGCCTCGGTGAGCCGTTCGATCACCGCATCACTTGAAACGCGCGATGCTTCCATACACTCGCGCATCGCCTCGAGCACGAACTCCTCGCGCGCATGGAGCGCGTCGATGTAGTCGTGCCGCTCGCGCAAATTCGTATGCGCGCGCCACGCCGACATCGCGCATAACGAGGCGACGATCGCTAGTGCCGAAACGATGAGCAGGATAGGCATCTTCGTGCATCATCAGTGCCCGCAACGCGGAGCGCCGGGACAATGAAGCGAAGATGGGCGGGTGCTGGATCCGAAGGATTGGGCGTCATTTCGCGCTTTGAGCCACGCGGCGCTCGACGACGCAATCGACTTTCTCGAACACGTGCGCGAGCGCGATGCGTGGACGCCGATGCCCGACGAGGTTGCCGCCTCGCTGCAAGAGCCGTTGCCGCTCGAGCCGACACCGCTCGCGCAGGTATATCGGCAATTCGTCGAGTCAATCTTTCCGTACGGTAGCGGCAATCTTCACCCGCGATTCTTCGGTTGGGTTCAGGGGACGGGGACGCCGACGGGCATGCTCGCGGACATGCTCGCATCGACGATGAATCCCAACGTCGGCGGCCGCAATCATGGCGCGGTCTTCGTCGAGCGCGCCGTCATCAAATGGTTTTGCGAACTGTTTCGTTTTCCGGCGAATGCAAGCGGCGTATTGACCGTCGGAACCTCTGCAGCGAACTTGATTGCCGTGCTCGTCGCGCGCATGAAAGCCGCACCCAACGTGCGGGCGACGGGAGTTACGAACGACCCGCGATTGATCGGATATGCCTCATCAGCAACGCATGGGTGCGTGCGCCGCGCATTCGAGGTCGCCGGTCTCGGAAGCGATTCATTGCGCGTCCTCCCGACCGATTCACTCCATCGCATCGATCCGCTGGTGGTCGCGCGCGCGATCGCGGAAGATCGCGCGGCGGGATACCGGCCGTTCATGATTATCGGCAATGCCGGTACCGTCGACGTCGGCGGCATCGATCCGTTGAACGCGCTTGCAGATCTCGCAGCCCGCGAAGATCTCTGGTATCACGTTGACGGCGCGTTTGGAGCGACGGCGGTGATGTCGCCGGTCCTTGCGCCGAAATTCGCCGGCCTCGAGCGCGCCGATTCGATAGCCTTCGATTTCCACAAGTGGGTTCAGGTGCCGTACGACGCCGGCTGTTTGATCGTGCGTGATGCGCAACTGCATCGTGCGGCGTTTGCGTCGTTGCCGAATTACTTGACGCGCATGCCGCGCGGACTTGCGAGCGCGCAGCCGTGGTTCACCGATTTCACGCTTGACCTCTCGCGCGGATTTCGCGCACTGAAAGTCTGGTTTACGCTCAAAGAGCTCGGTTCGCGTGCGATCGGACGCGCGATGGAAGCGAACTGCCGCCAAGCCCGGTTGCTAGCAGATCTCGTCGACGCCGATCACTATTTCGAACTCTTGGCGCCCGTGCAGCTCAATATCGTGTGCTTTCGTTATCGACGGCCCGGAATGAGCGAGGTTGAACTGGACGCCTTCAACGACGAGCTCGTCATTCGTTTGCAAGAGAGCGGCGAAGCCGTCACCTCATCAACGACCATCGGCGGCCGCCGCGCGATTCGCGTTTGCATCGTCAATCAACGCACGAGCGATGATGATATCGTGCACACGCTCGACGCGCTGCGGCGCATTGCTTCCATCATGGTGTAGCGATGAAGGCACCGATTGCGGACCAGAGCGCTTCGGGAGCCTCTTCCGCGCTGAAGTGCCCACATTGAGGAATGACCGCAGACTGTAGATTCGTTAACCCGGCACCGCGTAAGCCGTCGACATATTCATCGATAGATCCGCGTTCGTGATCGCCACGCACGTAAAGAACCGGCGTAGAAATCCGGGGTGATTTGGCCGCGAAGCCGGCGTTGTAGGTCGCGTCTTCCGCAAATGCGCGATACCAGTCGAATCCGGTTTTTAGTGCGTCCATTCGCCGATACGCCGACGCGTAGGTACGGCGCGCGTCGGCATCGATCGCTGCGCGGTTCTCTACCAAATTATCGAAGAAGTAGCTGAAGTACGCGCTCTCGTTGCCCGAGACGAGCGTCTCCGGCAACTGCGCGATGCTATGGAAAGCGAAATGCCAGATGTGCGGATTGCGAATCACCTCTTCCCACGGCGGTATTCCCGGGATCACCACGTTCATGATGACCGCACCGGCAAGTTCATCGGCGTAGCGCGTTAGGTAGGCAAAAACAACTTGTCCGCCGATGTCATGGCCGGCGAGCACGACGCGCTCGAGCTTCATCACGCCGATCGCTTCACGCACGGCATCCGCGATCGTCGTTTTACATCCGTCCGATAGCTTCACGTTCGACTCCCCAATGCCGGGGAGATCCAGCGCAACGCTGTGTACGCGTTCGCCGGCTCGCATGACGCGCTCGAATGCATCGGCCGATTGCGGCCACCCGTGCAGATAGACGATCGTCGTTTCGCCGCGATCGCCGTGCTCCAGCGCGCGCATCATTCCGTGTGTCGTGCGTAGTGAGTGCTGGTTCATGGCGTCAAGTGTAATCTCAGCTATCGTGGGTAGTATCGACGACGTTATGTCTTCAAAAGCATTCTTATCATTATTCGCAGTAACGCTTGCATGCTTGTTGAACGCGGCCCCCGCCTTCGCAGAAGGTTCGATCGGTGGCGGCGTCTATTCGAGCGGAGGAAACGGCTTGAGCGCGACCGGCGGCGGACTTTTACTCGGTACGGGAGCCGGCATTCCCGTGATTCCGGTAAGCGTCGGATTGACCGGCTTTGCGCCGCTCGCGCGCGGCGGCGGATACGCTGTAACGCTTGACGGAACCGCCGCGGTAGGCGGCGGAAGCGCGCTCGGCGTCGGTTATGGATTCGGCCAATTCGGCGGTGCGCATTCGGGAGGTACGCTCACCGCGTTTCTCGACCATCGCATCGCGCCGCTCACAACCGTCGAGCTGCGCGGCTATCATACGACCGCCGCCGGCGGTGGAACCGCCGGCGTTCTCGCATTGAAGTTCTCGCTCTAGTTCGCGCGTCATGCTCCGTTACGTTCCCTTCTGTCCTCCGGCGTAGAAGATCAGCTTGAAGATCGCTTGCGGTACGGTGATCAGCGTGTTGGGGTCACCGTACGCAGCGTAGAGTTCGTAATTCTTCCAACGCAGATGATAGGCGACGGAAACATTCGAGCACTCGCCCGCGCAGTTGCCACCGCCGTTGGGTTGCGGAGGATAACCGACGACGCGGCGCAACCCGATTGCAAGCGAGGAATTGTGGCTGATTTGATATGCGTACGACACACCTTCGAACCACTGGATGTTGTTCGGCGTTTGTGTGTACCATTGCGAGGTGTTATCGAGGGTTAGCGTGACCGAGCCGCGCTCGCCCATCTTCAGTACCGACGAACGGAACCACGTGTCCAGACGCCCGAGGCCATATCGTCCGGTGTAGTACTGAACCTGTGTCGGGTATGCCGACGCGCCGTGCGAGGGAAAGTTACCGACGTTGTTCTGCATGCCGCTGTGGTAGGTAATGCTGAATCCGCCGTTCTGCGAAATCGGCGTCAGCGTCTGATCGAAACGCCAGTAATCGGATCCCGAGAAGAGCTGCACGTCGAACGTGTTCTTGAACAACAGATCTAAGAGCACTTGATTGTCGGTTTGCGCCTGTCCGTATTGTGTTCCCTGATAGCGATCCAAAAACATGCTCACACCCAAGGATTGCAGCATATCTTGTTTCGCGAAGGTCCAGATGCGCGCGGTATATGCGCCGTAGCCCGCAATGCCGGGATGCGAATCGAATCCATCGACGGGATTGAAGTACTCTCCGACTTTACGTACCGATGCGTAGAGCGCAAAGTGTTGATCTCCCCAGCCTCCGCCTGCATCCACCCAATTTCCTTGGCTTGGATTGAGGACGTTCGTGCCGCGATCGGTCGCGTAGTTGACGTACGCGCTGAGGTGCTTCCCATTGTACCAATTGAGGCCGGCTTGATTCGCATCATCGACGAGGCCCGGCAAATTGGCGGCAACATGCTGCGCCGCAAACTGCCAGTGCGTATCCGGTGACGTGTAATTGAGTGCGCTTCCGACATCGGTGCGATCGACGCCGATCGCGTCATACGCCGCAAGGCCGAACAAGCCGTCCTTACCTTCAAACGCGTAGCCCTCGCGTGGCGTAGGGATCGCCGGCGTATAGAGTGTCGTGCGGAAGCCGTTGCAGACGTTGCAGTTGAAGTTATTGTAATAGGATGCAGCTTGCGTAAAGAACGGACGAACCTCGCTATACGTACGTTGGTAAACGGTCGGCGAGATCGATTGCTGATCGAGCTCGACGTTGGAATAGTCCGGGTGGAGCGTTCCGAAAAACGCTGCCGTCGGGGTTACCGGTATCGAGAAGTCGGCACCCATCCGCGACGTCGATCCGCCCGCAGATTCCGTTGCAATCGCACCGAGTCCGTAGATAGCCGCGCGCGGTCTCGGGATCGGCGCCTTTGCAACGAGCGGAATCGAGACGCTGCCGGCCCGCGCGGCATCGTCGGGGCTCGTTTGCGATGTGTCGTACGACCACACATCGAGATCGCCGCTCGCGCGTTCGAAACGGACGAACTGAATGCGCCACGTTCCCGCTTTCGCGCCATGAATTACGCTAAGCGGAATCGCCATCGTTACGGTGTAGCTGCCGCTGCGAACGCTTCCTTCTGATTGCCAGTCGGGAGCGAAAGCGGCATTTTCCGTGGACGCTTCGTTATGCGCGCCGGCCGGATTCGATTCGAATTGATACTCGAACCCTCCGGGACCGGTTGGCCACAGGTCGACCCACACCGCGTCGTCACTGCTCCACGAAATGCCGCCGTTCGCATTGCTGCCGCCGGTGATTAAATCATCGCCGTGTTGTGTGGCGATGATCGGCGTATGCTGTTCGGCATCGAACCGTACGTAGAACATTTTTCCGTCCGTCGTAAAGTGAACGGCCGTGTTGTCTTGCGCTGGGCGACCGTGTGCGACGTCCCATTTCAAGCCGACCGGTTGTTGTTGCGGCCATCCGGGATCGGCGGCGCTCGGTGTCAGGGGAGGCGCCGTTTGGGTCACGGGCACGAGTAAAGAAAGCACGAGAAGCTCCTAGGCGTTGAGAAGAGTAGCGGTCGGAAAACTATGGCGTTGCAATGTCGGTGATGCGCGTGACCCAGCTGCCCAGCATCATGAAATATGCGGGCGACTGCGGCATCTCGGTTTTTACCGCATCGGGTCCCGCATCGGCCATGCGCTCGGGAACGGGCGGGACCATCATCAGGTGATTCGCGTTCGGGATTATCGCATAGCTTATATTTGGATGGATCGTTGCGATCGTTTTAAGTGACGCGGCCGTTTGAGCGACGGGAATCCACGGATCTGAAGATCCCAAGATAAAGAGCATCGGAATCTTCACCTCTTCGATTGCAGCGATCGGATCGTCGTCCATCTGCGTGCGCCAGGTAGATTCCGACGGTCCTTTGAGTTGTGCAACCGTCGGCATATACATGTACTGATACCACGACTGATTTTCAATCTTCCCGATCGCAGCAACCGCGTCGGCGCGCGAATTCGCACCGCGCAAATATCCCGTCCACGCTTTACGTGCCTCGAGCATGTCGTCGATCTGCGTTTGTGAATAGCCGAGCACGTGCAAGCGGTTTGCGTCCGCGAATTCCATTTGAGACTCCGGCGTCGTCAATGGAGCTGAAACCGCGACGGCAAACGCTGCGGCCGAATCGCGCGTGGCCGCGAACGACGCTAACCACCCACCTTGGCTGACGCCCCAGTACCCAACGCGTTTTGGATCGATTCCCCGCATGTTGCGCAACGCGCGCGCACCCGCGATGCCGTCATCGGCAAGCGTCTCGTACGGAACTTCCGGTGATCCCGCCGACGCGCCGGTTCCGCGGCGATCGAAGAGCAGCACCGCTATGCCCATTTGCGTGAGCCCTTCGCTCAAATGCCGGTACAGCGGCGTGCTTGCGAGCGGCTCCGATGCACCATGAAAGACCACGATCGCGGGCACCGGGCGGCGCGAGACGGGCAGGTAGAGCGTGCCCTTTAGCGTTGCGCCGGCGTTTGTGAAAACGACGGGCTTCATCACGACGTCCGTGGATGGAGGCGCATACCAGGGGGCGACGAGCGACAGGACGAGCGCGATGAAAATGGGCACGAGGATCTCCTAATCCGCTGAACTAATTGCTTAAGAGCTTAGCGGAAACGGTCCCCGAAGTCAACTAATGAATTAGTTAGGCGTTATTTTTCCGGCAACGGCTTCGCCGGATTTCCGGCGACTCGCTCGCCCGGCGGGACGTCCTTCGTTACGACCGATCCGGCGCCCGTGAGGGCACCGTCGCCGATCGTACGCGGCGCGACGATCGACGTGTTCGACCCGATCGAGACGTTCTTACCGATTGTCGTGCGGTTTTTCTTCTTACCGTCATAGTTGCAGGTGATCGTGCCGGCGCCGATGTTGCTCTCTTCGCCGATCGATGCGTCGCCGAGATAGGAAAGATGCGCGGATTTCGCACCCTTTGCATATTCGGCGTTTTTCACTTCGACGAAGTTGCCGACGCGGTTGTCGCCTGCAAGCTTCGCGTGGCCGCGAATGTGGGCGAACGGTCCGATCGCCGAATCGTCGCCGATTTCGCTTTCCGTGATCACGCTTTCGCGAATGGTCACGTTATTGCCGATCTTCGCATCGGAAATCCGGGTGTGCGGGCCGATTGCACAACCTTCGCCGATTTCGGTCAAGAGCGAGATGCTCGTACCCGGATAAATGACGGTGTCGCGCCCGATCTTCAGCTCGGGTTCGAGATACGTCGTATCGGGATCGATAATCGTCACGCCGTCGCGCATGTGTTGCGCGCAGATGCGCGCGTTCATCTCCTTGCGCGCCCGCGCAAGTTCGGCGCGATCGTTGATGCCGAGCACGTGCAGATGGTCTCCGCACAGCACCGGGCGAACGCGCTTGCCCGCACGAACGAACTGTTCGACCGTATCGGTCAAGTAATACTCGCTCTGCGCGTTGTCGTTCTTCAGCTGGGCGACCGCATCGCGCAGTTCGTCCTCCGCGAACGCGTAGATTCCCGCATTCATCTCGTCGATTTCGAGCTCTTGCGGCGACGCGTCGCGCACCTCGACGATGCGCTCGACATCGTGGCCCTTGCGCACGATGCGGCCGAAATTCGACGGCAGCGGCATCTTCACGGTCACCAGCGCCATTGCCGTGCCCGGTGCACCGTTCGCTTCGAGCGATCCCATCATACCGCGGAAGATCTCGTCCGTTACGAGCGGCATGTCACCGTAGGCAACGATAATGCGGCCGCCGTTTTGCACGTCCATCGCCTCGAGTGCGACCTTGACCGCATGACCCGTACCGAGCTGTTCCTTCTGCACGACGCTGCGCACGCCGAATTCAGCGATGCGCGGCTCGAGGTCGTCGTTCGTAACGACCAGGATTTCTGTGATGCCGGAACGCTGCAGCGCCGCGATCGTGTACCACAGCATCGGACGGCCACAGAGTTCGTGTAGAACCTTTGGCGTTGCACTCTTCATTCGCGTGCCTTTGCCGGCAGCGAGAACGATCGCGCGCAGCGTCATTCTTCCGTCTCCTTTACATCGAGCAGCTTCTTCCACTCGTCTTGTTCTTTTTTGCTCGGGGCGCCGAGCTGATCGAGCGCCACGCGAAGACGCTCCCGCACCATGTCGCGTCCAAGCAGATCCATTGCATCAAACAGCGGCACGGACGTCGGACTTCCGGTAATCGCGACATAGAACGGTCGCGCCACATCGCGGAATTTCTTGCCGAGGACGTCGCCCACGCGCTTGAGCACGTTCTCGATACCCTGCACGCTCCATTCGCGCAGTCCGTCAAGGTCCCACATCGCAAGCGCCAATGCCTTGCGTACCTCTTCGTCGCTCAACTTTCCGCCGCGCAACTGATCGGCCGTAACCGGCAAACGACCTGCAAAGAAAAAGCTGACTAATGGTCCGAGATCGCTCAGGCGTTCGATACGTGTTTGCGCAAGCGATGCGATACGTTTTAGCCGCTCAGGCGAAAAGCCCCAGGCGGCGACGCGACCCATAAATTGATCGAGATCGACCTTCTCGCGAAGGTAGCGACCATTGAGCCAATCGAGCTTCGCGATATCGAAGACGGGACCGCCGAGCGGAATGTGTTCGAGCGAGAAGCGCTGCACCATGTCGGCGAGCGATAGCGCTTCATCGACACCCTCGGGCAGCGAGTTCGACAGCAATCCCAAAAAGTTCAATAGCGCTTCGGGCAAATATCCCATCGCTTGATAGAATAGAATGCCCGTCGGATTCTTTCGCTTCGAGAGCTTCGATTTATCAGGGTTTCGAAGCAGCGGAAGATGGATGAGGTTCGGCATCTCCCAGCCAAAGTATTGGTAGAGCAGCACGTGCTTCGGTGCGCTGGAAATCCACTCTTCGCCGCGCATAACGTGCGTGATTTCCATCAAGTGATCGTCGACGACGTTTGCAAGGTGGTAGGTCGGCAAGCCATCCGACTTCATCAACACCTGCATATCGACGGTCTTCCACTCGAACTCGATCTTGCCGCGGCGTCCGTCTTCAACGACGCAAATGCCGTGATCGGGAACCTTCAGCCGAACGACATACGGCTCACCGGCCGCTTCGCGGCGGAGGATCTCTTCCGGCGAATACGTTAGGCACAACCCGTCGTAGCGAGGCGGAAGTCCGGCCGCGCGCTGCGCGACGCGCATCTCTTCAAGCCGCTCCGGCGTGCAGAAGCACTTGAATGCATCGCGTTGATCGAGCAACTGCGTGACGTATTTTTTGTAGATCTCCGAGCGTTCGCTCTGGCGATACGGACCATGCGGTCCGCCGATGTCCGGTCCTTCGTCCCACGACAGTCCAAGCCAATGCAGCGAGTCGAGAATCGCGCGTTCGCTCTCGCGCGTGCTGCGCGCTTGATCCGTGTCCTCGATACGCAAGAGGAAATCGCCGCCGTTGTGCTTCGCGAAACAATAGTTCACGAGCGCGACGTATGCCGTGCCAACATGAGGGTCGCCCGTCGGAGACGGAGCGACCCGCGTGCGTACGTTCATGATCGCGGTTAACCGACTAGCTCGCGTCGCTTGCCGCACTCCGCTTCAACGAAATCGATGATCTCTTGGAGTGGCGCGCCGGGCGTGAACACCGCTTTGACGCCGAGCTTGCGCAGTTCGTCAGCATCTTCAGGCGGAATCGTTCCTCCACCGAAAAACACGACGTCTTCGGCGCCTTGTGCCTTGAGTTGTTCCAACACGAGCGGGAAGAGCGTCATGTGCGCGCCGGAGAGAATCGAAAGACCGATTCCGTCGGCGTCTTCTTGAATCGCCGTTTGCACGATCTGCTCCGGCGTCTGAAAGAGGCCGGTGTAGATCACTTCCATCCCCGCATCGCGCAGCGCTCGAGCAATAACTTTTGCGCCTCGATCGTGACCGTCGAGGCCGGCTTTAGCGATGACGATGCGTAGTGGTCGGTTGGCCATAGATTCCTTTATGTTGAAGTTCCTGGGCCAGGCGCAGCGCTTCTTCAAACTTGCGCTTGACCTCGGCAAGCGTGCGCCGCACGCGATGCCGGTCGAATTCGTTCTTGATGTGCATTAGAACACGGAGCGCTCCGTATATCGGCCGTAGACCGCGACCATCGCTTCGACGATCTCGCCTTCGGTACAGTACGCGTTTACGCAATCAATAAGATGCGGCATCAGATTATCGCGTTCGTCGCGGCAAGCCGTTTGCAGGCGATCCAACGTCTGTTGAACCTTGCCGTTGTCACGGACCGCACGCAGCTCTTGGAGCCCGCGAGACTGGCCTTGCGCAACTTCTTCGGTGATCTTGAGCAGGTCGAGGCCCAGGCGGTCTTCCTCGCGCTCGAAGTAATTCACGCCGACGATGATGCGATCTTTCGTTTCGATCGAACGCTGATAGCGATAGCTCGCCTCGGCGATTTCTTTTTGGAAGAAGCCCGCTTCAATGGCTTCGATGACGCCGCCGTACTCTTCGATCTGCTGGAAGTACGCGTCGGCTTGGCGCTCCATCTCGTCCGTGAGCGCTTCGACGAAGTACGATCCGCCGAGCGGATCGACGACGTTCGTGACGTTGGTTTCGTACGCCAGCACTTGCTGCGTGCGCAGCGCGATTTCAACCGATTTTTCGGTCGGCAGTGCAAGCACTTCGTCCATGGAGTTCGTGTGCAGCGATTGGGTACCGCCCAGCACCGCCGCCATCGCCTCGTACGCGACGCGTACGATGTTGTTCTCCGGCTGCTGCGCCGTTGCGCTGCAACCCGCGGTTTGCGTATGGAAGCGCAACTGCCACGACTTCGGATTTTTCGCGCCGTACCGTTCGCGCATGCGCTTGGCATAGATTCGGCGCGCAGCGCGGAACTTGGCGATCTCTTCGAAAAAGTCGATGTGCGAATTGAAGAAGAACGACAGACGCGGCGCAAAGGAGTCGACGTCGAGTCCGCGCGCCATCGCCGCTTCGACATAGGCAAAGCCGTCGGCAAGCGTAAACGCAAGTTCTTGCGCCGCCGTCGAACCCGCCTCGCGAATGTGATAGCCGGAGATCGAGATCGTATTCCACTTCGGCATTTCCGCCGTGCAGAATTCAATCATATCGACGATCACGCGCATGTGCGGCCGCGGCGGAAAGATCCATTCTTTCTGCGCGATGTATTCTTTGAGAATATCCGCTTGGATCGTGCCGCCGAGCGCCGTGCGCGGAATGCCCTTCTTTTCTGCCGCTGCGATATATTGCGCGACGGCGATTGCTGCAGGACCGTTGATTGTCATCGACGTCGTGATGTCGCCCATGTCGATGCCGTCAAAAAGCTGCTCCATGTCGCGCAGCGAGTCGATCGCGACGCCGCACTTGCCGACTTCGCCGCGGGCTTGCGGTGCGTCGGAATCGTAGCCCATCAGCGTCGGCATATCGAACGCTACGGAGAGTCCGTGCTGGCCCTGTGAGAGCAGGAAGTGATAGCGCTCGTTGGTCTGCTTGGCGTTGCCGAAGCCCGCGAATTGACGCATCGTCCACAGACGATCGCGGTAGCCGTTTTTGTGAATGCCGCGGGTGTACGGATATTCACCCGGCGGCGGATTGGTGTGCGCAACGTCTTCGGGCTCGTAGACCGTCTCGAGCGGCACATCGGAAATCGTGCGGTCGACGGCCCCGGAACCCGGTCCCGTCCGCAAATACCCCGGCGCCGTCTTCGCCCCGGATCCATTGGGGCGGTCGATCATCTTAGCCAAGCTGGAACTTCCTCTTATATAGGGTTGTCGGAAGCCCTATTCTCCCAAACCTGTAGCCACCCCGCAAGTGAAGAGGTCGGGACCAAACGCCGGGAGAGGACCGGCTATCGCTTCCTCGTCGCCTCCTCTAGGAAGGGGGCTTACTAAAGATGTCGCCGAGATAGTCGGGTTCGTGTTGCCGGACCCGCTTCGCGTATGATGGTTCATCGAACAGCCAGTCCGGCAAGGTACCCGGAAACGCCATTTTTACGACGCGCAGTTGCCGATAGACGCCGGTACGCATTCCGGGCGCAAGGTAGACCGCCGTCCAGCTCGCGGCGATTCGGTAGTTTCCAACCGTTATAAAATCGACGGTGAGGTCAGCTTCGCCACCGACAATTTGAACGTCGGGCGGCTGAACGTAGTCGGCGCGCCATACATCGTACGTCGACGTATCGATCCATAAATCGCGGATCTGATTCTGATCGGGATCGCGCCGCGGATGTAACGCGATGTGATAGACGCTGTGCGCCTCAACAGTCTCGACGCCTAACAACTTCACATCATAAAGATGGCCGCGGGAAGAAACGACGGCGATGGTCTTGAGCGTCGTCTCGAGATCGTTAGCCGGGGGCGCGCTCCTCCCGGCCGCCGAGGGCGTCGCGATCGCCTCGTGGACCGAGCGCGACAGCGGCCCGACGAACGCGCGATAAATTCGCGCGTCGGGAAGATTCACACCCGTAGGCAGCGCCACGTCGTTCATCATTTCATCGGCGCCGCGAAAAGCAACCCGGCGATAGTCGCCGTTTTCTTCGGTCACATAGACGACATATGGTGGTGTTCCGTACGATCGCAAACGGCCGAGCGCGCGGAATAGAATGTCGTTCGGTGCGAGCGTCGGCTGGGGCGACGGCGATACGGTTTGCGCTAGGAGAACCGCGGCGAATGTGAGCGCGAACAGGTTACGTCAGTCCCTTCACGACCGCACGCGGCCGAATTGCCGGCTCTTCTTCTTCGATCGACTCGCCCGTCGCGTTGAAGCGGCCCAGTACGACGTCCGCTGCCGCGTAGGGATCGAGGTCGATTCGTACGTCGTGCAGCTCGTGCTGCAAACGTTTTTGCAGACGTCCGAGCGCAAGTTGACGGACTTGATGCGTGAAGGCTTCGCGCCGTTTCGTTTCGATTTCGCCCGTTTCGTTTAAGTACGCGACGTGCGCTTCAATCGCTTTCCACAAATCGTCAATCCCTTCACCCGAGAGCGCTTGCGTCATCACGAGTTCCGGAACCCATCCGGTAAATTGCAGCATCTCCATCATGCCGCGGATTTCGCGCCGCATTTGATTGGCCATCGGGTGATCCGATTTGTTCACGACAAAGATGTCGGCGATCTCCATGATGCCTGCCTTGAGCACTTGAATCGAATCGCCGCTTCCCGGTTGTAACGCTACGAGCGTCGTTTGCGCGAGCTCCGCAATTTCAATTTCGCTTTGACCGACGCCGACGGTTTCAATGAGAACGACATCGAGACCGAACGCGTCCATCAACGACACCGCGTCTGCACTCGCGCCCGCCAGACCGCCCAAGTGCCCGCGACTCGCCATCGAGCGAATGAATACATTCGGATCGACGAAGTGCTCGATGAGCCGAATGCGGTCGCCGAGCAATGCACCGTGCGAAAACGGTGAACTCGGATCGACGGAAACGACACCGACCGTTTTCCCGAGCGAACGCGCCTTGCGGACGAGCGCCGAAGAAAGCGTCGACTTTCCAACGCCCGGCGGCCCGGTCAATCCGATCGTGAGCGCGCGGCCGGTACGCGGATAGAGACGCCGGACGAGCTCCGCTCCCCGGCCGCTTTCCGCCCACGAAATTGCACGCGCGAGTCCTCGCGGCCGCCCGTCATTGAAGTCGCGCAGGAGCGCGTCGATACTCAGAGTCGCCAAAGTAACCGTTGGATTGTGGCCTTCGACGAAACGCCCCTCCCGTTTAGGAACCGACCGTAATCTCGATGCTTCCGTTCGAGGTACGCGCGCTCGCCGTGCCCGGGCCTCCGCCGCCACTGAGCGGATTATCGATGTGACCGTTCGATGTATTCGCGTCGACGTGGGTCGTAAAGCCGCGCGGAACGTGTAAGGCGATGCGCCCATTGCTGCTGCGAAGCGTGACGCGCGGCGGCCCGCCGGCGAGCGTCGCGATCGTCGCGTCGATCGATCCGTTCGACGTGT
This sequence comes from Vulcanimicrobiia bacterium, assembly GCA_963765935.1. Classification (GTDB taxonomy): domain Bacteria; phylum Vulcanimicrobiota; class Vulcanimicrobiia; order Vulcanimicrobiales; family Vulcanimicrobiaceae; genus JAMXLG01. Next base: position 2,013,596 of record CAVXXX010000001.1, on the reverse strand, counting down.
GGGCGTCCACTACGGGGCCGGCACCCTCGATTTTAATGGTTCCGTTGCTCGTCGACGCAACGAGCGGTGCCGTAACGTTCGAAACCGCGATGCGTCCGTTCGCAACATCTACTTCAAGGGCACGGGTTGCCGGAACGTGGACGGTCCAGTGAAATGACTCGCCCGAGCTCGAATGAATCAATCCGAAGAAATACGTCTTCTTCGGTCCGGTATAAACTGCCGTTACCGTCAGCGACGTTCCCTTATGCGAGATATCGGCGCGAACGTCGCTCCCGTTTCCGCCGCTCACCCCTTGATCGATGCTGACGTCGGGCTTATTCCAGGCCTCGACGTCGACGGTCGAACCAACCCACTCGTTCGCGGCGGTCGTCGTAATGATGATGTTCGAAGCCGCATTGACCGGCGCACCGGCGAGGGCAGTGGCAAAGATCGCTCCGATGATACTCATGCCCGATATACGTTCGAGGCCCGTCACTGGGTTTCACCCGCAGACGTGGAAATGAGGGGCATGCTGGCCGGTGCGCTGCTGGCCGCATCGCTCGCGCTCACACCCGCACAATCGCAGAAAATCGATGCCGCGGTCGCGCAAGTGATGGCGGCGGATCATATTCCCGGGCTCTCGATCGGGGTCGCGCGCAAGGGCAACGTGCTGCTCTTACGCGGCTACGGCACCGCGAACGGCGACAGCGTCTACCGCATCGGCTCGCTGACGAAGCAGTTTACGGCCGCGCTCGTGTTGCAACAGATCGAACGCGGCACGCTGTCGATGTCTACGATGACACACGGGGTCACCGTCGGGGAATTGCTCGCGCAGACAAGCGGTTTACCGACCTACAGCGACGGAACGACGATCGAGGCAGCGCTGCAGTCACAGCCGGTATTCGAACCCGGCACACAGTTCGAATACAGCAACACGAATTACTTTCTTCTCGGAACCCTATTGGAATCAACGACGCACGCCGCATATGCGTCGCTTTTACAAGCAAATATTATCAATCCGCTCGGCCTTCGCTCCACATCGCTCGCTGTGCCCGATTCGTCGGCCGGCATGTCATCGAACGCGCGCGACATTCTTACGTGGCTCGAAGCGTTGCGCAACGGCCGCGTCGTTTCCGGCGGCGACTTCGAAGCAATGACGACATCGCAGACGCTTGCGAGCGGAGAGCGAACGCACTACGGGTACGGCTTTTACATCCGCGATTGGTACGGATGGAAAACGGCCGAGCACCCGGGCTATGTCGACGGATTCAGCGCCGACGACGCGCTCGTTCTCGGCGATGGGCTCGAAATAGCGGTGCTGGTAAACGCGACGAACGCGTACCTGCTTCCCATTACAAAAACCGTCGCGGAAGTGCTGGAGCCTCCGCGCGACGGCACGCTGGTCGCCGACTTCGATCATCCCGCGCAAAACGAAAATCCCGCGGTGACCCACGACGTCACGGAAATCGTGCACGAATTGCAACGCGGCGTGCTGGACCGCACGCATTTCACGCCGTCGCTCAACAAGACGCTCACGCAGCAGCAAGTCCTCGAAGGCCGGCAACTCTTCGCATCGCTCGGCGATCTCACGCTTGTGGAATTCATCGACCGCAGCACGGTAGGCGAGACCGCGTTCGAGAAATACCGTTTGAGTTTCGGGTACAAGCAGTTCTGGATGACGCTGAGCTACGCACCGGACGGAAAGATCGACACCCTCGCGATTGCGACGGACGACGACTGAGACTCGTTCGTGCTCAAAATCACCCTCGCGATGGTACTCCTCGCGCAGAGTCTGATCGTGCCGCTGACCGGCCAACGCTCGCGTACGATTCAGGCAGAGTCGCTCTTTCATACGCTCTTTCGCGACTTCTTCCCGGAAGACGATGCAACGACGTACGTTCAAACCGGCGACATTCCGGCGATGTGGCTGCGCGATTCCGCCGCGCAAACCATTCCATACGTTCGTTTCCAGACCGCATATCCGGTGTTACGCCGTCGGTTTACCGGCGTCATCGAACGTGACGCGCGCGCCATCAGTCTCGATCCGTATGCAAATGCGTTCCGCGCCGACTACACGGCGTGGGAACGGAAGTGGGAGGTCGATTCCATTGCATGGCCCGTCATGCTCGCGTTCGTGTACCTGGAACAAACGGGCGATCGTTCGATTTTCACGCCGGACCTTCACGTTGCGCTCAGCCGGGTCGTCTACACCTTCGGTTGCGAACAGCATCATTCGCGCTGCAGCACGTACAAGTATCGGCAACGCACCTACACCGACGACCGTTACAATGAAAGCACGGGTCTCATTTGGTGCGCGTTTCGTCCGTCCGACGATCCGGTGCAATACCGGTTCAACCTTCCGCAGAATATGATCGCGGTCGTCGCGCTACGCGAAGTTCGTCAACTCGCGCTCTCCGGGTATGGCGATCAACAGCTCGCGCAAAAAGCGCTCGCGCTGGAGCAATCCGTGATGCACGGAATTCAGACGTACGGCGTGATATTCGATGAGCCGAGCCGCACGTGGATCTATGCGTACGAAACGGACGGCTATGGCCGCTACAACGTGATGGATGATGCAAATATTCCCAACCTCACCACGCTTCCGTACATCGATTGGTCGTCGCGGTACTACCCGGTCTATCGCGACACGCGCCGCTTCACGCTCAGCTCGCGCAATCCGTGGTACTTTCGCGGGCGCTACGGCGAAGGATTGGGAAGCCCCCATACACCGTACGGGTTCGTGTGGCCGCTCGGCATCATCGGCGAAGCGTTGACGGACACCAATCGCGAGACGGTTGAAGATCTGATTACGACGCTCGCGGAAACGGATAGCGAACAAGGATTGATTCACGAAAGTTTTTACCCCGGCGGGTATTGGAAATTCACGCGTCAAGAATTCGGCTGGGCAAATGCGCTCTACGCGGAACTGATCTTCCGCACGCTCGCGGGATACGAAACAACGCCGTTCATTCGCGAAGGCGTCGTTCTCCCGTTCCAACGACGCACGCCGACACCGACCCTCGTACCGCTCGAAGATCAGCTTACGAATAGCGCAACACTGGTTAGCACGCTCGGGCGCCTACTTTACGCCGGCCGCGACGCCGCCATCAACCAATAATCCGGAGAGCTTAGGCGCCGAAGCGGCGTTGGCGGTCGCCGTATTCGCGCACGGCTGCGGTGAATTGTGCTTCGTCGAAATCGGGCCACATCACCGGCAGCGTCAAAAGTTCGGTGTACGCCAGTTGATACAAGAGGAAGTTGGAGACGCGGAATTCTGCGCCGGTTCGAATCAAGAGATCGGGATCGGCGGCATGCGGCGCGTACATGCGCGCGCGCAGTGTCGATTCGTCGATAGCATCCGGCGAGATGCGACGTGCAGCGACGTCGCGCGCGATAGATTGTACGGCGCGTATGATTTCGCCACGCCCGCTGTAATTGAGTGCGAGCGCGAGTGTGATGCGCGTCCCGCCTTTCGTCGATTCAACAAGATCGCGCAATGCGGAGCGGGCGGGAAATGCAAACGCGTCCAGGTCGCCGATAATCTCGACGCGCACGCCTTGCCGGATGAGATCGGACTTCTCTGATTGCGCGCATGCAGCGTAGAGCTGCATGAGCAAATTGACCTCGCCCGATTCACGCCGCCAGTTTTCCGTCGAGAATCCATACACCGTCAGTCGGCCGACGCCCGCGGATGCTGCGGCCCGCACGGCGCCGCGCAGCGCGCTGACACCGCGGCGATACCCTTCGGCAATCGGCAAGCCACGCTCTTTTGCCCAACGCCGATTGCCATCCATAATGATGGCAACGTGCTGTGGAACGCTGACGAGCGCGTGGGCGTTGATCATGTCTTACTTTGTAACACAAAGTAATCGCCACGTGCAAGAGACGCCTGAGCCGGGACGTAACCCCATCCCCAGTCATGACGCAAGGCTACTACCGCTATCCAACGATCGCAGGCGATCGCATCGTTTTCGTTTGCGAGGACGACCTCTGGTCGGTCCCCGTCTCCGGCGGAACCGCATCGCGGCTCACCGTGAGTTTCGGCACCTGCACGACGCCGCGGCTTTCGCCCGACGGCCGGTGGATTGCGTTCGTTTCCAACGATGACGGTAACCCGGAAGTCTACGTCATGCCGTCCATCGGCGGACAACCGCGTCGTCTGACCTTTCTCGGTTCGACGGTCGCGCAAGTCATGGCTTGGAGTTCCGATGGCTCGGAAATCTATTTCGCCGCCAACGCGCGCTCGTGGTTTGAAGGCGAAACGCGCCCGTTCGCGGTCGCGCGCGACGGCGGCGAACCACGTGAACTCAACGTCGGACACGCGCGCACATTTTCGTTCGGTCCGTCCGGAGCCATGGTGTTGGGACGCAACGGCGTCGATCCGGCTCGTTGGAAGCGGTACCGCGGCGGCACCGCAGGCGAAATTTGGGTTGAGATGCACGGCGTGCTCGAATTCGAGCGCCTCGCACTTCCCGGCAATCCCACCTGGCCGATGTGGGTCGGCGAGCGCATCTATTTCCTCGACGATCACGAAGGCATCGGTAACATCTACTCGTGCTCGACCGACGGCACCGATATCACGCGCCATTCGCACGAAGCAGAATACTACGCGCGCTTTCCGTCGACCGACGGTATGCGCATCGTGTATGGCGCGGCGGGCACGATTCATTTGCTCGAGATCGCAAGCGACACGGTGAACGAAATTTCGATCGAGACACCCTCCGCCGAGCCGCAAACGGTGCGCCGTTTTGAAGCGGCGTCGGAATCGCTCGAACATTTCGCGCCGCATCCCGACGGGACACGCGTCGCATTTGTATCGCGCGGACAAGCGTTTACGATGCCACTCTTTGAAGGGGCGGTCATTCAACACGGTGGCGGCAGCCGCGTGCGCGTGCGGCTGGTAGAATGGCTCAAGGACGGGAAACGCTTTGTCTGCGTTACCGATTGTAACGGATACGAACAAATCGCGCAGTATCGCGCCGACCTGGCGGACGACCCGAAACTGCTCACAAACGGCGATATCGGCCGCGTCACCGAGCTCGCCGTCTCTCCGGTCAGCGATACAATCGCCTTTGCGAATCATCGTCATGAGCTCTGTCTGCTCGATCTCGAGGGCAACGTTCGGGTCATCGATACGAGTCCCGCGCGGCGTGTTACCGGGCTCGCGTTTTCACCCGACGGGCGCTATATCGCGTACTCGTGGTGGCCGGTGTACGGCACGTCGATCGTTCGCATTGCGAAGGTGAAATCGGGCAAAGTCAACGACATCACGTCGCCGTTGCGTGTCGATCATTCGCCGGCTTGGGATCCGGAGGGCAAATACCTCTACTTCATCTCGACGCGCGACTTCAATCCGGTGTACGATGCGTTGCAGTTCGATCTCAGCTTCCCGCAAGCGCAACGCCCGTTTGTCGTAACGTTGCGCAGCGACGTTCCTTCGCCATTCGTGCCCGAGCCGCGTCCGGTGCATCGCAATCACGATCACGAACACGAACACGAGAACGAAAAAAAGAACGGTAAGACAGAAGATCTTCGCATCGAGATCGACTTCGACGGCATTCAAGGACGCGTGCTCGGATTTCCCGTCGAGGAGGGCGAGTACGAACAGATCGGCGCGATCAAGGGGCGCGTCTTTTACACGCGCTTCCCGGTGCAAGGCATTAAACCGGCAGGGCGAGAGGACGAAGATGAAGACACGCTCGGCACGCTGCTCGCCTACGATTTCGAACAGCTTCGTCAAGCGACGATCGCGAATGACGTCCATGAATTTCGCATCGGTGCCGATAGCCATACCTTGATCTATCGCTCGCAGGAACGTTTGCGCGCGATCGATGCGACAAACGATCTCCCCGACGAAGAACCGGAGAAGCCGTCGAGCGAAGCGGGACGAAAGAGCGGCTGGCTAGACCTCGATCGCGCGAGCGTCGAAATCGTACCGCGCGACGAGTGGGCGCAGATGTATCGCGAAGCGTGGCGCCTGCAAACGGAACAATTCTGGGTCGAAGACATGAGCGATATCGATTGGGATCGCGTCTACGATCGCTACCAAGCGGTGCTCCCGCGCGTACGTACGCGTACCGAACTCTCTGACCTCATTTGGGAAATGCAGGGCGAACTCGGCACGTCACATGCGTATGAATACGGCGGCGATTATCGCGTTCCGCCGCAGTACCAACGCGGTTTTCTCGGCACGGAACTTGCGTGGGACATCGAACGCAAGGGATATCGAATCCAACGCATCTACCGCGGCGACTCGTGGAATCGCGAAAGCGATTCGCCGCTGGCAGAACCGGGGCTCGACATTCGCGAAGGTGATCTGCTCGTCGCAATCGGCGGCCGTCGCTTGACGCAAGAGATGATGCCGGACCAACTGCTCGTGAATTCCGCCGGCAAAGACGTATCCGTCACGATCCGCACGCGCAAAGACGAAGAGCGGACCCTACTCGTGAAAGCGCTTGCATCGGAGGCGCCGTTGCGATATCGCGCATGGGTCGAAGCCAACCGCCGATACGTGCACGAGAAAACCGGCGGACGCGTCGGATACGTGCACATTCCCGATATGGGACCGTGGGGTTTTGCAGAATTCCATCGCGGATATTTGAGCGAATTCGATCGTCGAGGATTGGTTGTCGACGTGCGTTACAATCGCGGCGGCCACGTCTCGCCGCTGTTGCTCGAGAAGCTCGCGCGCAGACGCGTCGGTTATGACGTTCCACGTTACGGCGCCGCCGTTCCGTATCCGCCCGAATCCGTGCGCGGTCCGATGATCGCGCTCACGAATCAGTTTGCGGGTTCGGATGGCGACATCTTCAGTCACTGCTTCAAGCTCTACAAACTCGGGCCGCTCGTCGGTAAACGCACGTGGGGCGGCGTCATCGGCATCGAGCCGTATCATCATTTGGTGGATGGTACGCTGACGACGCAGCCGGAATATTCGTTCTGGTTCTCAGACGTCGGATGGGGCGTAGAAAACTATGGCACCGATCCCGACTACGACGTGGATTTCGCGCCCCAAGACTATCGCGAAGGACGCGACCCGCAACTCGACTTCGCGCTGCGTCTCATGGACCGCGCATTCGAAAACGCAACCGAACTTCGGCCGGATCTCACAACGCGTCCATCGCTACCGTTGCCGACCTTGACATAGCATGGCTCGCACGTTGACGACCGAGCGGCTCAGGCTAGAGCCGCTCGCGTACGCCCACGTCGATGCTTTGCGCGCGTATCACGTGCGCAATCGCGAGCACCTTAAACCCTATGAGCCGGTTCGCGAGGAGTACACCCGTGAATCAGTCGCAGACGACATCGCGCAAGCCGAAGGCTTTGCCGCCGATGAACGGGCGTTTACGTTCGCCGTATTCGAACGCGACGGAGACGAGATCGTCGCGCTCGTTCACTTGCTCCACGTTTTCCGAGGCGTGCGGTACGACGCAACGCTCGCGTACTCAGTGGATTATCGACGGCAAGGGAACGGTTTTGCAACCGAAGCAGCTCGTGCCGTCGTCCGGTTTGCATTTGACGAATTGAATCTGCATCGTCTTGAAACCGGATACTATCCGCACAATACCGGAAGCGGACGTGTCTTGCGCAAGCTCGGGTTCACTGTGGAAGGCTATGCCCGCGACTATCTCTTCATCGACGGCGCCTGGCGCGATACCATTCGCGTCGCGCTGATCAACGAAAACTGGACCAATCAATTTATCAATAGTCGGTATTGACATATGTTTGCCCGTTGTATATACAGGGTATAGCAGTCCAACGTTCTTGTGCAAACCATCCAATTGCACCGGTCCAATAAGCAGATTGTTCGGTCCAATTTTTCGCTATCACTTTGTGGAGGGATGATTTCGTGAGTACGAACGAGCGCGCAGCGGCCCTGACCAAACGGTGGAGCAACGATTCACGCTGGAACGGCATCGAACGGCGTTACACCGCGCAGGATGTCGTGAAACTCCAGGGGAGCGTTGTCGTCGAGCAGACGCTCGCGCGCCTGGGCGCACGGACGCTGTGGCAACTGCTGCAAGAGCCGGAGCCGACGGCCGCGCTCGGAACGATGACCGGCGGACAAGCCGTCCAAGCCGTCAAGGCTGGTTTGAAAGCGATTTACTGCAGCGGCTGGCAAGTCGCAGCGGATGCAAACGTTGCGGCGCAGGTCTACCCCGACCAGAGCCTCTATCCGGTCAACAGCGTTCCGCACTTGGTGAAGCGAATCAACAACGCGTTCCAACGCCTCGATCAAGTTGAATCGGTCGAAGGCCGCGGCGGCGCCCAAAATTATCTGCCGATTGTCGCGGACGCGGAAGCCGGGTTCGGCGGTCCGCTCAACGTGTTCGAATTGACGAAAGCAATGATCGAAGCCGGCGCCGCAGGCGTGCATTTGGAAGACCAATTGAGCTCGGAGAAAAAATGCGGCCACCTCGGCGGCAAAGTGTTGATTCCGACGCAGCAAGCCGTTCGGCATCTTATCTCGGCGCGTCTCGCTGCCGATGTGCTCGACGTGCCGACTATTATCATCGCGCGCACGGACGCCAACGCCGCAACGCTCGTTACGAGCGATGTCGACCCGGTTGACCGCCAATTTATCACCGGCGAACGCACGCCGGAAGGCTTCTTCCGCACGAAGCAAGGCTTGGATACGTGCATCGCGCGCGGTTTAGCCTATGCACCCTATGCGGATCTGCTGTGGGTTGAAACGTCGGAGCCGAACATCGAAGAAGCGCGCAAGTTCGCCGAAGCCATTCACGCCAAGTACCCGGGCAAACTCCTCGCCTACAACTGCTCGCCGTCGTTCAATTGGAAGAAGAAACTCGACGATGCGTCGATCGCGACGTTCCGCGAAGCGCTCAACGCAATGGGATACAAGTTCCAGTTCATCACGCTCGCGGGCTTCCATGCGCTTAACTTCAGCTTCTTCGAATTGGCGCGCGACTTCAAGGCTCGCGGCATGTCGGCGTACGCAGAGTTCCAACAAGCCGAGTTCGCAAGCGAACAGTACGGGTACACCGCGACGCGTCATCAACGCGAAGCCGGTACCGGATATTTCGACGAAGTCGCCCAAGTGATCAGCGAAGGTCGATCGTCGACGACCGCATTGCATGGTTCGACGGAGGCCGAGCAATTCTACGAAAACGGTAAGGCGAAAGAGGTAGCAACTGTCTAGATGAACGTCGCTCCCGCGGACTTCACGCTTCAACGGGATCTACCGAAAGGGTTTGCGGAGTTCTATCTCCCGCTGCACGAACGGTTCACCTCTTGGCAGCAACGTTTGGCGCACGCGCGAGCAGCTCAGCTCGCGCGTGCGCACGCCGGCGATCTTCCGGCCTATTTGCCGCAGTCGGAAGCAACCACGACCGATTGGCGCATCGACCTTCCCGACTGGTGTCGCGATCAACGCAATCAAATGACGGGTCCGGCCGACGACGGCGAACTCGTCGTCAAAATGCTCAATTCCGGCGCGCCCGGCGTAATGCTCGACCTCGAAGATTCGATGGTTAACACGTGGGAGCACTCGATGCTCGGCCACGACAATCTCGTCAAAGCGCTCTACGGCGAGCTGACGTACGAAGACACAAAACGCGGCGGTACCGTTGGGATCAAACCGAGCGGCACCGTTGTCTGGAACCGCGTGCGCGGGCTGCATCTTTCCCAAGCGGGTGTGATCGATGAAGAATTAACAAGCGCATCGCTTTTCGACGTAGCGTTACTCGCATATCGCCTCGATTACGATCGTCTGAAGCATCCGCTATGCATCTACATTCCAAAGTCGGAATTTGCCGAAGAGGCGCTATGGTGGAAGTCGCTCTTTGACGATGTCATAGCGGCCAAGGGCTGGAAGTCCGGTTCCATCAAAGCGATGGCGCTCGTCGAATCACATCCCGTTGCGTATCAAATGGAAGAGTTTCTCTTCAATCTGCGGGACTATATTCTCGGACTGAACCTCGGCCGCTGGGATTACATGGCGAGTTTGATTCACTTCAACTTGCACGATCCGAATTGGCTCTTGCCGGACCGCAACACGATACCGATCGACATCCCGTTTTTCCAAAATCTGCGCACGTTGCTGCCCGAGATCACGCACAAGCATGGCGCACTCGCGATCGGCGGCATGACGGCGCTTTACCCAAGCCGCGAAGATTCCGAATTGAACGAACGCGCGCTCACGGTTCTAGAGCGCGATAAGAAGAATGAAGCGACCTGCTTGATGGATGGCGCGTGGACCGGTCATCCGGATCAAAACGCGATCGCGGTCGCGCAGTTCCCGTATCCGAATCAACTCGGCAAGCGTCCGAACCTCACGACGCTGCATCCCGATCTGCGTCCGTCTCCAAAGGGCGTCGGCACGACGTCGCTCGATGGAACGCGCGCGGCTGTCCGCACCGTCATTCGATACCGGCAAGGCGTACTTGAGGGCAAAGGCGCGAGCTTGCTCGACGGTTACATGGAAGATCTCGCGACGGACCGCATCTATCGGCTAATGATCGCGCAGCGCATGCGGTATCCGGGCCCCTACACCCCGTCTTCGCTTTCCGCGATCTTCGATGAAGAGCTGGAGAAACTCGGACCGGAATACAAAAAGGCACGCGAGCTTTCGGAACAGATGATTCTCACGGGTGCCTTTGATCCGAAATAGGGTCGGAGTGTTGATGTGATTTTGATTGGAGCGTGCGGGTGAGAGCCGTATGCTCTTTCGTATGCATCTCATCGCAATATTGGCGCTGTCGAACCTTCTCGATCCGTCCTTCGACGCGATGGGCGGGCGAGCTAAGCTCGAAGCTCTTACGTCCTTGGAATACGTTGCGATCGGCGAACGCGATATGGTGGAGCAATCAGAGCGCCCAACCGGCCCGTATTTCTTCGACCATTTTCGCGTGCACGAGATCCGCGATTTGACGAAGCAACGCGTTCGCATCGAGCAGACCGATGAGGGCTATGCGGCGGACAAGTGGTGGACCGACCAGCCGCCGCAGCAGCCGCAGGTCATGATTATCGACGACGACGTCGCCGAACGCGTAACCGCGCAAGGGCCGCAGTACGGCGGCGGCTACCTCATCGAAACGAACGAAGAACAATTTGCCTTCGCTCCGGAACGCCTGCTGCTCACGGCAGCCGAAGCTTCGGACCTACGCGAAGAACCTGACGTTACGCTTCACGGCGTGCGTCATCGCGTATACGCGTTCACATGGCACGGTGCGCCGTGTACGCTCTACGTGAATGCCGTCACCGGCTTACCCTGGCAGCTCGCCTACGTCCGACCGTTCTTGTACCAAACGTTTCTCAGCGCGTGGGGTGATGTAACGACGCGTATCACGTACAATGGGTGGGCGCTGGAAGGGAACGGGATCGTGTATCCTCGTGAGTGGTCGTTCGAACGCGTCGGACTACCGGATACGCGGCTTTCGATCGTTTCGCTTCATTTCAACCGGCCGGTAGATCAGCAGACGATCAGCGTCACACCGGAAATCTACGACGCGCATCACGGAAAATTGCGCAAGATCGAAGATATTCCGCTCGGGTACGCCGGAGATGGAAAGCCCTTGCAAATCGCTCCGGGAATTCTCCGCATTCCGGGAGGATGGAACGTTGAGTTCATCGAGCAGGCCGACGGTATCGTTGCGCTCGAGGCACCCTGGTCACCGGCGTACACGCAGCGTGCATTCGATGCTGCCATTGCTGCGTTCCATAAACCGATCAAAGCCGTCGTGACGACGTCGGATTCATGGCCGCATCTCGCCGGCGTTCGTCAAGCCGTGGCCGACGGAATTCCCGTCTACGCACTCGATCTCAACGAACCCATTTTGCGAAGACTTCTCGCTGCACCGCACGACGCGCACCCAGACGACTTAGCGAGGCATCCACGTGATGCGGTATTTCACTTTGTGACGAACCGGACGACGGTGGGCAGTGGAACGAATCGCATCGAAATCATTCCGTATCGCACCGCAACGGGCGAGCGGCAGATGATGGTCTACATTCCGCAGCGCCGGCTCCTGTACACGAGCGACCTCTTCGCGCCCGATGGCAGCGGCGGTTGGTTCACTCCCGAATACGTCCACGAAGCACTCGGCGCGATCTCCCGCGAACACATCGAAGCAGACACGATCTTCGGGATGCACTACGGGCCAACACCGATCGGAGAACTCGGAAAGCGAACCAATGGCTGAACTGATCTATAGTGCGATCATGTCGCTCGACGGATACGTCGCGGACGTGCACGGAAACTTCGACTGGTCGGTTCCCGACGAAGAGGTGCACGCGTTTGTCAACGACCTCGAGCGGCCGATCGGGACGTATCTCTACGGGCGCCGCTTATACGATGTCATGAAGTTTTGGGACGACGCGCACGAGCGCAACGCCCAAGCCGCAGTGGCTTCGGATTACGCGCGGCTGTGGCAAGAAGCCGAGAAAATCGTCTACTCACGAACCCTCGAAGCAGCGACGACGAAGCGTACGCGAATCGAGCGCAGTTTTCGTCCCGAAGACGTTCGAGCGATGAAAGCGGCTTCCGGGCACGACATCAGCGTCGGGGGTGCGGAACTCGCGGCACAGGCGTTTGCGGCGGGGCTGGTCGATGAGTGCCGGCTCTTTCTTTCGCCCGTGATCGTCGGCGGTGGAACTCCGGGCCTGCCGCGCGACCTGCTCGTCGGGCTTGAACTCCGCGACGAGCGCCGATTTCGTAACGGCGTGGTGTACCTACGCTACCGCGTGAGCGCCGGCGCCGTCTGACCTGCGGTTTATCCCGCTCATCACGGGGCAATTGCCGCGAGGGACCCGAAGCCGGTACAACCATCATATGAAACTTACCGCGCGTACCGTGTGGCTGATGATCTTCGCCGGATTCACGCTGCTCGCGTGTCTGAATACCGCGCACTACTACCTCGACGATCTCACCCGGGGACATCACGGCACGTTCGCGCAGCGGGTTATCGAGGAGTTCACGGGTGCGTACGGCGCGCTCGTGCTGCTGCCGATGATCATTTGGTTCGCTCGCCGGTTTTGTTTCGGCACCAGTTGGGTCGAGGCACTCGCCGGCAACGCGGTCGGCGCACTTATCTACACGGTCTTACACACCACGATCATGTGGTGGAGCCGGATCGCAATCTTCTGGATCCTTGGTCTCGGTTCGTACGACTACGGCAATATGATGTACCGGTATCCCATGGAAGCAGCCGGCGACGTGTTCGATTACGCGCTCCTGCTCGGGTTGATCATGCTCTTCACCAACATGTCGGCGACGCGCAAGGCCGAATTGAAGGAAGCCGAACTCGAAGGCAAACTTGCTGAGGCAAAGCTGGAAAATCTTCGCTTACAGTTACAGCCACATTTTCTTTTCAATACGCTCAACGCGATCTCGTCGGTGATGTACGAAGACGTCACCAAAGCCGACCAGATGTTGACGCAAGTGAGTGAGTTCATGCGATTGGTACTAGCTTCGGGCGGCGTTCAGTCTGTTACCCTCGATGAAGAACTTCACATCGAAAGGATGTATGTCGACATCATGAAGACGCGCCTTGAACGCAACCTGATACTGGACGTTCACGTCGACGAAAGGGCTCGAAACGCGCTCGTTCCGTTTATGGTGCTGCAACCGCTTCTCGAGAATAGCATTCGGCACGGCATGGGCTCGACGCGCGCCTCGATCGATCTCGAAATCGACGTGGCACGGCAAAATGGATCGACGGTGATTCAGGTTGCAGACGACGGCGTCGGATTCAGTGACGGCGCAGCGCATGGAATCGGCCTCTCGAACATCGTTGCCCGCCTCGATTATATGTACGGCGACCGCGCCTCATTCGCGATCGGGTCGCGAAACGAGGGCGGGACGCTTGCGACGTTGACCTTTCCGTACGTTGAAGGGAGTGACGCATGACGATCCCGGTAATGATTGCGGACGACGAGGCACCGGCGCGCCGGAAACTGGCACGTTTTCTCGGCGAGCATGAAGACGTGACAATCGTCGCGGAGGCCTCGAACGGCATCGATGCGCTCGATCTCATTGCGATGACGAAACCGCGCCTGGTCTTTCTCGACATTCACATGCCCGATCTCGACGGTTTGGGCGTAGCGCAAGCGCTCGTGCGCGCGGAAGAGCCGCCTTCGATCGTCTTCGTCACCGCCTTCGATCAATACGCCGTGAAGGCGTTCGAAGTGAGTGCGCTCGACTATCTTCTCAAGCCCTACGATAAGGCGCGCTTCGAGCAAGCGCTAGAGCGGGCACGGCGCTCTGCCGATACACGGCCGGACGCGGAAGCTCTTGCCGCGACGCTGGCGCGTGTCCGTAACGAAGAACAATATGTGCGACGCCTGTTGATTCCCAACGAAGGCCGATCGTTCTTCGTTGCGACGCGCGAGATCACGCGCCTTGAATCCGACGGTAATAATGTCGAGGTACACACCGCTCGCGGTTCTCATTCATTGCGTACGACGCTCGAGTCGATCGAGTCGCGCCTGGATCCCGCCCAGTTTGCGCGCGTGCATCGTTCGCACCTCGTAAACATCGATGAAATTTCGGAAATTCACCCATGGTTCCACGGTGACTACAAAATCAGAATGCGCGACGGAAGCGAGATCGCTTGGAGCCGCCGCTACGCCGCAAAACGCCCCGATTTGCTGAAGTAAAGGAGCCGCGATGAACGTTCGTACGATGCCGTGGTTTGCCGCGGCCGTGGTTTTCCTTATTCACGCGCTGGGCAACGCGCACTACGGCTTCTTCCGCGACGAACTGTACTTCATTATTTGCGGCTTTCACCCGCAATGGGGCTACGTCGATCAGCCGCCGGTCGTGCCACTGATGGCCGCAGCAACGCAACTCTTCGGACACTCCTTATGGCTGTTGCGCGCCGTGCCCGCGCTTTTCGCTGCAGCCGCCGCATACACGACCTGCTTGCTCGTCCTTGAATTCGGCGGGGGCGTATTCGCACAAGCGCTCGCAACGCTCGTCTTTCTCTTCACGCTCGTCCTTATGTCATTCGGTATGAAGGTTTCGACGGACGAAGTGAATCTCTTGACATGGCCGCTGCTGGCGTACCTCTTGACGCGTCTCGTCAAGGGCGCCGATCCAAAGCTCTGGATCGTAGCCGGCGCGGTTGCCGGTGTAACGCTTGAAAGTAAGTACAGCGTCATCTTCTTCTTGATCGCGTTGACACTCGGTTTACTTCTTACGCCACAACGGCGCATTTTGGGAAACGGATGGTTTGCCGCCGCGGTAGTCCTCATGACGATTGTGGCGCTGCCGAACTTTCAGTGGCAAGCACACTACGGATTTCCGATGGCCGAGTTACTACGCAACGGCCAGAACGGAAAGAATATCGAGGTCGGCCCGCTGATGTACCTCGTCCAAGAGATCATCATTACCAACCTCCTCCTGTTCCCCGTATGGATCATTGGGTTGATTTGGTTGCTGCGTGCCACATCGTTTCGATTTCTTGGCTATGCGTATATGATCTTGATCGCCGAAATGATTCTCTCACACGGAAAACATTACTATCCCGGCGCGGTCTATTCCATTCTTATCGCTTCCGGTGCCGTCGCAATCGAAGGGTGGACACGACGGGCGTCCATCGTGCGTTATGCCGCGCTCGCCTACACGTTGACCCTCGGTCCGCTTTTCGTTCCGTTTGCGTTACCGATGCTTTCCGAACAGACGTTTCTTGCGTATCAGGACCACCTACTCGCAACGCTTCACATGTCGCGGGCAATAACGGCAACCGAGCATGGGCGGGAAACAGCTGCACTTCCGGGTGATTGGGCGGACATGCACGGGTGGCCTGAAATGGCGGCGACGATCAAGCGGCTCTACGATGGATTACCGCCGGGCGAGCGAACTCAAGCGGTCATCGTTGCATCGAATTACGGGGAAGCAGCCGCAGTGCAATTCTTCGCTCCGAGCGTTCCCGTGGTGAGCGGCCACAATCAATACTGGCTGTGGGGCTCGCGCGGTTACTCCGGCAACGTGGTCATCGACGTGAACGGAGATTGCGGTGCGAAGCATGCGCTCTTCACGCGTGCTGAGCGTGCCGCGACTTTCAACGCTCCGTTTACGGTCGCATACGAAACAAACATTCCTCTTATGGTTTGCCGCGGCATCAAAGAGCCGCTGGCGAAGCTCTGGCCGGGAAAAAAGGAGTACATCTAATGAACAGGCGTTCCTTGCTTCAAGGATCGGCGTCGGCGATGCTGATCGGATTCTTACCGCGCAGCGCGGTTGCCGCGTCGACCGGAATTCCGTGGGAGAAGCTGCGCCGCGCAGCCGACGGCGATGTGCTCGAATTGCAGTCGCCGTTTCAAACATGTGCCCGCACCAACGCGTCGTGCAGCGCGCTCTTTGAGAATCTCAAGAATCCGTACTTCATCGGCGACGATCCGGCACTCACCCAAACCGTCGGCTGGGCGGATGCCTGGACGAGTGCGACGAGTTCGCATGCGGTTGCTGCACAGCATGCGGGTGACGTCGCCGCCGCCGTGAATTTTGCGCGCGAATACGATCTTCGTCTCGTCATCAAGGGCGGCGGACACAGCTATCAGGGAACGTCTAATGCGCCGGATTCGCTTCTGATTTGGACGCGTCATATGAACGACATCACGGTTGGAAGCGACAGCGTTACTCTAGGCGCGGGAACGATCTGGGCCCAAGCGTATGATGCCGTGACGACGCAACACGGCAGATACGTGCAAGGCGGCGGGTGCACAACCGTCGGTGTTGCCGGGCTCGTTCAAAGCGGCGGCTTCGGCAGTTTCTCAAAGCGATTCGGAACGGCGGCATCACATCTCCGTGAAGCTGAGGTTGTAACCGCGGACGGCCGCATCCGCACCGTCAATGCATCCAGCGATCCCGATCTCTTCTGGGCGTTGAAGGGCGGTGGCGGCGGAACGTTCGGCATCGTGACGCGGGCTCACGCTTGCGCTGCACGACTTACCCGAGCATCTGGGTGGTGTAAACGCACAGATCAAGGCATCCTCAAATGATGCCTATCGAGAATTAATCGCGCGTTTTATCGACTTCTATCATAGTTCGCTTTTCAACGAACAATGGGGCGAAAGCGTGCAGTTTCGCGGCGACAACGTTCTGGCGATAAACATGGTCGGGGCGGGCCTTACCTCGGATGAGATGAACGCAGTCTGGAAGCCGTTTTTTGATACATTGCGAGCATCACCGTCAAAGTTCACCCTCGCCGACGGACCGCATATCGGTTCGATGGAAGGCCGCCACTGGTGGGACCGCTCCTGGCGCGTGGATCACCATAGCACATCGGTCAGGCTCGACCCGCGCGCGAATCACGCAGCAAACTGGTGGTGGAGCGGGGATAGCGATCAAGTCGGGATGTTTCTCTACGGCTACGAATCGCTCTGGCTTCCGGCATCGTTGCTTGATGACGATCACCGCGCATCGCTAGCGAATGTACTGTATCAAGCGTCGCGTCCGTTCGGATTCGAGCTTCATTTCAATAAAGGCTTAGCCGGTGCACCCGCTGCCGCAATCGATGCCGCAAAAGAGACCGCGATGAACCCGAACGTTACGACCGCATTTGCGCTGATGATTTGCGCCGACGGCGCGCAAGGACTCTACCCGGGAATCGCAGGGCACGAACCCGACATGCAAAAAGCACGCGCAAGGGCAAAGACGATTCACGCCTGCATGGAGCCGGCTCGCGCGCTGACGCCACGCGGCGGATCCTACGTCTCCGAGAGCAACTACTTCGAGCCGTCATTCGGGACGTCGTATTGGGGGACGAACTTTCCGCGCCTCGTCTCGATCAAGCGCACGTACGACCCGCACAATCTCTTCGCCGTACACAACGGCGTACGAGCGTAGCGCTCTATCGCGCTGCGCTAGAGACCTAAGGCGGCGATCAGTTTCGGGTAGACGACATCGATTGCGGCGTGCGGATTATCGGGATCGATGATGTCGTGGTTTTCGGGCAAGTTGCGCAACTCGACATAGTCAATCCCCTCTTTGCGCAGACCCTTCCACTCCGTGACTACCTCTTGCGTTACTTCGTTGTTTACGGCCGGGTCAGCGCGATTTACGATCGTCGTTATTCGCTGCGCCTGCGCCTTCTTTGCTCTCGCCGCGTCGAAGACCGCGTCGGCAATGCGCATTGTTTGCGCGAGAGCATGCGTCGGGAAACGTGGATACGCGGTTTTCGGCCGTTGCGCTTCACGTATTCGTGGATCCCACCAGAGAAATAGGTTCGGCACATGAAGGATCAGCCATTCGAGCAGTTTGCTAACTCCATATGGAAGTTGCAAAAGCGCAAAATCCGGTGATACGGGTACGCTAACTGCGATGTCGTCACGATATTGACCGAGATACGCACACTGCAGTCCGCCTGCCGAGATGCCGAGTACTGCTACACGTTCGCCTAACCCGCAGGCGACATCGACTGCATCATATGCCGCAGCTACTAGCTCTTCCGCGGTCAACGCTGCAAGCGCCGTTGTCATTCGGTCTTTGTATCCCTGATACGGCATCCGCGGAACGTATACGTTTGCGCCGCGCGCGTAGAGCTGCGGCGCAAACTCCGCGTACTGTCCCGGATGGTTCGTGAGACCATGAAGGAGCACGACTGCAATCGGCCGGCGCTCGTTGTGATGGAGGAGTTTGGTGTGCGCAGCAGGTGTAATTCGTTCATCGTCGCGCGCAATTACGGCTTGTGCACGTTGGACCGCTTCATCAAACGACGAAGCGGGGCGCGTTTGCGGCGGCTCGAGCATTACCGAGCGACATTCGCTCAGTAGTTGATCGTAACTTCTAATTCATCCGAATATTGGCCGGCCCTAACGTCTTGACGCGGATAGACCACGCCGAAAACGTGCACGGAACCACTGCCTTTACGTGCATCGAGATCTAGCTTATCGGTGTCAGCGAAGCCATCACCGAACGGCCGGCCGCAGTCGGGGTTCAGGCTCAGCTGGTAGTGCAGATGCTGACTCGAGTCGCTGACGTTCGTCATGTAGCGATTGCGATAGTCGTTCGACTTGCCTGATGATAGTGATATCTCGACATCGTCATCGACGTGCGAGCAGATGTATGTCAGGCTCCCGGCAATCGCCGTTGGATGCTGATTAAAAACATCGTACTGCCCGAATGATAGGAGCAGATCGTCGAAGCGGCACCCATGGTAGGCGCGGCTCGCTGCGGCGTGGACCGGATGAATAGCGAACACGCTTGCGATCGCGAGAACGGCAACCGTTGTTAGGGCGAGCCGTCGCATACTAGCCTCCCCATTCGTACGTACGGCTGCGCAACGTCCGGAATCGTCATCTTCATCGAGCACGTTCCTTTGCTGTACTCAATCTTCGCGGGATACGTTCCCGGCGGGACGTTCTCCAGATAGAATTCACCGTTTTCACCGATATCCGACCGTGCATTTTTGCCGTTCGGAAACGAGAGCGTCATTTGTCCGTAAGCCGGTGCGATGGACTTTCCGTTTTCGCGGACCATGACGCTTCCCAAGAACGACTGCGTCCGATGTAAAGCAAAATGCGCGACCGCACCGCCTCGATAGGACGGCGTCACGCGATCTAACGTTTTATCGAAGCTGTAATTCATTGGCGCGTTGGATGAGTTCAAGCGCACTTCGTTCTGATAATACGAGATCGCATCGGGAAGGAACAGCTTCCCATGATGGTCGGTTTTGCCCATCGGCTGATTGTTCTCTTCGACGACGACACCCGGCAACGACGCGTCGACGAGAACGAACGCATCCTCAACAGGGCGCGAGAAGTAGAAACCGCGATCGATATAGACAACGGATCCGGAAGCGGAGAGCTGGGTTGACGCTGCTCCGCCGGCGGTAATGCGCTGCGCGGAATAGAGTCCATGCGCTGCGTAGTACTCGAGATCGTATCCGAGCTGCGATTGATCTGTTTGCCGCGAATACATAACATCGTAGCCGAGCGGTTGATCCGCACGTGCGCTTCTGCCGGCACTTATCGACGTGCCGGCATCGCTGCCGCCAAAGGTCGATGTGGACGTGAGCTCTCCATCACCGCCAAACGGCATGCTCAACGTTGTGTAGAATCCTGAACCGCCGCCTCCGTAGCCATTTTGCATCCGGTACGTGAGCGCAAGCGCAAGGCGGCGCCCGATTCGTACGCTCGTTCCGGTATCAAATTCGTTCGATGCGCCGTGATCGCGATCGCGACCCCTCGAAAATCGAAATGATATCTCTCGACGCTTCCCGAGAGGAAGTGTGATGCCGCCGCTCGCGCGGAACAGCATCCGGTCCTCGGCCGGCAATACGGAGACCGAGGAGTATTGCGGCGTTTGCATCAGAATCTCGCCGTTGAATCCGAGCCCGCGTCCGGAGTAGTCGTACGCGAGCAATTCCGCGAGTCCGCGAGCGTCCTTCGCATCGCTCATTTGCGCCTCGCCCGTAAACTGACCGTAGCGAGTAGCGAAAACGAACGAAGGACCTAAATCGAGGGCACCTTGCGTGAGCGATACATCACCTCCGCCCGTAAAGGTATCGTTTACTCCGCGAATATAGTGCGCGACGAAGGCCATCGGGCCGCGTCCTGAACTCGGCGTGCCGCTCAATCCGTCACGTTGGGAGCCCAACGCAAACGAATAGTCGCTCAGCCCCGGATTCAGAGCGCTCAACGAATGATAGAACGTCCTTTGAATGACTTGTTCGTGGCCGAACGCGTCGCGAATCACAACTTGAACGTTGTTCGAACCGTTGATCATCGGAATATTCGATAAGTTGAATGCGCCCGGTGGGAGTTCTTGCGTTCCAACGAGCAATCCGTTGACGTAAATGCTCGCTGTTGAGGGCGACTCTACGACCCCTGAGAGCGAATTCGAAACTTGACGATTAAATCGGGAGTTCAGCTGCCAATCACGTTGAATCGCTATCCCGCGAATCTGCGTCGATCCGCCTAAATCGCCGGCTGTCGCATCTGCGTCGCCGATCGTAACGCGCCGCATCTTCGCTTGTGAGTCGAAGGTCCAATTCACGATCCCTGGAGTGATGCCCGAGCTGTCCTTCGAGAAGGATGCATACAGCAAACCGCGTGCTACAGAAGTTCCGAACTCGCCGCTGAGCGCCGCAGATGACTGAGAAGCTTTGGACACTGCGTAGTTCAAGAACGTGCTACTAGTATGCTCGGCCGCTATAGCGCCCGAATCTTGCATGTTCACGGTCGTACCGGCGAGGTATTGAGCGGCAACGTTAATTACTACCGTCAGCGTCTTCTCATCAACCGTAAACTTCAGTGCCGGCGCAAGCGAGGAAAGCGACACGTATGCCGCCGCGCCGGCGCCGGCTCCCGGAACGTTGTTCAGTCCCAGGTTCTCCACATCGTTGCGCGCGATCAAAATGTCGTCGCCGTCGACCTGCACGACGTGCATGCCCTTGTCGACCGAATTGACCGTCACCGTCAGCATTGCGCGCAGCGGCGCGGCCGACGCCGGATACGCGTGATTGCCGAGTATCAACGAAACGAGCAGGATGGCGGCGATGCGGCGCACGATGCGGAAGCGTTTACTTACCGCAGGCGCTGCGGTCGCCGTTCACGTGCGTCGTGAGGAGGCCGGCATCAGAGTCTGCCGTCACGTCGTACGATTGTGCCTTCGAGCAGGCATCCTTCGGAATCATTATTGCGAAGTCGCGCTCTTGACTCGGCATCACGTACCATCCGCGCACGGCTTTGTCGTAAACTTCATGGCCTGTGGAATCTTTAGCGATGACTTTGACGCTATCGACCATGATATGGAGTGAGCCTTGATTGACGACCGAAACGTCCAACTTTCCGGCGTCGAACTTTCCTTGCCCGATCGTCGCCTTCATCGTTCCGTTCGGCGGCTCGAGAAAGATCGGGATGCCGACTTTTGTGCGAACAGTCAGATGCGCGCCTTTGGCCGGCGTAAGCTGACTGTCGAGAGACGGCAGCTCTTCGATGAAAACCCGATACGTTTTTTCGACGGCCGTTACGGCAGAGGTGGCAAGACCCACGCGCACGCTGCGAACTTCGTGCGGGCCCATCGTAATCAACGTCGGGAAATAGATCAGATCGTCCGTTGGCGTAAGCTCCATTTTCCCGTTCGCGGATTCCGACCACGTAAAACCGGTGACTTGCGCACGCAAGGCGCTGTCCGATTCGTTTTCAACGGACAGCAGAACGCTCGTCGTATCCTTCGAGAGAAACACTTTGATTGGTTGAACGCCGAATTCACCTGCTGAAACCGGCATGGCGGTCATTGCAACGGCGAGCGTTGAAGTAATCGTAAGAATTTTCAGCAACGTTTTCATGAGGCTTCCTTTCAAAATTGAATCGTCGTCACACCGGTCGCGTCATCGCGATCGATGCGGTAGATCGGGCGATTGTCCTGATCGCCGACAAACAGACTACGTGCGCTCGTCTCGTCGTCTCGATCATTGCGATCGTCACAATCTCCGCGCAACTCAACGCGATGCTGGTCAGAGACCGATACCGAACACGAATGGATGACCACAACGGAACTCGTCACGCGCGCGTGTTGAGAATGAGTGCCGGCCGCGGGTACAAAAGGCACCGCGGCCAGCATCAACGAGGCGAGAAGCGTCGCCTGCATCGTTAGAAGTTCAGGGTCACCGTCAAGGAGTCGGAGTACGTGCCGACCTCAACGTCTTGTCCGGCCGGGATTACGCCACTGACGAGGACCGTCGTGGTCTCCGTTGCGCCGCTGCCGTTTGCCGGAACGTTCACAGGCGTTCCAATCGGCCACGCGTTGCTGTTACCGGCATCCTCGAAGAGGTTGTATTGAAGGAGCCCGGCGGCGTTTCCGCTGCCATCCGACAAGAAGCGGTTTCCGTTACTCGAGTTCTTTCCGCCATCGATGGTCACGTTGGGCGACGAGCCCTTCGTGCAGTTGATCGCGTAGGAGGTTGACGCATCGTCACTCGCGTTTGCGAAGACGTCGTACGGGTTGAACGAGATCTTGTTCGTTGAGGCGAAACCAACGCAGTCGGGAATAACGGATCCGGTCACGGTGATCGTCGAGCTCTGCGAGCCGCTAGCGAGTGCCGCAGCCGGAAGAGCGATCAGCGCCGCGGCGAACGCGGCGACTGCTTTAGCGCGAATTTTCACAGTAAAAAGACTCCCTTACATTAGGTGAACGAATACTTGACCGGCTGGGGGCGGCCTATGACATGTATATCAACGGTGAAGTCGCGGGCGCCATCCCGAGAACAAGGGGGATTCACAGAACGGAAAAAACGGCGCGATGGACAATCGCGCCGTTTTGTTCCCGTTGCTGAAACGTCTTTAGTAATTCAGCGTCATGGTAAATGTGTCGCTGTATGATCCAACCGGCACATCTTGACCAGACGGCGTGAACAGATAGAACCAGAAATGCGTCTGTTCCGACGAAGCAGTACCTGCAGCTGCCGGCTCAATCGAAGTGCTCCCATACCAGCTAGCGCCGGTCATAGGTAAACACGCGCTGCTTTGATCCGGCGCACCGCCGTTCACGCTGATCGGGTAGAAGCAGAGCTCCGTGAGATAGTTGAGGTTGTTACCCTTCCCATCGGTCATGAAACGGCAATAGTTGCTGCCGCCATAGATACCGCCGCAATCATTGATACCGTTGCCGCCGCTGAATGAAAGCTGCGGAAAGGAGCCCTTCGTGCAATTGATATTGTTACTACCCATGAACGAAGAAGCCCAGTTATTGTTGAAGACATCGTAGTTCACTGAACCCGTGACGCTCGACGGCATTTGGGTGCAGTTCGAAATGACGCTCGTGCCGACGGTGAGCGCGGAGGTTCCGGTGCCGGCGCTCGCGATCGTTACGCTTGTGAACGTGAGGACCGACGCAAGCACCGCGACAAAAAGAGCGGTTCGCTTCATTTACATGGCCTTTCGAAGTTGAAAGTGATCTGTCGTCGCTCCCCAGCGCGCAACTTCACGATAAAACAGTAGCGGGATAGGAGCGTCCGTTCCTATCCCGCTTTTGCGGGGATTCTTTCGTAAACGTCGCTTTAGTAGTTCAACGTCATGATGAAACTATCGCTGTAGGTTCCGATCGGAACATCTTGCTGCGGCGGCAAGAACGCGTAGAAATACAAGCTCACCGTTTCCTGGGTTCCTTTTCCGTTGGCGGCCGGTACGGGAACGTTCGTTGCATCGGGCTGATCCATCCCCGTGCAGTACTGCGCGAGGTCCGACATCGATGAGCCGTTGATCTGCGCGGGCGAATAACAGGCCACCGCGACATATTGCAGCAGCGCGCCGCTTCCATTACCCATGTTGCGGCAGTGGAACGGCCCGCACTTTTGGCTGCCGACTCCATATGTGCCATTGTCGAACGCCCACGTCGGCTGAGCGCCTTTCGTGCAATTGATCGTAGCGTTTCCGCCGGACGCGAACTGGCCATTCGGTGAGAACACATCGTACGGACCGAACGAAAAATTAACCACGGTTGGCAAACTCGAACACGAAGGCACGACCGGTGCTCGTGCCAACAGCATCGATGCACGCGCAGTGCTAGCCGGTGCGGCAAAGGCAGTGGACGTTAGCGCAAGCGCGAGCACCGCGCCACATGCTATGCCGAAAACGCGATAAGCTTTCATCAATTTCTTCCTTTTAAGGAACTCTAGTCACCCAGACCCCTGCTGCGCCATCCTCGTTCCCGGGGGGATATCTCGCTCGATCGCTATCCAGTGGTGCAAAAAGACCACGGCGGTAATGAGGATTCACTACCGTTTTGCGCTAAGATACTACCCTGCCGAGCGGGGAGTCGGTAGGTTGCAATATACGCTGCCGTCTTATTGGGGGCGCTCTTTGATTATTTGCGATACCCGCGAACCCGAAACCGGTCTTAGCGAACGGGACCTCATCGCGAAACGAGCTCGGCCGCAGATCATTGTGCTCGACGACGAGTATGGAGTCGTACTCGCCGAGTGGGATACGGGATTCGAAATCTTTCGCAAGCTGGGACTGGAAGCACGCTATGCAACGCGCCTTCTTCCCGACGTGGAAGGTGCGGTTCGAAACGTGGTAGGTGCGTTGACCCGGAATCCGCTTGCGGACAACTCAATTACCTACAACGGATCGCTGACTATTCGAGTCAACGTACTTGGCGGCTCGCAGCAATACGTCGCGCTTTATGTCGAGCCGAGCCGCCGGCGCGAGGACCTCACGAGCGCCGCGAAGCGGTTTCGATTGACGCAACGCCAAATCGAAGTGCTTGGATTCGTCTTGCAAGGGCAGAGCGCGAAAGACATTGCCCGCGCGCTCTGTATCTCCGAGACCACGGTGGGCGACTACTTCAAGCAGTTGCTCTCCCGTACGAGCGCGAGAAATCGGGCCGACATGGTTGCGCGCGTACTGAACTGGAACGAACGAATCCCCGCAAAATAGGGGTCGCCGAAGTTGCGTCGACGCTGCTAACGTTCTTAGCTATGGACGATGCCTGCCTTTACGTGGGCGGCCGTCGCCGCAACTTCGGATGGATTTATATGTTCGATGAGGATTTGCAGCTCATCGCGCATCCATCCGGCGCGGAAACGGATCTGCCGGGAAACGCTGAGTCGCTGGTACACGCTGCGGCGCTTCGCTGGTCGAAACAGGCATGGCGCGGAGAGATGCTGACAATGATCAACCCGTCACTCTCCGCACGCGTCTTTACCCTCAGTGGTCCATCGCGCACCTGCATCGTCGTCTATCTTGAAGAATTTCATGCAAGGGCGGAGCGGTGAAAGAGACTGAGAAGTGCATCGACGTTATGGCGCTGCGCTCGAACCCGAAGCTGATCGTATTAGACGATTCGTTGCGAATCGTCTTTGCCGATTGGACGGCGATGCTTACGCTGTTGCGCCTCGCGGAGAACCCTGAAGAGCCGATCGAAGTCTTGCCGTCGCCCTTACACGAAGCCGTGCTCGATGCGGTAGCGACATGGCAAACGAAGCGAGCGACGGAGTGCGTCGTTGAACCGCTGCCCGACATCGTGTTGCGCATCAGCCGGTTGAGCGGCGTAAGCAATTCCTACGTCGCCGTCTTCTGCGAGAGCCGTACGCGGCGTGATGATGTCAAATATGCCACCTCGACGTACTCGCTAACAAAGCGGGAGCGCGACGTTCTAACGCTGGTTCTTCGCGGGCTCAGCTCTTCGGAAATCGCGCACGAACTGATCATATCGGAAACGACGGTTGGAGACTACTTCAAACAGTTGCTCCGCAAGACGGGCGCCAAGAACCGGACGGAAATGATTGCACGGGTCTTGGGATGGGCTAGCGCCACGCGCACGTTACAAGGTGGTCGTTAACGAGCCCCGTCGCTTGCATGAACGCGTACATGATCGTTGGTCCCACGAAACGGAAACCGCGCTTACGCAAGTCCTTACTCAGCAACTCCGATTCACGCGACTCGGCCGGAATCTCGGCGCTCGTCCGTGGCCGGTTCACGATCGGCTTTCCATCGACGAAGCGCCAGACGTAGGCGTCGAATGAACCAAACTCGTCTTGCAGGTCGAGGAAGAGTTTTGCGTTGCCGACCGTCGATTCGATCTTGCTCCGGTTGCGGATGATGCCCTCATCTTGCATCAGCCGCTCGACGCGCGTGGCCGTCATCCGAGCGACGCGCTGCGGATCGAATCCGTAGAATACGTCACGGTAACGCTCGCGTTTGCGAAGAATCGTCTCCCAACTCAAACCCGCTTGCGCTCCTTCTAGCGTGAGAAATTCGAAGAACACCGCATCGTCGTGAACCGGGCGTCCCCATTCGTTGTCATGATAGGGAATCATCAGATCGCTCGTCGCCCACGTGCAGCGTTGTTTCTTCATTCGCCCTCGATAAGTTTGAGAATGCTTGGGAAAACGCGATCCGCGATTTGCGGATGGCGCAACGGTTCGATGATGTCGTGCGAAAACGGGACTTCGGTGAGCGCGACGTGATCGAGACGCTCGGGATGGACGGTACGCAAACGCCGTTCGAGCACGCGAACGGCGCGATTATTCACCGCCGACTCGCGGGAGTTCGTCACGAAGATCAAGCGGTTTGCCGCAATACCGTGCTCGGCATCCGCCATAACCTCGCGCGCCAAGAGATACGATTGCGCAAGCGCGTGCGTCGCATAGCGAGGGTATCCGTGCTCCGGCATCTGCCGTTCGCGTGCAATGGGATCCCACCACGGAAATCGATTCGGAAGTGCGAGCATCAGCCGCGCAAGCGATCCCATGAAGCGGTTGGGAACCCAGGAGATGCCAAAAAACGGCGCAATCGCGACGGCGCGTTCGATCGGATAGCGCTCGGCGATCCACGTCGTCAGAAGTCCGCCGAGCGAAAATCCGCTGATCGCGACACGCTCGCCGAGATCGGATGCTAAATCGACTGTTTGGGCGGCGAAATGACGCAAATCGTCCGCCGTAAGATGCGCGAGCGCTCTTGAAAGCCGGTTTTGATGACCGTGACGCGGCAAGCGCGGAACGACGACATTGTGTCCGTGCGCATGCAGTTCGTGCGCGAATCGGACGAACTGGGTCGGACTTGCGGAAAGGCCGTGGAAGAGGACGACCGCGAGCGGACGGACCTCGCCATGTAACAGTAACTTCGTTCGGCCGGCTTCGCTTATATGCTCGCGGTCGCGAGCCATCAAGCGGTCGAGCGTCGCCCGGGTATGGTCAGAGATGCGACTCATGGCGAGAAGGTAGGCTTTCCGGGCGTCCTTAAGAGAGCGAGCAAGTGTTCCTAGAACATGGGCGTTCGCGCCCCCATGTTCCTTTGCGGGCCCTCGTCCCGGAGTAAACACACTCGGCGCCCCTAAGAGGATCATGCATGTAGAAAAAACCAGCCTTTCCAATACGTACATCGAGCTCGACGAACGCTACGGTGCGCACAACTATAAACCACTCGATCTCGTCGTGGAGCGCGCCGCCGGCGTATGGCTCTGGGACGCGGACGGGAAACGCTATCTCGATTGCATCAGTGCGTATTCCGCCGTTAACCAAGGACATTGCCATCCGCGCATCCAGGCCGCGCTCGTCGAGCAGGCATCGAAAGTCACGCTGACTTCGCGCGCAATGCGCAATACGCGCATGGGTCCGTTCCTCGAAAAACTAACCGCACTTTGCGGATTCGACGTGGCGCTACCGATGAACACCGGCGCCGAAGCGGTGGAAACGGCGATCAAACTCGCGCGCCGCTGGGGATACGAAGTCAAAGGCATCCCCGATAACGCGGCTGAGATCATCGTTTTTACGAATAATTTCCACGGCCGTACGACGGCGATTATTAGCGCGAGCAGCGAGTCGTCATATCGCAAGCACTTCGGCCCCTTTACGCCCGGCTTTGTCCTCGTTCCATACGGCGATGCCGACGCGCTCGAGCGCGCAATTACCCCCGACACGTGCGCGATTCTCATCGAACCGATCCAGGGTGAAGGCGGCGTCGTCGTCCCGCCCGAGGGATATTTGAAGCGCGCGTGGGCAATGTGCAAAGAACACAACGTGCTCTTTATCGCCGACGAGATTCAAACCGGATTCGGCCGCACCGGCGATCTCTTTGCATGCGACTACGATAGTATCAAGCCTGACATCCTCGTCGTCGGCAAAGCGCTTGCAGGCGGATATTATCCTGTCTCCGCGGCCCTTGCAAATGCGCCGATCATGAATTTGTTTACACCGGGCGATCACGGCAGCACGTTCGGCGGAAACCCGCTCGGCTCTGCAGTTGCGATTGCGGCACTCGACGTTTTGGTCGAAGAGAATCTTGCCGCTCGCGCACGGTATGCCGGAGCAAAGCTCATGCAAGGCCTGCGAGCGATTACATCGCCGCAGGTCCGCGACATTCGCGGGCGCGGACTTCTGATCGGCATTGAACTCGACGTTCCCGCGAAAGATCTCAGCCACGCACTGCTCGAACGCGGCGTCGCAGCAAAGGACACACACGCGTATGTGCTGCGCATCGCGCCGCCGCTCATCATCGAAGACGGCGCGATCGACTTCTTGCTGACCGCATATCGCGACGCGCTCGCAACCTTGTCACCCTGAGCCTGTCGCTCAGGATGACGGGGGAGGCTACTTCGTGTAGGGTTTTACGACGTCGCTTAGGCGGTCGGGCGTGTTGGGGATGCGCTCGAGGTGTGGGTAACGCGGACCGTCATGATAGTCGATGGATACCGTGCGGTAGTCGTCGGTATGCCTGACGAGTAACGTGACTGGCTTTGCCGTTCCCTTCGATTCCTCGACTGCATTGAAGAGCCCGTCGTCGGAGTACGCGCGTCCGTTTACCGCAACGATCTTGGAGTTGATTCCGAGCCCCGTCTTCCATGCCGGCGAGCCGTAACGAACATCGCTTACATCGCCGTTGTTGACGTTGATCCCGATCGAATACCAGAAGTTGGACTTCTCCACGAAGTGTTGCGGCTTGTCATCGTAGACGAGCTTCCATCCTTCGGCGGTGAAACCGTCCGGCGGATGGACGGCGATATCATCGACCCACGTCGTGAAGAATCCAGCCCAGTCGTAGGCAACGATCTCGTTCAAACCGGCGATGACGTCACCGCGCGTGTACGTCTTGACGATTGGTCCCGTGTTTTCTTGACCGAAGAACGCACGGGCGAATGTGTCGAGCGATTTCTTGTTGTTCGTCTTCTCGCGAATGATGCTGTCAACTTTCAACCACATCAGCTCGCCTTCTGAATAGAAGTCGACGCTGCGCCGTTCGGCGCTGTAGCCACGCGGATACGTATACAGGACCGGTGCTGCCGCAGCGGTGTCGAGAAGCGGCCGCCATTGCCGTCCGGGCTCGTAATCGTAGTACGCGTACGTCGCGGCGATGTGATCCGGCCACGTCTTCGACTCGCGCAGCCCATCGCGCCACGACATCACGTTACCGTAGTATTGCGTCATGCCTTCGTAAACCCACAACAGCGAGTCGTCATACGGCATCTGCAGATTCGGCTGGTACAACCCGACGGGCATGCGATACTTGCCGTCCCACGAGTGGTTGAATTCATGCGAGAGAAGCGCGGCCTCGCGATCGAGCGTCTTCGGATTCGTGAATACGTCGCCCGGCGTTCCGTCGTCGCTCGACTCGTGATGCTCGATCCCTTCACCCGGAATCACATCGGAAACCGTGAGCAGGAAATTGTAGTTGCGCCAATGCCGCGCGCCGTACATTGCAAGCATTTCGCGCACGAGCTTGCTGTAGTCCGCAATAACCGCGGACTTTGCATCGAGTTCTTCCGGCGTGTCCGCAACGACGTTGAGGTACGCGGCCGCATCGCCTTCATGCCACAGTTCCCAGCGTTTGTAATTCAAGCCGATGTCCATCGGAGAATCGACGAGATGCTCGAGAGAAACGCTCGAAAACGATGTCGTGTTGCCGTCCGTCTTTGCACCTGGAAGCGCGGTCGCGACATGCCATCCCGCCGGTACGGTGACCGACGGATTGAAGAACGTATTTTGAATCGTCCCCGTCGACGGATAGAGCAGCGTTTGATCCCAAAGAATCGCCGCCATATTCGCACTTCCCAAGCGGTTCGTCGAATACGACCCAAAGGTCGAGCCAAGATACGTCATGTCGATGTCGAGCGCGTTCACACCCTGCGGCACGTCGACATCGAATGCAAACATATCTTTCGGCTGCCGGCGCCATTGCAGCGTCTGTCCGTTGCCTTTAATAATCAGTCCCGCGAAGTTCGCGATCGGACCGGCCACCATGTGCTCGCCGGGAATCCATTCCGGATAGTAAAGCGTCAGATGTCCGGCGTTGACCGGGAGACGTTCGTGCGCGAAAAGGACGTTTTGCGTAGCGACATTCGACGCGTCGACATTCAACTGGATCGCATCGGCGGCCAACCCCGTCGCAGGCGCGGAAACAAGCCCCGCAGCGGTTAGCGCCACGGCAGCGACAATGAGTTTCAGGTGCATCCGGCAACGTTACTAGATCACAGGCGCAACACCATTTCGTCGCCGCGAACGAACCCAAGCTGCTCGTACAGCGGCCGTCCTTGATCGGAAGCGCGCAGTCGAATGATGCGACAGCCCCGCGTGCGGCAGAGCTCGATCAAACGTCCTACGATAGCGCGCGCAAACCCGCGCCGGCGATGATCGGGGAACGTGTACACGCCTGCGAGCGTTGCCGTCAGCCCCGTCAAGGCGATCGACGAGCGGCCGCCTCGGAAGAATGCGGCGCCGGTGGCGATGATCCGGCCGTCCTCCTCAGCAACGATCCAAAGGTGGCTCCCGACGGAGATTCCGGTACGAAAGTCGGCCGTTACACAGGAACGCCAGCCGGGATCCACTTGAGGGGCAAGCAGGCGGTCTTCTTCGAGCATCGCATACCAGGCGTCGGCCAAAATTTCGACGTCGTCGGGAGTCGCGAGGCGCAGCACGGGAGCCGTCTTCATGGCGGGATGAATGTACGGCACGACGCGTTGACACCCTGGAGGCCGCCGTGCTATCCTTCGCAAGCCGAAGAAGTCCGAGCCCAAGTCCTGAGCTTGTCGAAGGGTTGTCGAGGACTCACCGGATGCCCACGGGCGATCCGGTTACTGCATGAGGAGCCGACGGTAGGTTTCGCTTGTGGGGTTGCTTCGGCAACGCCATTTTTTATTTGTGTAGGAGTTCACGCCATAGCTCGACCGCTCAGAGTAAACGAGCAAATCCGCATTCGCACGGTTCGTGTGATTGATGAAAACGGAGAACAGCTCGGAATCATGCCGACCGAGGACGCACTTTCGCGTGCCCGGGGCGCCGGTCTGGATCTCATCGAGATCTCGCCCAATGCCCAACCGCCGGTTGTTAAAATCGGTGATTACGGCCGGCTCAAGTACGAGCAGTCAAAGAAAGATAAAGACGCCCGCAAGAAGCAGCGCAACTTCGAACTACGCGAAGTGAAGCTGCGGCCGAAAATCGAGACGCACGACTACGAGACAAAAGCTCGTATGGCCGAGCGACTTCTGTTGGACGGAAGCAAGATCAAAGTCACGATCATGTTCCGTGGGCGCGAAATCACCTACACATCCTTCGGTAAGCGATTACTCGATCGGATGGCGGAAGATATGGCGCCGTTAGCCATCGTCGAGCGCGAAGCGCGACTCGAAGGAAAAAACATGTTCATGATCTTGGCGCCGCGCGCGACGCCGGGAACTCCGAAATACTCGACGGCCAAAGAGCTGAAAGAGCATAAGGAAAACCCGAAGCCGCATGAGGACGATCACGACGAGATGCATGACGAAGTAGAAACGAAGGAGCCAACCAGTGCCTAAGATTCGTACCCATCGTGGTACCGCAAAGCGCGTCAAAGTGACGGGGACCGGTAAGGTCATGCATCGTCACCAATTCGACGGTTGCGGCCACATTCTCAGCAAGAAGTCGAAAAAGCGTAAGCGCAACTTCCGCAAGGATCAGCCGACGTTCAAGGGCGATTTGAAGCGCTTGGCGCCGACGATTCCGTACTTGGTGTAGAGGAGGGAGCGAACTAAATGGCACGTATTAAGCGCGGCTCTCACGGAATCAAGCACCGCCGCAAAGTCATGAAGCTCGTCAAGGGCTTCCGCGCAGCCCGCCGCCGCAACTATCGCGTCGCAAATGAAGCGCTGCTCAAGTCGCTCGCCTATGCGTTCCGCGATCGCCGCGTGCGCAAGCGCGACTTCCGCTCGCTATGGATCAGCCGCATCAATGCCGCCGTCCGCCGCGAAGGCATAACGTATTCGGTGTTCATGAGCGGCCTGAAGAAGTCGGGCGTCACGCTCAACCGCAAAGCGTTGAGCGAACTCGCGATCAGCGATGCAACCGCGTTCAACTCGCTCGTCAAAATGGCGAAGGGTGCCGTCGGAAAGTAACGGCGAACAACGCGAATTAAAGAGGCTCGGCAATAGTGCCGAGCCTTTTCTTTAATCCAGTAGCGATTACAGCGGATGTTTGGCCACCGCGGCGAGAGCAAGCATCGCACAGAGCCAACCGCAGCCGAAAAGCCATCCGCCTAACACGTCCGTGACATAATGCGCGGACAACGCGAGCCGCGACCACATGATGCCGGCACCCCACAACCCGAGCAATACAACGAAGAACAACCGCAACGCAAAGAGCAACGGCAGGTGCGCGCATACGACCGTCCACGCGCCGTAAAACGTTACGGCAGTTGCGCAATGCCCGCTCGGATATGAGAAGCCGAATTCGGACCGAACGAGCCAATCGCGCGGACGTGCTCGCCGAAATGCCCGTTTGACTCCTTCTACGACGGCTTGCGAGGCAATCTGCGACATGCACACGGCGATCGGTATCCACACCGGCCAGCGCGCGATCGCAAAAATCGCGATTGCAAAAGCACCGAGAGCCGTGAGCCAACGCCAACGCCCGGATTCCGTAAAAACGATCGCGAGCGGCGTCGCAACACCACGGAACCCCGCGCCGCGAATGTCGTAGAGGCTGTGCGGCAGCTTCATCACCAGCACGCCGAGCACCGCGAACGCCGCGAAGCAATCAAACGCGACCAGCAGCATCCGGTACGAAGACCGCGAGCGCATTACGGTCTACAGAGAATTTTGCCGGCGTCGTGCAAAGCGCCGAGCCGTCGACCGACACGAGCGCTTTGCGCGAGGTTTTGATGCGCAGTTTCTCAGCGCGGAAGTAATGGGCTTCTGGAATCGCCGTCTGCGAGTTGGTCAGAAACGACGCATACGTTCGCATAACGTCGACCGGATTCGTCCTCGTCGTCGCGAAAAACGTCAGGCAGCCGTCAGTCAGCGTCGATTCGGGGGTCACCGGTGTGTGCCCGTACATACGGCCGTTTACAACGATGATTTGGTGCGTTCGGATTTCGAGCCGATTCTTCTTCCACTTTACCGACACGCCGAACGGACGATGGCGCATGAGCGGTCGCGCTGCGGAGAGGCCGTAGGCGGCCGGCCCGAGTAGATGCTTTAGCCAACGCGGCGTACGTTTTGAAATTACCGCCGCTAAACCGATCGTCGCAAAATTTGCGAAACGAGTGCCGTTGACGACGCCGACGTCGACACGTTCCACCCGCCCGTACGCAATTGCATCGAAAGCCGAATCGAGAGCCCGAACCCCAAGACTCTCGGCGAAGCTATTTCCGGTCCCGGCCGGAACGACGCCGAGGATCGTCTTACTGTGTGCGATTTCATCCGCACCAATGGTTTGCGTTCCATCGCCGCCGACCAGCACGACGATCGGCGCATTCGATCGTACGGCTTCACGTATGCGCTTACGGATTGCTTTGTGCCCCGTTTCCAAATGCGACGCTTCCACGCTTACGCCACGTGCGCGCAGCGCGGCGCCGGCTTGCTCTAAATGCTTACCACCTTCTCGAGCATGCGATTGCGCGATGACGATTGCTCGCCGCATCTTCAGGCTATTCCCAGACAAAGTGGGAAGACTGCATCTTATGAAATTCGCAACAGCTATGATGGCGGCGGTTCTTGTCGCGGGCCTAGCAACCGGGGGCGCACGTGCAGCAAGTTCAGACGATCAAAGCTTCGTCACCACCGCGCAGTCCGATCTCCTTGGGCAATACGCGCTTGCAGCGCTCGCTCGGAACAAAGCGTCCGATGCAAACGCAAAGGCACTTGCAAACGAAATCGCAACCAACGCAGACGCGGCAAACACCTGGCTGAAAAAATATGCCGCTTCGCATAATATTTCGCTGACCAACAAGCCGCCGGTGCGGGCCGATATGCAGTACGGTACGCTCCAATCATCGAGCGGCTCGTCATTCGACAAGCAATTCGTACAGTACATCAACGTCGATACGCAGATGCAGGTCAGCGACTTCCAAGACGCGGCATCGGGTGCGTCGGATCCCGCGCTGAAATCGTTCGCGAAACAGCAGGTCGCGACACTTGAGAAGTTCACCGCAGCGGCATCCAAATTGTCGCACTAGCGCAGCACGAAATTGCTCGCGATTCATCCGGAACGCCCGCTTGGGCGTTCTTTTTTTATATGACCGCCGCTCTTGCGTGGCCCTTCCAAGGCGCCCAGCATAGCCTTCGTCGAACGCCCGGCTCCATGCGGTCCGAGGTCTCCGATGAGGAGCTGGCGGCAGCGTTCGCCGCCAAAGAACGTTGGGCATTCGACGAGGCGTACCGGCGCTTCGGAAGCCTACTCTACTCGACGGCGTACCACGTCCTGAGCAGTCGTGAAGACGCGCAGGATTGCGTTCATGATGCGCTCGCTCGTGTTTGGCGTTCGCCCGACTCCTATAGCCGTTCGCGCGGCGCGGTTCGCAGTTTTCTCGTCGTCTGCGTTCGCAACGAGGCGATCACGCGATTGCGTTCGAAAACGCGCCGCTTGCGCTTGGCTGAACGCATCGCGGCCGAGCCGCAAGAACACGATGAACTCCGGGTAGTCGACGTCGTGGAAAATGACCGGCTGCGCACCGCTCTTGGGCGCCTCCCGCCGGAACAGCGGCGTCCCCTCGAAATGGCCTACTACGAACAGAAAACACATACGGAAATCGCGCGCGAATTAGATCAACCGCTGGGAACGATCAAGAGCCGCATCTCGATGGGACTGCGCAAACTCGGAAGCGCGCTCGGAGCCGATCGATGATCTCGCACGTCGGCGAAGACGCCGCGCTTTACGCGCTTGGGCTGCTTGATGAACGAGAACAAGCAGCAATCGATGCGCACGTCGTCGGTTGCCAAGCATGTGCAAGCTTGCTTGCGCAAGCGTATGACGACGTCGCCGCGATGGCCGCGGCGCAGCCGCAATATGAGATCCCGGCGCGCCGCGAACGCAGCATTGCTCGATGGCGTCCGGCCTTCGCCGCACTCGCCGCAGCGATCGTGTTAGCGCTGCTGCCCGCGGCATATTTTTACGAGCAGAATCATACGATGCACCAGGCGATGCTTGCAGACGCGGACGCGATGGCGCGCATTGCCTCAACGCCGCATCGGATGGCAGAGTTTACGGGAACAACCGCAAACGTTATGTACGGCCGCGACGGTTCATGGTATTGTGTGGTCGTCCGCGGCGCGAAAAAGCCGATGAACGTTGCCTGGATGCACGACGGCCGGGAGACGATGCTTGGGACCGCCGTTCCTCATGGTGACGTGGCGATTTTGTATTTGCCCCGGAGTCATCGCATGGATCAGTTGGCGTTGCTTGCGGACGATCGCATGGTCGGCCAGGCGCGTCTCATCTTTTAACGAAAAACAACCAACGTTATGCTATTCTGCCTTGCTCTCGGGCTGGCGGTGCTCAGCGCTGCGTCCCCGCCTCCTAGTGCGGGACCGACTTCGCATACGTTTACTGCGAAGATGGCCGATCGCATCGACGACCTTGGCCTGCAGGTGCGGCGAGACAGGCGCTCGCCCGGTTTGGCAATTGCGGTCGTCGAGGATGGCCGTATTGTCTATGCGCATGGATTCGGCTTCAGCGACCTGGGCGCACAGCGCGGGGTTGATCCCGACACGCAGTTTTATGTCGGGGGAATCAGTCAACAGTTCACGGCCGCAGCGATTCTGCTCTTGCAGCAAGACGGGAAGCTGAAGCTCGACGACAAGGTTACGAAATACGTTCCGGAACTCACCGTCTCGCCCAACATCACGATCGCGCAGCTTCTTCAGCAAACATCCGGCTTGCCCGACTACCGATCGGCGCCGGGACTCAAAGTCGACTTGACGCGTACCATCAAGCTTTCGGAGATCATCGCAGCGGTCGACAAGATGACGCCCAGCGCGCAGCCCGGAACGAAGTTCGAGTACAACAATCTCAATTACATGATTGCGGGCCTGATCGTCGAGCGCGCGAGCGGCGTGCCGCTCTCAGATTACCTGCAAGGTCACATCTTTTTGCCGCTTGTTATGAACGCGTCGTTTTACGCCGGCGATCGCGGCATTTCGCCGGCACACGCCGTTGGATATACGGGTTCTCCTGGTCATTTCCGGCGCGCCGATACATGGGATCCGGCGTGGCTCTACGGTTGGGGCGGACTCGTAACGAACGTCTACGATCTCGCAAAGTGGGACATCGGTTTGCCGCTTTTATTACGCGTTGACGCCGAGCGGGCAATGTTCACGCCGAGCGGTGCGCCGGGCGACGCGCAATATGGTTTGGGCTGGGTGATCGACGAGCGCGGCGGAAAGCGGTACATCTGGCACAACGGCGAGATGGCGGGATATCTTTCGATGAACGCCATTCTGCCCGACGATAATGTCGCGGTCGTCGTGCTGGAAAACACCGATCGTTTTTCGAGCCGGCGCGTTGCATCGCCGGAAGCCATCGCCGCAGACGTCATCGACATTTTGATGCCTCCGGCCACGATGCACGTCGATAATGCCGTGATCGCGAAGGCGCGCGAATGGCTGACCCGCATCGCGAATAAGGAAATAGACCGAACGCAATTAACGCCGCAGTTTTCCGCCTATCTCACGGATTCGCTCGTCGCGCGATCCAACTTCGCGGCTCTGGGAAAACCGGAAGCGTTGGTGCCTATTGCAAGCAGCGCGGGTGACAACGGTGACGTTGTGTACGAGTTTCTCGTGCGTTTTCCGCACGAACACTATCACTATAAGTTGACGTTAGCGAAGGACGGAAAAATCGACGGCCTCGTGCTAACGCCGTAGCGCGAAACTAAAGCGCTCGATTTTTGTCCAGATTGAGCAGCCGAAGGTCGAAGTTTGCTATGGCAAATGAGAGCTTCGGCGACGAAGAGCTGGGCAAAAAGCGAGCGCTTTAGTCGTCGCCGTCGCTAATTCGGCGGCCTGTTGCTTCGACCACTTTGCCGAGCATCGTGACCGCTTCGGCGCGCGTTGCGTTGCTGAACATGTAGCGAAGACGTTCGTCGGCGTCTTCGACGATCAACACCGCTCGTCGTCCTGAGCGAACCGCAGCCACGAGCGACGAAAGATAGGCTTCGTCCTCGGGCGCGAGCATCGACTGATCGACCGTGTCGACGGGGGCTTCGAGCAAACGCCGCAACACGGCATCGATGTCGCGTGGTACTTCCACAACTTCCTCCATGGTGAATCGCCACCGTGCTAAACCGTGCACCGTAGTCCCTCACCCGTACCTCAATTATCGGCACGAGTCGGGACAAGTTCAGCCCGATTTCCCGCAAACCACTGGAGCGCGATAATCGTCTTGGCGTCCGCTATTTGTCCCGCTTCTACGAGGCGCTTTGCTGCTTCGAGTGAGAAGCGCTCGACCGCGATACGCTCGTCTTCGTCCAGAGACTGCTCGCCGTGCGAGAGCCGGCTCGCATGGAAAAAGTAGATGACTTCATCGCAAAACCCGGGCGTCATCGCTACACCACCAAGCGGGCGCATCGTTGCAGCGGTATAGCCGGTTTCCTCAGCGAGTTCCCGTGCCGCAGTTGCGGCAACGTCCTCGCCCGGCTCTCCACGGCCGGCTGGGATTTCCCACAGTTCCCGGCCGAGCGGATGGCGGTACTGTCGCACCAGAATGATTTCGTCATTTTCGCTCAGGGCGATGATCGCTGCGGAATCGCCGTGTTCCACGACGTCCACCGCGTGCGTGGCGCCGTCGGAATAGCGCAGCTCGTCGGTTCGCACGCGAAACACGCGGCCGGTGAAACGCGTCGTGCTGGAAATGACTTGAGGCTTCGAATCCATAATCCGTTTCTTCGTGCAACAACGGTCTTCGCTTCTTGCGGAATTCGGCTGGCTCGCATTCTTTTTCGCGATCTTCGTCGTGCTCGTCTACGCGTTCAATCTTTGGGTTGTGCCGCATCACTTCAACGACAAAATCGCCGTGATGCTTGCCGCCATTATTGCGGGCGTCGCGATGATTGCCGTTCGCGCTCGATGGCGACGATAGCCGGTGCACACAGCGAACGCGTGCGTCTCGCTCGCGGGCTGCTGTCGGCGAAAGGCAGAAAAGAACAACAGCGCTTCGCCTTTGAAGGTGCGACGCTGCTCGCAGAAGCAGCACGAACCGGCGCGCAAGTTTTCGAAATCTTCGCGACGCGGGAAGCTTACGATCGCGAATCGCTCGTGCGCGAAATGGAGACGAGCGGCACCGCGGTGTATGTCGTCGACGTTCGCACTGCGGAGAAGCTCTCCGACGTAGAGACGCCGAGCGGCATCATATCCATTGCCCCAATCCGCTACGCGGCGCTTGATGCGGTGCTGTCATCGCGGCTCTCTCTCGTCCTTGCCGACATCAACGACCCGGGAAATGCGGGAACCCTGCTGCGGTCGGCTGAGGCGTTCGGTGCGCAGGGCGTCGTGTTCGGGTCGAACGGCGTCGAGCCGTATCATCCGAAAGTCGTCCGCGCTGCCATGGGCGCTGTGTTCCGTCTGTCGCTCGCCGTTGCGGAGCCCATGCACGTCGGGTCTGCTGCCGACGAGAGCGACGTTGAAGTACTCGGCCTCGACGCGCGCGGAGACGACATTCGAGCGGTAAAGCGTGCCGAACGATCGGCACTCGTTGTGGGACACGAACGGCGGGGCTTGGGGCCGTGGGAGGCCTTCTGCACCCACCGTGTCGCGATTCCGATGACCGGTCCGGCGGAGTCATTAAACGCCGCCGTCGCCGGGTCTATCGCACTCTATGCACTTGCCTCCGGCCTCGAGCCCGTAACGTAAGCTGCTTAACCGAATGACAGCGACGTGATTTTTCCCGCGTCGTCGAGACCGAGACCAAGCCGTTATATCACCCCAGGACCGAAGCGCACATCCTACGCGTACCAATCGATACCCGAATCTTTGTGATAACCTTTGAAAACCAACGCGGTCAGCGAACCAATAGGCGCATGTTCTTCCGCCAGTTCCTTTGATAGACGGGCTTCGAACTTTGCACGTAGCGAGCGCGAGTGCAGAATCCGGTACCATTCCCGATTGCATCGCGCGAAAGAACGCATCGGCCTTGGCACGCTTGCCACGCATTCGTGCCCGTTCTCGAAAGCGGGGGCCGCGTTGGAACGGAGCGGTTTGCAGTCGGCCCTTTCTGTGTTGATGGTATATTGGTCGCCGTCGCGATCGACATGAGCTGCTATCAAATGAGTGTGGCGAGCGAAATGAAAATGCCGCGGCGCTGTAGACGATCGAGATCCGACGTCAGTAAGCGTCCGACCGCTACATTGCCTTTCATTCGTTCCATTTCTCCTCAACCAAGTGTCTAAAGGCAACGTTTTAGACGTACCGCTCGCTTTGAGGAGCAAACCTTCCCAGAGCCACTTCCTTAGTGGGAGAAACCAGCAGCCGAATATTTGCGTTTCACGTCTGGGAACAGGTCTGAAAGCTGCGTTTTAGGGGAAAGCCCTCATTTCAATGAACGACGTTGCATCGAGGTCAATCGAGAGCTTGCATGGCGGCGATCACGTCTGCTTTATCTATGATTCGGACGCGGCCCACGCCGCGACGCTTACCGCATTCGTCGTCGGCGGTTTAGAGCGGAATGAGCGCGTGCTCTACTTCAGCGATGAGCAGCCGACGGATCAAATATTGGCGATTCTCGAAAGCCGCGGCATTGACACGAAGCGCCACATTGCGCAAGGACGCCTGGTGGTCGCCACCGCAGCAGAGTCGTATCTCTTAAGTGGTCATTTTGACCCCGATGCATGCATTCAGGCCTGGTTGCGCACGGGACAGCAAGCGCGATTCGACGGATACCGCGGTATTCGTGTGGCCGGCGATATGGGTTGGGCGCTTCGGGACGTTCCCGGCGCGGAGCATCTTCTTGACTACGAGCGACGAATCCAAACGGAAGTCTTTCCCTCAGGTGCGGTGACCGGAATGTGTGAAATCGACCGGCGCCGGTTCTCGCACCCTCAAGTCAGGACACTGCTCGGATTGCATCCCGATGGCTCCATCAACGCCGATCTTGTCCACAGTGGCTCTAGTCTACAAATTGTGCGCACGACGGAGCCGTTCGGCGCGAAAGTTTTCGGCGAGATTGACGTCGGTGTCAATGACAACTTTCGGAGCGCTTTGCGCTGTCTAGGCGCAACTGACGCGTCCGACATTTATTTGGATTTTTCAGCCGTTCGCTTTGTCGCCGGAAGCGTGCTCGAAACGCTCGTGCAATTTGCGCGCAATCGAGCCGAACAAGGCTCTTTGATCGTGCTGGACATGGCGCCGAAGTTTCGTCGGCTTATGGAACTGCGTGGCTGGTGTGAGACGCCGGGTCTCGTTCTTATCGAAAAGCCTTCCTTGTCCGCAAAAGAAGACGCATGCTAATGGAATCGAGCGGCGATAACCGCGATGTCGTCCCGGCGAACGCCTCCCGAAAACTCTACCGCGTCCGATAGGACCGCTTCCGCGATCGCGGCCTCCGATTTGTTGCGGTTTTCACGAACCACTTCAATGAACCGCTCCATTCCATAGCTGTCCCCCTCCGCGTTTCGCGATTCCGTAACGCCATCGGTCGTCCCAACAAACAAAGCCGCGTCGCGCAAATCCACGAAGTCCTGCTTAAAGAGGTGGTGTTGATCGTCAAACACTCCGATGAGCGGCGCCGTTGGATGTAGCACGATGACGTCTCCGTCGTTGCGCACCATGATCACCGGCTCATGAGCTGCGCACGTATAGGTCATCAGACGGCGGGTCGGATCGATGATGCCCAAAAACAGGCTTGCAAACGACTCCGTTCGCTCGAAGTGATTGTTCTCTAGGTACAGCCTATCTAGTGCGCGCACCGCCCGCTCGGGATTCAAGCCCTGTGAGGCGTACGCACGGAGGCCATACTTGATAAGCGCGGCGTGCACTGCTGCTTGTGTGCCTTTGCCCGAAATGTCCGCGATTGAGATAGCGACTGAATCGTTATCGAAGTGATAGATGTCGACAATGTCGCCGCCGGCGCTGCCTTCCGCAAGGCGATACGTCACGGCGTACGACAGGCCCGGAATGCTAGCATCAGACTGCGCAAAAAGGTGCTCAACCAGGATCTGCGCGGCTTCCGGTGTGGCTGGCGTGGTCTCCAGAGACACTGTGGAAGGTCCGGGCAGCTTTGAAGATATTTGCCGTTCGGGGGTCGTTGCGAAGCCTGCATCAATCGTTGCTTGCCGGTTGAGCGGCGACAGTCTCTTTTTCATTGATCGCTTTCAGCATGGAGAGATCGGCGCGGGTTGGAAGACCATCGACAGCGTAGCCGCAGCCATCCGCGCTTGGCCGTTGAGATGTGAATAAAGGTGGAAGCCGCCGAGCCGAGCGTGCAATCGCAAACGCTCGGTGGTGCGTAGAGCGTTCCGGCGTCGCAACCTTCGCGGTCCTGCTCGGCCGGTACGTAAACCACGTGCGTGCTCGTGGCAGTCTGTAAGATGTCACCCATCGCGCCGTATTCGGCAGCCGCGCCTCAAGGCCCGGTCGAAGCCGCGCCACGCTAATCGAATCGGCGAACGCAACGGCGACGATGCGTCCCTTCCTGGTAACGCCGATTCGCAAGATAGAGACTAACTGTCCATTACTTGCGGCGTGGGCAACGGTTCTTCCAAAGCAGCAGTCAACGATGCGGAATCGGCCAGTGGCGGTTCTTCGTCTAGCGGTCTCTGCAGCGCCAGAATCAAGGCCCCGTTCTTCCCGGGTGCCATCGCTCGGATTTCCCATCCCTGCGCGCCCATGAGCGAAAGAGTCGGATCGATGGGATCGAGCACGCCCTCCGTTGCGGCGATTGTATAAAGTGCAAACTGAAATCGCGAGCGCATCGACATATCGTTCCCTTGCATTGCTAATCCAATACAAATCGCTGGCGTGGAGCCGCTCGCAGTGCCGAGCCGCGCTGTGTTATACGAACGCGCGTTCGGATACGATGGGTCTGTAATGGACGAGAACGTACGAAAATCACCCGCGGTTTGATCCCGTCGGTGGAAACGGCCGAGGACAATGGCCACTACGGCCAAAGCGCAGATTATAATCCGCCGTTGCGTGAAAAGATTGCAGACTATCAGTCACGACAAAGTTTTCGATTCTACCACGTAACGATCGATTCTCGATCTAGCCGTTCGCGACGTCGGCTATTAAGAAGCAGCTTGCGTCAACACTCCACCGGCAAGAGGGGTCGTAGTATACCGACCAAACGTGGGCGGCAGCGGCGCAGTCCTCACATTCCAAGGCGGATACGAGATCTCTCGTAAGGACGAGTCGTGCAAACTACCGACACGTTTTCGCGTCGTTCTTGATATGTTCGCGGTTACATCACGACTAGCGGTTCTTTAGCAAACCGACACGACGTCCCCCATCGGTGTAGCTTAATTCGTCGACGAGGCCGCGCATGATCATGAGACCGAATCCGTGCGTGGGATAATCCAGCAGATTCGGCGCCATGACCGCGTCTACATCGAAACCGCAACCCGTGTCGAGAATCTTCACCTCGACGTACGCGTTACGCGCGTGAGCCTCCACAAAGATCGCGCCTCCATCTCTACATCCGTGAAACACGCTGTTCTCAACCGCTTCACCAAGGGCCGTCTCCATATCGGATAGACTTGCGGCAGCGAGATACGGACGAAGGAAGCCGATGATGGCTTCCCGCACGGTCGCGATGTTATCGACTGTACCTGCATATTGTGCACGAAAATCAGCCGCACCGCCCCGCTCGATCGACTCCATGCTCGTACCTCTCGGAAACCAACGTATTACGTCAGTTACGCGACGACAATCAATAAGCTTCTTCTGATTCGGCTTTGACCCAGCGAATCAGCATCGTCAGGACCGCTACGGTTTGATCGCTTCCAGTTCATCCGACGCGAAAGCAATGTCTCCGTTTCACTCCGAAAAGCCCATCGGTGAAGAACACGACGATGAAGGCCTTGGTTCCAAAAGGTTGCACGATCGATGCTTCCCGGATCAATCTGCACCGGAAGTCCCAAAAGCGCCATGCAAGTAATCCAGAACACTGCTGGTGTGCGTAAGGCATTCAAGGACCGTTACTTCGTGCGCGTGCAGCGCCGTTGAATGTACGTTGCGACGCGAGCGTCGAGATCGATCAGACCTCGATCCCGCAAGCGTAGAATCGCCGCCACGGTGAACTGCTTGGTAATCGAACCGATCTCGTAGTGCGTACCCACCTGCGCCCGCAGCGGTTTGTCCAAGTCGCGATAGCACAGCATCTCTCCCGCCTCAACTATTTCTTTAAGACTGTTTCTTCGAGACCGTAGCCGCGGCAGGATCGCCTGTCAAGCTAGGGGTTCTTTCTGCATGGGGCGTTCGCCCTAGAGCGGTGACTTGGAAGTTGTCAAGTCAGTCAAATTGTGGGAAAAAGTCAAGACTACCGGTGCCAAAAGTCGCATGGTAGAATTCCCTCAGTCCAACGGCACAGGCCGAATCCGACGGCTAGAAGGAGACCTCAGCAAGTATGGCAAGCAGCGAACTTTTCTGGAAACTTTTCGCCCAAACGGGCTCGATCAGCGCCTACCTTGCATATCGCCGCATTCACTCCGTGCCCAGTCCCGGCTGACGATCGCAGTCGGAAGAAGTCAACGTCAGATTAACGAAGCGCCCGGTATAATCACCGGGCGTTTTGCTTTTTGGATGCTTCGATAGGACGACATAGGTTGAGTGAACTAGCGGGAAAACTGGAAGACCTCGAACGGCGTTTTGCCGCTGCGGCGGCCGATGCCGACGACGAGCGGGCGTTGGACGCCGTCCGAGTGGCATACCTTGGCCGCAGCGGTGAAGTCACGACGCTTCGTCGCAGCATCGGACAACTGCCGCCCGAGGAGCGTCCCGACGCAGGCAAAGTCATCAATGCCGCGGTCGAGCGCATGGAGCAGGTCCTCGCTCGGGCAACCGCTCACCTCGAAAACCGTGCATTCGAAGCCGAACTCGCGCAAGAAATCGATGTTACGTTTCCCTCCGTCGCGCCGGTCACGGGCAGCATTCATCCGGTGCGCCGCGTGCTCCGCGACGCCTGCGCCTATTTCGAACGCCATGGATTCGCCGTTGTGCTCGGGCCCGAAGTCGAACCGGACTACTATAATTTCGATGCGCTCA
Organism: Vulcanimicrobiia bacterium; assembly: GCA_963765935.1. GTDB lineage: Bacteria > Vulcanimicrobiota > Vulcanimicrobiia > Vulcanimicrobiales > Vulcanimicrobiaceae > JAMXLG01. Next base: position 1,968,775 of record CAVXXX010000001.1, on the reverse strand, counting down.
ACATTCCGCCGACGCATCCCGCACGCGAAGGCTTCGATTCGTTCTTCATCACCGATACGCTCTTGCTGCGTCCGCACACCTCACCGATGCAAATTCGCACGATGCAGCAGCATCAGCCCCCGATTGCCGTCGTCGCGCCGGGCCGCTGCTATCGCCGCGACGCGGTTGATGCGCGCCATCTCTTCCAATTCCACCAAATCGAAGGGCTGCTCGTTGCCGAGGGCATTCACTTCGGGCACCTCAAGGGAATGCTGACGGGACTTTGCCGCGAGGTCTTCGGCAGCGATCAACGCGTGCGTTTCCGTCCGTCGTTCTTTCCGTTCACCGAGCCGAGTGCCGAAGTCGATACGACCTGTCCGAAATGCAAAGGTGAAGGCGAAAACTGCAATATGTGCGGCGGCTCGGGGTGGATCGAACTAGGCGGTTCGGGCATGGTACATCCGAATGTATTACGCGAAGTCGGATACGATCCTGAGGTTTACACCGGTTGGGCGTTCGGCTTTGGTATCGAACGGCTCGGCTTGACGCGCTACGACATCGACGATATCCGCCGGTTCGTTGAGAGCGATCCGGATTTCCTCAAACAGCTCGCCTAGTTTTCGTTAGAAAGAATTCATGCGCGTTCCGATTAGCTGGTTACGTCAGTACGTCGACCTGCCCGAAGATTCCGAATCGATCGCCGAACGGCTGGCGATGCTCGGTTTTCCCGTCGAAGAAATCGTACACCGTCCGCTGCTTAGCGGCGTCGTCGTAGGGAAGATCGCGGCGCTCGAAAAGCATCCGAATGCCGATCGTCTGCAGGTTGGGAAAATCGACGTCGGCGCAGACGGGTTCCTGACGATTGCAACGGCCGCGACGAATGTTGCGCAAGGCCAAGTTATTCCGGTTGCTACGATTGGTGCGCAATTGCCGCACCTCAAGATCGAGCGCCGCAAGATGCGCGGCGTCGAATCCGAGGGCATGATGATTTCCGCGGAAGAACTCGCGCTTACGCCGGAATGGTTCGAGGACGGAATCATGCAGCTCGATGGGGAGTCGCCGCTCGGAGCAAACGTGGTCGAACTCTTCGGCTTGGCGGACGACGTGCTCGAAGTGGAGATCACGAGCAATCGCGTGGATGCGATGTGCGTGCTCGGTCTTGCTCGGGAGCTTGCGGCATCGTACGGTGTTGCGCTTCGTGCGCCGTCGTTCGCGAACCCGGGAATCGATGAAGATTCGGCCTCGAGCGCTCCGCGCGTGACGATCGAATCGGCGGGTTGCAAGCGCTTCGTGGCGCAGCATTTCGATAACGTGAACGTTGCGCCCGCGCCCGCGTGGATGCGCATTCGGCTAGCACTCGCGGGACAACGTCCGATCAACAACCTCGTGGACATCTCGAACTACGTCATGCTCGAGGTCGGCCAACCGCTCCATTTCTACGACGGACGCAAAGTAGCGAATCATCACTTCATTGTGCGCGACGCTCGCGAGGGTGAAACGATCGAGACGCTTGACGGAGAAGAGCGCAAGCTGAACCACCAAGGACTCGTCATTGCCGACGAACGTCATTCGCTCGGGCTTGCGGGCCTGATGGGGGGCGAAGACAGCGAAGTGCGTGATGATACAACATCGATTCTCCTCGAGTCGGCAAATTTCGAAGGCGTGCGCGTGCGCCGTATGGCGATGCAGCTTGCGATGCGAACCGAAGCTTCGTCGCGTCATGAGAAGTCGCTCGCACCGGCGTTGACCGACATGGGCGCCGCGCGTGCCGCGCAACTGCTTGTGGAAACGGGCGCACATGCGTACCGGCCCCACGCATTCGGTTCCGACGTGCTCGAAGGCGACATCATCACGCTCACAGCGCGCGACGTGCAACGACTGCTTGGCCTCGATCTCGACGCAGAACGGATCGGCGCACATCTGCGCGCGCTCGGCTGCAACGTCGTAATCGGCGGTGATACGCTTACCGTTACGCCGCCGTCGTGGCGGCGCGACCTAACCATCGCGGCCGACCTCGTCGAAGAAGTCGCTCGCATGGAAGGCTACGATGAAATAGAACCCGTCGAACCGTCCGTTCCCGCGCACGACATTTCGAGCGTCGAATACAATCTCGAAAACAGCGTGGCGGATGCGCTTTCCACCCTCGGCTATCACGAAATCATCAACTACTCGCTACAAGGCCCGAAAGTTTTCGAGGCGATCGAACGCGCCGGAATCGAGCCGAGCCACGGCGTCGTTGAAGTGCTCAATCCCCTTTCTGAGGATCAGCGGTTCCTGCGCTGGGCGCTTGGACCAGCTCTCTTACAATATTTCGCTCGGGTAGATGCACCGGTTCGCGTGTTTGAAATCGGCCACGTCTTCTCAACCGACGAGAAACCGCTCGTGGAACTGCCGGTCCTGACGTTCGGGTTCACAGCAGAACCGATCGAAGAACCAGCATGGCGCGATTCGAATTTCTTGCGGCTCAAAGGCGACACCGAAGCATTGATTCGTGCGGTGTGCGGTATCGGCGTCGATGCGGCGCGCGATGTTCGAAACGGACTGCATCCCGGAAAGACCGCCGTGCTCATGCACAATGGGCGTGAAATCGCCAATCTGGGCAAAGTCGATCCGCGCCTCGAGCGCTCGTTCGATATCCGCTTGCCGGCGTATCTCTGCAATATCTATCTCGACAACATTCCCGAATATCGCATTCCACGCTATTCGCCGCCCTCCAAGTTTCCGTCGACGTATCGGGATCTCGCCGTGGTCGTGGACTTAGACGTTACGGCGGAGCGCGTGCGCGCTGTCGTGCGCGAGGCGATCGGCGAGCTCTGTACGGACGTGCGGGTCTTCGATGAATATCGTGGACCGCAGGTAGGTGAAGGCAAGAAGAGCTTGGCGGTACGCGCGATCATTCAGCGCTATGATGCGACGATCACCGATGAAGAAGCCGATGCCGCGATGCAACGCGCGCTCGAGGCGCTGCGCGACGCGGTCGGAGCCGCGATTCGCGAATGATCGCGGGCATCGGCTGGCCCGACATTCTGATCGTCGTGATTCTGATCATCGCGGCGTTCAAAGGGTTTTCGCGAGGGTTCGTCTCGGAGCTCGGTGGCGCGGTCGCCGTCGTCGCGGCCCTTATCACGCCGTGGTACTACAACGGCGCGTTCGACCCATGGCTCGAGAATGGCGTGCACCTCGGGCCGGGCTCGGCACACGTGGTCGGCATGTTCCTCACCGGCTTTATTACCTACATTATCGTGCTTGCGATTTCGTGGGTGCTGAACCGTTTTGCAAAACTTCCGATCATCAACGTCGGCAACTCGATTGGCGGGGCCGCGATCGGATTTGCAAAGGGCGCCGTGCTGATTTGGCTCGTACTCTTCGTCGCGCTGTATTTTCCGCTCTCTCCCGACATCCGCAGAGATCTGCACGACTCGCGTTTTGCGGTGAGCTTTACCGAACCCGACCCGACGATCGATCGCGCGATCGAAGGAACCATTCCGTGGTTCGCACGTCCGTTCTTGACACCGTACTTCAAACGCCACCACGTGTAACGCTCTTTCCGAGCGTTATTCGTTTGACAATAGCGGTTCTGACACACCGGCTATCAAAGTACACAGTATGGTCCGTACGACAGCGTGGTCAGCGAAGCAGCTGATCGGTTACGCCGGTTGCGTCGCCATGGCGCTCGGAGTTTTTCTTCCGTTCAAACACCTGATGGTTCGAGACGTGAGCGCGTTCGCGGCAGGCTTTGGGATCGTCATCGCGATCGGCGCCATCATCGCGGCGGTGCTAGTATCAAAACGGCGTTACACCGGCGCGTCATTCAGCGCTGCGGCGGTCGCCATATTTCTCGCGCTGCAGTACGCGACACTCGAACGCGCTGGCGCATTCTACTCGCTCATCTCGAAGACGGTATTCGCGGAACAAACACCTCCGCTGCCGCTCAATCTCGACGTGCATTTCGACGTCGGATTCTATGTAATCGGTATTGGAGCGCTCTGCGTTGTCGGCGCGCGGCTATACCGCGGTGGCGACGCGGCTCGCGAGCACGTTGGCGGCGGCACCTACGCCGTTCCCAAATCCAATGGACACGTCGCAGTCGGCGAGCGCGAGTTCGAGCGCGGCGATCGCACCGAGTAGATCCGCTTCGCTCACGTCACCCATCGTGCCCATGCGCACGATCTTGCCCGTCAACTCGCCTTGTCCGCCGGAGAGCACGACACCGTAGCTTTCGCGCAGCGTCTTTAAGAGCTGCGCGGGTTCGACGCCGGATGGCGGTGTTGCAGCAACGACCGTCACCGAATGCGCGTCATTGCGCGAGAACAGTGAAAATCCAAGTGCCTCGAATGCCGCTCGAATCGCCGATGCATAACGTGCGTGCCGTGCGTAACTCCGCTCGAGACCATCGGAATGGAAACGCTCGAGCGCAACGGCGAGCGCATAGAAAATCGAGATGGGCGGCGTCCACGATGTTTGGCCTTTGCGCGCAAATTCGCGTGCCTTACGCAAATCGAAATAATATCGTGGGATCGTCGCGCGCTCCATCGCTTGCCACGCGCGGTCGCTCGCGGCGACCATCGCAATTCCCGGCGGAACCGCGATCGCTTTCTGCGACGCCGTCACGACGACGTCATAGCCCCATTCATCCATCTCGAACGGTGCCGCGCCAAGCCCACTCACGGCATCCACGACGGTCAACGCTCCATGATCGCCGATTGCCTCGGCGAGCTCGCGCATGTTGTTTTGCACGCCGGTAGACGTCTCGTTTTGCGTGAGGAGAATGCCTTTGATCGAACGATCGCGGTCGCCACGTAGGCGTTCGGAGAGCGTCTTCGCATCGACGGCCGCACCGAGCGGTGTCTCGAGCATCTCAACGTTACAACCGTACGTGCGCGCGATCTCGGCGAGCCGCTTTCCGAAAACTCCGACGGGTACGGAAAGCAATGTGTCACCGGGCGAAAAGCAATTGACGACTGCAGTTTCCAAACCACCCGTGCCCGACGAGCCGAGAAAGAGCACTTCGCGTTCCGTTCCGAAGATCGGCTGCATTCCACGTTCGAGCCGCGCGAGCAGATCCGCGAACTCCGGCCCGCGATGGTTGATCATTGGCCACGCCATTGCTTCGAGAACAGGCTGTGCAACGGGCACCGGACCGGGGAGAAAGAGCAGCGTCTTCTTCATTGCGGCCAACTTCTGCAGCATGAGCCTGGCGCCTGGCGGTGTATAGCGCACTTCATGGAATCGACGGACCGCGTCCGCCTAACGGCGCTTTCTTCGTGCGCAGGTTGAGCGAGTAAACTCGGCTCTGCCGAGCTGGCGCAGGTCTTGCGCCACTTGCCTCAGACTGCGAACGATCGGGTTCTCGTAGGTTACGGCACGTCGGACGATGCCGGCGTCTTTTTGCTGCGCGATGATCTCGCGCTCGTCCAGACCGTCGACTTTTTTACACCGATCGTCGATGACCCGTTTGACTTCGGCCGCATCGCGGCAGCGAACGCCCTTTCGGATATTTATGCAATGGGCGGCACGCCTGTTTCGGCGCTCAATATTGCGGCATTCCCCGAAGATCTCGATCTCGGCATTTTGGAGAAAATTCTCGAGGGCGGCGCAACCATTGCACGCGCCGCGGGCGTTGCCATCATCGGCGGGCACACGATTAAGGACGACGAGCCAAAATACGGCATGGCCGTAACCGGCACCATCGATCCCCGCCATATCATTCGAAATGCGGGAGCGCGTCCGAGCGACGTTCTCGTGCTTACAAAGCCGCTTGGTAGCGGCATTCTTGCAACCGCGCTAAAGCGCGGAGCGATTGACGAACATACGATGCAACATGCCATCGACTGGATGACGAGGCTGAACGACGCTGCATCGCGCGCTATGCGCAACGCCGGCGCGCACGCGGCAACCGATGTTACTGGCTATGGATTGCTCGGGCACGCGCACGAAATGGCGCGCGCATCGAACGTGCAATTCACCATCGATGCTGCCGCCGTACCGGTTATGCCGCTCGTCCGCGACTTGGCGCGCCAGGGTGTCGTTCCCGAGGGCACGCGCAACAATCTCGCCGCGTATCGAGCCTGGACGACGTTCGATGCGGCCGTAGACGAGGCGACGCAGCTCGTTCTTTCGGATGCGCAAACCTCCGGCGGACTGCTCGTCAGCATTGCGCCGGAGTCGCTCGAGCGGTTCCGCGCCGAACTCCGCGAGAGCGGTGCGTTGGATGCCGTGATTGGAAGCGTAGGCGCGGGCGCGGGCATCCGAGTCGGATGAAACAGGCGCTCGATCTTCCGATCGACATCCGCGACGAAATCATTTCGTCGTTTGCGAGCAGCGTCGAACTCCAGACGCCCGAACTCTTCATCGAAACCGTTACCTGGGCGCAAAGTCTCCTCGTCTTCCGCTATCACTCTCCCGGGCAGCTTTCGCGCGCGCTCGAATCGCTCACGTTCCATTTAGACGAGCACATCTCGGTGACCGACGAGCCGATCGCTCGAAAAACACTCTCACGTGCGCGCGACGAACTTTCGGCTGTTCGTTTGATCGAAACATCGCTTATCGACGAACGAACCGAGAATGGTGCAGTCGCGCGGCGCTATCTAGATGCGTTGCTCTCCGGTGACGAAGTGCGCGCAGCGCGCGAAGTCCTACTCGCAATTGCTTATGGGCAAAAAGCGCTCGATGTGTATGAAAAGATCCTCGCGCCGGCGATGCACGAAGCCGGCCGTTTGTGGCAGCGAAACGAAATTACGGTCTCCCACGAGCACATCATCACGCGTGCGACGGAACGCATCATGGCACAGCTGGTCGATTTGACGCCGGCACGGCCGCATCGCGAGCTTTCGGCGCTCACCGTAGCACTTGGTGATGCCGAACACGACCTCGGAGCGCGCATGGCGGCCGATGCGTTCTCGATGTGCGGATGGCACGTCTCGTTTCTTGGAAGCAACGTCCCCGTGAACGACGTCGTGCGCTACATCGAAGGCGTTTCCGTGGACGTCGTCGGTTGTTCGGCCGCGCGTCCGCACGACGTGCTCGCGATTCGTGAGCTTATCGATGAATTCGAGACCAAGCCTATCGCGCCGCTCGTGCTCGTCGGCGGCGGCGCATTCGATCGTCATCCGGAGCTGTGGCGGCGGATCCGTGCCGACGGGCACGCGGCAACGCCGTTACTCGGCGTCGCGCTTGCAAATGAACTGATCACGGACTGCTGCGAGAATTGACGTTCTCCCGTTCTGCGATTCGCGAGAGCGAGCAGTATCGCTGGTATGCGCTCGCGGTCATCATGACGGGCTCCATGATGGGAACGCTCGATGCTTCGATTGCCAACGTCGCGATGCCGACGCTCGCACACGTCTATTCGACGACAGTCGATAACGCGGAATGGGTCATCCTATCGTTCATGCTCGTTACCGCATCGACGCTCGTCCTCTTTGGACGCCTCGGCGATATGTTCGGCCAGAAGCGGATCTATCTGACGGGGTTCGGCATCTTCGGTTTGAGTTCGCTCGCATGCGCGTTTTCGCCGACACTGATTTTTATGATCGTCGCGCGAGCGGTTCAGGCCGTCGGCGCTGCAATGCTGGTGTCATCGAATCAAGCGCTGATCGTCGACAGTTTCCCGGCCGCGCAGCGCGGCCGCGCGATCGGCTTCAACGGCGCGGCGGTTGCGGTCGGTCTATCTCTGGGACCGATTATCGGCGGCGCGATCATTACGTTCGGTGATTGGCGCTGGATCTTCTTGATCAACGTGCCCATCTCAATTCTCGCACTCATCGCTGCCGCGTTCGTGTTGAGAAGGCCTGAACGCAGACGTGCCGAGGGGTTCGACCCCGCCGGCGCGGTGCTCTCGATCTCCGGGCTCTTCTGCCTCTCCCTTGCGTTATCGCGCTCGCACATTTGGGGATGGGGCTCCCCGTGGACGTGGGGCCTCATCGTCGCAGCGCTCGTCTTACTTGGCACGTTTATTCTTGTTGAGCGGCACGTTGCAGCTCCGACACTCGATCTGTCGCTCTTCAAGAATCGACTCTTCGCCTTTTCGGTGGTTGCAGCGCTGCTGTATTTTGTCGGCATCGCAGGTGTGATTTTTATCGTACCGCTCTCCGCGCAGACAACGCTCGGTGCAACGGCGTTTGGCGCGGGTATTTTGCTCGTGCCGATCACTGCCATGAATGTCTTTCTTGCCCCACTTGCGGGCGGACTGTCGGATCGCGTACCGGTCCGCTACGTTTCGACGGCAGGTGCGCTCGTTGTCGCAATCGGTCTGTTTCTGCTGTCCCGACTGCCGCCGCTACCGGCGGTGTGGCAAATTATTGCGTGTTTAGTCGTGACCGGCGCCGGTACGGCCGTCTTCAGTCAACCGAACAACAGCGCGATCATGGGATCGGCACCACAACACCGCCGCGGAATCGCAGCGGGAACACTCGCCACGGCGCGCACGACAGGCCAGCTTCTTGGCATTGCGGTTGCAAGCGCAGTATACTTCGCGCGCGTCGCGCATCTCGGCGCACTCGCAAGAACATTTGTTCCAGCCGAAATGTACTTCGGATTTTTGGTGACACTTTTGATCGTCGTCTCAGCGATTTCTTGGGTTCGCGAATAATCAAAACGGCTTGAAGTCATTTCGTGAACGAATTTTGATTTTTACTGCGCGAAAAGTCGCATTTTAGTAATTGAGTGATGCGCATCGTTATATGTATGAGAACCCACCAACTCTTTCGTGCACTGCCGGCCGCCGCGCTCGCTGGTGCACTCGGTATCTGCCTTATGGGTGCCACCAACGACGCCGTGAGCAGCACCGACGTAAACTTCGCACCTTCCGCAATGAAGTTGATTCTTCAGAGCGTTTCAAATGCCGAAGCGCTGCAGGACGGCTCCGCCGATCCGAGCCCCGAAGTTACTGCTCTTGCGAAGCAGATTCAGGCGGACGGGCTTGCCGTCGGATCGCAGCTTGCGTCGCTCGCGGGCTATGACGGTATCGACCTCAAGACCGACCTGCCGAAAGCAACAGGGACCAACGCAAGCTTTCCTCAGGATCAGGTGACTTCGCTCGAGCAATTGATCGCGATCCTCCAGGCCGAAAAGAACAACGGCAACGCGCCGAATCTCCGCGACTTCGCCGATAACGCGATTCCGCGGTTGCAAAAGGACCTCGACGCCGCCAAAGCGCTCGTCAAATAATATCAACGCGGCCCGCATCCCACGATGCGGGCCGCGTTGTTATGATGGGTGGCATGCAGCTCTTACGGCGTATTGACGTCTCGTACGTCGTGATCGCCGTCATTCTCGCTTTCCGTCGAACGCGCGCAACGCGATCAATACATCGATACCGCGCTCGTCGCGCTTGCGTCGCGCACGCATCCCGATGAGAAGCTCGCGCAGATTCTTCGCAAAGAGACGGTTCTTGTTGCGCAGCGCGATTCAGGAGGGCACGCATTCGAAGGTGCTGGCGTCATCGTCGGCATGCGCGGCGGCGACCTGGAGATTCTCACCGCGCGCCACGTCATTTCGCATCCCGGCCGCACGATCGTCGTCTTTCCTACGCATGAAGTGCGTTACGCCCGCTCCACCGTTCGCGATAGCGTCGACGATCTTGCTCTGCTTTACGTCCGAGCGAACGCCGGAACGACCTATACTGCTGCGCCGCTCTCATCAACGGATTTCCGGCACGGCGAACGCGCAACGCTGGGGACTCGGGTGCCGGTGCCTTTGATGCACGAGGCCGGCTACACGGCGTGATCGTGCGCAAGTACATCATCGCTGCACCATCGACGCGGACGGATCGCATCGTTACGGTGACAGCCTTTTCAACCGTCCGTCCCGATCGCATCCGCGCGTTCATCCGGCAAACGGCGCGCATCCGCTAACCACCGCTACCGGCCGCACCCGAGAAAACGCTATGCTGGAACCACGGCGAGCTTCGTCACGAATTCCAAGAGGTCTTGATTCAGGCGATCCTTCAGCGTGGAGGGCAAGCCGTGCGGCGCACCTTCGTACACCTTCAACTCTCCGTTTTGGACGAGTTTGATTGATTTCAAAGCCGCAGCCTTAATCGGCACGATTTGGTCGTCGTCGCCGTGGATGATGAGCACGGGCACGTCGATCTTTTTCAAGTCTTCCGTGCAATCGCTCTCGGAAAACGCCTTGACGCAGTCGTACGCGCCCGGCATTCCGCACCACATGCCTTGCTGCCAGAACGAGTCGCGAAGTCCCTGAGAAATCTTCGATCCATCACGGTTTGCGCCGTAGAACGGTGCGCTCAGATCTTTGAAGAACTGCGAGCGATCGCTTTTTACGGCGGCCCTGATTTGATCGAACGCCTCAATGGGCGTGCCCTCCGGATTTGCCGGCGTCTTGAGCATTAACGGCGGAATCGCGCCGACAAGCACCGCGCCCGCAACACGCTTCGTGCCGTGGCGCCCGATGTAGCGCGCCACCTCGCCGCCGCCGGTCGAATGGCCGACGTGTATCGCGTCGCGCAGATCGAGCGCTTCGGTTAGGTCTGCGAGGTCGTCGGCGTACGTGTCGAGGTCATTACCGGTCAGCGTTTGCCCCGAGCGTCCGTGACCGCGCCGGTCATGCGCGATGCAACGATAGCCCTTGTGGGCGAGGAAGAACATTTGGTCTTCCCAAGCATCGGAACTGAGCGGCCATCCGTGGCTGAAGACGATCGGTTGTCCTGTGCCCCAATCCTTGTAATACAATTCGGTGCCATCGCGCGTCGTGAATCTCGGCATACGAACTACTCTCTTTGCTTTGGTTGAAGGGATGAAGTTTGAGCATACGGATTTAAGGCTAAAGAGAAAGTGGCAACGGGTTGCTAGACGTCAAGAAGAGAACTGCACTTCCGGGAACAGAAAAGCCCGCATCAGTCGATGCGGGCTTTTGCTTTGAGGCGATCCTTCGAGCGGCTCAGGATGACAATGGCGCGGCGCTAACGTTTGCGGAGGGGGCGGCGGCGTTCGACGGCGCGCCGTTTTACGGTTCCGTTCGACGTCGATGTCGGACGGCGGCGCATGGGAACGACGTTGTGTGCGACGCCGTTCTCTGCGAGCGCGACCGGGGTTACGATTCGTTTGCCGAGTGCGTGATGCAGCACTTCACTGATCTCTTCGACGGGCACGAACGTCATCGTGTCGCGCACTTCCTTCGGAATGTCATCGAGATCGATCTCGTTGCGTTTCGGGAAGATGATCTTGGAGATGCCTGCGCGCTTCGCGCCTAGGACTTTCTCTTTGAGTCCACCGATCGGCAGCACTTGACCCGTAAGCGTGATCTCACCCGTCATTGCGAGATTCGGATCCACTTTCATTCCGCTGAGCATCGAGGCGATCGCGGTTGCCATCGTGATACCGGCGGACGGACCGTCCTTCGGCGTCGCGCCCGCGGGAACGTGGATGTGGATGTCGTGCTTCGCGAAGTAGTCTTCCGGAATGTCGAGTTCGCTCGAACGCGAACGTAAGAACGAAACGGCGGCTTGCGCGCTTTCCTTCATTACGTCGCCCAGTTGACCGGTGAGTACGAGCTTTCCGGTTCCCGGCATCGACGTTGCTTCGATAAAGACGATATCGCCGCCGACCGGCGTCCACACCATGCCCGTCGCGACGCCGACCGAAGCGACGCGCTTGCGCACTTCGTTAAAGAACCGCGGTTTGCTCAAGTAGTCGGCAAGATTCTCCGGCTTGACGCGTGCCTTGAACCGCGCGTTCTCCGCGATCTTACGCGCGACTTTACGGAAGACCGTACCGATCTCGCGCTCGAGATTACGTACGCCGGCCTCACGCGTGTAGTCCGCGATGATTTGGCGTAGCGCCGTATCGCTGATCTGGACTTGCGTCTCTTTCAAGCCGTTCGCGGTGCGCTGCTTCTTCAAAAGATAGCGCTTCGCGATCTGCATCTTCTCGAGTTCCGTGTAACCGGCGAGCTGAATGATCTCCATGCGATCGCGCAGCGGCGGCGAAATCGTATCGAGCGAGTTTGCCGTGCAGACGAAGAGCACTTGCGAAAGATCGAACGGCAAATCGACATAGTGATCGCGGAACGTATGGTTCTGTTCCGGATCGAGCACTTCGAGCAACGCCGACTGCGGATCGCCACGGAAGTCCGCGCCGACCTTGTCGATCTCGTCGATCATCATCACCGGATTCTTCGTGCCGGCATCGCGCATCGCGCGAATGATCGTCCCGGGCATTGCGCCGATGTACGTGCGGCGATGACCGCGGATCTCGGCCTCGTCGCGCACGCCGCCGACCGATAAGCGCACGAACTTGCGTCCCATTGCGCGAGCGATCGACTGTCCGAGCGAGGTTTTACCGACGCCCGGCGGTCCGACAAAGCACAGAATCGGTCCTGTGAGTTTCTTCTTTAGTTTGCCGACGGCGAGATACTCGATGATGCGATCTTTGATCTTTTCGAGATCGTAGTGATCCTCGTCGAGAATTTCGCGCGCTTTCCTGATGTCGATGTGATCGGCGGTCTCCGTGTTCCACGGTAACTGCACGAGCCAATCGAGATACGTGCGGATAACGCTATATTCGGGCGATGCCTGCGGCACTTTCGAGAGACGGTCGAGCTCCCGTTCCGCCGCCTTTTGCGCTTCTTCCGGCATCTTGGCTTCATCGATCTTTTGACGCAGCTCGTTCGTTTCGGCTTGCTGCGGATCGACTTCACCCAGCTCTTCTTGAATCGCGCGCAGCTGTTGGCGCAGATAGAACTCGCGCTGGTTCTTCTCCATTTCGCGCTGGATGTCGCTCTGAATCTTATGACCCAGCTCGACAACTTCGAGCTCTTTGGTGAGCAGCAGCGTGAGCTTGCGCATCCGCTTGGCGGTGTTGCGCTCTTCCAGGAGTGCTTGACGATCGGCCGTCTCGAGGCGCATCGTCGACGCAACGAAGTACGTCAACACCGCCGGATCGGTGATATTCTGGACCTCCATCTCCATTTCGCGCGGTGCTTGCGGTAAGTAGGAGAGGAGTTTCTGGAAGAGGCCGGCGAGATTGCGCTGCATCGCGAGCAGTTCTTCATTGTCGACGGTGACATCGGGCAACTCGTTGTAGGCCGCAACCATGTACGGTTCGGTCTGCGTGAACTGCTCGATTTGGAAGACGCTCTGGCCCGCAACAATACAGCGAATCGTGCCGTCCGGAACCTTGAGCATCTTTTGAATCACACCGATCGTGCCGACGCGCTGTACGTCGTCAGGACCGGGATTCTCGATCTCGCGATCCTTTAGCACGGTCAAACCGATCGGCTTGCCTTCGCGCAGCGCTTCTTCAACCAACTGAATGCCCGGCTTCTTGACGACGGCGAGCGGAATGACGGTGCTCGGAAAGAGCACCGCTTCTTGCAGCGGTAGAATTCCGATTAAGTTCGCGGGAACAATCGGCGATTTTTTTTGGGGCATATCTTAGGAAACTGACCTCTTGAGGATCATGCGAATTTCGGTGCGGGTGGCCGGAACGTAGGCTTCGGCGGAGACGGGGAGCGCGATAACCAGCACGCCGTCGGCGTACGTCGCCGCTGCCTCACCGAGCAAATCAACGGCAACCGGCAGGTGGAGCCGCTTAGCAAAGGAGCCATAAGCAATCTCCTTTTGAATGAAAGAGCCCCGGCGGAAGCGGACCGTCTCGATCCGGCGCCCGGTGATCAGGAGATACCGGTCATCGATTGCCACCCTAAGGCTCTCAGGATCGGCGCCGGCGACTTCAACCGCGACGATGATCTGGCCGCGCTCTTCATCCACGAAGACGTCCGCGTTGGGCTCAAACCCTAACCTGGGGCGAACGACAAAGTCCATTGCTCTGTTAAAACCCGCACTCCTAGCAGTCGGATGCGCCGTCTGCTAAAAACAGTAGTTCGGGCGGTCTCCCGCCCCGCCTTCCTCTGATACTACCCTGTGCAGAGTGTGCGCCGCTACGCCGATGATTAACAGATAAGTGCCGAGCAACCGGACTACCGCTAAGGGAGGGCCCGATGTACGTAGCCGTCGTCGACGACCAAGAGGCGTCGCTGGCGGGCTTTTCGCAGATTCTGAAACGGATATCAGACGTCGAACCGATCTGTTTCAAAAAAGCATCCGACGCGCTGCATTGGCTCACCGGCGTCGACCCTGCCTTTATCGTCGTAAACAACACTCTCGCGGATATTAGTGGTCTCGATTTCATCCGGCGCCTGCGTTTAATACAGGGCCGTGAAGTCACGCCCATTATCTTCACGACGGGCAAAGCCGGCGATCGCGACATCCGTCGCGCGGCATTCGATTTGAATATCCGCGCGTACCTCGAAAAACCCATCAACCCGTCGGAATTTCTCGTGCATGCCGTTCACATTGTCGATGCAACGCGCGAAAAGGCCGACTTGAGAAACCGCATTCGCGAAATCACCAAACGCGCGGAGATGGGCGGCGGGGCCAACGTCCTGGTCGATATGAGTTCCATCATCGAAGCGATGCTCGAAGTTGCGGCCCTACACGATCCCACGATCATCGCGCATCACGAGCTGGTCTCGAAACTATCGGTCGCGCTTGGCCGCGAGATCAAACTCACGAGCGAGGAATTGCAGATTCTCGCTCAAGCCGCGCGGATTTACGATATCGGTAAGGTAGCGATTCCCCAGCGCATTTTGGAAGCGCGCGCGCCGGCGTCGGCCGCCGATCGCGTGACGATCGAGCGCCATTGCGATGCCGGGACGCGTTTGCTCGCCGGTCGCGAAACGCCGGTGATGCGCGCGGCGACCGTTATCGCGCAAACGCATCACGAACGCTATGACGGCGCGGGTTATCCGCGTAAGCTCCGCGGTTCGTCGATTCCGATTATGGGCCGCGTCGTCGCCGTTGCCGATTCACTCGCTGCGCTGCTACGTCCGCGCGGCGATCGTCCGGCGCTCTCGCTCGCGCAAGCAATCGAAGCGATCGATAAAGGATCCGGCAGTGCGTATGACCCGGCCATCGTGAATGCGATTCGCAGCGGGCTCAACGATATCTCACGCATCGTTCACGAAACGCAAGAGGCCGCGCAGGCGAGCTAACGCGGCGCGGTTCTCAGCGAGGCCCATAGCAGGCACGCGACGAGCGCGTCCTCCGTAAGTCCAACGGCAAAGTCGGGAATATTGGTCTGTTCTTTGACGAACCGCCGTAGTTTCGCCGCAGCAAACGCCGTACCGATCGCCGCGACCGCGGCAAGCGCATAGGCTGCCGCGTTCGGTTTGCGCACGCCGGCGCGAACGGCATATATCGCACCGCCTACACGCGGAGCCAGCCCGCCCGGCGTTGCGCGGCTTGGAACGAAGGGCAGTTTGTCCGCAACCATCTCGCTGCCGAGCGCCATCGCGGTACCAATGGGCAAGCGCTTGGATTCGCCCCAGCGGGCTGCGAATGGTCCTGCAGTGGATCGAATGCCCGTCGTTGCGCCGAGGAGCGCAGATCGCAGATACGTGTTCATACTGGAGAGATTCCCATGAAGGCTACGGTTTATCACGGCCCCCACGACGTCCGCGTGGAACGCGTTCCGGATCCGGCGATCAAAACGCCGGCCGACGCAATTGTTCGCGTCACGCGCGCAGCAATTTGCGGTTCCGACTTGTGGTTCTATCGCGGTGTGACGCAATGGGAGCCCGGCGATCGCACCGGCCACGAATTCATCGGAATCGTCGAAGAAACCGGTAGCGACGTGCGCACGGTCAGGAAAGGCGACTACGTCGTCGCGCCGTTCGTTTCGAGCGACGGAACCTGCGAATTCTGCCGGGAGAATTTGCAAACGTCGTGCGTTCACATGTCAAATTGGGGGGACGATGCGAACGGCGCACAAGCCGAAGCGGTGCGCGTGCCCTTTGCCGACGGCACGCTCGTAAAACTCGCCGACGGTATTGCAGATGACGAACGAATGCTCGCATCGGCTCTGACGCTGACCGATGTTATGGGGACGGGACATCACGGAATCGTCACCGCCAACACCCGCGCGGGTGGAACGGTCGTGGTTATCGGCGACGGTGCCGTGGGGTTGTGCGCCGTCCTTTCCGCCGCACGCGTCCTCGACGCGCAGCACATCATTGCCGTTGGACACAACGACGAGCGCTTGAAATTGGCGAAGGATTTCGGTGCAACGCAGACGTTCAATTCGCACGATAATGGAGTGAGCGAAGCGATCGTCGAATTGACGAAAGGCGGATCGCCCGCGGTCGTTGAGGCGGTCGGCAATCAATCCAGTATGGAATTGGCAATCGACATCGCGCGACCGGGCGGAACGATCAGTTTCGTCGGCGTGCCGCACAACGTGAAAGACCTGCCGCTACGGCCGATCTTTCTGAAAAATGTGTCGTTGCACGGTGCGCTCGCGCCGGCGCGCGCGTATATTCCGACACTGATGCGTTACGTCGCCGATCGTTCGATCGACCCGTCTCGCGTTTTCGATCTGCGTCTGCCGCTCGACCGGGTCGCGGAGGGCTACGCCGCAATGGACGAGCGGCGCGCGATCAAGGTGTTGCTTGACGCGGACGTTCACTGAATATGGGGATCGCCGCAACCCGGCGATCCTTTTTCTTCATGGTATCCGCTTGGGCCGAGAGATTTGGGCACCGCATGCGCGGCTGCTCGCGCAGCGATATCACGTCGTCACCGTCGATTTGCCCGGACACGGCGCACTCTCGCATGTCGACTTCTCCGAGGCAACGCTGCGCGACACCATTTCAAATGCCGTCGAAAATATCTGTGCGTCGCCGCCGCTTATCGTCGGCTATTCACTCGGCGGGTACGTCGCGATGGAATATAGCGCGCATCATCCCGACCATACGGCGGCCCTCGTACTCGCGGGATGCGCGATGGACTACGAGGGATGGAGACGCTTTCCATACGAGATGAGCGTCCGGCTCTCAGAAATGGTGCCGCGTCATTGGCTCGACGCATTCTTTCACGTATCGCTTCGCATCACGCTGCCGACATCGGTGGCGGAAGTCGTCGAACAAATCCCCTTCAATCGCGATGTGTTCCGGCGCACGGCCGCAATTGCGGGCGGCAATAAGCGCTTCAGCGAGATGCTTGGGACATACCGGAAACCTGTGCTCTTCGTCCAAGGCGAGTATGACGTGCTTTTCCGCATGGACGAGAAGCGCTTCTTATCGCTGCTTCCGCAAGCGCGGCTTCGCGTGATCCGGCGCAGCGATCACACGGCACCTCTGCGCAGGGTCAAGGAGTTTTCGGACATCGTCGCCGACTTTGCGGAACGGATCTTCTCCTAAGGGGGCACTCTGAGCGCAGGGCAACCGGCACAGCTCCTACGGCGGTTGGGGCTGGGCGACCTCACCCTTATCACGATCGGCGCGGTCATCGGCTCCGGAATCTTTCGCACGCCCGCGGTCGTAGCCGCTCGCGCGCATTCCAGCGTCCTCATCATGTCATGTTGGCTGGTCGGCGGAGTTATCGCACTCATCGGCGGCTTCGTCTATGCCGAACTTGCCGCACGCCGGCCGCTCGACGGCGGCGCATACGCGTATCTACGCGACGCGTACAATCCGCTTGTCGCGTTTTTACTGCCCTGGCAGTTGCTGCTGCTTTCGTACGTCGGCAGTACCGCGCTTTCAGCCGTGCTGTTCGCGGATTACGTTCTTCCCCTCACCGGTTTGCACGCCGACCCGCGTATCGTTGCGGTGCTGGCAATTGCAACCGTTACGCTGATCAATTTGCTCGGCGTCCGCCAAGGGAGCACGTGGCAGAACGTGCTCGTGTCACTGAAGGTGCTCGGAATAGGTTCAGTCATCGTTACGGGGATTCTTATCGCACATCCGATCGCTTCGGCGGCAGTTCCGCTCTCGGCGTTTGGTTCGCCATTAGCCATCGTCGCCGCAATCGGCGTTGCAATGCTGCCCGTGCTCTTCTCGTACAACAACTTTCAATCCACGGCGTTTATGACCGCCGAAACGAAAGACCCCGCGGTAACGATTCCCCGCGGTCTCATCATCGGAATTCTTGCGATTATTTTTATCTACGTTCTCGCAAGCTTTGCGTATCTGCGGGTGCTTGGCCCCGATGCGCTCGCCGTTTCGAAGACGCCCGCCGCCGACATGATGCGCGCGGTCTTCGGCGCGCCGGGCGCCACGATCGTCGCGCTCGCCATCGCCACCTCGACGCTCGGCTTCATGAGTTCGGCCGTCTTGCTCGCGCCCCGCGCCTACTTCCAAATGGCGAACGACGGACTGTTCTTTAAACAGATCGCATGGATTAGCCCGAAGACAAACGTTCCTGCCGTCGCAATCGCGCTTCACGGAACGATCGCTGCGATTTATGCCGCGACAGGATCGTACGAACTGATCCTCAACTGGATCTCCGCATGGATTTGGCTCTTCTCGATGCTCTGTGCATTCGCGATCTTCATCTATCGTAAACGGGATGCCGGCAGTCCGCGTCCGGCGTTCACCGTGCCGTTCCATCCGTGGACGACCGTGCTTTTTATCTTGGCCATCCTCTTCATTATCGTTTCAAGTTTCATTCAATATCCGATCGATACATCGCTCGGTGCGCTGGTGAATATCGCAGGAGTTATCTTCTACATGATCTGGAATCGACGCCGTGCCGCAGCTATTGCGTAAACTCGGTGCCCGCGACGCGGCGCTCATCGTTATGGGCGGAATCGTGGGCTCCGGTATTTTCGTCAATCCGTCGCGTGTCGCCCGGCTCGTTCATACGACGCCATGGATCATGGTCGCATGGCTCGCGGGCGGCCTCATCGCCATCGTCGGCGCCGGAATCTTTGCCGAGCTTGCCGCGCGTCGCACGCAAACGGGCGGCTTCTACGCGTACCTGCGCGATGCGTACCATCCGGTCGTCGCATTTTGCTACGGCTGGACGCTGCTGCTCGTCTCGCAAAGCGGCGGCGCGGCGGCATCCGCGGTCACGTTCGCGTTCTATCTTCCCGCAATGACGGGTATGCATCTCGCTGCCTCTACGCAAACGGCAATAGCCGTCTCTGTCGTTGCGCTTTTTACCCTCATCAACTGCCTCGGCGTGCGGCAAGGCGCAACGACGCAGAACACGTTCATGATCGCAAAGATCATCGCGATCGCAGCAGTGATTGTGGTCGGCATCTTCGCCGTCGGTCACGTCGGAAACGTCCACGCTGCAACCGTGCCGGCAGGATTCAATCCCCTCGTCGCGATCGGCCTCGCGTTAGTACCCGTGATGTTTTCGTATAGCGGCTGGCAGACGGCGAGCTTTATGAGCGGTGAAATGCGCGATCCGGAAACCACACTTCCGCGAGGTTTAATCTACGGCGTACTCGGCGTCGTTGCGCTCTATGTGGCGATGAATATCGTATCGATCGTTGCACTTGGGGAAAACCGCCTCGCCGCCACCGATACGCCGGCGTCCGATGTCGTGCGTGTCGTGCTCGGACCTGTGGGGGCGCAAATTATGGCGGCTATCGTTGCCCTTTCGACGCTCGGTTTCGTAACGAACCAAATCCTTACGTCGCCGCGAGTCTACTATCAGATGGCAGCGGACGGAACGTTCTTCAAAGCTCTGGCAAACGTGAATGCGCGCACGCACGTCCCTGTGCTCGCGATTGCGTTGCAGGGAATTGCAGCGATCTTGATCGCGCTGTGGGGACGGTACGACATGATCCTCAATTGGGTAACGAGCGTGGATTACGTCTTCTTCGGACTCGGGGCGCTGGCGCTCATCATCTTCCGTACGCGGGACCGCGCGGCGGGCGCGCCGCAGCCGTATTTCCGGATGCCGCTCCATCCATGGTCGACGATCGCGTTCATGGTCGTTGCATGGGCGGTCGTTATCGACGTCCTGGTCAAAGATCCGCGCAACACGTTCCTCGGCATCGCCGTGCTGCTAACCGGCATCCCAATGTACTGGGTTTTTTCGTGGCGACGGCGCTACACAGGTGACGAACAAGAGGCTCAAGCTTAACCAGAAGTCGAGTGCCGGCGCGGCGCGCGTCGTGTAACGTTCGATTATGGGACAGCTCAATAGCGGCGATACCGCTTGGGTCCTCGCCAGCGCTGCGCTCGTCATGCTCATGACGCCCGGCCTCGGGTTCTTTTATGCGGGGCTCGTGCGCCGCAAGAACGCACTCTCGACGCTGATGTATAGCTTCATTGCGCTCTGCGCGATTAGCGTGCAATGGGTGCTGTGGGGGTACACGCTTGCGTTCGGACCTGATTGGCATCACCTGATCGGCGGTCTCACTTGGTTCGCGATGAACGGTGTCGGTGCTGCACCGAATGCAGATTACGCGCCGACGATTCCGCACGCGGCATTCGCGCTATTTCAAATGATGTTCGCCGTCATTACGCCTGCGTTGATTACCGGTGGATTCGTGGAGCGCAAACGTTTCGCAGCATTTCTTCTCTTCACCCTACTGTGGGCAACGTTCGTGTACGATCCCATAGCGCACTGGGTATGGGGACACGGCGGCTGGCTTGCCAATCTCGGCGCGCTTGATTTTGCGGGCGGCACCGTCGTCCACATTTCATCCGGTGTCGCGGCATTGGTTTGCGCGTGGGTTCTTGGACCTCGCCTCACGCACGAGCCGCATGAACCGCACGATCGCCGCATGATGCTGCTCGGCGCCGCACTTTGCTGGTTCGGATGGTTCGGTTTCAATGCCGGCAGCGCACTTGCCGCAAACGGCACTGCCGCGATTGCTTTCGTCAACACCAACGTTGCTGCTGCAATCGGTGCGCTGGTATGGATGACGCTCGTGTGGTGGCGTTCGGGCAATCCGACCGTCGTTGCTGCCGCAGCGGGAGCGGTCGCGGGACTGGTGGCGATCACGCCTGCCGCGGGTTACGTTGCTCCGGCATCATCGATCGTCATTGGCGCAATCGCCGCTGCGGCGTGTTACACCGCAGTACGCCTGCGCGAACGGATGCGCGTCGACGACGCGCTCGATGTGTTCCCGGTCCACGGCATCGGTGGAACGGTCGGCGCGTTATTGACCGGCGTCCTCGCGTTGCATGTCGATATCGGCAAACAACTGCTTGCGCAAGTGTTTGCCGTCGGCGCCGTTTGGTTCTACACAGCCGCAGCGACGTTCTTGATTCTCAAGGCCGTCACTGCTTTGATGCCGCTGCGCGTGAGCGAACACGAAGAACGCCTCGGCCTCGACGCCACCCAACACGCCGAGGTCGCGTACGCAAGCTAAGCTCTACGCGTTGCTTCCGCCCATCGAGTTGCTAATCGACGACACGGCCGCATCACGTGCGGCTTCGATCGTATCTTGGACGCGATCCGTCGCGCGCTTCCGCATTTGATCGACTACCGGCGCGAGTTGTTCGTTTTCGAGCGACGTGATCGGTAAGAGCGATCCGATCAGGAATCCGACCGCGGCGGTTCCAAAGAACAAACCGAGCGGGTTTTCGCGCACCGCATTCATTGCGTTCATTGCACCCGTTTGAACGTCTCCGGTATCAGGTAAAGCATCCCCGGCGCGCGACACGGCCCGGCGCGCTTGGTCGACGCTACCGGTGATCGCCGATTTCATGTTATCCATTTTCTCTCCCACCGCATCTCGCATGCGATTCGGGACATCAGCTTTATATGCGAGTGCATCCGCGGTATCGCCCATGCGTTCGCGCGTTTCTGCTATCTCCGCGCGGAGCTCATCCGGGTCTTTGCCCATTCCACATCCTCCCTTACCGTTTCAATCGTTTGTTTTGGCACCGGTGCTTGTATATCGTCAATCGCGTGTTTGCCGGCAACCGCCGTGACTGCCGCAACGATGCCGTAGACCGCGGTTGCGATCAACGTGGCGACCCATGCGGGCATCACTTGCGCGAGCAATAAGATCACCGTCGCGGTGACGCACGCGAGTGCAAACAGCGCGCAGATGGCCGCGGCGCTTAACATTCCGGCGCTTTGTCCGACGTGCATGCCGGCGCGCTTTCCCTTCTCGGTCATCTCGGTGCGAAGAAGTTCGAACTCCTGACGCATCAGGAGCGTCATGTCGCTGCTCAGACGCTTAAAGAGTTCGCCTACCGTCTCATTGCGCAGATCCGAATCACCGGACGCCATAATTGATCTCCGCCCCCGTACTCGGCTCGCCGTACGTGCGATAACGCTGGGCCGCTCCCGCCTTGAGAACGCGCGCCGCCGTCATACCCAACACAAACCCCGCTGCCGCCGTGACCATCGGCTGCGTTCGCGCGACCGTTTCGATATCGTGTACGATCCGGTCACCGTCGGTTTGCGTGAGATACGTTGAAACAGCGTTGAGACGTTCCGCCGCCATGTCAACCAATCGGGCGGTCGCGTCTTGGCCTTGACTGCGCAATGAACTGCTCATATCGCGCAAGTTGTTCACGTGTCCGCCAACCACGTTTCCGAGCTGTGTCGTCCGCCGATCGATTTGGTCAATTACCGCCCCTTTTGCGTTATGCTTGATTTCATCAACGTTCGTCACTTGATTCTCCCTTCGGTGGCCATAAATACCCATGCTCGCCCGAGACAAAAATTCCAAAGAATTGGGGATGAATCATGACATGAGTCAAAAGCCGGAAAGCTCGCCAGCTTGACACTCGTTTTACAGAGCGTAAGCCAAGAGTTTTCCGATGGATAAGGCAGGCAGGACGCTTGCCAGGGGACACTAGGAGCGTATGAATCGCGTCGTTGTGGTCGATGACGACGAGCCAAATCTCAAGCTCTATGCGGCCGTCGTAAAACGGGTCCTCGGTGAGGACGCCGTGTCCTTTGAAAACCCGCTCGAGGCTCTCGAGCGGCTCGACGATTTGCGTCCCGCGCTCATTGTCGTCGATTACCAGATGCCGGAAATGGACGGACTCTCGTTCATCCGCGAACTGCGCGAGAAGCCGGCGCACGGATTTACCCCGATCATCATGCTCACCGCTAGTGGTGAAGCGGCTCTCGGGGAACGGGCAATAGAAGCGGGCGCGACGTTGTTCTTAGAGAAGCCGCTCGCGCTTGCTGACTTCACCGCGCATCTTCGTCATTTTTGCGGCGCGCCTGCAAGCAGGGTGACGTACGGTGAGGTTATTATGCCGACGGACGAGCGCGACACCCTTCTGCGCCTCTATCGCGCGCTTCAGGCTCACAACAAGGATCTTGCCGCACACGCCGTTCACGTCCGCGATCTCGCCGTCGCGATCGCGAATGAAATGCACCTTTCGAGCGAAGAGATCGAAGCGCTTCGCATCGGCGCCCTCGTGTACGACATCGGCATGTTAGCCGTGCCGGATAAGATTCGCGATATGCCCTCCGCGCTACCGACACGATGGCGCAGCGTCGTTAACGCGCACGTCGACGCCGGCGCCGCGATTCTTGGCGGCGGACGCCGCCCGCTGCTGCGGGCCGCGGAAACGATGGCGCGTTATCACCACGAGCGTTTTGACGGCACCGGGTATCCCGAAGGCTTATGCGGCTCGATGATTCCGCTCGCTGCGCGGATTCTTGCCGTCGCCGACACGTACGTCGCGCTGACTTCCGAGCGTCCGCATCGGGTCGAATTCACGTCGGCGAACGCCGTTGCTCAAATCGTCGGATTGAGCGGAACGGCGTTCGATCCCAACGTGGTTACGGCGTTTGCCGGGCTCAAAGATTCCCCGCACAACTCCCGCCGCAGCGCTTAGGGCTTAGAGGTCACCGCAGGAGACGTAGGTCTTGAGGTCCGACGCGCTCTTGTGCACGTTGATCGCGTAGTGCGATTTCTTGAGATCGGCGACGGTGATGCCTTGGACGGTCGTATCCGACTTGCCGTTCACGACGTTGGTTAGCGGCTTCCAGGGCGCCGGATCGAGCTTCGCGCACGTGCCTTTGTGAATGTGCGCCGGCTCGCTGGCACCACTCGGCTCGTTCTTCACGGCGATTTCGACTCGCACGCCTCCTTGAACGTCTTTCACGGAGGCTGTGCCGTCTTGTTTCGAACTGTTTTGTGCGCCCATGTTGAGATTGAGAGCGGTCTTGGACATGGTGTTTTGGGCGTTGAGTTTCGAATTCGACGTTGCGAAAGCGGGGGCGGCAAGGGCTGCCGCGACGGCCACCGCCATGGCAAAATGAATGAATTTCATGAAATGCAAGCTCCTTTTCGGGATGTAGCCGCGTAACGGGAATAGCGCCGCTACCATCGCGAAATGTACCCTAGCGAACACTCCGGCTAACTCCACACGCTAGGAGGCTCTCGTGATCGACTCCCAACCGACGCAAGACGATAAAACGCTTGCCATCTTGACACATCTCAGCGGCATGTTCTTCTCGATCATCGTGCCGCTCGTCGTCTGGCTCACGGCAAAAGACACGAAGCCGTGGCTCACCGAGCAGTCGAAAGAAGCCTTGAACTTTCAGATCACCGTGCTGATCGGCTACATCATCTCGTCGGCGCTCATGCTCGTGCTCATCGGTTTTATCACGTTTATGATCGTCTGGGTTGTCAGCATCATTCTAAGCATCGTCGCCGCCGTCCGCGTTTCGCAAGGCGGCGACTTCCACTATCCGCTGACGGTTCGACTAATCAAATAACGCCGGCCAGGCCTCGCGTGATATGCGAAGGTCGTCTTCGTTGAGATCCTTCAGTGGTTTGCTGCCGAGTTTCTCGCGTTCGCAGAGATCGGGCACGTTCGGATCGACAAAGAGCAAGCCGGTGACGAATTCGTCGTTTGCGCGGGTTTCGTGAATCGTGCGCAGCGCGCCGATGCGATCGGTTGCGTCGTAATCGCGATCGACTTTGCGCAGTAGGACGTGCGCGCCGTCTTCCAGGGTTACTTGCTGAACGGTGCCCGGCTCGTAATCAACGGTAACCTCTTCACGAGGGCGAATGAAGTCGGGGATATTTGCCACGAATTCGTGATCTTTCACGTACGCGTAGCTCTTCGTTGACCCCACGTGGTCGTTGAACGTAACGCAGGGGCTAATGATGTCGATGATCGACGTGCCGCGGTGCGAGAATGCCGCCTGCAGCATCGGAACGAGTTGCTTTCCGTCACCGGAGAACGAGCGGGCGACGAACGACGCACCGAGTTCGATCGCGAGTCCGCAAATATCAATAGTGGAGTATTCATTCGGTGTGCCGTTCTTGAGCGTCGAACCGACGTCGGCGGTCGCCGAGAATTGGCCCTTGGTCAAACCATAGACGCCGTTGTTTTCGACGATGTACACGATATCGAGATTGCGCCGGACCATGTGCGCGAATTGCCCGATGCCAATACTTGCGGTATCCCCGTCGCCGCTGATACCGAGCACCATCAACTCGCGGTTTGCGAGCTTGGCGCCCGTTGCAGCCGACGGCATTCGTCCGTGCACGCCGTTGAATCCATGTGCCTGCTCGACGAAGTACGCCGGCGTCTTCGAAGAGCACCCGATCCCGCTCATTTTCGCGAGCTTGTGCGGTTGCACGCCGTATTCAAAGAGCGCTTTGATGAGATGATTTGTAATCGAGTTATGGCCGCAGCCGGCGCACAGCGTCGTGGGAAGTCCCTTGTAGACGTCGCGGCCGAGGCCGATCAAATTCACAGTCATTCAGCTACCACCGCCGGTTGACGCTCGGCAGCGAGGAGAGGGTCGATAACGGCGCGCGCGTCGATCGGCACGCCGTTGTAGTGGCGGATCGAATGGAGCCGCCCGATGAGATGCTGTGGAAGTTCTGCGCGAAGAAGTGCATAGACTTGCCCGTCGCGATTCTGCTCGATGATATAGACGCGATCGTGCCGGCGGACGAACGCAGAAATATCGGACGAGAACGGCAGCGCGCGCAGGCGCATGTAATCGACGTCGATGCCGTCCTTCCGTAGTTCGTCGCGCGCTTCAACGACCGCATGATGCGTCGTGCCGTACGCCAAAATGCCGACAGAATTTCCACGTTCCTCGGTAACCGGCTGCGGCACCGCCATCCGCGCGGTGTCATGCTTGCGTACCAGGCGATCCAAGTTTCGCTGCCACACATCGGGCAACTCGGAGTAGCGCGCCTCCTCGTCGTGTCCCGTACCACGGGTGAAAAATCCCGCCGACGAATGATTCGTTCCGGGCAGCGTGCGATATGGAACGCCGTCGTGATCGACGTCGCGATAACGCCCCCACGATTCCAGGCGGTTCAAGTCTTTTTCGTCCAGCACTTTGCCGCGATCGAACGGACGCTCGGGGTACGGCAAGGGCTTCGTCATCCACGAATTCATTCCGAGATCCAAATCCGAGAGCACGAACACGGGCGTTTGGAAGCGATCGGCAAGATCGAATGCGTCCATCGCCATTTCATATGCTTCTTGAACGGTCGCGGGCAGCAATACGATGTGCTTCGTATCGCCGTGCGATAAGTGATACGCAAATGCAACATCAGCTTGCATCGTGCGCGTCGGCAAGCCGGTTGACGGCCCCGCGCGCTGTACGTCGAAAATGACGCCCGGAACTTCGGCGTAGTATCCGTATCCGGCCCATTCTGCCATTAACGACAAACCCGGCCCCGACGTCGACGTCATTGCGCGCGCACCGGCCCACCCGGCACCCAACACCATACCGATCGCGGCCAGTTCGTCTTCCGCTTGAACGATGGCGACGTTCTTCTCGCCCGTCGCCTGATCGACGCGATACTTGTCGGCGAGTTGGATGAACGACTCGCACAACGATGACGACGGCGTAATCGGATACCACGCGGCAACCGTGCAACCACCCATGATGCAACCGAGCGCAGCAGCGCGATTACCGTCCATGAACGTCAATCCGTCCGTCGCGCCGGTCGTGCGTTCGAGCGCGAACGGATCGCGCTTCGTCAGGTGTTCGCGCGCGTGCACGTACCCGAGACGCGCGGCGTCCATATTCGTCGTGACCGCAGACGGCTTGCGTTTGAACTGGCCGCCGATGGCCGCTTCAACCGTCATCTCGTCGATCCCGAGCAGCTCCGCGAGCACGCCGACGTAGATCATGTTCATCAAGTACTTGCGCAGCGCTCCGTCTTTGAAATTGGCTTTCGCCAACTCATTGAACGGCACGGCGTAGTACGTCACGTCATCGCGTTGCGCTTCGCCGGCAATCGGATACGTGGACTCGTGGACGATCACACCGCCCGGCCGCACCGCTGCGGCATCCGTGCGCCACGTCGCGGCATTAAGGGCGACGAGGATGTCGACGTCGCGGGTGCGGCATTGGTAGCCCTTCGACGTAATCCGAACGTCGAACCACGTGGGCAAGCCTTCGATGTTCGACGGAAAGACGTTTTTTGGTGCGACGGGGATGCCCATGCGAAAGATCGCGTTGGTCAGAACGAGATTGGAGGACTGACTGCCTGATCCGTTGACCGTTGCAACCCGAATCGTGAAATCGTTAGTGGTGCGCTGTTGCATCGACTGGAGTTCCTTTGCAACAGGCTTACGCCGGGCCTAACTGGAGACCTTCGTGCACTCCTGATAGGCGTCGGGCTGCCATTGACCGTCGCTACTTTGGCCGTACCAAATGTGCTCGAACGCGTCGGCGGACGTGAAGCGGAACTTCTCGAGC
Source organism: Vulcanimicrobiia bacterium (assembly GCA_963765935.1). GTDB lineage: Bacteria > Vulcanimicrobiota > Vulcanimicrobiia > Vulcanimicrobiales > Vulcanimicrobiaceae > JAMXLG01. The sequence goes on along the minus strand of CAVXXX010000001.1, from coordinate 1,941,375 downwards.
TGCGCGAAGGCGCGGTCTCCGACGTGTTGCGTCCCCGAGAACGTGATCGTGTCGCCGTCAAAGCCCGGCGAGCTACCGTTGAACGTTGCCGTCTTCGCAGCGTTCATCTCCGTCGTCATCCAAGTGCCGTCGGTGTTGACGGTAAAGGTGTGATCGACGTTGGAATGGCCGCCGCCGTTCTTCCAATCTGCGCGCAGCACAAGCCCGTTGCGCGTCCTCGTAAACGTCATTTGCCCCGATGATCCGGCCACCGAGGCGCAATTCCAAGAACCCACAAAACGGTCGAAGGGCGAACTCGCCGGCGTTGCGGCGACGAGGCCCGCAATGCCGCAAAGAGCGAGACCGAACAAAGGAACGCGCATCATAGCGCTCTATTCTAGCTTACGCTCGGTTGCGTCCTATCCATGGCGTCTGGATGTCGCCACTTCTTCCTACGGCGCAACTCACCGAGCGGTACCGTTTTCACATGGCACTCTCAAAACGCCTGATGGCAGAGTTCTTCGGAACCTTTTGGCTCGTTTTCGGCGGATGTGGAACGGCGGTGCTCGCTGCTGCCGTACCGACGCTCGGAGTTGGATATGCCGGCGTTGCGCTCGCATTCGGATTGACTGTACTCACCGGCGTGTACGCGCTCGGACCGATCTCGGGCGGTCACTTCAATCCCGCAATCACGCTCGGATTATTTACCGGCGGCCGGTTTCCTGGACGTGACGTTCTGCCGTATATGATCGTGCAAGTCGCGGGAGCAATTATCGCGGCGTCGGTGCTCTTTGCAATTGCAAGCGGCAAGGCGGGATTCACCACCGCGGGCGGATTCGCTGCGAACGGATACGGCATTCACTCTCCCGGCGGCTATGCGTTACTCGCTTGTATGATCTGCGAACTCGTCCTGTCGTTCGCATTTGTGATCGTCGTCATGGGCGCGACCGATGCGCGTGCGCCGGCCGGATTCGCGGGACTCGCAATCGGCCTCGCACTCACCCTCATTCACCTGATCTCCATTCCGGTGACGAACACGTCGGTCAATCCCGCGCGCAGCACCGGTCCCGCGCTCTTCGCGGGCGGGTGGGCACTCGCGCAGTTGTGGCTGTTCTGGACTGCACCACTAATCGGCGGTGCAATCGCCGGTTGGGTCTACAGCGCGCTCTTCGGCGAACCGATCGAGGAGGGCACGACCATTATCGAGGAAGCTGCGTTTACGCTCTCGGCAAAGAAGCGCGCCTGATACGCAAAGATGTCGTCGGTCTGCGGAAACAGATCGACCGTACGCCGCGCGATGTGATACATGCCGGCATCGTCGCGACGTAACAGTCCGATGCGTACCATCGTCTGCAGCGCTTCGCGCGTGATGCGTTTCGGGTCGCGCCTCAATTCGGGGTCCACGAACAGCAACGGCGGAAGATTTCCGAGCGACCGTTCTACGAGTTCGATCGCCCCGCGTTCGTCGAACGACTCCGCGCGTTCATTGAGCCACGACGCAAGCAGTTGCGTTATAGTAACGGGACGCGCTACGCGAAGTTCGTTTGCGATAGTGCTGCGGTCGCGCAATTCGACCAAACGGTAGAGCACAGACGTCTTCGCGCCGTGGAACACATCGTAGCTAATGCCCGCGACATAAATCGTTTTTGCGTACTGCGATAGGCGCGGAAGCAACCCGCGCAACGGTCGCAGCTCGCCGGTCGAGGAATACTGACCCTCCGGCGTGATGTAGAACGTTGCGCCGCGCGAGACGACGTCTTCCATCGCCGAAACGTCGCGCTCGACCGCTTCGCGGGTTTCTGCGATTACTTCCGAACGAAAGGGCTCGCGCAGCTTCGAGAGCTTCACCGGTTCTTGCGCGCGTTTGAAGTACGGCGCGCTCCACAGCTCGCTAATGGGCGTTTCCGGCGGGAAGCGATCGGCGACATCGCTCGTTACCATTTGATCCAGCCGCATGTCGCCGTTGCGATTTTTCACGCTCAACGCAAATGATGCGAGCGCGCGTGACGAGAGATCGTTCTCGATCGGCAGAAATCCGAGCGCGCGGAAGAGCGGTCCGAGGCTCACGCGCCGCATGATCCAATAGAGCTTGGGAAACCGAACCGCAAAGAACCCGGGCTCCCACATTCTTCCGCCCGTTGCGGAAAAGATCGGATGGCGCCATGACGAGTGCCAGCCGATACCGCTCACTAAAATCATTGCTTCCAACTCGGTTTGATGGTTGGCAACAACGAGCGTTCCGCCGCGATCGCGCTTCATTCGCCCCCAGGATCGCACCCGATGCCGTAGGTGCATGCCGGCATTCACCGCCGTCATCGCCGCAATCCAAAGCGGTGCGGTCAGTAGCGACGAAATCGGACGCGCGCCGACGCGAAGCACGGTGAGGGATCCGAGCGCAAAACTCAAACCCGACATCGCAAAGATCGTTTGAAAGCCGATGCGCGAGCCGCCGAATGCGTGAAGAATCGCGCCGCCGGCAATAGGCGCAAGAACCGTCGGGAGGTTCGTTGCGAGGCCCCAAATGCCGAGATCGCGCGCGACGTCGGTCAGCTGCGGCAAACTGTCGATCGCAAGGGCCCATCCTACCGAAACCACGCCGCCGAGACCGAGACCGAAGAACACGGCCGAAACCAGGATCACGTTGGTGTTCGGCGCAAGCGCGAAGCCTGCAGCGGCAATCGCCATCGGCACGCCGCAGAGCGCGGTAATGATCTTGCGCGGAAAGCGATCGGAGAGGACGCCGAGCAGCACCGACGACACGATCGCGCCGAGCAGCGAACATACGCCCACAAATGCGGTTCCCGCGCCCGGATTGGTATAATGCAGCACGTCCTGGAAGAAGTACAGGACGAACGTCATCAGAAGCGCTAGTCCGAAGAAGACGAACCAGCGCGCGATAAAGACGATCGTGAAGTCATGCCAGCGCACGATCTGCGCGCGCACCGGCGGCTCAAATTCACGCTCCGTCAATGCGAAGAGGCTCAAGCTTCCGAGTGCGAGCAACGCCGCGGTTCCCAGAAACACGAGATTGGGATGCGCGATGCTGCCTGCGATGCCGAGGCCCGCCACGGTACCGATCAATGTTGCCGCGCCGCGAACGCCGGACGCAATGCCCCACGCGTGTGGCGGCACGATCTCCGGAATCATTGCCTGGTACGCGGCAACGGCGAGATTCTCGCCGGCGATCGCAACGATGAACAACGCATCGAAGGCAAAAAGCGAGTGCGTGAACGCGAGCCCAACGAGCGCCGCGATATCAATCGCCATTCCGGCGAGCACCCAGTTCCGCCGCGTTCCACCCGACTCACGGCGATGACGATCGGAGTACCATCCGGCAACCGGCGGCACCAGCATGGCGGCAAGATTTGCGACCGCAACGAGCAGTGCCAAAGACTCGACGTGCGTCGCCGGCGCGAGCTGGTTAATTGCTGAAGGCACGGCGATCGTCATGAGCGCCGTGTCTTGGATCGTTAACGAAATCCAGAGCGCATTGAGGATCGCATAGTGCGCAATCGACTCACTGCGCGTTTGATTCATCCGTGACCACTCGATAGTTGCTGAAGGTAGCCCATGCCATCGCTCGATATGCCGGCATGACGATTTCGGCTTCTTCGTTTGCGGGGAAGTAATGGCCCTCAACCCGGTTTTGATCGATCTTCAGTTTGACGTGTCCGCCGTAGTCGTACGTCCATAAAATTTCGCGCAAGCCCTTGGTTGCGTCGATCGTAGCCTTTGCGTCCTTGAGAGGGCTGCGTTTAACGTCGTGCATTACCAGCACGGTTGTATCACCTTGCTGGTCGCCGACATCCATCGTGTAAAGGTTCGACCAGTTGGCCGGGTCGAGCGCGCTCATATCCATGGTCTCGAACGAATGGCCGAACCAAGGTACGCGATCGAAGTGGACGATGTATTCGCTGCCGCGCGTATAGATGCCGTGCCCTTTCAATTCGAAACGGATCCACGGAAAAGTCAACAGCGCAATATGCGCGTCGACGTCGAAGGTGAAACGCTTCACTGTCGCGTTGCGCGACGCGAGCGTTTCAATAATCCGAGTTGCATCGAGCGGCGGTTCGGGCGCTTGCGCAGTAAGAAAGAGAAGCGCGCCGAGACAAGCGAGTACGGCACGTCTCATTACGCGGTAGTTCGGGGACACAGGGCTAGCTCCCATGCTGGTCGTGCGACTTTATGCTCCTCGAATACGTTCCGATAGTGATTATCAGATGTGGTTTCTCGTTCGCGCCTGGGCGGCATTACTGTCCGGCGTACTCCTGCTTGGCACCTTCGCATCCGCCGATCCTACACCGACCTTTCAAGAGGCCGGTTTTCATGCCGTGCAAGACCTGATTGCCGGCTACTATACCGGCGACGGCAAATGGCGCACGTGCGATCGCTCCGACTGCGCCGCCTCGAATAGCGACTGGGGCGTTGATGCTGCAACATATACGCTGTACCTGCGTTGGCAGCAGACGCACGATTCGCGAATCGCCGGACTAATGTCGCAACTGGCCGCGACGTCGCCGCGCTACGGCGCGCCGTGTCAGAACGGTCCATGTGCGAATTGGAGCGACACGCCCGCGTGGGACGCCGTTGCAGAGATGCGTGAGTACGACGTGCTCCACGATGCGCAGTCGCTCGCGAACGCGCAAGCTGCGCTGGCGTACGTGCAACAGTCGAGCGCGCTCCTGCGTGGTGCCTGCGCTGAGATTCCGTACCAGCACCCGCCACAGGATCGCAAGCATGTAAAGACGCTCGAGACGACGGCAAATGCAGTGAAAGCCGACTTGCTCGTGTACGAGGCGACGCGCAACGATGCGTATCTTCGCGCGGCACGAACCGGCTACGATGCGGCGCGCCGGTACTACCTTGATCCGGAGCTTCCGTTGTACACGGTGCACGTCTCCGATGACGGCCAAGCCTGCGCGCAGGTACCACGCCGCTTCTTCGCGTCCGTGAACGGCGACATGATTTGGAACGGCCTTGAATTGTGGCGTTTGACCGGCGATGCGCAGTTCGCAGACGAGGCGATTGCGACCGGACGCGCCGTTGACACGAATCTCAGTGACGATCGCGGTGTTTTCGCAAACGTTCAAGGCGAAAACGACGTCGCGGAGCCGCTCGTCGAGGCGATGTTGGATCTCGCGCAGCGAGAGCATCTGGCGTTCGCGCGCCAGTGGCTCCTTCGTAATGCCTCGGCCGCTTTGTCCGCGCGTTCTGCGGACGGAAGCTTCTCGCGCTTCTTCGACGGGCCGCCGCAGCGCACGACGTCGATTTGGGAAACAAACGGCGGCGTTGCGTTAGAGATCGCGGCTGCGGCCATCGCACCGGAAGGTTCACCGGCGCAAGAGGGTGGATGGGATCCGGGAAGCGACGTGAGCGTCGACGTTCGGTCGCTGCCGGCAACGATTACCGTCGATGGTACCGGCGTCGCGCTCGTCGGGACGATGAGCCCGGTCTGCGAACACGGCCACGTCCGGGTCCTCATCGACGGCGTCGAAACGACGGACCACACCGGCTTGTGGCAGAATCCATCGATGCCGTCCGGACCGTCGGTGCTCTTCGCATGGCGCTGGTCCGAACCGGGTCATCACACGATCACGCTCGAGCCGGGCGATTCGGGCGCCGCTACGCCGAACGCATTGTCGCTGCAAAGCTTCGTCACGAAGTAGCGCTTGAAACTCCTCGCAACTCGAGCGAGTAGGAGGGGCCATGAAACGATCTGCAATCGCTCTCATTCTGGTCGCGCTTTCGGCGTCGGCTCTTGCCGCATGCGGCAGAAGCTCTAACGTCACCACTGCAAGCTCGAGCGCTGCGCCCGCTGCCGGCGGCACCGTCGTCGTGGCCGCCGGGACGACGTTCCGCGGCAAACTTCAGCAAGAGATCAGCTCGAAGAGCAATCATGACGGCGATCAATTCTCAATCGCTGCGGGCAACGGCGAAAAGGTCGACGGGCACGTAGAGAACGTTCATGCTGCGGGCCTCGGCAAAAAGCCCTCGATGGTCATCGTGTTCGACGACGTCAAAATGCCCGACGGAACAACCGCCGCGCCCGTTGACGCAAAGATCGTCAACATGGGTGTACTCGACGCAAAATCGCATCACTGGCGCACGTTCGGCATGCTCGTCGGCGGCGCAATCGCCGGACACATGGCGGGCAAAGCCGCAAACACGAAACACGGCGGTCTTGCCGGTGCAGCGAGCGGATACATGCTCTCGCAAGAAATGAAGACCGACGTCGACGTTCGTCCGGGCACGACCGTCGTTTTGAAGTTCAACAAAGACGCAGTCAGCAGCAGCCCGACGCAATCGGCGCAGTAGCTTAATCGATCGTATGCGTGACGAGTCTTCCGCCGGGAAGCTCGAATGTCAATCGAGTCGCCGTAGCCCGCACGAGCGTTCCCGCTTGGCGATAGATGTGCCGCGATACGGAATAGATAATCGCGCAACGTTTACGGCCGGGTCCCGGGTCGCCGCCCATCATCAATACATCGCCGCGATCGACGCGGATGGCGGTTTGTGAAATGCGTCCGTAGCCGTCGGCCGTTAAGCTAAAGCGCCGTGTGGCGGGATCGTACACTTCCGTCGACGATTCCAACTTGCCCGGCGCGCGTTCACCGGCGGCGATCAACACAGTGCCGTCGGGCAGGAGTGTTGCGGTGTGCGCGACGCGCGCGATGTGCAAGCGTCCGACGGCTTCGAACCAGCGGCTGCGCCAGTGATACAGCTCGACATCCGCCGTCGTGCCGTTCGGCGTCATTCCGCCGCTGATGAGCACGTCGCCCGAACGCAATCGCGTCATGGTGGCCGACCATCGCGGTCTAGCAAGCGGAACGCGCGCGATGGTACGTCCATCTGATGCATAGACGCGTGCATAGCCAACGGCCGTGCCGTCCGCGTTTCGACCGCCCACCACAAGCGCAGTTCCGTCGAGAAGCGCAACGCGTGCAGCGTCATTGATTACCGGACGAGCGGTCGCGGCGGCCCATGCGCCGGCGATCGATGCGCCGGCGAATACGGCAAGCAACAACGCCGCCACCATCAAAAAGCTCGCGCGCGGAATTCGAGCGTGCGAGCACTCGAGAACGTTCGTCACACGCCGTACCGTATGCGACCCTTCCGCAAAACCGGGCGTGAAGCGAGGAACGCGAGCGTCGGCCATTTTCAGCGCGATGTTCCAGAGCGTCGACGCGTAACCGTGGCGAGCGCCGATTCGTCGTACGACGGCTTCATCGCAGGCCATCTCGCGCTCGATCCCGATCCATTGTTGCACGATGTACGCAAACGGATTGAACCATACGATCGCCATGCAAAGTGACTGCACCAGCGAAGTCACATCATCGTAGCGGCGCAAATGTTCGAGCTCGTGTAACATAATGTGCTCGACGGCATCGTCAGGTTCGTTCGCAAGCAATGTCTGCGGAACGAGCACGACCGGACGTCTGTATCCGACGGCAACGGGAACGGAAAGACGCGCGTGGCTCAGTATCAACACTTGGCCGCGCGTCGTCGAACGCCGTCCAATGACGTGACCTCGGCGCACGATACTCCGCAAGCCGATCAAACCCACAGCAATGCGGAGTATGAAGATCGTCAGACCGCACAACCATGCCGCCGCAACTATCGCCGCGAACGGTAGCGTTTGATGTACCGGTCCCGGCGGTTCGTAGACCTCTGCAGCGCCGGTATCTCTGCGCGGCGATCTGCGCGTTAACTCTTCGCGCATCAAGCGCGTCACGTTCACGCTCACCGGCTGCGACGGCGCGACGATCACCGGTTCGGTACGCGAGTAAAGCAACGTCCCGGCCGTTATAGCCGGCGTGCCGACAGCGAGGACAATCAGCAGCGCAAACCAGAGGCTGAAGCGCGCGCCGGCATCATCCTTGAACCCGCGCATTCGCGCGATCGCGCAGACCACGACTACGCCGCCGAGTCCCACACCGAGCGTCAGCGAGAGCACAATGGCAAACGCGTACGCGATGCCGGACATGTCTTACGTGCCTTTCGTTCGTTCGAGCATCGATTGGATTCGCTTGCGATCGGCTTTCGAAATGTGTTCGACGTTCGCGAGCTTCAGTAACAGTTGTTCTGCCGAACCGCCGAAGAAGCGATGCAAGACGTTTTCCAAGGCTTTGCCACGGACGTCTTCTTCTTGAAGCGCGGGCGAATAGATGAACGTGCGGCCTTGCGCGCGATGCCGGACGTAGCCCTTCTTTTCTAAAACGCCGAGCGTCGTCATTACGGTATTGCGCGCGAGCGGCGGATCGTCAAGTGCGTTGACGAGATCCATATTCGTGGCCTCGCCGAGCTTCCACAACGCGCGCATAATGCGCAGCTCGTGATCGGTGAGGACGGCGCTCGGCTTGCGTCCCATGCGCCCATTATAGGATGCCTATAAATTTAGTCAAGGTGTTGACTACAAATATAGTCGTATTATACTACGCGATATGCTAGCTCTACTGCTCGCCGCTACGATCGCGGCATCTTCGCCGGCGGATCCGCGACGCGATTTCGACTTTGAAACCGGCACCTGGAGCATCAACATCACGCGCCTGGCTCACCCGCTCAGCGGCTCCAAGACGTGGCTGCATCCGCACGGTTTTTTGCACATCGTGCGCAAGCTCTGGGACGGGGCAAGCCTCGCGCAGCTCGAGGCAACGAAACCAACGCCGCATTTCTTGGGCTTGATGCTGCGGATGTATGACGCAAAGAGGCAACAATGGAGCGTCTACTGGGGCAGCGCAGATACCGGTGCACTCGATCCACCGTTAATCGGCAGTTTCGCGAATGGTCGCGGCGAGTTTCGAAATCACGAAACGATTGAAGGGCAGGACGTTCTCGTGCGCGTGATCTATTCGAACATCAGCCAAGACGCGTTTCGGACGGAACAAGCGTTTTCAGCCGACGGCGGCAAAACCTGGGAACCGAATCTCATTCAAACGTTCACCCGCATTAAGTAATCGCATCTACTAGACTGCAATGCCCGATGTACTAATTGTAGGAGCGGGTCCGGTCGGTCTCACGCTCGCTAATGATCTGGCCAGGCGCAATGTCGACTTTCAGATTATCGATGCGCTTGCGCAACCGACGACGCATTCCCGCGCGCATGGGATGCAGTCGCGCACGCTGGAGTCGCTCGATGTCTTGGGTCTCGCGCAGCCGATGATGCAGGCCGCTCAGCATCCACAGCCGCCGATGGTGCTATTGTCCCGCAAGAAGGTTCTAGCTCGGATCGATTTCGACGCGATCGATCACACGCCGTACCCGTTTCCGTATCAGGTGATCATCTGGCAACAGCGGGTGGAGCAAGTGCTCGAACGGACGTTGGCTTCACTCGGGCATAACGTGCAGCGATCGACGAAGCTCGTCGGCTTTGACATGGACGCTGTAGGCGTCACCGCGCACGTCGAGCGTGAAGGGCGACCAGACACGATTCGCGCTGCTTGGATCGTGTCGTGCGAAGGTGGCCGAAGCGTCGTTCGCGAGCAATTACGTTTGCCGATGCGTGGCGCGGGATTACTTCCGGGCCGCTTCCTCATCGGCGAAGTGGACCTCGATTGGAACCGCTCGGGCGATCAAATTTATCAATGGTGGCATGCTAGCGGCATGGCGGCCGCACTCTACATCGACTTTACGAACAAATGGCACGTGTTCGTCGAGCACTTCGGTGAAGAGATTCCTGCTGATGCGCAGCTGGAGCGAATGAATGCACTCTTTCACGAGCGCACGGAAGAATGCGTGCGGATTAGCAATCCCGCTTGGTTTTCCGATGCGGCGTTTTATAACGGCATGCCGGAGCGGTTCGTTGTCGAGCGCGCGATTCTAGCCGGTGACGCGGCCCACGTGCATTCTTCGGCGGGTGGGCAAGGAATGAATACCGGCATCCAAGACGCGCTAAATCTTGGATGGAAACTTTCACTCGCGGTGTCGGGAATCGCCTCACCATCGCTGGTGCAAACGTATGACGATGAACGCCGTCCCAACGCCCGTGCCGTTTTGCGCGCCTCAGAACTCTATCGCAAAATCCAGATCCCGCAAGGACCGATCGCGCAGTGGTTCGCCACGGCGTTGTTCAAAGCCATCAGCACAATTGGGCCACTTGCAAACGCGGTCATGGGACGGCGAGTCGGCATGCTCGGACTCAACTATCGAACCAGTCCGCTCTCGTCGCAACGCATAAGACGATGTCCCCGGGCGACGCGCGCAGGACGCCGAGTTCCCGATCTTCCATGCCGCACATCAAGGTCAGCGCTTCGTTTCTTTGACGTGATTCGCGGAACGCACGCAACGCTGCTGCTGTTCGCGGGTCGAACGCCGGACGCGCAGGTTATTGACACCTTGCGCAAGATCGAATCGCTCGTCGCGGGTTTGTCGAAGCATTTGCACGTGCGGTACGTCTTCGCGACGGAAATCGATGCGCGCACTGCGGGCATGATCGACTCAGACGCACTCTTAGATGGAACCGAGCACCTGCAACGATCCTTCGGATTCGCCGAACCGGAAGTCGTCTACATCAGACCCGACGGCTACATCGGTTTGCGAACGCAAGACCTCGATCCGAAGGCGCTCTCGGCGTATCTTTCACGGATCTATAACGTTACGAGCTTACCGCGGTAGGCGATTGGCGATCGAAAGAAAGAGCGGCTCGTCAGCTTCAATGAGCAGCCGTTGAGCAAGCAACTTGTCGTACGTCGGGATGCGACCTTCGACACGCACGCAAAACGCATCGTCGCCGCAACGAACGTTGAATGAGCCATACGCTCGTATCGTATAACGCCGGCCCGTTGAGCCCACGACATCAAAGCGACGCCGCAAGATCCAACTTCGGCGCTGCCCGCCGTTCAGCGTCGAAAAGAAGAGTTCTCTCGCGCGCGCCTTCGCCTGCCGAGGAAGACCGAAATCATCCGCGGACATGACGAGGAATACGAGAGCAGCGAGGACCGACAAGGCGAAAAACGCGAGCGTTATCGCCACCGCGATCACCCGCCGGCGAAGCGCGGCGAGACGATGATCTCCGTAGCGTTCGGATCGAATTTCGTGATTACTTTGCCCGGCTGCGTCGATACGTCGAAGGCGACGAAGCCGCGCTGCATCAAGTCCATGAAGCGAGTCTCGACGTTGCGCACGCTGGTCTTTTCATCCGGATTGAACTTTAGCTCGGTGTCACCGTGATGGTCAAGGATACGCAGAACGTGAGTTCTTCCATCATTGTCCATGAATAGACCCTCGGTGGGAAATCGGTGTAACGCTAGTGTACCCCTAAACGGGCATGAAGCTCTTTGAAGATGACGTGGTCGTCCTCGCCGGCGCGACAGGACGCGTGGGTCGCCCGCTTCTCGGGCGTCTCCACGACGAGGGCGCGCGAGTCGTCCTGATCTCGCGGTCACCTCGCGAATCGGGCGAAGACGTCGTCCCGATCGTCGCCGACCTCACAAACACGGCTGACGGCAAGCGCGTGATCGACGAAGCGGTGGCGAAGTTCGGTCGCATTGATGCCGTTATTTCGCTCGCAGGCGGTGGCAGCCGATTCGTCTCCGTGATCGACTCCACGATCGACGACATGGAGACGAGCGTGCGCAACAATCTGATCGTCGCCTACAATCTCTTTCTCCCGGCGCTCCGGCAAGCGTTGAAACAACCCAAGCGCGACGCACGAACGTCTCGTGCGCGCTTCGTTGCCGTTACTGCGGGCAGTTCTGTCGATCCACAGCCGCGATTCGGGATCATGGGCAGCGGCAAAGCCGGGGTGAACACGCTGATGCTCGCAATCGCACGCGAGCACAAACCCGACGGCATTGTTTCCAACGCCGTCGTGCTTGGAGGCGTGGCGACAATCGAAGCACGCGAGTACCTCAGTCCGGAAGATTTTGCGGCGGCCGCGTCACCCGAGGAAGTTGCGAATGTTCTTGCCTTCCATGCAAGCGATGCGTCGACCGGCGTCAATGGCGAACTCATTCATCTCAACGCTCGCGAAGTCGACTAAAGATGTGCCATGGCCTCCCCATTTCGGGGGAGGCCATGGTTCATACGTCTGGGTAATGGAGTCAGCGCTGATCTCCGGTATCGTTACTTGCCGAGACACCTATGTCTCGGCGTCAATGCATCTGATCCAAGGGCGTATACTCCCGTTGTTTGATGGTGTGCAATGAGATTCATATATCCGCCATCACACGAAGTTACACGCAGAAGACGCACGCTACCCCGCACCCACAGACGATACAGCCTCCGCAGTTGTGCGGAGGCTGTATTTCCTTTTCGGACCTTGCCGATTTTTTGTTCGGCTCTATTTATTAGGGTTTTCGACCTGTCTTATGGAGTCAGCGCTCTGAACTCCGTCATCGGATTGTTGGCTGAGAGCTTCGCGGGCTTTATCCTGATCCTGTTGTTGGCTGCCCGCGTGGCGCATTTCAGCTTTTTGTGTCTGTTCCAAGGGTCTGCACCCCCGTTTCGTTCACATTCCTCCGATGGCTCTCGTATTTCCACCGAATCGTAGCTCTACACGTAGATGACGCACGCCGGGCCTGAGCGGCGGCAAGCCGGCTTAATGTCGCACGGTCGGCCGACCTGTTTCCAGGGAACCAAGGGAACCTTTGGAAGCCGGGTACACGCCTGTATGCGCAGCAATCGTGGAAGGCTTTTACACTGAAACCCGGCACGTACTACTTCGGTGACTTCGACAACTACAATGACGCATTAGTACGCGACGTACTCGTCGTCAGCCACTAAGGCACGTCTCGTTAATAAAAAAGGGCGCCGCGATAATCGCAGCGCCCTTCGTCCTTCGACAGGCTCAGGATGACACCTGAGTGTCGAATTACATCATGTCGTAGCCGCCCATGCCGCCGCCACCGGGCATTGCCGGTTCCTTCTTCGGCTCGGGCTTGTCGGCGATGAGCGTCTCGGTCGTGAGAACGAGTGCGCCGATCGATGCGGCGTTTTGCAGCGCCGAACGCGTCACTTTGAACGGCTCGACGATACCGGCCTTGAACATGTCGACGATCTCGCCCGTCATGGCATCGAAGCCTTGCGGAGCGGTCTTGCCTTTGACGTTGTTCACTTCGACCGAACCTTCGAAGCCCGCGTTGTACGCGATTTGACGCAGCGGCTCTTCGAGGGCCTTCTTCACGATGTCGATGCCGATCTTCTCATCGGCCCACGTCGTCGCGTGACCGTTGGTCTTCGGCGCCGAGGCGACGTACTTGTCGATCGCTTTGATCGCGTGAACGAGCGACGAACCACCACCCGGGATCATGCCTTCCTGAACGGCGGCACGCGTCGCCGAGAGCGCGTCTTCGATACGATGCTTCTTCTCTTTGAGCTCCGTTTCGGTCGCAGCGCCGACTTGGATCACCGCAACGCCACCCGAGAGCTTCGCAAGACGCTCTTGCAGCTTCTCGCGATCGAAGTCCGAATCGGTTTCCTCGACCTGCTTTTTGATCATCTCGATGCGGCCTTTGATCTGATCCGGCTTGCCGGCACCGTCAACGATCGTCGTCTCTTCCTTGGTAACAGTGATGCGCTTGGCTTGACCGAGCTGATCCGGCGTCACCTTGTCGAGCTTGAGTCCGAGCTCTTCCGAAATCACCGTCGCGCCCGTGAGCGTAGCGATGTCCTTGAGCATTTCCTTACGGCGATCACCGAAGCCCGGCGCCTTCACGGCCACCGACGTGAACGTGCCGCGCAGCTTGTTGACGACGAGCGTCGCAAGCGCTTCACCTTCGATGTCTTCTGCGATGATGAGCAGCGGCTTCTGAACCTGAACGACCTTTTCCAGGATCGGAAGAATGTCGGCGATGGCCGAGATCTTGCGCTCGGTCACGAGGATGAAGGGATTTTCGAGGACGGCTTCCATCCGCTCGCTGTCGGTAACCATGTACGGCGAGATGTAGCCCTTATCGAACTGCATGCCGTCTTTGGTTTCGACTTCGGTCTTGAGCGTGCGCGATTCTTCAACCGTAATCACGCCGTCTTTGCCGACCTTTTCCATCGCGTCGGCGATAAATTCACCGATTTCTTTGTCGTTCGCTGAGATCGATGCGACTTGCGCGATCTTCTCTTTCGAATCGACTTTCTCAACGCTGTTTCCCATCGATTCGACGGCAACTTCAACCGCCTTCTCGATGCCACGCTTAATGAGCAGCGGATTGCTTCCCGCCGTCACATTGCGCAGACCCTCGCGGATGATCGCTTGCGCGAGCACCGTCGCAGTGGTCGTGCCGTCGCCGGCGATGTCGTTGGTCTTCGACGCAACTTCCTTCACGAGCTGTGCGCCCATGTTTTCGAATGTGTCGGGAAGTTCGATTTCTTTCGCAATCGTCACGCCGTCGTTGGTGATCGTCGGCGAGCCGAATTTCTTGTCGAGCACGACGTTGCGGCCCTTCGGTCCAAGGGTCACTTTCACCGCGTCGGCAAGCAGGTTTGCTCCACGCTCGAGAGCGCGGCGCGCGTTTTCATCAAATACGATTTGCTTTGCAGCCATCTGTGTTTTTCTAGTGCTCCTTAAACGCCGGCCGGAACTTTGTCAACGACCGCAAGAACGTCTTTTTCAGAAACGATGAGGAACTCTTTACCGTCGATCTTGACTTCAGAGCCCGAGTACTTCGAATAGATCACTCGGTCACCGACCTTGACGGTCATCGCAAGGGTCTTGCCCTCATCCGTCACGCGGCCGGTGCCGACCGCACGGACGATGCCTTCTTGCGGTTTTTCTTTTGCAGTGTCGGGCAAGAAGATGCCGGTATTGGTCTTCTCGCTCTGCTCGACGTGCTCAATGACCACGCGATCGGCCAAAGGCTTGAGATTCACGTAAACCTCCAAAACGCTATGTACAGAACAAACTTAAGGGAGTTGGCACTCACAGCAGTAGAGTGCCAGCCATGGAATCTTAGCAGACCCGGCTGGAGAGTGCAAGCGCCTTTAAAGCGCTACCCTGCGAGGCTCGCGAAAGCGCCGGCCCCAGCAAAAAATGCGAGAGCCAGGCCCACTGAAGCGGCCCAAATGAAGAGCCGGGTCGTCAGGTTGTCCACCGCCACGGCAATGAGAGAAAGCCCAACGGCGACCGCCACGACGGCGCCATCAAGGATGGCCTGATCGGCCGTGCGATGGAGTTGAACCCACAGTGTAAAAGCGGTTCCGATGCCGACCACAATGCCCAAGAGTGCGCTGGCACTCCAGATAACAAGCTCGGTCGGCTCCCGAACCGGGCGACTTCCCATCATGGTGAAAATGCTACTCCGAGCAACTGACAAATTGCTTAGAACGCTGTTAAGGCTGTGTTGCTAATGGTACGTATGCTCGGATACCCGCGTCGGATTGCCACTAAACGGCAGCTTGGCTGGTAGTTTTAGTGCCAGGATTGGCGGGCGCACTTATCGTTGCGTCTGAGCTAGGAACTCTTGCAGATAGTGGCCCCAAACGGCGGGTAACGTATGCGTTCCGTGACCGCGGGTTTCCGGCGTGATCGGTAACACGATGTATCGACCGTGCGGCACGCGTTGAATTTCTCGCTGCAAAATGCCTAATTCCGGCGGATTGATTTGATCGTCGGCGGAGTTAATCGCTAAGAGCGGCGCGACGATCGATCCCAGTTGCGGCTCGGGATTGTAATCGTTCGACGAGCTCATTTGGTAGAGTAAATCGTTGGCATCATAGTGCGTCGCGAGGTCTTTGACGTGATCGCGGTAATACGCATCGGCGGCGGCTTGCGTCGGCATAATGCTTTGGTCGTAGAGTGGCGCGCTGCCGACCATCCAGACGAGATCCGCTGCGCCTTTCATGCCGTATGGTTCCTTCGCGTAGTTCCCGTCGTCATAATCCGCCGACGAAGTGATCAGGTCGACGATCATTTCGCGCCAAATCCGATTACGACCCGAAATCTGAATCGGCAAGCTCGCGAGCGGCATCAGCGCATCCATCATGGTCGGATACATCTCGCCCCACATCCACGTTTGCATGCCGCCCATCGACGTGCCCATCACCAAACGCAAATGATTGACGTGCAAACCATTCACGAGCATCTCGTGCGTCGCGTGCACCATGTCGTGATAGCCATAATGCGGAAATTTTGCACGCATGCCGTCGCTCGGTTTGCTCGATTGTCCGTGTCCGATCTCGTCGGGGAGAATGATGAAGTACTTTTGCGCATCTAAAACGCCGCCGGGCTTGAAGAGCACGCCCGCAAACCGGTCGGCGATGAACTGCTGTGCCGAACCGCCGGTTCCGTGCATAATGAGCACGGCGTTTGTCGTGCGTCCTGACGCATCGGTGCGCGGCGTTCCAAACGTTTCATAATGCAGACGGAGGCTCGTCAGCGTTTCACCGTCGGCAAATGTAAACGACGGAATGGTGTACACGCCGCTAACAGGCGGCGGATAATTTGCTGCGAGAGCCCTCGCAAGCGACGACACGAATAAGACGAAAACGAGTAATGGAATGCGCATGAGCGTTCATTCGTGCTGGATTTTCGGAATCCAGGCCGAAGAAGCGCGCATGACCGAAAAACGGAATTGGAATCAGATTGTACGGCAAGCGCTTATCGCCGGAATTACCGCCGGCGTCTGCATTGAGGCCTACTTACTCCTGACGGTCGTCGTCCCGGCCCATGGGAGCGTGCTGCACGCGTGGCAATGGATCGCATCGGCGGCAATCGGTGATGTTGCGTTGACGAACACCGCGTACGCCTGGCTCGGTCTGCTCGTCCACTTCATCATCAGCATCGGTTGGGCCGGCGGCTACGCCTATCTCGCGCAGCAGCAGACATTCATGAACCGCCGTTGGGTAATTTCCGGGCTCGTGTACGGGCTGGTCGTCTACATCTTCATGGATATTTTGCTGCTCGGCGCGCGCAAGTTCGTTCCGCCGGCAACGCCGCTCGCGCTACTCAACGCGCTCATTGCGCACAGCATCTTCTTCGGTTTGCCGCTTGCATTTGTCGCCGCGCGGCTCGATGCGGCGGCTATGCGCTCAACATCAACCCGATAAACTCACGCGCAAATTTCGCGGCAACCGACGCCGTAATCCCGCTGATATCTTGTTTGGGATTGTACTCAACGACGTCCGCACCAACGATCGTTCCGGGAATTGCTTTCACCAATTCCAACACATCGCGCACCGAAAGGCCGCCGGGCTCGCGATGGGAGACGCCCGGGGCAAAAGCCGGATCAAGCCCATCGAGGTCCAGCGAGACGTAAACGTTGCCGCGCGGCAGCGCGTTACGCGCCTCGTGCAATTGCCAAGGCGCAAAGACGCGCACGCCGTATCGCTCGACGAGCGCGCGCTGCGGCGGCGACATGGTTCGAATGCCGATCTGCACGAGTTGCATGACGAGTCCGTCTTCGAGGATACGCGCAAACGGAGACGCGTGGGAATAGCGATCGCCCTGAAACGAAGGATACATGTCGGGATGCGCATCGAAGTGCACGACGGAAAGCATCGCGTATTCTTTTGCATAGGCGCGCAGGATCGGATAGGTAACCGAATGATCGCCGCCGATTGAGAGCACGCGCCGTCCTGCGCGCAACTGCTCGGCAACCGCCTCTTCGATCGTAACGCGATCGCGTTCGCTCTCCTCGATTGTCACGTTGCCCGCGTCCATCATCGCGCCGGGCGATCGCAAATCGATGCCAAGCTCGGTGTAGGGATTTCCCTGCTCGCTGAACATCTCGCCGCGCACAATATCCGGAGCTCCGGCAGCGCCGCGGAGAAACGACGAATGATCGTCGCTCGGAATGCCGAGAAGGGCAACGCGCGTTTCCGTCACGCGGACCTCCTTACGCACGCGGCATACCGGAACCCGCTTGCGCGGCGACGAAGGTCGCCGGGTGATCGGTGCGCTTCACGTCTCGCTTTCAGCGTTGCGCCATAACGCGCAGGCGCTTCGTAATCTAGTCGGTCCGGGTGCTGCGTCGTTCGTCGTCAAAGGCAACGCATACGGCCACGGCATCGTCGAGACGGCACTTGCGATCGAACCGTTTGCAAAGAAACTCTGCGTCTATTCCATCGAAGAAGCCGTCACGCTGCGCGAAGGCGGAATCACCGCACCAATCCTCATCATGGGCCCAGTTCCGCCCGAGGTCTTCGACGAGATGCTCGAGTTGGACGTGGAAATGGCGCTGTGGGATATGCACGAGTATGTCCGCGCGTTGTCGGCGTCGGCGAAAAAGGTCCACAAACGGATCAAAGTGCACATCAAAGTGAATACCGGCTTGAACCGCTTGGGTCTGGAACCGGAAGAGTTGGCAGATGCGATCGAAGATTATTTTCATGTCCCGGAGTTGGAGATCGCCGGCATTTTCTCGCATCTCGCCGCCGCAGAAGAAATCGACTCGCCGTATACCATGCATCAACTCGAGCGGTTCAATAAAGGCTACACGCACGCAGAACCGATACTCGCCTCGCACGGCACGATCCCGATCCGCCACATCGCGGCATCGGCTGCCGCGATGCTTTGGCCGCAGACACGGCTCGATATGTGCCGCATCGGTATCGCGCTCTACGGCTTGTGGCCGTCGCGGCAAACGCGCGAAGCGATGAACGGCGGTAGACTCCCGCTCCAGGCTGCGCTTTCGTACGTGACGGAATTGATTACGACGCGACAGATCGCGGCCGGCGAAGCGGTCGGATACGGAACGACATTTCACGCGCCGCGCGCAATGCGCATCGCCGTCATTCCGCTGGGCTATGCCGACGGCATCCCGCGCTCGCTTGGAAACAGCGGGTCGGTTCTCGTTAACGGCGTTCGCTGCGCGATTGTCGGACGCATCGCCATGAACATGAGCGTGATTGACGTCAGCCATGCACCAAACGCGAAGACCGGGACGCGGGTCACGCTGATCGGACGCGACGGCGACGAAGAGATCTCGGCAGAAGACTGGGGCACGTGGAGCGGCTCGATCAATTACGAAGTCGTCACGCGACTTCCGGCTTCGCTCCCGCGTTTATATATCGATGATTAGCGGCCAGCCGGCCATTCGGGTAGCGGTCAACGACCGGCAACTCCCTGTCCTCGCCATCGAAGACGGTGGACGCGTTCTCGTGCCGTTTCGCGCGATCGTCGAGGCGCTCGGCGGAAATGTGTCGCAATTTCATCTTCCGCTTCCGCCGCCCGCGCGCGTCGTCGCGGGCCGCACCTACGTACCGATCCGCTACCTCGCCACGCAGTTACATGCACAAATCGAGTACGATGCTCGGACGCGCATCGTGCAAGTCTTCACGACCGCAGCAAGCCCTGCTCCGGCGATCGCAGAACAACCGGCACCCAATACACGAGTGGGCTCGGCATATCCGACGATTTCCGCGAACTTTCCCGTAGCAGCGGGCACGTCGATCGCATCGTTACGTTTGCTCGTCGATAACGTCGATGTTACGAAAGACGCGCGCTATGCCGGTGCGTTTGTCACGTATATTCCACGCGACGGGTTGACGCAGGGAACCCACACGGTTTCACTCAGCGGCACGGGAACCGACGGCAAAACGTTCCAGAGTTCATGGTCGTTTGAAACGACCACCGCTGCGGAGCCGGACGTTGCCACGACAACGCCGTTTTACGGCACGTCGCCGATTCAGTTTAACGTCTCCGGAAATCAATTCGTCGGCGGCGCGCCGATTAACGTGCAAATGACCGCGCCGCCCGGCGGAGAGGCATATGCGTTCGTCTGTACATCCGCATGGCATTTTCCGCTGTACGCGGCGCCGCTCTCGCAGTTTTATTCCGCTTCAATTCCGACCAGTGCAGTCGGCGCAGCGATCAACTGTCCGGTCACGGTGATGTACGTCGCGCCCAACGGAAGCGTCATGTACGCGCCGTATCCCATCTTCGTGCAGCTTCTTCCACCGAACACGCCCGCGCAACCATCGACGCCGGTACCGCAGCCAACACGCATTCCCGTACCACCAACCGTCCGGCGCACGCCGCCTCCGACGCCGATGAGAACTCCAGCGCCGGTTACGAAAGTAACGCCTGCGCCGCACCCGCGCATCGGCGTGCCGAAAGTCCGTCCGACGCCGCTTCAGTAATTCAAATACGTTGCCGCGGCCATTGCTCCGAGCAATTCACCCGCATGATGCGCCGCGTCTTTGCTCACGTCGAGGCTTTGTTTGCCCGGCATACGGTTGATCCAAAAGGCAAACGCGACATGATGGCCGCTCCGCGTGGTCGTAAATCCCGCAAGACCTTTGGTCACTAAGCCGCGATCGTTCAAGATATCGTTGCTGCCCCACGTCCCGGTTTTGGCAAACACTTTGCCGTCAGCCGGCGAGCCATTTTGAATGTTGAACAGCGTGCCGTCGACGCCGAGAATCGGCAGCGCGCGATGAAACGGTGCGTACCAGGGCTGTTTGTAGACCCACGCCAGATATTGCACCATGAACTGCGGCGTGAAGAATGCAAAGCCGCCCAATCCATCTTGTTGCACCGCGTTCGACGTATCGATTCCCGCGCTAGCCAAAAGATCGCGCTCGCGGCCAAAACCCGCCTTGAGGAAGTCGGTCTTAGCGTGCGCAACGTAGATCGCCCACATATACGGCATCAAGCCCGCGTGCGTGTTGTGACTCACTTTCAGGGTCACGTAAACGTCTTCGGAGAGCGGCGGCGAAACATGTTGCGCGAGCCGGTTCGCGTCGGTATACATCGTCGCGTCGGGAACGTGCGCCGGGTTGGGAACCTGTGACGCAACCGCAACTCCGGCATCCTTGAGCGTTTCCGTAAATGCCGCTTGCGCGAACGATTTCGGCTCGGGCACGGGATAATCGTCCACAATCGACTTGCCGGCGGGAATGCTTCCGGTGAGCGTAACGGTGTGCGTGCCGTTACCCGGAACGTCATTCGGCGTGAGTTTGTATTCCGAATCCGGGGCACCCGTCGTCATTTTATTGACGAACGTGATGTACGGCGTTTGCGGTGAAACCGTCATGTCGACCGGATCGCCCGCTTTCGCACCGGCCTTCCACGTGACGTCGATGACGTTGTCGTTCACAACGATCGGCGAAAGAATCGTTCCCGTTCCTACTTCGGCGCCCTGATCGGGGAAGAGTGACGTATCGACGAGCACGGATCCGTCGATGCGCTTGACGCCGGCGTGCGCCACTTGCGCAGCGAGATCGCGCAAGACCGCGAGCGGGTCACCGGGGACCGCGCGTGTATCGAGCGAGCCGCCGTAGATGTGGTCTTCGTTCTCGAACGCGAGTGTGCCGTCGGGTTTGATACGCTGCGAAAGATTCGGATCGCCGCTTGCGACGAGTACGACATCGCCGTGAACCGTACCCGAAGCATCGAGCGGCCCCGTACGATAGACGGGCGTCGTCCAGCGAAAATCAGGCCCGAGCAGTGCGAGCGACGTGCCTTCCGTAATCAGCTTCGTCGTTGACGCGGCTTCCATTAGCGTATGAGGGTTGCGCGAATAGAGCACGCGATGCGCGTCCAAATCGTACACTTCGCCGGCCACGATGGAGTCATGAAGCTCGGGACGCGAGGCGATCTGGTCGATCGATTGCGCAGCAACAGCCGGCGACGACGAAAGCGCCACCAGCATGAGAACGGCAAAGAATCTCTTCACCGTTCGAACTTACGAGTGGACGGCTGCGAAGGCCTCCGCCAGATTGATCGTGCCCTTATAAATCGCGCTGCCGACGATACACGAATCGACCGCCGGCGGTGCCTCGCGCACGAGCGTCTTGATGTCATCGAGTGTCCGCGCACCGCCGTTTGCGGTGATCTTTACTTCAGCCGCCGCGGCAATCGCCCGGAGCGCGTCAATGTCGTAGCCCTCACCCATGCCGTCGCGGCGAATCTCCGTGAAGATGACCCGCTTCACACCCCACTGTGCGACGCGCTTCACGAGCGCGTCCCGATCGACGGGCGCCGATTCCAGCCAGCCGCGCGTTGCGACGTCCGTTCCGCGCGCGTCGATCGCCGCGACGACGCGCTCGCCGTACTTACCGATGATGTTGCGCGCGACGCGCTCTTCTTCGACGAGAATCGTACCGAGGATGATTTCGCTCGCGCCGGCATCGATGCGCACGCGCGCTTGATCGGCGTTGCGAATGCCGCCCCCGACTTGAACGGGAACGGAAACCGCGTCGCAAATTTCGCGAATAACGCTCAGGTTATCGCCGTGACCAAACGCCGCATCGATATCGATGACGTGCAGTTTCTGCGCTCCCGCGTCGACAAAGACGCGCGCTTGCGCGATCGGATCGTCGGAATAGACGGTCGACGTCTTTAAATCGCCCCGTTCCATGCGAATGCACTTCCCGCCGCGAATATCGAGCGCAGGAATGACGATCATGCGCTACCCACCGCAGCGCCTCTGCGCTGCTCGATCGGCACATATGGTCCAGGCGCAGGTCCAACGTACGTGGCTTGCGGACGAATCAATCGATTGTCATGCAACTGTTCGAGTATGTGCGCCGCCCAGCCGGCAGTGCGTCCGCAGGCGAAAATACACGTGTATTCGTCACCCGGAATTCCGAGGTCCGCCATGAGCGGCGCGCTATAGAAGTCGACATTCGCATAAATCTTGCGATCCGGCTTCTCTTCGGCGAGAATGCGCTGGCTTTGATTTTCAAGCTCGCGCGCGATCGGATACCACTTGGTGTCGCCGCGTTGTTCAGAGAGTTTCTTCGCGATCGCTTCAAGATGTTTCGCACGCGGATCGCGTACGCGGTACTCGCGATGGCCCATCCCCATGATGCGATGGCCTTTCGCAAGCTCATCGCGCACGAACTTCTCGGCTTTTTCGGGCGTTCCGATTGCAACGAGGTTGTTGTACGACGCACTCGCGGCGCCACCGTGAAGATCTCCGGTCAACGTCGCAATCGCCGCGGTCACTGCCGCGTACAAATCCGCGCGTGTCGATGCCGTTACGCGAGCGCTGAACGTCGACGCGTTGTACGAGTGGTCCGCGAGCAACACGAAATACGTATCGATCGCGTTTTCCTCGATTTGCGTCGGCACTTTGCCGGTACGCATATAAAGGAAGTTCGCGGCATGCGAAAGATCGGCGCGCGGTTCGATCGGATCGAGGCCGCGACGAATACGATCCCACGCAGCAACAATGGTCGTCATCTTCGCGATCAATTCTATTGCCGTGTGAACGTCGGAAACGTGTTCGCCTTTGTTATTTACCGGCGAGAAAAGTGCGAGTCCGCTAACGACCGTGCGCAAGACGTCCATCGGCCACGCCGTTTTCGGCACGTTTTGCATTGCCGAAATGAGCGGTTCGGGCAGCGATCTGCGCGCGGCAAGTTCGCGCTTGAGCGATTCCAATTCGTCGGTTGTCGGAAGATGGCCGTAGAGCAGCAGACTGATGATTTCTTCATAACACGCGTTAGGCGCGAGATCATCGATGTCATAACCGCGATAGGTCAGGCGTCCGATCTGCCCTTCGACATTACTAAGATCCGTGGACCCGACGACGACGCCCTCAAGTCCGCGGTCGACAACCAAACCAGTGGTAGACAAGTGTTCCTCCAGGGGAAACCGCCCTCTGTCGAGGGGGGTATAGAGAATTTGAGGAGGCGCCTGAACCGGCCTCCCTGCGACATTTAGAGGAGCCTCGTGGAACCGTTAAATCTCAGGCTTGCACCGCCGCGAAAACCAACCGACGTCCTCGGTGGCGTCGTGTTTATGGCACGAACCGTGGATAAAGTACGTGCGACGCTCCCGGGCGGTGATCCGGGCGAGTATAAGGTCGACGGATTTAGCACGCGCGCTCTCACGACGCTCAACATCGATCTGGATGACTTTCGTTCCGTCGTTGCGCTAGCACAGAACGACGATGACGTGGCGCAGTGGATTCTCAAGCACACGACGCAAGAAGCGCGCGATCGCGTGAACTCGGAATTGCCGGCACAAACGCTTCGCGACCGGATGGAAAGCCCGAACTTCTTCGAACGCTATCCGGTCGCGAAAGTACTTCCGCTCGAGACGCCGGTCCTCAAGATGCTGGAGTACGACGATCTCGCAATGTTTGCGGATAGACGCTAAGTCGAAATCGCCTGCAGCATCCGCGTTGCTTGATCGGGCGGTAGCGCTTTGACGAGATCCGCCTGACTTACCATGCCGATCAACTTGTGACCGTCAATGACGGGCAAGCGGCGCACTTTATGTTGCGCCATCGTCTGCGCCGCTTCTTCGATTGAATCATCGGCACCGATCGTGACGGGATTGCCGGTCTCTAATTCGCGCGCTTGCACCTGCGCGGGATTGCGCCCTTTGGCGATCACTTTTGTGACGATATCGCGATCGGTCACCATGCCGCGCAGATGTTCGCCCTCGCAGATCGGCATCGCACCGATATCCTCGCTGGCCAAACGCCGGGCTACGTTCTCGATGGTTTCGTTCGCATCAATCCATTCCGCGTTCGGAGTCATGATGTCTCTGGCTTTCATGATGCACCTCCGTACGCGGTCTTTCCCCAGCACGCGAAACGCGACACATTGCCACATCCGAGCGATTGACGAAGCCGAGCGCTTCATATAATCGCAACGCTCGAGCGTTATCGAGATCCATATGCAGCATGGGCGTCTTGTCATTCGCAAGAACACCCTCGGCTAGCGACCGCACGAGCATTCCCGCGTATCCTCGTCCGGCGAAACGGGGATCGGTACATACGCCGCTGATTTCCCGATAACCGCACGGAGCCATGCGCAAGCCCGCCATCGCGACGAGTTCGCCGCGTTCATAGACGCCGACGTAGCGGCCCATTTCGATGGTGCGCGTACGAAAATATGCCGGATAGACGCGCTCCATGAGTTCGAGCATGTCCCGCACATCGCTTCGCTTCAGTTCGCGTGACGGGACATCAGCGTGGACGGGCGCCGGCTTCAATCCCCCGCACACCATTTGACGAATGTTCCGGTACGGCGTCAATTCGAAGCGGCGCGCCTCGATCCGCGGTAGCGTTCCGACGAAATAGACAAACGAACGATCGCCCAGCGTTTCGGCGAGCAGATCATCACTTAGCGTAACTTCCGATGATGGTACTGCAGCAAACGGCGCCATTTCTGACGGATACACTTTGAGATCGGCACCGCCGGTTGCATACGCGGCATGTGCGCCCGTCAAGCTCGACCAAATCGGGTTATCGAGGGCCGCGATCACCATCGATGCAACCTTTGAGAACGAGTTCGACGATGGCGTCCGCAAATTGCGGCGTCAGCGGCGCATGCAATTGTAACAAACGGAAGATCGTAGCGCCGCCGAGTGCATCGATGATGAGATCGATGTCTGCGTCCGGGCGCAGTTCGCAGCGTTTAATCGAGCGCGTAAGTACACGACGCGTGATTTCGCGACGCTTTTGCGCGAATTCGGCGAGAACACCGCTGCTTGAATCGGGGTTCACGTGTGCTTCTGCGATCATTCCGATGATGGCCGGACCGGCAACGGTTTGCGTGTGTAGATGCACGACGGCTCGCGTGATGCGCTTGAGATCGTCGCCGATGTTGCCGGTATCCGGGTCGTGAAGCTCACGTTCCGCAACGTCGAGGTAGAGGCTCATGCAGAGCGCGGCCTTCGTCGGCCATCGCCGGTAGAGCGTCGTTTTCGCAACGCCGCTTTCGGCCGCGACGCGCTCCATCGTCAGTCCCGAGTAGCCATCCGCTTGAAGAATCCGCTCTGCGGCGGCCAGCACCCGGCGCCCGACGGACGTCCGCAAAGATGTCGTTGTTGCTTCCATATCGCTACGCTACGTAGCGTCTACTTTACCTCAGGACGGCCGATCATGCAAGCCTTCCCACCGCGTGAAATCATCGAGCGCGTTCGAGCGGCGAATATTGGCATATACTATTGATGCTTAGTGCGTCGATCGCGTTGTGTCTAGGCAATACCAACACCGTGTGCATTTGCTAGACTTAAAGCGTGAAGGAGGGTGGCATGAATCAAATGCAATCGCTGGAAGAGCACCTGAGGGCGCTTCACGACGAGTTAAACGCGGCCGCGAAAACCGACGATCTTGAAGCAAAGAGATCCATCAACGAGGCACTCCAACATGTAGAGGCCGCTCAGGCGCAACTGAAAACGCGGACTGGAGCGCGTACGGAGCAGATCGGACAGCACCTCGATTCGCTTCAAGAGCACGGCGCGCACGCGACGAACGAGCATGGCGACGCGCTGCGTGTCCGCCTTCAGAAGATGATTGCGACCTGCAAGAATGCGATGGAACATTGCATCGAAGAACAGACCATGACCCCTTGACCGCTCACAAACCACCGTGTGAGTTCGTGGAGCTCAGTCCGTTACGCCGACGATCTCGCGCGAATACGAGCTGTCTTCCATTGCCCGCACCATAAAATCGGCGACGTTTGCCCGTGACGCCGTAAAGCCCATGAACGGCAGCCGGTCTATACCGACCCGGTATTTTTCCGTACGCGCTTTATTCGTGAGCGCG
The DNA here is from genome assembly GCA_963765935.1 of Vulcanimicrobiia bacterium. GTDB lineage: Bacteria > Vulcanimicrobiota > Vulcanimicrobiia > Vulcanimicrobiales > Vulcanimicrobiaceae > JAMXLG01. Next base: position 1,915,018 of record CAVXXX010000001.1, on the reverse strand, counting down.
GGCGGACGCACGATGGTCCAGTCGAGACCGCTGCTTCGCACGATGTCTTCCATTTGGGCGCAGTCCCGCACGTGGTGTTTGAGGAGCAATTGCCCCGCCGGATATGCCGGCGGTACGATCGCGTTGCGGAACAAAAATGCAACCGACAAGATGATTAGGCGATTGACGGCGCATTGCGTCATTGCAGAAGTCAGCGAACGCGCGAACGGAGCGACCAATGGTTCGTGGCTCTTCGGGTCGCGCGGTCCGAATGCCGATAGCACCGCATCATGTCCGCCGATCGTTCGTGCAAGCTCGTCGACATCGAACAGATCCCCTTCGATCGCCGCCACGTTCGCATCAACTCCAGCTAGGCCGCGACGCGATCGAACGAATGCGGTCACCGAGTGTCCGCGTTCGACCGCGCGCTTCACGATTTCGAGGCCGGTTCCACCTGTTGCCCCTAGCACCGCGATCTTCATGCGTGCTTCCCCGTCAAATGCTTCAGTTTATCGGGATTGGTCACGACGAAGATCGTATCGATCAACGAATCCCGCACGTCGATAATCACCGCTGAAAACGGGCGGCCGTCGAGATACGAAACAAGGCCGGGACCGCCGTTGATCCACGTCGTCTCATACGTAATGTCGGGCGGAACGAAGTGCGCCATTCCGAGTGCAAGACCGCGGCTAACCTTCTCCGCTCCATGAATGATGTTCGGAACGGCACGCGCTTTGCCGCCGCCGTCACTGATGAGCTGCACGTTGGCCGATAGCAACGAGAGTAGCCCCGACATGTCTCCGTTTAACGCGGCAGCTGCAAAACGATCGAGCAAACGTCGATGGTCCTCCTTATTCGCCTCGAACCGTTGCCGCATGCTTCCGACGTGCTCGCGTGCGCGATGCAGCAGCTGCCGGCAATGCGCTTCGTTTTGTCCCAGCACTTCTGCGATCTCCGAGTACGAATACTGAAACACTTCACGGAGAATAAACACCGCGCGTTCCAGCGGCGTCAGCCGTTCGAGCAGCAGAAGGAGCGCCATCGACAGCGATTCATCGACCCGCAGAACGCCGAACGGATCGTTCGTATCCTCCGTCACGATCGGTTCGGGAAGCCACGTCCCGACGTACTGCTCGCGGCGCACGCGTGCCGACTGCAAATAGTTGAGACAGAGCCTGGTCACGATCGTGACGAGATACCCTCTCGGATTGCCGATGACGTCGTCGCGTGCGCCCTGAAAGTGAATGAACGTCTCCTGCACTAAGTCTTCCGCATCGGAAACGCTTCCGAGCATGCGATACGCAATAGAAAACAAGAGCGAACGGTGGCGTTCGAATGCGCCCAATCGATCGATCTGCGTTTGCGAATGCGACATGGCCTTACCCCGGCTTTGCGATCATGACGGCGATAATTGCGAACATGGCAATCGCGGCAACGGTTGCGCCGAGGGGCCACGCGCGCGAGAGCATGCCGTCGAGTTGCGGCGTCATCGTTCCGCCTGACGATTCAATTGCCGAGAGGATGCGCCGCGTCCGCCGCTGGATCGCAACACCATTTGTTGTGCCCGTGATGATGAGCCAACCGTAGGCGATGAGCAGCCACCGTGATGCAAGCGATTCATGCCGCTCCACGGCAATCCAGCCACCGATTGCAATTGCCAAAAGAAACGAAACGCCGACGACCGGCATATAGCGGCGCACCACCCGATACGTTGCGCCGATCACATCCAACTGGCGCGTTCGCGCGACCGCGACCAGGAGCAAGTCGAATGCGATCGCTACCCCGAAACCGAGGGTCCCGAAGAAGACGTGCGCTGCTAGCATACGACGCCGCCAAATTCCATCGCGTGATCGCGCGCCCATTGGGCAAATGAACGCGGCTCGCGATCGAGGAGAAGTGATACCGTATCGGTGAGCGGAGCTTCGCGGTTGCGCATGCTGCCGAGATAGCCAAGCAGTCGCGCCGGAATTTCCTCGGGAAGGCCGGCTGCGATCATCGCATCACGTACGTCTTCAGCCGGGAGTTCTTCCCACTCCAACTCTCTCTCGACCGCGTTCCCGATCGCGCGGACCTTGTCGATTTGCGAGATGCGCTCGGGTCCGGTGAGCGCGTATGCTGCGCCGGCGTGATCGTTGGTCGTGAGTGCGAGGGCCGCCACAGCGGCAATGTCTCGTTCGTGAATGCACGCCGTCGCGACGTCGCCGAACGCACCCCGTACGATATTCGAAGAGTGAATCTGCGGACTCCACATCCGCGCGTTCGCATCGAAATCCGAGCAACGCAGGATCGTCCAATCGAGCCCTGACATCTTGACGGCGCTCTCCGCCGTTCGAAAGTGCTCGATGAACGATCGGTCGCCGCCGCCGTATTCAACAGTGATCGCGGAGACGAGCACGACTTTTTGCGCGTTGCATTCGCGCGCGAGCGCGAGCAACTCGCCCATTGCATCGCCCACGCTTCTGGGCGTAACGAAGAGCGCGTCGACTCCGTTCAGCGGACGGTGTAAGGTGGCAGGCTCGGACGAATCCGCCTCAACAACCTCAATATCGACGGGGAGATGTGCGCCGGTGCGATTGCGTGTAACGGCCCTCACGTCCACGCCGCGCTCGAGCAGCTGCGGTATGAGTTCGCGGCCCACGCTGCCGGTTGCTCCGGCAATGAGTACCTTCATGCCGCCTAGACAGCATAGGCTCGCGAAACGTGACGTAAGGGCCGGTTGACGGTTAAACCAAAAGGCCGGGATCGATCCGTTTGCCGCCAACCATCACGAGTTGCGGCTGCGATTCGAGCAGGCTGATGTTCTTCGACGGATCGCCTTTGAACGCGACCACGTCCGCGCGCTTTCCGGCCGCGAGCGAACCGCGGTCGTTTGCACCGATGAGTCCAGCCGCCGTCGATGTCGCCGAGCGCATGAGATCGATCGGATGCATCCCCATGCTCTGCAGCAAGGCGAAGTCTTTGTTGTTCTCTTTGTGCGGAAAGACGCCGGCATCCGTGCCGTACGCAATCGTCACGCTCGATGCAAGCGCTCGTTGCATGCCTTCATTGCGCACCTTCGCCGCGTATTCGGCTTTCTGCACCGAACCCGGCGGGATGTGATTCGGATTGCCGGGCACGAGAATGGAATCGAGCGCCCAAATCGTCGGCACCAGATGCGTGTTACGCTGCTCCATGTTCTTCAACGTCGCATCGCTTACGCCGGTGCAATGTTCGACGGAATGGACGCCGCCTTCGACCGCAACGGATATGCCTTTGTCGCCGTGGCAATGGGCAGCGACTTTGCGGCCGAACTTCGTCGATTCGTCGACGATTGCTTGAATCTCATCGAGGTTCAATTGCGGAACGTCCCATACGTCGCCGTAACTGAGCACGCCGCCGGTCGCGAGAATTTTCACGACGTCGACATGGCGTTTCACGTGCTCGCGAACTTTTTCGCGGAATCCATACGGACCGTACGATACGCCGGATTCGATTGACATATCTTCGTGAACGAAATCCGGAAGATCGTTGGAATCGCCGTGTCCGCCGGTAATTGAAAGCGCCGGTCCCGCCGCAAAGATCGAAGGGCCGATCACCGTGCCTTCGTTGATTGCATCACGAACCGCGAGATCGATACCCCAACCGCCCCCAACATCGCGCAACGTCGTAAATCCGTTGGCGAGCATCGCGTGCGCGTTCTTTAAGCCGTAAATCGCAAGCTCTTCGGGATTGTCGCTCGTGCGTCCGGGCATCGCGAGATAGTGCGAGGCGACGACGAAGCCCGCGACGTGCGTATGACAATCGATAAGTCCGGGCATCAATGTCGCGTCGCCAAGATCGATCACGTGCGCGTCGCTTCCCGCGTCACCCGCGTTCATCGAAACGATACGGCCGCCCGAAATTACAAGCAGGCCCGGCGTTTGCATCTTCTTTCCGTCGAAGAGCCGCGCCGCCTTAAGCACCGTTACACCGTCGGATGCTGCCCGCGCGCGCCACGGAAGCATGGCCGCGACACCGGCGGCTGCAGCGCCGAGAAGAAACGAACGGCGACCTAGCGCAATTTTTGCTTGGTGAAAAAGACGATCGGAAAAACCGCCGTGCGGACAACGGCAATCAAAAGAATCCGCATGATTCATGAAACGAAACCTCCACGGCTCGCGGGGTTCGCTACATAGCCATCGGGCCCATCTTTAACGTTTTTGCAAAGAATTGCAGCGCCTTTTGCGCGGCAAACACGTGCATGGCGGCACGATCGATGCCCGGAGGATCGACGCAAATAGCCGGAACCGCGCGTTTGCCCTCGGGCGTGCATTCATCGACAAACGTATAATGCGCCGCATGCTTGAGCAGCTGCAGTGTGGAGCCGGGGATCGCAGCGGCGAACGGGATGGCGTTTTCTGAAGGAAGCGCAATTGGATCTTCAATTCCCGCGATGATCTCTACGGGAATTGAAATCGCATGGAGCGATTGCGGAACGAAGGCCGGCTCCATTGCCGGCGCAATTGCAAGAACCGCGCGTACGCGCACATCGCGGTACGATCGTCCGGCTGCGGCGAATTGACTCTTCATCGCAGGGTCGTCGACCATCGGCTTTACTTCTTGAACGAGATGCGGATATTCGGGCGGAGACGTGCACATGGTCGACATCGTGTGGGTCGCGCAATACGCGGAATACCGCGACCAATCCGTGCGTCCACCGGCAATTTCCATCGTTGTGTAGCCGCCGATCGAAAATCCGGCGGCTCCGATGCGCGTGGGATCGATTGCATTGCGAAATTCAGCGTCTCGAAGCATCGCGTCGAGCACGGTACGGAGATCGCCGGCACGCAGCCACCAAAAGACGAATCCCTGCGGCGTGTACTTCGAAACCGCCGTGTTACCGGGGTGGTTCGGAGCGGCAACGATGTAGCCGTTTGCGGCGAGCGCGAGCGCAAGCCACGACATCGACATCGCGGAACCGCCTGAACCATGCGAGAGGATGATGAGGGAATGGCGTCCCGGCTCAAGCCGCCCATTTTGCGCAACGACCGGTGCTTGAAATGGAATGCCGAGCGGAAACGGTTTCATCTTCGTGCCCGGCGTGGCCGGATAGAATACGACGAATGAGAGCTTTCCTGAACTATCTCCGCGGCTCGCGGTGTCCGCAGGAATGCTTCGGAACGTCACGCCGACGGGATACGGGCCCGATGCGGCGCGCGCGACGCCAAATGATACGCACAGCCAGATCAGTGACGTAATCGCCGCAGCGCGTACGAGCTTAAGCGACGTCGCGAACCTCGGCGCGCGCAATTGCATAGCCGACGAGCCGGTCGATCAACGCTTCGTACGAAATGCCGATCGCGCCGCACGCATCGGGCAAGAGACTCGTCGGGGTGAGGCCCGGCAAGGTATTCACTTCGAGAATCTGTGGACGGCCCTCTTTGCTCACGATGAAATCCGTACGCGAGTAGTCGCGCAATCCCAGCAGCCGGTGCGTCGAGAGCGCGAGCATTTGCAAGCGCGCCGCCAGGTCTTCATCGATCTTCGCCGGCACGATGTGGCTGCTTGCGCCTTGTTCGTACTTTGCGGAGAACGTGTAGAAGTCGTCGGTTGTCGGCACGATTTCAATCACGGGCAGCGCTTCTTCACCGAGGATCGGAACGGTGATTTCACGGCCTTCGATATACTCTTCAGCCATAATTTGTGAGTATGTCTTCGCCGCGGTCAGCATCGCGCTCGTCCACTGCTCGTGCGTCTTGACGATGGTAACGCCTTCCGACGAGCCTTCGTAACGCGGTTTGATCACAAGCGGCAGGTCGAGCGAACCGGGAAGCAGCGGCAACGTTCCGCCGGAGAGATCGAAGAGATCCCAGGCAGCGGTCGGCAAGCCTTCGGCCGCGAGCAGCTTCTTCGTCATGTGCTTGTCCATCGCAAGCGCAGACGCTTCAACCGCGCTGCCTTGATACGGGATGCCGAGAAAATCAAGCAACGCTTGAACGTGGCCGTCCTCGCCGCCGGGACCGTGCAACGCAATAAAAACGACGTCGGGCGAAATTTCGCGGATGCCGTCCAAGAATCGCCGGTCGTAATCGAGTGACTGCGCGTCGTATCCGAGCGACTGCAATGCGCGCATCACGCCCGATCCGGTTTGGATCGAGACCTCTCGTTCCGCGCTGCTTCCGCCCATCACGACGGCGACTTTGGCTTTTCTCGTTGTCATCTCGTTACGTCTCATCGATAAACACGCCGACTAAATGCACTTCCAACTGGAGTTCGATGCCGAATTGCTCGTGCACCGCGCGTCGTACGCGCGCCAAGAGCGTCGCCACATCACGCGCGGTCGCACCGCCCACGTTGTTGATGAAGTTGGCGTGCAGGGGCGACACTTCCGCGCCGCCGACCCGCCATCCCTTAGCTCCGGCCGCCTCGATCAGCCGTGCCGCCTTGTCGCCCTCGGGATTGCGAAAACAGGAACCGGCGTTAGGCAGCGCGATGGGCTGCGTGCTCTTGCGGCGCACCAAGCGCGCCTGCATCTCTTCACGGACCGTTTTGGGATCGCCGCCCTCGAACGCGAGCGTCACCCGGGAGACGACGGCGTCGCGCGCAAGCGTCGTGTGCCGGTAGAAGTATTGGACGGTTACCGAGTGCGCATCGGGCTTCGCGGGCGATTGAACCCAGACGGCGCGAACAAAATCGCCCATCTCACGATCGGTGCCCGCGTTCATACGTAACGACCCGCCGACGGTTCCGGGAATTCCGGCAAGCGACCCGATTCCAACCGCTCCAAGCGTCGCGGCTTTCGCCGTTACGGCAGCCATGCCCGCCGACGCGCCGGCTTCGACGATTACTTCGCCTCCTTCGACGCGTGCATCGATGTCCGCGAACGCACCGCCGAGACGAACGACGATTCCACGCATGCCGCCGTCACCGACGAGCACGTTGCTGCCGCTCCCGATAACGAACCACGGAAGATGCCGTTTGAAACACAAGCGCATCGCCGCAGCAAGTTCTTCTTCACGTTCGACCACGGCAAACGCGTCGGCCGGCCCACCGATTTTCCAAGACGTATATGGACCGAGCGGTTCGTCAAAACGGACGCGGTTGCCGAAGATTTCGCGGAGAACGGTGCGATCTTCGTCGCGCAGCAGCGATGCAACGGCCTTATCCGTCGTCAAACTCATATGGGCTTTGCCTGAACGTCCAAACCCGCGCGCGAAGCGTGCTGTTCGACTTGCGCGGCAAGACGCGCCGCTACATCGGTAATGTTGCCGGCGCCGAGCATCAATACGAGCGCGCCGCGCGGCGCTTCGTCGAAGATCCGTTCCGCTAGTTCGTCGACGTGCGACGAATACGTCACGCGCGCACCCGCGGCGCTCAGCGGCTCGCCGATGGAGCGTTCGCTGATGCCGGGAATCGGCGCTTCCGACGCGGCATACACCGGTGCAAGATAGATATGATCGGCGCCGCGAAGCGCATCGGCAAAATCGCGCGCAAGATACGCGGTGCGTGAATACCGGTGCGGCTGGAACGCCACGATTACCGGTCCGCGATGGTATTGCCGTGCAGCCGCAATCGTCGCGCGCACGGCGGTTGGATGATGCGCGTAATCGTCCACGACGATCATGCGTTCGCTGCGCGTCAGAATGTCGAAACGGCGGCGCACGCCGCGGAACGCGCGCATGCCCTCCGCAATCTGCACGAACGGAATCTCGAGTTCGCGAGCGACCGCGATCGCGGCAAGTCCGTTCTGCACGTTGATCGCGCCGGGCACGGTCAGGTCGATCGTCCCGAGACAGACGCCGCCGGCGAGCACGTCAAACGACGTGCCGAGTCCGTCCGCGCGAAGATTCGTTGCACGAACAGCGGCGCGCGGACCAAAGCCGAACGTGACGGTCTTTGCCTCGCGCGGACGCTCTTCGAGCGATGCAGCGAGCGGATCGTCGACGCCGATCACGGCAGTACCACTAGCGGGGAGCTTCCGGAGAAACTCTTCGAAAGCTCGCACGAGTTGCGGCAGTTCGTCGTCGCTTTGCAGATGATCGTTTTCGATGTTGTTGACGATCGCAATCGCCGGATCGAGCAGCGCAAACGACCCGTCCGATTCATCGGCTTCGGTAACAAACCACTCCGAGGTTCCATCGTGCGCGTTGGTACCGAGCACGCCGTCAATACCGCCGAGAACGAGGCTCGAGTCTACACCACCCGCGCGCAGTACACTGTGTACCATCGCGGTCGTGGTCGTCTTTCCATGCGTCCCGCATACGGCGATCCCGCGCCGTTCACGAATCAATTGCGCGAGAATCTCACCGCGGTGAAGAATAGGTACTCCGGCACGCTGCGCGGCAATATATTCCGGATTGCGCCGATCGATCGCGGAACTGACAACCACCGTATCGGCCCCGTCGATGTTGACGGCATCGTGACCGATCGTCACCGACACGCCTTCGGAGCGCAAACGGGCGATAAGCGGCGTTTCTTTCACGTCAGAACCGCTCACGCGCGCACCGCGTGCAAGAAGAACGCGCGCGATCGCGCTCATCCCGATGCCGCCGACGCCGACGAAGTGAACGGTGCCCATTATTTCAGGTTTTTCCGCGCGGTCAGCACGTCGACCCGGGCGAGAATAGTCGCAACGGGATCGATGGCACGCGCACGCTCGGCCGCTGCGCTCAGCGACGCTAAGCGGCCCGGCTGCGTGATGTCGGCAAGAACGCCGCGCAATTTTCCGGCGATGAGTTCGCGATCGTCGACGACGACGGCCGCACCGGAGCGCGCCACCATTTCCGCATTTGCGCGTTGATGATCGTCGGCGGCGAGCGGATACGGAACGAGCAGCGCCGGTTTCCCCGTCGCACCCAATTCGCCAAGTGTCGAAGCGCCCGCTCGCGCAAGAACGAGATCCGCGGCCGCATAGGCATCGGTCATGTCGTGCAAATACGGACGAACGGCGGGCGGCGTCGCCGTTCCGTCGAGCGCGCGGCGTACGCGGTCGTATTCCTTTTCACCGGTGACGTGAATGAGTTGCCATCCTTCGGGCAAACCATTGGATTTTACGAGCGATGTCAGCGCGTCGTTGATCGATCGCGCGCCTTGGCTTCCGCCCATTGCAAGAATCGTGCGGCGGTTCACCGATAGACCGAGTCGCGCGACGGCCTCATCGCGCGAGGGCAACGCGCGCAACGTCGAACGCACCGGAATACCCGTGTGCACGTACTTGTTTTTGAAATGCGGATCAGCTTCGGGAAACGCGCCCCATACCTCATCGACGAGCGGCGCTAACGCGCGATTCGTCAATCCGGGATGAGCGTTCGGTTCGAGTAATGCGATCGGATGCCTAAACATCATTGCCGCAGCGAGCACGACGGGAAAGCATACATAGCCACCGGTGGCGATGATGATGTGCGGCTGCAGGCGCGCCAGCGCCCGCGCGGATTGAACGATCCCGAGCGCATTTGCAAGGCCCGAACGAACGATTGTGCTCGACGAACTGCGCGTGAGCGGACCGCTCGCGACGGTCACGAGGCGATATCCCGACCGTGGAACGATCGTCGCTTCGAGGCGGTCTTTCGCTCCAATGAACGTTATCGACGTCGCCGCGCGCGCGAAGCGCGTCCGCGATGGCGATTGCCGGGTAAAGATGCCCACCGGTACCGCCTCCCGTGAAGACGACGTTCACTGGCACGCTCCTAGGCGCGCGAGAGCCGGCGATAGCGGCCGACGTTCATGATGAGTGCCACGGCAACGAGATTTACAATCAGCGAACTGCCGCCGAACGAGATGAACGGCAACGGAACGCCGGTTACCGGCCAGGACGATGTCACGACACCGATGTTAATGAAGGCTTGGATCGTGATGCACGCCATCGATCCGACGGCGAGAAAGAACCCCATTCGGTCCGGCGCTGCGATTGCAATCTTCACCGCGCGATACGCGAAGACGAGGAAGAGCACGACGACGGCAATCGTCCCCATGAGTCCGAGTTCTTCACCGATGACCGAGAAGATAAAGTCGGTGTACTGTTCGGGGAGGTAGAAGAACTTGGCGCGCGAGGCGCCGAGCCCGACGCCCATCAAGCCGCCACTTCCGAGTGCGAGCAACGACTGCACGATGTGGAATCCCGTATTCTGCGGATCGCGCCACGGATTGATAAACGCAAACACGCGCGCACGTTGATACTGATTCGCAAGAATCGTTACCAGCGCCGGCGGCGCCGTCGCGAGCGCAATCGCCGCGAGATGCGGCAGACGCGCGCCTGCGGCAAAGAACATCGCGAACGAAATCAGGACGAGCAGGCTCGCCGTCCCCATATCCGGCTCTTTCAAGACGAGCACCGCCATCAAAAATACCGGAATGCAGAGTGGGAACAGCCCCTTCGCCAGCGACGTAATACGGTCGCCGCGGCTTGCAAGCATCGCCGACAAATAAATCACGATCGCAAGCTTTGCGAATTCCGACGGTTGAAAGCTGAGCGCGGAGAACCCGATCCAGCGCCGGGCGCCGTTGACGACCATGCCGACGTGCGGCACGAGAACCGCAAGCAGCGCGAGGATAGATCCAAGCAAGATATACGGTGCCGCGCGCCTGAGGTTGTGGTAATCCATACGGTAGGCGAAGAACGCGGCCGTCAATCCGGCACCGAGCCACAGGAACTGGCGCTTCAAATAAAATGCAACATCGTGATGTTCGGCATACGCCGTAGCGCTCGACGCCGAGAAAATCATCACCAAGCCGATGCCTACAAGCGCAGCAACGGCTGTAAAGAGCAGCGTATCCGGCGGAGCAGCCACGTACGAACGCAGACTCGCGTGCTCGCGCGTATCGTAGCGCGGGTGTTCGGCTAAACGTGCGGGACTACGCACCAGCAGTTGCTCGCAGCGAATTCACGACGGCGACAAACGTTTCGCCGCGATGCTCGGCGGAGCGGAACATATCGAAGGAGGCACAGCCCGGCGAGAGGAGGACGACGTCACCCGGTTCGGCGGTTTCGCGTGCCTTCGTGACGGCTTCTTCCATCGATGCGGCGTGAATTGTCGGCACGCTACGCGCATGTTGTGCGATCTCGTCCGCAGCTTCACCGATGACCACGAGTGCCTTGGCGCGCTGACGAATGACGACGCCGAGTTCGATGAAATCCGTTCCCTTCGAACGTCCGCCCGCAATCAGAATCGTCGGCCGCTTGTATGCGCGCAATGCGGCGACCACGGATCCGGGATTCGTCGACTTCGAATCGTCGACGTAAAGGATGCCGTCGATCTCCGCGACGGGCTCCAACCGGTGCGGCATCGGACGGAACGTCTTGATCGCTTCGCGCAACTGCGCGGGATCGCAACCAACGGCAAACGCGGCGAGCAGCGCGGCCATCACGTTTTGCACGTTGTGCGCGCCCGCGAGGGGAATCTCATCGGTCGCGATCACACCAACCGGACGCGGATCGCCGGTAATCGGCGCGTACGTCACTTGACCGTTGTGGAGGTAGATCGTCGCGCGATCATGACGGTCCGCGAGCGTAAACCACAACTGCCGCGACGGCATGCGCGGCTCGCCCGTATCGGTTTCGACCGACGCGATGCGTTCGTCGTCGAGATTACCGACGAAGAAATCGCCGAACGACTGATTGGCGAAGATGCGGAACTTCGCTTCCGCATACTCGTCCATCGAGTGGTAGCGGTCGAGATGATCCGGCGCGACGTTGAGCAGCACCGCGACTCGAGGCTTGAACGAACGGATCGTTTCGAGCTGGAACGATGAAACTTCCGCAACGACCCAATCGTCGACGGTCACGGCGAGCACTTCGTTGATCAGCGGATTGCCGATGTTCCCGCCGACGCGCACGCTCTTGCGGCATTCGCGAAGCAAATGGCCGATCAGCGCCGTCGTTGTGGACTTGCCTTTCGTTCCCGTCACCGCAATAATCGGCGCCTTACACAAGCGATACGCAAGCTCGATCTCGCCGACGACGGGAATATTCTCGCTTTGTACCGCGCGCACGACGGGGGACGTGAGTGGAACGCCCGGCGAGAGGATCGCCGAGGTGATGCGTCCGACAATGGATCCAAGATCGCGAGGCGAGACGAATGCCGCGCCGGCAGACTCAACCGCCGCGATAGCATCTTGCAACTCGTTTGCGGGCTTTTCGTCGGTTGCGAATACCGTCGCACCGCGCGAGCGCAGAACCTGAACGCAGGCAAGACCGCTTTTTCCGAGCCCGATCACTAAAGCCGTTTCGCGCGAATCAAAACTCATCATCGAACGAGAACCCATCCAAGAAGCGAGAGAACGAGCGACGCCGCCCAAAACCGAACCGTGACCGCCGTTTCCGGTAAGCCGCCGAGTTCGAAGTGATGGTGCAGCGGCGACATGCGGAAGATGCGCTTGCCGCCCGTCGCCTTGAAGTACCAAACTTGGAGAATCACTGAGAGCGCTTCTGCGACGAAGACGCCGCCGATTAGAATCAAGAGCAGCATCTCGCCTTCGAGAATCGCAATACCCGAAAGCAATCCGCCGAGCGCGAGCGATCCCGTATCGCCCATGAACATCTTCGCGGGATGCCGGTTATATAAGAGGAAGCCCAGACACGCTCCGACACCGAGCAGCGCCGCTTCCGCGGGCGCAGCGAGGGGCAAAGCGAATCCGATCGCTGCCAACACGACGAGCGGCGGAAGCATTGTCCCCGTTGCAAGACCGTCCAGACCATCGGTCAGGTTAACCGCATGGATCGTTCCCGTTACGGCGACGATGCCGAGCAACAACCACAACCAGTGCGGAACCGTCAACGCGAACGTGCCGGCGTGAAAAATAACGTCGCGCGGAAAGATCGCATACGAATCGGTGATGGCCCGAAGAAAGACGATCGCAACAAGCGCGGTTGCAAGAAATTTCGTGCGCGCGCGAAGCCCGAGGTTACGGCCGCGCTTGATACCCATAAAGTCGTCCACGAAGCCAATCAAAGCGCACAGCAGCACGAGTACGAGCAACGGTGCTTCAAGCAGAACCTTCCAATCCGTCAGCATTGGAAGCATTGCAAGCGCGAAGAGCACGCCGCCCATGGTTGGCGTTCCGCTCTTCTTCTGATGTGTTTCCGGCGCATCTTCGTATGCGTGCTGTTCGAATTGCAGACGCCGCAACAGCGGTAGAACGACTAATCCGCCGAGTACGGCGATGGCGAAGCCCGCGAGGATGCGCGAAACGATGAAGGTCACGCCCATAACGGACTCGCTCCTTCCGCCCGCCACTTGAGCACGACGATCGGCGTCTGTTCGTCGCCGTTGCCGTGCGGATTGTCGAGCAACGCGCGCTCGACCACCTGCCGGTTTACGCCCCGTGAAGCGCCAAGGACCTTCGCCTTCTCCAAGTCATTTGCGTCGACCACCGTGCAGCCCACGCCGGTGCGTTCGAACACCGCTTCGCAGAACGCATCTGGTTCGCGCGGCGCAAATACAATTGCGCGTTCGTACGGCGGAAGCGTTCCGGTGTACCCATCGAGCGCCGTGATCGCGTCGCCCATGATTTCGTAAAACGCACCGCGCTTACCGCGCAACCGTCCGAGGACGTGCATGAACGCCGCGTAGACGACTTTCCATGGCCCGACTTCATCGATCACGAGCTGTAGCGACTCGGGTTGATTGACCGTCGCAAGCGCTCCCGCGCGGCGCGACAGCGCGTAGGCGAGCTTCGACGGACGGACGAACTCGGCGGGAACGAACTCTCCCTGCGCGATTGCGACCGCCGTTTCGGAGACGGCGAGCACGTCGCCCTCGCGCGCGATGCCGCGCACGCACTCAGCGACGAGCATCACTAAATCGTCGCCTGGGCGCACGAGACGCGTGCGCACGGGAATCGCAACCAACCCCGGCGGCACTTCGCTGCGCGTTACCGCAAGCGTCTGCGTCATTTCCGCAACTCCTCGACGATTTCTTCAAGATGATATTTGCGCGAGCCCTTGAGTAATACGGCATCGCCCGCGCGCGCATTCTTCCGAACCCACTGCGCGGCCTGGGCATTGCTCGCAAACGGAACGATTCGTTCGGAAGAAAGTCCCGCTCGTACGGCACCAGCGACCAGTTCGCCCGCGAATTCACCGCCTACCAACATCACGTCTACATGTGTTTCGGCAGCATGCGCACCGACGCGCAGATGCAGCTCGCTTGCTGCCTCACCAAGCTCGGCCATGCTGGCAAGTAAGGCAATTCGACGCCGCGCATCTTCATGTTCGAACGTATCGAGCGCGGCGATCATGCCGGCTGCGTTTGCATTGTATGCGTCGTAAATGAGCGTCACGCCGTTCCGAAGCTGCATCCGCTCGTACCGGCCTTCCGGCATGGAGAGGTCCGGAATCGACGATGCGATCGCATCGAGATCGACGTCGAGTTCGAGTGCAGCAGCGGCAGCCGCGGCCAGATTCTCGCGGTTGTGCGCACCTGGGACTCGGATTTCGACGTCGATCGAACGATCGATTTCGCTATCGATATCGATGTCAACGAGCTGCGTACCGCAGATTGCGGTGACCCGCCCGCTCGTCGGAATCTCGGAGCGTTCGTTCCCCGCGAAGAACCAGTGCGGACGATGCGCAAGGCCCGGAGCGCGGGTCATCGACGCGATGTCGCGCGCGTTGATCACCGCGAGCGCGCCGCTTCCAAAGATCGACCACTTCGTCTCTTCCAAGCGTTCACGCGATCCCATGATCTCGAGATGCGCGTCGCCGACGTTCGTCAAAACGCCGACGTGCGGACGCGCGATCTCGACGAGCGCCGCGATATCGCCGAAGCGGCGCGCACCCATCTCGACGACGAGCACATCGTGCTTTTGGTTGTTCGCATTGAGGAGTAACTTGCTGACACCGATCTCGTTGTTTTCATTCGCGGGAGACGCAAGGACGCGCGTGCCGTAGTGCAGCGCCAGGAGCTGCGCCGCAAAAAACTTCGTCGTCGTTTTGCCCGCGCTGCCCGTGATCGCGAGAACCCGGCCGCGAAAGCGGCTGCGCGCGGCGCCTGCAAGCGCCATGTACGCCGTGAGCGTGTCGGCAACGAGCAGCGTCGCAATACCCGCCGGCCGCGCCTTGGCATTGTCAAGAACGACGGCGACCGCACCTTTTGCTATCGCTTCATCGACGTACGCGTGGCCGTCAAATCGCTCGCCGCGCAGCGCAAGAAACGTATCACCGGGCGAGATCGCCCGCGTGTCCGTGACAACGTGCACTTCCTTCGGCGCGCACTCGATGTCAAACACCTGTGCGCGCGTCGCGTCCACTGCGACCTCGAACGGGAGCATCATTTGCGCAATCTCCGGGCACGGATCGCGCCGCGTGCGATTTCGGCATCGTCAAAAGGCAGCGTCTGATTCCCGACGATCTGATACTTCTCGTGACCCTTGCCGGCGATGAGCACGATCTCTCCCGGGGATGCCTCATCGATTGCGCGTTCGATCGCGCGCTTGCGGTCCGGTTCGACAACGTGCGGACGGTCGCCGATGCCGCGCTCGATGTCCGCGATGATTGCGATCGGGTCTTCGCCGCGTGGATTGTCGCTGGTCACGTAAATGCGACGCGCGTGCTCGGCGGCGATACGTCCCATCTCGGGACGCTTGCCTTTATCGCGGTCGCCGCCGCAACCAAAGACGAGCGAGACGCCGTTCGTTGCCTCCCGCAACGCCCACAGGGCTTGATACAGCGCATCGGGCGTGTGCGCGTAGTCGACGATGGCATGAACGATGTTGTCGCCGACATATTCCATGCGGCCCGGAACGCTCGCGATGGTCCACAACGCGCGCTCGATCGTTTCAAACGGAATATCAAGATGTCGCGCGACACCGATGGCGGCAAGCGCATTGGAAATATTGAATCGCCCGGGGACAAGCAGTGTGAGCGGCCTGCCGTCAAGCACGAAGCGGCTTTCCTTCGAATCGACTTCGATATCGGTTGCGACCAGATCCGCATTGCCCTTAAGCGAATATGTCAGCGTCGGAATCTTCCGCCGAACTTCGTCGGCCCAGCGCGCGCCGTGTTCGTCGTCGATATTGATGACGGCCGCGTCGCACATCGTGAAGAGCCGGTGCTTCGCCGCCGCGTACGCCTCGAGCGTTTCGTGAAAATCGAGATGATCGCGTGTAATATTGGTCAGGACACCGACGCGGAAGTGAATGTCCTCGACGCGGTCGAGCGCGAGCGCGTGCGAGCTCACCTCCATCGCAATCGCCTGCGCGCCACGATCGCGCATCGTTGCGAGCAACGCGTGCAATTCTGGAGGAAGCGGCGTCGTGTTCGATAGCTCCCAGCGCAAGCGCCCTAATTCTGCGCCGATGGTTCCAATGATCGCGCAGGTGCGACTGGCGGCATTTAAAATCGCCGCGATCATGTGCGTCGTGGTCGTCTTGCCGTTCGTCCCCGTCACGCCGATCACGTCGAGGCCGCGCGAGGGATTGCCGTAAAATGTCGCGGCAATCGACGAGAGCGCGCGGCGCGAATCGGGAACATAGACGACGGTCGCAGCCGACGCATCGACGCGCCGTCCGTTTTGCGCAACGACCGCAGTCGCTCCCTTCGCAATCGCGTCGGGTATATAATCGTGTCCGTCGACGTGTTCGCCGCGCACGGCAACGAAGAGCGCGCCGGGCTCGACCTTCCGTGAATCGATCTCGAGCTGCGCGATCGCAACGTTACGATCGCCGATCACTTGCGTGCTCGCCGGCAGGCGCTCCAGCAGCGATTTCAGCTCGACGTTCATGGCACGTGCGACTCGATCTTCGGAGGCGGCGAAGGCGACGGCAAGATACCGCTGTGCAACATCGCCGCGCGCGCAATCTTCGTAAACGCCGGCGCGGCAACGATCCCGCCGTAATACGCGCCGATCGGATGCTCCACTTTCACATAGATCACGTACCGTGGATGTTGCGCCGGAATCATGCCGATGAACGACCCCGCGTACCATCCGGGCTCGTAGAATCCGTTGACGACCATCTGCGCCGTGCCGGTTTTACCGGCCGTCGTGTAGCCCGGAATCTGGGCCGCGGGATTCCCGGTTCCGTGCAACACGACCGAGCGCAAGAATTGACGCAACTCCGCCGCCGTCTTTACCGAAAAGACGCGGTGCTCAACTTCGGGCGGGTAGGCGTACACGGTCTTTCCTTGCGCATCGGTAATCGCACGAACGATGCGCGGACGCATGAGCAATCCTCCGTTTGCAATCGCGCAATAATATCGCGCCATCGCAATCGGAGTCACGGACACGCCTTGACCAAACGCCATTGTTGCGAGGGACGAATCGCTCCAATCCTTCGGATCGGGCACGATGCCGGGGTTTTCACCGGGCAGCTCGACGTCGCTCGGAGAGCCGAATCCCGCCTTACGTTCCATGTTATAGAACGTCCGCGCGCCCACCGCGATGCCGACTTCCGCTGCGCCGACGTTGTGCGAATATTGAATGATCTGTTCGAGCGTTTCGCTGCCGCCGTTCGCCGGCATGTCGTCATCGGCATTGTGAATGACGTGACCGCCGACTTCGATCGTATCGCGAGCCGGAAAACGCGATTGCAGCGTCACCTTGCCCGAATCGAGCGCCGCCGCTGCCGTGATGAGTTTGTACGTCGATCCCGGTTCGTACGCATCGGTGACCGCGCGGTCGCGGCGGTCGTTGTCTTTGTATTTCCAGAACCGGTTTGGATCGAAATGGGGAACGTTCGCCATGGCAAGCACCTCGCCGGTCCACGGGTCCATCACGATCGCCGTTCCGTCGAGTGCGTGATATTTCGAGACTTGCTCGGCCAGCGCTTCTTCCGTCACGTACTGCAGATACGAGTCAAGCGTCAATTCCAAGTTGAGGCCTGGTTGCGCCGCTTTGACGACGTGTTGCACTCCAAACGGAATCGGCCGTCCAAATTCGTCGCTCTCCAGCGTGACACGGCCAGAATCGCCTTTGAGAATAGAGTCGAAGGAATACTCGAGACCGTCGAGTCCGTTCTCGTCGGTGCCGACGAAGCCGAGCAGCGTCGACGCCGTCGTTCCGGCCATATCGACACGTTTGCCGGTGTCCTCTTGCTGTAACTGCACGCCGGGCAATTCGAGCGCCCGCACGTGCTCCGCGACGTCGCTCGGGATCTTGCGCGCGATCCAAACGAACCACACCTTTTTATTGCGCAGTTGCTCAATGGTCTGGGGTGAGAGTTTGCCGAACATCTCCTGCAGCTTCACGATCGTCGTTTCCGGATCCACGATATCGTGTGGGACGGCATAGACACTCTCCGAGGGGAGAGAGCGCACGAGCACGTTCCCGTCGCGATCGGTGATGCTGCCGCGGCGCGCGAAGACTTCGACCGTATCGGAACGTTGCGCAAGCGCCAGGCGTGCAAGCGACGGACCATCGAGCACCTGCACTTTGTAAAGCCGCCACGCCAAGAACAGCGCCATCACGGCGCATACATAGAAAAACACTTTCGCGCGCATCGGGCCGACGCGCGCGAACTGTCGCTGGTGGCTGAGGCTTTTTGCCGCCACGTTCCCGTTTACCTAATGCGCCAGTGTCCTAGGCGCCGACGAAAACCAACTTGCAATTGAATCAATCACCGCTAAGTGCGAGGTCGCTAGTTGTTCGGGTGCGAGTCTCACGATCGCGAATAATTGCGGATCGCTCATTTGGAGTTTGCGCGCCATCACGGCGAGCCGTTCGTCCGAACGCGCCGATGCGATTTGGTCGTCCAATCGCGCCGACTGCTGTTGTAAGATATCGCGCTGGTGATGTGCCTTCGCAACCGCATAGGTTAGGCTCGTGACGTTCGAGGTCAGCATCACGTAAGCCATCAATCCGGTGAGAACGAGGGTAAGGACCGCGCCGACACGCGTCAACGCGCCATAGCGTGCGCGGCTCGATTTGACGATACGCTTCTGAGTCGCATTGCGCGCGGTACGCGGGTTGGGAATGCGTGGTTTTGGTTGCGGCGCGTACGCCGGTTGCGCGAGTGCCATCGTAGCTCAGCTTGCCTTCCGTTGGGCTGCGCGCAGTTTCGCGCTGCGCGCGCGTGGATTTTCGGCCATCTCCACCTCGCCGGGGACGACCGGTTTCTTCGTAAGAACTTCCAGACGCTCGTCGCCGCGAAACGTCTGTTTGACGATGCGATCTTCGAGCGAGTGAAAACTGATGGCGACGACGCGGCCCGCGGCGCGCAAACTTTCGACCGCGTCGTTCAAACCGTCCCGCAACACGTCGAGTTCATCGTTGACCGCGATGCGGAGCGCCTGAAAGACGCGCGTCGCCGGATGGATGCGTTCACGCTTTCCAGGACGATGCACGATGCCCGAGATCAACGCCGCAAATTCGACCGTCGTCCTCGGCAGACGTCCCTCGCTGCGCCGTTCGACGATCGCATGCGCGATTCGCCGCGCCGCGCGCTCTTCGCCGTAATTGAAGAAGATATCGGCGAGTTCGCGTTCGGAAGCGGTTGCGAGAATGTCGTATGCGCTTCGTCCCACGTAGGGGTTCATCCGCATATCGAGCGGCGCGCTCTCGCGAAACGAGAAGCCGCGTTGTGCATCATCCAGCTGCATCGACGATACCCCCAAATCGAAGAGGACTCCGTCGACGGACTCGATCCCACACTCGTCGAGTACGCGACGCAGTTCGGAGAAGTTTGCCGGAACGAAGGTAAATGCGCGACTGTCGATCGCGCGCGCGCGATCCACCGCTTGCGGATCCGCGTCCAGTGCTATAAGCCGTCCACCATTCAGACGTGCCAAAATCTCGCGAGAGTGGCCGCCCGCGCCGAAGGTCGCATCGACGTAGATCCCATCCGGCCGGATCGCCAGATAGTCCAGTGATTGGGCGAGCAGAACCGGCTGGTGCACTATGGAAGCACCACATCAGTAAAGTCCGAGGTCGGCCATAAGATCCGCAACCTCGCCTCCGGGACTCGCGTACTCGGCGTACCGCTCCTTCGCCCAGATTTCCACCCGGGTGAGGGAACCGACCGAGACGACTTCACGATTGATGCCGGCGTACGTGCGCAAAGCCGCGGGGATGAGGAGACGGCCTTGGGCGTCGCACGCGACTTCCTCGGTATGGGCGAAGATATGCCGGACGAGACGGCGGTATCGCTCGTCTTTGCGCGGAGCTTCCTCTAAACGCGCGCAGACCTGCGCCCATGCCGGGGCGGGGTAAAGGACAAGGCACGGCTCGGGCTCGGCTATCGAAATGACGAAGCCGGTCCCCAATCGTTCCCGAAAGCGCGCCGGTACGATAAGCCGCCCCTTTTCGTCTAGGGCATGCTCCACCGATCCCGTAAAGCGCGGCAGTTCCGTCTGCAAAGTTCCTCCCCACGGCACCACCAAACACCACTTTGCACCACTATACCCCCTCAAATACCCAAAGGCAATTCAAGCCGTCGATTTTCAGCCGCCTCGAGGGTACGCAAATGGCGCTGCCGCTCCGTGGAAACTCCGTACAGCAGCCACGATTAGTAAGTCGACGAATGATGGATTCGGCCGATCAGGCTGACATGCGCACGTATATGGACACGTTCAGCACCATCAGTACTACCGAATCATCCGCCTCCGATCGTGATTAACACCTGCGGACCGTAGATAAGATCGCGCGGCTCGCCTGAATTCCGGTACGACCACTGTGCGCGCATTCCGACCGCGAAACGTGCGCTGCCGAGAGGGAATTCGTACATCGCCCACAGGCGCTCGTAGTCGAGCGCGCTTCCCGTCGTAAACTTTGCCGCAATCTCTTCGTAAAGCATATAGCGCTGAACGCGTTCACCGAGAGGCCGTGTGCCGGACCAGTAGTTCTGACCGTAGCGAAACGCGACGCGGGGAATACGCTGGTACTGACCCGATCCGTTCGTGTAGAGACGTACTAGCGTTGTAAGCTGTTCGTAGTGACTTCCGTAATCCGCACTCTGGGTTAGACGTGCACGGAAAAAGGGACGGGTCTCAGTGTAGGCGCGTGAATTCGCAGCTTGTTGCTGGAAGTGATTGACCCACGCGACGCCGATTGCCAATTCCAACGCGCGCCACCGGTAGACGATTGACGGACGCAGCTGCGTATACGTCGGCTGCTGCGCCATGGCATCGAAACGGCCGATCAGATGCAAGCGCTTATCAATCGGCGTATAAACGGTTAGTTCTTCGTGTTCGACGATCGGAGGCGTCGCCGCGATCAAAAGAAGCCCTAAAAGGCAGGCGAGCACGCTCCTCATCGATTGCAACGTATCACCCGAGCGAGCGGCTATGCTATCCCGTGCCTGCACAATCGAAGAGACTTTAATTCACTCCATTACATTCGCGAGTAACTCCCGAGCCAGTCGTCTCGCTTTTTTCTTGCCCTCGTCGCGGATCTCGCGTATTCGTTCCGGCGGTTGTCCTTTGGGATCCGGCAGTCCCCAGTCGTCATCAATTCGCAGAACGCCTTGCAGCGGCGAGAAGAACGGCAGTGCCGAGCAGTTCCGCAACTGCTCGGCGTGTCATTGACGGCACTATGCGACGCAGCAGGTGCGCTCGGCGTCGCCCGACGAGCAGCACACCGTGTCATCATTGTCGCGCTCTTCGGTATCCTCGTGGACGGTATAGATTTCCCAACGGCGGCCTTCGGGATCGGACGTCCACACTTTCGTCTGATTCGCATAGCAACACGTGTCTTCACGTTCGATCGACTGAACGAGACCCTGGGCTTCGAGCCGCTCGATCGCGCGTTCGACGTCATCAGCTGATTCGACGAATACTCCGAAATGCGCGTCAGTGGCTGGCGCGACGGAATCGCAAAGATCGAGCGCGAGTTCGAGGCCCGGCTGATCTGTAATGAACAGCGCGTAGTCGGAACGCAGCTTTGCCGGTTCTGCGTTCAAGAGAACCGAGTAGAACGACACGCTCTTACCGAGATCCGTCGTGGCGAGATTCAGATGAGTTTTCATAGCGGAGCTTTCTGTCGGAAGACCGACGCGAGTACATCCTCAATGCGCGATTGCGCATCGGGCGCGATGCGATAGTAAACCCACGTCCCGCGTCGCTCGCACGTTACCAATCCGGCTTCGCGAAGGATGCGAAGGTGATGCGAAACGGTGGGCTGATTCAGCGGCAGCGCGTCGGTGAAATCGCAGACGCAGACCTCGTCGCTTGCAGCGGCGAGCGTAGCGAGCATGGTAAGCCGGTAGGGGTCGGCGACGGCCTTCAGGAGGGCCGCCGCAGGTCCGAATTCATCCGCGACAACGGAAGCGGGAGGACAGCATCGCTGCATCGACATATTTCGATATTAGACCCTACATCGATATATGTCAATATAGGACACGCGCAGTTGGGTAAAAAGCTCAGTGTCGCACCTGCGATTGTCGCTATGCGCCACGAGATAACACATCCTCAGCCCGTCCGCATTCCCGCCGGTGAAGTAGAACTCGACGGCGATCTCACGCACACCACGGACGCGCGCGGACTTATCATCTTCGTCCACGGAAGCGGAAGCAGCCGGTTCAGTACCCGCAATCGCCACGTCGCACGGATGCTGAATAACTCCGGCTTTGCAACGCTCTTAGCCGATTTACTAACGCCGAAGGAAGACGCCGAAGATCAACAAACCGCAGCGCTTCGCTTCGACATCGCGCTTCTGGCGGAACGAACCGTTGCGATGATCGCATGGGCGAGCGCCTTCACACCGCTGAAGACGCTGACTGTTGGACTCTTCGGTGCAAGTACGGGTGCTGCAGCGGCGATCATCGCTGCCGCGCAACGGCCCGATTCGGTTCACGCCATTGTCTCGCGCGGCGGGCGCGTCGATCTTGCGGGCGAGGCGTTAACGCGATGCCGTGCTCCGCTGCTAATGCTCGTCGGCAGCTCCGACGAACCCGTTGAGAAGCTCAATCGCGAAAGCGCGACGCGGCTTTCATGTAAAAACAGCTTGATCGTGGTTTCGGGCGCTTCACATCTTTTTGAAGAACCGGGCGCACTCGATCGCGTCGCGGATCTCGCTGCGGAATGGTTCCAACGATATCTTCCGATGCTTTGACGCGCGAGCGAGGGCGTCGCCTCGCGCAATCACTTCTCGTTTACAAGGGGCGCCGCGACGCCGTCATCGTCGCCACGACACCGGCGAGTTTCCGCGTCGCCGAAGGCGTCGCGGACGTCTTACGCTTGCCGTTTGACATCTTTCTCGTGCGAACCATCGCGGGCGGCGCCGTTGCACGAGGCGCATACGTTCCAAATACGAAGGCACTCGAGGCGGCGGGCATTTCACTGATCGCATTCGTCGGCGCGGCAAAGGCCGAAGAGCAAAGCATTGCCGAATTGGAAGCGTCGTATCGCAACGGCCGAACAGTTGCGCGTCTCACCGGGAACAGCATCATTGTGGTCGACGACGGCACGAGCAGTCCGCAAGATCTCCTAGCCGCAATCGTCGCGCTTCGCCGTCACGGCATAAACGACATTGTCGTGGTGACGCCGCTCTAGCGGTCGACCATCGCCGCCTGCCGTTCATTATAACGCGGGCCGGAGATCTTCTCGGGCGCGAGCGCCGCATCGAGTTGCGCCATGTCCCCGGTGGACAGTTTGACGTTCGCGGCACCGGCGTTCTCTTCCAAATACGTTCGGTGCTTCGTTCCGGGAATCGGAACGATATCGTCGCCCTTGCGCAGTAACCACGCTAGAGCAATCTGTCCGGGCGTTGCATGATTGCGCGTCGCAACGTCGCGCACGATCGATGCAGCTTTCATATTCGCATCGAAGTTCGCGCCTTGGTAGCGCGGGTCGCCCCGCCGGTAGTCGCCTTCGGGATACTCCTCGGCGCGCTTTACGCTTCCCGTAAGAAAACCACGTCCGAGTGGAGCAAACGGCACGAGACCGATACCGAGTTCGCGCAAGAGTGGAACGATGCGTCCTTCGAGGTTGCGTTCCCAAAGTGAATATTCACTCTGCAATGCGGAAATCGGATGCACCGCATGCGCGCGACGAATGTTCTGCTCGCCGGCTTCCGATAATCCGAGAAACCGTACTTTGCCCTCGCGCACGAGTTCCGCCATTGCACCGACCGTTTCTTCGATTGGAACGGAAGGATCGACGCGGTGCTGATAGAGCAGATCGATTCGATCGGTTGCAAGGCGTCGCAGCGAACCTTCCACCGCATCACGCACGTGCTCGGAGCGGCTGTTCACGCCGTTGATTTCTCCGTCATCGCCGAAGCAGAAACCGAACTTCGTTGCGATAACCGCTTCATCTCTGCGTCCTTTGAGCGCTCGTGCAAGCAGCTCTTCGTTCGTGTAGGGCCCATAGGCTTCGGCCGTGTCGAAGAAATTCACGCCGAGTTCGAGTCCGCGGTGAATCGTGCCAATGGATTCATGCTCGTCCCGTTCGCCGGGCCCGTATGCGGCGCTCATGCCCATGCAGCCGAGCCCGATCTCCGAAACGATCAGGCCTTGATTACCGAGGTTACGTTTGCTCAACATGTCGCGTCCATCTCCCCAAACCACGAAGCATCAAACACCGAGAAACGACGCGCGGATGCTAAGGGGGAGCGCGCGGCTAACGAGCGACGGCGGGTGCCCCGCGTCGCGCAAGGACAAGTAGAACGGTCATGATGCCGTGGAATACCAGCGCCGGCCACAGTAAGATTCCGACAAACGGCGTGCGAAGCGCGATGATGAGAAACAGCACGGCTACGAAACCGTTGTAAACAACGAGCCCGCGAACCTGAGGAGCCTCAACGCTTCTCGTCGGCCAACAAGCAACTGCGAGAGAAACCAGAGCGACGCCGGTGACTAGCCCGAGAAGGCGGCCGCCGATGGTCAGTGGCACCGCAAATAAAAGCCAAACAAAGGTCGAGCGGCGACACCACCGCGACAATGCCGGTTAGAGCCTCTACGCCGGCAGAAACATAGAGCAACTGCTTGGTTCCATTCATACAGCGTGATTGTCTCATGCGTGACGCTCGCGCGTGCTCCGAAAAGTGCACGGGTATTCAAACGCGAGAATCATGGAATGGGAAACCGACCTGCACGACATCGTCACGCACGCGCAAACCACACCCACGTTCGAAGAATGGATGGAGACAACGGGATATCGCGATATCCCGGAAACGGCAAGCGGCCTGGTGGAAATGCAGTCGATCGTAAAGACGCTCTACGTCCGCTATCGTCGCACGTTCGGGATAAAGCGACGGTACGATAAGGCCTAGACTAAAAGCCATAAACCTTTGGCTTCATGAAAGGCCGACTGCATGGCTTCGTCCGACGAGACTCTTGACCGTACGGTTCTGCCGATTCCCGATCGCCCGTTCAAGGGTGTATCGAATCGCACGCTTGCGGGATCCGTTCCTGATTACCCCATCCCGGTGCAAGCGCCACACGGCGCACCGAACGTTGTGCTGGTCTTGATCGACGACGCCGGATTCGGAAACGCAGCAACGTACGGCGGACCAATTGCGAGTCCGACGCTAGAACGGCTCGCCGAAACGGGATTACGCTACAATCGCTTTCACGTCACGGCGCTCTGCTCGCCCAGTCGCGCGGCGCTACTCTCCGGACGAAATCATCATGCCGTCGGCTTTGGATCGATCGCCGAATTTTGCGGCGGATGGCCCGGATACAACGCGACGTGGCCGAAAAGCGCGGCATCCGTCGCCGAGATTCTGCGCAATAACGGCTATAACACGGCGGCATTCGGCAAATGGCATTTGACGCCGGACGATCAGCAAGGGCCGGCAGGGCCATTCCGGCGTTGGCCTAACGGCCTCGGCTTCGACTATTTCTGGGGTTTCCTCGGCGGCGAAGCAAGTCAATACGATACGGTGATCACCGAGAACAACACGATTCTCGGACCGCCCGACGATGAGAACTTTTATTTCCCGGATGCGATGGCGGACAAGACGATCGAATGGATTCGCGGACAGAAATCGCAGGATCCCGAAAAGCCGTTCTTCATCTACTTCTCCACGGGAGCAAGTCATGCACCGCACCATGTGTCCTCGACGTGGGCTGACAAATACAAGGGACATTTCGACGGCGGTTGGGACGCGTTGCGCGTGCAAACCTACGAACGCCAGAAGAAACTCGGAATCATTCCGCCAGATGCGGAGTTGACGCCGCGCGACGACGCTTTCCCCGCTTGGGATTCACTCTCCGCCGATGAAAAGAAACTCTACGCGCGTCAAATGGAAGTCTATGCCGGCTTCCAAGAAAACGCGGACCACAACGTCGGCCGAGTGATCCAAGCGATCGATGACATCGGCATCCTCGAGAACACGGTGATCATCTATATTCTGGGCGATAACGGCTCGAGCATGGAAGGCACGACGACGGGATGCTTTAACGAGCTGGTCGTGCTCAACGGCGTTTCGCTAACTCCGCAACAGCAGCTCGCGCTCATCAATCACGGTTACGGCGGAATCGAAGCGTGGGGCGGTCCCGCAACCGATCCGCACTTTGCATGCGGGTGGGCATGGGCCGGAAACACACCGTTCCAGTGGGGGAAACAAGTCGCGTCGCACTTCGGCGGCACGCGCGATCCGATGGTGATCTCGTGGCCGGCGCGTATCAAAGACAAGGGTGGAATCCGTTCGCAGTTCACGCATCTCATCGATGTTGTGCCGACCATCCTCGAAATTACCGGTCTTCCGGCGCCGAAGATGGTCAACGGCATCGAGCAGATGCCGATGCATGGCGTGAGCTTCGCGTATTCGTTTGACGACGCGAACGCAGCGGAACGCCACACCCAGCAGTACTTCGAAATCTTCGCGAACCGCGCAATGTATAAAGACGGTTGGATTGCGAGCTGCCGTCTGGATCGCATTCCGTGGGAGATCACGCCCGCCGACATGATCAAATTCGCACCGGGCAACTACGATCCGGATAAAGACACGTGGGAACTGTACGATACCACGAAGGATTTCTCACAAGCGCACAACGTCGCCGCTACGTATCCCGAGAAACTGAATGAACTCAAGGCGCTCTTCTGGCAAGAAGCGGAGAAATATCACGTCACGCCGCTGCTCGCCGGCTTCTCCTCGTTTTTCGGATTCAAACCGACGGCGGGGTCGACCAAGACGCAATTTACGTTCCTTCCCGGCGTGCAGAACATCGGTCCCGGCATGATTCCGCATGTGTACGGTACGTCATATGTGATGGAGGCCGATATCGTCATTCCGGACCGCGGCGCTGAAGGCGCAATCGTTGCCAACGCCGACTTCCTTGGCGGTTTTGCGCTCTACGTTCAGAACGGAAAGCTGCATCACACCTACAGCTTCCTCGGCGTGCAAAGCTACACGATCACGTCATCGAAGCCGTTGCCCGCGGGCCCCGTCATTGCTCGGTTCGAATTCGTTGCCGATGCACCGAAACCCGGCACCGGCGGACTCGGCCGTCTTCTGATCAATGGTGCGCTTGTCGGCGAGGGGCGACTCGAACACACGGTTCCTGGACGCTTCTCCGCGTACGCAGGCATGGATATCGGACGCGATAACAACAAGCCGGTCTCACTCACCTACAAGTCGCCGTTCGTATTCACCGGAACGATCAACAAAGTAACGTTCGATCTCGAGCCGACGCCAAAGAGCGAAGCAGAAAAAGGTGAGCTGACAATAGCAGCTCACCAAACGAAGACGCTAGCCGGTGTGAACGGCTAGGGCGCGTTCGTACCCTTAACGTTTAGAGCGTTTCTTACGCGTTGCCGCCGCTTTGCGAGCCGCCGTTTTAGCAACACCGGTGCGCTTGCGAGTGGCGGCGCCTTTTTGCGCCGCTTTCTTTGCAACGCCGGTGCGCTTGCGTGTCTCTGCGCCCTTACGAGCACTCTGTTTGCGATGCGGCTGTGGATGAACGCCGAGATCGGTCCACGATGTTTCACTGAGATCGATGCCGTAGTACTTCGCGGCTTTCTTGATGTTCGCGAAAGCCAATTCGCGTTCGCTCTTCGGAACGTCGGTCACTTGATCGAAACGCGCTACCGCATTGCGCACGTGGCGCGCGTCGGTCAGAGGCTCCTTCCGCTCCTTAGGAAATGCAAAAACGCTGTTCGGCAGGTCACTCTGCATCGTGAGCCGCCCGTGCTTTTCATGGGGTTGCCAGGTTGCTCTCATGCATGTTTCCTACCCACTTCGCGCGCTAATCCTTCACGCACCGAAAACCCAGATGCGACATTCCAGTATCGATCATCTGTGGCGAACGCGCGGCGGGGCGGAATCGCAAACAATAGTTTGGCGCGCACAAATGCGATCCGCCCTTGAGCACCTTGCGCGGAATGCGGAATTGCGGCTGCGCGGGATCGTAGCTCTGCTCGCGAAACGCTGCGCTGCTCACATCGCCGCAACACGGCGATTGAAGCTTCTCGCGGTGGGCCACGAACCAATCACTCGTCCATTCCCAAACGTTGCCGGCCATGTCATACAAGCCGTAGCCATTGGGCGCAAACATTCCTACGGGTGCCGTTCGCGCGTATCCGTCGGTCTCGAGATTCTGCCAGGGAAACTCGCCTTGCCACGTATTCGCGGCCGGTTTTCCATCGGGTTCCATCTCGTCGCCCCACACGTAATCCGCGCCTTCTAATCCGCCGCGCGCGGCATACTCCCACTCGGCTTCCGTCGGCAGGCGTTTACCGGCCCACGATGCGTACGCTTCCGCGTCCTCGTAAGCGACGTGCACGACGGGATGATTCAATCGCGATTCGATCGTGCTTCCGGGGCCCTCGGGATACTTCCAGCATGCGCCGGCAACGTAGGACCACCATTGCGTCCAATCACGAAGATCGACGGGACCGGCAGTTTCGTGAAACACGAGTGCGCCCGGGACGAGTGCTTCGAGCGGCGCGCCGGGAAAATCTTCGGGATTCAACGGTCGTTGCGCGACCGTTACGTATCCGGTCTCATCGACGAACTTCGCGTATTCGCGATTCGTCACGGCGTGCATATCGATCGAAAAACCTTCGACCTGAATTTCGCGAACGGGCCCCTCCTCGGGATAAAAACGATTCGACCCCATGAGAAAGCGGCCCGCGGGGATGTATTGCATGGTGTTGGTTACCATGGATCGATTGTACGCCGCGACGACATTGCCGAACTATCCGGTTAACGCACAACGCAACGTCCTACTCGGTCGTCTCCTTAATGGCAGCAGCCCCGCTCAACTCCGTGCGCAGCCCTTCGCCGAGCTTCTTACGCGCGCGTTCGCCTTCCGAGAGATCCCCAGGTTCCCACGGCTCCCACTCTTCCCACCCGAGCGTTTGCGCGGTGAGCCGGAAGGCGAAGCCGACGAAAAAGGCGATGATCGTCGCCGGAATAACGCTCACGCCAAGTTGGTCGCAGATGACATACGCGATTCCAGTAAGCGCGGCCGAGAGAACAAAGAACTCGCCGCGCACGAGCTGCTTCGGAATCACGTTGCACGCGGTGTCAATGATCCAGCGGCCGGCCGTCGTAGCGATGATCCCGATCAGCACCGCGGCGGCGTAGCCGAGGTGGGAGCCGAGCGCTGCTTGCGCTCCGACGATCGCGTACCACGGCAGAGTAAACGCGGTCATGAATTGGAACAAACCGTCTTTGAAGCGGGCTGCGGCGTAGTAGTCGATGGTCAGCGCAAGAATCGCCGCCGCCAGACAGACGATCAAATACCAAGGGTTCACGAGCGGCGACGGAACCTTGTTGAGCAGCACGTCGCGTACGATTCCGCCGCCGATGCCGCCTGCATATGCAAGGACCATGATTCCGGCGACCGTGAAATGTTTGTAGTGATCGGGCCGTCGCGCGAGCAGCGCGCCGTTGAACGCGTTTGTTCCCGCAGCAATGAGCGAAATGTAATCAGTGACTCCGAGCCGGTTAAAGCCGAATTCGGTGACAATCAATGGGGTCACGCTATTGCCCTCCTCGCCGTACGCGTGAAGAACGCGCCCATCGATGCCGCTGCGATGATCTGGACGATCAAGTACGTGAGCGCAGCGGCCACAATTTCGGGCTCACGGAAACTCGTCGTCGCGATCGAAGAGACGAGGCCGATGTTTCGCAAAGTCGTTGCTAACGTCAAGACGCGCCGTTCTTCGGTCTCCGGTCCGCCCAAGAGCCAGCCGGTCGCGGCGGACAATGCAACGATGCAGATGATGGCAATAATTCCGAGCGAACCAAAGACGACCGCGACGGCGTGTCCGATTCTTGGTGCAAGCGCAATGAGCAACGCGACAACTGCAACAGCGAAGATCAGGTTAAGCGCTCGTTTCAATTGTAGAAGTTGCCGTCCGAGCAAGGCCGTTACCGCGATGCCGGCAAGCAACGGGAGCAGTTGAAAAAGGACGAGCGTACGTATAAAGTTGCCAAGCGGCAATTCCGCAATCGCTTGGACGGGCAACACGAGCTTCGCCGTAATGGGCACCGTCAGTACGGAAATCAGCGGCAAGAGAAACGCGAGCGCAATGGCGAGGCTAAGGCTTCCGCCCTTCTTCCTTATACCGGAGAGCACGAACGGAACACCGGGCGAGATTGCCATCAAGAGCACGCCGGTCGCTACATAGGGATTGAGCCGCAGCGCCGTAGCTACGATAACGCCTATAAGCGGCACAATGATGACGTTCGCGAGTAAGGCACGCGCGAGTAGTCCAACGTGCTTGAACATCGCCTTGAGGTGCTCGCGATCGACTTGCAAGCCCGCTCCGAACGTGAGCGAAACGAGCATAACGATCGCCAAGATCTTCGCAATCACCATGGTGCTCACAGCCTAACATGGCCTGCGTTTGCACCCTGTCCGAATACTGCAGTTACCGGATATGCATCCGGCGGTTCGCTGGGCTAGACTGAGAGCGTTTAGAGAGGAGCGAACTCCATGCAATTGATGAAGCGGTTTTCAGTTCTCATTACCATCCTGTTTGCAGGCGCAATGGTTGCCCCCATCTCCGCTCAAACCGGGGACGCTTCGGCGATGAAGCAGATCGACACGGAGTGCAATGCTATTCAAGACGCCGTTATGGCGTTGAAACCTATTCGCGTGGCGTCGCAATCCGGCAAATGGCTCGTAGTAGCAGATGCGGATGCCATGGCCGCCGTTCAGACCAACGATAAGCTGACGTTCGCCGACGTCTACAAACAAGGCGACAGCTACGCATGGGTGCACGCGCATTCAATCAATGAGCAAGGAACGCAACGGGCGACCCAACTCTGCTTCCGCCAAAGTGACGGAACGCTGGAGCGCGTGCGCCAAGCAACGACGATGACCGAGCTCTCCGCTGCGTCGGCGGAACAAGCGTATTACTCCAGCGACGGCAAGCTGATTCAGAAGACGAAGCTCTTCGAAGTCAACGACCCAATGATCGCCAAGACGATCAAAGCGTTGCCGTTCTATGCAGTCCTCCCGCAGTAGGGACGATATCGACACGAACACAAAGCTCGCATTCGAGCGAACGTGGCTCGCCGAAGAGCGGACGACGATGGCGTGGATTCGCACGGCAACGTCACTCATTACCTTCGGCTTTGCCATCTTCAGTTTCTTCGTTATTCCGAGCGGGGCCGGACATGGATTGACGACGAGGCAGCGCGGCGCATCAGTCTACGCGGTGATGCTGATCTGCCTCGGTCTTTTTTCTCTAGCTGCTTCGGCACTGCAGCGGCGGCAAGCTGCGAAACAGATGCAAGCGCTCTACGAAGAAACGCCGCCGCGCTCCCTTGCGGGAATCACCGGGTCGCTGGTTGCCGCCATGGGCATCGCCGCGCTCGCGATCTTGTTATTCGAACGGTGATTGCCTACCGCAGCGCGATCACGCCGACGACGGCGCCGCCCAGCATCAACAACGCTGGATTTATCTTGGTACGAACGACCGCATAGAACACCGCGAGCGCCACTCCAAATGTCAGCCAGTTGACGACCGACGTCTTTCCGAATGAAATTAATCCCGCGACTGCCATACCGATCGCAACCGGGCCAAGACCCCGCTGAATCGACTCGCGCCACGGCCAGTTAACAAGCCGGCTCCAGATCCGCCCGACTGCGAACGTCAGAACGCCGGTTGGGAGAAAGAACGCGATAGCAACGGCGATCGCCCCCGCAATCCCGGCAACCAGTTCGCCGACCTGCGCGACCATCATCATGTTTGGCCCCGGCGACATCTGCCCGACGCTGTACACGTGGACGAGTTGGTCGTTTGTAAGCCAATGATGAACGTCGACGATGAGCGTCTTCATCTCGGGATAGGCTGCCATTCCGCCGCCTATAGTGAGCAGTGATAGATACGCGAACACGCGCACTAGTGCAGGGATTTGATCCATGCTTCCGATTCCTCCGGCGCGTGCGAAACTTTGGTACGAGGACGATAGGTGTAAATCGCGAGCGCGCCGACTCCAACTAACACGACCGGTACGGGCCATTTAAAGTGATTCACGCCTACAATCGCGAGAACCACGAAGAGCGCATCATAGAAACCCTTCATCGATTTCTTTCCGATTTGATACCACGTTGCGGCGATCAAGCCGGTTGCAGCGGCGGCCACACCGCGAAGAGCTGCGTCGACGTTATGCCGCTCGACGTGCGAGCCATACGCAATCCCCGCGGCTGTCATGAGTATGAATGCCGGAAGGCACATCCCGACCATCGCAGCAACGGCACCCGCGGTTCCACCGAGCCGGTCGCCGGCGAGAATTGCCATGTTCGTCGAGTTCAAACCGGGCAGCACGTTGCTGATCGACGTTAACTCGAGAAATTCGACGTCGTCGAACCACTGCTTGCGCTCCACGAGCGCGTTGCGAAGATAGGCGACAACGCCGCCGCCGAAACTGACGGCGCCGATTTCCAAGAACACGAGGAAGATTTCGTGTGCTGCTGCGCGCGGCGCCGCCCGCGCGATGCTACTCATGCGCCTGCGGCGGGTTGCCTTTGAGCCGGTAGACGAGACCCGTTTTCGTCGTCCCGAGATAGAGCCATCCGGTCGCGATGAGTTGCAACTTGATGAAGAGTTCTTCGGCTCGTTGTCTCACGATCTCGGAGACGTCCTCGCGACGGTCGAACTTTGCTTGGTACGCGAACTCGCCGCACATCACGTGATGATCGCCGAGCGAGCGCCATAACGAGATGTTCGCTTTGGTCACCATCCCTTTGCCGAAATCGATCTTGCCAAGATCCATCAATACTTCTTCGACGAGCATGGAATTGACGAGCTCGACGCGCCCTTCGGCGCTTCCGATAAGGCCTGCGACCGGCGGCAACACACGCGCAATTGTTTGCAAACTCGTACGATCGGGCTCGTGAATCGAGCTTACGGGGGCGATGCAATTGTGGGAATAGAGCACGCGGAAGCCGCCCGGCTGATCTTTGAGGGGCAACGCTTCTGATTTGAACTTCACGCGATACGGGCCGGCGATCTTCGGACGGATGTCAACGGAAGCCGCAAGCGCTTTATCCGGATTTCGGAACTTGAAAACAACCTCCGGATCGGCAACCGGAAAACCATCCTGATACAGCGTTCGTCGCCGTAAAATGAACGAGTTGTTGTAGAGACGGAAATCCGCCGTATCCAGGAACATGACTTCGCGAATGCGAGGCCGCAGCGTCGAAAGATCGTACGCATCGTAACGCACGCCTTTGACGTCTCCGACGGCCTCGGCGACGAGATCGCTGAACTGCTTGAATCCGCGCGGCGAAGCGAAGAAATCAGGCTTGAGAATCAGCTTCGCATCGAAGAATTGAATGCGATCCTGAGGATGGCCGTCCGCGTACGTCAGCGGTTTCGGCTCGGCGACTTCGGTCGTCATCCTTGCGTTTGGCGACGCGCCGAGTCGAGCTGAAACGTGACGAGCGATCCTTGCGGAACCGTAATGTCTTGATGCGCGTTCTTCGAAACCAAAAAGCCCGTTGCGCCGCCGATGACCGCGCCCCAACCGTGGCCGATCAAACCACCGACAAGCGCGCCTGCTGCGGTCGACCCGGCTTCACGTCCGGCGTTGCTCTTGGTATTCGCCTTGACATTGACGACGTGCCCGGTGACTTTGTAGATGTGGCCCGACCGGGTGTTGATCTTGTCGATTGCGAGCTGGATTTGCGCCTTGCGGCCTTGACCTCCGCTCGTAACCGATACGACGTGGCCGTACGCGGTCGCGCCGTTGATGTCGTAGGCGTTGGAATTCACGTTTGTCAGGAGAAATTTCTCACCGACTTGCGCGCTCTTCGTATTTAATTCCGTATTAATCGTCCCCGTGAGCTGCGTTCCCGGCGCAATTTGCGAAAGCGCGATCAAGGGAAGCATTACGGCTAGCATCGCGGCAATAGCAACGAAAGCTAGGCGGTTTCGTGCACTGTTCATGCTCATAAGCGTACACTGCTTCAGTTTTTTCAACTAACCGAATCACGCAAAAGCCCGCCTCTGGGCCGGCAATCGTTCTGTTCGCTATCGGACACGGCATCCAACTTTCTGGAGGTATAATGGGATGTCGTTTTCAATTATGCGGTCAAGTTGGAATCACAGGAGAAACCCATGGTCATTACCCTTCACGGTGACCTGGGGCTTGCGGACCGCGACCGAATCGCTGGCCTATTTCCGAATCCGCAGACGACCGAGCGGCTCGTCATCGACTGCACCGACGCAAAGTCGCTGGATTCCTCGATCCTGGCGCTGATTATGACGTATCGCCGGCGCGTTCAGATTGCCGGCAAGGATCCGCTCTCGACCATTGTCGCGCTCGCGCCGCCGCGAATGCACCGTCTCTTCGAATTGACGGGAATCACGCGCGCAATCACCGTTCTCCCGGTCGACGAGAAATAAGAAGAGCGGGGTTGCCTCGAGCAACCCCGCGTATTGAAGCGACGTCTTCTGTTTCTTTATGGATTCAAATTGAATCCGAGACCGACCGTGATGCCGTTGTGTGTATAACCGATCGGCGAGTTCGCCTTCGCATTACCGCGATTACCAACGTATCCCGCTTCTAGCCAAATCGGGAATCCTTTGCTGAACGACCAGGTCGCGCCGATCTTATACGTTTGTAGCGAGTACTGCATCGGCAACGATTGGCCAAAGCCGTTGTACGTTCCGCGAGTGTTCGGATAGTAGTAGTAGCTGCCGTACCACGAAAGCACTTGGTCGAGATCGGGTAGTTTTTCAAGGCCGCCCCCAAATCCGGTCATGTTCGGGTAACCTTGGTTGTACGCGTTGAACTCCCACGCGATCGCGATATAAATGCGTCCAATTGGATACGCACTCGGCGGCGTGAGCCGGTAGCCGAGATGAGCTTCGGTAAACGTGTCACGCGCCGTGAACGCCGGAACAAAGGTTTGTCCGGTGAGTCCAACGGTTGTGACTAAGCACGAACTATCGCCCGGTCCGGCGCAGTTGTGCGGATAGCGAAACTGCGAGTAATCCGCGCCGAGCATGAACCCGGCGTACTCGATGTCACCGCGTGCGCTCCACGATCCACTCGAACGGAAGCCGGCGCTGAACTCATTGTATGTCTTACCGCCGACTTGGTAATCGCCGGCGATGAAGATGTCATTCTTCGGCGAGGGTTTCGGTGACGGCGTCGGTGGTGGCGGAGTCGGTGGCGTTGTCGGCGGTGCAGTTGCAGGCGGCGCGCTCGGCGGCGGGGTCGGCGGCAGATAACGAACGACGACGATTTGCCGGTCGGGCACCCACTGTACGTACGCGCCCATGCCTTCGGAAATTAC
This sequence comes from Vulcanimicrobiia bacterium, assembly GCA_963765935.1. GTDB lineage: Bacteria > Vulcanimicrobiota > Vulcanimicrobiia > Vulcanimicrobiales > Vulcanimicrobiaceae > JAMXLG01. The sequence goes on along the minus strand of CAVXXX010000001.1, from coordinate 1,879,504 downwards.
GCGTACGGGAACGACGAGCGTTCCTTTATAGATCTCGGGCGGCACGTCGAGGGGCCGCTTTTCACCATTGATCGTGACTTCGGGAACGCCCACAGTCACTTCAACATCGGAACCGGCCTTACTCACACGTACGCTTTTATTCGATGGATTGTATGTAACGGTCGCGCCCATCTGTTCGAACATCGAGCGTAACGGGACGAGGACGGTCCCGCCCTTCACGAGGGCCGCGAGCACACGTCCTCTCTTTAACTCATCCGGATATGCGTTGACGTGATGATCGTTGAACAGAATCGGCACTTGTTGCATCGACGCCGTTCCAGCTTGTGCCGGCGCGGCCGCAACAACAATCGCGCTAAGGATGATACCTACCATGTTGTCCTCTCGCAGGGAAGACTAGCCAAGCTTGTACGAGGCTAGTCTAGCGGGCAAAACGAGCTGACCCTATCCCAATTTTGCACTAGAAGGCAGTGGCTATGAATTTCTTTGAAACAATCGAGCCGTTGGCTTTTCGTCCACCGTAGCCCCACTCACCGCTAAATGCGCGGAATTTCGGCTGGAAGCTCAACGTGATCCAACCGGTAGCACCCTTCGGCGCGCGCCATTTCCCGGAAAGTTTATTGCCTTCCATCGTGCCGTTGATCTGCAGCACGCCGCTTCCTTGCGCGCCCTTCGCGTCGGCGCTTCCGACGATGGTGTTTCCAACTTGCGTCAGATGCAACGTCCCCGCGATGAATTCATCACCGGTAATTTGTACGACCCAGTCGCCGGTAACATTCGGTGACGCGGACTGCGCCGCGGATGTGATCGGTGTGATGATGCCGAGCATCGAGAGCCCGAGAGCAATGATCAAATGCTTCATACTACACCTCTTATAAAGTTAGGGTTTTACGCTGCAGCGCAAACCGGAATGCGAGGCCTTCAGCTTTCCACGCAAATGCGCAAAAATGAAGAAGGCGCAATTTGCACGATTGGGAGATTTGATTTATAGTGCGCTTAACGCACAGTCTGTGCGCGGGAGGTATTCATGGACGCCGATATGATGGAGACGCCGGAGGAAACCGGCGGACGCGGGCGTCGCAAAGCTCGCAAAACCACCAGGAAAACCGCGCGAAAAACGGCACGCAAAGTTCGCAAGGTCGGCCGCAAAGCCGCAGGTACGCGCAAAAAGGTAGCGCGCAAAGTAGGAAGCGCACGGAAAAAGGCCGCTCGCAAAGGCGGCGCGACGCGGAAAAAAGCGGCGCGTAAAACCGGACGCAAAGTCCGGAAAACGACGCGGAAAAAGACCGCTGGACGCCGCAAGACCGCGCGCAAATCGGCCCGCACCACGCGTAAGACGACGCGTAAGGCAGCGCGCGGCGTAAGAAAAACAGCTCGCCGCGGCGGACGCAAAAAGAAAGCCTAAGCGCAGTCAGGTAGGAAAATAAAATCGGGCGATCGTCGAGCGATCGCCCTTTTTATTTTCCGGGTGACGAAACGCAATGTTTCGGGAAGAGGAGGGTCTTTTTTTCATCGGGATGCAACTTGGGGGTTCTCCTTTCGGCGAACCGACGATAGCAACGGGGTAACACCGTGGTTGGGAACCGCTCTTCCCAGGTCGTACTTAAGTTCTACTTATTTCGCGGATCAAAATACAGCGATGGCAAAGCGCGTCTTAATCGTTGACGACGAGCCGCAGATCGGAGAGGTGCTTAGCGCCTATCTGGCACGCGAAGGATTCGTCACAACGGTGAAAGGCAATGTTAGCGACGCCATGGCGGAAATCGAGGCGGACGCGCCCGACGTCATGGTGCTCGATATCACGCTGCCCGATGGCAGCGGGCTGGATATTTTGCGCGCCATGGCGGGGCGCGAGATTCCAACGCTCATGCTGACGGCTCGGGCTGACGAGCTCGATCGTATCGTCGGTCTCGAGCTTGGTGCCGACGACTATATTACCAAACCATTTTCTCCCCGCGAGGTCGTTGCGCGCGTGCGCGCCGTGATGAGGCGCGCCGAACATCGCGGCAAAGCCGAAGAGAGCGAAGATCTGCTAAAGGTCAACGGGTTGGAAATCGATCTCGGAGAGCACGAAGTGCGCGTGAATGGAAAAGCGGCTCGGCTCACACCCTCGGAATTTCGTATCTTGACCGTGTTGGCAAAGCAACCCGGACACGCGTTTACGCGCGCGCATCTTCTCGATGTCTTGGGCGACGACGGTTCAGTCTACGAACGTACCCTCGATCGCCACATCAACAATCTGCGCAAAAAGATCGAACCGGATCCGGAGCATCCGACATACGTACAAACGGTTTTCGGTGTCGGGTATAAATTCAAGAAAACATGAACGATCACATAGGCGAAAACCGGCTGCTACACGCCATCGATCTCGCGCTGGCACGCGATTGGAGTGAGGCGAAGGCGTTGACCGAATCGATCGACAATCCGATCGCCGATCGGCTCTTCTTGCTGCTTTCTGATATCGAAGAGCGAGAAGCGGCGCGAGCGTTCCAACTTGCGAACATCCGGCACGAGATCGGTAATGCGCTCTCGATCGCGCAGGCGAATCTCGAAGCGATTATCGATGGCCTTCTCGAACCGACCGAAGCGCGGCTCAACGCGCTGCTCGCAGCGCTCGGTTCTGCATCGTCGATGCTCGATGAGCTACGGCGTCCGGCGCAAAGCGCGGACGAAGACGCCGTGCGCATCGAAACGTTCAATCTCTGCGGCTTGATCTCGGCGCATGTCGCCGCGCTCTCGCGCTTCGCTTCCGCCAAGGACGTTCGACTTACGTACGAGCCGTGTGATGCCACAAACCCAACGTGCGCTACCTATCGTGGCGACGGTGCGCACGTCGGGCGGATTCTTCGCAACGTACTCATCAATGCGGTCCGATACACGCCGCCGGGTGGAACCGTCGCCGTACGCTGCGGCGCCGTCGACGCGCGCATTCGACTCGAAGTGAAGGATCATCACGCGAACGCCGATCTCAACGTGCTTAATAAAATGCTTCGCGCGATCGGCGGTGAGGCACGCATCGACAGTCAAGAGGGAAGCGGCCAAAACTTGATGACGGTTTCACTCCCGCTCGAAGCCGTCTATCCGTGATAGCGTCGTGCTTGATCCAGGCGTTCTTGTTCCGAGCGGTCGACCTCCGTTTTGACCTCGCCGGCAAGCCAGTGTAGAAACTCTTTCAAACTCTTCTCTGCGGATCCGTGCATCAGCGTCGCGTCCAAACCTTTGCCGATCATGCCGCCCGGCGGTTCATACGAACCTTGTAACCAGAGTTCCGATTCGCTGCCACCGTCGGGCGTAACTGAAAGCGTCCCGTCGAACGTCGGAAAGGCGAATTCGCTTTTTTCGGCTTCGATGTGCAGCCCGCACTCCCAACGCCCGGGGCGATTCACCACCGTTGCTTCAATAGGAACGCGAAGCTGCGCGTGCCCGGGCCCATTGAGTTCGACCGACAGCGTCAACTCGCGATACCGTGCGTTGTGTTCGCCGATCGCTCGCATGACGCGCATCACGGCGTCGCGCACGGTCATCGGTGGAAGGTCGAGACGCTCGTAGATCTCGACAGGCCTCCCGCTCATCCCGTTGCTTTCGCCCGCTCCTCGGTGCGATGCCGTTCTTCGATGCTCGTTCCAATTTCTTTGAGGAACTCGCGCGCCGTTGCAGATGCGATACGCGATCCTAGTACGCTATCGAACATGGTGCCAGGGATCCCAAGCGGCGGTTCGTACGTGCCACGCAATTCCAGCGCGCACGTTGTGTAGTCTTCATCCGCGCGAACGGTGAGCGTACCATCGAAGGTTGGGAACGGGCCGCCGTTTGCCGGCGTCCAATCGACCGTCCAGGGTTGATCGAAATGCAGTGGATCCTTACCGACTCCGTACGTCACGGTAACGTCCTTTTCGATGCTCGGTCCGCTGCCGTCAGCGGGGGGAAATGGAACGCGAAGACGTTGGAGCACAGGACGGCGAGTTTCGGCCAATTCGTGCAGCGTCTCTTCAAGAATGCCGCGGGCGCGATCGTACGGGCATGCGAGATAGCGGCGGTGGAATAGGGTCGACATGCGTCGATCCTAGGACACGAGTAAGAATAGCGGGAGAACGTCCCTTCTTCGGTCGTTCCACAGCGCTTGCGCCGCAATTATGACTGTCATCGCCATGCGCTAACTCACTTTTGTATCTTGCCGCGAAGCTTCGCGCGTCGCGCGTTGCACCTCAGCGCGTTCGACTTTTTGCGCTACTCGCAAGCTGCGGTTTGATGACGACTTTCGTGTAACCGTTTTCGCGCAAGTCGAAGCGTTCGCAGGCGACCGGCGCTTCTTCGATTGTAATGCGGCGGAAAATAGACGCCGGTGATGCCGGCGTGACCGGTGGGATTTGTTACGCGTATAACGTCGAGAATTTGATTGGGATTCTGGCGCTCGCCCGGTGCATCATCGCCATATGCTTCATATCCAACCGCATCAATCGAACACATCACGCGACCGCGACTTGACGCGGACCTTTCCAGACGACGGCGCGCATGGTCATACTCCTCGGGATGGGATGTTTGCGCCATCGTCCCCCGTTATTGCGACACCGAAAACAAGCGCGTCATCGGCGTTGCTTCTTGTGCGTGTGCAAGCGGGACCAAGCCAAAGGCCTCTTCAATCGTTCGTAAGAGCGAATAGTGCGTGTACGGCGTTGCATCGACAAGCTTACGCGGTCCGTGATTGGTCATGACGATCGCTGGAACGCGGCCGCCTCCGCCTTCCGTTCCGCCGCTATCGTCTTCATCGAAGACCAGAACGATTGCAACATTCTGCGAGCTTTTCCATGCGGGCGTTGCCGTCAAGCGATCGACGATATCCTTGAACGCCGCATCTCCGCGCGCAATTAGCGCGGGTGTATTCGTCGGCCAACAGTTCGACGGAGCCTTTGCGCCCCACGCACCGTGCATATCATTGCAAAGATTCGGTACGATCAACGCAAAGTTGGGCAGACGATTGCTTGCCGCATCGCGCTCGAGCTGATCGAAGCCGACGAGGTGCTCGTTGCGCTTGGAATCGCGTTGCACGGCGGTGAAATTCAAGAAACCGGAATGCTTGCTGGCATAGAGCCCTGATGTCGTCGCCAGCGAGCCGGGCTCCGGAATGTCCTCGTAGTAGCCCTTCCAGCTGAGGTGCGCCGCGTCGAGTTGCTGCGCGAGACTCGCTGCATCGACCGCATTCTTCGTGAACGGTCCATCATCGGGAATCCCGAACGTACTGCCGCCTACAAGCGCAACGTAGTTGGGCTCGCTCGGATGCGCCACGGCGTCGTAGTGGCTCGCGTATCCGTACTGCAACGCCGTCGCGTTGATGGCGGGCGCCGGAGACCGGCCGACGATCCGGTTCAGGTCCTTGTTTTCATCGACGATAACGAAGATGTGGTCGTACCGAGGGACGGCTGCCGCACTGATTCCGTTAAGAATCAGGAGCACTGCCGTTAGAGCGGCCAAGCGAAGCGGGAAGAGCATAAACGAGCAGATTCCCCGCAAGCCGTGAAAGGCCGCCACCGGCCATAGGAGAAGAGGGCGTTCAGATGAGTCGACTGCTCGGGATATTCGCTCTCCTGAGCCTGCTGTACGGTTGTGGCAGCGCGGGCTATCTTCCGTATGCGCCGCACGCCCTCGATCCCAACCAAATCTCGAGTCTCGTTACTGAGGCATCGCAAAGCAACGGCGTTCCAGCCGGCCTCGTTCGCGCCGTGTTGATGGCCGAGTCGTCGGGTAATCCGTCCGCTGTGAGCCTCGCCGGAGCTCAAGGCCTGATGCAGTTGATGCCGGGAACGTCGGCGGATTGCGGTATCGTGAACCCATTCGACGCGACGGAAAACGTGCAGTGCGGTAGCGCCTATCTCAAAGCACTCCTCGACCGCTATCACGGGAACGCGACCTTAGCGGTCGCGGCGTATAACGCCGGACCGGGAGCCGTCGACCGGTATCACGGGGTTCCGCCGTACGCCGAAACGCGCGCGTACGTCACGCGCGTCATCTCCGCATACCGGAGCTACTAGTTTCCTTTTCGCCCATGGCGACGCTCACCGAACGTCAGCCACTGCCTCGTCTTGCCGTGGCAGGCGGTCGCGTACCGATCTTAGATCGCTATCTGCTGCGCGAGATGGCGGGACCGTTCGTCTTTGCGTTTGCAGCCTTCTTGCTGTTCTGGGCGCTCAACGTGTTCTTTGCAGCAGCGGACTACATCATCAACGAACACGCGCCATTCTTTTTGGTGGTTCGCTTCGTCATTTTTCGCGTTCCGCCGGCCGTCTCGCTCGCGTTTCCATTTGCATCACTCTTTGCCGGATTACTCGCGATGGCGCGCATTATGGGCGATAACGAAGTGATTGCCATGCGAACGTCGGGCATTGCGATCTGGCGCATCGCCCTCACTCCGCTGCTTTTTGGCTTCGCGATGTTTCTCGTCGCCTATGCAACCGATGAATGGATCGCACCGGCGTCGGCCGATCTCTCGACGCGCACGTTTTACCAGATCATCTATCACACCAACGCGCTGCCGGTCGAACCGCAGTTCTTTAGTAAAGACCCCGATACGGGAAACGTCTTCTTCATTACGCAAATTCTGCCGGATCATAAAACGATGGAAGGCGTGCAGGTCTATAAACCGGCGCGGTACGGCGCGTGGTCCGAGACGCTTCAAGCAAAGACGGCAACGGTGGATCATAGCGCGCTGCATCTGCACGATGTGCTCGACACGCGGTATAACGCGGAGGGGTATGTCATCAGCCAGCAGCACATCGACGACGCGCTCATCGGCTTACCGCTTGCCGAGGCCGCGGCGCAGTTCATGACGAGCATCAACTCGGATTCGAGCACCACCTCGAGTAAATCGCTTACGACGCAGGTCCAAGCCATGCAGGCGCAAGGCGTGAGCGGGACCGCATTGGGGACGCTCCAAGTAAATCTTGCTAACAAGCTGGCATGGCCCTTTGCGTCCTTCATCGGGGTCGTGCTCGCGGTCCCATTGGCTCTGCGTTTCGGCAAGCGCGGCAGGACGCTCGCAATTGCGCTCGCTATTCTTGCGTTCTTTGTATATTATCTGATGTCGTCGGCGGGCGCAGCGCTCGGCCGCAACAATCAGATCAACCCGTACCTTGCCGCTTGGCTTCCGAACATCATTATGGGAACCGCCGGTCTCGTGCTCCTCTGGTTGGAAGAACGCTGACATTGTGAATGCGCCTTGGCGAACGCGTCGCGGCCTCACCGCGATCGCCTGTATTGTTGCGATGATCTTTTCGTACTCGCCCGCTGCAAAAGCGAGCGCGATGGACGATGAGACGCTGCGCGTCATGGCGCTCTTGAACGGCCAGAGCTGCGCCGATCATCGCATCCTCTTCGAACCGGAAAAGGATGTCGTCGCGCAACAACCGTTCCCCACCGCACCGCCGACACCCAATCCCTTCGCAACGCCGACCCCATTTGCGACCGCGACGCCCTATACGACGCCGAATCCGTTTGCAACGCCCACACCGTTTGCAACCGCGACGCCGTTCGGCATGACGCCGTCGCCCTCGCCGCTTCCCTCGGCGACGTTCGGTCCGCAAATGAACTCGTCGACGACGCTCTATGCAACCCCGCCGCCGCAACCGGGCAGCTCGCCGGGTGAATTCACGCCGCCGCCGATTCCGACCGCCACGCCGAATCCGTTCGATCAGAATCAAACCGTCTTCATACAACGCGGCGGGACGACACCGCCCCCCATTACGCCGGCCGGTCAGGGACCGCCGAGCCCGACGCCGCAACCAACCGGCGTTCCAACGCTGCCGCCCAATCACATTGCGGTTCTTGCCGACAGCGTTTCCGGCAACACCGCTCAAGGTCAGCCGGGCGACGCCGACGGCAACGTCCACATTCTCTACGGTGCGGAAGAGATCGTCGGCGATCACGCGCATTTTGACGGGCTGCGCACAATCACGATCACGGGACATCCGTTCATTATCAATCGTGCGCAGGATTCCGTACTGCAAGCCGATGAGATCGCGTTCGATACTATCGATCAAACGGCGAAGCTGACGAATGGGCGCGGAACGAGCAACGAAGGCATCGAGCGCGGGCTCGTCCACTTCAATGCAACGAATCTGCACACCGACTCTGACGGCGTCGGACACGGCCTCGCGCCCGCCGTTTCCACGTGTGAGAATTCGCGCAGCGGCTACCACATCACCGGGAAAAACATGGACGTCTATCCGGGCGACAAGATCGTCATTTACAAAGCGATTCTGTGGCTCGGCGCCGCGGCGGTCTTCTGGCTGCCGAAGGTCGTCATCCCGCTGCGTACCGTTGAGAGCGAAGCGCAGCGCCCGCGCTACTTCCCCGACGTCGGATACGATGAGTACGAAGGCTACTGGATCAAGTTGCGAATGACGTTCGGCAAGAACCAGTATTACTACGGCTATTACACCGTGAACTATTACACGAAGGTCGGCCTCGGTCTGGGTTACACCGGCTACTACACGGCGCACTCGGGCCATCGCAGCGCGTCGCTGCAGTTCTACACGATTGACGACAAACGCGTTCAGTCGCGGCAGAACAACCTGTCTTTAAACGAGCTCGAGAACTTCTCGAACACGCTGAAGGGTAACTTCGGCGTAACATACGTCTCGAACTACGGCCCGTACACGAACGTCCCGGCGAACACCGGCTTCACGGCGAACGTCGCGCACACGGGTTTACGGTCGAATCAAACCTACGGATTCACCTATAGTGCCGTCGGCAATCAATCGAACAGCTCATCGTATTCATTCACCGACAGCCGGCAAATTACGCAAACTCTGCGCAATTCGCTCAACTTCAATTTGGCAAGCAGTTCATCGGATTATGCCGGGTTTGCCACTAGCAACTCGACCGCGCACTTCAACGATCTCGCGGATCTCACGACTGCCGGCGCGGACTACCAGATGGACCTTGATAAGACATACGCGCAACAGCCATACGGCATCAACAAGCTGCCCGAATTCACCGTGCGCCCATACAAATTCTTTGAGAACGATCGCGTCTTTCCGATCAATCCGACGTTCGTCATCGGCGAATACTCCGAACCGTCGAACGCGTTCTCGTCGCAACGCGCCGACATCGGCCTCAACGGCGGTCCGCTTCTTGCCAAACTCGGCAGCAGCGACTTCCAAGCGACGGTCAACGTCAATCAATACGCATACGGCACCGGCGACTTAAAAGCGTCCATTCAGCAAGACATGTCGCTCAACACGCCCATCGGCGCGCACTTCGTTAACAGCGTCACGTACAACGAATCGAACTACAACGGACCGGCTTTCGTCCCGTTCCAATTCCTCGACCAACAGCCCACCGTCAATTCGAAAGCCGCGCAGGATCTCGTCCGCCTTTTCAACGGCAACTACTACAATCTCTCACTGGGCTTCTCGACGTACTTCAACGAACAAGCCCAACCCGTCACGTACCAACTCGCGGTCGCACCGAGCCAACGCTCCATCATCCTCCTCGCCGGCTCATTCAATCCCGGCGCGGGCAACGGCTTCTACACAACAAACGCACAAATCGCAGTCCCGCTCGGCCCAGACACCGCCGCGCAATTCGTCACCGACATCAACTGGAAAGAAAAGGGCGCGCTGACGGACAAGGTGCTCTACGTAACAAAAACGATCGGCGGCTGCTACCAGATTCAGGCACTGTACAATCAGTCGCTGAAGCTCGTGACGCTCTCGCTGAACATCCTCGCGTTCCCGTCGCACACCGCGACCTTCAACGTTGGCCAGAGCGGCCCACTGATTCCGACGACGTTCAACTTCTGAAGCGCGGCGCCGCGATTGTGTTGTGGCGGTTTGGGTTTTGTTTCTTCCGACAGGAAACCGCTGGAAAATTCACGTCGTGTGAATTTTCCGCTTCCGCACAAATTTCCAGTCGGAAGAAACAAAAACCCAAACCACCACAACGCAATCGCTCTGCTGATATGCGAGCCCTGTCATCCTCCAGCGCAGTCGAAGGATTGCATCGCGTGTTTGAATCGAGGCGATCCTTCGACAGGCTCAGGATGACAGGAGGAGTGCTTTGCGTTGTCCGAGCCAGATGAAGCCGATCGTGTCGGTTCCGTCTTTGTATGGGACGTCTTCGTAGTGGAGTCGTTCGAGCATTTGATCTAGGGCGCGAATCATCGTTTCCGAAGTGTGAAGGTCTGCCCGCTCTTCTCGGAAGACCGGATCGTCGCTTCGTTCCCAGCCGTATTCGCCGATCGCGACGATGCCGTTTGGCTCTGTGAAGCGCAACATCCGATTCACAAAGTCTTCGATGCTCTCAACATGGTGAAGAACATATTGCGTCGCAACACAATCAAACCGCTCGTCGCTTTCGTACTCAAAGAAATCAACAGGAATCACATTCAGAAGCTCAGTTCGCGGCTTCCGATCGACCCCAACGTACGAAAATCCATCCCCAATCAGCATATTCGCGAGCTCACCATCACCCGCCCCAATCTCCAGAATCCTCCGGCCCGGCGAATAACGGGAAATACAGGCTGCTAATCGCACAAACCGCTGCACGCCGTCTTTATATCACACCGCATGTGATACGCCCCAATGAGTTGCCGGCTTTTGGGCTTAAAAAACACACCCCTCCCTACGGAAATCTGCAACTTTTTCGGCCTTCACAGGAGGTGAACTTCAAAACTTGTTCTGCCGAAAAAGTGCGGAAGCGGAAAATTCACACGATGTGAATTTTCCAGCGGTTTCCGTAGGGAGGGGTGTGTTTTTTACAAGCCCAAAAGCCGGCAACTCATTGGGGCGTATCACACGCCGGATGCCCGCACCCACAAACCTCGCCCTCGATCGAATCCGCATCCGCCTTCTCACAGTAATCACTGCAATAACTCGTGCCGAGCTGGGCGCCGATAAGCGTGCAGCGGCAGATGTCATGCGAACAGCCGGTAAGCTCCTGAACGTCCGTAGCGTCGCTGATGCTCATACGTCGACTATACCCCTTTGGGCGGAAGTTGACGTTCGACGACTTCGAGCGCGCGGGCGAGTTGAGCATCTTGGTCGGGTTTGCCGAATACCGCTTTGGGGTTTTCTTCGACGACGACGGCGGGGATGATGCCGTGGCCGTTAATGTCATGATTGAGCGGCGTAAAGTAACGGCCGGTCGTGATTTTAATGGCTGAGCCGTCGGGAAAGCGTGTTACGTTCTGGACGACCCCTTTGCCGAACGTTTTGGTGCCGACGAGAACGCCGGCGCCGGATTCGGAGAGTGCTGCGGCAGTGATTTCGGAGGCCGATGCGCTGTATCCGTTGACGAGGACGGCGAGAGGTTTGGGGCCGATGGCTTTGTCGTTGGCTTCGAACGTGTCGATGTCGCCGCCGTTGGATTCGATCGAGACGAGCGGTCCGGTGGAAATGAATTCAGATGAAATTTGGAGCGCGGTTTCGACGATGCCGCCGCCGTCGTTTCGTAGATCCACGACATACCCGCGTGCACCCGCGGCCTCGCTGCGTTGCACGGCGATGTGGAATTCGTTCGCAGTATCGTTGCCGAACGCCGCGACGTAGATGTATGCGATATTTTTCGGCAGCATTGAAAAATAGACGGTTGGCGGCTTGATGTCGGCACGCACGAGTGAAACGGTTTCGCTTGATGTGGAATCGGGGTGCGCGAAGGTGATATCGAGCGACGTGCCGGTCTTTCCGAGCAGGTGACGGCGCGCGTCCGCAATGCTCCAACCTTGCGTGGAGAGGCCATCGATCGACCGCAACAGATCGCCGCTACGCAGTCCGGCACGATCGGCCGGCGTTTCGGGCACGACGAAGAATGCGCGGATATACTTGGTTTGCTCGTCGATATCGAGCAACACGCCGATGCCGGAGAGTTTCTGCGGATCGAGGACTTCGTTGAAATTTCGATACTCGCTCGCCGTGAAATACGTCGTGTAGCGGTCGCGCGTTGCAATCGTCAGCGCCTTGAGCGCCGTATCGACGGCGTCGGCCGGCGACGCGCCACGAGCGACTGCTGCATCGGCTTCCGCCGCTGCAGCCGAGGGCGCGTCGGAAGCAGAGAGCGACGCAGCGACGCGCGGTAAGTCGGTGCGCTTCGCATGCTCTTCACGCAACCGCGTTATCAATGCCGTTCGTTCGGCATCGACAACCGCGTGCGCGTCGAGCTTGCGATAGAAGGTCGAAAAGAGCAGCGTTGCAGCCTGACGCACGTGCGGTCCGGCGCTATCGTCGGCGGACGGCAACGGAGTCGCTTGCGTTGCAGCAAGCAATAGAAAGGCGAGCGCGAGGTAAGGTATCACTGGCGCATCGTATCGCGCCGGCGGCGAGCGGCCCATCAAAAGCCGCTCAGTCGATTCTAAAAGATTGCCTTCAGTTTATCGAAGCCACTAGGGGTTATTGGAGATATCACCGGACGCGACTTGCGCTGCCGGGTCCCCGGGGTGCGAGCCCGGCTGCGGGTACACTGGACCCGTATCAAAACTCGTCGTCGTATCGAGGTTCGGTGACGTATACGAGGCATCGGATGGACCCTGCGCTCCGAGCGAGTCAACGATGATTCCACCGCCGGTTGCACCGGGTCCACCGCCGGCGAGCACGGCGCCTTGTTGGATCGACCCTTGCACCACGAAGTAGTTAAACGTCCATGTCGTCGCGACGAGGTTCGGCGGCGTCGCGGTCGGCGATGCGGTCGGTGATGCGCCACTTGCCGTGGCGGTGGCCGTCGGAGTCGGCGACGGGGTAGGCGAAGCCGTCGCGCTTCCCGTCGGTGTCGGCGTTGCGTAGGCGCTTGCGAGCACGCGATTAAAGAGCACGGTATATTCGGTGTTTTGTCCGTTGCTATTGAGCGTGAATTGCAGTTGGCCCGCGACCGCGTTCACCGGAAGCAAGATCGGCGCCGCGCTCGGATTTCCGTTCGGCCGCTGGAAATAGTACGGAGTTGCGGAAACGCTTCCGCCGGCTCCGCTCACGACGATTGCGAATGAATAACCCCGATACGCCGTCTGCGTGCCGTTTGCGCGCGGCGTCGAACCGTCACCCGATGTGTTAAAAACAACGACGTATGAGTAATTCTGAAAGTTGAATGGCTGGTTGACCCGGAATTTGACTTGCATGAAACCGGAGGGCAAATTCCCTCCGGGGCCCGTACCTACTCTATCGGGCGTCACTTGACGTCCGCATGCGGCAACAATGAGCGCACTGACTAAGACGACGACGAAACCGAATCTACGAATCATGCTTTCCTCAGAACGGGCGCGAAGCGCGGGCGTTGCAGCTTTGGGTGCGATCCTCCTGGCACTCGCGTTCCCGCGGACCGGCATCGCAGCGTTCGCCCCGCTCGGGGCCGCGGCGCTGTTCTTGGCCTGGGAAGGCGCTTCCTGGAAACGGTCGTTTGCGCTCGGATGGTTCGCCGGGTGGATATTTTTTACCATCAGCTTCTGGTGGTGGACGACGACGATTCAAACCGAGGTCGGCTCCCTCGCTTATGTGGCCGTCGTCGTGGCCGCGGCAATTGAAGCGCTCGCGTTCGGAGCGGCCGCGTTACTCGGCTGCGTCGCGCGCACACGCGCGTTGCCGGCGCTTGCGCCGCTTGCAACCGGCGCGGCTTTTGCGGTGATGGAGTGGACGCGTTCCATTGGGCCGATCGGCGTGCCGTTCGCGCAACTCGGCTATACGCAAGCCGGCACGCCGCTGCGCGTGCTCGCCGCGTACATCGGCACAAACGGCGTTACGTTTGCATTGTGCGCGATCGGCGCGTACGCCGCATACGGAATCGCGCATCGCACGTGGCGCGCGTTCGGGATCGCTGTTGCAAGCATCGTCGCAGCGACAGCACTTGCATGGATTGCATGGCCTGCGCGCGCGTTACCTCCGCCGTCGATCCCCGTCGCTGCGGTCCAAGGCAACATCACGCAGACGCTCAAATGGCAGCCCGGTGCGCTGCAGGAAGCCGTCGACCGGTACGAGTCGATGACACAAGCGGCATTTGCACGCAATCCTAAATTAATCGTGTGGCCCGAAACCGTGATTGCGATTGCGAACAGCGGATTGAATCAACGTCCGGATCTGTTGAATGCGTTTACGTCGCTCGCGCGCCGGGGTAACGCGACGCTCGTTGCCGGAAGCCTTAATCTGCGCGGTAACGCGTTCTACAATAGTCTCTTCATCTTCACGCCGCAAGGTCTGCGCGGCACGTACGACAAGCGTCAACTCGTTCCGTTCGCGGAGCACTTTCCCGCACAGCAGTGGCTATGGTGGTTGCCGTATATCGGTGAATTGAACGGCCATTTTGCCGAAGGCAGCGGCGCCGTCGTCTTTCCAACCTCCGCGGGCATCACGATCGGTCCGCTGATTTGCTGGGAATCAGCGTTCGGTGATCTTGCTTATGCAGAGACAAGCAACGGCGCGCAGGTGCTCGTTGTTGCCACGGATGACGCATGGTTCGGCACGACATCCGGGCCGTATCAACACGCGCAGATCGCGCAGCTTCGCGCGATTGAAGCCGGCACGTACGTCGTGCGCGCGGCGGCGACCGGTATTAGCGGTATCATCGCGCCGGATGGTACATGGCAATCGCGCGCGCCGCTCGAAGAACAACGAGTCGTCTTCGGCAACGTCGGCAAACCGGCGGGTTCATTCTTCGCGCGTGTGGGACCGACGCGCGTGTGGATCGCGTTAATTGTGCTCTACTTGATCGTCATCTTCGTCCCGTGGAGGCGCCGTGCGGTTTAAATTCGGATGGAAAACGGTCGGATGGATCGCCGGTGCGGCGTTACTCGTTTACGTCGTCGTCGAAGTGATTCTGGCCGGCCGCGGCACTCCGCCGCTGCCCTCAGGTCAAAGCGGGATTACACTGCACGGCGGTCACGTGCAAGGCAACCGCATCTCGACAAAATCTTGGAGTTTCGATTACAAGAGCGCGCAACTTTCACCGGACGGCACAACCGGGACGGTCGACGGCGTTCGCAACGGCATCGTATTGCGTAAAGGCAAACCGTATCTGCGCGTTGCTGCCGAGCACATCAGCGTCGATACGCAGTCGTTGAACTTTACCGCACTCGGTAAAGTGCACGTCGAGATGATCGGCGATCCGGAACATCGTTCGTTCGACACCGATCTCGTCATCTGGACCAACGGCGCGAAACTCTTGCGAATGGATCATCCCAGCTACGTGCATTCCGAAGATCAGACGCTCAAGCTTCAGAGCGTGACGATCAACTTCGATAACGGCCAGATCCACCTGGGCGGCATCTCCGGCGGCGTAAAGATCCAGAAATAGCCCTTCGACTCGCTCCGCTCGCTCAGGACAGGTTAGCCAGATGAAGCGCTTGGCTGCTTTGACCGATACTCATGGCATGCGCCAACGCCGCCCGCTTCTTGTAAGCGCGCTTATCTTGCTTGTTCTTGCCGGCTGCCATCGAGGCGGCACAGCCGCCGCTGCCGCGCCCTCACTGCCGCCGCTCATGATCGACGACCGCGGGATGGTGATGCCGCTCGACGAGGTTGTGACGAACATTGCCTACCGGCCGTGGATTCCGCCGGGCGCTCAAGTGTTGAAGTTTGCTGTGATTCCGCCGCTGGGCAATAGCGATACGCCGGCCAATCGCGGCGTCGCAATGGAATACGAAGATAACCACGTCGCGTGGTTACTCTCACAATGGCCGAAGCAGAACTTCACCTTGCTGTTTTTAAAAGAGCAAGACATTACATACTCGCCCTGCACGGTCGCGCATTACAAGCTTGATGGCGTCGCATGGACAACACGCGGCAAACTTGCAATGACGTTGCAACCAGATGGAAGCGTTTCTGCCAAGGCGGTTGACGCAGAAGCACGGCGGCTAGTGGCCGCCGGCGCCTGCAGATAGATCCGCTATTCTTCCGTCTCCGGCTCGCTGCCGGGCTCTTCGAGTTTTTTCTTGGCTTCGGCGATCAGCTTTTTGACTTTTTGACCGCCCTTGTGGCCGATTTCTTCGTAAAAGTCGGGTCCGTACTTGTCCTTAACGACCTTCCCGCCTTTTTGTCCAATGGACTCGTAAAACTCAACGCCATGGCGATCTCGTGTCGCCTTGCCGCCTTTTCGGCCGATCTCTTCGTAGAACGTTGAACCGTAGCGATCGCGTACGGTATCTCCGCCCTTCTTGCCGGCTTCGCGAACGGACATTTCCTTACGGTCGTCCGCGTCGCCGCCTTTTTTCTCAGCCATAACTCCCGATCGTGGTTACCCGAGATGAATGCGCGCTACGACGAAGAACCAGACTTGCGCTTCGGCTTTTGGCCGCCTTTTTGGCCGATGACTTCGTAGAAGGACGGACCGTACTTAGTCTTGGTGGCTTCACCACCTTTGCGTCCAATCTCTTCGTAGAATTCCGTGCCATACTTGGCTTTCACTCGTTCGCCGCCGCGGCGACCGGCTTCGCGAACGCTCATACCGCCCTGCGGGTCTTCTTGCATCGCCATTATGTCTTATTCACCTCGAAAGAAGTATGCGAAGGTACTTATTGCCCGCCCAACCGCTCGGTAAACCAAGGAATTTCCTAGCGTGATTACGACGGTTATCGAGGGCGCCACAATCGTCGATGGATCGCGGCGACCTCGCTTTTCAACGGACATTGCACTCTCCGAGGATCGCATTGCGCTCATCGGTGATTGCTCGGACCGTGAAGCCCGGCGGCGCTTTGATTGCCTAGGAAAAATTGTGGCGCCGGGCTTCATAGATGCTTGTTCCCACACCGGTGGGAAGTGGCTCACCGCTTTTCGAGCAAATTCGAAGTGCAGCCAAGGGATCACCGGCGAAATAACCCCGCTATCTGCCGGTCCCTTCCTCGATGATTGGGGACAAGGCGATACGATTCAAGGCCTGATAGACCTAGCGTTGAGGACGGAACATGGGACCATCGGTTGCTTTCTCGCCGAATCCGACGTTCAAGATGCTATTGAAGCGGGCGCCGCAGGCGCATTTATCGACCTTTCGGCCATGCCGGTCGATTCGGCGGTTGCTCTCGCACAGGTCGCCGCTAACAGTGGAGCGCCGCGTGTCTCGGTACGGCTGCGCGAGACCGGCGACGACGTCGTTGCAGCGGTTGATGAAGCAATTGCGATCGCGGAACGTGCGAACGTGCACGTACATATTTGCAACCATCATGTCGTTTATCCGCGCAACAGCGGGCGAATGGAGCGAACGCTCGAGCGCATCGATCGCGCGAGAACGCGGGGCGCGTCGATGTCGTGCGACATCGCGCCGTACACCGCGACGTGGATCGAGCTCGCGTCACTCCTGCCCTCGGGCGTCACGCAGGAGGCGCTTCGCGACGATTCACTTGCCGCCGTCGTTGCAGTCGAGATGCAAGCGCGGCTCGGAGACATCTGGAACGACATCATGCTTGCCGAAGTCGGTAGCGAAGAGCGGATGGCTTGGTGCGGCATGCGTTTCGATGAGATCGGACGGCAAACGTGGCGTGCGCCTTCACGCGCCGTTGTGGACTTCATTGCCGCCGAAGGCAACGCCGCGCGGGCGTTTCACTTCTGCTTGAGAGAAGACGATGTGGCGCTTGCGCTCTCGGCGGATTTCTGCGCCGTTGGCACGTCGGCCGCAGCGTATAGCGGATATGAGACGCCGTTCGGCTTGATCCATCCGCGCGCATACGGGACGTTCCCGCGCATCTTCGGACGGTTCGTTCGACAGCGGCGCACCATTGAAATGGAAGAAGCCGTACGCCGGATGACGTCGCTTCCCGCGAGGATCTTCGGATTGCACGACCGCGGTGAAATTCGCGAGAACGCAATTGCGGATCTCGTCGTCTTCGATGAGGAACACTTCCTCGATACCGCGACGTACCGCGAACCTACATCGCCATCGAAAGGGCTGGTTCATGTTTTTCGTAGCGGCGTTGACGCTTTCGCTTCAGCTTCAGCGCGCAACGTTTGATATACTCGACGCCGTCAACATCGAAGTCGTCGCGCATAATTCCGGCAAAGCTCCGGTTAGCGCGACTTTTCCGGCGCCCGCGGAATATACAATCGATCTCTTGCGCGGTTCGGATATCGTGTGGACGACGTTGCGATCGCAGCCGCCCGGCGCGCATTTTCCGCCCCACGGACGTTCCTTTACGCCCGGTCCGAACGTCTTAACGATCTACATCTGGAATGGCCTTGCCGCCGACGGCACGGCGCCGCCCCCGGGCGAATACACGTTGCGCGCGCGCATGCTCACGAGCGGAGCGCAGCCGGAAGCGACGATGCCGGTACGTTTCATCAGCACCGTTCCGGTCGCGGCAGTGGAAAAACTCAAAGAGGGCGACGAAGTCACGATCTCCGGCACGCTTGATGCGGCCAAGGGTCGACTCACCGATCAAACCGGTACGATTCCATTAACGCGGAGATTGACTGGAGCGCCGGCGGCGACGATCGCCGTCCGCGGATACGTCACGGCGGCACCCGATCGTTCGATGGCCTTCTTCGTCGAGCGCTGGGCGCCGCTTCCCGAAAATTTTTCCGACCCCGGTGTCGAGTCCGTCACCGCACGTTCGACGACACTCATATAACGCCACCAAATAGGAGAGCATCAATGCGGTTTATGGTTATTGTCAAGGCAAACGCGGATTCTGAATCCGGCCGCCTGCCGACGACTGAAGAGTTCGCGCGCATGGGCGAGTTCAACGAAGAACTCATCAAAGCCGGCATCATGCTGGCTGGTGATGGGTTGCAACCGAGTTCGAAAGGCGCGCGCATTCGCTTCGACAAGGGGCGCACCACCGTGATGGATGGACCGTTCGCCGAGACGAAAGAACTGGTCGCGGGCTTCTGGATCGTGCAGGCCAAATCGAAGGAAGAGGCCATCGAATGGTTCTCCCGTGCACCCTTTGGCCCGGGCGCGGTACTCGAGCTTCGACAAATCTATGAAGCCGACGACTTCGGCGACAACTTTCCTCCGGAAATGCGAGCGCAAGAAGAGCGCCTGCGGAGCGGCCAATGAAGGTCGTCTCGATCTATCGAATCAGTCGGGACGCCGTTCAATCGCCTCCCACACCGGAGATGATTGCAAACATGGGCGCGCTCATCAACGAAATGCAGAGCGCCGGCGTGCTCGTCGATACAGGCGGTGTCATTCCAAACGGTATTACGGCTCGCGTTCGCGCAAATGGCAACGGATCGATTAGCGTAACCGACGGTCCGTTCACGGAGACAAAAGAACTTGTCGGCGGCTTTGCCGTCTTCGAAGTTGCTTCGAAAGAAGAACTCATGAAGTGGACGGAGCGTTTTCTCGCGCTCACCGGAACGGGCGAATGCGAACTCATCGAAGTAACGGGTCCACCCCAATAGCGCATGACTTCTGATATCGACCGGCGGCTCGAAGCGATCTGGCGCATCGAGTCGCCGCGGTTGATCGCCGCGTTGATGCGCGTGGTTCGCGACGTCGGCGTTGCTGAGGAACTCGCACAAGATGCGTTCGTCGCGGCGCTCACGCAATGGCCGCAAACCGGTGTACCGGAAAACCCGGCTGCATGGTTGACGACCACCGCGAAGCGCCGCGCAATCGATCGGTTTCGCCGCGATGAAGTATTTGAGCGAAAGACAGAACAGTTGGCGCGCGAGACACCGCTGGCGACGTCGATCGAAGCGGAACTCGAGAACCTTGACCAGGACGTTGGTGACGATATGTTGCGCTTGATATTCATTGCGTGCCACCCGATTCTCTCACGCGAAGGGCGCGTCGCACTGACGCTCCGGCTGCTCGGCGGTTTGACGACGATCGAAATTGCCCGCGCATTCTTCACACCGGAACCCACCGTTGCTCAGCGGATCGTACGGGCAAAACGAACGCTCAGTGAAGCGCATATTCGGTTCGAGCTACCGCCCGTAAACGAGCGCGCCGCGCGTTTATCGTCGGTGCTTGAAGTCATCTATCTCATTTTCAATGAGGGATATTCCGCGACATCGGGTGATGACGTCGTCCGCCCGGAACTGTGTCAGGATGCGTTGCGCCTCGGACGCGTGCTTGCGCATTATATGCCGGACGAGGGTGAAGCGCACGGGCTGGTCGCGCTGATGGAGCTGCAATTTTCGCGTTCTGCGGCGCGCGCAGATGCGCAAGGCCGCCCGGTGCTCCTTGCCGATCAAGACCGGCGGCGCTGGGATCGCCTGCTCATCGTGCGCGGATTGCGAGCACTGGACCGAGCGCAATCGTGCGGAGCGCACGGGCCATATACATTGCAAGCGTCAATCGCGGCATGCCATGCGCGCGCAACAACATTTGCTGATACCAATTGGCAACGCATCGCAGCACTCTATGATGGACTCGCCGAACAACTTCCCACCCCGGTCGTTCACCTCAATCGTGCGGTCGCAATCGGCATGGCGTTTGGCCCGGAAGCAGCCATCCCACTTGTCGACGAGTTATCGGACGAACCGGCGCTTCGTGACTACTATCTCTTACCAGCCGTGCGGGGCGATCTTTTTGAACGTATGTCTCGCTATAGCGAGGCGACAATGGAATTCGAACGCGCCGCGATACTCGCCGTTAATGAGCGCGACCAGAAATTTTTACGGGAGCGCGCACAAGCATGCCGGAATCGATGACGTCCACCGGGGAATAACCGAGGTATGGCTATGTTGCGGCGCGTTGCCTACGCCTTTTTGATCCTCGTCTTCTCCTCGACGCTTCCAGCCCTCGCCGTGACGCAGCGAACGAGCGGTCTCACCGGAGCGCTTTATGCGGCAGGGGGCGGCGCCGGAAGTTTCTCTACCGTTCGCGCGCTGAATTCAATGCTCGGAGCTCCAGCGGTTCAGGCGGAAATGCAGAACTTGCAAGACCGTTTCGGCGACACGAGTACGTTCATTTCAACGTTCGACTTTGCAATGGATGATGCGTGGCAGAAATCCGGCAGGGCTGATGTTTCGATTTCAACGCAATCCGACCTCACCGGTCAACAACTTGCAAGTGCCGTCATCGCAGCCGGCACGCAGCATCGCATCTTCACGGTACAACGTCTTTTCGCATCGCTCTTCCCACCGCAGGTGGCGGCCGACGTGCTGCTCGACATCGATGTAAAATACGGCGCGGACACGAGCAAGAATTTCCGCGAGACGGCTAATGCGTTCTTCACCGACACCGGTCAAGAAATCGGTGTCGCGGCCCTGAAGGGAGCGCGCAAAGCGCAATAAAAGCCGCTCCCAATGGAGTGGGGCCACCTCGAGATCGCGGAAGGCCGCGAGTGGCTCGTGACCGACGGTTCCGGCGGCTATGCATCCGGAACCGTTTCGGATATTTTGACGCGGCGCTACCATGGATTGCTGATCGCTGCACTCGCGCCTCCGGTCGAACGGCGCGTTCTACTTGTGAAGCTCGATGCCACCGTTGCGTACGGGGGGCGGTCTCTCGATCTAGGCGCGAATCGCTGGCGCGACGGCACGATCGTGCCCGATGGTTTTCGATACATTACGGATTTCCGGCTCGACGGGCGCGTGCCGGTGTGGACTTATGCATTCTCCGATGCACTGCTCGAACGCCGCATATGGATGGACGGCGCGGCGACGGCGTTCATCACATACACGCTTGCGCGCGCACGTGCGCCGCTTGATCTGTCGTTGAAGGCGTACATCAACGATCGTGACTACCATGCGTTAACGCAGACGTACGAAGCCGGCCATGCGGTCGTGATTGACGGGCAACGTGCGACGATCGCACTCGGCGGTGGAACGCCGTGGCATCTCGGCATCGATCGCGGCACGATCCGCGAAGCCGGCGAATGGTACTACGGTTTTCGGTTGTTGCGCGAAACCGAACGCGGCCTGAATGACGTGGAGGATCACTATCACGCCTGCACCATCGAGGTGACACTGGCTGCGGGTGAATCGATCACGGTCGTTGCGTCGACCGCACCGATCGAAGAAATCGACGGAGCAGCGTCGTTGCAGCGCGTTCACGATGTGGAGGATGCGTTGCTTTTGCAGTGGCGGACGGCGCAGCGAAGCGCAATCGCTGCGCCGGAATGGATTCGATCGCTCGTGCTGGCGGCGGACCAATTCATCGTCGATCGCAGCGTCGAGGGCCTGCCGGGCAAAACCGTGATTGCCGGTTATCATTGGTTCGGCGATTGGGGGCGCGATACGATGGTCGCGCTCGACGGACTCACGTTGACGACGGGGCGCTTCGACATTGCCCGCGCAATTCTCGCAACGTTCGCGCGCTTCATCGACGGCGGAATGTTACCAAATCGATTCCCCGAGAGCGGTGCTGCACCGGAGTACAATACGGTCGATGCGGCGCTTTGGTTCATCGAGGCGGTTCGCCGGTATCACGCTGCGACGTTCGATGAATCATTGCTGCACGACATCTTCGAAGTAGCCGATGGCATCATCGCATCGTACGCGCGCGGCACCCGTTATCACATCGGTGTCGATGCGAGCGACGGACTTCTCTACGCCGGTGAACCGGGCGTACAGCTTACCTGGATGGATGCGAAGATCGGCGATTGGGTCGTAACGCCCCGAATCGGTAAGCCGGTCGAAATCAACGCGCTGTGGTACAATGCGCTGCGTTCGATGGATGCATTCGCACAGCTCCTCGGACGCGATCCGTCCGTCTATCGCGAGCTCGCCGCGCCGGTGCGCCGTTCCTTTGCACGCTACTGGAACGAAACCACAAGCTATCTCTACGACGTGCTGGACGGTCCGGAGGGAAACGACGCATCGATTCGACCCAACGCACTGTTTGCCGTCGGCCTACCTTTCCGCATGCTGGATTCGCAACGCGAGCGCGCAATCGTCGACCTCGCCGCGCGCGTTCTCGTAACACCGTGCGGCGTTCGGTCGCTTTCCCCGCTCGATCCCGCGTATCTTGGCCGGTTCGGCGGTTCGCCGCACGACCGCGACGCGGCGTATCACCGAGGAACGGCATGGTTGTGGTTGACCGGCGTCTTTCTGCGCGCGTTCCGCAATGCAGGAGGCAGCACGACCGAGGCACTGCGTTATCTGCAACCGTTTGCAGAGCACGTGCGTACCTATGGAGTGGGAACGCTCGCAGAACTTTCGGACGGCGATGCGCCCTACGATCAACGCGGAACGATCGCCCAAGCATGGAGTGTGGCGGAGTTGTTACGCATCTGGCACGAGGTGCAAGGAGAGCACGGATGAACGATGCCGAGAATCCGGAACGCGATCGCATCGCCGATCGAGGTACTCCGTGGTGGCGCTGGGGTCCGTATGTCTCCGACCGGCAGTGGGGAACCGTTCGCGAAGACTACAGCGCTACCGGCGAAGCTTGGGAGTACTTCCCATTCGATATGGCGTCGAAGCGCGTCTATCGTTGGGGCGAAGACGGGATCTTCGGCATTTCGGACGCCAGCCAGCATTTGTGCTTTGCGCTCTCACTCTGGAACGGAAACGATGACCGCTTAAAAGAGCGATTCTTCGGACTCACCGGCAATCAAGGCAATCACGGTGAGGACGTTAAAGAGTACTACTTCTTTCTCGATAATGTGCCGTCGCATGCTTACATGCGCGCGCTTTACAAGTATCCGCATGCGGCCTTTCCATATCAGCAACTCCTCGATGAAAATCGACGTAGAACGCGCGTGGATCCGGAATACGAGCTGATCGATACCGGAATTTTCGATGACGACCGCTACTTCGACGTCGAAATCGAATACGCAAAGGCGCTGCCGAACGACATCTTGATTCGGATTACCGTTACGAACCGTTCCCGAGAACCACACGACCTGCACCTGCTTCCTACGCTGTGGTTCAGGAACGAGTGGTCGTGGCGCGAGGGCATCGATCGCCCCTCGATCGTGCAACACGAAGCAACCCGCGAGTACGTTCACATCATTGCGCACCAAGCCGCAATCGGTGACTACCACTTCTACGCGCAAACACCGGCGCAGATACTCTTCACCGAAAATGAGACGAACTTCGAAGACTTATGGGGCATCAGTAACCGGACGCCATTCGTAAAGGACGGAATCGAGCGCTGTATCGTTCACGGCGATCGCAACGCAGTGAATCTGCAACCGTTCGGAACGAAGGTGTCCGCGCACTATACCATGACGATCGGCGCCGGAGAGCGTCGGAAGGCACTCTTGCGCCTCACCGACACGCCGCGAGAAAAGCCGTTCGGATCGACGTTCGATGACATCTTTAACAAACGGCTCGAAGAAGCAGATGTTTTCTACGACGAAATCAATCCGTTCCAGTCGGACATCGAACCGCGGCGCGTACAACGTCAAGCGTTTGCGGGTCTGCTATGGTCGAAACAGTTTTACCATTACCACGTTCCGCGATGGCTCAGCGGCGATCCGTTGCAACCAGCACCTCCGGCCTCGCGTCTCCAAGGCCGAAACCATGACTGGACGCACTTCGATGCGATGGAAGTCATGTCGATGCCCGATACATGGGAATACCCGTGGTTTGCGGCGTGGGATCTTGCGTTTCACGCAGTCTCCTTCGCACTGATCGATCCAAATTTTGCGAAGAATCAGCTCATCTTGCTCGAGCGCGAATGGTTCATGCATCCCAACGGCCAGTTGCCGGCATATGAATGGGCGTTCCGAGACGTCAACCCGCCGGTGCACGCGTGGGCGGCACTGCGTGTCTATCAAGTCGAGGAGAAAGAACACGGGCGCGGCGATCTAGCGTTTCTCGAACGCGTTTTTCAAAAGCTTTTGCTCAACTTTACCTGGTGGGTAAACCGCAAAGACGCTCAGGGAAACAACGTCTTTCAAGGAGGCTTTCTCGGCCTCGACAACATCGGCGTCTTCGATCGCAGCGCTCCATTGCCGGGTGGCGGATTTCTCAACCAATCCGACGGCACGAGTTGGATGGGCATCTACACTCTCAACATGCTCGCGATTGCGATCGAACTCGCGATGCACAACCCGATTTACGAAGACATCGCGACGAAATTCTTCGAGCACTTCCTCTACATCGCGAACGCCATGAACCACATGGGCGGTAACGGACTATGGAACGAGGAGGACGGATTTTACTACGACATGCTGATGTGCGATGACGGGCGCACCATCCCGATCAAGATTCTATCGATGGTCGGGATACTTCCATTGCTTGCAGTTGAAATCGTCGAGCC
Organism: Vulcanimicrobiia bacterium; assembly: GCA_963765935.1. GTDB lineage: Bacteria > Vulcanimicrobiota > Vulcanimicrobiia > Vulcanimicrobiales > Vulcanimicrobiaceae > JAMXLG01. Next base: position 1,854,442 of record CAVXXX010000001.1, on the reverse strand, counting down.
TGAAGAGCTTGACGCGTTGCCCGCATTTAAAAAGCGCCTCGAGTGGTTCATTGCGAAGCGGCCGGACCTCGCGCAGAACGTTGCAAGTATGACGGAACCCGGCGTCGGCGAACGGCGCTTGCTTTCGATCGTTGGCCGCGAACAAGGGCTGCGCATCGTTCAAAAGATGCTCGATGAGGCGTCGTTCTTGAGTCCGCACGGCATTCGCAGCGTCTCTCGATATCATAAGGATCACCCGTTCGTGCTGCACCTCGACGGCCGGGAGTATCGCGTCGACTACGACCCGGGTGAATCGACGACCGGCGTTTTCGGCGGAAACTCAAACTGGCGCGGACCGATTTGGTTTCCGATAAATTTTCTGATCATCGAAGCACTGCAGCGCTTTCACTACTATTTCGGCAGCAGTGCGAAGATCGAATTCCCGACGGGCAGCGGACAGATGATGGACCTGTGGCAAGTATCGTCGCATCTCTCGGAGCGTTTGATCGACATCTTTCTTCCTGATGCGCAAGGCAATCGTCCGGTCTTCGGCGGCGTCGAAAAATTCAACCGCGATCCGCATTGGCGCGACTACATCCCGTTCTACGAATACTTTCACGGCGATAACGGCAAGGGGCTTGGCGCAAGCCATCAAACCGGATGGACGGCGCTGGTTGCCAAACTGATCGAACAACGCTCCGAGTATGGGTAGAGAATACGGTATGGCTCGTTTCCCGCATCTGCCGCGACGCGCCGTCGTGTTGTCGTTTGAAGGTCCAGACCGCTACGCAATGGTCGGTGGCCTCGGTGTGCGCGCATCGGAACTTAGCGTTGCGCTCGCGGAAGCCGGTTTCGATACCGATCTCATCTACGTCGGCGATCCGTCACTGCCCGCAGTCGAACAACGGGGCGACCGGCTCACGTTGCGCCGATGGTGTCAATGGATTTCGGCGTATCATCCGCAGGGCGTCTACGATGGCGAATGGGGGAAGATCAACGACTACGGCTCGAGCGTGCCGCCGTTTCTGGCCGCAAACGTCGTGCAACCCGCGGCGACACGCGGCGAACGCGTCCTCGTGCTCGCGGAAGACTGGCAGGTGGTGCCGGCCGTCCTGGGTCTCGACGCCCAACTGCGCAGCGCCGGTTTGCGCGCGGCCGTCACCATAGCGTGGAATGCCAACAACACCTACGGTTTCGATACCATAGACTTCCCCGCACTTGCCGATGCAGCTCACATCACGTGCGTGAGCCGCTATATGAAGTTCGAGCTTTCTTTACATGGTGCGGAGTCCTTAGTGATTCCGAACGGGATTCCCGAGCGGATCTTCGATGAGGTCAAGGAAAGCGACGTCGCATATCTGCGACGCGTACTTGCGGGACGCCATATGTTGCTCAAAGTTGGCCGTTTCGATCCCGACAAACGATGGCTGCAAGCAATCGATGCAGTTGCGGATCTACGCGACGAGGGGACGCGCGTGCAGCTCGTTGTTCGCGGTGGAAAGGAGCCGTACGCAAACGTCGTATTCGGTCGTGCCGCCGAGCGTGGGCTGCAGATCGAAGACGTGACGTTCGAGACACCGACGGTCGAAGCCATTGCGGATACGCTTTCCCGCTCGCAAGCGGATATCGTCAACGTCCGCAGTTTCCTTCCCGACGCGATGCTCTACACGCTCTACGGCGCCGTCGATGCGGTGCTTGCAAATAGCGGAAAAGAACCGTTCGGACTCGTCGGACTCGAGGTGATGGCTGCGAGCGGCATCGCGGTCTGCGGTTCAACCGGCGAAGACTACGCGCTCGCGTTCGACAATGCCGTCGTTTGCGATACGAGCGACCCGCTGGAACTTGCCACGTATCTCGATCGCCTTTTCCGCAATACCGCAATCCAAAATCGCATCCGGGAAAACGCGCCGAAAACCGCGCGCCAATTCACCTGGCCGAACGTCCTCGACGTCCTCGACGCAAAAGTCGCCTTCATGACCGAACGCATATAACTCGCTCTTTTTTGTCGTCCTGAGAGTAGGTGCGAAGCACCGGAGTCGAAGGATCGTGTCAATTCGAAAGCCCGGCGACATTTCGTCGGGCTTTTCCGTGGGATGCGATCCTTCGACAGGCTCAGGATGACAAAGGGTGGGGTTTATGCGTTGACGAGTTCTTCGATTCGGGTTCCCATGCGTTCGGCGTAGGTTTCCGCGTCGCCGTCGGTGGGGGCTTCCGCGTAGACCGTGAAGGTGGGATCGCTTGAATCCGGGAGCACGAGAACCCAGCCGCCGTCGCGTTTTACGCGCAGGCCTTCGAAGAGTTCGATTTCGTTGCGCCTTTGTTCGGCGATGAGCGTACGCATGACCCGCCCTTTGTGCTCCCACGGGCACGGGACGCGAAGCGTTGCCATGTGCCATGACGGCAACATATCGACGAGTTCGCTCAACGGACGGCCCTCGCGCGCGAGCAAGTCCATCACCTTCGCGGATGCATAGAGCGCATCAAACGCCGGGTGCATTTCGGGAAAGACGACTTCGTAATTTGCACTTCCGGCGAACGCGAGGTCCTTGCCCTGCGATTCGGCTAGCGCCATGAGCGAACGGCGGTCGCTGCGCGCGCGGATGACCTTCGCGCCGTATTCGGCTGCGATATCGTCGATCGCAGAGGGTGCCATGACCGGCACGGCGATCATTTTCGCCCCGGCTCGCACCACCAGAAGCGTGAGTAAGGCGATCAACTCGTTGTGATCGATCACTCGTCCGCGATCATCTACGACGGCGAACGTCTCCGCGTCGTGATCGAGCAAGAGTCCGAGATCGGCGCGCAACGTGCAAACGATGTCGCTCAACTGCTCGAGCAGGTGCTCGCGATCGCCCCGTCGCCCGCGGACGCGATTGTCGTCGAAGTATGCGTTGAGGGCGACGGTGTCGATATTCAGATTGCTCAGGATGCGCGGAAGCACGAGCGCGGCGTTCCCATATGCAAAATCGACCACGACGCGGAACCGGCGCTGCTGCAACGATTCAGGCGAGAGCGCGGAAATAAATGCGCTCGTGTAATTCTCGAGAACGCGAGCGGGGAAGTTCAACAACCCGACGTCGTCCATGCTGACGCGGCGGAAATCCTCGCGAAAGAACAGATTCTCGATCTTCCGTTCCGTCGCTTTGTCGACGTTGATGCCGCTGCGGTCGAAGAATTCGAAGAGCAAAGAACGATCGTCGCCGGGAGCAACGCGCGTGTGCACGCAGCCGTCTCCACTGTTGCGCGTTGCGAAGCGCGAGAGCGGTAAGGGGAACGAGCGTAAGTCCTCGACATTGATGCCGACGCTGAGCAATCCCGAGATGATGCAGCGGTTCATGATACGGCTCGACGGATGAGTATCGCGACTGGTCATCACCGTATCGCCGGGGCGTAGAAACGATCCGAACGCCTGACCGAGCTTCAACGCAAATTCGGGCGTGATCTCGAGGTTCGCAAGCCCCGTCACGCCTTCGCCGCCGAAGAGCGACCCGGGCCACTTGATCCCGTATACGAGCGACATCGAGATAATCGATCCCGAGCTGACGTTTTTCTCGGGCCAAAGTTTGAGATGCGGACGTACGATGGCGGATGCACCGATCGTACAGCGTTCGCCGATCACGGTGCCTTCGCCGATCGTCGCGCGTTCTTTGACGATCGTGCGATTCGCAACCGTGCAATCGTCTAATTCAGCATCACCACCGATATAGACGTCCTCCCACAGCACCGAACGGCGTATCGTCGCGCCGGTTTCAACGGCGACGTCGTTTCCAACGCACGCTGGTCCCTCAATCGTAACGTCGGGACCGATCTTGACGCGATCGCCGAGTTGAACCGGTCCTTCGATCGTTGCCGTAGGATCGATTTGGCAGTCGACACCCGCCCACACGTGCGCGCGAATTTCATATGGCGGACGCTTTGTGCGCACGACTCCGGAAATCGCGTCGTAATTCGCTTGCTGGTATTGTTGCAAATTGCCGACGTCAGCCCAGTAATCGGAGATGACGTAACCGCCGAGGCGCTTCCCGTCGCGCAGCATCCGGGGAAAAAGATCTTTGGAGAAATCGTAATTCTTTCCGGCTTCCATGTAGTCGAGAATCTCGGGCTCGAGCACGTAGATGCCGGTATTAATCGTATCGGAGAAGACTTCTCCCCATGAAGGCTTCTCCATGAAGCGGGTGATCTGTCCCTCATCGTCCGTGATTACGACGCCGAATTCGAGCGGGTTGCTAACGCGCCAGAGCGCGATCGTCGCGTCGTTCTTTGCCTTGCGGTGCGCTTCGATCACCGAGGTGACATCGAGATCCGTCATCGCGTCGCCCGAGATGATGATGAACGTTCCGCCGCGCAAGAAATTTTCCGCCATCTTGACGGCGCCTGCCGTGCCGAGCGGCGTGTCCTCGACGACGTAATGCATGTTCACGCCCATCGCGGAACCATCGCCGAAATAGGCTTCGATTTCATCAGCGAGATAGTGCAACGTGGCAACGATATCCGTAATGCCGTGCGACCGAAGGAGCTCGATGATATGATGCATCACCGGCCGATTCGCAATCGGCGCGAGCGGTTTGGGACGCCGGGAAGTCAGCGGCCGCAGACGCGATCCCTCTCCTCCGGCCATCACCACGGCTCTCATGCTACGACCTCCCGATTCAGCGGCCGCTCCTCACGCATGATGCGTACTATTGCCGCAAATATATCGTTGGTTTCAAGAGCATCGATTGGCAACGCGAGCTTGCGCATCCAATTCGGCTCTTCATTGGTCGTTCCCGGAACGTTGACTTGTTCACGCTGCGCAAGCAAGTCCTCGAGCTGCACCAGTACCACGTGCGAACCCGCGCGCGCCAAGAAACGATGCACGGCTAGGAGTATCGCCCGCAAATCGGGGTCTTCATCCGCGATGCACCGGGCTTTTCGAAGGGCGCCGACCAGCGCTTTACGGGAGCGTTCACGCTCGACGCGTTCCGTCCGCGCAGCCGCCGCGTCGATCCACCCCAGCCCCTCGCGCGTTTCGATGTCGGCGCCGGTCCAGTAACCGGCCATTGTGGGCAAGTCATGCGTTCCCGTGCTTGCTACGGAGTCGGCCGGATACTCGGCGGGTGATCGAAAGCGCTCGCCGTCACGTTCGAAGAGCAGAACGCGGCACGAGTAGATGCGTTCGGTTGCGAGCCGTTCGCGAAATCCCTCCGGTACGGTCCCCAGATCTTCGCCGATCACCATGCAATTCTGAAGATGCGATTCCAAAGCGACGATTCCGAGCATCGCCTCGAAATCGTAATTCACGTAGGCGCCGCCGCCGGACGGCGCGGCGCGGGGAATGCAGAAAAGGCGTTTGAGTCCCATGACGTGATCGATGCGAAGTGCACCGGCATGGCGCATGTTCGCGCGCAGTAACGTAACAAACGGCTCGTACGCGCGCGCGATCAGTGCACGTGGATGGAGTGGCGGCAGTCCCCAATTCTGCCCCGCAGCATTGAGCGGATCGGGCGGCGCGCCGACCGAAAGTCCGAAAGCGTACGCATCCGGATCGGACCACACGTCAACGCTTGCAAGATCGACACCGACGGCGAGGTCACGATACAAGCCGATCGCCATCTTCGAAGCTCCTCGTGCCGCACGCGCCAATTGACGGTCCGCGAGCCATTGCAAAAAGACATAAAACGCGATGCGCGATTCGTGAGTTTGTGCAAAGACCGCAACCGCATGGCTGTCATGATCGCGCAGTTCGGCCGGCCACTGCAGCCAGCTTCGAATCGATCCATCGCGATGGGTCAGTTCCTCCATGATCGCTTCGTAAAGGGCGGCGGCCCGAACGTGCGGTTCGCGCTTCAAAAATGTGTCGAGGTCGCGCTCGATGTGAATTCCATCGAAGATTACTTGCAACGCGCGCATCTTCGCGCGTGCGACGGCCGCATAATCGACGAGCGCCGAGTCCCGGAGCTCGGCCACGCCCGAATCATCGACAGGCACGCCGAACTCGCGCGCAGTCGCGCCAACATCGATGTAGAGGGCGTTGAGATAACGCCGGCTGAGCGGAGCATAGGGACTTGCAGCAGTTGGGTTCGTGAGATGTAGTTGATGGAGCGGATTGAGTCCGACGAGCGACGCATGGCTCCGCTTCGCAAGTGCGACCAGCGATTGCAGATCTCCGAAATCCCCGATTCCCCAATTGCGTTGCGATCGCAACGCGTAGAGTTGCACGCTCGGTCCCCAGAGGCGCTTCGCATCGACACCCGGCGGGACGTACGCACGACGTGGGGCGACGATCGCACGAGTTGCTTCGGTTCCGATTTCGAGATCGTAGTAGCCCGGCGGCGTGGCAGCGTCGAGCACGTCACGGATGGGCTGCGGCCAAGATGGGGCGTCACCTTCACGCACGACGTAGACCGGTTTGATGGGGTAGAGACTGTCGGCAGTCCGTGCGTCGTGCAGGGCGCGCGCAGCGCTCGCGTCATCGGCCACTTCATAACCGAGCGCATTGAGAATCGCAAGTTTGCTCTCGATCGTGACGTCAGCGCGCCGGCCGAATGCGTCCGCGTAGTCGTCGTCAATGCCGGCGTAAGCGAGAAGTTCGTCGATCATCGACTATTCGGCAACGAGTAGTGCCAGGGTGCGCGCGCGTAGCGCAAACGCTGCGTTCGGCAAGAATCGCGTATCGGGAGCGAGCGGCGTCGGACGCGTTGTATCGATCAAGAGTTTCCAGCCGTGGAGCGACGGAATACCCGGCAAGGTGAAGTCGACATCGCGATCGTGCGCGTTCATCAACATCAAAAACGTTTCGTCAAACTCGGGGTACCCGCGAAGGCTAATGAAGCGATCGCCGGTATCACCGCCGAGCATCGCACCGAAAACGCGAACGGAACCGTTATGCCAGTCGTCTGCGGTCATCTCGTTGCCTAAGGTATTGATCCAGGTGATGTCTTTGAGCCCGCTCGGCCCCGTGGCGATTCCACTGAAAAAGTGTGGCCGGCGGAAGACCGGGTGATTCTTTCGCACGGCGATGAGGTCGCGAACGAAGTCGACGAGTTCGGGATCGAACGTCACATCCGTCCAGGAAATCCATCCGATCTCGTTGTCCTGACAGTAGGCGTTGTTGTTTCCGTACTGCGTGTTGCTCAATTCATCACCGGCCAACAACATCGGAACGCCTTGTGAGAGCAACAGCGACGCGAGAAGATTGCGCTTCTGCTGCGCGCGAAGATTGTTCACCGCCACATCGTGAGTCGGTCCTTCGACACCGCAATTCCAACTATAGTTCGCCGAATGGCCATCCTGGTTGTTCTCGAGGTTCGCCTCGTTGTGTTTCTCGTTATAGCTCACGAGATCGTTGAGCGTAAATCCGTCGTGCGCCGTAACGAAGTTAATGCCGGACCGTGGACGCCGCCCATCGTGATCGAAAATATCGCTCGAGCCGGTAAGCCGTGACGCGAACTCCGGGATGATGCCGTCGTTACCTTGCCAGAAGCGCCGGGTCGTGTCGCGGTAACGGTCGTTCCACTCCGACCATCCGGGCGGGAAATTGCCCAGTTGATGGCCACCCGGCGAAAGATCCCACGGTTCGGCGATGAGCTTCACGCGCGAGAGGACCGGGTCTTGCTGCACGGCGTTGAGAAACGCGCTCGATTGCGCGAAGCTTCCTTCGCGCCGGCCCAACGCCGGCGCAAGGTCGAAACGAAAACCGTCGACGTGCATTTCGTTGACCCAGTAGCGCATCGAATCGGTAACCAGTTGAAGCGTGCGCGGGTGGGCGAGATTGAACGTATTTCCGCAGCCCGTGTAGTCGACGTAGTAACGCCCGTTCTCGAGCCGGTAATAGCTCTTGTTGTCGATGCCGCGGAATGAGAGCGTCGGTCCGAGATGATTGCCCTCGGCGGTATGATTGTAGACGACATCGAGAATCACTTCGATGCTCGCCTCGTGCAGACGCTTGACCATCGTTTTGAATTCGCCGAGCGATGTTCCCGAGAGATAGCGCGGATCGGGCGCAAAAAATCCGATAGAGTTGTATCCCCAATAGTTGCGCAAGCGGCGCTCGACCAGATTGCGGTCATCGACGAATGCGTGGATCGGCATCAGTTCGACGGCGTTGATTCCGAGCCGCACGAGATATTCGACAATCGCCGGCGTCGAAAGACCCGCAAACGTGCCGCGCAATTCCGGCGAAACCATCGGATGTTTGATCGTGTACCCCCGCACGTGGAGTTCGTAGGCGATTAACTCGTGCCAGCGGGTATATAGGCGGCGATCGTCTCCCCAGGTGAAGGCCGTATCGACAACGACGCATTTCGGCATCGCCGCCGCATTGTCACGGCGGTCGAACGAAAGATCGCCGCGCGAAGATCCTAACCGGTAGCCGAAGTTTGCGTCGGTCCATCGTACATGTCCGTAGAGTTGCTTCGCGTACGGGTCGAGTAAGAGCTTATGGTGATTGAAACGATGGCCGCGTTCGGGATCGTACGGTCCGTACACGCGATAGCCGTAAAGACTGCCGCGTTCGATTTCGGGAAGATAGCCGTGCCATACTTGGTCCGTATACTCCGGCAGCACCACACGGCGCAATTCCCGGACGCCGCGCGAATCGAAGATGCACAGTTCGACCTTTTCCGCGTTCTCGGAAAACAACGCAAAGTTCACGCCGCTGCCGTCCCACGTTGCACCGAGCGGATACGGACGCCCGGGAAGAACGGCGGCGCGTCCGATAACTCTCATATCGATTCGCGCTCAGGGCGCGAATCCGCGCGAACGGGCCGGAGAAAGACCGCTGCAAGCGGAGGAAGCGTGAGCGAAAATGACTGCGGGCGTCCGTGCGATTTCAGGCGTTCGACTTCGACCCGGCCTAAGTTTCCGATGTTGCTTCCCGCATAGATCTCAGCATCGGTGTTGAGAAATTCCTCGTAAGCTACGGCATCCGGCACGCCGATACGATACCCGTAGCGAACGACCGGCGTAAAGTTGCAAGCCACAACCACGGCATCATTCGGATCGTTGCCCTTGCGAACGAATGCGATCGTAGAATTCTCGACGTCTTGATAGTCGATCCATTCGAAGCCTGCGTGCGACGCATCGAGTTCGTGCAGCGCGGGCGTCGAGGTGTAGAGATGGTTTAAATCGCGGACCAATCGCTGCACGCCGGCATGGAATGGGCTGTGCACGCAATCCCAGTCGAGGCTGCGGTCGTGATTCCACTCGCGCCACACTGCGAGCTCGTCGCCCATAAAGAGCAGCTTCTTTCCAGGATGCGCGTACATATACGCGTAGAGAAGGCGCACGTTTGCGAATTTCTGCCAATCATCGCCCGGCATCTTCGAGAGAATCGAACCTTTGCCGTGAACGACCTCGTCGTGTGAGAGAGGAAGCACGAAGTTTTCGTCCCATGCATAGACGAGCGAGAACGTCAACTCGTTCATGTGGTACTTGCGATGCACCGGTGCGTGCGCCATGTACTGCAGCGTGTCGTGCATCCAGCCCATGTTCCACTTATAGCCGAAGCCCAGCCCGCCGAGATACGTCGGCGCCGAAACCTTCGGCCACGCAGTCGACTCTTCTGCCACCGTAACGATTCCCGGAACCTCGCGATACACCGTCTCGTTCATGCGTTTGAGAAAGTCGATCGCTTCGAGATTTTCACGGCCACCGTACCGGTTGGGGACCCACTCCCCGGCCTTACGGCTGTAGTCGAGATAGAGCATCGATGCAACCGCATCGACGCGCAATCCATCCACTTCATATTCGCGCAGCCAAAAGATCGCATTCTCGATCAAATAATCGGCAACTTCATGACGTCCGAAGTTGAAGATATAGGTGTCCCAATCGGGATGCCAGCCTTGACGCGGGTCCGCGTGCTCGTAAAGATGCGTTCCATCGAAGAGCGCGAGCCCGTGTTCGTCGTTGGGAAAGTGTCCGGCAACCCAATCGAGGATGATGCCGATTCCCTCCGCGTGCGCACGATCCACAAAACGGCGAAATGCATCCGGTGAACCGAATCTCGACGTCGGTGCGAACAATCCGATCGGCTGATATCCCCATGAGCCGTCGAACGGATGTTCCGAGATCGGCAAGAACTCGATATGCGTAAAGCCCATCCACTTCACGTATGGAATCAACTCGTCGGCAAGTTCGTCGTACGTGAGAAACCGGTTCCCCTCCTCGGGCACTCGGCGCCACGAACCGGCATGCACTTCGTAGATCGCAATCGGTTGTTCGCGACTTTGCGGCGTTTCGCGCCGTTTGAGCCATGCGTCCGGGTCGCGATGCGGCAGTTCGGCAATCACCGATGCGGTGCTTGGGCGCAGTTCGCTTTCGAATGCAAATGGATCAGCCTTCAACGGCAGCCAGTGTCCATGTTGTCCGCGAATGGCGTACTTGTAGCGATGTCCGACGCGAGCACCGGGAACGAACGTGCGCCAAATTCCGCGCGCGTGCTCGACGTGCATGAGATTGGCGTCGCGATGCCAGCCGTTGAAGTCGCCGACGACCGATGCTGCGCTCGCGCCGGGCGCCCACACCGCAAACTCTACGCCGTCAACGCCATTGAAGGTCCGACGGTGCGCGCCGAGATCGTCGTAGAGCATCGCGCTCTACACGAGCTCCCGGTACACGGCCGTCGTCCGCTCTCGCAGATGCCCGAGATTCCCGTCGTTTTCGATTACATAGTCCGCTAGCTTGCGCGCGTCTTCAGGCTGGATCTGCACGGCGATACGGGCTCGAATATGCGGTTCGTCGACGCGGTCGCGTTGTATCACGCGCGCAATACGCTCATCGAGCGGCGAGACGACGAGGATGGACTTATCGACGAGCTCACGGTATCCGGTTTCGAATAGCAGCGGAACCACATGCACGATCAGTTGCCCCGGATGCGCGTGTTTCTCACGCTCTTGCGCAAGGCGACGGACAAACGGATGGACGATGGAATTCAAACGCTCGCGCGCCTGCGGGTCGCTAAACACGATCTCCGCGAGTGCGGTGCGGTCCAGCGCGCCGTCGCGAACGACGCCGGGCCACGCACGTGCGATGGCCATTAAGCCGTCGGAATGCGGTGCGACCGCTTCGCGAGCAAGCACGTCCGTGTCGATGATAAACGCGCCGAGTTCCTCGAAAATTCGAGCAACCTCGCTCTTGCCCGCTCCAATCCCGCCCGTTAGCCCTACTCGCATGGGAGGGCCGTCATTCGCCGCACGGAACCCAAAATCCCGACCGCTACCTAAGGAGGGTTACTTTGGCTGACGTGAAGATCCATGGCGACGAACTTACCATCAAACTCTCGCTTCTCGACCGTTTGCTCGCATTTCATGGATCGTTCCACATTCCGCTCTCGCACATCACAAACGCGTACGTCAGCGATCTCGAAGATTTAGAACTGCAGTACAAACTCGAGGGCACGAATTGGGGATTGATGAAGTCCGCCGGCGTCTTTGCGAATCCGCAAGGCCTGATCTTCGCCGACGTCGGAGCCGGTGATTGCCTCGTCATTGAAACGCGCGGCGAACGCTACCCGCACATCGCCGTACAAGTCTCCGATGCAAATGCACTCGCGCATGAGATCATGCGAGCGATTCCCGATAGCGGGCCGGTGGAATAAATGCGCTTCTAGTGCGTTCCTGCGGACGCGCAGCCCGACGCGAAAGACGTCATTGCGTCGAGCATCGCTTTGGCATCCGCTTCGTTGCGAAACGTGAAGTCAAAACTACCCGGGGTCACTTCTTCGGTTCCCAAATACGCCGTCGCATCAGAGATGCGCAGCGATGAGGGATTAACGAGAGAAAAGTCGATCGTTCCAGCATTTTCCGAACCGTCGAAGTGGTGTCCAGACGCTGCGTTCCCCTTCACACTAAATGCGTGAGAGCGATCGGAATTGTGGGAGTCATTGAACTGCGATGAATAATCGAACGCAACCGAGATGGTGCATCCGCTGGCTGAATAGCGCGCGGTAATTGTGTTCGTTGTTCCTGCTAAAATCTCGTCGTATTGCGAGGGCAAATGCCCGGCGATCCACGATCCCGTAGCTGCGAGCGAAGGACTTGGCGAGGTCTGCGGCACGGGCGAAGCCGGCTGCTGCGCCGCAGCGAGCACTAGAGCTAATACTCGAAAAACAAACGAGCACACCATGTTGCGATGTGCTCGTTTGTTTTGATGCGATCCTTCGACAAGCTCAGGATGACACTGGGGTGTTAGCCTTGGACGGCGTCGCCGATCGTGCCGAAGCCGTCTTCTTCGTCGACGGCGAGGGCTTCGATTTCTTCCGGTGGGACGTCGGCGACGTGTTGGATTGACGCCGTGATGCGGCGCGTCGCGTGGTTGATTGTGAGCAGTGTCACTTCAACGTCTTGGCCGGGATTGAACTGCGCACTCGGATCGAACTCGCCCTTCGGCACCATCGCAAGGATGCCCGGAACGATCTCGACGAGGAGATAGTTCGGCGTAACCTTGACGACTTGCGCGGTCAGCTTATTCGTTTCATAGAGCTTGTCCGCGTGCTCGTCCCAGGGATCCGGGAGAGCGTGCTTCAGCGAAAGGCTAACTTTCTTCGCTTCCGCATCGAACTTCATGATTTCGACGTTCACGACGTCGCCGATTTTCACGACTTCCGACGGATGCTTGATGCGAGCGTAGCTTAGTTCGCTGTTGTGAATGAGGCCGTCGATGCCGCCGAGGTCGACGAAGGCACCGAAGTCCGCGAGACGCACGACGACGCCTTCACGAATTTGGCCGACTTCCATCGTGTCGAGCAGCTCTTGTTTCTTGGCCTGCAGCTCTTCTTCCAGAACGAGGCGCTGCGAGAGCACGACGCGATGACGCTTGTGATCGAGATCGATCACCTTCAAGCGCAGTTTTTGTCCGACGAGTTCGTCGAGATTGCCCACCGGCTGGCGGCGGATTTGCGATGCGGGAACGAAGCCACGCATGCCAAGATCGACCAGCACGCCGCCCTTGACGACTTGCGTCACGGTCGCTTCGATAACTTCGTCGCGTTCGTGCGCTTCGATGACCTTCTCCCATGTCTTGAGCGCGCGTGCGCGGCGCTCCGACAGGAAGAGCGTTCCATCCATGTCGTCGATGCGGTGAATCATCACCTCGAGGGTGTCACCGACTTTAAGGACTTTGGGGTCGACCGCCAGCGAAAGCTCGCGGAACGGAAGTACGCCTTCGGATTTTCCGCCGACGTCGACGAGCAGCTCGTCTTTGTCTTTCTGAACGATCATGCCGTTCAGGACTTGGCCCTCGTCGAGTACTTTCAGCGACTCTTCGTAGAGACGCTGTTCGAGTGCGAGTTGATCTTCCTCTTCGTGCGCGGGGGCGATTTCAATCGTAGAGATGTTGAGGTTCCTACCTTCAATATATTTTATTTATTTGCGGATTAACGCTGACAGCTTCGGCACCACCAGGTTCCTCGTTGCGCCAAAACCGTTCGTACGATCGGTTTACCGCAACGCGGACACGGTTCGTCTTTCTTTCCGTAGACCGCAAGGACGTTTTGAAATCCGCCTTGCAGGCCTTCGGCGTCCACGTAATCATCGACGCTCGTGCCGCGCATGTCGATCGCGCGAGTGAGAACTTCGATGATTGCGCCGTATAACCGGCGAACCGCTGGTTTCGTCAACGCTTTGGCGGGCCGGCTGGGTTTGATTCCGGCGTCCCACAACGCTTCGCATGCATAGATGTTCCCTATGCCTGCGATTCGCTGCTGATCGAGAAGTAGTGCTTTGATCGGCGTCGTCCGCCCGGACAGCATACCGATAAAGCCTTCAGGTGTAAAGCCCGCAGAAAGTGGCTCTACGCCGAGACTTTTGTCCCAGAGCTCGCCCGGCTCCACCAGGCGCATTCGGCCGAAGGTTCGGAGATCGGCAAAGCTTAGACGCGTTCCATCCATATAATGGAACACAATATGCGTGCCTTTGTATTCACCATCGCTGTCGCGCCCAAAGACCAGACGGCCGGTCATCCGTAAGCTAGTAACCACCCGCCGCCCCGATGCCAAATCCATGACGACGTATTTACCGCGCCGCCCGACTCCCGCGATCGTTTCACCCGCTAAAGCGCGTGCAAAATCGACGCCGGGCGGCGCAATGGCCATTTTCGAAAGGCGGATGTCGACGGATCGGATCGTCTTGCCCACGACCGCGTTGGCCAGGCCGCGGGCAATCGTCTCGACTTCGGGAAGCTCAGGCACTCACCCGATTATAGGTCGACTGTTAGTCCCGTCAAATCGACGATGAGCGTTTGACCCGGAACGGGTTTTACCGTCGCCCGCAGCGTGGGGAACGCGTCTTCGAAGGCAACGATGGTGTGCATGTCGTTATGCAAGTTGTTGAAACAGTAGCTGCCGTCAACGTTCACGTGCGCTTGGACGACTTCACTTTGCGAGCGCGCGGTGATGACGTTATCGTGCGTAGGCGACTGTTGGAGCTGGAGAATGTAGGTTGCCGGTGCATTCACGCGGCCGCAGATTGTGCCGCCCTCCTGCGCGGCACCCGCGAAAAGAGGCGCTGCGACAAACACTGCACCGAGCGTCATCGCAACAAGATTGGATAGTTTCATGCCCGCTATAACGGCCGCTCGCGAACGGTTGTGACGCTTGAAACATCATGTTATGTGCGTATTCCTTTACGAATGCCCGCTCTCAGAGTCCAGTCAAGTCCAAATGCAGACCGGCGGTAATTCCGTCTTTTTCCGCTTCGCCGGCGGGTAGCTCGATGACGTATTTAGCATTCGCATAGCGGCGCGGAATTTTATCGTCGGGTGTATCGGGTTTTGTTGCCGGAACATTCGCGGCCACGGAGCGAACGAGGCCGTCCGGACCGGCGAATACCATATCGAGTGGAACCAGCGTGTTCTTCATCCAAAACTCGACCGGCGCGTCTTGGTCGAAGACGAAGAGCATGCCGGTGTGCGGTGACAATTTCGTTACACCCATGAGGCCGCGCTCGCGTTGATCTTCCGTCTTGGCGACTTGCAACGTTACCGTTGCGCGCGGCGCATGGACCGTTATCGTCGATAACTGTTGCGGTGTCGGAAGTGCGCTTGGCGGCGGACTTGCCAGCGCTAAGAGAAGTGCAATAGACGCAATCATCGGTGAACTCTCCGGTAGACGGCGACGCGATCGGAACGGCAGATTTCATCAATTTGCCCGCTCGCGACTTCACGGTGGACGCGGGGCAGAATCTTCGTCTGAAACTCGCCGTTGGGATAATCGTCGGCAAAGAGCAAATAATTTGCGTAAGCCGGCGCACCGATCGTTTCGTTCGGGTGCTTAAATGCAATGGCCGAGTACCATTCGTCGTGGGTTCCTAAGGTTGCGCTAGCCGGCACACAGGATAAAACGCGATTGACGGCTGCGATGTCTCGGTACGACGGCGTTAAATAATGCTGCGCGTGCGTCGGATTGAGGAACACGAGGAAGAGCACGCACAGGGCCGTCGCCGCCGTTGACCATCGCCGTGCTGCTTGCTCGCCCATTTTTGCGCGGATCTGCGCGATAGCGGCCGCGAATGCGAGCAATACCCACGGCATCCAGAGTGCGACGTAATGCATTCCCATACGCCACACACCGCCGGAATTGGCCAGCAGCACGATCGCGAGACCGGGGATCGCAAGCAAAAACCATCGCGTCCGCAAGGGCAAAAAGGCGAGCGGCACGAGAAGCTCCAGGACATAGGTCAGTCGTGGCACGATGGCCGTTTCATCCTTGTTACGCGGGACGCCATTCTCGAACGCATACCGGTAAAACCCCGACGGTCCCCAACCGCCGAGCCGCGGCACGACAACTCCAAAATACAGAGTGAGAACACCGGCCGCACTCAACGCGGTTATTGCGCCGGCCCTCAGGTATGCGCGATCGCCGCTTCGAATTCCATACGCCGCGAGAACGCTCCCCATGACGGCGGTCAGGAGCACGACGTCCTCGCGGACGCACAATAACGCAAAGACAAAGAACGCATACCATCCCCAACGCCGCGCGGAGAGCGCGAAAAGGGCGAGGAACGTTAGAAGCGGGTAGAACGCGAGTTCGTGAAATTCAGAAAACGCGAGCCCGGCCAATGCCGGATAGAGCATCGCGACGATTGCGCAGCGCAGTGCGAGTGCTCTGCCGATGTAACGCTCGATCAGGACATAATACGCAAATACTGCGCCGACGACGAGTACGACTTGGATGATCTGGAGCGTTAGGATCGTGCGCGCAATCGCGAGCAGCGGATAGAGCACGATCAGAATCGGTGACCAGTGAAATCGGAAATGTGAAGCGTGCTCGAATGGATCGTACATTCCGTGCGGTACGTTCAAAATTGCAATCGTGAACGTGCCGGTGTCGGACCCGTATGTCCACAGTGACGCACGCATGACGGCACACGCGAGTAAGATCGCCGTTACGACACAGAGTAGAGCGACGATCGCGCCGCGAGGATTTAGACCTCGCTCATTGCCTCCACGTCGTACCAATTTGTGCCGGTCTTTACCGTGACTTCGAGCGGGACTGAGAGCGCAAGCGCGCTCTCCATCTCGGAGCGGACAAGGTGCGCGATCTCATGCAGATGATCCTTATGCACTTCGAAAATGAGTTCGTCGTGAATTTGAAGGAGCATCGTCGCGTGCTCTGATGATTCGAGGGCGCGATCGATTTTAACCATCGCCAGCTTCATCAAATCGGCCGCACTCCCTTGCAGCGGCGCGTTGGTCGCCTCTCGTTCGGCCGCCGAGCGCAACATGTAGTTACTCGAGGTAAGCGCGGGCATGTAGCGACGGCGGCCGAGAATCGTCGAGACATAGCCGTTGCGCCGCGCATCGTCGATCGTGCGATCGATGTAATCACGAACGCTCGGGAATCGCGCGAAGTAGGCGGTCGTGATATCGCGCGCTTCGGCGCGACTGATTTCGAGACGCTGGGCGAGCCCGAAATCCGACATGCCGTAGAGCAAACCGAAGTTTACGCTCTTGGCCATACGCCGCTGATTACCGTCAACCGACGCGCCGGAACCGACGTTGAAGATTTGGCGCGCGGTAAAGTCGTGAATATCTTGGCCTTCTTCGAACGCGGTGCGCATCGCCTCGTCGCCCGAGAGATGTGCCATCAAACGCAACTCGATCTGGCTATAATCCGCCGCGAGTAATACGTGGGCGTCGTCCTTTGCCACAAATGCTTTGCGGATGCGACGGCCGAGATCGCCGCGCACCGGAATGTTCTGCAGGTTCGGGTTTGTGGACGAGAGGCGCCCCGTCGCAGTCGACGTTTGATTGAATACCGTGTGCAAACGACGATCGTGCTTGTCCAGCAGTTGCGGAATGACGTCGACGTAGGTGTTCTTGAGCTTCGTCACTTCGCGCCACTCGAGCACGAGCGCGCAGATCGGATACTCTTTCGCAAGGCCTTGGAGAATCTCGACGCCGGTCGCCCACCCGGTCTTGGTTTTCTTTCCGCCCGGAATGCCCAAGCGGCCAAAAAGAATGTTGCCCAGTTGCATCGGCGAGCCGATGTTGAACTCTTCGCCGGCGAAATCGAAGATGTGCCGCTGTAGACGCGTGGTCGCTTCGTCGATCTCGCGCCCGATAACGTCGAGTTCTGACGTATCAACGGCAATACCGGCGGCTTCCATCTTCGCGAGTATGGGCGCGAGCGGCACCTCGACGTCTTCATAGAGACGCAGCTGGTCGCGCTCGTCAAGCGTCTCGCGTGCTTTCGTAACGATCTGCAGCGTCGCATCCGCTTGCCCCGCCGCATCCTCGCCGGCGTTCGTCTGCAATTGCTCGGCGGCAGCATCGCTGATTTCATCAAATGTGCGGCTCGGATTGAGCAAATGCGCGGCAATCATCGCATCGTCATCAAAGCGATGCTGTTCGATGCCGTGCGCGCGCAGCGCATGAACGACACGCTTGGCATCGTAGGCCGCCAGTCGCTTCGCGTCACGTAGAAGGGACGACATCGCGTTGCGTACGTTCTCATGCGCGAGCGCCGCAAGCGCAAACGAGATGCCCGATCCCGCCCCGCCGGAAAGTCCGATATCGTGTTCGCGCAGCGCAATTGCGACGAGTTCCGAAGATGCGAGCGCGCGCATATCGCTTGCGAGCCGTTCGAACTCGGGCGGATCGACCGACGCCACGTACGACCGGTAATTACCTTCGATTCGTTTGTCGGCGGCAAACAGCGGAAGACCGTCGACCGGCGGCTTGAGTTTAGAAAGCAGCGTTTTGAATTCGAGTTCGGCGTAGAGCGGATATAACTCCGCATCGCTCGGGACTTTGTAGCGGTTGCTCCAATCGACATCGAGCGGAAGATCGCGATGCACGACGGAGACGTCGCGGCAAACTTGTGCTTGCGCGCCGTACTCCTCGATGAGTTTTTGGAGTTTCACCGATCCCGCAAGAGACGGATCGGCAACGAGCGCATCGAGCGAACCCGAAGCCTTGATCAGCTTGATCGCCGTCTTTTCGCCGACGCCCGGAATGCCGGGAAGATTATCGGACGGATCGCCCTTGAGTCCGCGGTAATCGGGCAGTTGTCGCGGCTCGAGCTCGAAGCGTTCAGCGACTGCCGGCGGATCGTAACGGCCGAGTTCCGTAATGCCGCGCCGTGTCGTGAGGACCGTCGTTTTTTCATCGACGATTTGCAAGAGGTCCAAATCACCGGTGACGACCAACGTGCGCTCGCCGGCATCTTCGGCTTTACGCGCGAGCGTTGCGATGATGTCGTCGGCTTCCATGCCTTCGATCTCAACGACCGGAATTTTATGGACGGCCAGCACTTGACGCACGAGCGGAAACTGGCTGCGTAAATCATCCGGCATGGCGTCGCGCTGCGCCTTATAGTCTTTATAGAGCGCGACGCGCGCGGCGGGCATGCCTTTATCGAAGGCCGCGACAACGTGCGTCGGCTTCTCGTCATTGATCAGCTTATTGAGCATCATCGTGAAGCCGTACACGGCGTTCATCGGGGTGCCGCGTGTGGTCGTGAGCGGAGGCAGCGCAAAGAAGGCTCGATAGACGAGCCCATAGGTGTCGAGCAACATCAGCGTTGCCGTGCCGGGCTTTGGTTTTGCCACGTCTCCTATTGCACCAGAATCGACGATGACGCTGCGACGACGCGCCCGTCATCGGTAATTTTCAACACTGAGAGCGTATACCGCCCGCGCGCTTGCGGCAGTTGCACGGGCAGCACGTTTGCACTGTCGTGCACGATGCTCCACGAGACGACCTGCGTGTCCGCCTCAGAGAGCGTCAGGTCTTGCGGCGGAAGCGTCCGGCGCACGAATCCGAGCACTTGCGCGTGTTCGCCGGTGGAATCGACCCAAGGATGCCACGTGCGTCCGGATGGAGCGCTCACCTGCGTGGCGGCCACACCGACAGCGAGAAGCGACGGGGCGGAATCAAAGAGCGCGCTGCCTGACGGTGCGCCGCGGCTGATCCGCACGATTACCGTTCCGGGCGCATCGCGCGTGTCGCGCAACGTAACCGTCGCAGAGGAACCCGGCGCAAACTGCGTGCCGTCGATCCCGAGTGGAACGAATTCCGGCCGGCCGGGCGCGTCGACGGAGAGCGGCACGCTCGTCCACTCCATCGCTCCGTCGCGAACAAAGACGGCACCGACGCGTAAATCGCCCGCCGCGTCGGTCACTTTCATCGAACTTTCGGCACGACCGCCGTTCACACGCGTAACGACACTCTGCGAGCCGAGCGCACTTTCGAGCGTGAGCAATGCATCGCCGCTTGCGCCGGCAAGCAACGCACTGACGTGCACCTCGTCGCCGGCGTGATAGACGTTCTTATCGAGCGATACATGCGCATCGGAACTCCCACTCGCCGCCGCATCACCGCCCGCTTGCGGAACAACGTCGACTTGCCCCGCATCGGTCGACTTCGAACCGCCGTTGTCGAGCGAGGCCGTCACGAGATTCATGCCGAGCACCGGAGAGTTGAACGTGCCGCGCGCATGTCCGTTGCGATCGAGCGTGAGCGTTTGTTCCTGCGTTGACGGACCGTGCGAAAGCGTTGCCGTCACTTGGGATCCCGCGACCGGCTTTCCGCTCGCAATGTCGTTTGCGTAAACATCGAAATCGACTGGCGTTCCGAGCGTTTGTTCCGTATGGTCGAGTTGCAGACGAATTGCTACCCGCGATGTAGGCACGAGCACCCGCGTAACTGCGGTCGCACCCAAAGCTTCAACCCGAACACCGTACGTCGACGAAAGGCCGTCGGTCGGCGTCGCGATCGTCACGATCGCGCGGCCGTTGCCATCGGTGCGGACCGATTTGTCCATCCACTTTGACGTCGCCCACGGGAGCGTTTCGGGCGTGTAGCCGACGTATACGTGCGGCGAACGAACCACCGTGACACGAACCGGCGTATCGCCGCGCGACGCGGTGATATCGATGGGGACCGGAGCGCCGGGATCGCACGTATTTTCGCATCCGCTCGCGACGTTGAGCGAGAGCCCGTTAGCGTTGGCATCGACGTGGACCGTCGCGCCGCCGACGCCGCCGCCGATTTGCGCGAGAACCGCGTAGTCGCCGGCCGTTGCATTCGCCGGGACTGCGAGCGTCGCATCGAACGCACCGGCGGCATCGAGCGGCGCCTGCGCTTGTGCAACAAGATTTCCGCCCAGTCGCATCGTCACATTTGCCGTGCCCGACGCCGCTTTCATCACCGGTCCCGAACGCGTCCGCGCAAATCCGACGATCCGCACGCTATCGCCCGCGTGAACGACCGCAGTGTCGCTGCGAACCCCGACGATTGTCGACGGCAGCGGCGCCTGCGGCAAGAGGCTCGTGAATGCAAAGCTGCCGCCCCACTGCGCGAGCGCGAAAACCGGACGCGGCGCGCGATTCCAGCGCGCGACGCCATGAATATCCGTCTCGCGTGTGACGAACGTTCCGTTGACGACGAATTGCACGCGCATGTGGGGAAGTGCGCGTCCGCTACCAAGATCGGCGCCATAGACCAGCAGTTCGCCAGGCGTTTCTTTCGTCGCGAGTCCAACGCGCGTGCGATTGATCCAGACTTGCTCGCCGACGTCGCCGCGACGCGCTTCGACGACAAAGAATCCTTCGCGCGATCCGAGCGGAACCGTAACCTGATTCGACTGAAATTGATAGCCGCCGGGCGGCGTGTACGAGAATTTCGCAATCGGCGCGCGGCCGCGCGTATCGATTGCGCGTGGACGTGCGTTCGTACCGGCGGTGACGACATCGCCCGGATCGACCTGATAAACAGCGAATTGAACCGGCGCGCTCGAGTAGGTGTCAAGGCGAACGACCGTGGGCTTCCACGGTACGTTTGAATCGCTCGCAAAGAGGGCAAAGTAGGCGTCGAGCTTGTGAAGGTCGACGATTTGGCGCGCTGCGGACGCGGGAGCAACGGCGACGAATAGCGCAACGAACGCTGCGATAAGGGAGCGATAAACGGGCACGACATTGCATGATTCGCGCCGGGCGCCGCATGGTCCCGGGGGAACGGCTTGCCTGCTCCGGGAACTTCAGAGCCGAATTTTGCCGTTTCGAAAGCAGAAATGAAGATCCGATTTGCCGCCTTGGCACTCATACTCGCTGCCGCTGTTTCCATGACGCTTGCTCCGGGAAGCGCAGCTACACCAGCGCCAAAAGCGAAGCCACACGCACTGCCGACTCCGTACATGCCGCCGTATGGTATGCACACTGACTTCGTCGTGGAAGTAAATAAGAAGGGTCAAGTCGTGCGCGTCAAGACCGGCAATTCAGCAAAGAGTTGTCCGAAGAATCAGCAACAGCCGTGCTTGACGTTCAATGCGCAGACGTACGGAAACGTCCTGCAGATGTGGATTCGCCATCCCGACGGAACCGCTGAAGTCGGCCTCTATAAAGTTACCTACGACTACAATCCGAAGACGCACAGCGTGCATCGCGACGTCGCGATTGTTTCGCGCGGCGGCGACTGGGCCGATAAGCAAGGCGCGGCTACCGACATGATGAACAAGGCCGACGCCGAAGCGCGCGCCTGGGCGCTGAAACAACAGCAAGAACAGCAACGGCAACAACAGCAGAACAAAAGTCTTCCGGACCTGAATCAGATCGTTGGCCCGTCGCCGACCCACAAGCCGTAAACCGCTCCCGCGGATTCCGTTTCTCGACGACGGCGGCGGTCGCGAGCGCAGCTGCACGTCGAAAGACGCGTATGAAAGCGAAGAGCATGCGCGCGCCGCGATGCTCATGAACGGGACGATCGGCCGGCTTTCGATCTATCATTGCCGCTACTGCGACCTGTGGCATCTCACGAGCCGCAAGGAGTGATACACTACCTCGTATGCGCTTTGTAACGTTCCGTACGGCGGACGGACGCGTTCGCCCCGGCGTGATCGAAGGGGATGCGGTTCGCACGATTTCGACACCGGCGCTGCTCGATTACATCGCGCTGGCGCCGCACGAACGCGTCGCATGGCATTCGGGCGATGAAGTGACGCCGCTTCGTGACGTGACGCTCGACGCGCCCGTTCGTCCTCAACGCAACATCTTCTGCGTCGGGCGCAATTACTTAGAGCACGCAAAAGAAGGCGCGCGCGCGGCCGGACGCGAGTTGAAGCTTCCCGACGTCCCAACGTTTTTTACGAAGGCGCCGACGGCGATCGCAGCACCCGATGCAACGCTTCATCTGCAAGCGAATGTTTCGAGCGAGTACGACTTCGAAGCCGAACTCGCCGTCGTCATCGGCGCTCGATGCAAGAATGTGAGCGAAGCCGATGCGCATGCGGTGATCTTCGGATACACCGCATTCAACGATGTGACCGCGCGCGACGTACAACGCGCGCATCTGCAATGGTTCAAGGGCAAGAGCCTCGATGATGCCGCACCGATGGGTCCGTGGATCGTCTCCGCCGATGAAATCGGCGATCCGCACGCGCTCGAGATTGCATTTCGAGTCAACGGCGTCGAGAAGCAACACAGCACCACATCGAACATGATCTTCCGCATCCCGCGGCTCATCGCCGAACTCTCGAAGGGGATGACGCTCGAGGCGGGCGACGTCATCGCGACCGGCACGCCGGAAGGCGTCGGTTTTGCCCGCACGCCGCCGGAGTTTCTACGCGACGGTGATGTGATGGAAGTCGATATCCAAAAGATCGGCGTTCTCAAAAACCGGATCGCCATTGCTTGACGTTGGACTAAAGCTCTGCTATCTGGCGGCGCTCGGACTGGTCGGCGTCGGTGCACTTGCGTTATTTTCGCCGCGGCGCCTCGCGCGCAGCTACGGCGTCGAAGTGCGCGACCGCGCCTCCTTCGTGTGGGTGCGCGCGACCGGCATACGCGATATTGCGCTTGGCCTCGTCCTCGCGTATATCACGTTTCACCAAGCGCTGGAGGAGATTCTCTTCCTCTGCGTCATCGGCTTCGTGCTTGCCATCGCGGATTTTTCGCTTGCGCTTATCTTCACAGGCCGGCTGCGCAGCGAGCACGGTGCACATCTCGGCAGCGCGATCGCGTTCCTTATCATCATCGTCTTGCTCCTCATACCTTAGTCGCAGGATGGGATAGTCGCGCACGGGAACGCACGCGGCATGATCGTCGCCGTTCCGAAAGAGACCGCTCTGAACGAACGCCGGGTAGCGCTTGTTCCTGAGACTGTCCAACGACTTGTGAAATCCGGGGTCGAGGTACGCGTTGCGCGCGGTGCCGGAGTTTCCGCGGCTTTTCCTGATGATGACTATGTGAAGGCCGGAGCATCGATTGCCGATGATCCGGCCGCTTTACTTCCCGCTGCCGACATCGTCGTAACCATCGGAAAAGAACCGCCGGAGTTTTTCTCGCAGCTACGCCGGGGCTCCGTGGTCGTGGGGTTCTTCAATCCACTCGGCGATGCGGGAACGGTGCAGACGCTCGCGTCCGCGGGCGTAACCGCGCTTGCGATGGAGATGATTCCGCGCATTACGCGCGCGCAATCGATGGATGCGCTCTCGTCTCAGAGCAATATCGCCGGGTACAAAGCGGTTCTGCTCGCCGCGGCGGCGCTGCCGAAATTCTTTCCGATGTTGACGACGGCTGCCGGAACGATTCCGCCGGCGAAAGCGCTGATTTTAGGCGCGGGCGTCGCGGGATTGCAGGCAATCGCGACGGCGCGGCGCTTGGGCGCAGTGGTGAGCGGCTATGACGTGCGTGCCGTGGTGAAAGAACAGGTCCAGTCACTCGGCGCAACGTTCCTCGAATTCGATCTCGGTGAAAGTGCGGAAGCCGCGGGGGGATACGCGAAAGAGTTGACGCCCGAGCAACAAGAGCGTCAGCGCGCATGGATGGTCGAGCAAATCGGCAAGAACGACGTGGTGATTACGACCGCGCTCGTGCCGGGACGGCGAGCTCCGATCCTTATCACGGAAGCGGCGATCGCGGCGATGAAGCCGGGTTCCGTAATCGTCGATCTCGCTGCCGAAGCGGGCGGCAACGCGGCGCTCACCAAGCCGAACGAAACGATCGTAACCGAGAACGGCGTAACGATCATCGGCACGACGAACCTCGCATCGACGATGCCATATAACGCGAGTCAGCTCTATTCACGCAACGTGCACGCGCTGCTTTCGCCGTTCATTAAAGACGGCGCGCTCGACCTCGATTTTAACGACGACGTGATCAAGGGCGCTTGTATCACGCGCGACGGCCAAGCATTGCTCGGAGGTGCCGCATCGTGACCGACGTGAGTCACTTCATCACCCTTCTCACCATTCTCGTGCTGGCAATCTTCGTCGGTTTCGAAGTGATCTCGAAAGTTCCGACGACGCTGCACACGCCGCTTATGTCGGCGACCAACGCCATTCACGGGATCGTCATAGCCGGAGCAATGGTCGTTACCGCATCGCTGTTTGCAGCGGGCGGTCAACACGCCGTGGCCACGGTGCTTGCAATTATCGCCGTGACGCTCGGTGCGATCAATGTCTTCGGCGGATTTGCGGTCACCGAGCGGATGCTGCAAATGTTCCGGCGCAAGGAGACCAAATAAGTGACGGCGACCGCGGTTAGTGTTGTTGAATCGCTGCTCGATCTGATCGCGATTTCACTCTTCATTCTCGGCCTCCATTTTCTAAATACACCGGCGAGCGCGCGTTTCGGTAACCGGCTGGCAATGGTAGGCATGTTTATCGCGCTCGTCGTTGTGCTCGTGCAAACACAGGGCGTCGGCTGGTGGCCGATCGCGATCGGCACAATCCTCGGTGCGGCGATCGGCGTCATTGCCGCCATACGCGTAAAGATGACGGCGATGCCGCAGATGGTCGCGCTCTACAACGGTGCGGGCGGCGGCGCTGCCGCGACGATCGGCGTTGTCGAATACTACATTTTTTTGCACGGCAGACAACCAGTGCTCGATCCCGTCGTCTCGGTCTCGCTCGTACTCTCGATGATCATCGGATCGATCAGTCTCGCCGGTTCGATCATCGCATTCCTAAAGCTGCAAGAAGTGATGACCGGGCGGCCGGTGACGTACCCGGGGCAACAAATCGTCAATGCGTTCGTGTTGCTCGTCATCATCGTGCTCGGGGCATGGTTCGTGTATGCCGGCGGAGCGATTCCCCCGGCCGCGTTCCTCGGTTTGCTCGCCGCAGCGCTCGCGCTCGGTGTACTGTTCGTGCTTCCGATCGGCGGTGCAGACATGCCCGTCGTTATTTCACTACTCAACTCGTTCACCGGTCTTGCCGTCGCGATTACCGGTTTCGAAATCGACTCCGTTCCGCTCATTATAGGCGGTGCACTGGTCGGCGCGAGCGGCACGATTCTGACCGTCGACATGAGCAAGGCGATGAATCGTTCGCTCACCAACGTGCTCTTCGGCGCGTTCGGCGCAGCAGGCGGTACGGAAACCGCCGCAGCCGCAGGCGGCGGCCCGCAAAACGTGCGTAGCATCAACGCTGACGATGTTGCGATTATGCTCGCGTATGCCAATAAGGTGATGTTCGTGCCCGGTTACGGCATGGCGGTCGCCCAAGCGCAACACAGCGTCAAGGCGCTCGCAGATCAACTCGAAAAGCGCGGCGTTCACGTGTTTTACGCGATTCATCCCGTGGCGGGTCGCATGCCCGGACACATGAACGTGCTGCTCGCCGAAGCAAACGTCCCGTACGAAGAACTGCTCGACCTCGATGCGGCCAATGGCGAGTTTCCGACGACCGACGTCGCGCTCGTCATCGGCGCGAACGACGTTACAAATCCCGCCGCGCGGAACGTAACGAGTTCACCGATCTACGGCATGCCGATTCTCGACGTCGATAAGGCGGGCAACGTCATCGTACTCAAGCGTTCGATGCGTTCCGGCTTTGCGGGTATCGACAACCCGCTTTACGAGATGGCGAATACGGCGATGCTTTTTGGCGACGCAAAAGCTTCCGTCGACGCACTTACCGCGGCAGTAAAAGCATTGTAAAATGGAGCCGTGACCCGGCTCCATCGGTACCTTCGCCGTATCAATTACGGCGGTCCGCTCTCCCCGTCGCGACAAACGCTTCATAATCTGCACCGCGCGCACGTGCTTGCGGTTCCGTTCGAAAATCTGGACGTGCAGCTCGGCGTGCGGCGACCCTTCGATCTCGACACGGTCTTCGAAAAGATCGTCGACGAGCGGCGCGGCGGCTGGTGTTACGAGATGAACGGGCTTTTCGGCTGGGTTCTGCGCGAGTTAGGATTCAACGTCGATTTTGTCGCGGGTGCGGTAAACCGGCAGAAGAACGGCGACGCGACCCTCATGAATCACCTCGTGCTGATCGTCCATCTGGATCGCCCGTTCCTTGCCGATGTCGGCTTCGGCAACGGCATGCTGACGCCCACGCCGTTGCAAGAAGGGTTCTTCAACGACGGGCGTTTCGAATTTCGACTTACCCGCGATGGCGACTGGTGGCGTTTTCACAATCATCGTCAGAATGGTTCGACGTACGACTTTACCGAGGAGCCGCGCGCGTACGAAGAGTTCGAACCAAAAGCGCGCATGCTGGCGACCACCGCGGAGTCGCCGTTCGTCCAGAATCTCATCGTCGCGAAATTGACGGATCGCGGCATGATTACGCTGACAAACGCCGCGCTGCAGATTCAAAGCGACAGCGGCATGAGCGAAGAAAGCGCGCCGAACGCCGACGCACTCGCGCGGATTCTGAAGCAGCATTTCGAGCTCGAAACGGATCAGATGAACGTTCTGTGGCCGCGCGTATCGTCACAACATAAGGTGTGGCTGCGCAAACGCATCCGCGGCTTTTAATCCCGTGTCATCCGCGGAGTCGAAGGATCACATCGAGACAAACGCACGTAACGATCCTTCGACAAGCTCAGGATGACAGGGGGGATGCGAACGCTCCGCTTAGGATTCGCGCCGCGAGCCGTGCACATGGCGTAGCGTTGCGCGCGAGCCATACCGCTTCCGGCCAGAGGAACGGGTTCATGAGCGCCTTTGCCGGGTGGACCCACGAATCGGAAAGCTCGCGTTGCGGGGTATCGAGAATCACGCGAATAACCGCGATGCGTGGTGCAGTGAGAAGCCCGCTCTCCATGTCGACGCCGGCCAAGCCGCGCGCGCCCAGTCGTCTACGAGCATCGCCGTGAACGATTTCGGTGCTCGTTATCATCGGCCCCTCGATCGGCGCGACGCCGAGCTGGCGCGCTGACTGCGCAAGGGCGCGCTGCAGGGGCGGGTCGCATGCGACGCGTTCGCCGTTTGGGCGCTCGACTTCACGCGGAATGAGTACGCTTCCCGTAGGCAGCGACGTGAGAAGTCCACCGGCGAGGCCGTAACTGATCACCGTATCGCCGAGGGTCGCAGGATCGACGTTTGCAAGTGCGATGCCGGATTCGACGATGCGCAGATGCGGACACTCGCGCCGAAGAGCGTTCGCTTCGAGCCGCATCGGTGCGATAACCGTTACGTCTCGTGCCTCAATCACGACAAATATCCGTGCGTTTGATACCAGTCGAGCGCACGCGCAAGTGCGTCGCGCACCGGGCGTGGATGATACCCGAGCTCGTGCATTGCTTTCGATGAGTCGGCGTACATGGAGTGCGTCGCCATGTGAACGCCTTCGAGTGGCGCAAACGGACGCGTACCGGGAACGAGCCGGCAACGTGCTTCATCGACGTACGCCACGGCAAGCGCAAGCGCATACGGCGCGCGAAATGACGGAACGCTTCTTCCCGTAAGTTCCGCGAGCACGTCCCACAACGCATCGAAACTCATGTTTTCACCGCCCGCGACGTAGCGTTCACCCGCGCGGCCCCGCTCGAGCGCCGCAATATGCACGTCCGCGACATCCTCGACGGCGACGACGTTCATCCCGCCGTGCCCCGGCGGTTTCGCGAACATCTTCCCTCGCGCAAAATCGACGATCATCTTGCCGGTCGGCGTCGGTTTCCAATCGCCGGGTCCGACCGGTGCAGTCGGCAAGACCGCAACGACCGGAACGCGAGAAGCAAAGGCCACGCGCTCCTGAAGCAATTTCGAGGAGTGGTAGTCGTCGCGACGCGCGTCCGTCACAAATAACGTGGCTGAACTCGACGTCAGCACGGCCCGTTCGATGCCGGCAAGATGTGCCGCATCGAGCAGTCCCGCGGTGCCTTCGACGTTCACTGCATGAATCGACGCGCGGTCGCGCGGCGTAAACGAATACAGCGCCGCGCAATGGACGATGTAACGGCAATCCCGGAGTGCCGGCACGAGGTCACCGCTGCGCGTTAGATCGCCGGCGACGGTTTCGCAATCGTCGAAACGCGTCGCCGCGTCACGCACGAGCGCGCGCACCCTGTATCCCCGCTCGAGCAGCGAGCGGCGCACGTGCGCGCCGACGAAGCCCGTGGCGCCGGTGAGAAAAACGCGGTCAGCGGCCAATCGCGGCGCGAATCGTCTCTTTGATCGATCCCGTCGTGCGCAGCACGGCGGTCGGTTCGTATCCGCAGTGCGCCATGCAATTCGCGCAACTCGGATGTTTGCCGCGGCCGTACTTTTCCCAATCCGTTTCTTCGATCAGTTCCTTATACGTCTTGGCGTACGGCGCGTCGGACATGAGATAGCATGGACGCTGCCAGCCGAAGACCGTGTAGCACGGAATGCCCCACGGCGTACACTCGAAGTCGACTTTGCCTTCGAGAAAATCGAGATAGACCGGGCTGTGATTGAGCCGCCAGCGCTTGCGCCCGCCATCGGCAAACGCTTCACGGAAAATCGCACGCGTTTGTTCCACACCCAAGAAGTGTTCCTGATCCGGTGCCTTCTCGTACGCATATGCGGGCGAAATCTGCATCGAGTCGACCTTGATCTCATCGTTCAAATAATCGAGGACGGAACGAATCGACGCGGCATCATCCTTGTTGAAGAACGTCGTGTTGGTGAAGACGCGAAAGCCGCGCTCTTTCGCAAGTTTGACTGCGGCGATTGCCTTGTCGAACACACCTTCGCGGCAGACGGACTCATCGTGGCGATCTTTCATGCCATCGAGGTGAATCATCCACGCGAAGTACGGCGACGGCTTGTATTGCGAGATCTTCTTCTCGAGCAGGATCGCGTTCGTGCACAAGAAGACGAACTTCTTGCGTTCGATCAGCGCCTGCACGATCTGCGGCATCTGGTCGTGAATGAGCGGCTCACCGCCCGCAATTGAGACCATCGGCGCGCCGCATTCTTCCACGGCGGCAATGCACTCCTCGACGCTGAGGCGCTTGCGCAGAATATCGTTCGGATGCGAAATCTTTCCGCAGCCGGCGCAGGCGAGATTGCACTGCAAGAGCGGTTCCAGCTCGAGCACGAGCGGATATTTTTTCTCGCCCTTGAGCTTCTTGCTGAAGATATACGATCCGACGGCTAGTTGTTGGCGCAGCGGCATACTCATGACGGCGTGAGATACTCCTGTTGATCGAGAGAAACGGCGAGTGCCGGTGCGGCCGGCGTTCTATCCATGGCGAGCGCCATCAGCGGAAAGAGCTGCCGGTACAAATGATAGTTGATATAAAAGTACCCCGGGAACCCCGTCCCGGTAAAATATGGCTCGTCCCAGCTGCCGTCCGCTCGCTGCGTGCGGCGTAAGAATTCCAGACCCCTTTGCGCGGCCGGGTCCTTTCCGCGGCCGGCGAGCTGCAGCGCGACGATCGCCCATGCAGTTTGGGACGCCGTGCTCGTCCCGACGCCGGCGAACGATTCATCGCTGTACGAGTGGCACGTCTCGCCCCATCCGCCATCCTCGTTCTGCACGCGCTCGAGCCAATCGGCCCCGCGCGACACCATGTCGTCACCCGTCCGCAGCGCGCGCAGCGCCGAAATGACGCACCACGTTCCGTAGACGTAGTTGACACCCCAGCGTCCGAACCACGAGCCGTTCGGGCGTTGCGTCTCGCGCAAATAACGCAAGCCCGATGCGACATACTCGTTCGTCTCGTCGTAGCCGAGCACGCCCATCATCTCGAGCACGTGCGCGGTCACATCTTCGCTCGGGGGATCGGTGAGTGCGCCGAAATCTGCAAACGGAATTTTATATACGAGTTCGCTCGTGTTGTTACGATCGAAGGCGCCCCAGGCGCCGTTACTCGAACGCATCGCTAGCGTCCAGCGCATGCCGCGCTCGACCGCTTCCGCCACCGCATCGCGTTCGCCGCCTTCAAGTAGCGACAGCACCACCACGGCAGTATCGTCGATATCGGGATACACGTCGTTATCGAATTCGAACGCCCATCCGCCGTTGAGAACACCCTTGCACTTCACTTGCCAATCACCAGGCTGTTCCGCGGCGATTTGCTCGCGCAAGATCCACGTAATCGCGCGTTGCATCACGGGATGGTCCTGACGGAATCCCGCCGCAGCTAGTGCGCGTACGGCCCACGCCGTGTCCCACACGGGAGACATGCACGCTTGAAAGCGCCAGCCGCGTTCGTCGTCGATCTTGAAGACCTCGATGCCCTCGAGACCCTTACGCATCACCGGATGATCGATTGCAAAACCTTCGACGTTGAGGCCCATCAATGAATAGACCCACGGCGGCTGAATGCCGCCCCAACTACCGTCGGCTTCTTGCCGTTCGACGATCCATTTCACCATCGTGCATATCGCGCGCTTGCGAAACGGCTGCCACGGCAAACGATCGTACACCTTGAGCGCGCGATCGACCCATGCGAAGAATCCGCGTCCCGCGACACGATGCATCGATGCTTGCGTACCGTCGACGATCAACTCGTCGATATCGACGCCAAGCGGACGGACCGGACGTCGCGTAATCACGAGAGTGAGCGGTGCAATCGTGCCGCGCGCCCAACACGAGAAATCGTAGAGATTGAATGGTATCCATGACGGAAAAAAGACGATTTCCGGCGGCAACGACGGGACGCCGTCCCACGGATATTTGCCGAAGAGCGCAAGCCAAATCTTGGTGAACACACGCGCGTTGGCGAGTCCGCCGAGCCTCAGAATCAGCGCTCGGGCGTTCGACATTGCGCCGGATTGCGGATCGACACCGAGGATTTTCAGCGCGACGTACGCTTCAATCGTCGTGCTGAGATCGGCGGGACCGTCGAAGTACTGCGCCCACGATCCATCACTACGTTGTTCCGCGAGGATGTGTTTGACCGCACCCTCACGGATTGACGCGAGATCGACGCCCAAAAAGCGCAGCATGAGCACGTGCTCCGCCGTCATGGTGACGTTCGACTCCAATTCGTCCGTCCACCATCCCTGGGGCGCTTGCCGCTCGATTAGCCATTGCACGGCTTTCTCTAGCGCATCAGCCAATTGCCGGAACCTCGTCGATATGGGTTTGCGCTCGAACGCTATCAAGCGCCCGCGCCGCACTACGTCCGCTGCGCACCGCAGACTCCATTGTGTCTGGCCATCCTGTCTGCGTCCATGAACCCGCGATAGCAACGCTGGTTTGCAGCGTCCCCGCAAGCGGCCGGGAAACGCCGGCTTCGGGAAGATACGTCGCGTTGGGATTGCGCGTCACCGCACTTCGAACGAGTTTGACGTTCGCAAGTTCGCGGACCGTATGTTGGACTTCACGCCACGCAAGCGCCGTCAACTCGGCCGTCTCCATCCGAAGATACTCGTCGGCCGCGCTCACGCTGCAGCACAGATACCCGGCGCCCTTTTGGAAGATCCATTGCACCGGAGAATCGATGAGCGCCGCAAAGTCGAACGGTAACGACGCGCCATCGTGCCAAAGATGGATGTCGACGATCGGCTTGGGCTCGAAACGGTCGAGGTCGCGAATGCCGAAGCGGTTTGCATCGCCGAGAAGCCGTCCAAGCTGCGCCGGACCAACGGCAAGCACGACCGCGTCGAAACGGCTCGTTTCTTCCGCGGTCGTTAAAGATGGCGGACCATCGTGCGGCACTTCGATACTGAAGACCGGCGTCGAGAGATGAACGGCATCGACGCGCTCCGCCGCCGCCCGCATGATGTGCGCGAGCGGAATCGTCGACCAGCCGAATCGCGCCGCGCCCGGGTCGCTCAAAAACGCGTTGACGATCACGAATGCCGCATCCCCGGCGCTAACGCGCTCGAGCGAGGCGTTGAGTGCGGGCACGACAAACGGTTCCCAAAACGCGCGAATCGCTTCGTCGCTTTGTCCATGCCGCTTGAGCCACGCCAAAAAACTCTCGCTCGAACCTTCTGCGCCGCGAATGCGCATCAACGCGGACGCAACTTGCAAACGCGCCGTAAAACGCATATGGCGATATCGCAAGAACGATGCGATGAGATGCAGCGGCGCGGGCAGCGATGCTGCGCGCAACCGGCTGGAAACGCCGGATTTCGAGAGCGCTACGACATCGAACCGGTCCTGCAGATGCAGGTGATGCGCCATACCGATGTGCCGGACGAAATCGATGAATTCCGTGCAGCATGCCAAGAAGACGTGCTGTCCGTTATCGACTTCGTGACCGTCTATTTCGAATGACGTCGCGCGGCCGCCGAGCAACCTGCTGCGTTCGAAGATCTCGACGTTCCATCCGCGGTCTTTCAGCTCGACGGCGGCCGCGAGCCCGGCAAGACCTCCGCCGACGACCGCTACCCGACGCGCAGCCATGAGCCGATCATCACCTGCAGCTTCTCCGTACGAGTCAATCCGGCGCGTCCGAGCAGCGGCAATTCCGGATCGCGCTCGATCTTGCGCAGAATTCGTTCGTAAATTCCAGCCATCGTTTGCACGCAGACCGCGCTCCGGCGCGGGATATACTCGAGTACGCGATAGCCGCTTTCAAAGAGCGCACGCGCACGCTGCGTTTCGAACTCGATCAGCGCATTCCACTGCGGAGCTGGTTGTCCGGCTTCGATCGACGCTTCGCTCACACCGAATCGTTTCAAGTCTTCTTGGGGCAAGTACACGCGCCCGAGTTCCATATCTTCGCGCACGTCGCGTAGAATGTTCGTTAACTGCAACGCTCGTCCCAAATCGTCGGCTCGTTCCAGGGCGACGGCATCGCTGAATCCGAAGATGCGCACGCACATGCGCCCGACGACCGATGCGACGAGCGTGCAATAGTCGCGCAATTCGGCCCACGTCGCATAGCGCTTCTTCGTCAAATCGCATTCGACGCCGTCAATGAGCATCATGAGTTCCGATTCGGGAATCGCGTAGCGTTCGATCGCGCGAGAGAGCACGTGCATGACGTGATCGTCATAGTCGCCCGCAATCGCGCGCCGGACGCGGGCCCGATGCACTTGCAAGCGTGCCGCGATCACGGCCGGGTCCTCCGGTGCACCGTCCGTCTCATCGTCGATTTGACGCGCGAAATCGTAAAGCGCATAGATCGCTACTCGCTGATCGTACGGAAGCGAGATGAATCCCCAGTAAAAATTCTTTGCTTCGCGGCGAGCCATCTCGTGGCAGAAGCGCTCCGAAGTGCGCACGTCGTCGCGTTCAAACAGTTGCGGCATCACCAACCCGTGCGCGAGGGCGCAGCGTTTCCATCATCACTCCTGCAAGCAAGGTCACTTTCTTCTTCGTGGAGACCTGCGGACGCTGCTCGTCCGTGCGATATCCGATCGCTACGATTTCGTCGCAGATGGCCAGACCGCCGAGCCGATAGAGCGCAAGCTGCATGCGAAGCGCAGGCGGCGCCATCGCTTCCAAGCTGCGGCCCGAATCGAGCAAACGCCGCGCGCGAGCGACCATCATTTCAACGGCGTGATGAACGCCGCCGTCCACGAGGTCGGTGCCGACCAGATACGTTCGTCCGAGTTTCGCGTCGCGGCTTACGTCTTGCGCGTGATTGGCAAGTTGCAAGCCGACGCAAACATCATCGGAAAGTTGCTGCGCGAGCGGGCTGCGCAGTCCGAAGACTTGCAACACCATGCGTCCGACGGGAGCGGCCGAGAGCATGCAGTATGCATCGAGCGCGGACCACGTGTCGTACGACCTCACGTGTTGATCTTGAACGTTCGCTTCGATGAGGTCGAGAAACGGCCGCTCGTTCATCGCATGGCGGCGAATCGTTTCGCGCAACGCAAAGAGCACGGGATGGACCGGCAACGCGCCGGCAAACGTCGCGACAACCTCATCGCGCCACCGGCGCAATCGTTCCAGCGCTTCTTCACCGCTTTCATCGCCGAGATCATCGGTGATGCGACAAAAACCATAGATGCGCGCGAGATCGGTGCGCGTTTCGCGTTTGAGAAACGGAGCCGCGACGATGAAGTTTTCGTAGTGGCGGCTCGCAAGAACCCGGCAGTATGCATCCGCTGCGCGGAGTTCGTTCACGAAAGCGCCTCGTTCTTATGCCGCAGCCGCGATGTTCCGCGAAGATCCCCCAGCGTTCGCGCGCCCGTTGCGAACATCACGACGCGCAAGACTTCGGTGATCTCCCGCGCGCGTTCGACCGCTGCGTTGTGACCGTCGGCTGCCGCGCGTAAAAACGGACCCGCCATTCCGGCGAGATCGGCGCCGAGCGCAATCGCTTTGGCAACGTCCATTCCGTCGCGAAGTCCGCCGCTTGCAAAGAGCAGTCCGCTCGACGTGACGCTGCGCGCCGCGCGGATACACTGCGCGGTTGGAATTCCCCATCCGGCGAACGCGCCCGCCACCCGCGCGCGCCACGGCTCGGCGAGACGATGACGCTCGACTTCGCTCCACGACGTTCCGCCGGCGCCTGCGACGTCAACCGCGCTCACGCCGGCGTCGAAGAGCCTGCGCACGAGATCGGGAGCGATTCCCCAACCCACTTCCTTCACAACGACCGGAACGTCGATGCGCTTACAGATGTTTTCGATCTTGGCGAA
Organism: Vulcanimicrobiia bacterium; assembly: GCA_963765935.1. Classification (GTDB taxonomy): domain Bacteria; phylum Vulcanimicrobiota; class Vulcanimicrobiia; order Vulcanimicrobiales; family Vulcanimicrobiaceae; genus JAMXLG01. Next base: position 1,819,300 of record CAVXXX010000001.1, on the reverse strand, counting down.
AAGATCGCGGAAATCCGTATCGCCCTCGGGTTGAAGCGCTTCTTGCAATGGATTGAGATGGAGCACGAGTGCGTCGGCGCGAAGCAACGACACCAAACGCCGGCAATCGTCGATGCCGTATCCTTTGTTCAATTGAACGGCGCCGAGATTGGCGAAGAGCAGCACGTCCGGCGCCAGCGATCGCACGTCGAACGTGTCGATTACTTCCGGATGTTCGAGAAGCGCGCGGCCCGAGCCCAATCCCATCGCAAGGCGCTGCTCCTGCGCGGCACGCGCGAGGACGCGATTGAAGCGGCGAGCCTGCATGGTTCCACCGGTCATGCACGAGATCAGTATCGGGGCGCGGAGCGTTCTCCCGAAGATCGCGATCGACGTATCGACGTCCTCGAGATCTATCTCCGGTAACGCGTCATGAACGAAGGCGTACGCATCGAAGCCGGCATCGAGTCCCTTCGATGAGACATCCTCTTCAAGGTTGATCCGCAGATGCGCGCCTTTACGCGAACGCGTGTCGTCAACTGCGGGGCCGGTCTCTTTTGCCTTACCGGCTTCTGGTGGAAACGTAATCTGCCACCGCCTCGAAAGCTTCTAGTGATTCGCGCGAGAGCCGCGTTCGCGCGAGGGTCGCAACCGCCTTAGCGGCAAAGCGTTCGGGATCGTCGCGCGTCAGCGCTTCGCCCCCCGACGCCTCCAAAAGCTCCCGTAGGCGCGGCTCGCCCTCGGCGCCTTCCGTCTCAAACACCTCGCGAAGGCGCCGGCGTTGCAATTGCGTCATCACGCGATGCGCGGCAACGACCGGATAGCTCATCTTATGACGGGTTGCATCACTGGTTGAAGATTTCCCCGTCAGCTCCGGGTCGCCCCAAAATCCGAGCCAATCATCGCGCATCTGAAAGGCGGTTCCCAACAATCGGCCGGCTTGCCGGAAGAGACGTACGTCGCCATCCGTTGCGCCGCCGACGATCGCTCCCGCTTCGAGACTAGCGCCAAGAAGCGCTCCTGTCTTCGCGCGCACCATGCGTAGATACGTGCGCAGCCCGACGTCCAAGCGTCCTTCCATATCGAGATCTTGGCATTGCCCTTCGATCACTTCGAGTGTCGCCGACAACACCGCGCGCAAGACACGCAACGTTCGCACATCATCGCCGTCGCTCGATGCTAACTGCATCGTTGCATGCGCGAACATCGCATCGCCGGCGTTCAACCCTTGACCGACGCCCCAGATGGACCAGACGGTCTCGCGACCGCGCCGTTCGCGGTCGCCGTCCTGAATGTCGTCGTGCACGAGCGTGAAGTTATGGATCCACTCAATTGCAGCTGCTGCCGGTAGTGCATCACTGAGAGTACCACCCGCCGATTCGCATGCCCACACGCACAGCGCAGGACGAATGAATTTTCCCTGTTGCTCGGACGTCGCGCGCCCCGAACGGTCGGTCCAGCCCATGTGATACGCGGACATGGACCCCGAGAGCGAGCGGAAGGCAAAAGCAGAGTTGGAGCGCAGATACTCGGCGATGAGCGTTCGATGCCGCGTTAGGAGATTTGGTTCGGCTTCGGACGCCTGGGAAGAGCGGGACAAAGCCTTAGATAGCATCAAGTGTACCGTTCCCTCTTTCTTTCCTTATCGAGGCCGAGTAAATCCTTACGAGGTGAACGCGATGCGCATCGGTTCAGAAGAGCACAAAGAACTGTTCTGCCGAGCTTTTCTTTCGTCCCACGTAGCCTATGACCCGCCCCTTTTACCGTGGCCCGATTTGACCGAGGCAGAGCTAGCACGCTTACGCGGCATCCCGGTTTGGACCATGGCGCTTCAAACAGAACTAAACGCCGGCGTGATGGTAAACGGTTTCGCGGAATCGCAACCGGACTATCTCATTCGCCAAGCCATTCGGCTGCAAGGATACGAGGAAGACCGCCACGCCCGCATGATCGGTCATCTTTCGGAGCGCTACGGGCTCGATGCAAAACCCACCGAACCGGCGCTACGCCCGGAACGGCGAGCATTTATTGACTTTGGTTATGCTGAATGCATCGATTCGTTCCTCGGCTTCGGCGTATTTCGTCTCGCGCGCGAGGTGCAATTCCTTCCCGAGTCGCTCATCTCGCTCTTTGCGCGCGTGATGATCGAAGAAGCACGCCACATCGTCTTCTTCATCAATTGGATCGCCTACGAACGCGCGCGTCGCGGCTACGGCGCACCGGCGCTGCAGGCAATTCCGACGGCAATCGGTTACATGCGCGCACTCGCGAAAAACATGGGACGCGCAAAATCGGTCGAGCAAGAAAATATCGGGTTCGCGGCGGTGGGCGACGTCTTCAGCGGAATTACCCTGCAGTCGTTTCTTCGCGCCTGCCTTGAAGCAAACGATACGTATATGGCCGAGTTCGATCCGCGACTGTTGCGCCCGACGGTCATTCCCAGCTTAGCGCGCGTCGTATTGAGCGTTGCCGGAAAGGGAAAGACCGCTCGGGGCGCTCGAAGTATTCTTTCCAATGCGTAACGTGATCATCAGTGCGGATGATTTTGGTATTTCCGAGGAAGTCAATGAAGCGGTCGAAGTTGCACACCGCAACGGGATCCTCAGCACGACGAGCTTGATGGTCGCCGCGCCCGCCACCGCCGATGCGGTGCGGCGGGCGCGCGCGTTGCCGAATCTCCATGTCGGTCTCCACGTGGTGCTGGTCAACGGACGGCCGGCGCTCGCGCCGGAGCGGATTCCGTTGCTCGTCGATCGCGACGGAAACTTTGCGACGGACCTTTTTCGAGCCGGGGTGAACTTTTTTTTTCGTCCCGGGGTGCGCAAGCAGCTCGAAGACGAGATCGACGCGCAGTTTCGGGCCTTCGCCGTCACCGGCCTGACGCTCGACCACGCAAACGCGCAGAACCACATGCACGTTCATCCGACGGTCCTTAGCATTCTGCTGAAGGTGGGAAGCCGTTACGGCTTACGCGCGGTGCGGATTCCGTTCGAACCGTTTGTTTCGTCGTGGCGCAGCATGCGCAATGCGATGCCGCAGCGCTTTGCCAACGCGGTCTTCCTCGCACCCTGGCTTACCTTGATGAAAGCACGGCTTCGTGCAGCGGGAATTACGACCAACGACTTCGTGTTCGGCATGAACGACACGGGACACATGACCAAAGATCGAGTGCTCCAATTCATTCCGCATCTTCCGCGCGGGATTTCGGAGATGTATTTTCATCCGGCGACACGGCGCTGGGACGGTGCGCTCGGCATGGATGATTACGATTTTTCCGGCGAATACGAAGCGCTCGTCGACCCATCGGTCGGCGCAGCACTACGCAGCTGCGGTGCCCGCAGCATCAGCTATTCGGCACTTGCAGCCGGTGTTTCGTAATCTCGCTGCACTCGGCTTCGGCATTACCGTAGCGGCCATAGCATATGAGATTTTTGCTGCGATCCGTCTACGCACGTTACTGCGCCGGAGGGAAGACGCGACCGCTGCACGGCCGCCGGTAACGATCCTCAAACCATTAGCGGGCGTCGAAGCGGAGTTGTACGAGAATCTTTGTTCATTCGTAGACCAAGATTATCCGGAGGTTCAGGTCATCTTCGGCGTGGCGGATGCAAGCGATCCCGCGATTGTCGTGGCGCAACGCGTGAAGGATCGGTTTCCGAATGCCGACATTTCGCTCGTTACCGGCGGCGGAAACGCTTACGGCAATCCGAAGATCGGCAATCTCTGCGCGATGATGCCGCAGGTAAAGCACGGCCTGCTGGTTATTGCCGATGCCGATATGCGCGTCGATCGTGCGTATCTCGCCGCCGTCGTTTCGGCGTTCGCGGATCCCGCCGTCGGCGCGGCGACTTGTCTCTACTGCGGCGTGCCGGTCAATGGTTTCGCATCGCTGCTCGGTGCAATGTACATCAACGAGCAGTTCGCCCCGTCGGTACTCGTTGCAAATGCCGTCGAACCGTTGACGTACTGTTTCGGTTCGACGATGGCGGTACGCCGAAACGTACTCGACGAAATCGGCGGGCTTGCCGCTCTCGGCGCGCACATAGGCGACGACTATCTTCTCGGAAAGCGCGTCAGTGAGCGCGGCTATCGCGTCGCGCTTGCGCCCTACGTCGTTCAAAACATCGTCCACGAGCGCGACGCCGGCTCGCTGCTTTCCCACGAGCTGCGCTGGGCACGCACGGTTGCCGTGCAACGTCCCGCCGGCTATGGATCGCTTTTCGTAACGCAACCACTGTTATGCGCCCTACTGCTGCTCTTTATTGCGGGCCCATCGTCCGCTTCGGGATTGGCGGTGGCCGCAGCGCTTGCATCGCGGGCTGCCGTATCGATCGCGGCGCAGCGCGCGTTTCCCGGATCACGGACGGCACTGTGGGTGATTCCATTGCGCGATGCGCTAACCGCGATTGTTTGGATCGGCGGCTTCTTTACGCGCCGCGTTCGCTGGCGCGAGCAGGCATTATCGGTCGAACGCGACGGGCGCCTTGGCGAGGGTCATGCCTGAGTGAGTTCCGGCGCGCACTCGCGCCAACAGATTTTCCAAAACTGACCATCCCGGTGTAACACGTAGACGTCCCGGCCCGTCTCGCTCGATCGCGTGCCGCCGAATTCGTAGGTCATCGACCATTTCACGGTAGCGACCGCAATCCGGTCGAAGCGGTCGATCACCGGTTCGCGAACTTTGGACTCGACCAATTTCGCATCGCGCGCGAACGTCTCGTAACTGCTGACGATCGCATCGCGGCCCTTCGCCGTACGCGTTCCATCCATCATCGCGATTACCGCGTTGTCGGAATACAGTTTGCCGATCTCGCGGCGAACTCGCTCGACATCGGCACTCTGCCAAGCTGCAGCGAGACTCGAAAGCACGGACTCAGGCGATTCATTCATGTCGCGCCATCCACGATAACAGCAAGACGACGAGCGGAATCGCGATGTCGCCGAGCCACAGAATCAATCCCGCGTTATTCGGCGCATAGTTGTGCCGACGCTGCATTTGGTCGATATGCTGTGCTGCGGCGGCGAGCAGGAAGATCGAATACGGCAGCGTCACCGCCAAGCGAAATTGATATCCACGCCACAATGAGAGCAGCGCGGTCGCTCCGTAGCCGATTTCGAACCACCCAAGCTCGTACTGAAACGGACTGTTCTGCCAGCCGATGGCTGTCGCAACCATCGGGCCGGCGTACGCGTGGAGAACTCCGCTGTAGATCGTTGCTAAGCCGTAAACGTAGAACAACAGCTCGCCCCAGAGGACGTATGAATTGCTGATCGGCCGGCGCCGAATGCGGGCCCGGCGGATTTTTGCGACGGACGTAGCGATTGCGACGATCAAAAAGATGAGGAAGAAATTCGAGGAGATGAACTTGATGATGTCGCCGGCGATCAATCGCGTACTCCTTCTACGTGGCTCGTGATGACGTCGAGCGCCCCAACGTGGTCTTTTCCCTTTCGCTTTGACGATCGCCAAAACCAGGGATCGTTCAAGTAGTCGGAGTGCAACAGCCAGTGCGTCAACGTCATGTATTTGTATCCGCGTTCGTTCCAGCAAATCGCCCGTCCGCCGGAGCCGTCCATCCACTCCGCTTGACCTTCACGCTCTTCATGTATCGCGCGTGACGGCTTCCATCGATTCGCCGGGCTTCAGGTACGAACGGTACGAGCGGATTTCGTTGCACAACGGATCCTGAAAGTACCAGTAGTTGATCCAAAAGACGCCGTGGCCGTTCGGTCGATCGAGCGTCTTCGGATTGCGCGTGAAGATCGTACCGTATGCATCGTTACGCCAATGTTCGAATGAAGCGGTCGGCGTCGCGCCGGACACATCGAAGAAATACCGTGTCTTCTCGAGCGACGATCCTGCGGTGATAAAGGCACGAATGCGGTCGAATTCTTCGCGCGTCACCGCCCCTTGCAGCGAGAGTTGATAGAGTCGCGTTAGCGCGTCCATCGCAATCGTCGCTCCGAGACTGTGCGCGAGTACGATCACGCGGTCGTAGCGGCGTCCGCCGTTGAGCTGCGGCGAGACCGCCCGCATTATCGCTTCAACGGTTACGTCTAAGATCCGGTCGCGCATCTCATAGAAGCGTGAGTCGTTTTCGTCGCGCGTCGTGTAGATTTGTGCGTCGCCAAAGAATCCCACCATGAATCCAATGAGCAGCGCGTACCCCAGTTGGAACGCAACGAAGATCAGAATCAGGAACGTCACGCCTTGCCATCCCAGTACGCCGTTCGGGAATTTCGCGAGCGCCATCGCGCTAATACAGGCTCCGCCGAGCGCGACCAGCACGACGATCGCGATCACCCGATGCCAGATCGCCTTCGGATTGTTGCGAAGTGCGCGGCGTTGGACGACGAGCTTCCAAATCGCCGAGAGCGCTTGTCCGATCAAAAATCCGCCGATGATGCCGACAAAGAGCCAAACGCCGATCTTGATCGGGACAAATCCGGGCACATTTGCGTTTGCGTTGAGCGTATTGATGATGTCGTTGGCACTCGTGTTCTTGATGAGGCCCGTAACGGTCAATACGCGAACGAACGATTGCCAGACCGCCGTGAGCGAGATGAAAAACAGCGCAAACGCCAAGAATAACGCGCCGCCGATGTAGCCATAGTCGAAGAATTGCTTCTGCCACGTTGCGTTATAACTGGCGGTCGTATTGAGCGGGACGAAGACGACTTTGAGGATCCAATTGACCACCCAAAGCCAGTTCGTTCCGCCCTTGGAAATCGGACTCCAGTAGGCTTCGATGACGTCGAAGAAGCTGCCGTCCGGCGACGTCGGATCTTCATCGCTGCGCCGGTGCACGCGGCTGATGGTCGGCAGCGGCTCTTCACTGCCATGATCGAGCATGTTTCCGGGATTGACGACGTCGATAACCCACGCGCCGGCGTTACCGCACGCATCATTGAGATGATCGCAGAGCAACCCCGACACTTGATCTTGAAATTCGTACCGCGGATGCGGCGCGACGCCGTGGACGCACACGACGGCGACGCGACGCGCCGCTAAATCTTCCATGCCCACGCATTCCATGTCGGCAAAAACGCGTTCGGCGCAAACCCGCTCAGCCGGTCGCGATACGCGTAGATATAGTTTGCGTTGAAGAGATAGAGCAGCGGAACGTCCCGCGCCACGATCCGCGCGATGTTCCCATACAGTGCCTTACGCTCGCTTTGCGACACGGAGGCGATGGCGCGCGCTTCGAGTGCATCGACGCGATGGTCGCACCACCGCATGTAGTTCGACGTGCCGTTGCAGGAAAGCACGTATGCATCATCAGGATCCGCGCCCATCGTGAACGGCACGTAAGCGAGATCGAAGCCGCCGCCCGCAAGCGTCCCGCTCTTCGGAAGAAAGAGCTGCGCGTTGCTTACGCTCTTGATCGTGACATCGATGCCACGTTCGCGCAGCGACGCTTGCACCGACGTTGCAACGCGCACGCCTGTCATCGATTCGGGAAATTGGACGTAGGTAAAATGCAGCGGCGCGCCGTTACGATGGCGCATGCCGTCCGGTCCGCGCCGCCATCCAGCGGCGTCCAGCAACGCATCAGCTGCGTGCGGATCGTATCCCGGCTCGCGAATCGACGGATCGTAGGCCCAAGAAAACTGCGGCTGCAGCATGTTCGTCACGGGGTACTTCGCGAGCGTGATCTTCTTGCTGATCCCGTCACGATCGACCGACATCGCGATCGCACGGCGTACGTTCGCATCGTCGAGTGGCGCGTGCGAGGTATTCATCACGAGTGCAGCAACGACCGCCGTCGGCGTGGTGACGAACCGTACGTGCGAATCGCGAGCAACGATCTGATATTGCGCCGGCGCGATGAGATTCCAATCCAGCGTTCCCGATTGCAGCATCAGGAGATTCGTCGAAGGGTCCGGCGCAACGCGCACGTACAATCCTTCTGCTTTTGCGGGACCGCGCCAATAGTGTGGATTGCGTTCGTAGTAGAGCGCGTCGCCGTGTCTCCACGATCGGAAAAGAAACGGACCGTCGCCAACCGCCGGCGCGGCGTTGAACGCTGCTTGCGCGAGCGGTTCTTGTTTGCGTAAAACGTGCGCCGGAAGAACGAACTGCGGCGACGTTCCATACGAAAAGTACGTCATCACGGCGGGTGCCCAGGCGCGGCGTAAATGGAAGACGACCGTACGCGCATTGGGCGCGGTCGCACGATCGATGAGATCGTATCCCTCGCGCGAGCGCACGGGATTGCGCGGATCGAGAATCGCGTGAAGCGTGTATAGGACGTCGTCACTCGTCACGGCCGGGCCATCGCTCCAACGCACGTCGCGACGCAAGTGGTACGTAATGGTTCGGCCATCGGCGCTCAAGCCGCCGTTCTCGATCGTCGGAATCCGGTCGAGCAACGCGGGGACGGGCCGGCCGGCCGCATCAAGATCGATGAACGGCTCGAAGGACAGGCGGGCGACCTGTTGCTCGACCGAGGCAGCATCGGGATGCAAGAATAGCGGGTTCAGCGACGCAGGATCGGCCGCAAGGTCGAAGCGCACCGAGTCGGCGCTGAAGACATTGTTCGAGCCCACCGAGATTCGGCAGCCGGCGAGAATGAAGACCCCGAGCAGCGCAAGCAGCGGTCGTCGCATCGACCCCGGCTTCGGGAACCCGGAGGCGTTTTCTTCGGCGTGGCGAGGAAAACGCCGTAGGGTCCCGGGCTCGCCGTGCGCGAGCCCCGGGCTCGCCGTGCGCGAGCCCCGGGCTCGCCGTGCGCGAGCCCACCCTTGCCCGAATAAATCAGGGGTGCTATAGTCAGTTGGCCGAATGGATGCGGCTAAAACTCGCTGGTGGGACGAATGATAGTAGCAAACGACGAACTCGACGAGCTCGACATACAAATCCTGGAAGCGTTGCAGCGCAACGCCCGTTCGACGTTCGCCGAACTCGGCGCAATCGTCGGCCTCAAACCGCCCGCCGTGCACGATCGCGTCAAACGCCTCGAACAGCGCGGACATATTCGCGGTTACGCGGCCCAGCTCAACGGCAAGCGGCTCGGTCTCGAACTCGTTGCCTTCGTGAGCTGCTACACCTCACCCGACTGCGTGTACGACGACTTCACGCGCGCGCTCTCCGCGATGCCGGAAGTCTGCGAGATACACTCCGTCGCGGGCGAGGAAACATTCATGTGCAAGATCGTCACGCGCTCGACGGAACACCTCGACGATCTCCTTGGACGCCTCAAATCGATGCCCGGCATGGCGCGCACGAAGACGACGATCGTGCTGACGACGCCGTTCGATCGCGGAGGCATCTCGGTTACCTCATGAGCATTGCATTCGAACGAACAATTCATCCCCTCGGGACGCACCGCGTCATCGACCCGCCCGGCGCGATGCCGCAAAGCGCGTGGAAGATCGACAACACACCGATCGCGTTCGAGAACGAGGTTCTCTGCGACGTCGAAGTGCTGAACATCGATTCGGCTTCGTTCAAGCAGATCGCAGACGTGTGCGAGGGCAACGAAGCGAAGATCAAGGAACACGTACTCGGTATCGTGCACGAGCGCGGCAAGCAGCACAACCCCGTCACCGGAAGCGGCGGCATGTTCATCGGCTACGTTCTCAAAGTCGGCGAAGCCCTGCGCGATAAAGTCGATCTGAAAGCGGGAGATCGCATCGCGTCGCTCGTGTCGCTCACGCTCACGCCGTTGCAAATCGAAGCGATTACGCGTATCGACGTTGCGACGGGACGCATTTGGATCCGCGGGAAAGCGATTCTGTTCGAATCGGGATTGTGGGCGAAGCTCCCGCCGGATATCGACGAAAACGTCGCGCTCGCGGTGCTCGATGTTGCGGGCGCGCCCGCGCAAGTGCAGCGCCTTTGCCAGACAGGGCACACCGTCGTTGTTATCGGCGCGGATGGAAAGAGCGGCATGCTCTCGTGCGCGCAAGCAAAAACACGTGTTGGTTCCGAAGGCACGGTCATCGGCGTTGCGCCGTCGGACGATACGCCCGCGGCGCGTCTGCTGAAAGAAAGCGGATTCGTCGATCACTTCGTCGTGGCCGATGCGCGTAATGCGCTCGAGGTGAGCGAGAAAGTTGCGGCCATCGCCCCGCAGCTTGCCGACATCACGATCAATTGCGTCAATGTCCCGAACACGGAACTCGGCTCGATTCTGAGCACGAAGCAAAACGGAATCGTCTATTTCTTCTCGATGTCGACCTCGTTTACGGCCGCCGCGCTCGGCGCCGAAGGCGTCGGTAAAGACGTCACCATGATCGTCGGCAACGGATATGCCAAGGGGCATGCCGACATCGCGCTCCAAACGTTGCGCGATCATCCGCCCATCCACCAGTACTTCGATGCGAAGTACGCGAGCAAAGGGTAGAGCACATGAGCGAGATCAACCATCTCAAACCGCCGGCGCCGCCGTCGCAATTCGAACACCGGAATCTGAAGCAGGGCGAATTCTGGCGTCACGTTGCCGCGTACAGCGAAATCGACGAGCCGACGTTCCTCGATCATCTGTGGCAGCAGAAGAACGCGGTAAAGACGCCGCAAGAACTGCTCGAGACCATCAAGGACCTCTGTTCGCCGCAGTTCTTTAAGGACGTCGAGCAAGGGTTCCATCTTGCGCCGATGGCCGTGCGTGTCTCGCCGTACGCGCTCTCGCTGATCGACTGGAACGATCCGGTCAACGACCCGATCCGCCGCCAATTCATTCCGCTCGCATCGACGCTTTTGCCGGATCATCCGCGCCTTACGCTCGATTCACTGCACGAACAAGATGACTCGCCGGTTCCGGGACTCGTCCACCGCTACGTCGACAAGGCCCTCTTTCTTCCGCTCAATACATGCCCGGTATACTGCCGCTTCTGCACGCGCAGCTACGCAATCGGACCGGATACGGAGAACGTCGATAAAGTCGCCCTCGCAAAGACGCCGAAGCAATGGGAACAAGCGTTCCAATACATCAGCGAACGCCCCGAACTCGAAGACATCGTCATCTCCGGCGGCGACACGTATCAGCTTCCCGCGAAGAACCTCTCGCTGATCGGCAACGCGCTGCTCGATATTCCACACATTCGTCGCATGCGCTTTGCTACCAAAGGCCCGGCGATCATGCCGATGAAGATCATCACCGATACGGCGTGGCTCGATGCGCTTACGGCCATCGTCGAACGCGGACGAACGATGGGCAAAGATGTCGTGCTGCACACGCACTTCAACGCGCCCGAAGAAATCACGTGGATCACGGAAAAGGCGATGCAAATGCTCTTTGAACGGGGCATCCTCGTGCGCAATCAGTCGGTGCTTATTCGCGGTGTGAATGACACGCCGGAGCGTATGCAGCTTCTCGTGAAGCGTCTCGAATACGTGAACGTGCACCCCTACTATGTCTATATGCACGATATGGTCAAGGGCGTCGAGGAACTGCGCACGACGATCCAGACCTCGGTCGAGATCGAGAAGTTCGTGCGCGGCAGCACGGCCGGCTTCAACACACCGCTCTTTATATGCGACGCGCCCGGCGGCGGTGGTAAGCGCGACATCCACTCGTTCGATTACTACGATCGCGAGAACGGCATCTGCGTCTACACCGCACCCAGCGTCAAGAAAGGCAAAGCCTTCGTCTACTTCGATCCGATCGACAAGCTTTCACCGGCCGCGCAAGCGCGTTGGGCCGTGAAAGATATCGCCGACCAAATGATCGCAGAAGCGCTGCAAAAGGCCGGCGACGCCGCCGACGAATTGGTCCTCGCCTAAAACGCTGACCCTTACATACGCGAATGAAAGCCGCTGCAAGCATGCAGTGGCTTTCTTCGTTTTTGACCAGTCCTAGCGGAGGGAATGTGCGCCCGCGGAACGCCTGCTGATGGACTCGCGTGCACCGCGCTTTTCCCGCCTTGAGTTCCTGAAGATCGCCGCTGCAGCACCCGCGCTGCTCGCACTCGCACCGCTGGAACGCTATCTCGATAACGGCGACGCGTCGTACGGCTACCGTCTGATCAACACGATTACCGACGATCCACGTTATCGCGCGTATGTGCTCGAGCTCACGTCGCAGCAATGGCGAAGCGTTCGCGAGGTCGATCAGCCGCTTTGGAAACATTGGATTACGATCGTTGAGCCGGCTGACGTGCGAACGGACATGGCGGCGATCGTTGTCGGCGGTGGTTCGAAAAACGATGCTCCTCCGGCAAAGGCGCCGCGATATCTTGTTGTACTGTCCCTCGCGACATATTCCGTAACCTGTGAAGTAAATCGCGTTCCGAATCAACCGCTGACATTTTCCGACGAAACGCAGCCGCGATCCGAAGACGATCTCATCGCGTACTCCTGGCGGCAGTATTTGCGCACGGGAGATGACAGTTGGCCCCTCCGTCTTCCAATGACGAAAAGCGTGCTGCGCGCAATGGACGCCGTGTCGGATTTTTGCAACCGCGGCGGAGGCGGCGTAACCGTCAAACGCTTCGTCGTTGGCGGTACGTCGAAGCGCGGATGGACGACGTGGATGACCGCTGCGGTCGATCGTCGCGTCGCCGGCATCGTTCCGATTGTGATCGACGTCCTCAATATGCCGCGCACCGTCGAACATACGTATCGCACGTACGGCCGTTGGCCTCAAGCATGGCAGCCCTATGAGGAGCTTGGAATTTTCAATTGGCTTGGAACGCCGCAGATGGACGCACTCCTCAAGATCGAAGACCCGTTCTCGTATCGCGAGCGACTAACGATGCCGAAGCTGATCGTCAATGCGACTGGGGACGAGTTTTTCGTGCCCGACTCCTCACAGTTCTACTACAGCGCGTTGCCGGGAACCAATTACTTACGATACGTTCCGAATAGCGACCATTCTCTCCAGAACACTCGCCCCGAGCAAGCTCGCACGCTGCTCGCGTTTTATCGGTCGCTCATCCACGGATCCCATCCTCCGAACATTACGTGGCAAGACCGTGCCGACGGCTCCATCCTCGTTCACCTGCAGCAGCCGGGCAGCGCGAAAGTTTGGCGCGCAACGAACCCGGCCACCCGCGATTTCCGTCTGCAGACGATCGGAAATGCGTTCTCGAGCACCAACCTCAAAGAGAGCGGCGACAACGCATATCTCGCGCCGGCGCCCACGGTCGCGCACGGATGGAACGCATCTTTCGTCGAAGTCACGTACAAGCCGGTCGCCGGCCAACCGTTTACCATCACGACTGACGTGCGAATTTCGCCGGACACGCTGCCGTACGGCCCGCCTCGGCGCTCGAACGCTTCGTAGCCGGCGCCGGATTTAGGCTGCGAAGGAGGCACGAATGGAGCGGTTGTTGCGCTTTGAATCGATAATCGCGATCTGCGCATTGCTCATCAGCGCCGTTACGGGGGGAGCAATCGTCTATCAAACACGCATCATTCAGAGTCAATACGCCGCGACGATATGGCCGTATTTGAGCGTGGATACGAACGTGGTCGATCCACGCCACGTTAACGTCGTCGTTACGAATGACGGTCTCGGGCCCGCGCTGATACGCTCCGCGCAGCTGGTCGTCGACGGACACCGCGTACCGTCGTGGGAAAATTTTACAGCTCTGCTTTCGAAGGGCTTACCACCCGGTTCCGCAAGGTTCGGTTCGTCCACCATCAATGCGTCAACGACGATTCGTCCCGGCGACACGCATAGTTTGATCGCGGTCAGTTTACGTCCAAGCGTCTCGCCGAAGGTACTGAAAGAGCACCGCGTAGAGCTCAAATTTTGCTACTGTTCGCTCAATGATTCGTGCTGGACGTTGCACGCCGTGCCGGGTACGGTAACAGGTGAGTATCCTCAACGCGTAGCGTCATGTCGGGTCGACGAGGGAATAGGCGTGCACCTCCTTTAGCCGGCAAAGTCGAAATCGAGGTTACACAGTGGCACCCGCAATTGTAATGCAAATCGCTCGCCAAACGGCTCGGGATGAGAACGGGGTAGCAAGCGCGCAGTATACACGAACGTTTGATGTTCGCACGGCGGCCTCGAGCCGGCACGATCAGATGATTTTCACCGCCGTCTACTCAAGCGGCGATCTCGTGCGCATCCGCATTATGAGCGAGACGCTCGGCGGTAAAGACGCGACGGCAGCGCAGCTTGCGCAGACGGAATCGGATTACGAACATCCGAAATCGACGGAGCTTTTTCGAGCGCCGTGGGATCCGCGTTACACGAGTGAATACACCTACAGCGTCGTCAATCCAACGACGATTGCATTCACGAGCCTCATTAGCGACAAGGCTCATGGAAGCGGCACGTTTACCATCGACCGGCAGAATCACGTAACTGCATATCAATACAAGATGAGTGCAAATTATCAATACGTAACGTCGGGAACGGTCAGTGGCGAGCGAGCGCAAGTGCTGCCGGGCTACTGGGCCTTGACACACGAGATTCAACAATACACCGGCAGATATGGGCTTTTTCCCGGCAGCGCAACGACAGACATCGTGCAGGCGTCGTTCCGCCGATTTGCGAGCTTATCGGACGCTGAGCGAACCAGCCTCCGACAGTAGTAAGGCGAGAGCTATGGCCGCCCGAACGGTCTCATGTGGTGAACGGGAATCGCGCTCTGTAACACGGCGTTGATTAGTACTCCGGCTAATCCGTGACCACCAACCAGAATCGGGCCGCGTCCCGGCGTGCAAGGACCGCCACCCGGAAGCGTCGGCCACGAACCTCCGAACGGACCCGGTACGCGTGGCCCGCTCACGGGCGGTTGCGGTGCCGGCGGTTGCGGTGCTGTGACTTGCGTATCAACGGGCGCTTGTACCGGAGCAGACGCCGCAGCAGTTGCAGCCGCAGCAGCTCTCGCCGCGCGTGCACGATCGCGAGCCCGCGCTTCGGCTTGCGCTTTTAACCAAAACCGCTCTTCGTTTTGCGCTTGGGGTTGCGGTTGCGCTACGGCAATCGCGCGCGTTCGATGCACGGGAAGCTTCTTCGGTTGCAATTGTGGCACGCGTTCGGTTTCGACCGCGATGGCTTTGTGCGCAACAACAATCGACGGCTTCACGTGAATGACGGGCGCCGCAGCGTACCGCTTTAACACATGCGGTGGCGCCGGTGCGACGTGATGCACGGTAGTCGTTAATAGCGGTGGATTTGCGCGATGCTGCGCAAGAACCGCGGGCTCGATAACATAGCCCGCGATGAGCGAAACAATACCGGCGAGTGCCAAAATCTTCGCGATCGAACCGTGGCCTGCGCGCGTGAAGAACTTCGGATTTGCTTTGCGAAGGCGCTTCGCAAGTTCCGGATCGGCGAGGAGGTCGAGCCGATCGTCATCGGAGTTCGCGTCGGAACGAGGATACAGGAGCATCTGCATGCCTCCCGGTTAAAAAAGCAACTCTACTGTAACACACATTGCTTTTTGGGAAGAAAGCTCACATGTCTGGACTGTCGACATGGGGCTTACTTGCTATCTTCTTAGCCGCAGCGGGCGTTATTTGGTGGGCCGGTATTATTCTCGCGTTCACAACCGACGCCATCGACACGCATTTCGGCTGGGGTGAAGGCGTCGGCGGTGCGATGCTGCTCGCGTTCGCAACGAACTTGCCCGAGATCGCGATCATCATCGGATGCGCCTTCACGAATTCGATGGATCTCGCGGTTGGTAACATTCTGGGCGGCATCGCGATTCAAACCGTCGTTTTGGTTATTCTTGACGGTCCGGGTTTACGCGAACGAATCCCGCTCATGTCGACGGTACGCTCGCTCACGATCGTCGTCCAGGGCATGGTCGTGATCTCCGTGCTGATGTTTTGCGTGATAGGCGCGCTGTTGCCGCGCACCATGATCGCCTTTCGCATCACGCCCGTGGAAATCGGTATCGTGTTCTTTTGGCTCTTCGGGCTTTGGTTAACGGCACAAAATGAAGACCGCGAATCGTGGCGTGCCGGTCACGAACACATGATGGAGGCGGCGCCAAAAGTCGTGCGGCGTTGCTCGATTCAAAGGGCGATCGTGCTCTTTGCAATCGCTGCGAGCGCGACGTTGATCTGCGGTGTCGCGATCGAGCTTGCAAGCGTCGAGCTTGCCGGGCGCTTTCACATCAGCGGCGTGATCTTCGGCGCGACGATTCTTTCGGCGGTAACAGCGCTTCCTGAAGTAACGACCGGCCTCGCGGCGGTGAAAGTCGGAAGCTTTGAGCTCGCAATCAGCGACGTTATCGGCGGCAACGCATTTCTTCCGGTGCTCTTTCTGTTGGGGAGCGTGCTAAGCGGAAAGGCACTCTTGCCGGATGCGCAAGGCCCGGACTTATACCTCACCGCTCTCGGCGCATTGCTCACGGCGGTCTATTGCGCGGGCGCCGTGTTCAGATCGAAACGGATGCTTTTTGGCACGGGAATCGACTCGTTGATCGTACTCGCGCTCTATATTATCGGCGTCGCAGGTCTCTTCTTCATTCGCGCGTAAGGCGGTTTGCGACCACGCAATTCGATTGCGCGTAGGCGATCTTTACGCCTTTATCATCTTGAAGAAATGCTTCTGCGAGAACCGTTCGGCCTTGGCGGTTTACGATGCGAAATGCCCATGGGCTCGCCATGGGCATCGCGTTATCCGGGTCGAGAGATCGTACGAATGCGACGCCGTCCATCGCACACGTACATACTGCACAATCGGTTAGGATCCGCTGTTGTCTGCGTAGGCGACCACCGGACAGTTTACGACAAAGCCCGCCGGCTTTGAAATCGGTGCAATCTCTGCGAAGGACGTCAGCCGTTTGGCTTGCGGCGCACCGACCACGAGGACGTTCCACAGCGGCGAATATCCGTTCGCGGCGTACGGAGTCGCCAGCGACGGCGCGAGCGAAAGCACGTTGAACGACGACATGATCGTCGAAACGTTCGCGGGCGTTGCGTCCTTAGCGAGGGGCGTTCGAAGTGCGAGGAACGCAAGCCCTTGCGGCGCGCTACCGGTCTGCGGACCATTCACCACGACGCCGATTGGAATCTGCGCATTCTGTGATGATTTCGCGAGCGACGGCACATACGTCGCGCGCTCCACGCTCGCCGCACCCGCATCCGAGGCCTCCGTGCTGAGGTAGTACACCGGCTTGCCGTTAAAAAATCCGCGCGCGAGCGCAAGCGTTACCGTGTGTTTCGCCTGGTCGATCGCAATGACGCGATCTTGCGTGTTCGTGTGCGTCGTGACATCGAACGGCCCGTCGCCCGTTGCAACGATCGACGCATTGAGCACCCCGCTCGTTCCATCGGCGCGAACGAAGGGAGAATACGCACCGTCCGCCGCGGACCCGGGCGTTGCCGACTTCGGCGGAAAGCCGGTCGCGCTCGCGACGTATGTGCGCGTTTTCGAAAAATCCGGCGCTCCCGGGAAGATGTATGTTCCGTCTTTTTTCTCGACGTGCGCGATTGCGGAATTGCCGAGATGCGCAAGCGACGGCGCGTAGTTGACGCCGAGCGTTTTTGCTTCGCGTGCGTCGGAAGCATCGGTAATGATATACCAGACGCTTTTCCCCGCGTATAAGCCGCGACGCAATGGCAGCGTAGGCCCGGATTAGGCCTTACACGTCAATCCCACGAACTTTCGCCAGGGGTCGGACCAAGAACGGGAGGCGGCCTCCGATGTCTGCATCCTCGATTAAGCGGTCCCTATAACTTCGCCGTCGCGCAAGAGCGCATCCGAAGGCCTGCGGTCCCGTTGGTCTAGCCAGTCATGAAGAAATAGGTTGCCCCGCCTACTTAGACGTTACGACGCCGATGATTGTGTAGGTACCCGCGAACGGAATCGCTTTGCCGACATCGACGGTGGACCCGTTCTTCGTGAAAAAGACGTGGTGGCCGTCCGACGTCCTGTGGTCGCCATTCTGATCGGGCAAATGCTGCTTATACCAAACAGCCACCGTTTCCACCGAATCCGACGTGTTAATCACATATGAACCGCCGGTCGTCGCGCTCGGATGATTTTGAATCTCGATGCCCAACACATGGTTAGGATAGGGCGGGACGTGATGGAACGCGGCCAACGCACTCAGCGACGTCGTTGCGGCCGCAGCAGGCGATGGAGAACCGTAGAGGGCCGTGCATAGTGCGGTCGCTGCGACCGCTGCTCCCGCCAGCAATGATAACTTCATCGTAACCTCCTTTGCATGGGACCATCCTAGCGCGGCGCCGTGCGCACAACGTGCGACAGCCAGTGGCGAGAGCCAGACCCGACGCTCCTTGCGGCACACCGGCCGCACGCGGCCGCGCTACACTGGCGCCATGATAAAGTATCTTGTTGCTGCCGCCTCAGCGGCCTTCGCTCTTACCTTTCTTGTTCAGCCGGTGCTGGCTAAGGAAACCGATATACAAACTGATGGGGCGCTCCCGCTATATCCGCGGGGTCGCGCTGTGGAAAATATTCCGCCGGACGCGATGAAAGCGGGCACTCCTTTTAACCAAACGACGAACGACTCAGTGCAGCTCGTTGACCTTTGGTTCAAATCCAATTTGCCAAAAGATTGCTCCAGGCTCGCTGCAAGCGGCGGCGTCCGGTGGTCTTGTCCCGCGGGATACATTGTGATTCAAAAGCACAACGGCACGTTCATCTCGTACATTCCAGGCGGCGTGCAGTTCACCGAGCCCGCGCATTGAGGTTAAAAGAAAGGCAGTTTAGCAGAGCGCTCTTGAGCGTTGCTACTGAGTGCCCGCGAAGTGCGCCGTCAGACGCTTTACGTGTACTTCAGTAACGGAAAAGCACGACGGCGAACGGCTCGCTGGCGCTTTTATTGAACCGAGTTACGTGCAGAATCCGGACGAGGAAGCGGTGCCGCGAAGTTGCGTCACATTGGAGCGCCGTGTGTGAAATACTCGCGATTGCTCGCGACTCCAACGTCGCACGCTGGCGGACAAAGATTATCCGACGCCGCCGCAACGGCGATCTTAGTGTTTCATGGCACACTCCCGGCCAGCAGGCGGCCTAGATGGCGTTGTTGCGTTGACGCTCAACCATCGATCCCAAGCAGTGGCGGCCAGCGTGTAGCGTAGCGGTCCCCGGCGGAGGATGATCGGGAGCGTCGTTCAGTCTTTCACAAGGGTGAGAGCGGCGCTCAATTGGATTGCGCCGCTCGGCCCGCTGCGTTTATTTGTTGCGACCGTCAGACCGAGGACGGCTCGAGCTGCGACGGGGCATGGTTGCCGCATTGCGGACACACGAGTCGGATCTGCCGGCTGCTGCCGTACGGAAGCACTTCGCACTCCGCGCACGAATGTACGGGAGATGGCATTTCGTACACTCCGAATCTTCGTCGATCAACGCGCCGCTTGCAATGTCCGCACCTACGGCGCGCTCTGCGGACACAAATGCACGAGCACGTTACGATGGGACCAATGCCTCCTTCTATGAGCGGTTTGCCTACTAGAACGCGACGCACAATAATCGTACGCTGAAGAGTGCCATCGCGCGGGGTTTGGGGGCTAATGGTTCGCTTCCGGCCGGTTTGGAGAGACTCGACAAGCCCTATTCCAACATAAAAATTGGCATATTTTCAGAACCGATAACGCACCAAAACCTCAACCCCCAAATGCTTACCTCCGGCGTTCATAGCGCCGTGTGGCGCTTCGATGACTACTAAACTACTCTCGATGGATTGAATCGCGTTTTTGGGTCAGTGCCAGAAGGCATCCACGATGAGATCGATTCTCACGGTAGATGATCCGAGCACGGAATTCTAATTTTGGCAATGGCTCAACAGTTATTGGCGCAATCGAGTACGGAACCGTCGAGGTGACGATCAGGCAGCGGGTGCTCAGCGACTTAATCGTCGGAAAATCCGTGACCTCAGTACGTTAGAGTCGAGTGAATATGTGAATGACCGCGTTGAAGGCGTCGAGGCATTCCCGACGTTGGATGGGTCAGCCAAATTGGTTCCAATCGATCGTGAGCGATGACTAAGTTGAAACTGAAGCATTTATGGCGCCGTGAGATGCGTGTACCCGTCGGCCTGACTCCCTTGCGGACGTTTCCTTAGGAAGGCCTACACATGCAAAAGAAACGGAAGAAATCCCAAACCGCCATCATTCGCACGCCGCATCGCGCATCACGTGATCCTGTGCTAAAAGAAACTCCACCGGCGTTATTCACTAGTGCGCCGCCGCCAGTAGCGCCTGGTCCACAGCCTTCCGCGCAGCCTCTGGATGCTTGCTCTCCGCCGAGCACGCGGAGCGGACCGCAATTCACAATCCCTCTTAGGCGTCCGTTGTTGCTCGGCGAATGTCCGCTGAACGTGTTTGACGGGAAGGGGACTCCACGGTATAGCATCGCGGGCACGCCGATTATTGGTCTTAGCGTTTGGTACGGCCTGGATTGTCGTTTCGACCAGACCTGGAATCTTTTGGATCTGAAGATAGGTGATCTCTCCTCAACAATTGGTCTTGCGCCCAATGAAAAGCTAGTTCTCGAGTTCCAAACGTCCCAGCGCAAGGTGCTCGACCGATCGACGATGGATTCTGCCGAATCTGTAGACTCCGTCGAAAGCACGCAGAGCGATACGGAGGCGATTAACATCACTCGAAGTAGCTCCAAGACGGAAAACTGGCATGTGGACAGCACGGCGACCGCATCTGTTGGCGTGGCATCGCTGTCAGTGTCGGGCGGCTATTCGCAGTCCGTTACTACTTCCAACCAGCAAACAGTGAATCACGTCTCGGCAGCGACCAAAAAATCCGCTAAGACCTTGAAAGCGATGCATAAGATTGAAGTGAGAGGCGTTACAGAGTCTCTTATAAGCGATCGCATGACTCGCACGATCGTCAATCCGTACCCCGACCGTACGATCGCCATCAATGTGTTTCAACTAATTAAGGACTACTCGATCCAGACCGCGCTCAGTGAAAATCGCTTGGGCATCTTTGTGGCGATCGACGAAATCTTGTTCGACAGTCAGTTCGTAATCGGCAACTCGGACTTCTTAAGCTCCACCTTGCTTGACCCGAATCTTATCGACGATCTCGGGAACGCTGTGGTGGGGGCGACGCCGATTGCCGCGGCTACAGACCTCGCAGCCGCAGCGGCGATAGCACGCTCTGCGTTGAAGGCCTTCTTCGACGACCCAAATGTTTTCAATGTGCCTAAGATCAACGGTAAGGATCCCAACATTCCAGCCACGTCATTCGACGCTCAGATCACAGGCAACTTATCTGACAGCGGATTGGGCGACTCACTAAACAATTCGTTTGTAACGATTTTCGTGGTCATCGCTTTTTATTTCAAAATGTACGGCGATCCCGACCTCCACGTTACCGATAACAGCGATGACGAGGCCTCTATTCGGTTCGCAGTTGCGCTCGGGGGAGAATTGAAAGCGAAATGGGACTTTCTCTTTCCTGACGCAAAAGCGGACATGTCTCCGATCAAAGCTGTAATGGACACGGGGCAATTTACTGAGTTCAGCCGTCGAATGCTTGGATTCATGTCAGCCGTCTCGGGCCTGTTGACGCCGTTACTCGACCCAGCCAGTGCTGATGAGGACAGACTCAAACAAAAATCTCAAGCGAACACCTCACTTGCGGCATTGCTTCAGCATTTAGCTAATAACGCACAATATTATCGGCAGGAGTACCTGCGATATGTAAACGATCGAACACAGGGCCAAGCGTTAATACCCACCATACAGGCCATCATTAATGACGCTTATAACACGGGAGCTCTTGTGAGCTTCGCACCACGAGCTGCATTTGACGTCGATCGCTTCTTCATCGACCGCCACTATTTAACGGTGCCAGGCGTTATCGCACTCACGAATGCTGATCTGACGACGCTCGGCGTCAACCTTTATTCGGAGAGCGCAAACGTCGAAGATCCAATACCGATAATTGACGAACTTGAGATTCCTGCCGATGGGATACACCTTGAGATCGCAACAGGAGACTGTGTCCTCAGTGATGTGCCACCTGCTGCAACGAGCGTCACGCTTTCACTGCAGGGTGGCAACTTGTCGGTCACGAGTTAAGTGATGGGCAGGACGGCCCAGGTCGTGATCGTTGCCGGCACTCGCACCGAGTCTGACCTCGCGATGGCACGGCTGCGTTACGGTGTTACTGGCGATGGGAATTACATGGTTCCTAAAAACGCGACTGACTTCACGAACCTCATTCGAGGCTACGAATCAGTCGGGAAGCTGGTTTTCGAACTTCACGGGATCCCGGGGAATATAGAGTTTTCGGACAGCTCTTTCACTTCGATTGATAAGATTACTGACGCACTCAAAGGTACGAAACTTCAAGTTACCGACGGAATCTACTATGAAGGATGCAGTATCGCGGAAGTGCCAAAGGCGATCATATCACTGATGTTACTATTGAAGGCGCCGAAGACAGTCGGCTATGATGCGTTTCATTTTTGGGGTGGTGGCGAGCATGGCCAAGGAATCGAGGTGAAAGTCGAACGCGGAATGAAAGAGGACGACGTTAAGAAGCAAATTAAGCTAATTTCTGCCTACCTTATGGCAGGCCAGCCAACCGCGGCCGCAATAGCCCGTTCCCCTGCTACGTATCGGTTGACGGCGGAATGGTTCTCTAAGAGTATAGGTGACAATAAATTCCCCATGACCGAGTCGGCACAGCGGACCGAAATTCCCTACAGCAAACTTGTGCCGCTTAACTTATCCGCGGATAAGCTCGACAGATCGCCGAATGATGGATTGGGCGATCCAGGAGGTCCACTACATATTGTTACAGTGAACAAACCGCCCGCAACTGCAACGCCGCAAAAGCCTTGAGCGGCCTGCTTACCAATTATTCCTATCTGCAGTACCGAGGCGATCAGACGGTTGAGTAAGTTCTCGAAAAGTTTGCGCGGGATTCGAAGCCGATTCACACCTTCATACGGTGATGCCGATTTAGTCCATCGCCGATGCGATTGCGAAAGGCGCATGATCCTTGGGAAAGAGCAGCCAGTGCATGGGAATTGCCTGGTCTAGGTGCGCTCCAGCTCGCAGTAGGGGCGTCTTTAACGGCGCGATTAGTTGTACTTGTTTTAGCCTCGGCTTTCAGCGCGTGCAAGCCTCTAAAGTGTGCTCCAATGTGCCACTCAGACGATGATGGCGCTTAAGATTCGTGGCATGGCACGGGAAATTGCCGCTCGAATGGGTCGAACTGCTGTTGTCCGTCGGCCCGGTGAATCCACGTGTTGAGTTTCGCGGCGGGGAGCGGACCGGTCTCGACGACGATCGTTGAAAAGTCCTCCGGGTTGCAGCATTGCGTAGAGCGCACTTGCGAAGTTCGGCGCTTCACGCGTGCCATGATCTTCGCCAAGAAAGACGTAGGGCGCATCTTTTAAAGGCGGCGTCTTTGCGGCGGTAATGCCGGGCTTCGAAGACGGCGCTGGCGTTTGCGCGAACGCCGCCATCGTCACGCCTGCTGCGAGCGCAATGAAGGCGAATAGCGAACGGTTCATGACGCATGTATCGTCGCACGCCGGCGCAAGTTTCGGCTGTGTCGGGTTTCGGTCAGTCTAGCGCCTCAGGCGCTACGACTCAGTTCTGCCGCGAAGGCGTATTCACTCGCGCCCAAGCCTCAGTAGGCTTTGAAACACTGAAAATGCGATGCAGAACGCGGATATGCGCTCGTGGGCGACGCCTCGTTTACGTCGCCGTAATGCGCGCCAAGCACGAAATTGTGCTGTGGGGTGGAACGCAATCGCGAGCGCAGACACGTTCCCGAGCCAAGATCATGCAAGGCCAGATGCGATTTCCCTCCGCGTCGCGGAACGCCGTGGCGAGTCAAAACTTAATCGGCAGTAGGAATCCGCTTCTGCCGCCGGAGTGGCACGTATTGGCTGCCTTGCCGGCTTTAATTCCGCAAACGCACAGGACGATGCACCAGCTCCACCCGACCGGGCACCCCGCGCGCGGCAAACGTCATCCGATAGTGGCCACTGTCGATCGAATCGTTGGTCAAGTCCAATGCTGGCAACAAGACCCGTTTGCTCGTTCCACCACTTGCCCAGCGCGAACATCCCCGGGCCGCCGCACGTGACTTCGCTCGAGTCCTTGACGCGCTGAGCGATCGACAGCGCGATCGGCGCGTGCCAGCTGAAGATTACACTTAGCGCGACGACGTCATACCCGTGGCAGAACATGCCCGGATCTCCGGCCGACTCAGTGACATCGTGTCCCTCGGAACGGTACCCGTCAGCCATCTTCGCGGCGCCGAGATTATAGCTCGGCGCTGAACAATTTACGACGAGAACCTTCATGTTTATTTTTACATCAGACATCGCGGCGCTCAAGGTCATTTGTTGCCGGTGGTAACCTCACGGTAACGGCGAAGTTCTTCAGCGATCTCGCGCGCATTGAGCGCCACGCGTTCACCCCACGGAAGCCGTTCGCGTTCCGAACGCGGCGTTAGACCCTTCGACTGATGATTCGCGTTAGACATGATGGAAGAGCTTTCTGCGATAACGAAGCGCAATGGAATATCGGATCGGCGTCAACTTGCCGCCCTTGTCAGAGAACCACGTGTAGCCTTTGACGCTCGCCGTCTTCGTGAAGCCCTTGTCGTTGACGACGAAGAGAAGATGCGGTGTGCCTTGGTTGCGCCACAGACTGTAGCGCGCGCCGCGTGGACCGGTTAGCAAGTACGGGACGTTCGCGGAGTGTTCGCTGACGTGTGCCTGAACACTGAAGCCGAGGGCTTCCACGGCGGTGACGTCGACGTCGAGCGCCGGCGCTGTCGGTGAAGGTGATTGCGGCATCTACTCGTCCTCATCCTGATCGAGCTGGTCCGCGTGATTGCCGCAGTATCCATCGAAGCCGTCGCCGCCGTCTCCAACGATCTCATCGCATTTGGGTTCGAAACATAGACGCGTATCGTCGCGCCGGACCCAAATCCACGCTTGGGGCGGTGTGGGCGGTCGTATCGACGCTGACCGTGCTCGCGATCGTGAACTGCGCGCGTGGAAGTGATGCGGCATGAGCCGGCGACAACGGAATAAGGACGGCCGCAAACGCGGCTGTAAAAAAGCGTTTCATGCTCGGTTGTACGCCGTAACGACTAGCGCGGATGAGTCAGGGCGCTTTGACGATGTCCACGTCGCCTTTGCCGGTTCCGGCCAAAACGACCGGACCGGCGTTTCCGAAATGCCCTTCACCGCTCGCGCCGGTGCCTTTCGGAGCGATGGCGAGCGGCCACTCAGAATGAATCGCACCATCACCCGTTCCCGCTTTGATCTCCGCGATCGCTGCATTCGGTGGAAGAACGACGCGGACGGTTCCGCTTCCCGTTCCGAGTTCCATGTGCGTAACGTGGCTCACGTCGCGAAAGCCGCCGTTGACCATGCCTTCTTGCGCGCCCAGCGTCGCGTTGCCCGAAAGTCCGCCGCATAAAATTGGTCCATGGACGGTCGACGCAGTGACGGAGCCGGAAACGTCGTTGATTCCCACGGATCCCGAGTCACTATGCGCGACGATGTTTGTATCGGGCGGCACTTGGATTTGAAAGGACACGCTGCAGTCCTGCGCGCAGTTCGCCGGAAGACGTGCTGCGGCCGTCACGTCATTTCCGTTCTGCGTTACGTCGGCGTGAAGATCGACGATCGCCTGTTGCGTAGCGGCGCGGCGGCTCGCCACAACGATGATCTTTCCCGGTTCCCCTGCTTCAACTGCGATACGTCCGCTCGGCGTCGTCACGTTGACCGTTGCGCCCGGAGAAACGGCATACGTGTAGGTGTTCTCTTGATGCGGTCCGGCGAATGGATTCACTGGAATACCGGGTGCCGCGGCCGGCGAGGGCTGCAACGCAAGAATCACTGCAAGCGCAATCATCATCGTACATGTACCCTTAGCCGCCGGCGGCTTTGGCTTTTCGCCCTTGCGCGATGAACCAGGCGACGATTTTGTCGCGATGATCTCCTTGGATCTCAACGACGCCATGCTTGCTCGTTCCGCCAGTTCCACAGTGACGTTTCAGCGCTTTGGCAACGTCGTCGATCTCGCGTTCGTCCAAACCGTGCACCAAGCTCACCACACTCGCCCTGCGCCGTTCGCGCGCAACGCGAACAACACCGTCGTTCGGCATTGCGGGCTTCGATGCAGCGCCTTTCGCGCGTTGCTTCGACTTGGGCGGGGCTTGGTAGCCGGTTTCACTGGAATAGACAAGTTCGCGATCGTCGGGCATATCGACACGTTTTCGGCAGGCGCCGCGGCGTCCATTGCGTAAACGGCGAGCGCCATGCCTCGATTGTGTATCTTCTGCGGCGCATACCCCGGACGCGACGGACGCTTCCTTGAGATGGCCGCACAAGTCTCTCGCACGGTCGTTGCGGCGGGCTACGGCATCGTGTACGGCGGCGGACGCGTAGGCCTAATGGGAACCATCGCAGATGCAGCACTCGACGCCGGCGGCGAAGTTATCGGCGTCATTCCAGCGGCGCTCGCCGGAGAAGAAGTTGCGCACAGCGGGCTCACGCGGCTGCATATCGTGCAAAGTATGCACGAACGTAAAGCGCTAATGTCCGATCTTAGCGACGGATTTATCGCGTTGCCCGGTGGATTCGGGACGATGGACGAATTCCATGAAATTCTTACGTGGCGACAATTGGGAATTCACGATAAGCCGGTGGGGCTGCTGAATGTCGACGGTTACTACGACGCCCTGCTCGCGCTCTACGACCGCATGGAAAGCGACGGTTTCGTACGAGCGCAGACGCGAGGGCTCATCACCGTCGCGCCCACGATCGACGAATTATTGGCGGTACTTCTTGTACCGGGGAATGGCGCGCGCCATCGCGGGGAGTAAGCGCATCGCCGCGGTGATGTCGCCTTTTGCTTTGGCTTTGCCGCTCATAACGAGCGCCATCGCCTGAAGTTCGCCCCTATAGAGTTTGTCGAAGTCGTCGGCCGGCATCGAGATCTCGACTGTTGGCTGCGGCGCCGATGGATCGTCAACGTACACATCGTATGCGCGCCCGGCTTGCGGCGGCTTCGTCGCGTCGAGCACGATGCGCACGTCGGGATCATCCAATGTGTATCCGACGACGAACCCGCTGCCTGCGAAGATGTGATCGTCCTCGCCTGATTCTTGGCGGAAAAATCCGCCAAGAATCTCGCGCGCCTCTTGGCTATCCTTGAATGCGCTCACTTGAAGTCTTGTGGAACGTCCACGTCGAGGTTTTTCACAAGGAACGCGTACATGTCCGCGTACTGCTCGATGCTCTTACTAATCGGCGTTCCACCGCCGTGGCCGGCTTTTGATTCGATGCGCAGCAGAATCGGCGCATCGCCCTTCTGCATCGATTGCATTGCAGCAGCAAACTTAAAGCTGTGGGCAGGAAACACGCGGTCGTCGTGGTCGGCCGTCATGATGAGCGTCGCCGGATATGAGGCGGGTCTTAGGTTTTGCAGCGGCGAGTATTTCATCAGCCACTTGAAGTCCGTTTCTCCACACGTCGAGCAGCCATACTCCGGAATCCACCCGTTACCGACGGTGAATTTGTCGAAGCGCAGCATATCGAGCACGCCGACTTGCGGAATCGCCGCACCGAAGAGCTCGGGGCGCTGTGCTTCGACGGCACCGATCAACAAGCCGCCGTTCGATCCGCCGTTGATGGCGAGCTTCGGCGTCGATGTGTACTTGTTGTCGATCAGATACTGCGCCGCGGCGATGAAATCATCGAAGACGTTTTGCTTGTTGGCGAGCATGCCGGCTTCGTGCCATGCTTCTCCGTATTCCGATCCGCCGCGAATGTTGGCAACGGCGTAAACGCCGCCCATTTGCAGCCACGTGGCGCGGAAGGTCGAAAACGCGGGCGTGATGGGAATGTCAAAACCGCCGTAGGCATAGAGAATCGTCGGATTGTTTCCGTCGAGCTTCAACCCCTTACGATAGAAAATCCACAGCGGAACGCGCGTGCCGTCTTTGCTCTTATAGAAAACTTCTTTCGTTTCGAACTGCGATGAATCGAAGTCCACGCGCGGCTTGCGATAGATCGCACTCTTCCCCGATGCGATGTCGTATGAATAAATCGATGTCGGAGTCGTGTAGGACGAGAACGAGTAGTAGACCGTCTTATCGTTGCGCCAGCCACCGAATCCCGAAGCATCGCCCGCTCCGGGCAACGCGACCCCGCGCAAATAGCGACCCCTATAGTCATACACCTTCACCGTTGAATGCACGTCCACCGAGTAACTTGCGAAGAGTCTGCCGCCGGCGGTTTGCACGTACGCAAGTGCGTCGTCGTTTTGCGGGACGATCGTTTCCATCTTGTGCGGAGCCGAAAGGCTCAGCGCGACAACACGCCCTCGCGGCGCATCTTTCGTCGTCTGGAAGTAGAAGCGTGTGCCGGTATTGTCAAGGTAACTGTAGTTTGCATCCGCCGAGTCGAAGATCGGGTGCACGGTGCGCTTGGGATCGCGTACATCGATGTAGTACACCCGATTGTTCGGCGAGGTACCTTCGTTCGTCGTGAGCACGATGTAGCGTCGGTCTTCGGTCACGGAGGCACCGAGGTACCACAACGGGTGATCCGGCCGCGCGTAGACCAGCGTATCGGCATTCTGCGGCGTCCCCAAGCGGTGCAGGTAGATCTTCTGATTCGACGCCGCGGCCTTACGCTCTTGACCCGGGGCCGGTTCATCGTACCGCGGATACAAGAAGCTCTTGTTATCCGGCAACCAGGCTGCATCGCCGAATTTGCTCCAATTCAATTCGTCGGGCAAGTCTTTGCCCGTCGCGATTTCGCGGACGTGCCACGTTAACCAATCGGATCCGGACGTCTGCGTTGCATACGCGATGTACTTCGCATCCCAGCTCACTTGCGTGCCGCCGAGCGAAACCGTTCCATCAGATGAGAGCGTGTTCGGGTCGATGAGCACGCGCGGCGCCCCGTGCGCTCCCGTCATGGTATAGAGGACACTCTGGTTCTGCAGACCCGTATTGCGCGTGAAGAAGAACTGACTCTTGACGTGGTACGGCGCCGAAACGCGTTCGTAATTCGCGAGATTCTTCAAATGCGTCGCGATGGTCTCGCGTACCGAGATGCCGTCGAGATAGTCGCGCGTTAATTGCTGCTCGGCCTGTACCCACTGCGCGGTGGCGGGCGAGTCGATGTTCTCGAGAGGACGATACGGATCGGCGACCTTCACGCCGTAATAGGTATCGATCGTGCCGTCTTTGGGCGGAGTCGGATATCGAAGCGCGGTTGCGCCCAGCAGAATGACCGCCATGCTTGAAGCGGCGAGAAATCGACGCATGCATCCTCCACGAAGCAAACGAGCAAGTGAACCGGTGTTACGTCTCATCTTTCTCTAACCCTGGCCCTCTTTACCTCAGACGTTTGTCAATTTGTGAGCCTAGGCTTGGTGCATGAACACTTCACTCATTCGCTCCGCGGTTGCGGGACTCGCGCTCACCGGCGTCATGATGACGTCGATTGCCGCGCCTGCACGCGCCGACGGCGCAGCAACCACACGCACCATCATCGGCGCTGCGGCAGCGATTGCCGGCATCGCAACCGTTATCAACGTCGAGAACAAGCATCGTCAAGCAACGACGGTAACCGGATATTTGCCGGACGGAAGTGCAGTTTACGCCGACGGCCACGTCGTCGCGCCCAACGGTTACTCGTGGTACCCCGGAAACCAAGGCGAACAAGTCGCCTGTAACGGTCAAAACTGTTACATCAATGGAAACGGCCAAAATAACTACGGCTACAACGGCGGCTACTACAACAACGGCTATAACAACGGCTATAACAACAACGGGTACAACAACGGATACAACAGCGGTTACTACGGCTACACCGGACAGTCGCGGCACCGCGACGGCCGGCCGCCGCAGCGCTAAGCAATAACGGGCAATGCAACCGCCGCCTATACCGCAGGCGGCGGTTCTATTTTGCCAGCGGGCGCACGTCGCCGATTAAGTGCTGCAAAAATATACCGGGTTGCTCGATCATCATCATGTGGGATGAGTTTTCGAACCAGACAATTTTTTTATGCGGCGCACGCAGCCCCGTATACCAGTTAGCCGTCACCTCATGGGAGGTCGCGTAATCATGACGGCCCGCGTAGATAAAGACCGGGCAGCCGAGTTGCGTGAGATTATCAAAGTTTGCGCGTTCCACCGCTCCGAGCAGATGCGTCAGCGAGTATAAGCTTCCCGCATCGACGAGTGCCACGTCCCGATCCGTGTACTCAGGTGAGAGTGCCCACGTGTCTGCGTCGTAGGCAAAGTCCGATCGGCCGTTCGTGAGCCCGCCATAATAGTTGAGCCACTTGCGTTGCGCGCTGATGCGTTCGACGGTCAACGTCCCGATCGGCCCCGGATACGGCGCCAATGCTTGCAGCTCCGCAACCGCCGTGTCGTTCTTCTCCGCTCGCGCCGCTCGCAACGCAAATTGCCATCCATCGGCTTCGCTGCGACTCGAGTTGATGATCTGTCCGCACCCAATATATGCGTGAAGCAGTTGCGGACGCCGTCTCGCGAGTTCCAAACCGACCATCGAACCCCAAGAGTGGCCGAGCACGAACACATGCCGTTGGTCGAAGCGATGCAGCAGATACCGGACAACCTGCTCCGCATCGGAGACGAATTGGTCCAAGTTCACCGTCGCATCGAGCGACGTACCATCGTTCGCCGCGTAGGTCTTTCCGCAGCCACGTTGATCCCACTGAACGACGGTGAAAAAATCTTCCCACGGCCGTTGAAACGTCCACGCCGCCGGCATCGTCGGCGATCCGGGACCGCCGTGCACGTAGAGCAGCAACGGATTGCTCGAATCCGCGCCGCGAATCGAAAGCCACTGCGTGATCCCGTTGATCTGCACGCCCGTCAAATCTTCAACGCCGTTCGGTGTGACGATCTTGCGATTCGCGCGAATAATATCGGTAACGCGTTTACGCGTGTAATCCGGCGATGAGGGTTCGGGCTCTTCCGTTCCAGTGCTCGCGGCAGCAGGTGCTGCGAGAAGGCCGGCCGCGATCGTACCGAGAGCAGAAATCCGTTTCATGACTCAGGTACGAATCGCCGTTACGGTTTGTTTCGCCTCTTCTCGACGACGCGCTTGACGACAGATATCGCATTGAGCGCTTTGGGAAACCCGATGTATGGAATGAGCGTCATCACGGTCTCGACAATCTCCGCTTCACTCAAACCAACGTTGAATGCACCGTGCACGTGCGTTTCGAGTTGCGCGTCGCAACCGCCCATTGTTGCAAGCGATGCAATCGCGACGATCTCGCGATGTTTGAGGTTGCCCTCGCGCGCATAAATTTCGCCGAAAGCAAAATCGACGAGGTAGCGCGCGAAATCGGGCGCCACCTCGGCGTATGCGTTGAGCAGATTGTCCGTCACCTTATCGCCGTCGACAAGGCGCATCAGGCGCTCGCCCTCGCTCACTCCGTGAGCGCCATGTTGATGACGCGTTCTTGTTCGACTGCGTGCGCGCCCGGATAGCCTTCCGAGGGTGAGGCGCGGTAGCCGCGTCCGGCGTAGCCGATGTCGAGCGGCCGTTTGAGACGTTCGAGCAGACGCCGGCGCGCATAGGCGCGAGCGCCCATATTCTTCGGCTCTTCTTGCACCCAAACGAGCGACTTGAGATTCGGATACGAATCGAGGAGCCTGTTGATCTCATCCGCAGGCATCGGCGAGAGCAACTCGATGCGTACGATCGCCGTCTTCTTCATCTTCGGATAGAGTTCGGATGCAATCAGATCGTAGTAGATCTTGCCGCTGCACAGCAGAATCCGCTCGACCTTCGTCTTGTCCTTGACGTTCGGATCGTCGATGACCGGCTTAAACGTTTCGTTTGCCATGTCGTCGATCGAGCCCGAGGCAACTTCCGCGCGAAGCAGTGACTTCGGCGTCATCACGACAAGCGGAACCGGTGACTTCGATGCGGCTTGTTCGCGCAGCAAATGGTAGTAGTTCGCCGCGGTCGACGGATACGCGACGCGAAGATTTCCTTCGGCGGCCAGTTGCAGGAAACGCTCGAGACGCGCGCTTGAATGCTCCGGACCTTGTCCTTCGTATCCGTGCGGTAGCAAGAGCGTCAGACGGCAGGTTTGTCCCCACTTCGCTTGGCCCGCGGCGATGAACTGATCGATGATGATCTGCGCGCCGTTGACGAAGTCACCGAACTGCGCTTCCCACAGCACGAGCGACTTCGGTACCGCGGCCGCATAGCCGTATTCGAACCCGACGCACGCATATTCCGAAAGCGGGCTGTTGTGAATCTCGAAGCTTGCCTTCGATTCGGCAAGATGCTGCAGCGGCACGTATTCCGAGTTCGAGCTCGGATCGTGCATCACGGCATGGCGATGGCTGAACGTTCCGCGTTCGGTGTCTTGGCCGGTGATCCGAATCGGCACACCGGATGAAAGCAGCGACGCAAAGGCAAGCGCTTCGGCCATGCCCCAGTCGGCGAGGCCCTTCTCCGCAATCGTCGCTTTGCGCCGTTCGAACTGCGTCGTGAGCTTCTTGTTGATCGAGAAACCCTTCGGGGCCGTAACGAGAGCGTCGGACCACTTGAGCAATTGCGCCTTATCGACCGGCGCAAGCGCGGCCGTTGGAAGCTGCGCGCCTTGCGCGATCTTCTCGAGCATGCCTTTGCTCGTGTGATCCTTGACGTTGCGATACGCCTCTTGCAGACGCGTCTGCGCTTCCGCAACCATCTCATTCGCTTGTTCCTGAGAGATGACGCCCTGCGCGATCAGTTTGTTCGCGAAGAGTTCGCGCGCCGTCGGATGCGATTTGATCTTCTCATACATCAACGGTTGCGTGTATGCCGGCTCGTCCTGTTCGTTGTGACCGAATCGCCGATAACCGATCAGATCGATCACGACGTCGCGGCCGAACTTCTTGCGGAACTCCACCGCAAGATGCACCGCGGAGATGCACGCATCGACATCGTCGGCGTTCACGTGAATGATCGGAACGTCGAAGCCCTTCGCGAGATCGGAAGCGTAGCGCGTCGAACGCGAATCACGCGTGTCGGTCGTGAACCCTATTTGGTTATTGGCAATGAGGTGCAGCGTACCGCCGGTCTCGTATCCCGGCAGCGACTGCAGATTGAAGACTTCCGAAATGATCCCTTGACCGGTGAACGCGGCGTCACCGTGAATGAGGATTGGCGCGGCTTTCGTGACGTCGATCGCCGGCCGCGGACCTGCGTGGTCCGTTTGCAGCGCGCGCGTACGTCCCTCGACGACGGGATCGACCGCTTCGAGGTGGCTCGGATTGTGCTGCAGCGTGACTTCAACATCCTTGCCGGAGTTTGTCGTGTAGACACCGGTTGCGCCGTGGTGGTACTTCACGTCGCCCGTGACGTCATCGTCGCTCTTCACTTCGCCGCGTTGATGCGCCGCTTCGAATTCCGAAAGCAGTTCTTCGTACGGCATGTTGACGACGTGCGCAATCACGCTCAATCGGCCGCGATGCGCCATGCCGAGCACGGCTTTGAGCGTGCCGTCATCGCCCAGCATGTCGAGGATTTCCTCGAGCATCGGCACCATGACGTCGAGCCCTTCACCTGAGAAGCTCTTCTGACCGAGGAACGTCTTGCGGATGTAGCGCTCGAACGTCTCGACTTTCGTAAGACGCGCCAAGAACTGAATCTGCCGTTGCGGTGACAGCGAAATCTTATGCGCGCCGCTTTCGATCGTTTCACGCAGCCAGCGGCGTTGTTCCGTGTTCGAAATATGTTCGAACTCATACGCAATCGTCGAGCTGTACGTTTCGCGCAGCCTCGGCAGAATTTCCGCAAGCGTACTGCCCGGAACTTTGACGTTGAGAACCGACGCCGGAATCGCCGCCATTAGCGCTGGCGTGAGTCCATAGGAGCCCGGATCGAGTTTCGGATCGCCGAGCGGTTGTGCTCCGAGCGGATCGAGATGGGCGGCGAGATGTCCGTGCGTACGATAGCCCGATACAATTGCCATTGCCGCCGCAACCGCGCGCAGCATTTCGTCGCTCGGCGCAGCGGCGGCTTGCGCCGTTGCTGCGATCGTGGTTGCAGCCGCGGTCGTTTCGATGCGCGGCGCAGCACCGGCTTGCAGCCCAAGACCGGAGAAGACCGATTCGTAGAAACCGTCAGCACCCTGCAAAAGATGATCGACGCGGCGCAGATATTCACCCGACTGCGCGCCCTGAATCACACGATGATCGTACGTGCTCGTCATCTGCATCACTTTGGAGACGCCGAGCGATCGGAGCGTGCCTTCGTTTGCGCTTTGGAATCCCGGCGGATAGCCGATCGCGCCGGTGGCAAGAATCGCGCCTTGTCCCGCAAGCAAACGCGGAACGGATGCGACCGTACCGATACCGCCCGGATTGGTGAGCGTAAACGATGCGCCTTGCAGATCGTCGGCGGTCAGCTTATTGTCGCGCGCTTTGGTAACGAGATCCTGGTATTTTGTGTAAAACGCGACGAAGTCCATCGCGTCGGCATTCTTAATCACCGGGACGATGAGGAAACGCGTGCCGTCTTTACGTTCCGCATCAACGGCGAGCCCGAGATGAATGCCCGGTTCGATACGTTGCGGTGCTCCGTTGTCGTCGCGACGGAAGCTGTACGTAATGAACGGGAGTTCGCGCGCTGCGCGCACGAGTGCGTACGCGACGATGTGCGTAAATGAAATCTTCTCGTTGCGTCCAGCCGCTTTGATCGCGTTGTTCAGTTCTTTGCGGCGCGCGTCCATCACGTCGACCGCGAGCGTGCGGAAACTCGTCGCGGTCGGAATCGTAAGCGACTGCTCCATGTAGCCGGTGAGCGCGGCGGCCGGGCCTTTGAGTTGCGTGACTTTCGCGCTGCTCGGTACGGCGGGCATCGGCGGCAGCGTTGCGCTCGCGGCGCTTGCCGGTTTGCGCTTCGCGTTCGCGGCTTGCGCCGCGACGTCTGCACGCAGAATCATGCCGTTGGGTCCGCTGCCGCGCACAAGGGCGAGATCGAGATCCGCTTTGCGCGCAATACGCTGCGCTTGCGGCGACGCAACGACGTGGCCCGCGGTCCTCGTAGGCACAGGCAGAGTCGAAGCTTCAGCGGTTCCTTTTGCCGGAGCGGCTTTAGCCGCGGAGTCCTGAGCCGTCGCCGAAGGCGACGAGTCGAAGGGACCGTTCGCGTTGATCTCGGCGAGTTTCGCACCGACCCGGACCGTCTCGCCATCCTTCACGGTGAGCTGCGTTACGATGCCGCTTGCCGGCGCCGGAACTTCGACGTCAACCTTGTCCGTCGTTACTTCGACGATCGTGTCGCCTTCATTGACGAAGTCGCCCGGCTTCACGCGAAATTCGACGATCGTTCCTTCGGTGACGGACTCACCCATCTCCGGCAGCGCAACATCGACGAGCTTCGGCGGACCGGCGGGAGCCGCAGGCGACGGCGGTGCGGATACGGATGCGGTTGCTCCGTTCGGAGAGGAAGCAGCTTTGCCATTGGTCGGCATGACCTTGGTCGTATCGATCTCGGCCAGTACGGCGCCCACACCGATCGTGTCGCCTTCGCCGCCGAAGATGTTGGTGATCACGCCTGAAGCCGTCGCCGGGACCTCGACGTCGACCTTATCGGTCGTGACATCGACCAAGGGATCTCCCTCGGTTACGAAGTCGCCGACCCCTTTGCGCCATTCGACGATGGAGCCTTCGGTGACCGATTCCCCCATCTCGGGGAGGGTCACTTTGACTACCGCGTCCGCCACGTTGATTTGTACTCCGTCCTGCTGGGAAAAAAGCCGAGCTTCTATGGTACGCCCGCTTTCGACACAGATGCTACGACCAGGGCCGACATTCATCCCACGGCGCCTAGGGGTTGTTTAACAATGCCGACAGACCGAGGCTCGCTACCGAGATCGCGACCCACAGGATCGCTCCGAGCGCGAGCGGGCGCAAACCCGCACTTCTAATGCGCGCAACGTCGGTGCCCAGACCCACGCCCGCAAGCGCGACGACGATTGCAAAAAGCGCGAGCGTGTGAATCGGCCCGGCAGCCACCGCTGGAATGAGATTGAGCGAATTGAGCGCGGCCGCGACCAAAAACCACAGGATAAACCACGGCATAATGGCGCGCCATGGAACGCTGCGCCCTTGGGCGCGAAGCTTTTGCGCACTGCGCCACGCGTAAAAAATCACGAGCGGAATAATCAACAGGGTCCGCGTGAGCTTGACGATGACCGCATGCTGACCCGCATCGTGACCGTATGCATAGGCCGCAGCAACAACCGATGATGTGTCGTTGACCGCCGTGCCGGCCCAAAGCCCGAATGCGTCTTGCGACATCTTGAAGAGATGTCCAAGCGGCGGAAACACGATCACGGCGACGACGTTGAAGAAAAAGATCGTTCCGAGCGCATACGCGATATCAGCTTGGTCGGCTTCGATGACCGATGAAACGGCCGCAATCGCCGAGCCGCCGCAAATCGCGGTGCCGACACCGAGCAGTCGTCTTAGGTCGCGATCCAAGCCGAACGCCCGTCCGATGATGAACGCGAGCGCCATGACGATCGCGAACGTGCCGAGCATGACGGGAAGCGATCGTCCACCACCCGCGGCGATCTCGTTCAAACTCAAACTCGCACCGAGCAGCACGATCGACCACTGGAGCAGCGCCTTTCCGGAGAAGGCCACACCGGGTTTCACGTTCTTCGGAATGGTAACAAACGACGCGATGAGCGCGCCGATGAGAATCGCAAAGACCGGTGCGCCGACGACCGGAAGAATTCTGCCGAGCGCCGTCGCGGCCAGCGCAATGACGACGCAAAGCAAAATTCCGAAAATCAATGTGTTCCGATCAGAAGTAGCTCGCGGGTTGCGGTGACGGCGCGATCAATCGCGCCTTGTTGAACGTAGGGCGTGGATGGGTCAGCACCCAAGCGGAAATGTCGTAGGCGTCTTGCAGCGAGAGAGAACCCGGTGCGTTCTGCGGCATATTGAAACGCACGAATCCGGTCATCCGGTCGATGTGCGCCATTCCCGCACCCGCGTTAAAAGACGTAGCGCCCCAGAGCGGCGGAAACGTTCCATGCACCCCGGCGCCGTTGGCTTGATGGCAGGAGATGCATTTTTGTGCGTACAGCGCGGCGCCTCGCTTGAGGTCGGGCGATGCGTTCGGAAGTGGGATGATGA
Source organism: Vulcanimicrobiia bacterium (assembly GCA_963765935.1). Classification (GTDB taxonomy): domain Bacteria; phylum Vulcanimicrobiota; class Vulcanimicrobiia; order Vulcanimicrobiales; family Vulcanimicrobiaceae; genus JAMXLG01. The sequence continues at coordinate 1,782,291 of CAVXXX010000001.1, read as the reverse complement.
AACGGGAGTCCGCGTCTTCCTTTGCACCGATGGGAACGTCGCGAGAGAGATACGCGATGTAGGATGCCATTGCGACCATCGCCTTACTTCCGTATGCGGGCGGCGTTCCGTTCATGCTGTAGAGAAAACACTCGGCAAGGCGATCTTGAAGCATGATGATGCGCTTCGCGCGCTTGTTCCATTGCGGAAAGCGCGCGTACGTGCCGACGAACGATCCGCCCCGCTTCACCGTACCGGCGCCGATATGACATGCGGCGCACGACATATCGGCGACGACGTTGTGCGGCAGATAGGAATGAGGATCGGCGATAATATCGTGACCGAGTTTAATCGATGCACCAAGGGGTCCGGCCGGCAGCGCGTTCGCGTCGTACAACGGCGTGTTTGCCTTCGGTGCCGTTGTTGCATTCGAGGAGCATGCCGCGGTCAGTGCGATCGCGGCCAACGCGAACGCTGCGGCAATGCTAGAACGTAAGCGCCGCATACGTGTAGCTGAATTCGTGCTGCAACACGGCCATCGTCGCGACCATTGAGGGAACGACGAGCGCACCGGGAATGAGGTGCGTAAGAATGTCGTTCGCAACCTCGGTAGCATTCCCACCCGCAGCAGGTGCACCGGGCTTAACCAGATTGCGAGCCTGTTCTTCGACTGCGGTGTGACAGCAGAGAAAAACGACGCCGCGTTTCTGGAGCATTTCGATCGACGTGTCCTGATACATGCCTTTGTCGTCGTCCGGACCGTCTTTGGGATCTGCCGACGCTTTCGCTTTCAACCAAATGTTCGTTGCGACCGCTGCGCCCGCCGCATCCTTCGCGCCGAAGAAGTCGCCGAGTTTGTACTTGTCCCACAAATAATCACTGTAATTGAACGCAGCTGCGGGACCATGCGGAGCAAAGGCGATGGTGACTTGGGACGGATTGTAGCCGTATCCGAAAATCAATCCGTTCAAGGAATTCTTTACGTTCGAGAGTGCTTGCGGCTTGAACGCGATCTGCTCGAAGACCTGACGGATCGTCGCGGGCCGTCCGACGACTTGGCGAAATTTTGCTTCGTCGAAGTCCGCCTTCGTTTCGACGAAATGCACTCCGCCGGGGACGGTCTGCGCTGCACCAATCGCGGGCGATGCGGCGACGAGCGATGCCGACGCTGCAAGAAACGACGTACGATTCACTGCTATTCCTCCTTTGGCGTAGGTGGGCGAAATCCGTAGGAACGATAAATCGCCTGCGCCTGCGGACTCAAAAGAAACGTTGTATATGCGCGTGCTGCGCTTTCGTGCGGTGCATGCCTGACGACTGCCGCTAAATATAAACCCGCGACGTTATCGCTCGCTGGGATCCCAATCGCGGCGATACCGCTATGAATCCGTTCTTGATAGAGCGCCTCCGACATCCAGACGGGACCAGCGTCAACCTTACCCGCGCCGATCCACATCGGTGTTTCCCGGTGATGGATCGAGGTGAGGACGGTCGTCCCATTGCGCAGCTTCGTTTGCATGATCGTCCGGTCAAGACGGTCACCGCCCGCCTTTCGATAGGCAAGCTCAATCTGTCGCGCGATGCCTTCGGTCTTCGGATTGGGCATGGCCACGCGGATATCAGCTCGTCCGAGATCCGAAAGAGTCTTGACGTGTTTCGGGTTGCCGCTCTTTACCATAATTCCAAGCACATTACTCGCGAACGTTACCGGTGCATCCACCATCCCGCCGCGCTCGGCTGCCTCCATACGCCTCTTTCCCGCAATAAACACATCGGGCTGCACGCGAATCGTCAACTCACCGACCTGCACTGCTCCCGCCCGCATCTCGGCCGCCAGCACGCCGGGAGGAAGCGTTTCGTAAAACACGTGCCGCACCTCGGGATGAGCCCGTTGAAACGCCGCGATGACCGCGGGCAGCGCGAACCATTCATTGCCGCCGGCGAAGATCACGAGGTCGGCGCCGGAGGGATCACCGTGAAGGTCCATGTCGACATCGACGGACGGCACGTCAAACCGCACCGGCGCGGGAGCCGCTGCAGCCGCGGACACGGCAATGCAAAGAAGCATCATGAGGAGGATCGGCTGCTTCATGGGTATTGCTACATCAGGAAACCCCGCGTACCTCTTCGAATACGAAAGTACTTCGCGCGCAAGGAGGTTCGGCGATGATGAATCGTCGCGAATTCGCAGGCATTGCAGCGGGTGCGGCAGCGACTGCGACGATGCAGGGGCATGCACTTGCGCAAACGCTTGGTCAGCCGCATCCGCCGCTCGTCTCCGAAGATGATCCGGCGATCGTCGTCGAGCGCGCGCAACTGCGCCGTCCCGACGGTGTGATAAACGCCTATGCCGCTTATCCCAAGAACGTTCGGTTCAATACGCCCGGCGTCGTCATTGCGATGCATATTTGGGGCGTCGACGAGCAGATTCGCGATACGGCTCGCCGTTACGCGAAGGCCGGATTCACGTGCATCGCGCCCGATCTCTACTCGCGCATGAACGCGCCGAGCGGCGACGGCAGCACGAGCGTCGACGAATTCAAACCCTACGCATCGCAGCTGCAGCGCAAACAGTACGACGGCGATATGCGCGCTGCGGGCCTGCACTTGCTCTCGAAATCACCGCAGTGCAAGCTCGGCGTAACCGGTTTTTGCATGGGCGGTCATCTCGCGCTGATCCAGGCACTCGATAACGCCGACGTCTTTGATGCCGTCGCCCCGTTTTACGGTGCCGTCAAAGACATCGATCCCGGTGAAATTCACATTCCGGTGTGCGGAAGCTACGGCGAAAAGGATCAAAGCATTCCGGCCGACGACGTTCGCGCGTGGCGGGCGATGCTGCGCGTCACGAACGATGTCCGCATTTACCCTACCGCGGGGCATGCATTCTTCGATGATACGCGAAGTTCGTATGTAGCCTCAGCGGCTGACGATGCGTGGAAGCGCACGATCAAATTCTTCAAGGACACACTCGGGCTTCAACCGTGACAACCATCATCGACCTCCTCTTCCTCGTCAATCGGCATCGCCGCGGGCGGGGCTATCGTCTTTTTCGCTCAGCGCAGCCGCATCGCGCGTCTCGAAGAACGCCTTCACGCTTCAGGCGATAACACGCACGCGATCGAAGCACTGCTCGAACGGGCGAAGAACGACCTGCGCGAATCAACGTCGGCGCGCGCGAGCGAACGCGTCGGCGAAATCGTTGCGCCGATCGCGCAAAAGCTCGGCGAATTCGACCGGCTCGTTCGCGAAATCGAAAGCAAGCGCAACGAAGATACCGGAAGCCTCAAGGCACAGATCGAGAATCTTCTGGCGCGCGCGGACAAGATCGAAACCGCGGCAATGGCGCTCTCGAACCAAACCTCGAGCCTCGTCACCGCCCTGCGCAGTCCTGCGACGCGCGGGAAGTGGGGCGAGATCCAACTGCGCAACGTGGTCGAGAAGGCCGGGATGCTTGCATACTGCGACTTCGACGAACAGCAGACGATCGAAATCGAGTCCGGCCGCGGGCGGCCCGACATGACGATCAATCTTCCGGGCAATCGCCGCGTCTTCGTCGATGCGAAAGCGCCGACGGATTCACTGCAAGCGGCGTTCGACGCAGCCGACGACGACACGCGCCGCGAACTCGTTCGCCGGCATGCTAAGGCGCTTGCGGAGCACGTCGACGCACTTGCGAAACGCAACTACCATCAAAGCGAAGGATCGGCGGACTTCGTCATCATGTTCGTGCCGGGCGAAGCGTTCTTGAGCGCGGCGTGCAACGAAAATCCAATGATCATTGAATACGCGCTCGATAAAGGCGTACTCATAACAGGTCCGCTTTCGCTGATCAGTCTGCTGCGTTCGTTTGCAATGGGTTGGCAAGCGGTAAAGCAGGAAGAGAACGCAAAACGGATCGCGCTGCTCGGACGCGAGCTCTACGAACGCGCAACCCGTTTCGCCGACAAGCTCGTCGGCCTCGGAAAAAATCTCGAACGCGCCGTCTCGTCGTTCAACGAAACGGTCGGCACGTATGAGTCGCGCCTGCTTCCGCAAGGCCGCAAACTCAAAGACGAAGCGGCCCTCACCGGTGATGAGATGCCGGAAATCGATGTCATCGACATCAATCCGCGTCCGATCACCTCGCTCGACACCGTGCCGACGAAGAAGCCCAAGCGCGACCCCGCAACGCCGAATCTATTCCAAAACGAAGAACTCTCCGGCTAAGCGTCATTCTTTAGCGGCGATTATTGTTTGTTCTTTGCTTCCCATTCTTTGAGCGCGGCGAGCGTATTTTTCACGTGATCGTCGGGCTGTAAATTCGTGTACGTGTAGATGATCGTGCCGTCCGGTGCGATGACGTACGAGGTGCGATTCGCATATTGGGGAGCCTTGTCGAGCACCGCGTCGTACTGCTTTTCGACCGTCTGATCGGTATCGGCCGCAACGGCGAACTTGCTGCGGCAATCGCTTACGGAGAATTTCTGAAGTTTGTCGAGCGGATCGTGGGAGACGCCGATGACGGTTGCGTGCAAGGCTTTGTATTGGTCGATCGCGTCGGCGAACTCATGCGCTTCGAGCGTGCAGCCCGGCGTAAAGGCGGCGGGATAGAAGTAGAGGACGACCGGTCCGTTCTTCAGTGCATCGGCCAATGAGAAGGTGAAGACTTTGCCGCCTTGCGTTGCTTGCAGCGTGAAGTCGGGAGCCTTGGCTCCTTGGTCGAGGGCAGCCAAGGCGGGCACAGCGGCGAGCAACAGCATCACGGCCGTTATTAAAGCGCGACGAATCATGGTACCAGCCTCCAATCAACTGATGAAGAAAGTCTAAATGAGCCCGACGGCTAAGTCCAGCGTCGTGGCTGAATGGATTTCATACGAGAGCTCGGACGTGCCGCCCGCAGAGGTCTCGATCGACGTCGACTTCGATCAAGACAGCGATTTCAAGGCGACGCACCCGTATGCGGCAATCATTACGGTGACCGGATTCACCACGGACAACGACGGCCAGCCGGATGATTCGGTTGCCGACAATTTGTACGATCTCGAGCGGCAGTTCGAAGCAGCGCTCGATGCGGCCGGAGGGGCACTCGTCTGTACCGTTTCGGAAGATTCGAAATTTACGATCTACGGATACGTCGCCGATCCATCCAATACGGATGCGTTACGTAGTGTCTCCAGTCGATCTCTTCAAATCGATGTCGAAAGCGAACGCGACGACGCGTGGAAAAATTACGGCCGTTACATTTTGCGCGGCGAGGAGCTCGAGGCGGCGCGTGACGCGGAACAACTCGGCGAACTCGAAGATAACGGCGCGCTGCTCGATGAGCCCGTCGACGTCTCGTTCTACTTGGAGTTCGAGAGCGGCAAGGCGTTGCGCGATGCTGTTCCGGGATTACGGGCCGGCGGTTACACTGTCCCGGAATTCATCGAAGAGCCGGTCGACGACGGCATGACCGTCATGCGCGAAATGCTCTTGACGACCGAAACTCTCGCGGCCGAACGCGCGAGCATCCAACGTCTCATCGCGCCGTACAAGGGCCGCTACAACGGCTGGTCTGCCGACGAAGACGACCTCGAGGAATCCGATGAGCCCGTGGTAACGTAGAACGGAGTAGAGGTATACACATGGATTCTAAAAACGAGCGCGCGATTCTAGCCGGCGGCTGCTTCTGGGGCATGCAAGAATTGCTGCGCAATTATCCCGGCGTCGTTTCAACACGCGTCGGCTACTCCGGCGGCGACGTAGCAAACGCGACGTATCGTAATCACGGAACGCATGCTGAAGCGATCGAGATTGTTTTCGATCCGTCGCAGCTCAGCTACCGGCAGTTACTCGAGTTCTTCTTCCAAGTGCACGATCCGACGACGCTCAATCGTCAGGGCAACGATCGAGGGATGAGCTACCGGTCAGCGATTTACTACACCACCGACGAGCAACGGCGCATCGCCGAAGACACGATCGCAGACGTCGACGCATCAGGGCTGTGGCCGGGGAAAGTCGTGACGGAAGTTGCGCCCGCAGGTCCATTCTGGGAAGCCGAACCGGAGCACCAGGATTATCTACAAAAATATCCCGACGGCTACACCTGTCATTTCATCCGCCCCGACTGGAAACTCCCACAACGGGCCGTGTCATCCTAGTCGACCCAATGGGGCAGTGGTACTCGTACGTCCGTTCGCAAGATAATACGACAGCGTCGATCAGCATCGACATCGGTATCAACGCCGAACGCGATCTCCCGTCGCGCCCGCTTGTGTTCTTGCTCGTCCGTCGCATCGAGGACGGCGCCGATCCCAAACCGGTTCGCGAACTCGAAGAACATCTCAAAGAGCGCTTCGAGGAGGCCGGCTTCCTATTCGTTGCCGTTCTTACGATGAGCGGTTCGAGAACGCTCGTTGTCTACGGTGACGACGACGCGCGTTTGCGCGAAATCATGTCGACGGTTGAAGAACCCTTCGCCGTTCAAACGAGCGACGACCGAGCCTGGCAACTCTACCGCACACTCTTGCCGACCAACGACGAAATCACCAACGCCTGACGACAAGCGCTCAACGACCAGTGTCATCCTGAGCCTGTCGAAGGATGACAAAGCGATGACTACAGACCCATTAATCGCGCGATGACTAAGCGTTGCACTTCGTTGGTGCCTTCGCCGATTTCGTTGATTTTTTGATCGCGGTACATGCGTGAGACCGGATATTCGTCCATGAAGCCGTAGCCGCCGTGAATTTGGAGCGCTTCGTTGACGACGCGGCGCGAGACTTCGGCGGCGTAGAGTTTGGCAAGCGATGCCGTTTGCACGAAGTCACGGCCGTTGTCTTTCTCCCATGCGGCGCGCAAAATCATCAGCTTCGCGTGTTCGATTTCACAGAGCATGTCGACGAGCTTGAATTGAATCGCCTGAAACTTGCTGATCGGTTTGCCGAAGGCAATCCGATCCTTCGAATACTGGAGCGCTTCGTCATACGCGCCCATCGCAAGACCGACCGAGAGCGCTGCGACCGAAATGCGGCCGCCGTCGAGGATCCTGAGGAATTGCCGGTATCCCTCGCCTCGTGGACCGAGCAAGTAGTCTTCGGGGACTTTCGCGTCGCTAAAACTGAGCTCGCGCGTATCCGATGCGCGCCAACCCATCTTCTTATACTTCTTGCTGCGGGTGAAGCCGGGCGTATCTTGCGGCACGATGATGTTCGAGATCTCGAGCTTGCCGTCGGACCGGGTGCCGGTCACCGCCGTGATCGTCGTTCCGCCGCTCATATCGGTGCCCGAGTTGGTGATAAACGCTTTCGTTCCGTTGATCACCCACTGTCCGTTTTGCAGCGAGGCCTTGGTTGTCGTGTTGCCGGCGTCGCTTCCCGCGTTGGGCTCGGTGAGGCCGAAGCCCCACAACATTTTGCCTTGTGCGAGCGGCACCAAATACTTCTGTTTCTGCGCTTCCGTGCCGAAAAGATAAAAAGGCGTCGCTCCTAGAGAGACGTGCGCAGCCATTGTGATCGCGGTCGATGCGTCGGCACGCGCGATCTCCATGACCGCGAGAGCGTAGCTCACGGTGTCGGCACCTGCGCCACCGTATTCCTCGGGAAATGGCAGGCCCATAAAACCGAGCTCAGCCATCTTTTTGACGAGGCCGTACGGGAACGCTTCGTCGCGATCCATCTCTTCAGCGCGCGGCTTTACTTCGTTCTGCGCAAAATCGCGCGCGAGGCTTTGGATTGCTTTCTGCTCGTCGGTCAGGTCGAAATTCATACGACCGGAGGTATAGGCCGTGGCCTCAGGAAAACCCCTTTTACAGCGATGATTTCTGTACGTAACGTCTCGCTGATTTACCCCAACGGGGTACGCGCCCTCGATAGTGTAAGTCTCGAAATCGGCAAGGGCGACTTCGTCTTCCTTGTCGGCCATTCGGGAACAGGCAAATCGAGTCTCCTCCGCCTCCTTTACAAAGAGACGGTTCCGACCAGTGGTGAGATCACGGTCGACGGCATCCGCGTCGACCGTCTGAAGCGCGCCCGCATTCCGGCCCTACGTCGCCATCTCGGCGTCGTTTTTCAAGATTTCAAGCTTCTTGCCGACAAAACAGTCTGGGAGAACGTCGCGTTCGCGATGCAAGTTACCGGCGCGCACAGCAAGGAGATCATGCGTGAAGTTCCGCGAGCGCTCGATCTCGTCGGTCTCTCGCATAAGAGCCGGATGTTCCCCGGCGAACTCTCAGGCGGAGAGCAACAGCGCACCGCGATAGCACGTGCGCTCGTTAACCATCCGAAGCTGCTGCTCTGCGACGAGCCGACCGGCAACCTCGATCCGTCGAACACGACGGAAATTATGGAGCTTTTGCTCCGCATCAATCTCAAAGGGACGACCGTTGTGGTCGCAACCCATAACCAAGCCGTGGTCGATCGCATGCGCCGACGCGTCGTGCGCTTAGAAGACGGCAAAATCGTTACCGACGAAGAGCGGGGATATTACTATCTTGGACTGGGGCAAGGTCAAGTTCTTTCTGGGTGAGGTGCTGCGCAACTTCACGCGCAACGCCGGAATGCAAGCGACGGCGATCGGGACCGTCGCAATCACCATCATCCTCCTCGGCGCCTTTCTCTTCGTACGTGCAACGTTAGCCGGTCTGGGCGACAACATTTTGAACCAGATCGAGATTTCGGTGTACTTCACGAACAGCGCGACCACGGCGCAAGAGGATGCGCTTCGCAGCGCGCTCTCGAAAGATGCGCGCGTCGCATCAACGGATTTCGTGCCGCGCAAGCAAGGCCTCGCCGAACTGCGCGCTCGCACCAACGGCGTGATCGACACAACGCTGCTGACCGAGAATCCGCTGCCGGATAAAATCCGCGTGCGCGTGCACGATCCCGCGTCGGTACCGAACGTTGCTGCAAAAATTCGCAAGATGAGCGGCGTCGGCAACGTCGTGTTCCCGCAAACGATCGTGGAGCGCTTGCTGCAGCTCGGCGGCGTGTTACGCCGGATCGGACTCGGCGTGATCGCGGTGTTCTTGCTCGTGGCCGGCATCATTATTTCGAACACGATTCGTTTGACCGTCTTCGCGCGCCGGCGGGAAATCTCGATCATGCAATTGGTCGGCGCGACGCACATGTACATCCGCGCGCCCTTCATCTGCGAAGGCCTGCTCGACGGCATCATCGGTTCGCTCATCGCCGTCGCGGTGCTTACCGTCGCGCGGTACATGCTTTGGCCCAAGCTGCTGCTCGCGCTGCCCTGGGTGCAGTTGAACGTGAACATCGTCAATGCGCCGCTGCTCGTTGGTGAGCTGGTTCTCGTCGGCGGTTGCATCGGGGTCATTGCGTCGTGGATTTCGGTCGGAAGACACCTACGGACGTAATGGCACATCTGCGCATCGACGCGGATTTCGATGCGCTCGCGAAGTTCATCTCGGACGCGATCGCGTATCTGTCGGGAGATGGCCTCGTCGTAGCGTGGAGTTCCGGAGCCGCGGCGATCACCGGTATTCCGCGCATCGAAGCCGTCGGCAAATCGCTCGATGATATTTTTTCGCGCGTCGATCCGCCGCTCGGCTTTGCGATCGTCCCGCAAGAGATGACCGTTTGGACCAACGACGAAAATCGGCGCGCGATTGCCGCCGCCGTATTGACGATTGATGACGGTTGGCTGCTTTCGTTCGGGCGTCAACAAACCTACGATGCGATCGAACAGTTGAAGGCCGAAATCGTAACGTCGGTCTCTCATGAGTTGAAGACCCCGATCGCGACGATCAAAGCATATGCGGAGACGATGCGTCACAATCCGCTTGCAACCGATCCGAAGCGGGATGAATATCTCTCGACGATCGAAGAGGAAGCGGATCGCCTTGCCAGCGCCGTTGACGATTTGCTGCTCGCCGGACGGGTGGATGCGGAGCATTTGCTCACCGAGCGCAAGAACGTTGCCGTCGACAACGTACTCGATACGGTCGCCGAACATCTGGGACCGACGGCCGCGTCACGTGTAGAGCGGCACACGGGCGGCGTAGAAGTCAACGGCGACATCAAGCTGCTCGTACGGGCCCTCGAACAACTGATCGATAATGCGCTGAAGTTTTCATCCGGCACGAGTCCTGTTATCGTCGAAGCGGAAGTCGTGAAGGGCGAAGCGCAAATTCGCGTCATAGATCGCGGCATCGGTATCGGCGACGAACATCTGCCGTATATCTTCGAGCGATTCTATCGCGCGGAGCGCAACCTCGTCTCCGCAACCGGCGGCGCGGGCTTGGGCCTGTATATCGCGCGTTCCGTCGCGCGCGCGCACGGCGGAACGATTTCCGTCGAAAGCCGTTTGCATGAGGGCGCGACGTTTACGTTGCGACTGCCCAGATGAGAACGATGGCGGAAGGCGTCGGACATCGCGTGCTCGTCGTCGATGACGACCGCAATTTACGAAAGATCATCGCCACCAATTTAGAGCTTGCGGGATTCGGTGTCGAAACGGCAGCCGACGGCCCAGAAGCGTTGGAGAAGATCGAGAGCGTCCTGCCCGACGTCGTCTTACTCGATTTGATGATGCCTCATATGGACGGCTACGAAGTGGCGCGCCGTATTCGCGCTCATCACAATCCGGCCGTCGCCAACGTACCGATCATTATCCTCACCGCCAAAAGCGAAACCGACGACAAATTGCGTGGCTTTGAAGCCGGCGCGGACGATTACATCACCAAACCCTTTGGTCCACAAGAATTGCTCGCGCGCGTGCGCGCGAAAATCCGCCGTGTCGAGGTCGACTCCTCACTCTCGCCGCTCACAAGACTCCCGGGAAACCTCGCGATCGAAGGCGAGTTGCGGCGCCGTCTGGATGCGCACGAACCGTTCGCCGTACTCTATCTCGATCTCGACAACTTCAAAGCGTTCAACGATGTCTACGGGTTTACGCACGGCGATGAAGCCATTCAACTCATCGCGCGCATCACGACCGACATCGTGCGCCGCCGCGGCACGCCGACCGATTTCGTCGGACACATCGGCGGCGACGACTTCATCGTCGTCACGCACGCCGAACGTTCGGAAGAAATCGCCAAAGAAATCATCTCCGAATTCGATACCGACATTCGGGGTTTGTACTCGGCGAAAGATCTGCGCTCCGGTTACATTGAAACGCGCGACCGCCGCGGTGCGCTCAACCGTTTTCCGATCATGTCACTCTCGATCGCGATTGTCTCGAACGATCGCGAGCAATTGAGCAACTACGCCCAAGTCGGCGAAGCGGCCGCGGAACTCAAGCGGTACGCGAAGTCGATCTCCGGCTCCACCTACGTCAAGGACAAGCGCCGCCAGTGATACTACGCCGATTTCTCGCTCTCGGTCTTATGCTCGCCCTGGTGCCTTCGTTTGCGCAGGCGCGAACGTCGACGTTGCAGCAACGCATCGAAGCGGAGCGGCAGAAAAGTCAAGCACTTCAGGCGCGGCTGCATCAAAAGCGAGTCGAGCTCAATGCGGCGTCGTCCCATGAGAATGACCTGCAGGCGCAGCTCGATCAGACGAACGCGGCCATTCACGACGTCAACGCGCGCCTCGGTGATCTCGACGCGCAAGAAGCATCGACGCGCCGGAAGATCGCGTGGAACACGATTCAGCTCGACGCGGCACAGAAATCGCTCGCGCTGCACGATGACGCGCTCAAGCGCCGTCTCGTCGATATTTACGAAAACGGCGACTTGAGCTACGCGGCGGTGCTGCTCTCGGCGCACTCCTTCACGGAATTCGTCGAGCGGTGGGAAGATCTGCGTTTGCTGATCGATGCAAACGAGCAGGCCGTGCGCGCGCGTAAATCTGCCGCATCGAAGGTTCAATCGGTTCAAACCGATCTGCAACGCACGCAAGAACAATTGCAAGCGCAGCAACTCGCACAGCAGCGGGCGCAGAACCAGCTCTCGACGCTCGCCGATGAACGGCGCAATCTGGTATCGATCGCCGACGCGCAGCGCCGTAATGTCGCGCACGAAGTCGCAGAGATCGAAGACCTCTCGCAGCAAGAAGAAGCCAACCTCGAAGGGTTGATTCGCGAACGTCAGGCCGAATTAGAAGCGCAGCGGCAGGCGGAACGCCGCGCGGCCGGCATCGCCGGAAGCGAAGCGCCGAGCAGCGGACCCGGCTCGTTATCGTGGCCGGTCTCGGGTACGATCACGTCGCCGTTCGGCTGGAGATCGAACCCGTTCGGCGGTGCACCGGACTTCCACCCCGGCCTCGACATCGCGGCACCGATGGGCACGACCGTCACGGCGGCGGCATCGGGAACCGTTATCCTCGCGCAGTGGTACGGCGGCTATGGAAACTTCATTCTAATCGACAACGGCGGAAGCGTGTCGACGGGGTACGGGCACCTCTCGGCAATCTACGTTTCCGTCGGCCAAACCGTGCAACGCGGCCAAGCAATCGGCGCGGTCGGCAGCACCGGCCATTCAACAGGACCTCACCTGCATTTCGAAGTCCGCTTCAACGGCAAACCGGTCGACCCGACACCGAGACTCCACGGGTAAGCCCTCGGCGACCTTGGTCCTTCGCGGGATTTAAGATTTCGTCGCAACGGGAGAACCCCCACCAGGCGTTAAGGTAAGCGGGTATGATCGATCCCATGACCGGTAGATTCCGTGCGCTCTTGGCCGCGCTTGTCGTCGTCCTTATCGCCGCGGCGGGCGCCGCATATGCGCTCATGCGCGCCGATGCGATGCGTACCGCGCAAGGCGAGGACGGCTCGCTCACTGTCGCCACCACGGGCGACGTCCGCCAATATATTACCGATGCCAACGCGCAAGCGCAGTTGCTTGATGTCGCGGTGAACAAACTCGAGACCTCTTACTACAAACCGGTCGATCCGCAAACGCCGGCGCACGGCGAAACGAAAGCCATCGACGAGTATCTGAAGGCCAAACACGTTTCGAACGTGACGCTGCCGCCGACCGATAACGTCGCGCAAATTCTTGCATACGCGCAAACACATTATGCGTCGCACTTAGGAGCGAATGCCTCGACGGATCTCACGGAAACCGCGCTTCGCGGCGTGATGGATTCGGTCAACGATCCGTACACCGTCTATCTTTCTCCCAAAGAGATTCAAGGATTACAAGAATCGCTGAGCGGCGGTAACTTCGGCGGTATCGGTGTCTATATTTATCAGTTGAAAGACGGCCAGGTGCTCGTTCAGCCGATCGAAGGGCTTCCCGCTTCGCGCGCCGGCATGAAGCCGGGCGAAGTGGTCGATGCCGTCAACGGGAAACCGGTCAAGGGCATGACGCTCGATCGCGTCGAGGAATTGATCCGCGGGCCGGAAGGCAGCAGCGTCATATTGCGTACCCACCCGTACAATAAAGCGGGCGAGCACTCGTTCTCGATCACGCGCGAAGTGATCCATGTCCCGACGGTGCGCGCCAAGATGGAAGACGGCTATGAATATATCCGCCTGTCCGATTTCGGCACGACGTCCGCGGATGAAGTGCGCAAGGCGTTGGTAGACGGCCGAGCGCATGGCGCCAAGGGATACATTTTGGACCTGCGCAACAATGGCGGCGGTCTACTCGACGCTGCGGTGAAAATCTCGAGCTACTTTATTCCGCACGGCACCATCGTTGCGACGATCGACCGTCAAGGGAACCGCTCCGAAGAGGACGCTCTCGGAACGGCAATCGGCGGCTTACAACCCGTCGTCATTCTCGTCAACAAATACACCGCGAGCGCATCCGAGATTACGTCGGGTGCGTTACAGGATTATCATCTCGCGAAGCTCGTCGGCACGAAGACATTCGGAAAAGGTGTGGTGCAAAGCATCTATCCGATGCCCGACGCAGGCGCACTCAAAATCACGACGGCACGCTACGTGACGCCGCTTGGACGCGATATCCAGCATAAGGGCATCATGCCGGACATCATCGTGAATCAGACGGCCGATCCGGCGCTTATCGATACCTCCGCCGACAAGCAGCTTGCCGTCGCCAAGGCGACGCTCAAACAACTCGCTCAGCAGTAAAGTACGGATGAAACGACTTTCTTTGGTGATCCTCGCGGCGCTCCTCGCCGCACCGCTCGTGAACCTTCCCGCCGCGTTCGCCGAAACGACGACGCATTTGGCGGCGGCCGATGCCAACCGCATCGCGGTAAGCTACAACGACTTGACGACGGAATTCTACAAGCGTGTCGATCCGCAATTAGTCTTGAATTCGGTTCAAGACGAACTGAACAAGGCCCTCAAGGCGCGCCACGTTAGCGGATCGATCCCGGCGCTTCATGCAAACGATTCCGCGCAATCGAACGTCCATTCAATCGACCTCGCCGTCGAACGCGCGCAGCGCGAGGCCGGGTCGTCGTTGAGCTCGCGTGACTTGAGCTATGCGGCCATCGACGGCATCATGCGATCGGTCAACGATCGCTACACCGTGTTTTTGAGTCCGAAAGATTATGCGGACCTCAATAGCGGGCTCGACGGCGGTAACTTTGGCGGGACGGGCATCGTCATTCAAGCCGACGATACGTCGAAGTACATCACGGTCAGCAACGTCGTTCCGGACGGCCCGGCCGATAAAGCGGGCATTCAGCAAGACGACTTGATCGTTACGATCGACGGCGAATCAACCAAGGGCTGGAGCATCGATCGCGCGAGCGCGCATTTGCGCGGCAAAGAAGGCACGAAGGTGACGCTCGGCATCCAGCGCTCCGGCAAGGCGCTCTCGCCGATCACGATCACGCGTGCACAGATCCATCAGCTGAGCGTCTTCGATAAAATGCTGCCGGGAAACATCGGCTACGTCGCATTGACGGTATTCGGCAAGGATACGGCCGATGAACTGAACACCGCGCTCGACCGCTTGCAGAAGCGCGGAGCGCGCGCATACGTTCTCGATCTGCGCGATAACGGCGGCGGTTATCTCGAAGCGGCCGTCGGCGTGAGTTCGAAGTTCATCTCATCCGGTCCGATCGTTTCGGTGGAGTCTCGAGCATCGAGCATCACGACGCTCGAAGCGAACGACACCGCGATCACGCCGGTTCCGCTCGTCGTGCTCGTAAACGCGCACACTGCGTCGGCGTCGGAGATTACCTCCGGTGCAATTCAAGACAGCGGCGTCGGCACGATCATGGGCACGAAGACCTTCGGTAAAGGCGTCGTGCAAACGATCTTCCCGCTCGGCGACGGATCCGCGGTGAAGATCACGACCGCGCGCTATCTGACCCCGCACAATCGCGACATCAACCACCTCGGCATCACGCCAGATATCGTTGTGGACGAGAATCAAAAACCGCGCTTCGGCGATCCCGCGAAAGACGCGCAACTCGCGCGTGCCGTCCAGTACATCGACGATCGCATCGCGCACCTCAACGACATCAACGGTAGCGGCTCGAGTCAGTACTAACGTAGCCGTGCGGCGCGCATGATGAGATAGTTCCGTTCGGGAATGCTCGTCGTGCGTTCCGCTGCTCGTCGATAGTAAACGGCCGCCTCATCGAGGTTGCCGGCCATTTCGAGCAGATGGGCACGAGCCGCGTCTAGTCTATGATGGCTCGCAAGCCGCGCATCGCCTTCTAGTTGTTCCAAGCGTTCAAGGCCCTTTTGCGGCCCGCTCACCATCGCGAGCGCGATCGCATGATTGAGGACGACCATCGGGTTGTCGGTGATCCGCATCAACACGTCGTAGAGCGCGACGATCTGCGGCCAATCCGTCTCTTCAGCGCGTTCCGCTTCGTCGTGGAGCGCGCCGATCGCCGCCAATAATTGATACGTTCCGATACTGCCGCGTGCGAACGACTCTTCGAGCAGCGCGGTGCCTTCCGCTACCGCGGCGCGATCCCAAAGACTCCGGTCTTGCTCTGCGAGCGGAACGAGCGCTCCCGTCGCGTCGGTGCGCGCCGCGCGCCGCGCGTCCGTGAGCAACATCAGCGCGAGCAATCCCGCGACATCGCCGTCATGCGGGCGTAACCCGCGAAGCATGCGCGTGAGACGAACTGCCTCAACAGAGAGATCCAGCCGCTGCAGATTCGGTCCGCTCGTACTCGTGTAGCCTTCGTTGAAAATTAAATACAGCACGTGCAGAACGGAACGAATGCGTTCCTGCGCGTCAATACCGGCGTTGCCGTCAACGGAGAGGCCGAGTTCTTTGATGGATGCTTTGGCGCGCGCGATACGCTGTCCCATCGTTTTCTCGGGGACCATAAAGGCCCGTGCGATCTCGCCTGTTGTAAGTCCGCCGACCGCACGCAGCGTGAGTGCGACTGCCGACGCCGGTGTTAACGCGGGATGCGCGCACATGAAAAACAGCTCGAGCGTATCGTCCTCGTCTGCCCTTTCCTCATCGGCGGGCGGTGTGGTGAGCGGTGCATCGAGTTGCGTCGATTGTTCGCGGCGGCGGCGCGACGCTGCGTTGCGCTCGTAATCGACGACCCGCCGCAGCGCAACGCGAATGAGCCAGGCGCAGGGATTGTCCGGAATGCCGCCCATCGGCCAATGCAAGCTCGCGGCAATGAGCGCTTCTTGAACGGCATCTTCGGCGGTTGCAAAATCGCGCGTCTGCCGCGCAACGATCCCGAGCACACGCGGCGCGAGATCGCGCAGCATGTGCTCCGGGACCGTTTGCGGTGGCTGCATCCCCGCTAGAAGTCCTCCGGTGGACCGCTCATGACTTGGCGAACCTCGATCGGCAGGTTCAACGGCTCGCCGCCGGGTCCGGGCGCCGCTGACGCGCGCGCGGCGATCGCGTAGGCTTCTTCGGGAGTGTCGACGTCGACGATCCAGTACCCGGCCAAGAACTCTTTCGCCTCCGGAAAGACGCCGTCAGTCACGGGCTCGCCGTTTTTCCCTGCGCGCACGAGCTTGGCTTCGTTCGGCCAGGCAAGTCCCTCGGCAGCGACCAATTGGCCGGACTCGCTGAGCGACCGGTTCAGATCCATCATGTACGTAACGTGAGCCTTAAAGTCGCCCTTAGGCCAGTCGATCCCCTCGGATCCGGCCGGCATCGTGTTCATCATGAGAATGTATTTCATAGCTGCTCCTTCTCGGTTTCGCGGTCACCCGCGGTTTACATAGCCAAGTCGGAACCGAACCGCCCATTTCTACATCCGCTTTAGCGGGTTCGATCGTACTCCATGATATACGCGGCGGATCGATGCGTCCCGGGTTTGAGGACACCCGCATCGTCAATTGAATTCCATCCCGAATTGGCGATGTAAAAGAATTTGCCGCTAACCCACACCCCGTGCGTCGGATCGAGATTCGGCGTCGCTCGTTCGATCGTTGTTGAAGACTCGATTTGCCGAAGACTCGAATCGATGTGAAGGAGCGCAACGCCGGCGGGAGACGTTCCATTTTGTGTCACGAAGAGACGCCGCCCGATAAGGTAGGCTCCGTCAATTCCGTCGAGCGCGTACCCGCGCTTCATCGAAAGCCAGCGCGCAGTTCTCGTGCGCAGATTCAAAATCGCGATGCCTCGAACGTAGTCCGGAACGAGCGCGACGCCGGGCGACACGTACGCAGGCGTCTGGGGCGAGATAAACTCTCTGGAATCCACCCGGCTCAAGCTATTGCCGGTTGCCGTCGTGCGATAGACTGCGCCCTGTGCACCATCGGAGACGATGACATTCCCGTCCGGCAGAAGCGCCATGTCGCCGAGTGCGCTAGCAACGAGCGGTTCAATTCGTCGCAGCACGCGGCCGCTCGTGAGATCGTAGGCGAGAAGCGCCGAACGTCCCCAGTCGTGTTTCGGTACGGTCTTGAACCCATCGAGTGCGACTTCCGTGGCCCAAACGATGTGTCGTCGCCGATCGATTTTCAATGCGAGCATCGGCCAGCCGCTCGGGCTTCGCGCGAACGTTCGCGTGCGGCCATCCTCGGAGATACGCACGATTTTGGCTTCCAACACGCTCGTGACGAAGAAACTCCGCGATGCGGTATCGTAATCGATATCTTCCGGCAACAGATTCGGATCGTCGAGCGTCATCGCGCGACGCGCGTTCAATTGCGGCTTCGCATTGCTCGCCATCCGGGCAAGAATCGCTTTGAATTCCGATGTTGAACGAAGCGGTGCAAAGTCGGGTAACGTTGCGATGATTGGAACCGATTGACCCAACGCCGCGACGGTACGCAGTTCCTCGAGTGCCCCCGCTCGATCGCCGTTATGCACCCTCGCCCGCGCAACTTCGATAGCGGCGTCCGGCGAGCCGTTGAGAAAAGCCGACAAGCGTTGCGCCTCCCGGCCAAAGCTTCGCCAGTCGTTGCGAACTCGCGCCTGATGCATGCTCTGCGTTAAGCGCGAAAACTCGTCTATCGCCGACGGTGCAATCGAGGCAGAAGAACCGAGCGCAACGATCGGAACGGTTGCGCATACGAGGGCAAAGACGGCACGCAGTCGCATGCGTTCAGCATACGCGCCACGAGCGACGGGAAGCAACTCGACGTGATGTTATGTTATCTTACAGTGCGGCGAGCGCTGAAAGCGAGGCGCAGATGACGCCTTCGCCGTCGGTTCCCGTGCAGAATTTACCGTTGCCGTCCGTGGTGAACGCTTCGAAACGGTGAGAGATCGCATCGGCGCGTAGCGGATGTAGCGTCGTGCCGTCGTCAGTCGATGCGTACATACCGTTCGACGTTGTAATAACGAGCATCGTCCGGGTTCCGGTCGAAACAAATTGCGCGTGCTCGTCGATGTTGTATCCCGCCGTCTGCGTTTGGCGTTCCCGAGAATCCGGATCCAACCGCCGTCCCTGCATCAGCAGCGATGAACGAACGCGCAGTTGCGATTGCGTTTGCTGCACCGGCGTGAACGTAGCCCCGCCGTCAGTGGAACGGTAGATTGCTGTTTCCGTTACTGCGACAACCACGCCGTTCGCCGGATCGACGGCAACGACGGGTGCGTCATTGGGATACGATGGACCCGGCGGAACGAAGACGTTGCTGCGCAAGAACGTGCGGCCGCCGTTGAGCGAGTGCCAAACCCCGATGCCGCCGCTCATCGACGATACGAAAATGTGGGTAGCATTGCGCGGATCCACAACAATGTCTACCGGCTGCGGCACGTTCCAACCCGACGGCCGGAAATGCACTCCGTCCGTTGCCACGTACGCGCCGCCCTCCGTAACGACGTACGTCGCCGCGGACGACGGATCGCTCGCAAATGGTTCCGTGCTCGCGATATGCGAGCCGATCGGCTCCGCGGAGAACGACGAACACCCGTCCGTCGAAACGTTGATGCCGTTATCGAGGATGTAGCAGAGATTCGGCTGATTGGGATTGATGTACGCGTTGCCGTTTTCCGTGGAATTCACGGAAAGCGTCTGCCACGATATGCCGCCGTCGGTCGAACGCGCCGGCGCGAAGTCTTGCATGGTGACGAGTACTGTCGAACCATGCACGGCAACGCTGCGCACGATATTGATCGCTAATCCCGCAGTCACGGGCGTAAATGAACCGCCCGCCGATCCAAGCGCAACGCCTTGATCTGAAGCGATGACGAGACGATCGCCGTCGAGCACGGTCAACGTACGCGCATCGCCGTATCCATTGCCGGCAGCGTTAAGCGTGCGCCCGTTATCGATGTACGCGATTCCGATTCCGGCGACATACAACCGATGCGGGACGGCACGGCTGAACGCGATTGCCTGCGCGCCGCGCAATGATTGCGGAATCGCAATCGTTTGCCAAGACGCCCCTGCATCGGCCGAATGCATCAACGCATCGGAATACACCCCGTTGACCATGCCTGCAACCGTCGCATAGATCGAACGCGAGTTTGCGGGATCAACGGCGATGGCGTGAACTGCAGGCGGTGCATCGAGTGCAGGGAAGTCCGCGAGGCGCTGCTGCATCGTCGCTGTGATGTGCAACAATGTACCGTCTACAAGGCCGGCATAGATCGTACTTCCCGCAACAGCGAGCGTATTCGCGCCGGCTGCCGTGGGTGAAAACGTCGTCCACGTCGATCCGTCGGGTGACGACAACACGCCTTGCGCCGTTGCGGCGTAGAAGGTGCCGCTGCTCTCGACAATCTGGCGCACGGATTGCGCGCTGCTCACCTGTTGCCAACTCTGCGCACCATCGGTGGAGCGAAAAATTCCGCCGCTCTCCGTTGCCGCGTACAGTGCACGTCCCGATGCGTCGAAGAGCAGCCAATTGACGGTCGTATCCGCAAGGCCGCGGTTCATTGCGCTCCAGGACGCGCCGCCGTTGGTCGTCTTGTAAATACCGGTGTCGGTCGTTACACCGTCATCGGTACCGATGCCGCCGGCAACGTACATGGTCGACGCATCATGCGGATCGATTGCGAAAGCGTTGAGTTTTCCGCTATTGCTTGCGTTCCACGGTCCAAGCGAAGCGCTCCACGTGCCGTTCGATGACGGCAACGTAAGCGCGGGTGCCGACGCGTTGGGAAGAACGTGGGATGACGAACCACCGCCGCCGCATGCACACAGTGCAACGACGACGGTCATGAGCAGGCATAAAAACCGCATGACCGACGACTTCCTCCAAGGGAGTCATCGGCCGATTCGTGCTTCGATTTCGCTGAATCGCGTGAAACTTATAAAAGGGATTGCTTGCTCGCTTAGGTGGCGTTCGAGCCCGCGGCGCGCTTTTGCGAAGCGTTCGTCGGCGGCGATCGCCGCTTCGAAGTCCGATGGACCGTCACCGATGTAGACCGTATATTTTCCCGCCGCTCGCGCAGCGCGAACGGCAGCGGCTTTGTCATGGCCGTTATCGGAATCGTCGCGGAAGCGAAACTGCCAACCGCGCTCCGATGCGTCGATGCCGTTGGCAAGAACGGCTACGTGCGCGAGGCCGTTTCGCTCGAACGCACGGTCGATGAGGGGCTGCACGCCCGACGACACGACCACGAGTTCGTATCCGCGCGCTTCGCACAGACGAACGAACGACGCAAACGACGGATCGAAACGCGTACGGGACGCGAGCAGTGCGTCGGCTTCATCGAGCGGAACGCGGACGTGCGCGGCTTGCGCGGCAAGCACTTCGCGCAGCGTCATCGCGCCCGCGGCAAGCTGGATCTCGAGCTCTTCCCAGAATCGTGCGCCCGCGTAGGTGCGCACGAGAACGTCGAAGGTATCGAGATCCGTAATCGTGCCGTCGTAGTCGACGAAGACTACGAACTCTTTTTCTTGCGTGTCGATGTCGTTGACGATTTCTTACGCGTCGACGCTTTCTTCACGGCCGTGCGTTTGGGCTTTGCTTCTGCAGCCGGCGCCTCAACGGCGGCGGCTTTCTTACGCGCACGTTTCGGCTTCTCTTCTGCCGCTTGTGCAGTCGTCTTCGTCGCCTTCTTGCGCGTGGTGCGCTTCGGCTTCTCGACTTCGGCGCCGGGCGGCAATGCGGCTATCCGCGTTGCTTTCAGTTCACCCGCAACCCCGGCCGATGCGGCGGCGCCACGACGGCGACGAGCGGGTTTGGTCGGGCGCGGTTCTTCCTTCGGCGCCTTCAAGTGCGGCGGCGGCGGCTCGACGGCCGGAGGACGCGCTTCGCGAACGGGCGCGATTGCGCGCGACGGTTCTTTGGGCGCCGTCATTCCGGTGCGATGCGCTTTGCCATCCGCATCGACGCGGAAGACGTGACGATCCGGAACCGATGGATTCACCGGCAAGGAGCCGGTCAACGGTTCGAAATCGCGTTGCGGCGGCCCGACGGGAGGCTGACCGTTGGTGGGCGCGGCTTCACCACCGCGTCCGCGACGACGACGGCGACGACGGCGACGCGCGCCTTCTTGCGGATGCTGCGGCTGGACCGCGGGATGCTCTTCCTCTTCCTCTTCTTCGGGCTCGCTTTGAGCGGCCGCGCTCTGCGGCGTGATACCGACTTGCATCGCGGCATCGAAGCGTTCGCCTCCGCGGCCGCGTCCACCGCGACGGCGGCGACGGCGGCGACGCTTACCGCCGCGCTGGCCTTCACCTTCACGCGCAGTAAGCTCTTCTTCGCCGATAATGATCGCGTCGGGCTGTGCTTCGCCCTTTTCTTCGGCGACCAGCGTACGATCTTGCGCTTCTTCCTCTTCGCTGATCGTCGTGATGCCGATCGGCGGGCGCGACTGTTGCTGCGACGCCGCTTCTTCGGCGAGTTCGCGCAGTTGCTGCGCTTCCTCGGCCGGCGATAGCCCGGCGCGCTTGCCCTTGGCGCCGCGGCGGCGTTTCTTCTTCGCCTCGCCGACGGCGCCGGCTACGAGTTCCGCGAGAACGTAGTCATTTTCATCGTCGATATCGAGGACGCGAATTTTCGCGCTATTGCCGGCATTGTTTGCAGCGTTTTCGACTTCGACGATCTGTCCGTTTACGACGGCAGCGGCGGATGTGGCATTCGGCAAGCGTCCGGGAAGCAGTTCGACTTCGTATTCGTCGCCTACGCGAACGGCGCCATTGCTGAGTTGCGCGACCCGATCGATACGTGACTTCTCGGGATGAAGCATCGGATCGACGCGTACGTGAATTCTCGAGTCGATCTCGCGCGAAAGTTCTTGCACTTCGTCTTCGTACCAGAACTCCATCTGCGACGCGACCGTCGGCGCAACGTTGGCAACGATCGGTTTGCGATCGTGCTTGTGATCGCCGAGCTGACGGACCTGGCGCAACGTTTCGATCGCAACCGACTGCGGCGACATGACGCTGCCCATACCACTGCACGTCGGACACGCGCCCCGCAACTGCGACCCGAGGTCTTTGCCGACGCGCTTGCGTGTAAATTCGAGCAATCCAAGATTCGAGAACGACTGAATCGTCGCTCGCGTGCGATCGCGACGGAGACCGTCTTCGAGCGCCTTGATCACCTTGTTACGCGACGCTTCCGATGACATATCGATGAAATCGACGACGATGATGCCGCCGATATCGCGCAGACGAACCTGCCGGGCAATTTCCGAGGCGGCCTCGAGGTTCGTTTTGACGATCGTGTCTTCGAGGTTGCGTCCGCCCGTGAATTTTCCCGAGTTGACATCGATGACCGTGAGCGCTTCCGTCGATTCGATGACGATCGATCCCCCGGAGGGCAGATTGATCTTCGGCTTCATCAGCCGCTGAAGTTCTTCGGTGATTTTATAGTCGTCGAAGAGATTGCGGCCGTGATTGTAATGCTGCACGCGGTCGAGATACTGCGGTCCGAGCAGTTGCAAGAACTCTCGAACCTTCCGGTACTCTTCCTCGTCGTCGATGAGCACCTTATCGACGTCGGCGGTGATGAAATCGCGCGCCGCTTTATAGACGAGATTCATGTCGCGGTGCAAGAGCGCCGGCGATGCGGCCCGTTTGAAGGTCTCGAGAATACCGTGCCACATCCGAATGAGCACGCCGAGGTCCGCGATGAGCTCTGCCTCACTCACTCCCGCGGCAGCCGTGCGAACGACGGTCGCCATGCCCTCCGGCCGAATGCGCTTCATGATCGCTTTGAGGCGATTGCGCTCTTCGGAGGACTCGATCTTCCGCGAGACGCCGGAGTACTTGCCGGTGGGCATCAAGATCAGGTAACGCCCGGGCAGTGAGATGTTCGTCGAGATGCGCGCACCTTTGAGTCCGCGCGGTTCCTTGACGATCTGCACCAGGACATCGTCGCCCTTCTTCACCTTTTCGTTGATGGTGAATCCGGAGTGACCGTGCGTAATTTCGACGTCGCCGATATTCAGCGGCTGCTTGTTGATGTCGTCGACATATAAAAACGCGTTGCGTCCTAAGCCGATATCGACAAACGCGGCGCCCATACCGGGCAAAACGTTTTGTACTTTTCCTTTGTATATCGAGCCGATCACTTTCTCTTCGCGCTCGATGTAGAGTTCGGCAAGCGTGCCGTTCTCAAGTATGGCAACCCGGTTTTCCCACGGGTCGCTCGAGATCAAAATCTCGGAAGCCAAATTGTCCTCAAAACTCTAGGGGGCTCACCGCGGTATAACCCGGGCGGGAGCGCTCCCTACAAAAACTTTTAAACGACCGCGCACTTCCGGGCCGCGCGGCCCTGGACCTGCGGGGATACTATGGCCGATACTTTAATGAAAGGAAGCTAGGGCTTGTAGCAGGAGGACCTTTCCATGTCGGCGTCTCCGACAACCAACAACCGGCGGTCCTTTTACCGGCAGCCGATGTACCTTCGCGTGGACGTGCGGGTCGCGGGTATTCGCATCCCCGTTCCAGCCACGCTCGTCGATATTTCGGCAGGTGGATGTCAAATTCACGCCCGTACGATGATCAAGCCGCACGTCGCGATCGAATTCGACCTCCCGCGGTCCGGAGTGCCCCCGCTGCGTCTCTCGGGCAAGCTCCGCAAAGTCACGTATACCGCAAGTGACCGCACCTTCCGCTATGCGGTCGAATTCGAGTCGCTCGGTGACTCCACGCGCGACGATCTTGCGAAGTTCATTCATGAAGAACAACGCCGCGCGCTCAGCGTGTCACGGCGCGGGACGGAAGAAGAACGGCCAAAACCCTCGACTCGGTTACAAGAGCTTCGCGCGCATCGGCGCGTCGAAGTGAATCTTCCCGTCACCTACACAATCGGAACCACGCCGGGAACGAACGAAGGCGTTGCGGTCGACGTGAGCACCGGGGGGCTACGACTCATCAGCGATCGCGTGCTGCGTCAGGAGTGGGACATCACGATCCGGTTCACGCTTCCGAACGACGTGCTGCGCATATTGCACTCACGCTCGGGCGCGCAACGTCCGTTCTCGGAGTTGCGTCTGGTGGCGCGTCCCTTACCCGGCGTGAAGCAAACGCGCGGCCGTTACATGCAGAGTCTCGTGTGGGTCAATCCCGATCCGCAAACTACGGACGAGATTCACCGTTTCGTCGAAGCTAATACGCTGGCGGGCCGTACACGTTAAAGGTAATCGCCGCTTCCGTTCCCTCGTTACGGAAACGGTGCGGCACTTTGCGCGGTACGATCGTACTGTCGCCGCTGCGCATCACCCACGTACGATTACCGACTTCCGCGGTTATCTCACCGCTGATCACGTAGAGCACCTGCTCGCTTTGCGCGTGTTCGTTGCTCATCGGACCGCTCGCCGCACCCGGCTTCAACGTCATGATCGCGGTCTGCAGTTCGTCGCCGGTTTCTTTCACCTTGAACCAATCGCTCATGCCATGGCATGTACCCACGGATAGGCCCAGCTCGCGCGGCGATACAATTCAACGTTTTTACGCCGTCCGCCGATATCAATTTCCGCGCGCACGAGATGTTCGCAATCCAACGCCCATTGCACGTCCGCAATTTCAAACTGCCAAAGCCCGACCAACTGTAGTTGTTCGAGCGGCACAATCCGCGCGAGGCCATCAAGGCGTTCCAGCTCGTGCAAATGCTCGAGGGCAAGCGCGCGCAGGTCCAACATCGCTAGCGAATCCGCACTTTTAAGGCCGGTGATGCGATTGAGCCGAAGCGCGCGAAGCTGAGTGAGCTCCGCAAATTCTCCGGCATCACTCACGTGGATTAGTGAGAGATCCAACGACCGGAGACTGCGCAATGTGGAGAGATCGCGAACGGGCACGGCCGCGCCTCGCTGCGAAATGCGGAGTGATTCGAGGTTAGGGAAAGCCGCGGCCAGTGATGCGAGCTGATGTACGTGCGTTAGATCGAGATGCCTCAGCATCTCGAGCGGCGGTAAACGATCGACCGGTCCGGCCAGCGAGAGGCGCGTGATCGGCGCCTTCGATACTACACCGAGTTGTGATGCGGCGGGGCCGGCCAACCGAATCGTGACACCGGGATGGTTGAAAATTGCGGCGCTCACTCGTTCCAGCGTTTCATTCGATACGCGTTCCGTTATCGTTACGACGCAATCATCATCCAATTCCGCGAGCCCGATCGCCGCGTTGCGATCGCCAATCTCGCGCACCTTCATCTTTCGTTCGCGTGGATGCGGAGCGCCGAGGGCAGCGGCGGCGAGCCGCTCCGCGCGCGCTGCATGCATCCAATACCGGTTCTCCGGCTTGGCTTCGGGAGCGCGGCCGACATCGACACGTCCGTCGCGGCGCCATCGGTAAAGCACCAGCGCGTCATCGCTAACGCGTACGTCGAGCCACGATTCTTGCCGCAAGAGGATGCGCACCACCACGATGCGATGTTCGCAGTGCAGGATGCAGCTACGTGCGAATTCTCCGTTACCGAGTGGAAGCGCGAATGAGTCGCCGAGGCGATAGGGAACCTTCACGCGTGCCCAATTCCGAACGCAGCGCGGGTAGGCGTTTCGATCACGATTACGGTGTCACGACACAGGCGATTCTGTTCCTTACCGATCTCGATCCCGAGAATGTCGGCGACGCGGGCGCGCATGCGACGCACTACGAAGCCGTCCCGGTTGCCGATTTTCGCGCGCTGCTCGCGCAACTTCCACCTGAGGCAATCGCCACGTCGACGTTTGTCGATGTCGGCGCGGGCATGGGACGAGCAATGCTGCTTGCGGCGGAGTACCCGTTCAAGCAAGTGACGGGAATCGAAATCTCGCCCGGACTCTACGAGATCGCTCGTGAGAATCTTGAAGGCGCCGAGCGCATGCGGCGTGCATGCCGCGACGTGCGGCTCGCGCGGGGAGACGCGCGCTCCTGGTCGTATCCGCCGGGCAACCTCGTCGTGTTCATGTACAATCCGTTCGATGCGGAGGCGATGCGGGCGACGCTCGGATCGATCCTGCACCGGCGCAATCCCAGAACGACGTGGCTGCTCTACCATACGCCCGTCGAACGCGACATCATCGAGGCCGACTCGGATTGGGTCGTCGTTGCATCGGCACGCAAGGACGTCATCTACCGGCACGGCTAAGCCCCGCGCAGCGGTTAGGCGTTGCCGAGAATTTCGCGGTCTTTTTGCGAGTAGATGTTGAGGAGCACGCCGACGGCTGCGAAGTCGGTTAGCACCGCTGAGCCTCCATACGACATGAAGGGAAGCGGGATTCCCGTGATCGGCATGATGCCGACCGTCATGCCGATATTGACCAGCATGTGGAAGAACAGCATCGCGACAAGGCCTGCCGAGAGCAAAAAGCCGAAGCGGTCACGCGCGGAGATCATCGTGCGCACGCCGCCGTAGAGCACGACCGCATAAAGCGCGATCAAGACGGCGGCGCCGATAAAGCCGAGTTCTTCGGCGAGCACCGTAAAGATGAAGTCGCGCGAGTGTTCGGGGACGAAGTTGAGCTGCGTTTGTGTGCCGTGATGCAGGCCGCGGCCAAACCATTCCCCGTTACCCACGGCAATCTTGGATTGATTCAAGTTGTAGCCTGCGCCCTGCGGATCGGAGGTCGGATCCAAAAATACGAGCAGACGCGCTTTTTGGAACGGTTTGAGAATCGCATTTGTACCGACCGCAGCCGCACCGGCGATCACGACACCCATCACGTAGATAAGAAAGTCGCCGAGCTTCGGCAACCCGAAGAACAACTGTGCACTGAGAATCGCACCGATCACGAGCGACGTCCCGAGGTCGGGTTGCTTTAGAATCAATAGCGCGGGAATCGCCGCGGTGAGCAGCGGCTTCCATAAATCTTGCACGCGATCGTACGTGCTCTTGCACAACACCGCCGCAATGGAGATCGCAAGGATGAGTTTCGCCGCTTCCGACGGCTGGAACGTGAAGAACGAACCGACCGCGATCCAACGCTGGGCACCGAGCGCTGAATGTCCGCCGCGCAAAATAAATGCGAGCAGCCCTAAGTTGATGATATAGAGTCCGGGCGCCCAGCGCTGCCAATTGCGATAATCGATGAACGAAAAGCCGGCCATCAACGGGATGCCGAGCAACACGTAAATGACCTGCTTCTTGTACTCGGCGAGCGCGCCGCTACCGGCGTGCAAGTCAGCCGACTGAATGCAAACGATCCCGAGCGCCGAGACAAGGACGCACGCGACCGCTAAAGACCAATTGAAATTCCGGACGTACCGACGCGCATCGGACCCCAGAGCAAGGACCGCCATGTCTTATGTTTTCGGCTAAAGAGCGGTCGCGGGCTTCGTTCCACCGTTCTTTTTTTTGCGCCGGCGGCGGGTTGGCGGTGGTCCGGACATGCTAGCGGTTACCGTCTTTGCTTCGGCGTCGGGCGGCGGTTCGGGGGCCGGTTCGTCCGGTTTATTCGGGCGGTTGACGGAAGTAATCGGAATATTCGCCAGCATCGCGAGGGCTTTGTCCTCGCGTTCGAAGTTCACTTCGACTTTGTCGCGGTCGACTTCCACATAG
Organism: Vulcanimicrobiia bacterium; assembly: GCA_963765935.1. Classification (GTDB taxonomy): domain Bacteria; phylum Vulcanimicrobiota; class Vulcanimicrobiia; order Vulcanimicrobiales; family Vulcanimicrobiaceae; genus JAMXLG01. The sequence goes on along the minus strand of CAVXXX010000001.1, from coordinate 1,754,196 downwards.
CGCGAGATGACGTCAACGAGGTCGCGTTTCATGTTCTCGATGATGTCAGGTGCAAGCGCGAGATGGTCGGTCATGAGCACCAGACGCAGGCGTTCTTTCGCCGTCGTGCTCGAAGACGTTTGGCCGAAGAATTTTTTGACCCAGTCGATCATCATTTGCGTCCTCCGAAGAACGCGCTCAATTTGTCGAGGAACGACGATTCTTTTACTTCAACCGTCGGCGCAGGTACGTCTTCGCCGGCAACGCGCGCGGCAATCGCATGGTACGCGCTTGCCGTTGCACCGTCGCGCCGCAGTGCAAGCGGCTCGCCTTTGTTGCTGGTAATGATGATCTCCGGTTCGTCCGCAATCACGCCGAGCAGCGGCAGATGCAGAATGCCGTTCACATCCTCAACCGAAAGCATCTTGCCCTTTTTGACCAGTTGCGGACGCAAGCGATTGACGATCAGTTGCGGCTTGAATCTGTTGCCGAGCAATCCGACGACACGATCGACGTCGCGCACCGCCGAGACTTCGGGCGTGCAGACGACGATCGCTTCTTCCGCACCGACGACCGCATTTTGGAAACCTTGCTCGATGCCGGCCGGACAGTCGATCATCACGTAATCGAAACGTTCGCGCAGCGTTTGAATCAACGCGCGCATCTTCGCGGTATCGACTTCGTCTTTTTCACGGGTTTGCGCGGCGGCGAGCAGCGAAAGCGTCTCCACGCGCTTGTCGGCGACCAGCGCATCATCGATCGACACCTTCTCCTCGAGCACGTCGAGCACGTGATACTTCACGCGGCTCTCGAGACCGAGAACGATGTCGAGATTGCGCAAACCGACGTCCGCGTCGACCAGCACGACCCGCAAACCGCGCGCCGCGAGCGCCGTTCCGAGATTCGCCGTAGTCGTCGTTTTGCCGACGCCGCCTTTGCCCGACGTCACGACGATTGCGCGGCCGAGTTTTTTTGCCGGTTGGCTTGAGGCATCTAAGGGCTCGGGGCTATTGTCATCCTGAGCCTGTCGATCGTCATCCTGAGCTTGTCGAAGGAGGTGCATGCAATTACCCCGCTTTCAGCGCGCCGAAAAGACGGCCCAGCAAACTCTGTCCGTCGAAATTGGTAAAGGGAACGACATCGCCTTCGAGGCGGCGAGCGATCTTGTCATAGATTCCGCGCAGACGCGCCGCTTCATCGAGCACGATCGGTTCGCCTCGATTGGTCGTATCGATGACCTCTTCGTCGTCCGGAACGATGCCGATCAATTCGATCGAAAGAATTTCGCAGACGTCCTCGACCGAAAGCATATCGCCGCTGCGCACCATGTCGGGGCGCAAACGATTGACGATCAAACGAATCGGAAGATGCTTGTCGTTGAGTTTTCCGACGACGCGGTCGGCATCGCGGATCGCGCTCACTTCCGGCGTCGTCACCACGATTGCTTCCTTCGCGCCGGCAACGGCATTGCGAAATCCCGCTTCGATACCGGCCGGACAATCGATCAACACGTAATCCGTTTGTTCCGCGGCTTGCTCGACGATCGCCGCGAATTGCGATTCCGTAATCGCATCTTTATCGCGCGTTTGAGCGGCGGGCAGAATCGAGAGTGATTCAAAGCGTTTATCTTTGATCAGCGCTTGACGCAGTTGGCAGCGCCCTTCGGCGACTTCGACCAAATCGAAGACGATGCGCTTCTCGAGTCCCAAGACGAGATCGAGATTGCGCAGCCCGATATCGGCATCCACCAGAATCACACGATGTCCGCGTTTTGCGAGTGCGGCGCCGACATTCGCCGTCGTCGTCGTTTTACCGACGCCGCCTTTGCCGGAGGTGATGACGATTCGCCGTGCTGCCATACTTACTTGAGTACCTCCGACGCTTTGGAAAATGGCGCGATGATAATACGGCCATCGCGCAGGAACGCTACCTCTGGTTGCGAGGCCGATGCTCTCGTGTCCTCGTCTAACGCAATACTCGTTGCGATGCGAAGCTGCGTCGCTTGCAAATGCAGCGCGTACACTTTTGCGGTTTCATCGCCTTGTGCGCCCGCGTGCGCGACACCGAGCAAGCGTCCGAAGACGACGATGTCACCCGTTGCAATCAGCTCCGTTCCCGGATTGACGTCACCGACGACGATGATGTTGCCGATATGGTGCAATGCTTGCCCGCCGCGCAACGTGCCCACGTGATAGAGTGTTCCGGGCGGCGGCGGCGCGACGTGCAACGCGGGCGGCGCGACAGTGGCCGGCGCCTCGGGCTCACGATGAATGACGCGACGGACGCTCGTTTCACCGCGCTTGCGACGCTCGGCGATGTCTGCGCGCGCACCGGCAAAATCGGCCACGAGCGATCGCGCGGAATCGGAGAGCTTGAGTTCACGATGGGGACGCAGCGAACGGCGGCGCTCGAGTTCCTGATCTGCGGCCGGCTCGATGGCCGCCAGTTCGACGCCGTGTTCCTCGAGAAGCGCCGCCAAAGCGCTGATCTGGTCCTCGGCGGGAGGCGGCTCGCCGACGACGGCCGTGGCGGAAGAACCCCGATAGAAACCGGGACGCTCGCTCAACTTGGTAGACAACTCGGCCAGCGCCGCGTCGAAATCGAGACCGGCGAAACGAAGTTCGAGGCCGAGTCCGCGTCCTCGAATAAGCGTCATTGGAATCCGGAATTCACAGCCGCCGCCGCCCGGGCCCTTCACTCATCCACAGTCGTTCGCAAGTTCTTTCTGATATCCACACAGAGTACACAGTAAGCTGAGGTAACGTGGGGGCCCGCTCGCACGTTGAGCAGCTGGACTCCTCCGCCGTAACATTGAGATAGCTTGTTGGTAAATAAGGAAGACCGCCTTATGTTCCGTCGCATCGTTCCTGCCGCCGTTATTCTCTCATTACTGGGTGCCATATGCCCGGCACCCGCGCTCGCGACCTCGACCCAAACGGAGATCGAAATGGGTCGCGGCGAGGACGAGCAGATCGTCGAATCCAGCGTCATAGAGACCGACCCCTTGCTCAACGCCTACGTCCAAAGCATCGCGCGCAATCTTTGGAAAGAAGTGGCGCGTAAGGATGTGCCCTACAACGTCAAGATCATCAAAGACACCGAGGTCAACTCGTTCGCCACCATGGGCGGCTACGTGTACATCAACGAGGGCCTCATCGACTTCGTGCAGTCGGACGATGAACTCGCCGGCGTCATCGGCCACGAGACCGGCCACATCGAGCGCCGACACGTCGTGACGATGCAATCGAAGGCGCAAGCGCTCAACTTACTCTTTGGTATCGCGTCGATCTTCTCGCCGCTGATTTACAACTTCGGCAATTTGATGCAGGCAGGTGTCATCGCGAAGATGCAACGCGCGGACGAATTGCAAGCGGACCGTACGGGGCTGCAGCTCATGTCGCGCGCCGGCTACGATCCCTACGCGATGGAGACGATGCTCGAGCATCTCAAAGTGCTCGGCGACGAACACAGCGATCTCGTCACGAAATATCTGCAAGATCACCCGGGCGAAGATGCGCGCATCTCGCATCTCGTCGGCTACCCCGAGCTCGATCCAAAAGTCGTGACGGAACAACAAGAAGAGGTACAGGCCGCAAGCGACCAAGAGCGCGCGCGTTATTCGTTCTCGATGTGGAAGTTCAATCGGATTCTGAAGAACGATCCGCAAAGCACCGAATCGCTCCTGGGCGAAGGTGAAGACGAACTCGCGATGGGCCTGCCGAACAAGAGCCAGCAGACATTGGCAGAAGCCGCGCAGCGCGGCAACCCGCAAACACGGGATGAAGCCAATGCCCGTATTGCATCGTTGCGTCAAATGCAGGCGCGCAACGTTACCTTGGTCCGGCCGAATCTCGAACGCTTGCGCGAACAGCTCTCGCAAGCGCAAGCATCGCAAACACAAGCGAGCGGTGAAGTCGCCGCGCGTCACGATGAAGGTAAGGACCAGCTCAAGACGATCAACACGCGGATAAACGCGCTGCAGTACGAGATCCCTGACTTCAGCCGTATCAACATCCAGCACGGATCGCGCTTGGAAGCCATTTTGAAGAACGTGAACGCGATGGGCCGCTCGCTCAACAGCACGACCATGGACGCAGGCACCGCCATCGACGGCGTCGGTTCGCTTGAGAAGGGCAAAGAATCGGGCCTGCTGCGGGAGAGCAGCCAAATCCTCAACGAGATGCAGGCGACCTTGACTTCGACGCCGATTCCGGCGGAGTCGGTCGCGCTGCTGCCGTCGTATCCCAGCGTATTCAAAGAATTGCAGTTTGCCGATAGCGATATGCTGCGTACGGTCGATGCCGGACGCGCATCGCTGACATTGCTCGATCAGTCACTGGGCGATCTCGATGCGTTCTTCAAAGAACTCGCGCGCGCGCCGGTCAACTATCAAGGCGACATCTCAAAGAGCGAATACGATATGCTCGCTCCGATGATGGAAAAGGCCTCGACGAGCCTCAACAATGCCGCAACGGCCGCATCACAAGCCGCCCAGCTCTACAACATGGCGCGCACGCGTCAGCTCTCCGCGCGCATCACGCTGCTCGGCGTCGGAACGTCGCCGCAGCGGTATTCGACGCTCCAATACGCGCTGCAGAATCGTTTCAAGTCTGAAACGATCGACTACCAGACCATGCTGCGTGACAACATCACCCCGGGCGATGTCGTCGTAGCGTCAATCGTTGCAGCCGATATTAAATCGACGCCGCAAGAAATCATCGACGAAATGGTGCGCACGAAGAAGTCGCCGGTCGACTTAGCCGATGCGCACGGTATGCACGCATGGCCGCTCGAAATTTTCACGGGCCTCGTCTATCTCGATTACACGGATGACCCCGTCAAGGAGATGCAGACCAACTAATGTCATCGGCTCTGGGCGCTCGCGACTTATTCCGGCTCGTTCGAAGCGGCATCGACGTCAACGCCGTGCACGCGCACGTGCGCAAACCGTTCCGCTACTTGCTGTGCGGGGATCCGGCGCTCATCGCCGAGTTCCGGGCACTTCTTCTCTCCGGTCACGACGATGGCTCCGTTCCGCTGGATGCCGCCGCCTGTCTCGAAACGATTCGCAACGAGGGCGCGCCGCTGATTACGGAGCCGAGCGAAGTTCGACTCGTTGCCTTTCTCGGACGCCGCGGCGATCTCGGGGGCGCGCAGCTCGAACCGCTCAAGGCCTTACGCGTTCCGATTCTGGCGCTTACCGTCGATCCGGCTGCGCAACCGAGCGGACCTGCGACGATCCCCGCGCCCGGCACGTTTGCCGAATACGTGATACCCGCGCTCTCGCGCGAGGCGTTGCGCGCCCGCGTGTTCGCGCATATGGTCGAGGCCTCGAAAGGCGTAGAAATCGCCGTCGGCCGTCGCTTGCCGGCACTGCGCGAATCGGTTGCCGCCAAACTCACGCGCGATGCTGCGAATAACGCGCTCAAGGTCGCGCTTGCAAGCGCGGTCGTCGACCACATTCCGGTGGTTGGCATCGTGCTCGGTGCATTTGCATCAGCGGGCGATATGGTTGCGATCACCGGGATACAGATGATGCTGCTGTTGCACATTCAAGCGGCATACGGCAAGGATCCCGACGTACAGCGCATGTGGCAGCTCTTACCGGTGATCGGCGGCGGCTTCGGTTGGCGCACGCTCGCACGCGAACTCGTGGGCTTCGTACCGGTCGCCGGCATCGCGATCAAAGGTGCAATCGCGTATGCAGGCACGATCGTCGTCGGTGAAAGCGCGACGTTCTTCTTGCAGCACGGCCATCACATGAGCAAGACCGACGCAAAGAAGATTTACGATCGCACGAAAGCCGACGCCATGCGCTTCGCCCGCGACTTCGGACAGCGCTTCAAAAACCGCTAAGGTACGCCCCACTGTCATCCTGAGCTTGTCGAAGGATGACACTGGGGCTAAAGGCGTTCGAGTAACGCTTCGTCGTCGAGGCGTTGCATGTCGGCGGGTACGCGCGGACGGATTCGTTCGGCAATTTGATGGGCGAGTTCGTTGCGGCGGCGCGGATCGAGTGAATCGCGCCGTTCGAGAAACCGTTTCACCAGCGCGCGCTCTTCGCCGCTGGCATACGCCGTCGCAGCATAGACCGGCTCTTCGCGAATCTCCCGCAGCATCGATGCCGGCGATTGCATCTTCGCCTCGCGCACGACGATCGTTCCCGCCGCCATGTCGCCAAGTCGTTTATTTTCCGGCGAGACGAGCGCGGCGATCGCCGCAATTGCATAGAATCCAAACATCATCTCGCCTACGCGGATCAGGTTTCGCACGAGCGCGGCCGTGAAATCGATTGGATATCCTCCGTCGCGCACCACGCGCAGCCCGAGCGCGCGTTTGCCGGGGGTCTGCCCGTTCCCGAGCGCTTCGAACGCGATGAAATATCCGAAGAAGATGATGAACACGATGAAGATAAACAGACCGGCGACGGCGTTCTGCAGGAACTTTATCGACACGGCATCCGGCACGTGCTTCGAAGCCGAAAGATGCGGCGCGATCAGCGACGACCCCCAGACGAGTGCGATCAGCAGTCCGATTTGCAGCAGCAAATCGATCGCGACCGCCAAGAAGCGGCTGCCGATGCCCGCGAGCTCGTAAGAGAAGGCGATTGATTCCGGTGTACGGACGTCGAGGGTTCGGTCCATGGGCGCTCGTACTTCACACGCCGTGACGCAGCGCACCTTCGTCGAACGCCGTTCCGGCTCGTGGGAAGAACTCGACGCGCTGCTCTCGCGCGCAAACCGCCGAGGCATACGCCGCCTGCAGCCTGAGGAAGTCGAGCGCATCGGAGTCCTCTACCGTGCCACGACGAGCGACCTCGCTTATGCAACCGGACACGAATATGAAGCACGATTGTTGACGTATCTGAACCGGCTCGTGGCACGCGCGCACGCCTACGTTTACGGAGGGAGCGCAACGACCGGCTGGCAACGCGTCACGCGCTTCTACGCCTCCACGTTTCCGGGAGAGGTCCGACGGTCGTTTGCGTGGATACTGCTGTGCACGGCGTTGACCGTTGCAACGGCGGTCATTGCCTACGTCATCATTCGCACGCATCCCGCGAATGCATACGCGATTCTTCCGGACTCGCTCGTGCCCGCACAGATCAAGAAGAGCCTGCACGATTCGAATTTCGCATTCGATCCCGGTTCGTCGCCGCTGATGTCGTCGGCAATCATCACGAACAACATCAAAGTTGCGATTTTCGCATTTGCGGGATGCGTGACGCTGGGCTATTTTACGCTCCAGATTCTCTTGCAGAACGGATTGATGCTCGGCGGCGTCGGCGCGCTCTTCGCAAACGCGGGATTCGGCACGGACTTTTGGGCAACGGTCGCGCCCCATGGTGCGATCGAATTGACTGCGATTCAAATCGCGGGCGCAGCCGGACTGCTGATTAGCGCCGCAATCCTTGCGCCGGGCCGCATGCGGCGGCGCGATGCAATCGCGCAAGCCGCCCAACGCGCCGGCGTCTTGATCGCGGGCGTCGGGTCGATGCTCGTGGTCGCTGGAACGATCGAAGGCTTCTTCTCCCCGCTGCGTCTGCCGACAACGGCCCGCATCACCTTCGGCGCCGTCACGGTCGCGCTGCTAGCGTTTTACTTCACGTTCGCGGGCCGCAAGGCGCCAGAGCCTAAATCAACGCGCGGGATTTAATTCGTAGATACTCATCGATTGTTGCAACCGAAAGCTTTGCTGCGGGTGCATCGAGGACGATGATGCCTGCGCGTTCCAAGGTCTTTGCGGCAACCGTACGTTCGTGTTCGAGACCGAGCGCGACGTCAAGGCGGTAGGCATCGTCGATGCTTCGCGGTGTCGCGGCAACGGTTTGCGCGACGGCGGCATCGTTCATAAAAACACAGAGCACAACGTGCCGCTTCGCAAGCGTCGCGAGCTCCGCGAGCACGGTACCTTGTGCGACGGGATCGATGACGTCGGTAAAAAGTACCACCAAGCTGCGCCGGTGCAAGTGCGAACGCACGTATCCAACCGCGCGCGCGTAGTCGGACTCTTCGAAGCGCGGCTCGACGTCGCAAAGTGCGTTCGCGAGCGCATGCAGCGATGATGCCGTCGAACGCGGCGAACGGGCCACGAGGATGTCGCGTGCGAACGCCATGGTGCCGACGCGATCGCTCGCAAGCGATGCGATCGACGCGACCGATAGTGCCGCCGTAATCGCATAATCGATTTTACGCTGCTCGCCGATGCGCGCGGTCATGAGGCGCCCGCAGTCGAGCATCAGCATCACGTCTTGGCTGCGCTCGACTTCGCGTTGGACGACCATCACTTTACCCCGCCGGGCCGTCGCTTTCCAATCGATCGCGCGGAACGCATCACCATCGGCGTACTCGCGGAGGCTTTCGAATTCGGTGCCTTCACCGCGCATCCGCATGCGGCGAAGCCCTGCTTCGATGAGGCGGTTGCGGACGGTGAGGTTTCCATAGCGTTCCACTGCCGAGAGGTCCGGATACACACGAATGCCTTCGGCAGCTTCGATGCGCGTGCGCCGCCGAACGAGCCCGAGACTCGTTTCATACCAGAGGTAGAGTCGTGAGAATCGATCCGAGCCGCGTGCAACGGGCAGCGCTTCGATGTCTACGGCCACGATCGACGCCGCGGGAACGAACGCGACGGCTTCATCGCCCCCAAGATCGAGCGCACGCACCGGTTCTTCAACGAATCCGACGCGCAACGCCCGTTTCGAGCGATTCTCCAATTCGTAGCGCAGCGTGACCGTACGGCGCAGTGCAAGATGTGCAGGCAGCGTCCGCTGGATCGAAATAGATCCCGGTGACGGAATACGGATCGCATCAATGAGTGTCGCAACGACGAGAGCGGCAAGCAGCGCAACGGCAATTGGTTCGAGGACCCGTATGCCGGGAGAGATCGCAAGCAGAAACGCGATTGCGGCGAGCGCCCAAATGACGCGCGATGAGGGCCAGAGCGGTAAGCGTAGCTTAGGCACGAGGAACGGGAACGCTGCCGAGAATCTCGGCGACGACCGATGCGCCGGTCGCACCTTCGATCTCCGCTTCCGGCTGGACGATCACGCGGTGCGGCAGCACGAGCGGTGCCACGTCTTTCACGTCGTCGGGCGTTGCGAACGCGCGTCCGTCGATTGCCGCAGCGGCCTGCGCCGCGAGCAGAAGTGCTACGCCCGCACGCGGAGACGCGCCGAGCGCTAGTCGCGCGTTGGAACGCGTAGCGGCCGCAACCGCATAGATATATGCGCGCACGTCGTCCGCGACGTGCACCGCACGAACTGCCGCTTGCGCCGACGCGATTTCGTTTGCCGTCGTTACCGCGGATAGCGCAGCGTGATCGAGCGAACGAGGATCGAAGCCGCCCGCAACGCGAGCGAGAAGGTCGAGCTCCTCTGACTGCGCCGGATAGGACGTCTCGATCTTCACCATAAAGCGGTCGAGCTGCGCTTCGGGAAGGGGATAGGTGCCTTCGTATTCGATCGGATTCTGCGTTGCGCAAACAATAAACGGCGACGGAAGCGCGATGGGCTTACCGTCAATGGTCGTGCGGCCTTCTTCCATCGCTTCGAGGAGCGCCGCTTGCGTCTTCGGAGGCGTGCGATTGATTTCGTCGGCCAGCACCACATTGGCATTGATCGGGCCCGGTCGCACGGTGAATTGCGCCGTTTGCGCATTGAATACCGACGTGCCCGTGACGTCCGAGGGCATCAAATCGGGCGTGAATTGAATGCGGCGGAACTCCAACCCGAGCAAGGCTGCGAACGCGCGGACGGCGAGCGTTTTTCCGGTTCCCGGAACGCCTTCGAGCAACGCATGGCCGCGCGTAAGGAGCGCGACGAGCAGCGCGAACACGGTCCGGTCGCCGCCGACGATCGTTCGCGCAAATCCCGCGCGAATGCGCTCCGCAAAGGACCGCTACCTCGGTGGTCGATTGATTCACACGCCTTCCTTTCGAGAGCGGGCCGCGAGGATCGCAGCACGTAAGACCATCGCATCGCTCGGATGAGCAACTTGCGCGAGATGCTGCAATTCGTCATCGTCCTTCGCCTTCTTCGCAAATCGCGCGATCGCCGCCGCCCCGGCTCGCGCGCGACGCAACAACGCCGCCATTGAGACGATATATGCCGTAGAATCACGGTCGGCGGGCGGTTCGAAAACGACCGGCGGCGCGACGCGGATATTCGCATCGACGAGAACGATCGAGACGGCGACAACGACGATCCAAAACGCGGCACGTACAGGGAAGGGCAGCACCGACCACAACGTGCGATCGGTCCCGTAGCCATGGAGGCGTTCGTCGAACGCAACCATGCCGTAGCCGGCAAGCGCGTTGTATGCCGCCACGATACGCTGCGGGCGTTCGGAAAGCGCGCGGTTCGTAAACTGCGTCGCATCGAGCATTGTCACATGGATTTTCTTCCGTTTGATTGCAGCGCGCATCGGGTCGATCGGTCCGGATGCGAAATAGACAATCCGTCCACCGGATTTCTCAAACGCGGCCAGTTGCCGGTAGTCGTTTTCGTCATATACCAGCGCTTGGCTCGTCGCCATCTCGGGCAACGTCGACGTAAACACCAGGACGCGAACGTTCGGATTGCGCAACGCCAGCGGCTGCTGCAACCGCTCTACGGCGACGTTTTCCGCCGCGCAGTACGTTGAAGAGCGCTTGATACCCATTCGGCCCCGTGTCGAACGTCGAATAGGTAGAGGGCGGGCCGCTTTGTGAAGCAAACGCAAATGCGAGCAGCACGCCGATCCCGCACAGTAAAATCGCGACTTCAACCGTGCGCGCTCTCATGCCGTACCTGCACTCGCCGACAGGCGATCATACGCGTTACGCGCGGCCTCCCATGCTGCTCCGTCAAGACGTTGTTCGGCGTAGGCTGCTGCAGAGAACTCCCGCGCGATTTCCACAAACGGCATTTCCGCCGCAGCGTTGCGCGCGCGCAGGGCGCGCCGCAAGTCGTTTATCGTCGCGCTCGGATCGTCGTGGAGTACGCCGCGTAGCTCGAGCAACGTCACCGCTGCGGCGAACAGTAAACGAATCGCACGAGCGAAGTCACCCGCCGCCGCCGCATCACCGGCAGCGCGCGCAATCGCGTGCGCGCTCCGCGTCGGTCCAATCGCAATGGCGCGGCTGCGCCGCGCACGCTCGACCTGCACCGCGATGAGCAAGCGCGCACCGATGATACCCAGCACGATGATGGACAAGGCGACGAGGCCATCGCCGAAAACCGAAACCGCATTCGGCCCCACATGAAGATGCGATTGCAGCGCCGCAAGCAGAGCGGCGTAGCGATCCGAGAGCCACTGCAACGCGATTTGCAGCCACGAGCGATGAACGGCGCGCGGCAACGCCAGATGATAGCGCCCGGGAGTCGCCAATTCGGCGCGGACCGCCTGCACCAGGGCCTGTTCAGGCATTATCCATGGTACGGATTTACGTTCGTTTTTCGTCTTCGCAAGGAGCGAAGAGGGAGCGAAGCCGTAGCTTCGTGACCGATGAGCGACGCGGCGAGGGCGGAAAACGAGCGTGAATACGTGCCATGCGATGATGCCTGGGCAGGCCCTCGGTTGGCCGGCGGCTTCGAATTCACGATTCCGCGGTTAAGCGTTGGAGGTCGGTTTCTAGATCGAGTCCTTCGTTGCGGGTGCGAATGTCGTAATAGTAGACGGCGAGCAAAATCGTTACGAAGGCGGTCGCCATCGCGCCCACGACCGCGTTGACGGCAAGTTCGAGCGGGTAGCTCTTCACTGCGAGCAACAAGACGAATCCGACGGTCGAACTCAACGTCAACACACCGATCTGCAAACCGATGTATGCAAGCGCCATCAGCAGCGCTTTTTTGAATTCTTGCCGGTTGAAAAGCCGGCGGTACGCAAGTCCGACGGCGGCCGCCGGCGACACGTTTTCGAGCGACGCGGAGTACATCGAAAACGCGTAGGCAATAATCAGCAGCAAAAACGCCAGCAGCGCGGCGACGAACGCAACAACCGCGAAAACAAAAACCGCAACGGCAAGCGGAAGCGCCTGACGCACGAGCAACATGCCCACGGTGAGCAGCAGCACCAAGCCGACGATCATCGTGACGTAGAGTCCCAGCAGAATCAAGACGTTGAGCACCGCCGTGCCGAGCAGCGGCGCCCATCGTCGAAAGACCGTCGCAAAACTGGCGCCGTACGCCGGCTGCGCGCCGTTGTACACGCGTGCGACACCGACCGCGACGGCATTATTGACAAATGGCGCAAAAATGAGCGCAAGCAGCGCAACCAAGGCTAGCGCACCAAGTTCGCGGTTCGAAAACGGCTGCTCCGGCGGCTTCGTCGCATGCTGAATCTGGCCGACAGCGCGCGAAAACGACTGCGTTTGATCCGGCAAGACGAAGTACTGCACGACCGCAAGCGGCGCGAGCAGCGTCAATACCATCAGCGTGAACGCAACGAAGTTGCGCACGTAGAGCGTGACGGCCCGGTCGAAGATCTCGCCGATGCCAAGCGGGCGCAACGCAAACGCGGGCGTCAATATCATCGCTCACCCGCTTCTTGCGGTTTTAGCGGGCCTCCTCGCGTCATGCCGAGTATCACCCGATATGGACCTCGGCACGCTGGCGGCGATCCGCCGCTATCCCGTCAAAAGCTTACGAGGCGAAACGCTCGACGAAGTCGCGGTATTACGGCACGGGCTCGAGGGCGATCGTGCGCGGGCGATGATCGTGCGCGACGGGCACGCGCGCACCGGCAAGCCCTACCGTGGCAAGGAGAACAACCGGCTGCATCTCTCGAGCGATCCTGCGGCGGGCGTCGAACGCGCGCACGAGCGCGGCGTCAACGTTGACCTTGAAGAGCGCAGCGGCGACCCGTTTTTCGATGACGCCCCGGTGTCGATCGTCGTCGATAAGTGGCTTCGCGGATTGAGCGCTTACGTCGGCTATGACGTCGGGTTCGAACGATTCCGGCCGAACTTCTTCATCAATTCGCGCGAGGGATTTTCGCTGACCGAAGAGGCGATGACCGGACGCGAACTCGCCCTCGGCGACGTGCTGCTGCGCGTACGATATCCGATCGAACGATGTGTCGTAACGACGTACGATCAAGCGGGCGGCGAAAGCGATCTCGAGATTCTCAATTACATCGTGCGCGAACGCTCGACGTGGATGGGAATTTACTGCGACGTGCTGCGCGCCGGGATCGTCCGAATCGGCGATTCGTTCTCTCTCGTCGAACGCTGAACGTCCCGTACGATCGCTTCCAGCGCATCGATATAAGCGAGAAACCGGGCCCGCCCGGCCGGCGTGATGCGGACGATCGTTTGCGGACGGCCGATCCCGGTGCGCCGTTCGGTGTCGACGATGCCTTCTTCCGATAGCGCGTGCAAATGACGATTGAGATTGCCGTCGGTAAGTTCGCACGCTTCTTGCAATTGCGTGAACGAGACGCCCTCATGTTGCGCGACGAGCGTCGAGCAGATGGCCAAACGCCCCCGTTCGTGAAAGACGCGATCGAGATTGGTTGCGCTCATGCATTCACCGCCCGGTCGCGAAAGAGAAAATACCCGATCGCAATTTGCGCGGTGCCGAATCCCGCCGGCAGCACCCACCATGCGAGCGCGAGCGGCGGCGGAACGAAGAGCAACCCGATGCCGATTGCGAGCAGCGCAACGGCAATCGGTAACACGCCGCGCGGAACCATCGTGCGCGATGCAAAGAGCCCGACCGCGTAACAGCCGTACCACACCCCGGGAAGTTGCGCGATCCCGCCGCTTGCGAGCAACGCAAACGATAGCGCGCCGCCGAGGACGAGCGCGGGGAGGATCGAGATCCCGACGGTGCGCGTTTGCCAACGGTCGCGGGCGCTCTCGTCGCTCACGAACCAATGTGCGATCGCGCCGTAGTTCACGATCGCGGCGGCTGCAGCGCAGACGAACCAAATTGCAAAGTAGATACGGCCCTGATGCGCGCCGTGCGGCAACGGGACGGCTAACGCCTGGATAATTCCGGCAATGAGCGCGAGGATGCCCGAGAGCACCGCCGCCACGGCGGAGTAGCCTTTGAACCGCTGCATCGTGGCGAGTCGGTCACGGACCTCAGCGATATCGAGAAGCGCGCGCTCGAGTTCGGTCATCATCTACTTTGTACCACAAAGTCATAGAAGCGGGCAATGCGGGCACTTTGCGGTCGTGTGAGGGAAAGCCAAGCGGGCTTCACGCTCGTCGAGCTCGTTATCGGTGCCGCAATCGCAGCCGTCGCGATCGGCGGGCTCGTCGTGTTTGCTTCTCGTCTCACCCAAACCACCTCAGCGCTTGGGACGCGCGTGCAAAGTCAAAGCGCCGTGGAGCGCTTTATGGAGCGGGTCGCGGCCGAAGCCGCCAGCGCATGGGCGGTCTACGTTCCGTTAACCGACGTCAACGGCAACGCGAATGCCGACGGACACGAAATCGACTTCTTCACCGAAGACGGTTCGCACCGGCCGTATTCGTGGGCGTATACGTTCGACGCGGCGCAAAAACGGGTTACGCGTTATGCGTTCGCACCCGGCTCGCCGCCAAGCGCCGGCGAAGTACTTGCCCCGATCGATGCATTCGGCGCATCAACGGTTGCCGTCACACAACTCGGCACGATCGATCCGCTCTTTGCGGGGACGACCGCGACGCCCGTCACGTATGCATTCGATGCATCACCGTCCGCGATCGGCGGAAATGCCTTGATCCGATTGCAGATTCATGCAAGCGGCGTCGATCGAAGTGAACTGCTCGCGAGTGGATCCGCGCCTACGACATTCACAGTCATCGTAAAATACACGCCGTCGCCCACGCCCATCGTTACACCCACGCCTACCCCGATTCCATTTACGCGAGCAACGCCGTAACTGCTTCGTTCACCACGCGGGATTTAGAATCGCCACATCCGCATTACCGTCGCACCAACCGACGGAGGCAGAATGTTTACAGGACGAGTTGCAATTGTTACCGGCGGTACGCGCGGCATCGGCGCGGCGATTAGTGAGGAACTCTCGCAAGCGAACGCACACGTCGCAGCCGGATACAACAAAGGACAAACAGCCGCCGAAGCGTGTGCGGAAAAAATTCGTAACGGCGGCGGCAAGGTATCGGTGCATCAAGGACGCGTCGATGATTTCGAGGACTGCCAACGTGTTGTCAACGAGGTGCTCGACCAGCACGGCCGCGTCGATTTTCTGATCAATAACGCCGGAATTACGCTTGACAAGACGCTGCGCAAGATGACATCGGAAGATTGGTGGGGCGTGATCAACGTAAATCTTTCGGGCGCGTTCAACATGACGAAAGCCGTGCTCGAGCACATGATCGAACGCGGAAGCGGACGGATCATCAACATCAGCTCCGTCATCGGCTCGACGGGTAATATCGGTCAAGCGAATTATGCGGCGTCGAAAGCTGGCCTCTTGGGCTTCACCAAGAGCTTAGCGCTTGAAACCGCCAACAAGGGCATCACCGCAAACGTCGTTGCACCAGGCTTCATCGAGACCGAGATGGTCGCCGCGATGCCCGCGGAAGCGCTGGAAAAAGTGGTCAATAAGATCCCCACGCGGCGCCTCGGTAAACCGCAGGAGATCGCGCGCGTCGTGAAATTCTTGTGCGAAGACGACTCCGCATATATCACCGGCGCGGCGTTCCACGTGAACGGCGGGCTCGATATGCTCTAGCGGCGAAGCTTTCGCCCATGCCGGCCGGAGTTCGTCCGTTCCTTCGCGTCGTCATTGTCGCGTTGCTTGGTGCCGCGGCGCTGGTCGCGCTGGCTGCCGACGCCCTTGCGCCGTGGAGACCCTGGGGAAGCTTCGGATTCGACGCTTCGTTTGACGGACGCATTACCAATGTCTACGCCGGTATGCCTGCTGCGCGGGCGGGTCTTCACTACGGCGATCGTGTCGATCTTCGCGCGACGCATCTCGACGCGCTGCGTTCCCTCACGCCGTTCGCTTTAGCTTGGCCGGGAACGTCGTCGGTCTTCGCGATCCGTCAAGCGAATGGAACGGATCGCTTCGTCCGCCTGACCGCCGTACCGTGGCCTCGCACCACGCTCGACAATATCACGGACATGATCACCGTCGTATGTCTGTCCGCGTTCGTTTTGATTTCGGCGTGGCTCGTTTTGGTGCGTCCCTCGCTGCTTACGTGGTCGTTCTTTGTCTTTGCAACAAACACGGGTTATGTGAGCGGTCTTCTCCAAGAGTTGCTCTCGCCCGCTGCCCTCATGATCGCGAACGCGGTTCTCGGCGCATCGGTTATCGTCGGCGCAGTTGCATTTGCGGCCTTCGCGCTGCTGTTTCCACGGCTCGCGCCGAACCGTGCGCAAAGCAGAATACTCATGGCGCTCGGTGCGATAGCGTTTCCGCTCGTGGTCGCTGAATTATCTACCGCGCCGATGGCGTTAACGAACTACGCGGGCACGATATCAGCGCAATCGGTAATCGCCACGATCGGAAATATCTTCGCCATCAGCATGTATCTGATCGCGATCGGATTCTTCGTCTTCAATTACCTGCGCGCACCAGCGACCGACCATCCTCGAATGCGTTGGGTAATCGGCGGATTCATCGTCGCGTTCGTCGGCAACCTCTTCGTCTTCGTGACTCAAAACACGCCGGCCATCGCTCTTACGCCGCCGGTTTGGGCGATAAACCTACTCGCGGCGCTTGCGATCTTTGCGCCGATAAGCGTGGCTTACGCGATTCTCAAGCATCACGTTATCGACGTGCGCTTTTTCCTCAGCCGCGCGCTCGTCTACGGGTTGCTGACGACCCTTGCTATCGCGCTTCTTGCACTCCTCGAGTGGGCGGTAGCGCGTCAGTTGGAACTGACGAATCTCGGTATCTATGTCGAACTTGCCGGAGCGGTACTTGTCGGTTTGGGCATTCATCGCGCGCACGGGGTCATCGATGCGTTCGTAGACCGCTTCGTCTTTCGTTCGATTCACGATGCGGAGCGGCACTTTACGAGCATCGGCCGGGCGATGATGTACGCGCAATCAACGCGATCGATCGACGATCTCGTGGCGCAAGAATCGGCGCGCGCGCTACATCTCTCGGCCGTCGCCGTCTATCACGCGGCTGAACCCGGTGCGTTCCTTCGTACCTATTCAACGGGCGCGCCTTTGCCGGATGCGTTCGATCGCGACAGCCGTGTCGTGTTGCACTTGCTTGCGGATCGAACGCCGATCGAACGCGATGGGCGATTGGCAGTTCCGTTCACCGCGCACGATCGTCTGCTGGGGTTTGCGCTCTTCGGCGCGCATACGAATGCAACCGCAATTGATCCGAACGAACGGCAGTTACTCGAATCGCTGTGCACGCATGCCGCGGCCGGCTACGATCACGTTGCGAGCGAAGCGCGGGTCGAGGAAAATCTTCGCCTACGTACCGAACTGACGTTGCTGCAAGCAAAATACGATGAAGCTCATTCGCTCGTAAATCGAATCGTGTAGCATTTACGGAAGTCTCGTAAGAACGTCGCGGGCGAGCGACTCCGACGTCGCAAGAGCCGGTGACGCCGAACCGCGTACGAACAGTTGAAACGCCATATCGGCCTTGATGACCGTCAGACGGCCGTCTTTCCATCCGGCTTTATCGCCAAGGCCACCGATGATCTGCGCGTCGTTGAACCCATCGGCGATTTGCGCGGGCAACGCCACGTGGGCCGGCCCAAGCACCGACTGCACCGCGCTGATGCAGTTGAGTCCGTGGCACCCGGTTTTTGCCGTGCCAACCGCCTGCGTTGTAAGGACGACGCTTTGCGCCGCCGTGCCGCCGTGTGATGCGACGGCCCACGAGCATTCGTTCGCCGATGCGTGTTGCGCCGTGCCGACCGATGATGCGCCGACACTTAGCGCCGAGGCGACGTCGTTCGTATTCAGCATCGCACACGGATCGACGTTACCGTTCGCCGCTGCCGGTGTTTGCGCGCTCGCCACTTGCGGTGCAGGAGATGCTTGCGGATTCAATGTCGGCTGCGCTGATGGTTCGGCGTTGGCGCCCGGCGCCATCGTAACGGTGCCGCCGCAGGCCAAGCTGATGCGGAAGTTCGCCGGCTTGTGCGTGTATCGCGCGACGGGGAACGCAAGCTTCACTTTGTTCTGCGCTTCGGCATCGAATGTGACGAGCAGCCGGGTGGGCGTGTCGGCTGGATCCAGCGTTCCGCCGGCAAAGAGCTGCGAGAACGTGTACGGAACATTCGGCAAGAACGGTACGTTGCGTGCGCCGAGCGCGAAGCCACCGACCACGTTAGCGGACGAGACGTTGTTTCCGTTCTTCGTTGCGAGGAACTCGTCCGTGACGTTCGTGGGGCCCACCTTATTGAAGCCGTCACTCAACCCGCCCGGATATACTTTGAAATTGGTGATGTTGACCCACTCTTGCGTAACACGCCAGCCATTCTGATCGGACGCCTTTGTGACATCCGCCGGATTCGGACCAACCGCCGTCACGCGCATTTTCCAGACGCCGTTTGACATCCATTGATTCATGCAACCTGGAGTCGCCGCGAGTTGACTCGATCCGCCTTGCGCTTGGGCCGCTGCGCCGCTCGCGGTACACGTCAGATCGTAGTGAAAGTTGTACGCGTTCGTGGTGAAGTGTGGCTTGTTTGCTTGCGAGAGCTTCGCGTTATCGAACGTAACGTTCAACGCCTTGGGCTTATCGTTGGGATCGCCCTTGAGGTTCGGAAACAGAAAGTCCTGAACGTATGTCTGTTCGCCCGACGGCGCGAAATTGTTAAAAGCAAGAGATTGCTGGCGATACGGGTCTGGTTGGAGCACCGCACCGCTCGAGAGCGTAACCGTCTCATCTTTCATAAATGAATCGGCCGGCGAAAGTTGACGTGCAACGCCGTTACGCCATGTCTGCGTGACTTGCCAGCCTTGTTGTTGACCGTCGTGAATATACGGCTCGACCTTCTCGACCCTTACACGCCAGACGCCGTTGAAGAGCCATTGGTTCATGCAGCCGTTCGCGGCATTGCCTTGGGCAAGTGCGGAATCGGGACGCACGAGCGTGGAGACAACGAAAGAAAGGGCGAGAGCGAAAGCACCTAAGCGCATGTCAAACCTCCACCGTACGGTCTTCAGTCCATTATATGGATAGCAGAGCGGTGAGGCGTGCAATTTCGGAGAAGATTGAGCCATGACGGCGCAGGTTTTGAACCGGATTGTCGTTATCGCTCTTGCCGTTTTTGCGCTGGCGTTTACGGCACCGGACATCGTGTTGCCGTGGCGACCGTTTTCAACGTTCGGCTTCAACGCAATGCCGGCCGGAAGAATTACGGGCATCATCCC
Organism: Vulcanimicrobiia bacterium; assembly: GCA_963765935.1. Taxonomy (GTDB): domain Bacteria; phylum Vulcanimicrobiota; class Vulcanimicrobiia; order Vulcanimicrobiales; family Vulcanimicrobiaceae; genus JAMXLG01. The sequence goes on along the minus strand of CAVXXX010000001.1, from coordinate 1,734,929 downwards.
TGGTCTCGCCGCGGCGCGAGCGGGCGTTCGCGCGAACGACCGCGTTGATCTTGCAAAGCTCACGCCGCACGAACGCCGCTATCTCTGCATCCTATCCCCGGCCCGCGTCGGAACATCCATAACGCTTCCCATTATCTCGGGCGATTCGGAGCGTAACGTAACGCTCGTCGCGGAGCCGAAGCCGCGCACGCTCGCAGATAATATCACCGATGTCTTGCTCATCACCGAGCAATGCTTGTTCATCATCATCGCAGCGGCGCTCGCATACGTGCGTCCGTCGTGGCTCACGTGGTCGTTTTATCTCTATGCGGTGGGCGTCAGCTCCAACTCCATACTGGTGTTCTCGACTTTGAGCGATGCCGCCATGCCGTTCTACGGCGCCGGCATGACGATACTCCTGATTGCCGGCGCTATGTCGATGATCGTCTTTGCCACGCTATTTCCCGAGAGCGGTTCCGGGAAGGTCGACGCGTCGCCTAATTCCGGCTTTGGCTGCGATTGGGGTCGTTTGGTTCATCATTAACTTGGTGTTTGGTTACTCCGGGATATTCAACATGGCGCTGCGCGGCGCGCCGCGCACTCTCGATTTCGTCCTATCGATGAATTTGACATTACCGGCCGTCGCGTACGTTGTGTCCATCATCGCATTCGTGGCAAATTACATTCGGTCCGAGGAGACCGCGCGGAAAAGACTGCAATGGGTCGGACTGGGATTCATCTGTGGGTTCGGCGGCGTGGCGTGGCTCTTCATCGCAGAAGCGCTCCTGCAATTCACTAACGGCGACATCCCGCTCTGGCTGATCAACTCGCTGCAGTCGCTCAATATCTGCATTCCGGTCGCGGTTGCCTATGCGATCCTGAAACATCGTGTCATCGACGTGCGTTTCTTCGTCAGCCGCGCGCTCGTCTATGGCTTGATCACGACGGTAGCCGTCGCCGTTCTCGCGTTGCTCGATTGGGCGGTTGCAAAGCGTCTCGAAGAGACTCGCCTCGGTTTGGTCGTCGAAATCGCGGGCGCGCTCGCGATCGGTATCGGTCTCCATCGCATGCACAGCGCGATCGACGCGATCGTCGACCGGTACGTTTTTCGTTCGGTGCATGCGGCGCAGCTTCACCTGGAACGAATTGCAGAAGCAATGATGTTCGCGCGGACAACGCACGCCATCGATGACTTGCTCGCCGACGAAACGGTGCGCGCGCTTGCGCTCGATTCGGTGACGGTTATCCGGGATTTCGACCCCGACGATTCGCTTGCGCTGCAACTCCACGCGGGACGGATCACGCTCGAACGCGGCGATTTCCTCGCAATGCCGCTGCTCGTTCGCCATCAGCTCATCGGCTACGTCCTCTACGGCCACCACCAGAACGGCGCGGCCATCGATCCGAACGAACGCCAGATCCTCGAGGAGGTCACCGCCCGGGCCGCCGTTGCCTATGACCACGTCTTGAGCGAAGAACGGGCAGCCGAGAACGAACGGCTCTCCATCGAAAATCGCGTGCTGAGGTCGCTGGTCGGCCAACCTTAATATTTGCTAGGTGAGTACAGCAGCGGGGGATAAAATCCCGTATATGAATGTAGGCTCACCCCAACTCGCGTCCGGTGCTCTGAGCAGCCTGGACGGCCGCGTGGCAATTGTCACCGGCGGCTCGCGCGGCATCGGCGGCGCGATTTCTAAAGCTCTCGCAACGGATGGCGCCCTAGTCGCAGTGGTGGGCATCCCGGTAGACCGCGAACGCACCTCGGCACTTCAGGCATCGCTCAACGGCACGGCGAAACTTGTCGAGTTTTACGAAGCGAATGTCGCCGATTATAGCGCGTGCGAAACAGCAGTACGATCGATCATTGAAAAACACGGAAAGGTCGACATGCTCATTAATAACGCGGGCATTACGAAAGATCACACGGCTCGCAAAATGACGGTAGAGGAATGGCAAGCGGTCATCGACGTGAATCTGTCGGGGCCGTTTTTTATGATCAAAGCGGTGCTCGATCAAATGCTGGAACGCAGGTTCGGACGCATCATCAACATCAGTTCGGTCGTGGGCCACATGGGCAACTTCGGTCAAGCAAACTACGCGGCCGCGAAAGCGGGTCTCTTGGGCTTGACGAAAACGCTCGCAATTGAAACCGCAAAATCCGGCATTACCGTGAACGCCGTCGCGCCCGGCTTCACCGCAACGGAGATGGTTGCCGCGATGCCGCAAGCGGCTATTGATATCGCCAAGAGCCGCACACCGGTCGATCGCCTCGGCGATCCGAGCGAAATCGCGCGCGTCGTGCGCTTCTTAGTCGACGACGCTTCGGGCTTCATTACCGGCGCAACATTCGACGTTAACGGCGGAATGTACATGTGAGCACCATCGGATCGGTACCTCTCGAAGAGTTCAGTTACGGAATGGACGTCAGCGGTGTCGATCCGGCATCGCTCATTGAAGCGCTACGCTCGGTCTCGATCGAGGTGTTGAGCGATCCGCTTCGCGCGAGCACGATCATGTCGGCGTTCATGCTGGCGGAACAAGGGGTCGCGCTAAACGCGATGCGCCGGCTGCAGGGTGAGAATCCTTCGCCGGTTGCTTCAGCAAACGGTGACAAGCGGTTTAGCGATCCGGCGTGGACGAGCAATCCGTTTCTCGTCTCCATGCTCGAAGAGTACATCGTTCGCCGCCAGCATTCGCAACAAATGATCGAGCAATCGCGACTGCCGGAGGCGACGAAACGCAAGGCACGTTTCGCGCTCAATATGCTGCTGGATTCGCTTGCACCGTCGAATCTGCCCTGGCTCAATCCGATGGTAATCAAAGAAGCCGTCGACACCGGCGGAGGAAGTCTCGTTGCCGGCATGCAGCAGTTTCTCGACGACATGCAACATAACGGCGGGTTCCCAAAGCAAGTCGATACATCGTCGTTCGTGCTCGGCGAAAACATGGCGGCGACCAAAGGTGAGGTCGTCTTCCGCAACGAGTTGATCGAACTGCTCGCGTACTATCCCCAAACGGAACAGGTGCACGAGCGCCCGCTGCTGATGTCGCCGCCGTGGATCAACAAGTATTACATCATGGATCTCGCGCCGGGTCGTTCGTTCGTCGAATGGGCCGTTAAACACGGCCATCAGACGTTCATGATCAGCTATCGCAATCCCGATGCGTCGATGCGCGATTACACCATGGACACGTATCTGGAGAAAGGCCCGCTCGCGGCGCTCGATGCCGTGCAGCGCATCACCGGTGCCCCGCAAGTAAATATCGCGGCGTTGTGTCTGGGCGGAACGATGGCGGTCTTGCTGCTCGCATATCTCGCCGCGAAAGGCGAGGCGGATCGCGTTGCGTCCCTTACGACCACGAATACGATCGTGGATTTCACCGAACCGGGCGATCTCGGTGTGTTCACCGATGAAGCATCGATCGCGCGACTCGAAAAGAAGATGGACGAACGCGGTTTCCTCGAGTCGAGCGAAATGGCCGGAACGTTCAACTGGATGCGCGGGAACGATCTGATCTGGAGCTACGTCGTCTCCAATTGGTACATGGGCAAGAAGCCGCCCGCGTTCGACATTCTGGCATGGAATGCGGATTCCACGCGCATGCCCGCAGAGATGCACTCGCAGTACCTGCGCGTATGCTATTTGCACAATTTGCTCATCGTGCCGAACGCCTTCGTGCTTGGCCGCGTTCCGATCGATCTGGGCAAGATTCACACGCCGATGTACGTGCTCGGCGCCGAAGCCGATCACATTGCACCTTGGCGTACGACGTACATGACGTCGCAGTACGTGAGCGGAGACGTAAAATATACGCGCACCAACTCCGGACACGTCGCGGGTATCTGCAACCCGCCGGGAAATCCGAAAGCGTGCTACTGGACCGCCGACCATACCGAGCCGGGTGAATCACCGGACGCATGGCTCGCGCGTTCAAGCAAACACCAGGGCAGCTGGTGGGAAGACTGGGCCGCGTGGGCCGGCGAGCACGGCGGCGCCCTTCGTGAGCCCTACCCATTGCCGGAAGGCGGGGATCCGGCACCGGGCCTCTACGTTCGTAACGAATCGGCGGTGGAAGCATGAACAATCGCGATCATCTCAAAGGCCTGGGCGAATTCATCCGAACGCAACGCGAGCTCGCAAATCTCTCGCTGCGTCAACTCGCGGATCTCGCCAAAGTTTCCAATCCCTACTTGAGCCAAGTCGAACGCGGCCTCTATAAACCCTCCGCAGAAGTGCTCAAGCAAATTGCGAAGGCGCTGCATCTCTCCGCGGAAACGTTCTACGCGCAAGCCGGCTTGCTCGACGAAGACGTCCGCAACGAAGCCGCAGATGCCGTAGAATCGTCGATCAAACTCGATCCGCGTCTCACCCCCGAACAAAAAGACACCCTCATCCGCGTCTACCGCGGCTTCGTAGGCGAACGCCCCTAACCCCCAATGTCATGGTGCGCGTAGCGCCAAAAGCGCGCCTCACCCAGTGTCACCCTGAGCTTGTCGAAGGGTCGCCGGGCGGGTCGTTCGTCGCAGTAGCGGTTTCGAGTGAAGCGCTACTATGTTTACATGCTCGAATGCAGCGACGGATCGTTCTATACGGAATAACAAATGATGTCGAACGACGAGTCGGTGAGCATAATACGGCTTGGGATCCGAACAGCTATACGCACGAGCGCCGTCCTGTCGCCCTTGTTTATTCCGAGCACTTCACGAACGTCGATGAAGCGATCCGTTGGGAAAAGCAAATAAAAAAGTGGAGTCGACTCAAGAAGATCGCATTAATTAAGGCGATTGGGAAGCGGTGCGATTGTTTGGGCACGGGCGTCCTTCGACAAGCTCAGGATGACACGAGGGGGGTTAGGTTTCGAAGACGACTAGGACGTGGGAGCCGCCGTCTAGGTCGGGGAGAACTTCGAGGCGGCGTGCGAGTGCGGATGCGATGAATAGGCCGCGGCCGTTTTCGGAGAGGACGGGCGGCAGGCGATTCGAGTAGCGAAAACCGCCGCCGCTATCGACGAGGTGAAAGACGGGATATTCATTCCAGCGGTCGATTACGGCGAGTGCGTCGCCCGGCGCGTGGCGTGCGAGATTTGCCGTGAGTTCACCGACGATCAGACGCGCATTTTCAAGCGCTTCGCCGTGTAAGAGATCTTCATCGCTGAGCGTCGCGCAGATCAGATCGCGCGCACGCGTTGCGTCGCGCGCAGTCTGAACCGTCAAGGGGAAACGGATAACGCTCGACTCAACGTCGGGAAGCGAGATGTGCGCGAGCAGAATCGCAACATCGTCGTGCGCTCCATCGGGTAACATCATCTCATAGAGCGCCCGGGCTGTCGGATGTTGACGGAAGCGGCGCGAGAGCAATTCCGTATGCAGCGCTGCTTCTCCGGGGAGAAATGCGCCCGCGCCTTCAGTCAAACCATCCGTGTAAAGCACGAGCGTCGCGTGTTCCGGCAAACGCATCATCGTGCTTTGCCACCGTTGGTCGAGACCGACGCCGATCGGCATGCCGTCGCCCATGAGTTCGACGAGCTTCCCTCCGGTCAGCAAGAGCGGTGGAATGTGTCCGGCATTGCAATAGGTGAATCGCCCGAGTACGGGATCCATAACGCCGACGAAGGCCGTGATAAAGTGTTCGCCCAGACGCCGCTCCGTCGCACGTTGCGCGGCTTCGAGAATCGTCGACGGATCCGCATAGACGTGCGCGACACTCCTGATCGCGTAGCGCGCCATTGACATGATGACCGCGGCGGCAAGACCACTTCCGGAAACGTCACCAACCGAAAGCAGCATTCGTCCGTCCGGCAACAGCTCGACATCGTACCAGTCACCGCCGACGCGCGCTTCACTGCGCGCCGCAACGTAATGCGCGTCGATTTCGACTCCGTCGCGGCGCGGCACCGCATCGGGAAGCGCAGCACTTTGGAAGGAGAGTGCGATGCGATGTTCGCGCTCGAAGAGGTCCGCATTGGCGAGAGCAATTGCGGCACGATCCGCCAGCTGCATCACCATCTGCAAATCGACGTCGTCGAACGGTTCGCGGTCGTCGGTGCGCGCGAACGCGAGCGCGCCATAGACTTTAGACCCGACGTGGACCGGACACAGAAGAACGCCGCTCAGGTTCAACCTCGCGATCGCGTCGTCGTAGTCTGGGCCACTCGTTCGCGACTGCGCGATGATCTCTCCGCGATGCCAGATCGAAGGTTCACCCGAGCGCAGGACCTTCGCGATCATCCAATCCGGGTCGTTGGGATCGGGACCATGCGTTATTGCTTCATCGAGCAACGCTTGCATCGTGCGGTCGCGATGTTTCCACACTCTGCGCGCAACACGCCCTTCTTCGACGCGATAGAAGACGCAATAATCGCAGATACTCTTGACGGCCAGCGTCGCAAGGCGCCGGAACGTTTCATCGATGTTGAGCGTGCGGTTCAATGCGACGCCCGCACGCGCGAGAAACTCGTTTGAGAGCTCTCGTCGTTTTCGTTCGTCGATGTCGATGGTCGTGCCGATCCACAGTTCTTGCGCTCCGACGCGTGTCCGTGTTGCCTGAGCCGTCACCCAACGATAACGGCCGCTCGATCTATGCCAGAGCCGGTAGTCCCGCAGAAACGCGGCGTGATCGTCGTGCATGACGCGCTGCCATTCATCCATGAAGACCGCGCGATCGTCGGGATGAATCATGGTGAACCACGGTTCTCCTGACCTAAGGCCGGTATAGCGAGTCCACGCCGCATTGACGTATTCGTGCGAACCGTCGACGCTAGCCGTCCAAATCATCGCGGGCAGGACATCGGTGATTTGCTCAAATGCGATACGACTCTCTTGCGCTCGCTGCAGCGTGCAAAAGACACCGGCAATACCGGAGGCATCAGCGATCGGACTATACGAACACGTGAAGTTTGCGACTTCACAACACGCGGCTTCGCCCGTCTCGAGAACGCGCTCCAATAGCGGGCCGATCGTATCCCAATCTTCTGCAGAACATTCGCGTGCCGGCCGGCCGAATATGCGCGAATGTTTCTCGCCGAGCAGCGCTCGATATGGGTCGTTGTAGAGTTGTATGAGATCGCGGCCCCAGAAAATAATGGTTGGGAATCGCGATGTCAACGCGATCGCAAGCGTCGTCTTCAAACTTTCCGGCCAAAGTTCACGTGGACCAAGGGGCGTGCTTGACCAATCGAGCTCGGCAAAAGCACGATTACCGGTCGGATCCTGAGGCCGGGTGTGGAGGTCCACGTCTCTAGCGTCATAGATGCCCGAGGACTCGTAGACCTAAACCAAGCAAGCGCCGGTCAGCCCTTGACGCGCTTCCCATTAGCTTGGTACACTTAGCGGGCACCAAGCAGTACCGAGGAGAGATGATGAAAACGTACACCGAGTATTTTGAAAAGACTCAAGAAGAGTTCCTGAGCAGCCTGAAGCAGGCCCAAGAGTTCAATGTGAAGGCGCTTGAGTCGTTCACGTCGCTGATGACGAAGGCCCCCGCGTTCGACCTCAAGGAAATCGCGAAGCTTACGATGCCGACGCCGGCTGAATTCGTGGAGCGGACCTTTGCATACACGAACGACGTGCTCGAAGCGCGCAAAGAATACATGACGAAGCTCGCCGAGCTCGCGACCGAAACGCAAAAACAGTTCGCCGGCGCCGCGAAGCGCGCCGCCGACGCTGCGAAGAACTAAGCCGCTAACTCAGCCTTTTACATTCGAAAATACAGAGATAACAGCCGGGCGCGATGCTGAGCGACGCTTGAACCGTCGTCATTTCGCACAAGCCGATCGTATCGTGGCGAATTAAGAACGGCGGAAATCCCGGCTCCGCCACTTCATACATCTGCCACATCCGCTCGAAATCCGCGTCCGTGCGCATCAAGCTGAGCAGCTCTTCGAAGTGCTTGTCTCCACAGTATTCTGAATAGAAATTTCGAAACGCCGCTACGCTACGCCGAGCGGCGTTTTCCCAATCCGCATAGAGTTTGCGGCGCGAACGATCGAAAAATAGGCGATAGATAATGTTGCGCGAGAGCGATTCCGCCTTCGCATCGTAACTGAAAAACTCGCCCATAAACCGGTTCCACACGAGCAGATCGAGACGCGGCGTCGCAATATAGGCCGGTGCCGCTTCATGCGATTCGACCAGTTCGCGCAGGACTGCGGGCACGTCCGGCTCCAGCGTATATTCCAGCGACGGCGTATCGATGATGAGACGCTGCATGAACGCGATTTCATGCGGCTGCATCTGCAGCGCGCGTCCCACGCGTTCAATGACCTCCTGCGAGACGTTGATGTCACGCCCTTGTTCGAGCCAGGTATACCACGTGGTCGAAATACCGGCGAGTTCGGCAACTTCTTCGCGACGCAGCCCGGGCACGTGACGTCGCGCTTCTTCCGCCAATCCGACGTGTTGCGGAAGCAACGCATTGCGTCGTACGCGCAGAAACGCCGCCAAGTCTTGGCGGCGCGACGGAGTTGGAAACGCCTCGATCATCAATCCTCCTGTCGGCCCGATATCATAGAGCCTACCGCATTCAGTCAAGTTCCCGTACGCCGCCGCAGGCTTCGGTGATAAAGACGGCCGGCGCCATCGCTCGGACGCCGTAATACCGGCTGCTGACTTCTCCGACGAGCCGATCTGCAGCGTCTTCATCGACGAGGGCAATCGCGCAGCCCCCGAATCCGCCGCCGGTCATGCGCGCCCCGTAGACACCCTCGACATGTTGCGCGATCGAGACCAGCGCGTCGAGTTCGGGAATCGATACTTCGTAAAAATCGCGCAGCGACTCGTGCGATTCGTTCATGAGACGCCCGAATTCCACCAGGTTCGCGGCACCGAGAGCGGCGACTGCGGCTTTTGTCCGCGCGTTCTCCTCGACAACGTGCCGTACCCGTTCGCGGATCGGCGACGGCAGGTGCGCGGCATGACGCTCGTGCAACTCCGGCGTCACGTCTCGCAGCGCATCGATATCGAGGCGGTCTTCTTGCAAGAGTTTCACGCCGCGCTCGCACTGTTTGCGCCGTTCGTTGTACTGCGACATCGCGAGCGTGCGGCGGACGCCCGTGTCCATGACCGCGACCGCGACGCCGCTTGGAAGCGCTACGGGTGTTACGGTAAGCGCGCGGCAATCGATGAAGAGCGCGCTATCCGCGACGCCGTGCGCAACGGCGAGTTGATCCATCGCGCCGCTGCGAATGCCGACGTAGTCATGTTCCGCGCGCAGCCCGATTGCGGCGAGGCGGTCGGCGTTCGATTCGATCCCCGCGCTTGTGACAACGGCTTGTGCGAGTGCGAGTTCGAACGATGCCGACGATGATAGCCCGCCCCCAATGGGCAGATCCGTTCCAACCGTGACGTCGAGTCCGGCTTCGAGCGGATGATCTTCTGCAATCGCAGCAACGACGCCGGCGGCGTAGTCGTACCACGTGGACAACCGGCGAAACGGCGCATCGATCGGAATTGCTACTTCGTCATCGAGGTCCAGCGAACGAACGCGTATCGCGTCGCTGTTATTCGGCGAAGCCGCGACGACCGTCCAGCGGTCGATGGCCATCGGCAATACGAATCCGTCGTTGTAGTCGGTATGCTCGCCGATCAAATTGACGCGGCCCGGCGCTGCAAATGCGCGAGCCGTCGTTGCAAATCGCTGCCGATGCGCGGCACGCACGCGATCTTGCACATTAGACAAGCTAGCGCTCATCGGGTGGCTCGACGACAAAGCTTTGCGCATAAACGTAACATGATGAACCTGATAAGCAAGTACCCATGGGGGAGTGCAACGCCGATGTAATAGTTCGTGGCGGGTGCATTGCAACGACGCGATTTTCGTTTGCTTTGGGTCGGACAGTTCGTATCGGACTTCGGCCGTCAACTCACGATCTTCGCCTTCCCGACCATCGCGATACTCGGCCTTCATGCGCGCGCCGAAGTGGTGACGGCTCTTACAGGGAGCGAGTATGCCGTCATCCCGCTCTTCGCGATGGTCGCAGGCGTCCTGATCGATCGCTGGCGACGCCGCCACACCATGATTCTTGCGAACGCGGTTCGCTTAACGACGCTAGCAAGCGTTCCACTTGCCGCCATGTTCCACGCCCTGACGATGCTCCACCTGATCGTTGCAGCGGTGATCATAAGCCTCGCCGGCCTCTTCTTCGACACCGCGTACCAGCCGTTTCTCGCTTCGCTCGTCGGCCGCGAATGCTATGCCGAAGGCAATGCGCGCATGACGTTGTCGTGGCAAGTCGCGGTTGCGCTCGGGAATGCGCTCGGCGGCCCGGTGATTCACCTCCTTGGCGCGCCGCTCGCGCTCGTCGGAAATCTCGTGACCTATTGCCTCGGCACGCTCGCGCTGCTCAAGATTCGCAAACCGGAACCGCGGGGAACGGCGAGCGCGCGTTCTTTCCGTCGAGAGTTTCGAGAAGGGTGTGCGATTGTCGCGCGCGACCCGGTACTACGTGCGCTTGCGCTTGCCACGTCGGTGCTCTATCTTGGCGGAACGATCGTCGATTGCGCGCTTCCACTCTATGTGTATCGCTCGCTCCATCAAACGCCGTTCGCGTTCGGCGTGATGCTTGCCATTGCGGCATGCGGCGTCATCGCAGGCGGTTTTGTATCACGCGCAACACAACGCTTCGGCGCGTACACGGTGCTCATTGCGGCGCCGCTCTGCGTTGCGAGTGGCGATGCACTCTGTTCGATCGGCGTTCTGCCGATCGTCGCAATTGTGCTGGGACGAACGCTTGTTGCAGCCGCTGCTCCGGCATACGACATGACGATCCAGAGCATCGCGACGGCTCGTGTCGACGATCCGTATCTCGCGCGTATGAACGCGGCGCTTCGGACGATGACGAACGTGACGATTCCGCTTGGGTGCTTCATCTGCGGCGAGCTCTGGACGAATGCGGGCGCAACCGCCGTTATCCTGATTGGTTCACTCGTGATTTTCTCGAGCGCAGGCGCGCTCGCAATGCTGCTTCGTCCGGGTACAAGAAAAATGTGCTCGCTCTCGACGATGATGCCCTCCGGGTTGCAGTCGGCCGCGTAGATCCCGATCCCGCGCGCCGGGCGCGTTATTTGCTCTACGATGTTCTGCAGCGCAACGTCCAAGCGCTTGCCGTGCTCGAGTCACTGCGCGCGCCGCTCCGCTTTGCCTACAGCGTAAAGACGAATCCCGATCGAGTGCTGCTCGAGATGGTTCGCGACGCGGGGCTGTACGCGGAGGTCATCAGTCCGCAGGAACTCGAGCTCGCACATTCGTTGCGCTTCGAGAACCGCACGATTTACAACGGCCCGTTCCCCGCATGGCGGACGCACCACGTTCCGGGAATCGTCTTCGCCGACTCTCCGGAAGCGTTTCTAGAAGATGCGCGCCGGCTCGAGGGTACGCTCGTCGGAATCCGCGTGCGTCCGCCGGGTATAAAGTCGCGCTTCGGCGTTGTAGAATCGCAACTCGACGATGTGTGTGGCGCCATTCGCGCGTGCGCGCGGCGCACGACGGGTGTTTCACTTCACGTGCGTCCGGAAGACTTCCGGGGACGAGCGTGGCGCGAAGTCGTCGCCGCCGCGATCGAATACGCGCGCTACATCGAATCGAAAACCGGCGCAAAGGTTACAGCGTTCGATGTCGGCGGCGGAAAGACGCCGGTCGAATTCGATCAATCCGTTGCGGCAGGCGACTTCGCCTGGCTGCTGCGCGAAACCATTGCGGCACTTCCCTACGCGCACGCCATTTTTGCAGAACCCGGACAAGCCGTCGTCACGCCGGCCGCCTTCGTCGTTGCGCCGGTGCTCGAAATTCGACGTGCGCTCGGAGTTACCGACATGGTCGTCGACGCGGGGTATCCCGACGTTCCGCAAATTCGCACGTTCGATCATCGCGTGCTCGCGATCGCCGACGGGGAACCGGTCTTGCTCGAAGCCGGGAACGACCGGATTCTCGGATGCACGTGTTTGGAATACGACACGATTCGCGAGGACGTGCGCCTGCCTGCGGCACTCGACGCAGTAAAAGCGATCGTGATCGCAGATGCCGGAGCGTATGACGAAAGCATGAGCTTCGACTTCGCTCGTGGTGGGAATAGTGCAGTCGATGACCGGATCGGAGTGCCCTGAGGCTAATTACCTACTTCCGATACGCGCGACCTCGACGGCGCACGTATCGGAACTCGCGAACTACCTCAACGCTCTACGTTACGTCCACGTCATCGTGGTGGATGCCTCGGAGGAAACAATCTTCGCTGCACATGCCGCAGCGTTCGCTCCGGGCATCCTTCATATTGCGCCCGATGCCGCAATCGAGGGTGCGAACGGCAAAGTGCGCGGCGTGCTGACCGGTTTGCGCCGTTGCACGCATGACAAAGTTATTGTTGCGGACGACGACGTACGTTACACGCCGTGGTCCCTGCGCGCCGTACTGGCGGCGCTCGATGAAGCCGATATCGTCCGTCCGCAGAATTATTTCGATCCGGTCCCGTGGCACGCGGTGCTCGACACGTCGCGCACGCTGATCAATCGAGCACTGGATGGCGATTGGCCCGGGACGCTCGCGTTCCGCCGTTGCTTCGCACCGTTCGGGTACAATTCCGATGCGCTTTTCGAAAACCTCGAACTCGTCCGTACGATACGCGCGCGCGGAGGATGCGAAGCGGTGCGCCGCGATCTCTACGTGCGCCGTCTTCCACCTTCGACATCACACTATTGGAGTCAACGCGTGCGCCAAGCGTACGACGAGTTCGCGCGACCGCCACGCATGCTGGCGGCGCTCGCGATTCTACCCGTAACCGTTGCGTGGCCGTCGTTGATCGGTCCGTGTGCCGCGATCGCAATGGCGTGCGCGTTCGCTGGTTTACTCCGTGCGCGCGGATACCGGTACTTTCCGTGGCTCGCCGTTCTTGCCGCGCCGGTGTGGTTGCTGGAGCGCGCGATCTGCGCGTGGCTGGCGCTGTACGAGCGGATGCGATACGGCGGCGTACGATACGCCGGACGGATCATCAAGCGTGCCGCGTCATCACCTCGGGAATTACGACGCAAATGCGCGGTTTGAACCCGCAACAAGCGTTCTCGCTCTACGGGTGTGAGAACCCGATTTGCACCGCGCCGGCGTTTCGCACCAGCAACTACTCCGCGTATGTCGACGGCACGCTCGTGCGTCTGCTCGATTGGCGAGAACCGTCGGCTCTTGCAAAAATGGCGCATCATTTCGTTCGGTCGTTTGTACTCGACGATCGCTTCTCGTGCGTCGGCGGTAAGGGTGCGATCTCGAGCGGCGGCTACCGGTTCGGTTTCTACCAAGGGTTTCCATCGGCAACCGGAACCGAAGGCTTGGCGCGCGATCTCGCCGCGTTCGTTGCGGAATTGCCGCATATGACCGCTCGCTATAAGACGTTCGTTGCCGTCTTCAACGACGCGACGTTCGACGAAGGGGACTTTGAGGGACGCCTCTGGGAGCAGCTCAACGCGCTACATGAGGTCGATCGCAGATATTTCGAGTGGGATGCACGCGTTTCGTCCGATCCGTCGGATCCTGCCTTCGCGTTTAGTGTTGCCGAGCACGGCTTCTTCATCGTTGGAATGCATCCGGCAGCATCGCGCTTGAGCCGCCGGCTTCCGTTTCCCGCGCTGGTCTTTAATTCGCGCGCCCAATTTGATGCGTTGAAGGCGAGCGGACATTTCACGCGCATTCAAACAATAGTGCGCGAACGCGAATTAGAACTCCAAGGATCGCTCAATCCAAACCTGGCCGACTACGGCACCGTCAGTGAAGCGCGGCAGTACTCGGGCCGCGCGGTCGAGGAGGCGTGGAAATGTCCGTTTCACCCGAAGTCGTAAGGCTCGAGAGGCAGACCGGAACCGCGTTCGTCTTACCCGCCGGTTCACGCTTGCGCATCATCGATATCGAGGGAGAGCAAGTCGCCGACGTCGCGTTTTTCGCACGTTACGATCACGGCGACCGTTTCTCACCGGGGCGAACCATGGATTACAACGAGTGCGTGGTTCCACAACTTGGCGACGTCCTGTACTCGAATCGGAGCACGCCCCTCGCGCGCATCATCGGAGATACCGTCGGCGTTCACGATCTCTTGCTAGCCCCTTGCAGCCGCGCGATGTTCGAACGTCGAGGCCAATTCGATCACGCAAGCTGTCACGAAAATCTCTCGCGAGGCTTGGCCGCGTTCGGTCTTGCCGAAGATGATGTGATTGCAACGCTCAACGCATTCATGGACGTTCGGGTCGAAGGCAACGATCTTCGGATCTATCCGCCTCCGAGCCGGGCCGGTGACTACGTCGAGCTGCAAGCGGAGACGGATCTCCTCGTCGCCATCTCCGCATGTTCCTCAGAGTTAACGAATAACGGGCGGTGCAAAGCGATCGGCTATCACGTTTCGTTTCATTAGCTGCTTTTACGCTTCGTGAACGTCATGTGCACGAGCGCGTTCGGCTTCGTGCCGCCTTGCACGTACCAGTCCTGCACCATATGATCGGCATCAAGGATCGTCCACGTGGTCGATTTGAAAAACACGGGATACGCGTCGATATTTGTTGCTTCACGGAATTCGAAATCGATCACGTTTTGGTCGGTTGACGACACCGCGGTATAGCGGGGCTGATTCTTATAGTCACAATAGTGGTCGGCGTAGAGTTGCCCGTCGACGACGTAAAAAACCGTCGACGTAATTTGTTTACCGTTAAGGAGCTCTTCACCGAGGACGGCCGTGCCGTTGGCGAAGGGCTGGAAGACGTCGGTAAGGACGCCCGTCTTGCCCTTGTAATCCCATGTGCCCGTGAGCGATTCGATCGTCTTCAGTTGCTGCTCACCGGTTTGGAGCACGGAGGCGAGGACCGGCAGCGGACGAGTGCAGAGCGCGAACGCTAGCAGTGCTAGCAGAATGTGTACGATTCTCATGCAATAACGATGCCATGCTGTGGCCCGGGGAAGGAGTGGCCCGCGTCACGCTTACGAACCGTGACAGGCGTCATGGGACGGTACGGCAGGCACCATGCTAGAATCGCCCATAATGCCGGAAAAGAACCGTCTCGTCGGCTTGGCGGGTTTCGCAATTGTCGTGGCCGCAGGCCTGCGCGCATGGTACGCCGCTGCTTTCGAGCACGCGGCCTTCGCGCCGGTCGAGCACGCCGCGCTCCTGTGGTTGGTGCTGTACGTCGCGTTCGTCGCGGCCTACGCCGGGCTTTTCAGCGATGCCGTAATGCGCGCACCGGTCCGCAGAACGTTCGCGCTCGTCGCCGTCAGCGTGACGTCGGTTGCGCTCGTACTGCTCTATCCGAACTTCATCACGACGTGCCTGCTGGTTCTCGTCGTCTGGCACATCACGCTTGCGACAAACCTTCGCGTCGCATTAACGGTAACGATTTTGCAATCGTGCATTCTCGCGCTCGAGAAGTGCACGGGTCAGATTCCATCGGCTGCAATGTCGTGGCTCGTCTTCGTTGCGACGCTGGGATTCCAACTCTTTGCGATGTCCGCAGCGCAATTGCTTCGGAGCGAGATGGAGGCGCGCAAGCGTCTCGCTCGAGCGAACGCGGAACTCGAAGCGGCACAGGATCTGCTTCGAGAGACGGCGGCATTCGGTGAGCGGATGCGTATCGCGCGCGATTTACACGATATCATCGGTCACGGACTTACGGTGCTTGCAATACAACTCGATGTCGCGGCGCGCAAAAGCGATCCACCGCTCTCCGAAGATCTGCTCCGCATTCGCGCCGTCGCGGCCGGATTGCTCGATGACGTGCGCGCGGCCGTCGGCGCGTTTCGCGAGGAGACGATCGACGTACGAGGAGCGCTTG
This sequence comes from Vulcanimicrobiia bacterium, assembly GCA_963765935.1. GTDB lineage: Bacteria > Vulcanimicrobiota > Vulcanimicrobiia > Vulcanimicrobiales > Vulcanimicrobiaceae > JAMXLG01. The sequence goes on along the minus strand of CAVXXX010000001.1, from coordinate 1,719,160 downwards.
ACGCCCTCGCGCAGCATACCGGCGAGCTGGACGTACGCGTCGAGTTGCCGGAGGAGCTTCGCATCGATGATCCCACGCGTGCAGAGACGCTCGTGCGTTGCGTGCAGGAGGCGATTACGAACGCGCTGCGCCATTCGAACGCACGCACGCTGACCGTTCGGGTCGAACAACGTGCGCACGAGATCCTGGTATCTGCGGTCGACGACGGGCGCGGCGGCGCATTCGTCGAAGGCGACGGCCTGCGCGGATTGCGCGAACGCTTCGCGCAATTCGGCGGCGACCTCTCCGTGGATTCCGACGCTGAGGGATTCCGCCTTTCCGCTCAAATGCCGCTATCGCAAGCAACATGATTCGCGTGTGTGTTGCCGACGATCAGGCGCTGGTACGTAGCGGCATCTGCGCGCTGTTGCAAACCTTTGATGGTATCGAAGTCGTTGCGGAAGCAGACGATGGTGAAACGGTGCTCGATGCCGTGCGCACGTCAAAACCCGACGTGCTGTTGCTCGACGTGCGCATGCCCAAACGGACGGGCGTTGAAGTGATCGAAGTGTTGTCGGCGCAGGGATCGCTTCCGCCGACCTTACTCCTTACGACGTTCGAAGACCACGTTGCGCTCGTCGCGGGATTGAAAGCCGGCGCGCGCGGCTATCTTCTAAAAGGCGTGAGCCCTGAGGTGCTGGTCGAAGCCATCGAAACCGTCGCGGCCGGACGCAGCTACCTCTACGCAACCACCATGACGAGCACCGGCGCAGCGGCGGAAGACGCGGAACTCACGCCACGGGAACGGGAGGTGTTGGCGCTTCTAACGAGCGGTGTATCGAACCGCGAGATCGCCGACGCGCTCGTCCTCAGCGAAGGAACCGTGCGCAATCACGTCTCGAGCATCATCCTCAAGCTCGGCGTGCGGGACCGGACCGGCGCCGCGCTCCACGCGCTCACGCGAAAGCTCGTCTAAACAAACTCTTAATTCCATAGTTGACAGGTCGCACCGGCCGGAGTAGGATTCTCTTAAATCGTTAGTTGATGGAAGCGAGTCGCCTGGATGCTCCGTTTGCTGCCCTATCTCCCCGTTATTCTCAGCATTGCCGTCAGTTTGGCCGGATGCCGCCCGGCCCTCGCGAGCGATCACACCTACGATCGCGCGACGCGGTGGGGCTGTCTCGAGCGCGACGAGCACGGCGCTGATTGGCACGGGCGCGATCTCCATGGACAAAGCCTTACGCGAATCAACCTGAGCAACGCGAAACTCTCCGGACTGAACCTCCGTGATGCGCACCTGGAATGCGTCGACTTCATGGGAGCGGATCTCACGAACGCTGATTTCCGCGGCAGCGATATGACCGGCGTTTCGTTTCACGATGCGAACTTGAGCGGCGCAAAGTTCGGCGACGGGCGCTTCACCGGAGTGGATTTCAAAGGCGTGAATCTTCGCGGACGGGATCTGAGCGGCGTTCGACTCACCGGTGTAAACTTTACGCGCGCCGATTTACGTAACGTCAATTTCTCGAACGCGCGCCTCGTCGGCGTCGACTTCACCGAGGCGCAGTTCGCGGGTGCAAATTTCAACGGCGCGGTCCTCGTCGGCTGCAACATGCGCGACGCGGATCTGCGCAACACGAACTTCTGGTCCGCGCGCAGTACCGGTCTCAATCTCCGCGACACGCGCTTACCGTAACGCGCGGCGCAGCGCGGCTTTACGCGGTACGGGTTGCGACGTCTCCCGGCACGGTTTCGGGGACGCGCAATTGTCCTAACGTCGTAGCTGCCTGCAGATATGCAAGCGTGCTCTCTGCACCCATGTTCGGATTCAACTTGCCTTTGGTATGAATTGCGTCGCGGCATCCGCCGCTTGCAACGTCGGCAACGACGAGATCATCGGTGTTGCGTCCCATGTACCATTCATAGGCGATAAAGGCGTTATCGATATCGCCGTGCGCAAGCCACGCGTCCATCATTGCAACCGCTTCCAGCGGCTGCTGCGAATAGTAAGGACGCCGTCCGCCGCGCGCGTACCAGCCCGGCGCGCCGACCGGAACGAACGTGCCGTCGTTTTGCACGACGGTTGCGAGGAATTCGAGCGCGCGTTCTCCACTGGCATAAAGATCCGCCTCGTCCAGCACGCGCCCCGCGCGCAACAGCGCCTCCGGCAAACGCGCCTTGTCGTAGGTAAGTTCCGGCAAGACCCATTGCCATTCCGCGGTTGCATTTCGTTCGAACTCGAAGTGCATCGCTTCGGCAACCGCGCGAAGCGGCGCGCGGTACTGCACTTCGCCGGCTTCCACCGCGGCGCTCCATCCAAGTGACGCGAACGCGCGCGCATGTTCCGACGAGAGTGCCGGCACGGCGAGCATTGCCTTCTGCATTTCGCGCTGCGCGCGTGCAAGCCAACGCGGATCGTTCGAATCGCGCATGACGATGCCGAGCGACCAGATAAGGCGCCCGATCGATTCCGGCGATGCAAAGCGGTCGTAAAACTGCCCGTACTGATCCATCATGTTGTGATAGAGTGGCGCTTCGCGCGATGATGCGACGATAAAATCGAAAACCGCATTTCCCGCTTCTATGGCGAACGGGTGGTGCGGTTCTTCGCGTCGCAACGCGACCGCGAGAATAAGCAAGCGCACGTTATCGTCCAGGCAGAAACCCGAGTCGAGATCGGGCACGTCGCCCTTCGAGAATTGGATGATTCCATGTTTGCCGAACAAGCGACGCACGTGGTCGAGCTTCGGCCGCGCTATCATTTGCATTTCGACCTCTTACCCGGAATTGGCGATAGTACGCGCCAGGCGGCGCGACGCGCGCGCGATCTCGAAAAGATGACCGCGGTGAGACTTGAAAAAGCCCATAAAATACAAGCCTGGAAACGAACTTCGAGAGCCCGAAGGGACCGTCGGAAACCCTTCGCCGTTCACGACATCGGGCACATCGAGTAAGCGTTGTAAGCCGGTATCGTACCCGGTCGCAAAGATCACCGCATCGTATGCTTCCTCCGATCCGTCGCTGAAGCGAACGCCGCGCGGCGTAAAGCGGTCGATCAACGGACGAACGACGATGTGCCCCGCTTTGAGATTCTTCACGAATCCGACATCAATCACCGGAATACGCTTCGCCGAAAACGGGAACCACTGCGGCGCCGACAATCCATAGCGATGAAGGTCGCCGATTGCAATGCGTGCGATTGCAGCGCCGATACGATCCGCGATCGGCGCCGGCACGCGCGAAAGCGCAATGCCGAACAGCTGAACGGGAGTGAAGAGAAAGTCGCGCGGTACAACAGGCGGCGTCGCGCGCAGACTGACCGCAACGGCCGCCGCTCCTTGCTCCACCAAGTCGGTTGCAATTTCCGCGCCTGTGTTTCCCAAGCCGACGACGAGCACGCGTTGTCCCGCATACTCGCGTCCGCTGCGATACTCCGCCGCGTGATGAATCGTTCCGCTAAATGCGTCTGCTCCGGGTACGCGCTGCGCGATTGGCGTACAGAATTCACCAGTCGCGACGACGACCGTGCGTGCCTGCACGTCTCCCTCGGACGTGTGCAACAAGAATCGCGGCGCGCCGTTGTCCGACGCGGCGAGCGCGCTTACTCGATCGACATCGCAGTTGAGGGTAACGTCGAGCTGAAAGTGTCGTTGGTACTGCTGCAAATACTCCGCGTACATCGCGCGCGAGAGATAGCGCGGATAACGCCGGGGTATCGGAAGATACGCGAGTCCTGAAAATGCTCGAATCGTGTGGAGATGTAAGCGATCGTAGCGGCGCAGCCACGAGCCTCCGATGCTTGCGTCGCGATCGAAGACGCGAGCAGTGCGACCAACGTGTTTGAGCGCCGCGGCAGTGCTTAGGCCTGCCGGGCCACCGCCAATGACAGCGATGTCGACGCTCCGCATAGAGGCGTCGTCAATTCGCTGGGAATCGCATCGTCACCCGTGTTCCCTGATTTAACCGGCTCTCGAGTGCAATCGTGCCGCCCATACGTTCGATCGCGCGTTTTGCAATTGCAAGTCCTAATCCCTGAACCTTCGACATCGCCGTGCGACGTGCCGCGATAGAATCGATCGAACGCGTGCTCCGCATCGACGGTCTGCATTCCCGGCCCGTGGTCGACGACTTCGATCGTCGCTTCGTTCCCCTGACGTCCGACGCGGACGTCGATCGGCTTTTCCGGTGCGTAACGAACCGCATTTTCGACGACGTTCTTAAGCGCCTCGTACAGTTCCGCATCATCGCCCGTAATCGTCGCGCCGCCGTCCTGGCTGAACTGGATGCGATTACCCGCAAGCGGGCGGAGCGCATCGACCGCACGCGCGGCAACGGAGTTGAGATCGATGCGGTCGCGCACGGGTTCGGGTTCGCGTTCCATCCGCGCCAATAGAATCAACTTCTCGATGATCGTGCGCATTTTGCGGCTCTCATCGAGCATCGTCTCGTGCACGCGCGCGACCGCTGAGGAGTCTTGCACGACGCCGGATCGAAGTGCATCGAGATAGCCCATGAAGATGGTGAGCGGCGTTCGCAGCTCGTGACCGGCGTCGGCGATGAATTGACGCATCTCGGCTTGCTGCCGCCGCTGTTCCGCGGTCGCCACGTTCAAGCGCTGCGCAACCTCGTTGTACGCTTGCGTGAGATCGTGTAATCCGCTGTCGCTTTCTAGCAGCATCTTCGGCGTGAAATCGCCTTCGGCGATCGCGTGCAAAGCGTCGGTAACATCGACCAGCGGGCGCACCGCGCGACGCGTGATGGCGCGTCCGGCGAGCCATGCAAGCACAACGGCAAGAATGCCGATGGGCGTAATGGTGAGCCAATAACGTCCCATGTAGCGCGTGAAGCCGTCGAAATCGGGTTGCAGCTCGATCACGCCATCGGAAAGGTGAATGTGCCGTGGATGCAGATCTAACAACGCCGTCGTTGCGAGCGTGAGACTGTTCGGGCGCTGCGTGCTTCCCGCAATGAGCTTGTGGTTTGCGTCGAATACGAGCAGCCGGTACCGCGAGGCGCCTTCGTCTTTAACGAGTGTTGGTCCGTATTTGGCGAGTGAAAGATGCTGCGATTGATAGAATTGCACGCGTTGCTGGAGTCGCGTGCGGGCTGCATCCATCGCTTGGCTGTAGCTCGTCGCAAAGAGCACGAACGACAAAATCGACGATGATACGGCGACCAGCACGATGAGCAGCACCGCGAGCACGACGTAGCCCTCGGTGATCCGGCGCGAGAATCGTGCGAACGGCGGGCTAGTCGGCACGAATCGTGTACCCCGCACCGCGCACGGTTTGGATCAACGGACGGCCGAAGCCGTCGTCGATCTTTCCACGCAGATACGAAATATAGCGCTCCACGGCATTCTGCCCGACCTCTTTTTCATCGCCCCATACCATGTCGAGCAACTCGTCGCGCGTGAATACACGCCGCGGCCGGCGCAGTAGCGTAACGAGTAAATCGTACTCGAGGGGCGAGAGATCGACACGTTTGCCCGCGCGCACTACGGTATGTTCGTCGAGATTGACGCTGATATCATCATAACTAAGGATGTTGCGGTTCTCCAGATGAGGGCGGCGCAATTTCGCGTCCAAGTGCGCGAGCAGTTCCGACATCTCGAACGGTTTGCTCAAGTAGTCGTCCGCACCATGCGCAAGACCCTCGACCTTCGTGTCTACTTCGCCGCGCGCCGAGAGCATGATGATCGGCGCATCCGTGACACGGCGCAGCATCGGGAGGAGCTCGATGCCGCTAATCATGGGCATCATCACGTCGAGCACGATCGCGTCGGGCTCCCATTCGCGGACGAGATCGAGGCCCGCCGGCCCGTCGGCCGCCGATCGCACCTCGTATCCGTGGTGGGCGAGGGTCAATTCAAGCAGTTCGCGGATGCGGCGCTCGTCGTCGACTACGGCCACCCGGCGTTTCGTTTCCGTCATGATCTGCTCTTTATATGCTCCCCGGAGTTGAGATATTCCGGATACCGTCCGATACCTTGCTTGTATGCACCGTGTCGTCGTGATTGACGACTATGAGCCCTCGCTGCACATGTACTCAATGGTCGTCGAACGCATGCTTGGGGGAGAGATCGTCGCGTTTTCCGATCCTCGCGAGGCGCTGCACTATATGAGTGCGGTCACGCCGACGCTGCTCGTGCTCGGTCTCGGCACGCCTCCCGCCGAGAGCGTCCAGCTCGTGACGCAGCTGCGCAGCCGCGTGAACACTCGCAGCGTTCCCGTTATCATGTTCAACGGTTCCGGCGACGAACAACTGCGAACCCGCGCGATTGGCGCCGGGGTCAACGCGTTCTTGACCAAACTCATCGGTGCGGAAGAATTCGCGCAATACGTCAAGCGCCTCTCCGCCGCGAACCGCGTTCGCATTGCGCCCCGGGACGAGGCGACGCTCGAACTGCAAGTTCGCGCCGACGAGGCGGACAAGCGCCTCGACGAGCGCGACCGCGAAGCGATTGCCGCGCTCTTCCGCGCCTATGAAGCGCGCGATCCCGAGGCCGCTCGCAAGATGCGCCTTGCCGCGCAGATCGCAGTGCTCCTCGCCATCGAGTGCCGCGCTTCAACGAGCAACGTGCAAATGCTGCGCGACGCCGGATACGTATACGATATCGGCAAGTTCTCCATCCCGGAGAAGATTTTCGCAACGGTCGTGCAGCTCTCGACGCAATCGCGCGCGCTCGTCGAAAAGCACGCCGCGGCAGGAGCCGCGATTCTGGATGTGCCGAACTCGAAACTCTTCGCCGCAGCAGCGCAGCTCGCACTACAGCACCATGAACGATACGACGGACGCGGCTATCCGAATCGCTTGTCAGGCGAAAACATTGCGATGACGGCGCGCGTGATGGCCGTCGCCGATGCATTCGTCGCGATGATCCACAAGCGCGCCGATCGTCCCGCGTTCGCCTTCGGTCACGCCCTCGACCAGATCCGCCGCGAAAGCGGCGCGCACTTCGACCCGAACGTCGTGGCCGCATTCGAACGCATCAAGAACCGCATCAGTATCATGCTGTTGAATCCGGGCGGTCCTTCGACAGGCTCAGGATGACTCGGTACCTGGTTCATGACGACAGTGGGGACGTTCATGATGCCGGGGAAGAAGTAGTAGCAGCAGACGCCGATGATGATGAGATAGACGAGGAGGATGAACGTCCATCCCATGTTGTGGCGAATGACTGCGCCTTCGTTGCGGACGAAGCGGGTTGTCGATACGCCGACGCTTGCTGTTTGCGGCGCAACGGGTTTGCCGATTTCTGCGCCGACGGAGTTGAGCGTGGGAAGCAAGAGCGGCGGGAATCCGAGCAACTTGCCGACGATGTTCTGGAACGAACCGAACATTGCGTTTGTCGATGTATTGCTGCCGGAGAGCGCGACACCGATCCAGCCGAGAATGGGCGCCACGATGAGGAACCACCAGCCGATCTTGGAACTTGCAAACGCGAGCGACGCCGCCATTCCCGAATAGTTGTAGACATAGGCGAGTCCGAAGATGAAGAATCCAACGAGCAGCGCGCCCCACATTTGATTCCAGGTACGGCGGAAGATCTCGGTGAGCTGTTCGCCGGTTGTGCGCAGCACGAGTGCGATGATGATCCACGACGCGAGAATCGCGCTTCCGCCGATAAACGGCGGCCACGAAAAGATCGCAGAGACGGTTTTACCTGCCGTGATCGACGATAACGCGTCGACGCTCACCTTGAACGGTACGATCTTTGGAAGCGGCGACCACGGACCGGTCCACAACACGACGACCACCACAAGCACGATGAACGGCATCCAGGCTTGCAAGATTTGTCCGGACGTTAGTCCATGTTCGGCGAGATCGTCGCGCGCAGCATCGGGAACCGGTACACCGCCGTAACCGAGCACTGTTTTCGGACGCCAGTAGCGAAGCAGCAACAGCAGCAGCGCAATGGAGACAATGGCACCGGCGACGTCGGGAAGATACGGCCCGAGATACACGGCTACGGGATATTGGCCCAAAATGTAGCCGAACGAACCGACGATTGCAAGCGGCCATCCCTCACGAAAACCGCGCGATCCACTCACCAAGTAGATGAGAATCCACGGCGGCAAAATCGCGAGAATCGCAACGATATGCCCGATCGAGCTCGAGAGCGCAAGCAGCGGTAGTCCCGTTACCGCGGCAAGCGCAATGATCGGCGCGCCGAGCGCACCGTATGATACGGGTGCGTTGTTTGCAATTGCCGCAACGCGAATCGCATCGAGATCGGGAATATTGAGCGCGATGAGAATCGGCGCGACGACGGCCCACGGATAACCGAATCCGACAAGGCCTTCGAGTAACGCGCCCAGCGCCCATGCGAAGAGAATCGTTTGCACGCGCACGTCTCGCGTGCCGTGCGATGAGATCCAGCGGCGAAAGTTTTCGAAAACGCCGGTTACTACGAGCGTATTGAATAAGACGACGCCCCAAAACGTAATCCAGTCGACGTTCCAGACACCCGTCGCGGAGCCGTACAAATATGCCGCGACGCCGTTGCTCGCCGGCATGTGCCAGACGAGAATTCCGATCAGAAGCGTGACGAGAGAACCAATGAGGGTCGAAAGCCACGCCGAGAATCGAAAACCGGCGAGAAGCACCAGCAACAGAACGACCGGTATTAATGCGATGAGCCACGTGACGAAGAGGTTGCCGACCGGGTTGAGTGCTTGTTGAAACACGCGGTAGCCCTCCAGTACTAGCAAGATACCCATCGCCGCCTGGAAATCCCGCGTAAATCGCGAAGCTACAGCCATGTTTGCCGATATCGTGGGACGCGAGAACTGCATCGTGGATGCGGCCGGCCTTGCGCGTCTACGAATGCGACGGGCTGACCGGCACGCGGGTTCGGCCGGCGGCCGTCGTGCTTCCGGCGACCTCGGAAGAAGTCGCCGCGTGCGTGAAACGCGCCCGCAATCTCAAAATGGCAATTGTTCCGCGCGGATCCGGCACGGGTCTCTCCGGCGGCGCGCTTCCGATCGAAGGCGCCGTCGTTATCGGCACCTCGCGGATGCGCTCCATTCTCGACGTCGATTTCGAGAATCATCGCATGCGCGTTCAGCCCGGCGTCATCAATCTCGACCTCAGCCGGTATCTTGCGCCCCACGGGTACTACTATGCTCCCGACCCGAGTTCGCAAAGCGTTTGCTCGATCGGCGGCAACGTGGCGGAAAATTCGGGCGGCGCGCACTGCCTAAAATATGGATTCACGATCAATCACGTGCTCGCGCTGACGATGGTGCTTGCGAGCGGAGAGATCGTGACGATCGGCGGCGATTCGCCCGATCCGCTCGGATACGACTTAATCAGTGCCGTCGTCGGCAGCGAAGGTTTACTCGGAATTGTGACGGAGGTTACGGTTCGCTTTCTTGCGGCAGCCGCAAGCAACGCGTACGATCTTCGCGACATTTCCATCGACCGACGAAGCCGGTGAAGCCGTATCGCACATTATTGCGGCGGGCATCGTTCCGGCGGCAATCGAGATGATGGATAAGCTCGCGATTGAAGCAATCGTCGCAGCGACGCACGTCGATTGGTCGTTAGAGGCCGGTGCGGCGTTGTTGATGGACGTCGACGGCATCTCCGAAGAAGTTGCCGAAAGCGCCGATGCCGCAAATGCGATTCTCGAGCAAGCCGGTGCGATTGAGATTCGGCGTCCGCACGATGAGCGTGAACGTCAATTGATGTGGACCGGGCGCAAAGGCGCGTTCGCCGCGATGGGACGCATCAGTCCGAATTACTACGTTCAAGACGGCGTCATTCCGCGCTCGGATATCGCGACGGTTTTGCGCGAAATTGGAGACCTGTCGCGCGAGTCCGGATTCCGCGTGGCAAACGTATTTCACGCGGGCGACGGAAACTTGCATCCGCTCGTCCTCTACGATGCACGCACGGCCGATGAAGCGCACCGCGCCGAGGAAGTAGCAGCGGAAATTCTTCGCATTTGTTTGCGTCACGGCGGTTCGATTACCGGCGAACATGGCGTCGGCGCCGACAAATCCGCGTATATGGGGGAGATGTTCGGCGAACCCGATCTCGAGATGATGCACTTGGTCCGCTGCGCGTTCGATGCGACGCAGACGTTCAATCCCACGAAGGTCTTTCCGTCGCCGCGCCTCTGCGGCGATCGGGCGGGAGCGCATTGATGCACGCGCCGTCATCCATTGACGAACTCTCCGGTGTGATGACGGCCCTCGCGCACGAACGCCGCACGCTTGCCCTCACCGGCGCAATGCGGCCGCTCGATGTTCCGTACGCCAAACCAGTCGACGAGCTGGTCTCCACCGCACAGATGCACGGGATCGTCGACTACGCGCCATCGGATCAGGTGGTCGAGGTGCTCGCCGGCACACCGATTGTGGAACTGCAGGCCGCGCTACGCGGACGTAACCAGCGTCTCGCGCTCGACCCTCCGGAGCCGGAGACGACGACCGTCGGTGGCGCAATCGCTGCAAACGCCTATGGCTCGCTACGAACGCGTTTTGGAACGGCGAAAGACCTGGTCATCGGCATGACGATCGTTCGCGCCGACGGCGTGGTAGCGCGCGGCGGCGGCAAAGTGGTGAAAAACGTCGCGGGATTCGACGTACCGAAATTGATGATCGGTTCGCATGGAACGCTTGCGGCAATTGCATCGGTTACGTTCCGGTTGCACCCGTTACCGCAAGCAGAGCGAACGGTCATATTCGAAGGGTGCTCCGCGGGCGAGGTTCGCGCTCTGACCAAACGCATCGTCGAGTTGCAACTCGAGCCCGCCGCATCGTTTGCAACGTACGACGGATTGTTTTACGAACATTACGTCCGCTTCGAAGGTTTCGCCGACGGCGTCTCCGCGCAAGCCGCGCGTCTCGGCGGTGCAACGCCGGTGGATACGGATATCATTCAAGAGAGCGCGCGAACCGAAGGCGCGCTTCGCGTCAAGATTTCCGGTATGCCGTCGCATTTCGAAGTGATTCATCTTCGCGTGATTGTGCCGCTCTTCGAAACGCTGGCGAAGGAACCACAAGTCGTTGCCTATCCTGCCGTAGGGAGTTTCTTCATCGGAGGTGACGTCGAAGATACGCCGCGCGTGATTGCCGCGTTAGCCGCGGCGCGCACATTGGTAGAGGAGCTCGGAGGGACACTAGTCTTAACGTCCGCAACGCCGGAGATTCGCAACGCAATCGATCCGTGGGGAACGCCGCCGGCGTCGTTTCCGTTGATGCGCGAACTCAAGGCGCGTTTCGATCCCGAGCGCCGTTTGCACCCGGGCGCATTCGTCGGAGGACTCTAGTGATCGATCTCATTTCGGACTGCGTGCATTGCGGGTTCTGCTTGCAGGCGTGTCCGACGTATCAATCGTGGGGTAACGAAGCCGATTCGCCGCGCGGCCGCATCGATTTGATGCGCGGCGTCGTCGAAGGTTCGCTTGCGCTCGACGCACAGGTCGTCCCACATTTCGACCGATGTCTCGGATGCATGGCTTGCATGCCCGCGTGTCCGTCCGGCGTGAAGTACGACGCATTGATCGAAACGACACGCGGGATGGTCGAGACCCAGTACCGGCGTCCGCTCTTGCAGCGGATCTTCCGCTCCCTGGTCTTCCTGTTGTTTCCTTATCCACGCCGCATGCGCGTGATCGCGCCGATGCTGAACCTCATCGCTCGCACGCCGCTGCGCCGCTTCGTGCCTGGCGGTTCGTTGTTGCGTTCGGTGGACGTCCGGGCCGCATCAGCGCCGCTCGCGCCAACATATGCTGCGCAGGGTGAACGACGCGCGCGCGTTGGATTGATCGCCGGATGCGTGCAGCGTGTCTTCTTCCCCGAAGTCAATGCAGCAACGATTCGAGTGCTCACGGCGGAGGGATGCGACGTGGTGATTCCGCCGCAGGCCGGCTGCTGTGGCGCGCTCTCGTTGCATTCCGGCCGTCTCGACGAAGCGCGGATGTTTGCGCGTGCAACGATCGCGTCGTTCGACGAGCAAAACCTCGACGCGATCGTCGTGAATGCGGCGGGATGCGGCTCGGCACTCAAAGACTACGGGACGTTACTCGAAGACGATCCCGCATGGGTGGGTCGCGCGGCTGCGTTCAGTGCCAAGGTACGCGACATCACCGAATATCTTGCATCACTGGAACCGCGCGCGCCACGCGCCGCGCGTGACGAACGCATCGCGTATCACGATCCATGCCATCTTGCGCATGCGCAGCGCATTCGCGATGAACCGCGTGCACTGCTCTCGACGATCCCCGGCCTCACGCTCGTCGAAATTCCACAGGGAGATCAGTGCTGCGGCAGCGCCGGCACCTACAATCTGTTCGAACCGGAAAGCGCACGGGAAATCGGCTTACGCAAAGTCGAGAACGTCCTTTCAACCGGCGTAAAGACAGTTGCCAGCGCGAACCCCGGTTGCACGCTGCAGATGCAATCGTTGCTCCGCGAGCGCGGCATCGAGCTTCGGATGGTTCATCCAGTCGAGATTCTGGACGAAGCCATTTCCGGCGCTATACTGGCGTCATGAGTAAGCGAGAACGCCCGGAAGAGCTGCATACCGAAGCCGACGACATTCCACCGCTGAGTCCACGCGAAGCGGAATCAATGGGCCGTCAAACCGAGACGCACACGCGGGGCGAGGAGATCGAGGATCAAGTCGTCTACGGCGACGTCGACGAGGGATTCGAGAACGAGGATCAAGCCGACGAGCATCACGCCGACGCCGACGACATCGTGTAAACTTCGCTCGGTCCACCCGTGTCAAGCGTGACACCCGTGTCATGCCGTGTCACCCTGAGCTTGTCGAAGGGCAACGGGCTGAGCGAAACTTGAAGTCTTTTTGATGCGGCGGCCGCTACGATGTAGCCCATGATCGCGCAAGCATTCGTCTCCGAGGGCAGGCTGCGTCCGCTGTGGTGCGGCGTCATTTACTTCGTCATCGGCACCTACGCGATTTTCCCGCTGCTCACCGCGGCGACGGCTCCACTCGCGCAAGCATTGCACATTAAACCGGATCTCAGTCCCGCCGCTACTGCGTTCAGTGAAATCCAGAACTTCATCGTTGCATTGATTTTGACGGCTGCGTTTGCTGCGTACGAAGGACGCCGCATCGACAGTTATGGACTTCCTGTCGATCGCGCGTTCGGACGCAACACATGGGAAGGCTTCGCTGCAGGCGTCGTTTTGGCGGGGGTTGTCGCACTCGGAATGCTCGCCTTCGGCGGAATGCAAATCCACGGTCTCGCAACGGTGGGAATGCCGCTGCTGGCCTCCGCAATTGCGTGGCTTCTCGCAAACATTTGCGTCGGTGTCGCGGAAGAGTTTTGGTATCGCTCGTACTTCTTACAGACGATGTGGAAAGCACTGGGATTCTGGCCCGGCGCAACCGTCGTCGCTCTCGCCTTCGCGTCGGATCATTACTTCTTCAAGCAAGGCGAAAATATTTGGGACGTCATTACGCTCGTGAGCTTGAGCCTCTTGATGTCGTACTCCGTGCTCCGCAGCGGTACGCTCTGGTTTGCAGTCGGCTTCCACATCGCGTTTGATTACATGCAACTCTTCATCATCGGCACGCCGAACGGCTCGCAAATTCCCGTCGGCCGCCTCCTCGACGTTACGTTTCAGGGTCCTGCATGGCTCACCGGCGGCGTATTGGGAACGGAAGCCAGTTTCCTGATGTACCCGGCGATTGCACTGCTCTGGATCTACGTCCATCGACGCTATCCGCAGAAGCGAGTACAGTAATGTAATCGGCACGATGACGTTGCCGAGATGGAGGTATCGATGAATGCCCGGACGAGGTGGATATTTATCGCCGCGTGCGCCGCACTGACCGTTCAAGCGTTCTTCCCGGCTACCGCATTGCCGGCGACATCTGCAGACGATAAAGCCGCAATCCAAGCGCAGATGGAACAGTACCGCAAGGCATTCGAGGCGCGCGATGTCAATGCAATCGTGGCGAACTATGCGCCCGACGTATTTGTTTTTGACGCAGTCCCGCCTCGTGATTACCCGAACCGGAATGCGTACAAAAAAGATTGGGAGGCTCTCTTCGCGTTCTTTCCGGGACCCGTCAAAGATACGATCTCGGACACGAACATTACGGTAGAAGGTCCGATTGCTTATAGCAGGCGCATTGAGGACACACTCTTCACCAAGAAAGATGGAGCGAAAGTCCGGCTTGTTGTCCGCACGACCGACGTTTACCGGAAGATCAACGGGAAGTGGCTCGTCGTCCAAGAGCACGTCTCATTTCCGGTCGATGTTGCGACCGGCAAGGCCGATCTACTCTCGAAACCGTGATATCACGATCGCGGCAGCGTGGGATGCAAGTACGCATCAAACCAATCCAGCCAGCGACGATACGCGTCGGCGTAGCGCACGGGTCCCTTCGGAAGATGGCCCGTAGTCGGATACACGTAGAACTTCACCGGCACGCCGCGATCGCGTAGCGCTCGAAAGAGTTCGTAATTCTCGACGGCCGGCACGCGCACGTCGTAGACGTTCGACATGAGCAGCGTCGGCGTATGAATATTCGCGGCGTACGTAATCGGTGATTCTCGTCGATAGATCGCGAGCTTGCCGGGATCGTTCGGAGAAAAACCAAAGAAGCCGCGGTCGTCCAAAACGTCGTCGGCGGTCGCATAGTCCACCACTAAGTCGGTAACCGGTGCGCCTGCAACAGCGACTTTAAAAATATTGTAGTGGCCGATCATCCACGTCGTCATCTGGCCGCCGTACGACCATCCCGAGATTCCGATGCGGTTGTCGTCGATGATGTTCATGCGTTTGACGGCATCGATCGCCGCCATGATGTCCGTCCCCGGGCCGGTGCTCGCATCGGCGAGAATCGAGCTTTCGAACGCGTTACCGGCATCGCTCGAACCGCGATAGTTCGGCGCGAGCACGATGTAGCCGCGTGCAGCCGCGAGTTGATACCACGGCTCGAACGCCACGAGCGACGTGAGTTGCGGCCCTCCATGCACGCGCAATACCATCGGATAGCGCCGATGAGGATCGTAATTCGGCGGATATGTCAGGACCGCGTACTCCGTGAACCGGCCGTTACGATAGGTGATCTCCGTCTGCTTCGCCAGCGTTAAACCAGCAACGGCATCGTTCCAGTGCGTGAGTTGCACGGGCGCGGCTGCCTTTGGCGGCAGGTAGTACAACTCGCTGGGATGCGTTGGCGTCGATCCCGTGAAAGCGATTGCGCCATCTCGCGATGCGGATTGCGGCGTGATGGAAGCATCCGCGACGTCACCCATCGGCACGTTGCGCGTTCTTCCGTCGCGTGATTCCAGCACGAGGCGCGCGCGGGTGTGGTCGTAAAGTCGCAACAGGAGCGTCGATGCGTCAACCCACGCGAAGTCTTCGACATCTCGATCGAGCGCGGCGGCGGCGTTGCGCGCCGCACCTCCGGACGCGGGAACCAGCATCACGTCATATTGCGCGGTGATGTTCCCGCTCTGTGGATATTGGTACGCGACGAACTGCCCCGATGGATCATAAAGCGGTGCACTCTGGTTGACGTCACGTGCAGCGACAAGCCGCGCCGTTTGACCGCTGGCGACGTCGACGCGTTGCAAGTACGACAGATCGTTATCCGCATCGATTCCGTCCGGCGATCGCGGATATACGATGGAGCGCCCGTCCGGCGACCACGACGGTGGCGCGTCGGCGCGAATACTCCACGTTCCCGACGTCAAACGCTTCTCCGCTCCGCTCATCGTGACGGTCCACAGATGTGATGGCTGGCGCCGCTTTCGTTGCGAGATAATCATTGTCCGCAACTTCGAACGCATCTTCATAGATCGCCGCGCCGGACTTCTTCGGGACGGACTCCGCTCGGACGAACGCAATCATCGTGCCGTCCGGAGACCACGTCGCTTGCGAAACGTCGGTGGTTCCGCTCGTTAACTCTGTCTCGTGCTTGCCTTCCGGATCGGTAACGTACACTTGCGAGAGATCCGAAGCCTTATCGTCCGCAATGTACGCGAGCCGGTCATCGCGCGACCACACGAGATTCGAATACGACTCGTGCTTGAACGAAAGTGCAGTATCGGCTCGCGTCGCGACGTCGACGACGTGCAGAACGTCTACCTCAAGATTACGGTCGAGTTCGTTGTGCGACGCGAGGTACGCGATGTACTTTCCGTCCGGATGAAATGGCCGCCCCCGACACGTCGATCATGCGATTCATCGCATCGATCGAGAAGAGGGCGGCCAAAGCGAGCGCGATCAATCGCTACAACTTGACGCTGAGTTGGAAGTACGCGTTCAACGCCAGCGGATAGTTAAAGGAGCTCGTGTCGCCGTATGACGGAACGTACGATTGACTGAAGTACTTGTTCTCCGGAACGCCGTTCGCAACGATATCGTTAGGACCGGTGCCGTTGTAGAATCCGCCGCCGTTGTAGAACGTGTTCGAAACGTAGCCGCACGTGTTTCCGCTCGCCGGGTACGCCGTGCTCCACGGCGTCTTGGAGCCGCCGAAGCACGTGTTGACCAAGCTCGTCAGCATCACGCGACCTTGAATCCGCGGCGTGAAATCATACGACATCTGCAGACCAAGATTGAACTGCCACGGCTGCCGATATTGACCGAACGACGCGAACGTGCCGGTTTGCGGATTCGGAATGTATAGGTAGCCCGGATTCGTGCCGTTCGGCGTTTGCGCAAATTCACACGATGTATAGTCTGCCTTGAGCGGGTCACCGGTCGTGATGCCGTCGCTACTTTGATTCCCGCTGCAACTCCGCGGATCGATACCGATCACGTCCGACGGTGTTCCGTACGTGGTTCCCTCTTGCAACTCCATTGCCGTCGCGACATCAAAGCGATTGTGGCGATAATTCAGCGTCAACGAGAACGTGTTCGGGGAAATATACGGGAAATCGAGGCCGGGCTGATACCATCCATGTGGATCGAGTAGCGGCTGCGGCGACGTGGCGTAGTACGGGTTGCGAATCGACGTAGAAGCACATGTCGGGTCCGGAGTGCCGTCGGCACTATTTGCGTAGCACATCGCGCCGCCACCGGCTTTAGTTAGCGCATTGTACGCCTGGATGTCCTCGTTGTACTGATCGACCGGGCCGATCGTGCTATTGGGATAGTTGTCCCATTTTTCGGCTCCGTTGGTGTACGTGTACGAAAGCACGCCGGCAAAACCATTCTTGGCGAAATCACCCTTCGCAAGCTCGAGCTCAATGCCGTCGACGCGAAGCGTTCCGGCATTGAACGATGGCGAGACGTTGAGACTCGGCAGATTCACCGTTTCGTAGAGTTGCTGCGTCCCCCATCGGTAGTACGGCGTGATTTTGATCGACGTGTCGGTGCCTTTGAAGTGGTGTTCGTACGAGACGTCGTAGTTGTTCGAGAACTGCGCTTGGGCCTCATGAAGCGGTGAGCTAAAGCCAAAGGGGATGAATCCGAGAAGCGTCTGCGCGAGATTCGGTTCCAGCGTGTTGTATTGGATTTCGTAATTCTGCGGCTGTTGAGCATAGCGGCCCGCCGAGAAGCGCAATACCGTGTCCGGGTTGACCGTGTAGGTCGCGGATATGCGCGGCTCGACATATGACTGCGAATAGATCGACGGATAATTGTTCGTGAGCAGAATGCCGTCGGTTCCATCAGGATGCACCGTCTGAATCGGCGTCCCAAGTGAATGATCGACGGGACAACTGAACGTCACATACGGCGTTGCTAGTCGAAGGCTTTGCGGAGGTTGCGGGACAAACACCGGCTGGCGGGTAACCGGGTTGACGCAAAATTCTTTCTGCGCGGCGGCGAACCAGAAGTTCGCGCCCGGGCTATTGGTGTTCGCAAGATCGTAGCTGTCGTTTTCGAAGCGCGCGCTCACATTGACGTTCCACTGGTCGGTGGGCCGCCATTGATCGCTGAGTGATGCGCTCGTAATACGCGGCGTAACGGCGTTGTAGTCGGCTTGATTGCCGAGGAACGTCAACTCCATCGAAGCACCGCTACGACACGCCGTCGCGCTTGCAGGGACTTCCCCGTCCGTGCACGGGTTCTGTCCCGTGAAGCTTGCCGTAGGGTGACGTGAACGTGCCCTGCGAAATCGGATCGTTGCACGGAGCTGGTTCGCCCGGTGTGTAATTCGAGTTGGGATCGACTCCCGGGCCACTCGTCGTCGCAAAACACTGCTTGCCGTTCGTGAAATTGCTCGTCTGCTGATCGCTGCTGTTCAGGTAGTTGTGATTGAAGTAGCGTAGCGTAGTGGATTGCGTATAGGCTGCCATGCCGCTCAAGAGGTGCTTGTTGGAAATCTGATCCGCGAATTCGAACTGTAAGCCGCTCGTGTGTGCGCCGATCTCATACTGATAGTTGGAAACGCCGTACGAGACGTTGTCGCCGTAGCCATTGGCGGTCGCAATATTGGTGTAGGAGTAAAACGTATAGCCAAAGAGACGCGCGTACGCATTGGTTCCCATGTTGTGTTGGTACTGCAGCTTGACGATCGAAGCAGTGTCCCATTTGCCGTCGCGGTAATCGTTGGGGATGACGGACGGAATTTGGTTGCCGCTCGAGTCGGAGGGACATGCGTTCGGAACGCCCGTCACGTTCGCGCAACGCCCCTCGGGAGATCCCGGATACATGTACGCGATTGGTGCCGTTGAGGCCGGTGCGAGAAACGGCGTGCCGGACGGATACGTGTACGCGTCGGCCCACGTGTTCGGAACGACCTGAGCGAGACCAACGCCTAATCCACCCGCATCGCTCACGCTCGAATAATACTGCGTGAAGTTTGCCGATGAGAGAAAGAGGGTTTGGATGTCGTCGCGCCCGCCGTCGTTCTTGTGCGGAATGCCGTAATGGAAGTTCGCGACGACTTCGCGATTGAATACCGTCGACGGCTGTCCATAATTCGCGTTATACGTTCCGAAGCAACCCGGATCTTCATAAAGACTCGGATTGTTCGTCACTGCCGGATTGGTGTACGTACCGTCGTTGTTGCATGATGGGTAGACCGCCGGCCAAAACGCCAACGTGAGCGAGGTCACGTGCGAAGGCCAATAGCCGTACGGAATCGTGTCGGTAAGGCTCGCGCCGTTGAACTGATCGAAGTAGCGGAAATCTTGATTGCTGCCGCTCAACCCAACGTAGTACGAGAAGCGGCGGTCCGGCGTTGAACCGCCCGTTTCAACACTGAGGTCGTGGTAGAACGTCGGCGCGCCGATACCCCCGCCGAGTGTTCCGTATCCGGGATATGTGCCGCTCTTGGTGATTTGATTGATGAAACCGGCGAGGCCCGTCGCATTTGCATCAGCTTCGCCGCCGCCGGTGAAGATCTGCAGCTCTTGTTGCCCGAGGGTACTCAAACCGCTGCTCGGATAGTTATCGAACGACCGGTTCACCGGAATCCCGTCGTATTCGTATCCGATTTGATCGTAGTAACCGCCCCGAATGTACACGGTTTGATTCACGCCAACTTGATTGGGCGGAACGTACGCGCCGGGCATGGACGCGATCGCCGAATACGCGGTGTTCAATGCGCCGCCGCCGCCGAGCGGCGCCACGGCTTGCGTCAGCTGCGGGCCAACGGAGTATACGTCGGTTCCGGTTCCCGGACGAACGACGCTGAGCGGCGAACGCGCCGTGACGTTGGCGATGGTCTTCAGACTCTTCTGCAGCGCCAACGGAATCGTCTGACTCTGTCCCGCAAAAACAACGACGCCGGCGATCGCTTGCGTGTCGTAGCCATCGCGTTCGGCACTGAGCGTATACGTATCCGGTCCGAGCGAGATAAAGGTGTAGTGCCCGGACGCATCGGTCGTTGCATGCTCGACCTGGGACGGACTGGCGATCGTCACGAGCGCGCCGGCAATCGGCGCCCGCGACTGCGTATCGACCACCGTTCCGCTCAAGGACCCGGTCGTCGCAGCGAGGGCTGCAAGCGGGGTCACGGACATGACAATAGCAAGCAGCACGCCAAGTGCGCGAGTGAGTGGTGCGAGCTTCATGCGCTCCTCCAAACGGCGGCGTATTTTACAATCAGTATAAGAAGCAGGCGGCCCGGCGGCTATCCTGGATTCCCGCTATCGCTTTGCTGTAGCAGCGTAATGCGCGATCAATTGGGCACGTGACTTCACGCCGAGCCGCGCGAAAATGCCGGTGAGATGATGCTCTACCGTGTGTTCGCTGATGTGTAAGAGGGCGGCGATGGTGCGGTTCATCTCGCCGCGAGCGACGAGTTCGGCAATTTCTGCTTGGCGCGCCGTAAGTATGCTTGCTGCACCGTCGCCTTCCGCGCTGCTTCCGAGTCGCGCCACATCGCGGATAGCGCCCATCGAACGATATTCCGCGAGGGCCGTTTCCCGATCGCCGGCAAGTTCGGCGGCGAAAGCCGCGTGCCACCGGAATTCCATCGCGGCGAAGGAACGCCGCGCGACGCGCGCAGTCCGTATGCATCGCTCGTGATCGACGTCGCGCGCAGCCAGTGCCGCAAGCAACACGCGATGCGCGCGCAACATGCGCGGCCGCCCCGTCGATCCGGCCAGCAACGTTTTTGCAAGCGCGACGTCATCGGAGCGCGCGCAGAGGCCGGCTTGCACCCACAAGTGCCAGGCACGGTGGCCGTACGGCATCGCCGCGAGCGCTCGCGCGATGATCCGCTGCGCCTCTTCCGGCGCACCTTGCGCGTACCGCATCTCCGCGAAGGCTGCGCTGACCGATGCGATGCGCTGCAATTCATTCGAACGCGACGCGAATTCGAGTACCGCATCGTCGGCGCAGGCCGCGAGCAACTGGCGATCGTTCAGCATCAGGGCGAGCGGAATGCCGACGGCAGCCGCGCGCGTTTTAAACGTGGCAGTCGTAACGCCGCAATCGAGCGCATCGAACATCAACGCGCGCGCTTGCTTCAATTCACCGCGCCACATTAACGTCTGCGCGTACGTGACCGCCGAGTAGGCAACGCGCCACATCAATCCGGTGCGGTGCGCTTCATCGAACGCTCGACGATGGTGTGCGACCGCGCGGTCGAGTTCTCCAAGATCGAACGCTACGAGCGCCGCATTGTTCTCCGTCTGCGCGATCAGCTCGCTCGAGCCGGTTTGCGCCGCGAGCGCAACGGCGGTCTCGCAATCGGCGAGCGCGCCCACGGTCTCGCCGAGCGCCGCGCGCGTTTCGGCGCGAACCTCATGGAACGCGGCTTTTTGTCCGGTATCAAAGCGATCGTAACGGCGTCCGACGGCTCGCAGCTGCGCCGCCGCCTGCACGGCATTACCGAGCGTAATCGCAAATCGCGCGACCGAGAGCATCGCGGCGATGCTTAGCTGCTTTTCGCCGAGGCCTTCGAGTTTCGCAACGGCTTCTGATGCCGAACGCAAACTTTGCGCCGTGCGTGCGTCGACCCATTGCTGATCGCCGATTAAGAGCAACGCATAGGCCATGCCCGCTTCATTTCCAAGCGCCTCGTACTCGGCATACGCGCGCTCGTACCAGCGCACCGGCTCGTCGCCGACGCCGTCGATATACAAAAGCGTTCCAATCCGTTCGTAAATCGCTGCCCGCTCGGCCCCCGGCGGATAATCCCATTTCAGCGCTTCGACATAAAAGCGGATTGCATCGCGATAAGCGTAGCTGTCCCAAGCGCTCTTTGCAGCGACTTCATGATAGTGACGCGCTTTCTCCGCAACGTGCGCTTCGGCGTAATGATACGCGAGTTCGGCGGCGCGCGTGCCCGCATTCTCGCCGGATTCAATTGCCCGCGCGATGCGTAGGTGCAGCGGTGCTGCGAGGCCGAGGACTAATTGATCCGCCAGCGTCTGGCGAATCAACGCGTGCCGAAACGTGAACGAGCCGCTGCGTCCCCGGTCGCGCACGAGAATGTCTCGCTCGCACGCGCGCTGCGCCGTAAGCAAGACGTCGGCTTCGGTGACGCCTGCGATCTCAGCAACGAATCCGACATCGAACGTTTGGCCAACCGTTGCGGCGCGCACCAAGATGTCTCGCTGGATCTCCGTAAATGTTGCGAGACGCTCGCTCAGCATCGCCTGCACCGAAAGCGGCATGCTCGCCAGCAAGCGAGATTTCGCCGTTGTCGACGGCAATGCGCGTCAGCTCTTCGGCAAAGAGCGGATTGCCGTCGGAGAGCGCTTCGATTTTCGTGATGAGTTCCGGCGGCAGCTGCGTGTTGAGATCGCGCGTGATGTGGGTTACGAGATGCTTGATGTCATTCGGGCGGAGACCGCCGAGTACGAGCGTGTTGCCGTGCGCGCGCTGCACGCTCAAGCGCAGCGCTGCAAGCGCCGCATGGTCAAGCGCACCGGAAGGCCGCAGGCTCATCACGACGAGGATGCGCGCGTCGCGCAGCGCGGACGTGAGATAACGCAACAGTTCGATCGACGTATCGTCCGCCCAATGCACGTCTTCGAGCACGAGCACGAGTGGTTTGCGTAGTGCTTCGCGCCGGAACGTATCGGCGACGCCCTCGAAATATGCGGCGCGTTCCTGTGCGTGCGCGCGGCCCTCGCGCGTCGCAGGCGGACGCTGGATGCGGCGCGAGAGACGCTCGAGCAGTTGTTCGATCGGCAAATACGGCCGGCGGATCTCCTCCGCGCACTCGCCGAAGGCAATCGTCGCGCCGTCACCGATTTGTTGCGTGAACTCCCGCACGAGGCGAGACTTTCCGATGCCGGCGTCACCTTCGATCGTGATAAAGCGCGCGCCGCGACCTCCGCGCAGCTCTTCGTGAAGTACTTCAAGCTCGCGATGCCGGCCGATGAATGCATCCGAATACGGCCTTATCCATACGGGTCCTTATACGGCGGCGTCTTTGCACCGTTCACTTCAACGGTGTACGTCGTCGCACCCGGTGCCTTTTTCGCGAACAAATCGATGTGGTCGCCGGGCTTCGCAAGATGGGTCACACGCACCGTGGCGATCAGCGGTTTGCCGCGCACGAGTTGGTTCACGGAAATGAGTTGCAGCAGATACGCGCCGCGCGTGCGATAACCGCTGCCGGGGTATTCCATCAGCGTGCCGACGCCGTGACTATCCACCGCGATCGCGCTGCGTTCGTCGACAGCCAGCGCATAAAGGGTTCCGGTTGCGAGATGTTGCTGTGCCTCGAGCCGAGCGAGGAACGCAACGGTGCGTCCGAAACGATCGCGCCGCGCGAAATGGGTGTCGGTGATGATGTTTCGAAGCGGCGGCCACGCCAAGAAGCCATGCGTGAAGCTGATCTCCGGTTCGAACGGGTTCGCAACCGCGTTATTGGTTCGAACTTCGTAGTTGTCGTCGTTTGGATGCAACTTGTCCGCCGCCACGGAATCGTATACGTATTCGCCCTGCACGGCGAGCCCCGCGCTCGTTCCGCCGATCACGCCGCCGCGCGACCACACCCGCTGCACCGCGGCATCGAGTGCGCTGCCTTTCCAAGCAACGTAGTTCGCTTGATCCCCGCCCGCGAAGAACACGCCGTCGGCACGGTCAACGATTTTGGCGAGCGCATCCAGATCGGGCGGCCTTGCGCACTGTGGAACGCCGAGCATTTGCACCGATTGGAAGGGCCCAATCGGCTGCATGTACGGCGCATATTCGTCTTCATCGGTATGCGCGCGAATAACGACGACGTTGCCGAACCGCGCGCGCGAACCGCCGCTGAGGGTATCGTGAATCCATCGATACGCTTGATCGATATCGCTGCCGCCGCCTTGCAATAACAAGCCTGGCCCGTGCAACGGTGCGGTCGTTCTTGAAACCACTCCGACTGCCGGGAACACGCGTGTGTCGCACGGATCGTCGAGATACCATGCGCCGGCGTTCCAGAACGCACCGGCGGCGGAGAGCGCCGTCGTCTGGCCTTGCAAGCGATCCGTAAACGCGTTGACTTCGCCACGCCGGTAGACGAGCGCGATCGGAAGCTCTTGATAGAGCAACCGCTGAAGCGATATATATGCGACTTTACGCTGCGACGGATCGTACGTCGCGAGTCCGGCTTTCAATAACGTGTCGATGTGCGGATCGCAAATGCGCGACTTATTGTAGCCGCCGGGCGGCACGTTCTTGCACGCAAATTGATCGGTCGTGTCCGGATCGTCGCCGTTTTCGAACGAGTACAGCGCCATATCGAACTTTCCGCCGTACACGGGCCCCTCTTCGCTCGCAGGCGCCACAAATTGCGTGACGTTGAACTGCTTGATCGACACGCGTGCGCCAATCGCGCGTTCGTACTGCACGACGTTGTCCGCAAAGACTTCGTCACCGGGCGTTTGCGCCTGGATGATCAACTGCAGGTCGAGCGGCGCACCTTCCTTATGCCGAATGCCGTCGCTTCCCATGCGCCAACCCGCAGCATCGAGCAACCGTTTTGCGTCGGCCGCGTCGTAAGGAATGTCGGGATATGCCTGCGGATCGAACGCCCACAGAAACAAACCGGCACCGGCGTGGCGGCTATCGAGCGATCCATGATAGGCCCGTTGCACGAGCGACGGAATGTCGACGGCTTCCGCAAGCGCATGGCGAACGCGCGCGTCGTTCACCGGCGCTTTCTGCGTGTTGAAAATGATCGCGCCGACGGCGTTTTCTTGCGTGCTCGTCACATGGTAATTCGTCAGCGCTTGCAATTGCGGATAGTTCGCGTAATCTTCGTCGTCGAAAAACCCTTGAATTTCGCGCGTGCGCAACATATTGAGCGCCGTTTGCGAATTCGCTACGAACCGCACCGTCAAGTGCGTGATTTTAACCGGCCCTTTCCAGTAGTACGGATTCGCTTCAAGCTCCACGCGGTCGCCGTGAAGCCAATTCGTTACTCGGTACGGCCCCGAGCCGAACGGCGCCGTATTGAACGCGGCGTGATTGAAGTCCGGTGACGACACAAGCACATGTTTCGGTAGAATCGGAAAGCCTTGCGGTGCGCCGACAACCGCCAGCACGGGCGGAAACGGCCGGCGCAGATGCAGCACGAGCGTCGTCGGATTCGGAGCGTCGGCACGCGCGACTTCGGAATATGCGAACCGGCTCTGCACGTTGTTGTTCGGATTGTTGATCGCTTCGATCGACCATGCGCAGTCGCTCGCTGTTAGCGGCGTGCCGTCGGCAAAGCGCACGCCTTTCCGAATGTGGTACACGATCGTTTTTCCGTCGGCACTGATTCCGCCGTTCTTCAGCGTCGGAATCGCGGTGGCGACGTCCGGAATGATGTCGCCGTTATCGTCGAACTTCACGAGATAGGAAAAGACGAGCAACGACCATTCGGTCGACGACGTGCCGTTTTCGAGCGCCGGGTTGAGCGAGCGCGGTTCCCATTGCTGCGCGATCGTCAGTGCATTCTCCGGAGATGTTTCATGCGTGCGCGAGCATGCCGATGCGAGAAACGCAACGAGCACCGCGAGAACGATCAGAGACCGCTTCACGCGCGCACCCCGTGCACCGGCCGAATTTCACCGACAATCCGCCCGGCACGGTTCTTCACCGGCGGATTCGCGAAGTGTTCGAGCAGCTCGTACTGCGCGTCGTCCATCATGCCGATCGCGCGCAGCGCCTCGATTGCCGCCGGCGGACGCGCGCGCTCGTTGCCGTCGACGACCTTCAGCACGAGCGCCGCTTGGCGTTCGATCAACGAGACGGCGAGCACGCCTTCGGCGCCGCCTTTGCATACTAAGTTGCCGCCGTACGCGCGGATGAGGGCGGCATCGAAATCACCGGTCCCCGACATATATTCGGGATACGCGATCATCGCGTCGCGTACCGCTTGTAATGCTGCAGCGGCTTCCGGCGCAACGCCGCTCAGCGTCGCGTACCGCAGATACGAACGCGCCGCATGCTGCAACGTCGTCGCATAGACTGGAATGCCGCAACCGTCGACGCCGAGATTCCCGTTGCCGAAGCGGTCGTCCGACATCGAGGCGCAGAAGGCGAGGATCCGTTGCTGCGCCGGATTCTCGCGTTCCATGTACGTCGACGGATCGGCCCCGATCGCGCGGCAGAGCGCAAGAATGCCTGCATGCTTTCCGGAGCAATTGTGAAAGATCCGCGAGCGAGCGACGCCGCGCGCCTGGAGCGCTTCCCGTTCGGCCTCGTCGTACGGATAATCCGCGCCGCACTGCAGGGCGCTTTCGCCAAGTCCGATCTTCTGCAGAATCGAGCGCACCGCATCGACATGAAACGGCTCGCCGGAATGCGACGCGGCCATCACGGCGATCTCGCGTTGTTCGAGCCCGAAGCGTTCGGCGACCCCGGCCATGAGGGCGGTCGCGGCGATAAACGGCTTCGCCGCGGAGCGCAGGTAGATCGGAACATCAACGGTACCGAGGGAGAGCAGCTCCCGTCCGCTTGCATCGATCGCGTACGCCGCAACGCAGTGCACCGCCTCAACGAGCGGACCGCGGACGACCGCAACAAAGGGCTCTCCGTTTAAAAGCCGCGTCATACGGCCCTATGGTAGAGGAGCAAGCGCCCGGAGGACTATGGCGGATTACCGCCGTCTGGCACCCCCGAACAAAATTTCGCTCCGATTGCGTTAGGACTAGCCGTTTCTTGCGCATAGTACATACGCAGCCTGATGGAAACTCACATCTCGATGGCGCTCGATCATGCCGTTTTGCTTTACGGTAACGATCGGCGCGCGCTCGCGCAGCAAGCCACAACATACTTCGCCGAAGCCCTTGATGCCGGCGGGGCCGTCGTGATACTTGCTACAGCGGCCAACGCCTCGCTTTTCCGCCGAGCACTCGAACGTCGTGATCCGGACATCGCACGTGCGGTTCGCGAGGGCCGCTTCGTCGTCTTCGATGCCGCGCAGCTTCGGCGAAAGATAATTAGTGACGGCAGTCTTGATCCCGTGGCGTTTCTGTCGTTCATGAAGCCCCAACTCTCAGCCCTCGCCGCCTCGTATGACGTGCGCGTCTACGGCGAACTGGTCGGACTGCTGTGGTCCGATGGCGAGCGCGAAGCCGCGATTGAGCTCGAGCACGCGTGGAATGCGCTGCGCGAACTCGTCCCATTTAGGTTGCTCTGCGCCTATCCGATCGATGTCTTTAGCGACGAATTCAATCAAGAGACGATCGACGGAGTGATGCGCACGCATGGGCGTCTCGTTAGCGTGCATCAAGAACTGCTGCAAACTCTCGAACAAACATCAGGCCGCAGTCTCGAACGCAGCCACGTTCCGGCGGAATGGGGCTCTATCCCGGAAGGCGAAGCGAGTATTCTGTGGCTGCGAAAACACGAGTCGCATGAAGGCCGCGAACTGATCCGGCGGGCCCAGACGAGCGTGAGGGAGCACCATCTGAAGTCATTTGACGGCGGCGAGAGTCGAGATCAAGAGCGCCTCGAACTTCTCGTGCGGGCAGGTGAAATGTTCCACCAGTCGTTGGATGTGACAACGACGCTGAATAATGTTGCGCGCCTTGCCGTCGAATCGTTTGCCGAGATCTGTCTTTTCGACCTCATCGACGAGCGTTCGGAACGATTGTTCGTCACCGCATCGGCACATCGCGATCCCACCCGGGAAGAGGCGCTCGCGGGAATCTCCAACGTCCTCTATGTCGAAGAGTTCGGCGTGCATCCGGTCGTGCGCGTGACGCAAACCGGCGAACCGTTCTTCTTGCCGCATATCGATGACAAGGTTCTCATGGCGCACGCAGCCTCGCGTCAGCACGAACAGTATATGCGCCGCTTCGGCTATCGCTCGAAGATCGTCGTGCCGGTTATCGCGCAGAATCATATTTTCGGTGCGCTCACGTTCGTTCGCACCAGCGAAGCGCGCGAATTCGATCAAGCGGACCTCCTGTTCGCAATCGAACTCGGACGCCGCGCCGGCCTTGCGGTGGCCAATGCGAAACAATTCCATCGCGAACAGTATGTTGCCGAGACGCTGCAGCGCGCGTTTCTTCCACGGCAGTTTCCGTCAGGCAAAGGCATGGAAGTCTCCGCCCATTACCGCCCGGGATCGACGGAAGCGGATATCGGCGGTGACTGGTACGATGCATTCGAAAACAATCACGGTGAAGTGGTCGTCACGATCGGCGATGTCACCGGCAAAGGCATTGAGGCCGCACGGTTGATGGTCTTGATGCGCCAGGCGATTCGGATTGCGGCGTTTACTGCGCGTGACCCGCGCGAGATTGCATCGATCGCAAACCGGTTGCTGATTAGCGAAGGCGACCGCCTCGCAAGCGCGTTCGTCGGCGTCATCGATCCGGCGACGCGCATGATGCGATACACATCGGCGGGGCACGCCCCACCGCTCATTCGCCAGCGCGATGGAACGTTGTTGCGCCTCGAGTCTCCATCGCCGCCGCTCGGCGCATTCCCCACGACGATATTCGAACAACACGAGATTGCATGCCCTAAAGACAGCATGCTGGTTCTCTACACGGATGGCGTGATCGAGATCTCGCGCGATATTCTCGCGGGTGAAGATATGCTCGCGCGCGTGTTGTCGACCGAAGCGGCAGTGCATGCATCGAACCCCGCCGAGTTCATCGAACGCGCGATCGCCTACGAGCCACCGCGCGACGATATTGCGATTCTTTGTGTAAATTTCGCCGATCCGCAGCTGCGGTGGCAGTTCGCGGCGGCGGATGCGCGTTCAGCGTACACGCTGCGCGGTGAATATCTCAAGAGCTTGCAGCAGGTCTGCAACGCGAGTGATGACGATCTTTCCGAATGCGGACTGATATTCGCGGAGTTGATCGGCAATGTGGTACGTCACGCTCCGGGTGCGCTGAGTTTCTCGCTCGAACAACGCGACGGTGACATCATCTTGCATGTCATCGATAAAGGGCCGGGCTTCGAATATGCGCCATCACTGCCCGCAAACGTGTGGGCAGAGTCCGGACGCGGCCTGTATCTCATTTCACGGCTCGCGCGCGATGTGAAGGTGGAGCGGCTTCCCGGTATGGGAAGCCACATCGCGGTGACATTGCCACTTGCGTGCGACGCAGAAGCACTACCGTCAAACGTTGCGTAAACGATAATCATATGCAACCGTCTTCTACATAGGACAATATTCTAGCGCCCTTCAACACTCTGGCCCAATGGGTGTGTCATCTTCCTCTTTGCGGTTCGCATGCGTTGCGTTGTCGGCGACGCTCTTTCTTGCGTCGTGTCAAAGCGTCGACTTGAGCGCGGTGACCGACCTCGCCGATGCGGCTCAAAAAGCGCAACCGACGTACGACGCGATCACGCAGGATTACCACGATAGCTGCACCCGTACGCAGCAGTGGTATGCGCTCATTGTTGCCGAGGGAAATCAGCCGGGTCGCCATCGTGTCCGGCACGCGAAGCACGCCGCTCCGCCGCCTTCTCTTAGCACGTGCGACTCGGCGGATATCCAAGCGGCGATTGCCCGTTGGAACGCTTGGAATCATCTGCTCATCGCGTACTACGCGGCACTTGGCAACATCGCCGCGCGACCATCGAGTAACGCCGACTACGGGATCAAAGCTGCGGCGCAGGCGATGCAAAACGACAAACTGGTCGCAAATACGCCTCAATCCGCGCAGACCGTCTCCGATGTTTCAGCGGCCGCGATCACCGCGGTCGATGCATACTTCGATGCAAAGCGACGTGGCGCTGTCGCCGCCTTCGCGAACGCAGACAGTGCCGGAACCGCTTTCGTCAGTAAAATGACCCCGGCTTTATCGAGCTGCGCGCAAGACTACATCGATCTTGAACTCGTCCCCGAACGCACCGCGGTCGACGCGTTCTACAACTTCAACCTCGATCAGGTACCGGCCGGCACGCAAATTCTGACGGGGTTGCATCAATTCATGAAAGCGTGGACGGACGACGATGCGGCGGTCGAAGCAAAGGTCGTGGCTGCGCACAATTACATGAGCTCGCTCGACTCGTTGCAGCAATCGTATGAAGCGATTTCGCAATCGATCGCCGATAACGACCCGTCGAAAGCAACGGGATTGGTCTCGCTCTATATTTCGAACTTCAACACGAATCTCAACACGATCAACCAGGCGCTGACGAAGACGGGGACATCGAAATGACGCAGGTTGAAACCGATCTCCGCGCGATCCTACAAGCGCTTTCCAACTATATGAACGACTTGTCCGAGGAAGGCGATCCGGCCGACGCCGCACGCGTCGCATCTACGATGGGCCTCGTTTCGGCGGCGCTGTCGCACCTTGGCGCGAAAGACATTCTGGCCACGCTGCCCGACCCGGCAACGAGCCCGGATGCAAAAACGGTTCTCGATCTGTTGAACAAGATGCAAACCGCTGCGGACGATATCAACAATCAAGTGAAGGACATTACCACGGTCGTGACCATCGCAACGGGCATTGCCAATGTCATCAGTGACGTTGCAGGCGGCGTGACACTCAGCACTGCCGCGAATATCGCGAAAACTATAACCGGTCTGATCTAATTGCCTGGAGGTAGCACGTGAAGCCGTATTGCGACATCGTCATGAAAGGCGGCGTGACGAGCGGCGTCGTGTATCCACCTGCAATCGTCGAGATTTCAAAGACGTTCTCGTTCAAAAACGTCGGAGGAACCTCAGCGGGCGCCATCGCAGCAGCAGTATCGGCCGCCGCTCAGCTCGGACGCGTGCGCGGCTCCGAAGCGGGTTTCGAATTGCTCGCCGCGCTTCCGGACGAACTCGCGACCAACGAGCTGCTGTACAAACTGTTTCATCCCAACCGCCAAACGGCACACCTTTTCGATGCGATCGCCGCGCTGTTTTCACGTAAGACGATTCCGGAGAAAATCGTCTCGGTGCTGAGCGCACACTGGCCAGCGTCGTTGCTGGGAACCCTCCCCGCGCTCGTGCTTCTAGCGAACTCCAATCGAAAATGGTACGACACCGCGTGCGCACTCTTGCTGGGCTTTGGTGGAGCGTTGTGCGCATCGGCTACGGCTTTCGGTCTCGACTTCTGGCGCGGCATACGCGCAAATAACTACGGACTCGTCACCGGCATCACCGACGACGGAACGAATGCTCCGGCGTTAACGACATGGCTTGAAGACAAGTTGCGTAAAGCCGCGGGTATTACGGATGACTCCACGCCGCTGACCTTCGGCATGCTGTGGAAGAGCAGCCTGACCGGCCCGTGCGGGTTGCCGGAGCGTCCCGACGCCGTTGACGTCAATCTCGAGATGGTCACCACTTGCGTGACGCTCGGGCGGCCGTTCAAGTTCCCGTTCGATACGACGCGCTTTTACTTCCGCCCCGATGAAATGCGCCGGTATTTTCCGGCGCACGTCGTCGATTGGATGGAGCGCTGGCGGCGTCAACCCGACGACGATGATGAGCGAGAACGGCACCGAAAGCGCGCCGAACTTGGCTTCATTCCGCTGCCGCCGATCGGCGACATCCCGGTGATTCTCGCAACACGGATGAGCCTCTCATTTCCGATTTTATTCAGCGCCGTCCCCTTCTATACGGTGGATTTCCGCTTGCAGTCAAATCGCGCGGCGAACAACCCGCTTCCGAAACTGGATCCGTGTTGGTTCACCGACGGCGGACTCTCGAGCAACTTCCCGATTTCGCTCTTCGATGCGCCGTTGCCGCGTTGGCCAACCTTTGCGATCAATCTCGGCGGCCTTCCACCGAACGTCAATCCCGATCCCGACCAGGCAAAGAACGTGTGGATGCCGCCCGACAACAAATCCGGCATCCTCCGTCAATTCGCGAGCTTCGATAATATCTTGGGCTATCTCGCTGCGATCGTGACGACGATGCAAAGTTGGGGAGACACGACGCAAGCGGTGTTACCCGGATATCGAGATCGCATTGTCACGGTTTTACTCAGCGACAACGAAGGCGGATTGAATCTCGATATGCCGCCGGCGATCTTGAACGATTTGCGCGACCGCGGAACAGCGGCGGGTAAGCTGATCGTTTCACGATTCGCAGATGCCGCCGGTGAAACGCCCGCCAACCGCATCAATTGGCAAAACCACCGCTGGCTGCGACTGCGCACGCTGCTCCGTGCGTTACAAGACTATCTCGGCGAGTACGACAAGAATTACGAATTGGACAAGCAACAATGGACGGATTTGATCGACAATCCGCCAAGCGGAACGTACACGCTACCCCCAAGCACGCGCGATGCGATCCTGAAACTCCTCGAAGATGCGGCGAAGGTCGGAGACGAAATCGATGCGATCGCCGGCCTTGACAAGAACCTTCCGAAACCGCCTCCGCAATTAGTGCTTCGCCCCGACCTCAGCAGCAGCACCTAGCCGCGAGGACAATGGTGCTACGGGAGCCGAGTTGACGCTAAGGATGAACTAGACTAAACTTAGTCCGATGAAGACGGTGAACGTTCACGAGGCAAAGACGCATCTCTCCCGATTGCTCGATAAGGCGGCCGCTGGAGAGGAGATCATTATTGCCAAGGCCGGCAAGCCGTTTGCGCGGCTGGTTCCTTATGAAGCGCCGTCGAGCGTTCGACTCGGACTTCTGAAAGGAAAGGGCACGGTGCCGGACGACTTTGACGAAGCCTTGCCCGAGGACGTTCTCGCGTTATTCGAAAGCCGATGAGACTTCTCGTCGACACGCACGTCCTACTCTGGATTCAATTTGAACCAAAAAAATTGCCGGCACCCATTCTCAAAGCATTGAGTAGTTCCGGTAATGAAGTGTTTTTCAGCGCCGCGAGCATTTGGGAAATCGCAATCAAAGCTCAGCTGAAGCGGACTCACTTCCAAGTCCAACCCGATCATATCGCGGAAGCGGCCATGGAAAGCGGACTGCGGGAACTCCCGATCTATTCAGCAATAGCGGCACGCGTTGCGCAACTACCTACGCATCATGCCGATCCATTCGACCGCCTTTTGGTCGCGCAGGCCATGGCGGATTCGCTGATCTTGCTTACAGCTGACGAGAAGCTCACGCATTACTCAGATCTCGTCAAACTCATCAAATAAAAGTGTCACCCTGAGCTTGTCGAAGGGCCGCTACGCCAACGTAGATGCCGAGAAACCTTGACTAGCTACGTCCGCTAGTCAAGGTTTCTGCATAAAGGACGAGAGTTTTGCCGATTAAACATGCGATTTGGACAGTAGGCCAACCGCCAAGGCGTCTCCAGGAATCATCTCTCACGAGTGAACGCCTTCTCGAAGACATGATTGAGGCGGACAGCGCTATCCTATCCGAAGATTGGATGCTGATTGGACGCCAAAGAAACACCGAGGGCGGCCCGTTCGACCTGTTAGCCGTCGCACCAGACGGCTCACTTGTGTTGATAGAACTGAAGCGAGAGCGAACCCACCGTGATGTCGTCGCACAGGCACTTGATTATGCCGGAACGATCGAAAAGCTGACCGCAAGTGAGATCGCGGGCATCTACGCACAGTTCTCAAACGGGCGAAGCTTCAAAGATGATTTCCGCGCGCGATTTGGCGCGGAAGCGGACGACGACATGTTAAACAATAGCCATCAGATCGTCATCGTAGCTGCGCAGCTTGACGCTGCGACCGAACGCATCGTTAATTATCTCAATAAGAAAAACGTGGCAATTAACGTGCTGTTCTTTCAGGTGTTCGCGGCAGCAAATGGCGATCAGCTGCTAAGCCGCACTTGGCTCCTCGATCCCGCCGAGACACAGATTAACGCCTCCTCCGGTTCAGATACTGCGAAGGAGCCGTGGAACGGCGAGTTTTACGTATCGTTCGGAGAAGGCGTCGAGCGCAACTGGGAAGAGGCACGCCAGTATGGTTTTATCTCAGCCGGTGGAGGCTCGTGGTACTCGCGCACGCTAAATCTGCTCAACGTTGGGGATCGCGTATGGGTTAACATTCCACGCGTTGGCTACGTCGGCGTTGGACGCGTGCTCGGGCCACGTGTGTCCGCAAACGATTTCGTCATTTCAACAAACGGAACGACGGAAAAGGCTCGAGAGGTGCTTCGGGCTGCGCAGTACCATTCGATGTTCGCTGATGATCCGGACAAGAGAGAATATTTTGTGCCCGTTAAGTGGCTTGACGCGGTTCCGGAGGCACAAGCCTACTCCGAGACGGGCTTCTTCGGAAATCAGAACAGTGTATGTAAGCCGACGACGCCACGATGGCGCCAAACTGTTGATCGGCTCAAACACGTTTTTCCAAAATGGAACGACGGAGGCGAATCTTAGAGTTCGCACACATCGGATATAAAAAAGAGCCCCGGCACGGAGGAATCAATGCGCCGGGGCTCTTTTTCGTGTCACCCTGAGCTTGTCGAAGGGCGACGAACCTATTCGAAGCGCAGCGCTTCGATAGGATTCAGATCTGCGGCTTTCTTCGCCGGATAGTAGCCGAAGAACACGCCGACGAGGCCGGAGAAGACGACCGATGCGATCACCCAACCGATCGGGATTTGCGTCGGCCACTTCGCGAGTGCGGCGACGAAGAACGTGCCGATGAATCCGAAGACGATGCCGATCACGCCGCCGATCGAGGAGAGCACGACCGATTCCGTCAGGAACTGATTGAGAATCGTGCGTGCGCGCGCACCGACCGACATGCGTAGACCGATTTCGCGCGTGCGTTCCGTCACCGAGACCATCATGATGTTCATGATGCCGATGCCGCCGACAATCAGCGAGACCGCTGCGACGCCGGCGAGTAAGAACTCCATCACGGCGCCCGTCGACGATGCGGCGGCTGCAATTGATTGCAGGTTACGCACTTGGAAGTCGTCGGGTTGCCCCGCCGGAATGCGGTGACGCTGTTCGAGGCTCGACGTCACTTCGGTTTGCACCGGATCGACTTGATCCGGCGTCGTTGCGGAAACCATCAGCGAGTTCACGGTCGTGAGGCCGGTGAGGCGCTGCATTGCCGACGTGTACGGAATGAGCACCGTGTCGTCTTGGTCTTGACCCATGCCGCTTTGTCCGAGCGGCGCGAGCGTTCCGACGACGGTGAACGGCACGTTACGAATGATAATCGTTTGACCGATCGGGTTCGCGCCGTTCGGGAAGAGTTCCGAAACGACCGTTTGCCCGAGCACGGCGACTTTCGCCGAGTCGCTGACGTCGCTTTGCGAGAAGAACGACCCGCTTTGCGTCGCCCACGAACGAATCTGTTGATACGTCGGCGCAACGCCTTGAATCTGCGTCTGCCAGTTGTTCCCGTTCGCAACGACTTGCGCGCGAACCGTAACGCTTGGCGAGACGGCCGCTACGCCGGGAAGATGCACGAGCGCCAAGCCGTCGTCCGGCGTAAGCGTCGATGCCGTACCGTTGCCACCGCGCGAACCGCTCGTGGTGAGCGATCCCGGCTGCACGACGATCAAGTTCGAACCGAGTGAGTTGATGCTGTTCTGCACCGACGTGCGCGCACCGGATCCGATCGCAACCGTCACGATGACGGCCGCGACGCCGATCACGATGCCGAGCATCGTCATGATCGAACGCGCCTTGTTGCGCAGCAGCGCTTGGAGCGCGAGGCGGAAAATGCCTTTGAAGTCGCTCATGCGGCCTCCCCCGTGTCACCCTGAGCTTGTCGAAGGGCGGAATCGCTGACGATGCGGCCGTCGCGAAACGTCACGATCCGCTTCGCGTTCGCCGCGACATCCGGTTCGTGCGTGACTAACATGATGGTAATGCCTTCTTCTTCGTTTAACTCTTTGAAGATGCGCATGACGTCTTCCGACGTTTTCGTGTCGAGCGCGCCCGTCGGTTCGTCCGCGAGGATCAGTCCCGGATTATTGACGAGCGATCGCGCGATCGCGACGCGCTGTTGTTGTCCGCCGGACATTTGGTTCGGCGCATGGTCGGCGAGATGATCGACGCCGACGATCTTCATCTTCGCAAGTGCGATCGCTTTGCGTTCCGCTTCCGGCACGCCCGCGTAGACCATCGGTAACTCGACGTTCTCGAGCGCGCTCGTGCGCGGCAGCAAGTTGTACGCTTGGAAAACGAATCCGAGCCGGCGGCTGCGGATGTCGGCGCGCGCGTCGCCATCGAGATGCGAGACGTCTTGGCCTTCGAACCAATACTGTCCCGACGTCGGGTTGTCGAGCAGGCCGGTGATCTGCATGAACGTCGACTTGCCCGACCCCGAGGGACCCATCACGGCGACGAATTCGCCGCGATGGATCTCGAGATCGATGCCGGCAAGCGCAATCACTTGCGAATCACCGAGCGTGTAGACCTTGCGCAGGTCGTTCACTTTGACGACGGGTTCCATTACGGCATCCCTCGCATTGCGCCGCGCGGTGCTGCCGCCACCCTGAAGCGGGTTGCTGCTGCGCTGGCCGTTCTTGCCACTAGCGCTATGCTTGCCGGTGAACGCGGTGACGACGTTGTCACCTTCGCTCAGCGTGCTACCGTCGGCCGGAGATACTGCAGCTTGCGTCGCGGTAACGAGTCCGACTTGCACCTTCACGCGCTGCAGTTTGCCCGAACGCTGCACCATCAACGATGCCGTTTGTCCAGTCGCAATACTACCGCTGCTCGTTCCCGTCGTGCCACCCCACGGCGATTGCGATGCGCCCGCCGTTTGCGTTTGCTGCGCTCCCCCCGTGTCACCCTGAGCCTGTCGAAGGGCGGCTTGCCGGAGCGCGTGTGCAGCGCCGTCAACGGAACCACAAGCGCATTCGGCGCACTCGCGACATTGATCGTCGCGTTAGCCGTCATACCCGGCAGCAACTTGTTATCCTTATTGTTGACGTCGACGACGACATCATACGTCACGACGTTGTTAACGGTTTGCGGATTGATGCGAACCTGTTGCACGGTGCCGTGGAACGTTTGGTTCGGATACGCGAGTACCGTGAAGTCAACCGTATCGCCCGGTTTCACGCCGCCGATATCCGGCTCGCCGACGTTGATGTCGACTTCCATCTTGGAGAGGTCTTGCGCGATCGTGAAGAGCGTCGGCGCTTGCAGCGATGCGGCAACCGTCTGACCGACCGACACGGCGCGCGAGACGACCGTACCGTTCACCGGCGAGGTGATGACGGTGTGTTCGAGATTGAGTTTATCGGTTTGCACGGTGGCTTCCGCGGCTTGCACGGCGGCTTGCGCGGCTTGTGCGCTTGCGGCTTGGGCTTGCGCGGTCGAACCGTTTTGTCCGATCGTTGCGTTGCTCGCCTGCGCTTGAGCTTGCGCTTGCGCGTAGGCGGCTTGTGCCTGGGCTACGGCCGACTCGTCTTGCGTGACGGTCGACTGATCCGATTGCACCGTTGCTTGCGCGATGTAGCCTTGCGAGAGCAACTGCTGATCACGCGCGGCCTGTTGCTGCGCGAGCACCAGCGCCGATTGCGCCTTGGCGATGTTCGTCTTAGCGGCGTTTGCGGCGGCTTCTTGGGCGTTCGCATTTGCCTGCGCGACGGTTACGCCCGCGCCTGCACCGTTCGCATTCGCGACGGCTTCGCCGGCTTGCGCCTGCGCTTGGGCGAGGGCGGCTTCGTCTTTATCGAGCTGCGCTTGGAAGTTGCTCGGATCGATGCGCGCCAGGACTTGGCCTTGCTTGACCTTTGAGTTGTAGTCGGCGTTGAGCTGCGAGATCGTTCCCGAAACTTGGCTGCCGACGGTAACGCTGTTTTGCGCGTTTACCGTACCCGACGCGGTCACCGACTGCGTCAGCGTCTGGCGAACGACCGGCGCGGTGACGACTTGCGTCGCGCTCTGCGTGCGCGAAATGACCATGCCTGCGATCAGGCCCACGATCACGAGCACCGCGAGCGTGATGAGCAGCCACCGCGGAATGTTGCTAAAGGCTCTGCCGAGCGACCGGCCGATCCCCGAAAGCCCTTGCGGAGCGGTTAAAGATTGAGTAGACATCAGATTCCTCCGATGCCATTCTCGCGCTATCCCTTGAGTGCGATTGGTGAATTGGGTTAGGTGTTGGTGAGAGGAGGACGCAGAGACGACATGGCGCAAGCCTGCCCGCGGAGGTCGCCTTCTCTTGCAGCTCTACGCGGGCACTACCAAATCGTTTCTCAATGATGCCGTTCAACATAGCATCGCGGAGAAACTCGGCGCGGCATATGCCGAGTACTTCAATTTTCGCGCTGCAGCTTCTGAGTTTACATCGTGGCAAAATTCGTTGACGGCCCTCGGTCTTCAGATCCGGCACGCAAATCTGTTGGAAAACGGCATTGTGCTCGAGATGCAGCTACCGCGAAGTTCGGCACGACTCGATGCATTAATAACGGGCCGGACCGCGCGCGGAACGGGTGCAGCCGTTCTAATTGAACTGAAGCAGTGGACAAGAGTTGAAACGTGCGACCTTTCCGAGAGTGTGGTCACGTTCTTGGGCGGCAGAGATAGGACCGTGCCTCATCCATCGGTTCAAGCGAGCTCCTACGCTCAATACCTCAAGGACAATCATGAGGCATTCCAAGATCGCGAAGCAATTGCGCTCCATCCATGCAGCTGGCTACATAACTTAACGTCGCGCTCATCAGCGGTGTTCGATAGGAAGTTTTCAAAAGTACTTGCGAATACGCCGCTTTTCGCAGCGTTTGATGCAGATCGCTTCTCACGTTATCTGAATCAACACGTGGGCCATAGAGACACCGGCGATATCATCAACCGGATAATCGAAAGCAAGTATCGTGTCAGCAAGCAGCTATTAGACCACGTTGCCGATGTAATCGAATCGAAAGGCTACACGCTTATTGACGATCAGATTGTGGCATTTGACACGATTTTAACTCGAGCTCAAGACTCTCAATCGCGTCACGTGATTGTCATCTCCGGCGGCCCGGGTACAGGGAAATCGCTTATTGCGCTCCGCGCGCTCGGTGACTTATCGAGGCGTGCGAAAAACGCGCAGTATGTCACTGGGTCAAAAGCCTTCACGGAAAATCTTCGGGCGCTTCTGGGACGACGCGCGGCCGCTCAGTTCAAGTACACGCATAACTACGTGGATGCCTTACCGGGCGAGATCGACGTTTTAATTGTTGATGAGGCCCATAGGATTCGTGAAACTAGCAACTCGTGGAGAACTCCCCGGCACAAACGGTCGCCACGACCTCAGATACAAGAACTCATTTCGGCTGCGAAGACGTCTGTATTCTTTGTGGACAATTATCAGGTCGTCAAACCTGGTGAAGTTGGGTCAGTCGATCTGATACGGGGAACCGCAGCGGCGCTGGACTGCTCATACGACGAGTTGGAACTTTCTACTCAATTCAGATGCAGTGGTTCGGACAATTATCTGCAGTGGCTGAACGAAGTTCTCGGGATTACGCCACCTAGTGGGATGGTGCTTGACCGTACATCGTTCGATTTTCGCATCATGAATAGCATTGATGAGCTCCACGCGGAAATCTTGCGCGCCTTCAAATCTGGGAAAACCGCGCGCCTTACCGCTGGCTTCTGTTGGAAGTGGTCAGACCCAAACAGAGACGGTACGCTCGTTGACGACGTTATAATCGGCGACTTTCGGATGCCGTGGGACGCAAAGCCGGGGGCCGGGAAACTGGCGAAGGGTATCCCGGCCGCGAGCTATTGGGCAACGGACCCGGGCGGAATTGACCAAATCGGTTGCGTTTACAACGCGCAGGGATTCGAGTTTGAGTACGTTGGCGTTATCTTCGGGCGCGACCTCGTCTTCGACGCTTCATTCGGCCGTTGGCGAGGACAGCGTGAGTTCTCGGCTGATCCGGCGCTGCGCAAGGCGGGGAATTCATACCAGCAGTATGTCGCCAACGCCTATCGGGTGTTAATGACGCGAGGCCTCCGCGGTTGCTTTGTCTATTTTCTTGATGACGAAACGCGAAGCCATTTCGAACGCGCTCTAGGAAAATAGACAATTTCGCTCTTTTACTAACGTCGTAGCTGGCGCGCTACGGGGCATACGCAACATGCGGTGCGCTGTCTCATTTCTCGGCAAGAAGCCGTTTCGCTTGCCGGACTGCGGTAAGGCACATAACGCCTCGGCTTAGCGATCGGTGAGCAGTTTATTCTTCCTCTTCAGCTTTCTCTAGGCGTTTTCGCGCAGGACATGAATCGAGATGGCTGCTTACAAAGTGCGCTTTTGAGCTTCGCGTAACATACATTCCATCATTCCGCTCGATGGCAATCAGTCGCTGCCTTTTCTCGAACGGAATTGCCTCAATCGTCGAGTCAAGCGGCATCCATTTGTTATTAGCAGTCTTGGCGAAAATTATCGCGGCGCCGCAATCTCGGCAGCGCGTCGGCCTAACGCTCATTCTTATTGAATTTGAGGACCCATTCAACGCTCATCCTTTTGCGAAACGGGCTAATGTAGCGCGATCTGGAGGGCGGTGGAAGATAGCGCCGGTTCTGCGGAATTTGCCGTTCCCAAGCCTCCACCAGTTCTAGACGGCGCCGCTCGGCGAGCTTCGTAACGATACTTGAATTACGTATGAGTTCTCCACGCAACGAGGAATCGGCTACGACGAATAGCGCTGATCCGCCGGGGCGCAATACCCGCGATGCTTGAGCGACGACGCGCCCCATGTCCGCGATATAGTTTTTGATGAACCCTTGTTCTCGTGCACTAAGATCAGGCATTTCTTCATGAATGATTTGCAAATCACCGCCGCCGGCTGATGCACACCGCTCGGCACCAACTTGCGTTCCCCGCATAGCGCGCAGTTGCGAAAGCGAGTATCCCATCCACACGAGCGAGAGTCGGTGGCCCCTCATGTAGTCGATTGCGTTCAAATAGGGTGGCGACGTAATTATTGCATCAACTGAGCGAGGAGCGATTGGCAATCTGCGTGCATCTCCCCACTGAATCTCCCAACGTGCGTTGCGGAAGGGGCGAAGGGACTCGATTCGGCCGGTCAACCGCAGCACACTTGGGATAAAATCTTCAAACGCACTCACTGGCGACAGGTCGTACACTCGGTGCGGCCTGCTGTGGGCAACATCCATCGCGAGCGAGACACCACGCTCTTTAACGATGATCATTCTAGATAACGCGACGAAAAGCGCCATTCGGATGTCGCGATCACGCACTCGACCAATAGCAGCGCTAAGTGCAGTCAACTCCTTGCGATTGCTCGCATCGAACCAATACCTGATGAACTCCTTGGTCTCGTCATCGCACCCCGCTGGGTACATCTTCAATGTTCTGTGGTCAACGGACGAAGCCCGTTCCAATACACCGCGGGCCGCCTTCAGGAGTCTAGTCGCATCAATGTTGGAACAGCTTACGTGCGATATCGATACCGCCAAGGGATCCAGATCGAAGCCTAACGAGACAACGCCACGCCTGCGGCCGGCAATCATACTGGTTCCGCTACCCGCCATGGGGTCCAACAGTACGCTATTCGCCGGCAGCGCGTCTACGAACTGAAGCGCCAATTCTGGTGCCATCCGAGCTGGAAAGGGATGAATCGGCAGCAAGCGATCCATCAGTCTGTCATACGTCTCTTGGAGCTGCTGGGATTCATTCTCGCCAGAATCGGGTGTCGATATTGCGGCGAAATTATCACGGCGCGCCCTTGTCCGAGTGTTGGAACATCAGACCATATAGCTTCGTTAACAGCGCCTGCGGACGACTTCAGCGCTTCTAAATTCTTTGACCCCTTCGTTTCATGGACAAAGAGATTGTTGCACAGCTCGTAGAGCTCGGCTGGCAAGTGGGATGGTTGCTGCGATATGAATGCTAAACTAAGCCAGCGCTTACGACCGCGCCGAGCGATCTCTCGAAGGCGCTCCATTGTTGCTTGCATTCGCCGAACATTTTCCTTCGAAACGAATGTATGTGCCTCCTCAATCACGATTAGTACCTTGGGATCTTGATGCTCCATTTTAAAGCGGAAAACGGACTGCAATATGTCTGCGATTACAAGGTTATTTACTCTCGCTTCGTTTGAGGTCGACAAGTTAACGACCGATACGCGTCCGGGCGACAGTGCGCGTGTTGTTGGAAACGCGTTTGCCGATGTATCGAAAAGACGATATCGCTGTAAGCGAAGCAGGAGACGCTTAACAACACCCCACGAGCTGCGGGAACTCAGGTCCGCCCCTCGGTCGTCCTTGTCACGATCTAACCAAAGCGATACCCGATCAACGAGCAACTGTAGGGTTACGTGGCTGTTTGAAAAATCGTCGTCGAGCAGATCGTTGATGCTCGACCCGAACTTGTTTTCGGAGGTGGAGGAACTGTCAGTTGTATCCTCTTCTGTGCCGCCCTCCGTGTCGCGTTCAATGACGTCCGCTGCCGATGCCCCACGTGCACCTTTACCTCGGCCTTTTGACAATTCGGGAGCAATTCGGTTTCGGTAACACGCATCGTAAAGCTGGAGGAAGCGATCCTCTTGCGTATCGTTCATGCCCAAGAGCTCCGCGACCATGTACGGGCTTAAATTTCGGAACGGAACGCCGAACGGGGTTGCATTTATCTCGTCGTCCGGTTCGATACACACAGGGTGGTAGACGTCGAAGTCGGAGATGCCCGTTTCCTTCGACCCGACCTCTCGCAGCCTCGCGACCATGGCTGGCTCATCTTGTGGCATGTTCATGAGACAATACTCGCCCTCAACATCAAGGACGATAACTGCCCATCCGGCGGCAGAAGCCTGTTCGATCAGCAGTTGACTTGTATTCGTTTTTCCGGAGCCAACAGTTCCGAATATGCCAACGTTTCGCGGCAGTACTTTTTTTTGATCGCTATGAAGATTTACGCGTATGCCGTCGTACCCATCCAAGCGCCCAAGCTCCATGTCGCCACGCAACCCGATAAGATCGACTAGCTCCTCTCCTTCAATTGCGCAGACGCGGCTTTGCGGGGCAGGGCGTGTTGACAGCCCATATAAAGCTCGGCCCTCCATAACGCCTAGAAGCTCGATCTCAGCCGCTGCATGATAGTCAGGCAGCACTGTTACTTGGTTGGCCTTCTGTATGGCTGCGCGTGCAATAGAAGAGTCAACGCCAACGTAGTCGGGCGTGTAATAGGGACCCGCCACCAAACGCCCAAGAAAAAGCTGTCCTTCTCGTTTGCCATTCTTGAATCGAAAAACTTTAACGTATT
This sequence comes from Vulcanimicrobiia bacterium, assembly GCA_963765935.1. GTDB lineage: Bacteria > Vulcanimicrobiota > Vulcanimicrobiia > Vulcanimicrobiales > Vulcanimicrobiaceae > JAMXLG01. Next base: position 1,676,327 of record CAVXXX010000001.1, on the reverse strand, counting down.
TTCCCCGGCGGAATTCAGGGATCAAATCGAAGTCCATAAGGGCCATCGAATTGCTGCTTGAGGCGCGACCGCCGTCAAAATTGACGTAACCTATGATCTTGTCCGAGGTGAGCGCTGCATCTGTATTGTCAGCCGCAAGCAGTGCCTCGGCTTCCGCTTCCCCCGCGCTCTCTCGAATGTCTGTCTCGACAGCGCCGTCTTCGCTGGGCAACCCCTCAAGTTCGCTAGAAACAAATTCATTATCTCCGTCGTTCTGGGAGGCGTTTGGAATACTACGCACTCTCGAGTTGCCGTTGCTATCAACTTGCTTTTGGAAGCGCTTCCGCCGATTCTTACCACGCGCCATTGTTATCTCCGTCTAAATTTACGTTCCGAAAATTCGGTTAGCACTTCGCCTTGCAGCGACAGTTCATGCTCGATGCGCTTCTCGAAATCACTGGCGCGGAAAAGGTTTGCGCAAATTGTGTCGGCATAGTCAATGAGTAGAGGAAAGCCGCGCTCACGAATTATCTCAGCGTCGGCCATTATGAGGCGCGCGAATTCATCGATCGCATTTTTGTGCGCATAGAATACATATGGCCTCGGCCCGACGCGATATACCGCCTTCCAATAATTTATAGCCGTATCTTCAACGAACGACCGAAATAGTTTCTCGTCGTCAGAGCTGAAATGAGCCTCATCCTTTAACCATCGATCGTACTCGGTACTTAAGCGTTCTATTTTCAAGTACTGATAAGGTTCCAACGCATACCCTAGGAATCGCGCGATGCCACTTGCATCAGATACAACAGATCCGATCCGTGGTGAGGCCGCGAGACGGCGAAATAGCGCGAGCGAAGATGGCAACGCTTTCAGTTCGCCGAGTCCGGATCTCAATTCAAAGGGAAAGAGTTCCCCATGGATGAGCTTCCAGCTCGCGGCTTGATGCATCGCGTGCTCACGCTCCCAATACGCCATCGTTGCACGCAAAACCAAGTCACTTACCACACGCTTATCTTTTTTGCGCGCCTTGAGAATCTCCATTACATCTTCAGCGGAATTGTACTGAGTATACCGGCCTTCGGTGACGTAGGTGACGTAGCTCGCTTTTTCGTTATGGTAGTTCACCGCGACGATGCCGATCTGGCTTCGCACACCACTCATTAACTCGACTTTTGCAAGCGTCCCGTCAATCGCGCATACGTCGCCCGCCAAAAGAGCGTTTCTGGCTTTTGCGATCTGCTCGGGCAAGATCGTGACCAGATTTTCCCGATACTCGGCCCTTATCCGCTCTTTTAGGCGAGTGCGAAAGTCTTCTTCGTCTTTGCGATTTCGTGCAATCTCTGCACGCAGAATCTCCTGAGCAGTATTAAAGTGCTCCGAATAATCTTTCCAAGATGTGTCGTTCAGAAAGTCCTGAAACGACTCTGGTTTCTTATCAGGCAAAGGTGACCCCGGCAGCCAATTGCTGCGCTCAATAGCGCTAGCCAAGAACCCGCGAATCGCCTAAATTACGCGACGCCCCTCTAGCGCTCTGGCTAGTGTTATTTCATCAGCGTAGTCGAGATCCCCACCGATCGGGAGACCATAGGCCAAACGGCTCACCGCAATGCCAAGCGGCTGAATTAAGCGCGAAAGATAAAGCGCTGTGGCCTCTCCTTCAGCGTTTGGATTTGTGGCAATGATGACTTCGGTCATCTTCGCGTTGCCGATGCGTTCAACTAACTCTTTCACTCTCAACTGCGCGGCACCGATTCCATCCATCGGCGAAATCAGGCCGCCAAGCACGTGATATCGTCCTTTGAATGCGCCTGTTCGTTCAATGGCATACATATCTTTCGCTTCCGCGACGACGCAAATCGTCTTTGCGTCACGATGCTCGTCGCTACAGATATCACACGGATCATGTTCCGTTAGTGAAAAGCAAATCGAACAAAACCGAACCTTGTCTTTTACAGCGAGAATCGCTTCGGCAAGCGACTGTGCTTCGTGACGAGGGCGATTCAGCAAATAAAACACCAACCGTGCAGCGGTTTTAGGGCCGACAGTTGGGAGTTTCGAGAATTCGTTGATGAGGGCTTGAACGGGCCCGGCGATTGATCCAGTTGATGGCATATGATTATGTGCGCTACGCCCTTCGACAGCTTCGCTCAGGATGACACCGTGTTGCGTTAAGGTGACGCGATGAATCCTCACATTAATCCCGGAATTCGCATGCCGCCGGTTAGGCCGCCCATGCGTTGTTGGGCTTTTTCGCCGGCTTTTGTTAATGCGTCGTTGACGGCTACGGTAACGAGGTCTTCGAGCGTTTCGATGTCGTCGGGGTCGACGGCGTCTTTGCCGATTTTGATTGACTTCATGCGTTGATCGCAGGTCATTTCGACGGTGACGATGCCGTTTGCGGCGCTGCCGGTGACGACGGTGTTCGCGAGTTCTTCTTGCGCCTTCACCATTTCGGCTTGCATCTTTTTGACTTGCGCCATCATTTGCGCTTGATTCATCGTTCGCGGATTCTTTCGTTAGCGTAGTTGAAGAGCACGTCGGCGTCTTCGGCCGGCTCTTCGAATTGCGGCATCTCTTCTTCAACGGCTGCGCTCGACGCTGCACCGCTGCCGGTTTCGAGACGAACCTTGATCGGCGAACCGAGGACGTCGGCGATTGCCGCTTCGAGTGTCGCGATGTGGCTCTTCAGGATGTCGAGTTCGAGTTTGCTCCGCAGTTTGAGTAGGAGGTGGCCGTCGCTGTCGATTGAGTCGACCATTGCGCCGGAGAGTGGGGCGCGGAGTGAGGCGCGTTCGTGTTCGACCTTGCCGCGGATGTTGGTCCAGGCTGCGCGGACTTTTTGCACCGTGACGGGGCCGTTGCCGCTCGGCTTCGCCGTCGCTCGGGGGGCGGGGCCGGGTTCGGGTTTTGGTTCGAGGGTTTCGGGTGGGGCGGGTGGTGTTGAGTGGGGGACGGGGTCTGGTTTGCGGGATGGAGGGGTTGGGCGATCCTTCGACTCCGCCCCGCTCGGCGGGGCTGCGCTCAGGATGACAGTGTCACCACTATCGCTCGCCTTCGCCGCGGCCTTTGGCGCCGCAGGCGCCTTTTCAACAGAAGCGGGGCGACCGGAGGGAGCACCGCTACCGAGGTTGGTGGAGGCGCCCTTCGACAAGCTCAGGGTGACACTGGGGACGGACTCTTCGATCGCGGCAAGCCGCGCCGAAATCGCTTCCAGCGTCGGATCTTCCGAACTCAAAACAAAGCGCAGCATCGCCGTCTCGAGCTCCAACCGCGCATTCCCACCCGTGCGCGCCAACGAAGCAGCATCACTCAGCACACGCAAAGCACGCACGATCGTCGCCTGTGCAACATGCTGCGCACGTTCCTTCGCGCGTTCCGCATCTTCGGGCGCTAAGTCGCGCGCCAACAACTGCGGATCAACTCGTGCGACAAGCAAATTGCGGAACATCGCAATCAGTGAGCGGATCAGCACTTGCATATCAGTGCCGCCGTCGCTCGCCTCTTCGATAATCCGTAGAACCGATGACGCGTCGCGCGCCAGCACCGCGTCGATCAACTCATTTGCAAACCCGCGTCCTGTTGCGCCGAATGCCAAGTCAATCGTAGCGGCCGTTACCTTGCCCTCTGCAAACGCTGCCGCTTGTTCGAGCATCGTCAGCGCGTCACGCAATCCGCCGTCTGCGCGATATGCAATGGTCGCCAGCGCGTCATCGTCAATTGCGATGCCTTCGTATGTTGCGATTTCGCGCATGCGTTCGATCATTACCGGAATTGAAATGCGGCGGAATGCGTAGCGCTGGCAACGTGAAAGGATGGTGACCGGTAACTTCTCCGGTTCTGTCGTTGCGAGAATGAATACCGCGTGCGGCGGCGGCTCTTCGAGCGTCTTTAGAAACGCGTTCGCGCCCTCTTTCGTGAGCATGTGCGCTTCATCGATGATGTACACTTTCATGCGCATCGAGCTCGGAGCAAACTTCACCGCATCGCGTAACGCGCGAATTTCATCGATGCCGCGATTGCTCGCTGCGTCGATCTCCAATACATCGAGCGCCGAGCCGTTCAGCATAGCGATACAATTGTCGCAGGTATTATCGGGGTGAGCCGTTGGACCGTTGACGCAGTCAATGCAGCGTGCGAGGATTTTCGCAGCCGACGTCTTTCCCGAACCGCGTGGGCCAGAAAACAAGTAAGCGTGGGCGAGTTTTCCGGTCTCGATCGCGTGCGTTAAGGTTCTAACAACGGCGTCTTGGCCAACCAAGTCGGCGAACGACTTGGGGCGCCAGGTTCGATAGAGGGACACCTGGGGGACTTCGCGGCAAGCAGTTTGGCTCCGCTTGCCCGGGGGTACTACATATAACGTTAAAAGTAATGCTTCTCGCGCCACCGGTGGGTTATGCTCATCGGTGGGGAGGCTATGAAACTCTTCGTGGATTTGCGTTCTGCCCTTAGGGACAAGTTCGGATTCGAACAGTTCTACCCGGGCCAAGTCGAAGTGATCTCCCGCATATTAGCGGGTCAGGATACACTTGCCATTCTCGCAACCGGCGCGGGCAAAAGCCTGACATATCAGCTGCCGGCGCTTTTGCTTGAGGGCACCACCGTCGTTGTGTCGCCGCTGATCGCTTTAATGAAAGATCAGCTCGATATGCTGCGCGAACGCGGCATTACCGATGTCGTCGCGCTCAACTCGACGCTTTCCGAAGATCAAGAAATTGTCGCGCGCGCGCGCATCGGGCAAGGCACAATCCGCATCGCCTACACGACGCCCGAAAAACTCGAAGATCAAAGCTTCCTCGCGCTGCTGCAGTCGATCAAAGTGCCGCTCTTTGTCGTCGATGAAGCGCACTGTATCTCGCAGTGGGGACATGATTTCCGGCCCGCCTATCTCGCGCTCGGCTCGGTGATCAAACGGTTGAATCACCCCACGGTGTTGGCGCTCACCGCAACGGCGACGCCGGCGGTGCGCGAAGATATTCTGCATCAGCTCGGCATCGAGCACGTCAAACCGATCGTCAAAGGGTTCGATCGTCCGAATCTGCAGTACGAAGCGCGCAAGGCCGACAAAGAAGCCGACAAGTTCAAAATTCTGCAGAACCTCTTCACCGGACGCGACGCGCTCGAAGGCACCGGTATCATCTACACCGCGACCATCAAGAACGCGCTCGAAGTCCAGAAGTATCTCACCGATACGCTCGGCATTCCGGCGGCGGTGTACCACTCGAAACTGCATAAAGAAGATCGCACGCTCGTTCACGAGTGCTTCATGAACGAGACGATTCGCGCTGTCGTCGCGACCAACGCCTTTGGTCTCGGGATCGATAAGTCGAACATCCGCTTCGTCGTGCACTACGATCTGCCGGGTTCGCTCGAAGCGTACACGCAAGAAGCCGGACGCGCGGGACGCGACGGTGACACCTCGCGCTGCATCCTCATCTATCGCATGAGCGATACGCGCGTGCAGAATTACTTCCTCACCGGCAAGTATCCGGATATCGAGGAAGTGCAACGCGTCTTCGGCACGATCGAAGTCTTCGGCGATCAAGCCGAGGGCGTCTCGATGACCGATCTGCGCAAGATTCTGCAACTGCCGCTCACCAAACTCAAAGTCATCCTCGCGCTGCTCAAGAAGTCTGGCTACATCGAGATCACGGGTAAATCGGCGTATTCGCTCACCGAAGCGGTGCGCAAGAATCGCGATTTAGTGTTGAGCCTCGCGAACTACGAGACGAAGAAGTCGTACGATCAATCGAAGCTCGCGATGATGCTGCAGTACGCGGAGAACGGCTCGTGCCGACGCAAGTTCATCCTGAACTACTTCGGCGAGGATTACGACAGCGCCAACTGCGGAACGTGCGATAACTGCTTGCGCGAAGCGCGCCGCAAAGTCGCTGCGAAGGCCGCGGCCCCCGAAGCGCAACCCGCGGCGGTCGAGGCGCCGTCCGCGTCGAGCAGTTTCCGGATAACCGATGTCGTGACGCATCCGAAATTCGGCATCGGCACGATCGAGCGCGCCGAAAAAGACTTGGTCACCGTCCTCTTCCCCAACGTCGGATACAAGACGTTGCTGGCGTCAGCAGTTACTCACGCAACTGCGGCGAAGATCGCGTAAGCGTCACTCACAACCGTTCGGAGACTCGCACCTGCACCACGCGCTCGCACGCTCGTTGATGCTCGTTGCCTGCATTGGAGCCGCCCTCAGCTGGGTGTCTTCCGCGCGCGCGCAACAAACCGAGCCGACGCCATACGCGTCGTCGACTCCGTTCGCACAACCCGTTACTGAAGCGCCGTCCGCTCCGCCGCCGGGCGCAAACGTTACCCCGAGCGGTGCACCGACGGAACTCCCGAGCGGTGTTTCCCCGTCGCCCTCAGCATCCGCGGCACCGACGCCGACCCCCACGCCCCCGCCGATTACGATTCAGCCCGGCACGCTGCAAGTACCGGTGGGCACGACGCAAATTGCGCACGTAAACGGCGTCTTCGGTCAATTCACGGCGACGGCGCAAGATCCGAATGTCTTGACCGTCACCGCGAACCAGCAGGACGAAACGATCTCCGTCTACGGCAAAGCGCCGGGTTCAACCGCGATCACGGTCACCGATTCGCGCGGCGTCAGCGCGGCCGCCGGCGTGCGCGTCGCGTATAACGCCGGCGCGATTCCGAATTACGTCGAGATTCGCTTAACGGGTGATCCCGCCAACGGCGACTTCGTGCGCGATCTCGTGCAGCGTATGATCGTTCGACGCACGCAGACGCAGCCAAATGCAGAAGTCGTCGTTTCGCAGGACGACATCGACATCCACGGCCCGCTGCGTCAGGACATGGAGCGCAATCTTCAAGTGCCCGTGCTCGTGCAAGGCGAGCAGTACTTCACGGTCAGCGGCTCCACGCACGTCTACGTTCAGAACATCGCCGTACCGCGTATTTCGCCCGACATTCTGATGGTCAGCGACTATCCGGAGCGGCTGACGGAGAACGGGATTCTGTTCTCCGCGGATTTGGAACGCAACGTGCCCTCGCGTTTCCTGTACTTCCACTACAATCCACCGACGGAAAAAGACCGCCGCATCGTGCTCGTCGCCGAGAATCATTCCGCCGATCCCGCAACGGTGCAGTATATCGACGGCCGCGGCGGCCCGACGAAGAACGAGATGGAGGTCGGTCACGCGGCCACCAAAGCGTTCCTCGTGAACGTCGTGCAGAATCAAGGGCGGCTCGTGCAACTCAGCGGCAATTCGACGCAAGTGCTCGCAACGCAAGATATGCCGGCGGGTTCGATCGTCGCAAACATGCTGCAGCTGCGCGTGCTCGAAGGCCCGAACGTCCATCTGACGCTCGTCGCGCAAGATGCAACCGATAATCCCGACAACGCGCTCACGACGGGTCAACTGCTCACAAGCACCGTGAAGCACGCGCGTGGCATCTACACGATTCCGGAGTTCCATTTCGCGACACAGTGGAACGTCACGGATGACTACTTAGAATTGCCGATCGGGCAGATTCCGCTGCCCAATACGCTCGCCGGCGAAGCGCTCGCGGGCGATTACGGCGTGCTCGAATCGTTTGTGGTGAACGTGCAGAACCCGCTCTCGTCGCCGCAGCGCATCGCGATCTACGAGAATCCGCGCGGCGGCGGTGCGACCGGTACGTACCTTATTGATAACGTGCTTGTGCAATCACATCGAGCACCGTCGTTCAGTAGGTACAAAGTACGACAGTACGTAGTTCCCGCGCGCGGCTTCGTTCGTGTTACAATCGTCACAATGCCAGAGGCCGGGTCGAGCTATCCGCTTCGACTCATCATCGCCCCGGACGACGGCTCTGTTGCACCGGGCGCGCCGGGCTCGCCGGTGTACTAGCTGTATTTGCTTGGAGTTGTCATTGAATCGACGCTCTCGTGTAATAAAGCAACCCCGGACCTACAACTCTGAAATCGCCGAAGCGCTGAACCGGCGCATCGAACTCCACACCGCTCGCCAACAGCACATCGTCCTGCGCCACATGCTGAACGAATTTCCAACCAGCGAACCGTTCACCGGCGCGCAAATCATGGCGCTGCGCCAACGGATCCGCGTCTTTTTGATCCGACATTTACGCCTCGAGGACGAGCGGCTCTACCCCGAACTCTCGCATGCGGCCGACGAACGGGTTCGTCTCACGGCCCGCGCGTTTCGTGTGGAGATGGGCGGTATGCTGCGCGCCTTCGAAGCCTTCGATGAGCGCTGGAATACCGCCGCAGCGGTCGATGTGAATCCCGCGGGATTTCTCGAGCAGTGGCAGACGATGCGCGGCGCGCTCGAGGCCCGGATGGACGCCGAGGATCGCGCACTGTATCGCCACGCAGAAGAGTATTTCAGCGACGTTCTCAAACGCGCCGATGACAATTAGCCGCTCTTAAGCGAGGGTTCACGGCCGCAGACGTACAAGCGAGGGAGCCGGAGCAACACGTTAAGGAGAACGAGCTTTGCATTTCGGGAGTATGCAGACGCCGCGTTATCTCGCGGCCGGATTCGTTTTTTGCGCCACGCTCGCCGCATGCGGCGGAGGCGGTGGCGGGGGTAGTACCGGCGGCGGTGGACTTCCATCGACGCCAACGCCATCACCAACATCAAGCTCAACCGCGAACATCGCAACAGGGTCCGGCATTCTCGTTGATCATGAGACCGGCGCTGCGCTTGCGGGAATCAAAGTCGGCCTTGCACCGAATACCGGCGGAGCAACACCGAATCCGCAAGGTACGACAGCAGCGGATGGTTCGTTCAAGATTCAGGCGACGCCCGGAACCTATCTGCTGGTGATCGGCAACGACGTCTATCCGGACCCGAACAATCGCCCGACGATTCACGACATGGTGACGCTAAGCGCCGGCGCGAACGCGTTGACCGCACCCAACATCGGTCCTGCACCCGGTGCAACACCGAACGCGATTGAACAGTCGGGAAAGTTCCGTTTGACGACTTTGACATCTGCCGAGCAGGCGTGCATAGCGTACGAAAACACGACGCGAACATCGAAGGGACTCCGAAGCGTCGTTTCCGATGAGTGGCTAACCGAAGACAATCGAGGATACTGGACTGTTGCAACCAGCACCGGTAGCTTCCCGGCCTATCCTGGTATCTTGGTCAACTATAATGCCGGCGATGGCAACGGCGCAGACTGTAAGGATATGATTGGCACAGGTTTTGCTCTTAACGAGTGGCCGTCGTGGTCACAAACCATCTGGTATGCCGGCGCGTCTGGAGGCACACACAACGTCGCAACGTCCGAGGGTATGGTCGATCCACGCAGCGCGCCGTATCCTACGCCGACGCCATCACACATTTGGCCATGACGAATCGTTAGTGCTATTGAACGTCGTTTAGTCGAAAGAGAACTTTTGAACGGTTGTTGTTCCGCCGCTCGACCAGGTGCAGCCGGTGATGCCGCTACCCGTCTTACCCGGCGTGCCGTAACGAATTTGCTGCGTGACGATACCATCAACTTCGCCTGTAGCGCCCGCCGCTCGTGTAAACGTCACTGAACCATCTGCGTTGATCGTCAACGTCCCCACCGTACTCGTAAGCGTCGTTCCCGCGACATTGGCGGCGCCTCCGATGTCTAATCGCTGTCCACCCCAGTCAAGATAATACTTAGTTTCAGTGATGCCGGCGCCACCATCATTGCAGTCACCATCGCTCGAATCGCTATACCCGTTCAGGCCGACTGGCTGATTACAGGACTGCCGTTGCGGAGTTGTCCATAAAGGCGATTGGCAGATCGGGTCATCTACAATAGCAGTTACGTTTTTGGCGGTTCCGTTCGCAGTTGTGTGATCGCTTGATGCAACGGGAAATACACACGAGCTTGTCTGAGCAACTGGCGTGATGTTTACATAGGAACCTACGGACCAAGCCGATGACGATATCGATATATATGCCAAACAGTTTTGGTAGGCGGTGAACTGGCCCGTGTAGCCCGCCTCCGTCGCCCACAAATGCACGGTTCCATCAGCATTGGTTACGCAGCCATGTGCGTCTGTGCTGTTGAAGCCATCGGCTCCATTTGCGTCGATCGCGCCGCCTTGTAGCCAAAGTCGTGCGTACGGTGGCTGCATGCACATCGACGCATCAGCCAGTGCAATTCCGCCGGCGAGCACCGAATTTATCCATTGCGCGATGTGGTCTTGTGGGCCCATTGCGTTGTATGCCAGCAGTTGTCCGAATTCCACAGCACCGAGCGTGTTCAGCGGAGCGCTTTTCACGTTTATCGGTATGCTAACCGGCGGTTCACCATATTGATCGCCAACCAGAAGTGTGCAAGAACCAGCAGACGCAGGCGCGATCGAGAGCTTTGCTGTCGCGGGGTTCGTTCCGATGGAATCCGGTGTGGTTACCGGCCCTTTCGATACGGTAATGACACCGCCACATCCACCGCCAAATTGCAATTGAAGCGATTCGTTGTCCCAGGTTTTCGATAACGTAATCGTTTGGGCGCCGGCCGTCGGCGAATTGAACGTTAGGGATGGCGTATTGCTCGTCAAGTCGCCCATGACTTGTACGGCGGCTTGGACCTTCTGGCCGTAGTCGTCAACAATGCCAACGCTACACGTCCCTGGCGATCCGGATATCGGCCACAACTCGAATGGCGCTGCCGGCTGATCGGGATTCAGTCGCCGTGTTTGGATAGGAATAGGGTGCATTCGGTGGAGAGGGCGGCTGCGATGACTCATTCGGATTCGATGGATTCCCATATGGATTCGGGTTCGCGAAGTTCGTAATGCCATCGCACGCAGTGTCGCCCTTCGCAAACCAGTGCGTGTACCCGAACTCCGCAACCTTGAATTTCAACGCGCCGTTTCTGTCGTTCGTCCAGTGCGCCACCATGGAAGGCGGAAAGATCCGAGGCGGATTCGGCGTCGGTGACGGGTTCGCGGCGGCAGCACCCGCCACAACCGTGTTGCATTGAAGCGATCGAGTCTGCGTTACGCCTTGCGGAGATGTGAACGTCAGCACGATGCCGTTCGCGGGACATGGCGGCTGTTTTGCAACCACGGGAAAAGAAACGTTGCCGGATCCATCGACGGACGGATACGAAGCTTTCCCGCTCGGATATCCCGCGCTGCTCAAAAAGATCGCAAACGGCGGTGATCCGTACGTCGCTTCGCTCACCGTCGCGTTGGTCGACGCAATCATCGTGTTTGTTGCGGTAACCGCATTCGCAGCGTTCGGCCGGCCGGAATAGACGCGCAGCAGAAACCCCTGTGCACCGTCCGGGCGTGGTAGAAATGCGAGTGTTGCGCCGTTGCCGCTTGTTGCGGCGAGTTGGCGTGCGACGGCGAGTGCACTGTCGAAATCGTTTGTAGCGCCGCGTAACGCACCGGGGCGCATCGAGAGCATCCACACGCCGCCGGCAACAAGAAGAATCGCGGCGATGGCCACCGCGATTACCATTTCTACGAGCGTGAACCCGCGTTCGCTCTCCCGCACATATCGGTCTAGTGCCCGAAAATGGCGCTCAGTTGACGAACGACGTCCGGGGTTAGATCGACGGCCCCCGCCGACGGTGTATCGGTCAACGCGAGTCCGCGTTGTGCGGCGATCCGCTGCGCGACCATCCGCGCTTCGCGATCCAACTCCTGTAGACAACGCCGAGCGCTGTCGCTGCAATGCGATGATTTCGTTCGCCGAACTGCCGCGAGCGTCAGTATCCAACGACGCGATCGTCGAGAAGCGCTGTGCGATGTCGGCCGACGCGCTGGTGAACGCCGTACCCGTCGTCGTCGCGTCGTTGTTGAAGCGCGTGCGAACGTAGTCACGGAGGCCGTTTGCGGTCGCGATGAGACGATCGCCGAACGACGCGTTGGACTGACCGCCGAGCGTCAAGTGTTGCGGCATCTGAAGTTGCGCTTGCGCGACGCGCTGGCGCACCTGCCAATTCGCTTGCGCCTTCGCCTGCAGTTCGCGGCCCATGCTCGCGTAGTCGCGCGATGCCGAAGCAACGAGCTGCGCGCGGTATGCGGCTAGCGTCGCTGCATCCTTGGCACGAAGTGCATTGACGGCAGCATCCTCACGCGATTCCAACCCATTCAAGCGGGCGCGCAGCGCTGCGCGATTTACTTGCGGAGCCTTGAGATTCTGCAGTTTCAGGCGCAGCAGCATATCCTGCGCCGAATCTTTCTGCATCAGCTTGATTTCGAGATCCGACTCTTTTTCATGCAATTGCTGCGCTCGCGCAGCGTAGGCACTATTGACTTGAGAGTCGAGCGAGGCACGATATTGCGCGAGCGAGGCATTTGCTTCCCGGTTCAATTCGCTGCGATACACGTTGGTCGATTCATCCGCCTTCGAACGCACGGCGGAGGCTTCGCGCGCGTAGTTGTTCACGATTTGCGAGCGAACGTTCGCGGAGAGCATCCAGTCCTCGCGCGGCTCGTACCGCGCGACGCGCGAGCGCAACGCGGCAAGCGTGGCGTTCGCTTCGCGGGCACCGTTCTGCACGACTTGCGCTTGCCGTTTGGCAATGGGCCGCGTATCTGTCAGCTGCGGGACGCTTTGCGTCGCTTTGAGCGATGCCGCTTCACGATCGTACGCCGCATAGAAGCCGCGCATCTGCGGCATCGCTTCAATGCGCCGGACGTCAACGTACGCGACGCCGTGCGTCGGTGCCGATTGCGGCGGCGTCTGCGCGAGAGCGGCGCAGCCGGTGAGCAGGGCGACTGCGATTATGGACAGCCGGGGCATGCGAACTTCCTAGTCAGGTTGAGATCGAATCCGTTGGTTCCGCTCATCGGCTGAATCGAGAGGATGTTGCCGCCGATAGCATTCGTTCCGACCGTTGTCGCCGGCGCTGCATTCGTGCCAAAGATGATCGGCTGATCTTGCGTGTAGAACACGGTGCGCAAGGAAATCGCTTTGTGCGACAACGTTTCGAACGTCATACTCTGGCGGCGCGGCGAGCCGAAGTTTTCCGCGAAACTGGCGGAGAGACTCTTTCCGAGCACCTTCGTCACATTCGCACCGAAGCCGCCGGTGAGCGAATTCGAGAGTTGCACGTTATCGAATCCAAACGCGCCGCCGAGCGCGTTCGAGAGCGGTTCCAGCAAATTACGCGTAAAAACGGTATTGAGCTGTCCCGCGGCAAGCGAGTTGAACGCGTTCGGTTTGGAGCCGCCCGATGTTGTCGCGACGCCTTGCACCGCGCCGAATTGCTGCATGCCGGCAAGCAGTCCGAGAATCTGCGAGCGATCGTACGACGGATCGGACGAGAGCGCCAGGTTCATATCCGTTGCCGGACCGGTGACATGAATCCGGATGTTCGTCGACGGATCGGTTATGTAGGTCGTCGCCGTCGCATTGATATACGGAATGACGCCGCTGCCATCGAATGCCACGCGCGCGTGCTCGATGTTGAAATCGCGGTAGAAGCTCACCGTACCGCCCGTTGAAGCGGCACTGCCCGAAATACGCGGCGACGTCAGCGTTCCGGCGATCGTGATCCCGCCTTCGCCGCCGACGTCGACGTTCGGGCTTTGCACGCGCACGTCACGTCCGATTACGATATGCAAATTGTTGAACGCGATCGGCAACGGCGGGCCGGCCGGCGCTTTCGACGCATTTGGATTGAACAACGCGGTCAGCGGAATGCGCGCTGACGAAAGCGTGACGGTTCCGCCGAGGCCGACTAAGCCACGCGGGACGCGCGACGCAGTGAGCGATGCATCGATCAGTCCTTTGTAGTACGCCGGCGCATCAACGCGCGCGTGGCTCGCGTTCGCCTGGAAATTGAATGCGGCTGCACCCACGTCGCGCACGGACGGCACCGAAGCGGTTCCCGATGCCGTGATCGTTCCACCGCCGACACTGGCGTGCGTGTTGCGTAAATTCATACGCGTGCCGCTCAACGCGAGCTGCGCACCCATACCCGTGATCGGGACTTCTTCCTGCGGCCCCGAGAACGAGCCGTTCGCAAACGTCATCAAGCCCGAGAACTGCGGGTTGTCGGTGCGGCCGTTGGCATTCACGCGGCCATCGATGCGGCCGGCGAGCTTGGTACCAGTGGGGAGCAGCGGCGCGAATTGCGCGAGTTCGATGTCGTCGGCGAGCACGGATGCGTTGAACGCTGCATTGCGTAATGGAAACGGCGCGCTCCCTGCGAGCATGAGGCGGCCGGGAGCGAGATCGACTTCGCCCCGCTGCAGGGTTACGCGCCGCATCGTTGCCGCGACTTGCGCGCTCGCGTGCGGAATGCGTAGTTTTTGATACGTCAAGTCATCCACGGTTGCCGTGTTGGTGAGTTGTGGATTGACGCGAGTTCCGCGCACGGTTGCGGTCATCTGCGCTCGGCCTGCGAGCGACGGCATCTTCATGCCGGCTTCGCGCGCAACGGCGCCGATATTCGGCGTGCTCGCATGCGCGACAAGCGCGAGCGGATCGTGCGCGTGCAATCCGAAGGTGCCCGATGCATCGGCGGCAGCGTTCGGGATACGAATCACGGCACGATCGATCGAGCCGCGGCCTCCCGCCATATGCATCGCGAGCGTCGCTTGCTCGAGCGGCACGCCCCACGCCATACCTTGCAGCACGCGCGCATTTAAGCGCGAATTCATGTCCGGGAAACGTCCCGCGACGGTCGCGTTTGCATCGACGCGTCCGACGACGGGGACGGTCATGCCGATCATCGGCAACCAGTTTTGTAGATTGAGACGGCTCACGTTGGCGTTCGCCGTCATCGCGTATGTTGCCGGGTTCACGCTGCCGTTCGCGCGAAGGACGCCGTTTGCACCGCCCGCCGATGCGACGAATTGCACCGCGCCGCTGGACGAACGCCAATTCGCATTCGCTGAACCGATGTCGAACCGCCGATAACGCAGGTTTGCGATATTCACCGCACCGTTCGTTACGATCGGCACGCCGGGTGCATACGATGCGGTCATCGCGACGCTGCCGGTTCCGGCGAGGGTTTCGCCCGTGTCGAAGAGATCGTTGAAATCGGAGAGATCCGCGTGTGGTGCGCGCACGGAAATTGTTCCGCCGCGCGCCATGGCATTGCCGATGCCGCTGAACGCAACGTTCGTCGTATTCACCATCACGCTGCCGTTGGAAACCGCGAGCGCGCTCGGGGTCCCGTTCAACGTCGCGCGAAGGTCGCGGAAGCCTTGTCCGTTGACGCTGCCGGTCGGGACGCTGAGTAATCCCGTAATGTACGGCGTCATGCCGGTACCGCGCGCGCGAACGTCGGCATCAACGTACGCATCGACGAGTTGCTGCTGAAGATGCACGGCGTGCGCGCGAGCCGCAACGTCATACGATTGCGACGATGTTCCCGGTCGCGCAACCGTGCCGTCGAGCGTCACGAGGGCCGGTCCCGCGTCAACCGCGGTATCGCGGACGCGCAGGGTCGAGCGTTGATACTGCAGCGATGCAAGGCCACCGATGCCGTAGCTCCCGTACTGCACGCCGTTTGCGACTACGGCGCCGCTTACCACCGGCGCTTTGGCCGTGCCGCCTACCAGTGCGGCTGCGCTGACCGCACCGTGCATGACCGGCATGCGGCCGGCGGTAATCGCCATGCTGCTTCCGCGCGATCCGAACGTTCCGTTCGCGAGAATATCCCGGCCGTTGACCCGCGCATTGGCGGCAAGCACGCGGACGTGTCCGCTGAGATCCGACGCAACGGTTGCATTGACGCCTTGCAGCGTCACGCCGCGCACCGATGCATGATGGAATTGCGCGCCGTCAATTTGCGCGATGATTTCGTTGCCGTCGGAGATCGCGAGCACCGGCGCATCGAGGGTACCCGACACGCTCGCACCGGGCATCATCGCGTCGATTGCATCGAGCGACCCGTGCACGCGGGCGCGCGCGGTGAGCGCACTTATGCGGTCGTGATCGAGCGTTCCGAGCACGTCGCCGTTGAGCGCAACGCGGCCTCCGAGCATGCGGAAGTTCTGCGCATCGACGAACGCCGAAGCGTGCGCGTGCGGATGATCGAGCGCGATTTGACCGTACACCGTGCCGTTTGCGCCGTCGACAATCAACGGTCCGACCGTGCCGACGCCATCGCTCGTTACGCTGAACGCCGCCGCGATGCGTTGCGTGCGCGATACGCCGTGGAGAACGCCGCGGGTTTCGATTTGTTTCGGATCGTTCGCGGTCGCAAGCATCATGCCGCCAAGCGGCATGCCGGGCAGCACCATCGGAATGTAGGGCAGCGACGACGATGGCGCTTGCGCACCGGCAATCACTTCGATGCCGTTCGGACGTTTGGTGAATGCGACTCGTCCTTGCGCGCCAGCCGAAGCACCGTGCCACCGCGCGTGCACGTCGAGCAGATCAACCTCGGCTTGATTGAAGGCGATGAGGCCGTGTGGCGCATCGATGCGTTGGCCGGCGAAGTCGATCCGCTTCCCGTCGACCGCGATCATCGCGAGCATGTTCGACGCGGCGCCCTCAAGGAGGATGGCGAGATTGATGTTGCCGTGCACACGCAGATGCGCTGCTTGCGCGATCGCGCCGCGCAGCTGCGCAACGTCGCCATGCATCTGGAGCGCGATGCGGAAATGCGGCTGCGACAGATCGTAGATGCCGCCGCGCATAGAGAGCGGAACGTTGGCAAGCGTGCCATCGACGCCGTCAAAGATCATGCCGTTGTCGTACACGTCGACGCGGCCGTGCACATCGCGCAACGGCTTTCCTAAGCCGCCGACGGCAACGCGGACGTCGCGGAGCAACGTCGTCGCCATGATGTGCGATTGCAATCCGCCTTTTCCGTCGGGCAAGCCGACGATCCGCAGATCCGTGCCGGTGATCTCACCGCTTGCCAGATGCATGCTCGGCGAATTCATGCCGAAGTCCACGAGCCGCGCGATGGGCATTGGCGGGACGTGGATGTGCTGGGCGCTGTATCCGGCGGACGGATTGATATCGCCGTTGCCGCTGACATGATAGACGCGACCGCTCTCAATGTAATTTGCGGCGATCCGGTACTGCGAACGCGCGGGATGCATGTGCAGATCGGCATTAAATGCATCGGCGTGCAACTCACGCGCGCCGGGCACGCCTTGACTCTCGTCGATGATCGTGGCGGATCCGTTGCTGATGCGCCCGTCGAAATCCATCGGCGGACCTGGCGCGGCGTTCTTACTCGGCGACGGAAGCGAATAGTTCCACGTGCCGTCTTTGTGGCGGATCAGCGTGATCTGCGGATCGACGATGTTAAATGCGCGCAAGCCGAAGAGGCGTTTGCCGCCGGGAAGCAGATCGCGAATGTTGTACTGCGCGTCGACGTGGGCGACATGCAGCAACGGTTCACCGCTCGAGGCATGCACCGTTACATCATCGAGCGATGCGCTTGTTAGTCCAACGCGTTCGCGCCCGAGTGAAACGTGCGTCCCGGTCGCCATACCCGCGAGCGATTCAATGCCGGCCTTTGATGTCGCATAAGCGCAAGCAAGCACTAGCACGGCAAAAATGCAAGCAAGCACGATCCATATATCGCCCCGTCGAAATCCGGGCCGAGTTGAGTACCGTATTGCTGCCATTGAGTCAAGGTCGTACCCAAAAACCAGCCGGCATGCGGCCAATGGTTTTCATTTTGCTGCTGGCGCTGTTCGCGTGCTCCCACGCCTCAGGATCGCGCATGCTGCGCGTCGTTCTCGTGCAAGAGCCGAAGACGCTCAATCCGCTGCTCGCGGCCAATTCATTCGAAGGCTTCGTCTGGCGTTTGATGTTCGAACCGCTCATTAGTGCCGATTCCGCCGGACATCCCGTGCCGATGCTGGTTTCCGCGGTGCCGACCGTTGGCAACGGCGGCGTGAGCGGCGACGGCCGAACGATCACTTATCATTTGCGCTCGAATATGAAATGGAGCGACGGCGCACCGATTACTTCGCGCGACGTCCGTTACACGTGGCAAGCGATCATGAATCCGCGCTACGCGATACCGTCGCGTCACGGATACGAAGACATCTTGTCCGTCGACACGCCGAACGCGCGCACCGTCATCGTGCATCTTCGGCGTCCGCGCGCATCGTTCGTGAATGCGTTCTTCGCGGAGAGCGATCAACCGTTTGCGATTCTTCCCGCACATGTGCCGTTCAATAAGACACCGGCGGTAAGCGACGGTCCGTTCACGTTCGTGCGATGGCAGCACGGCGATCGCATCGTGCTTACGGCGAACACGTCGTTTTTTCTCGGCGCACCGAAACTCGCGGGCGTCGTGATCATGACGGTTCCGGATGAGAACACGGCGATCAACGTGTTGCGCACCGAGGCCGCCGACTATTTCCTCCAACCGTCCATCACAACATACCCGCAACTTCACGCGACGCCCGGTGTACGGACCGTGTTCACGGGTGTCAACGGCTACGAGGGTTTGGGATTCAACACGCTGCGTGCGCCGATGAATGATGCGCGCTTTCGTACGGCGATTGCGTATGCCGTTGATAAAGCGCGAATGGTCCAAGTCTTGACCTACGGCCAGGAACACATCGCGAGCGAAGACCTTCCCGATTGGATGTGGGCGAACGATCCGGCCCTGAAGCCGCTGCCGTACGATCCATCAAAGGCGCGCGCGTTGCTCGCCACTGCGCGGATTCGTCTACCAGTTTCGCTCGTGCTAGCGACCGATACGGGAAACGCCACGCATCAGCGCGAGGCGCTGCTGCTCCAATCGATGCTGCATCAAATCGGCGTCGAGCTCTCGATAAAAACCTATCCGGCGGGTCTGCTCTATGCGCCGAAAGATGCCGGCGGCGTTCTGCAATCGGGTAATTTCGATGTCACGCTGCTGCCGTGGTACGGCGGGCTCGATCCCGACAACTCCGCAGAATTTTCTTGCACCGGCATTCCGCCCAACGGATGGAACGTCCAACGCTATTGCAATCCGGAGATGGAGACGCTACAGACGCTCGCATTGACGCATTACGACCTGCGCACCCGTCGCGCCGCGTACTACCGCATCGAACGCCTTGTCGCCCGTGATAATCCGATCATCGTCTTTTGGTGGCAGCGGCAACAGCAGGCGATTAATAGCCGTTTTCGCGGCTTTGCTCCGAACCCGGTGAACGAATCGTGGAACGCATGGCAGTGGAGCTTATGATGCCCACACGGTCTCGGCGATGCGGCGCCAATTGCCGCCGAGAATTTTTTGCAGCGTGTCGTCGTCGTAACCCAGGTCGTACAAGCCCGCAACAATATCGACGAGTTGTTCCGGCGCGATCATCGTAATCGGACGCTGGAATGTGGCATCATCGGGAAACGTGCTGCGCATCTTGCGGATGTATTCGAGCAACTCGTCCTTATCGTAGCAAAAGTCGAGCGCGAGCCCGACGTGATCCGGACCGGCAACCTGTACGGCGTGATCGACGTGGCGGACGAATGCCGGAACGAGATCGTCTTCGTTCGGCGAGAGAAATGGACCGATGCCGTTAATCCCGACCACGCCGCCGGTCTGCGCGCACGCGCGGATGAGATCGTCCGGGATATTGCGCGGGTGCTGTTGCACGGCGCTGCAATTCGAGTGCGAAAAGATCACCGGCCCTTCGGCTTCCGCGAGCACGGTGCGCGCGGTGCGATGGCCGGTATGCGAACAACACACCAGCATCCCGACGCGCCGCAGTTCCCGAAGCACCTCGCGTCCGTATGCGCTCAGACCCGGATCGTCGTCGTAGCACCCGCCTCCGACCGCGTTGTTTATATTGTACGCGATCGACATCCACCGCACGCCCAAATCGGAAAGCAGTGCAACAATCCCGTCATCGCCGTCGTTTAAAATCGCCATGCCTTCGACATCGAAACATACCGCCAGCGTCCCGCGTTCGCGAGCGAGGTCGATATCGCGAGCGGACCGTACGAGCGTGTAGCGATCGCTGTTGCGCGAAAACCACTCGCGCATACCGGCGATCACGCGCACGTGGCTTTCCAGCGTTTGCGGCCCGAAGCCGACGTTGATGCTCGTGACATCGATACCCGCGCGGCGTTCGCGTTCGATCTGCGGGAAAAAGACTTCATCCTTCGCGCGCAGCGGCAAACACGTGTGATTGTTCCACACGAGCGACCGGTCGAGCAGTGCGCGCGCGCGCTCGATCATGCGACCGCCATGTCGTAGACGGCGATCATATCGCGCGCACTTTTCGGCCACGCGAAACGGGCAACGGCACCCACGCGAGCTAGATGCGCACGTTCATCGCCTTCGCCGGCGAGTGCGGCGCGCAGTGCGTCGATCCATGAATCGATGTCGTCGAGCGACAGCACGGTCGCGTCGCCGTCGACGATCTCGGGTAACGATGCTTGATCGGAAACGAGCACCGGCGTTCCGGTGCACAGCGCTTGTGCAGCACCGTAGCCGAAGCCTTCGTAGCATGACGGCATGGCAACCACGGCACACGTTGCATACAACGCGAGTAATTCTTCTCGCGCGACATAGCCGCGAAATTCGACGCGATGACGTACGCCGAGCTCCGCCGCCCGAACCTCGCATTCGCCTTGATATGGCGTCGGCGGACCGACGGAAACGATGCGCGCGTCAGGCAGTTCGCGCAGCGCTTCAATCAAGAACTGCAGGTTCTTGCGGCGTTCGACCGTCCCGACAACGAGAATCGTGCGGCCGTCACTCTGCCGGCGTTCGAGCGCGCAATAATCCTCCGCAACACCGGGATACACGACGCGAACGCGCTGCGGATCGATATCCGGCACGACATCGAGCAACTCGCGCCGCGAAAATTCGGAATCAACCGCAATCGCCTGCGCGCGACGATAGCGGTTGACGGAGAACTTGCCGAAGTAGTACCGCGCGTACGGGCGCGTATGTGCTTGCACCCGCAGCCAGGCGACATCGTGTACGGTGGCAACGACCGGCATCGCCGCCGTCATCGGAATCGTTCCCGATGCGCAGTGCAGCACGTCCACATCCTGAGCATGCGCGCGTTGCGGGAGCAGCACTTGATCCCACATCACGCGGCGGTCGAACCGCCACGGATCGAGTCGCGGTTCCGCAAGCTCGACGACATTCGCGCCGGCATCGCGCAGCGCGCCAAGCAATCCACGCACGTATTCGCCGATCCCCGTCGCCGTACCGACCATCAACTGCGCATCAATCCCGATCTTCACCGTGAAGTCCGCAGTTCGCGTTCGAGCGCCGCAAGCATTGCGGCGTTCGGATCGACCTTCCGCGCGCGCGCTGCATACTGCAGCGCCTGCGTGCGGTTTCCTTCGCGGAGTGCGACGATGCCGAGTCCACCCAAACAGTCGCCGCTTGCCGGATTCACGTCGAGTCCGCGCGCGAAGTAGCGCTTCGCCTTCGCATAGTCACCGGCGCTCACCGCTTCATTGGCAGCGTTGAGCAGATACTTCATATCGAGCGGCGCGAGGGCAAGCGCGCGTTCGTACTGCGTTAACGCGAGATCTCGCCGTGCCATGGAATCCGCCAACTGCCCGGCGATGAAGTACGACTCGGCGAGTGCATCGGGATGCGTGCGCAACTCCGCAAGCCGCGCGCCGAACCGAATCTCGAGCGCATACGCACTCGCACGATCGGTCGTCGCAAGTTCGCGTATCGCCGCTTGCATGCGGTCGAAATCCGGCGCCGCGAAGTAATACTCGAGTGCAAGCATCGGTTCACCGCGCGCTGCGGCGATCCGCCCCAGCAGATCGTCACGCCGTGCACTGGCCGGCAGTCGCACCGCGTAATGCTCGGCGCGAGAGTACTCTCCGCCCGCAAACGCGTCTTCGGCAAGCGTCTCTTCAACGTACGGCGCCGGCGCAATGCGGTAGAGCGCGCGATATACGGTGAGACCAAAGCTGCGCGGAATCAATGCGGAGAACGTGTGCGGCTGCGCGACGAACGACGCCGACGCGCATTGAATGACGCCGAGCGTCACGAGCACAAGAACCACCACCGCTAGGACGATGCCGCGGGGCAGGCGTTGCGATACGCTCAAACGCGAGCCTTAGAACTTGACCGTGAAGTTGAGATTCGCGCTCGTCTGATTGAAGGCGTTGAGCGGAATCAAATTGTCCTGATAGTGGAACTGATTGGCCGAGAACGAGATCGCGCTCGTGCCTTTGAGTTGATACGTAAGACGCGCGCCGTAAATCATATTGTTGGCATCGAGATTCGTCAGACCGGGCGTGCCGTACCCGCCGATAAGATGCTGCGCATCGACTTGCACGCTCGCGGTCAACCGACGCGACACCGGCACGGCGACGCCGGCCGAAAGCGTTTGTTTGTTGATATCGGCATACGCAGGAACGAACACCGGAAGGTTGTTCGAGAGTTCGAAGTTCGACTGACCCGACAGACTCGACGAATCGAACACCGGCTGATTGAGCGTGACATGCTCGGTGTGGCTCGAGAGATCGAGTCCAAGCTGTTGTTTGCCGATACGCGCATCGAACGTCGCACCGCCGCCGTACGCAGTATCCTTGAATGCGAGCGCATCGGAGCGCGCTTCGACCCGCGTCGGCATGCGTCTCCAAATGCACGTGGCCCAAACGCACCGGCACGGAAACATCCGTCTTTGTTTGCGGAATGCCGGCTTGCGCGCCGCTCCCAATTTCCGGCGCGTTGAATCCCGTCGTTGACGTAAGCACGGGGCTGAACGTCAGCGCACTATCGCCGTCACGGCTGGGAAGTTCGAAGCGCAATGATGCCGGCGCGACCGTCGGCGAAGGAGCTGCGTCTTGGTAGTAACCGATCGCCGGCGAGGGCGAGTTGAGTTGCGGCGTCGCAAGCAGCGCCGCGGTCTGCGCATCGGATGGACGAACCACCGGCGCAACGCTCGAAGACGACGAAAGGCCGGGCGCGCTTGGCATCGTCACCGTTGTAATCATCGAAGCAAGACGCGAAAGCGAAAGCAGCGGCATCTTCAGCGCATCAGGCGCTGCCGCGATAACGATCGCCGGCGATACGTTGAATGCGAACGCACCGAGCGTCGACTCCGAGCTGGTGCTCGGCTCGCTAAAGCAACGGTTGAAGAGGTCGGTTGAGAGCGAAATCGCGGGCGCATCGAGTGCGGGGTAGGCCGATGCGGGCACAACAGCCGACAAGAGAGCCCCTACGAGGGCCCCGATCGACAGCACGCTGACCGCGCGGCGCATGATCTCCTCCCGACTTGCGACACCACCCGTCGCAGGTACTTATTAGTATCGACCGCGCCGAGGGGTAGTTTCAGTTATAACACATTCCCGTGCTCGCCAACGTCGGCCAGGTAGCGACGGGCGATGAGGACTGCTGCGTAGTCGTCAATGGGTCTGGGTGGCACTTGCATCCCGAGTGGAATTAGCTTTCGCCATCCCCGCGGAGGATGATCGGCAAAGTAGAGTGAGCGAGCACGCAGGGTCGTTTCGCGTTCGTCGACGAGGCGGACCGGCACCCCGAGCGAGGCCAGCGCCCCGTTCAGAGCATTTGCATTTGTACCCTGTCCAAGCGCGATGGTGAGCACTTCGTGACGCTCGACGAGCAGTTTCGCCCGAGCGAGCAAGGCGTCGATTGCTTCGATGCCGAGATCGACCACTGCACCATCGGAGATATCGACGATCGCGAATCCCGCTTTGCGCGTGCCCGGATCGATCCCGAGAACGAAGCCGTTCACTTCGTCTTCGTCAGCGTTACAACGATCGGAACGCCGCCCGTATGCGGATAGATATCGACGGCGGCAAACGCCGTGAGCGCATAGTTTCCGGTGCCTTTGCGCAAGCTTTGCTGCATCGCGCCAAGGTCGGGATAGGTCTGCACGACGCGCGTATTCGTTGCGAGGAACGGCGGCAGACCACCGAAACGCGCGGAAACGTTCGAAACGATCTGCACCAGTTCACCGACGGCGAGATTGATGTCCGCGTTGCGTCCGCCCGGAATCACGAGATAGGCGATATTCTGGCCTTTGCTCAGGCGTTTCGAATCCGCGATGAGATTGATTTCGAAATGAATGTCGTCGTTGCGATACAGATTCTGATCGGCGGTGACATAGACGAGTAAATCGTTATCTAATCCTGCGGCGCTGACCGTCGGCTGCGCGGCGATCTCGTTGAGCTTCTTCTCGAAATCCGGAGGGGGCGTAAACTTCTTCAAACCAAGCTGAGTGTAGGTCGAATTCAGGTACTGCACGGCTTGGTGGTAGAAGTCCGTCATGTCTCTCAGCCGCTGGTCGGGCGGCGTGCCCTTCTTGATCTCTTTGAAAAACGGCACCATCAAGCTGTCCACGCGCACGACCAACTGGCCCGTGTTGACCTTGCTTTCGAGATCGTTCTTTTGCGCTTGAAGCTGCGAGATCTCGAGGCTGATTTGATTCATGCGAAAGAGCGCGGTCTTCACTTGTTGCGACCAAAAGATCGCAATCAACATCGCGAGCAGCGCGATGAACATGCCGGTGCCGACCGCAACGATCGTCGACGTATAGCGGGGACGGATTCCGAAGAGCGTCAGGCGCTTGCGCCCGACCTGATGGCCGACGCGGTCACCGACGTATGCGATAACACCGGAGATGGCCATAATGATCAGAATCGTGAGCGTTCCGCGGACGATATCAGCGATCATACGACGCTATACTTCCGAGGCCCGGCGAAGTCGCAGCAAGCCGACCGTCGTGAAGATGATGTTGGGCATCCACGCCCATACGCCGGCGAGCGAGAGAAACGCTTCGGAGACATACGAGAAGACGACGAGCACGATGTAGTACACGAAGACGATCGCGACGGCAACGCCGAAGCCGACGCTCGTGCCGCCGCCGCTGCGCGCCGCGCGCATGCCGTAGGGAATCGCGATGAGCACGAAGACGAAGCAGGCGAAGGGCTGAGCAAGTTTCTCCTGATAGGTCGTGACGTATTTGCGCAACTCTATCTGCGTGAGCTGCCCCGATTGCACGATGCTCCGGATCTGCTTACGGCTCATCTGCTCGGGATCGCTCAGTTGAATGCGATTGACGATCTGCGTTGGATTTTCACCCAATTCGACCTGCTGTTCGGCGACCTTCGGTTCTGCCAGCAGCGTGCCGTCGGGATTGAACCGATAGAAGCTCGCGTTCGCGAGCACCCATTTCGTCTGCGCGAAATCGGCGCGGTCCGCGAAGACGAGCTGCGTCGGCGCGTTGTTGCGGTCGTATTGCACGAGCGTGACATGTAAAAGCGCCTGCGTACGCGGATCGAGCGAGGTTGCAATCGTCACTTGGCGTCCGCCGCCGGGCAGCGGCGCCGACACCGTGACGTCCTTGTTGAAGACGTTGGTGTGAAGAATAACGGTGTTTTCAATCGCCGACACTTGGTCCGCAGCGTACGGCGCGATACGCTCTTGCACGAAGAACGTCACGACCGACATGGCGAGGCCCGAGACGAGCAACGGCAACGTCATGCGCCAGAAGCTGATGCCGCCGGCTTTCATCGCAACGATTTCGCTTTCGCCGGAGAGCCGCTGAATCGCAAGCAGCGTTCCGAGCAAGAGCGCCATCGGAATGACGATCGACATGTACGACGGCAGCGACCATAAGAACACTTGGATCGCCGCCCATAACGGCGCGTGCTCGGTGGAAACGAGACGCCCGATCGCGAGCAGCTGCGTCGCCGCAAAGATCAAGGTGAAGGCCGCGAACCCGAACGTGAACGGTCCCGAAAGCTCCGCGATCATGTACCGGTCGAGAATCGTGTACCGGAACGGTCTGAGTATGCGCACTAGAGGCGGAATCCCTCGCCCAAATAGAACTTGCGCGCGATCGGTGATTCGAGCACTTCTTGCGCGCTGCCGGAGACTTCGATGCGGCCGTTGTTCATGATGTAGGCGCGGTCGACGATCGCGAGCGTCTCGCGCACTTGGTGGTCGGTGATCAAAATGCCGATGCCGCGATCGCGGAGTTGCCGGATCATGGCCTGAATGTCGGACACCGCGATCGGATCGATGCCGGTAAAGGGTTCGTCGAGCAAGAGAAACGCCGGTTCCATCGCAATCGCGCGCGCGATCTCGACGCGCCGCCGCTCGCCGCCCGATAAACTATCGCCGCGCGAGTGAATGCGCGCGCGCAGCCCGAACTCTTCGAGCAGCGCGGGGAGGCGTTCGTTTTGCTCGCGGCGCGTCACGCCGTTCTGCTCCCAGATCAACCGGATGTTGTCTTCCACCGAAAGCTTGCGGAAGATCGAATTCTCTTGCGCGAGATACCCGATGCCGTTGCGCGCGCGTTCGTACATCGGACGGCCCGAGAGTTCGATCTCATTGTCACCGATATCGAGCAACACGGTGCCGCCGTCGGGTTTGACTAACCCCACGACCATGTAAAACGTTGTCGTTTTGCCGGCGCCGTTCGGCCCGAGAAGGCCGACCACTTCACCCTGATGCACTTCCGCCGTCACGCCGGCGACGACGGTGCGTTCGCCGTAGTTTTTGACCAGACCGCGAATTTTGATCGTGCGTTCGTTGTTATTCATTGCATCTTTGCATCGGTGAGCGAAACATTTGAATCGAAGTGGCTTCCCATTCCGCGAAAGCCGTTGGGATTGGTGATTACGACGTTGCCGTCACCATGCACCATTTCCGTCGAGCGGTCGTACGTCAACGTGTCGCACTGCAGCGTCATGCCCGCACTATTCTTCGCGTGCACGCCGCCGCTCATCACGACGAGATTCGTCCGTTGATCGACCGTTGCTTCCGGCGCGGTCGCATTGAGCTCCGATCCATCCTTCCCGAAGAAGTCGATCTTGACGTCGTTGTACGAGAGCACCGCTGTCCCCGCCGCACCTTTGCTTTGAAACGAACGGGTGAGAATCTCGAATTGTTTGCGATTTTGCTTGGTTTCGATAAAGCGAACGGGCCGCTTTTCTGATCCGTGACCGCTGATTCGCAATGCAACCGGGCTCGCCGTCATGCCCGGGCTCGGCGAAGGTGGCGGCGTGATACCGCCGTTGGGTGATTTCGGATTGCATGCGGAAAGTGCGACGAGCGCAACGGCTGCAAGCGTTCGCCGGATCATGCGTCGACACTGCCGGTTCGCGCGGCGGCAAGCGCCAGCGCCAGCATGGGAAGCAGCAAACCGAAGATAATCACGGTCACGGTATCGATCAGCCCTTGCACGAGCGCTCCCACAAGTCCCGCCGCAATTGCAAGGCTTAGCATGCGCGCATCTGTAGATGCAGCGCGTAACCGGCGGTAGAGCTCCGCGGCAAATTCCCAGAGTGTCCACAGGAATGCTGAAAATCCCACGATACCGAGCTCGGCGAGGGACGTCAGATACATGCTGTGCGCGTGGAACGCCGTCTCGTCCCCGTCGGGCAGCCGCACGAGCGGATAGAGATGCGAAAAGCCGAACGGCCCCACTCCCGTCAAAGGGAAGCGGTCGATCGCGCCGAGCGCCGCTTGCCAAATCGAAATACGCGTGTAATTCTCGCTCGGATTGTGCCGCGCGTTAAAAAGCAGCAACACGACCGCAAGCGCTGCAAGAACGATCGCTCCTCCCAGCGCAACGCCGCGGCGTCGCTGCGATTGCACCGCAACAAAGAACGCGATCGCGCACGCCAGTCCCACCCATCCCGCGCGTGAAAAGGTCAGCACCATGGCGAGCGCACCGAGCGCGAGCGCAACGATTGCGGCAATGCGAAGCGCACGTTCTTTTGCGACGCGCGCGAGTGCATAGGCAATCGGTAAGAGGACAATCGTAAATCCCGCAAGTTCGCCGGGAAGCACGAACGTGCCGACGGCGCGACCGTTCGCGATGGTGTAGAGACTCGTAGGCATGCGCGTGACGACCATGCCGATTGCCGCCGCGCATGCGAGAATCGCGGAGACGAGGTATGCCCAGTAGATGGCGCGCGCGGTGCCCGGCGTGTCGTAGTAGCGCATCAGCGTGCCGTGCCAAATCGCCGAGAGACCGAGGATGCCGATAAAGATGATGCCGTCGTGCGGATTCAAGCCCACGAGCGCACTGAACATGCACGCGCACCACCACGCAACGAGCGGGCGCGCGAGCGGAACGTTCGCGCGCGACGGCAGAAACATCGTGCCGACGGCCCATACCGCAAGCACCAACATCAATGCAAGAACCGCTAACGCCATCGGCAGCGGTACGACCGAGACGCCCGGAAACTGCACGTTCGTGAAGGTAATGAACGACGGAAAGAACGGCACGCAGGCAAAGGCGATTGCAAACGCGATCGGCGCGAAGCTGTTCCAGCGTTGAATCACGCGCGCATCTCGACGATCGCACGCGCGATCGCCGCGGCACCGCCCGGCGCGCCCATCCGCGCGCGGCCGGCGGCACCCATGCGCGCGCGGCGCGATTCATTTTCGAGCAAATCCAGTACACCGTTCGCTGCGACGTCGACATCGGCGGGGAGCACGGTCAGTGCTTCACCGAGCAATCCATGCTGACGCATGCGGTACCAGGCCGTTTTCCGGTCTGCTGCAAGTTCGAACGCCACAACCGGTATGCCGGCAGCGGCGGCCGCCTCATTCGCGGTTCCCGCTTGTCCGATGACGAGCGTTACGCGTCGCAATAAGACGCCGATCTCACCACGCCAAGCGCGTACGATGACGCGGCCGTCGATCGCCACTTCAAACGGAATCCGCGCATCGTCGTTGCGTTCGTGCACGTCGAATCCGGCGTCGCGCGCGATCGCGGCAAAGCGTTGCGCATCGAGCATCGGCGCAACGGAGAACACGCCGCCAAGTGCCGGACGCGCGTGCGCGCAACGCTCGATGACGCGCAGCAGAAAGCCGCCGTCTTCGTATGCACTTTCGCGGCTGCCGGGAAAGACCGCGAGTGCCGGATCGAAACCCGCGACCGCTTCGCCGGCACGCGGATCGTCATCAACGGCAAAGAGATCGACGATGACGTTGCCCGGGGCGTGCGCATCAATGCCGTGCCGCCGCAAGTGCTCCGCCGTTGCATCGTCGCGCACGAAGACATTGGCGGCGCGTTTGATCGCGCGACGCTCCATCGGTCCGTACGGCGCAACGAGCACGCTTTTCGCCGTGCCGACGTACGTTGTGCGCGCACCGGCCGCTAACGCCATCAGTAGGGCAAAGACGTCGCCGATCGCAATCGTGCCGTCGTAGTTTCCCCGTGCACCTTTGAGAAAGCGGCGCTGCGCAAGCGTCAATCCGAGCAGACCGCCACGTAAGTCACGTGCGATGTTCCCGACGTTTCCCATCGCGATCAATCCGCCGCTCGGCATGACGCGGCGCGGGCCAACTTCATTCATGAATCGCGCGCGGCTATCGCCGACGATCGCGATGTGATCGATCTGCGTATCGGGCGCGAGACGCAACACTTCTTCCGCAATGCGGTCCGCGATTGCCGCTTCGCCGTGACCGTTGGAAACAAAGAGCAGCCGCACTACGGTGCACCGAGCAACGGCACGAGTTCGTACGAGCGTATCGCAAAACGCCGCCGCGCAGCCGAATACTCGAGTTCGGTGCGCGAGACGTACTGCCCGTACGGTCCCGCGTGCACGATCGGCACACCGTTGACGTCTTCCGGCGTAAAAAGCGTATCGTGACTATGTCCGCCGAGAATCAAATCGATGCGCGGCACGCGCTCCGCCAATTTACGATCGAGCGACAACCCGACGTGCGAGAGCACCAGCAGCATATCGCCGTCCGGAATCCGCTCCGCGTACGGCGCCACCGCATCCCACGGATCCAAAAACCGCCACCCAAAAATCTTCTCGTACGGACTCCCCACCGGATACTGCATGATCAGCAACCCAAGAACATGCACCCTAATGTCATCCTGAGCGAAACGCAGTGAAGTCGAAGGATCGTAACGCGCCATTGGATCGAGGCGATCCTTCGACAAGCTCAGGATGACACTGGGGGTGAACGGCAAGTCGCGGTTCTTCGTGTCGAGTAAGTTGGTGCATACGAGCGGATGTTGCATCTTCGATGCGCGTGCGCGCAGCAGCGGGTATAAATAATGAAACTCGCGGTTGCCGATGGCTTGAACATCGACGCCCGCGGCATCGAGTTCCGCGATGATCGGCTCATTACGGCGGTACACCGTCTGGCTTCCGCGCAACGAATCCCCACAATCGAAGTACAACCCCGGCTTTTCATCCCGCAGCGACCGCAAGCGCGCAACGATCCCCCGATGATCGTGCAAATCCGACGTATGATAAACCCGAATCACACGCGCAACCCAGCTTTCGCACCAGTGTCATGCGTTGAATCGAGGCGATCCTTCGACAAGCTCAGGATGACAAGGGGGATCATACACGTAACCCGGCTTTGGCGAGGGCTACGGCGAATCGGCCGCAGTCGTCGAGGGCCGTGGGGGAACCGAGGGCTGCGCGTACTTCGCTGATGTGACGGTACTGCGCTGATGGGTCGTCGAGCAGCGTATTCATCGTTTCTGC
The DNA here is from genome assembly GCA_963765935.1 of Vulcanimicrobiia bacterium. Classification (GTDB taxonomy): domain Bacteria; phylum Vulcanimicrobiota; class Vulcanimicrobiia; order Vulcanimicrobiales; family Vulcanimicrobiaceae; genus JAMXLG01. Next base: position 1,646,043 of record CAVXXX010000001.1, on the reverse strand, counting down.
GAGGCGCTCCGGCGTTGCATCGTCTTGCAACAACTCGGGAATCAGTTCACGCTCGAGTACGAGATTCGGCAGCGTAATGTATTTCCCAGAGTACACGCGGCGCGCGTGACGCACGAGATACGGCGCAATGATGTACAACGCGATCGCCGGCACCCCGAGAAGCGTTACTTCGAGCACCGCCGTGCCCGATGCTACGAACGCGGCATCTGCATCGTTTACCGCTTGCGCGACGCCGCGCACAATGCGCGCGTTCTCGAGTTTCGCCGACTTCACGGCGCGCGCAAGCTGCTTTGCCGACGCATCGTTCGCCGCACCGAAGACGGCCTGCAGATGCGGGCGCCGCTCGCGCAATTTCTTTAGCGCGCCGATGAGGGCGGGAACGTGATACTTCAGTTCCGTGCCGCGGCTCCCGGGAAGCAGCGCAATCGTCCCGCCGTCTTTGGGTGGTGCGGGGCGCGCTTCGCGCGTGACGTACTGGCCTGCAAGCGGATGGCCGAAGAACATGATCGGCAGCCGGTGGCTTTTATAGAATTCGTATTGGTGCTGAAACGCCGTGACGGGAACGGTCCATGACGCAACCGCGCGCGCAACTTTTTCCTTATCGAGCCACGTCGCCGGCGGAAAGAGATCCATGATGGGCCCCTGGTAGTCGTACTTCGTGCGCAACTCTTTCGCCAAACGCATATTGAATGCACCGAAGTCGACGAGGATCACGAGTTCCGGTTTCTCTTTTTCGATGTAGCGAGCGGTTTGCCACATCGTGTTGAGCAGTTTCGGTATTCGCGGGATCGCCGCGATGGGTCCCATGCTCGCCCAACCGGCGTGATTGCGCCACAGTTTGAAACCGCGTTCGCGCATGCGCTCCGCACCAATACCTTCGAATTGCGCGTCCGCATCGACCTTCGCAATTGCATCCGCGAGGAGCACCGCGCTCAGTTCACCGGACGCCTCACCGCTCGAGAAAAAATATCTCATGCAAACATTTATGCCTTTAGTCCTGAGCGAGCACAGCGAGTCGAAGGGTCAGGATGACAGGTTGCGAGCTACTTTAATATGCCGCGTTGGGAGTTGGCTTCGAGGAAGGCTACGATTTCGCGGCCGGGGTCGCTCGAGGCTTCGGCTTTCATCGCTTCAACGGCTTGCGAAACGTTCATCTTCGGGTTGTAGAGAATCTTGTAGAACTTCTTGATCTCGTTGCGCTCCTCGATGGTGAAGCCGGCGCGGCGTAGGCCGACGGAATTCAACCCGTACGGCTCCGCGGGGTTACCTTCGACGAGAAAGAACGGCGGAACGTCCTTGCTGATCTTGCTCGCACCGCCGATCATCGCGTAGCGTCCGATGCGCGTGAATTGATGCACGCCCGCCTGTCCGCCGATCGTCGCGTAGTCGCCGACTTCGACGTGTCCCGCGAGTTGCGCAAGGTTCGACATCGTGACGTAGTCGCCGAGAATGCAGTTGTGCGCGATGTGCGTGTATGCGAGCAAAAGGCAATTGTCGCCCACCGCGGTCACTTCACCTTCGCCGGTCGCGCGTTGAATCGAGACGTATTCGCGCACGATCGTCTTGTTGCCGATCTTTGTGAAGGCGCGCTCGCCGTGGTACTTGCGATCCTGCGATGCTGCGCCGATCGTCGCGAACGGATAGAACTCGCAGCCCTCGCCGATTTCCGTCCAACCGTTGACGACAACGTGCGCCTGTAGCACCGTTCCAGCCGCAATAGACACGTTTTCGCCGACGACGCAATACGGTCCGACGTCGACGCCGCGCGCGATATTGGCGTTCGGGTGAACGATGGCGGTAGGGTGAATCATTTAGACGTGCAACACCGCCGCGTCGAGACTGAAGCTGCGTGGGTCGGAAGCAATCGAGAACATCAGTTCAGCCGAACAGGCGAGCTGCTCTTCGACTTTCGCTTCGGCTTCAACCCATCCGATGTTCCGTTTGTATTTGACGAGACGGACTTCCATCATCAAACGGTCGCCGGGCACGACGGGACGGCGGAACTTCGCTTTATCGATGCCCGCCAAGTACGGAACCTTCCGTGAGAATTCGCCGGGTTCCAACACCACGCAGCCGCCGAGCTGCGCCATCGCTTCGATCATATATACGCCCGGAAAGAGCGGATTGCCGGGAAAGTGTCCGGTGAAGACGGGCTCGTTGTACGTGATGTTCTTATAACCGAACGCGCGCACGCCGGGCTCGAGTTCGAGAATTCGATCCACGAGCAAGAGCGGATAGCGGTGCGGTAAGATCTCCATGATCTGCCGGATGTCGATGTCAGGCACGTTTCCTCAATTCACGGGTCAAGCGCGTATGCAGCGCGTGGCCGCTTTTAATCGCGATCACTTCGCATCGTGGATAGGCGCCGAGCAGCGCCAGGTCACCGATCAGGTCGAGAACCTTGTGGCGTACGACCTCATTAGGCCATTGCAACGATTGCATCGGCCCCTCCTCGTCGTAGACGAGGGCGTTGTCCAAACTTCCGCCGCGCGCAAGCCCTTGCGCGCGCATCGCTTCCACGTCGCGCAAAAATGCGAACGTGCGGGCGGGCGCGATCTCGCTGCGATACCGCTCCGGCGTGATCGCGGCGTCGTAATAATGCGTGCCGATAGGCGCCTCGTAGTCGCCGACGAACCGGATCCGAAATTCATCCGCCGGCAAAACGATCACCGCCTTTTCGCCGTCGCGAAGCTCGTATGGTTCTTGCGGCGCAAAGACAGGACGCGGCTGCGTCGATTCACGCAGACCCGTGCTCGCAATCGCATCCGCATATATCTTCGCGCTGCCGTCGAGAATAGGAATCTCTTTGCCTTCGAGTTCGATCTCCGCATCGCTCACGCCCATCGCGGTGAGCGCGGAGAGAATGTGCTCGATCGTCGAGATACTCGTCGCCTTGTGCGAGATAACGGTTGCAAGCGGTGATTCACTCGCGAAATCCGCGGTCGCGGGAATACGCGTACCGGAACAGACAAACACGAAACCCATTCCCGGTGCAGCGGGGCGCACGTCCATCGCTGCCGTTGTGCCCGTATGCAGCCCCACGCCCTCAAAATGCAAGGGCTCGCAAAGCGTTGCCGCGTTCATACGCTAGGAGCCTGTCGGGGAATGGCCGCTTTCGATTTCACGGTGCATTTTCTTCGAAGACTAGGCGCGAAGAGGAAGCGAAGCCATAGCTTCGTGACCGATGAGCAACGACGGCTTCGGAGAAAATGCGCCGTGAAAGCGAAGGCTGCCATTCCCCGACAGGCTCCTCACTCTTCGCTCTGTAGCTCGCGCTCCAGTTTCTCGACACGAGCGACGAGCTTTGGCAGCCTGCGCACCATGACCTCCGCTTTCATCCACTCGCGGTGATCGCGCGCCGGGTTGCCGGAAATCATCGCGCCTTCCTCGACATCGCCCCATACGCCGGATTGCCCCGCAACCGTCGAACGCGAACCGATGTGCATGTGTCCGCGCGTGCCGACCTGACCTGCGATCTTGACGAAATCACCGACGCTCGTGGAACCCGCAAACCCCGTTTGCGCGGCAATCGCGCAGTGCATGCCAATGCGGCAGTTGTGGCCGATCTGCACCAAATTGTCGATCTTCGTGCCGCGTCCGATCTGCGTGCTGCCGGTCTGCGCGCGATCGACGCACGTATTCGCGCCGATCTCGACTTCATCGTCGAGCACGACGTTGCCGACTTGCGGAATCCGTTCGAGACGTCCCTCGAGGAACGCCCAGCCGAAACCTTCGCTGCCGATCACGCTGCCGGAATGCAGCACCACACGATTCCCGACGATGCACCCTTCGTGCACGATCGCGTGCGGATGCAGCCACGTATCTTCACCGATACGCACGTCCGCGCCGACGTATGCTCCCGCGCCGATCGTCGTGCGGGCGCCGATTTGCGCACCACTCCCGACGTAGGCATTCGCGCCTAGGTGCACATCGTCACCGATGACGGCGCCGTCTTCGACGACCGCGCTCGGATGACGAAACGGCCCGCGCGGACGCGGCCGCTTCAACGTTGCAAGAAACGTCGCGAGCGCGGCGCGCGCGTTTTCCACGACCAGCACGGGTTTCGGCGGCGTAGCGCCGCCGAGCGGCACGCTATCGTCAACGAGCACCGCAGCCGCATTGCTTTTAAATGCGGCGGCGAGATACTTCTCGTCGGTCGCGAACGTCAATGCATCATCGCTCGCCTCGTCTACGGCGGCAACGCGCGCAATAGCAACGGAGCCGTCGCCAATGACACGGCCCCCGACTTTCGCTTGCAGATCCGCGAGCGTGCCCAGCATGCTATTGTGCGCTGGGCGACGAGCTCGCTTCCGTGATGTTCATCACTTTCTCGACATCCGGCGTGATATCGACGCCGCCGTAGCCGACGCCCTGTTTGGTCACGACGAGCTTGAGGCCCTTATCGGAAGCCACTTTGTTCGCGGCCTCGCGAATTTGCTTCGTCAGATCCTCGGTGATGCCGGCGTACTTCTTCTGCAGTGCGAGCGCTTCGCGTTGCTTCTGGCCGTTTGAAGCGCGGCTCTGAATGATCTTCTGCTCGTCGATCATTAGCTGCTGTTGATTGAGCTGATACGTTTTCCAATTCGCCACGATACGGCCGATATCAATCAGACCGACGGGGCTGTTATTGGCGCAGCCGGCGAGCAGCGCGGCGGCAAGGGCGGTAATTATCAGTTGTTTCTTCACTCGTGTAGACTTTCGACGTCGCGGATGAGATCGTTAGTGAGATCGTAGCCGCCGTTTGCGGCTTGGACATTGTCAAAGACGACCGTGAACCCGTCATCCTTCGCGATTTTATCGGCTTCGCGTTGAACTTGGGACTGGATTTGCGCCATCAGGTCGTCGTGGCGCTTTTGCAAGTCACTGAGCTGTTTCGCGGCCGCACCCGTTGCACCCACGTCTTCACCGTGGAGTGCCGCGAACTGCTTGTCGAGATCGCTCTTCGTCGCGTTGTATTCGGCAACCGTCGCTTGCGCGTCGGCCTGGAACTTCGCACCGAACTCTTGATGAATTTTCATCAATTGCGCTTGCACGTCGTGTGGGATGTTCTGTTGCGGAATCGGTGCCGTGCCGAGTCCGCGCAGCTGCGCGCCGACTTGCTGTTGGCGCGTCGAGAGCTTCGCTTGCGTCTGCGAACGAATACTCGCGACCTGTTTCTGAATTGCGGCGCTCGTTTCCGAACGCAGCTGCTTCTGATATGCTGCGAGATCGCTTTGATGCTGCGCGCGCAGCGCTGCAACTTGATCCGCCTCTTTTTTATCGAGCGCGGCGAGCTGGTCCGCGACTTGCTTGCGCTGCGTCGCATCCATCGCGATGTTATTCGCTTTGGTCTTTAGGGCGAGGCGCTGCGTTGCGTCTTGCTGTGCGAGGCGCAGTGACAAATCCGTCTCCTGCTGCTGATCCTGCTCCGCACGCGCGCGGAATTTTTGATCCGCTTCTTTGCTGAGCTGCTGCGCGACTGAATTCATCGCGGCGTTATCTTGCGCGACGACGCTTTGCTGATATTGCTGGTAGTCTTGCCGCGCCGCTTGCGCCGCCTGCGCGGCCTGTTGCTGCGATGTCGCATTCATCTGCTCGCCGATGCCGGCCGCACGCGGGTCGATATTCGCGGCTTTCAACGCCGCAATATCGGCTTGGCGCTCCTGATTCTGGTACTGCTGTTGCTTCTGCTGGAGAATCGCGTTCGCGCGGCTCTGCGCATCTTTGAGCTGCTTGTTGAGCACTTGCGTCTGCTGCGCGATTTCGGCGGGCGAGAGCGGGGCGCGTGGCATCGTCGATTCGAGATTGATCGCCGCAACGGCATTCTCGAGCTGCTGCACTTGCGGGTACAGCGGGTGATGTTTGATCACCTCGTCGATGCGAACGTACGCCACGCCGCGAACGGTCGCGGAGTGCACGTCAACGCGCGAACAGCCACCAAGCATGGCGGCTGCCGCAAGGACCAGCGCAACTCCGTTGCGCTTATTTATTGAGTGCGTTCTGGACATCTTGAGTGATGTCCGTGCCCCCGAAGATTACGTCGCCGCGATCGATAACGAGCACTAAGTTTTTGCCCTTCGCGACCGACGCCGTAGCGGACTTCGTTTGATCGACCAGCGGCTTGAGCAGTTGATCGCGCTTGTCGGAGATCAGCTTGTCCCACTGCGCGCCGACGTCGTTCTTTTCCGCATCCGTCTTCGCGTCTTTGAGTTTGGCTGCGTACGCGGGACGCTGCTGCTCCATGTACTGCTGCAGTTGCTTGTTGGCGTCTTGAACCTTCGTCGAATTATCGAGCGCCGATTGATCGACGAAACCGATCTCCGACGGCGGCGGTGACGCGCTCGGCGGATTGAGCGCCTGCGAGCCTCTGATGGCGTTGACGACATCGCTCGTGACGTCTTGTCCACCGTACACGATGATGCGCTTATCAACGACGACCGAGAGCTTGCGGTTGGACGCAACGGTTGCGAGTGCAAGTTGCGCGCGCTGGAAGAGCGGACCGACGAGCTCGCGCTGTTTGTCCTGAAGTTCCTGTTGGAAGCGCAAGGTGATGTTTTGCTTGTCGGCGTCTGTGCGCGCCGATTTCATTGCCGAAGCGAACTGGCGGTCGAGCCCCGCTTTATACTGCGCCAGCTGCGCGTTCGCAGACGCAAATTGCGGCAAACTGCCGAGCGCCGTCTGATCGACGTAACCGACGTCGGTCAAATCCGCAGCGATTGCCGCCGGCGCAATAAGCGCCGCGATAATCGCCGTTCCGAGAAGAGATGAGATGAGCCGTTTCTTCATGTGTCCTTGTGTCTCTAAAAGCTTTGGCCGATGCCGAAGCTCATGTGCGTGCCATTGGCGCCGCGTGCGAAGTCGATGCGCACGGTGCGCAGTCCAAGTTGTGGAATATCGAAGCGTAAGCCGGCGCCCACGTCTCCGACCGTCGCCCAGTTTCCGGGATAACCGACGATTCGGTTCGTGTACGGATCGAGCAGCGGATATGCACCGCGGATGCGATAGTCGAGTCCGTCGGCGAACGCCGCGACGGTGAGCTTGCGGTCTGCGGTGAGCGGCTGACGCAACTCGATCTGTCCGAGCAGTGCGTCGGTCGCGTAAAACACGGTGTTATATCCGCGCATCTGTTGATCGGAGAACGTGTAGAGCTGACTGGGGGGAATCACACCCGTCGTGGTTTCCGGCAACAAGTGAATACCGAGCGTCGCGCTCTTGAGCACCGGGAAGAAGCGCGCCATATCGAGCTGGGTCGCAGTGTAATCGAAACTCGAGCGAAGGAATCCCGGCGCGGAGACCGTCTCCGAGAGATTCGCTCGCCATCCGCGCCGCGGATTGTACGGATCGTCCATCGTGATCGGCGACGTACTGAGGCCGAACGTCAAGTAGTTCAACTGATACGGCAGACCCGTGTTGACGTTTGCGATCGAGGTTGCCGCGATACCGAACGAACCGTTGATGTTCGAAATGTTCGAATTGAGCGGATTGGGCGTCGGACCCGCGAGCACGTTCGGCTGCGATCCCTGGAAGTAGTACGGCGCCGGAACGCTCGTATCGTACTTGACCTTCTCGATCGTGGGCGTGATCGAGGCGATCACGTAGTCGCTCAAACGCCGTCCGAGTGAAACCGAACCGCCGAGCGACGCCGAGTAGCTCGTCGATACGACGCCGCCAATAAGCGACGACGAAGTGCTCGGATAGAGCGTGACCGGAATCGGTCCTTGCGTTGCGCCGACGATGGGCGCCGGTTGAATGATCGTGCTCGTTGCGTTGTAGACCGGATAATAATAGGTCGAGCCATTATCGAAGAGGTTTACGCTCAACGAATAGCGCTGCGATTTCGGCGTGTTACCGATGTACGGAACCGTCACGCCGATCTGGCCGAGATACGTACGCGCACCACGCTGGAATTGCACCGACGTGGAATTGCCCGTACCGTGCAAGTTCGTGTCTTGATAGCCGAGCGTGCCGTAAAGTCCTTGACCCGTAATACCGCCCGAATATCCGAACCCGACGTTCGCGGATGCCGTGCGCTGTTCGGTGACTTCCCACACGAGGGTCACGTCCTGCGGCTTCTTCGGATCCGGGCCTTCTTTGATATCCGGATTGACTTTCGAAAAATACCCGGTTGCCTGCAAGCGCTCGTAGTCGCTCTTGATCCAGTCGGTATTCACCACCATACCGGGGCGCACGCGCAATTCGCGACGGATCACTTGGTCCTTCGTGCGCGTGTTGCCGGTGATCTGCACGGCCGCGACGCGCGCGACGTACACGTCGTACTTCACGTCGGCGGTGCCGGCTTTCTGATCGATCGTCGACGGATCGATTCCGCCTTCGAAGTTCCCGAGTTCGACTTTGAATTTATCTTCGTAGAACTTGCGCAGCGCGTCGGCGTCCTTCTGACGGATTTCATCGGAGTACACCATGCCCGGTTTGAGCGTAAGCTGCGGGACGATCAACGTCGGCGGAAGCACCGGGTCGCCGCCGATGATGATGTTCTTGACGACGAGACCTTCTTGAATAACGAGCGTCAGCGCGCCGGTCTTCGGATCGAGATTGAGGTCCTTGACGTGCGAGGGCACTTGGCCGCCGTAGCCGATCCGCTCGTAATAGTTGTTGATCTTCAACACGTCTTGACGGAAGGTGTTCGTGTTGAAGACTTGGCCGACGGAAAGATCCATCAGCGCAAGGAGCGTGTCGTTCGGAACTTTTTGATTGCCGGTGAACGAGATCTTACTGACGACCGGGTTCTCGATCACGCGATAGGTGATCGCAACACCGCCCGGCCGCGCGCGCACGAGCGGCGGCGCAACGTCGGCAAAATAACCGAGCGCATTGATGTTGGCGAGATCTTGTTGCACGGTCCGCGGATCGTAGAGCGCGCCCGGACGCGCTTGCACCACTTGCATGATTGCCGCCGTCGGAACGTGAGCGTTGCCGGTGATGTCGACGGAGACGATCTTCGGCGCAGCCGGAGCCGACGCGGAGATCGCCGCCATGGGCGATACAAGCGTCAACACGACAACGAGGGCGAGCACGGCGCGCCGGAGGTCTAAGGTCATGCGAAAAAGTTGTCCTCTACGTGGGCAAGAACGCTGAGGGCGTCAGCGATGCGACGCGCGCGAAGCACGCGGCGGCTTTCGGAGTTCCGGCCCCTCGTTCGCGCTAGCTGGCGGTGGTCCTTGCCTTCCATTGAAGCTGTGGATTCTACCAATAGAGCCGCTGCAAGTTAAAGGCAAAGCCGCTCTGCCCTTGGAGTGGCTGCCCGACGGCGAGGTGCGACGTAGTCGACACACCCGACGGCGTTTGGAAGAGCACCTGCGGCCCGGTCGACCAGTAAAACGACAGCTGCGCGCTCGTCGCATTCGCGCTTGCCAGCTGTAAGCCCGCCGAATACGTGGAGGGCGTTCCAAACGTCTGTGAATAGATGAAGTTCACGGTTTTCCCGAGCAAGCGCGTTGCCGAGAACCCGACGTTTCCATAATAATTCACGTTTAAGTTGAAGTTCTGGAAACCAAGCCCTTGCGAGAGCGCGTTCTCCACCGGCGCAAGGACACCGGCGGTGAACTGTGCGTTGAGAATATTAAAGGCTTCCTGCCCGACGGTGATTCCCGACGAGGGTTGTCCGATCGGCTGCGCCCCGGGCACGGGGTTGAGCGCCCCTTGAGGCGTGACGCCGTTGATCGTCGGATTATTCGCGCCCGGAGCATACTGCGTGCCGCTGATGAGCCCGCTGAAAGGTGCGATCATTGCAAGGATTTGTTCGTTCGTATAGCCCGGCGGGTTGGTGTTAAAGGCGATCTTTAGCCCATTGATCGGTCCGTCGACGTTGATCGTGACATCCGTCGAGTAAGCCACCTGGCGCGGATCGGGGTTCGTGACGTGCGTTACACCTTGCGCGTGCAATGTCGGAATGATTCCTTGCGAGGGCGTGAAGCTGACGACCGCATCGGTCAATCGGAAAACGCGATCGAAGTACGTCAGCGTTCCCGCGGTGCCGAGGAATTGGCCGTCAAGCGTCGGCGCCTTCAGCGTTCCGCCGAGATTCACCGCGCCCGATGCGCCGATATCGAGGCCGGCCCCGTAGCCGGAGCCGCGCACGCGCACGTTCTTCCCGGCCGCAAGTTTCATGTCGAAGGCCACGTCGAACGGAAACGACGGTCCGCCCCCCGTGCCGCTGCCTTGCGTTGCGGCGAGGAACGCCGAGAACGGCGTGGTCGAATCATGCAGCGTCATCTCGCCGGCGATGAGGGGCAGCTGATTGGGATCGCGCTTGAACGTGATGCGTCCGTCGAACGCTCCACTTCCAAGCGCCGGAACGTTGAGTTGCGCGTTGTGCGCCGTCGCGTCGACATGATAGCTCGCCGTTTGCGAGCCGCGTGCAAACGCGAGATGGCCCGACGCGGCAAACGTTCCTTGTCCCAAATTCGCCGATACGCGCTGCACCGTTGCCTGGGTGTGATCGAACGTCAACGTAGCGGTTGCGTTTGTAATCGGCGTGCGCTCCAGATCGCTGACATAGCTTCCCTTTGCGAGCGCGAAGCGGCCGTAGATGCGCGGCGTGCCCACGGTTCCGTCAATCGCGAGCGCACCATCAATCGTACCACCGAGACGCGTATTATTGCCCAACAATGTTTCAAACGTTGCGGGATCGAGCGCCGTTACGGAGAGGTCGAGATCGATCTGCGCGTTCGGCGGCCCTGCGCCGAATGGTTTCAAGCGCAACGGCAGCGATCCGGCAAGCGAAATCTCGCCATGTTCGAACTGCGCGCCGGCGTTGCTGAGCTGCAGCGAACGCGTGCCCATATTCCAGCGCAGCGAACCGAAGATCGACGGAATTTTCACACCGTATGCGACGGCATTGGTCGCATCGAATGCGGCTGAGAGTTCCGGCTTGCGCGGCGTTCCGCGCATGCTCACCGTCGATTCGTACTCGCCTTCAAGCGCAACGTTTTTGCGCCACACTTGTTGGATCAACCGGGCCATGTCGTTTGAGTTCAAGTATACGTCGACATCAATCGGGTCTTTTGCGCCAAGACCAAACGTTCCGGTTGCCGTTGCCGTCAATCCCGTCGACACCATGCTCGCCGAATCGATTCTCAGGCGATCGCCTACGGATGAAAACGCAAGGTCCGCCGCGTCGATCGGCAACGGTCCGACGGAGCCACCGTGAAGCGACGACGTTCCGTTCACGTGCAAGCGCGGGTAGCGGCCTTCGATCGTCGCATCGGCATCAACCCGTCCGCTCATCGGCACTTGCGGAAATCCGAATGCGGCGAGCCACTTCCCCGTATCGACGTCGTCGAGATCGATCGAGAGCGAGTACCGCGAATCGCGCAGCACGTCGAATAACGACGGGGACGGCGCAAATCCGATGGAGCCCTTGGCACGCAGCAACCCTTGCTCGCCGCCGACGACGATACTTCCCTTCATGAGGTTGCGCGCGCTCGACCAGATCGCGCGCGTATTGCCGATTGCAAACGTGCGATAACGCAGTCCCGCGACATCGATGTTGCCGTTACTCGAAATACGGTGCGATTGCGAAACCAGATCGAAACGCACGCTGCCCGCTCCGGCGAGCGTATCCCCCGTATCGAAGAAATTGTTGAAATCTTCCAAATGGGCGTTTGTCGCGCGCACGTGTACGCCGCTTATCTGCGGACGTTCACCCGCCGCAAAGCTCACGTGCGTTGATCCCACTTGTACCGACCCGCGCCGTGCGACGACTCCACCCTTCGGGCTCGCGTCGATCGATGCGCGCGCATCGGTATAAGGCAGCCCGTTCACTGAACCGGCGCCGACGGTAATCGGGCCCTTCACGCTTGGATTCAATCCGCGTCCATGCACGTCGAGCGCCGCACTGTACGTACCGTCGCTATAAAACGTGGGAAAGGCGAGCGTGTGCAGCGCTCGCGTAATGTCACCTGCGGGAACGTCGGCGTGCATCGCATACGCCGGCGATCCGGAACTTAATTGCATGAGGTCGCCGGACGCGATCGTGTATGTGCCGTCAAGGCCGCCCACGACGTGATCGAGATGGACGGTGTCGTCGTGCAAATTGACGAGCCCGCTTCCCGAGATGGCGAATTGCTGCACGCGACCGTTTGCAATGCTCACGCCGCCGGTAAACGTTGGAATCTTCGACCCTTGCTTGAGGTTGCCGCTTGCGCTTACGACGCCCGCATCGAGCGGAAGTCCGAGCGCGCGCAGATCTGTGCCTTTCGCGCCACTGGCGATAAGCGAAAGGCCGCGATCGAAGCGGCCCGCGGCAACGATGTCTCCGCCCGCGACCGTGGCGTGCGTCGAAAGGACAGTTAACGCGCCGTTGTTGTCGACCGCGAGCGTTCCGCGAACCGCTTGCAGCGGAAGACCGTGATATTGCGCGTTGCGCAACCGGAGATCGTCGGCTTGAACGGTGATGCGGCCGCCCGCGATTGCGATTGCCGCGGGACCATCGACGTTGCCGCTTGCGTGCGGATCTTGCATGAACGGCCGCAATCCTTGCAGCGTACCATGATACATGCCGCGGACCGCAATCGCACCGAGCGACAGCGCACCGTCTCCGTCGATCGTTCCCCATGAGCCCTGCGCATGCAGCGGTTCAATTGCGGCGTCGGCCAACACGCCGCTGAACTGTGCGGAAACGCGGTCCAGACCGACGCCGGCAATACGCAATCCATGCCCGTGCATCGCGCCGGCGATGAGTGCGTGCATGCCGCTCGGTCCACCGCCTTCGAATGAGAATGAGTCAACCGTTCCGTTGAATGCGGGTAAGACCGGTAGTAACGTTCCGAACGCGCCCGGCTCGAGCGCTGAATTTACGTTCAGCCGTCGAGCGTCCATCCAAAAGGCGCTCGTGTTCGACCGGCGGTCCAAATGATACGCGGCCGCAAATCGTCCGCGATCGGTATCGATCCAGAATGGTTGCACGTCAACGGTGCCGGAACGGCCGACGTGCAGCACGGCCGCCATGCGATTGATGCCGCGCTCCGATTGCATCGCACCGTATCCGAGAAAGTTTGTATCGAGGCCGTCGAGCAGCACGTCGCCGACGATCCCCTCGCTACCGAGCAACGCACCGAAATACGGTAACGCTTTTGCGGGACCGGAAAAATGCAGCACCGCTTGCGTGTGCACGATGTTGCCGACGCCGATCATGCCCACAATCGCGACTTTGGCGCCGTGGACCGTCGCCTGCAACGGCGCAAGCATCACGCTCTCGTTTTGATAAGCGATCTTCACGTGCAAGTCGCGCACCGGCAACGTGTTATAGACAGCGCGGGCCGCGTCCATGCGGGCAAGCACGACCGGTGAACCGAGGTCTCCTTGAACCTCGATTTGCAGGCGGGCATTGCCCTCGATGGGCTGGTTCTGGGTGAAGACAAAGAGATGGCGCAACGTCTGCAAGTTGCCGCGCGCGTCGATGCCGAGACGATAGTTCGGCGCCGCAAAGTTGTAGATGCCGCCGCTCACCGCAACCGGCGTATCGGAAATTTCGGCGCCCAGCCGGTTGAAGAAAAACGTGTCATCGACCATATTCAAGCGGCCCGAGATGTGCCGCAACGGCTTGGCCAGGCCGATAACCTGCATTTGGATATCGGAAACGTCGATCGCGCCGGAGATATGATAGTCGATCGGTTGATCCGGTTGAACGTCGAGCGCGTAGGCCTTGAACTCTAAATCTTGCGCGGAACCGGCGAGCAGACGCGCCGCATCCGAATTGATGAAATAGTTTCCGATCGCACGCATCGGAATCTCTTTTGCATACGCATGATGGATCGCGTATCCCCGATTCATGTCGACCGTTCCGATCAACTGAAACGGCTCCAACGCTTGCTCGACGAACGCTCCACGCAGCACGTAGTGCGTGCGCGCCGCGCTATTGATGTCCGCATCGAGATTGATGCCGGTTACTTCGAGCGTGCGGGAGTCCGGATCGATCGTGTACGGCGCGCGCACCACGCCGGATCCGTCGCGAATGCGAATCGTGAGTGCAATCGGAACGTGATTCGGTGCTTGCGGTGCGGTAACGGTCGGATTCTGCGCCTGAGGAAACGCGATGTTGTAGCCGCCGTCCTTGTGACGGACGAGCGTCAACGTCGGATGATCGATGTAGATCGCGCTGACACCGAAGCGATGCGCGCTTCCCGGCAGCAGGTCGCGCAGCGAGTACGCCACTTCGACCTGCGCGGCGTCTAGGACCGGTTCACCCTTGCGGCTGACGTGCACGTGGAGAAACGTCGCGTGCGACTTGCCGATGTGCTGGTCGCCGATCGACACATCATAGCCCGTTGCAAGCGACATGACACGCGGAAGCAAGGCCGCTGCGACCTGCTGCCGCTGCGCGACCACGACGCCCACAAGGACGACAAGTACGGCCAAGACGACGAGAGCCGCTCGCTTGCGCACCACGACCATATACCCGGAACGCTTCGGCGTGTCATTCTATCCCCCGCCGGGTTACAGGTCCAGGTTCTTTACGGATTTGGCGTAGTCGAAGATGTATTGCTTGCGGGGTTCGACTTTGTCGCCCATCAGATCGGTGAAGATCTGTTCGGCTTCGACCGCGTCTTCGATCGTGATTTTCTTCAGTCGCCGGTGGCCGACTTCCATCGTCGTCTCGGCGAGCTGCTCCGCATCCATTTCACCCAAGCCCTTGTACTGCTGGATTTGAAAGTCTTTGAGCTCGGCGTCGCCGACGATCGCCTTGAGATCGGTTTCGCTGAACGCCCACCACTGCTTCTTGCCCTTCTTCACGCCGTAGAGCGGAGGCTGCGCGATGAACACATGGCCTTCCTCGACGAGCGGCTTCATCTGGCGATAGAAGAACGTCAGCAGCAACGTGCGGATGTGCGATCCGTCGACGTCGGCATCGGTCATGATGATGATCTTGTGATATCGCAGCTTGTTCACGTCGAATTCATCGCCGAAGCCCGTGCCGAACGCGGTGATCATCGTACGAATTTCTTCGTTCGAAAGCACTTTGTCCAAACGCGCCTTTTCGACGTTGAGAATCTTGCCGCGCAGCGGAAGAATCGCTTGCGAGTTCGGATCGCGGCCGCCCTTCGCAGTGCCGCCGGCCGAATCACCTTCGACCAAGAAGATTTCGCTCTCCGCGGGATTGGTGTTCTTGCAGTCGACGAGTTTGCCGGGAAGGCCCGAACCCTCGAGCGCGTTCTTGCGGCGCGAAAGATCGCGCGCTTTTTTCGCCGCTTCGCGGGCACGCTGCGCCTGCATGCACTTATCGATAATGACGCGCGCTTGCTTCGGATTCTCTTCGAAGAAGAAATCGAGACGCTCGTTCACGAGACCGTAGACGATGCTGCGCACTCTGGCGTTGCCGAGCTTCGTCTTTGTTTGGCCTTCGAATTGCGGGTCTTGCAACTTCACCGAAACGACGGCGGTGAGGCCTTCCATGATGTCGTCGGTCGAGAGCGAACCGTCGGATTCTTTGAGCATGCCCTTCTTCTTGGCATAGCTGTTGACGGCTTGCGTGACCGCTTGACGGAAGCCTTGCAGATGCATCCCGCCTTCGATCGTGTTGATGTTGTTCGCGTAGCTGAAAATCTGCTCGCTGTACGTATCCGTGTACTGCATTGCGACTTCCACGTCGACGTTGTCGCGTTCGGAGTGCGTCGTGATGATCGGATGGAGCGGATCTTTCTTCTCATTCAAATACTCGACGAACGACATAATGCCGCCATCGAATTTATACGTGCGCTCACGTACTTGCTCGGGACGTTCGTCGCGCAGCGTGATCGAAAGCCCGCGATTCAAGAACGCCAGTTCACGCAGACGCTTCTGCAGAATGTCCCAGTGCAGCTCGAGCGTTTCAAATACTTCGGGATCGGGCTTCCACCATTGGAACGTGCCCGTTTCGTCGGTTTTGCCGAGCTTCTTCAGTTTCTGCACGGTGGCGCCGCGCTCGAACTTCATCTCGTAGACGTTGCCGTCACGCTTGACGCGCGTGATCATCCATTCGGAGAGCGCGTTGACGACGGAGATACCGACGCCGTGCAAACCGCCCGACACTTTGTATCCGCCTTTGCCGAACTTGCCGCCCGCATGCAAAATCGTCATGACGACTTCTACCGCCGGCAGCTTCTCTTCGGCGTGAATATCGACGGGAATGCCGCGGCCATCGTCTTCCACGGAACACGAGCTGTCTTTATACAGCGTTACCTTCAAGGTGCGCGCGTAACCCGCAAGCGCTTCGTCGACGCCGTTGTCGACCGCTTCGTACACGAGTTGGTGCAACCCGCGCTCCGCCGTATTCCCGATATACATGCCGGGGCGTTTGCGAACCGCCTCGAGACCCTTGAGAACCTCGATTTGTTCGCCGGTATAATTGTTTGACATTACTACTCTTGCTGTTCCGTTCCGTAAAGTAATTCGTGCAGCTCATCGCCGAGCACGTTGCGCACCGTCGCCGGACCGATTCGTTCCGGAGCGAGTTCGGTTTTTAAAAGCACGTACGAACTCGCGATCAACCGTTCCGATCCATCGCGTGAAAGCTTGCCGCTCCGACGCGCGCGCGAGAGCCGTTCCCACCAGCGCGTCAAGAGGCGCCAGCGGATGCGCTCGTACTCATCGCGAGTGAGGCCCTCGACCAGGCTGGACGTTCCGGCATACCCGAGCCACGGCGCTTCAAAGAGAAGCCGCGACACGAGACGTTCCCGATCGTCATTACGCGCAATCTTGCAGGTAACGCAGAACGGGCCGGATTCAGGCTCGATCAAGGCGGTGCAGCCCGCGCATTCTTTCCACCCACGGGCCCGTTTCGCCCGCTCGGCGGCCTCCACGTCGGTCCGCAGCCGCGCGAGCGCCTCATCGGCGTCGGCGACCGGCGTACGCGTATCGTGCGACGCTGCCTTCCCCATAACACGCTTTCCGGCCGAAGGGCTGCCGGAAGCAGCAATCGTTCCAATGCGAAAGCGTAATTTCTCGATGTTCGCTTTTGGCACACGCGCGCGGATCGCGGCCACGATCTGCGTCGACTCGCAACTAAGCGCATGGCTCCAACCGCTGCCGGCGGTTTTAATGACGAGCGTGTCCCCTTCGATTTTGCTTGGGTGGGACTTTCGCGCGTTGTTCTCGCCGACGATCTCCGCCCAAGCAGCGCCGAGCAACACCAAAGGATCGGTCGCTTGTCCTGTACGGCCTTCCGCCGGGTTCCACCCGCCGAGCGCATCCCCGAGCTTCAGCACAGCGATACCGTGGCTCGCTCGATGGCGTAGACGCGCGCATCCTGCGGCAATCCCGGCGGCAAGTGCGTTGCGGTAACGAACGCCTGAACCGTGTCATCCTGAGCCTGTCGAAGGGCGCCCACGCCGGCTAGAAATGCGGCAGCACGCTCATGGTCCAGTTCCGAGAGCACATCGTCAAGCAGTAACAGCGGCGCTTCATTGGCGCGATCGCGCATCACACTATATTCGGCAACCTTGAGTGCCAGCACCGCTGTCCGCTGCTGTCCTTGAGACCCATATGCCGCTAAAGAGCGGCCGTCCAGCTCGAGGGCGAGGTCATCGCGATGTGGCCCCGCAAGCGTCGTCTTCCGCACCCGCTCTTGCTCCGCGACCGCTTTCAAGCGCCGTTCGAGCGCACCGCTGACTGCATCGCCGGTCGGTGCTTCGAACGCTACATTCGGCGCATAGCTCACGCGCAGGTTCTCCACATCACGCGTCCACTCGGCGTGCGTTCGTTCCGCTTCCCGCGCGAGTTCGGTGATGAAGTGATTGCGCGTCAGCATTACGTACGTTCCGGCTTCTACGAGCACATTGTCGTAAATCACGAGCAATTCCGGATCGAACGTCACGTTGCCGCGCAACATTGCCGATTT
This sequence comes from Vulcanimicrobiia bacterium, assembly GCA_963765935.1. Taxonomy (GTDB): domain Bacteria; phylum Vulcanimicrobiota; class Vulcanimicrobiia; order Vulcanimicrobiales; family Vulcanimicrobiaceae; genus JAMXLG01. Next base: position 1,628,228 of record CAVXXX010000001.1, on the reverse strand, counting down.
CTGCTGCAGCGCTTTTTGGTATCGCGCGAGCTCGTGGTAGTATTGCCGGTCTTCCTGCGCGAGCGCAATATTGAGCAACGCCCGGCGTAGTGACGGCGGACCACCGACGAGTTGTAAATCGGCCGGGACGAATGTAACGACACGGATGCTTCCAAGGAATCGCGCGTAGCGTACACCTCGGCCGTTGATCGTGTATTGCTTGCGCGTGGATCGCACCGTTTTCGTAATCGTGCAGCCGAGATGAATCACGCCGGCACGAATCTTTGCATCGCCGCCGACAACTCCAAGGTCTAAGCCTTCGCGCACTAAATCAGCATCGCGGCTCGTACGAAACGATTTTCCGGTTCCGAGCATCGCGATGGCTTCAAGAAGATTACTTTTGCCTTGCGCATTCTGCCCGACAAACACATTCAACCCCGGCGCCGGATCAAGATCCAGCTCCGCATAGTTCCGAAAGTTGCTAAGACGCACGCGTGTTAGCTGCACTCTACCGTGTCACCTAAAAGCACGGACGACGAGCATTACCGCTCGCCGTCGTTCCTTGCGATCCTTCGACAGGCTCAGGATGACAGTTATTGGCGCAGTGGCATGAGGACGTAGAGTTGTTGCGCACCCTCGGGTGCTTCGACTGGGCGAATTGCGGCGGGTGAAAGTGGGCCGAGGAATTCAATGACGGTCTGCGCGCTCTTGATGTGGTTCAGAATCTCGACCAGATAACGTGCGTTGAATGCGATCGAGAGATCGTCGCCGGTTTGTTCGACTTCGATTTCTTCATACGCGTTGCCCGATACGTCGGAGCTTGCGGTAACGATCAGGGTTTGATTCGCAACGGAGAGCTTGACCATGCTGGCGCGGTCGCCGGCGACCAGTTCGGCGCGCTTGAGGCTGCCGATTAGCGCCTGCGTATTGACGGTCACGCTGCGGTCGAATTTCGACGGAATGACCTGCTGGTAATTGGGATACTGGCCGTCCACGAGACGCACGGTAATCGACACATCAGCCGCCGTCATCTGCAGTTGGTTGCTCTGCGCTCCGAGCGCGCTGACGGCAATCTGATCGCCGCTGCTCAAATTACGCGCCGCTTCGTTCAGCGCTCGGGACGGGACGATATACTTCTCGGCGCCGGTGATGCCGTCATCAAGCGTTGTTTGGTACTTTGCAAGGCGGTAGCCGTCGGTCGCGACCATCGTGAGGTTGTTGCCCTCGATCTCGAGCAGCGTGCCCATCAGCACGGCGCCGCGAGCCTCTTCACTCGAGGCTGCGAAGATCGTCGCATCGATACCGTCGCGGAAGCGCTTCGCGCCGATCGTGAAGTGCGAACCTTTGGTCGCGGCCGGAAGCGGCGGATACTCGTCGGCCGGCAGCGCGTGGAAGTCGTAGTTGCTGCGCTCGCACTTGACCGAGGCCCGCGTCGGCGTGCCGTTGAGCTCGAGTAAGCCCGCCGGCAGATTTCCGAGATAGCTTGAGAAGAGCTTGGCCGGAACCGTTACCGAGCCGCCCTCGCTGATCTCGGCTTTGAAGGCCTGCTCCAGCGTTAGTTCGAGGTCGGTTGCGCGAACGGCGATCTTGCCGTCTTCGGCCTGCAGGAGGACGTTGGAGAGAATCGGCACGGTCGTATGCGCGTTGACGACCTTGCTGGCCGCGCCAACCGCACTTGCGATGTCCTTAGTGTTACAGGTGAACTTCATGATTCCACCGATGCTCCGCTCGCGTCAGATCCGGGTAAGAATTAGCTAATACCGCCGTAACAGTAGTAGTGCGGTGTATTTCGCGGATAAGTCGTTTTTTGCTTGTTCCGATGCGGGTTTCCGCTTGGAATAAGCTGTGGATGCCCGGCACCCGCGAATACACATAACCACTGTTTCGGATCCCCGTGCAGTTATCCACGCACAAAGGCGCAACCTTGTGCAGGGTTCGGTGGAACCGAACCCGTTGCGGTTTGCGCTTCGCGCAAATCCGCGGATGCGCTAACAGTGATAAAGAAAAACGGCCGGGTTTGTCTGTCCGACCGCTTCTGATGCGTGCCGATCCTTCGACAAGCTCAGGATGACACGTTCCGGATTCAGGATGGCAGCGTTAGGGATTCTGGCACATTGCGATGAGTTGCCTGATCTTATTGCGATATGCCTCGTCGCGCTGCATTTGATCTTTGATCTTGTCGCGCGCGTACATCACCGTCGTGTGATCCTTCTTACCGAAGTCGCGGGCGATCTGCGGCAGCGAATAATTCGTGAGCTCCGTCGCAATATACATCGCGATTTGACGCGGTGCGGCGAGTCGTTGATCGCGACGGCCGTTATCCATTTCTTTGACCGTGAGGCCGTGCGCGCTCGCGACCGTCTCTTTGATCTTCGAGATCGTGATGCGTTGCAGCGGCGCCTGCGCGACGGCGCTTTTGAGCACCTCGGCCGCGAGATCGAGCGTAATCGGCGACTTTGTTAGCGATGCATACGCAACGACGCGGATTAAGGCGCCTTCGAGTTCACGGATATTCGACGGAATGACCTTCGCAATAAACGACGTCACTTCGTCGGGGACCGGAATCTTTTCGCTCTCGGCTTTTTTGCGGAGAATCGCTTCACGCGTTTCGATATCGGGTGCCTGAATGTCGGTGAGCAGTCCCCATTCGAAACGCGAACGCAAGCGCGATTCGAGCGTTTGAATTTCTTTGGGCGGACGATCGGAGCTGATGATCAGCTGCCGGCCGGATTCGTGCAACGCGTTGAACGTGTGGAAGAACTCTTCTTGCGTCGTCTCTTTACCCGCCAAGAATTGAATGTCGTCGATCAACAATACGTCGACTTGCCGGTAGCGATTGCGGAACTCCGGCGTACGGTTGTTCTGCAGCGCGATGATGAATTCGTTGGTAAATTTCTCGCACGTGACGTAGACGACGTTCGCGTTTGCGTTGTCCAGCAACACGCGATGACCGATCGCGTGCATCAAGTGCGTTTTGCCGAGTCCGACGCCTCCATAAAGGAAGAGCGGGTTATATGCGCGCGCCGGAGCGCACGCGACCGCTTGCGCGGCGGCATGCGCGAAACGGTTCGAATTGCCGACGACGAACTCTTCGAACGTATAGCGCGCGTTGAGATTCGAACTGCGGAGTTCTTCGGGGGCACGAGTCGGCGCAGCCGCCGTCGGGCCTGCTTGTGTTGCTTGCGGCGTCGCTTCGGCTTCGGCAACGGCGAACCGCAGCTCACAGCGCGCGCCGAAGACTTCCGTCAGTACGTCCGCGATCTGCCCCTTGAGGCGATTCTCAACCCAGTCGCGCGCGAAATTGCTTTGGACCGAAAGCAGTAGTTCACCGCCGTGCATCGAGACGAGACGGATCGGTTTGATCCACATCTCGAAGATCGGCTTGGAAAACTTGCGTTCGAGTGCCTCCAGAGCAGAATTCCACAACTCATTCGAGATGTCGGAGTTGCCAACCGCAAGCGCCATCCTCTGCGTCCCCATTGACCAAAAAGTAGTACTCGAACCACCATGAAGAGCCGCATCCCGCCGCCCCCTCCTGGGGTCCCGTGAGGTCGCTTTCGGTTGGCTTAATCAGGCCCGGCTCCTGCGCTTTTTGGAAGCGAATTTATCCACTTATCCACAGGTGCTTTTTAACGGTTTTTCGGGCATTTTCACGACATCTCAACAGCTTTCCAGCGCCACTTGACACCGTAAAAAAAGCCCGGTTTAATGCCGGTTTCCGCGCGATCCGGCTCGCTTGCAAAGCGAGGTTCTCCACAGCTCTGTCCACAGGTGTGGAAATCCCTATCATCTGCCCCTCATAACGGCTTATTATCGATAATGTATCCGAGTCGCCTTGACGCCCCCCTGGGCCCGCTCTATACTTAGGGGCTGTGTGCCGCCGAGTGGCGGCTATTTTTGCCTGGGAGAGTAAAGCAAGCTATGAAGCGGACGTTTCAGCCGCACAACCGCCGTCGCAAACGCGTGCACGGCTTCCTCGAGCGGATGTCCACGAAAAACGGCCGCGCCGTGTTGTCGCGCCGTCGTAAGAAGGGGCGTCATCGCCTGACGGTCTGATGCGCAGTTATGCCAGCCTGCGGCGCAGTTGGGAGTTCACCCGTCTGCGCCAGCGCGGCCGGCGTATCGCCACCGCAGCCTTGACCGTCTACCGCGCCGATCCCCATCCGAAGGATACATCCTCGGTGGTCGGCATTACGGTCGGCAAGCCCGTCGGAGGGGCCGTCGTCCGAAACACCGTTCGCCGCCGCGTGGCGGCGATTTTGCGCGAAGCGCTGAAGGGGCGCCGCATGCGGGTGCTCGTCATCGCGCGGCCGGCCGCCGCGACCGCACCGTTCACGCAGTTGCGAAACGATCTGCAGCGGGCATTGGTATAGGGGTAGGTCCGTGCGGTATCTCCTGATTCTTCCGATTCGTCTCTATCAGATCGCGATCTCGCCTCTGCTGGGACCGCATTGCCGGTTCTATCCGAGCTGCTCGCAGTACGCGATCGAATCTCTTCAAAAGTTTGGAGCCTTGCGAGGCAGTTGGCTTGCCGTCTGCCGCATTGCTCGCTGTCACCCAGGGCACCCCGGCGGCGTCGATTTCGTCCCGGCGACTGAGTGCTCTCCCTTGGAAAGGTAAGCGTTGCACCTTATTCTCGCGACCAGCTGGCTGGATCCGATCGTCAACGGTATGTCGTGGCTGGTCAATACGATCAACGTGCCGATTCATAATCTCGGCATCACGTTGATCATCCTCGCCGCAATTATTCGCCTCATCTTTTGGCCGCTCAATTCGAAGCAGTTCAAGTCGATGATGGCAATGCAGAAGCTTGCACCGAAAATCAAGCAACTGCAGACGCGCTATAAGAACGATCCGCAAAAACTCCAAAGCGAGACGATGGCACTGTATAAGGAAGCGGGTGCGAATCCGCTCTCCGGATGCTTGCCGCTGATCGTGCAGTATCCGTTCATTATCAGCGTCTTTTACATGGTGATCCAGAACAAGTCGCTGTACGAGAATCAAGACTTCTTGTGGATCGGCACGGCGATCACGCAACATTCGCCGGCGCTCTTCGGCGTCCCGATCTTCGCCGCGAGCCTCGCGCATGCGGATTTGATTCTGCTCGTGCTCTATGCGGCCTCGATGTATATCAGCGTGCGCTTCGGCAGCATGCCGGCAACCGATCCGCAGCAGGCGCAGACGCAGAAGATGATGTCGATCATGTCGCCGCTGATGCTCGGCTTCATTGGTTTCAAGTACCAGTGGCCGTCGGCGATGGTCCTCTACTGGTTCTCATCGAACATTTTCCAAATGGCACAGCAGTTCTATTTGCTGCGCAAATTCCACGAGCCGCTGTCGTTCCTCGATAGCGCGCATGCGATCACGGACGTTCCCGCTCCGGAAGATACTGCATCGACGAGCAACGCTGCGAAGAAGAAGCTGCCGAAGCAATCGAGTGCGGCCAAGACGTATAAGGTGAAGAAGAAAACGAAAGGCGCGAATTCCTAATGTTATACGAAGACGATTTCGAGTTCGAAGAGCAGCCCGCGAACATTCGCGACCGCAATATTCCCGGCAAGAACGAATCGCGCACGGGTGGCGGCGGCGGACGCCCGCGCACCGGTGGCGGCGGCGGTGGACGGCGCGGCGGGAACGGCGGCGGACGACGCTACGGCGCGCCGCTCGGCACGAGCAATCGTGAACATCACGACTTTCCGCCCGATGCGTTGCCGGCGCGCGATCTTCTCAACGAGATTCTCAAGCGCATGGGCGTGCAGCAAACGGAGATCAGCTACATCCCCCGGCAAGAGGGCGAGTATCTCGAAGTGACCGGGCCGGATCTCGCGATGTTGATCGGCCGTCACGGCAACACGCTCGAAGCGCTCAACTTAGTCTTCAATAACATCATCAATGCGGGCGTGCGCAACAATCGCCGCTACTATACGATCGATGCCGAAGGCTATCGCGCGCGTCGCGCGGATCAATTGAAGAACCTCGCGCTCGCGACGCTCGAGCGTGTGATGCGCGATCACAAGCCGCAGAAGCTCGAAGCGATGCTTCCGTCGGAACGAAAGATCGTTCACATCGCGCTCGCCGACAGCCCGCTCGTACGAACCGAGTCGGAGGGTGAAGAACCCGAACGCTGCGTGGTGATCTTTCCGAAGTAGTCCAAAAGGCGCCGCAACCCGGCGCCTTTTTTCATGGAGATGTGATGGTGTTGAAACGGATTCTCATCGCGGTAACATCCGTGCTGCTCGTCGCTGCGTCTGCGGGTGCATCAGAGGGGCCGGTGATCGACACATCCGACGTAACACGGTTTTACGCGGTTTACGAGTCTGCGCATGGGGATCCGACGGCCGAACAACTTCAAACGGAATATATCGATCCCGGTTCCGATGGACTTCACCGCTTGTCAACGGAGCGCAGGGTGACGGGCGCATCGATTGCTTCGAACCTCGAAAAGCATCCTGAGGTGTATGCAGGCGCCCGGCGATGCATGGCCGTTCTGCCGAATGCGCGCCGGCGTCTCCAAGTCGCATTTGAGAAGTTGCGCGATCTTTATCCGGATGCGGCGTTTCCTCCCGTAACGATCGCGGTTAGCCGCGGTAAACCCGTCGGTATCGCCGATGCGTCCGGCGTGATGATCGGGCTTGAAGCGTTGTGCGCGGTCACGTGGATGAATCCGAACCTGGAGGATCGGTTCGTGCACGTAATTGCGCACGAATATACGCACGTGCAGCAGGCGCGGGCGGCACCGGAGATCTACAACGACCCGAAACCGACGCTGCTCGAGGCTTCGATTATCGAAGGAGCAGCGGAGTTTACGGCAGAGCTCATTTCCGGTGAGCCCGGCGAAGTGACCAGCGCAAGTATGGTAGCTGCAACGAAGGGGCGAGAGAAGCAAATCGAAACCGAGTTTGTCGCCGACGAGAACTCGACGGACCTCTCGAATTGGATCGACAACAGCACGATGAGCAAGCAGGGCGATCTTGGGTATTGGGTCGGGTATCGGATCGTGAAGTCGTATTACGAGCACGAATCGGATGAGCGTGCCGCGTTTCGCGAGATCATCCAGATGCGAGATCCAAAGGCGTTCGTTGCGAAAAGCGGCTGGTATCCGGGGTAAGTAGCATCATGGAACGCTACGAGCATCGGCAGCATTCGACGTGGATGTACTGGATCGCGATCGTCGTGCTCGCAATGTTCGTTCTTTTCGCGCGCACGGACCCGTCTGCGGGGCCGGGGCTGGCGATCGTGAGTGTTATTGTCGCCGTGTCGATGGCCGTCTTTTCGCGTCTAACGACACGCGTCGATTCCGGCACCGTGTCCTGGTCCTTCGGCTGGGGATGGCCTGCGGGATCGATTCCGTTGGCCGATATTCAAAGTGTTGAGGGGACCGAAACGAAGCTGCTCGAGGGCTGGGGCATTCACTGGACGATTTGGCACGGTTGGCTTTGGAATGCCGGCGGATTCCAAGCCGTCGAGATAACGAAACGCGACGGCTCGCGGATCACGCTGGGAACCGACGATCCGCAGGGACTCTACGACGCAATCGTCGCGCATCGCAACGCGCTCTGAGGCGATGACGGCGGGGTACAAGCGTAACCAAAGACGAGGATGGATCGCGCTCCTCAGCTTTGCGATTGCGCTGACCGCTGGGTTCTTCAACGAGCAGGGCCATTGGTTCAAACTCATGGCATTCGTTGTCGGGATACTGTCGGCTGCGGTCGCCTCTTTTTCCGAGTTGCGCGTCACCATTGATAACGAGAGCGTGCAATGGAGCCTTGGCGGTAGTTGGCCCCGCGGCTCCATTCCGCTGATCCGAATCGAGCGCGTCGCGCAAATCGAACTCGGGCTTCTCCAGGGCTGGCACGCGCACTGGACGATCTGGCACGGGTGGAATTGGCGGATCTGGCGGTTCCGCGCAGTTCAAATCACCATGCGGGACGGTTCGCGCGTGATTCTCGGGACGGGCGCTCCCCATGCCCTCTTCAATGCAATCATCGAGCAGCAACGCTTGCCGGCGTGAAGGCCTTTCTCGCGCGGTCGCTGCAACGATGCGCAATGCGACCGTCGAGAGCTTGGCGCGTGTTGCGTTCTTGGGCTGGGAAGCTCTGCGTGCTCGCGCTGCTGACGGCGTGCACGCGTGGCGGTTCGCATTGGGGCACGCCGGGCGAGGTGCGGATCGCGCAGCGGGGTGATATTTGGAACCTCAATCCGTTGACCGCCTTTGGCCAGCGGCTGATCGATTTGACGCAGATTTACGCGCAGCCGCTTGTCGGAATCGGTCCGGACAATCGCGCGATTCCGATTTTGTGCCAAGAGGTTCCGAGCATCGAAAACGGCGGTATTTCGCATGATGCGCGAACAATAACGTATCACTTACGTCGCGGCGTGCGCTTCGCTGACGGCGTTGAATTTACGTCGCACGACGTGATGTTTACGTTCCATGCCGCGACCGACACGCGTAATGCGATTAGCGAGATGGCGCCGTATTCCGGAGCTCCGCGCGAACTCTTCGCGGCGAGCGACTACATCTTCGGCATTCTTCCGGCACACGCGTTTCACGATAACACCGATCTGCGCCGTGCCGCTTGGAACAATCGTCCGTTCGGCACCGGACCGTTTTACGTCACCGAGTGGCGTCGCGGCGACCGCGTCGTTATGGCGCGTAATCCGTATTCCTGGCAGCACCCCAAATTGCAGCGCATCATCGTGAAGATCGTTCCCGATGAAAACGCGGCGCTCGTGGCGCTGCGCGCGCACGAAGTTGATTTCACCGACATTACCGCGGATCAGGTGCAACAAGTGCGTCCGCTGCGTGACATATCGCTGATTGCGGTGCCGCGAAACGAAAGCGACTTGCTCGAGTTGCAAACCCAAGGTGATGCCATGCGCGACCGCCGGATGCGGGAAGCCGTTGCCTATGCAATCGATCGCGCGACGCTCGAACGGACGGTCTATCATGGTCTATCGCCGTTAGCAACGACCGAGCTGCCGCCGCTCTTTCCCGAACACGACGGTTCGATCGTTGCGCGGCGCTACGATCCGGCACGTGCGCGCGCGCTCGTCCACGCTGCGGGCTACAACGGCGATGTTCGCGTCGCGTTCAACAACTCCGATGTCATGTCGCGCTCGACGGCGACGATTGTGCAGCAGAACCTGCACGACGCGGGCATGAACGCCGTTTTGCGCGGTGCGGCGCCGAGCGTGCTTTATGGCCCTGCCGCGGCCGGCGGCATTTGGTATGGCGGCCGGTTCGACGTTGCGGTCAGCGGATGGTACGGCGGGCTCGATCCCGAGACGTCGGAGCCGTGGATCTGCGCGAATCGCGCGCCGAACGGGCCAAATCTCGCCCGTTGGTGCGACGCGCGTTATGACGCGGCATTCTACGATCAGGCCCGGACGGTCGACCGGGTGCGCCGCACCAACGATTTTCACGTGATGCAGCGGCGCGTCTCCGATAATGTCACGGCGGTGTTTACGGTCTATCGCACCGAATATGAGGCGATCAATCCTTCGCTGCACGGTGTCGCACCAAACATGCTCTACAACTTCGGGCAGACACAAGACTGGTCGCTGCAGTAAGATGAACTATGACTACTTCGGCCGACCGGCCGTTTTGGGGCCGCGCCGCGGACGACTGGATCGCGATTCAAGAGCCGTTGCATCGGTCGCTCTATGACGCACTTCTCGACGCCGTAGCGCTCGAACCCGGCGGCGCGTTGCTCGACGCTGGATGCGGTGGAGGCGCGGTGAGTGCAATCGCCGCGTGCCGCGGAATGCGCGTAACGGGCTTGGATATGTCCGAATTCTTTATCGACGTAGCTCGACGCCGCGTTCCCGAAGCGCCGTTCGTCGTGGGAGACCTTCAGGCGCTGCCTTTTGATTCCAATGCGTTTGATGCGGTAATCGGAGCGAATTCGTTTCAATTTGCAGCGGATCGCGGTGCCGCAATGCGGGAGGCGGTGCGGGTCGTCCGTCCGCGCGGGCGTGTCGCGATCGGCGTGTTCGACGCAATCGAACGATGCGAGCCCGCAAAACCGATCGGTGCGATTTTTTCGCTTCTCGGGCGAAATGCGTTTGAAGAACCGGGGCCCTTTGCGCTTTCGCTCGATGATCGGCTCCAAACGCTCATGCGCGATGCGGGCCTGATTCTCGAAGACGTGAAGTTCGTCAATACGCCGTTCACCTATCGAGACGCCGATACGGCCGTCCGTGCGTTTGTCTCCGCCGGACCTGGACAGCAGGCGCGCCTGGTCGCCGGCGAAGCGGCGTTGATCGGTGCATTGCGCGCATCGCTGGAACCGTATCGCCAGCCGGATGGATCGTACCGCCTCGAAAATGCGTATAAAATCGGCGTCGGAAGAAAAGCGTAATTGAGCGATACCATTGCGGCGATTGCGACTCCGCCAGGACGCGGTGCGATCGCGATCGTCCGCGTCAGCGGCCCAGCGGTTCGAACGCTCGCGGCCCACGTCGTTCCCGATGTGGAGCTGCGACCGCGCTATGCACACTATGCGGAAATTCTCGACGAGCATCATCGCGCAATCGATCGCGGGCTCGTGCTCTTTTCGCCAGCGCCCCATTCGTACACCGGCGAAGATACACTCGAATTGCACGTGCACGGTTCACCGGTCGTTGCCAATGATGTCGTGCGCGCGCTGCTTGCGCGCGGCGCCCGTCTTGCAGAACCCGGTGAATTCACGCGCCGCGCGTTCATGAACGGGAAGATGGATTTACATGCGGCTTCGTCGGTGGCGGATTTGATCGATGCCGAGACGCGTTCGGCCGCGCGCGCGGCGCTTGCAAATCTCGGCGGCGGACTCGCGAACGAAATTCGAGCGTTGCGCGCGCAATTGACGAAAATCGTGGAAGATTGCAGCGGCGCAATCGATTTTCCCGAAGAAGTCCCGGAACCCGATCGCGCCGAGGTCGATTCCGAATTGCGCGCAATTCTCGACCGTCTCGAACAATTGCGGCACGACGGTGAAGTCGGGCGCCTCGTGCGCGAAGGCGTCACCGTCGCGATCGTCGGTCCGCCGAATGCGGGGAAGTCGTCGCTGCTCAATGCGCTGCTGGGCGAAGAGCGCGCGATCGTATCCGAGATTCCGGGCACGACGCGCGACACGATCGAGGAATCCATTGCGATCGACGGCGTGCGGGTTCGCCTCGTCGATACCGCCGGCATTCGCGAACACGCGGACCGGCTGGAAGCCGCCGGCATCGACCGTACCCGCCGCGTGCTTACCGCGGCGCGGATCGCATTGCTCGTGCTCGACGGATCGCAGGCTCTCGATGCGGAAGCCCGGGCCCTCTTGACCGCGACGGCCGATCGTGAACGCGTCGTCTTCTTCAATAAATCGGACCTCGGCGAAGACGGTGCGCACGAAGCAAACGTGCGCGATGCGATCGTCGGATCGGTGCGCGAACCCGGGACGTTACGTGCGCTTCGCTCGGCAATTGCGCGGGTCGGATGGGGCGGCGACGTGCCGGACCTCGAGCGGCCGCATGTGGCGTCGCTCTATGAATTTGATGCCGTGAACGCGGCGATCGCCGCGCTTACCGAGGCGCGCGCAACATTGCAGCGGGGTGACGCAACCGACTGGATAGTCAGCGACCTGCAGGCGGCGTATGCTGTACTGGGGCACGTGAGCGGAGACTTCGCCGCGGAAGAAGTACTCACGGGCGTCTTCGCACGGTTCTGCATCGGCAAATAAGGAGGCTTCATGCTTCACGCGTTGGCCCGAAATTGGTGGGCCGTTCTTATCCGCGGCATTGCCGCGATCGTCTTCGGTATACTCGCATTTGCATGGCCGGGCGCAACCGGCGCCGCGCTCGTTATTCTCTTCGGCGCCTACGCGTTCGTCGATGGAGTCTTCGCGATCGTCGCGGCGGTTCGCGCGGCGCAGGCGCACGAGCGTTGGGGCGCGTTCGTCATCGAGGGCATCATCGGCTTGGTGATTGCAGCCATTACGTTCTTCGATCCGCGCCTCACCGCGTTTGCGCTGTATCTCACGATTGCGGCGTGGGCGATTCTCACCGGCATATTCGAACTTATCGCAGCGGTGCGGTTGCGCAAAGAGATTCGGAACGAGTGGCTGCTGATACTCGGCGGCATTGCGTCGCTTGTCTTCGGCGTTCTGATGATCGTCTATCCGCTCGCCGGTATTCTCACGGTGATTTGGCTGATCGGTGCCTACGCGATTGTGTTCGGCGTGATGATGCTCGGCCTAGCGCTGCGCTTGCGGCCCTTTGCGAAAGGCGAACCGGCGTTAGTACGGTAGTCCGCGGGGCGGCGGTCCGCAGTGCGCGTCGTAGCGCGTGCTGCACACTTTCATATCGAGACTCGTCGTGTGCGCCGCCGGAAGCGTCACGTGGAACGCTTGCATCGGCACGTCGTCCGACTCGGCGGTAACCGTGTACGGTCCCGGCTTGAGATTTGAGAGCGCGAAGCGGCCGCCGCGATCGGTCGTGGCTTCCGATGTCGTTGGACCTTCTGCCCGCACGTGGACACCGTCCAGAACGCGTCCGTTGCCTTCGTCGAGCACCCGGCCTGTGAAGGCCGTCACGACGAGTGCGAACGTAGCGAACGTGCGGATGTGCGCCATCGCCATATCTGATACACTAGCACATCGTGAACGGGGTCATCATTGTTGGCGGCGGTCATGCGGGCGTCGAAGCGGCGCTTGCTTCGGCGCGCCTAGGCGTGCCGACCGCACTAATCACAGGCGACCCGCAAAAGATCTGCACGCTCCCCTGTAACCCGTCGATCGGCGGCAGCGCCAAAGGGCAGCTGGTTCGCGAAATCGATGCGCTGGGTGGCGCGATGGGCACACTCGCCGACCGGTGCAGCGTCCATTCCCGCTTCTTAAATGAAAGCAAGGGCCCGGCCGTCCGTGCGCTTCGGCAGCAGATGGACAAGCCGGCCTATGCGCGCCTCGCGATCGAGGTGCTTCGCGCGCAGCCCAATTTAGAGATCGTCGAGGGCCTCGTCGAAGACTTGATCGTCGAGGCCGGTGTTGTGCGCGGCGTCGTCTGTGCCGATGGAACGCGCCACTACGCACGTGCCGTCGTGTTGGCGACGGGGACATTTCTCGGCGGCAAGACGTTTCGTGGCGGCGTCGTGCAGGCCGAAGGACGATTCGGCGAAGCGCCGGCGATTGGGCTTTCGCATGCGTTGCGCCGCCTCGGGTTTCCGACGCGTCGCTTGAAGACCGGCACGCCGCCGCGCATCGATCGGACGACCGTCGATTACGATGCGATGCAGTTGCAGCCGCCCAGTGATGTGCCGCTCATGTTTTCGTACACGAGCGCGCGTCGATTCGCTGGTCCGCAGCTGAATTGTTACATCACGCAAACCGACGAGCGCACGCACAAACTCGTGCGCGATAACTTGCATCTGTCGCCGCTTTACGGTTTGGATTTAATCGAAGGCATCGGGCCGCGGTATTGTCCTTCGATCGAAGACAAAGTCGTAAAATTCGCGCACAATCCGACGCACTCAATTTTCATTGAACCCGAAGGCTGGAACGAACCGACGCTGTATGTCGGCGGTTTTTCGACGTCGTTACCGGGAGAAGTGCAGTTGGAAATGCTGCACACGCTGCCGGGTTTGGAATCATGCGCGATGCTGCGCGCCGGCTACGCGGTCGAATACGATATGGTGCCGCCTACGGAATTGCGCGACACGCTCGAAACGCATCGCGTGCAGAATCTCTTTCATTGCGGACAACTCAACGGCACATCCGGTTATGAAGAAGCCGCAGCGCAAGGATTGATCGCGGGAATCAACGCAGCGCGTGCGGTTCAAGGAGTCGAGCCGTTGCGTCTTGCGCGCAGCGATGCGTACATCGGTGTGTTGATCGACGATCTCGTAAGCAAAGGTATCGACGAACCGTATCGCATGCTCACATCGCGCGCCGAACATCGGGTGATCTTGCGCCACGATAACGCCGACATGCGATTGACGCCGATCGGCCGCGAAATCGGACTCGTCTCCGACGAAGCGTGGGAGGCGTACAACGAACGGCAAGCCGCGCTGCGCGAGGTGATGAAACGCGCCGAACGCATCCGCGTGCCGATGGAGCAGATCGGCGACCAACGATTCGAGGCGGGATCGACCCTTGCGGACGCCTTGCGCCGGCCGACGCTAATGTTTGGTGATATTGCGCCATTCCTCGAGCCGCCGGTCGCCGACGAATTGGGCGAACGCGCGACGATCGAGTTGAAGGTCGCGGGGTACGTGCGCCGTCAGGAGATCGCAATCGAGAAGGCCGCCCGCACGGAACGGGTTCTCATTCCCGACAGCCTCGACTATGCCGCAATTGCGGCACTCTCGCGCGAAGCGCGTGAAAAACTCTCGATTCAGCGGCCGCGCACGCTCGGCGCGGCGAGCCGCATTCCGGGCGTAACGCCGGCCGACATCGCGATTCTCGGCCTTTTCGTGCATCGGGAACGAAGCGCAGCAAGCGCGTGAGCGAGTTCGACGCCCTCGTCGGGCTGCTCGCCGGGCACGTACCCGAGGACTACCGCGAGCGGCTCGCCCGCTACGGAGCACGGGTTCTCGACGTCAACCGGAAGTTCAATCTCACCGGCGCGAAAGATGCAGGCGAGTTCGCGCCGCACATTATCGATAGCGTTTCGATCTCGCCGTACATCGAGCAGTCGCTCGTGGACGTCGGTTCGGGCGGCGGCCTTCCCGCGATTCCGCTTGCAATCGTCACCGGCGTACCCGTGCTGATGGTGGAATCGACCGCGAAGAAGGCACGATTTCTCGAGGAGATCTTGAGCGAATTCGGACTCGAGGGTCGCGTCGTTGCGCAACGAGCCGAGGTTGCCGCGCACGACGAGGAGTTGCGGGGGCATTTCCACACCGGAACGGCGCGCGCAGTATCGGCCGCGCCGACGGTCGCGGAGCTCCTGCTGCCGTTCATCCATCCGGGCGGACGCGCAGTCTTGCAACGTGGGACGATGGATGCGCCCGAATATCAGGCGCTCGAGGACGCCTCGCTCATGCTCGGAGCGCAAGTGGAACGCGTCATTGCCCAGTTACCGGAGGCCGGCGAGGCCGGATTGGTGCGGCAAGTCGTGCTCGTTGCGAAGACCGGACACACACCGCAGCGGTTTCCGCGCCGCGTCGGTATTCCGGAAAAACGTCCGCTCTGTCTCTAAGGGGCTAGCCGCTGCGTGCGCGGATCGCTTCCAGAAACCCGCTGAGAATCGGCCCCGCCAGGGGTTCGTCCAATCCCATGCGTTCGGGATGCCACTGAATTGCCGCGAGCCACGGCTTACGCATCGGCGTCATCCACTCGATCGCCTCGACGACGCCGTCCTCGTGCCGCGCCACGACCCGCAGCCCTTCGCCAACATCTTCGATGGCTTGATGGTGCGACGACGTCGCGTGTGCGCGATGCGTTCGCGCCAGGCGGTGGAGGGCTGACCCGGACTCGATGTGGATGTCATGCCGCTCCGTGTCCGGGAGTTGGTGCCCGTCCTCGCCGAGATGGCGGATGAGGGTCCCGCCCTGATAGACGTTGAGCAACTGCATCCCGCGGCAAATTGCGAGAATGGGCAGGCGGCGCGAAAAGGCGGCGTCGAGCATCTTCCACTCGGCCTCGTCACGCCCGGGGAACGTCTCGCAGACTTGTTCGGTGTCTCTGGCGCCGTACCGGTGAGGCTCGATGTCCGCGCCGCCGACCAGCATCAGGCCGTCGATTTCTTCCAGCGCCTCGCGGTCCAACGGCTGGGCGGCGCCCGCCAGCCATACCGGCTCAACCCGATCCCGGTATCCCGCCTGCTCCGCACATGCCAAAAGAGCACCGAGGTATAACCGGTACTTCGGTGTGCCCTGATCGTAGCTAAGCCCGATCCTCACCCCCTCGCCGATTCGCGCTGTCCGCCCAGTGTCATCCTGAGCGAAGGTGCGAAGCACCGAAGTCTAAGGACCGTTACGAAGGAACAGTTTAAGGAACCCTTTCGCGCCGGGATTGTGGCCCTAGTATTTAGCGTGAAACAAAACATTAAGAAGCGATTCGATATTTAGCGTGAAACGAAAGATTAAGAAATGTTTCGCCTCCATCCGCTCGATGACAAGCTAGCTGCCGCGCTGCCGGCCGGTTCGCTTTTTGCCGTCGGCGGCCGTGTGCGCGACGAAATCCGGGCCGAAATCGAAGGCGGTGAGGCGCCGGCGAAAGACTCCGATTACGTCGTTACCGGCGTGCCGATCGAGGAACTGCGCGAGCGCCTGCGGCCTCTTGGGAAAGTGGACCTTGTCGGTGCTGCCTTCGCCGTCCTGAAGTTGACGGTCAACGGGGAGACGGTCGATGTGGCACTACCGCGCCGCGAGAAGTCCACGGGCCATGGGCACCGCGACTTTGACGTGCAGAGTGGGCCGGAAATTCCCCTGGAAGATGACCTGGCGCGCCGCGACTTCCGCATCAACATGATCGCGCGGTCGCTCCCCGGCGGGGCGATCGTCGATCCCTATCATGGTGAGGCGGACATCCGCGCGCGCCGCATTGACATCTTGACCGCTCGCACGTTTGAAGAAGATCCGCTGCGGATGCTGCGTGCGGCGCAGTTCTCCGCGCGCTTCGACTACGGCGTAACGCCGGCGACCCGCGAAGCGATGCGCGCTGCGGCCTCGCTGGTCACGACGGTCTCGCCCGAGCGCATCCACGACGAACTGATGAAGCTGTTCGAGCGGGCGCCCAAGCCATCGGTGGGCATGCGGTTGCTGTACGAAACGGGCGTGCTGCAGCACATTTGGCCCGAGCTCCTCGAGGGCGTCGGTGTCGAACAGAACGAGTGGCATGCCTACGACGTCTGGCGCCACAACCTTGAAACGATGGACGCGACGCCGGCCGGCGACGGAATTTTACGCGTCGCGGCCCTTCTGCACGACGTCGGTAAGCCTCGATGCAAGGAAGACGGGCATTTCTATCGCCACGAGATGGTCGGCGCCGATATGGCGCGAGATATGCTTAGCAGGCTAAGATTCTCAAACGACGCGGTGGAAACCGTCGAACATCTTGTTCGCCATCATATGTACAACCAGGATCCGGAACTCAGTGACGCAGCCGTGCGGCGCTTCGTTCGGCGGATCGGATTGCCGCATTTGCAGCGCCAGTTTGCAGTTCGTTCGGCTGACATTATCGGCTCCGGCATGCCCAAGCGCGACGACTCGAACGAACGCTTCGAAGCGCGCGTGTGGGCTGAAGTCGAACGCAAGCCCGCTTTTTCGGTCACCGACTTAGCGATCGATGGTTCGGACGTCATTTCGGCAATGGTGCAACGCAGTTTGGCGCCGGCGGGATTTCGCGGAGACCGCCGTGTCGGCGACGCATTGCAGTGGCTTTTCGAGCAGGTCACGGACCGCCCCGAGCGTAACGAGCGCCAGACGCTGTACGTCCTTCTCGACGAGTATCTCGCCGAAGCGCGCTAACATTTGTTCAGGACCTCTCTTTGAGTCGAATCATCGCTCTCGTCAACCAAAAAGGCGGCGTCGGAAAGAGCACGACGGCCGTTAATCTCGGCGCGGCGCTCGCCGTGCAAGGCCGCAAAGTACTCGTCGTCGATTGCGATCCGCAAGGCAATACCACAACGGGTTTCGGCATTGAAAAACACGGCTTAGATCGCGACGTTTACAACGTATTGATGCAGGAAGCTTCGGTCGACGACGTCGTGCAGCGAACGGAGCTCGACACGCTCACGCTCGTGCCCGCGACAATCAATCTCGCCGGCGCTGAAATCGAACTCGTCTCCGCACTCTCTCGTGAAACGCGTTTGCGTCAAGCGATTGTTCCGATTGCTGCGCGTTACGATTTCGTATTGATCGATTGTCCGCCGTCGCTAGGATTGCTGACCATCAACGCGCTAACCGCCGCGGAAGAAATCATCATTCCGGTGCAGGCCGAATATTACGCGCTCGAAGGGCTCTCGCAACTGACCGCCGTCGTGCGCCGCGTGCGCGAAGCGCTCAACCCAACGCTGCATGTAAGCGGCGTGCTCGTCACGATGTTCGACGGCCGCACCCGCTTAGCGATGGAAGTGCTCGACGAACTCGAAAAATACTTTCCGGAGCAGATGTTCAAAACACAAATTCCGCGCAATATCCGGCTTTCGGAGGCGCCATCGTTCGGCAAGCCCGTCATTCTCTTTGACGTGAAAAGCCGCGGTGCGCAAGCGTATCTCGCGCTCGCTCGCGAGCTGCTTGCGCCCGAAAATCACGCCGTCGGGCACGGCGCGTGAGCCAAGCCCCCAAACGCGGTCTCGGCAGAGGCCTCGGCGCGCTGCTCGGTGATGCACCGGTGCCGACCGCGCCGGCTGCGCGGGAAGCGCTCCGCGAAATTCCGGTTGCGGCAATTACGCCCAATCCGTATCAGCCGCGCACAACGTTCGATCAAGACGCACTCGATGAATTGCAAGCCTCAATTGCGATCTACGGCGTGCTCGTTCCGATTATCGTACGCAAGCGCGGCGAGAAATTCGAACTCGTCGCCGGCGAGCGCCGTTGGCGTGCCTGCGCGGCACTGCGCAAAGAAACGATGCCGGCGATTGTTCGCGAGGGCGACAATCGCGATTCGCTGGAAGTAGCGATCATCGAGAACCTGCAGCGCGAGAATTTGAATCCGCTCGAAGAAGCTGCGGGCTTTTCGCACCTGATCGATGAGTATGGCCTTACGCAAGAAGAGGTCGCGCAGCGGGTCGGCAAGAGCCGTCCCGTGATTGCGAACGGCTTGCGCCTGTTGCAATTGCCCGATCCGATCAAAGCGATGCTCGCCGACGGCCGGCTCTCCGCGGGACACGCGCGTGCACTGCTTGCGGCGCCGGCGGAGCAACGCATGCAACTAGCGCAACGCGTCGTCAACGAAGGCCTATCGGTGCGCGCCCTCGAGCGGCTCACCGGCGCCGTGGATACGCCGAACGCCCAGAAGGTTCAGCGCGCGCGAGAACTTTCGCCGGAAGAACACGACTTTGAATCGCGCCTGCGCGAGAAGTTCGGCGCGTATGTCGCGCTCGTTCGTAGTGGACGCGGCGGACGCATCGAATTCCGTTTCACGAACGACAAAGAATTGATCCGCTTGGGCGATCTGTTGCTCGAATCCGAAGAATGATTTCGTTTACCCGTGTCCTTACCGTGGTGATGTTCGGCGTGATTTGCTTCGTGCTGATCGTGCCGCTCGCGCTGCAGCGTCACAACATGCTCATTGCGTTGGGAATCAGCGGCGCATTCGTCGTGTATGCGATCGCGAATGTCGTGCTATGGCAGCGAATGAAACCGCGCGCGTAGCCCGTCTGCACGGTATTTATGCGATTCTCAACCAAACGGCCATCGTGCTCGAGCTCGCGCGGGCAACGCTCGACGCAGGCGTCCGCATCATTCAATATCGCGCAAAGGCCGGGATCGACGGCGATCGTTTGCGCGCGCTGCGCGAGATGACCGCGGCCTCCGGCGCGCTGTTGATCGTGAACGACGACTGGCGTGCCGCCGCGGCCTTCGACTGCGACGGCGTGCATCTGGGTCCGGATGACGACGGCTTCATCGATATCGCCCCGCTTCGCGCCGCCTTGGGGCACCGGCTGATCGGCCTCTCGTGCGGCACGGTGCGCGAGGCGCTCGAGGCCAACAGGCTCGGCGCCGATTACATCGGCGTCGGCTCGGTGTATGCGACGGGCTCGAAGATCGACGCCGGCGATCCCATCGGAATCGAAGGCCTGCAACGGGTCGCGAGTGTGGCCGCGATGCCGGTTGCCGCTATTGGCGGCATTACCTCACGGAATCTGGCGGCCGTCCGTCAAACCGGCGTGGCGATGGCGGCCGTGATCTCGGCGATCGCTGCAGCCGCCGATCCCGGACTCGCGTCGCGCGAATTGGTCCGGCAATGGAATGCTGATGGCAAAGTTTGACGAAACGTTCGCGGCTCTAAAGAGCTTGCTCGCTCCCTACGAACCGCGTCTTCATGTAAGCTCCGACGCGCCGAGCACGTACATGCTCGACGGTGAGTACGCGGCTGCGATCAAACGTCCGATGTTCTTTGCCGGTGTGCGCGCCGGCCGTGCGTACGTGAGCTTTTACTTGATGCCGGTCTATTCGAATCCGGAGTTGATGGGACGGATCTCGGATCCGTTGCGGCGCCGCCTTCACGGCAAGTCTTGCTTCAACTTCACGCGTCCCGAGCCGGAGCTTTTCGACGAGCTGCGGGACCTCGTGCGCAACGGGTTCGACTGCTACGAGCGCTTGGGGTACGTCAAGTGACGACGGTGCTCTCCATTGGTACCACGCATCCGTGGAATATTGCCGGCGTCGGCCTCGATCTGTTCGTCGGCCACGAACTCGGCGTCCGAGTTATCACCGTGCGAACGGCGGTGAGCGCGCAAGACGAGCGCGGACTGCATGGCATCGAGACGCTCTCCGACGGCATTATCCGCGCGCAATTCGAAACGGCGTATGTCGCACGGATCGACGCGGTACGCATCGGTGCGCTGACGTCTGCCGAATCGATTCGCGTGGTCGGTGAATCCGTGCACCGCTATTACGACCTGCCGATCGTCGTCGATCCGGTGTTTTCCGCATCTCGAGGCGGCACATTCGCAGGCGGCGGTACGATCGAAGCGCTGCGCGCGACCATTCTCTCATTGCCCAATGTCATCGCTACGCCGAATCTTCCCGAGGCGCAAACGTTGCTCGGCGGCCGCGACATCGCGCGCGACACGATGGCGCAAGCGGCGCGCGACCTGCAGCAATTCGGCTGCCGCGCCGTGTTGTTGAAAGGCGGACATTTGCCCGGAGATCCCGTCGATGTTCTTGCCACGGCGGAAAACGTGGAACTCTTTGACGGCGCGCGCGTCGAGGGCGAGCTGCGCGGAACGGGATGTTTGCTTGCCATGGCGCTTGCCTGCGCGCTCGCGCAAGGCGATCCGCTACGCGATGCCGTTCGCTTTGCGCGCGCGTTCGTCCGTCGAAAGATTGCGAACCCACGGCAGTTTGGCGGCTTGCCGGTGGCGTATTAGCGGCGGAATGACGACCGTGACCGCAGCAAAACCACGTGTGATGTCGGGAATGCGCTCGACAGGCGGCCTCCATCTCGGACATCTCGTCGGCGTGCTCTCGCAGTGGAGCGCGTATTGCGACACGGCCGACGCGTTTTTCGAAATCGCAGACCTGCACGCGTACACGACCGGCTACGAGAATCCGCAAGTAATTCGCGACGCGCGCAACGAGATGGTGGCGGTGTGGCTTGCGGCGGGTGTCGATCCGAAAAAATCGACGATATTCTTGCAATCCGCGGTACCGGAGATTGCGGAGTTGCATACGCTTCTTGCGATGGTCACGCCGGTGTCGTGGTTGGAACGCGTTCCGACGTGGAAAGGCCAGATCGAAGAGCTAGGCTCGCACGTTGCGACGTACGGGTTTCTCGGCTATCCGCTCTTACAGGTCTGCGACATCGCGATCGTGCGCGGCGAACGCGTGCCGGTCGGTCGCGACCAAGTGGCGCACTTGGAATTCGGCCGCGAAGTCGTGCGCCGGTTCAATTACTTGTACGGCGACGGACAAGACGTGCTGGTCGAGGCGCAGCCAACGCTCACGGAGTTCGCCGAAATTCCAGGCATCGACGGCCGTAAGATGTCGAAGTCGTACAACAACGCAATTCTCATTGCGGACGACGAAGACACGACGACCAAAAAAGTTCGGTCGATGATCACGGATCCGCAGAAAGTGCGCAAGGGCGATCCGGGCCGTCCCGAAATTTGCCCGGTCTTCGCGCTGTGGAAGTTCGTCAACCCGCTCAAACTAGACGGCATTGCCGAAGGGTGCCGCAGCGGCGCGCTCGGCTGCGTCGCCGACAAGACGGACTTCGCCGAACAACTCAATGCGTATCTGCGTCCCATTCGCGAACGGCTTGCCGTGTATCGCGACGATCCCGCGCAAGTGGAAGCGATCATCGAAGAAGGCACGGCGCGTACACGTGAGATCGCGGCATCAGTGATTCTCGACGTGAAACGCGCCATGAAGCTGCTTTAGGCACCCGTTAGCCGGCGGATGTGGCCGGCGAGGAGGTCGATGCGTCCTTCGAACTGATGTCCACCGGTTTTTAGCAGCGATATGCTTGTCTCCGGAAGTTTGTTCCGGTAATCGATCGCGTCTTCAACCGGGATTACTTCGTCGTCTTCGCAGTGATACATGACGAGATCGAGGTCGCTCGGCAGATGGCCGGCGAAATCGTCGCGAAAGGTAAATTCGTCGATTCCCCAGTGACTGTCCGCGCCCTTATACGGCGCCGCCAAGAGAATCGCGTTGGTGATTTTCGTCGAAACGCCATCCGTTAGGAGCTTCAGGGCGGCGGACGCACCGAGTGAGTGGGCAACGAGGGTCGTCCCTTCCGCTGCAGTGCGCAACACGTTCACAAGTTGCTCCTGCGTTTTCTTCCAATCGATTTGCTCCAAGCCCTCAACGCGCGGATAATCAATCGGTTCCGAACTGCCGAGAGCGTTTGATAAGGCCGAGGCGATCTCGCGATCGACCGCGTGTGCATTGTCGCCGCCACCATGAACGAATACGATACGCATCTTCGCGGTATACCCCGGCCCTGAACGTCTTTACTTCACGACGTGCCAGTCGCTCATGATGTACTGCGCGCCGCTGCTCGTCACCGTGAGCGTGCCGTCGCCGAAGGCGTCGACCGCGAAGGTTGCGATCTGCGTTCCGTTATTGCTGACGGTGCCGGTCACGAACTGACTGTTCTGCGGTTGCACGCCGCTGTTCGTGGAGACATTGAGCGTGTTGCCGTTCGCGAGTTGTGCGTTCGTAACGGAGAGATTCGTCAGCAAGCCGTGATTGAATGTCGCGCTAACCGGAATCGAATAGCTGCCCACCGGCGTACCCCCCGAGAGCGCGTATTCCGGCGTCGCAATCGGACAAGCGGTGTTCGCCGCGCCGATCGTGATTGCGAACGATCCGATCGCTCCTTTATACGCGGAGCCGCTATGCGTCGACTGCCACGTGACCGAGCCATCGTTGTTGACGGTACGCGTGCCGTTCGTCACCCCGCCTTGATTTCCGAACGTTTCCTTCAATGACGCGAACCCGGTCGCGTTGTATCCGGCGGCGTCCGAACAGAACGAGTTGACGCCGTTGCTGCCCGGCAGCAAAACGAGCTCGTCGTCATTTAGCAACGTCTTTGAACCGCTGATGTCGAGTTCGCTCGTCCCGGAGCGATCGAAGCCGCCGGCGACAATCGGGAAACCGTTCGCGTTGTACGTGCCGTTGATGAAGTTTACGGCAGTCGTGCGCTGTGCCGTCGGCGTCGCGTTGTGAATCGCGTATTGCTTTTCAGTCCGATTTACCGTTTCTGACGTACCGCTGATCGCGTAGATGCGGACGATATCGCGCGCCAGTTGCGCGCAGCCGCTGTCGTAGAAGTACTGCTCCTGCGTTGAGTTCGAATCGCCGTTCTTATCCGGCGACCAAAACTCGATGCCGTTATTGCATTGGCCGTTGCCGCCCGCCATTGCGACGAGCCCTCCGCGTTTCATCACGGCGAACGCGCCCGATACGGTGCTGTTGAAGTTCGTGAGCGTCTTGACCGGATCGCCGAGCGAATTCGCCACCGTAATTGCGGTTTCGGATTGCGCTTGCGACGTCGGACCGTTGCCGCCGCTCGGACTTGGCAGCACGGAAGGTCCACCGCCGCTTGATGTTCCGCCGCCACCGCCGCCGCATGCGGCGAGTGCAAATGTTGTCAAAAATGCGAGAAGAACGGGTATACGCATTGCTGGTGTTTTCCTCATGTTGTAGAAGGTTGCAAGTCGACTGCGCTTCCCAAGCATAGGGGCGAGCGAAGGGGCAATCATTAGCGCCTTCTGAGATTTGAAAGGGCGGCAAAATTCCGGCGTTGAAGACGAAATATCGTCATGACGTTACTTAGCGTCGTTCTCGCGCTCGCGACTGCTCTGGGCGCTCCGCAGCAAGCTCGCATCGACGCGGTCTTCAAGAACTACACGACCGCTACGCCGGGATGCGCGCTCGGCGTTTTCCGTAACGGCGCAATTGTGTATGCCCGCGGCTACGGAATGGCCGATCTCGAACACAGCGTTCCGATAACGGCGGCTTCGCTCTTCGACGTCGGCTCGGTTTCGAAACAATTCGCAGCGGCTGCCATCACCATGCTGGCAGATCAGGGCAAACTCAAGTTCACCGACGACGTCCGCAAGTTCATTCCCGAACTGCCCAATTACGGCTCGCCGATTACACTCAACGAGCTGATGTGGCACACGAGCGGCTTGCGGGATTACACCGATCTCCTCGATCTCGAGGGCTACGGACTCGAACAAGCAACAACCGACGGAGAGGCTCTCGCTGCCATCGTCCGTCAGCGCAATCTCGAGTTCCCGAGCGGCACGCGGTACGAATATTCGAACACGAATTACTTCTTGCTCTCCGTCATCGTCAAGCGCGTGACCGGGCAATCACTCTCCGATTACGTTCGTCGGAACATTTTCCAGCCGCTCGGCATGACGCACACGCTGTATCGCACGGACTACGCGATGCTGGTTCCCAATCGCGCCATGGGGTATGCGCCGGCGTCGAACGGCCGCTTCAAAAACAGCATGTCCAATTGGCAGCAAACCGGTGACGGCGCGGTTCAGATCTCGGTTGAAGACGCGGCCAAGTGGGATGAAAATTTCTACCATCCCAAAGTCGGCGGCCCGCAGCTCGTAAAGCAGCTGCAAACACCGGGGCATCTCGCGAATGGCACGACGTTGCATTATGCTCGCGGACTCTTCATCGGCGAGTATCGAGGACTTTATTCGGTCACGCACGGCGGTGCGTGGATCGGTTATCGCGCTGCTTTTGACCGCTTTCCGACCGTGCACACGTCGGTTGTCGTGCTGTGCAACTCCGATGACGCCTCGCCCGAATCGCTGGCGCAGCATGTCGAGGACATCGTCCTTGCGCCGTATCTTCGGCCCGTTACTGCTCCGGTGGCCGCGAAGGCCGGGAAGACGACCGTTCCCGCCAGTGCATTGGCGGGTTCGTACTTCGACGAAGCCGGCGCTGAAGTGTTTCACGTCAGCGTACACGGGTCGCGTGTTGCACTCGGGCTAGGGGGCACCGAATATCCGCTCGAGCCGTCCGGCGGATCAACATTCCGCCTCGGCTCGGAGCCGGTCATCTTTGTCATGGCGAGTGACGGCTCTGTAACCGGACTGCGCATCGGCAGCGGAGACGATGCGTCATTCGCGCGTAAGTTCACGGCCGTAACGCCAACAGCCGGACAATTGAGCGGTGCTTCGGGGAAGTATTACAGTCCCGAACTCGACGTGACGTGGCAGCTTCGCGTGAATGGCGAAACGCTTTCACTCGCGCCGGCACGCTACATGCCGGACGGAGCGGCCGGAAAACTGCAGCCGCAGATGGCCGACACTTTCACATCGGATGCCGGGTTTCTCATTCGCTTCACGCGTGACTCCGCGGGAGCGATCACCGGCTTTACGCTGAGCGCCGGCCGCGGGTTACGTGCTCTGGTCTTTACGCGGTTGCCAAATCCACCATAACGGCGCGCCGACGACGAGAACGAACGGAAAGAAGAACACGTGAAACCGTGTCGCGAGCAGTACGATCGCGGCGATCGCAACGCCGATCGCGAGCGAAAGCAGGATGCGAACCGCAAGCGACACGGTCTGTAGGACGCTACTGTCGCGTCATAAGCATATTCAGCACTTGTTCGCGCGATAGGAGATGGTCGACGCTTTCGGAAGCGGTTTCGATCACGACGACGTCGACGGCCCCGTTGAAGTTGTTGTGCGTAACGGGCACGTCAGGCGTCATCGGTGAGCCGCGCTTCAACCCGACGTCGCTCGTTTCGTCCGCGGAGAAAACGATCGGCGCGGTGTGCTCGACGCGCCCTTCACCCACTGCCTTTCCGTCGATGAAGAGCTTGACCGTTCCGCCTTTGGCGAGTCCGCCGCCATCGTACGCGAACTCCATCCGCACCTGATGTTTGCCGGGAGCAAGCGTCTCCGTCGACGTGATGACGTACTGCTGTAAACCGGCGAGGTTATAGAGATACGTCGGCTTCCCGTCCTTGACGTAGAACATCCACCCACCCGCTATTCCACCTTGTGAGAGGATTACGCCCTTCGCAGCTTCATTTTTGGGAACTTCAACTTGTGCGGTGATCGTATGGCTCTTGTTCTTTACGTTGATCAGGCCGTTTTCGTTCAATCCGCCCATGCCGTTCGCAAGAACCTGTGACGTACCGCGAACGAGGACCGGACGGCCGGCAAGATCCGAATTGAACCGCTCGGAGCCGCGATCGTCCATGGGAAGCACATTGTTCCGGGTCGCTTCAATGACCCACAAGCGCTGCAGCTCGTGCAGCTTCTCGGGCATTTCTTTCGCAAGGTTGTGCGCCTGCGTCCAATCTTTCGTCGTGTCGTACAACTCCCAGACGTCATCATCGAACGGAGGCGCTTCTCCGGTCATGATCCACGGCGTGCGGTGGCGCGTTACCGCCGTCCAGCCTTTGTGATAGATGCCTCGATTGCCGAACATCTCAAAGTACTGCGTCTCGTGCCGTTCCGGTGCATCAGCGTCGTTGAAGCTGTAGCGCATGCTTACGCCTTGCATCGGCACTTGCGCAACACTGTTCACAATGGCTGGCTGCGGAAGCGTGGCGGCCTCGAGGACCGTCGGCGCTACGTCGATGACGTGATGGAATTGGTTGCGGATCTCATTCTTCGCCTGAACGCCCTTGGGCCAATGGACGATCGTGCCGTTCCGCGTGCCGCCCCAGTGCGAGGCAACCTGTTTCGTCCATTGATACGGCGTGTCCATCGCGTGCGCCCAGCCGACGGCGTAGTGATTATATGACTCCGGGCTGCCGAGTTTATCGATGTGCGCGGTAAGGAACTCGATGGTTTCCAATGCGCCCATGCCGTTGAACGGGATTGTTTCGTTGAACGTGCCTTGCAGCGTGCCTTCCGCGGATGCGCCGTTGTCGCCGATAATATAATAGATCAGCGTGTCGTCGAGGACTTCGACTTGAGCGAGTGTATCGATCAGGCGACCCACATGATGATCGGCAAATTCCAGAAATCCCGCGTAGACTTCCATTTCTCGAGCAAGTACGCGTTGAGATTCCGGAGTTTGCGAATCCCACGACGGTATATCTGCGGGCCGTTCGGTGAGCTCGCAATCTCTCGGGATGACACCGAGTTGTTTCTGTCGTGCGAACGTCTCTTCGCGCAACTTGTCCCAGCCCTGATCGAACTTGCCCTTGTATTTGTCCGCCCACTCCTTCGGTACGTGATGCGGTGCGTGTGTCGCGCCAGGCGCGAAATACATGAAGAACGGTTTCTCGCCGGCAAGCAGTCGTTGTTGACGCACCCATGCAATCGCGTGATCCGTCATGTCAATCATGAAATGATAGCCTTCTTCGGGCGTTTTCGGCGGATCGACAATCTTCGTGCCTTCGTGTATCGACGGGTACCATTGATTCGTCTCGCCCGCAACGAAGCCGTAGAAATACTCGAAACCCGAACCCGTCGGCCACCGATCGAACGGTCCAACTGGGCTGGCTTCCCACACCGGAACTTCGTGGCACTTTCCAAATTGTGCGGTCGAATAGCCGTTAAGACGGAGAATCTCGGGAAGCGGCGCCATCGTGTTCGGTCGCACCGAACTGTACCCGGGCGCCGACGTCGCAATTTCGGTAATGCCGCCCATGCCGACGGTATGATGATTGCGACCCGCCAACATTGAGGCGCGCGTCGGCGAGCACAACGCAGTCGTATGGAAACGGCTGTATCGTAGCCCGTTTGCCGCTAGGCGCTCGGCCGTTGGTGTCGCACAAGGCCCGCCGAAAGCGCTCGATGCGCCGAAACCAACATCGTCCAATAAGACGATAAGAACGTTCGGCGCTTCTTTGGGCGGCCGCAGCGGCTCGATCGGCGGAAACTTGGAGTCTGGATCCTTCGCGTCATACGCAACGAAGCCGGCGTAGGGCCGGTCCGGAATCGGTAGGATATCGCGTGACATAGGTCCACCTTTGCGCAGCGGTTTGGTCATAAAGGGATATCGCGCAAAAAGTATAGCGCCGAGCGGGCGGTCCGATGTATCCCGTTCGCGCACGGGGAACATCAAGTGCATGAGCTGGCACGACGAACTCCGCGACATCATTGAATCGAATTCGCTGGTCCCAAGCTTCGACCAATGGCTCGATGCGACGGGCTATCGCGACTACGTCAGCCGCATTCGCTCTGGTCCGGTCAACTTGCAGGCCACCGGCATGAATGCGCTCTACGACTACTACCAAAACGAGATGAAGCGCAGGCACTGAAGGTCGGTGTCACCGCTCGGCCTGTTCGAGCGCTATCTCTTTCGCGAAGATCGCACGGAGGTTACGACAATGAAGCTTCGATTCGCCGCAGCGGCGCTTGCCGCTGCATGTGCGCTTTTCACCATTGCGCGCGCCGACGAAGGGCCGACCAACACAGGCCCGATGACAATAAGCGAAACGCAATTTGCACAGTCGGTCCAGCAAGAACTCACCCGACGCTATTCAAACGTCAGCGACGCGGTGAAAGCCGGTTACGTGCGATACACCTCGCCGGACGATACCGGCGCGATCAGCTATGCCAATAAACAATGGGTATCCGATCAATCGCATCCGAGCCAGCTCTGGTACGACAAGAACGGCAACCTGCTCGGCGCCGATTTCTCCGTGCCGCGCCCGAATAACGAGCCGCGTCCGCAGTTGTGGGGCGTCGATCCCGGCCGCTGGGTCGAACTCAACGGCCACGTTCATTACGTGACCAAAGACGCAAGCGGCGCGATGAAGTACGATCAGTGGGTTTGGAACAAAGATTGGGTCGCCGCGGGCGGCTCGTTGACGAACCCGTCGGCCGACACGCTCGTGAAGATGGGAAAGGTCAAAAGCGCAAGCGACGTCACCACAATCTTTGAGTTTCCGACGATCTGGGATCTCGTCGTGTGGGTGAAACCCAATCCCTACGGCGCCTTCGCTTGGGAAAATCCCGACTCAAAACCGTAGCTACCGCCAAAAATAAAGGGCCGCATCTCTTGCGATGCGGCCCTTCGACAAGCTCAGGGTGACACTGGTGCGAGCGTTAGCCCTTGAACTTCGGGAGCACTTTGCGAATTTGCGCGAGGGCGTAGTCGATGTCGTCGAGGCTTGCGGCGTAGGAGAAGCGCAGGTAGCCGGCGCCGGCGGGACCGAACGACGAGCCGCCGCCGCATGCGATGCCGCCTTCTTCTAAAAGGAAGTTCGCAAGCGCCTTATCGTCTCTCGTAATTTGTTGCACGTTGGGGAACGCGTAGAACGCGCCTTCGGGTAGCGTGCAGCTCATGCCCGGAATTTCGTTGAGGCCCTTGACGAGCTTGTCCCGCCGCTGGCGGAAGATTTCGTTCATCTCGCGCACCGGCGCATCGTCGCCCGTCAACGCCGCGATCCCGGCTTTTTGCACGAACGTGGCGACGCAGCTGAACGTGTTGTTATTGAAGAGCGTGACGATCTTGCAGAGATCTTCGGGCATGATCGCATAGCCGAGACGCCATCCCGTCATCGCATAGGCTTTGGAGAAACCATCGACGATGATGGTGCGTTCCTGCATGCCGGGCAGCGACGCGATCGAAATGAACTCCGTGTCGAGATAGAAATTACGGCTGTAGATTTCGTCGGCGATGACGAGGAAGTCGTGCTTTTGCGCGAGTTCCGCGATGCGCTCGAGATCTTCGCGTAAGAGTACGCCGCCGGTCGGATTGTGCGGTGAATTAATGACGACCGCTTTCGTCCGATCGCTCACGCGGCTCGCGAGTTCATCGAGATCCATGCGCCAGTCGCGCGACTCGCGCAGCGGAATCCGAATCACATTTGCATCGAGATAGGACGACGCCGACCCGTACGCGGGATATGCGGGATCGAAGTAGATGAAATCATCGCCGGGGTTGAGGATCGCACTGAGGACGTTCCAAATCACCGGTTTTGCGCCGGGGCCGATGGTGACGTTCGCAGCGGTGTACGGCTTACGCATTTTGCGGAAACGCGTCGCGTACTGCGCAATCGTTTCACGAAGTTCGACGATGCCGGCAGAAGGCGTGTAGTGCGTGTCGTGCGCCATGAGCGAAGCAACCGCAGCGTCTTTGATATGCTGCGGCGTGTCGAAATCGGGCTCGCCGATCTCCATGTGCACGACGCGGCGCCCCGTCGCCTCGATTTCGCGCGCGCGCGCTAAAACTTGGAACGCGTTCTCCGCACCTAAGCGAGCAACCGCATCCGCAATTCGTTGATCGTGCACAGCCAACATCGACAAGTTGCCTTTCAAAATTTAGTAAAAAACGTTAGCAATTAAATCCAAGGGGGCGCCCTGCGCCTGTCGAAGCGTCAACGCGTCATGCGCACCCTGTCAGAAGTTTTTACGCCAGGAGCTCCGACGTTACCGGAAGGCCTCCGAACGCTCGTCGTTTCGCCCGATCGCGAGTTGGAACCTGGAATGACGGTGCGTGCCGCATTCACGTTCCGTAACCAAGGTGGAGCACCGGCAACCGGTGTCCGCGTACGTTTTAATTTACCCGATGGTCTCGTCTATCTCGTCGGCACCGGTCAACTTGACGGCGCCGATCTCGACGACGAACACGGCAATTCGCCCTTGCTTTCGCGCAGCGGCGCGCACATCGGCGACGTCGGACCCGGAGAAGAACGCCGGCTCGAAATCGCATATAGCGTCGCGGGCGCAATTGAAAACGGAACGACGATCGAACTGCAAGCGGCGGTTGCTTCCTTTGAGGTGCCGCCGGTCGGCTCGAACATCGTGCGCCTCATCGCGCGCAGCCGTCCGCAGTTGCAAAATACGCTGACGAGCATTGCCATCGAAGCGCGTTCCGAACCGGTTCCCGGGGCAGAAGCGCAAATTACGGTGCGCCTGCATAACGCCGGTGAATCGAGCGCGCGTGACGTCGTGGTCGTTGCGCCGATTCCGGAACACACAAGTTACATTCCCGGATCGGTGCGCGTGAACGGCCGCGAGATCGAGCGCGATCTCGGGTTGCCGTTCGACCGCGTGTATGCGCCGATTGTGACCGCGGCGCTCGCCGCAAGTGCGAGCAGTACGCTGGTCTATCGCGTGCGCATCGAGTCGCCCCTTGATGACGGCACGTCGATTACCGCTCGAGCGTCGGTTGCGTCGCAGGAAACGGCGGCATTCGAACTCGACCCTGCGTCGCTCGTCGTCCGTTCCGCACCGGGCTTTGACGACGACCGGACGTCCTTTAGCATCGAACCGGCGCACGACGTGCGTCCGGGACAACGCGTCACGCTGTTGCTCACCGCGCATAACACCGGTTCGGCTGCGGCGGAAGACGTGCTCGCGACGATCGAATTGCCGGACCCGTTGATTCCGGTTCGTGGCGCGACGCAAATCGACGGGCGTCCGCTGCGGGAAGCGAAGAAAAAAGACGGGCTCGTTTTCGAACTCGGTCGCATCGATGCCGACGAACGCGTCGATCTGCGTTGCGAAGCGATCGTCACGTCACCGCTTGCCGACGGTTCGTCGATTACGGTTGGCGCGACGCTTGAGTGGGAACCATCGGCCGATGCATCGGAGCGCAAATTCGAGCGGACGGTCGCAGTTCGTTCGGAACCGTCGCTTTCGGGGCGACGCAACGCGATCGAACGCGCGGGCGCCGAAGTCGTTCGCCCCGGCGAAGAAGTCGAAGCAACGATTCTGATCGGTAACGACGGCAGCGCGGGCGCGACCGATTGCGTGTTGCATCTTCGTCTCGACGCTGCGCTCGATGAAGTGCGCGTGACGGAGAAGAATTCACGCATCACGATGGATGGCGACGCCGCCGAAATCGGAACGCTCGAACCGTATGCCACGCGAAAATTCCAGGTGCGTGCACGCGTTCGCACGCCATATGCCGATCGTAGTGAATTACGCGTCGGTGCAAGTCTCCACACGCGCGAACTCGGCGAAACTCCGCTCGGCGACGTTCTGTGGCGCGTCGATTCGCATCCCGCGTTCTCTCTCCAGGGTTCGCATCTGCAACTCGAAAGCGAAGATCTGCTGCGTCCGAACCAGCTCGCCGATGTTGCCGTCCGCGTGACCAACGTCGGTACGGACGTCGCACACAACGTGCGCGTGCGTCTCTACGTTTCGCCGGAAGCGCGTCTCGAAACCGTCGACGGTGCGACGCGTGAGAAATCAAAGCTCGTCTTTGGCGAAATTGCCCCGGGCGCGTCGGCGGAAGCGCGGCTCGGATTGCGCTTGTTGCGCAGCCTCGCCAAAGAATTTCCCGTCACCGTGGATGCAGTGCTCACGTCCGACGGAATGCTGCCGGTTCCGTTGCAGCGTTTGACGATCGTGACGACGGCTGAGCCGGATTTCTCCGTCGGCACGCTGCGCAGCGAACCGTTGGACATGGTAGATGTCGGCGAGACGATCGAATGGGTGCTCCACGTTCGCAACGGCGGCGACGGTCCCGCGCGTCGCGTGCAAATCGTCTGCGGTCAACCCGAATCGCTCATCTACGTGCCCAATTCGATGACCGTCAACGACGTGCCGATTCGCGACGTTGGCGCCGCATCGGCGCTCGCGAGCGGACGCGGCATCGTGCTCAACGACGTCGACCCCGGTGTTGAAGCCACGATTCGCTTCCGTGACGTCGTGCACAACCAACTGCCCGCCGGCGAAGCGATCGTCCGCGTTGCGAATATCCGCTACGACGGCGATCGCGACGACGAGATTACATCGAACGAACTGAAGGTTCGCGCAACGCCGGTCTTTGCCAACGCGATTCCGGGGCTTCCCTTCGGTCTCGACGGCATGGTTGGTCCCGCGTTCGGCGGCGGCAACGCGCAGCGAGCGCTGCCCGAAGACCGCTTCATGGAGTTGCCGCCGGCAACACCGGTCAATGGCGACGCACACAACGGCCACGGAACCCGCGGCTGGCTGGCGCACAACGATTACCCGGCGCTCAATCCGAGCAACGGCATTCACCCGCAGATGCCGGGCAGCGACGACCTGGAAGCGGGAATCGTCGAAGGGTCGCTTGCGGCCGAAGGCGGCGCCGGCGTCGCGGTGACGTTCACCGCCGATAAGCACGCGCGCATTCTGCGCTTCTTAGATGAAGCGCGATTCGATGGCTTGATCACGCACCTGTTTGCGCTTCGCGCGTTCTTCCCAGAAGCGGTCGGAGATACGCACATCAGCGCCGTTTCGTCGATGCGCGACGTGCTGCGTGAAGAACTCGACCGCCTCTTCATTAAACTACGCTTACCGAATTACGTGATCGCACCGCGCGACATTGAAACACCGTCGATGCGCGCCACGCTCGAGCGACTGCTGCACGATATCGCGGCGGCGCGCGGCGTGCCTGCCGAAACGCCGAACGTCTCGGTGATTCTGCGCGGTATGTTCGATCCATCGGAAGTGACGGAGCTCAGCGAAAAATTGGCGGATGCCGAACTAGCATCGGCGCTTCCATGGGCCATCGCGGCGCGGCTACTGCCCGACGGAACGCCGCAGCTGGCGCATTACCGCGCGATGCTCATCGAGCGGCTCGATGGGTTCACGGATGCCGATGCGAGCGAATTCCTCGATGCGCTGCAGCGCCGTCGCGACATCGCGCTCGATGCCGCGCTCGACGTGGTGCGAACGTCGCTCCACGCGAATGCCGTGTAGGGACTAGCACGTGACGATCGCAATAATTCTGCTCATCATCGTAGGCGCTTTAATCGGCGCCTACGCGGTGCTTGCGCCGCGTAGCGCAGAGCGCGTACGCGTGCAGCGCTCCGGAGAACCGCTAAAGGCGACGACGGATTGGACGAATGAGGCCGGTGATGAATTCGCCGGCCTTTCCGAATCGGCGCGCTGCGACTTGGTCTTCGCCGTCGGTGCGCTGGACGACGAGCGATCCCAACATTTGCTCGAACATGCGCTCAACGATCCGGCTGAAGCGGTGGCACTGGCAGCGGCACACGTGCTGATCTCGAGCGAACGTCAGAGCGTGGTTCACACATTCTTAACAGAAAATCCGGGCCGCCGCGCGGACCGCATCGCGCAAACCCTCTCGCTCCTGGACTCGCCGCGAAGCGAGTAGCATCCCGGCAGCATAGGTTGCGACGGCACGTGAAGGGAAAGAATCCTTCGTGGCCTCAACGTCGCTGACCGGCATTTTTGCCCCGGGCTCTCCCGCATTGGTCGAGAGCTTGCGAACGCTGGTGTTGGACCCTGCCCGCACGGTGGTGCCGGGCGAAACGATTCGCGCGACCTTCAGTTTTTCGAATCTCGGCGGCGCTGCGGCAACCGGCGTACGCGTTCGCTTTGCGCATCCGCAAGGCGTGGAACATGTTGCGGGCGGCGACCTCGTCGACGACGCGCCGCTCGAAGGCGACGCAACGTTCATCGATTCCAACGGCGCGCTCATCGGCGATCTTGAACCGAACGCGCAGCGCCGGGTGACGGCAACGTTCCGCGTGAACGATACGATCGAAGACACGAGCGAACTGGTTTTCCAAGCGGCGCTCGTCACCGATCAGACGCCGCTTCTGGGTTCGAATATCGAACGAATTGCGGCTCGTAGCCGTCCCGAGCTGCAGAATAGCGCGACGCTCGTCACGCTTTCGTCGCCTGCGCAGCCGCGCCCCGGCGACGTCATTTCGATTCGCGCGACGGTCCGCAATAGCGGCGCTTCGAGCGCGCACGATGTCGCGGTCATTCTGCCGACACCGTCGCACACGACGTACATTGCACGCAGCGCACGCGTTGATGGCCGCGTCGTTGCCGGCGTGGAAGGTGAAGCGTTCGATTACGATAGCGCAACGGTCGTGAGCGACCGTCTTGCACCGGGACAATCGGTGCTCGTAGAGTATCAAGCACAGATCGATTCGCCGCTTGCCGACGGAACGCGTATCAAGGCCTCGGGTACCGTGGCGTCGCGCGAGTCTGCGGAGTTTCCGATTTCGTCCGCGGAAATCGTCGTCGTTTCGCCGGTCGATTTTGACGGCGATGAAACGGCGCTCACCGTCTTGAGCGACGACGCGGTGACGCCGGGCATGCGCGTACCGATGATTCTGCGCGCAATGAACAACGGTACCGGTATCGCCGAACGCGTGCAGATGTCATTTGCGCTTCCAGCCGGATTGATTTACGCGCCGGGATCCGCGCACGTCGACGGGCAACCGGTGAGCGACGATTCAATTCCGAACCTAACGTTTTCGCTTGGTTCACTCACTGCCGGACGCATGACGGAAGTCGGCATCGCGGCGACGGTTGCCGTTCCCGCGCCGGGACAAACGGTGCTGCCGATCGATGCATCGTTGCGATGGAAGAACGGCGAGCGTTCGTTCTCGCGCAGGCTTGCGGTGCGCGTTGCGCCGCGCTTCAGCCGCGCGCGCAATTTCGTCGTCGCCCATCAAAGCGTAACGCAAGCGCGTGAAGAGGTCACATTCGACGTTCACGTCTACAACGACGGAACGGCGCCCGAATCGGACGTGCGCCTGCGACTGGTTCCCGGGTTGTATCTGACCGACATTCGCGTCAGCGAAGGCAACGATGAACCGTGGCTCTATACCGGTCCGGTCGAACTCGGCGTCGTCGTTCCGCATAACGAACGCATCTTCACGGTGCACGCACTCATCGCATCGAAGGTGCCGGATCGCTCCACGGCATCGCTCGGCGTCGTGCTCGAACATGCCGACGGCGCCGTCGATCTCGGGACGGCATCGCTTGTCGTGCGATCGCGCGCAAGCGTCGATCGCGTCGAATGGGAACTGGAATCGCACGAACCGCTGCGCCCCAACCGTACGGTCGATCTCATCGTGCGCGTGCACAACGGCGGCTCCGATGTTTTGCGCGACGCGCGTTTGTCTCTGACGTTGCCTGCTGAATTTGTTGTCGAGCGCGCCGTCGATGCACGCCGCGATCGCGATGGCCTTGCATTTGCCGATGTCGCGCCGGAGAGCACGCACACGGCGCGCTTGACGTTGCGTTTATTGCGTGCCGTCAGCGGAAACCGCACGCTTGCGCTCGAGGGATGGCTACACGGGAAGGGCATCAGTCCCGTACCGTTTGCAACGCTCGACGTGCCGACGTATGCGGAAGCGCAGTTCGCGCAGAGCGCGCAGTTGCTGGCGATTCCATCGGAAGCGGTAAACGCGGGCGAGCGTCTGTATTATGAAGTACGCCTGCGCAACGACGGCGACGGTCCGGCGGAACGCTTGACGATTCGCGTCGTGCCGACGAACCTTGCAGTGTACGTTCCATCGTCGACCACAATTAACGGCATGGCGATCAACGATGACGCCGGCGCGTCGCAATTGTGGTCTGCGCGCGGTCTCGTGCTTGCTGATGTGAATCCCAACGTAGAACTACGCATTCGTTGGGAAATGATGGTGATGTCGCCGCTTGCGGCCGGCACGCCGCTTGATACGCGCACCGTCTTCGAATGGGGCGAAGGCACGACGTTCGCAATTGCTGCGCCGACCGTTCGCGTGCAAGCGCAGCCCTCGCTCAGCGAATCGGTCGCGGGAACACCGCTTTCTATTGCACGCATCTTCCCCGTCGAAGCCGCCGCGTACGAGCCGCCGCCGCTTCCGGAGCCGCAACCGCAGCTGCAGCGTCCGGAACTCATCGAACCGCAGCCGCCGCGCGCGATTGCCGAAATCGTCGCGCAGCAAACCGAAACCTTCACGCCGCCCGCACCAGCACAGGAAGAACTTCCGACGCCGGTTCTCTACGTCGATTTCACGGCGGAACGTCTCGGACACACACTGCGCATGCTCGAACGCAGCGACACCGCCGGCGGGTTAATCCAGCATCTTTTTGCGATGCGCATGCTCTTCCCCGATGCAGTCCTGGACGGCCAGCCGCAACTGAGCGCGACATTCGCATCGGCGAGCCGCGCGATGCGCGCGCCGCTCGAGAAGCTCTTCGTGCGCCTGCGCATGCCGCGTCTGCAGATCACCGGCAAGGATCTCGAGGATCGCGACAGCCGCGATGCGCTGGTCAATCTCGTCAACGACATCATTTTCGCGCCGTCCGCGCGGCCGAAGACGCCGCCCGAGGGAATCATTCGCGTCGAGGGCAGCGTCGAACTCGATGTCGTGCGTTCGCTGCTTCCCGAATTAGAAGCCGCGCCGGTTGGTGCGGTGACGCCGTGGTTGATCAACGCGCAACTCTTGGGTACGACGATTTACAATGATGGCAATCGATCGGATTCCCTCGAGAACTATCGCGCGGAGCTGCTCAACGTGCTGACCGTTCTTAACGAGCTGCCGATCGAAGAGTTCCATCGCGTATTGACCTCAAGTGTCAATCGTACGCTCGACGACGCGCTCGCCCAGGTCCTCGAAGCGCTGCGCGGTGCAGCGCACATTGCTGTCGAGTAACGCCCTCGCAAACGTTCTCCTCGCGCTCTTCATCATCGGCGCGATTGTCTTCGTCCTCGGAACGATGCTCTCACGCGAACGTCAAGCACGGGCGATCGAAGCACAACCGGTAGCCGCACCGGAAACGAAACCCGAACCGTCGCTCGATGTCGCCGGCCGCATGGACCTCATCGAACGCCTGGTCATCGTCGGTCAACCCTGGTGTATCGAACAACTCGACACGATTAGAAGCGAAGACCCCGACGAATCCGTCCGCGAAGCCGCGGACGCCGCCCTAATGGTCATCGCCGCACGCACGCCCCTGTCATCCTGAGCAACCCTGTCATCCTGAGTAACCACTGTCATCCTGAGCTTGTCGAAGGATTGTCTCAAGACAAAAGCGCGTTGCAGTCCTTCGACTGCGCGCCTGCGGCGCTTCGCTCAGGATGACAGGGGGTTACTGGATGATCTCGGGGCTCTTCTTGAAGTATTTGACTAAGATGTCGCGCGCGATCGGTGCCGCGACGGTGGCGCCGTAGCCGCCGGAGCGGTCGACGAATACGGCCATTGCGAGCTTCGGATGATCGGATGGCGCCCAGGCAATGAACCATGTCGTGTTTGCGCCGGCGCCGTTGCCGGTTTCCGCCGTGCCGGTTTTGCCCGAGAACGGGAGATCTTTGATCTTCCAACCGTAGGCGGTGCCGCCGGGGTCCGTGACTTTCGACATGCCTTCGCGCACGTATTTGAGTGCGTCTTGCGACGCGGGAATTTGCCGGATGATTTCCGGCGGGAACGTCTTGACCACATCGCCGCGCGGGTCGACGATGCGGCTTGCGATATGCGGCCGATACAACGTTCCTCCGTTGATCACCGCGGATGCAACGTTGACCATTTGCAACGGCGTTGCTTGCATCGCGCCTTGCCCGATGCCGAGCATGCAGACTTCGCTCGGCTCCATCGGCACGCCGAAGTTCTTCAATTCCCATTCGGGCGTCGGCCAGTTGCCGGCGTTTTCGCCGGGAAGATCGATGCCGGATTTTGCGCTGAGTCCGAAGAGCCGCGCCCACTTCTCGAGACGCACGCGCCCCAAACGCCACGCCATCTGGTAGAAAAATCCATCCGACGACGCAGCCAGTGCGGGTACGAACGTGGTATTGCCGAGGCCGCCCGAGGCGATGTCGCGCGCGACGTAGCCGCCGCAGTCCCACGCACCGCTGTCGTAGACGACTTCATTCGGCTTCACGAGCCCTTCGGTGAGCACGCCGCTGCCCGTGACCATTTTGAACGTCGAGCCGGTCGGCGTTGCGGCGCCGATCGCGTTATTAAAGAGCGGATCGGTCGGGTCCAGGAGATACTTGGAAACTTTCTTCCAGTTGTTTGCCGCGAAATCATTGGGATCGAATTCGGGGACACTCGCCATTGCGAGAATGCCGCCGGTCCACGGATCTTCGACGACGACACCGGCCGCGAGTTTCTTTTTGCCGGCCCACTTTTGCACGCCTTCGACGAGCGCTTGTTGCACGATCTGTTCCAAGCGCCAATCCATCGTTGTGACGAGCGTGTCGCCGGGAACCGCTTGGCGCGACGGCAACTTGATGCTCGGAACGACTTGGCCTTGCGCGTCGACAACGACTTGCTGTCCGCCGGGAACGCCTCGTAAATACTTGTCGTACGTCCACTCGAGACCGTCTTTGCCGATCACGTCGTTCGGCGTGTAGCCTTCGCCCTTACGCTTGTTGTATTCGGCTTCCGTAATTTGACCGACATAGCCGAAGGCAGCCGCGCCCACCGGGCCCTCGGGGTAGTCGCGAATCGGCTGCACTTCCAAGTCGACGCCGGGCATATCGGTTAGCTGTTCGGAAAGACGCGCGACTTTCGGAACGGGGAGATCGGTCGCCAAAACGACGGGACCGTACGGTTCGTAAACTTGAACTTCGTCGAAATTCTTATAGTTGACGCCGCGGTGATGGAGTAACTGCTGCCACAGTGAAGATTCGGGGACACCGAGGATCGACGAAAGCGTATGCAACTCGCCCTTCACATCGGTGACTTCCGACGGGATCAACCCGACGACGAACGACGGTCTGCTGCGCACCATCACCTCGCCGTTGCGGTCTCGAATCATGCCGCGCGGCGCAGCAACTTCGATCAAGCGAATCTGGTTTGCTTGCGCGGCGGCGCGGAACGCTTCGCCTTGCACAACTTGCACTTGAATCAGGCGAATGATGAGGGCGATGATCGCCGCGATCACAACCGCGCTGAAACCCGCGATGCGCCATGGCGATTTCTGCCAGCTAATGCGCGGAACGCGCCGGCGGTCGATGATCATGCGTAGTAGTCGCTAAAACGGCGCAGGGCAATCATGACGATCATCATGGCGACGGCATTCATCGCGGATTGAAGTACGGCTTCGTGAAAGTGCATCGTGGCAAGACCCGGCGGGTACCCCTCAAATCCCCACACGATCCAAAAGACTAATTGACGCACGAACGTTGCCGCGACGGTAATCGTCGCGACGAGTGGAAACGAATCGGCGAAGAATCCGCGCGAGATCACCTGGGCGCTCACCGCTCCGACGATCGTCGATATCGTAAACGCAGCGCCGGTGCCCGTTGCGAGCATGTCTTCGAGCGCGCCTGCGGCAAGTCCGTACGCCGCCGCTTGCCACACGTCGACCCGAATCGCATACCACACCACGGCAACGAAGACGAGACTTGGAACGACGTTGCGAAACGCGAAGAGGTGCACGAGCGTGACTTGCACGAGCGCAGCAGCAATCAACCAAAGTGCGGAAACCCACCACGTCGGAGCAATTGGGCGCGAGAGTTGTAATCTATTTCGGGACAACGACAACGCGATCGAGGGCGCCGATATCGGCGGACGGTTTCAGAATTGCGGTTTGATATAACGTTGCATCGCCGCGCTCAACGCGCGCGATGGTGCCGATCGGAATTCCCGAGTGAAACGATCGGCCTTCACCGGTGACGACAACATCGCCAACTTTGATCTTCGCATCTTGCGGAATGTACTCGACACGCACGCTCGAGAGATTGCCGCGCGCAATTCCCCAAAAGCGCCCGCGACGCGTCACTGCCGGAATGCGGCTCGTGTAATCCGTAATGAGGACAACCTTGCTGGCAAACGGCGACACCGATTCAATGCGTCCGACGACGCCACCCGATGCAAGCACGCCGTCGTCTTTGTGAATGCCGCTGCTGCTGCCCTTATCGATGGTCACCGTGCGCGACTCGTTCTCGGGCGGGAAACCCACTACGCGCGCTTCGACGCCACCCGGCGCCGTATCGACGACGGGACGAACGCTCGTTTCTGCGGCGTACTGCGACGCGACTTCGTGGAGCCGCGTGTTCTCTTGCTGGAGCGATTGGTTTTGCGTGCGAAGATCTTTGTTTTCGCGTTCCAGTTGTGGGACCGAAACGACCGCCGTTCCTGCGCCGCGCACGGTACTGACCGTGACGCTCGTCGCGGTTTCGATGAACGAGGCAAGGCTCATTACCGTAGTCGCCAGCGGGCTTTCATTGCCCGACCGCTCCGCATTGATCTGCAGAATCGCAACCAGTGCTGCGACTATAATGACGGCTATGAGCGCAAATAGCTTGCGTTCGTCGCGATAGGTAAAAATAACGGCCCCCGGATAGCCTCGTTACGATGCCATAATTACGGCGTTTTCTTCGTTATCGGCAGAGAAAAACCTAATCGTTGTAAGGTGCGAATGAAGCGACCGAGCGGAAACCCCATGACGGTATAAAAATCGCCGGTAATTGCTTCCACCAACGCGGCCGCACGGCCCTGAATTCCGTACGCTCCGGCCTTGTCCATCGGCTCGCCGGTAGCGACGTACTCGCCGATCTCTTCCGCGGAGAGCGGATAGAAGCGAACTTGCGTCGTCGAGCGCTCTTCGACCAGGCCGGCGCGCCCGGGTAGCGCGAGCGCAAAGGCGGTGTGCACCTGATGTTCTCGCCCGGAGAGTAATGAGAGCATGCGGACGGCATCCGTGAAATCGATCGGCTTGTTGAGCGCCGCACCATCCAGGTCCACGACGGTGTCGGCCGCCACAATCGGGACCATATCACCGATGGCTACGCGCACGTCATCCGCCTTGGCCCGCGCATGGCGGGACGCAAGCTCGAGCGGTGTCGCGTCCGGATCGTCCGGTTCGTCGTAGCTGCTCGGCTGAACGCGGACATCGAGGCCCAGCGACGTGAGAAGTTCGAGCCGGCGCGGTGACGCGCTCGCGAGAACGATTTGCATTCGCAGGTTCTTCTCAACGCCGTTGGTATGCTCCGGTACACTGCGGAAATGATGCACCGGACGGCCGCTCGAGCGCGCCTGCTGCTTTCCGTTGCCGGTTTTATACTGGCTGCCTGCGCACAAGCGCCGCCGCATTACAGCGGCACGGTCCAGACGGAATTTTCGCAAGTCGGCAGCCAGCTTGGCGGGCGCGTGGTCGCTGTCGACGTGCAAGCCGGCTCGCGCGTTCGCCGAGGCGACGTACTCGTTCGCCTCGATCCGGCGATTCTGTACGCAGAGCTCGAAGAAGCACGCGGGCAGGAAGCGCAGGCGGTCGCGAATCTCGAGCAGCAGCGCAGTGGTCCGCTCCAAACCGACGTCGCGAAAGCGCAACAGACGAGCGTTGCGGCGTATGCGAACTACACCCAGACGGTTAGCGGTGAAACATCGCGCGTCACGGCCGCTCGCGCCGCCGTCGATAGCGCCCGCGCGGACGAGCGGATGCAGCGGCTGACGTACGAGCGTACGCGCGCTCTGACACAAACGGGTGATGTCTCGCGCCAAGATTACGACCGGGCGCTGTCGTCCTACCAACAAGCGAAAGCCAAAACCGCACAAGCCGTCGCGCAATACGAGCAATTGGTGCGGGCAGATATTCCCGGTGAGCAGGCGTCGGCACTCGGCACTGCGCGCTCGGCGCACGCCGGATACCGGACGCTTGCAAACGGCACGCGCCCGGAAGAAATCGCGCAAGCCTACGCGCAAGAGCGTAACGCGCAAGCGTCGGTCGCGCGAGCGCAAGCGCGCCTGAACGAAACGGTCATTCGCACGCCGGTGGACGGCATCGTCTCCAGCTTTAGTTTGCATCGAGGCGATATGCTGAGCGCGAATCAGACCGCCGCGATCATCGATACCTTCGGCGATCCGTACGCGTACATCTACGTCTCTCAGCGAGACATCGAACGGATTCGAAGCGCCAAGCATCTCACCGTGCGCGCCGATTCCGGCGCGGGCTCGTTTGACGGACATGTCGAGTCCTACGATCGCAGCGCTCAGTTCACGCCGCAAAATGTCGAGACGGCCGATCAGCGCGCCGATCTCGTCTACGGGATGAAAGTGCGCATCCACGATCCGGATCACAAACTGCTCGATGGAACGACCATTACCGTGGACGTGCCGTGAAGGCCATTGACATCCTCGGTCTCACGAAGAAATACGGTGAGCATACGGTCGTCAACAACATCAAGTTTTCCGTGGAAGCCGGCACCATCTTTGGATTTCTCGGACCCAACGGCAGCGGCAAAACCACGACGATCAAGATGCTCTGCGGCCTCGTAAAGCCGACGGCCGGGAGCGCCACGGTTGCGGGTTTCGACATCGAGAAACAGTCGCTCGAGGTTCGCCGCTCGATCGGCTATATGGCGCAAGGGTTTTCGCTCTATGGCGATCTCACCGTCGATGAAAACCTCGAATTCTATGCGCGCGCCTACGGCGTGAACCAACATCGCGCGGACCGTAAACAGCGTGTGATCGATATCGTCGGAATTCAGTCGTATCGGAGCTATCTTGCAAGCGCACTTTCCGGCGGTTGGCAGCGGCGCCTCGCGCTCGCGTGCGCGCTTCTGCATGATCCCGCCATCGTATTTCTCGACGAACCGACGGCCGGCATCGATCCCGTCGCTCGGCGCGATCTGTGGGACTTGCTCTTCCAGTTGACCGCGCAAGGCAAGACGTTTTTCGTGACGACGCACTACATGGATGAAGCTGAGCGCTGCTCGAGCCTTGCCTACATCTATAACGGCGACGTTCTCGCGCAAGGCTCCCCTTCGGAGATTTGCACGCTGCCGCAAGTGACGCCGCCCGGTACGCGACGCTACGCATTGCAGACCGACGACGTCATGGCGGCGTTCCGCCGGGTTCATGATGTGAAGGGCCTGCGCGACGCGACGATCTTCGGACGCGACATTCACGTCGTCGTCGACGAAAACGTTTCGCAGGATGAGGTCGCGCGTGCGGTCGGTCTCGACGCGTCGCGCGTGCACGATATCGTCCCTTCGCTCGAAGACGCCTTTGTGGCACTCACCCGCGCGAGGGCTGCATAGTGCGTAGCTTGTTCGATTTTTCGGGGTTACGGGCCGTCGTCTATAAGGAGTTGCGCGAGATTCTGCGCAGTCCGTTTACACTGGCGCTCGCGGTCGGCGTCCCGCTCGTGCAATTAGTGTTGCTCGGCTATGCCATCAACACGACGGTGCTGGACGTACCGTCGGCCGTGTACCGCGAGGATCCCGGCCCGGGTGCGCAAGCATTTCTCGACGGGATCGTCGGTTCGCGCACGTTCAAAGTCGTGGAGACGGTGCCGACGCGAGCAGCGCTGATCAGCGCTATCGTCGGAGGCCGCGTGCGCGTCGCGTTTGATATTCCGGTGAATTTCACGGCCGACTTGGAAGCGGGACGTCACCCGGCCGTTGGCGCGTATGTTGATGGATCGGACTCGGCGATCGCCCAAGTCGCGTACGGCTCAGCCGTAGCACTTTCGGGGATTCCTTTGCGCATTTTTTCGTCACCGACGGTAACGCCGTTTGAAGTGCGTCCGACCGTGCTGTTCAATCCGGCGATGCGCAGCGCAAACTTCTTTGTCCCGGGCTTGATCGGCCTCGTCTTACAAAACATCACCATCATGTTGACGGCGCTCGCCATCGTGGGCGAACGCGAACGCGGAACGCTCGATCAGTTGCTCGTAACGCCGATCGGCACGGCCGGATTGCTTCTCGGAAAAATACTGCCCTATGTGTTCATCGCAGCGATTCAGTTCATGGCGCTCGTCTTCGGTATGCGATTCATTTTCGGCGTGCCGATCGTCGGGAACGGATTGTTGCTTGCGGTCTTGTCGCTCGCGTTTCTCAGCGTCTCCCTCGGCCTTGGGCTCTTGATTTCAACCGTCGCGCAGACGCAAATTCAAGCGCAACTGATGGCGATCTTCGTGTTGTTGCCTTCGGTGCTGGTCTCTGGTGCGGTCTTCGAACGATCGTTGATGCCTGTCCCGATGCAGATCTTTG
Organism: Vulcanimicrobiia bacterium; assembly: GCA_963765935.1. GTDB lineage: Bacteria > Vulcanimicrobiota > Vulcanimicrobiia > Vulcanimicrobiales > Vulcanimicrobiaceae > JAMXLG01. Next base: position 1,583,569 of record CAVXXX010000001.1, on the reverse strand, counting down.
GCTACTTTATCCCGCTCACGTATTACATCGAGATTCTCCGGGGCATCATCGTGCGCGGCGCCGGCCTGGACCAACTCTGGCCGTCGGTACTGTTGATGCTCGGGTACGGTGCGGTCATCTTCATTATTGCCACCATTCGATTCGCGCGGAGCACGCGCTACTCATAGGAGGTTGCCATGATCGGTTTCAAGGCCGTGCTGCTAGCTGCGCTGGCCGGCACACAAACGCTCTACACGTTCCCTCAGAACATGCACTGGGTCGCGCTCACCGGAAAAGGCGTTCCACATGGTGCGTATTACGCGCAATTACGCGGAAAGGACCAGGATTCGTGCGATACGCTCGTGAGGAACAAGTTTCCGAACGGCTTCGTGTATCCATGGCACGTTAACAACGTCGCGGCGATTTATACGGTGTTGTCCGGCACGCTCGTGATCGGCTTCGATAAGAATCATTCAAGAACGAAAGAGCGCAGTTTACCAGCCGGGTCGGTGATGCAGGGTCTCGCGACGGAACCGCACTACGGTCGCGCCGTCGGTGAAACGATCTTTGACGTCTACATTCTTTGCGCGAAATAACGGGCAACTGCACATGTCACGGAATATTGTTTACACGACACAAGCAGCGAAGCCACCTCCGGCATACAGCCAGGCTGTAAAGGCAGCCGGATTGGTATTTGTTTCCGGTACGGCGCCGGCCGATCGGCAAACGGGTCAAATAACCGGCACCACGATTCAAGAACAAACGCGCCAGTGCCTGAACAATATAGCCGCCATTCTCGAAGCCGCGGGTAGTTCGATGGACGCTATCGTCAGTGTTACGGTCGTGCTCGCCGACGAGGACGATTTCGCGGGGATGAACGAGGAGTGGATGCGATGGTTCCCGGCCGATCCGCCCGCCCGGCAAGGTGCGAAGTTGCCCGCACGCATTCCAGGACTCAAAGTGTCGATTGCAGCGATTGCGGAGTGTTAACGGTGTTGACCATGCGTAAAGGTCTTTCGGTGGTGCTTTTGATCGCCGCGCTCGTGCCGCTTCATACTCAAGCCGAAACGCTCGATGCGCTCATGGCAAAGGCAGAGGCCCGGCATGCGATCGCAGCCGGCGAAGTCTACGACCTCGACACCCATAAAGTGCTCTACGCGCACAATAGCGAGCAGTATATGGAAGCAGCTTCGAACACGAAGTTGCTGACGATGGGAACCTCCCTTGCATTATTCGGCCCTGATTTTCGCTTTACGACGCCCGTGTATCGCACCGGCCCGATCGATCCGTCGGGAACGCTTCATGGCGATGTCGTCCTCGTGGCGTCCGGCGATCCGAACCTTTCACAACGCGTGCAGCCCAATGGTACGCTTGCGTTTACCAACGCCGATCATGAAGACGCGGGCTTTCCGGACGCCGCCGTCGTCCCGGGCGATCCGCTGCTCGTCTTACGCGAGCTTGCGCGCCAAGTCGCGCAGTCGGGAGTGAAGCGTATCGACGGCCGTGTCGCCGTCGATGCCGCGCTGTTCAGTGCGCAGGGAATCGAACTGGAGGCTTCCACGACGCTGACGCCGATCGTCGTGAACGATAATCTCGTCGACATCATGATGGTGCCGGGCGCGAAACCCGGCGATCCCGTTTCGATCTCCGTTTCTCCGCAGACGCCCTATGTTACGTTCGTGAATAAAATGACGACCGGTGCGGAGGGCTCGGAATTTCTCGCCGGTCAGGATGACGTAGCGAAGAGTGACGGCAGTCGTACGGTGACCCTGAACGGCACGATTCCACCGCGCAGACCAATGCTGCAAGTCTATGCCGTGGCCGATCCGGTGCGCTTCGCGCAATCGGCGTTCGCCATGGCGCTCAAAGACGCCGGCGTGGCAATTGACACGGCGCCGAACGAGAAGCCGTTTTCGCACGACGAGGCGGCGCCCTCGTACGTTGCCGCCAATCGTATTGCCGAGCACGTTTCGCCGCCGCTATCGGAAGACGTCAAAGTTACACTGAAAGTCAGTCAGAACACGCACGCGGCGATGCAGATTCCGTTATGGGCGGTCTACGCGGGTCATGCACAAGCGGACTTCATGAAGGCCGGTTTTGGACAAGAACGAGCCGTGATCCAAAAAGCGGGGCTCGATCTCAATGCGGCCGCACAGCAAGATGGTGACGGGTCGGCGAGCTTCTATACGCCTGATTTCATGGTTCATTGGCTCGCGTGGATCTCGCGCCAATCGTGGTACGCGGCCTTTCATCGCGCGCTTCCCGTGCTCGGTGTCGACGGCACGATTTACAACGTACAAACGACGTCGCCGGCGAAGGGCAAGGTGTTCGCGAAAACCGGAACGACCGGGCCGACCGATCTGCTCAACGACCGGATACTGATGACGAAAGCCCTCTCGGGATACACGACGACACGCAAGGGACGCCATGTTGCGTTTTCGTTTTCGGTCAATCGGCTTCCGGGACGCTTTAGTCTTTATCCTGAAAAGGACGTCTACACGTTTGCGGGAGAGCTGCTGGGTCAAATGGCGACGTCGACGTACCTAGACTACTGATACACTTTGCCGTCGGCGGTCTTCACGTAACCGTCGGGATGGTGGCCGCGCGGATCGTGATGCGTCCAATGCACGACGCCACCCATCGGATCGAATTCGTATTCGCCCTTCACCGTGATGCGTTCACCGTCATGGAGCGGAACAGGGCCGGTAAGATCGGTGTTTGTTTCGACGCGCAGGAGCAAATCGCAATCGCCGTCGAGCTGTAACAAGAAGCCTTCGTGCGTTCCGCTGGGACCCTGACGCGTTCCAAGCATGCGGCGAACGGTGCCGCCGGCGACAACTTCGCCGTGCGATCCTTGACTGGCGTATGCTGCGCAAATGCGCGCGTTATCCGGCGCGTCGTTTGCGCCGGCGCACGCCGCGAGCGTTGCCGCGAAGACTAACGTAAAACCGGTTCTTGCTTGATGCCGTAGAGCTTGTGCGCGACGATATACTGCCATACCGCCTCCGGTACGAGATAGCGTACGCTGCGTCCCTGCGAAAGGAGCGTTCGAATGAGCGTCGCGCTCTCCGGGAGCTCCGGCATATTGAGCGTCGCGATACGCTCCCGCAGGTGCTTCGGAACCGCGGAGATCACACGCTGCAGCGCTTCGGCACGAACGCCGGGACGCGGCGCGATGACAAAACGCTCCAGATTCTCGAGAACGTCCGGGAAACGTTCCCACGTGGAATTTGCGAGCGAATCTGCGCCGATGATGAACGTAAACGTCGAGTCCGGATATTTTGCATGAAGCACCGGCAGCAAATCGGCAGAGAACCCCGTTGCATCGGGGCGCAAATCCGAGTCATCGAGCGCGAAGCCGCGGTTCATGGCGATCGCTCCCAGAATCATCGCGCATCGGTGCTCGGCGCTTTCGATCGCCGAATTGCGGTAGTGCTGCAGCTTGGTCGGCACGAACAGCACGCGATCGAGGTTTTCCATGAGCCGCGCCGATTCCGCAAGGAACAAATGCGCGTTGTGAATGGGATCGAAGGTCCCACCGAAGATACCGAGTTTCATGAGTACGTGAATTCGTACTGCCCGATTCGGACGGTATCCCCTTCCGCTGCGCCAAGTTCGCGTAATTTCTTCTCGACGCCCATCTTTGCAAGCGCTCGTTCAAAACGCGCGAGCGCCTCATCGGAATCGAAGTTCGTCATTGACGCGAGCCGCTCGACGCGCTCACCTGCAATCACGAACGTGCCATCGGATTCGCGCGTGATGACGAATGCATTGCGCGGAACGAGTTCGATTTGCGCGGGCGGCGGCGTAACGACTTCGGGCATCGGCGCATCTTTGATCGTCTGCCAAATCGCGTAGACGAGATCTTGCACGCCCTCGCGTGTCGCGGAGCTGATTCCGCGTACGGCCGGGAAGTGCTCGCGCAGTTCACGCAAACGCTCTTGCGCATCGGGCAGATCGAGCTTGCTGACCACGAGCAGCGATGGTTTTTCGAGCAGCTTGGGATTCCACGCCCCGAGTTCGCGTTCGATCGTCTCTTTATCGTGCAGAATTTCGTCGAGCGGTTTTGCGCCGTCGAGCAAATGCACGAGCGCGCGCGTGCGCTCGACGTGTTTGAGAAATTGATCGCCGAGGCCGGCGCCTTCATGCGCGCCTTCAATGAGTCCCGGAACGTCCACCATAAAGAACGACTCTTCATCGGAAACGCGGACGACGCCGAGTTGCGGCTCGAGCGTCGTGAACGGATAATCCGCGATCTTCGGACGCGCGGCTGTAACGACGGAAAGCAGCGTCGACTTCCCCGCATTCGGAACGCCGATGACACCGCAATCGGCGAGCAATCGAAGTTCCAAACGCACGGCGCATCGTTCGCCCGGCTCGCCGTGATAGGCAATGCGCGGCGCTTGACGCGTGCTCGTTGCGAAGTGCTGGTTGCCGAGACCGCCTTTTCCGCCTTTAGCCACCATTACGCGGTCGCCCGGATGTGCGAGATCGCTCAGAAATGCTTCGGTCTTACCTTCGAATGCGCGATAGACGATCGTGCCGACCGGTACGGCGATCGTCAAGTCTTCACCGCTGCGTCCGGACTTATTAGATTGACCGCCCGGCTTACCGGCATCGGCACCGAATTGGCGTTTGAAACGAAATTCGACGAGCGTCGAGAGTTCGGGCGTAGCTTCGAGATAGACGCTGCCGCCGTGGCCGCCGTCGCCGCCGGCGGGGCCGCCCTTGGGAATGTACTTCTCACGACGCCACGCGACGATACCGTCGCCGCCGTTGCCGGCAGCCACTGTGATCGTTGCTTCGTCGATAAATTGCATGCCAGTAAAAAATAGAAAGAGGGCCGCAATGGGCCCTCTCGATTCAGATGAGCTCTAACGCGTTATGCAGCGACGAGCGGACGAACGTTGATCTGCTTCTTGTTGCGGCGCGACGAGAATTCGACAGTACCTTCGACGAGTGCGAAGAGCGTGTGGTCCTTGCCGATGCCGACGTTCTCGCCGGGATAGAATTTCGTCCCGCGCTGACGCACGAGAATATTGCCCGCGAGCACGCGCTCGCCACCGAACCGCTTCACGCCGAGGCGCTGGGCGTTCGAATCGCGGCCGTTACGGGTTGAACCGGCGCCCTTCTTGGACGCGAAAAGCTGCAGATCGAAAACGAACATAGCCGGGAGAGTATAGCAAAGGGTCCGGCGCCATGCAAGGACCGTCGATTCACCCGCGCGGAGTCGCGTACGGCGCGGGGAGCGGCCGTCCCGGCCGGGGCGACGGACGTGCGCCGTTGCAGCCGTAGCCCGAGCGCCCGTTGTTCCGGCCATGGCTGTAGGTCCGGTTGCCGTTCGAGCTGATGTCATAAGGATAGAAGCGCTCGCCCGTCAGTGTCGTGTCGCCGCGGCCACTCCGTCCACCGCGTCCCGAACCGTAGCTGCCCCCGTAGTTGCCGTACCAGCCGCACGGGGCATAGTAGATGTCGCCGAGCGGATAGGGTGCCGGCGTCGAGCGGGCCTGGACCGGACCCGTCGAGACGCTCGAGAAGACTTGATCCGCTGCGGCGGGCGCAATGAGCGTTGCCGTAAGCGAGAAGGCAAACAAGGCGGCGGTCGTTCGCAGGAGGCTCATCCTAGATACATCTTACCACCGTGCCGACAGGGGCCATGTGGGGTCCGCCGTAACTTGGTGTGGTTTTGGATAAGCGACGTGTAGTCGTGACGGGCCTCGGCGCCGTCACGCCCCTTGGAAATTCAGCTCCGGAATTCTGGCGCCGTCTGGTAGCGGGCGAATCGGGCGTGGGCCCGATTACCGTCTTCGACGCGAACGCCTTCACCACGCGCATAGCCGCCGAAGTGAAAGACTTCAACGCCGACGAGCTGGTCGGGAAAAAAGAAGCCCGCCGAATGGACCGGTTCTCGCAGTACGCAATCGTCGCCGCGCGCGAAGCGATCGTCGATGCCGCGCTGCCGCAAGAGCAGTCGTTCAAAGATCGCGTCGGTGCCGTCATTGGTACCGGAATCGGCGGCATTCAGACGTTCTGGTATGAGTCGGAAAAGGCGGCGAAAAACGGCGATTGGGTGAAGACGTCGCCGTTCTTCATTCCGATGCTCATGGCCAATGCCGCGCCGGCGCATATTTCGATGACGTACGGATTTCGCGGCCCGTTCTTTTCGACGGCAAGCGCATGTGCGTCGGCAAACGATGCGATCGTCACCGCCTACAATGCGGTCGCCTACGGCGATACGCTTGCGATGCTGACAGGCGGCACGGAAGCATGTATCTCACCGCTTGCGGTCGGCGGCTTCTGTTCGATGAAAGCGATGTCGACGCGCAACGACGAGCCCGCGAAAGCATCGCGTCCGTTCGATAAAGAGCGCGACGGATTCGTGCTCGGCGAGGGCTCGGGGATTCTGATTTTCGAGGAGTACGAGCATGCGAAAGCGCGCGGCGCAAAGATCTATTGCGAAGTCCTCGGGTACGGACAATCGGCGGATGCCTACAATATCGTCGCTCCCGATCCCGACGGCAACGGCGTCGTGCTCGCGCTCCAGCGCGCGCTCGACTCCACGAAGATGAAGCCGTCCGACGTCGACTACGTCAACGCGCACGGAACGTCGACGCCGCTCGGCGATATCGCGGAATCGCAAGCGATTCAGCGAGTCTTCGGCGAGCATCCGCACCTCGCGGTCAGCTCGACGAAAGCGATGCACGGACACGCGCTTGGCGCCGCCGGCGGACTCGAGGGCATTGCCACGGTGATGACCATCTTTGACGGCGTCATCCCGCCGACGATCAACTACGAGTATCCGGATCCCGAGTGCACGCTCGATTACGTGCCCAACGTCGCGCGCAAAGCCGAAGTAAACGCGGCATTTAGCAACTCGTTCGGATTCGGCGGCCACAACAGTGTGATCGTTTTCGGAAAGGTGCGTTAGCCAAACGCCGATGAGCGGGGAAGCGCACCGGCGGCGTCTGCGCGCGCTCGTGAAGCGTGCCGGCGTTCGCGCTGCCGGCGATCTCACGCTCGTCGAGCAAGCGTTCGTGCACGAAAGTTACGCCAAGGAGCATGGCGGGCAGTCCAACGAGCGGATGGAATTCTTCGGTGATTCAATTCTCGGTGCCGTGACCGCGCGGTGGCTGTTCCAAAACTTTCCCGATGAACCGGAAGGGCGCCTCACGTTGCGCAAAGCGGCGATCGTCAACGACGCGCAACTCGCGCATAGTGCGCGCCGTCTGGGCTTCCCGGAGTTGGTGCAGCTCGGCGTGGGGATGCGCGGGTCGGGCGGCGCGGACAATACATCGATCCTCGCCGATGCGTTCGAAGCATTCGTCGCGGCGCTCGAGTTGCGGTACGGCCACGAAAAGGCGGCGCGCTTCGTGCTGGAGGAGCACATCAAACACCTCGATCACGAAACGAACGCCCTGCTCGATGCCAAGACGCGTCTGCAGCATTTCACGCAGGAGCACCTTTCGGCGACGCCGAGCTACCGCGAGCGGAGTGAAGGCACGCCGCAAACACCGAAATTCCGCTCGGATGTGATTGTTAACGGAAAGACGTTGGGAACCGGGACCGGCGCATCGAAGAAGGCAGCGCAACAGGCCGCCGCTGAGGCGGCTTTGTCACTGTTACTCGATCCCACCGGTGGCCAAAGCGCGGAGCGCAACTAAGAATAATGAAGTTAAAGAAGATCAAAGCGTTTGGGTTCAAGACGTTCGCGGAAGCGACGTCGCTCGATTTTTCGGGCGGCATCACGGCGGTCGTCGGTCCGAACGGGTCAGGCAAGTCGAACCTTGTCGACGCGTTCCGTTGGGTGCTCGGTGAAACATCGAGCCGTCAATTGCGTTCGGGCAAACTCGAAGACGTGATCTTCGCCGGCAACGACAAGCGCAAGCCGCTCGGTCTCGCCGAAGTCTCCCTCACGTTCGACAACGAAGACCGTAAACTGCCGACCGATTACAGCGAAGTCGAAATTACGCGCCGCACCTACCGTGCGGGCGAGAGCGAATACTTCATCAATCGCAATCAGGTCCGTTTGCGCGACATCGTCGAGCTGTTGATGGGCACGGGCCTCGGCCCCGGATCGTATTCAATCGTCTCGCAGGGCCAGATCGACTCGATTCTCACGAGCAAACCGACGGAGCGCCGCGCACTCTTCGAAGAGACCGCCGGCATCAACAAGTTCCTTGCGCGCAAACACGAATCGATGCGCCGTCTCGAGCAGACGGAACAAAATGCGATCCGGATCAACGACTTGATTTCGGAACTCGAGCGGCGTATTCCGGAACTGGACAATCAAGTGCGCCGCGCAAAGCGTTATCGCAAGGTAAACGCGCGCGTTCGCGATCTCGAGATTCTTTCGTACATGCGCGCAAGCGCATCGCGCCGCGCCGAACGCGAAGCGCTGCGCGTCGAACTCGAGAAGCAAGAGGAAGTGCGCAGCGCCGCGGGAGCGCGCGTTGCGCAGCTTGGGGCAAATCTCGCGGAACTGCGCACGCGCGCGTACCAGCAAGAGCTCCAACTCGAGGAGATCCGTTCGCAGGCGCAGGGCAAGCGCGCGGAACTTGCGCGGATCGAAGCCGATTACGCCGCGGCTCTTGCGCGACGCGAAGCGCTCGAAGCGCAGTCAACGCAAACGTACGAAGATGCCGCGCGGGTGCAGGCGGAGCGTGAGTCGCTCGGTGCGACGATCGCGCAGTTGGAAGAGCGCCTTGCGCCGCTCGCGCATGAAATAGAGACGGCGCGCGAACGCGAGCTCGAAGCGCAGACCGCGCTTTCGCAAGCGCGAGCGCAACTTGATTCGATCTTCACGAAACTTCGCGAAGTCGAAGCGACGGGCGCCGCAATGGCCGCGAAGAAAGCCGAACGGCGGGTGCAAGGCGAGAATCTTCGCGCGGAGGCGGAGCGGCTCGAAGGCGAATTGCATGCCGCGCGCGAGCGGACGGCGCAATTGCAGATGAACGCCGGCTCGGCGACGCAGCGCTACAGCGAACGCGAAGCCCAACTTGGGTCGCTCGAACACCAGCTTGCGCAGGCCCGGGCGCAGGTGGAAGCGGCCGAAGCGGCAGTTCTCAATGCGCAGGATCAGCTTGCGCACGCGCTTGCGGCGCACCGCGAGCAAACCGGTGAAGTCAAGGCCGCGGAATCGCGCCTGCACACGATCGAAGAACTGGAGGCATCGCTCGAAGGCCACGTGCCGGGTACGCGTTCGGTCATCGAAGCGTGGCAGCGCAACGAGCTGCACGGCATCGAAGGCATCGTTTCGAATCTCATTACGACCGACGAACGCTACGCTCGCGCACTGGACGTTGCATTCGGCGCGCGTGTTTCGAACATCGTGACCAAGACGTCGGAAGACGCCGAACGCGCCATCGAATTCCTCAACCGTAGCGAGTCCGGCCGCGCGACGTTCTTGCCGCTCGATACGCTTGGCAACCGCGAAGCCAAACAAATGACGCCCGAGCTGCACAACACGCACGGCGTAATCGGCTACGCGCACACCCTCGTGCGCACGTCGCCGGCATACGAAGGCGTCGTGCGTTTCCTGGTCGGCAACGTCCTGATCGTCGATACCCTGCAAACCGGTATCGCGCTGGTTCGCGGCCGCGGATTCCGCGATACGATCGTCACGCTCTCCGGCGAGCAAATCGCCGGAGGCGGCGCGATCACCGGCGGACGCTTCCGTCGGGAAAAATCCATTCTCGCTCGGCGCGTGCAGGCGCAGACGCTGCGGGAAACGCTTGCCGAAATGCGCGCGAAACTGGAAGCGCTCGAGCGTGCGGCATACGAAGCGAGTAGCCGCGCTGAGGCGGCGGTTGTGGCGCGCGATGCAGCACGCGAAACGCTCAAAGGCATCGAAGTGCAAACGGCGGAGCTTCGCTCGGAAATGGCGGCGCTCGAAAGCGATCTCGAGCGCATGCAAGGTGAAGTCAGCGCAGCGCAAACGCGCGTCACGGAGCTGATCGCGCAGTCGCAACATGCCCGCAGTCGCGAGCACGAGTTGGAAACGCCGCACGCAGACGCGGTCGCGAGCGATGAAGAGCGCCAGCGCCTCGAAGCGGAGCTCGCGCGTGCACGCGAAGAGATCACCGAAGCGGAGCGCGCGCAAGCCGAAGTGAGCCGCCACGCAAGCGATGTACGCGAACGCGTTGCCGCGCTCACGGCGGAGCGCGACGCGGCCAAAGGCCGCCTCGGCATGCTCGATCAAGATAGCGAACGCGCACGCCTTGCGCGCGAGCAGATGCTCGCGGAAATCGGGTCGCTCGTCGAGCAAACGCGCACGTCGCACGAACATGTCGAGGGATTGCGCCACGGTGTTGCCGAGCTCGATACGAAGCTCGAAGCGGCACGTCGCGAACGCGAGACCATGGCGAACGGGCTACTGCAATTCGAGGCGGATCTGCGTTCGGCGGAAAACGACGAGCGCGACGCCGCAGCGGGCGGCGAACGCCATCGCACGCGGCTCGCCGAAATCGAAGCGGAACTCGGCATGCTGGTTTCGCAATTCGCGCAGAATCCCGCGACGGACGATGAATGCCGCGACGTCGAGGGACGCTATCGCGAAGAATCCGATGCGGTGATGGACGATCTGCCGCGCCTGCGCGAAGAACTCGCGCGTCTCTCGGCCAACGTAAATCTCAACGCCGAGGCCGAACGCGAAGAACTTGCCGAGCGCGACACGTTCTTGCGCACGCAGTTGGAAGATCTCGCTTCCGCCCGCGAGACGCTGCTGCAATCGATCAAAGAAATCGAAGCGCAGAGCCAAGCGCAGTTCAACGAAACCTTCGACAAAGTTTCCGTCGCGTTCACGGAGATGTACGCCAAACTCTTCCCCGGTGGACAAGCCAAGATGTGGCAGACGAACCCGGAGAATCTCTCGGAGACCGGTATCGAAATCTCCGTGCAGCCGCCGGGCAAGAAGTTGATGCCGCTCACGGCGCTTTCGGGCGGTGAACGCGCAATGACGGCCGCCGCACTGATCTTTGCGCTCATCCAAGTGAAACCGTCGCCGTTCTATCTGCTGGACGAAGTCGATGCGGCGCTCGACGATGCAAACGTCGAACGCTTCTCCACGATGGTTCGCGAACTCGCGACCGACGCGCAAATGATCATCGTGACGCACAACAAGAAGACGATGGAGCTTGCCGACCGCATGTACGGCGTGACGATGAGGGAGCCGGGCGTGTCGTCGGTCATTGCCGCCACGTTGACGCAGCAAGAAGACCGCCATCCGGAGCTCGCGCTTGCCTGACACGACCAAACCGGCCGCCCTCTTTTCACTATCCGATAAGGCGGGTTCGGTCGAATTAGCGAAAGCGCTTCACGAGGCGGGCACGGTCATCTACGCGACCGGCGGAACAAAGAAGCATCTGGAAGATCACGGCATTCCGGCGTACGACATCGAGTCGATGACCGGATTTCCGGCGCTCTTCGACGGCCGCGTGAAGACGCTGCATCCGAAAGTCTTCGGCGCCATTCTCTACGATCGCAACAATGCCGAACATCGCGCGCAAGCGGAGAAATACGCGATCGCGGCGATCACGACGGTCGTTGTGAATCTCTATCCCTTTGAAGCAACGGTAGCGCGCGAAGGCACGACGCTGAAAGAAGCGATCGAACAGATCGATATCGGCGGCGTGTCGCTTCTGCGTGCCGCAGCGAAGAATTTTGCACACGTTTCGGTGCTGACGCATCCGTCGCAATACGGCGAGTTCTTGCAGGCGTTCGGCAACGGCGACGTGCCGGCGCCGCTGCGCCGGAGGTACGCCGTTGCGGCCTTCGAACGCACGGCCGAGTACGATGTCGCAATTTCGCACTACTTGGCATCGGAAGGTCAAATTCTCCCGAGTGATTTGCCCGGTGCGTTGGCGCTCACGTTACCCCTTTCGCAGCGACTGCGCTACGGCACCAATCCCCAGAACCGCGCAGCGTTCTATCTCGACCAGGCCGAACGATTGCCGGATCAACTTCACGGCAAGGCGCTCTCGTACAACAATCTGCTGGATCTGGACGCGACGCTTCGGCTCCTCTCACGAGCGCCGCTCGGTGCGAAATTCGGCAGCGAACACGAGCGATTCGTTCGCGCCGCGGTCGTGAAGCACACCGTTCCATGCGGCGTGTCGCAGCGTTCGAGCGTCTCAAAAGCGATCGACGATGCGCTCCAAGCAGACTCCGTTTCAGCCTTCGGCGGAATCGTCGCGACCGACGGAAAGATCGATCGCGCGACAGCCGAGTCGCTCTCGAAATTCTTCCTCGAAATCGTCGCGGCGCCGGCATTTGACGACGATGCGCTTGCGATTCTTCGCAAGAAAAAGAATCTGCGCGTGATGCGCTTCGTGCCGTCGTTGCCGGACGAACTCGCGCACGAGTTACGCGTCCGTAGTGCGCTCGGCGGTGTGTTGGCAGAAGACGACAATCCGGAATTTCCGCCCGAAGAGTGGAAAGTCGTTTCGAAGCGGCAACCGACCGCACAGGAGTGGCACGATCTCGCATTCGCGTGGGACGTCGTCCGTCACGTAAAATCAAACGGCATCGTGATCGTCAAAGAAGGCACGACGCGCGGCATTTGCGCGGGTCAAACCAACCGCGTGAGCGCCGTGCAGATCGCCGCACATCGCGCGGGCGATGAAGCGCGCGGCGCCGCGTGTGCGAGCGACGGTTTCTTCCCGTTCGCCGACGGACTCGAAGCCGCCGCGCAAGGCGGATGTACCGCGATAATCGCGCCCGGCGGTTCCGTTCGTGATGAAGAAGTGATCGCCGCCGCCGACCGCCTCGGCGTTTCGCTTGTATTTTCGAGCCATCGGTACTTCTTGCACTAGCGCTGAAGGCGCCGGGTACAGTACCGGCATGAAACTCTATTTTCTCCGGCATGGTATTGCCGCCGACGCCGATGAATGGAGCGGCGACGATGCGGGGCGCCCGTTGACGTCAGAGGGGCGCAAATGCATGGAACGCGAGGCAAAGGGCATGGACGACCTCAACGTTTGCCCAGACCGCATTATCACGAGTCCGCTCAAACGCGCGAAAGAAACGGCGCAGATTGTTGCCGAACGCCTGCATCTCGAAAATGAGTTGGTCGAAGACGAACGGCTTGCCGGTTCTTTCGATGGCGAACGTCTCGCAGAAATTCTCCGGGAACAAGGTAGTGCGCAAAGCGTCATGCTTGTCGGACACGAGCCGGACTTCAGCGGGACCATCGGTCAACTGATCGGCGGTGCGAGTATCGATTTGAAGAAAGGCGGCCTTGCGCGAATCGATCTCGACGGCGCTTCATCGGCGCGCGGCGAATTGGTGTGGTTGATCCCGCCGAAAGCGCTGATGCTTTAGGCAATGCCGCGCCCGCGCGTCTCAGGCGCGAAGCGTAGCGAGAGTATGAGGCCGGCGAGCGATAAGACGGCGCATCCCCACATGACGCTCGCCACGCCGAAGCGCGCGACTGCAATCGGGAGTGCAAACGTTCCCGCGAATGCCCCGACGCGGCTGATCGCGGCGGCGATCCCCGTCGCGCTGGCACGGAGCGTCGTTGGGAAGAGCTCGGCGGGATAGAGCAGCTCGAGCCCCGCCGCGGCACCGATTGCGACGGCATAGACGACGAACAACACGACGATTGCCGCCGGAGAAACGCGCGCGACAAACGCAAAAACGAGCGTCGCAAGCGCAAAACCGCCGATACAGAGCGGACGCCGTCCCCACGATTCGACCAGCCACATCGAGAGCACTGATCCGGCAAAAAATCCGGCGGTAATTGCGACGGAGCCGGCCGGCGACGATGCGGAGATGTGGAGTGCGCCGAGGACGATTGGCGCAAACGTGTACATCGCAAAAAGCGGGACGACTTGCAAGAGCCACATCGCCGACACGAACGCGAGCCGTCCGATGAGCGGCGGCGCGAGTAACGCGCGAAATTGCGTGGCGGAGGGATCCTCGGGAGCGATCGTCGCCGAGCTGGTAAAATGCGTTCGTAAAACCGACTCCGCGTCGGCGATGCGTCCGCGTGCCGCAAGCCAACGCGCGGATTCCGGTGCGGTCGAGCGCAGTGCGAGGCCGATTGCCGCCGGAATCGCGCTGCTTGCGAGAATCCATCGCCACGCGTCGGCGCGCGTGAAGAGCAGCGCTCCGGCAACATAGGCGATCGTCGCGCCGAGAAACCACACCACTTGCATCGAATTGACGCCCTGCGCCGCGGAATCGCGACGGCATGTATTCCGAGATCAATGCGCCGGCAATTGGATAATCGGCACCGATTGCGATGCCGAGCACGATCCGCAACGCGATCAGTTGCCAGAGCTCGCCGACGACGAACTGCAGCAGCGACGCAATGACGAACACGGCGAGATCGGCAATCATCAGCAGCCGCCGTCCGAAACGATCGGTGAGCGGACCGAAGATGAGAGCGCCGGCCATGATGCCGAGTAACGTTGCAGCGCCGGTGAACCCAAGTTGCGCCGGTGAGGCGTGCAATTGGGCGGCGAGCGACGGCAGCGCGAGCCCGATGCTGCTCAAAATGTACCCGTCGCAGAACAAGCCGGCGTTGGCGTAGATCAGCAGCCGAAGATGAAACGCGCGAAACGGCGCTTCATCAATGGCTCGCAGCGGTGCCCTCCTCGTAGCGAAGATGATCGGCCAGCGTGTCGAGCGTCATCGTGCCGCTTCCAATCAGCCACGAATGAAACTGCCGGATATCAAATTTTGAACCAAGCCGCTTGCGCGCATCATCGCGGTAGCGCAGCATCGTCAGCTCGCCGATTTTGTACGCCAACGCCTGCGCCGGAAGATCGCACGAGTACCGCAAGGTTTCGCTCGCAATCTGCTTATCGTTCAAGTTCGTATTCTTGCGCATGAAGTCGCTTGCGCGTTCACGGCTCCAGCCGAGCGCGTTCATTCCGGTGTCGACCACGAGTCGCGTCGAGACCATGAGATCTTGCATCAAGCGTCCGGCGTGGTCGTAGGGATCGCCGTAGAGACCCATGTCGAATCCGAGCTGCGCCGCATATTCGGCGTAGCCTTCGACATACGCGGTGACGGAGAAATCGGCGCGCCGGAATGCGGGGAGCGCTTCGTTCTCTTGTTGCAACGAGATCTGGAAGTGATGGCCCGGGATCAACTCGTGCATGATCAGCGTTCCGGCGGTAATAATCGACGTCGTCGGCGGCGACGAGCCGTTATAGAAGTACGTTCCTCGCGGATTGGCCGCGGTCGGCCCCTGATAGTAGCCGAACGTTTGACCGGCAGCGAGATTCGCCGGCAGTGCCGCGACGCCGTAGGGCGCGGTCGGCGTTTTGCTGTAGAACTGTGGAACTTTCGGCGCGACGCGATTGACGAACGCGGTCAACTTCTCGCCGATCTCGTCACTTGACGTCGCAAAGAATCGCTTGTCGGTTTTTAGATAGGTCAGAAACGCGTCGACGTCGCCAGGATAGTTCACGGATCTGCGCACGCTGTCGAGTTCCGCTGCGCAAACGCTGCACTTCGCGCAGGCCGAGTTCGTGAATTTGTTCCGGGGTCATATCGAGCGTCGTGCTTCGTTTGACGAGCCATTGATAGTACTCCGCGCCGCCCGGATACTGCGATTGGCCGACACCAGCCGGCGCGCCGGCGCGATAGGGCCCGTCGACGTACGAACGCAAACGCTCAAACGCAGGCGCGACTGTTTTCGAGAGGGTCTCACCGATGCGCGTGCGAGCGGATCTTTCCGCCGGCAGGGCACTCAGTCGCGCGTCGTCGACAGCAAGCGGCGAGCGATCCGGTGATGCGAAACCGGTAAGCACAGCGACGGTAGCGTCGATTTCCGGCACGGGAAGAACGATGTGGCGTTCATGCTGTCCTTGTGCGAACGCCAGTATGGAATCGGCAAGTGCGGCGTAGTCGCCGAGCAGCTTCACGTAACGATCGACGTCGGCCGGCGTCTTAAACGCGTACGTGGTGAAAACTTGCTGGGCGTACGCAAACGGCTGTGAATACGGCGCGACGTGCTGGCCAAGCCAGTAGTACTTCCGAGCTCCGACGTATCCGTCCATGTTGTAGACGAGCGCGCGGTAAGAAAGCCAACGTTCGTGATCGAGTTTGTTCGGATCCACCGTATGCAGCTCGTCGAGAACGCCTTGCGCGAACGCGGCGTCTTCGTCGGCGTTCTTCAGCGAAATCCCACGTAGCGACGTGACGGGAACGCCGGCTTGCAGCGCAACGCTGTAGTCGGTTGTCAATTGATAGTTATAGTAGCGTTCGCCGAGTGCATCGATTTTCTCGGCATCGTTCGTTGCGGCGCCCCCGGCAGCCGGAACGAAAAACGAAAGAAATGACGTGATCGCGAGAAAGCGGCGGACGTTCATTGTAGTTCCTCCACGAAACGCGTTGGTGAGAGAAACGAGATATCCAAGACGGTTCGGCCGTCGAGCGCAAGCTGCGCAAGCAGTTCGCCGACGACCGGAGCAAACTTGAATCCGTGGCCCGAGAAACCCGCCCCGATGATGATGCCCTCATCCTGCGGATCCCGCCCGATGATGAAATGTTGATCGGGGGTCATCGAATACATGCACGCTTTCACGTAACGCAAGTCGCCCGCCGCGCCGGGCATCCAGTCCTCGAGCAATTCGCGGATGTGGCCGACTTCTCTCGGTTCGACGTCGCGATTGAGATCGTCGGCGGTGGTCGTTTGGCCGAATCCGTGCAACGCGGCTTTCACCCCGTCGCCGAGATCGGGAAAGCCGTAGAGCGGTGCCGGCAAACCGGCGCGTTCGAGCAGAAATGCCGGGAAACGATCGCGAGAAAATGCCGGCGAGCGCGGCGCGAACCAATATTGCACGTTGCGTTGCACGACGATCGGAATTCCAAGCCTCTCGAATGTAGCCGGCGTCCACGGGCCCGCACAAACGATGATGCGGTCGACTTCAATTGCGCGTTCGCCGTCGATTTCAAGGAACAACGTTGAAGCGCCACGCTGCCAGCCCGTAACGCGGGTCGCGCTCGCGATCACTGCGCCGCGGGCACGTGCGACGTCGAGGTGCGCCGCAATTGCTTCCTCCGGAAAAACGATTCCGGCATCGGGTTCCAAGAATCCGATCTCGTTATCGAGCGGCCGAATCTGCGGATACGCGCGGCGGAGCTCGGCTGCTTCCATCACGCGTACCGGAATGCCGAAGCGCTCGGCTGCGAGCGCTACACCGCGAGCGGCGTCGGTCTCGCCGCTTCCGACGATCAGCACGCCGCACAATTCGAGCAGCGTTCGGCCCGTCTCTCGTTCCAGCCGCCGCCATAATTCGTACGCTCGTTCGAGGAGCGGCACGTAGGCGACATCCTCGAAATATGCTTTGCGGATAATGCGCGTGCGGCCCGATGAAGCGCCCAAATCGTGCATCAACGGGAAGCGATCGAAGCCGATGACGCTCACGCCGCGGGCCGCAAGATGCGCCACCGCAGCGCTTCCCATTCCACCGAGACCGATGACGGCGGCATCGAACCGCTTCATATGCGGGTACTTCCGAATGGAAGGCGCAAACAACTGCCGCCCCCCGATGAGGAGATGATGATGCCGCGATTTCTTCACACGTCGATCTTCGTAAACAACATGGATGAATCGATCGACTTCTACACGCGGAAGCTTGGCCTCGAACTGCTCGATGGGCCGTTTCACTACCCGGGAAATGCCGACATGGCATTCGTCGGACATGACTGGAATTCGTACATCGAACTCGTGTACGATCTCGAAGAACATCCGCCGTATCAGCTCGGCAATCGCTACGAACATCTCGCGATCGAAGCTGACGGCGACCTCGACACCTACATTGGCGACTTGAAGCGCAAAGACGTGAAGGTCATCAAAGACGTCTACAAATCGCCGGGCGGAACGCGCGCGATTGCATTTGTCGAAGATCCGAACGGCATTCCGGTCGAAGTACTGGAACCGCGCAAACGAAACACTCTTTCATAAATAGACGAACGGATCGGTAGGCGGCGCAATCTGCCGTATTTCCGTTGTGGCGAGGACGAGTTCATCGCCGCGGCGTTGCACGACGCCGCGTACCTTGAGCCACGCGTCCGGAATCACCGCAATCGGATGCGCAAGTACGATACAGACGGGTCGCGCATCGGCGCGGCAACACGTAATCGCATAGCGAACGACGCGTGCGACGCCGGCGTTCCGCTGATATTCGCCGGTGAAGTCGATGCGCTCGCCGGGATAGAGCGTGTCGAGCGTCGCTTCGGTCGTAACCGGCGGCGGCGGAGGCGAGCCGATTAGCGCGATTGCAACCAACGATGCGGCAACGAAGCGCTGCAGCGGTGCAGAAATCGATTTTGTGCGAATCGCAAGGTAGGCGCCAAAAACGGCGCATCCCCACAGCGCGGGTACCATGCGCGGATGTATCAGGCTCGCGCCGTGTTCGTATGCCACAATGGCGCATGCCAGCGCGAGCGTTGCGTACGTCGTACGATCGCCACCCACGTGCGGCGCACGAGCGCGCCACCAAACGCGCAGATCGATGACTCCCGCAACACCGAGCATCGTATATGCTGCGAGCGGCGACTGCGCGTGAAGCGCGGAGGCAAGTGCGACACCTCCGAGCGCGCACGGCGCCGCAGCAAAGCCGAGCATCACTCCACTAATGCATTGTAGAAGCGGCGAACGATGCGCAAGCGCAAGCATGGGAGCAGCGACGGTCATGGCGCCGGCAAGGAGCGCCGCCAGTGCGATCGTTGCGAGATCGCCGAGGAGCGGCGGTTCATCATGTTCGCTCCGATGCGGAGAACCACGCTGCAATATGCTGACGGCGATCGCGCCCATCCACCGCGCAAGCGCAACGTACGGTCCGAACAAGGCGGCGCACGCGAAGGCAGCGGGAATCGAGCGCGCACCGGGACCCGTGCTGCAACCGCACCCGGCGTACGCGACTACGTTCGGCGCAAGACGGCCAAGGAGCGGCCGGAGCATCGCTGCCGCAGCAGCATAGGGCAGCGTCTCAAGCAGCACGGCGGCCGCCGATGCTAGCGCCGCGCGCGTCAAATCCGGTGCCGCGGCGACGCAAGCAACAAGCAGAGCGACGTATATCGCAACGCGCATGTCACTCGATACCGCGCTTTCCCGCGGAATCTAGGATTAGGGAATCCAGGTTAGAACCGCAGTAGCCGATGCCGTCCAAGATCACCGCGCCGCGCGGTACCCAGGACATCGTTCCGCCCACTTCTCGAGCGTGGCTTGCGCTCGAGACGGTCATTCACGATCTCGCGCGGCGGTTCGGCTACGGCGAGATTCGTACGCCGATGTTCGAAGCGACGGAACTTTTTGTTCGCGGTGTCGGCGAAACGACCGACATCGTCGAGAAAGAGATGTACACGTTCCTCGACAAGGGCGAGCGCAGCATGACGTTGCGCCCGGAGTGGACGGCACCGGTAGTGCGCGCTTTGCTCGAACGCAACCTCTTTGCGCAAGGGCCGCAGCGACTCTATTACATCGGACCGATCTTCCGGTACGAACGTCCGCAGAAGGGACGGTACCGTCAAGCGCATCAGTTCGGCGTCGAATGCACGGGCTTCGCGGGACCCGAAGCGGACCTCGAAGTGATTGCGCTTGCGTGGGAACTCGTTCGCGCGCACGGCTTGACCGATGCGGAGCTGAACATCAATTCGATCGGCGACGACATCTGCCGCCCGCGATATCGCGAAGCGTTACTCGCGCATTTTCGCCCGCATCTGCACGAACTGTCGGCCGATTCGCAGCGCCGTCTCGAACGCAATCCGTTGCGCGTGCTCGATAGTAAAGACGAGCGGGACCGGCCGTTTGTCGAAACGGCGCCGAGTTTTGAATCGGTGTTGTGCACGCCTTGCCGCGAGCATTTCAATGCGCTCAAAGCCTACCTGGATGAATGCGCAATTCCGTACGTCGTGAATCCGCGGATTGTGCGTGGCTTAGATTATTACACGCGTACGGTATTCGAAATTACCTCGAGCGCGCTTGGCGCTCAATCGACGGTGTGCGGAGGCGGGCGCTATGACGACCTCGTGAAGTCGCTCGGCGGTCAGGATGTGCCCGCCGTCGGGTTTGCGCTCGGCATCGAACGCTTTCTTATGATGATTGAAGCGGTGCACGGCGAACAAGCGCTGCCGCGTCGCGGCGTGCAGGCGATTGGGCTCGGCGCGCAAGCGCGCACAGCCCTTGCGCCGCTCGTTATCGAGCTGCGGCGCTTGCTCGATGCGCCGGTTTTCATGGATTTCGAAGATCGCAAGCTGCTCGCGCACCTGAAGATCGCCGACCGCAACAACGCACGCTTCGCCCTCATTCTCGGAAGCGACGAACTTGCGGCGGGCCAGATCGTCCTTCGCGACTTGGAAGCGCGCGAGGACGAGCGCGTGCCGCTTGGCCGCGCGGCAGACGTTGCAGAGGCCCTTGGCGAAGCAAGGTAAGCAGATGGCACACGAAGACGAAACCGATACGATCGCGTCGTTACTCGAGATCATGCACGAGCACGATCTGGATCGCATTAAAGTGAAGGTCGGCGATGCGGTGTACGAGTTGGTGCGCCGCGAGGCGGGCGCGCAAATCATCGCTCCGGCCGCGGCCCCCGTGGCAGCGTCTGCAGCTGTGCCGGCGGCGGGTGCATCGCCCGTCGCTCCGGCGAACGTGAAACGCGTCACCGCTCCGCTCACCGGCGTCTTCTACCGCGCGTCCTCGCCCGACGCCGAAGCGTTCGTCAATCAAGGCGATCGTGTCGAATCCGGCGACGTGTTGTGCATTCTCGAAGCCATGAAGCTCTTCAACGAAATTCAAAGTGATTACGCCGGTACGATCGTTCGCATCATTCCGGAGAACGGTGAGCTGGTCTCGCAAGGCGAGGAACTCTTCTGGATTGCGCCGTGACCATCGATTACAAGGGCAAACGGGACTTTGCTGCACTGCTTGCGGATCGCAACGGGCTTCTCGATCCGCCGCACTACGAAGAACAAGTTGAAGCGATTGTCGATGCAGTCGTCGCCGCGTTGCGCGACGGAAAACGCATCTATTGGTGCGGCAACGGCGGAAGCGCGGCCGAAGCGCAACACATGGCAGCGGAACTCTCCGGGCGTTACTTGCGCGAACGAGGCGGACTCAACAGCGAAGCATTGACCGTCAATACGTCCACGCTGACGTGCGTCGGATAACGACTACGGCTACGATTACATCTTCGCGCGACAGGTAGAGGCGTTCGTGCAGCCCGGCGACGTGCTCATCGGCATGACGACGAGCGGCACGTCGAAGAACGTCGTGCTCGCGATGGAAGCAGCGCGCAAGAAAGGTGCGATAACGATCGCTTTTACGGGAAACGGCGGCGGAACGATCGTGCAGCACAGCGATCTCGTGCTGCTGGGACCCGACGGCTATGCGGCGATCGTTCAAGAGGTCCATCAAGTGATGGCGCACATTGTGTGCGATCTCGTCGAACAGCGGTTGATGTTCGAAGACGGAGCGGTATGAGCGTTCAGCTCCAAGTACCCGACGCGCGCACGCTCTTCGACCGCATGCGCGGCCGCAAAATACTCGTCGTGGGCGATTTGATGATCGACGAGTGGATCTGGGGAACCGTGTCGCGCATTTCCCCGGAAGCGCCGGTTCCTGTCGTTGCGGTTACCGATCACTCGTTTACGCTCGGCGGTGCCGGTAACGTTGCCAACAATCTGCGCGCGCTCGACGCGAACGTTGAATTTGTCGGCACGATCGGTGACGACGCGTTTGCCGCCGACATCCGGCGGCTGCTGCGCGAAGAGCAAGTCGATGATAGCGGCGTCTTTAGTGTCGGCGACCGTCCCACCACGCGAAAAACGCGCATTGTCGCGCACAATCAACAGGTCGTACGCGCCGACTGGGAAGTCGCCGCGCCCCTACAGGACGCCGATCGCTCTCGTATCGCTGCCTATGTGAGCCAACGCGCCGCGCGCGCGGACGCGGTGATCCTCAGTGACTACGCAAAGGGTTTGCTCAACGAAGAGATCGTTGAAGCGGCACGCGCGTGTCCGCTCGTGCTGGCCGATCCAAAGCCGCAGAATGTGGCGATGTTCTCGGGTGTGAGCTGCGTTGCACCGAACGTGCATGAAGCGGCTTCCGCAAGCGGAATTGCGATCGACGACGATGCGTCGTTGGAACGCGCCGGTAAAGCGTTGTTGCAATCGCTGCATTGTCGCTACGTCGTCATCACGCGAGGCGAAGCCGGCATGTCGCTCTTTGGTGAAGACGGCGTTCGTCTTGCCGTGCCGTCCGTCGCGAGGAAAGTCTTTGATGTTTCGGGTGCCGGCGATACGGTTATAGCCGTGCTGGGACTTGCGCTTGCCGCGGGCGCATCGATCGAGCGCGCGATGCAACTTGCGAATTTTGCCGCCGGTGCGGTCGTCGAGAAGCTGGGAACCGCCACGGCGTCTGCCGACGAGATTCTCGCGCTAGTCGAGCATGAGCACGGATAATTTTTTCGGTCAGCTGCTCGACGCCGAAGCGGCATCGCACTGGCGCGAAGCTCTGCGAGGCGAGGGCAAGCGGGTCGTCTTTACCAACGGCGTCTTCGATGTGTTGCACGCCGGGCACGTGAACTATCTCGCGTGGGCACGCGCGCAAGGCGACGCGCTCGTCGTGGGATTGAATTCCGATGATTCCGTGCGCAAGCTCAAAGGCGAGCGCCGTCCGCTCGTGCCCTTCGAGGATCGCGCCCGCCTGCTGCGCGCATTGCGCAGTGTCGACGTCGTTGTCGAGTTCGGGGAGCGCACGCCGGAAGTGCTGCTCGACCGCATCCGCCCGGACGTCCATGTGAAGAGTTCGCAGTATCGCGAGGACGAACTACCCGAACGCACCGTCGTGCTGCAGCACGGCGGCGAAATCCGGTTGGCGCCACATCTTGCCGGTCGCAGCACGACGGATATCATCGCGCAAATCATTTCGCGCTACGGCGCATAGTGAGGCGCCGGTTATGCGCATCGCCTTTACGGCCAACGGTCCGGGAGAGATTGCGGGGTGGTTCCGCCCTCTGGTGCGCCGGTTGTACGAGCGCGATCCCGATCTCGACGTGTATCTGTTTTGCGTTCCCGACGATTACGCGACCGGGTATGAAGCAGATCTTGCGCACCGGCTCTATCCAAGCGCGCACGTCTACGATCCGAAGACGTACCTCCGCTTTGCTCTCGGACGTTCGGTTGAAAACGCTCCGCAGAGCGTCGACCTCGTGGTGTATCTCGGCGGTGATTTGATGCACGCGCTGCGCGTCCACGGGCGCCTGGGCGGCGTGGCCGCGAGCTACAAGTTTTCGAAAAAGAGTTACCGCGAAAAATTTGCGCGAGTCTTCGCCGTCGATGCGAAAAACGTCGAACAATTGCGCGAATGGTGCACGCCGGACGATCGCATCGAGATCGTGGGGAACCTTGCGATCGACGGTGCGCTGCTCGAAGCGCAGCAGCCACTCGAACGTGGTGTTACCGGCGACGGGATTCTCGTGATGCCGGGATCGCGCAGTTACGAAGTCGAGAACATGATTCCGTTCTTCTTCACGATGGCACTTCGCATTGTTCGCGAGCGTCCGGGTTTGCCGATCGCATTCGGCATTTCGCCGTTTACGCCGCTCGCCGATGTGCGCCGCGCGATCGAACGCGGCGGCGATCCACGCGTGTGGGCGCAACGCGGTCGTCTCTTCGAAGAAGGCGGCACGGCGTATCTCACGAGTCTCGACGGTGGCGTGCGATTCCCGATTCTGCGTAACGCGCTCGCGGCCGCGGTGCGCTCGCGTCTGGCGGTCACGTTGCCGGGGACAAAGTGCATCGAGCTTGCGGCGCTCGGCGTTCCGATGATCGCGATTACGCCGCTCAATGCGGCTGAGTTAATCACGTTCAACGGTCCGCTCACGTATCTCGATCGCATTCCGCTGGTCGGCGCCATGCTCAAGCGCGAAGTCGCCGTCCAAGTATCGAAGCGGTTCCGTTTTCACACGCAGCCGAATATTGATGCCGGCGAGATGGTCATCGAAGAGCTTCACGGGACGCTCACGCCGGGACGTGTCGCTCGTGTAGCGCTGGAACGCTACGATGATGCGGCGTGGATTTCGCGCAGCCGCGCCCGCTTGAGCGAGCTGTATGCCTCGCAGGTTGGTGCCGCGGACCGCATGGCCGAATCGCTTCTCTCGCTCGGCGGGTTTTAGAGGCGGTATGCGCATCTCCGTCGTGATCGCAACCAAAGATCGTGCCGCGTATGTCGAGCGCGCGCTCGCATCGTTTGAGGCGCAGGCTAGCGCGCCTGCGTTCGAGGTCATCGTGGTTGATAACGGATCGAGCGATGACACGAAAGACGTCGTCGAACGGCAAGCGTCGCGCGGCGAGTTTTCCGGTTACGTACGTTTACGAAGGCGAACCGAACCGCGGAAAGGCGCGCAATCGTGGAATCGAACGCGCGAACGGATTCCTCGTTCTCTTCTGCGATGATGACGTGGTTGCGCCGCCCGGCTATCTCGCGGCGCATGACGCCGCGCACACGACGAGTAATCTCGTCGTGAACGGCCCGATCCTCAACGTCGGATCGTATGAGGAGCGTCCGGCGCCAACGTTTGCGAATTATTCGCGCGCGTTCTTGTGTACCTGCAACGTCTCGCTGCCGAAGCATTCCTTGGACGCCGTCTCGGGATTCGACGAGATGTTTCACTTGTACGGATGGGAAGACACCGAACTCGGCGTGCGATTGCGCGAAGCCGGCATGCGTTGGAAATTCGCGTGGGATGCCTATATCTGGCACATCAAGCCGCCCGATGAAAATACGCTCGAAGTCGAGACGCGCAAGACGATGGAGAAGGCGCGCATGGCACGCAGATTTATCGAAAAACAGCCATCGCAGCGTGTCCGGATGGCGACAGGGGCGCATCCGGTGAATTTAATGCGCGGGAAACTGTTGTTTCCCGACCCGCTGCTGGCTTTATATGCAGGACTCGCGACGAGCGAAAGCGCTCCGCCGTTTGTTCGCGCGCTCGCGCGTTCGCGATTCTTGGACGGTATGTACGTGCGCGAGCTTCGCCGGGCACTGCGCGAGTGACATCACGGGCGCTGCTGTACTGTGCGGGCGGCGGTATCGGTGATTCGCTGGTTGCAAGCGTCGTTGCGCGCGCTTTACGCATGCGATTCACCGGCGTCGATGCCCTGACGTTGCCGGGACACCGGAGCACGCTCGAACGCGTACCAGATCTCGACGAGGTGCTCGTCGACGACGGCGGCGATGAGAAGAAGCTTGCGGCCTCGCTGCGCGAACGGGATTACGACGCGTGCATCGTGACGTGGGCCACGCCGCGTACCGCGCGTATCCCCCAACTTGCGCGCATTCCGGTGCGCGTCGGCCAAGCACGCCGGTTGTATTCCGGCCGGTTTACCAAACGCGTTGCCGTACGAAGCGAACGTGGCGACGTCACGAGTTCGTGGGCGGACATCTTGCTCGATTACGCGCGCGCAATTGGCTGCGACACCTGCGACACGCATCCGCGCTTTGTACCAACGGAAACCGATGTCGCGCAAGCCGATGACCTTCGTGTCACCCTGAGCTTGTCGAAGGGCGAGTATATTATTCTGCATCCAACGAATGCGATTGCATCGAAGCGCGGGATTTGGCCGACGCGGGGATGGGCTTCTATTGCGCGTGCGTTGTATGAGAAGTTTGCGATGCCGGTGTTGCTCACGGGAGCGGATTCCGACAAGCAGATCAACGAGGCGATCCTTCGACAAGCTCAGGATGACACCGGGGCGCGTCGCATCGTGGATATCAGCGGGCGTTTGGGAATTGGTGCGTTTGGAGCGCTTGCGCAAGGCGCGCGTTCGTTCGTCGGGATTACGACGGGGACGATGCATGTCGCCGCGGCGGTAGGGGCGCGTACCGTCGGCATCTTTCCGTTCCAGTCCGATTTTCCGGATCGCTGGGGACCGCTCGGCGAACGGACCGCGACGGTGCGCCCGGCGTTTCCGTGTCACGGCGGGGATACCAAGGAACGCTGTCGTGATTATGCCTGCATCGCGAATCTGGACGCGCGCCGCGTTGTTGCAGC
This sequence comes from Vulcanimicrobiia bacterium, assembly GCA_963765935.1. Classification (GTDB taxonomy): domain Bacteria; phylum Vulcanimicrobiota; class Vulcanimicrobiia; order Vulcanimicrobiales; family Vulcanimicrobiaceae; genus JAMXLG01. The sequence continues at coordinate 1,557,584 of CAVXXX010000001.1, read as the reverse complement.
CGTGGAGGAGTTGATCGAGTAACATCGGTCGAACCGGGCTCCTGCCATGCGCGCGACGATTCAACTCTGTACGTATAACCGGGCCCATCTGTTGGAGCGGGTGCTCGATGCATGCTTCGAACAAAACGTGCCCGCTGATGCGTACGAAGTCGTGCTCGTCAACGACGGATCGACGGATTCGACGCCCGACGTCATCGCGCGCGCCGAGATGCGCGCGTCATGCCGGTTCGTCGTCGTCAACCAACCGAACTCCGGTCTTGCCAAAGGCCGAAACGCCGGCATTGCGCGCGCGAGCGGCGAGCGGATCATCTTCATCGACGATGATGTGCTGCCGCTGCCGAATTTCGTTGAAGAGCATTTGCGCTCGCATGACGTGCATCCGAAAGCGATCGTGCGGGGCGGCGCCATCAACGTGGAGAGTTTCGACGATCTTCCGCCGCCGGTGTGGAAGCTGCGCAATTATAGTGGTAACTTCTTCTGGACGACCAACGTTTCCGTACCGCTCGTGACGATTCGCGCGATCGGCGGATTCAACGAATCGTTTTCCGAGTACGGCTGGGAAGATATCGATGTCGGGCTGCGTTTACGCTTCGGCGGCGTCAAAGCCGTGTTTAATCCAAAGGCGCTCGTGTACCATTGGAAGCCGCGTCCGCGCACCGGCGACGTTGAAAAAATGGTTCGTCAAGCTCGCGCGCAGGCGCGTACAGCCGTTCAGCTCGCGAAGCTGCACCCGCATTGGCGCACGTCCCTCGCAACCGGAAATAATGCCGTACAACGCGGGTTGAACAAGTGGATTCGAGGCATCGAAAAAGCTCGAGGATTTCATGTGGAAACCGTCGATCGCTCTGAGGAGCGGGTACTCAGCAACGGCGAGTTGCGCGCCGCCCGTGCGCTCGCGCGCAACGCGTACTACGAAGAACTGGAAGACGCGCTGCGACGTTGAAGATTCTGCTTTCGCGTACCGATCGCATCGGCGACTTGATCCTTTCCACGCCTGCGATTGCAACAGTGCGCGCGTCGTTTCCCAACGCGCGCATCACGATGGTCACGAGCCCGTATAACCGCGTGGTCATGGAGCGCAACACCGACGTGGACGAACTCGTCGACCTTCCGCGCGAGATCAAGGCGCGACCGTTCGGCTCCGGCTTTCGCAATTACGATATCGCAATCGCGCTGGCACCGCGCAGCATCGATCTGCAAATCGTGGGTGCAACGCGAGCGCCGATTCGGGCCGGCTATACCTATCAACGCCGCTGGATCGCGCGTCTCACGGCGCGACTCTATCTCAATCGGGTGGCGGTTAGCGTCGCCGATCCGGATTTGTGCGAACGGAATCCGTCGCTCGTCGTCCCGCACGAAGTGAATCAGTTGCTTGACCTCGTCGCGCTTGTTGATGCTCGCGAGCGGCGCTCCGATCTTCGGTTGAACGTGCGCGACACCGATCGCGCCGCGCTCGGCCACCTGCCGGAGAATCCGCTCGTGCTGCATCTCGGCGCGCGCTGGTTTATGACGGGCAGTACGGCCGAGAGCACGCTTGCGCTTGCCGAAGAGTTACGCGAGCGGCACGGTCCGCTCGTCATCTCATGCCCGGAAGAGTCGGAACTGTACGCACAAATGTTCGAAGCGCGTGGCTTCACCGTCGCGCACAGCCTGCCGTTCTACACATGGGCGGCATTGTTCGAGCGCGCGCGCTGCGTCGTAACCGTCGATACCGGTGCGACTCATGTCGCAAGCGCGATGCGCAGGCCCACGCTAGTCGCTTTCGAACATCGCTACTTCCGGTTGAACTCGCAAGAATGGGCGCCGTATCGCGTGCCGAGCGTGCTGGTTCGCAAACCGGAGTTCGCCGACGAGAAATCGCTTACGCACTTTCGCGCAAGAATCGTTCACGGCGTCGAACGATTGACCGCAAATACAACCAATGCCTGAAATATCCGTCGTCGTTCCGACCTACAACCGGTTGGACACGCTCGCACACGTCATTCCCACGCTGCTCGCGCAAGATTTGCCGGCGGACGATTTCGAGGTGCTCGTATGCGATTCGAATTCGACGGACGGCACGGCGGAGTATCTTGCCGGCATACATGCCGAGCATCCGAACATCCGTCACCTGCCGGGCTCGTACACCGGGCGCGCGATGGCGCGCAATGCCGGAATCGATGCTGCGCAAGGCGAGATCGTGCTCTTCAACGATTCGGATATTCTCACGTCGCCGGATCTACTTTCGCGCCATCTGAGCCACCATCGCGGGCGCAAAGCTATTGCGGTCGTCGGCTTGGAAGTGCAAGTCAAAGACCTCGACGACTACGCATTCAAACGCGACCATCCCCAGGAGCGCGGCTTTTTGCACAAGCCGGCGCGCAAGACGTTGCCGTGGCTCTATTTTCTTACCGGAAATGCATCGGTGCGTCGCGAGGATCTGCTGCGCGTCGGAAAATTCGATGAAGACTTCACGGGATACGGTCACGAGGATTTAGAGCTCGGCTACCGCCTGCAGCAAGCCGGCATCACGATTCTCTACGAACCGAATGCCGTCAACTATCATTGCCAAGACGTACCGCATCACGACCAAAAAGAGAAGATGAAACTTGCGGGGCGATCGACCGTGCGCTTCTATCGCAAACATCCGGATTTTAACGTGCAGCTCAACCTCGGCATGACACCTGTTTCGCTCGGGTTGCATTCGATGCTGACGAATATGCCCGCGCTGCTCGGATTTTTTGATGCGCGCGCCGAGAAATCGAAGTTTGCGCGCGATATCGTCCAACAGTACTACTACGTGTCCGGAATCAAAACTGCCCTTCGACAAGCTCAGGACAGGCTAAAGGAGCCGACGTGATCACCCGATTCTCACCTGGAGCACTGCGCGCGAGCGATGCCGGAGCGATCGTTGAACTCAACGGTTGGGTCAACCGCCGCCGCGATCACGGCGGCTTGATTTTCGTCGACCTGCGCGACCGCGACGGCGTAACGCAAATCGTCTTCGATCCGCAGCATCCGAGCTTCAAAGATGCGGAGCATCTGCGCAACGAAGACGTCATCCGCGTGACGGGTACCGTACGCAAACGCCCGGCAGGCACGGAGAATCCCACGCTTGCAACGGGCGATGTTGAAGTCGGCGTTGATTCGCTCGAGGTTATCAACCGCTCGCAAGTCCCGCCGTTCCAGATCAACATCGATAGCGACGTGGACGTCGATTTGCGTTTGGAGTATCGCTACCTCGATTTGCGCCGGCCGCGCATGCAGCACAACATTCGCCTGCGGCACAAGATCGTCAAGACGATGCGCGACTTTTTTGACGAGCGCGGCTTCATTGAAATCGAAACGCCGATGTTGATCAAGAGCACGCCGGAAGGCGCGCGCGACTATCTCGTGCCATCGCGTCTCTATCCGGGCGAGTTTTATGCATTGCCGCAGTCGCCGCAGCTGCTCAAGCAAATCTGCATGATTGCGGGCTTCGGCAAGTACATGCAGATCGCGCGGTGCATGCGCGATGAGGATCAACGTGCCGATCGTCAGCCGGAGTTCACGCAACTCGACGTCGAGATGTCCTTTAGCACGCAAGAGGATGTCATCGACACCATGGAGTCGTGCATGCGCCGTGTCTGGAAAGAGGTGCTCGACGTCCCACTTACGCCGTTTCCGCGCTTAACGTATGACGAAGCGATGAACCGCTTCGGCATCGACAAGCCGGACTTGCGATTCGGACTCGAGCTCGCGCAAGTGAACGACGTGTTCGCCGGCACCGATTTCGTGGTGTTCAAGTCGGTCATCGATATGCACGGTGCGATCGTCGCGTTGCGCTATCCGGGCGGCGCATCGCTTTCGCGTCGTGATTTCGACGCACTAACCGAAGAAGCGAAGACGCTCGGCGCAAAAGGTATGGTCTGGGTCGCGCTCGGCGCGGACGGCGTGAAGTCATCCGCGCAGAAGTTTATCAGCGACGAACACGTGGCGAAGCTGCGTACCGCAACGCAGAGCGAAACCGGCGATGCGATTCTGCTCTTTGCCGATGCGCGCACGATCGCACTGAGCGTCGCGGGCAAAATGCGTAACGTCGTCGGCGATCGCTGCGGCTTGCGCGATCCGCGGCAATTTTCGTTCTGCTGGGTGCTCGATTTTCCGTATTTGGAGGTCGACGAAGAGACCGGCAAGGCGTTCCCCGCGCACCATCCCTTTACATCACCGGGAGAAGGCCAGTGGCAGTATTTGCACACCGACCCGCTCAAGATGCGCGCGCAGCACTATGACATGGTGCTCAATGGCTACGAACTGGGGTCGGGTTCGATCCGCATTCACAAGCCCGAGGAACAGCGCGCGATCTTCGAGATGCTTGGTATGACCGCCCGAGCAGATCGAGGACCAGTTCGGCTTCTTCGTCAAGGCGCTCGAGTACGGAGCTCCTCCGCACGGCGGCATGGCGCTCGGCGTCGACCGTATCGTCATGCTCGCGGCCGGCGAGAACCATTTGCGCGAGGTCATCGCCTTCCCGAAGAACCAGTCCGCGCGCGACGTCATGATGGATGCCCCCTCGCGCGTTCCCGAGCAGCTCTTGCGCGATCTTTACCTTAAGAGTACCGCTCCCCAGGAGGCCGACGGCCGATAATACGAGCGTGAGAGTTCGACTCGTCACCCTTCTTTTCGCTGCGCCGTTGGCGCTCGCGGCCGTCTTGGCGGCTGCGGCGCCGTCGCTCGCCGTTAGCGCCGGGCCGTCATGCGGAGAGCAGCTCGTCAAGAACGAAAAGGGCATCCAAATCAAGGTCCTCTTTGCGAAGAACGGTACCGTTCAGCGCTACCTCATGCTCGACTCGCAAGAGAACATGGAAGAGGCCAACGATTTTCGCATCAGTCTCGAGCAGCATTATGGTCCGGCGGGCGTTGATGCGCCGCCGATGCACATCGTGTCGTTCAAGCCGGGTTCCGGTGGGATGATGGTGCCCGATAAAGCGGTCGACTCGTGCGGAAGAACCCTCTCCTTTCAGTAGCGTTGCTCGCGCTGTGCGCGTGCAATGCGTCGCACTCGACTGAAGGCTCCGCATCGCCCTCGCCGGGCGGCTCGCCGATGCCGTTGCGTTCTTGCGAAGAGCGCCGCCTCGTACTCGACGGCTCCGAACTATTCGTGCAGGCAAACGTCGACGCGACGGCCTCGCAAATTCTGATTCTCAGCGCACCCGATGACGAAGCGCGTGCGCGCGCGTATCAAGACGCACGCAAAATCTTCGGCGATCCGCATCCGGACCCGCGAACGCAAACGCGCCAATATAAACTCGGATTAACGCAAATAACGGATTTGTGCGGACGGCCGGTTATGCCGTCGCCGTCTCCTTCGCCAGGATGACGCGAGCGCGTCTGAAGATCGACTCGAACATCGAAACGGTGAGCACGCCGGTGTTGGTGTTTTGGCGGCTCGGATGATACGACGCTAGCGCAACCACGCGCCGCATTCCCTTTGTCGCTACGACTTCTGCACCGTGCGCGAACTTCGGCCGCTGTGGATCCAGTGTGAATCCTCGTTCGCGTAGCAGCTTGATGATCGCGTCGAAGCCGATCGAGCCGAGTCCGATCATCACTCGCAAACGCGGTAACGCATCAAATTCTTCCAGCAAATACGGGAAGCAATTGCGCAGCTCTTCGGGCGTCGGTTTGTTTTTCGGCGGCGCGCAACGTCCGGCAGCGGTGATGATGCAGTCGTGCAAGACCAAGCCATCGTCGCGGCGCGTTGCTTCGGGTTGCGACGCGAAACCTGCGCGATAGAGCGCCGGATAGAGAAAATCACCGGAGGCGTCGCCGGTAAACGGCCGTCCGGTGCGATTGCTGCCGTGCGCACCGGGCGCGAGGCCGACGATCATCACGCGCGAGTCCGGATCACCGAACGCCGGAACAGGTTTTCCCCAATACGTCTCGTCCGCATGCGCGCGTTTTTTCGCGCGTGCAACTTCTGCGCAGTATGCGCGTAGTTCCGGACAACGCGTGCAGCTTATGACGCTGCGTTCGATTCGTTCGAGCGTACGAGCCTTACTCATGCGTGCTCCATTGCATCGCGGATGAAGTCGATGAACGTTTCGGCAGACGGCGCGTACGGCGCATTGCGAGTGACGAGGGAAACGTTTCGGATCAATCGTTCGGGGAGAACGGAAAGAAGGGAAACGTTCGGACCGGGCATGTTACCGAGCATTCGCGGATACAGCGCAACGCCCAGTCCTTCGGCAACGAGCGAACGGATCGTCAGCGAATCGACGCTCTCGAATACGACACGCGGTTCGAATTGCGCCTTGCGTGCTTCGGCCATGAGCCGCGCTGTAACCGACGAGCCGGGACGGAAAACGACGAACGGTTCGTCGCGCAATTGGTCCATGCGGACGGTGCTGCGCGATGCGAGCCGATGGGAGCCGCCGACGGCAATCACCAGTTCGTCGTCATACAACGGCTCCGCCCGGAATTGCGAATCGCCGGCATAGCGCGTCTCCGCGATGTGCCCGATGAAGACATCGACGGCGCCGGCTTCGAGACTGGCAAGAAGATCGTCCGCCATGCCCTCGCGGAGTGCGATTTCGATTCCAGGGTACCGGGCGTGAAAACGTCCGAGGAGCTTCGGCAGCGTGTACTCCGCAAAGGACTGATACGTTCCGACGACCACCCGGCCGCGTAATCCCCCTGCGTACGCGGTCATCTCTTCGACGGTCCGATCGATATCGGCGAGGATCCGCTCGGCCCGGCGGATGAAGGCGCGGCCGGCATCGGTCAGTGCGACCCGCCGGTTCGTGCGGTCGAAGAGCCGTACTCCCAGCTCGCGCTCTAGCCCCGCGATTTGCTGCGAAAGGGCCGGCTGCGCGACGGAGAGCGTCGCCGCAGCTTGCGTGAAGCTGAGTCTGTGAGCGACGGCAAGGGTGTAGCGCAGCTGTCGGAGTTCCATTATAGGGATATCTTATCAAATCGAGTCGAACAATATATTGGACTTATGAAGAACACCATGCGATGATCGGGCCATGGCGGTTACCGGTACCGACCCTGCATTGAGCGAAGCCGAAGGGGTCGCCCCCGCGGAGAAGGCGGACCGTTCCGGCCTTTTGCTCCTCACCGCTGCCCACTTGATCAACGACGTCAATCAAGGCGTGTTGCCCGCCATGATCCCGTGGCTCGTGACGCATCGCGGCCTCAGCCTAGCGCTGGCGGCGACCCTCACGCTCGCGGCAAACCTCTTTGGTTCGATCGTTCAGCCGCTCTTCGGCTATATCTCGGATAAGAAGTCAACCACGTGGGTGATTCCGGCGGCGGTCCTTCTGGCGACCGGCGGCACGGCCCTCATTGGCATCGCCCCGACGCTACCGCTCATGCTGGCCGGTGCCGTGATCTCCGGCATTGGCGTTGCAGCCTTTCATCCGGAGAGCTCGCGCTTTTCGAATTATTTCGCCGGTCGCAAGCGCGCATCGGGCATGAGCACGTTTACGGTCGGCGGCTATTTAGGATTCGCGCTCGGACCGGTTCTCGCCGCGCCGTTGATTCTCGCATTCGGCCTTCCCGGAGTTGCGTTTCTTTTGATTCCGGCTGCGGTCATTGCGGTGTTGCTGCTCCGCGAACTTCCGCGTTTTCATGCCGTACGCCGTACCGCACATCGGGCGCACCGTGAGCGAGCCGGTAAAGACGACTGGCGTGGGTTCTCTTTGATGGCGCTCGTTGTTGCGCTTCGGTCGACGACGTTTCTTGCCGCGGTAACGTTCACGCCGGTTTTCATTATTCGTGTGAGCGGTGTCCACGCGGTCTTCGGTTCGTTCTCGCTCTTCGCGTTGTTGCTCGGCGGCGCGATTGGAACGATGCAAGGCGGCCGTCTCGCCGATCGCATCGACCGCCGCCACGTGATCTCGTTGTCGCTTGCGTTAACCGCACTCTTCGGTGCATTGCTCGCGTTGGGTGGTGCGTATCTGCATCTCTATGCGTTGATGACGCTGCTCGCGTTCGGTTTTGGTATCTCACTTGGGCTTTCCGCCGGCGTGCTGGTCGTGCTCGGGCAAGAGTATTTGCCGAAACACATCGGCGTTGCATCCGGTGTCACGCTCGGTTTAGCCAACACCGTCGGTGGCCTGGCCGCACCCGCATTCGGAAAAGTCGGCGACGATTTCGGTCTCGTTACGGTCTTCGGATCGATCGCCGCCTTCGCACTGTGTGCATTCGCCGGCTCGTTCTTAATGCGCAAGCCGCAAGCGGCCAAAAACGGGTAATTCGCCGTATGATCGAGGGAGAAAGGGGATCGTGCAATGGCGGTTGCTCGCATTACGGAAATCAGTTCCACGTCGGATAAAAGTCTCGAGGATGCAATCCAGCAAGGGATAACGCGCGCATCGAAGACCCTCCACGGCATTCGGTCTGCCTGGATAAAAGAGCAGAGCGTCGATATTGCCGACGGCAAAATCAAAGACTATCGCGTGAACATGCTGGTCACGTTTATTTTGGACGAACCGTAGCGCGAAGGCGCTACCCGGTCATACGGAATTGACGTTCGACGATTTTCCAGCCGGCGTTGCGCAGCGCCGCCGTTAGCGCCGAATCCGAAGGTTCGTTGAAGAGCGTGATGTCATACGGGATGCGCGCATCGAGCGCATCTACCAAATTGCGCGCGCTCATCGCATCGCGCGCGCCTGCATCAAGCACATATGCACGCTCGTCACGCAGACGGACGAAGGCATATCCGCCATCGGTCTCAATGAGGACCGACGGTGTGCGGGACACGGCAAGTGATTCGCGTTGCCAACAAGGCGGTTGATGCGCGATTCGTTTCACCGCGGTGATGGCGTGTTGACGCGAAACCAGTCCGTTGGCCGCTCCTTGACGCGGCCCGCGCGCCCACACGTAGAGTTCGCTTTCGGCGTGAAATCCGAAGCCTTTATACATTTCTTGAACCGCGATGTTACGTTGAACGACCTCGAACTCGATGCGGCTTGCGCCTGACGTACGAACGGCATCAACGGCCGCCGCGAAAAGCGTTCGTCCCAGACCGCGCCGCCGGTACTCGGGAAGGATTCCCATGAGTGAGAGCCACGCGCGGTCGCCGCGCTGCGCGAAGACGATCGTGCCTATGGGCTGATTCCCGTCGAACGAAAAGATCGCGCGTGAGAGATCCACATCGTTGCGTCGCACGAAATCGTTGAACGAACGCGCCGTGAAGATGTCGTGGCGGCCATACACGGGCCCGCGAAAGACATCGTTGATGAAGCGGTGTGTAACGCGCGCTTTCATTGGAGCCCGGGAAAGTCGAGTGCCGCAAGCGCGCCATACGTTGCGATACCCACCGCAGTCGAAAGATTGACGCTCCGAACGGTGCCTTGGCGCATCGGAATGCGAACCGATCGCTCGGGATAACGCGCGAGTACGTCCTTCGGCAACCCTTTCGTTTCGCGGCCGAAGACGAGTACGTCGCCCACGGCATACCTTGCATCGGTGTAGCAGCGGGTGGCATGCGTCGAGAAGAACCAACGCGACATCGACGCGGTCGCATCGAGAAAGGCATCGAGCGAGGGGTGCATCACGACGCCCAGATTGTGCCAGTAATCCAAACCGGCGCGCTTGAGTTCACGGTCGTCGATACGAAATCCGAGCGGCTCGATGAGATGCAACGCGCAGCCGGTCGCGGCACAGAGGCGCGCGACGTTTCCGGTATTCGGCGGAATCTCCGGTTCGACGAGTGCAATGTGCAGGGGCGCGCCTTTGACGTCGTCGATCGTGCGAACGCGCTCGTGCGGCTGCGCAGCGCGCGTCATGCGGGAGACGTAAGAATGTCGACATAGTCAATGCCGACCGGAGCGAGCACGTACGCGATGCCGTTATTGCGTTGCCAGATCCGCTCGATCGCGGCACGCGGATACACGACGCGCACGAGCGGTGCGGCAGGATCGTTCATCGCGCAATCGCCGCTCGTGGTAAAACCGCACAACACCGCTAAGTGTCCGTTGGAGTGGTCGAGCGGAGCGCCGGGAAGTTCGCTGTTGCTCCACGAGTACGAAATAACCACCGGAAGATTACGTTCGACCAGTCGCTGCGCTTGATCGAGATTCTGCAAGTACGCTACGACCGCGCGTAAGCCCAAACTTCCGCTGTATGCAACATTGAACGCCCAATTACCCGTGCCGTTGTACGCGCGGTCGGCGACGCTGCGAGCCGTTTCTTCAACGCCGATATCGATGCCGTGATAGGAATTCACCATTGCGAGGCTCGTGGGGCTGCACCAGCCGCGCTCGCCTTCAACGATGTACTGCGTGTACGCGGGAACATCGAGAATCAGCGCGCCGCGCGCATACGGAAGCGAGGGCAGGGTGTGCACCGGAGTTGCGAACGCGAGGAGGTTGAAGTCGACGCCTTGCGCGTAGAGCTCAATGCCGTCGAACGGCTGCTCCGCGTTGATCACGTCCACATCGACGCGAATGCCTTCGCGGTCGCTCTGCGCGCTGAACGACTTGCGTCCCTTGGTATGCCATTCGGCATAGTCATACCACGATGTCGCCGGCATACCGGCGCGGAGCAGGCGAAACGATAGCCGGCCGTGCGGCGAATACGTATTCCAGCTGATGACGCCGCAGCGTGTCGGTTCGAACCGTAACGACGTCCCTTCGCCGGCGTCGAGCGCCTGCGCGAACGACGCTCCTAAATCTGCCACTCCCATGCGTTCCACGTGTCGACCAAAAATGCGGCCGGTTTGAATCCCTTGATGTCGCTATTCACTCCGTAATATGACTGTTCCCAATAGAAGAAAACAGCTGGGACGACCTGCCGCAGTCGCTCCTCCTCGCGTTGATACAGACGCTTGCGCTGCGCTTGGTCGAAGGTTGCCGCCGCTGCAGCGCTCGTCTGGTCGACGACGGCGTCGCGAAGCCGCGACGTGTTCGCGCCATGCGGCGGGATGAACGCCGAATTCCAGGAGCCGGCGTTGTCGGGGTCGGGGCCGTTCGTTTCAATCGACCATTCGAGGTCGTATTTCCCGGTATACAGCGGGCCGTTCTCCGCGAACATCAACGTCGAGGGATAATTGCGAATTGCAACGTCGATGCCGAGCGCGCGTAACATCGATTGCATCACGACTTCGGATTGCTCGTTGCTCTTTGCGCTGGTCGTCGCGGAAATCGTCAAATGCATCGCAACACCGTTGCGGCGAAGAATGCCGTCGGGCCCCGGCATCCATCCGGCTTGCGCGAGCAACGCGCGAGCCGCTTTGGGGTCGTAACGATACGGCGGCAACGACGGCGCTGCCCATGATTGCGGAAAGACGTCGGAGACGGCGAGCTGATTGATGCCATGGTAAACCGTGTTGTTGATTTGCTTCCAGTCCACGCCTTCGGCGATCGCTTGACGCACGCGAACGTCCGAGAGCAGGGGGCGGCTCACGTTGATGCCGAGGTGCCGCCAATTCGCGATCAACCGGTGTTGGACGGTAATTCCGTCGATCGATGAAAGACGCGCAACCGAATTTGAGTCGACGTCGCGATAGAGATCGATTTCGTGCGTCTGAAGCTGGCTCATCAGCGTATTCGTGTCGGGAACCACCTTCCACACGAGTTGCTTCAAATGCGGTGCCCCGCGCCAATAATACGGATTGGGAACGAAGACGAGCGAGGAGCCGTGATTCCATTGCTTGAGCACGTAGGGTCCGCTCGAAACCGGCGCGGAGTTGATCGGGGCGCGATTGATATCGGGCAGCTTTTCGAGCAGATGCGCCGGGAGCGGCGGATATGCCGTGCCGGCCATCGTCAGAACGTCGAACGCGCCGGCGCTCGGGCGTTTGAGATGCACGACGAGCGTGTAATCGTCAGTCGCATCGGCGCTCGCGATCTGATCCCAGCCGTAATGCGATTTGATGTTGTTATGCGGATTGAGCACCGCGTGATACGTGAAGAGCCAGTCTTTCGCGGTGACCGGCGCGCCGTCCGACCACCGCGCGTTATGACGAAGATGAAGCGTAATGGTTTTCCCGTCGGGGCTGATGCCGCCGTTCTTGGTCGTCGGAACGGTGAGAGCGAGATCGGGAATGAAGTTTCCGTTCCCGTCGTAGCGGATGAGAAAGGAATAAAGCAGCGAGCTTACTTCGTCGGTCGATTCGTTGTTGCCGAACATCAGGTTGAGCGAATCGGGCTCTTGTTGTTCGCCCATGCGCAGGACGCCGGGAGTGGTCCACGGATGACGGCCGCCGGCACCGGTGTTCCCCGTCTTCGTGCAGGCGACAAACGCGACGAGGGTAAGAAGCGCCGCTACTCGCCGCACGGGCGTTCTTTGCGAAGAGACGGTGCAATCGACGCATAAAGCGCGTGCGGGCCGTACCGCACGACGTCGTCGGCCGGTAGGTTTGTCTCCGCTTTCGCCCGCTCGATCTCTGCACGCGCGCGCGCATCATCGAGTTTGCGTGTGTTGAGTGCGATGCCGACGACGCGCGCCGGCTTCACCGTCGCCAACAACGATTCGTGAATGCGAATGAGTTCGCGATAGCCGAGGGTCGGCGTCAGGTAACTTTCGATGCGCGGACGCACCGGATCGCAAACGAGCACGAGCGCATCGGGCGCGGCACCGTACATCAACGCAAGCGTCACCGGTGCATAGGCGGGGTGATTGATGGAGCCTTGTCCTTCGACGATGATGACATCGGGATTACGCTTGGCGGCTTCGAGCACAAGTTGCTCCGTTGCGCCCGGAGCAAAATCGGCGATGACGCGATCGATGGAGATGCCCCAACCCGCGATCATGATTCCCGTCTGCCCGGTCGGCACGAACACCGGGGTCTTGCCGGCGTCGCGTGCAGCGCGCGCGAGTTCCAACGCGACCGTCATCTTCCCGACCGCACAGTCGTTGCCGACCATGAGTATGACCGGCGCCTTTACATCGTATGCTGCGCCGGAAAAGATCGGCGTATCCGGCGGTTTCCGGACGTCCCAAATCTGCGTGCCGTTTGAACGCGCCGCGTCGGCAAACTCGCGGTCCTCGCCGAGCATGTCGTGGAGCCCGCTGACAATTTCGAGTTTTGCGCGAATCGCGCGCAGAATCTCATTGCGCCACGCGTTCGGTAAAGCACCGCCTTTTGGCGCCGTACCGATCAACAGCGACGTCGGATGATACGCAAGCGATTCCTCGACGGTGCCGACAATCGGCGCGTCCCGGTGCAAGTGGGGAAGCACGTCCCGTATGCGCTTGCCCGCAGAGGCGTGATCGATCACCGCAACGACGTCGTCTTCGCCGTAGGCGACGACGCCGTGCGCCGTTTTTGCATCGTTTGCGAAATGTCCCGGAGCGAGAATTGCATAGCGCCGCTTCATGCCGCAACCTGCTCCTTGACTCCGAGTCCTGGTTCGGTCGGCAAGATCAGCTTTCCGTGCTTATACGTGACGCCGCTGAAGGGATCGTCCTTTGTTAAAAATGGTCCGTCGATATCGGCCCAGTCAACGAGTGGTGAAATGTGCGCCGCTGCCGTTGCAGCGATCGCGCTTTCCACCATGCAGCCGAGCATGATCTTCATGCCGAGCGCACGGGCCGTGTGAATCATCGCAAGCGCGCCGCGAATGCCACCGGTTTTTGCCAGCTTCACGTTGACGCCGTCTACGCATCCGGCTAAGGTCGGCAAGTCGTTTGCCGTGAGCGAGTCTTCGTCGGTAACGATTGGAATCTCGGATCGTTCGCGGATCGCGCGCAGACGTTCCGGTGAACCGGCCGGAATCGGCTGTTCGCAGAACTCGATGTCGTACTTCGCAAGTTCGCCCAAAATCTCGACTGCGCTCTCGACGCTCCATCCTTCGTTCGCATCGATGCGAATCACGCCCGTATAACGTTCGCGAATCGCGGCGATCGTCTCGACTTGTTCGCGGGCGCTCCCGAGCCCGAGCTTGACCTTCAGGATTGGATGAGTTCCGATCTCTTCCAGTTTCCGCAAGGTCGTTTCGGTGTCGCCGATGCCGATCGTAAACGAGGTAACGGGGGTTCGTGCCGGATCGAGCCCGAGCAGCGCATACAGGGGTTTTCCAAGACGTTTACCGATCAGGTCGTGCAGCGCGAGGTCGAGCCCCTCGCGCGCCGCCGGCGGAATTCCGTTGTGGAGCAGGTCTTCGAGGCGAAAAGGATCGTCGAGCGTCGGCGGGTTTTCGCGAAAGTACCGCTCGACCGTCTCGATGGATTCGCCGTACCGCGCGATCGGCGTAGCCTCCCCGAGACCCTCGGTGCTGCCGTCGCTTACGCGAAAGAGCGCCGTGCGTGCAACGGTTTCCTCGGAGCGTGCAATTTTGAATGGATGTTTCAGCGGCAGCGCAAGCGGCGTAATTGAGAGCGAGAGACCCATGCGTGCGCTTTCTGCTCGTTTGACCGCTCTCCTATTGCGCGAGTTGCGGAAATGCGCGGACTACTGCGCGTTTGATCGCATCGTTGGCAAAACGTACCGGCCGTCCGTTCACTACACCGCGCAATCCGAATGCGTCGAGGTAGATCCGCGTCGTCACATTTCCTGCATCGCGAACGACAATCAAATACCGCAGATCCGCTGGCCCCTCCGCGGAGGATTCGGCCGTTGTACGCAGCGCATGCGATACCGAGGAAATGATGCTTGCGTCGCGCGTTTCAACGTGTTGCGTCGCACGCGTTTGCACGTCGCGCTCGGTGAGCGCAGCCCGCACGCTGATCGCGTTCGGAACGTGATCGATCCACATCGCGATCATCGCAGCACCGGCGAGTTCACGCGATACACGCTGCCGGCGTGATCGCGGCGCGTGCTTTCGCCGAGCGTCCGCGCGGCGTGCGTTTCGCTGCCGAGAATAACGCGGCGTTCTTCCGCGTTGTCGTAACGTGCATCGAACTGATCCATCAGCCGTTGCTCTCGCGAACGATTCTCGACCGCGTGGTCGACTTCGTGTCCGAGCCCGAGCGCCGGCGATTGATGCCCTTTCGTTGTCGTTCGAAGGGCGCTATACGGATCCCAGCCGATTGTGTTGTTGCGGGGATCGAAGTAGTCTTCGTTCCGCGAGTTGATCTGTAACACATAGTGACGTCCGTCCGCCGGATGTTCCAACCGTTGAAATAACCGCCGTTCCACGGGGTCCTGAGAGAGGTACGATTTAGCCGTCTCATATTGCCGTTCACCCTCGCGTGGAACGTCGAGACTCCCATGGTGGATGTAGGGGTCGCGCGCAAGCGCCGGTGTCTGCATAGCGCGCGTCAATCACGCGTCATCGATACCTCGGCAAGCGTCCAGGGTTCATATCTTGCGGTTTTTTAACCGGCAGCGTCATATGTTTGTGCGCGAACGGCCCGATGGGTTAATTGAGCCGAACTCACGGGTGTGCACTGTGCATAAGGAGGCTTTATGCACGTAGCAATCGTCCAGCGCAAAACCGCCGATCGCCGTAAAGATCGACGGTTTCCGATGCGTGGTGCCATCGATATGCGGGCAGCCGGAATCGATATTCTCATTCAGGCAACGCTCGAAGACATTTCCGCGACCGGATGCCGCGTCTCGACGCGCGCTCCGTTGCGGCTCAAGCATCCCGTGCGCATGGAACTGCCGCGTCCGGGGCAGACGCCTCTGCGAATAACGGGGAACGTGGTGCGCGCGCGAGGCGCAAACGCGGACCGCCTCCATCATTACGGAATTTTCTTTCGCTTCGAGAGCGCTGAAGCGCGCGCGGAGATGCGTGCCTACGTCTCGCTCTACGCGAGCAAACTTGCACCGGTCCGCACCGCCGTCGACCGGCGCAATGCAGCGGCCGGTGTCGATGTGAAGCTGCCGCTGGACGTGTCGGTACCGCGAGGTTGGGCGCTTTGCTGCAATCGCACTGGTGTTGCGGACCGATGGAATGCGGGTCGCGTGCGATTGCGTGCTGCGCCAAGAGTGGCCGATGAAAATCGACGTACAGCTTCCGGCCGTCGTCGGCGGGCCTTCGATCGTAACCGTGCGCGCGAAAGCGTTGCCCGGCGCGCGGCACGTGCGCGGGCAATACGTGCAAGACGTTGAGTTTTGCGAACCGCCGTTGCGGGTTCGAAGCGAAATCGAACGCTTTCTTTTCGAGTTGCGAAGGCGTGCCCAGCTCGGCTCTTGACCGTGGATGGTACTCTACAAAGGCTCGACTGCGCTTAGCGCGCACCACGCTATAGGTGCCGAACCGACTTGGATACCTAGGGAGCATCAGCTCCGGATACGACGGGATTGCTTGGGCCTCGTGCCTGCAGTACCGGCGCCCGGGCCGCACCCACCTGCGAGACCGCAGGTTCAGTTGCCTCGCGTGGCAGACGTTATCTGCGGTCGAGCGCGACGCTTGCTTGCGCGATTCGCCATCGGTGGATCGCGTTTGTTATTTCCGGGACGGGCGCATCGGCGGTAAGCACGACGAAGCCTAAGAACGAGTGCCACGCAGCGATTAGCGCGTCGGGCGAAGCAAGCGCATCGGCCCATAACAGTACCGTGCGTTCGGCGAGATCGCTAGCATTGCTCGCGGCGTCGAAGGCCGTGGGTCCGATTCCGTACCGAAGCCACGCCGAATCGGTCTCTTTCGAGACGCGCTTGCAGTCGTGCACGCTGGCGGCGAATGTGCCTGGTGCGTTACGCAGTGCAAGCGTGATATTTGCCGTCTTCGCGAGACCCGCCGCATCGGAGAGCTTCGCCAGCTGGAGACTCCATGCAAGTTCGGTTTCGCTCCCCAGCGGCGCGGCAATCAGCGGAGTGCCGAGCGCGACGGCCATTGCAATCGTCTGCTGCATCCGCATAGCATCGGAGACGAAAAAGTCGCAACTCTCCAGCGCGACAATCGTGAGACCGAGATCGGTCGCCATCTTCTTTACTTGGGCGAGGTAGTCGTCGTCGGTCCGCGGAAAGTGGCGCACGTCCAAGACGATGCCGTCGACGCTCAGCTCTCGTGCAGCGTGATCGAGAACCTCGAGCTGCGTCAGATCCCCACGATCAAGCGCACCCGAAAACGCGCCGCTCGTACAAGCCAGCTTCATGGCATCGCAACATTCACCGACGCAGTCCCGGAACATGTCTGCAACGAGAAAATGTTAATTAGGGCCGCCCTAGGGGAGAGTCTGCCAGTGAACCACGTTTATGCGGCCCATGGAGCGGGGGCCCCACGAAGTGGGGGGCGCGCAGCTTCGAGCGGAGCGCCTTCTAGATGAAAGTTGCGCTTGGTGCGGACCATGCGGGATTCGAGTACAAAGATCGCATCGCAAAGATGTTGCGAGCGAGCGGTCATGAGATTCTCGACTTCGGGACTAATGGGGCGACGCCGGTTGATTATCCGCAGTACGGATACGCAGTGGGTGAAGCGGTCGCAAGCGGCCAGGCGGATCGTGGAATCGTCATCTGCGGTTCGAGCATCGGCATCTCGATTGCGGCAAACAAGGTTCCCGGCGTGCGCTGCGCGGTCGTGTTCGAGCCATACACGGCCGAACTCTCGCGTCGTCATAACGACGCCAACGTGCTTGCCCTCTCCGAACGCTTGACCGGCTGGGAAATGGTCGAACGGCTCGTTGACATCTTTCATGCACACACCGTTCGACGGCGACGGATCCGACGGCAAACGCCACAAATATCGCGTCGATCAACTCTTCGAATTCGGCGACGCGCAGCGCGAACGCACGCTCAAAGACATCGAAGCCGGCGCCGTTACCGGCGCTGTTACACCGAAAGAAGTACTTTAAGAAAGACAACGATGGATATCCTTACACCGTCTACCATTCAAGCAGAAGATCCGCAAGTTTTCGACGCGATCAAAAACGAGGAGCGGCGCCAGCAAGAGAACCTCGAGCTGATCGCATCGGAGAACTACGCGAGCCGTGCCGTCCGCGAAGCGATGGCGTCGGTCATGACCAACAAATATGCCGAAGGATATCCGGGCAAACGCTACTACGGCGGATGCGAATTCGTCGACGTCGTCGAGAATATCGCGATCGACCGGTTGAAACAAATCTTCGGCGCCGATCACGCCAACGTTCAACCGCACGCGGGTGCGCAGGCAAACATGGCGGTGTTCATGGCGCAGCTCCAACCGGGCGACACGGTGCTCGGCATGTCCCTCGCGCACGGTGGCCATCTCACGCACGGTACGAAAGTCAGCTTCAGCGGAAAGCTTTACAACGCGATCGCGTACGGCGTGCGCAAAGACAACGAACTCATCGACTTCGATGACGTGCGCGCGAAGGCGCGTGAATTCAAACCCAAGATGATCATCGCCGGCGCGAGTGCGTATCCGCGTGCGATGGACTACGCGCCGTTCCGTGAAATCGCAGACGAAGTCGGCGCGGTGCTGCTCGTCGATATGGCACATATTGCAGGCCTCGTTGCGGTTGGACTGCATCCGTCGCCGGTTCCGGTCGCAGAATACGTGACCTCGACGACACACAAGACGCTGCGCGGACCGCGCGGCGGCATCATCCTCTGCAAAGAACCCTACGCGCAAGCGATCGACAAGAGCGTCTTTCCCGGCATTCAAGGTGGTCCGCTGATGCATACGATCGCCGCGAAAGCCGTTGCGTTTGGTGAGGCACTGCAGCCCTCGTTCGAGACGTATCAACGACAAGTCATCGACAACGCGAAGGCGATGACGGAAGAGTTTGTTCGCGGCGGCCTACGTTTGGTCGCGGGCGGAACCGACACGCACTTGATGCTCGTCGACGTTTCGGTCAAAGGACTCACCGGCAAAGCCGTAGAGCAGTATCTCGACGAGATCAGCATCACCGTCAACAAGAACGCGATTCCGTACGATCAGCAGAAACCGATGGTTGCGAGCGGTATCCGCATCGGAACTCCGGCGATCACCTCACGCGGATTCGGCATCGACGAATGTCGCGAAGTCGCGCGCATTATGCTCGACGGGCTTGCGGATATCGAGACGAAAGAAAACGTTGAAAAACTACGCACGCGCGTCCACGAACTGACGTCACGCTTCGACGTTCCGTAGTAGCCTCGTGCGCTACGTGTTCTTTAGCTCCTCGTCGCGGATTCCGAATGCGTTTGCGACGGCCGCCAGAAGGGCGAGAATCGCGCAGCCTACGGCGACGCCTTGAAACCCGTGTTCGAACCCCTCGGTTGATGCGCGCTGCAGCCGTGCATCCTTGAAGCGGGCGCCGCCGAGGCGATCGCGTTGCGCGTCGGCTTGCGCGCGTGTTGCTGCAGAAGCGTGCATTGCATCGAGCGATCGGTTCAACGAGGCGTTATATAGACTCGCGAGCACGATTGTGAGCGCAGCTACCGCAAGTAGACCGGCAACACGCGAGACGGCGTTGTTGATGCCGGATGCAATGCCGACGTGTTCGGCTTTGACGGAATCGATGACGGTTGACGTCAACGGTGCAACGGTGAGCCCAAGGCCGATGCCCGTGATGAGAATGCCGGGGAAAAAGGCCGTGAGGTACGTGGGATTCGGCTCGAAGATCGCGAGCAACGCAAAACCTGCCGCGATTATGATCGGACCGATTGTGAGAACCGTGCGCATCCCGATGACACGCGCGAGCGCCGTGCCGAGGCGCGCGAGCGCGACCATGCACACCGCCATTGGAAGGATCGCGAACGCCGTTTGTAGCGCGTTGAACCCGTGCCCTTGAATCATTACGAACGGCATCACGTAGAAATTCGCACCGAGGGCGCCGTAGAGCAACAGTGTCGCGACATTGATGGTGCTAAATGTACGCGATGCAAAGACTTCGGGAGGCACGAGCGGGTTCGCGACGCGCCGGTCGCGCGCGACGAAAAGCCCCATCACGATCACGCCCGCAATCGCGCTGCCCGTCGTCGTAATCGAATGCCAGCCGATGGAACTGCTCCGAATGAGTGCGTAGGTGATTGCCGCAAGCGATATCGTGACGAGCGTCGCGCCGGAAAGATCGAGTCGTCGCGACGCGCTTTCATCGCGGCTTTCGTCGATATGCACGCTTGTCGCATACAGGACTACAACGGCGAGCGGAATGTTGATCCAGAAAACGGAGCGCCATCCGAACGAGTCGATGAGCGCGCCGCCGAGCATCGGGCCAAGGGTCGAAGTCAACGCGCCGAAAGCTGACCAAGCCGCAATGGCGCGATCGCGCGCGGTGCCGGTAAAATGCGCGCCCAAAATCGCGAGGCTCGCCGGGATCAACAACATGCCCCCGAAGCCTTGCACAACGCGCGCGATGAGCATCGTCTGGATCGACCAGGCAAATGCGCAGCCGACCGAGCCGATTGCGAAGAGAACGATGCCGATGCTAAAGATGCGTTTACGCCCGTAGATATCGGCAAGGGCGCCCCCGATGAGCATCAGCGAGCCGATCACGAGCGTATAGAGCTCGACGATCCATGCAACGTCGCCCGCACCCGCGTGAAATTCGCGTTGAATCGACGGCAACGCAAGCGTTACGACGAAGCCGTCGATGAAGGCCATACTTGAGCCGACGATCGTCGCGACGAGCACCCACATGTCGCGGGTCGATCGAACGGCGCGCTGCGCTTTCTCCACGAGCAATGCAACCCAGCTCCGCGACTAAAGGCTTCGGATTGCGCCCGCCCTAAATATCGGGGTCATGCCCGCCTCCGAAGGCTTGCTCGTCGTCGGTCATCCGGCCGTCGCGGATCGTCTTGCGCGCTTGCGCGATCGCGACACGCCGACCCAAGTCTTTCGTTCGCTCATCGAAGAACTCGGCGCGTTCCTTGCTTATGAGGCAACGCGTTTCTTACCATTGCGCGACGAACTGGTTACGACGCCACTCATAGAAACGACGGCGAAGCGCATCGCGACACGGCCGGTCGTTGCGCCGGTGCTTCGCGCGGGCTTAGGGCTGCTTCCCGGCTTCCTCGACGTCATCGATGATGCCGTCGTCGCCCATCTCGGTTTCTATCGCGATCCGCAGTCGTTACGCGCGGTTCCGTATTATGCGAACGTTCCGCCGCAACTGGAGGACCGTCACGTTTTCGTACTCGATCCGATGCTTGCAACCGGGCATTCCGGCGTTGCCGCGCTTCATGCGCTCGTGGATCGTGGCGCGCGGCGCCTGACATTCGTGTGTGTGATTGCGGCACCCGAAGGCATCGCTCACATTCACGAATCGCATCCGGACGTCACGATCGTAACTGCAGCGGTCGATGCGGGATTGAACGAGCATGCCTACATCGTTCCGGGCCTCGGCGACGCCGGCGACCGGATGTTTGGAAGCCTTACCTCCGTCCCGCACGCTGTGCGGGCGAGAACCTAGGAGTCACACGTTATCATGCGTCCCGGTTGGGATGAATACTTCATGCAAATCGCGCGAACGGTCGCGACCCGCGCGACATGCCCGCGTCTTTCAGTAGGATGCGTCCTCGTTCGCGAGCATCGGATTCTGACAACCGGGTACAACGGTGCACCCCGCGGCGTCGCCCACTGTACCGAAGCCGGCTGCCTTCTCGTGAACGACCATTGTGCGCGCGCAACGCACGCTGAAGCAAATGCCATCGTACAGGGCGCATTGCACGGCGTCAGCCTTGCCGGATCCGTTGCCTATTGCACCCATCAGCCGTGCGTCAATTGTTCGAAGCTTTTAATTAGCGCGGGCGTGCAGAAGATCGTCTACGATGTGGGATATCCCGACGCGGTCGCGACCCAACTGCTTGCCGAGGCGGGGGTCGCCATCGCGCAGTTCTCTACGCTGGAGCCTACCCGCGCGTGAGCGCCGCCTTCATCTATATCATCACGTTTGGAGTCGCGGCCGCCGTGGCCGCGGCAACAACGCCGCTCGTGATCCGGCTCGCAACACACCTCGAGATCATCGTTGGTACCGGAGAAGAGCGGCACGTGCACGTCCATCCGACGCCGCGCATCGGCGGCCTGGCCGTTTTCTTTGGATTCTCGTTTGCGCTCTTTGCCGTACTCGGCTTTGCGCTCAGTTCCCCGTACGCGTTGTTCCCATCGGTCGCGCATCTTAGCGCGCATCAAAAACTCGAGAACCTCACCGATCAGTTCGATACGGTGCACAAACTCGTCGGATTGCTCTTCGGCAGTCTGTTGATTCTGGGCGTGGGCGTGTGGGACGACATCATGCAGATGCGTCCGCGCAACAAATTCTTCGCGCAGATTCTCGTTGCGTTAATCTCGATGCTGTACGGATTCGTCATTCCGGGGATCACGAATCCGTTCGATCACAATCCGAACTCGAACTGGATCGACTTTCCGTGGTACGTCGGCGTTCCGCTCACGCTCTTGTGGTACGTCGGCATGATGAACGCGATCAACTTCATCGACGGCCTGGACGGGCTGCTCTCGGGCTTTGCGGCGATTTCGAGCCTGTTTCTCTTTGCGATATCGGTGTTGCACGCAAATCCGGTCGTTGCGCTCGTCGTCATCTCCCTTGCAGGAGCAGCCCTAGGCTTTTTGCCCTATAACTTCAACCCTGCGAAGATCTTTTTGGGGGATGCGGGATCGCTTTTTATCGGGTATGTTTTTGCTACCGTGTCGGTTATCGGCGCAAGTAAGACTGCGATAGCGATTTCCATTGTCGTGCCGCTTGTTGTACTCGCGCTTCCGGTACTCGATACGGCAGCGGCGATCGTTCGCCGCGCGCGCTCGGGCAAGAAAATCACGGAAGCGGATCGCGGTCATTTCCATCACCAGTTGATCTTCCGCTTCGGATTGAACGTACGGCAAGCCGTGCTTTTGATCTATGCCGTGTGTTTCGTGCTCGGGATCGTTGCACTTGCGCTCTCAGGTGAATTTACTCACGTCTTCAAGCATACAATCTGATGAATCATAAATTACGCGTGATGACGGTGTTCGGAACGCGCCCCGATACGATCAAGATGGCTCCCGTCGTCGATGCCCTCCGTCAGCATCCGGCGATCGACGATATCGTTTGCGTAACGGCGCAGCATCGCCAGATGCTCGACGACTTGCTCGATCTCTTCGGCATCGAAACGCATTACGACCTCGACATCATGACGCGCGATCAAACGCTCACGCAGATCACGACGCGCGTGCTCGAGGGTATGGAACCGGTCCTCAAAAAAGCCCGGCCCGACGTGGTGCTTGTGCACGGCGATACGACGACGAGCAGCTCGGCGTCGCTTGCGGCGTTCTATCAGCAGATTCCGGTCGGTCACGTCGAAGCGGGATTGCGCACGAGCGATCCGTGGCTTCCGTATCCCGAAGAGATGAATCGCCGCTTGACCGGAACGATCGCGTCGTACCATTTCTCGCCGACGACGCTTGCACGCGAACATCTGCTGCGAGAGAACGTTCCGGTCGAAAGCATCATCGTTACCGGCAACACCGTTATCGATGCGTTCATGGCGACGGCGAATCGCAACGATCTTCCGAAACCGCGGGACTTCGATCGGCTCGATCCGTCGAGACCGATCATCGCCGTGACGGCGCATCGGCGTGAGAACCATCCGCACATGCGCGAAATGTGCGAAGCGATGCGCGAGATTACCGAGTTGCCGCAGCGTCCGCAAATTTATTGGCCGGTGCATCCCTCGCCGCACGTGCGGCCGGTCGCGCTCGAAGTGCTGGACAACGTACCCGGCGTCGTGCTGGTCGATCCGATCGACTACGCGGAAATGGTCGCTACGGTAAAAGCGTCGACGTTCGTGCTGACCGATTCCGGCGGATTACAAGAAGAAGCGCCGTGCCTCGGTAAGCCGGTGCTTGTGATGCGCGAGGAGACGGAACGCCCGGAGGGGCTCGAAGCCGGAACGCTCGAGCTCGTCGGTCACGAGCGGGGGAAGATCGTCGCCGCGGCTCGCCGGCTGCTCACCGACGAAGTGGAATTTGCGCGAATGGCGCGTGCGGTCAATCCGTACGGCGACGGCCACGCGTCGCGTCGCATCGTCGAATGGCTGCTCGCGCGCCACTGCGGAAACCGGTATCCGGAACCTTTCGGCGCCGTCGCGTCGTGAAAAACGCGCTGCCGGTTATCGCGGCCGGCGGCACGTTCGCCGGCGGAACGCTTGCCGGGCTCTTGATTGGAATCGTCATCAGCACCCGTGCGCATCAGCCCATGTGGGCGTTCGTCGGGCTCCTCATCGGCCTCGGTATGGGAGCGTATAGCGCCGCTCGCTTGCTTTTCAACGCGAAATGAGCCCTTGGGACGACGAGGAGGAATGGGGGAAGACTGAGCGTAGCTATGGCGACGCCGAAGCGGCTGCCGATCTCGCGACGTATCGCGCGCTCAAGAAATCGGTTTCGTTTCGAACCCTGCTCGTCGTAGCGATCGTCGGTGCCGCAACCGCTCCTTGGTTCCCCACTCCGGCGCTTGCCCTGGTGGTCGGCGGCGTCTGCGGTATCATCAACAATCTTCTGTTGATGCGCAGTAACGAGCGGGTCGTCGAGACTCGGTCGGTCGGGGGCTTCGTCTTTAGTAGTTTTCTAAGAATCGCGGTCTTCGGTATAGTCCCGGTGGCGTTCGCAGCCCGAGGACCTTGGTGGTCCATGGCGGCGTACTTTGCCGGCTTTTTCCTTCCGCTAGCGTTGTATATGGCGAGTGTACAGCGCGCATTTAAAAGAGAATAGCGTTTCGTGCACGAGCAAATCGGCGAGCACATACCCTGGCAGTGGCCGGTTTTTGGAACCGTCCACGCCGACACGATCATGACCACGTGGTTGGTCATGGTGGTTTCGCTCGTCTTTTTCGCATTGGTGGGCGCGAGCTATCGTTCCGCGTACGTTTCGAAACGCCAGACGGTCGCCGAAGGTGCAATCAATTACATTGCGGACTTAGCAACGAGTACGCTTGGTGAACGCGGCGAGCCGTACGTGCCGTTCTTTATCGCACTGTTCTTCTTCATCTTCTTGATGAATCAATTCGGCATCTTTCCATTTAAGGTGCTCGGTCTGCCGTTCGGCGGTTCCCCGACGGCCGACATCAATACGACGCTGCCGCTTGCACTTATGGTCTTCTTCCTCACGTGGATCGCCGGTATCCGGCAGAACGGCATCAAGCAGTTCGCGCACGTCGCGAAGCCTTTCTGGTGGCTGACGCCCATCAATATTCTTGAAGAACTCGCGCGGCCGGCCACGCTTGCGGCCCGTCTGTTTTTCAATATTTTCGTTGGTGAACTGCTCTTTATCATCATCGCCTCGATCGTGACGTCGCACGTTATGATCGGGCCGGTCAATCTGTCGCTCGCGGTGACGGTGGTACCGTTCTTCATTCAGTTCTTCAACTTTTTCGTCGGAACCGTACAAGCTTTCGTTTTTACGTTGCTCGCGATCGTTTATCTCTCGCTAGCAACGGCATCGGATCATTAGTCACCCAGTATTTTAGCTAAAGAAACTAAGGAAAGGTATCGACTTGACTTCTGAAGCGTTGGTTGCCGGCTTTACCCTGCTGGCGTTCGGTATCATCATCGCCGCCGTCGCATTCGGTTCGGCCATCGGCGACGGTATCGTCGCGAGCAAAGCGGTCGAGGCGATTGCGCGTCAGCCGGAAGCTCGCCCGAACATCTTCACGTTCCTGTTCCTGGGCGTCGGCGTTCTGGAAGCGTTCCCGATCATTGGTTTGGGCCTCGGCTTCTATCTGCTGCTCGTCGTAGCGAACGTTCCAAATCTGCTCACGCACCTGCACTAGGAAGATATGTTTCTCCAACCCGACGGAACGTTTTGGGTCCAACTGATTAATTTCGCAATCTTCTTTGCGATTTTGTCGGCGGTCTTTTTGCGCCCGGTCAGCCGCGCGATTCGCGAGCGCCGTGCGTATATCAACAGCGTTCACACGGACTACGAGAAGTATCAAACCGAAGGCAGCAAGCTGCGAGCGGAAGCGGAGGGCGTTCGCGCGGTTGCACGCCGCGAAGCGGAAGCGACGATTGCGAAGGCGCGCGCCGACGCATCGAACAAAGCCGCCGATATCGCTGCGAACTACGCATCGCAGGCACAATCGACCGTCGAATCGGCGCAGAAAACGGTCACGGGCGAACTGAGCGCCGCGAGAGCCGATGAAGAGAATCTCGTTCGTCAGCTTGCCGATCTAATGGTCGAGCGTACGGTCATGGAGCGGTGATGGTGGACTACGAACAAATTGCCAAGTGGTCCGACATCATCTCCGCGATTCTGTTTCTCGCGGTGTTGGTGTGGTTGTGGATGAAATACATCGCGCCGGCAGTCATGTCCGCGCAGGCGAACCAGAATCGTCTCTTAGCGGAAGCCGAGCGTCATCGCGATGAAGCGAAAGCGGCGCTCGAACTGCTCCGTCAGGAAATCGAAGGCGCAAAGCACGACGCGCAACTGATCGCGCAGCGCGCTGCGGATCAAGCGACGCACGAATCTGAAACGACGATTACCGAAGCCAATGAAGCGGGCGAGCGCGCATTGCGCAACGCACGCGGCGAACTCGAGCGTGCGCGAGCGGCGGCGCGGGAACAATTGCGCGAAGAACTCGCGGCAAAGGCGCTCGACCTCGCGCGCCGCAAAGCCGAAAATCGCGTCGACGGCGGAGTGAATGCGCGGCTGGTCGACCGGTTCGTCGCGTCGCTCGAACACGGAGCCCGCAACTGATGGCCAACGAAACCCTCGCGCGCCGGTACGCGCTCGCCGTTTTCCAACTCGCGCAAGCCGCGCAGCGCATCGAGCAAGTCGGCAACGATCTCTCTGCGATCGGGCGCGCCATCGCGGAAGATCCCGTGACGCACGAATTCTTCGTCTCGCCGATCGTCAACCGCGGCGATAAGGAACGCGCGCTCGTGAACTCATTCAACGGCCGCGTGAGCGAAATTGCGCTGCATACCGCGCTGCTGCTCGTGCGCAAGCGCCGCGAAGCGATTCTCGACGACGTCATTACCGAATATCGAAAACTCGAACTCGCTTCGCGCGGCATGGAACCGCTCACGGTCATCAGCGCACGCGAACTCCCCGAAAGCGAACTGCGTTCGCTCGTCGACCGGCTCGAGCGCGTGTACAGCAAGAAGTTTGAGGTCTCCGTACGACGCGACCCGTCGCTGATCGGCGGCGTACGCGTCGTTATGGGAGATCGGCGCATCGACGGCACGGTTGCGGGCCGCCTCGAAGAACTGTCGCGAACGCTGTTCGCACACCAATAAAACAACGCACAGGATAAAAACATGATTAACGCTGACGAAATTGCCGGGATCCTTAAACAGCAAATCGCGAGCTTCAACTCCGCCGTCCAAGAGGACGAAGTTGGAACCGTGATCGAGGTGGGCGCGAACCTCGCGCGCATCTACGGTCTGCGCGGCGTGCGCGCGTCGGAACTCGTCGAATTCCACAACGGCATGCAAGGCGTCGCCCTCAACTTGGAAGAGGATAACGTCGGCGTCGTGATCATGGGTGACGACGAAGACATCAAAGAAGGCGACAAGGTTCGCCGTACGGGACGCATCGCGTCGGTGCCGGTCGGGGAAGCGTTGCTCGGCCGCGTCGTCAATCCGCTCGGCCAGCCCCTCGATGGCAAAGGCCCGATCGACACGAAGAAGTATCGCACGATCGAAAACGTTGCGCCGTCCGTCGTTCAGCGTCAGTCGGTCAAGCAGCCGCTGCAAACCGGTATTCGTGCCATCGACGCGCTCATTCCGATCGGCAAGGGTCAGCGCGAGTTGATCATCGGCGACCGTTCGACCGGTAAGACCGCGATCGCCGTCGACACGATTATCAACCAAAAGGGCAAGAACGTCTTTTGCATCTACGTCGCGATCGGTCAGAAGAACTCGACCGTTGCTGCGCTTGCGCAAACGCTCGAACAAAAAGGCGCGATGGACTACACGACGATCGTTGCGGTCAGTCCGTCGGAATCCGCGGCGCTGCGTTGGATCGCTCCGTTCGCCGGCTGCTCGATGGGCGAAGAACTCATGTACCAGGGTAAAGACGTCCTGATCGTTTACGATGATCTCACGAAGCACGCGCAATCGTATCGTGAAATGGCGCTGCTCCTGCGCCGTCCGCCGGGCCGCGAAGCCTATCCGGGCGACGTGTTCTTCCTGCATTCACGTCTGCTCGAACGCGCTGCGAAACTCTCGGACGAACTCGGCGCGGGTTCGATGACGGCGCTGCCGATCATCGAAACCCAAGCGGGTGACTTCTCGGCGTACATCCCGACCAACGTGATCTCGATCACCGACGGTCAGATCTACCTGACGCCGGAACTCTTCTTCCAAGGTATCCGCCCGGCCGTGAACGTCGGTCTTTCGGTGTCGCGCGTCGGTGGTTCGGCGCAGACGAAGGCGATGAAATCGGTCGCCGGTCAGTTGAAGCTCGAACTCGCCCAGTACCGCGACCTCGCGGCGTTCGCGAAACTCGCGAGCGATCTCGATAAGTCGACGCAGATGCAGCTGATGCGCGGTGAAAAGATGACCGAGCTTCTGAAGCAGCCGCAGTATCAGCCGATGGCGATGGAAGACCAAGTCGCGGTTATCTACGCAGCGACGAACGGTTACGTCAACGATATCGCTACGCCGCGCCTGCAGAACTGGGCCGCCGGCTTCATCGACTTCCTGCATCAAAAGCATCCGGAGATTGCGCAAGCGATCGCCTCGAGCGGCCAACTCCCGGACGACGCAAAACAGAAGCTAAACGCAGCAATCACGGAGTTCAATAAGAGCTTCTAATGCCTTCGGTTAAGGATCTTCGCGAGCGAATTCGCTCGTTGAAGAATACGCAGCAGATCACCAAGGCGATGAAGCAAGTCGCTGCGGCCAAGATCCGCCGCGCGGAGATGGCGCAAAAGCAAGCGCGTCCATATGCGGATACGCTTTCCGAGATGCTGCGCGACCTGATGAACGCGGTGACGAGCGTTGACCATCCGTTCATGAAGCCTGGTAACGTGGGCGCGCCGATGGGCGTGATCTTGATGACGGCGGATAAGGGTCTCGCGGGTGCGTTCAACTCCAACGTCATTCGCGCGGGCGAACTGTTCGCGCGCGATCAGAAAGACGTCGCGTGGTACACGGTCGGCATCAAAGCGCGTAACGCCGTGCGTCGCTTGGGCAAGCCGAATCATCCAACCTGGATTCTCAACGCACCATCGAAAATCGATGTCGCGCGTGAAGTCGCCAAGCAAGTGACGGATGATTTTGTCAGCGGTAAGATCTCCGGCATCACGCTCATTTCATCGAAACTCGTCTCGATGCTGTCGCAGAAACCGGAAACACGCCAAATGGTGCCGATTCTGCGCGAAGCACTGTCCGGAACTGCAACCGAAGGCGAGCAACACGGACCGAAAGGGGCCGTTGAGTTCGCGCCGTCGCCGGAGTTCGTGCTCTCGCGTTTGCTGCCGAAGTACCTTGAGTTCACGATCTTCTCGTCGATGCTCGAAACCGACGCCGCCTTCTTCGCAGCCCAATTGCTCGCGATGAACAACGCGACGGATAACGCCGGCAAATTGATCGACGAACTGACCATCCAGATGAACAACGCGCGCCAAGCCGCGATTACCAAAGAACTGCTAGAAATCGTGGGCGGAGCAGAAGCCCTCGTAAAGGGATAAAGGGACTAAACAAATGGCTGCCACCGGTAAAGTTGTGCAAGTGCTCGGAAATGTCGTCGACGTCGAATTTACGGCGGAGACGCTTCCGAAAATCAACGACGCGCTCACCACTCGCGTAAACGAAGGCGCGAGCGCGGCGGGCACGAACGGACACGCGACCACTGGGGGCCCTTCGACAGGCTCAGGACAGGCGATCGAACTCGGCGGTACCGCGATGCAGGCCCGCGATCTCGTCCTCGAAGTGCAGGACGAACTTGGCAATAACCAAGTGCGCTGTCTCGCGATGGGATCGACGGACGGTCTTCGTCGCGGCGATGCCGTCACGAGTACCGGCGGTCCGATCAAAGTTCCGGTCGGTGAAGGCACGCTCGGGCGTATTTTCAACGTGCTCGGCAAGGCGATCGACACCGATGCGCCGGTGAAAGCAGCCGCGGAATGGCCGATTCACCGTCCCGCGCCGGATTTCAAGTCGCAAGATCCGACGCCGAAACTCTTCGAAACCGGCATCAAAGTCATCGACTTGATGGCACCGTACACGCGCGGTGGTAAGGTCGGACTCTTCGGCGGCGCGGGCGTCGGCAAGACGGTGCTCATTCAAGAACTCATTCGCAACATTGCGAACGTGCACAAAGGCTTCTCTGTCTTCACCGGCGTCGGTGAACGCACGCGCGAAGGTAACGACCTCTGGCAAGAAATGAAAGAGTCGGGCGTTCTCGCGCAGACGACGCTCGTTTTCGGTCAGATGGACGAGCCGCCGGGCGTGCGTTTCCGCATCGCGCAAACCGGCGTAACGATGGCGGAATATTTCCGCGATGAACAAGGCGCCGACGTGCTGCTGTTCATGGACAACATCTTCCGCTATCTGCAAGCGGGTTCGGAAGTCTCCGCGCTGATGGGCCGCATGCCGTCCGCCGTCGGTTACCAGCCGACGCTCTCGACCGACATGGGTTCGCTCGAAGAGCGCATCACGTCGACCAACAAGGGTTCGATTACGTCGGTCCAAGCCGTGTACGTGCCCGCTGACGACTACACCGACCCGGCCGTTGCCGTAACGTTCGCGCATTTGGACGCGACGACGGCACTTTCGCGTCCGATCTCGGAGCTTGGCATCTACCCGGCGGTCGATCCGCTGGCGTCAACGTCGCGCATTCTCGATCCGGCGATCGTCGGTCAGGAGCACTACGACGTGGCGCGCGGCGTGCAAGAAACGCTGCAGCGCTATCGGGACCTCCAAGACATCATCGCGATTCTCGGTATCGAAGAACTCTCGGAAGACGACAAGATCACCGTCGGCCGCGCGCGCCGGATGCAGCGCTTCTTCTCGCAGCCGTTCTTTGTTGCCGAACAGTTCACGGGCACGCCCGGCAAGTACGTCAAGATCCAAGACACAATCGCCGGCTTCCGCGAAATTCTCGAGGGCAAAGTCGACAATCTCCCGGAGCAGGCGTTCTTCTACAAAGGCTCGATCGACGAAGTCAAAGCTGCCGCCGAAAAACTGAGCGCCACGGTCTAATGCGCACCTCACGCCCTCATGCTGCGTCTCTCGATCGCTCATGTGCTGAAGCACACTTCGCTCCTCGATCCTTGCCTGAGGGCGCGATGCACGCATTAGAGGGAACGGTCTAATGGCCGCTTCGACGATTCCGTTCAAGCTCATCACGCCCACGAAGGTGGTTTTCGAGGGTGATGCGGAGCTCGTGATCGCGGTGACGACCGAAGGCGAGGAAGGTATCCTTCCGCATCACGCGCCGTTTCTCGCGGCGCTCAAGCCCGGCGTGCTGCGCGCGAATGTCGTTGGTGAAGGCAAGACCGACCGGCTGGAACTTGCGACGAGCGAAGGCTTCATGCAAGCGCTGCCGGACCGGCTGACAATCCTGGTCGATGCGGCGCTGAGTTTTGATGAAATCGATGTCGCGAAGACGCGTGAGGAACTTTCGAGCGCAACCGATCCGATCGTCGTCGAGTTTGCGAATGCGAAGCTACGCCTGGTTGGGAGCCACTGAAGCAGCTTACGTTCGCTGCAGAAAGGCCGATATTCAGTAGCGGGGCGCACACCAGCGCCCCGCGAACTTTTTGAATCAATGCTCGACCGCTTAGAGACCACCCTCCGGGTGCATGGCGGCGCACGGCTCGAGGGCTCGGTCGCTACGCATGGCGCGAAAAACGCCGCGTTGCCGATCATGGCTGCTGCGCTATTGGCGAAAGGAACCGTCACGCTTCATCGCGTGCCACGGATCACCGACGTTTCCGTGATGTGGTCGCTGCTCGAAGCGCTCGGCGCGCGTATTCGCTACGAAGGCGAGAACACGATCACGATCGATCCGAGCAATGTCGCGTCGTGCAAAGCGCCGTACATGCTGGTGCGCAAGCTCGCTGCGTCGTTCGACGTCGTCGGTCCGTTGCTCGGACGCTTTGGACGCGCGGAAGTTCCGCTGCCCGGCGGTTGCGTGCTGGGAACGCGCGCGACCGACATGCACGAACAAGCTTTTATTGCGCTCGGCTGCGAGGTCTCGAACCATCACGGCTCATTGATTGCGCAATCGAAACAGAAGCGGCTGCAAGGCGGCAACGTCGAATTCCGCATGCCGAGTGTCGGCGCCACGAAGAACGCGATGCTCGCATCCGTGCTCGCGGACGGCACGACGACGATTTCGAATGCGGCGATGGAACCGGAAGTCGTCGATCTCGGAAACTTTTTGCAGGCGATGGGCGCGAAGATGTCCGGTCTCGGCACCGATGCGATCGTGGTCGAAGGCGTCAAAGAATTGCACGCGGTTGAGTACACGATCATCCCCGATCGCATCGTGACCGGGTCGTTGCTACTCAGCGGCGCAGTCACCCGCGGCGATGTTACGGTCACCGGCTGCCGTCCCGATCATCTCGAAGCGTTCATGATGAAGCTGCAAGAATGCGGCGTCGATCTTACGTACGGCGTCGATTGGATTCGTGTCGATGGCAGTACGATCACGGGCGGCACGGAAATTCTCACTGCACCGCATCCCGGATTCCCCACCGATCTCCAGCCGCAAATGGTTTCGTTCCTGTGCACCGTTCCCGGTACGAGCGTCGTTGAAGAATCGATCTTCAACGCGCGCTTCTCATACGTGAACGAGCTTGCGCGTATGGGCGCCGACGTTCGCGTCTCGATGGAGAGTAATACGGCCGTCGTCAAAGGCGTAACGCAGCTCTCCGGTGCGCCAGTCGAAGCGCCCGATATTCGCGCCGGTGCGGCGCTCGTAGTTGCGGGCCTTGCCGCAGCGGGCGAAACCGAGATCATTGGTCTCGAGTACATCGACCGCGGTTACGAGCGGTTGGAAGAAATGCTTTCAAGTCTCGGCGCGCAAGTACAGCGGTCGAGCGGTGTGACGCCGCTCGTCGAGCCCGCCGGAATATTTGAAACGCGCGAGTTTTCTCGTGTGAATACCGCCGCCAGTTAGTTTCTCGTCAACCTCAACAGCTTAGGGAGTTCGGTTTGGACATCGGCATCGATCTTGGAACGGCCAACGTGCTCGTGCACGTCAAAGGCAAGGGCATCGTATTGCGCGAGCCGTCGGTCGTCGCGAAGGACATGAACAATGGAAAGGTCCTCGCGGTCGGCGAGGAGGCGCGACAGATGCTCGGCAAAACGCCCGCGCACATTCAAGCAATTCGGCCCCTGCGCGACGGCGTTATCGCCGATTTCGAAGTGACCGAAGCGATGCTATCGTATTTTATCAAGAAAGTGATGAAAGACCGCTCGTGGTGGTCGTCGATTATCAAACCGAAACCGCATGTGACGATCTGCGTGCCGGCCGAAATTACGAGCGTTGAAGAGCGTGCGGTCAAAGACGCGGCAAAGCTCGCGGGTGCACGCAGCGTCGATATTATCGAAGAACCGATGGCGGCGGCAATCGGCGCCGGTCTTCCGATCGACGGACCGTCGGGTTCGATGGTCGTCGATATCGGCGGCGGTACGACCGACGTTGCGGTGATCTCGCTCGGCGGCGTGGTCGTTTCGCAGTCGTTGCGCGTTGCGGGGAACAAGCTCGACGACGCGATCGTGCGCTATATTCGCCGCGTCTACAACCTGATGATCGGCGAACGTACCGCGGAAGAGATCAAAATCAAAATTGGTTCCGCGTATAAGTTGGAACAAGAACTCGCGATGGAGATACGTGGCCGCGACTTGATCAACGGTTTGCCGAAAACCGTGAAGATTACGAGTGAAGAGATTCGCGAAGCGCTATCCGAACCGGTCGGCGCGATCGTCGAAGCGGTCAAAGCCGTGCTCGAAAAGACGCCGCCGGAACTCGCGGCCGATATCATCGATCGTGGCGTAATTCTGACCGGCGGCGGCGCGCTGCTGCGTGGTTTGGATCGACTGCTCTCGGAAGTCACGGGCGTGCCCGCAATCGTCGCCGACGATCCCCTCTCATGCGTCGCTCTCGGAACGGGCATGAGAATGCACCTGTAGCATTATGGCGATCGGCGCCGTCCTCGATGGGCGTACGGAACCGCTCGAGATCGTCGTGGAAGAGTGCGCGCGCGTCATCTTTGACGGCGGTACGATCATCTTTCCGAATGAAACGAGTTACGGCATTGCGTGCGACCCGTATCGCTCAGCGGCCGTCGACAAAGTGTATCGCGCGAAACGGCGTCCCGACGAAAAGCCCTTAACGCTTCACGTCGCGACGCCGGCGGAATTTTTGGAGTTTGCGCCGGGAAATGCCGCCGCGATCTTGGCGGCAAAACGACTGCTGCCGGGCCCCGTCATCCTGATCGTGCGCAAGCCCGAGTTCATCAGCGATGAGGTCACCGCCGGGATGCCGACGCTGGGCTTCCGCGTTCCCGATGAGCCGCTCGCGCGCGCAATCTTGGAACGCTGCGGTCCGCTTGCAGTGACCAGTGCGAATCAAAGTGGACGGCCGCCCTATCGTGGTGGTGACGATACCAGCGAACTACCGAGCGCCGATTTGCTCGTGCTGAACGGGCCCACGCGTTATGAGGGCGAAGCATCGATTGTGGACTTGAGTCGATCGCCGGTGCGCCTGCTGCGTGAAGGCGTCGTGAAATACGAACGCATTGCGGAACTTCTTGGAGCGGTCGAACGTCATAGCGTAAAGGTCCGCTCTCAGCAATGAAATACACGCTTTCGCTCCTCGCCGCCGCAGCGCTGATCGCCGCGGCGCCTAAGCCCTCGCCGTCTGCCGCCGCGGGCGGGACGCAATTCAACGTGGGCGTGTGGACCGTGCACATGACCTCCGTCGACGTCAATTTCAAGACGGGTGACTTCTCGACGCCGAATCAAGTCACGATGAACCGCGAAGGCGGCGACATCACCGGCGATCGCGCGAACGGAAACTATAAAACGAAAGCCGCGACGCTCTACGGGCACGTCGTCATGCACGACTCGCAAGGAAATTTCGCGGGCCTTTCGAGCACGAACGCTGCGAGCAATCGCGGCCCCGCCACGCTGACCGCAGATCAAGTCAATATCGACGGGACGGCCAAAGTCTACACCGCAACGGGTAACGTGCATTACGTGCAAGCCGATACGACGGTCGATGCCGCGAAGGGTGTATTGAATGACGCCACGCACGAACTCGACCTACGCGGTAGCGTGCACATCGTGCAAGGCGATCGCAACATGAAAGCCGAGCACGTCGTGTATAATACGATCGACGGCAAAGCCCATGCCGAAGGCAACGTTGTGATGCAGTTCCCGAGCGAAGTCAATCCGCACTTCGCGACACCGAAACCGATCACGATCAAGAACCCGCTACAAAAGAAAACGCCGGCGCCGAGCCCCTCACCGAGCCGGTAGATCGATCGACCAAACGTTGGTGTCGCCGTTGCCGTTGCGGTCGCTGGCGAAGTAAAGCGTGCGGCCGTCGCGGCCGATGCGCGGTTCGTTGTCGTTGCTGCCGCCGTTTGCATCGTCTCCGTCATATCGTAACGGTTGCGGCTCACCCCACTGACCGCCATTACGCGTGACGATGTACAAGTGCTCGTTCGTGTCGCCGGTGCGGCGGCCACTGCTGGCAAAAACGAGAAACGATTGATCGGGTGCGATTTCCGGGTCGACGTCGGCGGTCTTCGGTGAACTGAACGGCAATGGTTGCGCCGCCTGATATGCGCCGTTGATAAAACGTGCGCGATAGAGTTGAAAGCGGCGCTGCGTGCCGGCGAGTTTGATATCGAGATAATAGAGCGTACCGTCTGCAGCAACGCTCGGCGCAAAGATACGCGAATCAAAGTTAACGGCCGGCGGCAGGTGGTGCGGAGTCCCCCAACCGTTCGCCGTGCGCTCGACTTTCCAGATGTGAGCTACACGCTTCGAGATCGCTGGTGCCGGGCGTGTCGAAACGAAGACGACATAGCTTCCGTCGGGTGCAAATGAGGGATGCTGGTCGTTCCATACACCCGAGAACGCGGCGACGCTTGGCGTACTCCAGGCGCCATGAACGAGATGCGACTCCAGAATCATTCCCGCGCCCGAGCCGCTGCGCGTAAAGAGCAGCGTCTTCCCGTCCGGTGAGAACGTCGGCGAACCGTCGTTGGCAGTTCCGGAGATGACGCCGGGCGCGAAAATGCGGGCGCTCCCGGTATGAAACTGCTTGGATGCCGCATTTGCGTCGAGCAAAGCGAGGACGGCAGCGACAGAGAGCGCACGTTTGAACTTCGACATCACGGCGAGTATACGCACGAGCATCGCGTTCGTAACTCAAAATTCCATCAAACCGCGTTACCGAGGCGCGCGCGATAGGTCGCACGAAGGGCACATCATGGACTCGCTGTTTGGCGAACCGGACGCACCGCTCGCGGCGCGGATGCGGCCGCGAACGTTGGAAGAATACGTCGGTCAGGACCAAATCGTCGGTGTCGGACGCGCGCTGCGCCGCGCCATCGAAAGCGACCGTGTACCGTCGATGATCCTGTGGGGTCCCCCGGGCACGGGAAAGACGACGCTCGCAGAAATCGTTGCGCGTTCGACCGGTGCGAAATTCGAGAAGCTTTCCGCGGTGAGCGCCGGTGTTGCAGACTTGCGTCGCGTCGTCGCCGAAGCACAGGCGCGTCGCCGGGTCGGGCAACGCACGGTGCTCTTCATCGATGAAATCCACCGCTTCAATAAGGCGCAGCAAGATGCGGTGCTGCCCTATGTTGAGGACGGAACCATAACGTTGATCGGCGCAACAACGGAGAACCCATCGTTTGAAGTCAATTCCGCGTTGCTCTCGCGTGCGCGTGTCTTTGTGCTGCAGCAGCTTAGCGACGAAGAGATCGCGGCAATCGTCGATCGTGCGTTGAACGACCCGGAGCGCGGGCTCGGTACGCAAACGATCGAATTGGAACCCGAAGCACGCGCGACGTTGATCGGCTACGCAAACGGCGATGCGCGCACCGCGCTTAACGCCCTAGAATTCGCATCCGAGACGGCCCCCGTTCGCAACGGAGCCAAACTCGTCGATCGCGCGCTGGTCCTCGAAGCGCTGCAAAAACGCGGATCGACCTATGACAAGGGCGGAGAACAGCACTACGACGTCATCAGTGCATTCATCAAGAGCATTCGCGCGAGCGATCCCGATGCGGCGGTCTATTGGCTAGCACGCATGCTGGATGGCGGAGAAGACCCGTTGTTCGTCGCGCGCCGTCTCGTGATTCTCTCGTCCGAAGACGTCGGATTGGCAGATCCGCAAGCGATTCAACTTGCGATTGCCGCGCAGCAAGCGGTGCATTTTATTGGAATGCCCGAAGGTTTCTATCCGCTCGCGCACGCGACGCTGTATTTAGCGAAGGCGCCGAAGAGCAACAGCGTCGGACGCGCCTACGGTGCCGCGATCCAAGACGTCCAAGAGACGCGCAACGATCCCGTGCCGTTACATTTGCGTAATGCGCCGACGGGTCTCATGAAACAGCTTGGGTACGGCAAGGGCTATCACTACGCGCACAATGATTATTCCGTCAAGCAAGAAAATCTTCCGCAGAACCTGCGCGACCGCCGTTATTATGAGCCCGGCGAAAACGACCGGTGAGGCGATAGGATGTGGCGTAACCTCCTACCAGCGAAGCGGTGTGGTGACAAGGCGGAGTTCGCAAAGCCGTTTCGCCACGAACGGGCGGAGTACAGGTCGCCAGTCGGCTGCGAGTCGGTCGTGACATGAACCAGGTAATGGATGCCATTTACGGCGGCGTTCCGTTGGCCAGCTTTCCCTAAAGGATGTCGCTGAAGATAAAATCGCAAGCTGCGTGAAGCGGCCTAAATCGCCGTCTGCTACAAGGTACTTTACAGTAGACCGCATCAAATGCGAGGCGCAAATCGACAAATAAATCGGAAAAAATCGTAGATTTGCAGTAGCCGAACTGCCGAGAAGGCACGCGCTGCACGCGACAACCCGACCGGACGCTGCTTCGCACTTCGCTCAGGCGGCTTAATTTGGAAGTGATGCGATGAACGCGTCCATGTATCGCAGCACTTCTTGTTTGTTTGAGATGTAGACGAAGTGATCGGCATTTGGGAGCACGATCACTTTTGCATTCGGTTGGCCATTTTTGAACGCGACGATCTGTTTTGCGGTGAATGCGTTCCACGCGTCGATGTCCGCTCGCGAGATACCGGGCTGCGGTTTCATATCGGTCGGGTGGGCGTAGATCGCCAGAATCGGCAGCCTGATTTCCGACGTAAAATGGTCCGGATAGCTGTCGATCGTTTTGTCGATCGCTGGCTCATGATATCCCGGCGGCGGAGTTCCGGGGGCCGGGGTCGGAATGCCGCTGTCGTACGCGTAATCATATGCCGAATCAAGATAAATCAGCGCCGCAGCTCTGTCCGGGGCGTTCGTTCCGATATAGCTCAACTCTTCACCGGCAAGCGAATGGCCGACGAGAATCG
This sequence comes from Vulcanimicrobiia bacterium, assembly GCA_963765935.1. Lineage (GTDB taxonomy): Bacteria > Vulcanimicrobiota > Vulcanimicrobiia > Vulcanimicrobiales > Vulcanimicrobiaceae > JAMXLG01. The sequence goes on along the minus strand of CAVXXX010000001.1, from coordinate 1,519,333 downwards.
GTTTGTTGATATGCAGCTTGTCGAGAACGACAAGTACGTCTTTGCCTAAGCGGTCTGCATCGTAGTTTGCTGCGGTCGGCGCCGGCTTTGTGGAATTGCCGTATCCGCGACGCGTTACCGAATAGACGTGGTATTTCGTTACGAGATGCGGGACGATCTGGCGCCAGCCGCGCGCGGTGACTCCCTGACCAGCAAGTAATACCATAGGACGGCCGGTGCCGCCCCAATCCAGCACCTCGTCCTTCACTCTCGGCGCAACCTCAACGTAGAGATCATGCACTGGCGCAAAGGTGTGAATCGCAACCGGCGGCGTGCGATGATAGGCCATCAACACCTTGCCGATGTCGACGCCCTCCCACGTACCTGCCATGGACCGTCCGTCTGGTGAAAGCTTTGCGTGGTAGACGCGATGATAATCCATCCATGGATCGGTATTCATGTCGAACGTCATTGTGATGGCCGATCGATCTACCTTGACGTTTCGCGTCGCGATGGGGACATCGCTCTCTTCGGTGCTGTAGATCTTGATATCGTAGGCGCCGTTCGTCTTCTTGATACGCATGACACGAGGCAAAGTGCCGATACCCGGCACCTTCATCGTCCCTTGCCACGTTCCGGTCAGGTCCGATGCGTGCGGGGACGCAGCAAGAAGTACGAATGCACATAATGCAGCAATAAAACGCAACAGTAGATCCTCCGTGCCCACGTACGATCTACGAGTCCGCTTGTTTCAAACACTGCCATGCCCGGAGCTGGAGCGTTGAGCCTGAGCCTCAGTGGACGCAGCGATCGCAATGCAAAGCGTGGTGAACATAACACGGCGCAATTTGACCATGGCGGCTTAGTTGAATCCTTGCATTAAGCGAGCCTTGCCGGCTACCGAATCGCGGTCGCCGCACCTAGCACGTCCAAGCCGCGTAAGGCGGTGCGAATGTCGAGCGTGGTATGATGCAGCAATTGGAATCCTCCACCATCGCGGAGACATGCTCACGATTCGGTCGCCCGTCGCGAAGGACCGAATTGGACGCTCGCTCGCCTGGCGCGAAGCATAAAAAAGTGGCCGGACTTCGTCCGGCCACCCTTTCCCGTTGCTACTTCTCGGAGTGTGCAATGGAGCTTCGCACAGGTGTTATGGTAGGGTGACGCTCTGAGAAGGCTCTGAGAATTCGTGGAAGATCGCATTTACCTCGACTATGCCGCTACAACGCCCGTTCGCCCTGAGGCGATCGAGGCGATGCTGCCCTACTTTTCGCAGGCCGGGCATAACCCCAGTTCACTCCACGCTGAGGGTCGCCGTGCGCGAGCAGGCCTCGACGAAGCACGCGATCGTGTCGCGGCAATTCTCGGCGTGCCGCGCAAGACCATCACGTTTACCGGCAGCGGCTCGGAGTCGGATAATCAAGCGATCATCGGTCTTACGCGTTCGCTCGCGCACAAAGGCCGCCACATTATTTCAAGCGCGATCGAACATCATGCGGTGCTGCACTCACTCGATGCACTGCGCGACGAAGGGTTCGATGTAACGCTCCTCGGTGTCGACCAACATGGCCGTATCGATGTGGACGAGTTTGCCGCGGCAATTCGTCCCGATACGATACTGGCAACGATTATGCTCGCGAACAATGAAATCGGCACGATTCAACCCATTCGCGAACTCGCAAATGCCGCGCGCGCCCGCAGCGTTCTCTTTCACACCGACGCAGTGCAAGCCGCGCCGTGGATCGATGTGCGTCCCGATGCACTCGGTGTCGATCTTCTCTCGATTTCGGCGCACAAATTCTACGGCCCCAAAGGTGTCGGCGTTTTATATGTGCGCGAAGGCGTAACGGTGCAACCGCTGGTGTACGGGGGCGGACAAGAATTCGGGCGACGCTCGGGGACCGAAAATGTCGCCGGCATCGTCGGCCTTGCGGCAGCCTTGGATCTCGTGTCGCGCGAACGCGAGCGGACCGGTTCGCGCATCCAAGCGCTTCGCGACCGTCTCGAGACGCGCCTGAAGGGACTCGATGACGTGCGGATCAACGGCGAAGGCGCACCGCGTCTGCCAAATAATTGCAACGTGTCGTTTGCGGGTATCGACTCAGAATCGATGCTCGTTGGACTGGACCTCGAAGGTGTCGCCGTCTCGGCTGGTAGTGCGTGTACCTCGGGAGCGCTCGAGCCGAGTCACGTCATCGCCGCCCTCGGCATCGACTCCCGGTGGCAGCGGGGCGTCATCCGTTTTTCTCTGGGAGCCGGTACCATGGATGCGGACATCGAACGTGTTGCGGGCTTGGTTGCCCGCTTAGCAGCCGAAATGAGAGGAGGAACGTACACTCATGACCGGGACTGACCTAAGCTGGATCATGTACATCGGCGTCGGCGTTGGCGTGCTTCTTGCCGGCATCGGCGTCCTCTGGGCGATGGTTGCACTCTCGAGAACGCTCGGGCGGGTCAACGTGACGCTCGACGAGGTCGACCGTCAGATTTCGACGCTCAGCCGGCCCGTGAATGAAACGCTCGGGCACGTCGGCGGAATCGCCGACACCGCGGATCAGACACTCGCGCGGCTTGGCGGCGTCGTGAAGTCGCTGGAAGATGTTGCCGGATCCGTTTCGCAAACCGCCTCGCTGACCAAAGATGCCCTTCAGCCGGCGATCGTCAACGTCGGCGCAACGATAACGGGCGTCAGCGCCGGTTTACGGAGACTCGTAACGGGAAGAAAGTCAGCAGGCGAATCCTAGGAGACGATTTCGAACATGAATGATGAGAATCGCGGCGGTGGCTTTTTCGCCGGGTTCCTTCTCGGCGCTGTTGTAGGCGGTGCGGTTGCCGTGCTTATCACGCAAGAAGAGACTCGCGACGTTCTGGTTGGAAAAGCTCGCGAAGCGGGTAACCTGGCCATGGACGCCACGGGTGACATACGGGGGCGCGTAACCGACGTAACTTCATCGTGGCAAGAAAGTGCGGCCGATCTCTACGAGCGCGGCCGTCAAGTGGTTGAAAACGCGCGCAGCAATTTCAACGCAGCGGTTGAGGAAGGCAATGCCTCTGCCGACTCGTTGCGCCAAGAACTCGAACGTAAGGCCGACGCATAGGAGTGAAAAAAACGTTGGACATCAAGGTGAACGTGCGTGAAGCACAGGGCGATTGCTATGTCGTTGATCTCGGTGGTGAGATCGACGTCTATACATCGCCGAAAGTCAAGGACGCAATCGGCGAACTCATCGATCGCGGCGTGTATCACCTCGTCATCAATCTCGAAAAGGTCCGGTATATTGATTCCACTGGTCTGGGCGTGCTCATCGGCGGACTCAAGCGCGTTCGCGAGCATGGCGGATCGGTGAATTTGGTTTGCACCAATCCGCAGATCAAGAAGATCTTTGACATCACCGGCCTAGTCAAAATTTTCGGCATCTTCGAAAGCGAAGACGCGGCAATGAAGGCATTGGTGTGAATCAACCGGTACCGCACGCTGAAGACATCGACGTCGTCGAATTACGCGTGCCGTGCAAGGCGGAGTGGGTTGCGCTGGCGCGCCTCTCCGTTGCGGCGGTTGCGAGCCGTCTGCATTTCTCGATCGACGAGATCGAAGACATCAAACTCGCGGTCGCTGAAGCGTGCACGAACGCAATTCAGCATGCACATGGAAGCTCGTATATTGAAATTCGTTGCGAAGCTCTGAGCGACGGCCTTCGCATTCAAGTACGCGATTACGGACGTGGAACACGTCCCGAAAGCATCCGTTCGCGTGAACTCGAGGACGAACGTGTCGGAGGACTGGGCGTGTTCCTAATCCGCTCCCTGATGGATGACGTCTCATACGACGTGCATCCCGAGCAAGGAACGCAGCTCATTATGACCAAGCGACTGCCGATTTAACGTGCACGAATCAAATCCCGACGTTCGTTCCGAACGGGAGCGGACGCGCGCGCTTTTTGGGCGGTTCGCAACTGCAAGAGCGCGTCACGAAGAGGATCCCGATCGCAAGGATAGCGAGTACGAATCGCTCCGGAACGACCTTGTTGTCGCGCATCTCAATCTCGTCCGTTTTCTGGCGTTGAAATTCGCAAATCGCGGTGAGCCCCTCGATGACTTAGTGCAAGTCGGCACCGTTGGCTTACTCAAGGCAATCGATCGTTTCGAGTTGGATCGCGGCGTCGAGTTCACAACGTATGCGACGCCGACAATTGTCGGTGAAATCAAACGGTATTTCCGCGACAAAGGTTGGGCGGTAAAGGTGCCGCGCCGTCTGCAAGAACTCAATCTCTCCGTCAATCGCGCGAATGAAAAAATGGCGGTCGAGCTTGGACGCAGTCCGACCGTTGCCGAGCTCGCCGAGCGGCTCAACGCAACCGAAGAAGAGATTCTCGAAGCGCAAGAGCTCGGACAAGCGTACAACTTGCTCTCGCTCGATTCCGAAGTGTCGGGTGAAGGCGAGAAGAAATCGCAGACACTTGCCGATACGGTCGGCATTACGGATTCGGGCTTGGAGATGCTCGAAGACCGCGCGAATCTCGAGCGCGCGTTTCACGTGCTTACCGGGCGCGAGCGCGTCATCATTTATCTGCGCTTTTATGAGTCGGTGTCGCAAACGGAGATCGCAAAACGTCTGAACGTCTCGCAGATGCATGTATCGCGCCTTCAAGCGAAAGCGTTGGAGAAATTACGGGCGGTGCTGCGCGAGTGATTCGTCGCATCGCTGCGATCGGCGCGATGCTGACACTGTGCGCATGCGGCGGCGGTAGCAGCGAGCAGAGCTCGTCGTCGCCTTCTCCCGCGAGCAGCGGCGGACTGCGCCTTGCGTTTCGGAAAAGCTTCCTCGGTTCGTGCCTCCACGCAATTCCGGGCAAGCGCGGTACGTCGTACTGCCGGTGTACCGAGGACCGGCTGGAAGCGACGTACACGGATGAGGAACTCGCGCGCGTGACGCCGGCCGATCCCAAATTTCAAGCAGCGACACATGCATGTGCGGCAAAAGCCGGATTGCGAGTGGCTCCCGGCCACTAGGGCGGTGTTAACCCGCCCACGTAGTATCTTCCGTAAGCCCTTATGAAAAGCCAAGAACTCCGTCAGGCTTGGATCGACTTTTTCGTCGCCAAGCAACACAAGCTGCTTCCCTCGGCGAGTCTCATCCCCGACGAAATGTCGACGACGCTCTTTACGATCGCCGGCATGGAACAGTTCGTCCCCGTCTTTCTCGGCGAGCAGCCGCCTCCCGCACCCCGCGCGGTGACGGTGCAGCGTTGCTTGCGTGTTGCAGGCGCGAAGAGCGACATTGAAAATGTCGGCCGTACCGGCCGCCACGGAACGTTCCTCGAAATGCTGGGGAATTTTTCGTTCGGCGACTATTACAAACGCGAAGCAATTGCGTGGGCGTGGGAGTTCTCAACGCAGGTTCTCAAACTCGATTCCAAGCGCATCTACGTGACCGTTCACACGACCGACGATGAAGCGGAACGGATTTGGATCGACGAGGTCGGACTTCCGAAAGAACGCATCAGCCGGTGGGATGAAGACAACTTCTGGACGATGGGTCCGACCGGCCCCTGCGGTCCGTGCACGGAGCTGTTTTATGATACCGGCGAGCAGTTTGCGAGTGGCCCGGACGATACGGGTCCGAACTTAGGCAATCGCTTCGTCGAGTTTTGGAACGTCGTATTCCAGCAGTACAATCGCGGCGCGGACAATAAGCTGACCGAACTTCCCAAGAAGTCGATCGACACGGGCGCCGGCCTCGACCGCTGTCTCGCGCTTGCAAACGGCAAGGCATCGATGTACGAGACGGATCTCTTCACCGACTTGATCGCGGCGCAGCCGCCGATCGGGCAAACGTCGCTGGCCACCGCAGAACAACGCGTTCGTCAGAACATTATTGCCGATCACGCGCGCGCCGTGACGTTTCTCATCAACGATGGAATCTTTCCGTCGAACACCGATCGCGGTTACGTGCTGCGCTTCTTGATTCGTCGCGCGATCCGTAACGGGCGTCTTCTTGGGTATCCGGATGGGTTCTTGACGGAACTCGCGCCGGCCGTCGTACAATCGCTCGCGCCCGGGTATCCCGAACTCCGGCAAAATATCGGACGGATTCAGCAGACGTTGCGCGCTGAAGAGCAAACCTTCGATCGCACCCTCGCGCGCGGCATGGCGATGCTCGACCGTTTGATTGCCGACGCGAACGACAATTGCACGCGCTTGATTTCGGGCGAAGACGCGTTCGTATTGCATGACACGTACGGCTTCCCGATCGAACTCACGCGCGAAATCGCGGGCGACGGCGGTGTCGCAGTCGACACGGTCGAGTTCGAACAAAAGATGAACGAGCAGCGCGAGCGCGCACGCCGCGATGCGGCATCGAAACGCGCCGCCGTGACGCTTGCCGAGTTGCCCGCCGTTAAATCGGATTTCACCGGTTACGACGGCCTCGAAGGCGATGGAGAAATCGTCGTGATCCTCAAAGACGATAAGCCCGTCGAAGCGCTCGCAGCCGGGGAACGTGGAGCGATCGTCTTGGATCGAACGTCCTTCTATGCCGAGCGCGGCGGGCAAATCGGCGACCGGGGACGGCTGACACTCGCGGATGGATCGGCGTTTGAAGTGGAAGATACGCAATTCATGGGCGAAGCGGTCGCGCATCACGGCGTGGTGCGCAGCGGCGAGTTTCGCGCGAGCAGTCGCGTCCACACGCAGGTGTACGATTGGTGGCGCCGCGAGATTCGCCGTCATCACACCTCGGCGCATTTGCTGCAACGCGCACTCAAAGACGTGCTGGGCGAGGATGTCGCGCAAGCCGGTTCGTGGGTCGGCATCGACCGCATGCGGTTCGACTTCCGTTGGACTGCGGGCGCGCTCTCGCCGGAGCAAAAGCGCGCGGTTGCGGCGCGAGTCAATGAAATGATTCGCGACGATTCGCATCTCGTGACGCGCGAGCTTCCGATTGAAGAAGCGCGTAAGACCGGCGCGATTACGATGGCCGGTGAAAAGTACGGTGATGTTGTACGCGTCGTGCAAGCAGGACCATCGGTCGAATTCTGCGGCGGCACGCATTCGCACACAACCGGCGAACTCGGCATGTTCCTGATCCTGAGCGAATCATCGATCGGCAGCGGTATTCGGCGCATCGAGAGTTGTGTCTCGCTGGCAGCCGAAGATTTCGTCGCGCGTCAACAAACGCTCGTCGGCGATCTTGCCGCATCGCTCGCCACGACACCCGATGAAATCAGCGAACGTGTCGCGCGAATGCAACGCGACATCAAGGATCTGCAGACCGCCGTCGGTCAGTTGAAAGCGCGTCTCGCGGCTGCCGACGCGCAAGCATATCTCGAACGCGTCGAGCGCAAAGGCGATCGCGCGTTTGTCGGCGCGGTGGTGCATGAAGGCAACGCAGAGGCGTTGCGCCATCTCACGAGCGCCCTGCGCAGCCGGTTGCCGAGCGGCGTTATTGCGCTCGCCGGCGTTGACAACGGCAGTGTGAGTCTCTTGGTGTCGGCCAGCGACGATATGGTCAAGGCGGGCGTCCACGCGGGCAATCTTGTGAAACTCGCTGCGCCGCTTGTTGGCGGCAAAGGCGGCGGCGCGCCCGCGCAAGCACAAGGCGGCGGTAAAAATGCAAACGGCGCACCGGCCGCGCTGCAAGCAATTCGCGACGCCGTGCTGGCGTGATGCGCGTCCTTTCCATTCTGGCGGTGCTCGCGGTGTTGATCGCCGCGGCACCGCGACGGCCGGAGCCGATCGACTCGCAGATCGCGCTCGAACGCTACGAGCTCGAGATGTCGTCGCTCAAGCGGCCGAAGGCGATGATCTTTACGTACACCGTCTCACAAGCAGGCGCGAACTCCATCGAGCAACGCCATCAAGTCTACCGCAGCGGCGGCAAGGTGCGCGATGAAACGCTTACGGTGGATGGAACGTCGCTGACGCGAAAAGTCGTTACGATTGGAAGGCGGCCGGATCGTTACGATGTCTCGCGAATTGCACCACGTGCGTCGGCATACACGATGCTCTTTTTGCGCGTGATTCGTGACGGCTCGCATTTCGACTACGTGTATGAAGCCAAGCCGCTGATTCCGGCAGAGGGCGGATTCATCGTAACCGGCTTAACGATCGACGGAGAAACGTACTTACCCCGCACGATCGCGTTTCGCGCGAGCGCCGGAGAAACGACGGGAACCGGTGAGCTGCAGTATGCAAAAGCCGGTGCGTTTTGGGTCCCGTTCATGGCAACCGTCGAAGCGGACGTGAAAGGGAAGACGACACGCGAACGCATCACGTGGAGCGATTACCGCTTCCCGCCTTCGCTTCCGCCCTCCACCTTCGTCGGTCCGAAGCCGCTTCCGCAGGCGACGCTGCCGGCGATCTAGGGATGAATGCCGCGGCGCGGGCAAAGCTTGAAAGTTTCGCCGCGTTCGGCGCGCCGCTCGATCCTCTACGCCGTTACCGCCCATCGTTTCGTCGGTTTCTGGGACGTCGGAGAAATGGATACGGTGCCGTATATTCTCGGTATCGCGCATCCGCCCGGACTTCCGCTGTATACGCTCGCAGGCTGGGCGTTTTCGCACGCACTTCCATTCGGCACGGTCGCATTTCGCATGAGTCTGATGAGTGCAATCTGCATGAGCGTTGCGGCATGGTGCGTGTACGGCATGGTGGTGCAATTGGCCGGCGATCGTACGTCGGGCATGCTGGCTTCGTGGCTTTTCGCGGCGGGCGGCGTTGCGTGGTCAATCGGCACGCGCGCCGACGTGCATGCGTTCGCAATCGCACTTTATGCGCTGACGCTATTCTTGTTGTCGCGCTGGTATGTTGCACCATCGGCTACGCGCCTGAATCTTGCCGCGGTCGCATTCGGTCTTGCAATCGCCGCGCACCCGATTGGCTTGTTCCTGCTCCCTGCCATAGTGCTTCTGGCTATTGCGAAGCTGCATGAAGCCGATGGACGGTCATTTGCGGTCGCATCGCTGATCGCATGTGCTGCAGTAACGATACCGTTTCTCTACTTGCCGCTGCGCAGCGCCTACGTGACGGCCGCGCATCTCGATCCGGTCGCTCAGCTCGGTCTCGTGGGTAACGCATTTTGGGATTACGATCATCCGGTCGTCCCGCAGAACTTTGCTGACCTCGTCTTCGCGCATGACCTTGACCTTGCGTCGGCGCTGCATGCCTATGCCACCGACGCATACCTCGATGGTGCGGCCTTGTTTTTCGCACTTGTAGTGCGCGAGCTGACGCCGCTGGGGCTTATCGCCGCCGGTTTCGGAGTCGTGCGCGCGTGGTTTGCGCACGAAGTCCGTATCGCCGCGCTGGTTCTGGCCGGTGCCGCGCCTGCGCTCTTTGCGCTCGGCTTTCACGAGGAATCTGATGCATCGCGTTACTTTCTGCCCGCGTTCGTCGCGCTCGCAATTGTAGCCGGGTACTGGATCGGTGCGCTGCGCACCGGAGTCGCGCGAATTCCGGCGCAGGCAACAGTGCTGCTTGTGGTTGCGTGGCTCGTTTGTACGCAACCGACAATCTCAGGACAGGCGGCTGACCGGCGCGCAGCCGATCAAGCCGATGCGGTAGTACGCGCCACGCCGAACGACGCGATCGTCGTTGCAACTTGGACGCTCGCGCCGCCACTCGCGTATCGCGCGTACGTCGACCGCGCCGTGGGTCACCGGACGATCGTCTCGGCATGGTTCGGTGAAACCGCCGGCGCGTTGGACGCGTGGAGCGTGCACCGCCCCGTCTTCATCGCCGGCACGCCGGAAGGAAGCGTTCCCGGCTTCCGCCTCGAACGGCTGTCCGCGCAAACCGAACTCTATCGCGTGGAGCGCAGAGCAGCGAAACTGTGACAGTAAAACGATCCCTTATCGTTGGCGTGATTGCGTCAATCGCAATCGCCGTTGCTTCCCGTGGCCGCGCGACACCATACAACAACTTTGTCCTTCTCGCGCAGGCGTTGGTGCATGGACACGCGTGGATCAATTGGCCCGGCGACTACATCGATGCTCTCGCCTACAATGGACGCCACTATGTGATCGAGGCGCCGATGCCGGCGCTGCTCCTGCTCCCGTTCGTGGCAATCTTCGGCACGGCCAATCAAACGTTGCTCTCGATTGTGCTCGGCGGTATTGCCGTTGGTGCAGCGTACGAACTTGGTGAACGTTATGGTATCGACGAAACGACGAATCTTTGGCTCTCGGCATTCTTTCTTGCCGGCACGGATCTCTTGTGGTGCGCGATGTTCGGCGACGTCTGGTTCATCGCGCACGTTTCCGCCGCATGCTTTACGATGCTCGCACTGGTCGAACTCGCCGGAAAGAAACGCGGCTGGCTCGTCGCTATTTGGGGCGGCGCCGCGTTACTCTCACGTTTCGATTTGATCCTCGCGTTGCCGGTGTACGCATATCTGCTCCACTCACGCCGCGCGATCGTATCATTTACAGCGGTCCTGGTTCCGTTCGCGATCGGCTGGGTGTCGTACAATCTGGCGCGCTGGGGCACGTGGTACGACATCGGCTACACCGCCTGGTACCATCAAGACCAAGCCGGAAGTCCGACCGGCTCGCCGTTTCAACTCAAGTACTTCCCCTACGAATTGTGGTCGTTCTTCGTCCAAGCACCCGAGAGAGTGCCGCAGTTTCCATACTTCCAACCGACGCTCAGCGGCGTTGCGCTCACGTGGACGAGTCCGGCGCTGATCTACGCGTTCCTGGCCCGCCGGCCGACACAACTCGTGATCGCGCTGTGGGCAGCGACGCTGCTCACCGCTGCGCCGAACTTTGTGTACTACGTCAACGGTTTTGCGCAATTCGGCATGCGGCACGCGCTCGATTTTGAACCGTTTCTCGTCGCACTGATGTTCCTGGCCGCTAAAAATGGACTCGCGCTATGGGCGCGAGTCCTCATCGCGTACTCAATTGTCGCCGGGTTCTGGGGATGCTGGTACTGGAATAGTTTCGTACGCACCTAACGGACGCTAGGGCACCAGTGCAATGTTTCGTTGGGTTGACTTTCGGCTAGAATGCTAGCATACTAGCATTCGTGGCTTCCGAAGACGTTCGACAGTTCAATGTCTACCTGCCGGTCGAGTTGATTCGGCGAGTGAAGCATCGCGCGATCGAATCAGAGATGTCGTTGTCCGCCTTGGTCGCCGATGCGCTGCGAACGTATCTCGAGGCCGCTGATTTGGAGGGACATTGAGTGAAAACCGATGGCATTGAAGCGATCTATTTGACGACGCACAATTGGGGCAAGGCGGCGAAGTTTTTTCGCTCGCTTGGATTCGCATTGGAGTTCGAGACCGATCACAATTCCGGGCAGCTGCGCAGCGGAAATGGACCAGCCGTATTTATCGCGGAGATTCCGGAGAGTGAAGAACCGGCGACGCAGGTCGTGCTGAAAATTCCAGATTCCGACGACGCGCTTTCCGATGCGCTAGATGTCGTCACGCCCTTTGAAGACACGCATTGGGGCACGCGGGATATGACCGTTCGCGATCCCGACGGACGAATTTGGCGGCTTCAGGCGCCGGGAAAGGGCGCAACGTCCAAGCACCATGCGTGACGTAGAATCGCTCGCGCCCGAATCAACCGCAGTCCGCGTGGCGTTGTGGCGTGCATTGCACGTGCAAGTCGACGCTCCGCCGCACGTGCTCGATGATGAGATCGGTTTGCAACTCGTCGCGCCCGAAGCAAACTGGCACGAGCGCCGCGACATGGACCTGCAGTTCACCCGCCCATTTCGCGCGTCGATCGTTGCGCGGGCGCGCTTTATCGAAGACCTCGTCACGGAAGAAGCGGCCCGCGGAATCCGTCAATACGTGATACTCGGTGCCGGCCTCGACACATTCGCGCAACGTCGCACAGAGATCGCATCGCAATTGACGGTCCTCGAAGTCGATCAGCCGGGTCCGCAACGTTGGAAACAACGGCGTCTGTGCGAAGAGGGCTACGACATTCCGGATTGGCTACGCTTCGCACCCGTTGATTTCGAAGCCGGCGATTCGTGGTGGAATGCGTTACTGGCCGCGGGGTTCAACGCAAACGAACCGGCGGTCATCGCCTCAACCGGCGTCAGCATGTATCTTAGCCGAGACGCAATCGATGCAATGCTGCGCCAAATCGCAACATTTGCAACCGGTTCAACGCTCGCAATGACGTTCGTGCTCCCCGTCGAGTTGGCCGAACCCGAAGAACGCCCGGGCTACGAAGCTGCAGTCGCCGGCGCTCGCGCAAGCGGAACGCCGTTCATTAGCTTTTTCACTCCGCAACAAATTACGGAACTCGCAAAAGAAGCGGGCTTCAAAGAAGCCCGCACGATTCCACCTGAGACCCTGACGCAACGCTACTTTTCCAACCGGACCGATGGCTTACGACTCGCCGGAACGTCCGAGCATTTCCTCATCGCGAAAACGTAACGCTCGTTGCCGTCCTTCGACAGGCTCAGGATGACACTATGGACGTACGGTTACCGGGAGACCCGAGATGTTTGGGCGGGTGCGGTTCATCGGACCTTGCACGGGTTGGGGCGGTTCGGGAGCGGTTCCGAGCGGTAAGTAGCGGTACGCGAGGACGTAGGCGAGATAGTCGTTGTACGACTCGCATTCGTTCGTGATGGTGAAGCAGCGCACGATCCACATCGGCCCGCTGACGAGGACACCAATGCCCGAGAGCAGCGCGACGGTCATGAGAATGCCGCGCTTCCACTCGCCCATGTAGTATGATTCGCCGCCGACGATGCCGAGCAGGATCGTGAGAATGAGCGCGAGATTCGGGTCTTTCGCGAAGCGGCGGTAGTCGTATACGAACGCGCCTTGGCTCTCCGGGCGGACGTACTGCAGAAGCGTCTCGACGTACGGTGTCATGGTGTTCTTCCTCCACCTTTCACTACGGCGAGAGCGGTCGTGTGTTTCAGGCCGGAACGAGCGATTCATAAGCGCCGCGAAGATCGGCGGCGCTTGAGACCGGGGCCGCGCACGTCGTACCGGCGCAAACATAGGCTTGCGGTGTGCCGTCGCCCGCTTCGGCGTAGACCGTCGTGAATGCCGCCGGCAGCCGGCGTGCCGCTTCACGCAGGTCGCTTGCCGCCTGCGGCGTGCCGCGAACGCGGACGCTCACGGGCATCGTAAGATACCGGCGTAGGGCGCGCGCGTAGGTCGCTGCGAAACTGCCCGCGTTTTCGTACGTCGCCGCATAGAGCGTCAGAATGCGCTCTGCGCCCTCCCGCGCGCGATCCTCGCCCGTCATCACGCTCAACCGCAGCAGATTCTCCGCCATAATGCCGTTGTCGATCATCGGACGGTCGGCGAGATCGAGCCGGCCGATCACTTCTTCGCGACGCGCATGATCGAAGAAGCCGCCCTCGGGCGCACCGAAATGGTGCGCGATCGCGTCGGCGTGAACGCGCGCGCGTTCGAGCAAGCGCGTTTCACCTGTGGCTTCATGCGCGTCGAGCAGCGCGCGAACGTAAGCGACCTGGTCGGTCAAAAGTCCGCGAATGCGCGGTTCATCGCCCGGTGCGGCGACGTGATAAAGCAGTCCGTCGGGATCCCGCATTCGTTCGTGGAGTGAGTCGAGCGTGAAGAGCGCTTCGCGCGTCAGTTCGTCGTCATCCGTCGCGAGGCCGGCCCAAGCAAACGCGCCGGCAAGCGATGAAGTCCAATTCGAATACGAACGCGGATCGACGAACGGGGCCTGGCGTTTGCGCCGTTCGTCAAGCGGCAGTTCGAAATACGCTTCATCGGCATCTTGACTGCCGGAGAAAAATCCCGTGACTGGATCGCGCAACACGGTGCGCACGTATGTAATCGCCGAGCGCAGCGTTTCGTGCGTGTCCTCCGTGGGCGCCCACAACTGCAGTTGTGAAAGAACGCGTAACAAACCCGCGTGATCCTCCGCCATCTTCTCGAAGTGCGGCACGGACCAGTCTCGTGTCGTCGAGTAGCGAAAGAAGCCGCCTTCGACGTGATCGTACATGCCGCCGCGCGACATCTCGAGCATCGTCCGCGCTACCATGTCGTAGCAGTTTCGGTCGTTCCGCGCCCGCCATTCATAGAGCAGAAACTCGAGCAACTCCGCCTGTGGAAACTTCGGCGCGTCGCCGAACCCGCCGAATTCCGGATCGTACGAATCGGCGATAACGCTGCGTACACGATCGATCATCGACTCCGACAGTGCTTCGGACGCTGATGCTTCAAAAGCGATTCGCCGTCCGCGCAGTTCCTCGGAACGGCTTATGATTTCGTCTTTCTTCTCACGGTAGAAACTTGCGATGTCCGCGAGGGCTTGGCGCATTTGGGCCGGCGGAAGATAGGTAGCGCCGGTGAGCGTCGTGCCGTCGGGCGCAAGGAACGCCGTCGTGGGCCAACCGCCCATATTGTAGCGTGAGTTCACGTCGGGACGTTCGTCGTTGTCGACCCGCACCGGAACATAGTCGCTATTGATCAGTGAAATGACGTCAGTGTCGGAATACGTCGTTTCATCCATGACATGGCACCAATGGCACCACACCGCCGAGATCCCGAGCAAGATGGGCTTATCTTCGCGCGCGGCGCGCTCGAACGCATGCGGACCCCAGGTCATCCAGCCGATTTCGCCAGCACGGTTCGGTCGCGGTGAAAAATGGAATTCAGCCATCGTCTTCATGAGCTCCGCGGAGGAACGACGTTAGATAAAACAGTGCAAAGAGCACGAACGCCGCAAAGAGGTAGAAGCCTATCGTACCCGCTCGTAAGAGGCACGTGAAGATAAACGCGGCGAAGAACGCTCCGGCGGTGGTCGCATAGGTACGATGTGTTGCCGGCGTCATGCCGTAGACATCGGTATCATAATACCCGCCGGGCGTTCGGCTGCGCTGTAGCGCAAAGAGTGCGATGATACCCGAAACCACGACTCCCAAAACGCCCCAGATCATGCTTGGCCGTTTCGTGAGTAGCGTGGTTTGTGCTTGCGGGAGCGAGGGAAAACCGTAGTCGCGTTACAGCGAGGAAGGGAGAACAAGACACATATGAGCGATCCGGTAATCGTCCGGGATGAAGGTGGAAGCAGCGGCGCGGCGATCGGCATCACGTTGATCGTGATCGTTGCGGTTCTTATCGCGCTCTTCGCATGGCATCCTTGGTCGACGACCAGCTCGTCGACGACCCACAACACGACGATCACGCAGCCGGGTAGCAACTCGAACGGCTCATCGTCTACCACGAACAGCTCGACGACTACGAACGGTGGAAACGGCGGAGGCCATCCGTAAGCGATGGCGGGACTACTTTGGGCCATCATCGTCATCCTGTTCATCTTCTGGCTGATCGGACTATCGTTCCATCTGCTCGGCGGGTTGATCCACATCGTGCTGGTGGTGGCGATCATCCTCTTGATCGTCAACCTGTTGACCGGCCGGGGCGCGAGGGTGTAAGAGTCGGCATAGATGCCGGCGTCCCGTAAGAAGACGAGCGATGCGAGCCGGAGTACCGGCTCGCTCGCGACGTATAAGAAAAAGCGCGACTTTAAGATCACGCCTGAACCGAGCGGCGTGAAAGCGAAGGCCGGCAAACGGCTTCGGTTTGTCATTCAAAAACACGATGCAACGCGGCTTCACTACGATTTCCGCTTAGAAGCTGCGGGCGTTTTGGCGTCCTGGGCGGTGCCGAAGGGACCGACGATGGTCCCCGGCGAGCGGCGTCTCGCGATGCACGTCGAGGATCATCCCATGGACTACCGCGACTTCGAGGGCGTCATTCCCGAAGGACAGTATGGCGCGGGCGAAGTCATCGTGTGGGACAACGGCTGGTATGAACTCGCCGAAGGCGACGACGCCTCCGCGGAGATCGGGCACGGTAAGATCAAGTTCATCATGCACGGCCACAAGCTGACCGGCATCTTTACGCTCGTGCGCATGAAGCCGAAAGAAGGCGAGAGCGGCGACCCGTGGCTGCTGATCAAAGACCACGACCCGGACGGCAATCCGAAGCGCTACGATGTCAACGATTACCCGGAGTCGGTGATTACCGGACGCACGCTCGACGATATTCGCAAACAAAAAAATCCGAAGACGTGGCAATCCTCGAAGGTAAAAGAACAGCCCAAGCGCGCGGCGGTGCGCGAAGCCGCAAAGCGCAAAGCCGATCCGCTTCCGCATCTTAAAGGCGTCGAACTCGCAACGTTGATCGACGGGCCGTTCGACGATGATGAGTGGCTCTTTGAAATCAAGTGGGACGGTTATCGCGCCATCTGCACCATCGATGCGAAAGGTAAGCTGAGTGTCGTCTCGCGCAACGGCCTCGATTTGCTCAAACAGTTTCCTGACTTAGACGGGTTGACCGACGCGTTCGAGAGCGTCCCGATCGTTGTCGATGGCGAAATCGTCAGCCTCGATTCGAAAGGGCGCTCGGATTTTCAACGTTTGCAAGAGTACGCCCAGCACGGTCACGATCTAACTTTTGCTGCCTTCGATCTGCTCTATGCCGACGGACGCGATCAACGAAAGGTGCCACTCGAAGAGCGTAAAGCGCTACTCGAGCGTTTGATACGCGATGACGATCTCGTGCTCTACTCGAAGCACGTCGCCGGCAAAGGCAAAGCGCTCTTCGAACAAGCAAAGCGCAATCAATTAGAAGGCATCATCGGGAAGAAGCGCGCGTCGCCGTATATCGAGCGGCGTACTCGCGATTGGGTCAAGATCAAGGCGCAGCTCGAGCAAGAATTCGTTATCGGCGGTTGGACCGATCCGCGTGGAAGCCGCAAAGGCTTCGGCTCCTTGCTGTTGGGTGCATACGAGGGAAAAAATCTTCGCTTCGTGGGTTCTGTCGGCACCGGATTTTCCGTTAAGCTGATCGGCGACATTATGAAGAAGTTGGAACGCCTAGCATGCGCGTCGTCGCCGTTCTGCAACGACGTGGTGGCTAACGCGCCGACGCATTGGGTGAAACCGGAGTTGGTTGCGCAGGTGCGCTTCACCGAATGGACGCGTGACAATTATTTACGCCAGCCTGCGTTCCTTGGACTGCGCGCAGACAAGGAGGCTCGAGAGGTAGTAATCGAGCGGCCCGAAGGGTAAAAGGCGGACCATGACCGAGCGGAATTGCGTCAAGATCGCGCTGGAAGGCGAGTTCGACATCAGCAACATCGACGAACTCAGCCGGTTGCTCAAGGCCGGCGAGCAGGGCGAGGACGTGATCGTCGATTGTTCGCGGCTCGAATATATCGATTCGACGGGTCTCACCGAGCTCTTCAAGTTGTATCAAAAGATCGAGCACAGCGGCGGCGCGGTTTATCTTACCGGGACGACACCGCACATCCGCAAACTGTTCTCAGTGACGCGACTTGACACCGTCTTCAAATTTAGAGATTAAACGCATGGCGGCAAAGCGCACCGACGTCGCTGTTGACGGCCGAACGCTCTCCGTCTCGAACCTCGACAAAGTGCTCTTTCCGCGCGACGGCATTACCAAAGGCGACTTAATTGCCTACTATCGCGGCGTCGCGCGATGGTTGCTTCCGCATTTGCACAATTATCCGCTGACGTTGCAGCGGTATCCCGACGGCATCGATGCGCAGTCGTTCTTCGAAAAACATCTGCCGCGCGGTTTGCCGGATTGGGTCGACCGCGTGCCGCTCACGAGTCCCGGTGGCGTTCGAGAGAAGACGACGTACATGCTCTGCAACGACGAGGCATCGCTCGTGTATGTTGCAAATCTCGCGACGATCATCTTACACGTCTGGACCTCGCACGTGCCGGAGATCGAAGATCCGGACTACGTGTTCTTCGATCTCGACCCGGGCGAAAAATGCACGTTGAAAACTCTGTCCGGGGTCGCACTGGCGATGCGGGAGCTCCTCGGTGAAATTGGATTGACGGCGCTCGTTAAAACGTCCGGCGGCATGGGATTGCACGTCATTGTTCCGCTTGCACCGGGTTATGACTACGACGCTGCCAAGATGTTCGCGGAAGCGGTCGCATCGCAACTCGCACAGCGGCATCCTGAGATGGTGACGCTCGAACGCTCGTTGAAAAAACGCGATCAATCGCTCGTGTATTTGGACTATCTGCAGGTGGGCCGCGGAAAGACGATCGTGAGCGTCTATTCGGTGCGCGCGCGGGATGGGGCGCCGGTATCGACGCCGCTGGACTGGTCGGAAGTGGAAGCGTTCGCGCGCAAGCGGAGCGGCATGCCGGAGGCGACGTTCGCGCAATTCAACGTCCGAACGACGCCGAAGCGCCTGGATCGCGACGGCGACCTCTGGTCGGGGCGAGGCTGGAAGAAGCAGCGGCTGGAGCCGGCCATTGCTAAGGCCCAGAAGCAGTGGGCACCACAATAGATTGTGGTGCGTACGTTCGGCTAACTACCAAATAGCCGAAGCCGGAACCCTGCTTGCTAAAGTCGGGTAAACTATTTTCGCTATGGCTCATTCAATTTGGTCCGGTGCTATAAACTTCGGCCTGGTTACGATTCCCGTGAAGCTCTTCACGGCCGTACGAACCGACGAGTTGTCGTTCAACATGCTGCACGCCAAAGACGGCGGCCGCATCAAGTACGAACGTGTCTGCTCCGTCGACGGCAAAGAAGTCCCGTGGGATGAAATCGTCAAGGGCTACGAATACGAAAAGGGTCAGTACGTCGAGCTGACCGACGAAGACTTCAAGAAAGTCAATCCGGTCGCGACGCAATCCGTCGATATTCTCGAATTTGTTGATCTCGACAAAATCAACCCGATGTTCTTCGATAAGCCGTACTATTTAGAGCCGAGCAAACAGGGCAAGCACGCCTACGCGCTCTTGCGCGAAGCGCTCAATCAATCGAATAAAGTGGCGGTTGCGCGCGTCGTAATTCGAACGAAGGAATACATCGCTGCGGTGAAGCCCATCGGCGAGGCGCTCGTCCTCGAGCTGATGCATTGGGCCAATGAAATCGTTGAGCCGTCGTCGCTTGAAATTCCCGGAAATGAAAAGCTGCCCGAGGCCGAGATGAAGATGGCGAAGATGCTTATCGACACGATGAGCGTCGATGCGTTCGAGCCGGAGAAGTTCACAAACCGCTATCACGACGAACTGCTCGCGATGATCGAAGCACGCGCCCAGGGCAAGGAACTGCCGAAGGCCAAGAAGGCCGCCGCGCCGCGCGCGAAGGTCGTCAATCTCATGGACGTTCTCGCGCAATCTCTCGAAGAGAGCAAGAAGCGCCGCGGCACCGGAACGAACGGCCGCGCCGCATCGCACGAAAAACACGAGAAAAAGACGACGACCCGCCGCAAGAAATCAGCAGCATAGTCTCAGTTGTCATCCTGAGCTTGTCGAAGGAGCGTTGCGAACGAAAAGCCCGCCGAGATTTCGACGGGCTTTTAGCTTGATTCGATCCTTCGACAAGCTCAGGATGACAGGGGGTTACGACGTCTTATTGCAGGTTTCGGTGACGTGAACGACTCGTCCGGTTTTTTCGGTGAACGAGCTCGTCATGGTCCGCTTTGTGTTGCTGACCTTCGTATAAACTTCGGGCGCATATGACGAAACGTCGGGAGCCTCCCTCTGTATGACGTAGGTGAACGCGGTGCGATCGGGTGATGTGCTGACGGCGTACGCGCCCGCGTCGCCCGTTAAGATCCGAACCCAGCGTTTAGCGTTGTTATCGTACGTGATGCGCGATACATTCGTGAATTCGCTCGGAATCCACGACGCCTTATGGATCTTCTCGGTCTTGATCAACCAGTAACCGGTGGGATCCATTGCGTACGACGTCGTGATGTCGAAGGGCCCCGGACGGCGCGAACTGATGTCCGTGCAATTCCAGGTGCCGATCAAGTACTGGACCGCGCTCCAATCGGGTTTCGGAGCGGTGGGAATCGGCGTACCCTCAACCGGCGGGTTTTGCGCTAACGCGATTGTGCTAAGCGTCAGCATGAGTGCACTAATAACAATAAAGCAACGGATGAAGTGTTTCATACATTGTCGTCCATCACACGAGATAACACATCCTTAAGCAATTCAGCCCATGCACCGGAGCGTTCGGCCTATGAGTCGAGCACTAGCGCTACTTGTTCGAAACAGCGACGCGCAAGCCTAGACCGATGAAGATGGAGGCCGTGACATACTTGAACGTCTTTCGCACCGCACTCGACGCGCTCACCGAGCGACGGGCTTTGCCGACGGCGAATCCCACGGCGCTGAGCCAAATCAAACCCGTAACGTACCATAGCGCGCCAAGTTCAACCAACTGCGACCAAATCGTGCCTCGCGCGGGCGAAACGAACTGTGGCAAAAACGCGAGCATAAAAATCGCGACTTTCGGATTGGTGACGTTCGTGAGGAAGCCTTGGAAGAAGACGCGATTGCTGACGGGCGCCGCGTGTTTTGCACCGTCTTGCGCTTCAACCGCTTCGCGCACGAGCAGCGCACGGACGCCGAGATAGATTAAGTAGGCCGCGCCGACGTATTTCAAAATCGCAAATGCTAGTGCCGATTTGAGGACGAGCGCAGAGAGGCCGATCGTCGCCGCGGTAATGTGAACGATGCCGCCGGAAATTATGCCGGTTGCTGCCAAGACGCCGCCACG
The DNA here is from genome assembly GCA_963765935.1 of Vulcanimicrobiia bacterium. Classification (GTDB taxonomy): domain Bacteria; phylum Vulcanimicrobiota; class Vulcanimicrobiia; order Vulcanimicrobiales; family Vulcanimicrobiaceae; genus JAMXLG01. The sequence continues at coordinate 1,498,830 of CAVXXX010000001.1, read as the reverse complement.
CGGCCCAGAACGCAGCGCCGACGCGACGACGAAGAGCGTATCGGCCCCTGGTGCCAGAGTGATTGCAAGCATCGCGGGAAGATAGAGCAGCAACGTTTTCTCGTCGACCACGGGACTAGCGTCCTTTCCACCCCCATGCGAGCAGGGGCATCGCACTTTTGGCAAACGACACGACGCGTTGCACCATGGTTGCAGATTTGACGTCATCCGGCTCGAGGGGTTGCGATACCACGAAGGACTTCCGTTTGACGTACTCGGCGACCGACTGGTCGACGTCCTCGAACCCACGCGGCAAGCGCGTCAGTGCGTCGCCGGCGCGCATCGACAGTCCCGCTTGTTCGATCTTCGCGACCATGCCACGAAACGATTTTGGATCGCGCGCGATTGCCGCGCGTAACTCGCGCAACAACTCGTTATCGGGCATATGAAAGCCCGCAGCGAGAAACGGTTCCGCCGGATCGATATGGATGTAGAGCACACCGGGGACGCTGCGATCTCCCTGACGATATAGCACCGCGGAGGCATGAGTTTTATACGGCGATTTATCGGGAGAAAAGCGGGTGTCGCGATAAATGCGGAATGAAAGGCGGCGGGGATCGCTTGCGAACGGAATGCGCTTTGCACGAAGCGCGCCGTTCACTGCAGAAACAAGCGCATGCAACGGCGCTTGGACCGATTCTAGATAGACCGATTTACGATCGTTGAACCAAGCGCGATCGTTATGTTTGACGAGCTGCTTCAGAAAGCGCAGCCCGGCATCGGGAAAGCCGGCGAATTCTTCACACCCGTTCGAGGTAGAGGACACACCGCAAGGATTCAGCAAGTGAAGGTGCGCCTCATCCCGAGCGGTGCCGGCCGCGTCTGACTATGCTAGTGTTACGGTTGTGGAATCGTGAGCCGGAGCGAGCGAAAGTGCGTCGCGCTTGCGCAGGTAGCACACTGGACGATGAGTTTGGCAGGCTTGTAGTCTTTATCGACGACGAACATCGCATTTTGTCGTGCTGCCGCACCTTGCAGGATGTGCAAGTTGCCAGGGTTCACGTAATTACTGGGAATCTGAAACGCGACGTCGTCCGCGTCTGCAAGCGAATAGGTGAGCAGGTCGATGAACGCGTCGTGGGTTCCATTACGTAACAAGACCTTCATGACCATGACTTTTTGATTCGGTCCCGGCAACATTTTTTCGGGATGATCGTCCGCGGTCGCGTCACGGATCTCTTGAACCGTGATTCGAAGCACGCCGTTGAAGATCGTATCACCCACTTTGCCTTCGATGGCATTGACCTGATTCGCCCCACCAGGGATGGGCGTGGGGGTGGCGCCGCCGGCAGCCATGGGAACGGCGAAGGCAAGAACGAGCAGCGCGAAGTTGCGAACAAACATGGCGTTACTGATCTCCGAACAGGTTCTTCAGCACCGACGCGGCGACACCGCCGGCAACGCCGCCCGCGACTCCGGTCTGCGCGGCCGCTTGCGCTTCTTGCTTTCCGAGATAGGGCAGGAGCGCGTGCGCAAGATTCGGCATCGTGAGCGTTTGCAGCCACACTTTGCCGGGACCCGTCAATCGAGCGATAAACAAACCGTCGGCGCCGAAGACGGCGTTCATGATGCCGCGCATGAACGTGATGTCGAAGTTCACGCTTGCTTCGAACATTCCGATGTGACCGGGATGCACCTGAATCGATTCACCCGCTGCAAGATCGTAGGTGACGATCTCGCCGCCGAGCTCGATCCATGCGCTACACGTTCCACCCAAGCGCTGCAGGATGAATCCGTTGCCGCCGAAGATGCCGGCGCCCAGCGATCGCTGGAACCCCATGTTCAATTCGACGCCTTGCGTGGCGCACAAAAAACCGTGGCGGTGAACCATGTACTCGCGTCCCGGCTGCACGTCGACTTGCATGATTTGGCCGGGCACTTTCGCAGCGAAAGCGATCAAGCCGTTTGCACTTTGTGTGAAATATTCGGTCATGAAGATGCCACCGCCCGACAAGGCGCGGCCGATGACTCCCATGATTCCCTTTGCGCCGGCGGTCATGGCAGTCGTATTCAACTGCACGTTTTCCGTCATCCATGAGAACTCGCCAGGCTCGGCGACGATTTTATCGCCCGGCTCGAGACCGACTTCAAGAACGGGTAATGTGGTACCGGTAATCTTCGTCTTCATACGAGCTCCTCGGCAGGTGGTGTCACGACGGATTCGTCGGTGACGCCATGAGATACCCTGGGTGCAAGCAGCGAGTTTCGAATACCGAGGGCGAGCGCGATCACCGACATCACCAACGGTTCGATGCTCGCGAACGGCGACCCGTATCGCGCAAGCAATCCCGTCGATACCGGCGGTGCGAGAATTCCCGAGAGCGAATCGAGCGAGGACGAAACGCCTAATACCGTACCTTGTTCGCGCTCCGTCGCCACATTCGAAATCATTGCGACGAGGCCGTTGTTCGCAAACGCGCCGCCCACCGCGAAGAGAATCATCACACCCGTGAGCGTGAAGATATTGTGGACGAACGGCGCAGCGGCGAACGCTGCGACGAGCAACGCGAGTCCAAGCGACGACATCACGCGATCGCCGAGCCTGTTCGAAGCCTTGCCCACACCGACACCGTTGATGACGACGTTCAGAACCGCGAAGAGGGAGAAGTATTGCGTCGTTTGGACAACGCCGAAGTGCATCTGTCCGGCGAGATAGAGCGCGATTGCCGAATACCAGCCGTAGAGGGCGAGTGAAAGCGCAAGCTTCTGCAGGAGTAACGGCGAGAGCCGCGTGTTCGTGAACGTCGAGAAGACCTCGCGCATGCCGACGTGTTCTTCGTCTCGCTCGAGCTTCGACCGCGACTCGGGCAGAAGAATGACGGTCAGCACGAGCGTGATCAGCTGCAGCGCCGAAGCGGCCAGAAACGGCGCCGGAAAACCGAATCTCGAATAGAGCAAGCCGCCGCCCGCGGGTCCGAAGACCATTCCCGCAGCGAATGTCGCGCTGATTAAGCCGAACGCTCTCGCGCGCTGCTTGGGCTCGACGAGATCGGCGACGTAGGCTTGCGTGATCCCGATGTTGCCGCCGGAGACGCCTTCGATGATGCGCGCAATGAAGACCCAGCCGATGCTCGGCGCAAAGGCAAGCATCGCCCACCCGATCGTCGCGCCGATTTGACTGATAATCAGAACCGTTTTGCGTCCGACGCGATCGGAGACGTTGCCCCAAATCGGTCCCGAAATCAGTTGGCAGAGCGAGAACGTCGAGAGTAAGATACCGACGACAATCGCGCTCATGCCGAAGTGCGTCACGAAATACGGCAAGATCGGAAGCAGCATGCTGAATCCGATGATGTCGATAAATGTGACGCCGAGAATCGGTGCGAGCTTGCGGATCATTCGGGTGATTCGACGGGAAGAATGATGGTCTCGATGCGTTCGCTCTTGCGCAGTACGTCGAGCTTGTAGGGGCGACGGAGATCGATGGCGGTCAGCCGTTTGTGAAGGTCATCGATTCCCGCAATGCGCTCGCCTTCAATTGCGAGCAGCACGTCGCCTTCCTGTAAACGAGCGGTGGACGCGGGACTTCCCGGCTCAACCGACGTGACGAGCACTGCTCGCGCATCCAACAATTGGAAGCGCCGGGCGGCCGCACGCGAAAGCGTAATGTCTTGTCCCGCGATGCCGAAATAGCCGCGGCGCACCTTGCCGTCGCGAATCAAGAGACTCGCCACGTGCTTTGCCGTGTTGATAGCGATTGCAAAACAGAGCCCCTGGCCCGGCAATACCGCCGTGTTAACGCCGATCACTTCACCGGTTGCGGCCACGAGCGGACCGCCGGAGTTGCCGGGATTGAGCGCGGCATCCGTTTGAATGATGTTGTCGATCAATCGACCGGACTGCGAGCGCAGGCTGCGCCCCAGCGCACTGACGACACCCGCCGTCACGGTATACGCGAGACCGTACGGGTTGCCGACCGCAACAACGAGTTGCCCCGGTCGCAAGCTCGACGAATCGCCGAGCGATGCAGCGACGAGGTCGGGCACATCGATACGGAGTACGGCGAGATCGGTATGCGGATCATCACCGACAACCCGAGCCGGAACATCCCGTCCATCGAGCAATGCAACGCGCACATGTTGCGAATCGTGAACCACATGGCTGTTGGTAAGAACGAAGCCGTCCGGTGTAAAGACGAACCCCGAACCGTTTCCGGAGTGGCGTCCGTTACGCACCTCGATCGCCACGACCGACGGGCTCACCCGTTCGGCGGCACCCGTAACGGCTTCGGAGTACGGGTCGAGCGCCCGGTCGGGCGCGACGGTCGTGTGCGAGATAAGTCTGACTGCGGACATCGTGCAAGCGGAAACCCCGAGGAACACTGGGGAGTTTCACGAATCGAGTCCGGCCGCGCTCCGCGAAGCGGTGGACTATGCTCAGGTGGCGGAATTGGTAGACGCGCTGGTTTCAGGTATCAGTGGTGGCAACATCGTGGGGGTTCGAGTCCCTTCCTGAGCACCAATCCAAGAAAGCATGCAATCCGATCACGATAAAGCACTCGGGCTCGATGCGAACATCACACGCCGCGACTTTGTCAACGGCGTCCTTGCCGGTGCAGGCGCCGCGCTGCTCTATTCGCCGGTTGCGGCAAACGCCCAAGGGCTGACGGACACATTCACCGGTTACGGCGGTCTCGGTGATTACGCCCGATCGAACGGCAACACTGCAGCAGTTGTAAATGCTGCCCACGCGCTGCGCGACTTGCGGTACGAATCGCGCATCCCTTCGGCGCCGGTCGTCGATGAGTTCTATGACGCGGTCATTATCGGCGGCGGAATCGCGGGCTTGACTGCGGCGTACACCATTCGCAAGCAGCGTCCGAGCGCGCGCATTTTGATCGTCGAGAATCATCCGGTTCCCGGCGGCGAAGCAAAGCAAAACGAAATCGACGTCGACGGCGTGCGACTCTTCGGACCGCAGGCTTCGAACGATACGAACGTACCGCCGGCTGACGATCCGACGATTGGTGCGCTCTGGGACGAACTCGGCATTCCACGGTCGTTTGAATTTGTCGAACCGACCGGCGCGGCGAGCGGTCTTCGTTTCGCGCGGGATAATTTCGAACCGTGGTTTTGGAACGAGCGCAGCGCAAACGTCGGATGGTTTTTCGACGGCGGCGCGTTCGGAATCCACGGTTTTTATCGCGACATTTTCGCCGATGACCTCGCCGGAGTGCCGTTTAACGAACGCACGCGTGCGGATCTACTTGCGTGGCATAACAACGAAAAAGAATTTATGCCGCCCGATGGATCGGCTGCCGGACCTTGGCTCGACTCGATGTCGTACGGCGCGTTCATTCGTAAGGTGATGGGTCTCGGACCGCCTGCCGTTCGCCTCGCCGATTCGATTACGGGAACGACGAGTTATGCCGCAAGCGCGGACGCGGTCTCGGCCTACGGCGCGAAACTCCTGGGGCTTCCCGGTGTCGCGCCTCGCGTGAGCGCTTCCCCTGATTCGTCGGTGTTTTCATTTCCCGGCGGCAACGGGACCATCGCGCGGCATCTCGTCAAGTCGCTGATTCCCTCCGCAATTACTAAAGACCGCACGTTTGCCGACATCGTCGATGCTCCGTTCGACTTCGGCGAATTCGACCGCGCAAGTTCTAGCGTGCGCATCCGTCTTGCGACAACGGCCGTCGCCGTGCATCATCAAGGCGATCCATCGACCGCGACGCGCGTGCGCGTGGTCTATGCGCGCGATGGATCGCTGGAAGCGGTGGAGGCGCGTGCCGTCGTGGTAACGATCGGAGGCTGGGTTGCAAAGCACGTTGTGCGCGATCTTCCGTCCGATTATCGCGCGGCGTACGACACATTTCATCATGCACCGAGTCTTGTTGCGAACGTCGCGTTGCGGAATTGGCGTCCGCTTGCGAAACTCGGGATCACTGGTGCGCGGTGGTTCAGCGGGTACGGATTTTGGGGCAACATCCGCCAGCCGATGGCCTTCGGATCCTACCGTCCGCCGCTCGATCCGGAGCAACCCGCAATGTTTACTATGTACACCGGATTTCCGCAGCCGGGGATGTCTCTTGCGGAACAGACGACCGCGGGACGCATTCGATTGCTTACGACCTCGTATGCCGATTTCGAACGCCAGATTCGAGCGCAACTGCAGCATCTTTTCGGCAGCTCCGGATTCGATGCGAAACGCGATATCGCGGCCATCGTGTTGAACCGCTGGGGACACGCGTATATTTCGCCTGCGCCGGGCTGGTATTTCGGTGCGAACGGTTCGCCGGGACCGGCCGAAACGTTGCGGAAATCGTTCGGACGGATTTCCTTCGGTCACTCGGAACTGCGCGGCCGGCAGAACTGGACCGGCGCGGTCATGGAGGGTCAGCGCGCCGCAATGCAAGCGCTCAATTTTGCGGACCCGCATGGATCACGTACTTCACGATGAAACGGTTGAGCGTTTGCGTCGCTGACGGCGTTCCAATTATTAACGTTCGTCATTAAAACTGATCCCTACACTTTTTTGCACGGTTTGAAGTGCTAAACTTCGGACAATTTAGCGCCGAAGTCAGAAGTGGTTGCAAATACAGATTCCATCCGGCTGCAACCGCGGCGCTGTAACGTTTATACAGCGTTGTATTCCGCGTTTTCCAGGTTTCGCGAGAACCTACTATTGCTTCGCAGCACTCGCGAACGAACGCAGCCCGGTTCTATGAGCCGGGTTGCTTCGTTACGTTATGCCGCTTCCGCGCGATCGACAATTACCGCTTTGTGCGTCTTGCGCGAGCCGCGCAGCAATTGCACTTTGACCTTGTAGGCGCCGAGCTTCGCCGTCATCGACATCGTCCGTTCGAGGACGCAGCGGGCCGCGAGCACCATGACGGCGCGTTCGAGCACCGACGGCAGCTTGGCGAAATCGTCTTCCGCCGACCAGCGGGGCTCCAGCGGCTGGCCCGATTGTGCGGAACAGACCATAATGATGCGGTGATCCTCGTCCAGGACGAAACAGCGCGGCAGCGCCTCGGCATTGAGGTTGACGACGTGGGCGTTGGTATCCATGCCCGCATCGTACGCTGGATGTGCCGTCCGGCTCATCGTGGGAATTACCTGACTTCCGGCCGGGGGTTCCACCGTAGAGCCCCCGTGGATGCACGGGCGTTTTGCGTTGTGCTAACGATTGCGATGGCGATGCTAGGGGCGCATCACGGCTCGGCGCTCGCTGAGGAGCCGGAAACCGTCGAGGAATACTACCGCCGGGTCCTTACACACATGACGGATCTTCCGCAGCCCTCGCTCGTTTCGTACGATGTCGTCGTGCGCGCCTCAGGCGCGGCGTTCTACGTGAGCCGCGATCCGCACACCGGGGAGGCGGAATTTGGCTTTTCCGTCGGTACGGCGCTCGGCGACACGTCGGCGTGGTGGCCGGTTTTGGTGCGCACGCGGGATAACACGACGTCGGTTCGCCTGGACGAGGCGCGGGCGGTAACGCGGTTTCCCGCGCTCAATGCAACGTGGAACGGCCTCGACGCCTGGATGCGCTTCGGCATGAAAGAAGCGACGCCGCTACCTTCTGCGGGTGTGGCTTCTCCGGCGAACGGCAGCACAGGCGTATGGCCCGAAATCGCCGTCGTGCGCGCGCTCGACCTAGGCATCTATCGCGTGAGCGACGGGGGAATGACGACCTGTGCGGATGATTCGCCCGCGCGTTTGCTGCATCTCACCGCGCGCGACGATGCTTCGCGCCATCCCGCGACCGACATCAGCGTGCAAACATCAACGCAAACGATATGTACGATTCGCTTTGGGTTAGAACGCAGCGATCTGGTGGACCGCAACGGACGCGTCGAGTTGCACCTCGCTCGAGTTGGATCGTATTATCTCGTCGATCGCGGCGAGATCTCGTTCGATGCGGGTCCGCGACTCGGGCGTCAGCACGTGCGTCTATTCCTCGACTATGCGCGCATTGAATTTCCAGTGAAACCGCCTCCCGGTGCGTTCGCGACACCGGCGCCAAAAGGCCGAAGATGATTCGCCCGGCAACGTTCGCGGATGCGCAAGCTATTGCACGCGTACACGTTCAGAGCTGGGAAGAAACCTACCGCGGCATTCTTCCCGACGCGACGCTCGATGCTCGTCCGCTTTCCGTTCGGGTCGCCCATTGGCGCGATTGGTTGAGCCGTACCGGGCGTTGGACATTTGTCAGTGAATCGAATGATGAGGTTAACGGATTCGCTTGCGCATTTCTCAATCACGATGAAGCGGGTTTCGACGCGATACTCTCGACCTTATATGTGTTGCGGAGAGCGCAGCGGCGAGGAATCGCGCGCGCGCTCTTGCGCGAAGTCGCATCGGAGTTGCTTCGCGCGAAGATTCGCAGCATGTGGTTGCTTACGCTGCGCGATCGCAATCCTGCCCGCACCTTTTACGAACGTGTCGGGGCGAAATTGCTACGCGAAGAACCGGCACCGGTAAGCCTCGGGGAAGGCGTTATGGATGCCGTTTACGGATTTCGCGACGTGGCAATCCTCTGTTAGGAATGTTTGCGCAATTAGTTATCAACACGCGATCGCGGCGCGGCGCGCAAGCGGCGCCCGCGGTGAGAGCGGCGCTTCATGACGCAGGGATTGAATTCGCGGAAGACGGTTGGCCGGATGACGTCGCCGGCTCGGTCGATTGCATCATCGCCGCGGGCGGCGACGGAACGCTGCTGAGTGCAATCGCGAGCGCGCTCGGCCGGGATCTTCCGCTCGGCGTGATTCCACTTGGGACGTTCAACGATCTCGCACGTACCCTCCGGATTCCGATGGACGTGCACCATGCAGTCGCGGTGATTGCCGACGGTCACGAGCGTTCGATCGACGTTGGGCGCGTGAACGGTCGTTACTTCGTCAACGAATCGAGCATCGGTATTTCAAGCCGCATCTCGCGGCTGCAGACGCCGAGACTCAAACAACGCCTTGGCCTTCTCGCGGTGCTCATCACCGCGATTCGAGCTTTTCGCCACGCCCGGCCGATTCACGCCGAGGTCGTCCACGCGGACGGTATCGATCGTTTGCGCACGATCCAGATGACGATTGCAAACAGCTTTCGCTTCGGCGGATTTCTTTCGGTTGCGGATGCCGCCATCGATGACGGATGGCTCGACTTGTACTCGGTGGATATCGAAAACGCATGGGAAGCGTTTTCGATCGGACGCGCAATTCTGGAAGGCCGGCGCAAAGACGTACCGGGACTGCGCACGCTGCGAGGCAAGCGATTCGAAGTTCGTACGCGGCGACCGCATCACATTACGGCCGACGCGGAACCTGCGGGTACGACGCCTGCTACCTTCGAGATTCTACCGAAGGCCTTGCGCGTATTCGTGCCGCACTGACCCGGCATGCACTATAGAAACGCTCGGACATTCGGGACTGAAGCTTTCGGTGATTGGTCTCGGCTCGTGGTTGACGTTCGGCAACACCGTCGATCAAAACGCGACGCGCGAATGCGTACGCATTGCCTACGACAACGGTGTCACGTTTTTCGATACGGCGAGCACGTATTCGAAGGGAAAGGCCGAAGAAGCGCTCGGTCCGATTCTCGGTGAACTTCCACGCGATGAGATCGTGATCGGCACGAAGCTGTTTTGGCCGACCGGCGAAACGCCGAACCAACGCGGCCTTTCGCGCAAGCATATCCGCGATGAGGTCTATAAATCGCTCGAGCGATTGAGAGTCGAATACATCGACCTCTATCAATGCCACCGGTACGATGACGAAACGCCGATCGAAGAGACGTGCGAGATGATGAACGATCTCGTACGTGCCGGAACGATTCTGTATTGGGGCGTCTCCGAATGGAATGCGGATCAAATCGCAAGCGCCGTCAATCTATGCCGCGCGCGGGGATGGAGCGTTCCGATCAGCAATCAGCCCCAATATAGCGCGCTGTGGCGGCGCATCGAAGAGCGCGTGTTGCCGGTGTGCGAGCGATACGGTGTTGGAAACGTCGTGTGGTCGCCGCTTGCGATGGGAATTTTGACCGGCAAATACACCGATGCGAAGAAACCGCCGGCCGGTTCGCGCGCTGCAAGTCCATATCGCGAGTTCATGGAAGATTACTTTACTCAGCCGATTCTCGATGCCGTTGCGCAGCTGAAGCCGCTCGCCGAGGAAGCAGGCGTGTCGCTCGCGCAACTCGCGCTCGCGTGGACGCTCCGCGAGCCGGGCATAACAAGCGCGATCGTCGGTGCGACGAATCCCTCACACATGCGCGACAACGTCGTCGCCGGCGAGCTACATCTCGACCCTGCGATATTCGTCGAGGTCGACCAGATCCTAGAACCCGTAGCACCGCACGAACCCTATACGGCATAAGACAAGAAAATGGACGGCCGACGCCGTCCATTTTCTTTTGCTGCACTCTACGAGGTATGGGGTTCCTCGGGGGTGTCGTTGGTGGAGGACAACTTCACCCCCGTTCATCTCACGCGCACGAGCGCGCAGATGAAATTTTAATCTATTCTTAGTTCCAGCGCGTCAGCGTCGATGTGAGTCCGATAACTTTCGGTCCCCATCCGCCGAAGGACGCGCCGCTCGGTGCTGCTTCGATCACACGTGTGAACGAATTCACCGGTTGCTGCTCCTCTTGTGCGACGTTGTTGTTGGTGTCCGAGGGCGTATTCAAGACTGTTCCTTCCGAGTGAACAACGCGTTGTTGCGCTGTCCGTGTGTCACTCTACACCTGGAAGTACGGTCCCCATATGATTTTTGTTTCACACGAATTTTCGCATCTTCGTGAAAAAAACTGTTATATGTAGTTCTTTGTGACTACGTCCCGGCATCGCCGCCGGCGCGGAATACGTACTTCACTATTAAGCGATTTAATGTTGCGATTGCAGAAGGCGAACCGTAGTTGATGTACAGATCGCCGGAGCGCATTTGCAGATGATACGCAGCCGCAAGGTTCAGGCCGGGCGTTGCAAAACCGCCCGTTCCATTAATACCGCGTAAGCCTACCGTGAAGTTGCTCGTCGGCGTGATGTTGTATCCGATTGAAACGCGGCGTAAGAACTGCGAATTGAGTTCGCCCGCCGGGAGCGGGTTGGTATTGCTAAGGCTGCGTTGATACGTGCCGTCGTATTCGAGACCGAGGGTGAACTTGGAACCAAGCGGCCGCGATGTTGTGGCTGTATACAGGTGCTCCCAGTACCCGCCAAAGCTTCCCCAGTTTGCGCTCACGTCGATAGGCGTCGACGTTCCGTCGTGATAGCCGATCGGCACGCCGAAAAGATTGAACGGCACCTCCGATGGATTTTGATACAGCGGGTACCCGGTGAACGCGTTGCCGTTGTACTCGCGTAGCACGCTGACCGTCGGGCCCAGCCCGTTGATCGAAATGCCGCCTTTAAAGACCGCGTTCAGAAACGCACCGGCATCCGATTCGTGTACGGCCCCGCTTTGATCGAAGAAGCGATCGCCATAGACGAAGAGACTCCAGTTTTTGATTCCGGGCGTCGACCCGTTGAACGACTGAAATCCCTGCAATCCGCGTATGTCGGAGTTCGTCGTGAATCCATCGATCGGGTTGTAATTCGGACCGATGTTGACATAGCTGACGTTCGTTTCGAAGTTGCTCTGATGAAGATCGAGGAACGCCGTCGTGCTAGACGAGTGCCCCTGCGGCACCCACGAGCCGTTTTCAATTGCCTGATTGAACCCCCAGACGAGGTGCGTATGGAGGTTGCGCCACTTCGCCCCGGCCTCGAACGTGTCGTCGTGCACGCCCGGACCTTCTTCGCCGTTGGCGAGTTGCGGCGTTTGACTGTGATTTGCGAGGACGCCGTCGGCCCAATATTGGAACGTTTGGTCCTGCATCGCGTGCTTGTATCCGAAGGCCTGATCGTCAAACGTGTCGTTCGTCGATTCGTCGTAGCCGCGGAACGTTAATAGACCGAAACTCTGCAGCCCGTGCGTTCCTTCGAGTTTGAAGCCGCGGTCGAACGGTCCGACGCTCGGCGAGTAAAAAATCTCGTTCGACGGCGAGTTGAAGTTGCTGTAAGGAAGCGGATTCGGATTGAGATATTGCGCGCCTTGGGCGAAAAACGGACGGTACTCGGTGAGTTGCCGCGCGAACTCTTGCGGCGCGATCGTTTGCTGGTCGGTTTCAACATTCGAAAAATCCGGATTCAACGTGCCGACCAAGTTGATCGTCGACGCAACGGGATAGCTGAAGTCCATGCCGACGTGGCGTGTCTGCTGCGAAAGAAATGCCCCCGTGCCTTGCTGGTACACGTTGCGGTCTTCACCGCTGCTCGAGAGCCCGAAGATCTCGAGTCGCGGTTTGGGTTTGGACGCGCCGCTCGACACGGCAATCGATGTTGCCGCGGGCCAGTACCGGAGGTCGTTGAACGTCGGCCAGTTGCCGGCGGTCGCGTCTTGCTGAAGCGGGTCCCAAGACCACATGAGGTGTTCGCCGCGCGCTGCAACGCCGCGGAAGAACGATATGCGCCACGTTTGAGACGAACCCGGGCGAAGCCGCATGTCGGCTAGGGGGATGACCATGACGGCGCGCCAGCCCGTGGGCCCAATCTTCGCTGCGGCTCGCCATTCGGGGCGATAGCGCACGTTTTCGAGCGCCTGCTGGTAACGCACGCCGCGCGGCGTCGTCTCGAAGAAGTACGCTTGCGATCCCGCACCGCTCGGGTCCACCCCGATGCCGACAAAATCATCCGTCCCGAAGCCGACGTCGTTCGTCGTCTGGGTCGCTGAAATTGGAATGCCTTCTTGCGGCACAACGAAACCAACGTACAGATATTTGTCGTCATAGAGCATGTACACCGTCGCCCCCGCCGCTTGGCTACGGGTCGTCACGTTCTCCCAGCCCCCAACGCTAGGCACTTTGCCCGCTTGCCACGCCGGATCTGAAAGCGAGGGATCGAGGGGAGGGTCATGGGGAGCCTTCGCCACCGGGAACGAAAACGTATCGGGAACAGCCGCGGTCGCGCGGGTTGCCGGGAGGGCGAAACCCGCGAGCACTATGGCCGTAGTTAAGAGTGTGAGGCGGCGCGTCATCGGTACTAGCATGCGAGTAACGGTATCGACCGTCCTCAAAACGGAATCAATTATTCTTCGAAGGCAGTGCGGTTATGGACGTCTATGAATTTGGTCCTTTCCACCTCGATGTGGAGCGGTTATTGCTCGTGCACGACGGTGAACCGGTTGCGCTCGGCCCGAAAGTCGTCGAAACGCTGCTCGCGCTGGTCGAACATCCCGGCGAAGTTCTTGCCAAGGCAATGTTACTCGACCGTATCTGGCCCGAAGGATTCGTCGAAGAAGCAAACCTCGCTCAGAACATCTACGTACTGCGCAAGATGCTGCGAGCCCGCTGGGGCACCGATGCAATAGAAACCGTACCGCGACGCGGCTACCGCTTCACCGCACCCGTTCGTCGCGCTGCGCGCGCGGCGCTCGCCGAAGCGCCCATCGTCGACGTGCCGGAGGCATCTCTATCCGCAGCGCCTCTCGCGGTTGCACATGATTTGCAACATCGCTCCGTATCGCGCGTTACGCGCTACCGGTGGGTCGCTGCTTTTGCATCCGCAGCCGCCGTGATCGCAGCGTCGTTTATGCTGCTTGCAAACGTCGCGACGCATCGTGCGTCCTCTACCGATACGCTTTCGGACAACGGCGCGCGGCTCTATCAAATCGGACGCTACTACTGGAATTTGCGCACGCGTGAGGGCGTCGAAAAGAGTTTGACCTATTTTACGCAGGTCGTCGACAGCGACCCAAAGAGTGCGCGCGGGTACGCTGCGATCTCGGATGCGTATGCCGTGATGGGTGATTACCGCTTCGGCTCGCAAACGCCGCAAGTCTATTTCGCCCGCGCCCGTGGTTATGCCGAGAAGGCACTGTCACTCGATCCGAATTCGGCCGAAGCGCATGCGGCGCTTGGCCTGATCGGGCTCGACGAAAAAGATATGCGCAAGGCGATGACGGAATTGCAACGTGCGATCGCGCTCGACGCTACATACGGGCCTGCGCGTGAATGGTACGGCATTGGACTCGTCAGTCAAGGACAGTTGCGCGAAGGTTTTGCCGAGCTCAAGCGCGCCGCGGACCTCGATCCGTTGAGCGTTTCGACGACCGCGTGGCTCGGTTCGGCGGCATATTACGATCGCCGGTTCCACGACGCCATCGCGTATTCGCAGCAAGCCCTGGAACTCTCACCGCAACGCACCGATGCGTTGACGACGATGGGTGAAGCGTACGAAGCCGAAGGCAATATCACGCGCGCGATCGATTCGTACAAACAGTATGCGACGTCGGACCAATATCATCGCGCGGAAGGCGCCGCGTTGCTCGCGCACGCCTATGCGATCGCGCATCGTTATCCGGAGGCGCGAGCCGAACTTGCATATGCGCGCGCGCATGCGCGTGACGTTGACCCCGCCGATCTCGCGCTGGCAGCCGCGGCGCTCGGCGATCGCAGCGTCGCCTTTTCGTTGCTCCGCCACATGCATCAGCATGGAACGTGGATGGCGATTATCCATGACGCGCGGTTCGATAGTCTTCGCGACGACGCCGAATTCCGTCAACTCGCGCAAGAGTCCGCGTAGTGGCTGATGAGGGCCTCTTTTCCGCGATGGCGGCGCGTCCGCAGATCGCGCGGTCGCTTGCCGCGCACGTGCGTGCTTTGAATGAGGACGGCACGGTTGCGCCGCGGACGAAAGAGTTGATTGCGCTGATGGTGGGCTGGCTCAACGCTTGCGATTACTGCACGTGCGTGCATGAAGAAATTGCGCTCAAGCTCGGCATCGAAACGCAGACACTTGCCGAACTCGGCGATTTCGCGCGAAGCGATCGCTTCACGCCTGCGGAGCGCGCGGCGCTGGCCGCAACGGTCGCCTTGACCCGCGAACCGCGCGCACTTCCACCGCCGGTTTTGAGTCAGCTATGCGAGCACTATAACGACGGCGAGATCGTCGAAATTCTCGCCGCAATCGGGGTCAATAACTATATCAGCCGGTTGAGTAACGCGCTCGCGTTAGAGGCTACGCCGGCGCGCTAACCGCCATCGCGGTCGTCGCTGCGCGCGCCATCGCGCGTTCCGCCGTAACCAACCGCGTGCCGCTCCAACGATCGTGCAACATCACGCGATGCTGGATAAAGCTGAGCGGAATGATGACGGGCCAAAGTACGAAGCCGAGGATGTAACGCCAGAACGCTAGTCCCAACCCCGGTTTTCGAAAGTCGGTAGTCACGACGCGCAAACCGGTGATCATCATGCCGAACGTTTGCCCGGCGAGCCCGACCAGCAGCGCGAAGTACAGACCGGCCGCCCAAAGCCAAACGTTTTTGCCGAAGAGCTGCGCGACGGCCGCAAGCGGCGTACCTTCGGTTATGTGAATCCCGCCAAGACCGATTTGAATCCAACCGAGTTTTGTGGCGCCTACGTCTTCAGCCGATGTTGCGCTACTGTCGGCCGGAACGACCGTCGCGGTGTGGGTGGTTTTCCCGTGCTTATCGACATTCGTTACATTCACCACTCGCGTTGCGGATTCGTCAGTTCCACTGAATGCGGTTATGAGGGACGTGACGACGACAAGGTCGATGAACGTCGCGGTGAATCGCCGCCACCAGCCGGCGC
This sequence comes from Vulcanimicrobiia bacterium, assembly GCA_963765935.1. GTDB lineage: Bacteria > Vulcanimicrobiota > Vulcanimicrobiia > Vulcanimicrobiales > Vulcanimicrobiaceae > JAMXLG01. Next base: position 1,483,210 of record CAVXXX010000001.1, on the reverse strand, counting down.
AATCAGCGCGCGAAACGGTGATACGTCCCGGCGCGGGGAGCGCAGGCGGCGGCTCGTGGGCTTCGCGTAAGAACCACTCTTCGAGCGTTTGATATGCGTGCGTTTGCGCGAAGGCGCGCATCTCTGCGATTCGTCGCGTGGCGTACGGTTCCGCGCCGAGCCACTCGCCCCAACGCAGTACGCTGTCGCCTGCAATTTCACGTCCTTGTTCGGCGAACTGTTCCATATCGACGTTGCGCCCGAAGTGATGGAACGAGGAAATCGCGATTGCACGCGCGGCTGCTTCTACCGATCCGCACACTAACAAGCCGACCTTGTCGCAGGTGAGTTCGCAGATGCGCAGCCAGGGTCCGAAAATCAAGGCAATGATTGGATTTTCGTTACCGTTGACGCTCAGCAGCGAGATGAAGCGCGTGTGGCCCGCGGCGATGTGGCCGAGTTGACGTCCGACAATGAACGCGAGTTCGTCGTCTTCGAAATGCTCGATGTAGTGACTCGAGAGCACGAGCGAATACGGTTCGCCAAAGCCGAGCGCGGCAACCGGTACGAGATAATCCTCGCGCACGAAAATCATCGGCATCGGAATCTCGAGCGCCGCGCAGGCGCGTTTGACGATTGAGAAGACGCGCGGATACTGCGCCTCGTGAATCATCACCGACGAGCCGATCAGTCGTCCGCGCGCGAGCGTCACGTAGAGCATCGCGATGACAATGAACAACGCCACCTTCGGGATGTCGACCTTCTCGTGAATGATGAGGCCGAAAATACCCGCGAGGGGCAGCGCCCAGAGTAGGGTCCCGAGGAGGGCTAAGCGCTCTCGAGGATGGCGAAGGGCGGACGGTCCGCTGAATATTCGGCTGGCCACGCTGAAGCGTTCGCGAGTTTCACGCCGCGCCCCCCGTTGCGCTTTACCGCGTACATCTCGCGGTCCGCAACGGCAAGCAACATCTTTGGATCGACCCCGGAGTGCGGGTATACGGCGACGCCGATGCTCGCGTTGACGCTCAGCTCTTCGCCGTTGACAATGAACGGATCGTCGAAGCTGCGTAGCAGTTTGCGGGCCGCATCGAGCGCCGCTTCGTCCGTGAACAGATCGTCGACCAGCACGATGAATTCATCGCCGCCCAGACGCGCGACCATGTCGGACGCGCGAACGTTGCGCGCGAGTCGATGCGCGACTGCAACGAGTGCGCGATCGCCGAATTGATGGCCGTGCGCGTCATTGACGGACTTGAACCCGTCGATATCGATGAAGAGCACCGCGCAACAGCGTTGGTTGCGATCGCACCGGCCGATCGATGACCCAAGACGTTCCTCGAGCGCCGTGCGATTGGGCAGGCGTGTCAGCGGATCGTGAAGCGCAAGTTCCGCGAGCTCGGCCTCACGCTCTTTCAAGTCGGTGATATCGATCAGCGTACCGACGCGCGCGACCGGCATCCCGCGATCATCGAAGATCGCGCGAACGCGCTCGCGCACAATCCGTATGCGGCTTCCGAGACAGAGAATGCGATGGTCGCAGACGTAGCCGTCTTCGTTGGCATAGTTGGCGATCGTTTCGGCGATCGTTGCGCGGTCGTCGGGATGGTCGAAGGCGCGGATATCGAGGTCGGTGACATGGCGCGGCGTGCCGAGGAGAGCGGCCAGGCCTTCCGACATCGTTACGGCGCCCGTTCGAAGGTCTTCGTACCACGTGCCCATGCCGGCCGAACGTTCCGCGTGCAACATCGTCTGCACGTCGAGGCCGCTCGAGTCGGTAACTTCCATCGCGCGCCCTGCCACGCCGATAACGGCGCCGGAGGGATCGTGGAGCGGTTGAACTTCGCAATGGTACGGCGTTCCGCCGATCGGGGCTTCGAACGCAAGTAATTCGCCCTCGAGTGCCCACTGGTGGGCCGCCACCGCGACCGCATGGCGGTCGTCGTTCCCCCAAAGATCGCTCACATGAAGAGTCGGCGCGCCCGAACCGATGCCTGCGATGTCGCGCAGCCGAGCCGATAGCGACGTGACCCGCAGTGATAAATCGGCGTTCCAAACGAGCAATTCCGTGTCTCCGTGCGAGCTGATCTTTGGTGTCTCGATGGTACGAAATACTCACCCCGTACCTCATCCGTGAAAACCCCTAACTTTTGTCATCCTGAGCTCGTCGTCAGCAACGGTACCGTTCAGCGCAAAAATTTTTTGCCGAGGTATTGACGGCAGAGTACTATCGAGCTATTGTACTAGTGTACTAGTACGACAGTGAACTGGTACGGATGAAAGACTAAAGGATAACGAAATGACACGCATTATCAACCGCCCGGAAAATGCCGAAACCCGTGAAGCTCGCGTTTGCATCCCCGTCCAAATGAGCGCCCCGTTGTTCCAAGGCTGGGGCCCGAAGTTCTAACGACGATGCCCGTCGTTCTCACGGTCGACCCGCGCAGTGGGGTCCCGATCTACCTTCAGGTAATCGAGCAAGTCAAACGCTCGGTAGCGATCGGAGTCCTCGGAGCGGGCGAGCAACTGCCAACGGTGAAGCAGCTCGCGCTCGATCTGACCATCAATCCCAACACCGTAGCGAAGGCCTATCGCGAGTTAGAGCGCGACGGCGTCATTGAGACGTCGCCTGGACGAGGCTCCTTCGTGAAGAGCAACGGCGTCAAGGACACGACCAAAGCCGCGGCAAGGGATGTGGCGCGCGATGCAATCGAGAGGGCAGTGCGTGAAGCGAAGTCGATCGGTCTAGGTGCCGAAGATATTCGATCTCTCGCCAACGCGGTAATCGACCGGTGGTTCCGGGAGGGACAATGAGCACGATTTCAATTGAAAATTTGCGAAAGACTTATGGCCGCTACACGGCGATCGATGGTCTGTCGGTTGCGATCCCGGAAGGGTGCGTCTTCGGGCTTCTCGGTCCCAACGGCGCCGGCAAGACCACCACGTTCAAGTGTATGCTCGGTCTCGCGTTTCCAAGCTCGGGAACCGTCTTGTACGATGGAAAACCGCTTGAGCCGTCCACGTTTGAACGGATCGCGTATGTTCCCGAACGCAGCGTGCTCTACGACTGGATGTCGGTACAAGAGCACGTCGAGATGCAGCGACGCGCATTCACCAAGTTTTCCGTGCAGCGCGCGAATGAATTACTCGAGCAGTTCAACATCGATCCGCGAAAGAAGGCGCGCGCTCTTTCGAAGGGCATGCGCACCGCGACGATGGTTGCGCTTGCGATCGCACGCGAAACCGACATCTTGATTCTCGACGAACCGACAAGCGGTCTGGATCCGATCAATCAACGGCACGTGCTCAATCTGATCATCAACGAATCGGCCCGCGGCGCATCGATCATTTTTTCGTCGCATCAAATCGGCCAGGTAGAACGCGCCGCCGAACGTATTGCCGTAATCGACAAGGGCCATCTCGCCCTCGAAGGCGCGGTCGATGATTTGAAGGCCGATCGCAAGATCGTCGAAGGAATCTTTCCCGATGAATCTTATGCGCTCAACGGCGTCTCGAACGATCCGCGTATTGCGCGCGCTGACCGCAGCGGCCGCATCGTGCGTCTGCTTGCGACGGACGGTGCGCCGGAGTTCGTCCGTAAGCTCGAAGGGATGGGCGCAAGCGGTGTCCGCATCGTCGACCTCAATTTAGAAGATATTTTCTTGTACGCGGTGTCGCCGAACGATGCGACCGCCGACGTGGTAGAGGGAGCTACTCCATGACCTACGTTGAATGGCTGCGCGTTCGCAATTGCCTGCGCGTGCTTGCGATCTGTCTCGGTGTACTGATCGTGCTCGTTCTCGTCGTTCGCATCTCATTCAATCGCGAGATTACCAGCGACGAAGCGTTTATCTCACACGTCCAGATGCAACCCGGCACGAAGGTGGCGCACTCGGTATTGCCCGATGGGACGAAACGAACGACAATCGTAGATCCGAAGGACAACACGACGGTTGTCATCGACAATCTGGGAAATGCCGGTCGACACGTCGTCATTACGGAACCGAAAGCGAACGCGAAAGAACACGCGGAGCGCGCGACCATCGGGAGCGTTCACATCAATGTTGAGCGCCACGCCGATATGGAAACGACGACGATCGATACCAACGGAACCGTGCCGTTCATCTACTACATGGCCTTCGCCGATCTCGTGGCGTTGATCATCGCGACCTTGCTCGCGGCGCCGTTTGCGCGAGAAGGCGACGGCCATCTCGAGTACGCGCTCACCAAACCTGTTTCACGCGAGGCGTACGCAGTGGGCGCGATCGCAGTCGATCTCGGTGGGATAATCGCTGCATCGATTCTGACGATCGTGGCGCTCCTGCTCTGCCAATTGATGTTCGAAGTCCCGAGCTTCGACTTCAGCGGAGTTAATACGAGCGCGATCCTCATGGGGCTCGCCGGGCCGTTCGCATGGTATGCGTTCCTCGCTGCATGCACGGCGTCGTTCAAGCGCGGCTATGGCGCGATACTGGGATTCGCATGGCCTGTCGCGATCCTCATCGCGGTTTTTGGTTCGATTTCGTGGGGCAATTCGATCCTCGGCGAAGTGGCACACAACCTGTTCTGGACCGTCTCGCGCATCGATCCGCTGACGTACGTGCACTTGGCGATCAACGAAGATCGAGCGACCGGTGAACTGACGACCGACGCGACCTTTTGGCTGCGCATAGCAATTGAATTCGCGCTTTTTATCATCTACAGCGCTCTGGCCGTCATGCAGTGGCGGCGGGTGGAGGCGTAATCATGGAAATCCTCGGTACCTCGTTTGCGATCACCCTCGGTTCCTGGCGTTTGCGCTTCTGCTTAGCCCTCGAAGACGTCGACGCACCGGCCCCGGCTAAAGCGGAAACTCCACACCGAATCCGCATCGTGGAAGAAGAACCGCGCGCACGCCGGCGCGCGAGCGCCAACTAGACGACGAAGCCGCTGGGAACGGCGGAGCGGTCGAAGGTGAACCCCTTGGTCGTCATTTTGTAGAGGTAGATGTTGGGCAGTGTAGCGTCGCCCGAAAAGTTGAACGCATACTGCCCGACCAGCAGATTGTACGCACCGCCTTGCTGCATCTGCGTTAAGAGTGCGAACCGGTCTTTCGCGTTCGCTCGGCCCGATGCCATGATCAAGAGTTGTGCCGCCGCATAACCGAATGCTTCAAATGCATCGATGCCTCCGACTTCACCTTGAAAATCGCGCACGAGCGTGACCATTGAGGGAATGCGGTCGATTGGCGGTGTGGACGACGCGACCAGCGTTCCATCCATCGCGTCGCCGTACGGATCGATAACCGCACCGCTGAAGAACGAGTCGCTCGCGCCGAAATCGCCTTTATACCCTTGCTTGCGCAGCGCTTTCGCGATCGGACCTAAGTGGTCGGGTTTGCCCGCAAAGAACACGAACGATGCGTCTCGCTTGATGACGACCGCGGCGATATTCTCGGGATCGTTTGTCGGATTCACGTCGATCGTGTCCGTGTCGTGATGATCGGCTTGTGCTTGTCCGATGAGACCGTTGGCGACGTCGGCGCCGTAGTCGCCTTTCATCGTGAGGGCGATAACTTTTGCCGATTTGTGTCTCGGAAGCACCGAGCGCGCGAAGAGTTGTCCCTCGCTCGAGTCTTTTGTGGGTAAACGGAAGACGTTGCGGAACCCGCGATTCGTAATCACGTCGGCGGTGACCGACGGAACAACGATCGCGAAGTTTGCATTCGCATATTGCGGCAAAGCCGCAAGCGTCGTATCGACGGTCAAGTTGCCGATCATGCCCATCACGGATGGATCGGACGCCGCAACGAAGACGTTTGATGACGCGACCGTTGCGTTGTTTTGATCGTCGAACGTCCGCACGCCCCAGTACCGCGTAAGTGACGGCGTAAAACGGTTGGTCTCGTCGACGCAGGCTTGCACCCCTTTGACGATTTGCGTCCCATACTGCGCGAGCGGACCCGTGAGCGGAACGTTCACGCCGATATTGGTCTGCGGCAGCACGCCGTTCTGGTTCGGAATGCCGGCGTTTCCCGACGGCAATAATGCCGCGGCCGCGCCGGCGAGAAATTCGGAACGGAGCATCCTAGCGGACGACGAATCCGCCGAGCGTTGCGGCGAGGAAGACGATCGAGAAGACCATATTGCTGATAAATATACGTTCGTTGAGGACAAAAACGTTCTCAGCGAGGCCATAGAGGCGGTCTTCATAGACCGTCAAGATGATGGCTGCGGCGACGCCGGCGTAGTAGAGCCAACCGGCGTTCGCGAGGATGCCGGCGAGGGCGAGTAAGAGCACCATCACCCCGTGAAGCACGATCGGCAGCCACCGGCCGGCCCCTTCACCGAAGCGCGCCGGGAGCGAATAGATGCCCTGCTCGCGGTCCGTCGGCAGATCCATTAACGCATAGGCAATGTCGAAACCCGCGACCCAGACGGTGACCGCGGCGAAAACCAAAACCGCGCTGACGCTGAGCGTTCCCGTGATACCGATGTATGCGCCGAGCGGCGCGAGCCCGTCGACTGCGCCGAGGACGAAGTGCACGAGCCACGTGAAGCGTTTGCAAAGCGGATAGACCAGCACGCCGAGCGCCGCAATCGGCATGAGCTTTACGCAAAGCGGATTGAGCATCCACGCCGAGACCAAGAGCAACGCGAAGCCGAGAACGATCGCCCACACCATCACGGCCGGCGAAAGTACGCCGCTTGCCACTGCGCGGCGAGCCGTACGCGGATTGCGAGCGTCGATGTCACGATCGAAATACCGATTCGCAGCCATCGCCGCCGTACGCGCACCGAAAACTGCAAGCGTAATCCATAGTAACGCCCATGCGGAGGGCACACCACGCGCCGCTAGCACCGCGCCGACGTACGCAAATGGCAATGCGAAGAGCGTGTGCTCGATGCGAATCTCGCGAAGAAATACCCTAATCACGTCTCATCCTTGTCCCGACCACTTGTCCGGATGCAGAGACTTCGCAATGCGATCTAATCCATAGTCGCGCCAGCGCTTGTTCACGAGGGCTTTCGTCTCGGCATTCATGACGATATCCGGCGGCCATTCACGCGCGTATCCTTCGCTTGCGCTCTTGCGCGTCGCATCGATGCCGATCTTCGTGCCGTAGGCAACGCTGTACGAGCCGTGATCGAGATCGTCGACCGGTCCGGGCATCATCACGACATCACGCTCGGGGGCCAAATTATTCAGCACGAACCACGCTACACTTCGCGTGTCCTGCACGTCGATGTCGTCGTCGACGATGACGAGGACCCGCGTGAGCATCATCATGTGCCCCAGGCCCCAGAGTGCATTCATCACTTTTTTTGCGTGGCCTGGATACTGTTTGCGAATCGATATAAGTGCCAGATTGTGAAAGCCGCCCTCGACGGGCAGATTCATGTCTACCACTTCGGGCAGCACCATCTGAAGCAGCGGCAAGAAGAGACGTTCCGTCGCTTTCCCCAGCCACGCGTCTTCCATCGGCGGTTTACCGACGACGGTCGCGGCGTAAATCGGATTGCGCCGATGCGTGATGCAGGTAACGTGAAACGTCGGGTATCGATCGGCGAGACTGTAGACGCCGGTATGATCGCCGAACGGACCTTCCGTGCGCACATCGGTGTTGTCGACATAGCCTTCGAGTACGAACTCTGCGTCGGCCGGCACTTTCACGTCGATCGTCTTCGCCTGCACGAGCGAGACCGGTTTTCCGCGCAGCAATCCGGCGAACGCGAATTCGTCGAGGACCGGCGGCAAGGGCGCTGTAGCAGCATACGTCAACGCGGGATCGCTGCCGATTGCAACCGCGACGGGAACTTTATCGCCCCATAACGCCGCGTGCGCGCGTCCCTGTTTGTGGCGTTGCCAATGCATGCCCGTCTCGCGCGCATTATACACTTGCATCCGGTACATGCCGACGTTGGGCCGGTTCGTGCGCGGATCTTTCGTAATGACGAGCGGCAGCGTAATGAAGGGACCGGCATCGAGCGGCCACGTCGTGAGCACGGGGAGTTTCCTCAAATCCGGTTCGCGTATGATGACATCGTGAACGGAACCGTCGCGAACGGTTTTGGGAATTGCATGTGCGAGCGGCGCAAAGCGTTTGAGCGCGCCGAGTTTTTCGCCGAACGATGAACCGGGCGGAGAGAGGTCAATGAGTTTGCGCAAACGGTTCGCCGCTTCATCGAGCCGATCGGCGCCGAGCGCCAACGCCATGCGTCGCTGCGAACCGAATTGATTCGTGAGGACCGGAAAGCGGCTCCCTTTGACGTTTTCAAAGAGTAACGCAGGGCCGCCGGCTTTCACGACGCGATCGGTGATCTCTGCAATTTCGAGATAGGGGTCGACCGGTGCAGAGACCGTGTGGAGTTCGCCGGCGCGTTTGAGCGCATCGACGAACGATCGCAGGGAATCGAAGGGCATAACGAGGCCATTCGGTAGGCCCGCCGTACTAACCCCGCATGGAACCGTTGGATTTGTCCGTGCATCCGCCGCGCTCGTGTTACGAAGAACTCGATGGTCTGATCTTCATGCCCCGGACAATCGACAAGCTGCGCGGACTGCTACCGGGCGGAAATCCGGGCGTGTATCTGATCAACGCCCAAATCTTGGGAATGTCCGGCTATCTTCTCAAGCGTCTCGGCATCACCGAAGAAGCGCTATCCGCCCGCGTGGCGCAAGCGAAGGATGATACGGAAGTCGCAGCGTGGCTGCGCGAGCACACCGACGCGTCGCAATACCCGGCGATCAACGAAACGATGCGCCGTCTGCGCCCCAAGCACGCAGAAGACGAAGCGTTCTTCCGCGACTTTTACTCCGAAGTTTTAGCTGCTGATCCGCAGCTGGAATACATTCTCGACATCATCGAAGCCGACGACCGCCGGCTGTTCGGAGCAAACGCATAGATGCAATTCCTCGCAGTCGTCCGCCGATTGACCGAAGCGTTTCCGCAAGAAGCGTTCGATGCACTTCTCGATGAGGAAGCCGAAAGCGTACGCCGTTTGTACGCCGATGGTATCATTCGCATAGCGTGGAGCCGCCAGGACGTCCTCGGTGCGTGTTTGTTGCTCGAAGCCGACTCGCGCGAACACGCCGAGTCATCGCTGATGACGCTCCCGCTATTTGTTCACAAGATGGTCGAATATCAAATCGTCCCATTGCGCGGTTATCGCGGCTTCGGTCCAACGGCAGTATAACGCTCCATCCAGAGTTCCGGCTTTGCGAGCGGTGTAAATCCATAGCGCGCGTATAAACTGTGTGCGCTCGATGTTGCGAGGATCATGCGACGCAGACCTTGCAATTCAGGATGTGCGAGCACGCACTCGACCATCCATTTGCCCACACCGTTTCCGCGCACATCCGGCTCAACGAAAACGTCGCACAGCCACGCAAAGTCCGCATAATCGGTAACCACACGAGCAAACGCGGCGGCGTGACCATCGCGTTCATCGATCGCTATAAAGCAGAGCGACGTCTCCAATGTCCGAGCGATACGATCGCGCGAACGTTCTGCCGCCCAATAGCTCCGTCGCAGAAACGATTCGACGGTATCGAGCGAGATATGCGCCCGATCGGTCGTGAGGAGATAGGGAGGCTTACGCCGTTCGTACGTCTGCATGAAGGCGCGATACGAGACGCTCTTTCACCACCGGCCACTCCCGCCTGATGATGCTATAGAATGAGGTATCGCGGACCTCGCCGTTTTCGGGTTTGATGCGAAACGAACGGAGCGTGCCTTCATGCGTCGCGCCCAACCGTTCGATTGCATTGCGGGAACGCATATTGATCGCTTCCGCCTTGAACTGCACGCGTTCGGCGTTCCAGCGCTCGAATGCGTATTCGAGCAGGAGATATTTGCATTCGGTATTGACGTGCGAACGCCAATAGCGCCGAGCGATGAATGTCCAACCGATTTCGAGTTTGCGGTGTTGCGGTTGAATGTCGGCAAAGCGCGTCGACCCGATAACGTCGCCGCCTGCCTTATCGATAATCGCAAACGCGAAGCGATCGCCACCGGCCGTTGCGTCGGCAAACCACGCGTCCGCATCGGCGTCGGTAAGAAACGGATTCGCACCGTAGACGAGCTCCCACAATGCGGGTTCGGCGCAGTTTGCGCGTAACTGTTGCAAGTGACGACGCGCCACCGGTTCCAGTTTAACGCGCGGCCCTTCGAGAACCAGTGCTGGATCGATCATCATGACAATTCCATCACATAGGGTCAATAGGAACGCGGCACCACCCTGTCATCCTGAGCTTGTCGAAGGACCGTTACGTGCGTTTCCTTCGAGGTAGTCCTTCGACAGGCTCAGGATGACAACGGCCTTGCGCTTAGAGCGGGAGTTCCATGTACGTCGGATGTTCGTACGGTACCGAACCAAACGGCGCGCATTCCGTGAAGCCTAGCGAAAGATACAGCTGATACGCCGCCTGAAGCTGCTCTTTGTCCGTATCGAGCACGAGACGCCGGTAGCCGTGTTCGCGGGCATGATCGACCGCATGCTGCATTAATGCTCGCGCAACGCCCCGGCCCCGAGCGTCGGGGCGAACGAAGAGACGTTGAATGATTACGGACTCATTATCGAACGGTGTGACGAAAACACAGCCCGCAGCAACGCCGCAAAGAGCAGCGACGATCGCGATCTTCGTGCTTCCATCGACGACCGGCACATAGTCGTGACGAAGCTCCGGCGGTAACGAGGCCTCATATTCGGCGACGAGATCGGCGAGCTGCTCGTGTTCCAAGGGTGAACGAACGATCGATGTGGCCACGGTTATGAGACTAACGGGATTTCAACAACAAAGGATGCACCCGGCGCGTGATCGGAGAGCGAAATCGTGCCTTCGTGCGCGCGTGCAACCCACTGCGCGATGGCGAGTCCGAGTCCGGTACCTGCCGCTTCGCCGTTGCGGAAGAATCGTTGGAAGATGCGATCGCGCGAATCGGTCGGGACGCCCGAGCCGTCGTCTGTGACGCTCAGTTGCGCTCGTCCGCCGCTGGACCCGCACGAGATCGCGATCGTCGAGCGGGCGTGATGCAGCGCGTTTTCCAACAGATTGCGGATCAGCTCCCGAAGGCGACGCGCGTCGCCGTTGACGATTGCTGATCTGATGTTTGTTTCGATCGTAATCCCGGCTGATTTCGCACGCGTGCGAAACTCTGCGACGCACTCATGGGCGATCGCTGCGAGATCGACGGGTTCCCGTACAAGCAGCGTCGTCGAAGGCGAGCGCGCGAGGATGAGAAGATCCGAAATGACGCCGCTTGCATCGAGCGATGTTTTCGCGATGAGTTCGAGTGCCTCGCGCATCGCGGCTTCGCCGGCGTTCCGCGATGCTTGCGCAACGGATGAGATCGTCGCAAGCGGAGAACGAAGTTCGTGCGCCGCGTCGGCGATAAATTCACGCTCCCGCGCGCGTGCGGAGAGCCAGGGCGCGACGGAGATGCGCGCGAGCAGCCACGACGCGATGCCGACGAGAATCAAGAGCGGAACATCGAACGCCACGATCGTGAGCGCCACGCGCCGCATCGCGAGCTCGTACGCAGCAGCGCCTTCCGGTGTGGAAAGCGCAGGGAGCAACAAACTGTGATATTGCGTACCAACGAACAGATACGCGCCAATCGAAAGGACCGCGAGGACCGCTGCGAACACTGCCAGATACAGCGCAACGAGCCGGCCGATCACGTCGTTAGGGGCTCCCTGAAGGAATGGCGCGCCGACTGTTTTGGCGCCACAACCCTAGATGCAATGAGGACGCGCGCGAGCATCCCCTCTGTGGGATGTGACCGCGCGTCCGAAGCGGCAGATCGGGTTGTGCCGCCAAAACCCGAAGGGCAAAGGTTATTTGGGGCAATCTCATCGTTGCGGCGTCGGTCACATCCCGCAGAGGGGATGCTCCCTCCTCGCGCCTCAATCTTGCCCCAAATAATCTTTGCAGTCGACGCGCCATTCCTTCAGGGAGCCCCTAGTTTATATCCGACGCCCCACACGGTGACGATCAGGTCGCGTGCTCCAGCCGATTTCAACTTACGGCGCAGCTGACTGATATAGACGTCCACGATGTTGCTCGAACCCTCGAACTCGTACTCCCAAACGTGTTCGAGCAGTTGCGCACGCGAGAATGCGATTCCCGCATTGCGCGCAAGAAACTCGAGCAGGCGGAACTCCGTTGAGCCGAGCTCGATCGACTTGCCGTTGAAGACCGCGGTTCGGGCTCCGACGTCAACGATCAGTCCACCGGCGATGAACCGTTCTTGGACCGGCAGATTCCCCCGGCGCAGCAGCGCCTTCAAGCGAGCGATGAGCTCATTCTCGGCAAACGGTTTCGCTAGGTAATCATCGGCGCCCGAGTCGAGTCCGGTGACTCGGTCCTCGACGCCGTCGCGCGCGGTGAGCATCAGAATAGGCGTTTGAATCTGATTGGCGCGCGCCGTCTCGGCGATCGAAAATCCATCGCGGCGCGGCAAGCCGACGTCGACGATCGCCGCATCGTACGTGCCGCGCAGCAGATAGTCGAGCCCGGACTCGCCGTCCGCCGCAACATCGACGGCATACCGTCGCGCTTCAAGCATCGAGCGCACGGAATTCGCTACGGCATGGTTGTCTTCGATCACGAGGATACGCATGAAAGACCTCTATTCTAGAGCTTCGCTGGCCACGGAAAACCTACTGTAAATGCAGCGCCCAAGCTGCTCGTGGAACCGACGTTCGCAACGTCCTGGAGGATGAACCGCACGTGCGGCGTGATCATGAACGCGCCGTAATACACGAAGTCGCGCGCGATGAACGGGTTCGCGCTTGCGTCGTATCGCACGGCGAGATACGAGTGCGGAGTCGGATAGTACTTCGCGCGAACGTAGCCGCCGCTGCTTGCGACCGCCGATCCGAAACCGTCGGCGTTCTGGTCGCTCCCCCACCACTGCTCGGCGGTTAGATCGAATTTGCCCGGCGCATAGTCAAGAAAGAGGCTCTCACGGGAGTACGGATCTTCGAAGCCGCTCTTTCCGGTGAGAACAATCCAACGGCTACCGGTGATCGACGCACCACCGACGGTTAATTGCCCAGTCGCGCGTGCGCGCGCAAAGAGGCCGAATTCGGGATGCGCTGCCGACGTTGTCTCGCCGGTTGGTGAGGGTGCGCCGCCATAGGCAGCTCCTTTGAATTCGCCATCGTCGCCGACGAAATCCAAACGTAGATTCGCGATCGTGCGCTCGATCTGAAATCCCCACCGCGGCGATGATAACGGAAGATCGTTCAAGCCGACGTGAATTCCGTAGTAGCCGTATTGTTGTAAATCGTCGAGCCGCTGGCCGGGAGACTGGATGAGCGGCAACTCGAAGAGTCCAGCGCGATACAAGGTCTGCGTGTGTTTGTTGTATCCGGCGAGATACCCGAGATACAACCCCGCCGGGCCGCCTTGCGCGCCCAGATTGTAGTGCGCGAACGCCGTAATTTGCCCGATCTCGAGATTGCCGAGCAGCACGGCGCCGGGCGTCCAGCGGCGCGAATTGACCGGATCCTTCTCCCATTCGAGCTGATAGCGAAGTGCAACGACGGTTGTTCCGTGCTTCGGAAGAGGCAATTGGTATCCGTGTTCGCGGAACGACAAACCAAAGCTGTTCAACTCCGGCAGTACCGAATGACACGTTTCACACGTCAGATGGTAGCGTTGCGCGAAGATGGGAATCGCTTGTGCGCGAGCATTGCACAACACGGCAGACGCGACGAGCATGCCCATGGAGAGCGTGAGGCGGACGAGGTTATTGCGCAACGATCTCTCCTCGCATCGTTCCACTGTAGTGAAAGAAGCAGCCGTAGAGGTACGTGCCGGGCTTGTCCACGAGAAAGACCGGCGATGAGGCGCCCGCCGGAAGTGTGCCGCTGCTAAATCCCGTCGAAAGCGCGGACCCGGTTTGCATCGTCGCAGAGAACGTGAACGGTGACGTTGCGGGAAAGACGGTAGCGGAAATGGAGGTCGCGGTGTGTGACGTGTTGTCGACGTTGACGAATTGCACGCCGCTGCCAACCGTAACGTTGGCAATGATCGGCGAGAATCCGAGTGCCAATCCGGCCGGCGTCGAGGACTGTCCGAACGCCGCGATGCTTACGTTGATTCGCGTGACGTTCGAGACGTTGGTTCCGCCGCCGCTGGTCACGAGAACGCCGTTCGGCGTGCACGCCGCGAGGAGCATCGTGCACACCAGCGTGCGAGCGAACGTCATTGCATAACCTCTTGCGCGAGTTCCTCGCCGAGATCGCTCGAAGCGAGCAATGTCCGGCGAACCCGCAACTGCGGATCGAGGATGTAGACGAACGAGGTGTGCGCTGTTGCATAACCGTGCGCGTCGCGAGATGTTTCGACATGATACCGCCGCATGAGCGTATGCACGTCTGCGGAGCTTCCCGACGCGACGATCCAGCGCGCGGGATTTGCTTCGAACTGCTTTGCCATGCGTCGCATGTCGAGCGCGCTATCGCGCTCGGGATCGAGCGTCACGGTCAGAAACCGAACCGCGAGCGGACGATGGCCCAGCCGTTGCACGCTCTGCGCGATCTGGGCGTTGATCAGCGGACACGCGTCGGTGCAATGCGCCGAAACGAACGTGAGAACGACCGGTGCACCGCGCAGATCCCCGAAATCAAACGCTTTGCCGCGTTGATCCATGAGGTGAATGGGCTGTACGGCTGCGTTAAGGTGCGCCGGCCGGGCGGCGATCATAAGAAGAATGATCGCCGTCCGGAACGTGAAGCGGTGGAACATGATAGCCTGTCCTAGAGTTTGCCGAAAGGCTTAGCAGTAGTAACCGACACAGTGGCTCGGCGAGCTTGTTGGTCCGGGCGATGCGGACGCCGGACGCGCAACACCCCAAACGCCGCCGAAACTATTGATGCCTTGTCCGTTGCCTTGTCCCGCAGCCGAATCGCCGGCGTAGTTGTAGAGCGGGACTGACTGATACGTCCATTGCAGTGCGCCATCGTCGCTGCGCGTGATGAGGCCGAAGCCGCTGCCCGCGGGAGCCACTGTACCGGCCGGCGCGGTGTACGGCGGCCACAGGCCCGTGCATCCGCTTGCGTCCGTGCAGTTCGATTTATTCGCTTTGTCGGCAGCGAACGTATAGAGCGTGTGCTGATTGCTCGATGAGACGTAGGCTTGCGCGCCGAGTACGGCCGCCGTTTGCGGCATGCTGGCCGGCGCCTGGGACGGAGCAGTTGTCGGAATTGGATTGCCGCCGTATGTCGTACCGCCGCCACCGCCGCTACTTCCGCCGCCACCACAAGCCGCGACTGTTAAAACCGCTATTGCAGCGGCTGCTGATAAGAAAGAACGTTTCACTAACCTTCTACCTCCGAGTCGATGTGTGACTCGAAAATAGGCGGAAGTTCTTAATAAAGTGTAAAGGCGGGCAAGGGACGTTAGTGAGCAGACGCGATCGCGTTGCGCATTTCAATTGCAAGACTGCGCAGCGACGGATCATCGTTTGCATCGCGCGCCGCCCGATCGAACGCTTCGCGTGCGCCTGAACGGTCACCGTTGCGTAAGAGAATCGTGCCGAGCGCGAAACGCGCGCGCGCGTACGCGGGCGAGAGCTGCAACGCGGCTGAAAATTCAGAGGACGCAGCGTCGTATTGTCCGAGGCGCTCTTCGGTAATACCGAGATCGTAATGCGCTACGGCATATTTTGGATCGGACTTCAAAAGTTGCGAAAAATCGTCGCGCGCGGTGGGAAGGTCGTTTGCCGCCAAGGCTGCAAGCCCGCGCGAATAATGTGCACGTGCCGAATCGGGCGCGAGCGAAACGAAGCGGTTGGCGATACTGCGTGCTTCCGCGACATCATTTCGGCGAAGGTCCACGGCGACGAGATTGGCCATAGCGGCGAGGAATCCGGAATCACGCGCGAGTGCATCGCGAAAATCGCGCGCCGCATCATCGTAGTGCCCGAGATTCGCTTGCGCAATGCCGGCATCATAGGCCGCAGTCGATGCTTGCGGTTCGGGCGGATTCAGTTGCAGCGCAGCCGCGAATTCATCGCTCGCGCTACTCCAATTATGCGCCGTCATCGCTGCTAACCCGCGATGAAAATGTTCCGCGACCGCGCGCATCACCGCTTGTGCGTGAAGCGCCGGCGCGGAGGTCGTGGCGGGGAACGGCGCGGGCGCGTAGGTTTGCGCTTGCGTGGATGCGACTCCGCTCAGCGCTGCAATCAGTGCGAGAGGAGCTACACGCATGGCGTATTAATGCGGTGCCTGCGGCAGCTCGCCCATTGTCGCACTCGCACTTGCAGCGGCCTTCTCGGGCTTGCATTCCCATCCGATACGTCCGTGTTCGTCGATGGGTCCGAGCAGCGACGGTGTATCCGAAGGTGCGAGAGCGGTGTCTCGTAACGCAGTCAGTGCGTCGCCATTGGCGAGCGCGAACGACGCGCTACCGGCTGCTACGAGCAGCAGGCTTGCGAGGACGATTCGCGATACGAGACGGTGGGACACAACTCGATTATAGCCCAACCTCTGAATATTCGATGAAGCACGTCCTTGCCGGCGCCCTCGCCATCCAGCTCTTGGCAGCCGCGCCCCTAAGCGCGGCTCTTGTCGCAGGAAGTGTCCGCGATCAGCATGGGGCGCCGATCGCCGGAGCCACCGTCCGGATCTTCGACGGCACGCGCGAAGCCGGCATGGCGCATACAGGACAGGATGGCACGTTCGTTTTCACCGGAACGGGCACCAAGGTGAGAATCCGCTGTGCCTACTGCCGGACAACCGACGTGGCGGTTGGTGCCGACGGCATTGCGACGGCGGTCGTGACCCGGTACGATGCCGTGCGCACCGACGGCCCGACGTCCGATGACATCGGAAGTTTGCCCGGTGCAAACGTACCGTCGCTGTTACAACGGGTTCCGTTCGTCGTGGTCAACGAATCATCGCGAACAATTCCCGGCGTTTCAGCAACCGATCGCAACGCGACGCTCTACGGCGGACTCTTGGTGTTGGACTACGCACCGGACTACGATGTGACTGCGAATATCACGCCGTTCGATACCATTCCGCAAGGCGGTGCAACGACATTGACGGTGCTGCGCGTCGACGACGCGTACGAATATGGGAACGTTGCGCAAGGCGGAACGTTCTTAGTGCAGACTCCCGGTGGTGCGACGTACGCTGGAACCGGTGATAATTCGCTCCTGCGCGCCGCAGCCAACTCACCGAATCTCGTTGCAGCGGCTTCATTTTCGAATGCCGACGTCGGCTCCCGCGCCGAACGAGCTGCGGTGACGGACGGGTTTACGACCCCGGGAACCGCCGGTGCGGTAACGCTTTCGTCCGGCGCAGGATACAACGGTCCCAACGGTACGAGCGCGCTGTTTTCGTCGTTTTCATCGGCCAACGCGCAAATTCACTCCCGTGGACCGATCGACGCATTCGCAACGGCGATTCTCGATCGTGGAACGTACGCGTACACCTCGCCGAACGTTCCCGTTTCGTCGGCATGGTCCGATACCGAATTCGAAGCGGGTGTCGACTCGCATGCCGCGGTTGCACCGTTCGCGCACTTTGACGTGCGCGAAAGCGCGGGCTCGTATCTGTCAAATTCCACCGGTCCGCAAAGTGTTTCGGGATGGCTTGCGCAAACGCGCACGAGTGCCGGCGTATCGTACACGTCAACGTCGCTCGATGCGTTGCTCGCCGGTGGCGTGAACAGTGTCGGATACGCGGACATCGTTGCGCCGAACGCGCGTCTATCGCAGAACGCAAACGATGGCGTTCTTTCGTTCACGTATCGCCCGTCGACGCAGTGGTCGCTGCACGCAAGCACGAGCTCGGGATATACGCTGCAAACCTATCTCGGCGTCTATACGCCGTTCGAGGCGGGGAACGGGTATGGGACGCCGGTGCTCGACGGTCACACGAACGAGGCGATTGTCGAATTCGGTGATGAGGCGCGAGTGCGCGCTTCGCTAACTGCACTCGCGTGGGGTGGCGTGGACGGGTCGGCAAGCTCGAGCGCCGGCGCGTCGCTCGCATGGCAAATCGCTCCGAGCCTATCGCTTCGAACGTGGTTGTTGCGCGCACAATCGACGGCATGGTCGCCGACGACCGTTGGATCGGCATGGCTGACGTACGCTAATGGCCGAAATCTTCGTGCTGATGTCATGTTGGGCCGGTCGTTGCTCGATCACGTACCGTACGATCACATCGACGCAAGTATTTCCGGCCGCATCACCGATCGTCTCGATTGGTTCGCCTCGTCAACGCGCGTCGAAGGTTCGCAACAAACCGCCGCCGGTTTGCGCATTCACTGATTCAGACTTTCCTCATTGACGTTACGGTAACTGCATCGCGCGCTTCACGAGTGCGTCGCGCGTGCGCGGCGGCAGGATCGCGGCGATCGATTGAATTCGGGCCTTACGTCCGATGATGTATCGCTCGCGCGGACGCGGCGACTGAAGTGCGGCGAGGACGGTATTCGCGATAACGTCAGGGTTCATGCCGTCGCGTTCCTCGCGTTGCGTTTGTGCGACGATCGCATCGACCATTTTACCGTAATGTGCGACGGCGTGCGGCGGCATCGATGCAATCAGTTCGTCTTTCGTTTCACGTCCCTTTTGCCAAATCGGCGTTTTCACCGATGCGAATTCCAACAGCGAAACGAAGATGCCGAAAGGCGAGAGCTCCTGCCGCAATGCGTCGGCGAGGCTTGCAAGCGCGCTCTTCGATGCGCTGTAGGCTCCGACAAACGGCGCGGAGAGGCGGCCTGCGATCGAACCGATGAACACGATGCGGCCCGAGGTCTCGCGCAGAAGCGGAAGCGATGCCTGCGTTAGCGCGATCGGACCCATGACGTTGACTTCGAATTGTGCGCGGAGCGCTTCGAGAGGCAAGTATTCGAGCGGTCCGGCGACGGCAATACCGGCATTATTGACAATTGCGCGCAGCGGCGTTCGCGAAGCGCACACGGCATCAACGGCTCGCGTTATATCGACCGGGACCGTAACGTCGAGAATGATCGGCCGGATGTTCCCATGGACGCTGCTCATGCGCTCGCGATCTGCTTCTTTGCGAACGCCGGCAAATACGAGCGCGCCACTCTCGGCGAGCCGGAGCGCGGTCGCGTATCCAATTCCGCTCGATGCGCCGGTGACGATGATGCTGTCCATGGCGCCTGCTCTTCGCTTAGATCAGTGCTGCTTCTTGTACGCCTTTCGCGCCCGTTTCACGATCTGCATTGCTTCGTCTGCACTCACGACGCCCTTTTGTTGAACTTTGTGGCCTTGGCGCTCTGAGTACGTCTTGAGGAAATTCAAGATCTCGTCGAGCATCGTAGGCGGAAGATCGCGCGTTTCGTACACGCTGTCGGTCATGCGCGGCGCGCCCGGGCTCGGCAACGGCACGCCGAGCGTGCGATGATTGTCCGTGCCGTCCTTACTTTCGAGAACCGCTCCGATCAAACGCACTTCGATGAGACATCCCGGGAAGAGTCCGTTGTCCGTAACCACGAGGACGTCTAAGGGGTCATCGTCGGGTGCAAGCGTTTGTGGAATAAAGCCGTAATCGTACGGCCATTGCATCGAATCCGGCATGACCTCGTGAAAGGCAATAATCCCGTACTCGTTTTTCAGCGCATATTTGTGGCGGCTGTTCTTCGGAGTTTCGATGATCGCGTTCACGCGGGGTTCTCGCGCACCGTTTTTAACGCGCGCGGGAATCGCTTCATAGTGGGTAGCATTGATGGCTTGTTTCATGCGGCTTCCCCTTGCGCGCTCTCGCGCGATTCCTGCGAACATGCACCGTATATGAGGCGGCACAAAATGGCTGCGATTACGGCGCCGATCGCCGGCGCAAGAACGTACGTCAGTGAATGGGTGAGGTCGAAAGATGCGATCATTGGGCCAAGCGAACGCGCTGGATTCATCGACGCACCGCTGAGCGGACTGAATGCAAGGCCGCACATCGCTACGATCCCGCCAATTGCTAGTGCCGCATTCTTTCCGACGATGGCTTTTTGCTCGGCGGTGCCGAGAATCGTGAATGCGAGTATTCCCGTCAGGGCTACTTCGATCGCAAATGCTTCCGTCTCGTTAAACGGCGGTTGTGGTTTCGTGATTGCGAGCGGAATGTCGCCGGCGAAAATCGCGCGCAGGAGAAATCCCGCGATTGTTGCGCCGACGAGTTGCGCGATCATATACGGCACAACAAGCGAACCCGCAAAGGCACGACGCAAGAAGAAGGCGAGCGAAATTGCGGGATTGATGTGAGCGCCCGATACGCCGCTGAGCGCCCAAATCATCGCCATTACGGCGATTCCAGGAGCAGTATACCGAGCGACATGACCGATCCCGTGAGGGTAGAGCTGGTCGACAATATCTGCGCCGGCAGCGGTGAATGTCAGGATGAACGTGCCGAGGAGTTCCGCTCCTAGGCGCGTCGCGAGCGGCGCCTGCTTCCTCGTATGGTCTCCCACGGCAGATTCATACCAAGAAGGCAGCTCTTCTTAAACTTCGTTAATGTCATAGAGCCGGTCATGAAGGGCTCGCGTCGCCGCGAGCCCTTTTCGGCAAGTGAATTACTTCTTTCGTTGATGGATGATGAAGCCGTTCCCCTCGGGATCTTGACCGAAGGTCATGTGGCACACGGGGCTTTCCATCGCGTCGGGTAAATTCACGCCGCGCGCGCGCAACGTTTTTGTGGCCAGCTCGATATCGTCGACGGCAAACATGACGAAGCCGCCGGTTTCGCCGTCTTCCGGACGCCACACGCCGAACGTCGTTCCATCGGCGAGCGTGAATTCGGCGCCGCGCCCTTCTTCGTCAATCTCCGTCGGCGCGATTCCTAAAACATCGCGATAAAATGCGACTGCTTTTGCCGGATCCTTGACGAGGAAACCGGCCATGTCAATTCCCTTGATGATCGTCGTGGTGGCAGTGCTCATGTCGTAGTCCTCTCTTGTTGTAGCTACGCCAAGTCTACCAATCCAAATATGACACGTGCTGTCATATTGCCGCGCTGCGGGTCAAAGCGCGTTCCGCCGCGGCCCGCGCGTGAATGGCCGCGGTTCGAAAGAGCGCCATATCCGTATACTGCGGCGTCACGAGCAGCTCGAGCTCGGTGCAGCCCAGGACGACTCCCTGCGCACCGGCGTCCTGCAAGCGTTCGACCACGTCGAGGATGTCTTCGCGCGACTCTTCATTGACGATGTCTTTGATGAGCTCGGAGTAAATAATCTTGTGAATCGTTGTGCGGTCTTCATCGCGCGGAATCAACACCTCTATACCACGGCGTTCCAAACGCTCGCGCAGGAACGTTTTCTCCATCGTGTAGCGCGTCCCGAGCAGTGCTGCGCGCGTAATGCCGGCTTCAACAAGCGCATCGGCCGTTGCATCGCCGATGTGCAGCACCGGCAGTCCACTGATGCGTTCGACGTCCTCCGAAACCAGATGCATGGTGTTTGCGCAGATGACGATGAAATCTGCGCCGGCTTTTTTTAGTGCCTCGCCCGCTTCTCCCAGTAAACGTCCGGCCGCGGCCCAGTCGCCGCTCGTTTGCAGCGCTTCAATTTCGTGAAAATCAAATGAATGCAGTAAACACTTCGCCGAATGCGATCCGCCGAGCCTCTGGGCGACCGTCTTATTGATTTCGCGATAATACAGCAGCGTCGAGACCCAGCTCATCCCGCCGAGAAGTCCTATGGTTTCCATCAACCTAGCATAACAAAAGAAAAGAGCCCGCATTGCTGCGAGCCCTTCGCGGCCAGGATTAGTGGCCTTTCTTCGTTCTAGTGCTTATGGAGCGCTGTGTTCGCGCGCGTCGTGTTAAGGTTTCCAACCTTGCGGGCCATCGTCGTTGTAGCGTTGCTCAGGCCTCCATATTGCAACAACATGATGGAGCCGTAATCCCAATCAGCGCCCCAGATGTAGCCGTGCGTCGTGTCCGCGGCGACACCGCTCGGTTCGTTGTAATACGCGCTCGGGCCATAGAACTGGTATTGCGGCGTTCCGGAGGCGACGCCGGCAATGCGCTGGAACCCGCCGCCTTCTTCATTACCGCCCCAGAAGCTACCGTCGGCATATACGGTGTCGTACTGTTCACTGTACGAGACGGGATATAAGCCTTGCGAGATGTTCGCCGCTGAAAAAGCCGACGAGCCTGGGATATAGCCATAGTAATAGCTGTCACCGCTTGACGTATTGGAGAACCACAATGTCGTCCCATCGGGTGCTGTGGCCAACGAAAGGGGAGAGCTAGCGTTCGTCCCGGCGAGCGAGATACTCGTTGCTCCGCTGAGGGAAGAGGTCGAGATCTTTGTGATCGTGGCAGCCGAGTTGTCGCCAATAAACATTTGACTTCCATTCGGCGTAATAGACATCGAGGTTACCGTGGTTGCCGAGATGCCCGCGGTCGCGAAGTCTGTTTCGGTGAGTGCTCCCGTGGACGACAGCTCGCCGATGCCATAGCCGGAGCTCAAAAGACTTGAGCCGTTACATGTGCCGCTCTGCTCGATGAACCATACGTTTCCGGAACTGTCTGTTTGCAGAACCAAGGGCTTTCCTTTGAGAACTTTTTCGACCGTCGTGTGGTTGTTCGGATTGAACTTCCCAATCGTGCCGCTTACAAGCGTTCCGCCACCGCCGGCGCATCCGTTGTTGGCCGCCGTGGAAGTAAAGTTAGTGCCATAGTAAACGTTGCCATTTGCGTCACTTGTAAGCTGATGCTGCTGGATCGTCGAGCAGCAGCCGGTTATGGAGTCCATGTTGAGAGTGACGCTCATGCCCGGGACGACCGTGACACCGGAAGTGAAGGGCGACGTGGCTGTACCGGGATTAAACGGATCGCTCGTATCGCCTACGAAGTAGGCCTGGGTTCCGGAAGATGTCGTCGTGCCGATTGCCCCGTAAAACTGCGGCGGGCAACAGCTGTAAGAACGTCCGATTAAAAACGCCGCGGAGCCGTTTGGCAGAGCGGTGATGCTATACGGATACAGACTGCTGCCGCCACCGTTGAGCGTCGGCGCAATGTATGTTATCGCGCCGCCTTCGCCGGCGAAATTTGCCGCGGTTCCCGGCTTAGTTCCGATCGACGGTGCGATCGTCGATCCGACGTTGGTGCCGCCGTTATAGCTGAGCGTTACCGCATCGCCGGACGAGGCCACGGCGCTCTTCGAAAGTGATAGCGTGCCGTACGTATCGCCCTTAATAGCGAGTGTGATCGGTGTCGAGTAGCCGCCGGGGCCAACGATGATGTTGCCATCCGAATCTTTCGCGACGACGATGACGCTCGTCGAGCTGGCAGTTCCAACTTGAAGAGTTCCGGCACCAAGCACGGCCGCAACGCTGGCCGGAACACCGTCGAGCGTGATCGCAATGTTCGTGTTCTGGCCGGCCGTCAATGTGGCGGGAACATTCCCCGTCGAGAGGACATTGCCGCTGCCGCCGGTCTTGTCGTACATGCTCAGTGCGAAGATGTTCTTACCGGCTTGGCCGACGAACGTCACGTTGCACTGAAGTCCGCCGCCCGCGAGTGCGGCGCAGCTCTTCGACGCCGGCGTCAAATCAACTTCGGCGAGTTGCGTTGTTTTGCTGCCGCTCACGATGCCGATGGTCATCGACTGCGTGCTGGCCGAAATGTATTGTGCTTTCGACGATGAGCTCACGGCTTTCGCCGGAATCTTGATCGTCATCGACGCTTGCGCAGTCTTGTCTTGCGTCGGCGAACCGGTTGTAGGAGCGCCGGTCGAGGGCAGTGCGGACGTACCGCCTCCGCCGCACGCGCTCAGGCTGAGGGCGATCGCCACTGCGGCCGCCGTCGCGTTAAAACTCTTTCGTAGCAAAGGTAATCTCCTCAGCGCTGTAGCTGGGGTGTGAAGGTGAGTGAGGAAACCGTAACTGGGATCGACGTGGAGTTTCCATGTTGATCGGTGACCGTGATCGTGGCAGTGCCACCACTCACGGCGGTGACCGTAAATGTCGCAGTGTTGTCTTGCGCTTTACGAGCTTGTGCGGCCGAAGTCGAGGTCGCGACCGTTGCGACGTTCGTGTTTGAAGACGTCGCCGTAAACGTGCCGTTGTATCCGGATTCCGACACCGTGAACGTCGTCGTGCACGGGGTCGTTGAACACGTGATCGAGCTTCCGAACGCGATGTTTGAAAGCGACGGATCCGGTTTCGCCGGAGGACCGATAAACGGACTCGCGCCACCACCGCCACACCCTGCGGTAACGACAAGCAACGCCGCGGTCATAACGCCCGCGAGCGCGTGGAAGGTGCGTTGCATTTTTTCTCCTAGAAAACGTGCGCAATGCGCACGCTTGCTATAATGAGCGCTCTGCCGCCGTTTCGCAATGGTCCATACGAATTAAATTCAGCAAAGCGAACGTAAAAACGGGACCTCAGACGCAAAGTCGTAACACGCAAACAAAAGAGCCCGCAGTTTTCATGCGGGCTCTTTTGTGTCGACGCGGTGAGTTACTCTTCGCGACGTCCCGGCGGGCGGCGGCGGCGACGCGTTGGCGGTGCGCCGGGGCCAGCGGGTGCTGCACCGGATTCTTCGCGTTCGCGTGGACGGAATGCACCGTTACCGCGCGGCGTGTGCTCTTCGCTTCCCGGTGCGAGGAGCGCTTTGCGCGAGAGATTGATGCGGCCTTGGCCGTCGATCTCCATGACTTTGACCATGATCTCATCGCCCGGTTTGACGACGTCTTCCACTTTCTCGACGCGTTGCGGCGCCAGTTGTGAAATGTGGACGAGGCCTTCTTTGCCCGGAAGAATCTGCACGAACGCGCCGATTGCAATCGTACGCGTGACCGTACCGAGATACGTTTCACCAACGACGACGTCTTTGGTGATGTTCTCGACGATTTGTCTCGCCTTGTCACCGCTCTCGCCGTCCAGCGAGGTGATGAACACCGTTCCGTCGTCCTCGATGTCGATCTTCTCGACGCCCGTGTCTTGAATGATCTTGTTGATAATCTTTCCGCCTGGACCGATCACATCTTTGATCTTGTCCGGGTTGATCTTGACGACGATCATGCGCGGCGCGAACTTCGAGAGTTCCGTGCGCGGCTCGGCGATCGTTTCAGCGAGCTTATCGATGATGAAGAAGCGTGATTTCTTCGCTTCGGCCATCGCTTCGCGCATGATCTCGACCGTAATGCCGCGCACCTTGATGTCCATCTGAATCGCGGTGATGCCTTTTTTGGTGCCCGCGACTTTGAAGTCCATCTCGCCGAGCGCGTCTTCGAGGCCCTGAATGTCGGTAAGGATCGCGTAATCCTTACCTTTGAGAATCAGACCCATGGCAACGCCGGCAACGTGCTCTTTGATCGGCACGCCTGCGTCCATGAGAGCAAGCGTCGAACCGCAGACCGACGCCATCGACGACGATCCGTTCGATTCCAACACTTCGCTCATCAAACGCATCGTGTACGGAAAGTCTTCCTTCGCCGGCAGCACCGGAAGGAGCGCGCGTTCCGCGAGCGCGCCGTGACCGATTTCACGACGGCCGGGGCCGCGCATCGGACGCGTCTCACCGACTGAGAACGGCGGGAAGTTGTAGAAGTGCATATAGCGCTTGTCTTCGAGTGCGACGATGCCGTCGAGACGCTGCGCGTCACTCGTCGAGCCGAGCGTTGCGGCCGTGAAGACTTGCGTTTGTCCGCGCGTGAAAACGCCGGAACCGTGCACGCGCGGCACGTAGTGCACTTTGGACCAAATCGGACGAATTTCGTTCGGCTTGCGGCCATCGGGACGAATATTTTCGTCGACGACCATCGTGCGAAGCTCATCCTCTTGCATCGCTTTGAGGAGCTTGCCGAATTCTTTGCCGAACGTCGAGTCTTCGAGCATCGCTTTGACGTCTTCGTCTTTTTTGCCGCAGCGCGCGATCGCTTCTTCAACCGTAATCGCATCGAACGCCTCTTGGCGTTTCTGCTTATCGATGATGCGCATCGCTTTCGCGATGTCTTTTGCAAAGTTCTTGCGAACCCACTTATCGAGATCGCTGTTGATCTTCTTGAGCGGATATTCGCGCTTCTCTTTGCCGGCTTTTTTCGCGAGCTGATTGATCGCTTTGACGATCTTCTTGATTTCGGTATGAGCGAACTCGACGGCACCGAGGAAATCTTCCTCGGAAATTTCATGGCCGCCGCCCTCGACCATCATGATCGCATCGTCGGTTCCGGCGATGATGATGTCCATGCCGCCCGTTTCATATTGCGGCAACGTCGGATTGCAGATGAACTTGCCGTTCTCATCGCGGCCGACGCGTACGGCGGCAACCGGCTTTTCGAACGGAATATCCGAAACTGCGAGCGCGGCGCCCGCGGCGCACACGCCGAGGACGTCGGCATCGAGTTCGGGATCGATTGAAAGCACCGTCGCGACGATCTGCACGTCGTTGTGGAAGCCTTCGGGGAAAAGAGGGCGGATCGGGCGATCGATTTGGCGCGAGCTGAGCACGGCGTGCTCGGGCGGACGCCCTTCGCGTTTGATGTAGCCGCCCGGAATTTTTCCGGCTGCATACATCTTCTCTTCGAAATCGCACGTGAGTGGGAAAAAGTCGATGCCTTCACGAGGGTTCTCGGAGGCAGTGACGGCGCAGAGCACGACGTTCTGGTCGCCATAGCGGATCAACGCGGAGCCGTTTGCTTGCTTCGCGAGTTCGCCGGTTTCAATGACCATCGTGCGCCCGCCGACCTCTAAGGTCACGGATTCGGGCACAATTACTCCTAGTTTCTTTCTTGTTGCTCTTTTAAATGAACCGCCCGTGGTTCGGGGCGATTCCGACGCGTCCCTGGGGAGCGTTACGCCGTCGTGTTAACGTTCGTCCCGGTTCCGCCGCCATAGATGCCGTTCTGGATACCCGGCTGGATGGCGGCGAGCGTATTGGTGAGCTGCGCGAATGAATCGACGGATTGGCCGGCAGTGAACTGCGGAATCGGAGGCGCCCCGTACTCGACCGCTTGCATCAAGTACTGCGCCGACCACGTCTCGATCTGGTCGTAGGTCTGCTGATACGGGTTCTTAGCAGCGGTCGTCGTCGACGAAGAGCTGCTGCCCGACGAAGCGTTCGGGGAAGTCGAGGCCGTCGACGGCGGCGTGGACGACTGCGAGGAGGAGCCGTCGCCGTTGAGACCGAGGACTCCGAAGCCGGGCACGCTTGAAACGCTCACCGCCCCATCGTACCAACGAGCGGCCAAGCGGTGCCTGAGAACCGTGTAAAGGCTCGGCTTAGGGCCGCCCCGGTGGAACCAACGTCCACTGCGAGCCGTCGGCATAGATCACTCGCGTGACGGTGCAGACGCCCT
Organism: Vulcanimicrobiia bacterium; assembly: GCA_963765935.1. Taxonomy (GTDB): domain Bacteria; phylum Vulcanimicrobiota; class Vulcanimicrobiia; order Vulcanimicrobiales; family Vulcanimicrobiaceae; genus JAMXLG01. Next base: position 1,455,964 of record CAVXXX010000001.1, on the reverse strand, counting down.
TTTCGAGTGACGCGGCGACGGCGAAATCGGGGTGAATCGTCGCACGTCGCTTGATCGTTACGTGAGGCGAAAATGTGCCGGATTCAACGATGTCGCTCGTCCGGCGGCCAAAAGGCCCAAAAGCGAAATCCACTTCTTTTGCTTTAAGCGCGGAATCATTCGCAAAGACAACGGTGATGTCGTATCCCGGCCCAACGGACGCGTTCGACGTTCCGGCATCGATCGTCTTATTTTCGAGTGTCGAATTCTGCTGGACGCCTTGGCCGGCGGTCATCGAACCACCGGCGGCGCTGATTGTCGCGGCGGGAAGCGCTACCGTGCATTCCATGACGGTAACGTTCGAGCCGGGCGTTTGCTCGGTCAGCACTGCCTGCGCGAGGACGGATATCATCGCGGGACAACGACCGAGGCGGCGGCGGCGTGACTTCGTCGCTTACTTACCCACAGGTACTGGCGAGCGAGCCCTTGCAAGATTAAGAAACTTATCGACATCGGAAATTCACACTTCTTCTAAGGTAGCCGTAACGGAACCATCCTAAAGTGCGCCGCATTATTCACGCCTTATCCACATCTTCTTAAAACCGGCGCACGCGATTCCAGACCGTAGGGTACGGTTTACGTCTGGGGTCGTCCCCTTTGGGGACGAGCCTCTACCAGCATCCGCGGAATGGGCGTCTCCATAACGCGGAATTTCTCGATGGGATTCGAGCGAGGGCTCGTTAAGGGGGTGCGACGCCATGCGGGCGGACCCTGTCGAGTTGGAGGGAGAGAAACTCTTGGCTACCGTCGTTCAGACGACGATCCGCGTGTACATCGTCGAAAAACAGCTTCTTTTCGCAAAAGCGGTTGCACAGGCACTGTCGTCAGACCCGGAGATAAGAGTCGTCGGCATTTCGGCGAGCCGTGAAACGGCTATTACGTCGAAAGAGGCCGCCGACGTCGTTGTTATAGACATCGATGACGCTGACGACCTCGACGAAGCGATCGCGTTTTTCCGATCGCATAATCCGTCGCTACGCGTCTGCGTATTATCCATGCATCCCCAACCGGATCTGTTGCAATACTGTCTGTCCGCTGGCGCGGACGCCTATATCGTCAAGGATTCCTCGCTACAAGAACTCGTCACCGCCATCCACAGCGTCGCGAAGGGCACGAGCTATGTCGACCCGCGCGTCGCCGCCACCTACTTCCGCCGCCGCAGCAACTCGCGCCGCGACGGCGTCACGGAACTCTCCCCACGCGAAATGGAGATCATTCGCTTGATCGCGCAGGGGCTCTCGAATCGCGATATCGGCAAGCGTCTTGCCCTATCGGAAAAAACGGTCAAGAACCACGTCAGCCACATCTTCTCGAAACTGCATATCTCGACGCGTTCTCAGGCCGCGGTTCACGCCATTCGCAACGGTTTGGCTTAACTCAAAGCGCTGCGAAAACCAATAACGTCAGACCTACCCACGTTGGTGCGGCGGGCGCGTAGCGTGCACCGACGAGGGCGGGCGAGCCGTCGATATAGTCTTTCCAGGCCGCCGGAGCAAATTCGTCGGCCCTCGCGCTAACCGACGCAACCGCAACTTCGCCATGCGTCGGCGGCGCTGCGACGTGCGATATCGCAAAGGCGCACGCAACCGTCACCGCTGCAGTTAGTACTGCAGCGGATAGTCGCGTGCGTCGCGGTTGCGCGCCATAGACGGCCGCTACCGCGGCGACGAAATTCATTACGATCCACATGGTGCCGAGGCGCTGCGTCCAGACCACGCATAGCAGCGCGACGCAGACGATCGCGATGGTGAAACTCCATCGCGTTCGCGCATCTGCGGCGATGAGCAGTGCGGCCGGAATCGCCGCCAAGATCTCGACGTCGTGGACGTAGAGACCAAAGAGCAGCGCCAATGCGGGCGGCATGAGCACGAGGTATGCGGCGTGACCGGTTCGCCGTGCGAGCGTTCGGGCGAGGACAAGACCAAGCATGACCGCAAGCGCGAATGCGATCCGCGCAATCGCGAGACTGGCTGCGGTTCCGAGCCCGCTGACAAAGAGCACGTGCGCGAGGCTGTATTGATCGGCCGCGGCAAGTTCCGATACAGACTGCAGCGGAAGCACGCGAGCAAAGTACTCCAGATTCCCATTGATGCCCAGCGCCGCAACGCTTACGACGGTAAGTGCCGTTAGCGCGACGAGCATCGGAACGCGTGCCCGGGGCACGAACAGCAGCAGCGCGATGACGGCGGCGAATCCGAGCGTGGGTTGCACGAGCGAGAGCGCCGCAAAGATCGCCGCGCCCGTAAATTTCTCGCGGGTGAGGCAATAGGCGGCGCCGCAGAGGCCAAGCAGCGCGTACGGCGCGATTTCGCCGTACGCGACGTTGAGAAACGCAAGAGGCGTCAAGGCGAGAAAGGCCGCGCTGCGATCGATTCCGGTGATGCGGGAAACGGCGAGCGCGCTTGCCGCGACGGCGAGCGTAATAGTGAGTGCGAAGACGATTGCGGCAAGCCGCGCCGGCAGCGTTGAGAGCACCGCGAAGAGCGCGAGCCCGTATCCCGGCAGCGGCGCCGGCTCAACGGCACCCGCCGCCATCGATGCGCCCGCTAATGCGTGCTCGCACGTACGAACCGGTTCGACGCGGTAGGGATCCTCGCGATGCGCGACTGCGGCTCCGGAGCAGTAGAATGCCTTGAAGCTTTGATGTCCGATGTCACCGCGTACCGCCAGGGCAACCGAGACGGTTGCAAAGACGAGCACGAGCGCCGCGAAGAGGGTGTGAGCGAGGCGTTGGTTCATAGTGCCGTTGTAGGATAGCGGGCGCCCGCAGGGGTGGCCAGGGCCCTGCGTACCGCTTCATGATACCTTCGCCCCGCGGCGCCGAGGGGCCGAGGGTTGTATCGTGAAAGCGATGACAGCAATCGAACGCGTTTCAACGACGCGCGTGCGCGCGTGGCCACTGGCTGCGACGGCCGCCATTCTCACGATCGCAATCGCGTTGCCGCTCGCAGCCGTTTTGAACATCTGGCAAGACGAAGCGTACACGCTGCACTCGACGAGCTTCGGGCCGGCGCGCGCGTTCATCGAAGCGTTGCGGTTCGAACAGAGCGCGCCGCTCTATTTCATGATTGTCGCCGCACTGCGCAGCATCAGCAGTGCGGTTTGGTTTTTGCGCGGTTTCTCGATTGTTTGCGCGGCGTTCGCGGCGGCGCTCGTTCCGTCGCTTGCGCGCCGATACGCTCCACTCGTGCGGCCCGAATTGATAACGCTGGCCTTCGTGTGGAATCCGTTTCTGATTTGGGCGGCACTCGAAATGCGACCATATGCCATGATCGTTGCCGTCTCGGCGACGTTGTTGCGGCTTTTCTACGATGCCTTTCTTGCCGAGCGGCCGCGAGCGCCCGCGTTTATTGCATACGCGGCGCTCGTCGTCGTTGCGATGTATACGCAGTATTACCTCGCGTTTCTCATTGCGGCTCAAGGCTTCGCCGTTCTCCTTTATAGGCGGGAGCGGTTCGGTCGCTTTTTGCTTTGCGCCGCCGGCGGGATGCTGCTCTTTCTTCCCATGCTTGCGATCGTGCCTGCGCAAGTTGCGAATTTCCGGGGTGCGTTCGCTCCTCCATCATTCGTACTTTCGATTGCGTCGATCGCGCTGGCAATCATGCACTACATTCTTCCACTCGGAATTCCATTCGCGAACGTCTTGTACGGTCTCGTGGTTGCAACGATGCTTGGGCTTGCAATCGTCGCACGGGAAAAATTTCGCGGCCGCGCCGCCGCGCTCGTTGCGATTGTGGTTGTTGCCGCGGCCCTCTTCGCCTGTGCGACCTATGGTGCGCACGTGCTCGTCCTTAGCCGGCACGTGGCCTCACTCTACGCGGCGGGAGTCATCGGAGTCTACGCGTTGTTCTCACTGCTCGATAAACGCCGTGCAACCATCGCGGTTACGGCCTGGTTCGTGCTGACCTTCACCGCATCTTCGATCACGATCGCGGCGACGTACGCGCAGCTCGCGAAGCCGGGTGATTGGATCCGGGTGAACGCCTATCTCGGTGCCCGGGAGCGCGCGGGGCAACCAATCGCGATCTTCGAAGCCGAGAATGCGCCTCCGTTTAGTTATTATTATCGCGGCCCGAACACCGTTGTCGCGATTCCGCACGCGGTGAATTTCCGTCGCTACGATCTCTCGCGTTTCGTCGTTACCGGACCCAAGCAGTTGGCCGCAACGCTTCCGCACGCGAAGCAATTCTGGCTGATCACGACGGGGGATTGCAAATCCGCGAACATTCAGTTCGGATGCGGCACGATCGAGCGGTTCGTGTCAGCGAACTACGTCATTTTATCGGACGCACAATTCTATAAATCTCGGGTTCGGTTACTGGAGCGCCGTTAGCGGCCGGCGATCAGTCGCGCGGCCGCTCTCGATTAGATCGCTCGCGGGAACGAGTAGACAGCTGCGAGAGCAAAAAGCCGAGAATCGCTGTGATCGGAAAGGCCAGCGACCAGGGCGCGAACTTCATCGATGTTGCGTTCGCCGCGCGCCGCACGATCGGTGACGATCGCTGATGCGGGATCGACCACGATGTTATATGCGATCGTTGCGAAGCCATTGACGAGACCGCTAGAGAGAAGCGCTGTACGCGCCGCCGCCGGCGCGAGAACGCTCGCGTATGCCGGCGGACACATGCCGACACCGTAAATAGACGTGACGAACGTATTGAGAAGGAGCACATCTTTGGGCACTTTACCAGCGCATGCGCGCCGCAGCATCGACATGTCGAAGGTTAATGCACGGACCGAGTGCGCTGCGGTGCGTCGCGCGAAAAGACGGCGAGAGCGGCTTTGGAACGCTACCGTGACGCTCGAGGCCCGCCGATGGCGTGGACGTAGAGCGTGACGAACGTGGGAATCAGAAATGTTCCGGCGATTGCTCCTGCCATCCCGGCGAAGATGATCAGCGCGCAATTGCCATTGGAACGAGCCGATCGTCGCGAGGGTAGTGCGGTCCGATAACGAGCCGAGCACCGGCGTGTAGATCATTTGCGCAAACCGGCTGCTCGTAACGAAAATGTTGAAGAGTGACATTGCGGTTGCCGCGCGCCCGGAAAGCGCGCCTGCAAGACGAGCAGCATATGCTGCAATGTGAAGGCCTGAACGACGCCGTTGATCGCATCGCGACTATCAAGTGCCACGTCCAAAAATCCACGGCGATCGAGTCTATTTGATCGCGGCGTACGAACAGCCGGGCACGACGACGTCCGCGATCAATTTTGTTGCGTAGGAGCTTCGCACGACCCCGGACGGAGCATGCGGCACACCGATGTCCAGGATGCGTACGGAATCGAGCGGGCGCAATTTCTGCAAGCGCGCGATGATCTTGCGCGCGTGCGCGGCTTCGCGGTTCGCGATCGACCGGGCGAGGTCCAGCGGCCGGAGCTCTGCGGCTTGAGTCATGGATTGATTGTACTGGAAAGTCCATGCCGAGCGCGCCGGACCGAATTCATGAAGCCTTCGTCCCATCGATGAGACGTCCGGACGCTGCGGGCCGCGGCGAGGTGGCCTATACTACAAGCACGTGAGCACGACAAATACCGCGCTTCGCTATGCCCTTGTAGCGGTGCTCGCGGTCGCCTACATCTTCGCCGCCTATGCGCTTGGCTCGGGCACGCAGCTCGGGCGGATTTTACTGATGCTGCTGGTCGGCGGCCCAGTCGCATTTGTCCTGTGGTTACGCTGGCCGATCATTTTGCCGTTCGGTATCTACATCGTGCTGGTTCCGTTCGATAATCTGCTTCAAATCGGCTCGTTCGGCACCCTCACCAAATTGGTCGGGATGGTCGCGGCCGTCGCGCTCTTTCTGGCTCTGCTCGCTCGCCAGAAATTCGTTGCCCCGGGGCCGCCGGTGTTTGTGCTCTTCGGGCTTCTTGCCTGGATGGCGATGACGATCACGTGGTCGCTCGATAACGGCGACTCGTTCAAGATCATGCCCACGTACGTTGCGCTCTTTGGGCTCTACGCGATTCTCGCGATTGCGCCGCCCGACCGTGCCGAGTTCAAAACGACGATGTTGCTCGTGGTGCTTGGTGGTATTGCCGCCGCTCTCTATGGAATCAATCTGTTCTATCACGATCCGTCGCTCTCGGCCGATCCCGAAAAAGCCCGTTTGGTACTGCACACCGATTCAGCGACGATCGATCCGAACCACTTCAGTGACGCGCTGCTCTTCCCGGCGGCGCTCATCACGATGTGGGGACTTCGATCGCGACGAGCGCTGATCAAAACGGTCGCGTTCGGCGGTTTGAGCGTGCTCGCGGTCGCGATCGTCGTCAGCGGCTCGCGCGAGGCGCTTCTCGCATTTGGATTGGTAATGGCGTATTTCGCCGTGCGCTCTCGCTATCGCGCGCAACTGCTCGTGCCGTTTGCCGTACTGTGCGTTGCGCTGCTGTCCATGCAGTCGTCGATGTGGGACCGGTTCTCGAAGCTCTTTTCGACCGGCGGCGCGGGACGTGCCGACATATGGAAAGTCGGCGCCGAGGCGGCCAAGCACCGGCCGATTCAAGGATACGGCGTCGGCAATTTTCCCGACGCATATGACATTTTCTACCTCAGAATCCATCAGACATATCCGTTCGGTTTCAATAGTCCCGCGCACAATCTCGTGTTGCACTACGTCGTCGAATTGGGCGTTATCGGATTCGGGATCATGATCGCGTGGTTTTGGCTCAACGTCAAAATCCTGCGTTCGATCCCGCCGGAGAGTGAGTGGTACGACCATCGGATTGCTCTCGAAGCGGCGTTTCTCGGCGTTATCACCGTGTCGCTAACGATCGACTTGTTCACCTACAAGTACGCGTGGATGGTATGGATGTTGATCATCATGCTCGGCAATCTCGCGAAAGCCGGTGCTCAAAGCACCGATGCGCAGCGCGACTTGCGCCATGACGCCGGCACGATCGGCGCGATCGCACAACCGTCGCCGGCTCTCGGTTCCAATCTCACGACGTTGCGTCGCGGACAACGCGGCGAGCTCGCGTAAGACGCCGGCAAGCGCTGCAGCATCTCCAGAGGGAACGCAGCGGGCGCCGAGTTCGAGTGCTTCGCGCTGCGCTTCGCCGCCGGCAGCGATCACGACCGGAACGCCGAGCGAAACAGAATCGTAGAGCTTCGTTGGAACGCTCTCTTCGATTCCGCTGCGCAGTGGGACGATCGATACATCGGACCCCGCGACTGCGGCCATTGCTTGGGCGCGCGGAACGCTGCCGCGGAAATGCACGTTCGTAAGCGCTTCGTTACGCACGCGTTCTTCCAACCGCGCGCGTTCAGCGCCGTCACCGATGATCTCGATGCGAATCGGGACGTCGCGCAAGTGCGCCGCGGCGTCCGCGAAAATGTCCACATCGGTCGCGACGCCAAGGTTCCCCGCGTAGGTCGCTGTGAAGATGCCGTCGCGTTGCTCCGGAATCACTTCTGCGTTGGCGCTTTCTGCAGCATTCGGTGCAAGCATCAAGCGGTCCGGATCGACGCCGCGGCCTCCGATCTGAGCGAGTGCCGTAGGCGTTACGGCAATTGTGAGATTGGCGCGTCGGTAGAGCGTGCGCGCAATGAATTCGCAGATCCGCGCCTGTGGGCTGCGCGCGCTCCATGCTCCCATCGCGATCGCTATATCGGGAAAAACGTCGCGCACGTCGACGACGAGCGCTCCGCGATGCCGCAATGCGCCGGCAAGCGCGGGAAGCGCGAGGGTAATCGGCGGGAGGCTGGTGACGATGATATCGTAGCGTCTGCGCGAGAGCGCGAGATACGCAGTTGCGGCAAGCGATGATGAGAGCCAGTGGGCGAGCCGTTTTCCGGGAAAGCGTTGCGGCAAGAACGACCACAGGCGCACGACGCGCACGCCGTCGAGGATCTCTTCGGTGCCCGGAAACCGTTGTCGCTCGGCGAAGCGGCCCGCTGGAAACGATGGGGCGTTCGTAACGACTGTGACGTCGTGTCCGGACTCGATAAGAGCGTGGGAAAGGGAAGCGACGCGATTCGCCGCCGCGCACGCTTCAGGAAGATAGAAGTGCGAGACGAGTGCGATCTTCACGTATGTGCGCCACCTGCCACGGTATCGAGATGCAAAAAGCGCTCGGGAAGGCTGATCATCGTCGATGCCAGGAGCCGTCCGCGCGAAGAGCGCTCGTCGATGTACGAGGTCCAACGGTCCGCCGCTTTCGTAAAATCCGGCTCGTCGAACATCGCGCCGAGAATTTTCATCTGAGCGATGTGAAAAGCGTGATATTTCAACGTAGCCAGATGCGAGCGTCCCGTTGGGTTACGCATGAGACTGTACAGTGTCCACCAGCCCGTATCGTAGAGCGGCAGCCAGCGCCGCAACGTCTCGACACAACGCTCGACCAATTCACCTTGCCACGCTTGGGGCGAGCTCACCCAGAGTTCCCATAATCCCCATAGTGCGAAGATGCAGCCGTTGAGAATGTGCGGTGCGTTGACGTTGGCGACTTCTTCGAAGAAGATGTTCGAGCCGTTGCGCCAGACGACGCCGCCTGAGGGAATATCGTAGCGAAACGGCTCCGCCGCCCGCCAGGCCGCGTCGGCGAATCCTTTTCCGGGCGAAACATGTTCCGCGCGCAGTAGCGTCGAGATGGCCTCGCCTTGCGCCATGGCCGACACCCATCCGGCGCGCGCTCCGTATTTCGGCCACGGGAAATTGAATCGGTACATGCCGGCAATAGGCTGTGTTTCCTGGTTGTCTCGCAACCATATCGCCTGCTTCAGAAAATCTTCGCGGGCTGCTTCGTCGTTCTTGACGCACCAACGTTCGTGGAGGTGAAGCGCGAACTGCGAGATGCGGATTGCGTGATAGTGTCCTTCCGGTCCGGTAAGCATCACGCCGTTTTCATCTCGCGGGTTCTCGTCCCAATCTTCACCGTACACACCGCGCCCGGGATCCCAGCGAATGAAGTAAGGGCTTCGACCGGCGCCTGCGATCGCGCTCAGCGAACAAGCCCGGCGATGCGTCCATGAGAGGGGAAACCCAAGTGCGATGCGTTTCATCATGCAAACTCCATTTCTCGACTGCGTTCCATCGGGCGTCCTAGCGTGTAGCATTCGAAGCCGGCGTTGCGCCAATCAACGGTATCGAAAATATTCCGCGTATCGACGAGGCGGCACGAACGCATGAGCGGTCCGATGGAAGCGGGGGTGATGCGGGAAAACACTTGGTGCGACGTGACTAGAACCAGCGCTTCGGCGTCCTCGACGGCTTCGCGAAGCGTGTCGCAGAGAGGGCGCGGGAACGAGCGCACGAGCGGATCGTAAATTGCGGTGACGTAACCGCGATCGCGCAACAATGCGTCGATGCGAAGCGTCGGACTTTCACGTCCGTCATCGACATCCGCCTTGTATGCGGCGCCGAGCAACGTGATTTTCTGTCCGTTTCCTGGACCGACAAGCTGGCCGATGCGCCGGACGATGCGATTAGGCATGCGTTCGTTGATGCGCCGCGCCGCCTGAATCAATTCTGTCACGAACGGGTTCGCGTCGGAAAGAAAGTGCGGATCGACCGGAATGCAGTGACCCCCCACACCGGGTCCGGGTAAGAGAATATTGACGCGCGGATGCGCGTTCGCAAGTGCGATTGTCTCCCAGACGTCCACACCGAGCTCTTCGGAGAAGATTGCGAGCTCATTCGCAAAGGCGATATTGACGTCACGAAACGTGTTCTCGACAACCTTTACGAACTCAGCGACAGCCGTGGTCGTGAGTGAAATCGTTCCCTGGCAAAACGACGCATAGATATCGCGCACGATGACCGCGTCCTCAGGGCGGCGGCCGCCGACGACGCGCGCGTTCGTGCGGAGCTCGCGCACGATTGCGCCGGGAATCACGCGTTCTGGGCAATGAGCGACGTGAAAATCGTCGATCGTTCGTCCTTCTGCTCGCAGCGCGGTCTCGAAGATGCGCTCCGTCGTACCCGGCGGTACGGTCGATTCGAGCACGAGGATCGATCCCGGAAGCGCGACGCGCGCTACCGCGCGCGCCGCACTTTCGACGTACTGGAGATCGGGCTTACCTTCGTGCGTCGGTGTCGGCACGCAAATGATATAGGCGCGGGCGGTAGGAATCCGATCGACGATGTGAAGATGACGCCCGGTAATCGCCTCTTCAACGGCACGGCGAACACTTGGTTCTGCAGCGAAACCGTTGAGCGATTTCAGCGAACGCCGCACGTGTGGATCGGCATCGTATCCGTACACGCAGTGTCCGCCGTCAGCGAGCAATGCAGCAGTCGGCAGTCCGATATAACCGAGGCCGATGACAGCAACGTTCATGCGAGTACTCCCTGCGAGAGAAATGCCGATGCAAGCTTGCGCATCTGTGTGTGGACGTCGTGGAGGGCCTTGACGCGAAGGTATCCGCGATCCGCGCGATTGCGGGCGTCATGCGGATCGAGATAGACCTGTTGAAGCGCGGCGGCGATCGCTTCCGGCGATCCCGGCGCTACAAGATATCCGCAGCTGCCGTCGAGCAGTTCCGAAATACTGCCGGAATCGCTTGCGACAGTCGGAACGCCGTGCGCCATCGACTCGATGAGCGCCGATGGAAGTCCCTCCATCATCATCTCGCCGTCCGCGCGGCTGGTGAGTACAACGGCATCGACACTGCCGTCGTGATACCAACGATGAAGCGTGTGCTGGGGAACGTGGCCGGCGAATTGCACGCTGTTTTCGAGGCCCAGTTCTCGCGCGCGCGACTCGAGCATGGGGCGCAACGGACCGCTGCCCGCAAAGACGCAATGTACGGCAACGCCGCGTCCTTTCAGGAGCGAGATGGCTTGCAGCAGATCGTCGTGGCCCTTCACGGGAACGAGCGCGGCGGGGCAAACAATGCGAAGCGGCGGCCGCGATGACGTCGAGCTCGCGCGCTGCATCGAAGGCACGTTTGCGCCGAGCCGAATTTCGACGATCCGCGACGCGAGCGACGGCATGCGCGCCAGTAGATCGCGCGTTCCACGATCGGAGATCGTTCTCACGAATTTCGCTCCTCGGGCTTTAACATCGAATGCATTTTTTTCGTAGATATCCCAGCGGTGGGCGGTTGCGCTCCACGGAAGTTCGGCAATCGATGCCGCAATGAACGCAACGGTTGCAGGCGTCGAAATCCAGTATGCATGCAGGTGTGTAACGGCGTGTTCGCGCGCCCATTGCCCCAGTGCGAGGCCCTTTGGAAGGATCGCGAGGTTTTTCGTTTTTCCGGGATCGCGCGATGCGATCAGTTCGACGATCGACGAGGCGCAGTTCAGCGGCGCAACACACACCGCAGCGACGGCACGCGCTACGATCTCGATATCGAGCACCGGCCATTCGAGCACGTCGACGCCCTCCGGAACGGTATGACGTCGAACACCGCCGGGCGAACGAACGGGCACGATCGTCACGCGGTCGAAATAGTGGCGAAGTTCGTCGAGCTCCGTGTTCAGATACGACTCTTGATATCCGAATGGATACCGTGAAGCGATGACGAGGAGGTGACGGCCGCGCGCGTTCATGATGCAACCGCGCAGAGATCGCGGTAGAGATCCACGTGCGCCGCTATCATGCGGCTGATGCTGTACGATTCTTGCACGAACTCGTACGCGTTGCGTGCAACGCAGTCGCGAGCAGCGGGATGTTCGATCACGCGCTCGAGCGCACGCGCAACGTCTGTTGCATCGTACGAGCGCGTAATGAAACCATATCGTCCGTCGCCGAGCATCGTGCGGGAGCCGGTCCACGGCGTGGTTAGAACCGCAACGCCGGACGACATCGCCTCGAGCAGCGTGAGCGGCATGCCTTCGAACCACGACGTCATCAGCACGAGGTCCGCCGCCGGCAACAATTCGCGAAGATCTTGGCGATAGCCGAAAAAGCGGACGAATTCGTCGACCTCCAGCTCGTGGGATCGCGCGCGAAGCGCCGATTCCTGTTCGCCTGAACCTGCGAAACAGAGCAGGGTCCGCGCGCGCATGTCCGGCCGCATTTTCGCGAGCGCTTCGAGCGCAAGGCCATGGTTCTTTTGGTACTCCATGCGCCCAATGAGAAAGATTGCAAATCGATCGTCGGGCAGCTTCACAACGCTGCGAGCATTCTCGCGCGTGCCGTCCGACGCAACCGGAAACGCAAGCCCGTTGGGAATCAGCGTGAATTTTTCACGTGGCCAACCATCGGTCGTGCTGAGGAAGGTCGCCTGTTCGCCGAAGAACGTAACGACGCGTTCGGTCCTCGAATTGAGAAACGTATCGGCGAATCGTTCGAAGCGCGTACGTCGCGGATCGCACGGATTGTGTTCGGTGTGCACGATGTGCGGAACGCCGGCGAGAATCGCGGCCGCGCGTCCCCAGTATTTCCCTACGTGCGTGTGCGTGTGCACGACATGCGGGCGGAACGCCCGGATTTCCCGCACGAGGCGCGGCAAGAAGAATTTGTCCGCGCGACTGTGGCGCCCGGCCGAAAGCATCCGAAACGGAAGCGCGTCGATGTTCGAGACGTCGGTATGATAGATCGTCAGCAAACCCGTGCTGATATCGTCCGCGCGCATCCCGGCGAGCAACTCCACGACTTGGCGCTCTGCGCCGTAGCCGTGCGCCGACGGTAGGATGTGCAAGACGCGAAGCTGTTCCATCCTCAGCCCGCCCGGTGAAACAGAAATTCGCACGCGGTCTGAAAGAGGACCGAAATGTCGAGATACGGTGCCCAATGCTCGACGTACTGCAGATCGTATTCGAGTTTTTCGGCAGCGGCTGACGGCTCGAGAATGCGCTTCATGTGGATCTGCGACCAGCCCGTGATGCCGGGTGCGACGAGATGGCGGTCATCGTATCGGGGCAGCGTGCGGCGGAACAACTCAACGAAGACCGGCCGTTCCGGACGCGGCCCCACGAGCGACATATCGCCGCGCAGCACATTGAAGAGTTGCGGCATCTCGTCGATGCTGAACCGGCGTAGAATCGCTCCGACGCGCGTCTTGCGCGGATCGTTCTTGCTCGCCCACACGGCGCCGACTTCCCGTTCGGCATCGATGCGCATCGAACGGAACTTGAGAATGTTAAATGTCTTGCCGTTACGTCCGACCCGCTCTTGTGAGAAGAGAACCGGACTGCCGGACTCGATATAGACTGCGGCTGCGGCGAGCAACATGACCGGCGCGAAAATAGTCAGCGCGATCATCGCGCCGACGATATCGATTGTACGCTTGATCAGGCGTGCGCGCGGGGTGCATGCCGTAAGGCGCGTCGGCACGATAAGGGCTTGATGTCCGGCCGTTTGAAGCGTGAGTTCGTAGCCCAGGCGGGTAATTCGGGGAGGTGCGAAGGCCACCGCGATATGCTCGCGATTCGCCGTTTCCATCAAGCGGGCAAGGGCCTCGGGCGGGACGATCTCGGTGAGGATTAGCGAGTCACAGCCCCAGGTTCGTGCGCGCGCGAACCATTCCAATCGATCGAGCCGCGGATCGTCCGATTTCGCGAGTTCCGAGAGTGAAGCGTCGAGATTGTCGACGGCGAGGAGAAGCGTTTCATTATCGTCGCGGAGTTCCATGCTCTCCATCACCGCGGTTACGCGTTCGATAGTACCGACGATGCTGGTGCGGCGGCGCGCGCCAAAACGGCCTTTCGCTCGAACGGGGTGGAGTGCGGCGCGGGATGCGCCGACGAACACGACCGAAAACACGAGCGCGTAGACAAGCGCGATGCGTGAGGTTGAAATTTCGGGATAGAGCGTGAAGAGCACGAGCTGCGGAATCGTGCCTAAGATCAGCGCGGCGATCGTGTAATAGAGTTCGTCCTTTATCGAAAGCGCATACGTGCGCCGGTAGAGGCCGAGACGATCGAAGAGAAGGACCCAGATCGCAACGAAAATCGCATCCGCAAGCAGCAAATGACCCACGACGCGCGGCGAATTCCATCGATGGAAACCGATTAATGCGCCGAGCGCGCAGGCGATTACAAAAAACAGCACGTCGTTTGCAAGTAATAAAGCGACCCATTGTGATGAATGGGCCGTCGGACGCGCTCGCGGTATCGTTCCCTTGATGCTCCGCGGCCGCTCCACAACGCGCATTGACATAGTGCGGCAATGATACGCCTGCCAAGAACCTCCCATGCAGAGGCGTTCGTACTAGCATCCGGGGCATCGCTCATAGAGCAATATGGTCCCTGTTCCAAGGTCCCGCTACGTGAGAATTTCCGGCCTTATCTTCGTATCGCTACTCGCGTAGCATGGTGCCACGATGTCGAACATTGTGCCGCAGCCGCCCGGTACTGTAGCCGCTTACAGCGCGCCGCAGTTCAGTGCGCCTGAATCGTCGGGTGACCCGTATCGGCTGCTTTCCGCTCTCCGTAAGCGATGGAAAGTGTTTGCATCCGTCGCGCTCGGCTTCATCGCGCTCGTCGCAATCTTCACGGCCATCACGCCGAAGAGCTACACCGCAACGGTCCGTTTGATGGCTGGACGTCCCGGCACCGACACTGGGCCGCCTTCTGCCGATACGACTCTCCCAATCTTGAATGCACTCGTGCTCCAGAGCGGCCAGCAATCTGCGGAAACGTTCGCGCTTTTGGCGCAACAACGCGACATCGCCTCACGCGTCATCGATCAGCTCGGCCTTCGCGAGTCTCCCGAGGACCTGCTGGGTAAAGTCAGCGTCAAACCTCTCGTCAACACCTCGCTGCTCAATCTTTCCGTTACCGCGCGCACCCGCGATGAGTCGGCTGAAATCGCCAACGCGTTCGCAAACGCCTTTGTCGATCAGGAGCGCGAGTTCGTACGTTCGCAAGCCGTGGCCGCGCTCGGATATCTTTCCACCGAGTTGCCGGCGGCCGACGACCGCATGCACGCGGCGAATCAGAAGCTTGCCGCATTCCAGGCAGCGCACGGATTCTTCGATGCAACCGCGCAGGAACAAGATTACATGGGGCGCGTTACGGCGATCGATCAAAAGCTCGACGCGCTTATCGTGGACCAAAACGAAGCGCGGCAACTGCTCAAAAACACGCAGGCGCAACTCGGGTCGACGTCGAGCACGATCGCGAGCTCCGAGCAAGTTGGGCCGGATCCCGATGTACTCGCTATTCGAGCGAAAATCACCGATGTAGCGGCGCAGCTGAATCAAGCGCGCGCCGAGTACACGGATTCACATCCCGCGGTGATTTCGCTTAAGCAGCAGCTGGCGGCACTCCAAGCTCAGCTTGCTACGCACGCATCATCGTCAGTGAATGGGGAGACCGTCGCCCCGAATCCGATTTACCAGTCACTCGTGCAGCAGCAGCAGACCCAGAGCGCGCGCATCGACGGCGACGAAGCGCAACTGAAATCGTTGCGAGGCGAAAAAGACAAGTACGGGCCGCAGCTCCAAGCGCTGCCCGGAGAAATGGTCGAGTTCGCAACGTTGCGCGAGGATGCGACGCGGGCGACGAATATCTACAACGAGCTTGAGCAGAAGAACAGCGATGCGCTCGTTGCCAAGACGACGGCAATATCCGACGTCTTGATCGTTCAACCGGCGGTTGCAGCGGACGCGGTCAAATCGCCGAGCTTGGTCGTGAATCTCGCTATCGCGACGGCAATCGGACTCGTACTCGGATTTGCCGTGGTGACGATCATCGAGTGGCTCGAACGCCGCAGCAGCGCACTCGACATCGCGCGCCGTCTCGGTCTTCCGCTCATGGCACGTATTCCGGACTTCGGGGCGGAAAGTCTGGCCAAGCGCCATTGGGTGCAATCCATGACACTCGAAGCGTTTTTGCATCTCTGCGTTGCGCTTCGGTTGCGCAGCGAGCGACGTTTACGAACGCTTGCGGTCTTGAGTCCCAGCCGCGGCGACGGCAAATCAACGATTTCGTTCCATCTTGCGCGCGCAATGGCGACGCTCAAAGGTCCGATTCTCCTGGTGGATGCCGACTTGCGCCGCCCGACGCTGCACGAACATGCCAGCGTAACGAACGAAGCCGGTCTGAGTGAAGTGCTCGCCGGTTCGAAGACGCTCGATGATTCCGTGCAGCACATCTCGCCCGGACTCGATCTCTTGTCGAGCGGCACGAGCGTAACCAATCCGGTTTCGCTGCTCGAGATGGGGCTATCGCACGTGCTCGAGATGGCGGAAAAGGAGTATGCGATGGTCATCGTCGATGGGCCGGCGCTCGGCGCGGTGACCGACGCATTGCTCGTCGCGATGGCCGTCGACGCATCGTTGCTCGTGGTCGGGCCCAGTTCGGCAGACGAGCGCGAAGCACAAAACTTAGTCGAACGGCTGCGTTCGTTCGGCATTGAGAATTTGCTCGGGATCGTTATGAATCGCGAGAAGGTCGACATCAACGATTACACCGACTACTTCGCCGGCGTGAGCACGCGGCATCTGCCCGGGAGTGTGTCATGACGCCCGTAACCGTGATCGTTCCCGCGCACAACGAGGGCCTCTCGCTTGCGGCTCGCCTGGCCGACATGACCGAAGCCTTTGCGATCTACCGGTCGAGCGGATACGACTTCCGGTATTTGATCGTCGACGACGGAAGCGTGGATGAAACGTATGACGTTGCGTCGGCATTCGCGAGCACCCGCAAGAACGTCGAGGTTATGCAGCACGATCGTAATCGCGGGCTGGGTGCCGCGTTGCGTACGGCGTTTTCACGAATCACGGAAGGGTACGCAATGGTCCTCGATGCGGATTTGAGCTATCCGCCGGCGACCGGCATGGAACTGCTCGAAGCGCTCGAGCGCAACGGCGGCGACATCGCCTGCGCATCGCCCTACATGCGCGGCGGCAGCGTGAAGAACGTTCCAATTCTGCGCCGGTTACTCAGCCGTGAAGCCAATCGTTTGCTTTCGCTCGCCGTCAATGGACGCATTGCGACGCTGACGTCGATGGTACGCGTCTATCGGGCCGAGATACTTCCCATGCTCGAATTTGCGTCCGACGGCATGGAAGCGATTGCGGAGATGCTGCTCAGTGGATTACGCAAGCATCTGACGATTGTCGAAGTGCCGGCGACGTTAGAATGGAGCGCTCAGCGCCGCGCAGATACCGGACGCGTTCGACCGAAGCGCTTGATCAAGCAAATCGGGGCCACGATTCGTCTTGCGTTCTCGTATCGTCCCGCGTTGTGGCTCGCGCTGCCCGGCATTTTCCCCGGACTTTTACCCCTCGTCGTATCCATTCTTGTCATTGCGCATGTCAATACGGCCACGCTTGCGGCCGTAACGGCGGGCACCGTCTTCGTTCAATACGCCAGCCTCGCGATTTTCGCGGGTCAACTCGGCGCTTTTCTCCGGCGTAGCGCCATACGAACCACCCACCCAACCACGAGGATGATCACACTATGACCGAACCATTTTCGCTCGAACGCCGTGTCCTTGCATCCGATCAGGACGCTACAGGCCGCACTTTGGGAGACGAAGAGATCGCGGCTGTGACGCAGGCGATTCGAAGCGGAACCCTAACGAGCACGAAGGGCGCCTTCGTGCGCGCTTTCGAGTCCCGCTTTGCGGAAATGCTGGGCGTGAAGCACGCGTTCGCCTGCGCTTCCGGATCCGCCGCCGTTCACTGCGCAATCGCCGCGATCGATCCCGAACCCGGCGATGAAATCATTACTACGCCGATCACCGACATGGGTGCGCTCGCGCCGATCGTTTACCAAGGCGCGGTACCCGTATTCGCCGACGTCGACCCCCTGACGTGTAACGTAACGGCCGAGACGATTGCCGCATGTTTAAGCGATCGCACGCGCGCAATTGTCGTCACGCATCTCTTCGGAAACCCGTGCGATCTCGCATCGATTCGCGCGCTGGCCGACCGCCATGGTATTCCGATTATCGAAGACTGCGCGCAAGCGTTTCTCGCGACGAGCGGCGACCGTTTCGTCGGAACCGTCGGCGAAATCGGATGCTTCAGCCTTCAACAAGGAAAGCACATTACGACCGGCGAGGGCGGGATCGTCGTGACGAACGACGACCGGCTCGCGCGCCTACTCTACCTGTTCATCAATAAGGCGTGGGGCTATGGCGATCCGAACCCGGACCACTACTTCCTTGCGCTCAACTACCGCATGTCCGAGCTCTGCGGAAGCGTTGCGCTCGCGCAACTCGAAAAGCTCCAGCCCATCGTCGAGCGCCGGCGTCATCTCGCTGAATTGCTCGATGGCTACCTCGAAGCGACGCCGGAACTGATCCGTCCGATCGTCGCGTCCGATGCGCGTCACAGCTATTGGAAGTACTGCGTGCGCGTGGACGAGTCACTACCGCCGGATGCCGTTCTCGAAATCGCGGCGCTTTGCAAAGAATGCGGCGTCACGATGGTGCCGCGCTACATCCAGAAGCCGGCATTTATGTGCGACGTCTTTCAGAAACGTAAAACGTTCGGCCGCAGTGAGTTCCCGTTCACCCTGGCGCGGCCGCAAGCCGTGGATTACCGCGCGGAGCGGTATCCGGGTACGGCATCGGCGCTCGAACGCATCCTCGTGATTCCTTGGAACGACCGCTACTCGGAAGACGATGTTCTCTTTATCGCAGAGGCGTTGAAGTGGGCCGTTCGTTCCGTTGCTTCACGGTTGCAACCCGCATGAACACGCCGGTTCGTATAGCGCTCATAGGCGCCGGCGCCATCGCTCGTGCGTACGAAGCGGCGATGAATACGTTTGACGGTGCATTTATCAGCGCCGTCTGCGACGTTCGTGCCGATGCGGCGCAAGAATATGCGCACCGCGTCGGGGCGCGCGCGTTTACCGATCTTTCGCAACTCATCGAAGCCGGTGATTTCGATGCCGCCATCGTCTGCACGCCGCCCGCCTACCACGAAGAAGTGTCGCGACGCTTGCTCGTCACCGGCCACCATGTACTTTGCGAAAAACCGCTCGCAACGAGTTCCCTCGCAGCGCTGCGGATGATCGAAACCGCGCGTTCGAGCAAACGGATCCTGACGATGGCCTCGAAGTTCCGCTTCGTTACCGACGTGCGGCGCGCGCGCGATCTCGTGCGCGCGGGCGCGATCGGCGAATTGGTTTTCGTCGAGAACGCCTTTACTTCGCACGTCGACATGCGAACCCGCTGGAACGCTGACCCGACGGTGAGCGGCGGCGGCGTCCTGATCGACAACGGTACGCATGCCGTCGACCTGCTGCGTTACTTCTTGGGCAACCTTCGCGACATTCAAGTCATCGAGGGGCGCCGCATGCAAGGACTCGCGGTGGAAGACACGGTTCGTCTATTCGTCCACAACGATGACGGCGTGATGGGCGCATCGGATCTCTCGTGGAGCATCGACAAGCAGCTCGAATCGTATCTGCGCATCTACGGAAGCGAAGGAACGATCCTCGTCGGCTGGCGCGAATCGAAGATGCTGCGCCTCGGTGAAGCCGCCTGGGACGTGTTTGGAAGCGGCTACGACAAAGTTCAAGCCTTCCGCGATCAACTGCGCAATTTCTGCGAAGCGATCGCGGGTGAGGCGGACCTGACGGTCACGCCGGTCGACGCGCTTGCCTCCGTCGATGTCATTCAAGCCGCGTACGCTGCCCTCGATGAATCTCGTTGGCAGCGTATAGAGAGCGGTATACCGGCGCTTCAGGTCTCGTGACATGGCCGTTCATCCGACCGCCATCATCGATCCCGGCGTCACGATCGGCCGTCAAACGGCGATTTGGGATCACGTGCACATTCGTCATTCGACGCATATTGGCGAAGAGTGCATCATCGGCGAAAAAACGTACGTTGCCTATGACGTTCATATTGCCGATCGCGTCAAGATCAATGCATTTGTTTATATCTGCACGGGTGTGACGATCGAACGAGGTGTGATGATTGCGGCCGGAACGGTCTTTACCAACGACCGGTTTCCGCGCGCGACAACCGCGGATTTCCGCCAGCTCCTACCCTCGGAACCGGACGAGCATACGTTGCGCACGGTCGTGCGCGAAGGTGCGACGATCGGCGCGCAAGCGACGATTAGCGGCGGTATCACGATCGGACGCTTCGCCATGATCGGTATGGGGTCGGTCGTTACGCACGACGTACCCGATTTCGTCCTCGCGATCGGCAATCCGGCGCGCCCCGCCGGATACGTCTGCTCGTGCGGCCGTCCGCTCTATCCTAACGGCGAACGGCTCACACAGGGCGAGGAGCAAACGGATTGCGCCGCGTGCGGGGCTCGCTTCGCAATTCATGGACTACGTGTCGCCGAACTTGCGAGATCGCTGCGTTGAATATTGGTATTGTCGGCGGCGGTATGCTCGGGATGACGGTCGCGTGGCGCGCGGCCGCCGAGGGGCATCATGTAACGATCCTCGAGGCATCGTCGCGTTGTGGCGGCCTTGCAGCGCCGTGGCAAATCGGCGACTGCGTTTGGGATCGTCACTATCACGTAACGCTCTATTCCGATACGAAGCTGCGCGGGCTGCTCGATGAACTCGAGTTGAGCGATGAGATGCACTTCGTTCCGGCCCAAACGGGCTTCTACGTCGACGGATCGATGTATCCGTTCACGACGGCGTTCGATTTTCTCGCATTCCCTCCGCTGCCATTGTGGCAGAAAGCGCGCCTCGGCGCCTTTATCCTCAAAGCGTCGCGCATCACGAACTGGAAGCCGCTCGAGTCCGTTACGGCCGTCGACTGGCTCACCAAGGAATGTGGACGCGCAACCGTCGAGCGCATCTGGCTTCCCCTCTTGCGCGCAAAACTCGGCCCGTACGCGCGGCGAGCTTCGGCAGCATTCATTTGGGCGATCATCGCACGAATGTATGCGGCGCGCCGTACGGGAGCCAAACGTGAGTTGTTCGGCTACGTCCGCGGCGGATACGAAACGGTCTTGCGCCGATTCGAAGAACGGCTCGCGCGACGCGGCGTCGAGATCCGAACGTCTCGCCGCGTTGCATGCGTCACCCCTTCCGCTTCCGGCGTGACCGTGATGACCGACGAAGGGATGTCTTCGTTCGATCAGGTGCTCGTGACCCTCGCATCGCCGCTGGTGCCGCACATCGTTCCGGATCTGCAGCGATCGGAACAATTGCTCCACACCGGCATCGAATATCAAGGCATCGTGTGCGCGTCGCTGCTTTCCGAACGGCAGCTAACGCCATACTATATCACGAACATCGTCGACGCTTCGGTTCCGTTTACGGCGGTGATTGAGATGACGGCGCTCGTAGAACGGGCGAAGACGTTCCATGGACGTTCGCTCGTCTATCTTCCGAAATATGTAGCGCCGAACGACGAAGCATTGCGCTGGAGCGACGAAGAGATTCAAACACTCTTCCTTGGCGAACTCGGACGCATGCATCCGCAGCTACGCCGCGAAGACGTGCGCGCATTCCGCGTGTCGCGCGTGCCGTATGTGTTCCCGGTGCCGACGCTCGGATATTCCGACCGCTTGCCGCCGATTGCCACGTCCGTTCCCGGCGTCTTTGCCGCCAACAGCGCACACATCGTCAACGGTACGCTCAACGTCAACGAGACGGTGGGCCTCGCCGAGCAGGTATGGACTCAGATGAAAGCCGCACTCCCATCGCGCCTGGAAGCGGAGGTCGTATGAAGGCGTCACTCTCACTTGATCTCGACAATAAATGGTCCTACATGAAGACGCACGGCGATGCCGGCTGGGAGACCTATCCTTCGTATCTGGAAACGCTACTTCCAAACGTGCTCGGACTGCTCGACGACCTCGGATTGACGATTACGTTCTTTATCGTCGGACGGGATGCGGCCAATCCATCGTCGCGCGATGTGCTCGCAAGCATTCCGCAGCACGGGCACGAGATCGGAAATCACTCGTTCTTTCACGAGCCCTGGATCTCCAAACGAAGCCGGGCGGAAGTAGATGAAGAAATGGCGCGCGCGGAAGAGGCGATCGAGGCCGCAACCGGTGAAGTTCCGCGCGGATTTCGGGGACCGGGGTTCGCGCGTTCGGCGGAAATGCTCGACGTTTTGGCAACGCGAGGGTATCTCTACGATGCATCGTCGCTGCCGACGTTCATCGGACCGCTTGCGCGCGCATATTACTTGCGCGCGGCGAAACTGAGCGACGAAGAACTCAGAGACCGCGACGTCCTCTTCGGTAACTTTTCGGACGGGCTGCGCAAGAACGCGCCGTACTTCGTGAAGGCAAACGGCGCGATGCTCGTCGAGATTCCGGTCACGACGATGCCGATCTTACGTATTCCCATTCACCTCAGCTACGTCTTGTATCTCGCTGCCGTCTCACCGGCGATTGCGCTCGCCTATTTCGCGACGGCGTTGACGTTGTGCGAAATCACCCGCACGCCGCCGTCGATCTTGCTGCATCCGCTCGATTTTCTAACCGCGCGTGACTGCCCGGAGCTCGCGTTCTTTCCCGCCATGGCGCTCGATCCGGATGTGAAGGCGCACGTGGTTCGTGAGTCGCTCGCGATGCTCAAGCGCCGGTTTGAGGTGGTACCGCTGCGGGACGTTGCTCGATCGCTGCGGGAAGGCGTACGTAGAGTGTCGTTCCGATACCGGGAAGGCTGATCACATCGATCGCGCCGCCGTGCGCGTCGATGATCTTCCGTACGATAAAGAGTCCGACGCCGGCACCGACCGGGCTCGTGGCATGCGGGCTTCGCCAATACTCCTCGAAGATATGCGGCACGTCTTCCGGGTCGATTCCTTGCCCGCGGTCGCGAACGAGAACCTCGATCTCATCACCATCGTTGCGAGCCTCGATGTCGACAGGCTGGAACGGCGCGGAGTATTTTGTGGCGTTGCTGACGAGATTATCAAACGCGCGAAGTAAATACGCTTCGTCACCGAGCACCGTTTCGCCGGCGGCTTTTACGCGGATCGGATGCAGCGTTCGGTAGCGCTGGGCAACACTTTCGAGCACCGGGGCGAGTTCAACCGGTTCCCGTTTGATCCGAAGCGCATCGCTTGCGATCCGTGCCATCAGCAACGCCTCGTCGGTCATCTCGGAAAGTTGTTCGACGGACTCTCGAATGCCGCGATACGGTCCGGGATCATCACGTTTCTCGGGAAATTCTCTGAGCACGTCTGCACAGGCAGAGATCACCGCGAGCGCGGACTTAAAATCGTGCGCAAGCATCGCGATCACTTTCATGCGCCATTCGCCAATCCGTGTCGCGCTGTGGCTCGTTTCTTCTATAGCTTCGAAGGCTCGCCGCTGTAATGCAGTCGCTCGGCGTTCGTAAAAATAGGCGTAGATCCCCATCATCAGGATGACGACGATAATAGCGATCGCTTCAATATATTGCACCAGGTGCGTACGGCGTGTGTTGAGATCGACGGCGTTCTTTGCGAGGGTCGCCAGGGTATTCATCTGCGCGCGCATCCCGTCCATGCGCGCCTTTCCATCGAGTTGCAGTCGACGACTGCGTCCGGCGCCGGGATCGCGCAGAACGGGTTGCGCGATGTTGCGCTCCCACGCCTCGTGAAAAACCGCGAAGCGAGCAACGGCGCCATGTTCGGGCGTGTTGCTTCGAAGATTCGACAGTAAGCGGGCGACGGAGCGTTCGAGATCGGCTTTGCGCAGCTCATACGGGTCCAGAAAACGGCGGTCCGATGTTAGCGCGTAGCCGCGAATCTCCGTCTCTTCATCAATTTGCGCCGAGAGCAGGTCGCTTGCCGCCAGCCGCAGGCCGTCGGCGCGTTCGTCATCGCTCTCGAGGAGACGCAGCGAATAAAAGGCGCTCAGAATTGCGACCGCAACAGCAGCGGTGAGAATCAAAAACCGGGCAAAAAGCCGCCGCAGGCGCCGCGAGCGGTGCCAATCGGTCGGCTCTGGTTCGCTAGTACGCGTGCCGATGACGCAAGTATACGACATTGCTGAAACCCATGATTCCAGCGCCTCCTAAGAGAAAGGCGCAAGCTCGATGCCATTTTTAGCATTTGTCTTTGCCGCTGCGCTGCTGCCCGCCTCAGGTTCGCACGCAATGGTCGCGACGGAACAGCATCTCGCGACGCAAGCTGGGTTGAACATCCTAAAATCCGGAGGTAATGCGGTCGATGCCGCCGTTGCCGTCGGCTATGCGCTCGCCGTCGTGGACCCGTGCTGCGGCAACATCGGCGGCGGCGGATTCATGCTGATTCGCCTGCACGACGGGCGCGAACGCTTTATCGATTTTCGCGAGAAAGCGCCCGGACACGCGACGCGCGACATGTATCTCAATCGCAACGGCAACGTCGATCCGCAGAAATCACGCAAGGGCTGGCTCGCCGTGGGAGTGCCGGGAACGGTCATGGGTTTGAATCGCGCGCTGCGCGAGTACGGCACCATGTCTCGCGAGCACGTCATGACAAGTGCGATCGATCTCGCGCGCAACGGATACACGATCGAAGCGGGCGATATGATTCCGTTCGAAGGTTCGCCGACGGAGGGGTATAGCGGTTGGGCGTACGGCACGAAGCCGCACGTCGGCGAACGCGTCGTCCAACCCGATCTCGCGAGGTCGCTTGAATCGATTGCACGTGAGGGCGATTCGGCATTTTACCGCGGCGCGATCGCGCAGGACATCGTCGATGCATCGAACCGTAGCGGCGGCATTCTCACGTTGCGGGATTTTGAACAGTACACGGTCGGCGAATCGCAACCCTTGCACTGCACCTATCACGATCTCGACATTGTCTCCGCGCCTCCACCGAGTTCGGGCGGCGTGACGCTGTGCGAGATCCTCAACATCATCGCACCGTATCCGCTCGCAAAATGGGGCTGGCACAGCATAGAAGAGACGCACTACGTCGTGGAAGCCGAACGCCGCGCGTACGCCGACCGCAACGCATACCTCGGCGATCCGGCCTTCGTGCACGATCCGATCGCGCAACTGCTCGATCCGGCGTATGCTGCGTCGTTGCGAAAATCAATCGCACCGCAAGACGCGACGCCCTCGAAAGAAGTGAAACCCGGACTGCACATCACCGTGCACGAGAACGACGATACGACGCATTTCTCCATCGTTGATAAAGACGGTAACGCGGTCGCCGTCACGTATACGATCAACGATTGGTTCGGCGCCGGAGTCGTCGCGCCGCACACCGGATTCTTTCTCAATGACGAGATGGATGACTTCACGTCCAAACCCGGTGTGCCGAACATGTTCGGCTTGGTGCAGGGTGAACGAAACGACATCGCGCCCGGAAAACGCCCGCTCTCGTCGATGGCGCCGACGATCGTGCTGCGCGGCGGAAAACTTGCGATGGTGACCGGAAGTCCTGGGGGTTCGCGTATCATCACGATCGCGCTCGAAACGATTCTCAACGTCTTCGATTTCGGCATGAACGTGCAGGCTGCCGTCGATGCGCCGCGCTTCCATATGCAGTGGCTGCCCGACCAGATTGAGTACGAGCCCCACGCGTTTACGGACCCGACGCTGACCGCTTTACGCGCCGACGGCTACGCATTTTTAGAAGTTCCGTTCTGGGGCTCGGCGCAAGCGATCGTCGTTGATCCGGCAACCGGACTTCGTTATGGCGGCACGGATCGGCGCCACCCCGCAGGAGAGGCGCTAGGTTACTGATAAACCGGGCAAGCAAAGGGAGGCAGTGTCGGGTTCCTGCCATCCTGCCGCTTGCTGTGGCGAAGGGAGAGCTTTGGCGATGCCGCCAGAGCGACAACCGCTGCCGGCCGTCGTGCTGGTAACGGATCGCACGTTGCGTCTTGGGACCGCTTTTGGTCCGCAGGCTCTGGGCGAAGAACTCGACGCGCTTCGCTCCTCTGCACAACCCCTTGATTCGGCATGGCCAAAAGCCGGCCGCCTCTTGCGGGCGCTGCGCGCTGCGTTGCGCGGACAGAACATGAGTTTCTCCGCCGATCTCGGCAACGCGCGAATCGACGGGCAAGCCGTACCGCTGACCGCGCCCGACGGCGAAATCGTCGGCGCGATCGCTTTCGGCATCGACGCCACCGACCACGCGCGGCTCGCGCAGGAAATCGATGAGCTGCGGGAAGCACTGCGGCACGCACAAAGCGCATCGACGTTCGCATACTATGTGGTGGACGTCACGAGCAAAAAGATAACGGTGTCGCCGCCTTTCGCTCAGATTTGGGGACTTCCGGAGGGAACGGCGGAACTGCGCTGCACCGAGTTACTGAACCTCGTGCATCCTGAAGACCGCGCCTCGTTCGATGTGTTCGGCAGCGGTTCGATGCAATGCCGTATCGTGCGCCCGGGCGGAGAGGTTCGCCACATCCGCACGTTCGGTTCGTATTTCCCGAGTTCGAATGGGACACCGGCGCGCAGCGTCGGCAGTGTCTTCGACGTTACGGAGTTCGTGCAAGCGCAGAATGCCGTGCAATTTCTCACGACGCACGATCCGCTGACCGGATTGCTGAACCGCCATCACTTAATCGAAGCGCTCAACGCGTACGGCGATCAGTCCCGAACCGGTGCGCTCGTCGTTTTCGACATCGATCGTTTCGCGCAGGTGAACGAACTCGCGGGACACGCAGTGGGCGATCAATTGTTGCGCGCGATTGCCGAGCGAGTGCGTTTTCTCGAAGAGGACGGCCATTACGTGGCGCGGCTCGGTTCCGACGAATTTGCGTGTTTTTTGATCGAGCCGGCTGATTGCCAAATCGTCGATCTTGGGGTCGAGCGTTTGCGCGACGCTCTCGATGCGCCTTTTAAGGCGGGTCATACGGAAATCGTCGTGCGGGCGACGATGGGTGTTGCACGTCATCCCGAGCACGGCACCGGCGAAACGCTGCTGCAAAATGCCGGCATCGCGCTCTACACGGCCAAAGCGACGATGCGCGGCGGCACGCTATCCTACGACCCCGCGCTCGATCGTAAAATGAGCGTCCGCAGCCGTCTCGAACGCGATCTCGCCAATGCGGTGCGGCGATCGGAATTTGCGATGTACTATCAACCGCTTATCGACGCATCGAGCGGCAAGGTGATTGCAACCGAAGCGCTGCTGCGCTGGCAGCATCCTGATTTGGGACTGCTGACGCCCGACGTCTTTCTCACCATTGCCGAAGAGAGCGACGCGGTGGTCGAGATCGGCCGATGGGCGATTGACCGCGCGTGCAGCGACGCACGCACGATCCGCAAAGAGATGAAGTCAAACATTCGCTTGAACGTCAACGTCTCACCGCGACACGTTCAATCGAACAAACTCTTCGGGCACGTTGCCGATGCGCTCAATGATACCGGGTGGGACGCGGAACGGCTGCAATTAGAAGTCACGGAGCAACTGCTGATCGAGGATATCCCGAGCGCGGTTGCAACGCTCGAGCGGTTGCGCGATTCCGGCGTGTCGATTGCAATCGACGATTTCGGCACGGGCTACAACACGCTGTCCTATCTCAAGTCCTATCCGGTGAGCTGTTTGAAGATCGACCGCGCGTTCGTAAAGGACGCGGAGAGCGATAATTACAGCCGTGCCATCTGCAGATCGGTCGCCGCGCTGGCCGATTCGCTCGAAATGAACGTGATCGGGGAAGGGGTCGAGACCCACGGTCAGGCCGAGTTCCTCCGCGGCATCGGGTGCCGCGAACTCCAGGGGTATCATTTCGGCCGTCCGACGACCGCTTGGGACTTTATCGCGGCATATACATGAAGATGGCGATGAGCGGCGAAGCAAGCGCTTGCGGTGTTTGACGATATCTTCGGACTCGTTCAGTCTATACTGGGCGACGCTAGAAGCGTTGTGCCGCCGGAAGACCGTGCCCTGGCCTTCGCGCGGATCGCCTCAATGCGGGCATTTCTCAGCCGGCTCGAGACCGAGCTGCCCCAGGTCATCGCAGAGGCCCTCTTAGAAGCGGCCCGCGTGACGGGTGCCGACGTGGCGGCGATTCTCGAGATGCAAAGCAACGCGTTGCGCTTTGTATGCGCGACGGATCCGACGCTGCTGGACGAAGCGGTCGATTGGCATAACGAGCAGCGGAAAGAGTTGGGTGAACGCGGGTCGGCCGCGCTTCGCCGCGCCGCCGGCGTGAAAGACGCGCTCTGCTCGACGTTCTCGGCCGACGATCGCTGCTGGGTGCTGTTGCTCGGCGAGCGCACCGGCCGCATGCAGCGCGATGCATTTGAAGCGCAGTCCGAAGTCATCCTCGACGTGCTCACGCATTTGCTTCGATTTCGTTCCGCGCGAGCCGAAGGACGCGCATTCGTCGACCATCTCACCGGTCTTCCCGATCGCTGGTCGACCATGAGCCGTTTGACCGAAACCGTCGTCGCCGCAAAGCGCAACGACCTTCGCTCCGCGTTACTCTTCGTCGATTTGAACGGATTCAAAGGCGTCAACGACCGGTACGGGCATGCTCACGGCGATGCGGCGCTAAAATCGATCGCAACCAAAATGCGCGAAGCGCTGCGTTCCAACGAATTCGTCGGACGTATCGGCGGCGACGAATTCGCCGTCGTTTTGCCGATGGTGCGAACGTATGATGAAGCGACGGCAGCCGCGGGACGACTTGCCGACGGCGTACGCGATCTCCACATCGACTACGGCGACGGCACGGTGTCGGTGAGCATCGGCATTGCGTTTTTCCCCGAGCATGCCTCCGACGAAGACGACTGGCTGCATCACGCCGATCTTGCGATGTATCAAGCGAAGCGCCAGCGACAACCGTACTGTGTGTACGTGCCGGGAGCAACGCCCACGGACGTTCCCACGTTGAGCATCGACGTCGAAGAAGCGTACGATCGCGAGTTCTTGCTGTGTTTTCAGCCGATCTTCGACGTGCAGTCGGGCGAAGTCATAGCGGCGGAAGCTTTGTTGCGTTCGCTGCATCCGCGCAGCGGCGTGCAATCGGCGTTGACGACGATGGAAGCGGCCCGTGCGCGAAAAGCGCTCGAACATCTCGATGCGTGGGTGACGCGCCGTGCCCTCGCCTATGCAAACGAATGGCGCGGGCAAGGCGTTAAACGCATCCACGTCAACATCGGGGTTGCGACCGAAGAGATTCTCAACGGTGTGCTCCGCGCGATCGACGTGATCGGTGCCGATTCATCGATGCTTGCCGTCGAGCTTGATTGGAAACGCTTCACCGGCGAACTCGACGAGCACCGGGCCTTCGCGGAAGCAGCGGAACGTTGTGGATTGCACGTCGGTCTCGACGGATTCGGGGATACGCCGCTCGACTTAGCGATGCTCGAAACGCTCGCGGTGCGGTTCGTCAAACCGTCGAAGTCGCTGTTGCCGTCCGGCGGTGCGAACGGCCGCGGGATGGAAGCCGTCGTCGCGATTTCAAACGTCTACGGTTGGGACGTGATCGCGACGCGCGTCGCGACCGCGGACGATCGTGCAGCGATCCGCAACGCCGGCGTCAAATACATGCAAGGATTCGCGGCGGCCCAGCCGATGACCGCGATCGATTTCGAACAGTGGATAGAAAGCAGCCCGCGTATCGCTCTCGTGAGTTGATGGAAACCTGTGCGCTCGTGCATCGCATGGGCGGCGGCTGCAATTGGTGCGGCCGCGAATTACCAAAACGGCGGCGAACGTGGTGCAGCGACAAATGTGCGAACGCGTTTTGGACCAATCACTGGTGGACGCTCGCCCGCCGCGCGGCAAAACGCCGTGACAAGTACCATTGCAAACGTTGCGGTGAACGCGCACCCAAACGCGGAACACCGAACTACAGCGCCTTACGGAAGACCCATCGTGTTGAAGTCAATCACATCGAACAGGCCCGTGGTGCGCACGTGCGGTTGAGTTGTCTGCACCACTTGAGCAACCTGGAAACGCTCTGCCTCTCGTGCCATAAAGCCGAAACGAAGAAGCAGGCCGCCAAAACCCGACGTTCCCACTAGGTCCGCGCAAGGACGCCCTGGTATAACAGGGGCCGTATGCAATCCGTAACCGCAGAGCGACTTAAGGAGCTCAGATTGAAGGCGAACGATGTCCGCCAAGGCATCATTCGCTCGCTCTTATCCGCGGGCTCCGGGCACTCAGCCGGCTCGCTCGATATGGCCGACATCTTCACGGCCCTCTACGGCGCGATCATGCGCCACGATCCAAAGCGTCCCGAGTGGGAAGACCGCGACCGCCTGTTGCTCTCCTGCGGGCACATCGCTCCGGTCCGCTACTCCGCTATGGCGAACTTCGGTTATTTTCCGGTTGACGAACTGCTGACGCTGCGCAAGTTCGGCTCGCGTCTTCAAGGACACCCGGAACGGGTGAAGCTGCCGGCGCTCGAGACGACGTCGGGCCCGCTCGGTGAAGGGCTCGCGCAAGGTACGGGCATGGCGTTGAGCGCGAAACTCGATAACAAAGAGTGGCGCGTCTACGTGGTCACTTCCGATGCGGAACATCAATGCGGATTGCATTGGGAAGCGGTGATGACCGCGGGGAAGTTCGGACTCGACAATCTCACGAACATCATCGACCGCAATTTCATCCAAATCGACGGCAGCACGGAAGACATCATGCCGCTCGAGCCGCTCGCCGATAAATATCGCGCCTTCAATTGGGAAGTGCTTCAATGCGACGGCAACGACATGGAAGAATTCATCGCGACCGTCGAACGCGCGAAGCAACTCAAGGGTAAACCCCAGGTCATCATCGCGCACACGATCCCCGGCAAGGGCGTGAGTTATATGGAAGGCGATTACACGTGGCACGGTAAGCCGCCGAATAAGGCGCAAGCCGATGAAGCGCTCGCGGAACTGCAATCGCAACGGGAAAGGATCCTCGCCAATGCCTAGCACCGACGTGATCGACGCGGCGGCCCGCGCGATGCATCTGGTTGATTACCGCAGCGCCGCCGAATTAAAGCAGTTGCCGACACGTAACGGGTTCGGCGAAGGGTTGATCGAAGCGGGTACGCGGAACAAAAATGTACTCGCTATCTGCGCCGATCTCGCGGAATCGACGCGCATGGAGGGCTTCAAGAAAGCCCATCCCACGCAATATCTTGAAATCGGCGTCGCCGAGCAAATGCTCGTCGCAATGGCGGGCGGTCTCGCGGCGACCGGAAAGATTCCATGGATTGCATCGTACGCAATGTTCAATCCGGGACGTTCGTGGGAGCAAGTCCGTACGATCATGGCGCTCAATGAAACCAACGTGAAGATCGCGGGCGCGCACGCCGGCGTTTCCGTCGGTCCGGACGGCGCAACGCACCAAGCAATCGAGGATATCGCGATCATGCGCGTGATTCCGCACATGTTCGTCGTCGTGCCCTGCGATTCAGTACAAACGAAGAAAGCCACGCTCGCGCTCTCGGAAACGTTCGGGCCGTCGTACTTGCGCTTCGCGCGCGAGAAGTCGCCGATTGTCACCACGGAAGAGACGCCGTTCGAAATCGGCAAAGCGCAGACGTTCCGTGAAGGGAACGACGTCGCAATCGTCGCGTGCGGAATTCTCGTCTATAACGCGCTCGCTGCCGCCGACGAACTCGCGCGTGAAGACGGCATCGAATGCCGCGTCGTCAATAACCACACGGTGAAGCCGATGGATGAATCGGCAATTGTAAACGCTGCGCAAAGTTGTGGAACGGTCGTAACCGTCGAGGAGCACCAAGTGCATGGCGGTATGGGATCGCGCGTCGCCGAGATCTTGGCCGAGCGCCACCCGGTTCCGATCGAATTCATCGGCGTGCGCGATCAATTCGGGCAATCGGGTGATCCGCTCCAGTTGATCGAGCACTACGGAATGGGAACTGCGGCAATTAAAGAGGCCGCGCGTCGCGCCTATCGACGCAAGCGCGGGTAGAGGAAACGAGTAGTCGTTTTTGAAGGGGTCGCCGTGACGGTGACCCCTTGGAATTTGCGCGTGGAGCGCAAGTCCACATGATTCCCGAGTTTCAACAAGAGCTCGATCTCGGCGCGATCGCTGCATTTGCGGACGGATTGCGTCAGATTGTTTGCGTTGTCGGTGAAGGGTTCTCGTGCGAATATTTCAATCCGGCATGGAGTGACTTCACCGGACTGACGCTCGAACAATCCGTCGGCCTCGGCTGGCAACTCGCGTTACATCCCGCCGAACTGACGATGGTGGAGCGGCGGTTCACGGAAAACGCGCAGCGCGGATTACCGTACGTCGTGAGCTATCGGTTGCGGTCGATCGACGATCGATATCGCCTCTTTACGGGCGCGATGATTCCGCTGCGCGATTCGAGCGGCGCAATTCGAAAGTGGATCGGCATCGTGGACGAGCGCGATGCGATGGAACGCGCGAACGACCGCTTCAAGGTTCTTGCCGACGCATTGCCGATGCTCGTGTGGACGACCGATCGTGACGATCGCCTGACGTTCGTCAATCACGCGTGGTATGAATACACGGGCCTCGGCGGCGGTTCGTTGATCGAGGAGCGCAACGCGCTCGTGCATCCCGACGATCTCGGGCGGCTGTTGCATGCGTTGCGCAGCGGTGCAACTGAGGTCGAATTCCGATTACGCCGCCGAAGCGACGGCATGTATCGCTGGCACTTATTGCGATGGGTTCGTCCGCGCTTTAGCGATGAGACGCCATTCTCGCGTATCGGAACGGCCGTCGACATCCAAGACCGGCACGTCGCGCAGATCGAGCGTGAACGTCAGCTGCGCGTGATTGCCGAAGCCGTCCCCGATATCGTCTGGTCGATCCGCGCGGACGGCGTTCAGGATTACGTCAACAGCGCAATGGCGCAATACGTGGGGCGCGAACCGGAAGAGACGTTCGGCGAAGCGTGGAAGCGGTTCATCCATCCCGACGATCTCCAGGCGACGCTCGATCGGTGGCATCGCTCGTTCAAAACCGGTGAACCGTACGAACATCGCTACCGCCTCCGGCGGCACGACGGCGCCTACCGATGGTTTGT
The DNA here is from genome assembly GCA_963765935.1 of Vulcanimicrobiia bacterium. Classification (GTDB taxonomy): domain Bacteria; phylum Vulcanimicrobiota; class Vulcanimicrobiia; order Vulcanimicrobiales; family Vulcanimicrobiaceae; genus JAMXLG01. Next base: position 1,423,249 of record CAVXXX010000001.1, on the reverse strand, counting down.
GGCGCGCGGTTCCGCGCTGCGCGATGCGTCGGGACAAATCACGCGCTGGTTCGGCACTTCGACCGATATCGACGACGAAATGCGCAGCAATGCGATTCTTGCTGCGAGCGAATCGCACTACCGAATGCTGGCGGAAGCAATGCCGAACATCGCGTGGTCCGTGCGTGAAGACGGCGTTCAAGACTACGTTAACGCCGCTTGGCACGAGTACACCGGCATGCGGACGTTCAGTATGGAGGCGTATCCGGAAGAAGATCGCGAGCAGATTCGCGACGACTGGCGACGCTCGTTTACAACCGGCGAGCCGTTCGAACGCGAAATGCGCATTCGGCGGCACGATGGTACGTTGCGCTGGTTTCTTTCGCGCGCACTTCCGCTGCGCGATCAAAATGGCCGCATCGTCCGCTGGTTCGGTACCGCAACCGACATCGACGATCAAAAACGCGCGGAACTGCAGCAGTCGTTTCTTGCCGCTCTCGGTAATACGATCAATGAGACTTGGTCGGTCGATGTGATGGTCGAGCGCATTGTGCACGCGGCGGTGCCGGCGCTGGCAGCGTGGTGTTCGATCGAACTCACCGACGGTTCGCGCTTTGCCGAGGCAAGCGTGGGCGCCGGCACCGGCGAGGCGCAGTTGCGCGTTCCGCTCATTGTGCGCGGTGAAACGATCGGTACGATGTCGCTTGCGCGAAGCGGCGAGCAGAGGCCGTTCGATGAAAGCGAAGCAGCGTTTTTCACCGAAGTTGCGCATCGAACGGCGCTTGCGATCAAGAACGCCGAGCTTTACGAGCGCGAACATCGCGTTTCACAAGCGCTGCAGGCCGCCTCACTGCCGAAATCACTGCCCGCCGTGCCGTGGCTCGAAACCGACGCGGTGTACGTTCCCGGCAGCAGCGAAGCGCAGATCGGCGGCGATTGGTACGACGCATTTCGCTTACCGGACGGCCGTCTCGTCTTTTCCATCGGCGACGTCGCGGGAAGCGGCCTGGATGCTGCCGTCACGATGAGCAATATGCGTCAAGTGATTCGCGGCACCGCGCAAGTGCATGCCGATCCGGTACTGATGCTCAACGCCGCCGATCGCGCGCTGCGCATCGAAGACCCCGAACGGTTCGTCACCGCGTTCGTCGCCGTGTTGAGTCCCGTAACGGGAATCATGACGTATGCGAGCGCCGGTCATCCGCCGCCCTACCTCCGCCACGCGGGCGGTGTAATAGAAGAGTTAACGTTCAGCGATCTCCCACTCGGTCTTCGGGAGCGTCATTACCTTGATGCTGCCGAGGTGCAGCTGCATGCCGACGACATCATCATCTTCTACACCGACGGTTTGATCGAATCGACGCGCGATCTTCGTGGAGGCGTCGCAGCGCTGCAAAACGCCATTGCAGATGAAGAATTTCCAGGTGCGATGCATCCGGCGGGATATTTGCAGTCGCGGTTGCTTCCGCAAGGCGCGCGCGACGACGTCGCCGTTATGACGGTGAAGATGTTGAGCGACGAGTTGCGCGCAACCGGGCTGCGCCGCTGGAAATTTCCGCAGCTTGATTCAGCGGCCGCACAACGTCTGCGTCAGGAATTTCGCGAAGAACTTCGCTCGAGGGGAGCGAACGTGGAACGCATCGAGTACGCGGAACTCGTGCTCGGCGAATTGGTCGGCAACGCGGCGCGTCACGCGCCGGGCGAGACCGAAATCATTTTAGACTTCAGCAATCGCCGTCCGGTGCTCCACGTCGTCGACAACGGTCCGGGCTTCGAACGAGCGCCGATGCTGCCCCTCGACCTCATGAGCGAATCCGGCCGCGGACTCTACATCGTCGCGCAAGCGACGAGCGAGTTCTCCGTAATGCGGCGCCGCCCGCACGGCAGTCACGCGCGCGCGGTATTGCTGTAACGGCGTCTAAAAATCAAAAGCCCGCCGAAACATCGGCGGGCTTGTTGTTCGTATCTATCCTTCGACAAGCTCAGGATGACAACGGGTTTTTAGCGGCGCAGTCCGAGATCCGAGATCAGCGTGCGGTAGCGTTCGAGGTCCTTTGCTTGCAAGTAGTTGAGCAAACGCCGACGCTGGCCGACCTGGAGCAAAAGGCCCCGGCGGCTGTGGTGGTCTTTCTTGTGGACCTTGAGGTGCTCGGTGAGCTGATTGATCGACGCGGTGAGGATCGCGATCTGGACTTCGGCCGAACCCGTGTCGTTGGATCCACGGCCGTACTTGGCGGCGATTTCCGCCTTCTGTTCCTTGGTGAGAGGCACGAATTGCTCCTTAGGCAGGATGGTCTCGCTCGAATGCAGGGCCTGAAAATGTCAGGCTCCGCCTCGGCGACCGGGTGAGTGTACCAAAGACCTCACCCCCGTCGCAACCCCTTATGCTTTTCCGTCCTCACCGCGGACCGGAGTCGGCTTCCCTTCGGGAGTGACCGCCACGTAGATGAACTTGCCTACCGTCGAAAGGCGCCGCTCGCCGCTGATGGGGTTTTCTGCCCAGAGTTCGATCTCGACCGTGATCGACGTACGGCCAAGCTTGACGACGCGGGCGATCGTATCGACGAACTCGCCGGCGCGGATGGCTTCCTTAAAATCGATGCGGTCGATCGAGACCGTTACGACGGGTTTACGGCAGGCGCGCATCGCCGCGATGCCGCCGACCACATCCATCATCGAGACGGCCTTGCCGCCAAAGAGGTTTCCGTAGGCGTTGGTGTCCTGCGGGAAGACGATTTCCGTGCGGCGCTCGGTGATGATTGATGGATCGCTCTGGGTCATGGCCGCAAGAGTTTCTCTGGTGCCGTGCAAACGCCCGCCGAGGTGGTGAGTACAATCACGGCGTTCCGCCGGCGCTTTCGAACCTGATGGATTACTTTCTGGAAGGGCATGATCTCGATTCGGTCGATGCTTCCGATTCCGAAAGTACAAAGCGCATTCAACGAACACGGCGTGCCCTCCGATCCGATGACCGACGAATACAGCGCCCAATTCTTCGATGAATTCATGTGGTACATGCGCGCGCTTCGCGAAGCGCGCAAGGGCGGCGTTCCGTATTAAACCGCGGCGACGGCCTCGAAGAGCATCGTCGCAATTGCTATGGGAGTTACGCGGCCGCCGATCTCAATGCCGTTCTCACCGTTTTCACCGTGAATCAAAACGTGCAAGAGACTGCGCCGCCCCATCTTCGTACCTTGCTCGCTAATAAACGCCGTTCCATCTGTACGTGAGACGAGGCCGTGGCGCATCATGAAGGCGGCGAGCGGTCCGGTCGCACTCCCTGTCGCCGGATCTTCGACGATGCCGTGTTCCGGTGCGAACATCCGTGAATATGCGCCCTCGGGCGTCGGCGTAAAAACGAATACGCATGCGCGTTCGTTGCGGCCGCGAATCAGGTCGTAAAAAACCGCAGTGTCGACGGATGCCCGATCGACCGCGTCTTTGTCCTTGAGCGCAACGTAGATGTTCGGATTTCCGGCGGAGAGCAATTCACACGGAATGCCGGGCAGCAGATCGCTCTCTTTGAGTGAAACGGCCGCTGCGGACTTGACGCGGTCGAAGTTGCCGAGGTCGTGAATCGGCGGCGTCGTCAGCCAGATGAGCGAGTTCGGGCCGTCATCGACCCGCACGTCGACGATTCCGACGTTTTCCTCGAGTGAGAACCGGTTTGCATCGTGGGCCACGATACCGTTGGCGAGCATGACGTATGCCGTTCCGATGGTCGGATGTCCGGCGAATTCCATTTCATACGACGGAGTAAAAATGCGAACTCGCGTCGAGCCGGCATGCGATTCGTTGGGAAAGATGAACGATGTCTCGGAGAGATTGAGTTCGCGCGCGATTCGTTGCATCGTTGCGGCGTCAATTCCCGTTGCATCCGGAAAAACAGCCAGCGCATTGCCTTCAAACGGAACTTCCGTAAAGACATCCACGAGAACGTACGGTATGCCCACTATTGCGCCTCGCGCACTTCCGCAATGAGTTCAGCTTCGACGGTCGATCCGAGCGGAAGCGATGCAACGCCGATCGCGCTTCGCGCGTGCTCGCCGCGTGGACCGAGCGCTTCGATCAGGCGGTCGGAGACGCCGTTGACGACCGCCGGGATTTCCGTAAAATCCGGCGCAACGTTCACAAAACCGAGGACTTTGACGATGCGCGCCACGCGGTCGAGCGAGCCGAGCTCGCGCTCGAGCGTCTGCAACAGTTGGTCTCCCACGCAGCGCGCACCTTCGTACGCGCGTTCCATGCTCTGGTCGCTGCCCGCTTTGCCGCGGACCGGGTTATCGCCGATGCCCGACACATGGCCGCTGACAAAGATCAAATTGCCCGTGCGCACCACCGGCACGAAGCTGCCTACCGTCTTCACGATGTTAAATCTCCTTGAGTGCGCGTTTGATCTCGGCGATTTTCGCCTCGTCGCGTTTGTAGAACGTCCATTGCTTGATACGCTTGCCGCGAATGAGGCCTGCGTGCGCGAGCACGCGCAGATGCTCGCTTGCCGTCGGTTGACTGATGCCCAATTTTTGCGCGATGAAGACGCCGCACACGCCGTCCTTCACTAAGTCACCATCGACTTGCGGCGGAAAGTGTGCCCTCGGATCTTTCAACCATTCCAGGATCGCCAGGCGCTTGTCGTTAGAGAGCGCGCGGAGCGCATCCGGTAAAGGCATATTGCAATTTTGCTAATTATCTAATTAAATGTCAATGGGGAGCACGATGATGAACCGATTCATTCCGAACGATATTATCAGCCTGGTCGGCGAGCGGCCGCGATTTGACCTGGGCGGAAGCTATGGACCGAATCTCCATGTCGACGAGATTCTAGACGATTCGGCTCTGAGCGAACTTCAAGCGCTCGTTCTTGGTTACGGATCGGCGCAAGGTGATCTCGCACTGCGCGCCGCCATTGCCGAAATGAACGGTGCGAGCGCCGAAGACGTCGTTCTTACCGTCGGCAGCGCGCACGCGATCTTTCTCACCACATTCACGCTTTGTGGTGCGGGCGACGAAGTTGTGCTCGCGACACCCGTCTTTCCGCCTACCCGCGCCGCGCTCGCCGCCGTCGGCGCACACGTCCGCGAAGTACGCTTGACGTTCGAAGAAGGCTACGCACTCGATCTGCAGCGGCTCGGGAATGCCCTGACGGAAAAGACCAAACTCGTCTCGCTCGCGTCGCCGCAAAATCCGTCCGGTGTAGCAATCCCGCACTCGATTTTGCGAAGCGTGCTCGAGCTTATGCGCGAGCGTTGTCCCAATGCCTATCTTCACGTCGATGAGACGTATCGTGAAGCGGCGTTTGAAGACGATGCCGTCGCACCGAGTGCGCTCTCGCTTGGAAGCCGCGTAATTACGGCAGCTTCGCTCTCGAAGTGCCATGGTGCGCCGGGCGTTCGGCTTGGCTGGGCAATTACGCGAGATCGAGACGTTCGCGAACAATTGCTCCTTGGCAAATTCAATACGGTCGTTTCCAACTCACCGGTCGACGAGTTCATCGCTCTTCGCGTCCTCAAAGCGCGCGAGCGTATCGTAGGCGAACGGCGGACGTTCCTTGCAGCATGCGTCGCGCGAACGCAAGCGTGGGTTGCTGCAAACGACTTCGCCATCGAATGGGTTCGGCCGAACGCGGGTGCGATTTGCTGCGTGCGCCTGAAGCCTGGTATCTTCGACGACGCGGCTGTTGGACGTTTTTACGAAGCGCTCGAGACAGCGGGCGTGCTGGTTTCGCGCGGCAGCTGGTTCGGTGAACCTGACCGGGTGTTCCGGATAGGATTCGCGCACCTTCCGCTTCCGGAATTGGACGCCGCCTACGACGTTTTAACCGGTGTGCTGTCGCAGGTTGCCGGTGAGGTTGCTTAAGAACGAACATGACGATCGCATCTTCGACCATTGACCGCACGGCAATCGAACGCGTCTATGCGCGGATTCGCGGCTACATTCGCCGGACGCCCGTGCTCGACATCGACGGCGTCACGCTCAAACTGGAATTCATGCAGCATGCGGGATCATTTAAAACGCGCGGCGCGTTTACGAACCTGCTGATGCGGGAGATTCCGCAAACGGGCGTTGTTGCCGCTTCGGGCGGCAATCACGGCGCGGCCGTTGCGTATGCTGCGATGCGGCTGCATATCCCGTGCACGATTTTCGTTCCGACCGTGTCGTCGCCGGCGAAGGTCGCTCGCATCGAATCGTACGGTGCAAAGCTTGTGATCGGCGGCGACCGGTATCAAGATGCATACGAGGCGAGTCTCGAATTTCAAGCGACGAGCGGTGCGCTTGGCGTGCATGCGTTCGATTCGGTCGAAACATTGCTTGGACAAGGCACGCTGGGATTGGAAGTCGAGGAGCAAGCGTCGCTCGACACGCTGCTTGTGGCTGTGGGCGGCGGTGGATTGATCGGCGGAGTCGCGTCATGGTACGGCGGACGCGTTCGCATCGTCGCTGTCGAGCCTGACGGCGCACCGACGCTGCACGATGCGCTTGCGGCGGGACATCCGGTCGATGCGCCGAGTGATAGCATCGCGAGCGATTCGCTTGCGCCCCGGCGCGTCGGTGAACGCAATTATCAGATCGCCGCACGGTATGTCGATCGCGTCGTTCTTGTGAGCGACGACGACATTCGTGCCGCACGCGCTGCATTGTGGGAGCGCGCGCGCATCATCACCGAACCGGGCGGCGCCGCTGCATACGCAGCCCTGCTTTCCGGCAAGTATCGCCCCGCAGACGGTGAACGGATCGGTGTTGTGCTCAGCGGTGCCAATACGGTGGTGACCTGGTAGCCATGGACTTAGGAATACGCGGTCGCGTCGCGCTCGTCACCGGCGCGAGCGCCGGCATCGGAAAAGCGGTTGCACTTGCGCTCGCCGCGGAGGGCGTCACGCTTGCGGTCGGCGCGCGGCGCGAAGAAGAACTGCGCGCCGTCGCCGATCGAGCGAAGACACTTGGAGCAACGGATGCGCGCGCATTCATCGTCGACATGAACGATTCCGGTTCGATTCGATCGCTCGTCGCGCGCGTAAACGATGCTTTCGGTGAAATCGACATCCTTGTCGCGAACAGCGGCGGTCCAAAACCAGGAACGTACACGCACATGTCGCTCGAAGATTGGGATGCAGCGTATCACGGCGTGTTGCGGAACATGCTCGAGCTCGTGGACGGCGTTCTCCCGGGCATGACTGCGCGTCAATGGGGACGGATCGTCGCCCTTACGTCGTCCTCGGTGAAACAGCCCATCTCCAATCTCGTTCTCTCGAATACGTTCCGCGTGGCGCTCGTCTCGGCGCTCAAGTCGTTGTCGATCGACGTCGGTAAAAACGGCATTACTGTAAACGCAATCGCGACTGGGCGCATTTTGACCGATCGATTACGCAAGCTCTACGGCAACGAAGACGACATGAACGCCTCGGCGCAAGCGGACATTCCGTTGGGGCGCGTCGGTACGCCCGAAGAGTTTGCGCCGATCGTGGCGTTCTTGTGCAGTGAAGCCGCGCGCTATATCACAGGTCAGACGATTGCGGTCGACGGAGGGATGATCAAGTCGCTCTTCTGAACTTCGTGCAACCGATGCCAGAATTTGTACGCGTAGCCGCTCCCGAGGCGCTGCCGCCGGGAACCGCACGCGCGTTCGCGGTCGGTCGCTACGAAGTCGCGCTCTTCAATATCGACGGCGAATACTACGCGCTCGAAAACGCGTGTCCTCACCAAGGCGGACCAATCGCCGACGGATGGGTCGAAGGGCGGACCGTCACCTGCCCGTGGCATGCCTGGTGCTTCGATCTGCAAACGGGGAAAATGACGCTTGGCGATTTTGCGTGCATTCCGCGCTTCGACGTCCGGGTCGAAGGAGATGCTATCTATGTTGCAACAGAGCCGCTGCCATCATGAACGATCAACAGCCGGCGTGGAATGGGCTCGAGGGAACGGCGGGAGGAACGGCCTTTGGCGCGGCGCTTGCCGAACTTGCGCGCGAGCGTGACGTTTCGTTTCAGCGTCTCGGCGAAGCAACCGGTCTGGGCGAGCCGCTCGTGCGCGCGATTGTCGAGGGCTCCCGACGCATCGGCATTTCGGGGCTGGCGGCACTTGCTACAGCGCTGCGCTCGCGTCCGATTGAATTCTTACAGCGCACGGGCATCCTCGGGCTCGAGGCGTACGCGTTTGGGCTCGACCCGCTCTATTTCTTACCGGAAGGCCCCGTCCGGTACGATGCACGCATTTACATGCGGGAGATCAATCCTCGTCACGCGGTACCGGAAGCCGACATGACGCGGCGCAATCCGACGCTCGATGCCCTCTCGCGCGATGAGGTGCTCGATTCGCTCGGCAAAGTCGAACTCGAAATCGCGTACCTGCTCCGAGCGGCGGTTCAGCAGACCGGGGGAACACTGTAGGTACACTGCGGGGAGGGGCGAAACATCGGCGCACGATGCAAGGAGTAGATGGCAAGCGAATCGCCGCGCTGATCGGCGATGGATTTGAAGAAGCGGACCTGATGGAGCCCCGCCGGGCGCTCGAAGATGCGGGCGCGGTGGTTACAATCGTCGGTATCGACGAGAAGTCGCGCCAGAAGATCCGCGGCAAGCGTGGTCTCGACGACGGCCAATCGGTACGCGCGGAGGAACTCGTGACCGATTGCACGGCCGAAGACTTCGATGGCCTGCTCCTTCCAGGCGGCAGTTCGCCGGACCGCCTTCGCACGAACAAAGAAGTGCAGCGGTTCATTCGCGAGCTAGATAGCGCGAAGAAGCCGATTTTCTCGATCGGCCACGGCGCGCAAGTGCTGATCTCGTCGCAACTGGTACGCAGCCGTCAGGTAACCGGCGCGCACTCGATTGCCGATGACATTCGCAATGCGGGCGGTCTCTATCGCGATCAGCCCACCGTGCAAGATTCGAACTGGGTGACGACGCGCGGCGGCGATGACATGCAGCAATTCAACCGGGCGATGCTCGAGAAGCTGGCGTCGTCGGGCGCGACGCAAGCGGTTTAATCCCTCAGGGCGACATAACGTCGCTGCGCGCGAGCGCTTCGCCGTACTGGCGAAGCGCTACGAATCCGGCGATCGCACAGAACGCCAACTCGGTGGCAACGCCGATCGCGTCACCCGCGCGCGTAAAAATTGCATCGGCGTATACTGCGAACATGTAAGCAACGGCGCTTGCGGCAAATGCGAGCGCGACATAGAGTAAGCGCTGTGCTCCGGAGCGCAACGTCGCATTGAGCGCAACGAGCGTCGACGCGAGTACCGACGCGAGCGCCAGAATAAAGAACGTCGGCGGCGCGGCGAATCCGCTCAAGAACTGCGCGCACCAGTAGACGAGCGCGGCAAGCGTCGCTGCGATCGCCGGCGCGAGCGCCTTCGCTCGCGCAAGTTCGCGCCCGAAGAGCGGCGCGCTGCGCTCCGCAATGTCGAGGTACGCGTGACGCCCGGGACCTTGCGCGAGCGCAAGCGCAATACCAATCGCCGAGCAGAAAAATACCGGTCCCGCAAGCCACACGCTTCGGGTTGCGACGTCGGCGGTGAGCGGATCGGCAATCGGCGAAACGCCGTGCGGTTGAATGAAACCGACGATCGCCGCGGTCGCGCAAGCAAACGCTGTCGTACGCCGTTCGCCGTGCAATCGAGAGCCGACAATTGCGGCGAGCGTGCGGCGCGTCACGCGTGCGCCGCTTCGCGCTTGGCGCTAAATTCGAATGCTGCCGTCGTATCGATATGTGTCGAAAGTACCGCGCACGGACCGGCCGCTGCAAGAATTTGTTTTGCGAAGAGCGGCTGCGGACGATCGAGTACGAGCAACGACGGGCAGCCGAGAAGCGCCGCGACGATGGGATAGGAGAACGCTTCGTGCAACCCCGACAAGCGATCGAGCAATATCTGCGCGTGCGCGCGTGCGCGTTCGGCATCGATATCCCATAGTGCGGCGCGATAATCGATGAAGTGCTCCACGCTCGTTTCGGGTAGCGGCAATGGGTCGTGTGGCACGAATGCCGCGATACGCTTACAGTGAACCGGTTGTACGCGCGGATCGTATTCCCCGATCAGAACGATCCCGCTGGTCGGTTTGACGAGCGCAGCCGCCATCATCGCGAGTGCTTGCGCTTCGTCGGCCGTCGCGCAGACGCGAACGGCGCGTTCGCCCGGCGTAACATCGAACGTCGCGGGCGCAACGATCGCTTCGCCCCGCGGCGCGTATCGCGCATCGAGCATCCGTAACACGTGCACGCTAGTGAACTTCCTCGAGCCGCGGATTCGACCGCTCGGGACGTCCGACTTTGTGACACTCGGTCCATACACCGTCGCCCTTGAGCGCTACGATATCGGCGGTGTAATCGAAGCGGCCCGATCCCTCGAAGAATGCGCTGCCAACGGCGTAAGCATCGACGGGAACGCCCGCACGTTCGAACGCGGAGATGCGTGCCGGCGTAAAACCACCGCTTACGACGATGCGCACGAAATCGAATCCTTCGGCATCGAGTGCGCGCCGAACGTTCCAGACGAGTTGCGGATTGACACCGGTCGGCGCAAAGGTCCCCATTTGATTCCAAATCGAACGGTCGACGAGGGTACCCGATGTGTCGAGACGCACACCCCACAATCGTCTACCGAGTTCACGCGCGACGTCGAGGCTCGTGCGAACGCAGTCGTTATCGAAATCGACGAGCGCGATGACGCTGACGCTTGGATCGGCGTAGTCGGCGAATTTCTTTGTGGCGAGTACGGTATCACCGCCGTACGCGGCGATGAGCGCATGCGGAACCGTCCCCATGCCGCGCGCACCCCACCACTCCGCGTTCGCATCGGTCGAAACGCCGAGCGCGCCGGAGACGTAGGCCGCGTATCCGTCGCCCGTTTGCACTAAGTGGTGATCGAAGCGAGCAGGAAAAAATAAGACGGTCTTGCCCTGCGCGGCGGAAACGATGTCGCGCGCGTTCGTCGCGATACGCGTGCGCCGGGAAAGCACGCCGAGATACGCCGTTTCCAAGTGCGCGAAGAGCGCGTAGTCTCCCTCGATCGTGAGCGCGGTTTCGTACGGCTCGATGTGGTCGCCATCGTAGAGCGCGCGGACGCCCAAGCGCTCCCAGCCCGGCTCCCACGTCCCATCGTCACGCGTCAGTCCACTGCAGAGCTTGAGGATCGCGACGGCTTCATCAATGCCGCCGACCACGGCGTCATTGCGCTGAAAGACCTGCATGCGCACGACCGGATCGTAGCCGTCGCGCGCCAAGATGTCGCGCGTACGGTTGAAGTAGGTATCCGAGTAGTACCCCGCGCGCATCTTATCGATGGGAAGATTGAAAATCGCCGGGTCGAGCCGCTTTCTCGCCATCGCGGAGCGTTTTCGCCGCGGACGCCGAAGATGCATCGCCCGATGCTTTCGAATGCCGAGATCGCGAAAAAACTGCTCGAGATCCGCACGCTGATGGAGATGGCCGGCGAGACGTTCTACAAGTACACGGCCTTTGAGAGGGCCGCGGCGTCGGTGGAAAATGCTCCGCCACTGCGCGACGTCATCGCGGCCGGAGAACTGACGAAGATTCCGGGAATCGGCAAGTCGATTGCGGTCGTGATCGAGCAGTTGCACGAGCGCGGAACGGCCGATGCGCTTGAAGTACTCTATCAAACGTTTCCGCCGACGATCGTCGAAATACTCGGCGTGAGCGGCATCGGCGCAAAAACGGCGGCCACGTTGTGGCGCGATTATTCGATCGGCTCGCTTGCCGATCTCGAGATCGCGATCTCGAATGGGAGCTTAGCCGGCGTTCCGCGCTTGGGCGAAAAGACGATCGACAATTGGCGCCGTGGCATCCTCGCATATAAGGGACGTCAGAAGCGCACGCCGCTTGCGCGCGCGCGTGTCATCGCACGTGAGGCGATAGGTTTTCTGCGCGACGGTCCGCCCATCCACCGGCTGACCTACGCGGGATCGATGCGCCGCCAAGAGGTTACCGTGGGTGATATCGATCTCATCTGCACCTCTTCGGACGCCGCCGCGGTGACATCGTACTTCGCAACCTGGGATCGAGCCGAAGCCGTGCTCGCGGAAGGGCCGACAAAGACCAGCATTTGGCTGCAAAGCGGGTTGCAGATCGATCTGCGCGTGCTCCCGGATCATCTCTATGGAAACTTGCTCCAACATTTTACGGGATCGCGCGAACACAACATCAAGCTCCGCGAGTATGCGGTGCGCAACAATTTGCGTGTCAGCGAAAACGGGATTCTGAATCTCGAAACCGGCGACGTCATTACGTGCTCGGAGGAAGAGGGCGTCTATGAGGCGCTCGGCATGCAATTCATTCCCCCCGAATTGCGCAGTGGTCTCGACGAAGTCGATCTCGCGCTCGCACGCGCGCTCCCGGCGCTGCTCGAAACGGCAGATGTCCGCGGGGACTTCCACATGCATTGCACCTGGAGCGACGGGCGGAATTCGTTAGAAGAAATGATCGCGGCAGCCAAGTCGCGCGGATACGAGTATCACGCAATTAGCGATCATTCATGGGGCCGCGGCCCGAAGTATGGACTCGATCCTGACGAGCTTCGCAAACAGCGTGAAGAAGTAAGCGAAGTTGGCGCTCGTTACGGCATTCGAACGCTCTGTGCGAGCGAAGTCGATCTTCATGCCGACGGAACTCTTGATTACGAGGACAGTGTGCTCGCCGCGTTGGACGTCGTTATCGCGAGCGTTCATTCGGCAATGAATATCGGACGCGAAGCCATGACGCGCCGGCTCATTCGCGCCTGCGAAAATCCCTACGTGACGATCATCGGTCATCCGACGGGACGGATGCTCGACGGTTTCCCGGGTTACGATTTTGATTATGATGCCGTCTTCGAAGCCGCGGCGCGCACCGGTACCGCGCTCGAAATCGACGGTCAAGCGCTGCGGCTCGATCTTCCGGCGCCGCTGGCCCGGCGGGCGAAGAGCTTCGGCGTGACGTTCACCGTCGATTCCGACGCGCACGGCGCGGAAGATTTAAGCAATGTCGAACTCGCCATCGGACAGGCGCGCCGTGCGGGTCTCACTAAAGATGACGTACTCAATGCACGCCCGTTCGAGGACGTGCTCGCGTTTGTTGCCCGCAAGAGGAGTGGCGTGTGATCGAAACGCTTTCGCTTCGTGCCGCCGACGGGGTTACTGCCGGCGCGCGCCTTGCCGGCGCGCGCGGACCCGCACTCGTATTCGTGCACGGCGTCGGATCGACGGCCGCAATTTGGGACTATCAATTGCGCGCATTCGAAGATCGCGCGCGATGCATGGCGATCGAGTTGCGCGGCAACGGCGTTCCGAAGCCCGAACCCGATCCTGCGGCAATCACGCGCGAAGGGTATGCGGCCGATGTACTCGCGGTTGTCGACGCGCAAGCCGTCGACACATTCACGATCGTCGGCTGCAGTTTGGGCGGCGTCGTCGCGTTCGAGCTGTGGAAACGCGTGCCGAAGCGGATCGCCGGGATGGTCATCGTGGGAAGCTTCGCCGCGTATCCGAACGCGCGCGCATACGCAAACGGCATTAAAGAGGCGGTCGTTGAAGCCGGCGGAATGCTCGCCTTCGCGCAAGCCCGAGCCGCGAAACTTGGCCTGCCTCCGGAGCGCACGGTGGAAACCGTCGAGCAGATGGCCTGCAAAGATACCACTTCGTATCTTGCAGCGACGGAAGCAACGTGGACGGGTGATTACACGAGCCTGCTCGCGTCAATCGATGTGCCGGTCTTGGTGTCGTGCGGCGAACGAGATACCATCGCACCGCTCATCCTCTCGCAAACGATTGCATCGCGAATTCCGGGAGCCGAGCTCGCTGCGGTACCCGAGGCCGGTCATGTCGCAAACGCAGATAATCCGGCCTTCTTCAACGATATGCTGGAGCGATTTCTACGGCGTCTAGCGGTAACGACATAAGCATGAAAGCTGCCGGTCTTTCCGCGCGCGAACGCGAGCGGCTCCGAGCGCTCGACGAATATGACCTTCTCGATACGGCGGAAGAGACGGCCTACGACGCGTTCTGCGAACTTGCGCGAGAGATCGCCGGAACGAAGATTTCGCTCATCGCGCTCATCGACGAGGACCGTATGTGGTTCAAATCCCATATGGGGTTGGACATGCACGAGATGCCGCGCGATCGCGGATTCTGCAACCACGTCGCGGAAAGCGGTCGACCGCTGGTTGTCACGGATGCATCGACGGATCGCCGCTTCCGCAGCAATCCGCTTGTAGCCGGCGCGCCGCACATTCGTTTCTACGCGGGCATCCCGCTCACGAGCCCCGAGGGATATACGGTAGGGAGCTTGTGCGTCATGGACGACGCGCCAAGGACGATCGCTCAGCCGCAGCTGCACATGCTCGAGCAACTCGCAAATACGTTGATCGGGGTTTTCGAGAAACGCCGCCGGTACATGTCGTTTTTCGATGCGGCGAACATCGACGTGTTCATGATCCATCCGCGCGATACGACGATCATCTTTGCCTCTCGTGGCGCTTGCCGGCGTCTGCGCTATGCTCGCGCGGAGCTTCTCGGGATGCCGTTGCACGACGTGATTCCCGGGCTCGGTATCCCGGACACACGCGATATGTTCGAGCGCTTGCAGCGCGGCGAATACCTCATGCGCGAAGCGGAGTTGATGCGCAGCGACGGCTCCGTCTATCCGGTAGAATTGCGACTCGATCTCACGAAGGAGAACGGCGACGAGCGCGTTCTCATTATTGCCGAAGATTTGACGCAGCGCCGTTTGCAGCAAAACGAGATCAGCCTCCTGCGTGATGCGATCAACGCGGCAGGGGATGTCATCCTCGTCTACGAGGTCACGGAGTCCGGCCTCCTTCGTCTTGCGTACATGAATGAAGCGTATGAGTTGCAGAGCGGATATACGCGCGAAGAGGCGGTCGGACGAACGCTCGATGAGTTCCGCCAATCAATGCCGGATGACGAAGGGATGCGCGTTATTCGCGAAGCGATTGCGGCAGGAATCGCGTCGCAATCGGAGGTCGTGAGCTATCGCAAAGATGGAACGACCTATTGGAATCAAGTGACGATGCATCCGGTGCTCGACGCTGAGAACGCAGTAACGCATTGGATCTCCATCGAGCGCGATATTTCCGAAGAAGTCGCTCGCACGTCGGCACTCGCGGAGGAGCACGACCGGTTGCTCGCGCTCACGCGCGCCGCGCGCCGCTTGTTCACGGCACTCGATGCGCGGACAATCGTTGCCGCTGCACGGGACGTCGTCGCCCAACTCATTGGTGCCGAGGCACGGGTTCTCGCCGTTCGCTCCGATGGAGTGGTCGCACCGATCGATGAATTGGCTGCCGTCGATTGGTCGTCGGCGAAGCGTGACGCACTCGTGGAACGAGCCGTATCGACCCGGTCACGTGTTATCGACGATGAACGCACGCGCGCCATCGCTCCAGCCGGACAATTTGCCGACGCGCGCTACGCGCTGGAACTGCGCACACGCCGCTCGCATCCATTGCGAAACACCGATCTCGTCGTGTTCGATTTGATCGCGGAGTACTTCGCGGTCGCTTCGCGCAACGTGTCGCTCTACCGCGAGCTCGACGAACGGCGAAGCGCCGTTCTCGACTTGAATCAAACGAAGAGCGACTTAATTGCGATGCTCGCGCATGACTTCCGCGGACCGCTGACATCGATCGTTGGCTTCTCGGAGCTGACGAGCGAGGTCGGCGACATCAACGAAGAACAGCGTGAGTTCCTCGATACGATCAAACGCTCCGCTCTGCAGCTCTCCGAACTCGCCACCGACACGTTGACGCTTTCGCGCTTGGAGCGAAATGAAGTAACGTTGCAAATCGGCGAGGTTGACCTCGAAGTTCTCGCTGCATCGATCGTTGCGCAGTATGCGGATAGGCGGATCGTGCCGGTGGACGTGCACGGAGATCCGCGCGTAACCGGCGACGACGATCGGTTGCGCCAAGTGTTTACGAATCTGATCGACAATGCGATAAAGTATTCGCCGGAAGGGCAGCAGCCGGCGGTGCGCATCGAGGGTCGCGAAGATGACGTCGTTGTTACCGTGAGCGACCGCGGCATCGGCATACCTTCGGGTGAACTTTCACGCGTTTTCGACCGGTTTTCTCGCGCTTCCAACGCCCGCCGTTTGCGAATTGCAGGTACGGGTTTCGGCCTATTCGTGACCAAGCAACTCGTACAGCTGCACGGCGGTACGATCGCCGTCGAAAGCGAGGAAGGAAAGGGCAGCCGGTTTATCGTCACGTTGCCACGGCGCATCGATCGTCGCGCCGTTCCGCGCACCGTCGTCGCGTTCGACCCACAGCGAGAATATTCGTTTGTAGGATACGGACTGCAAGAGGCGGGCTACCGCGTTCTCGTTGCGGCCACACTCGATGAAGTGATGGGAATTGCGGATTCTCAAACCGTCGATGCGGTCATAGTGGCCGCGCCGGATGCTTTGAGCGCAGCCGATGCAGTACAACTGCGCGCCTTCAGCCGCGAACGCGAGATTTCCGTCGTGACGATCGGCGGGGAGAAGAACCTTGCTCGACTTACACCGGCAATGATTCTTACACGGCCCGTCTTAATCGCGGACATCGTCGCCGGATTGGAACGGCTTCTCGCTACGCCGTGATGCGGTCGGGTCTGCTGTAGACGTTCGCGCGCGCACCGCGCGCAAATCCCGCGAGCGTGATATTGAACGCATGCGCCAAGTCGACGGCGAGACTGCTCGGCGCAGAGACCGCGAGGACAATCGGAATTCGTGCGACGGCAGCCTTCTGCAGAATCTCGAAACTCGCTCGTCCGCTCACCGCCATGATGAGACCCTGCAGGGGAAACGCGTCGTCGAACAGCGACCATCCGGTCAATTTATCGACCGCATTATGGCGTCCGATATCTTCGCGTAATGTGACGAGCGCGCCATCGGGGCGAAAGAGCGCTGCCGCGTGCAATCCGCCGGTCGTCGCGAAGACGCGCTGCGCTTCCCGCATACGATCCGGAAGGCTGTAGAGCACGGAGCGCGAGACGCGCACGTCGTCCTCGACCGGCGGGATTCCGGCGTCGCGTAGCGCATCGAGATTTGCCCGCCCGCAGACGCCGCAGGAACTGTTCATCGTGAAGTGTCGTTCGAAGCGCGTCGTGTCGGGAAGCTGCGCTGATGCCAATTCGATGTTTACGATATTGTAGCGTTGTTCGGTGTCGATTGCGGGATCAATACAGTAACTTACGCCTGCGAGCTCGCGACGGGCGCGAACGATCCCTTCGCTCAGCGCAAATCCGGCAGCGAGTTCGAAATCGTTTCCCGGCGTGCGCATCGTAACGGCTAGTGTCCGCGCTTCTCCCCCGGCCAGCAAACGCAACTCGAGCGGTTCCTCGGTAACGACGCGATCGTAAGTACGCTTCGTTTCCTCACCCTCGAGGCGTTCGATTGCCGTTTCAACCGTGCGTGCGGACCGTGCTGCGTTCACCGCTTCGTTCATTGCGGCTGACGGAACGCGGCATGCGGATCGCGCGCCGATTCCTTTCCTGCCTCGATGAGCGACTCGCGCAGTACGTATCCGCCCGCGAGCGTAAGAAGCGATGCGGCGGCAACGCGCAGCGCATCGATTGGTTTCGGAAGCCGTATGATGCTGCCGAGAAGATTGAGGGCAATCGGCACAAGCGTTCCAGCCGCCATCGTGTGCGTGCGCAGTTTCTCTCCGCGTGGCCCGCGGAAAAACGGCTTTGTATATTCCGGTGCGCGGCGCTCGAAATCGGTCAGAATCAGGATCTCGGCGGCGCCGGCCACCATCTCGAGTCGTTCCAACTTGTGCAACGGTTCGGTGTTGCCTTCGATCGTGCTCAGCAAACTCAAAAGCGCGCACGCGGATGCAAGGCCCGAGCACACCGACATCGCGGGAATGTGCCGTTTTCCCGAGCCCCAAAACGGATTCGCGGTGGACGTGAGCAGCACGCCCGTGTATCCTGCCATGAACGCACCAAGCATTGCCTGCACGGGTGACATAAACCCGGGTGCGAAGAAACGCATCCAGCGCGGAATGCGTCCGTCAACCGCAAGCTCTCGAACGACGTTTGTTCCGGCCGCGCCCGAATAGAGGACGAGTCCCCAGACGCCGAGCGACATTGGCGATTTGAATTTCACGATGCGCAGCATGTGGAGGAATCGTTCCGGACGCCCAAGGTGGGAGATCAGCAGCGCCGGATTTGCCGCGGCAAGCGCAAAGGAGGTGAAGCGCGCGGTACGTTTGAGTTTCCGCTCTGATTCACGATCGCTCTGCGCAAGAAGTTGAACGAGTCCCAGGCCGCCCATGATGCCGCCAAGGAAGAGATACGTGATAACGTTCCACTCCCAATGCGGCGCCTTGAGCATCGGACGGTCGTAGTAGGTCGGAATGTTTGCCCGCGATTCGCCGTTTTTTGAAGTAGCGCCTAAAAACGCATCGTCAGGGCTCGGTATGCTACGCATTGCGGAACACCATCCATCCCGCAATCGCCAAACCGAGCGCGGCGAGCGCAGCCGCCGTGTATCCGGCAGGCTGACGCGTCGACGGCAGTACCGGTTGTGCCGGAAGATTGTATGCTTCGGGCCGATCGGTCAAGAGGAAGAACGCGTTGAGTGGACCGACACCGCCGCCGACGTCATCGGCGCCATAAAGCTGCGATTGCACGCCGCGCTTCGCCAACGTTTCGACGCGCGTGCGCGCCCGTTCGCGCAGTTTGTCGAGATCACCGAATTGAATCGATTCCGTCGGACATGCTTTCGCGCAAGCCGGTACGAAGCCGACCTTTTGGCGATCATAGCAGAGCGTGCACTTTCCGGCGACACCGCCGCTATTCTGCACCGCGGTGTGGCGTTCTTCGAGTCTCTCTTCATTGAGCGACGCGAGATTGTAATGCGTGCCTTCCGGATCGAACTTTTCGATGAGATCGACGACGCCAAAGGGACACGATACCACGCAGTACCCGCAGCCGTTGCAAACGTCGGGCTGAATGTAAACCGACGCGAACTCATTGCGAATAATTGCGCCCGTCGGGCAGGCTTCAAGACATCCGGCGTTCGTGCAGTGCTTGCAGACGTCGCTGCTCATCAGCCAACGATTCGTAATGCCGCCGTCGGACGGCACGGTTTGCTCGATGAACGCCACGTGACGCCACGTCGTTCCCGAAAGCTCCATCGTGTTGTCGTACGAATTCCCACTGAAGGTAAATCCATCAGAGGGAAGCTCGTTCCACTGCTTACACGCAACCTCACACGCTTTACACCCAATGCACAGCGTCGTGTCCGTAAAAAACCCTGTAGGCATTAGACCTCGGATGCGCCTCCGTCTTCGCCTTGCATGTGTTGGTAGCCGTGAGCGTGGTGCGCGTCGGCCCAGTCGCCTTCCGGTTGTCCCAGTGGATCCCGCTCGCGAGCGGGTACCGGGTTGTCGATGCGGTCGCGGTGACGCGGCGGACGGCGTCCCGCGCGGATGTTGCACGTCAGCGTCTTGGATTCGTGAATCGATACGTTGGGATCCAAAGCGATCGCGATAAGATTTCCGACGCTGTCCCCGCGCGCGAGCCCCACCATGTCACCGTAGTTGTACGGTACGCCGATTTGGTGGACGCGTTTGCGTTTGCCTTTAGAACCGATGCGCAACGGCCGCATCCGCCCGCTGACGAGTGCACGCGCTTCCATGTCACCGACGGCCGTGGAGATCGTCACCCAATCGCGGTTCTTGATACCCTTTTCAACCGCGAGTTCGGGATCGATTTCGGCAAACGCGACGGGTTGCAACTCCGCAAGCCAGGGAACGTAGCGCGTCATGATTCCCGATTGTTCGGTAATACGATACGTTGTAAGAACGTAGGGATAGTCGTCGGAAACGACGCCGTTGTACGGATTATCCTCGCGTTTATACTGGCCCAGCGTCGGATTACTCTGCTGTAGGTAGAGTTCGTTTTCCACGACCGACTGCAACGGTTCGTAATGTACGGGCAGCGGTCCGTCTTTCAATCCGCTCGCGACGAAGAGCTGCCCGCGCCCGTCGAGGATCATGATGAATGGATCGGCTCCCGAATGCGCATCCATGCCTTCGGCGTCGGGATCAGCCGGGGTATTCGGTGCTTTGGTTGCGATGAAATCGGGAACATCGACGCCGGTCCAACGGCCCGTACCCTCGTCCCACCAGACATATTTTTTTCGTTCGCTCCATGGCTTTCCGTCGGGATCCGCCGATGCGCGATTGTAGAGCGTGCGCCGGTTCGCAGGCCAACTCCAACCCCAATTCGGCGCGGTGTACGGGCCGCTTGCATCGCGGTTGCGCGCCTTGTTCGTCTGCTTATCCGGACACACGCCGGTGTAAATCCATGCGCCGGATGCGGTTGAACCATCGTCTTTCAACTCGGTGAAGGTGCTAAGTTGCTCGCCGTCTGCAACGCGATAGCCGTTGATTTCTTGCAGCACTTTCAACACCGATGGCTCGCCCTTGGCGCGTTCGCGCGGCTCATCATGCTCGTAATTCCACGTCATGTGCCGGATCGGACGGTCCTTCGGATCGCTCGAGCCGGCGTAGAGCTCTTGGAGGCGCTTCGCAAACCAATTGAAGTACCACGCGTCGCTCTTCGACTCGCCTGCCGGCTCCACGGCTTTGTCGTGCCATTGCAGCATGCGGCTGGTTTGCGTCATCGTTCCTTCTTTTTCCAGCACGGTCGCAGCCGGAAGAAAGAACACTTCCGTCGCGATCTTGCTCGAATCAGCACCTTCGCGGCGCCAGAACGACACGGTTTCGTTGTCGTAACTGTCGATGTTGACGAACCACTCGAGCTGCTCCATCGCCGCTTTCATGAGTTCGGCATTTTGGCCCGATGCGCCGGGGTTTTGGCCGATCGCAAAGTAGCCTTTTACCATCCCGTCTTTCATCGCAAAAATGAGCGGCAACATCGAATGATCGCCGATAAGTTGCGGCAGATACTCGAAGCAGTAGTCGTTCTCTTTTGTCGCGTGCTCGCCGTAGAACGCTTTGAGCAGCGAAATCATATACTTCGGCGTATTTGCCCACCAGCCGGTCGGCTTCGTATTCTTTTTCAACCACGCGCCGAGCGTCTGTTCATCGCGCAGCGCCGACGGCATGGGCAAATAGCCGGGAAGCAGGTCGTAAAGCGTCGCGATGTCGGTTGCGCCTTGAATATCGGCGTGGCCGCGCAACGCCATGATGCCGCCGCCGGGACGTCCGATATTGCCGAGCAGCAACTGCAGCACGCACGCCGTGCGAATCATCTGCACGCCCGCCGTGTGCTGGGTCCAGCCGACCGCATATGCAAACGCGGTGGTCTTTTCGCGCCCGCTGTTCGAGGCGAGCAGATCGGCGATTTTCAGAAACATTTCTTGCGGCGTTCCGCAAACGCGCTCCACCATCTCGGGCGTGTAGCGCGAATAGTGCCGGCGTAGCAGATTGAGCACGCAACGCGGGTGCTGGAACGTGAGGTCGCGTTTGACGTGGCCGTTGTCGTCTTTCTCATATGTCCAGCTGCTCGTGTCGTAGACCCGGCCTTCCTTGTCGTATCCCGAGAAGACGCCGTCCAGATCTTCGGTATCTTTGAAATCTTCGCCGACGATGTTCGCCGCATTGGTATATGCATGGACGTACTCTTTGAAGTACCGTTCGTTGGTGAGTACGTAGTTGATGATCCCGCCGAGAAACGCGATATCGGTGCCGCTGCGAATCGGCGCATAGATGTCCGCCGTCGCGGACGTGCGCGTGAAGCGCGGATCGACGTGGATGATCGTCGCACCGCGTTCCTTCGCCTGCATCACAAAACGATATCCGACCGGATGCGCTTCAGCGAAATTCGAACCTTCGATCAGAATACAGTCGGCATTTGCAAGATCCGGAAGCCAGACGGTGGCGCCGCCGCGCCCGAACGAGGTGCCCAAACTGGGCACCGTCGAGGAGTGTCATATTCGAGCCTGGTTTTCGATTGAAACGACGCCGAGCGAGTGCATCAACTTCCCCAGCATGTAATTCTCTTCGATGCCGAACGTTGCGCCGCCGAGCGTTGCAATGCCGAGCGTGTGATTGACACGCCGCTTCTCGCCCGAATCGGGATTGGTCCATTCGCGCGCAAACGTTTGTTCACGCGTCTCCTTGATGCGCTGCGCGATGCGCTCGAGCGCCCATTCCAGCGGCCTCTCTTCATAACGGTCGGAATAGGGCGCGCGGTATTTCACGGTCGTCCAGCGCTGATCGTTGACGGTCAAGCCGAAGAGCGCGGCCCCTTTCGGACACAAATGACCGCCGTTGATCGGGCTTTCGGGATTCCCCTCGACGTCGAGCAACGTTCCGTCGTCGCTGACATATGCAAGCGTGCTGCAGCCGACCGCACAGTAGCAACACACGCTCGTCACTGCTTTCGCGCCCGCGATGCGTCCTTTCAGCTTCTGCGTGCGCTCAGACGGAACGTTCGGCAACATACCGATCCGCTCGCTCAAGTCGATGCCGTTGGCCGAAGGAACGATACGCGTCAGATCGATGGTGGTTTTCACTACGCAGTTACCGGTTTTGGTTGTCCCGCGGGCTTCTTTACGAAGAATGGAATGACCGCGGCAATAATCAGCATGATCGCGATCCAGTCGAGCGCCGTTGCATACGAACCCGTCTTGTCTTTGACGAAGCCGGCGATAAACGGACCGACGACACCACCCACACCCCATGCGGTGAGAATGTAGCCGTAGATTTGGCCTAAGTAACGCGTACCGAAATAATCCGCCGTGAACGACGGCATTACGCCGAAGCCGCCGCCATAGCAAAGCAGCACGATCGCAAAGCACGTCAGCACGCCGCCGAGTCCATGCACGTGACCGACGATGAAGAAGATGACGACTTGAACGAGATACATCACCGTGTACGCCATGCCGCGTCCGACGCGATCGGATATCGCTCCCCAGAAAAAGCGGCCAAGGCCATTGAAGACGGCAATAAAGCCGTACCACAATGCCGCAGTTGCAGCGCCCGCGCCGCTAAATTCGCTGATCATCGGCACGGCGTTCGAGATAATAAAGATTCCGGCCGTTACGTTCAGGAACAACAGCAGCCACAGACCGTAGAGCTGTGGCATCGATGTCGATTCACCCGGTGTGTAACTCGCCGTTTGTGCGACGGAGGCAGCCGTTGCGCCGGGCACGGTGTAGTTCTCCGGCGGATTGCGCAACACGAGCGCGCAGAGACCGCCCAAGATAATGAATACGATGCCGGAGTACACGAAGAGCATCATCGCGCCGTGGACAACGTCGGCCGAGAGCGCGTATTGGCTTGGATTGAATGTTGTGCCGGCTTTAATCGCGGCGGCGCGTGCCGTAACGTACGCCAGCGCCGGGTGCGCAGCGGACGCGTATTCCCCTAAGCGCGTAACGATTTGATTGTAGAAGAAGGCACCGAGCCCAAATCCCATGACCACCATACCGCTTCCGAGCCCACGGCGATCCGGGAACCATTTCGTCACCATTGCGACGGGCGTGACGTAGGCCATGCCGATGCCGAAGCCGCCGATCACGCCGTAGGTAAGATCGAGCCACCATTTCCCGAGTGACTGCGTCCCGAGCCCTGCGAGCAATACGCCGATGCCCCATACAAGCGCGCCGATAATCGTTACCATTCGCGGACCGAACCGGTCTTGCCAGCGTCCTCCAAATACGGCACCAATACCGAGGAAAAAGATCGCGAGCTCAAACGGAACCGTCGCGTCTTGGGTCGACCAGCCAAAGCCCGCGATTAACGTATTGGTGAAGATACTCCACGAATATACGGTACCGAGACACATCATGACGATGATGCCTGCGAGTGCAATTCCCCAGCGATTGCCTGAGGACGCGGGAGCAGAATTCATGGTTTTTCTCCCTTGCGGTTGCTTGGTCTGCAACATTCTAATTTGGTGGTTCGAACGTCGACGCGATGAACGTCAGCGCAACGATGCCTACGAAGGTTTCCGGTCGCAGCGCCGGCATCAAAAACGCCGCAGCGATGGCGCACGCCACGCCGACCGGCGTCACCACCGATCCGCCGGTGATGAAGTCATATATTTCTTTAACTACGCGCATTAAACAATGCCCGTTGTACGCCGATGAGCGCGAGGCTGAGGACTGCGTAACCGGCGATTAGGGCGAAGAGCGTCCCGTCTTCTAGCGGCCAGACGATGTGCGCGCCTTCACCGGTCCAAAATGTCCCGAGCGAGAGAAGCATTACGCCCACGACACCTTTGAGCAAATTCTCCGGTACTCGGGAAAACGGCGTGCGTAGTGCGATCGTCGCGACGACGACCAGCGCGAGCGCGACGATCGCACCCCCGGTCGACCATGCAACCAACGCCGGCGTGGATGCGGCGAACGTCACGACGATCACCGCTACCTCGAGCCCTTCGACGAAAACGCCTTGAAATGCAACGGCGAATCCATAGCGCTCTTCACGGCGCGCACTCAAATGTGCGACTTCGCGTTCGAAAATCGCGTCCTCGTCGTGAAGTGCTTTGCGTCCCGCGTACCGCCAGACGGACTTACGCAGCCAGCCGATACCGAAGAGCATCAAGAACGGCCCAACGATCAGCTCCAAACGCTGGAGATCGACGGCGTTCATAAGAATCGGCGTTCCGACCGCAACCAATACGACGAGCGCAATTGTCGCCGCGATCGTACCGCCGATTGCCGAGCGCCAGCCTTGCGTAACGGCAACCGCGAGCACGATCGTCGCGGCTTCAATGAATTCAACGGAAGACGCAAAGAACGTCGTACCCGCGAGTACCCATGGAGTCATGCAGCTTAAGGCTTACCCGCGGCATGCGCGAGTATATCGTTGAGCGCTGCGTCGTCGACATCATCGGCACGACTGAAATCCATCCGGGCGCTTCGTGCGGCTCCGTAGGCGGTTTGCTTGTTTTTTGCGGTGTCGTCGATCCGCGTCGGAATTACATCGAACGGCGCAAGCGACGGTTGGACCGCAAAGGCATCATAGAGCGGCGGCGCGACCGCATCGTAGATCGACATCGGCGGCAGACCGAGCAGCAGCTCGATCGTTCGAACGACGCCGGAGGTGCTGTAGTGCGCATGATGCGTTCCGGGTAGTGCGTATGGCGAGGCGATATAAAACGTCGTTCGTTGATCGTCAACATGATCGGGACCGTTTTGCGAATCGTCTTCGATTGCAAAAATTGCCGTGCTCGGCCAATATTTCGAATGAGAAACGACGTCGACGAGCCGTCCCAATGCGTGGTCGTTTTGCGCGACGTACGCCTGCGGCGTCAGCGTTCCCGGTTTTGTTCCCGACGTGTGATCGTTCGGCAGACGGATGATTTCGAGTGCCGGAAGATTGTCGTGTTTCACGTAGCCTTCGAATTCGTGCTTCCATTCATCGATGCGAGTCTCGTCACTTACTTGTAAATCGAACGGCGGATAGCGCTCGTCGATTTTTCCGGTGAGACCCGGCATGCTCGTTGTCACGAAGCCGCCGCCGATCACGGCGTATGAGACGAATTCGCCATAATCGCGAAACGACACGCCGTGTTTGCCGGCATCGTCCCAGAGATAGCCGTTCTGCGGAGTGCTCGCCACGGCGCCGTCTTCAAAATCGTAGACCTCGCGGCGTCC
Organism: Vulcanimicrobiia bacterium; assembly: GCA_963765935.1. GTDB lineage: Bacteria > Vulcanimicrobiota > Vulcanimicrobiia > Vulcanimicrobiales > Vulcanimicrobiaceae > JAMXLG01. Next base: position 1,397,698 of record CAVXXX010000001.1, on the reverse strand, counting down.
GCCGTAATTCGGCGGCCAAAACCGTTCGAGGTAGTCGTTCGCAAATGCTGCCGTCGACCAGTTGTGTCCGTTCGCGCTCACTTGCGCATCGGTATAGGTGTTATCGAAGATGCCGAACCGGCGCGCAAGTTCGTGCTGGTTCGGGGTGACGGCTGCACCGAACCACGCGAGTTTCGGATCGCCGTTCGCGCCGGGGAGATCGCCGAGCACTTGATCGTACGTGCGATTCTCTTTGATGATGTAGATGACGTGTTGGATCGGGCCGCCGGGCCGGATGACGGTTTGCGCCGGCGTCGGTTGCGCAGAGGGAATGTTTGTGGTCACCTCTGCGGTCGTTTGTGCGGTAAACGCACTGCGCGCGATGGTCCGCACCGAACCCGTCAAGATCGCCGCAACGTACCCGGGACCGTGTTTTGCCGTCGGATCGAACTCCGGATTCGCGTGCGATCCTTCGCCTTTGCCGTTGACGACGTAGACGTTGCGCGTATCGACGGCAACGCCCGTTGGATACCAGCCGGCCGGAACGCGAGCGACGACTTTGCCGCCTCGAATTTCGGCGACGGCGTTTTCGGCGCCGAGCGAGACGTACAGCGTTCCGTCGGACGCGAGCGCAAGGCCGTTTGGAGATGCACCCGGTCCTTGCGGCAATCCGACGCTGATGCGCTGCTCGACGCTATCCGTCGTCGTGTCGATGACATCGATTGCATCCGCATCCGCGCACGCGACGTAGAGACGGCTTTGATCTTTCGACAATGCGAACGCCGCGGGATGAAGATCAACGGGAATCGTGACGGCGGGTTCGATCGTGGAATGCAGGCGGATCGACGCTTTCGTTACTGTTGCGGCACCTTTGTCCGCGATGTAGATGGCATTGCCCGTGATCACGACGGCTGCGGGATGTTCGCCGGTGCGAACCGTTCGCAGAGGCGAACTTTGCGCGCGGTTTCGCAGCCGGTATGCGTCCATCTCGTTGCGCGTGTCACTCACGGCTGCGAGCGTCGTGCCCGATGCGGTTACCGCGGTCGCAAAAGGGATGCCGGTTTCTAAGGAGGCGATCGCACCCGTTGCAACGTCGATCGAGAGCACCGCATTCGTGCTTGCACCCGGGGCAAGAACCGTCGCGTTGTCCAGCCACTGCGGCGTGCCGAACGCGTCTTTCACCGGGACCACGCGAATCGTATGAAGGTCGGAAACGGCGAGAATCCGCACGGCAGGCGGATTAACGCCGGCTTCGATTACGGCGAGTTTCGAGCCGTCCGGCGAGAGCGCAATGCCTTGCGGCATCGTGCCCGTTGTCGCGGGGCTCGAAAGCGGCGCGGAGATGCGCCAGCCGGTTGGAATCAACGTCGTTTCCATCGCCGTCGCGGCGAGCACGACGAGTGCACATGCAGCAAGGATGAGTACGCGACGCATTACCTCTCCAAAACGAAGTCCGCGCATACGCCGAGGATCATAAGGTTTCGGCGAGTAAGCGTGGCATGCACGGCTAGATGTATGCCGAAGTTACGACGGCAACCTTCGCCCGGGTTTCCGCGTTCTGGACACCGGCATGCTTAAGGAGAGTTCAGGTGGATCTTTCATCGATTACGGTATTCGCCGGCGGCGATTTCCGCCGGTATGAGGACGCGAAGGTCGGTTTGCTCACGCACGGTCTTCAGTACGGCACCGGGTGTTTCGAGGGAATCCGCGGCTACTGGGAAGCAGGCGATCAAGAACTCTATCTCGTCATGTTGCGCGATCACTACGACCGGCTGAAACTCTCCGCAAAAATCCTGACGATGGAACTTCCCCACACCGTCGATGAATTGATCGCGATTACGGTCGACCTCGTGCAGCGGAACAATTTCCGTACCGACATTTACTTGCGCCCGTGCATTTTCAAATCAGCCGAAGATATCGGCGTGCGCTTGCACAACGTGCCCGACTACTTCGCGATCATTCCGGTACCATTTACAAGTTATCTCGATGCATCGAAAGGTTTGAACGTCTGCGTGAGCTCGTGGCGGCGCGCCGATGATACGTCGGCCCCGCCGCGCGCGAAAATCACCGGCTTATACGTCAATTCGGCACTTGCCAAGAGCGAAGCCGTCGGCAACGGATACGACGAGGCGATTTTGCTCTCGCACGACGGTCACGTCTCCGAAGGTTCAGCCGAAAACGTCTTCCTGGTCCGCAACGGCGTTCTCTACACGCCCGATCCGTCACAGAACGTTCTTGAAGGATGCACGCGCCGCGCGATCATGCAAATCGCGCAAGAGCAATTCGGCGTCCCGATCGTCGAACGTTCGATCGATCGCGGAGAACTGTACACCGCGGACGAGGCCTTCTTTACGGGAACGGCGGCAGGAATCGCCTATATCCGGTCGGTCGACAAGCGCATCGTCGGCGACGGCACGATGGGCCCGGTCTCACGCAAGCTCTCGGAGTTCTATCAGCGGGCCGTACGGAATAAAGAGACCTCGTACGCGACCTGGGTCACCGCGACATACAGGAACCGGCAAAAAGCAGCGGTATAGCGCTTCAAATGAAGCGCATTGTTGCTACTCTACTAGCCGCGGCTTTTGCCGTGGCTCCTAGTGCTGTTCCCGCCGCGTCCGGCTCGGCTTCCGAAAAACTGCTGAGTAAGATGGAGTGGCGTCTTGTTGGTCCATACATCGGCGGCCGCGTGGTGGCGGTCGCAGGAGTACCCGATCAACCAAATCTCTTCTACATGGGCGGCGTGCAAGGCGGCGTCTGGAAGAGCGAAAATTACGGAAATTCCTGGGATAACATCACCGACGGCAAAATGGGCAACCTCTCGCACAGCATCGGTGCGATCGCGGTGGCGCCGTCAAATTCGAAGATTATGTACGTCGGCACGGGCGAGAGTGATATCCGCGGTGACTGGGCCAACGGCGAAGGGGTCTATAAGTCGACCGACGCCGGGCAAACCTGGAAGTACGCGGGTTTGAGCGAAACGCGGCAAACCAGCTCGATCGTTATCGATCCTCGCGATTCGAACGTCGTGTACGCGACATCGATGGGCCACGTCTTCAAGCCCAATTCCGATCGCGGCGTCTACAAGACGACCGACGGCGGCAAGACGTGGAGCAAGGTGCTCTTCGTCGATGACAACACCGGTGCAAACAACATCGTCATGGATGCAAAGAATCCGAACGTATTGTACGCGACGATGTGGCAAGCGCAACGCACGCCGTGGAAATTGAGCAGCGGTGGCCCGGGCAGCGCGATTTACAAGACGACCGACGCCGGCAAAACTTGGAAGAAGATTTCGTCGAATCCGGGCTTCGCGAAAGGGATGCTCGGCAAGATGGGCGTGGCGGTCGCACCCAACAATCCCAACGTCGTCTACGCGATGGTACAAGCACAAGACGGCGGCGTCTTCCGTTCGGATAACGGCGGCGCAACGTGGTCGCGTGTCAACGACGAGTGGAAGCTCCGTCAGCGCGCGTTCTACTACATGGCGATTTATGTCGACCCTACGAACTGGAAGGTTGCCTATGCGCCGAACGTCGACAGCGTCTTCAAGACGACCGACGGCGGCCACACCTGGAAGCCGCTCGGCCCGGGTCTCGGCGACAACCACATCGTCTGGATCAATCCGCGCAATCCAAAGGTTTTGATCATCGGTGACGACGGCGGCGCGAACGTGTCCGTTGACGGCGGCAAGACATTCAGCACGACGCTGAATCAGCCGCTTTCGCAGTTCTATCACGTCGCGCTCGACAACCAATTCCCGTACCACATGTACGGCGCGATGCAAGACGCGGGCGCGTTCGAAATTCCGAGTGCATCGAACGAAGGATTGGGGCTAAACGTCGTGCACGGCGTTGCGCTTGGCGAAAGCACGTACGTGGCCGTGGATCCGAGCGATCCCAAAGTCACGTACGGCGGCGCGTACTACAGCGTACTTGCAAAGCTCAATACGTCGACGGGTGACGAAAAGAACGTCACGCCTTGGGCGCTCTATCTTCCCGGTCATCCGGCAGCAGAAACGAAGTATCGCTTCGGCTGGACGCACCCGATCATGTTCTCATCGGCTGAACCGCATACGCTCTTTGAAGCGGCGCAGGTCGTGTTCCGTAGCGACGATTACGGACAAACGTGGAAAGTGATCAGCCCCGATTTGACGCGCAACGACAAATCGACCGAAGGCCCTAGCGGCGGCGATGTGTACTGGGATCAAACCGGCGCCGAGACGTTTCCCGATATCGCATCGCTCGGTTTTTCGCCGGCGAACAAGGACGTCATGTGGGCCGGTTCGGCGGACGGACTCGTTCACGTCACGCAAAACGGCGGCGCGAACTGGAAAAACGTAACGCCGAAGCAACTCGGTTCCCAGTGGTCGCAGATCAGCAGCGTGGAACCGTCGCAGACGGAAGCGTGCACCGCGTTCGTTACCGCGTCTCGCTACATGTGGGACGATATGCGCCCGTATATCTTCAAAACCACCGATTGCGGCGCGAACTGGACGGAAATGACCAACGGCATTCCGTCGGACCAAACGGTCTATGCCGTGCGGATCGATCCACGCGAGCCGCGCGTGATGTTTGCCGGAACGCGCAGCCGCGTTTACGTCAGCCTCAACGGCGGCGCATCGTGGCAATCGCTCGCGTTGAATCTGCCGCCGGTTGAAGTACGTGACCTTGCAATCAACGTGCGTGAAGGCGAAGTCGCAATTGCAACGCACGGCCGCTCGTTCTGGGCGCTCGACCACCTGCAGCAGATCGAGGACGTTGCGCGCGAGTCGTCGCCTTCGACTTCGTCGGCGCAAGTCTACCAGCCGGAAACGGCATGGCTCACGCATGCATACGGCGGGGGCGGGTTCGGCGGCCCTGCAACCGGCACCAATCCGGATTACGGCACGAGCGTCTTCTTTAATCTGCCGTCCAATTACAACGGCCGCACGCCGGTCACGCTGTCATTCCAAGATGCGAGCGGCAAGACCATACGGACCTTCGATCTTCATCTGAAGAATAAGAAGGCGAAGAAGTACGAAGGCTGGGAGCTGACCGCGATGGATGCGATCAGCGTCGCGAACTATCATCTCTCGCAAGCCACCGCAGTGGAACCGGGGATGAACAAGTTCGTCTGGGACATGCGGTACGGTCCGGCTGCGGAGATCGTCGGTCAGCATATCGTGCCGACGGAAGACTTCCGCGACGATCTGCTCGGGCCGACGACACTTCCCGGTGACTACACCGTGGTGTTGAATTACGGCGGCAACGTCAGTAAAGCTGCGTTCAAGATTCAACTCGATCCACGGTTCAATCCACCGGCGGACGCGCTTTCGTCGCGACTCGCGCTTGCGATGGAGCTTTCGAACAAGATCAACGAACTCAACACGACAGTCAACGCCGCGCAGAACAAGATGGCGTCGTTGTCGCCGGCAAAGCGCGATGCCGTTGAAAAAGCGGTGACCTCGGTATACGAACCACGATATCGCTCGAGTGAGGCGGACATCATGCTGCCCTCGAAGCTTCGCGACCATCTTGCGATGCTGATGAACTCGCTCGATCTCTCGTACTCGGCGCCCACGGCTGCGGAACAAGATGCAGCCAAGGAACTCGAGGGGCAGGCCGACGCTGCAATCGCACGGATCAAAGCAGCACTGTAGCCCCGGTGTCAAAGCCCGCCGTCATCCGGCGGGCTTTGTTTTTAAAGGAACCTGAACGACGCAGCGGTATAGCGTTTGAATGAAGCGCCTTGCTGCATCTGTCATTGCTGCGGCATTTGCCGCGGCGACTCTCGTCGCGCCTGCGAGTGCCGAAAACACGGCATCGCAAAAACTGTTGAGCAAACTCGAATGGCGCAATATCGGACCGTACATCGGCGGTCGCGTCGTCGCCGTTGCCGGCGTTCCCGATCAGCCGCATCTCTTTTACATGGGCGCCGTGCAAGGCGGCCTGTGGAAGAGTGAAAACGCCGGAAATTCGTGGGAGAACATCTCCGACGGAAAGATGGGCAACGTCGCCAACGGCATCGGGGCCATCGCCGTTGCATCGTCCAACTCGAAGATCATCTATGCCGGAACAGGCGAAAGTGATATCCGGCAAGATTTTGCGAACGGCGACGGGATCTACAAGTCGACGGACGCCGGCAAAACATGGCACTATGCGGGTTTGCGCGAGACGCGGCAGACGAGTTCGATCGTGATCCATCCGCGAGATCCGGACATTGTCTACGCGACGTCGATGGGCCACGTTTTCGAGCCGAATCCGGACCGCGGCATTTACAAAACGACCGACGGCGGCAAAACGTGGAAAAAGATTTTGTTCGTCGATGACAATACCGGTGCGAACAACATCGTTATGGATGCGCATAATCCGAACGTGCTGTATGCGACGACGTGGCAAGCGCAGCGCACGCCGTGGACGCTGACAAGCGGCGGTCCTGGAAGTGCAATCTATAAAACGATCGACGGCGGAGCTCACTGGACCAAGATCTCGAGTAATCCCGGTTTCGCGCGCGGCACGCTCGGCAAAATGGGCGTTGCCGTTGCCCCGAACAATTCGCGTATCGTCTATGCGATGGTTCAAGCGCAAGACGGCGGCGTCTTCCGTTCGGATGACGCGGGCGCGACGTGGAAACGCGTGAACGACGAATGGAAGCTGCGCCAGCGCGCGTTCTACTATATGGCCGTCTACGTCGACCCGACGAATTGGAAGATTGCCTATGCACCCAATGTCGACAGCGTCTTCAAGACGACGGACGGCGGCCGGACGTGGCATCCGCTTGGGCCTGGCCTCGGCGACAATCATATCGTCTGGATCAATCCGCGTAATCCGAAAATCTTGATTATCGGCGATGACGGCGGCGCGAATGTCTCACTCGATGGCGGTAAGACGTTCAGCACGACGCTCAATCAGCCGACGGGGCAGTTCTATCACATCGCGCTCGACAATCAGTTCCCGTACCATGTGTACGGCGCGCAACAAGACGAGGGGGCGTACGAATTGCCAAGCGCCTCGAACCAAGGCTTGGGTCAAAACGTCGTTCACACGGTAGCTCTCGGTGAGAGCACGTATGTTGCGGTCGATCCGCGAAATCCGACGGTGACGTACGGCGCCGGCTATTACAGTTCGCTCGCGCAACTCGACTACGCGACAGGCGAAGAGCAGAACGTTTCGCCGTGGGCAATCTATAAATCCGGTGTCGCGGCGATCGACCAGAAGTATCGCTTCGGTTGGACGCACCCGGTTATGTTCTCGCCTGCCGAACCGCATACGCTTTTTGAAACGTCGCAGGTTGTGTTTCGCAGCGACGATTACGGTCAGACGTGGAAGGCGATCAGCCCGGATCTCACCCGTAACGATAAGTCGACGGAAGGCGTGAGCGGTGGGCCCGTCTATCCGGACCAGACGGGTGCTGAGATGTTCCCGGATATCGCGTCGCTTGGACTCTCACCGGCGAACAAAGATGTCATGTGGGCGGGATCCGCGGACGGACTCGTTCACGTTACCACGAACGGCGGCGCAAGTTGGAAAAATGTGACGCCGAAAAATCTTTCCGAGTGGACGCAGATCAGCAGCATCGAACCTTCCCAGAGCGACGCGGGAACCGCATACATCAGCGCATCGCGCTACATGTGGGACGACATGCGTCCGTACATCTACAAAACAACGGACTACGGTGCACATTGGACGCCGATGGTCAGCGGAATTCCGGAGGATCAATCGGTCTTTGCCGTGCGCATCGATCCACGCGAACCGCGCGTGATGTTTGCCGGAACTCGTAGCACCGTGTACGTCAGTCTCGACGGCGGCGCCCAGTGGCAGCCACTCTCGCTGAATCTCCCCGTCACCGAAGTGCGCGATATTGCCGTCAACGTCCGCGAAGGCGAAGTCGCGGTTGCAACGCACGGCCGCGCATTCTGGGTGCTGGACAATCTTGCGCTCATCGAGGATCTCGCACGCGCATCGTCACTTGAAACGTCGAGCCCGCAGCTCTTCCAACCCGAGACTGCGTGGATTACGCATGCATACGGCCCGGGCGGCGGCCCGAACTCGGGCGATAATCCGGACTACGGCGCGACCGCCTATTTCAATCTCCCAGGCAATTACAACGGCCGTACGCCCGTGACGCTTTCGTTCCTCGATGCAAGCGGCAAAACGATCCATTCATTCGCGCTGCACCTTAAGAACAAAAAGGCAAAGGAGCTTACGAACGAGCAGCTCGTCGCGATGGATGCGATCAGCGTGGCTGAGTATCATTTGCGCCGGGATACAGCCGTTGAGCCCGGTATGAACGCGTTCAATTGGGATCTGCGCTACACACCGCCGGCAGAGATCCATGGAGCGCATCTCGTCCCGACCGACGACTTCGCGGATGACATGATCGGGCCGACCGTGCTGCCGGGAGAGTATACCGTGGTCCTGAGTTACGGCGACTCGACCATCAAAGCGCCGTTGAAAATCGAACTCGATCCGCGTTTCACACCGCCGGCCGATGCGCTCCAAGCGCGCTTGACGCTCGCGATGCACTATGCTGACCTCTTGAACGAACTCAACGCGACAACAAACGCCGCGCTCGCAAAACGCTCCCAGCTTCCGGCTGCAAAACAAGCGCAGCTCGATCGCGCGATCGCTGAAGTCGTGGAACTGCGCTTCCACTCAAGCGAAGCCGACGTTGTATACGCGTCGCGTCTGCGCGATTATCTGGCCTTCCAGATGAACTCACTCGACCTCGCGTATGCAGCGCCGACCCAAGCCCAGCAAGACGCCTACAACGAACTCAAAACCCAAACCAACGACGCAATCGCCAAGCTAAAAACCATCGCCGGTTTATAACCCACCCCGTTGTCATCCTGAGCCTGCCGAAGGATCGCCTCGATTCAAACGCGTGATGCAATCCTTCGACTCCGCTACGCGGAGCCTGTCCTGAGCGAAGTCGAAGGGCTCAGGATGACACCGCGTCTCATGTCCCCCTGTCATCCTGAGCTTGTCGAAGGATCGCGCCCTACGTTAAGCTTGTCTTGAGGAGGGCCGTGATCATGCGGTGGATTCTCGCACTCCTGATTTTAGGCGGAGCACTCGTGACGACTCGCGGGCGCGTCGATGCGAACGTTCGCTTTTGTAACGCGACGCCGCTTCCGGTTTCCGTTGCAATCGCGATGCGCTGGACGAACGCGACCGGTGCGTCGTATCAAGCGGTGGAAGGCTGGTACACAATCGAGGGCGGCCGATGCGAAACGCCGATTCCGTTCGATCCGTCGATGCATTCGCTGGCGTTTTACTACGTCGCGAATTCGCACGATGATACGTGGGATAAACTCGCCGAAACGCAATCGTACTGCGTCAACGCGTTGGTGAGCTTCCGATACTGGAATTCGTTTGAAGAGACACCGTGCGAGGCGCCGGCACGAAAAGCGCGGTTCCGTCATATAGAGACGGGACGTAACGATCAGACGGTCGTGTTTTTAGCGCCTGACGCGAGTTTGAGTATTTAACGGCCGCCTTCGGAGCCGCTGTTATTGACCGCCGAGTTTGACCAGTAGCGTACGTCGGGCGCCGTGATCGTGGTCGCGCCTGCGGCGATCGGTTGGAATCCCGCGACGGTGCGCCAGCGCGCGAGTCGCGCTTCTTCTTCGAACGCCATGCGCGAGAGCGAATGGATAAACGCGCGGCCAGTCGAGAGCGACGGCAGATGCGTCGTCATGACGGCAATAACGTAGGGGGCGTCTTCCTCAAAGACGATGCCGACGTCATTGAGCGTATCGAAAAAGCTTCCCGTCTTATGTGCGATCGGTACGTCGACGGGAAGCGGTTCGGGAAGCAGGGTGTTGATTTGGTCTTCTTCGAGGATCGAAATCATCTCGTTCGATGACCATTCGTCTATCAATTGCCGCCGGGCCATCATCGCAAGCAAGCGCACCATGTCGGCCGGTGACGAGCGTAGTGCGCTGCGAACCGACCAGTTCGACGTACGAACGTCGCTTGCGAGGTGCGTGCGAACGAGGCCGAGGTTTTCCATCGTCGCGTTGATGCTGTGACGGCCGACGAGGCGGATCAGCATGTTCGTCGCCGTGTTGTCGCTGATATCGATCATCTTCGAGAGCAGGTCGGAGACGGAATACGTACTGCCCGCCGGCGCATCGCAGAGATCGCCGGAGCCGTAATCTTTATCGCTTGCAACGAGCGTGACGCGGCGATTCAGATCGAAACGGCCGGCTTCGAGCTGGCGAAATACCTCGACCATGACCGGGACCTTGATGGTCGACGCAGCGGGCATGGCCGAATTCGCATTGTAGCCGGCACGAAATCCGGTCGAAAGATCGAGAACTTCAACTGCGGACGATGCAGGCAAGCGAGCTGCGAGGTGACGCAAACCGATCGTGAGCGATCGAACGGGCCCGGGTGCATCCATTGCGCGCGCCGGAGCAACGCGCACCGAAGCAAGAACAAGCGTAGCTACGACAATCGCAACAATGCGCTGTACACCCATACCCTTTTTATCGGTCACGTTGCGCGCAATTATAACAATTGCGCACAAGCTCTATCAATAGGGGACACCATCCGATGCGGGCGCTCGAACGCGCCCGGTAACGCCCGCAAGCGCAACGAGCGCCGCGACATATGGAAGCGCTTGCATCGCATCCGCCGGCAACCATGAGATTTTGCCTTGCAACACGTACTGCAGTGCTTCAAAGAGGCCGAAGACAACGGACGCAGCCGTCGCGCCGAGCGGGTTCCATCGGCCGAAAATCACTGCGGCGAGCGCAATGAAGCCGCGGCCAGCCGTCATACCGTCGCTGTAGAGATTCAACTCGCCGATCGAAAGAAACGCGCCGCCGAGTCCGGCGAGCGCGCCGCTCACGGTTACGGCGATGGTCCGCAATGCAAGCGGATCGAGCCCGGCAGCAGCAATTGCTCGAGGGTTTTCACCGCAGGCGCGAATTCGAAGTCCCCATCGCGTGCGGAAGAGCAGCCACTGGAGTCCCGCGGCGAGTGCAAACGCGAGCACAACGAGAACCCAATAGTCGCTTCCGAGCGCGTTGACTTGTTTACTCGCGCCGGGCTGATTGAAGACGAGTACGAGACCGTACGCCGCACCACCGGCGCAGATCAGATTAATTCCGGTGCCGGCGACGATTTGATCGACTTTAAAGCGCGTCGCCGCGATCCCGAGGACAAGACCGGCGACTGCGCCGCCTGCGACGCCCGCCAGTACGCCAAGCAAAGGAGCGTTTGTCGCATATGACACGAGCGCCGCTGTAAATGCTCCGGTCGCCATCATGCCTTCAAGTCCGATGTTGATGATTCCCGAGCGTTCGGAGATAACGCCGCCAAGAGCGGCATAGAGGATCGGCGTCGCTTTGATAAGCGTCAGGACGATGAGCGCCGAGAGAATTTCCATTACGCGGCCTGCACGTTTTCGATCCGCGTCGCGACGTAGCGGCGCGCGGCAAGCACGAGAATGATCAAGCCTTCGATCACGTGGATTGCGTCTTTCGGCACCTGCGCGCTGGCCTGCATTGCGAGCCCGCCGGATTCCAAAATGCCGAAACCAAACGCCGCGACGCAGATCCATAGCGGTTGTAAATCGCCTACCAGCGCAACGGCAATCGCGGTGAATCCATACCCAGGTGAAAGCTGGGTATTGAAGCGGTGCAATTCGCCCGCGACGATCGATGCGCCGCCGATGCCCGCAATCGCGCCGGAAAGCGTCAAAGAGAGCCAGGTCAAACGTGCGATGTTGATGCCGTTGCGCCGCGCGGCTTCCGGTGCGTCGCCCGCCGCGCGCAATTCATACCCGAAGACCGTCGCGTGAAAAACCCACGCGAGTACGGCGGCGAGCGCGATCGCAAGCAACAATCCGGCGGACAAGCGCGTGTGGGGAATCAACGTGGGAAGCCAATATGGTTGCGGAAGCCATGCCGTCTCGGCACCGGTCGCGAGTGGTCCTTTGAGCGGGCCGCTCACAAGAGTCAGCGCGACCGAAGCCGCGACAAAATTGAGCATCAACGTCGAGATGATCTCGTTTGCATTGAAGCGCGCCTTCATCAATCCGGCAATACCGCCCCACACGCCGCCGCCAATTGCGCCGAGCAACAGCATGATCAGCATCGCAAGCGGCGGCGCTACATGTATCTGCGCACCTGCGGCTCCGGCAAACAGCGCACCCATCACGAGCTGTCCCTCGGCTCCGATATTGAACAAACCTGCGCGAAACGCGAGGCAGATGCCGAGCGCGGGAAAGAGCAACGCCGTCGTTGCGACGAGCGTTTCGCCGATTTGATTGCTCCCGCCGAGCGCGCCGTAGAGTAATGCGGAGAATCCTTCGATCGGGCTCGTTCCGGCGACGATCATCGCGAGCGACATGAGCACGATGACGAGCGCAACGGCTCCAAGTGCGCCGAAACGGTGGAACGAGTTCATGAAAGACCAGCCATAAGACGTCCGATCGCCGTGCGATCGAAATCGCTTCGTTCGAATTCACCGACGATCCGGCCACGATACATGACCGCGATGCGATCCGCGACCGCAAGCAGTTCGTCGAGTTCAAATGAAATAAGCACGACCGCGGCGCCGCTATTGCGCGCTTCGATCAAACGCGACTGCACGAGCGCGGCCGCACCGACGTCGATGCCGCGCGTCGGATTGTAGGCAAGCACGAGTGCGGGATTATCGATCAGCGCGCGGCCCACGACGAGTTTTTGCTGATTGCCGCCGGAAAGCGTCTTTACGGCGACATCCAGGCTCGCTGCGCGAACGTCGAAACGCTCGGCTATCGTCCGTGCGTCGGCGCGCGCGCGGTCGCGGTCGAGTAATACGCCCCGGCGCAGCGACTGCTGCCGTCCGAGCACGACGTTGTCGACGATCGACCACGCCATCACGAGCCCTTCCCTGTGACGATCTTGCGGAATAATGCCGATTGCGGCGCGATCGACCATTCCCGCGATGCTGTCCGCAAGCGCGGTTTGGCCGTTGCCTTCGACGCCCGCAATGCCGACAATTTCACCCGAGCGCACGTCGAGTGAGATGTCGCCGTTACGAACGGATAAATACGGCTCGAGCGGCCGGTCTTCACGCTGGGCAACCGCCGGAATTTCGCCCCCGACCATCGCGCGAGCAATAGCATCAACGCTGGTCGCCGACGTCGCCATCGTTGCAATGATGTTACCGTGCCGCATAACGGTGACGACCGATGAATAGGCGATCACTTCTTGGAGTTTGTGCGTGACGATCATAACCGCCGCGCCACGCGCTGCGAGGCGTTGGACCGTTTGAAAGAACGATTCGACTTCCGCCGGCGCAAGCGCGGCCGTCGGCTCATCGAGCAGAAGTACCGAGGGCTCGCGATCCAATTCGCGAAGAAGTTCCACGCGCTGCTGCACGCCGATCGGTAGTGTTTCGACGATTGCGTCCGGATCGATAGCTAAACCGTTGCGATCGGCAATCTCGCGGACGCGCACGCGCGCCGCGCGCGCATCCAGTTGCCATCCGCGCCGCGGCTCACGTCCTAGCAGCACGTTTTCCCACACGCTCAACCGCCCGACGAGTTCGAAATGCTGGTGAACGAGTCCAACCGTGCCGCGTGCAATGACCGTGCCGCTATCGGGCGCTAATTCGCCGAAGGCAATCGTGGAAAGCGTTGATTTGCCGGCGCCATTCTCACCGACGAGCGCGTGAATCTCTCCCGGATACAGCACGAGATCGGCCTTGTCGACCGCTACGACGCCCGGGAATGTTTTACGAATCGATCGTAACTCGAGCGCCGGTTCTCGCTGCATTCCTACAGTGCCGTCCGCCTAAAGGACGCGAGTGCCGCACGGGAATCGGGCGGCACGATTTTACCGCCCACAATGGCCCGCTCGATCGCAGCTAGCCGCGCGAGTCGTTCGCTTCCCACATACTGCCTCGTGTACGCAAAGTTGGTTAATCCGATTGCACCGTCTTTGAGCCCAAAGACGACGTGCCCATGCATCGGATGGCCGTCCCGAAGCGATTTTGCAACGTCGAAAACGGCGACGTCGACTTTTTTCACCATTGAGGTCAGCACTTTTCCCGGCGCAAGGCCGTCCTGATTCGAGTCGACGCCGATGATAAAGTCACCGTCGCGCGCTTTCGCCGCTTCAATCGCGCCAAGCCCGACTTTTCCGGCGGCGGTAAAGACAATATCGGCACCGCCATTAAAAAGCAGATTCGCAAGCTCTTTGCCCGCCGCGACGTCGTCGAAGCTTCCGGCATATTTGACGTCGACTTTGATCGAGGGATCGATCTCACGCGCGCCGGCCGTATAGCCGGCTTCGAATTTTTCGATCAACGGAATATCGGCGCCGCCGAGAAACGCGATGTGATGATCCTTACTCACCATCGCGGCCAACGCGCCGGCGAGAAACGAACCATCTTGCTCCCGAAACGTGATGGAGGTTACGTTCGGATCCTCGACCACCGCATCGATAATCGCGTAACGCTGCGCGGGATGCTCTTTCGCGACGGAGTCCAAATCCAGGCCCATTAAGAATCCGATCGCATAGATCACGTCGTAGTGCAGATTCGTGAGGGCGTTGAGGTTCGGCTGGTAATCCGCCGCCGAGCGTGACTGCAAGACTTGAATGTACGCGCCGAGTTTCGCGCGCGACGCGGTCAACCCGCGATACGCGGAGTCGTTGAACGACTGATCGCCCAGACCACCGACGTCCGTCACCATGCCGAGCGTGAGCTGTCCCGGCGTGGGCCCGCGGTGGTGTTCGCACCCCGCAAGCGCGCACGCGGAAATGACAGACGCCAGAAACGCGGCAAGCGCCCTCCGATACATACGCGCGAAAACTACGACTCCGGGAGGGGGAAGCCTCCGTACCGAACGGCGGTCTGATGCAGTACCGGCGCAATCCCTGGGGATGGCTGACGGAAGCGCGGCTAACCTATGCACTCAAGCTGCTGCTCGTCATCGCTTTGTTGATGTATCTCGGGAACATCGCGCTCGCCTTCATCGACCGCATCGGGGGATTGCTCTACATTGTCGTCGGCGCGATTTTCCTCGCCTATCTTTTATATCCGGTGGTGCACTGGTTAACTGCGCGCATTCCGCGCGGTTGGGCGATCGCAACGGTCTATCTCTCGTTGTTCGTCGTCTTTGTGGCGGTGCTCTATTTCTTCGTTCCACGAGTTTCGGACGATGTCAAAGCGTTCGCGCTGCATGTGCCGCAGTTCGTCGATGCGTATAGGTCGTACATCAAGAACCCGCAGGACCCCGTTGTAACGCGTCTTCCCGACAGCGTAAGGCATGAACTGCTCAAAGTTCCCGAGTTCGTCACCGATTGGATCCGTACGCATGGTGCGGAGGCAACGAGTCACGCATTTTCGTTCGTTCTCGGGGCATTCACCGTGATTGCAACGTTCGTAATCATTCCGTTGCTCTCGATTTACTTGCTCGCGGACATCGATCGATTGCGATCGAGCCTGTACCGGGTCGTTCCGCGCGACCGGTGGGAAAGGGCGAGTAAGCTGATCGGCGAGATCGACCGCGTGATCGGCGGGTTCATTCGCGGCCAGCTTATCGTTGCAGTGACGGTCGGAGTCTTGCTCACGATCGGGCTCTTGATCGTGCACGTTCCGTACGCGTTCTTACTCGGCGTGCTTGCCGCCCTAGGCGACTTGGTCCCGTATGTCGGCGCCGTGCTTACGTTCATTCCGGCGGTCGGCGTTGCCGGGATCAATAACGGGTTAGTCAACGCGGCAATCGTGGCGGCGATTTTTGTCGGTATCTATCAGTTGGAAGGCCACGTCATTTCGCCGATGATTGTCAGCAAGCAGGTGAAACTGAGTCCGCTACTGGTGCTGTTGGCCGTGTTGATCGGCGCGGAACTGGGCGGCATTTTCGGGATGCTCGTCGCCGTGCCGGTGGCGGGGGTTTTGCGGGTGATTCTACTGGAACTTACGAACCAGGAGGCCGCGTGACAACCACGGCAGTAAAGCGCGCAACGCGCGTAGATATCATCGGCGTTCCCATGGACCTCGGCGCAAGCCGCCGCGGAGTCGACATGGGTCCCTCTGCGATTCGTTATGCGAAGCTGCACGACAAGCTTCGCCGTCTGCACATTGCCGAGATCGTTGACCACGGTAACTTGCACGTTCCCGATCGTGAAGCGCTCGAGTCCGTCGATCCTTCCGCGAAGTATCTCGGCGTTATTCAAAGCGTGTGCAACGAACTTGCAAATACCATCGAACACAGCATCCGGGACGGCGGCTTACCGATCGTACTTGGCGGCGATCACTCGATTGCGATGGGAACGCTTGCGGGGCTCAACCGCGCGTATCGCGAGACGCCCGGTCTGATTTGGATCGATGCACATTCCGACATCAACAGTCCCGAAAGTTCGCCGAGCGGGAACGTGCACGGCATGCCGCTTTGGTTCGCGTTGAAGAACGGATACGCAAAGCCCGACACGAGCGTGCAAATCGGGTTGCGCGATGTCGACGAGACCGAGAAAAATCTGCTTCGGGAATCCCGCGTACGCGCGTTTTCAATGAGCGATGTCGACAAGCTCGGCATGACGCGCGTGATGCAAGAAGCGCTTGCAATTGCGGGCGGCGGCAAGCGGCCGATCCATGTTTCCTTCGATATGGACGGCATCGATCCGAGCGAAGCTCCCGGCACCGGAACGCCGGTCAAGGGCGGGTTGAGCTATCGCGAAGCGCATCTCATCATGGAAATGTGCTACGAAACGGGTACGCTGCGATCGATGGAGATGGTCGAAATCAATCCGATTCTCGACACGCGGAATCAAACAGCGACACTGGCGGTTGAATTGATTTGTTCGGGCCTAGGGAAATCGATTCTGTAGAATTAGCCGACGTACCGGTTTGCTTCTCGTTAGCCGGAGACTCGAATCATCCCGGCGCGATTCGTGAGTTTGCGGAGCGCATCGCCGCCGAGCAACCCGCCCTTTTTGCAATTCATGGAATCGACGCCGGCGATGCACTCGCGCTCGCCACGCGTTTCGATTGTGGCTGGGCCTATCGCGGCCGTCAAGCGCTCTTTTGGCGTGACGGCTTTGCGGTGCACGAAGTCCACGATCGCTATCTTCCCATCGTGCCGTTGCGCCCGTTCGACCGGCGCGGTCTATTGGAAGTTCGCGGCGATTATGCCGGCAAGCCGCTCGTTTTGATCGCAGCCCAATTTGCGAAGGACCGCTCCCGAATTCGCGAGCTACGATTCGTGCGCGGCGAGCTGCGCCGGATCAGCGGCCGCGCGCTCCTTTTTGTTGCGGGACACTATGAAAGCGCGCGCATTGGTTTCGGCGATCTGGGCTTTCTGCGCATGCGCGGGTTGGCGGATTGCGCCATCTATGCTAGAGCTTGATCGTCGTTTGCGCTTCGCATGCAACGCCGGCGCCGCAGATCGCGGGATCCCAATGCGCGCTTGCCAACATCGTGCGAATTTGATTCTCGATATTCGCATCGATGGGCGGTGAGAACGTCACGTTCTTGGTTTTGCCGTTCGCGTCAACCTCGACGGTGAGCGTCGTGTGAATGCCGAGCGTCGCGAGCGACTTGCGGATCGCAGGATCTAAAACCGGCGTAGGCTCTTCGGCGCCGAGCGGCATATAGCCGCCGGTATCCTCGCGCGTCTCGTTGCTTGCGACCGTTGCGGCCTGTGGCGTAGCGGTGACGGCTACCGGCGGAGCGGTCGCGTCAACGACGTGCGCGACGGCGCTTCCTTTGCGCGCTTCCGTCCCCTGAACCGGCGCGCGGCTGACGCGAGCCGGGGCGGGCTGCATGCGTTCGGCCGGATGGGATGTCGCCCGGTGCTGCGGCTGAATCTGTGGAACCGGCGCCTTCGCCGGCGCGACGGCCGGCCGTTCGTGCGCAACCTGCCGAGCGGGTTGAACGCTTATATGAATCACCCGCACGAACGAGATCGTCTCGATGGACGGGCCATTGCCTTCGAGGGTCGCAAGTGCGGGAAAGAACATCGCGACGATAAGGTGAAGCGCGAGCGAGAGCACTATCGCTCGGTAGAGAAACCGGTCCGGTCTCCACGTGGCGCCCATATCCATCGTATTTGCTAAACGTCTCACCCGGCCTCCGGGTGACAATATCAGGAGAGAAATGATCGACACGAACATCGTCCTCTACCAAGCCGAGTGGTGCCCGTATTGCGCTCGCGTGCGCAGTGCAATGACCGATCTGCTGCTTGACTACAAGGTGGTCAACGTCCCCGAGGATCACGCGCAGCGCACGGTCGTGAAGCAGCTCTTCGGTGCCACGGGAATCCCGTCCATGACCGATGGCGACGTAAAGATTGCGGATGACGATGAAGCGATCATCGAGTATCTGGAAAAGAAATACGGAAAATAGGTGATCTTCGGCAGCAAACGCATTGGAACGACGCACGCTACGGCGATCGTCCGCGATGTCGTTGAAGTCGTCGCCATTATCATCGCCGGTATTTGGGCGTTCTACATCTTTGCATACGAGAACCGGATTAAGCCTTCATTCGCGAAGCCGGATGTCAATGTTACAGCGTCGATGCAGCGCTTGGGCGAACACAACGGACTCGTCACCGTCGGCTTACGTTTGCAGTTGCACAATGTCGGGACGGTGAAGACGAACTTCATCGGAATTGCGGTTAATGTCTTCGGCGAACGCGTTGTGCCCGCCACCCCGCCGCCGCAGCCGCAACGCCCCGGAACCCACTATGTTTTCAACGGGTACTACCGGCTGCAAGACAAAGCGACGGTTTATACCCTCGCATACGTCACGCATATCGGCGATCCGTCGACGGGAACCGAGACGCCGCTTGAGCCCGGAACGAGCGTTGAGATCCAGCGCGTGTTCTACGTGCCGAAATCGCGCTTCGATCTGCTCACGATGGGGTTCGATGCGCCGTACACGAAGGATGATGATGTGACGATCCCGTCGCATTTGGCCGTGACGCCCGAGGGAACACGAGTGGTCGCGCCTCTCACATCGCAAGTCGACCAATTCAACATCATACCGGTCACTACGCTCGATATTCGCTGATGTATACGAGCGGGGCTCGCGATTACGAGCGGCACGCAGATACAAGCCTTTACAACGCGCAGTACGAACGGCCGGCGATGCTCGATGTTATCGGCGACGTTACCGGCTTGCGGATAATTGACGCCGGTTGCGCTGCCGGCTATTACTCTGCGACGCTGATAGCGGCCGCCGCATCGGTCGTTGCGCTTGATGCGAGTCCCGAGATGATTCACATCATCGAGCAGAAGCGACTACCAAATGTTGACGCGCGCGTGCATGATCTCGCGGAGCCGCTATCCTGGATCGCTGATGCGACGATCGACCTTATCGTCAGCTCTCTCGCGATGCATTATCTCGCCTCGTGGAATGTGACGCTCCGCGAGTTCCACCGCGTCCTTGTTCCGGGCGGCCGTCTCGTCATTTCGACGCATCATCCCGCAATGACGGATCCCCTCGTCGACGACTATTTCCAAGTTCAGCTCGTGCACGACGTGTGGACGATCGGAGACGTGAAGCGTCAAGTAACGTTCTACCATCGTCCGATGTCTACAATCGTCAACGAACTCATTGCCGCAGGGTTCGCCGTGCATGACCTCATTGAACCGAGCCTGGCGCCGCACGCAGACGCAACGGGCGACGAACGAAAATTGGCGACGCGTCCGTGGTTCTTGATCCTCGACGCTCGTAAACCGTAGCCGTTCGTTGCGGCGTTGAAGAAAAAGAGCCCGGCGTGTGCCGCCGGGCTCTTTCTTTGTAGCGTTATCGTTGGCTAGGGATTGGTTGGCGTTTGCGGATTTCCCGCGAACGGTCCGAACGGTCGGAGCGCGTATTGCGAACCGATGATCGATCCGTTTCCGACGACGTAGTTGTAACCCGGCGTTGACGGATAGCCGTTATCGCCAGGGATGGTGTTGTGGTAGATCGGCCCGTTTCCGAGCGTTCCGCCTCGGGCCAATGCATAGATGACGAAGTTGACGTTGCCTTCGCGCCCGCTGCCGATTTCTTGCTCGCGAACGGCTTGCAGTCCGGCGAAGTCGGGAGAAGACAAGCTCGTTCCGATAAATCCGAAGAATCCACCGCCAAAGACTGCGATGTCGAAACTACGGTTGGGACCGCACGGCGTCACGGCGCCGAACGGGCATCCACCCATGTGAAGCGACAGATCGGGAATCGTGCGGGTCGAAGAACGCGTGTAGACCAGCCGCTGATACGCAGGCTTCGGCCAAATAACGCTCTTTCCGCCGCCCGAACCCCAAATGTTACCGGCGGCACCGAATGGTCCTTGCCCCGGTTTCATTCTATCGAAAAACGCGTTCTCGCTGACGTATGTGGACCGCAACGATCCTTTGATGGACGTCGTAACGAGATTCGTTCCTCCCACCGCGGTGGTCGCTGGATCGCTCGCGTTGTTGCTCACGCCGATAACGGCCGTGCTTAAGTCGGGACTCCAGCAATCTTTTGCACCCCAATCGCCCGATGACGTGACGAACGTAATGCCCTGCGAGTTGCCCTGTAAGAAAAGCTCGTGGAAGACGCGCAGGATGCCGGTAAAGTTCACCCCTCCGTTCCACGCGGGCAAATAGAAAAGTTCGCAATCGCCGAACGACGTATTGACGATATCTACGGAGTTGTCTTCGTCGATCGCTGTATACATTGCCGCAAACGACGCGTCTGACGTATCAGGCGCTCCGTAGACGACGAGTTTTGCACCGGGAGCCGCGCCGCCGGCTTGCTGGATATCGAGGGTGATTTCGGCTGAATCTCCGCTATTCGGATTGAACGGGGGCGGACCGCCCGCGACGTTTCGGCGAATGACCGTCGGAGACGGCAAATGCTCGTGCGCGAAGTACGTTTCATAATCACTATTGAGAAAATCGCTCACGGCAACAATCCCAATGGTTCTGCCGGCGCCTTTCGCGACCAGATATGACGGCCACTTGTACGCTTGTTTGAGATCGTCGAACCAATAGGGTCCGATGGGACTGTACCGGTTCTCCGGCACCTGCCGATCGCTCACGCGTACAGCGAGCGGCATATTCTGGCGTACGTAGCCGAGCCCAACCGCTTGAGCGTTGAGCTTCGTTAATGCAGCCGGCATTGTGGGAGCGCGGTCGCTCGCCAGCATCGGCGCGCCTCCCGTCGTTCTCGATGCGACGGTTCTGAAATGAATGCCGAACGCGCGTTCCACGACCGTCTGCGGCGCATCCGCAAAGATGCCTTGGGACGTGATCGTCGTTGTGAACCCCTCGCTCCGAAGCGCGAGAGCCGCGTTCTGTAAGTCTTCGACCCGCGGGCCGTACGATTCACGGAACTGTTGAGGCGTTAGCCAGTGATGGTATTCGGGCGAACCTTCCGTGCTCTGTTGCTCGATGAGGTTTTCGAGTTCGGCTTCATTACGCAACGGAAGATGAATAAAGGTTCGAATGCCGTTGGGCGCAGTCTCGGGTACCGATGCATAGACGCTCGATGCCGCTTGACTTGCCGACATGGGTCCGTTGTTCGTGGTATCTGACGTCGGTGGGTTCGGATTGGTCGAGTTGTTACCGCCTTGACATGCTGCTAGAACGAGAAGTGAAGAAACAGCAAGCACGACTCCCAATCGATATGCCATGAATGAACCTCGCTGCAGGAAAGGAGAAGGCGCGGGTACGTCAATCGAGGTCTCGCGCTTCTACAAGTAGAGCAGAACGCGAATTCATGAAAAATAACCGACAGCACGCTCGTTACCATTCAAGGAGCCGAAAGTAAAACGGTTTGCAATGTCACAGAAGGATTGCGGCAAGGAGTCCGCCGCAGCACGTTGCCGCGAAGTTTACGGCGTCGTTCTCGAACCATGCGAAGCCACGGCGCGGCTCCGTCGGCGTTCCGCACACGTGCGGATTCGTCTCGCACATCCGTCTGCACGCGGGGCAATAGCGTAGCGACTGTGCCGTCGCGCCTAATGCCGAATCGAGGAATGCGCCGGCGATTCCCGCGACTGCGACCGGGATGAGTGGTGCCACATGAACGAGCGCAGCAGTGACCGCGACGAGAAGCGCTCCGGCAACTTCTGCGGCCGTGCCTTGCCACGTAACGCCGCCCGAAAGGCCGGTCGGCACGGGCTTGAATGTGAGGAGCGAACGCGGCGCACCGCGAGCCAGCGTTCCGATTTCCGTACCCCACGTATCTGCAGACGCAGCGGCGAACGCGCCCGCGAATGCCGCGAACATCGGCGCGCCGAATCGCGGAGCGAACAACATCGCGACCGCGGCGATGCCGCCGTTCGCGGCAACTTGCCAAGCATCGCGCGCGCCTTGTTTGCCGATGTCCACGAGTTCGCGTTTCCGTCGCTTGCCGATGCGCGAGAGGATCGTAGATGGAATGAAGAACGCGAAGAGCACGAGCGCCCCTTGCCATCCGCCGATGCCGAACGTGACCGCGCCGATGAGAAACGCGGCGACCGCGCCGCTCGCAGTTAGCGCGTGCGCGCGATAGGCGCTAAACGCAACAAGGAGCGCGAGCGCAATGCCGGTCAGCGCCTGCACGCGAACCTAGACAAAGAGCGTGAGATGCGCTTCGAGCGCGTCGAGCAGTCCTTCGGTGGTATAGACGGCGGCTACGACGTCGACGTGTAAGCCGGCGCCTTCCGCAGATTCCGCCGTAATCGGGCCGATGCAGGCGATCAGTTTACCGCGCGCTGCCGTCATCGCAGCCTCACCTCCGCCGAGGAGCTCGATGAATCCGCGTACCGTGCTCGCGCTCGTAAAGGTCAGAATATCGGCGCGCGCAACCTTTTGAGCGAACTCCGGATCGACGTCGAAAATCGTCTTGTATGCGGAGACGACCGTGGGGATGCGTCCCGCGTCTTCCAGCATCTCGGGCAACACATCACGCGCTTCTTGCGCGCGGTAGATGAGGATCCGTGCCCCGTCGGATGTTGTTTCGATGAGCGAACGCGCTACTTCTTCGCTTATAAATGCGGCCGGTATGAGATCGGCGCGAACCCCGTACTCGCGCAAACGCTCAGCCGTTTTTGAGCCGATCGCCGCGACCTTCGTCTTGCCGATGTAGCGCGCGTCGGTGTTGAGCGAAGCGAGACGATCGAAGAAGGCATCCACGCCGTTCTGCGACGTGAATACGATCCAGGCGTAGTTAGCAAGTTCATCGATCGCGCGATGTGATGCGTGAACATCGTCAGGCGGAACGATCGCAATCGTGGAGGCGAGAATCGGTTCTACGCCGCGCGCATAGAGTGCACGCGCGAATTGGTCGGCTTGGTGCGCGGGACGCGTAATAAGAACCCGCTTTCCGAAAAGCGGCGCGCGATCGAACCATCGCAATTCGCTTCGCAAATTGACGACGTCGCCGACGACGACGATGGCAGGCGCTTCGAGTCCGCTTACGCGAACCACGCCCGCGATCGTTTTCAGCGTGCCGACTGCCGTGCGCTGCGTCGGGCGCGTCCCATCTTGGATGACGGCGACCGGCGTGTCGGCGCTTAAGCCGTGCTCGATCAACCGGTTCGCGATCTCCTCGAGATTACTCATCGCCATAAGCAGCACGAGCGTGCGATGTGGATCGGCAAGTTTCCCCCAGTCAATTGTCGATGAGGGCTTCATCGGATCTTCGTGACCGGTGAGAACGGTGAACGCCGTATTGAAATCCCGATGCGTTACCGGAATCCCCGCGTATGCCGGTGCGGCGATCGCCGACGTGATGCCTGGTACGACTTCGAACGCGATACCCGCCGCATGGAGTGTTTGCGCCTCTTCACCGCCGCGTCCGAACACGAAGGGATCGCCGCCCTTGAGACGCACGACAGTCTTTCCTTCGCGCGCCTTTTGCACGATCAGCGCCTCGATTTGTTCTTGGGGCATTGCATGGTTGCCGCCGCGCTTGCCGACGAAGACACGTTCGCATGACGGCGGCGCCATTGCGATGACGGCGTCGCTTGCGAGCGCATCGTAAAGCAAAACATCTGCGCGCGCTACGACGCTTGCGGCTCGAAGCGTCAGAAGCCCCGGGTCGCCTGGTCCCGCGCCGACGAGATAGACGGTGCCGCTATTCATCGCCGGCGTCCGCAAGTTGCGGATGCGGCATGAGTTCGGCGATGCGTTCGGCGAGATTGAGTTCGAACAGTTCGTTGAGCATCCGCGCGTGCATCAGCGCTTCTGCGTGATTGCTCGTCGCTTTCTCGCGAATCTTTGTGACGACCGAATGCAACAGCTTGGAGACGATGGTCATCGACATGCCCGTGACGATCATCTTTTCACGCTCGCTGAGCTCGGGGCAGCGCGAAAAGAGCCGTTCGAGTTCCTTCGTTCGGATCGCTTCTGCTTTTTGCGTCAACGAAGCGATCACCGGAACGGCGAGGCGCGAACGATACCAAGCGCTAAAGCGATCGATGAACTCTTCGATGATTTCTTCGACAGCCGGAATCGCTTCGCGGCGAACGTCCATCTTCTCATCGACGACTGTCTTCAATCCATCGATGTCGACCAGGATGATATTTGGAACCGTGGTAACGGTTGGGTCGGCGTCGCGCGGAACCGCAATGTCGATGATAAAAAGCGGACGTTGCGGCCGGCGCTCCATCGCGCGGACAACGAGATCGTGCGTCACGACGAAGTGTGACGCCCCCGTCGAAGTTACGACGATATCGGCCGCAGCAAGTGCATCAACCAGACCCGGCATCTCGACCGCTTCGCCGAATCCAACTTCCGCGATTAATTCTTGCGCGCGCGAGATGCTGCGGTTCGTAACGATGAGATGGTCTGCACCCTCTTGACGCAGACGGCGCACCGCCGTACGTCCCATTTTGCCGGCGCCGATCACCACGACCGACTTTCCGTCGAGCGCACCAAGCTGCGCCTTCGCGGATTCGATCGCGGCGGTCGCAATCGACGCCGATTCATCCCCGATCGACGTTTGCGAGCGCGCATGCTTGCCGGCATTGAGCGCTTCGCGGAACAACCGGTGCAGCGTGTGGCCGAGCGACTTCGCCTTCTGCGCTTCGATATACGCGTCTTTGACTTGCCCGAGAATCTCCGCTTCGCCAATTAGCATCGAATCGAGACCGGTCGAGACGCGGAAGAGATGTTCGATCGCCTGACGGCCGAGCAGCGTATACAAGTACGAATCGAGATCGTAGCGTTCGCGCGCCGAGCCGTGCCCGAAATTGCCGAGGAAGCTGCGCAGTTGTGAGACGCCGGCTTCGTAGTCGTCGATCTCCGCGTAGATTTCGAGCCGACCGCAGGTTTGCAGCATAACCGCTTCTTTCACCGCTTCGTAATCGAGCAGCGCGGTAAGCGCTTCGACGACGCGCGATGACGGAAACGCGTGACGCTCGCGCACTTCAACGGGCGCGGTGTGATGGGAAAGCCCCATGCAAACTAAAGGCACTACGCTTGCGCCTCGTCGATGGAATCCATTGCGGTGAGCCTTTGCGTGAGAATCGACATTTCACCCGCGAGATCGATATTGCGCACAATGACGGGTGCTCGTACGTGCAACGTCGTCGGTGCAAAGTTGAGAATTGCGCGGACACCTGCGGACGCTAAACGCTGCGCGCTCGCTTGCGCTGCAGCAGCGGGGACTGCGATCACGCCGATATTGCAGCCGGCGTCCTGCACGATGCGTTCCATGTCCGTGATGTCCGATACAACGATACCCTGCCACGCCGTTCCGATGACGTCGGATGCGCGGTCAAAGATCGCCGCAATCTTAAACCGAGATTCTCTTGAAGTGATGAAGGTTGCGAGAGCATGACCTAAGTAGCCGAAGCCCACGATCGCGACGCGCCAATCGTGCTCCAATCCTAGAACCCAGGCGAGCTGCTCCACAAGCGGATTAATCGCATAGCCCTGGCCGCGGCGGCCCAAGGCACCGAGGGCCGAGAGATCCTTTCGAATCTGGGTGCTCGTAATCGTATGCCCAAGCAGCGCCGCCAGCCCATGCGAGGTAATCGTGGACTTCCCAGCCGCCCGGGCCTCGCGCAGCGCGCGATAATAGGCGTAGAGGCGCGGGATGGCCGGGTCGATCATTTATAAACTGCCGACCCTCGCGCTGATTTCCGAGAGGCTCGCGTCCGCGGCGGCAAGCGTGCGCTCGATATCGCGGGTGGTATGGGCGCTCGACACAAAGCCGGCTTCGAATTGGGATGGAGCCAGGTAGATCCCGCGTTCGAGCATTGCATGGAAGTACTTCGCGTAGAGTGCCGTGTCCGACTTCATGGCACTTTCCAAGTCGCGCACGGGTCCGTCGGTAAAGAAAAATCCGAACATCGATCCCGCGTATGCCGTTGTATGCGGGATCCCGTGCTTCGAGAAGATCTCCCGAAGGCCGTCGGTGAGCAGTTTCGTGAGCACTTCGAGGCGATCGTACAGCGTGTTGTCGTCGCGGACGAACTTCAGTGTCGCGATGCCCGCCGCCATGGCGAGCGGATTTCCTGAAAGCGTGCCTGCGTGGAACACCGGTCCTTCCGGCGTGAGGTAGTTCATAATGTCGGCGCGTCCGCCGAATGCGCCTACCGGAAGGCCGCCGCCAATGACTTTGCCGAGCGTCGTGAGATCGGGCATGATGCCGGTGCGTTCTTGCACGCCGCCGCGCGCGACGCGAAAACCGGTCATCACTTCATCGAAGATCAAAAGCGCGCGATGCTCGGTGCATACCTCGCGTACCCGTTGCAGATAATCATCTTCGGGAAGAACGAGGCCCATGTTCCCGACATACGGCTCGATGATGACGCCGGCAATCTCGTCGCCGTGCCGTTCGAATGCTTCGCGTAGTGCCGCCGCGTCGTTGAACGGAACGACGATCGTCTCTGAAGCGGTGCTTCGCGGAACGCCCGGTGAGTTGGGAACGCCGAGTGTGAGCGCGCTCGATCCGGCAGAGATGAGAAATGCATCCGCGGCGCCGTGATAACAACCCGCGAATTTAACGATGCGATCGCGGCGCGTGTAGCCGCGCGCGAGGCGAATTGCATTCATCGTCGCTTCGGTTCCGCTTGACGTAAAGCGCACGCGTTCGACGCTCGGAACCATCGCAACGATCAGTTCGGCGAGTTCACTTTCGGCTTCGGTCGGAGTACCGAACGAACTTCCACGCGCTGCGGCATTCTGAATTGCTTTCACGACCGCCGGATGCGCGTGTCCGAGAATCAACGGCCCCCACGAAAGCACGTAGTCGATGAACTCGTTGTCATCGAGGTCCGTAATCGTCGCCCCCGCGCCGCTCTTCATAAAAATGGGAGAACCGCCGACGGCTTTAAACGCGCGCACCGATGAATTTACACCGCCCGGAATGACGTTTTTGGCGCGCGCAAAACCGGAGATTGAACGTTCGAACTTCACGTATTACCTTTGTGCCGCATAGGGAGAGGCTGAAGAAGTGGCGCGCCGACTGTTTTGGCGCCACACCCCGAGATGCAATGAAGCCGCGCGCGAGCATCCCCTCTGTGGGATGTGACCGCGCGGCTGAAGCGGCAGATCGGGGTGTGCCGCCAAAACCCGAAGGGCAAAGCTTTTTTTGGGCGAGCTCTTCGTTGCTGCGTCGGTCACATATCGCAGAGGATATGCTCCCTCCTCGCGCCTCGATCTCACCCAAAAAAAGATTTGCAGTCGGCGTGCCACTTCTTCAGCCTCTCCCTAAATCCGCGGCGGTGTTGATGTTGAGAAAATAATCGGCAGGCATCGGGACGCGCCGCAGTTTGAGGCGGTCGATGAGGGCGTGCATCGAGGCGTTGCCGCCATGCAACACGTCCTGGCCTTCGCGTTCGAGGGCTTCACGACGATACAGTGATGCAAGGGGCTCGAGCAGGCCGCCGTGTTCGCTCACGACGGCTTCATCGTGATCCTGACGTGCTTCGAGCAGCGTTTGCAGCACGAGCGGCGTGACATGCGGCGCATCGCCCGCAACGGCAAATATCCACGGCGACGTGAGCTCACTGCACGCTGAAAGCAATCCCGCGAGCGGTCCGCGTCCGGGCCAACGGTCGACGATGAGCGGACAGTCGAGCGCGGCATCGAGTTTCGGTGAGAACGTGCCCGCTCCGGCAATCACGACCGGCGCAGCGCCACGCAACTGATGGTACACGCGCGAAAGGAGCGGTTCTCCGCAGACGTCGCGTTCCAACTTGCCCGGAAAACGCGTTGCGCGTCCACCGGCGAGGATCACGGTCGTTACATCATCGGTCGCCATGGCGCTGCGCATACTCCTTCGCAAAGTATGTGATAATCACGTCCGCACCGGCTCGAACGAATGAAACCAGAAGCTCATCGACCGTGCGTTCTCCGTCGAGCCATCCGTTCGCAATGGCCGCCTGCACCATCGAATATTCACCGCTAACATTATAAACGGCAATCGGCACGTCGAAGTTCTCGCGCGCGGCGCGAACGATATCGAGATAGGGCAGGCCGGGCTTCACCATGATGAAATCGGCGCCTTCTTCAATATCGAGCGCCATCTCACGCAGCGCTTCTCGCGCATTCGGGGGGTCCATTTGGTACGTGCGGCGGTCGCCGAACTGCGGCGTGGATCCGGCTGCTTCACGGAACGGCCCGTAGAATGCCGATGCGTACTTCGCGCTATATGCCATGATCGCGACGTCTTCAAAGCTTCGCGCATCGAGGGCGGTGCGAATCGCTTCGACGCGGCCGTCCATCATATCGGAGGGTGCGATAACATCGACGCCGGCTTCCGCGTAAGTGACGGCGGTTCGCACGAGCAGCGCGACGGTTGCATCATTGTCGACGTCGCCGCGATCGTTAATAATTCCGCAGTGGCCGTGATCGGTGTATTCGCAGTTGCAGAGGTCGGCGATGACGTACATGTCGGGCAATGCCGCTTTGACCGCGTGAATTGTCTGCTGCACGACGCCGTTCGGATCGTAATTGCTTGATGCGGCTGCATCTTTGAATTCCGGAATGCCGAAGAGCAGCACGCTGCGGACGCCGAGCGCGAAGAGCTCGCGTGCTTCGGCGACTGCGCCGTCCACCGTTAATCGGGAAACCCCAGGCATCGAGGAGATCGGGCCGGCGTCCGACGCACGTGCGACGACAAAGAGTGGTTGCACGAGGCGGTCGACGCGCACGTGATGTTCGCGGACGAGCGAACGAACCACCGGCGTACGGCGCAGACGGCGCGGACGAATATTCACTGGTCGAGGTGCTCCGCAATCATGGCGACGAATGCATCGATCGAGGCTTCGCCGGAAACGAGGTCGGGTTCAAAGCCCGCTTCGCGTGCGGCGGCACCGGACTGCGGTCCCATCGCAGCAACGCGCGGACGGCGCTCGTAGCGCCGCAACAGCTGCAGATACTCTCGCGCCGCATCGACCGATCCGCTCGACGGGAACACGAGTAAATCGGGCACGCGCTCTTGTGGATCCGGTCCATATTCGCCTGCGCGAACTTCGACCACTTCGACGCCGCGTACGCGCAGCTCAGCCGCAATTTGGCTCGGACGATCCTGCGTGCGCGGCAACACGACAAGTTTCGGGCGCGCGCGTTCGAGCGCTTGCGTCAACACGCGTGCAAGTTCGATGCCGGCACCGCGTGCGTCGCGCAGCGATGCGTTGCTCGTCACGCGTTCCCGAAGAATCTCGTTGCGATCCACGAGTGCATAGGCGCCGTCGACAATCAAGCGTCCGTCGATGATGCGCGCATGGATGCCCAAGGGAGCGTTACAGCCTGCGCGCAGCTCGCGCAACGCAGCCCGCTCAGCGACGACGCAGGTTTCGGAATCTGCGTCGTTGACGGCTTCACGAAGCTGGGCGGCGAGGGTTTCGTTTGCCACGAGCGTTTCCACGGCGAGCGCACCTTGACCGACTGCGGGCACGATGACATCGCAGGCAAACGGCACCGTGTGCGTCGCCCGTACGTTCAAACGATTTAGACCCGCCATCGCAAGGACGATGGCGTCATAGTGACCCTCACGAAGTTTACGCAAACGCGTATCCACGTTTCCGCGTACGTCCTCGTAGCGAAGATCGGGGCGCTGCGCTTGGAGTAATGCGCGGCGCCGCAGGCTCGACGTCCCGACGATTGCTCCGCTCGGAAGATCTTCGAAGCGCGCGAATCGTTCGCTGCAGAATGCGTCGCGCGGATCTTCGCGCTCGGAAATTGCAGCGAGCATCATGTCCGATGGAAGAACGCCGGGAAGATCCTTGCATGAATGGACGGCGTAGGTCGCCCGGCCGTCACGCAACGCGAGTTCTAATTCTTTGACCCAAACGTTCTCGCTGCCGATTGCCGCGATCGGGCGATCCTGCACGCGATCGCCGGTCGTTGTTACGTTCAGCATCGTCGTCGCTACGCCGCGTTCGGCGAGACGCGCGGCAACGTAGCGGCTTTGCGCCATTGCAAGCGCGCTCCCGCGCGTTGCACAGATGACGCTGTGCGTTTCCGTATGCAATTCTCCGGTTCGCATGCGCGCAATCGCTTCTTCGAGCACGTGCTCGGCTTCGATGGGGTTCATTGCGGCGAGTTCGTCGATCGGGCGCTCCGCCATGAGGCGCATGACGGCGGCGCGTTCATCGCGCTCGAGCACCACGCGTGCATACGTTCGCATCCGTGCGAGCGTGCGTGCGGCCGCGTCGTATTCGGGTCCGAAACGTTCGCTCACTTCGCGCGCAAGGCGTTTGGAGAATGCCGGCGTGCTGCCACCCGAATCGATGCTGAACGTCAAGTCGCCGACGCGAACCGTTGCCTGCATCGTGAAGTCGCCGCGATTCGCATCGCCGGCGTCGCTCGAGAGAATGCGTGCGGCGCGTGCATCGGCGATGACCGCCGCATTGACGGCATCGTCGTTTGTCGCAGCGATGACCAGATCGATGCCATCGAGATCGTCCGATGCGTATGGGCGCTCGATACAGTGGCCGCCGCGGACCTCAACAAGCGTGCGTAAGCGCACGTCGATCGACGGCGCGACCACGTGAAGCATCAAGCCGGCGTCAAGAAGCGTTTCCGCTTTGCGCAGGGCGACATCTCCACCGCCAACGACAAGCGCGCGGCGGCCATCACAGCGCAAGGCAATCGGGAGCATGGACGTTCGGATGAATTCAGCATAGTGGTGCCAAACACCGTCCGGCTATATGGAGAGACCCGCGCGTGCGGCTTTTGTCGGTGCCATTATCGCCGCGCTTATCACGCTCCCCGGCCTTGGCGTCGGAACGCTTTGGGACAATAGTGAAACCGCCTACGGGGAGGTCGCTCGTGAGGTGCTCCTTACGCATGACTGGGTGGTGATGCATCTCAACACCGCCCCGTGGTTCGTGCAGCCGCCGCTCTACTTTTGGATCGCCGCGCTGTTCGTCAAAGCTTTCGGGCTCTCGGCGTTTGCGCTGCGCCTGCCTTCTGCGATCGCGACAATTCTCATGGGCGCGATGACCGGCTACGCCGTTTCCCGTCAGGCGGGCACGCGCATCGGCATTTATGCGAGCATCGTTCTGTCCAGCTGTTTGATGCAAGCGGTGATCGGGCGCCTTGCGATCATGGATGCGCTGCTCGATCTCGCCATTGCGTTGACGGTGTTTTGGTGGTTCCGTTCGCTGGAAACGGGGCGCGACCGTTACTTCGTCTATGGATGGATCGCAGCCGGGTTCGGATTTCTCGCGAAAGGCCCGGTCGCGCCCGTTGTCGCGCTGCTCGTGATCGTTCCGTTTGTGTTGTGGAACCGGCGGGCGGAACCGACGCATCTTCCGACCGCGCGCGGTTGGGCGAGCGGAATACTCGCGTACGCGATCGTCGTCGCACCATGGTTGATTGCAATCGGTGTTCATTCCGGAATACCGGCGCTGATGCAGTTGATCGGCCATTATACGGTCGGGCGGTACACGGGCGTCATCGAAAATCAGGCAGGACCGATTTGGTATTATGTCCCGGTCGTAATTCTCGGGTTCTTTCCGTGGGTCGCGTTTCTGCCGATGTCTATTGTCTACGGTGTGCGAGCGTTGCGCTCGCCGGCAACGCCGAACAATCTCGCGCGCCTCTGGCGCCTAGCGTTCACGTGGATCATCGTGCCGTTCGTGTTCTTCAGTTTGGCGAAGACGAAACTCCCGAACTATATCGCGCTCGAATGCCCCGCGCTCGCGTTGATGGTGGCGCTGTACTTCGATGCGGTCCTGCGTAAGGGCGCAAGCCGCTCGATCGTCGTGTCTGCCGCGACCGTTCCGATCTTCATCGGTATGTGCGCGATCGCGATTATGCTCTTTGTCCGCGACAACAAATTGACGGCGTCCGCGCTTACCGTTGCGCCGGATTTGATGGAAATGGGCCTTTCTGTTTTTATCGGCTCGCTGATAACGACCGCGTTGCTCCTTCGCCGTTCGACCATTGCGTTCGCGCCGTACGCACTCGGCGCCGCGACGCTCATTGCGGTCGACATTCTCGCGATCGTGGCATTGCCTCACGCCGAGCAGTTCAAACCGGTTCCCGACTTTGCGCGGATCATCGATGCGCGGCGTAAACCAGGCGATATCGTTGCGATTCAGAGCTTTCGCGGAGCAAATGCGCTGTTGTTCTATACGATGCCGCCGCTGTACGCGCTCGCGCCGCCGGGATCGCAAACAGGCGATGAAGGACAGCCCGCGCGTAGCGTGATCTGTACGCACGAGCGCGTGTGGCTGGTCGCACCCAAAGACCGGCCCGACCTTCATCCGACGTATGGGCGTTCGCGCACGCTCATTCATACCAACGGCAGCGGCGCGCTCTTTTTAATCGACGGTCCTGCGTGCAATGGCACTTGATGCCGGACGCGAACTCCTAATCCTCGGCATTCTGCGGCGAGGTCCACTCTCCGCATACGACATCACGCGTGCGGTGAAAATGCACGGCCCCCTCTATCGCGCGCTTGCGCGCGGCAACATCTACGAACAGCTTGCGCAGCTCGAGCAGCGCGGCATGGTTATCGCTCGCTCCGAAACGGCCACGCGCGGTCCGCGGAAGACGAAAACCGTCTATCTTCTGGCACCAAGCGGACGCCGGCGGTTTGATACGGTAATCGCATCGGTCTTCAACGATCCGCAAATTCCCGATGCGACGTTCGAAGTGGCGTGCGTTCTTCTCGGACAGTTTTCACGGGATCGCGCGCGCACGTTTTTGACGGACCGTCTCGCCGCACTCGCCGCTCATGAAAAGCGGCTCGTACGGCTCTACGGGAAGCCGGAAGAGCGCAGCGGCGCCGCGCTGCTGGCCATGACGCATGCGACGAGTAAAGTGCAAGCGGATATTGCGTGGACGAAAACGGCGATCTCGAATCTGCGTAATGGAAAGTGGAAGCCGGAGTGGATCTCCGACGACGAAGCTACAGCGCGAAGCCGCCGTTTACCGTGACGTGCACGGCGAGCGTGAGGGCAAGGATGGCGATCATCGAAAGGTGCCACGTGCGCAGCGGCCGCCGGTAACCGCCCGGATCTTGTAAGCTCGCGCCGACGAACGTTTGCGCGCCGAGCGCGATCAACGCGACGGTGGCAATCCGTATTCCGGCACCCGGAGTTTCGCGCATCAATCCCATCGCGAAGAAGACGTGCATGCAGGCGAACGCGAGTGCGGCATATCCGAGGACGTAGTGTGGACGCATCCGCCGGACGAGCGGCGGCGCGTGTTTGAACCGCCGCAGGCCAACGCCTATGGCAAGCGCGAGTACGATTGCCGCAATCGACGCCCACCCGCTCAGCGCGCTTCCATCGGTAAGAAGCATCGTTATTGTGTCTTGACGTACGGTGTGATGACGACGAGCTTCGTTGCATCCGCGGCTTTCGGTTTGGTTGCGGTGCCGTAGACAAAGACGACCGTTCCGGGCTTGAGATCGTCGTGCGAACCCATGACGACCGGCAGGTCGTTCGCAATATATACGGAGAGCACTGTCGGACTGACGTGGTAGCCGTTCCCGCTCACCGGATCGAGGACGTGACCTACCGCCGTGGTGCGTTGCATGCGATCGATGCGCAAGACGAAGTGGAGTTGCGTTCCGGGCGTGCATTTTGCGATATCGGCCGAGGTCATCGCCGGCGGATTGGCCATGCTCATCTGAGCCAGAATGACTGCTAGAAGGAATGATTTCATGGTTACACGGTAGCGCAACTCGCGTGGAGTAAGTGCGGCGAATCTTAGCAAAAATAGTTCGGCGCGAAGTAATTCGAGCGAAAATGCGCGAAGCGGCGCGGCTCTAAGCGCGTATTCCCTTATCATGTGGCTCACGCGCGCGTCGCTCGCTCATCCGGTCGCGGTCACGCTCTTCTATCTTGCTGTTGCTCTGCTCGGCTTCATCTCGTTTGGAATGCTCGGCCGCAGCGTGTTGCCCGATATTGCTTTTCCCACAATTTCGGTTTCGGCTTCCTATCCCGGCGCAGGGCCTGCAGAAATGGAGCGTTTGGTGATCGAGCCGTTGGAAGACGCCTTCGACGGCGTCGCGAGCGTCGACCGCGTAAGCGCATCGGCGCAGAACGGCTTCGCGCAGATCAGCGTTCGCTTTAGTTTCGGCGTCTCGTTACAGACGGCGCAGTCCGACGTGCAGCAAGCCGTTGATGCAGCGCGCGTGAAACTCCCGGCCGATCTGCTGCCGCCCGTCGTCGCCCGCGACGATCCATCGCAGCGGCCTGTTATTGAACTCGCCGTTTCCTCTGCAACGCTCGATATGCGCGCGCTCACGACGCTGTTGGAGCGAGAGATTCTCCCGGCGCTTCGTACGACGCCGGGCGTCGGCGCGGTTCGAGCCGGCGGAGAGCCGCAACGCGTCTTTCTCGTTCTTCCGCGCGCGCAGGCGTTGAGCGCGATGAGCGCAACGCCGCTGGACATTTTGCGCGCGATGGAGGGCGCCGCTACGTTGTATCCCGGTGGAAACGTAACGGCCGGTGCATCGGCAGCCACGATTGACGTGCGCGAAGACGCGCGCTCGCTCTCCGATCTTGCGGCTCGTTCGGTGCAACTTTCGGGCGGAGCATTGCAAACGCGTGAGCTTGCGGATACGGTGGATGGCTTCGCCGATCCCGTAACGCTCTCGTCGTTTGACGGCGGGAACGCCATTCTGCTCTATGTCACGAGCGCCCAGGACGCGCGTGCCGGAGCAACAATTGCTTCGGTTCGACGTGCGGTCGCGCGATTGCGGCAAACGCTTGCGCTCGTACGCATCGATGAATATCACAGCGATCAACCCTTCACCGATGCGGCCGTTGCCGGCGTCCAACAGACGCTGCTGGAAGGCATCGCGCTGACGATCGTGACGATGCTGCTGTTCCTGCATGCATGGCGCAATGCCGCCGTCGCAGCGCTTGCGATTCCCTCGTCGATTCTCGCGACGTTTATCATGATGCGCGCGCTTGGATTCTCGGTAAACGTGCTCTCCCTCATGGGCCTGGCAATGATCGTCGGAATTCTCGTCGATGACTCAATCGTCATCATCGAAGCGATCGCCCGCGCGAGCGAACGCGGTTTGAGCGGTGATGACGCGGCGCTCGCGGGGCGCTCGGAACTCGGCGGGGCAACGATCGCTATTACGCTGGTTGATGTCGTTGTTTTTGCACCGATCGCGGTGATGAGCGGTATTGTCGGAGAGTTCATGCGTGAATTCGCGGCCGTCATCGTCATTGCAACGGCATTTTCGCTGCTCGTATCATTCACGCTGACACCGTTGCTTTGCGCCCGCTGGGCGTGCCTGCTTCGCGTGCCGAAACGACTGCCGTGGACGCTGCGAAACGGTCCGCTGGATACGCTCGCGCGATCCGTGTCCGTGGCGATGGCGGCGTTTGCCCGTGCCGAATCAGCGATTGCTCGACGCTATGCCAACGAATGGCTTCCCGCGGCTTGGAGATATCGCGGGCTCGTTCTAGGCGCGTCGCTCTGCGCGTGTTTTGCTTCGTGCGTTCCCCTTGCAAATGGCACAATCGCGTCCGAGTTTTCCCCGCCCGCAGGACGCGGTGAAGTCATGATCGATTTGACGTATCCCGCCGGCACGCCGCTCGAGCGAACGAATGCGGGGGCGCATGCATTCGCGGCGCGGCTGCTCGAAAATGATGCCGTTGCCGACGTTGTAACCACTGCCGGACGCGCGTTCGATGGAACGGCCGACATCCTCGCGAGTAACATCGCTGAGGTGGGGATCGAGTTGCGCGATCAGGCGTCGGGCGGCGTTAGCATTGCGCGGTATGCGAAGTCTCTCGGTGCGGCCGTTCCGGGCGCTACGATTCTGGAGAGCGGACGCGGCATGGGTGGCGCCGCGCCGATTTCATTTCAAATCCGAGGTGAGGAGCCTGCGCTTTCGTCCGCCGCTGCCAATCTTGCGCAACTGCTACGCGACGATCCGGGCGCCGACGACGTACGGCGTAGCGACGTCGGGACCTTGCGAAACGTGGACTGGCGTATCGATGACGCTCGCGCGCAGCTCCTCAACGTGAGTGTGGACGATGCCGCTGCGACCGCCCGCATCGCAAGCGCCGGAGCGCTGGCGACGCGCGTACGCACGGACGACGGTCTCATCGATGTGGTTGTTCGCAGTCGAACGCCGCCATCGGCCGTACACGTACGCAGCCAAAACGGAGTTCTCGTGCCGCTCAATGACGTGCTCGATGAAACGGAACAGATGCAGCCGCTCGTGATACATCGTGAAAATCGCGCACGGATTGTTACCGTGACGGCCAACGCGCGAGACGGGGCGCCGATCGGAGCGGTCGTGCGAAACGTGGCGGCCGGATTGCCCGGCGCGCTGCCGCCGGGTGCATTCGTCGAGCCGCGCGGCGACATCGAACAATTTCTCGATGCCGTATCCGCAATGGGTCGCGCCTTCGGACTCTCCATTTTGTTGACGTATGCGGTCCTTGCAATTCTCTATCGAAGCTACACCTTGCCGCTCGTTGTCATGGCGACGGTTCCGCTCGCATCGATCGGAGCGTTCGGCGCGCTTGCAATCGGCGGTCAGCCGCTCAATCTGTACTCCATGCTCGGTATCGTCATGCTCGTCGGTCTCGTCGCGAAGAACGGCATATTGCTCGTCGAGTTCGCGGAGCGCGCGTTTCGCGCCGGAATGCCGGCATTGGAAGCCATGCAACGCGCGGGCGAGCGCCGCTTTCGTCCGGTCGTCATGACGACGGTGGCGATGATCGGCGGCATGCTGCCGCTTGCGCTGGGACGCACTGCCGGAGCGGAGTACCGCCAGGCGCTGGGCACGGTCGTCATAGGCGGATTGAGCAGTTCGTTGCTCTTTACGTTCTTCATCGTGCCGATCGCGTTTCTGTGGATGCACCGTAACGGTCTACTCGTGCGATCGCCAATATCCCGGGGCGACGCGGGTCTCGTCGGCCTTTTAAACCGATGCGGTGACAAGTGAAACGTTCGTCCGGGCTGACGTGTTGTGCGTCACACACTTTCACGCCGTAGGAGCAGCAACTTTGCCGCGGTTCAGTTCTCTTGTGGACACACGTTGGGCTACTCTCCTCATTCTGTGCACCGGAATGCTGATGATCGTGCTCGACAATACGGTCGTCAACGTCGCGCTTTCGTCAATTCAACACGATCTCCACTTCAGTAGTGCCGGTCTTGCGTGGCCGGTCAATGCATATCTGATCGCATTTGGCGGGATACTATTGCTTGCCGGCCGCCTCGGTGACCTCATCGGCACAAAGCGCGTCTTTGTCGTTGGTATCGTCGTCTTTACGGCAGCATCTCTGCTCTGTGGACTCTCGCAGTCACAGTGGATGCTCATCGCTGCGCGTTTCGTTCAAGGGCTTGGCGGCGCATTGGCTTCGTCAGTGATTCTCGCGATGATCTTCACGACATTTACGGACGCCGATGAACGCGCGAGGGCGCTTTCCATGTTCAGCTTTACCGCCTCGGCGGGCGGTTCCATCGGATTGCTCATCGGCGGCGTGTTAACGCAAACGCTGAACTGGCATTGGATCTTTCTCGTGAACGTTCCGATCGGTATCGCCGCATATGTTTTCGGCCGGCGCATCATCCCCGATTCTCGCGGCATCGGCCTTCGTGAGGGCGCCGACGGATTCGGTGCAACCCTCTTGACCGTCTCGTTGATGCTAGCCGTCTACGCGATCGTAGAAGTGCCGCAGGGACGATTCATGGAGATCGGAATTTGCGGTGTCGTCAGTCTCGTGCTCTTCGTTGCGTTTATCATTCGGCAAGCACGGACCGAGAAGCCGCTGCTGCCGCTGCACATTTTCCGTTCGCCCAACGTCGTGTGGAGCAACGTGATTCAGGTCTTCATCGTCACCGGCCTGTTTACGTTCTTTTTCTTATACTCGTTGTACTTACGCAACGTCTTGCAGTATGACGCGGTTCGTACGGGACTCGCATGGCTTCCCGTAACGCTTGCCATCGGCATTCTCTCCGTTGGACCATCGGCGTGGCTCATGCAACGCTTGGGATCACGTATACCGCTCGTCACCGGACTCATTATCTCCGCCGCTGGCCTCGGAATTTTCGCCGTGGCATCTGTGCAAGCGCCGTACGCAACAGTGATCTTTCCCGGAATGGTGCTGGTGGGCGCCGGCATGGGATTCGCGTTCCCGTGCGTGATGGATTTCGCAATGTCCGATGCAACGCCCCAAGACTCCGGTCTCATCTCAGGGCTCGTCAATACAAGCGCAGAGGTTGGCGGTGCGCTCGGCCTCGCGGTTCTCGCAGCAATTGCCGCATCGTACACGAATTCGGCGCTTGTCGTCTCCCATTCGCTTACGGCAGCGGTAACTGCCGGATATCACGTTGCATTCAGCATCTGCACTGCGTGCTTGCTAGCAGGAGCCGCTATTGCTGCATTTGGGTTACAATTGAACAAAGAGAAACAGTGGGCGCGGGCAGAGACAGACGCTGCGTAACGCCACAGAAAAAAGAGCCGCACGATTGTGCGGCTCTTTTCGGTTTACGGGATTTGTGCCTTACTTGACGTCCGATTCTTTCACGGGGCCGGCGGTGTTGCCGGGGAGGCCGCCGCGGATGAAGGTGATGACGTTGGCGATGTCTTTCTTCGAGAGCGACGACTTCCACGACGGCATCGGCGCGCTGTAGCTTTGGCCCATGACGGCTTGTCCGTGCAGGCCGTTCTCGACGACATTGATCACGGCTTTGGGATCGCCCGTCACGAACGGATTCTTCGAAAGCGGAGGAGCAACATTTGGCGCGCCTTGTCCTTGCGCGCCGTGGCAGCTCGAGCAGTTTTGCGAGAAGACTTGCTGACCCGCTGTAACTTGGGCGCTTGCCGCGCCGCCACCGGGTGCGCCGACCGTTGCGCCGGTTCCGTTCGACGTTCCGCCTTGGTTCGGCGCCGGTGCCGCGAGGATTTGATCTTCGGTTTGCGGCGTCACGCCTGATGCGGCGATGTGCGCTTGAATCGTTGATTGCGCGTAGAACGAGAGCCCGACGATGCAGACGAGTACAACGAGCGTCGTCCAAATGATGCCGGCACGCGACGCGAAGGAGCGCGTCGTACTGCGATCGAGCCACGGCAGCACCAGCACCACGAGTCCGCCGATTGTCGGCACGACGATTGCCGCGAAGAGTTCGACCCACGGCGCATTCGCCTGCGAGACGAGGAACGGAATGTGGCTGCCCTGCATCAGCGCCGGCACGAAGTTCAGCAGGCCGAACAGGAACAAGAAATACCACGCCGGGTACGGGACGAACGAGGCGTTCGTCGGATCCGCCTTCGCGTCGAGGAACGGTGGTGCCACGAACGCGAGGAAGATGATGAAGAAAAACACGACGAGCGATGCGATGCCGTCCATGAACATCTGATCCGGCCAGAAGCGTCCCGGACGCAACTTACGAGGATCATCGACGACCGGTCCCGCGGGCCCGTTGTGGCGGAAGATTGCGAGATGCGCACCGACGAGCGCGACGAGCGCCGCAGGCATCAGCCATACGTGAAGGCCGAAGAATCGATTGATGGTGTCGGTGCCCATCGTGCCGCCGCCCTGCGCGATCGACTGCAGGATGCCGCCGCCGGGCGGAAGTCCTGAGATATTGAGCGACACTTGCGACGCGAAGTACGCATCCATGTCCCACGGCAACAAATAGCCGGTAAGACCGAGCACGAGTGTGACGAGCAACAGCAGCACGCCGACGATCCACTGCAGTTCTCGCGGCGATTTATACGCGCCCCAAATCAACACTTGCAGCAAGTGCAAGAAGACGAGCGCAATCATCGCGGATGCGCCCCAATAGTGCATCGAGAGCAAGAAGTGCGTGTACGGGTTCAGGTAAATCGCGCGCGTCGATTCCCATGCCGTGGCGGCCGAGGGTGCGTAGAAGAACGTAAGGAAAATTCCGGTCGCGATCTGCAAGATCATCGCGAAGAGCGTCGCGCTACCGAACACGTACCAATAACTTGCGCCGCCAGGGATGTCTTCGGTGAGGAAGTCCTTCGTCATCGAGACGAAACCGGTACGCGCCTCAATCCAGTTGAGCATCGGTGATGGTCCTTCCTTACGATTGATACGAGATGACGATGCGGTCCGGAACGCCCGATTGGTAGCGAATCCACATCACATCGGCGGTGCCGCTCTGCTCCTTGAGGGGCAGCGGATCCATGCCGCGCGGTGCGGGACCGGCGAGATGCTCGCCTTCAAAGCTGAATTGCGAACCGTGGCACGGACACTGGAATCGTGATGCATCGCCGTTCCACACGGGACGGCATCCCAAGTGCGGACAGATCGGGCTAAAGACGACGAAGTTCATGTTGATCACGTCATAGGGCACGTCAGCCTTGCCGTTTTTGAAGAGGTCGGGACGCGACGCCTGAAACTTGCTCGGGTCGGTCACTTTGATGCCCCAGACGTACTCTTCGGTCGATTGTTCCGGAAGATACGAATCTTTCGACTTCAACGCAAACGTCAACTTAACGGGCTTCGACGTTGCATCTTGCAGCTGTTTCACTTCATTGGGATCGAGCGGCGCCCAGTTACCCGAACCGCTGCCGCCGGTCGGAATCAACGAACCGACGATTGGAATCACAAGTCCGAGGCCGACGATGCCGCCCACGGCCAATGTTGCTTTCGCCATGAATTGCCGCCGGCTGATTTCATCAGCCGTCCCCGGCTCGTCATACGCGCTATAAATCTTACGCTGGACGCCTGGCGCGCCCGCAGCAGCCTCTTTCGACAAAACTCGCACTCTCCGGAACGTGTGGGAATTGGGACCAATTCACACGCATTGTACGGCCGCCCTCTTCTAAGGCGCTACCAAGAAAGTCACGCGCGCCGCCCGAGTGCAGCCTCGACGGCCAAGAGTTTGTCCGGATTTCGCATGACGTAGATCGCGGACACGGTACTGCCGTCGGTTTCCACGGCCAGCGTTTGCTCGAGCCCCTCGTCCGTGAAAAACGCCCATCCCGGTAAGCCGTTAATCCACGTTGGAATGATGTCCCGGAACCGGCCCTGTCCCTTTCTCGCAAGACCCGTGACCATTTTCGCGACGCGATCGCGTCCGACAACGGGGTTGATCGCAGCGGTGCGCTTGCCGCCGCCATCACTCAAGAACACCACGTCGTCCGTAAGCATCGCCATCAGGCCGGAAACATCGTCGTTCAGCACCGCTGTTCCGAGTTTGTCGCGGAGCACTTCGGCATCGGCCGGACGCGCAATGCGGCGGGGAGCGTCAGTTTGAATTGCCACGCGTGCGCGCGAGGCCAACCGGCGCACGCTTTCTTCGCTTCGGCCGAGCGTTTGTGCGATTTCAGCGAATGGGACGTCGAGCGCGTCGTGCAGCAGAAATGCGGCACGTTCCAGCGCCGAGAGACGTTCGAGCGCAAGCAAAAATGCGTACGAAATATCCTCGGCAACACTGACGACGTGATCCGGTACGGCGCTTTCGTCGACGACGGGTTCGGGAAGCCACGGGCCAACGTACACTTCCCGCTGGCGCGCGCTGGAACGAAGCCGGTCGAGCGAAAGATTCGTTACCGTTGCACGCAGGTATTTGCGCGGATCGCGGACATGCGACGTGTCGGCGCGCTGCATGCGTTCGAACGCATCTTGCACGACGTCTTCGGCATCGCTCATCGAGCCAAGCATGCGGTATGCGTGACGCACGAGCGTCCCGCGTTCCGAGACATAGAGTTCTTCTTCGATGCTCATGCCGGCTGCGGAATAACGTCGAGATTGCCGACGTGAACGATCGAACACGCGTGCCCGTGCCCGAGCGTGTACTTCATATCAGGATAGAACCGTGACAAGGCGATGACGTATGCAAGCGAGATGATCGCGCGCTTGCCATAACGTTGTTCCAACGCCTCGCGTAACGGACCGTCTTCTCCGTCGCGCGCCAAGACAGAACGCGCGAAATCATACGCAATCCGCACCGGCTCGCTCATCGCCGCGCGGTCGCCGGAGAGCACCGCTGCGATCGTTTGCTCCGGCACACCTTCGCGCAACGCCATCTTGACGCCCAACTGCAGGCACGGTCCACAATCGCCGATACGCGCACCGACGAGAGCCGCGGCGCACCAGACATCAAGCGGGATATCGCGTCGGTATTTCGTGGCCTTCGCGATGCCGGACATCGGCGCGACCGCCTCGTAGCCGCCGGCGTCGAGCATCTCGCGCTGCCAGCTCGTATCGTAACCCCACTCGCGTTCGAACTTGTCAAGAAAGCGGCGTGCAAACCAGGTAAGCATCGGAAATTCTCCCTTCGCTCCCTGGACGGAACCCGCCGCCGAAACGTGACACGGAGCGGCGCTACATCTTATAGGAGTGGAGGCCGCTGATCCAGATGTTCACGCCGAGGTAGGTGAAGATCACGAGGACGAAGCCGGCGACGCTGACCCAATTCGTGCGTAAGCCGCGCCACGCGTTGCGCGTGTGCAGATGCATGTAGGCGAGATAAATGATCCAGGTACAGAGCGCGGCCGTCTCTTTCGGATCCCACTGCCAATACGCGCCCCACGCTTCTTTCGCCCATGCCGCGCCGGTAATGATTCCGATCGAAATGAGCGGCAATCCGATTGCAACCGCACGATAGACGATCACGTCGAGCTGCGGCAGCGACGGAAGCGTTTCAAGCCACTGCGCAAGCGGATTTCCGCCCGCTGCTGCAGTCGCGAGCGCGGGAGTCGAAACGGTGACATTTCCTCCGCCTTCGAAAGCGGCGGTCGCAACCACGGTGGCGTTTGCGATCCGTTGCTCGGCGTAGTACTTGATCAAGTAGATGCACGAGAAAACGAAGGCCACCAGAAACGCGGCGTACGACGAAACGACGATCGGGACGTGGATTTTCGCCCAGTACGATTGCAGCGAGGGAACGGGCGGCATGGTTCCCTCGTTCCAGGTCACGCCGTAGGCGAGAAAGATGGCGGCGATCGCGAGCACGAATCCGCCCGCGAACCAAAGTTTGTAGCGAATGGCGAAACCGATGAAGATTGCAACGGACATCGCGGCAAAAAGTGAAAGCGACCCATAGAGATTGAGGAGCGGCCAGATACCCGTCGTCTCGAAGCGTACGATTAGCTGCACGAATTGTGCCAGGCACCCGACGATTGCAAGCGGCGCTCCCAAGTTGCGCAGCCAGGCTTCGCGCGAGAAGAAGTAGACCAGCAACGCGAGGCCGCCGATCACATAACTTGCGATCGCAACGATCATGAGCAGTTCGTCAGCTTGCAAATGTCCGTTCACTTCGTTAGTATGCCTCCGCCGTTCGTAAATGAGGATCGGGACCGGGCGGTTCCATCGCATTTCGTAGGTCGCTGAGCAGCGATTGGAACTGACCGGCGAAAATGTCGTACCCTTTGACCGTCGTCGCAGCTACGCCTACGGTACAACCGGCTTGCGCCGGATCGACGCGCACGAACAAGCGGGCGGGCAGAAAATAGAATGAGGTGATCAGTCCGGAGAGCAACACGAGCGCGCCGATCCCAACAAACGGAATCCCCGGATCGTACCGGTACTGAAACCCGCTGTAAAGGATGTAACGCTCCGGTGTAACGCGCCATCCACCGCCGAGATCGATCCAGGTGCGCAGCGGCACGAGCGCGCTTCCCGCCGTCTCTCCGTTCTGTTGAACGCTCAGAATTGCGGCCGGATCGTTCACGC
Source organism: Vulcanimicrobiia bacterium (assembly GCA_963765935.1). GTDB lineage: Bacteria > Vulcanimicrobiota > Vulcanimicrobiia > Vulcanimicrobiales > Vulcanimicrobiaceae > JAMXLG01. Next base: position 1,353,745 of record CAVXXX010000001.1, on the reverse strand, counting down.
GCGGGTCTGCGGCCGGCATTCCGCTCTGCCGATCGACGGTCGGAACGAAGCGATCGTACACGACGGTATTGCGCGTCCCCGGAATATCGAACGCTTCGCCTTCTTTGAGCACGCGATCGGAGAACGAGGGAACCTTCACACCGTTGTGCGTTACGCGCATCGTCATCGCAAAGCCATAGCTCGCCTGATAATAGAGCGTGCCATCGAGATCGATCGGATGATTTACACGCACCAGCATGTTTTTCGGCTCGCCGTCGCGGCCCGTCACCGTTACGCGCGAAACATAGTCGGTCGGCTGATAGACCATGCCGCTCTTCGTGAGAATCGGTGTGATCTTGTAATTGAACGAATCCAGCTTCACGATCGCATTCGTCTCCGGAATACGAATCGCTTCACCGGTCACGACGGCGGTTTCTCCCGAAAATCCGCGAGCCCAATACAGCGTCGTTCCGGCTGCAATGATTACAAAGCCGAGGTGCGCGATCAAGACGCCGCGTCGTGCCCAATTGTGCTTGTCGGCAAAACTCCATTCCGTTCCACCGAACTCGCGCTTGCGCACGTTCCACCCGCGTGAGCGAAAGAACGCTTCGACCCGCTCGCGCACGGCATGTTCGTTTCCGCGAACGAAGATCGATCCGTTGAGTGGAATCTTGTCGATCTTCACCGGCCGTAGTGGGGGCAAGCGCGCCGGAATCACGCGTTTGAACGTGCAGACCGTCAGCGACAGCAGAATCAGCCCGATGATCCCGACGTACCACGGCGAGTGATAGATATTATCGAAGCCCAGGCGCAAGATTGCGCGGGCAATCGCGGCCGGGTACGCGTCGAAATACGTCGTTGGGCTCTTGCCTTGATCGACGATAACGCCGATCAGCGTGAGAATGCCCCACACGACGAATAGCAACACGGCGAAGAGTACGTTGCCGAAGGTGCGGATGAAGTCGTCGTAAAGTGAGGTTACTTTTGTTGCCACGAGCGTTCGAAGAGCAGAATGATCCAGATCGAGATTTCGTAGAGTACGTACATCGGGAGCGCGAGGAGCGCCATCGTAATCGGATTTCCGTCAGGTGCCGCGATGCCGCCGGCCACGACCATCGCGAAAAGCGCATGCCGCCGGTACTTTGATAACCAACGGGCATTAACGATTCCTAAACGCGCCAGCCCCACCAGCACGATCGGTAGTTGGAAGATCAGGGCGAAAAGGCCGAAGAGAATCAGAATGAATCCGAGCGTCTGCCCGACACCGAATGTCGGCGTCGCGATTTCCGTCGTCATCCCGATCAGCGCGTTCACCACGCGTGGAATGACGATGAAGTGCGCAAACGCTAAGCCGAGAAGCGCAAGCACTAGCGACGGCACGATGAACGAGTAGACCATTCGCCGCGTGCGCGGATGAATCGCCGGCACGACGAACATCCAAGCCTGAAAGAACAGCATCGGCAAGCCGATGATGATTCCGCCGATCACCGAGAATTTCAGTTCGATGAAGAGCACGTCGGCGAGCCCGAACGCGTTGAGCCGCATTCCGTGCAGATACGCCGCTTGCATCCATTGGATCGCGAACTTCGAGGGCCAGAACAACAAGACGGCAATTGCGCCGACGGTTCCAATCGAGATCAACAAACGCGTACGGAGCTCCCGCAGGTGCTCCGTGAACGGCATCTCCTTCTGATCCCAGCTAGGTTCGGCTTCCGCCGAACCCGTGGCGTTTGACCCGCTGTGCGGATCAAGCCGCAGTGCCACTAACGCAGATTCCTCTACGTGCTCTGCGTCCCGTGACCCGGATTGGGCGGTGGAACCGGTTCGCCGGCGGCGTTGCCGACTTCGACGTTGTCCATGACGTCAGAGTTCTGCGTCGCCGAGCGCGCCCGCATTTCTTCACGGGCGCGGTTCGTGGCTTCGTCGGCCTCGATCTGTCCCATCATGAACTCTTTTTTCGCTTGACCTGCACTGCGCGCAAGCTTCGGGAGCTTGTCGGCGCCGAAAAGCAGGGCGGCCACGGCGACGATCCCGATAATAATCGGCGCGTCGATGAAGGCCAGCACGGGGTGAATCATTCTGATCTCCTTCTGAAAACTAACCGGCGAGCGTGTCGGCCAGTTTTACGAGTTCTTCTTTCGCCGGGGTTGCACGCAAAGGCTCCAGCGACGTTTTTGCACGCGCAACGAACGTCGCGATCTCCCGACGTGTTCCGTCGAGACCGCCCTCGTCGGCGATTCCGGCGATGACGTGCGGAATTCCGTCGTGGCTGCTACCAGAGTATAAACGAGCGACATCGGCTCGAAAATGACCATTTCCGCGTTGCAAGGCCATAACTAACGGAATTGTCATCTTTCGTTCCGTCAGGTCGTTGCCGACGGGCTTCCCGAGCGAGCGTTCGTCGGCCGTCATGTCGAGCAGATCGTCATTCATTTGAAACGCGATGCCGTAGGCATCGCCGAAGGCGCGCAGCGCTTCGATTTCTTCCGGCGAGCCGCCGCCCATGATCGCGCCGCACGCAGCCGACGCCGCAAAGAGCGATGCGGTTTTTTTCTGCGCGATCTCGACATACGAAGAGAGCGGGAGATCGAGATCGCCGAGCGCACGCAGTTGCAGCACCTCGCCGTCGCAAATATCGGCGAGCGTCGCGGACAAAATGTTCGGGACCGGATGCGGATAGTTCGCCGTGACGTTTTTGAAAATCCAGGCGAAGAGATAGTCACCTGCGAGCACGCTGATCCTGTTGCCGTAATCAATTGCCGTCGCGTTGACGCCGCGGCGCATCTGCGCGTTGTCGACGACGTCGTCGTGAATCAGCGTGGCAACGTGGATAAGTTCCATGTATGCCGCAAGATGCAAATGCTCGACCGGATCAGCGCCGCAAGCCGACGCTCCAAGCAGCGTGAGGCGCGGTCGCAAGCGTTTGCCGCCGGCTGCGAGCATCCGTTTTACCGCCTCGGTGATGAGCGGATTATCGGTCGAGAACGTGGAGCGGAAGAACGACTCCACGAGGGCATACATGTTCGGTTCGTCGTTCTCGATTGCGTGCATCAACGTTTGGTCCCGTAATGAATAGCGATCGAACCACCCATCAAGCGCACGAACCCCGCGTTTGCGAAGCCGGCGCGTGTAAAACGTTCCCGCAATTCTTCGGCGCTCGGGTGATGGGTCAGCGAGTTCGGAAGATAGGTGTACGCCTGTTTCGATCCGCCGACGAGCCCGCCGATGAGCGGCACGATCCGGTAGAAATAGAGATCGAAGATCCGCTTGAACAATTTGTTCGGCGCTTTGCTGACGTCGAGATTCACGAAACGCGCTCCTGGACGCAGCACGCGCAGCGTTTCGCGCAGCACCTCATCGATGCTTACGACATTTCGCATACTAAAGCCCATCGTCGCACCGTCGAAGGCATCGTTTTCAAACGGAAGCGACATCACGTCGCCCTCGATAAACCGTGCATCGCCACGGCTCTCTTTGCCGTCTCGCTCCCGCGCACGTTCGAGCATGGGTGCGCAAAAATCGACGCCGTCCACGTGCAGCGTCGGGTCGGTGCGCAGCAAATGAAAAACAACATCGCCCGTGCCGCAGCAGAGGTCGAGAACGCGGCCGCCGTGCGGTGCCGACAGTAAAGCAATCGCGCGCTTGCGCCAGCGCTCGTCCATTCCGCCGGTAAGAACACGATTTGCGGTGTCGTAACGCGGTGCGATGCGCGCGAACATATCGCGCACGAACGCGCCTTTATCACCGGCGGGGGACGAGACGGGCTTCATAGCCATAGGGATTTTCGCTCTTTCCGAGTGGTATGCACCTCTCCTACTTAGGGATGCGGCCTTGCTCTTCACGACCTTTGTCGGGATAGTACGCGCGATGATTTCACTTAGTTCGTCCGCTGAGCTCGTGAGCGCGATGCAGCTCGCGCGGGATATCTCGCTTACGGCCTATACGCTGCCCTCGGGCTCGGTGCTCGATGCGCTGACGAGTGCGGCGAAGCGAGGCGCGCACGTAAAGGTTCGCCTCGAAGGCTACATCTATAACGATGACGGGACCGTGAGCGCGGCAAATACGCAGGCAATCGAGGCGCTTACGCGCGCGGGCGCCGACGCGCAACTCGTCCACGAGCACGTCGACGCACCCGACGCGATGCTGCATTTTAAGGGCGCCGTGATCGATCGCACGCTTTTTCTCGACGATCGCAACTGGCCCGACGACGGGGCAGATACGATACTGCGCGACACGTTTGCGCCGGACACGCAGATGGCGCGCGACGCCGCGAGCGGAAAAGGCGATGAGCCGACCCGGTTCTTCGCCGTTCGCAAACGCGACGCGCTTGTATCGGAAGCCCGTTTGATTCGAGAAGCGCATTGCGGTGACGACGTTATTATTGAAAGTGAATCGTTCGGCGAGAGCAACGCCGTGTATGCCGCAATTGACGACGCGGCCAAGCGCGGTGCGCACGTGCGGCTTCTCGTTTCGGAACGCGATATTCGCGACAACTCGAACGAACAAGCTGCACTCGCGCGCCTCGTCGCTGACGGCGTTCAAGCCGGCACCTGCGATGCCGATGAAAAATTCGCCGTCGTCGGCGAAAGCCGAGGATGGCTCGGCTCTGCCAACGCCACCGCGGCATTCAATAGGCCCGACCAACTCGATTGGGGCATGCGCACGGACGATCCGGCAATTACGGCTCACGTGCGCACTGCGTTTGAATCCCGGTGGAGCACGGCCGTCTCAGCGGGAGACGGGGAGTTGGAATAGCGTGCGTGCGTTATCGTCGGTGGTCTTCGACACCGCCTCAACGCTCATGCCGAGAACGTCGGCAACTTTTTCCGCGATAACGGGAATGTACGACGGTTCGTTTCGTTTGCCGCGGTGCGGAACGGGCGTCAAATAGGGGCAGTCGGTTTCTAAGACCAACGGCTCGATGCCGACCGTTTGCACTGCATCGCGCACGTTCGTAGCTGAATTGAACGTTAATACCCCGCCGATGCCCAACAGGAGACCGAATTCGCCGACGTACGTTTGCGCTTGCTGGGCATCGCCGGTGAAGCAGTGAATCACGCCGCGCATCGCGGGCTTCCATTCTTCACGTAAAATCGCAACGAAATCATCGAAAGCGTCGCGATGATGGAAGATTACCGGAAATCCGAACGCCTGGGCGACACGAATCTGCTCGCGCAGCACGCGCTGTTGCTGATCCCGCGGGCTGTGATCGTAATAGTAGTCGAGCCCGGTTTCGCCGACGGCGACGACGCGCCGGTCTTGCAAGAAACGTTCAAATACCGCCGCGATATCCGCCGGAGCGTCTTTCGCCTCGTGCGGATGGATACCGACCGATGCGAAGACGCGATACTCACGAGCAACTTCAAGCGCGCGCGCTGAATCGGGTAAATCACATCCAACCGTCACGATCTCTGAAACGCCCGCTTGTCTTGCGCGCGCCACCGTCTCCGCACGGTCTTCGTCAAACGATTCACCGTGAATGTGCGCATGCGTGTCGATCATGCGCTCTCCACGTTTTCAACGATGCGGTTGCGGCCCTGACGTTTGGCTTCGTAGAGTCCGCGGTCGGCGCGCGCGAGCAACATTTCGATCGTGTCTCCGATCTGCGCTGCGGCTGCGCCGATGCTCGCGGTAACGGGCTCGCCGTTTGCGTATTTCATTCCTCCGAGCGCCACGGCCAAGCGCAGGCGTTCTGCTACGCTGAGGGCTACGTCGCGGGTCGCGCCCGGCATGACGATCAAAAATTCTTCTCCGCCGATGCGCCCCGCAGTATCGCCGCCGCGAACGGCATTCTTGATGATCTCCCCGATCTTACGAAGACAGCTATCGCCGGCGCCATGGCCCAATTGATCGTTGATCGTCTTGAAATGATCGATGTCGAGCAAGAGCACCGCACCGTGACCCGCGACGGAAAGGCTGTCGAGCATGTGTTGAAGCCGATCGAGTGTCGTCGAACGATTGAAGAGTCCGGTGAGTCCGTCGATCGTTGCCGCACTCTGTGTCGCGGCAATCGTTCGCATGTCCCGCAGCAGCGGTGCAAGCTCGAACGCCGCGTTCGTGAATTGGTTGACTTGCTCTGCAGAAAGCGGACGGTCGTTGCGGCGGTGTACGATCATTGCCCCGTGCAATTCGCCGTCACTGAGCCGCGCACCGAAGGCGTACGCGATATAGTAATCATCGCGAAGAGACGTAAATGCCGATCCGCTGAACTTCAAGCGCGCGAGAATACGCCGGCGCAGCTCGTCGCCTGCGGAACTGAGCGGCGGTCCGAGCGTCGTGACCGTGCGCCATGTGTCGGTTCGTGCGCCGGTTGCGGCCAGAACACTGACGGTTTCATCGAATGCCGGGACGCGAAGCGTGGCAAGAATTGCGTTGATTTGCGGCAGCGGATCGCGCTCGCCCAGCATCGCCTGCACCGCATCGCGAACCAAACGTAAACGGTGCAGCTCGGCGTGTTGCTGATCGATCGTTCGTAGCAGCAATGCGGTTAGGACAACGGGGAGCCACATCGCGATCGCAAGATAGTCGTTACCGCTGACGATTGGATCGCGAACGACCGTAGCCCAGGCGATGTTCCCGATGCCGACAATCCACGTTCGCGGGTCGCGGGCGACTCGTTCCAAGACGCGGCCGATTGAAATGTGGTAGGTAAGTGACGACGCGGGCGCCGATATACAAACTTCGAAGACGACCGAAAGGACGCAGAGAAATCCGGCAAAAATGAGCGAGCTCTCAATGAGCGGTATCGCGCCGAGTGCGGCAAAGCGCGGGGCAGCCGGAATAAGCACGAGCGCGGCGAGCGTGCGCAGCACGCCATGGCGCTCGAGATCCGTTACCGGATTCGTGCGTCGAATCAGCGCTGCAACGGAAAAGCCGGCGAATGTTGCCAGCGCGGCGGCCGTCGGACCGACGTATCCACCCAGCGCATACAGCGGCGCGGCAACCGACAACGCAAGGAAGACCGCTTGTGCGTTGAGTCCGCTGCGACGCATGCGAAGTCCGCGAATTGGAAGCGCATAGAGCGCCGCGAAACAGATTGCAGCCGCTCCACACGCGGTGATGATCCAATCGTCGACTTGAAAATCCCGAGCATAGAACGCAAGCGCAAACGCAAGACCGGCGACGGCTATAACGCCGCCGCCGATAACAACGCTCCGGCTCGGCGCGTTGCCGCGTTCGTTCATTCCTATGGTTATACTCCTGCCAGCTCAATGCGCGGAAAGAGCGGCTCACCGCGCTGCGTTTGCGTATCCGCGTGCAATTGTCCCCATGTGCTCAAGCTCTCACGCCACGGTGCATCGATCTCACCCGGCGAACCGAGTTGCCGCCACATTTCCTCCATTCGTTCGGGCATGAACGGGTGGAGCAGAATGGCTATCCAGCGCAAGCCTTCACAGAGGTCATAAAGCAAGCCGTTTAACTCGGTCCGGCGGTCCTCGCGAGAGAGAACCCACGGCTTTTCGTCGTCGATGCGACGGTTAAGCGCATCGACAAGCTTCCAAATCGCCTCTAGTGCTTCCCGAAACTGCAGGTCCAGGACGAAATCACGGACCGATTGGCGGCACTCGTTCGCGAGGGTGATGAGCTCGATCTTCCTCGGACCAGGTTGCGGTATCGTTGCACCGTGATACTTGCTCACCATCGCGAGCGTACGATTGAGCAGATTTCCGAGATCGTTGCCGAGATCGCTGTTGTGCCGCTGCATGATCTTCTCTTCGGAATAGGAGAAGTCGCTGCCGAACGGCGCTTCGCGCAAGAGAAAATAGCGCAGCGAATCGGCGCCGAACCGATCGACGAGCGCAAATGGATCGGTCGCATTGCCGAGGCTTTTGCCCATCTTCTGACCATCGACGGTGATCCAGCCATGCGCGAAGACGGTCTTCGGCGGTTCCTCACCGAGCGCCCAAAGAATCGCCGGCCAAATGATCGTGTGGAAACGCGCGATTTCCTTACCGATCAATTGTACGTCCGCGGGCCACAAGGAGTGAAAGCGAGCTTCGTCTTGCGACCATCCGGCAGCGGTGATGTAGTTCAGCAGCGCATCGAACCAGACGTAGATGACGCCGGTGCCATCGGGAATCGGGATGCCCCACGTGATGCTCGTGCGCGAGATCGAGAGATCTTCGAGGCCTTCCTCCAGGATCGCCATCATTTCGTTGTACACGGCGCGCGGCCGCAAAAATTCCGGATGCGAACGGAAATGTTCGATCAACCGATCGCGATACGCCGAGAGACGGAAGAACCAATCTTGTTCGCTCAGCCAGTTTACTTCGCGGCCGCACGTCGGACATCGCCCGTCGAGAAGTTTCGATTCGAGCCAAAACGTCTCGTCGGCGACGCAATACCAACCCTCGTACGTACCGAGATAGATGTCGCCTTTTTCGCGAAGGCGCTCGAAGACGCGCTGAACTTTGCTCTCGTGGCGCGGCTCCGTCGTGCGAATGAAGTCGTCGTATTCGACATGAAATGCGGCGAAGAGCGATTTCCAACGCGGAATGAGCTCGTCACACCACTCTTGCGGCGTCTTGCCGTGCTCGGCCGCCGCGTTCGCGACTTTCTGACCGTGCTCGTCCGTGCCGGTTAGAAAGAACGCAGGACCCGCGGTTCGCGCCGTGCGCGCGAGAACGTCGGCCACGACGGTCGTGTACGCGTGCCCGATGTGCGGATTCCCCGAGATGTAATAGATCGGGGTAGTGACGTAAAAGGCTTTCATTCCGGTCGTTGCTCTTCGGCACGGCTTCTACGGCCCATGCCGCGTGCATTCTTACGCTTACTCGCCCGGTCGTAAAGTTCTCGTCTGTCGCCCTGCCCGCAGGCGGAGAGTTCCCTCGCGATATCGCGGACGCTGTGGCCCTGGTCGAGCATGGCATCGATCGTCTCGTCATCGACATGTGCGTCGGGATGCTCGCTTTCCACCGCATAGGGACCGACGACGAACGTGATTTCGCCGCGCACGGGCTCCTCGATTTGCGCGATAACGTCGCGCGGTGTCCCGAGGACTTGTTGCTCGAACTTCTTCGTGTACTCGCGCACCAAAAAGACGCGAGCATCCGGCGCAATTGACGCGAGGTCTTCTAACGTATCGAGGATTCGTTGCGGAGATTCATACCAGACGGTCGTTGCGCCGACGCGAAGCGCATTGACGAATGCGGCCTTCCGCGCGTTGGTCGAGCGCGGTGGAAAGCCTTCGAAGGCAAAGCGCCGCAGCGGAAAGCCGGAAAGCACCGCAGCGCCGAGTACCGCGCTCGGCCCCGGCAAAACGTCTACATGAATCCCAGCTTCGCGCGCGGCGGCGACGAGGTCCTCACCCGGATCGGAAATTCCCGGCATTCCGGCGTCGGTCACGACCGCGACGAGTTGCAACGACGCGCGTTCGAGAATTCCGGGTGTCGCTCCGCCCGCGTTTTGCTCGCGGTAACTCCAGAGTTCTTTCGATCCCACGCCAAGAGCATTGAGCAACTTGCGCGCCACGCGCGTATCTTCAGCAACCACGAGATCCGCGGAGCGCAAGGTCTCCAATGCGCGCAGTGTGATGTCGCCAAGATTTCCAAGCGGCGTGGGAACGAGAACGAGGGACATGGAGGAATGCTTCGCCACGGAGAAGCGTTACACTGTGGACAGCCTCGACTACACGGTCGACCGGTATCGACCCGGCATCGACAGCCTCAACGAAATCACGGAGCTGAATCGTATCATCGGAACGGTGTGCTACTATTCCCGCGTGACGCATCCCGGCCACCCGGACTGGTACTCGAGCGATCGGGTCGGCGTTTTCGCGCAATTCGCCGTCGACCCCATCGTGCAAAAACGCGGCATCGGATACGCGCTTTTGCGAACGGTCGAGGGAGAGGCGATGAGGGAGGGAAAGTTCGAACTGGCCTGCGACACCGCGGAGACCGCATCGGCGTTACGCGACTACTATGGCCGGTATGGTTTTCGCGAGGTGGCGATTCACCGTTGGCCGCAGGCAACGTACAATAGTGTGATCCTCAGTAAAACGCTCACCGGAAGCTAATCGACATGGCAAAGATCAACGTCGAGCACCCGCCAAAAGACGCAACAGTCGAACTCTACATCAGCCCCGACTGCCCGTATTGCGCACGCGCGCTAGCGTACTACGACCACGAAGGCATCAACTACACCGCATACGACGCACAAAACGACGAATCATTCCGCGAGCAAATGTTCCACTACACCAAAAACGATCCAACGGTGCCGGCCATTATCATCGACGGCAAATACATCCAAAGCGGCTGGGGCTCCCCGCCACACGGTTGAACGGTCCACTAACTCACTCAGTTCGAGCGAGAAAACCTTTGCAGAGTTGTCGAGGACGTGTCGTTCTCGACAACTCCGCCCAAGCGTTTACGACCGGATCACGCTCCAGACTTGGGAGAGTTTGGGGGCGCGGCCGTACATGAGCATGCCGACGCGATAGATTTTTCCGGCTGCGATCGCGATGCCGAAAAGAGCCGCGATATTAATGAGCAGCGAGACGGCAATCTCCCAGAGTGGAACGTTGCTCACGGCGATGCGCGCGAACATGATGAAGGGTGAGATGATCGGAATAAAACTCGTCGTGATTGCGCCGGGTGCGTCCGGTGCGCCGAGCGCGTAAATCGCCACGAAGAGCGCGACGACGACGGGGAGCGCGAGCGGACCGGTGATGCTGCCGAGATCTTCCGTGCGGTTGATGAGCGACGCCATCGCGGCAAAAATCGTCGAGATCTGCAGAAATCCAATGAGGAAGAACACGAAGAACGCTACCACGACACCGGGAGTGAGGACGTCGAAGAGATTTGCGAGCGAGAACGTGTTGCTCATATCGGAGGACGCCGCGGTCGCCATGCCTTGGCCGCCGATGACGCCTGCGGCTATCCATACAACCATTTGAATCACCGCGAGCGCGCCGCCGGCGAGAATCTTTCCGCCGAGCAGGGCAACGGGATCGACGGATGCGACGAGCAACTCGGCGATTCTGCTCGTTTTTTCTTCTGCGACAGAACTAGTTACGAGCTGACTGTTCACGAGAATCAAAATGTAGAGAAAGAAGATCAGCGTGTACGCGATACCGCGCACGAGCTCGGCTTGGTCGGCGGAGGAGAACTTCGAGGCAACGGGCTTGATGTTGACGGGAAAGTCCGTGATTCCAGTGACTTGCGTGGATGATTTGCCGGTGGTGAGTGCGATTTGAAGCGGCAGAAGGTCGCGCCGCACTTGTTTCGGCCCCATGCTGCCGGGATCGTGTGCGTAGATCTTGACGTCCAAGCCGCTCTTTGACGAGGTAATGACGAACGCCGCCGCGGCGTTGTACCGATTGAGCGTTCCGGCGGTGATCGCTTGCGGCTGAAGCTGTCCTTTGATTTCGTAATCCGACTTCAGTAGCGGCATCGCTCGCGCCGTTAGCCGCGGATCACCGACGACGACGATGTTCGACGAACCGCCGAACGCATTTCCGATAAATTGTGGCAGACGTGCGAAGAGGACGATGCCAAGAACGCCGATCAGCACACCGATGATGAACGGGCGCGACTTGATGCGCCGCATGAATTCAGCGGAGAAGACGGTGATGAGATCGTCGATCATGCTACTCCCTCTCCAATCGCGCGAAGATAAATTTCGTGAAGCGATGGTTCGACCGCCTCAAATTGCGTAACGGGTGCGACGGCTACGAGCGAACGCAGCAACGACGCGAAATCGGTATCGGCTGGAACCGCATAATCGATGTGGCCGTTCATTTTGGTGAGTTGTTGTCCACCCGCCACCGTCGCGAGCGTTCTCGCAACCGCCTCGTTCGCCGGCGTAACCCGGACCAAGCGCGTCGGAAATGTACTGCGGAGTTCGGTAAGCGTTCCTTGCGCGCGATTTTCACCGCCGGCAATAATGCAGAACGACGTGCACAATTCTTCGAGCTGCCACATCTGGTGACTCGAAAGCACGAGCGTCGTTCCTTGTGCCTTCACCTCGCTCAGTACCGCGAGCAGCATGTCGGCATTGACCGGATCCAACCCCGAGAACGGTTCGTCGAGTACAAGCAACTGCGGATCATGCACGGCGGCACACGCGAGCTGTACTTTCTGTTGATTGCCTTTGGAGAGTTCCGCGCATGGGCGATCGGCGTAGACGTTGAGTCCGAGACGCTCGATCCAGCGGTTCACGCGCTCACCGAGCGCCGGCTCGCGAAGCCCGTGCAGTTTGCCGAAGTACGAGATTTGCTCGCGGACCTTCATTTTGCCGTAAATTCCGCGTTCTTCGGGAAGGTAGCCGAAGTGCTTGCGACTGTCGGTTCGGACCGGCGCGCCGTTCCAGCGAATAGCGCCGCCGTCAGGCGTGAGGATCCCGAGGATCATCCGCATCGTCGTCGTTTTGCCCGCGCCGTTGGGACCGAGTAGTCCGAACGTTGTACCGTTCTCGATGCGAAAATCGACATCGCGCACGGCACGAATCGAGCCGAACTCTTTATGGATGTGGTCGACGTCTAACATGCTGGCTGCTTTCTCTTTTGTATTGGCATGCTAATACAAACATGGTTTTGTGTCAACGCCTTAGAACAAAGTGACCGGTGAACGCGTCGCCTCTCGCTCTGCGCGCAACTCAGGGCAGTTCCCTATTACTCTACGAAAGCGAAAACGGTGCAGTCCGGGCGGCGCTGCGTTACCGGCGCGCTACTGCGTCGCGAATTGAATTCGCGCTGGATGTCATCAATGCGACTCCCGAGCCCCTGCTGGCGACGATTTACGCGCTCGCGCGCAACGGTCAGGAAATTCCGCTAGCTCCGTACTCCTTCTGGATCGACGCGCGCAGCGAAGGCTATGTCGACCTTCCACTTTCATGGCTCATGACGCTTACCTGTTCGGCGCTCTCCGTGCGTCTCCAGGGTCGAAGCGTGCATCAGCGGCTCGAGGCCGCGATGCCGCGTCCCGCGTCGGTCGCGTGGTTCGTTGCCGGTGCGGCGGCGGTGGCGGTCATCGCGGCGCTCGCCGGTGCCGCGCATCCGCGCGTGATAGATGTCAGCGTGCCCGCAACGGCGATCGCCGGTTCACCAGTTTCCGTTACGTATCAAACGCGAGGCTTCGGTTCTGCGAATTGGACTTTGGAAGATCTGCGCGGCGCGCGCATCGACGGCGGCGCACTCGACTCCGCCGCCGGAGCGGCTCGCATCACGGCACCGCGCGTTGTAACGCAGAGCGTCTACTCCGTGCGCGTCGAGTCGAGCGGACCGTTCGGAAGCGCGAGCATGGAACGTCCGATCGTCATTGTCACGCCGCGCCCTTCCGCAGCGCCGCCGCGTATTATTTCGTTCGCAATCGATCGGGCCGCTGTCGCTGACGGCGATTCCGTGACGGTGCGCTATCGCGTCAATGCCGACAGTGGCGATATCCTCGCCGTTGATGCGCAAGGTACGATTTGGGCGCAATCGGCGTTGCGCGGCAGCAGCGGTTCGCTCACATTGAATCTACCGAACTTCGGTACGAACAAAGAGCTACAGATTCGCCTCGTCGTGCGTCGCGGGCCGCAACTCGCGGCTGCGGGACTCGGTGTGGAGACGATCGCGCACTAATTTGGCGAAAACGATTCTCACTGCCGCGCTGCGCAGGTCGCCGCCGTAAAGCGCGGTAACGAATAGTCTGACGCAAAGGAGTTCGCTTATGTTCTTCGTTCTAGCCGATGCCGCATCCGATGCCAGCACGCGCGCCATTGCGGCAGCAATGAGTGCGGCGATGGGTACCGTCCTCATCCTCGTGCTCGCGTTTACCGTCTTTTTCGTTTGGCTTTTTTGGCGGGTCTTCACCAAAGCCGGGTTTCCCGGCGCGATGGGACTGCTTTGCCTGATACCGTCGATCGGGCCGCTCGTGTGCTTGCTGATTCTCGCGTTTGCAACATGGCCGAACGAGCATCCCATCACGCCGATCGTGACCGGCACGATGCCGACTACGACGTAAGCTCGCCGATCCAGCGTTCGACGTCTTCCGCTTTCGACGGGAGAATCGCCGAGAGGTTCTCTCGTCCTGCGGCGGTGACGATGATATCGTCCTCGATGCGCACGCCGATGCCGCGGAATTCTTCGGGAACGGTCGCATCGTCGGGTTGGAAATAGAGTCCCGGTTCGACGGTGAGGGCCATGCCTTCGCGCAGCTTGCCGTACCGGTAGCTTTCACTGCGCGCGTGCGCGCAATCGTGCACATCGAGGCCGAGCATATGGCTTACGTTGTGCAACGTGTAGCGGCGATAGAATTGATTTTCCGGATCCAGCGCTTCATCGAGCGACGCACGAAGAATGCCGAGCTCGATCAATCCTTCGGCAAGTATCCGCATCGCGCGCCGGTTTGGTTCGAGAAAATCGACGCCCGGAGCCACCGTATCGATGCCGGCACGCTGCGCTTCCCACACGATATCGTAGAGAGCGCGCTGCGTACGCGTGAACGTTCCGCCGATCGGCAGCGTACGCGTGATATCCGCTGTGTAGAGCGACTCGCATTCAACGCCCGCATCCAAGAGTAACAGCGTTCCTTGCTCGATGCGTCCGCTGTTGCGATTCCAATGCAGCGTGCACGCATGATGACCGGCCGCCGCGATCGTGAGATATCCGACATCGTTCGCTTCCATGCGTGCGCGTCCCCAAAACGCAGCTTCGAAGTGACGCTCCGTCTTCGCATACGGAAACGTGCGTATCACATCCTCGAATCCACGTTTCGTGATCTCGCACGCTTTGCGCAGTTCGGCGATTTCGAACTCGTCCTTGATCAAACGCATCTCGGCGAGATGCACGAAGAGATCATCTTCGTCGACGACCGGCGCATTCGACGCTTCGAGCGACTGAAGATACTCGTCCATCTGCTGGAGCGGACGGCAGCGATCGACGCCGTAGAAAATCTGGCTTTCATCCAATCCGCGGTGACGTCCGACCCATAGTTCACCGTACATGCGATCGGTGAAGAATTCAGCTTTTCCGCGATTGTGTTCCGGCGCAAAGAGCAGCGTACGATGCGTTGCGCCATCGGGTTCCATGACCAGCAGCGAGCCCGGTTCTCCATCTCCCATCAGATACGCGAAGTCGCTCGAGGGACGGAAGCGGAAGTGTGTGTCGTTTGCCCGCACTTTTGCGTGGCCCGCCGGAATCACGAGGTGTCGGCCCGGGAAGGCGCGTGAGAGCGTATCCCGGCGCGATTGCAGACGCGCGAGCTGAGGATGCGCGCCGATGCGAACCGGCGCATCGACCCATTCGCGGGACATGAAGTCGATGAGCGCCTGCGGCGTCTCAGGATCGTAACTGTTGGTGGCGGCGGTGCGCTCGTGCAGATCTTTGGACGACATGACGACGACTTCGGGACGGCGGGCGGGAACCCCGGCACCGGGCGGGTAGAAGACCGCTATATGGCGCGCACATCTCGCGACGTTCGAGAGGGCGATTCGCTTTCGAACGAGCGCCTCATGACGACGGACGTCAAGGCGACGGACGTTCTGGCAAACGAACGCACGTTTCTCGCGTACGTGCGCACCGCGCTCGCGTTCATCGCATTCGGTTTCGTGGTGGCGCGGTTCGGGATCTTCGTCGAGCAGCTTTCGCTCGTCGCGCACGTGCGACTACCCGGCCCGCATTATTCAACCGGCTTCGGCGTCATCATGGCGGTCGTCGGCGTGATTATCGGCGCGCTCGGCGGATGGCGCTACGCGATGGCCGATAAAGCGCTGCGCATCGGTGTTGTGAAATCACTCCCCCGCGCCGGCGGCTATATCATCACGCTGCTCGTCGCCGCCATTGGATTGATGGTCGCGCTCTATCTGGGTGCGTACTACTAAAGGACGATATCGAGGCCCAAGTCGAGAGCGGGTGCGCTGTGCGTCAGCCAGCCAACGGAGATGAGATCGACGCCGCTTTCCGCAACGGCGCGAACCGTCTCCGGGCGAATACCGCCGCTCGCTTCGGTAATGACGCGACCATCGACGATGCGAACCGCTTCTGCTAACGTTGCCGGGCTCATGTTATCGAGCAACACGGCATCGATCCGTTCGTCGAGTGCTTCGCGCAGTTGTTCGAGCGTGTCGACTTCGACTTCGATCTTCACCATGTGTCCCGCGACCGTACGAGCGCGCGCGACCGCATCGCGAATCGATCCCGCAAGCGCGAGATGGTTATCTTTGATCAGCACGGCATCGTCGAGTCCGAAGCGGTGATTGGAGCCGCCTCCGCAGCGCACCGCATACTTTTCCAGCGCGCGCAATCCCGGCGTCGTCTTGCGCGTATCGGCAATCGCAGCGTTCGTTCCCGCAACGGCGTCGACGAGCGCGCGCGTTGCCGTCGCAATACCGCTCAAGCGGCAAAGCATGTTGAGCATCGTTCGTTCGCCGGTGAGTAACGTACGGGCGCGTCCCTCGAGTGCGACGATGGTATCGCCGCGTTCGATTCGTTCACCGTCGGCGCGCGGTCGCGAAGCGCGAACGCTGCCGGCATCGAGCAATTCGAACGCAAGCAACGCCGCATCGAGCCCGGCGAGCACCCCTGGAGCTCGCGCAACGATTCCCGCGCTCGCGTGCGTCTCCGAAGAGACGATCGAGTCGGCCGTGAGGTCATTTCCGTGCGCAAGGTCCTCGAGCAACGCCGTTCGCACGAGCGGTTCGACGACGATGCGGTGCGGTTTCGTCAATTCTGTGCGATCGCGGACCGCGTTATAGCGCGGCTGTAGTCGAGCATCCGTTCTACGGCCGCACGAGCGCGCACGGCAACGGCCGGATCGACGGTCACTTCGTATTCCATCGTTTCGAGCGAATGCAGAATTTTGGCGAGCGTGTTGCGCTTCATATGGGGACAGAGATTGCACGGACGCACGAATTCGACGTCAGGATACTTCGCCGAAACGTTATCCGCCATCGAACACTCGGTAATCAGCAACACGCGCGGATGAGCCTGTTTCGAAACGTCCTCGACATAATCGGCCATCCCTTGCGTTGAGCCGACGTAATCGGCTTCGGCCAAAACATCCGGCGGGCACTCGGGATGCGCGATCACCACCAGGTTCTCTTCGCCCTGTCGGTAGCGCCGGATGTCGACACCGGTGAAGCGCTCGTGGACCTCGCAGTGTCCTTTCCACGCGATAATTTCCGTCTTCGTCTGCGACGCGACGTATTTCGCCAGATACTCATCGGGCAGAAAGATAACGCGCGGAACGTTGAGTGCCTCGACGATCTGTACCGCGTTGCCGCTCGTCACGCAAATATCCGATTCAGCCTTCACCTCGGCCGACGTGTTGACGTACGTTACGACCGGTACGCCTGGATACCGTTCGCGCAGAAGGCGGACGTCGGCAGCCGCGATTGAGTCAGCCAGGGAACAACCTGCGCGTAAATCCGGAACGAGCACCGTCTTTTCCGGGTTGACCAACTTCGCGGTCTCCGCCATGAAATGCACGCCGGAGAGCACGATTACGTCGGCGTCGGTTTCTGCGGCTTTCATCGCGAGCGCAAGGGAATCGCCGACGATATCGGCGACAGTATGGTAAATTTCGGGAACTTGATAGTTGTGCGCCAAGATCACCGCGTTGCGTTCTTTTTTGAGGCGGTTGATTGCGGCGACGTACGGGGCGTGGATGCCCCATTCGACGCGCGGAATCACACGCTCGGCGCGCTGGAAAATTGCGTTCGTCTCGTCTTCGACGTCCGGGGTAAGTTCTAGATCGATGAGGCTCATGGGCTTGCTATTGCTCTTGCGGCCGGCGGCTTGCCGGACCTTCCGCTTCCTCTATAGACCCGCGATCCTGGCCGCGATTTGCATCTCGCTTATCGTGCCTGCATGGGCGCAGGTCCTGCCCAAGGTGCCGCTTCCGAGTTCCGGTCCGCTTAGCGGCTTGCGTCAACAGGGTCTCTATGTCACGGCTCCCGTCACAGTCGATGGTCTGCCGGTCATTCGCGTGGCCGCATTGGCGAGCGGCGGGGCGATGCCGATCGATACGCGCGTCCTTCTCGTGCAAAATGCCATCAATCAGCTCCTCGCACTCGATCCGGATCGCAACACCACGCTCTATGATCCGCAGACGTTCAAGGTCGTCGTAAATCGCGAAGGCTCGCAGTACGCGTTGGAAGCGCGCGACGATCGCCACACGTCGGGCGTTGCAATCGTCACCGTCACGTCGAATGACGCCGAGGCATTCGGATTGAGCGATCGCGATCTCGCAAGCCAGTGGCAAACGCAACTCGGGAGCGCGATCAAAACGGCGCTGCAAAAGCGACAGCCGCAGAATATACGAGAAAATCTTGCGCGCGTCGCTCGCGCCGCGATCGCGCTTGCCATCGTAACAGTGGCCCTGTTCTTCTTGTGGATGTTCCTCAATCGGGTAACGGCGCGACTGAAAAAACTGGTGGACGAACGCCACGAATCGCTCGCGCGCGAGGTCATCGACACCGGAGCGCACACGGGCGATTCCGCGCAGCAGCAGCGGCGACGCGCACTCGCTCTCGGCATGCGCGCCGCCGCTCCCGAACAACGCCTGCGCAGGTACCGCGCATATGCGAGCGGGATTATTTGGCTCGGTATCGCCCTTTGGGCAGCGGGTCTTACATGGGCGTTGTTCTTATTTCCGCAAACGACGCCGATGGGACAGTTCATCGTGGGGGCCGCCGGACGGATCGTATTCGTATGGCTGATCGCGGGCCTTCTCGATCGCGTGCTCGAGCTTGCCATCGTACGCTTCGCGGATGCCTATGCGCATCGCGGTGGCTCGAGTGAGGATCGCGCTCGACACACCTTGCGAGCACCCACCATTTCGCGCGCGGTCGGCGGATTCAAGACGGTTACGATTCTTTTCGTCGCGATCTTGATAACGCTCGGACAACTCAATATTCCGATCGCCTCCGTCGTAACGATCGGAGGTATCGCCGCTCTCGCGATCGGCTTCGCGGCGCAGACGCTGGTCAAGGACGTACTCAACGGTTTGCTGGTCTTGATCGAAGATCAATATGTCGTCGGCGACTACGTCATGATCGGCGATTACAACGGCGTCGTCGAAAACCTGTCGTTACGCGTCTTACAACTGCGTGATATTCGCGGGTACTTAATTACGATTCCGCACAGTTCCGTCACGCAAGTCGTGAACGCGTCGAGAAATTGGGCGCGCATCGACTATCGAATAGCGATCGATCCCGGAGCCGATCTTGGAAAGGCCACCGGAACGCTCCGCGACACCCTCGAGGCGCTTGCGCGCGATCGCAACTGGCACGATGCGATTTTGGAGCCCGCAGAATGGATCGGCGTCGAGCGCGTCCAGAATAACGGCGTCGTGCTTCGCGCGTCCATCCGAACGGCACCGTTGCGCCAATTCGATGTCCGCCGGGAAATCAACGCTCGCATCTTCGAGGCATACAAACAAGCCGGCATCATGCTGGGTGTGGATCCGCTGGGTACTCCCACCCCGGCGCCGCAGGGTAGTCCCGACCCGGTGTAGCGAAGCAGCCATCATGGCGCTCGCGCGACTCGCCCTCGTTGTAATCACGGCACTCGTCGTCGTCATCTTTTACACGCCGCTCGGCCATGACAACTATGTCGGACGTTGGGGTGATGCAACCTACGGCGTGTCGGGCGCGCGCGGCGGATCGATCTTGGTTGAATCGGTCGATCCGGGCTCACCGGCGGACCGCGCCGGCGTGCGTCCAGGCGACATACTCTTCAGCTTGAAACCGTTCTCGCCGGCGATTCTCGATATCGAATATCCGCACGCAGGCGACCGGCAAACGTTCACGCTCCAGCATCGCGACGGACGGGTCTATACGGTTACGCTGCGCGCGGTTCCGGTCTCCGACTTCGGCGCATGGGATCGCGCCACGGGAGTGCTCGCGATTATTCCCGCGACGATGTTCCTGATCGTCGCGTTTGCACTTGTGTTTCTACGTCCGAGCGTTATGACGTGGAGCTTTTATGCGGTGGCGCTCGGCTATTACTCCACCGGACCGAGCTTTCAGTATTTTCATGCGATCTTGCCGCAGACGATGTTCCTCGCACTTTCGTTCGTGCTCGGTACGTTTTTCGGAAATTTCGCCGTTATGCCGTTGTTGCCGTTTGTCATGCGATTTCCCGACAATCGCCTGACCGGGTTCTCGAAGGTCTTCGATCGCATTATTTGGGTCGCGATTTCGCTCGCGTTTGTTGCTTACAGCTATAGCTGGTATCGGACTTGGTCGACGGGTACGCCAACCCCGTTCGTCGATGTGTTGGATGTGTGGCTGCCGCTTGCGACGTTTGCAATGGCTACGTACATTCTCGTCGGCAAGTTCAAGCACGCGACGCCGGCGATTCGTCAGCGTTTCGGGTTTCTCGTCATCGGGATGATCGTCGCTTTTGCAGCGTATGCCGTATATTTCGTTCCCGGTATTCCGGATGCCGCAAAGCAGATTATCGGATATGCAGTCGTTGTCATGCCGATTACCGTGGCGTACGCCGTGCTCCGGCATCGCGTGCTGGACGTGAACTTTGTTTTGAACCGGGCACTAGCGTACGGAATTCTCTCACTTGTCGTTATCACGATCGTCTCGCTGCTCGATTGGCTCTTCTCGCACTTTCTCTCCGAGTATCACCTCGCGATTGTATTCGAGCTAGCGGCAACGATCGCCATCGGGTTGCTCCTCGATCGCATCAATAGAGGTATCGAAGCCGTTGTCGAGCGCATATTCTTCGCGCACCGTCGCCTGGCGGAGAAGTATTTGAAACGCGCAGCTGCAGCGCTGCCGTATGCGACGGAAGAAGCGGCCGTATCGGAAGGCTTAGTTCAGGTCCCCGCGGAGGCGCTGAAGTTAAGTGCGGCGGCCCTCTACCGCCGCAGCGAACGCGGACGGTTTGAAGGCGTTGCGACGTCGCACAATACGCCCGTTGCGCCGCCCGGCTTCGATGCCAACCATCTGCTCGTTCGTATGTTGCAAGCGAATGAGGAAAGCGTGTGGCTCGAGCAGCTGCGCTCGCATCTCGAGCGGGAGAACAGCGCGATCTACGTGCTGGCCATTCCGGTGCTCGTCCGCCACGAGTTGGTTTCATTTACGCTCTACGGCGCACACGCCAACGGCGCCCAACTCGATCCCGATGAAGTGGAGTTGCTGGAAGAACTCTCGCGTGAAGCGGCGCGCGCCTACGACCACATCGATGCCGTCCGCATGCGGGAGCGCTATGCAAAGGTGATGGCGCCGTTGACGGAGACCGTATAGGTCGAGGAGGCGCTCACCTGTTATGCGCTAGCATGACTATGGTGAAAGTCGTTTTCGTTTCCCCGGGTTTTGGTAAACTGATGACCTGGACATCACTTCACGTAACTTTTTAGAGTAGAAGGTAACCTTAATGTTGGCGCAAGTCGGTAAACCCGCACCCGATTTCAAGCTCGCGAGCACGAAAGACGCGACCGGAGCAAAGGATCTCGGCAAAGAGATCAAGCTCTCGGACTACCGCGGCAAGTGGCTCGTCCTTTTCTTTTATCCGCTCGATTTCACGTTCGTCTGCCCGACCGAAATCACGGCGCTGTCGGATCGCTATGACGAATTCAAAGAGTTCGATTGCGAAATTATCGGCGCGTCAGTAGACTCCGTCTTCTCGCATTGGGCATGGCTCAATACGCCGCGTGAAAAGAACGGTATCGCCGGCACGAAGTATCCGCTGGTTTCAGACTTCACGAAAGAAACGGCGCGCGCATACGGCGTGCTCGACGAAACGACTGGTGTCGCGCAGCGCGGTCTCTTCATCATCGATCCGGAAGGTACGTTGAAGTACGCCGTTGTTACCGACGACAACGTCGGCCGCAGCGTTGAAGAAACACTTCGCGTGCTCCAAGCGCTGCAAACCGGTGGTCTGTGCCCGGCGGAGTGGAAGCCCGGCAAGGCACTCCTGCAAAAAGCATAAATGGCACTACGTATGCGCAGCCCCCTCCCTTCATTGGAGGGGGCTACCGCGTGGGTCAATGGTGAACCAAAACCTGAAGAATTGCGCGGTTTACCGGTCGTCGTTTCGTTTTGGTCGAAGAGCTGCTACATCTGCCACGAAACGGCGGAGCAATTCGCGAAGTGGCGCGACAGATTCGCCGATCGCGGCGTCGCCTTCGTTGCCGTGCATCAGCCGCGTTCCGAAGATGAACTCGACGTCGATGCAGTGTCGAAAGATGCGAAAGAAGAAATGCATCTAACGCAACCGGTTGCGATCGACAACACGCATACGATCGTCGACCGGTTCGAAAATCAGTTCGTGCCGGCGTTCTATGTATTCAATCGCAATCATCGGCTCCGTCACTTTCAGGCAGGTGGCAAGAGCTTCGAGCGTATCGAAGCGGCGATCGAGCGCGTGATCAACGAATCGGCCGACGAGGAGAATCTCGACTAAGCCCGGCGAGCAAGCGCAAGATGCGTTAGTTCGCCACCTCACGCGGGTACCGGCCCGCTATGAAAAACTGGTTTGGAAGTGCCGTTGTCGTCGGCGCGTTCGTATTTGCGAGCGCCGTCGCCGTTGCGGCCAACGCTCAAACGACTTCAGGAACGTCGGCCTCGCCGTGCCCATCGCCGACTGCTGGAACATCCAGCACAAGCGCGAGCAGTTCGAGCATGTCCGATACTATGGCGCCGAACGGCAACTGTACGTCACCCAACCCGAACGCTACGCCGGGCGCTATGTCGAGTCCGGGAACCTCCTCCGGTTCGATGAAAACACCGTCACCGATGTCAACGACACGGCCTTAGGACAAGAAAACGAACCAAGCCCTGCTTCTACAGCCTAGTCTGTAGTTTGCCCTCACCGCAGTCGATGATTCCGGTGGGGGCTTTTATATTTCGATGATTCGTATCGCGGTTTTCTGCGGCCCGTCGTTGCCTGCGTCCGATCGGGTCGAACGCGAAGAGTTTGTCTATTTGCCGCCCGCGTCGCGCAACGATGTCTTAGCGGCCGCGAAGGAATACGATGCCGTTCTTTTGATCGACGGTGTCTTTCATCACGATTTGGCGCCGTCTCCGAAAGAGTGCTACGCATCGATCGAACATGCGCGCATGTTCGGTGCATCGAGCATGGGTGCGTTGCGCGCCGCGGAGTGCGCGCCGTACGGATTCACGCCGCTTGGCGCAATTGCGGGCTGGTATAGACGCGAAGTTATCGACGGTGAAGACGAAGTCGCCGTCCTCACAAAGCCTACGACGCACGAAGCGCTCACCGTTCCGCTTGTAAACGTTCGCTACGTTGCGCGTCTCGCGCAGCGGCGAGGAGTCCTGAACCGCCGCGAGCACGACGAGTTGATCGAGCGCGTGCGTACCGTGTTCTACATGGATCGCACGTGGGAAGATGTGTTCGCGTCAGCGCCTGTGCATGCGCGGGACGCGATCGCGCAGATCGGGCGCATCGAAGGCGATCTCAAACGATGGGATGCACGTTTTGCGCTGCGAACCGTGATGCGCGCGCTCGACCGGGGAAATCTGAACCGCGCCATGCAATCGGCGGCGCCGACGGTGGTCTCGATACGTTCCGTCCCGCCGCGTGATACGGCACCGATGCGGTTTCCTCCAAACGTACCGAAAGCACCGGGCACGTACGATCGCGCGGTTCCGTTTGCAAAAACGAGCGAAGTGTTGCCGGGGCTCCGCCGGCGTTACGGAATCTCCCGCGTCGCCGATACCACGTTGCTCGATCGCACCGGAATTCCGACATATTCGGCGCTCGTTCCTCATTCGCCCGACATGCTCGGCGTTTACAACGGCAAGGGAATGACACGCGAAGCCGCGATCGCAAGCGCGGTGATGGAGGCGGCCGAACGCCAAATCGGCGCCTATGTTTCACTCCCGGTTTTTCGCGAATCGTTGCGCGTCGTTGCGCAGCGGATCGATGTTGAGGCCTGCGGCATGCGCGATGATGTGCGCGATCTCGAGGTCGACTGCGTGCGCGGAACGGAGCTGTTCTCCGGCGACGTGATTCCCGTTCCGCTGGCAATGGTGCAGTGCCCGTGGTTCGGTGAAAAACTTTTCGACGTCACAACGACGAACGGACTCGCATCGGGCAACAACGCAACCGAGGCCGCCTATCACGCATTGTGCGAGCTCATCGAACGTCACGCATGGACAATGTATCACGTTCGCTCGAGCGTCGTGCCGCGATTTTTCGGCGGAAAACATGCTAGTGACGTTCCGTCCGCGCGGGAGATCGAGTTTCCATCGGGTGAAGCGAACGTCGATCGCCTCGTTCGCGACATTCGCGAGAGCGGCTTATTCGTGCGCGCCTTCGCATTGGAAGAAGGCCCGTTACCGATGACGATGCTCGCGACCGTGACCGAACCGGCCGCCACACCGCCGATGGCGCATATTGGATTCGGCTGCGCGCTTTCGCCCGCCCACGCGCTTACGCGCGCACTCACCGAGTGCGTGCAGAGCCGCGTGGTCGATATCCAAGCTGCCCGCGAAGATATCCTCAAGCCCGACGAGCCGGCGGGCATCATGGGAGAGCACGCGCGCCGAACCAATGAGTTGCCGATCGGCCGCTGGTACTACGATCTACGCGCTGATTCCGTAGGATTACATGAATTCAACGATAACGCGGCGGATGATCTTGCCGAGGATCTTCGACGGACGCTCGATGCATTGCGCGAGTATGGCGTACGGAGCACCGTCGCCGTCGATCTTTCCCCGGCGGACGTGCCCATCAGCGTGGTGCGAGCGATCGTTCCCGGATTGGAAACGTACGTGTTTACCGGGCGGATGGGACCGCGCGCTCGCGCACTGCTCAATCCGTTCGCAATGACGCGATAGTTCAAAAGTCCCGACAGGAACGGATGCACGAGACGCTAAGCGACGCCCCTGTGACGCGTTATTTGGAACGTGCGCTCGCCGGCGATACGGCGAGCGCCGATGAATGGAACGAGCATCTCGTTGCGTTTCATCGTGCGTTTCCGAATATTACGGCTCGCCTTATCGGCGGTTTTCACACCGCTGACGGAGAGACGTCCTACCAGCGGCTAGCGCGCCACGTCTACGAGCAGCACCCCTCCGCGCAATCCATCATCGACGTCGGATGCGGGTCTGGTGAATTGCTGCACGAGCTCAACGTCGCGTTCGATGGCAGCGTCGAATTAGCGGGAATCGACCTCGCTCCAAGCGAGTTAGCGTTTGCGCGAAAACGCGTTCCTCGCGCAACGCTCGTTTGTGGCGACGTTGCGCAGATGCTGCCGGTTCAACGCGCCGATGTGGCCGTTGCGCATCTAAGTTTTCTCTCCATGGCCCGTCTGCGCAATGCTCTTCGCCGCATTCATGATGCATTGGTGCCCGGCGCTCTGCTCGCGTTTATCATCGAAGATCCGGGCGCATCGGAATCGGTGATTGCCATGATGGCGCCGTTAATGCGCGCGCTGCACGAACGATATCCGGCGCTCAATCTTGCGGTTCCCGAGCACGATACCATGGAAAACGAAGTCACGTTGCTGGCGCTGCTGAAGGCGACGGGCTTTACGGACGCGATCGATGTCGAACACGTCGTGCTTTCGGCTGATCTGACTGACGATCAACTCACGGAGTTTGCGCTGCGCACGTATCCCTTCGGGCTGCTCCATGAGGTCGCGCAAGCCGAATTGCGCGAATGTCTTCTTGCGAGTCTTGCTCATTCGAAGAACGAGCCGACGCTTGTAAAGCTTCCGCTTAAACTCGTCACGGCACGTCGCGGAGATGCTATTCCTACTGTCAGACCCTCAATCGCAACGGAGTATATACAATGACCACCACTCAACGGCGCGCAGTGGCCGCCGGCTTTCTGCATGCGCTGCAAACCTCACCGGATGTCTACCAAGAATGGTCCGGAATCGCGAAAGACGACTACGCTGCGATCGGCGCGCTCGTTCAAAAGACGATGGGTTTGAGCGCGGCGCCGACGCAAGACGATATCGTTGCGATGGCGCAGTACATCGACTCAAATCTGCAGCAACACGTTGATGCGATCAAAGCCCAACACCTTGATGCGCCGCACCACGTCGGCTTCATGGCGATGATGCAACAGAACTCGTAGTCCTTAGGTACCACGCTGCGAGCTGTGTGCGAGAGCTGACGTTCACCTTTGCGAAGAGGTTCGCAATGTGACCCTCGACGGTTCTCTCGCTGAGTACGAGGCGTTCGGCGATCTCACGGTTCGTGAGTCCGTCTGCGACGAGAGCGGCAACTTCCCGCTCCCGTCGCGTCGTTTTACTGGGAGCGGGCGAGTCGGCTGTGCTGGACACGTTCGTGGCGAGCGTGGAAGCATAGCGCGCGAAGAACGTCATGCCAAGCGCTTCCAGTCGTTCTTGTGCCGCTTGTAACGTGGACTTTCCGGCGCGGTCGGCGAGTGCGGAGAGTGCCGCACCTTGCGCCAAAAGTTGTTGAGCCTCTCCAAAGGGATGTTTGTCGGCCCATAGCGTCGCCTTGTCGGCAAGACGCGCGAGTTGCGCTTTCGCATCCATCTTGACCGCGGCGAGCACGAGCACCACCGGATAGCTGAAAATCATATTGTCAAACGGCCGTCCGTGAAGGTCGATGAGTTCATCGAGAATCTTTTTGCTCTGCGGCCCTGCACGATTGCCGGCGACCGCGAGCCAGCCTGCCGTGAGCGGAAGAAGAGCCGTTGCGCGATCGCCTGCATGAAACTCCGCAACCTCCTCCGCAACGCGTGACCAGAGCGCGTGCGAAGCCTGTTCGGGCTCGAACGCCGCCGACACCGCAAACGACGTGAGTAGCATGCGCGAAGCCAGGTGTCCGCGGCGGTGAAGCAGCTTCTCCGAAACGACCTCGCGAAGATCTGAAAATTGTCCACGCGCGAGGAGGATCGTTGCCGAGAGAACGTCAGAGAGCACTTCGCTCACTTCGTTTTGCCGGGACGGAATAATTTGTTCCACGGCAGACATGCCGAGATACTGCATGGCGTGCATCATACGAACGTTCCGTGGCATGGTCATTGCAACCGGCGGCAGCGCTTGAGCGACCCGCTCTGCGCGCGCCGCTAATTCCAATCCTCGGATTTCATCCCCGGTACGAAACGCGGCGAAAGCTTCGGAGATCGATTGTCGTAGTTGAACGAACGGATGGACGCCAGTCGCGAGGGAGTTGAATTGTTCGGTGGAGCGCTTGAGTGCATCGAAGCGTGCCGCATTCATTTCTATGTACGAGCCGACGCTTAGAACTTGAGCGCGGTCGGCGGCGGATTGGAAGAGTTTCTGATGCCGCTCGTATTCCTCGCGCGCGTTCTCGTAACGGCCTAAGTGCCACAGTGCAAGGATCAGCGAGGCTGCGAGATGTCCCAGCCCATCCTTGATTCCGGCATCGTGTGCCGCACTCAGCGCTTCACGACATATCCGAACGCAGTCGTTTTCGCGTCCCATCGAATTGTACAGGACCGAAAGTTGCGTGTAGAAAGGAACAAGATCTTGCGTCGATGGAGGCGCTATGCGCAGGACTCGCTCCATCGCCTCCGCGGCCAGCGTGTTAAAGCCTTTCGCGCCCGCCTCTTGGGCGAGCTTGAGCAGCGTTGCGCGTTCGAGGGCGGAGTCGCGCGTAGCAGCCGCTTGTTGCGCGAGACGTTCGTAGTCCTCGAGTCGAGGTGACGGTAACTTCTTCAGTGCTTCGATGATTCGATAGCGATATGGAATCTCGATTGGAATCGTTTCGTGAACCGCTTCCATGATGGCGGCGTGTACGAATCGAAGTTCGCCGTTGTCTTCGATTAAATATCGCCCTGAGGCTTTACCGATAAAATCGAGAAGTTCCTCACGCGACCACATCAATCGCAAAAGACCGAAATCAATCGGCTCGTCGATCAGGGCGCATATCTGAAGAAACGTGCGCATCGGGACGTCGAGTACGGCAAGATCGCGAGCGATGACGGTGCGGGTGCTTGCGTTTACAGCAGTGGACGTCGACGCCTCAGCATCGCGCGCTGCTTCCGCGACGGCGACGATGTCTACCGCGCGGCCGCCGGCACTTGCAACCACGCTTGCAATAACGTCCTCCTTTGCGTCCGGGAAGACGGAACGAACCAATTCCTCTGCCGCTCGCTTACCGAGTTCACCAACGGCAATCGTTTCGTCGGTCAACGCGAAGGCGGGTTCGGATGACTCGTCGTTGCGTTCGGTAGAGAGTAACACAAGTGGACGATCCGCAAGCGCGGTGAGCGTTCGCGCGATGAGATGACGGCTCGCTTCATCAGCCCATTGGGCATCATCGACGAAGAGCACGATAGGGAAGTCGAGCGTTACCGCTTCGATGAGGCGGTAAAACGCCTCCTCAAAGCGTTCCGGTTTGTCGCTCTCGAGGTCGAGCCCCGATCGATACGTCTCCGCGCGATCGCGCAAACCTTCGACGATCGATCGCGTGAGTCGCCGCGCAACAAAAAGCGGCAGCGAACTGTGGAGCCGGAAGCACTGCGCCGCTGCGACGAGCCAGCTGCCGTCGCGCGCGGAGTTTGCGCCCGAGGTCGCGAGTGCGGTTTTACCGACGCCGCTCGGTCCAAGAATGCGGATTGCCCGCACCAGACGGTTCGACCGAGAAGAGTCGAGGACACGGGAAACTTGTCCGAGCTCACCCTCGCGCCCGAAAATGGTAGTCACGGCGCCGAAGGTTCGTGCGAAAACCAGGTGTTTCCCCGGATTTCTGGGTGCACGGCTTTGCGTACGATGGTGACATGGAGGACCCCGACGTGTACGCAGCCACCCAAGCAACCTACGAAGCAATCCCGAACCGCCACGAGCGCTTTACCGGCGCCGTACCTTACTGCTTCATCCTCGACGAGGCGTATCGGGTCGTCATGGCAGGGCCCTCCAGCGGTGAAGATCCGCTCGCACAGATGTACGACGCGACTTCGGGCGTGGACGCTTTGCCCGGACCGATCGATCGTGTCGTGCGCGCCCTCACTGCGGCATGGCGCAACCCCCGGACCGCAAGTCCCGCTACTGCCGCAGTGAGCGATCTCCAAGTGACCGTTGCACCGCTCCATGGCTACGACGGCCGGCGCATCGCCGTGTTCGTTCAGCGCGCCGGCGGTTAGACGAAAGGTTCCTCGCGCGAGGCCGACAATCGAAGGCGGGTGCAACTCACAGAGACGACAAGCGCAGCCGCCGTCCTCGAGCCCGGAACCCGGCCGGCCGGTGCTCTCGAGTTAACCGTTCGCGGTCTCCTTCTCGGCGGGCTCATTACGCTTGTCTTTACGGCGGCGAACGTCTATCTGGGCCTCAAGGTGGGCTTGACCTTTGCGTCGTCGATTCCAGCCGCCGTCATCTCGATGGCGGCGTTGCGTTCGTTCCGTAACGCGACGATCTGGGAGAACAACATCGTGCAAACCGTTGCGTCGGCAGCGGGCACGTTGTCGTCGGTGATCTTCGTATTACCCGGGCTCGTGATGGTTAGCTGGTGGACGCACTTTCCGTTTTGGGAATCGTTCGCGGTGTGCGCGCTCGGTGGAATTCTCGGTGTAATGTATAGCGTGCCGTTGCGGCGCGCGCTCGTCACCGGTTCCGATCTTCCGTATCCGGAAGGTGTGGCGGCCGCAGAAGTTTTGCATGTCGGTGCGGGCGAGCATAAAGAAGAAGCCGCTGCGGAGAACCGCCTGGGTCTGGTTGCGCTCATTGTAAGCTCTATTGCATCGGCCGCCGTGCAAGTTGGGACCGCGATTCGGCTTTTTGGAAGTCAGTTCGCCGGCTATGCAAAGATCGGCCCCGCGATTACCGGCATGGGTTTTTCGACGTCGCTTGCGCTCGTCGGTGTCGGGCACCTCATCGGACTCACCGTCGGTATGGCGATTTTCGGCGGACTCGTCATTGGATGGGGCATTTTGATTCCGTTGATTTCGGCGTTACATCCGCAGGCGGGTGCGATTGCCGACATTGCCAACACGATTCGCTCATCCGACGTGCGCTTTATCGGCGCCGGCACGATCGGCGTCGCGGGAATTTGGACGCTGATGCGTTTGGCCGCGCCGGTGTGGAACGGCGTACGATCGTCGATGGCTGCGACGCGCGCGCGCAAGGCCGGCGAGACGCTCGATATCACCGAGCAGGATCTTCCGTTCAATGTCGTCGTGCTGATTTCTATTGCGTGCTTTATTCCGATCGGCGTCTTGCTGTGGGCGTTTCTTTCCGGCGGCGTGCTCCAATCAATGGCGCTTCCGTTGATCGCGCTCGGGATTGCGTACATCGTTATCGCGGGATTCTTCGTTGCTGCCGCGACCGGCTATATGGCCGGACTCATCGGATCCTCGAATTCGCCGGTGTCCGGCATGGCGATTCTGTCGGTTATTTTTGCCGCGCTGCTGCTATTACTCGTCGTCAAAGCCGATCCCGCAACGACGCCGGCGTTGGTTGCGTACGCCCTCTTCATTACCGCGATTCTCATCAACGTCGCAACAATTTCAAATGACAATTTACAGGATCTAAAAACCGGGCAACTCGTCGGCGCGACGCCGTGGCGTCAACAAGTTGCGTTGATTGTCGGCGTGATTTTCGGCGCAGTGATCATCCCGCCGGTTCTCGATGTTTTGAACAAGGCGTACGGATTTGGCGGTAAGGGGTTAGAGGCGCCGCAAGCAACACTGATTTCTACACTTGCTAAAGGCGTGATCGGGGCGACGACGCCGTGGAATCTCATCGGTGTCGGTGTTTTGATCGGCATCGTGGTAGTTGTCATCGATGAATTGGGCCGCATCTCCGGACGCTTTCGTTTTCCGCCGCTTGCCGTTGGGCTCGGCATTTATCTCCCGCCGACGGCAACGGCACCGGTAGTCGTCGGTGCAATCTTCGGCGCGATCTACAACAATTGGGTTCGAACGAAACCTCATCCCGATGCCGCGCGCCGGTTGGGCGTGCTCGTTGCGTCGGGTTTAATTGTCGGCGAAAGTCTTTGGGGCGTTCTCTACGCAGGCATTATCGTCGCCGCGCAACGCGGCCTGATTCCCACGGCCGATCCATCGCAACCCTTCGCGATCCTCCCCGCAGAGTTCGCATTTGCAACACCACTCGCGGTGGCAGCATTTGTACTCGTCCCCTTCGCCCTCTATCGTTGGATCGGCCGCAAAGCTCGCACCGTGTGAGTCGTTCGCCGGTGAACGTATCGCCGGAGTTTTCGGGAATGACACCTTGGACCGGGAGACGCAAAAAAGCCGCATCGTGCGGCTTTTTTGCTTGACTGATTTTTGCGCAGAACAAGTTCGGAAGTTCACATCCTGTGAAGGCGCAAAAATCAGACACTCCCGATCCAAGGTGTCATTCCCGAAAACTCTGCAAACGTCACCCGCTCACTTTGGCATCGACAAGGATTACAACGGTGGGATTGCGCGGCGCCAGTTGTCGTCGTGGCGGGTTTGGGCGATGCGTTCGCGGACGGTTGCGATTAACGGTGCGCCACTGAGCGCGCGGCGCTGCTGTTTCAGCTCTTCGCCGAGTTTTGGGTCGCGTGTCCGGTAGTAATCGCCGGCGAGTTGCGGCCATAACGCGACGCTTCCCGAGATGCAGCCGGCTCCGCCGAAGCTCAGTACGTCAGCGAGCGATTCTTCCGATCCGGTGAAGATACGCAACTGCGGATGACGGCGGACCACGTCGCGTTGCAACGCTGCGTCGTTCGAACTGTCCTTCATGCCGGCGATTGTGCCGGGAAACGCTTCCATCAAACGGTCCACGAGCGCGGCGGTAAACGTAATGCCGCTCATTCGCGGAAAATTGTAGAGGAGCACGGGCGGCGGGGTGACGCGCGCAAAGAGCGCGTCGAAGAACCGTAGGATTCCGTCATCGCTTGCATCTCGATAGTAGAACGGCGGGATGATGAGTGAGGCGGCGATGCCGAGGTCCCGCGCTGCGCGGTTCAGTTCCACGACGTCATCGAGCGCCGATGCACCGGTGCCGAACATCGTTCGTTCTTTCGGAATTCCGGCTTCCATCAATCCCCGCATGAATGCGACGCGCTGCCGGGTCGAAAGCGACACTGCTTCGCCGTTCGTTCCCAAGACGTTCAAACCATCGATGCCGTTTGCGAGAAGTTCGCGATAGAACGTCGCAGCGCGCGGCGCGTCCGGTTCGAGCTTTGCGTCGATAGGCGTGATCGTTGCCGACCAGACGCCGGCAAGTGTCGATGGCACAATCACGATCGTCCGAAAGCTCCTTTGAGAAAGAACGCAAGATTGGCGGGACGCTCCGCTAAGCGACGCATCAGATAGGGAAACCAGTAACTGCCGTATGGTACGGCGAGGCGTACGCGGTAGCCGCTGCGCAACAACCGCTGCGCGAGCGGGCCGCCAATGCCGTAGAGTAATTGGAATTCGAAACGGCCGCGCAGTGGAAGTCCTTCACGTTTGATGATTGCTTCGACCGCATCGATGATTTTCGGGTCGTGCGTCGCAATCGCGGTATAGCCCGGGTTTGTAAGCGCGATCTCCGCAAGACGAACGTAATTTGCGTCGACGTCCGCTTTCGAGGAGAACGCGATGTCGGGTGGTTCCAGGTACGCGCCTTTGACCAGACGGACGTTCGGCTTAAGAGGAAGCACTGCTTTCAAGTCGTCCGCACTGCGAAAGAGATAGGACTGTAAGACGAATCCGACGTTGTCGTACCGTTCGCGCAAGCGACGGTACATCCCGAGCGTGGCGTCGACGTAGCGCGACTGTTCCATGTCGAGGCGCATCGTGTTTGCGCCCTCGCCGGCCGTTTCGGCGATGCGACAGGCATGTCGATAGGCAAGTTCGGGATCGATGTCGAGGCCGACATGCGTGAGTTTGAACGCAACGTTTGCATCCATACCGCGTTGCGCGAACGTGCGCAGCATCTCACAGTATTGATCCGCTGCATCGGCAGCGTCCGAGGCGTCCCTTACGCCTTCGCCGAGAATGCCGCACGCGACGCAGAAGCCGTCGCGATTGAGCGACTGGGTGACGTCGAGAAAATCTTCCGCCCGTTCGCCCGCTACGAATCGCCGTGCGCCCAGACGCATCCCATAGCGCGACACCGCGCGTTGAACCGCTGCATTGTCCGCTGCTGCCAAGATCGCGGCACGAAGCGGACGCTCGAGAAGCGAAGCCATGACGCGCGTTTCGACGCGGCCACTACCAAAACCGGTTGTGGCGCTTTGCGATCCTCTTCCATTGCGCGCGCCACGTCTTGCAGGCATCGCTTCCGGCGGCAAGCGCCATCATGGCGAGCTCGCCGGCTGCAAAACGTGCCGCCGAAGATCCTTCGATTACGCGCAGCCGCTGCAGCGCAACGACGGCATCGTGCTGCTCGCCTAACATTTCCTGCAAGCACTCTACCGAGGCCGCGTATTCCGCTGCGCGCTTGCCCGCCACATCGGCGAATGCTTCCGAAGCGTACCGCAGGTGTTTTGATTTGATACGAATGCGGTGCAGTGCGCGGTCCGACGGTTGTGTTCCGGCTGCTCGCACCATTTTGCGGGTCTTCTTGTACACGCGCTGCAGGATGTGCGGGATGCATCGACTTGCACGATCGGCGGGATCGTGGCTAAAGTGCGGTTCCCGTACGGCGCGAACGAGCTCGTCGAGCAGTTTCACGAAATGCGGTTCGCGCAACTGTGCGCGAAGACGATCGTGCTCTTCCTTTACGCGCGCATCGAGCGTCGCGACGACTTCGCTCGCGCGATCGATGTCGGCATGCGGGAGACGATCGGCGAGCGCGCGCATCCGTTGATTGAAGACGTCGGCGTCGCGCACCGGAGCAAGTGCATCCTGAAGCCAGCGTAGGCGTTCGCGCAAGTCGCGTGCCCATTCCTCATCGAGCACCGGCGCAAACGTATGCAGATGCGATCTGAGTTTGCGAATTGCGACGCGCGCCTTGTGCACGGCTTCGATGTCGTTCGAGACGCGAAGCAGCGGATCGCATCGCATAAATTGCGCCAGCGGCGTGCCGAGCGCGTTCCGTACGACATCGCCGATTGTAGCCTTAGCATCGAGCGACGGAATCTGAATTTCGGGCGCTCCGTCGCTTTCCAGCGCCCGGGCGTTCTTTGGCGTTGGATCCGGTTTGCCCGCGCCCTCGTCTTGCAAGAGGTCCGCGATTGCATCGAGCGCATCGGGGTCCGCGTCCTTCGCGAGTTCGATTTCGACTTGCGCGAAGCGTTGCGCAACACGCGTGCCTTCGACGACGCGCACATCGTCTTCCACCACTTCCGCGACGTCGCTGCCGTCGCATTGAAACTCTCGTTTGATGCGAAGCGTCCGCAGCTCCGCCACGCGTCGCACCGGCGCGCCGCGCAGGAACGCGGTTGCTAGTTCGAGTGCATCCGCCGGAACGCGAGCGAGGTCGCCGTCAAAAACGTGCTCCGTGCGCGCGAGCGCGTCGCCGGATGGATCGAGCACCGGAATTTTCAACGTCCAACCTTCGCCTCGCCGGTACCGCAGGCTGCAACCCCAGCGCATCAATCGTAAATCCGCGGTGTCGTAATACACGGTGTGGAGACGCATGAAACGCGCGGGCGACGCAATGTAGTTTTTCAGTTGTCCCGGCAGACGCGCGAGCGAGAATCCGCTTGGGACCCCAAGCTTCACTTCGCGTTCGACGCTACTCGTCCGGCCGTTCATGGGTTAAAGTATCCCCGAAGAATGCCACCATGGTGTGTAGAGCATGTTGATAACTGCAACTTCTTGTGGAGATGCTGTGAATGATTCCGAAAAGCGCTTGTTGGAGTGCGCTCGGTTTGTTATGCTACGAGAACTTCGGGTAACGACGAAGCGCGGCAGGTAAGAAGCCGCAGTCATCGCGCGCTAGAAGCGCCGTCGTCCGGCGAATGTAGCGCGATAACAAAACCGAGGAACGAACGTCAGTGGGGGTTCGGAAACGGACTCAAATAGGCGAACGAACCCGGAAAATACATCAAGGCCCGTCGCCGTTTCGGCAACGGGCTTTGTTCTTTCCCGTGCCCTTAAATCGTTTCCGTAATCACGCGCCCGTATTGCTTGATCGTTGCGTTATCGAAGGCTTCTTTCTCGGCGTTGTCGCTGGTTACGAGGATCGTGCCGTTGAACCCGTGCGTTTCGCCACGAAAGAATCGCTTGATCGCTTCGTCGTAGGATTCGTTTGTGGCGGCAATGACATCGGCCTGGAAGCCTTGTTCTCGCAACATCGTTGCAGCTTGTTGCGCCTGCGGTTCGTCTTCAAAGATCGCTACCCGTTTCATGAGGCGTTTGTACCCCGGGAATCGCTAGACGATGGTGACCGCATCGCCGTGAATCGGTTGCGAGGTCGAATCGAGGGGAGCGCCGCTTCGGCGATTGCGAACGGCAACGATCTGGGCGAGAATGCTGAGCGCCGTCTCTGCGTGCGTTTCGCCGCCTAAATCCAAGCCGATCGGTCCATGGATGCGTGCGAGATCGTCTTCGCTCGTCCCGAGCGCTCGAAGCGCATTGCGACGCGCTGCTTGGGAGCGGCGGCTGCCTAAGAGTCCGACGTACCACGTACCGGATGCGAGTGCCGTTCGTAAAGCCGGGACGTCGAACTTTGGATCGTGTGAAATCACCACTACCGCCGCGCGATCGGTGAGTTCCCGTTGGAGATACGCGTCGGGCCATTCGACGATGAGCTGGTCAGCGTCGGGCACGCGCTCTTTCGTTGCGAAGACCGGTCGCGGATCGACGACGATAACGTAGAAGTCGAGCAGATGTGCGACGCTCGCGAGCGCTTGCGCGAGTGTTGTTGCGCCGACAATGACGAGGCGCGGTTTTGCCGGCACCGTAAATCGGAGTTCGTCGGAAACCTCGACGGTTACGTCAGCGTCGCCACGCGCGATAACGCGTTCCCGATCGAGAAACTCGCGTTGCGGAATCCAGGTGGCGATTTCGATTGTCCCGCCGCAGCCTTCCGCACCGGTAATTTCATCTGCGCTGGTCAAATCGATCGAGAGCCGGCGAGGCCGGCCGTCGAGCATCGTTTGCCGGCACGCGTCGACGATGTCGCTTTCATAGCAACCCGCTCCGATATTTCCGACGACCTCGGCATCGTCGGTTACCGCAACCGTCGTGCCAATCGGTGAGGGGGAACTGCGGTGCGTCGCAATCAGCGTCGCGAGCGCAAAACGTTTGTCGTCCCGCAGCCAACGCGCCGCTTTTGAAAACGTGTCACGCACCATGTTCACGCTTTGTAGTGTAACACTGCGCCAGAACGGAAAACCGCCATGTGCTCGGCCGCTATCGCATGGCGGTTTTCGGCTGCCGATTCTGCTTAATTGTCGCGGTGAAAGGGAATCAGCGCGCGCACCCGTTCGTCAGTGAGATAGAGCGGCGCCCAGACGAGAACTCCGAAGAAAACCGGAAAAAGCGTTTCGAAGAGTGAGAAACCCGCCCGAAGATTTGAAGCGCAGGCGCCGCCGAGATACCCGGTCAAAAGAATTGCGGCGAACGTGCGCGTTCTCGGGATGATATAGAGCACGGCGAGCACGAGTAAAATCGTTCCAATTACCGGCGCTAACCCGATCGGCATGCCTTGGCGCGCGAAGGCATCCACGACGGGCGCCGGTTTCGCGAATTTTCCGAATACATCGAAGAGCATGAACAGAACGGCAAGCGTCGCGATGGAACGGGCGACCCACAACGCGGCCTTCGGTGTGGTACGTGACGGAAGAGTGGCTTGCATGGTTGATTCCTCCAACGATGCCGGCTCAGGATCGCCACCGGCATCGTTAAGATAACATATATACTTGTAAAAAGCAAGTACGCTTGCGAAAACGTCCGCCGTGATGCGTTGCGTGACGCCGCCTGTTTCCCCTGCTGTTAGTTGATGTGATGTGGCGTTAGCCCGTGTTAAGCTAACGCCGACGTGCGATGCCATGATGGCGGCATGAGCAGTGTGCTCAGCAACTACTAACATTCACAGGAAGGCATCGCATGATACGTCAGATCTTTCGACGTGCGGCGACGGCGTTCGCTGTGATTGCGCTCGTTCTCGGCCAGGTAACATGGGCACTGGCCGGTACGACGGGCGGAATCACGGGCGTCGTTACCGACACGACCGGAAGTCCAGTTGCCGGCGCATCGGTGAAGGTCGTCTCCGCTTCTCAAAGCGCGAGTGCGAATACCGATGCTGCCGGACGGTTCAACTTCCTTTCACTCGCACCGGATACGTATGCAGTATCGATCGAGAAGGAAGGCTATCAACCTCTCTCCTACGCGGGCGTGACCGTCTTTGCAGACAACAATCTCACGCTCTCGTTTCGAATGGAGAAAGCGCTAAAAACCATTGCGAAAGTGTCGGCCACCTCGGCTGGTTCGCTCGTGAAAGCCGGCGTCGGCTCCGACGTCTACAGCGTCAACTCGCAATCAATTACAACGTCGTCCGTACTTGGCGGCGGCGGCAATCTCAATAGCGCCTATTCCGCGATCTCGTCCGTCCCCGGCGTCACCGTTCCGGCGGGCGGCATGGGATGGAATCAGCCGACGTACGTTCGCGGTTCGCAGTTCTTCTTTACGGGCTTCGAATATGACGGCATTCCCGTCAATCGCGCGTTCGACAACTACAACTCGTCCACCGAATCGAATCTCGGCTTGCAAGAACTGCAAGTCTACACCGGCGGTGGACCGTCGTCATCCTCGTCGTCCGGTACGGCCGGATTCGTAAACCAAGTCTTCAAAACCGGTACGTATCCGGGATACCTCGACCTCTCCGGCGGAATCGGTACGCCGACGTACTACCATCAAGCGAAAGTTGAAGCGGGCGGCGCAACGCCGGATCGCCGTTTCAGCTACTACGTCGGCATCAGCGGATATAACCAAGATTACCGCCTTCTCGACAACAACAACGGCGGTTCGCTGACCAACGACCCGACGGGAATCTACACGGGCCAGAGCATCGTCGGCGCGAGTGCGCTGCTCAATATCGGTACCGCGCGCACCGAAGCGCCGGAATGCGTTCCGGGCACCTCGACGACTCCCGGATCAGTTGCAAATCTACCGTGGTTTGCGGCCGATCTTGGCGCGGGGGCATCGAACTGCTACATTCCGTTCAACGGTTTGTATGGCAATGCGACGGATCCGGCGATGATCGCCGATCGCGAAAACGTCGCTAATTTCCACTTCCGTATTCCGCAGAAGAACGGAACGTCGGACGACATTCAACTGCTCGGCAGTTCGTCGATGTTGAACACGACGTTCTACTCGAGCCCCAATGATGCCGGCGGCTACGCCGCGTACACGAACGCGCTGTTCGGGAACGCGTACTGCAATCCGTCGACGAGCATCGACGTCAACGGCAAGGCGTGTACGCCGACGCCGTACAGCAACTATCCGGCGTATGTCGACGCGACCATTTACAACGCGCCGTTCGGTACTCCGGTCAAGAACCTCACGACGACGAGTTACTATCAGCCGAGCAGTCCGACGAACCGCGGATTCCAGTCAGAAGTGCCGGCCGATCTGCGCGACTCGATCATGAACGACACGGGCATCGTGAAGCTGCAGTATACGCACCAGTTCTCGAGCAATGCGTTCGCGCGCATCTTCGGGTACACGTTCTTCTCCGATTGGACGCAAGCGGGCGCAAATTCTGCGCAGGATTGCTACGTCAACAACGGATTCGGACCGTGTTTCTCCGGCGTTGCGGCAAACTACGACCTCATCACGCATACCGGTGGCGGACAGATCGAGCTCGTCGATCAGTTGACGAGCCAGCACCTGTTGCAACTCACCGGAAACTTCACGACGGCAAATGTCGTACGCTTCAACAACACCGGCTTCACCGGACTCGCATCGCCCGTGGGTCTCGTATCGAGCAGCAACGGCGTCTTCACGTGCTACGATCAGACGTCGGGTTCGCCCGTCGCCTGCTCGAGTTCTGCGTATAAAACCAATGCAGCGGCGATTCAATCGAGCGGCATTCCGCCCGTCCCGGCCTCGGCTGCCGCTGCGGGCGCGCAGTGGGTAACGCTGTGGAACGGCGACGCCAGTGGCTCGTACAATACGGTGAAACCGCAGTTCGGCTTCCTCTCGCTTAGCGATCAATGGCGCCCGAGCGATCGTTGGCTCTTCAATGCGCAGTTGCGCTACGAGGATTACAAATACGGACTGGTTTCGAATCCTGGAATGGCGACCGACTTCTACGCTCAAATCGTGCAGAATGACGTTTGCCAAAACGCCTCCGGTGCGCTTCTGACGCAGCCGTTACTTCCGGGTCAACCGCCGCCCGCTGCCGTCATCTACACTCCGAGCTGCGCGGCGGGAACGGTCATACCGAAGTATTATCCAAACGGTATCCCATCCGGGTATTCGCATCCCGCATTCTCGGCAATTTCACCATCGTCGTACAACATCCAAGATATCTCGCCTCGTCTTTCGGCGACATACACGCAGTCGCCCGACACGGTGTGGCGTGGATCGATCGGCCGCTTTACGCAGCCGCCGATTTCGGCTTCTCTCCAGTACTTGAACGTCTCAGGTAACAACTTGAGCGTTTGGAACGCGACGTTGCCGCTGGGCTTCACCTCGCCGTTCCACCCGATTCCCGCGATGAGCGCGACGCAAGCCGATCTCTCGCTGGAACGGCACATCCATGGAACGGACATGAGCTTCAAGCTCTCGCCGTTCTACAACTACACGGTCGGATATCAAGAGCAATCGTTCATCGGTCCGAACTTCGTCACGCAGGCGCCGGTGGGCAACTTCCGCTCGATGGGCGTGGAGCTTGCGTTCACGAAGGGCGACTTCGCGAAGGACGGACTCTCGACGCAACTCGCACTAACCTATACGAACGCGCGAGTTCAAAACACCGACTGGTTCGGATCGAATCAACTCAACGCCGTCAATCAGGCGATCGGGCAGTTCAACGAGCTGACAAAAGGTGGCGGCGGTTCGCCATACTACTGCTCCGGCGGTAAGAGTGCCGCAGGCCCAAGCCCGGGCGTCGCAACACCGAGCTGCGGTGCGTTTGGCGGAATCCCGGTTACCAATCCGTACTACAACATGAACCCGCAAGGGTACATGGACACCCAGGCGTGGTATCCGGCCGGTGACACCGGTCTTTCACCGACGAGTAATCCGTCGACGACCTACTTCGACTCGCCGTGGAATCTCTCGGGGCTTCTGAATTATCGCAAACAGAAGTTCGCCGCGACATTATCGCTGCAAGTCGTCGAAGGCTCAGCCTACGGTGGCCCGCTCGATGTTTCCGGTATCGATCCGCGTACGTGCACGAGCAACGCGACAACCTCCGGCATCACGCTGGCATCGCCGAAGACCGACCCGTTTGCATGCGATGCATTGACCGCCGGGGGCACGTTCTCGAACGCCGCAGGTGTGTTGTACATCCCGAACCCGCAAACGGGGTCGTTTGCAACGCCGGGTGAGTATCGCAACCCGTGGTTGATGGTTGGAAACTTGGCGTTTACCTACGACATCTCGCCGCGTATTTCGGCGAACGTCACCCTCGCAAACTTGTTCCACACCTGCTGGGGCGGAACGAAGACTGCGTGGACGACGGCATTCCCGGCGGGAACGGATATCTGTGGCTACCAAGCCAACGCGTTCTACGTCTCGAACTTCTACAACGGTACGAGTCCGTTCGACACAGCAGCGAACGGGTTCACGCCGCCGTCGATTGAGACGCAGTCGTACAGCCCGCGCTCGTTCTCGGATGCGGGTTCCGTTCCATCGCCGTTCAACGTGTTCTTCCAGTTGACCGTGAAGGTCTAAGGTGTTGAACGGTGTGAAGCAAGAAAACGGAGCGTGTGTCAGTATCACTGTGGAGTGAGTGACATACATTCCGAACGCACGGTAGCCGTGCAGGCATTGGACGCCGAACGCCCTCGCGCGTCCAATGCCTTTTTCTTGCCCCTGGCGATTCTTGCGCTCTGCGCGCTAACCGCTTCTTCGCAACTGCCGTCGTTCGATGGTGCGACCGCGTGGCTTGGAACGCCGGCGCTGCGTTCCGCGGATTTGCGCGGAAAGATCGTGCTCGTCGACTTCTGGGAATACACGTGCCTGAATTGCCTGCGAACGTTGCCGTATTTGCGTGAGTGGTATAAACGCTATCACGACGATGATTTCGTAATCGTCGGCGTCCATACGCCGGAGTTCACCTTTTCCGGTGAAGCGAAGCAAGTGTCCGACGCAATGAAGCGCCTCGACATTGCGTGGCCCGTGGCGCTCGACGATCGGCGCGCCGTCTGGAACCGCTATGGGATCAACGTGTGGCCAACCGAAATGCTCTTCGATCGCGACGGCCGGCTCGTTGAAACGCAGATCGGCGAAGGAAACTATCCGCAGACCGAGCGGAACATTCAGTCGCTCATCCGCGCTTCCAACAAGGACGCGGCGCTTCCGCCGCCGATGGCGCTCTTACCGCAAGATAGTTACGATAAACCGGGCGCCGTGTGTTATCCGCACACGCCGGAAGTGCTGATCGAAAACACGCCGGTGGCCGATGCGCCGCGATTCGGAAACCCGTCCGAAGACGTGCAATACGCTGACCGCATCGCACA
The DNA here is from genome assembly GCA_963765935.1 of Vulcanimicrobiia bacterium. GTDB lineage: Bacteria > Vulcanimicrobiota > Vulcanimicrobiia > Vulcanimicrobiales > Vulcanimicrobiaceae > JAMXLG01. The sequence continues at coordinate 1,312,369 of CAVXXX010000001.1, read as the reverse complement.
TAAAGATGGCGGCGTATACCTCGATGGCTATTGGCATGCAACGAAGGAAGCGCTAATTTTCGGCGGCGGGAGCGGCTATTTCTTGATGCCCTATCGCGCCATCGAAGTTACGGCGGTCCTGACTGCGGAGCGCGGTGCAATTCGCGTGAACGTGCTGCAAGACGATAAGCCGATTGCACGGGAAGACGCGGGCACGGACGTCCGTTTCGATTCGTCGGGCGGCTCTTACGTCACCGTCGAGGCTTCGCGCGCCTATCAACTTGTGATGAATAAATCGTACGGCGCTCACGAGCTCAAGTTACTCCCGCAGGCTGCAGGGGTCGCGGTTTACGACGTCGCCTTCGAGTCGTGCGAGATTCCCTCGAAGTAGAACGGGCGCGCGTTGCGGCGGCAATCCCAACAGAACTCACACTGATAGATCTCGCGTACCCGCCGGATCTTCAACTCGGTTCCGCACCGGTCGCACTGTTGCGGCCGTCCCTGTTCGATCGCCGCGATGAGGGACGGATACTGCTGTTGAAGCGGCGCGTAGACCGGATCGACGACCGTTAGAAATAATCCCGGCTCGCGCGTGTGCAACGCTCGCTCGAGCGTCGTCGCCGCGCTCTCGAAGTCGTTCGATGCGAGTTCCACCGCGCACAACGATACATGAGAGGGCATCGCACTGGAACGCAACGTCGACATAGCGCGCCGCACCCCCGCCATATCGCCGCGTTTCGCCGAGATGTACCCACGTACGGCGGTAACGCGCGTCGCCATATCGCTGCCGCCCATTAATGCGAGCCGCTCTTCCGCGCGCCTGTATTCCCCTTCCATAACGTATGCGCAGGCGTCGTAAAATATGGCGGTCGTATGGCTTTCATCGAGCGCTAGCGCAGTTTCGAACGCGTGATGCGCTTCGTCATACCGCCGCGACATATAGAGTGCGGTCCCAAAAAGCGACGTCGAGAACGGGGAGGCCGGATCGGCGGCGACGGCGATGTCTGCTTGCGTGAGCGCGCCGATGTAGTCACGACGCGAAAGGCGTTCCCAAACAGCGGCGCTGTGCGCCACGGACGAGTTTGGCGCGAGCAGCATCGCCCGTTCGGCCGCGGCGCGCGCGTCATTGCGGTTTGCGTTGAAGAAGATGAGCAAGGTGCTCAAGGTTGCAAACGCTCGCGCCGAGGACGGATCGATGGTGACTACGCGCTCGACGAGCGCGCGCGAGCGCCAATAGGCGTCGTTCGGCGGATAGAAGAGCCGTATTCCGGCGTTGCAATAGGAACTTGCCAGAGCTTCGAGTGCCGGCACGTATTCCGGCTCCTCTTCGCATGCGCGCTCGAGTAAATCAATCGCCGCGAGCACCGATCCTTCGGTGCGCTGCTTGTAGAGCGCGACGGCTTTTTGAAAGAGCGAAAATGCAGGACGAAGCGCATCGGGACGGTGCTTGTGCGCGTTAATCGGCGATTCGCCGGCGAGCCGGAAGCCGCGCTCCGGAACCGTTTCGATATAGGGCGCCCGATCGAAGCGTGCGAGCGCTTGGCGCAATCGGTACACCGTTTGGTTCAGTGCGGCATCGCTTGCCGATCCCATCCACAATCGCTCGATGATTTCATCGCGTGTCGCAATTTCCGGGCGGCGTTCGCTAAGCACAGCGAGTAGCTCGGCTTCTTTGGGCTTCAATGTGACGGGCATGCCCTCATACCACAGTTTGCGCTGCGTGAGGTGAAAAATAAACCGCCCGAAAGAGACTTGCGTGTACAACAACTAGCCGACGCACGGACCACGGAAAGTGTGACAAATTTGATGCGAGCGGCTAACACGATATAACATCGCTCGTGATGCAGCGAATGTTAAGACGCGTTATGCATGCCGAGCCGCGGTCGTGCGATACTCTCCCCTAGTGGCGATTTTTTCAAAAACGTGGCCGGCCGTGCTCGCGGCTTCCGCTGTGGGCCTCGTCGCAATTACCGTCTATCTCGTCGTTGTCCGCGCCGTGATGACGGGGACATCGCTCGTAACCGGGACGGAACAGTTGCTGCAATGGGACGCGTCCAACGCGTACGGCGCGGCCGCTTTTTCCGGCGGATGGGCGCTGGCCGTCATCGGCTTGCTCATGGATGTCGTCGTATCGACGTGGTGGGCGGCGATCTTCACGATCGTGTACGTGAACGTGCCGTTCGTGCGGCGATACCCGTTGCTCTCGGGTCTGCTGTTTGGAACGGCCGTCATGTGCATTATGATTTATTTCGTGGTGCCGCTCGGACACGCTCGACAAGCACCGCAAACGGTTGTTTCGACGCTCAACACACTCATCGCACATTCGCTCTTCTTTGGACTTCCGCTCGCGCTGACGATTCGTCACATGCTGGGAGGCCGTGCCGTTCCACGGAGTGCTACGTGAGCACCGAACTGGAAGCGTCGGAAACGGGTTCATCGAGACCGTAGTACCGACGGCGATGCCGTTGAGGTGAAGCTCTGCGGTTTTAGTGCGCGGACGCATGATGTGTCGATGCGGCCCGGAGCGGCGTAGAACGAGACGATGACTGCTTGGGCGCAAGGAGACGAGGCTGAAGCAGTATGCCCGACGCCCGGGATGCTGATGAACGTTGCGTGGGACAGGCTCGTTGCTGCCGCCTTCGCGCCCGCGAGAGACGTCAACGTATCGAATGTGCCGGAAATAAGCAGCGTCGGAATGCTACTGGCAACAGGCTGGTGCATTGCCTTCGGAGCGGCGGGCACTTTCCAGACGTCGCGGCAGTCTTCGTTAACATACGCCCAGCCGCCAACACCCTCACGTTGCACTGAGCGCGGAAAGTCCGGAAACGCTTCACGGCCGGCTGCGGCAAGATCTTCCGGCGTCGCGAAGGGATAGTCTTCGCGGCAGGTGACGCCGTAAGCGAGCCCGTCACCGAGAACCGGGATGCCCGGGCGATATGGTGGCGCTCGGCCTGCCTGATCCTTAGCGATCGCCTCGATGGATTCGCGGCGACCGTCGGCGAGCCCAGAGATCCGATCCGGTGCGGCGCGAAGCGTAGGGACGCTATAGGTCTGGTTACGCAGCCAGTCGATCAGCGCCCCACCGTCGAGCACGACCTTGATCTCCTTGCCGGTGATAGGGTCACTAATGGTTGTCGTGAGCGGCTCGGCTTCAAGTTTGTTAACCAGTCCCGTAAACGTTTGTTTCAGATGAGGATGCGCCGCATTGCAAGCCGGTTGCGCCGCGCAAGCCTCGAATATGTTGTCAAATCCGTAGCGAACGTTCCACCAGTTTGCAGGTACGGTATATGTTGCCGGTACGACGGAATCGAGGACGACGCTGCGGATACCATCCGGGTGATCGCGCATAAGCGTCTGCGCCACGTATGTGCCGTACGAGTTCGCGTAGATGTTCCATTGAGCGATGCGCAGGACTTTGCGGAGATCGGCGAGATCCGCGGCGCTCTCAGTGGAATTGTAGGAACTCAGATTGGCACCGGTGGCAATGAGCTCGCGGTGGCAGGCTTCCGTTGCAGCCAAATGTGCGCGCTTCGTTGTCTCCGAATAGAAACGGAGGCTAAGAAGCTCTCTTGCGAACTTGTTCGTTGCCGCGCATGTGAGCGCCGGTTGTGAGAACCAGGTGCCGCGCTGACTCACCACCCAGATGTCCCGATCGCGAATAAAGCCCGCGGCAATGATTGAGTTGATCTCGAGAGGGGCAATGTCACCCGGGCCGCCTTCCAGGTATAGAACCGGATCGGGCCGCTTTTCCGGTGATTGTGCGCGGTGTTTTGCGACTAGGAGCCGGATAGTACGACCGTTCGGGCGGCTACGATCCTCGCGCACGACGAGATAGGCGCATTCTGCGCGCGCGAGCCATTCTACGCCCTGCAGTTTAGGGCACGCGACCGGCTCGAAGCGCGGTACAGTTGCGGGTTGTCCTGCGGCATGCGCGACTCGCGATATGGCGACTCGCGCGATAGTGGGTGAAACAAAGAGAAGCGCGAGCATGAGAACGTATCGCCACAAGACGCGTCGCTTCTTAAAAAGTCGCGGATCAGCCATCGACTAACCTCGAAATACGTTCAGCCCAGTCCCAATATGCTTATTCTAACATTGCTAATGAGATCATGTAGCCGGCTGTGCTCCGGTTTTGCGTGCGATGCGCGTTACGGAGATTGTGGATAGCGGACAAAGCTATGGCGGACATGCGTATCACGACTGCCTCGACACGGCGCGCGCCGGTGATGTGCTGCACTTCATCGGCCCGGTCGCTCGATTCATGGGCGGAAAGAACGCGATCAACGATAACTCCATTGCATTCATCCTACAATATAGAAATTTTCGGATGCGGCGTTGCGGCGGAGCGGCTTTTCTTAGACGAGGACGTCGATCTGCATGCCGACGTGCTCAAGGTCGGCCATCAGGGCTCCCCCTATAGCTCGTCGCCGAAATTCATTGCGGACGTGCACCCGCATTATGCGATTATCTCCGTCGGCCGCCACAATATGTTCGGGCATCCAGCACTATCTAGATTGAGACACAGCAACGCTTCGGAGCCACTGTCTATCGCACTGAAGAAAAAACGGCGCCGCCACGATCGCGACCGATGGTTCTGGTCCTTTGGGGGCTGCTTAGTAACGCATTACGTGCAGCCGTTCCGCGGGATTTATGAGATCATGTGCTGGTTGCGCGCCGGTGTTGCGTGCGTTACGCGTTGCGGAAATTGCGGATAGTGGCCAGACGTATGGCGGACATGCGTATCATAATTGCCTTAATACAGCTGCTGAGGGTCACGTGTCGGTCAACCAGCGAGGCGATTCCAAAGGACATTCACGAAGCGCACAAGGCCTATAATCCCAATCGCCTTCGGGCACTCGGCGAGGTTGAGGATTCTTGAGTCGACACGCCTCAAAGCAACGCAGTGCATTTCAAGTTGCGGCGGGGCGTTGCGCAGATCTTTGCTTCCGCAATGCCAAATGAGCTGAGCGACTTCCCAAGGCGCAATGCTTCAACAGTAGGTCGCCGTTGTCAACCATGAGCGACCACGGTCGCGTCCGCTCTCCATCATCTTGGTCAACAATTCAGTAGCTCGACCGCAACGTTCCATGTAGACGTGTCGATTCGGTAATTTCTGAAATATCCGCAAGGTAATTTCTCGGCGCTTTTCGGCACTGTCTGCGGAAGATAGACCTCGTAGTAAGTTGTGTCCGGTTTCGTATGGGACCGGTCAAAGTTACGCTGTTGGATCATGAAGTTCTCTGCATGGAAATCGTCAAGAGGCGGTAGCACATCAAGCGCACCGGAAAGCATCTTGTTGTAAAGAAGAATGAGGGCTTTGGCGTCCAGCGCGGACATCGCTACCCCGTTACTTCCAAAGGAAAACGGCACGTTTTGCTTTAGGTCAACCACCGCGCCGGTTTGTGTGTCGACCTGATAGGTCGAAACGTTTCCATGATGATCGCGGGCAAAAATAACATTGACCTTCCCGTGGCTAATCCCGACCTCAACTTGCTGGCTCGCGAGCGTTACGTTATCGAGGTGGACGAGCGCGCCCGCAAGCGCTGCGCTAAGTCCGCCCACAGCCTGTGCCGGCAGCGTGATATATCCTAAAGACGGATCTCTGAGCATCGCTTCGATCTTGATCCGCCTGGAATCGCTGATCGCTGAATCAAGAAAGATGCGGTCGAGAGCCAGATAATCTGAAGGCGCTTGGGCAGGAGCTACTTCACAAAGGAGATTAAGGCTCATTTCCAAAATCGTCATCGACTCATCATCGAGCCGCTTGACTTCGCGATAGTGCTCGTAACTGACCCGATAACGTTCCAGATCCTGCAACTCTTTATTGCGTACTGAGTCGTTCTGCGGCTCACGAATGAGCTTTGGATCACAAACTGCCGGCAAAATATATCCTAGGCGTTCACCAGGGCGCGGCAGCGGGCACGGCAAGGGTTCGTCGGGATAAAACTTCGGGTCATACGCATCTTCAATCGATCGCAGCACCTGCGCCCATCCACTTACGAACGCACGACGCTGCAAAGTGAAAGCATTCGCTCTGAACAGGTCTACATCGAGTGATTGCTGCATCGCGTAAGCGGCAGTTTGTAAATCACTTAGCGAGCGAGAGCGTCTGTAAATCTCGAGTTTGCCTAACGCATCTTCGACGCGGCCCTGGATCGTCGTGGCGAGCTGAATTGTGCTGATCACCAATACCAACCTTGAATTACTCAGATCGATGGTAAGCACTCCGCTTTTGAAAATCGCCGGGGCCTTGGCCAGATCAAACTGAGGCTCAGAAGTATCGCCCGTTGCGCCCATTTGTATGCTGTAGTTGTTACCGATCGTCGCTTGCAGGCCGTATTGCGCGGTCGCTATCGGTTTGGAGACATCTAGAATGAGCTTGGGAGCGCCGAAGAAATGGACGACGGTCGCCGGTCCACTCGGCACGATCCTAAGTCGATAATACGGCGCGTAGTTGCTATTGCCACCGAAGGGCGCGGCGTCGAAACTTTTTATCCCGATCGGCCCCGTGGCTTCAATGTGAACCCGTTCAACGGTGGGCATATCGTTCGCCGGATAGATGAGCCGCGCGCTCACGCCGTCTACTGTCGGTATTTGTATGACGCCGCCGCGCGCATCGAGCGTCGAATCGACGAGCCGCGTGATAATTGCGGGCGGCGTAGACGCAATAATCATTCTGTTTGCACCACGGATTGGGGCTGCCTCGTGTGACTAGGCCTCGTCTTCCGCCTGGCGAACCGACGTGCCTACGGAGATGAACGGTACGCTAGAAAGACTATGGCTGCACCGGATATGCCGCCTTGCAGAGGCGCGCACCGCACGTAGTCGTTAATGAAAAACCCGACGATTCAACGCCGCCACGTGCAGATTTGCACGGATCATAATCCTGTCGACCGAAATCGCCGAGGTGTCAACAGAATTCCGCCTTGATCTCAACCGCGCGTTCATGCGATGGGAGGAAGGTATACGGGGCGGCTTACGAGCGATGCACGATCGCGGTGAACTGCGCAAAGATGCAAACCCGAATCAATTAGCAACGGCGCTACTCGCTGCCGTTCAAGGCGGACTATTGCTTACGCAAGTTCGGCGAAATACGAAGCCGCTCGAAGCGGCTGTCGACGCGATGCTGGAACATATCGAGACAACCGTAAAATATTCCTCCCACCCATGCCACCACCAGCTCATGGGCATCGAGATGTAGCCCGGCCCTCCATGAATGTACAGTAGTATCGGGTTTCGTACGTCGTGCGAGCGGATAGACGCCCACTGTTCGATGCCGCCGATAGGTATAACGCCTAGGCGTTCCAATCCGCCAGGATTCACAATTTTGCGCGCGTTCGCGACGATGCCAACCGCATCGTCACGTGTAAATGTATCGGTGGTTGCATCTCGCCGAGCAGTGTTCGCAGCGGCCAGCGGCAATCCAGCAAGTCCGAAGCTAAGTGTCTTTAGAGCGGTCCCGCGCGCGATCTTCAATGCTTTCCCTCACGTAAAAGACCTCGTACTTTATCCACCTGATATAGTTGGCGTCCGTTCAGCTTTGTCGCCTCTAGATGGCTGCTTCGTTCAAGAGCGAAGTGTGAGGCACGCCCCTATCTAACATAGCTTGCGGCGACCAAAGCACAATAGATTCGCACGGCACAATAAGATGCTGCGGTTTGTCTTGAGGTGTCGTTTGCTTGCTTTAATCATGTGAGTAAAAGAATTTATGAGAACCGTGGGCGGGCGATATATGACCTATTGGAATTGTGAGCCGGCCGCGCCGCCCTCAGTTATTCCAGCACTGAGACGGCGCGTTGGAGCGCCGCGTGCATTTGCGCGAGTATTGATTCGATAATCTGCGCAACCGGTGCGTCCTGCGCGAGCGGGAATGCTTGGCCTGCCCACAGCGAAAGGAATTCGGCGCGGTCTTGCGCTGCCGCCGCATTGCGAATATCACGCGTCAGCGTATTTTGATACGGATACGGAGCACGTTCGTTTCGATCTTCCAGTTCGCTCGTTACGCGATTTACAATCCCGCGCGCGGGCTTTCCGGAGAATGCTTCCGTGATGACGGTATCTGCCGCAGACGAACGGCGCAGCGCTTCCCGGTACGCCTTCGCAGTCGATGCCTCCGTCGCGCGGAGGAACGCCGTGCCGAGTTGTGCCGCGCACGCACCGAGCGCGAGCGCTGCGGCAACGCCGCGCCCGTCGCCGATTCCACCCGCAGCGATCACCGGCACTCTTACCGCATCGACCACTTGCGGCACGAGTGCCATCGTTCCAATCAGCGCAAGCGTGTCGCGCGATAAGAACGTGCCGCGATGTCCGCCTGCCTCGGCTCCTTGCGCGCATATCGCATCAATTCCGGCGTCTGCGAGGGCAAGCGCTTCTTCAACGGTTGTCGCCGTCCCCACCGTAAAAATCCCCGCGCTTTTCAATTCGGCGATAACGTCGTCAGGCGGAATGCCGAGTGTGAACGTGAACGCGCGCGGGCGCATTTCGAGCACGACGCGCATCTGCTCGTCGTGATACGCCGGCGGCCTAGGCGGCGTCGCGCGTGGTGGAATACGAAGGTCTTCACGGTATCGATCGAGTCGGCGGTCCGCTCGAAGAAGCTCGTCGCCGTCTATTGCCGGCGGTGGCTGTTCGATGAACAGGTTCACGCCGAACGGTTTATCCGTCATCGAACGGAGCCGTTCGATGTCACTGCGCATGCGCTCGGGGTCGCTGTATTGGCACGCGAGAACGCCGAAGGCGCCCGCATTGCATGCAGCGGCAGTGAGTTCCACGGTTCCGGGCCCGCCGAGAGGAGCGAGCACGATCGGCGTTTCGAAAAATGGAATCGCAGCCATCTTAGGTGCGAGCGTTAAAGTCGATGCCGGTGTCTTGCACTTCTCGATATGGCAGTAGCCAGATCATCGATTCGTCATGCAGATCGACGACTTGAACGTGATTGCCGAACGGATCGAAGAAGTCGCAGCGAAAACGCGGCATCAATGTGATTCCGTACTTGTTTTGGAGTTTGTCTCGGACTTCGCGAATCTGCGCCTCGTCGCGCACGATTAAGCCGAAATGGCGTGCGCGCTCGGGCTTTACCTCATCGACTTTGAACATCGCTAAGAATTGATGTTCGCCTAAGCGGAAAAAGGCGTCGCCCTCGCCTTCGCTCATTTTTTCGAGGTTGAAAACGTCCTGATAGAAAGCGACGGCGCGATCGACGTCGTCCACTTCGATTGCGATATGATTACAGCCGTATACGCGTACACTCATATGCCGGAGCCTACGGCCTGTCGATGATCGGGAATCGTAACGGCAGCGCCCTTTGGTTTCGCTTCGTAGATCGAGAGCTGCGCGAACGCAGCGTTGAGGAGCGGCAGGTTGAGTCCCTCCGCTTCGCCGCGTGCGCACATATCGCCAAGGATTGCATCTGCTTCGACTGGCGCACCGTTTTGCAGGTCACGATACATCGACGATGTCAAGCTGGCAGCGCCGTTGGTGAGATTCCCTCGAATGCGTTCTAACGCCTCGGGCCGCAGCGCATGGCCGGCGGAGGTCGCAACAGCCGCGCACTCATCAAGAATCATGAGGATCAGTCCGCGGCCTCGCGGTAAAGCGAGAATTTCACCGGTCGAGGCGTGCATTAAACACGTACTTGCGCCCAGTGCCGCGATGAAGACCCATTTTTCCCACATTTCTTGAATGATGTCCGGCGAAATACGGGCCGCGAATCCAGCATCGCGCAGCGTACGATCGATCGCACGGAGACGTTCGGAGTCGCTGCCGTCGAGCTCGCCATAGACGAGTTGTTGCAAATCGTTGAGTTGGACGATGCGGCCTCGCTCGTCGAGGGTGGTTGAGACGATGCAAACGCCGCCGAAAACGCGCGCTGGACCAAACGAGGAGACGAGCACGTCCATATGACGCATGCCGTTGAGAACCGGCAGAATGACGGTATTTTCTCCAACCGCCGATTTGACGTGGTCGATGGCTTGTGGCAATGCGTACGTCTTAACGCCCAAAAGAATAAGATCGTACGGGCCGGTGAGATCGTCAACCGTAACGGTTTGTACCGGGATCGTTGCGTCACCGAGCGGACTCACGATCTCGAGGCCGCGGTCCCGTAGTTGCCGAGCTCGCGCTCCACGTACGAGAAATGTTACGTTACGTCCGGCTTGCGCCAACCGTCCTCCGAAGAATCCGCCGACTGCGCCCGCGCCGGCGACGAGCAAGCGTAAATCGTTCATATCGGTCTCCCTTATCGCCTATGGATTCGAAGACCGGGAAGAATGGTTGCGGGACCTTTGGAGGTCTGCGCTAAAACGCGCCTACAATCAACGCTGCGCCGGCGATCAGGAAATTGATGGCGAATTCCGACCAATTCGAGTGCGATTGCGGTTGTGCGATGACGTGCGGAACCCAAACGAGAAGGCCGAAAACGACGATCATCAGGCCCATCAGTCGCATCGCGAGCTGCGCATAACGATTGATGAGAATCGCAACGGCAGCGAGTGCAAATGCGATCGTGGTGAGTATCGCCCAAAACATTTGATTCGGTAGAATCCACGCCGGCACCAAACCCGCCGTTGGACGAAGATAGACGATCTGCGCGAGCGTAAATGAAATGGTGCAGAGTCCGAGGCCAACGCGCGCTACTTGGTAGAGTCTCGCCGTACGCGCTGCATTCGGTTGCGTTGCTGCGTACACGGCAATGGCGGCGCACAGTAAGCAGAACTGCTCGAAGAAACCGTCGTATTCGCCAAATACCTTCGGCGCGGCGATGATGCCGCTAAGAGAGGCTAGCGAGAAAAGCGCGTAGACGGCGATGAGTATCAGCGACGCCGGCCGGGCAGTACGCGGAACGATCAGGAGAATTGCCCCGGCGATTTGGGCGATCATCAGCGCATCGCCGATGATTGCGCCAAAAGGCAGCCGCAAGATGCTATGGAGCTCTTGCCACGTGTCGCCATCATGCCACATCAGCGCGATGATGCCGAACAGCACTGCCGACGCACCAAAGATGATCCGCCCGTACGGGGCCGCCGTTTTCACGCAAGCCGCAACGCGTAAGCGCCCTCCGTTGTGACGACCATGCGTTTGTTAGGGCCGCGAGAGGGCCGGCATCAGGTGGAGCGGCGGAAGCGAGCGGACGTACTCATCATAGGCCGCACGGGCACTCCGGTACTCGGCGTCGATGCGCGCATAGAACTGCGCGGCCGCGGGCGTAATGACACCCTGCACGGGAAACGACTCGAGCGACGTCAGTGCCCCGTCGAGATTTTCACGTAATGACCCTGGACGCGACACTGAATCCTCCCCGTTGGTATACGCGGCGGTTAAACGAGCCGTCACGGAAGCGCGCGCTTCGCGGGCACGCTCGAGCGCCCCGCGTGTGGCGTTGCTCGCCGGGGCCTGCTCCGCGTCGAGCGCCTTGCCGATTGCGTCGAGATTATCGAGCATCACGTCGACGCTTGAATAAATTGCGTAGAGCTTCGCGAACGCGTCGTAGCTCTGCTTCATTTGCGCGAGCGTCTCGGTCGTGTGCGGATCCGGTTTCACCGTGAACGTCTGCGCGAATGTGCGTCCATTTAATCGGATTTGCGCGGTGTAGCGCCCCGGCACGACGGTTGGCCCGTCGTCGGGCCCTTTGAACGCGGGATTTGGGGCGCCGTTCCATTTGACGGGTGGTGCTGCGGTGAAATTCCAGATGACGCGATTGATACCGGCCGCATTGGTACCGCGCAACGTGCGAACCGTACGGCCTGCAGAATCGAGAATCGTGATTTCCGGTGCGTTTGCTTGCGTTGTCGATTGGTAGTATGAAATCGGGACGCCATACGGCGGGTTCGCCGCCGCGTATTGGGTGTAGAGGCCTTCGTAGTTATTCGTCAGGTTATATTCATACGATGTGCGCGGCGCAAAGAGCATCGCGCCGGCCGCTACGGCTCGCGGTAGATCCTGCAGCGGCGCGATGTCATCCATCACCCAGATCGACCGTCCGTGCGTCGCGATCACCAAATCGTTGAAATGCGGCTGAATCCGGATGTCGCGCACCGATACTGCCGGCATGTTGTTCCGTAGTCTCTGCCATTGCCTGCCGCGATCGTATGAAATCCATACGCCTTGTTCGGTGCCGAGATAAACCACCGCCGGATTGCGCGTATCGGGACGAATTGCGCGGGTCCACAAATCGTTCGGCAAGCCGCTCAGGATCGATTGCCAGTGCGCGCCGAAGTCGTGCGTTACCCACACGTGCGGCGCGCTATCGCCCATCAGATGCGCATCTTCGACGGCGTACGCGGTTCCGCGTTCGAGCGGTGAGGGCGCAACCGTTTCGAAACGTCCGTTCGCATTTGCGTCCTTCGGCGTAACGTTCTTCCAATGCGCGCCGCCGTCACGAGTCATTTGAACGTACCCGTCATCGGTTCCGGCCCAAATCTCACCGCGAGAGAGCGGCGATCCTTCGATATCGAGGATCGTATCGGTATATTCAGCACCCGTTACGTCGTGTGTGATCGGTCCACCGGCCGGCGTTTGATGCGCTTTATCGTTCCGGGTGAGATCGGGGCTGATTGGGTGCCAACTATAACCGGCGTCCGTGGACTGAAATACGACGTTGCCGCCGAACCATGCTACGCGTGGATCCCACGGTGCGAAGCCGATGGGCGATTCCCAGTTGAAACGGTACGGACTCGTCGCGACATTGTAGTCCTGCTGCACGCTCGTGAAATACGGTTGCGTGAACGTATAATCACGCGACTTGCGTTTGTAAATGAAGAGCGCGCCGTCCTGACCGTCAGACCAAATCGTGTTTGGATCGCGCGGATCGGGAATCGCCCATTGACCGTCGTCGTCTTGCACGACCGCGTACCATGCAGCGTTGCTGATGCCTGCGGCGTCGAGTGAATTCGACGTGCCGCAATAGGAGTTATTGTCTTGCAGTCCGCCGCAAATCGTGTATGGATTATCGTTGCCAAGTCCAACACGATAGAATTGTCCGATCGGCAAATTTGCCCAAAACGACCAGGTGCGGCCGGAATCGACGGTTAGCGCGTAGCCGCCATCTTCACCCACGATGATGCGTTTCGAGTCATTCGGTGCAATCCAAATAGCGTGATAGTCGCCGTGCACGTCTCGGGCGATCGCCTTGAACGTTTTGCCGCCGTCGTTACTTTCAGCCAACTGCGTCGACGCGGTAAAAACGTGGTCGGGATTGTTTGGATCGACTTCGATGTGTGAAAAGTAGAACGGCCTTTGGTCGACGAGCGTATTGGATGACACGAGCGTCCAGGTACCGCCGCCGTCATCGGATCGCCAGAGAATGCCGCGCTTCGACTCGATGAGTGCGTACACGCGATTCGGTTCGCTCGGTGCAACGGCGAGCCCGATGCGCCCCGTGATCCCGTCGGGCAGTCCGCCGCCGGTGAGCCGGCGCCACGTGCGTCCGCCGTCGTTCGAGCGGTACAGACCATTTTGTTCGCCGCCGCTTTGAAACGTCCACGGGCGCCGCTGAAACTGCCACACGCCTGCGTAAATCACGTTTGGCGTGCGGGAGCTCATCGCGAGATCCGAAACGCCGCTCATAGGTCCGTCATCGAGCGTTTTGTTCCACGTCTTCCCGCCGTCGAATGTGACGTACACACCGCGATCGGGCGAATTCGCGAAGACATCGCCGAGCGCGCCGACGATCACGTGCTGCGGATCGCTCGGATCGATCAAAATGCGAGAGATATGCTTTGTATCGCGCAGACCGACGTTCGTCCAGGTCTTGCCGCCATCGCTCGTTTTATACACGCCGTCGCCGTAGCTAACGTCGTTGCGCGGATTCGACTCTCCGGTTCCGACCCACACGGTGTCGTCGTTCGCCGGATCGATCGCGACCGCGCCGATTGCGCCGACCTGTTCTTTGTCGAATACCGCCGTCCAGGCGGCTCCGCCGTCCGTGCTTTTCCACACGCCGCCCCCTGCCGCGCCGAGATAGTAGAGATTCGGATCGTGCGCCGATCCGGCGACGCTCGTTACGCGACCTCCGGCAATCGCGGGACCGGTCTCTCGCCAGGGCAGATTCCCGGTGGGGAGCGGTTCTGCAACGGCAGGCGAAAAAAGCGCAAGAAACAGAACGAAAGCGATAAGCGGTCGAAACATGCCATCGGGTTTCCGATTGGATCGATCGATCACCTCGCGTAGCGCGGCTGGGTGCCGTCGAAGGAGGCGCAGCGTAATGCACAGCTACGACGCCGGCAAGCGTGCTGCGGGATACGCGGCCGTCGATCGATTCGTGCGCAACGGTAGCTGCATCGGACTCGGCACCGGGACGACGGCATTTTATGCCATCGAACGCGTCGGCCAGCGCATCGCAGCAGGCGAACAGATCGTTGCAGTTGCGACATCGACTGAAACGGAACGGTTGTGCGACGAACGGCGCGTGCCGCGCGTCGCATTGCTCGAAGGTGAGATCGATGTGGCCATCGACGGTGCGGACGAGATCGCTCCCGACTGGGCGCTGATCAAGGGCGGCGGCGGAGCGCTCTTTCGAGAGAAAGCGGTTGCGCTATGCGCGCGGCGGTTCGTCGTCGTTGCGACTCCGCAAAAACTCGTTCGCGCGTTGGGAGCGTTTCCGCTTCCCGTTGAAATCGTGCCCTACGCCATGCCGTACGTTTTCCGCGAGATCAGGAGCGCACATCCCGGGATCGACATTGCGCGCCGTGGCGGCGATTCGCCGTTTGTAACGGACAACGGCAATTGGATCCTGGATTGTCACTTCGGCAAGATCGACCGGCCGGCACTGCTCGATGCAACGTTGAAAAAAATACACGGCATCGTTGCGAGCGGAATCTTCGTCGATCTTGCAAGCGAGGTCATCATCGGTCACGAGGACGGCACCGTCGCATCATTCGAACGCGGACCCGGCACGAAGGCTTAAGCCGCGGCCCATCGTATCACTCTGCATGCATCGCTTTAGGTACGCGGCGCTATACTGCACGTTGATTTTTGCGGTAGTGCCGCGCCCCGCGGAGGCCGCACCGCCGAGCGCCGCCGCCATCTACGACGCAATGCAGCGTGTCGTTTCTTTCGATTCTGTAGCCGTCTCGCCCGATGGAACGCACATCGCTTGGCAGCAGACGGTGCATCATCATCCGACCGTGTGGATCGAGGCGCTGGCGACGCGCGCATGCGTGCGCGTGAGCGCCGACGCCCGCAATGCGGATGCGCATGAACGCGATATTGCTTGGTCTCCCGATTCCAAGCGCGTTGCATTTCTTTCGGACGCTCGCAAAAAAGGCCCGGAACAACTGTACCTGGCTAATGCCGACGGCACGCATGTCGTGCAGCTCGGATCGCTCACCGGTGCCGCGCAAGAAATCACGTGGTCGCCGGACGGCCGCCACATCGGTTTGCTGTACATCCCGCATCCGCATCGGAAGTCCGGTGCGCTTGCAGCAGGCGCGCGGGACATAGGCGTCATCGGAGGCTCCTACGACGAACAGCAACTCGCCAGTGTCGACGTACGAAGCGGAGCACTGCGTCTCCTGACGCCCGGTAATGATTATATCTACGAATACGCATGGTCGCCCGATTCATCGCGATTTGCGCTCACCTATGCGCGTGGAAGCGGCGATGACAATTGGTGGATCGCGAAGCTTGCGACGGTCGCGTCGGACGGAGGCACGTTGAGCGATGTGCTCGCGCCGAAGTATCAAGTCAATGCGCCGACTTGGGCTCCCGACGGGCGTTCAATCGCCGTGATCGGCGGTATCATGAGCGACTTCGGTTCGGTGGGCGGCGATGTGTACCGTGTCGATCTCGCATCGAGCAGCGCGCGCAATATTACTCCGGGGATGGAGTACAGCGCGTCGTCTCTGCGTTGGGTGGCACCCGGACGAATCATGATGCTCGCGCATCATAACGGATCGCGGCTCTTGACCTCGCTCGATGTCGAAACCGGTAACGTGACTGCCCTCGCCGGCGACGGCGAAAACGTTGGGGCTTTAAGCGTTTCAAAGACCGGTACGACGGTGGCAATAGTTCGTCAATCGTTTACGGAACCGCCCGAGGTTTGGGCCGGAGCACCGCAGGCCCTCGCGCAGATCACGAACGTCAATGCGCATGTTCCACACTTTAACGGACGAGCCGTCTCGTTGAAGTGGAAGAGCGATCCATACGACGTCCAAGGCTGGCTTATTTATCCGCGCGATTATCGTGCGGCCCGCAAGTATCCAATGGTAACGATCGTTCACGGCGGTCCTTCCGCCGAATCGTTGCCCGCGTTCACCAGCTTATTCATCAGCCCGTTGGTGGCGAACGGGTACTTCGTTTTCGAGCCGAACCCGCGCGGCAGTTTCGGACGTGGCGAAACGTTCGCTGCTGCAAACGTGAGAGATTTCGGTGGCGGCGATTGGCGTGATGATCTCGCCGGGATCGATGCGGCGATCGCAGCGGCCCCAATCGACGGCAATCGTCTCGGGTTAGCGGGTTGGAGCTACGGCGGCTATATGTCGATGTGGGGCGAGACGCAGACGAATCGCTTCAAAGCGATCGTTGCCGGTGCCGGGACCGTCAATTGGCAGTCATACTACGGTCAGGACAAGATCGATCAGTGGATGATCCCGTTTTTCGGCGCATCGGTTTACGACGATCCGGCAGTGTATGCGAAAAGCTCACCTATAACGTACATCAAACAATCCAAGACGCCGGTCCTGATTCTCGCGAGCGAGCGTGACGAAGAGGTGCCCGCAGCACAATCGTTCGAGTTCTATCATGCGATGCAGACTCTCGGCGTTCCATCGCAGCTCGTTGTCTATGCCGACGAAGGGCATGGAGTACGCCAGCCCGCTCACGTCCGAGATATTCTTTCGCGGATGATCGGGTGGTTTAACAGGTACTTATACTAGGCGCGTAAAGTGCACGCCTTAGTTTCGGCGTGGCTCTCCCGCGCGGTAGCGGTACACGATGCGGCCCTTGGTCAGGTCGTACGGCGACAGTTCGACGTCGACACGGTCACCTGGAAGAATTTTAATGCGATGCCGGCGCAGACGTCCGGCAATGTGGGCCAGAATCATGTGGCCGTTGTCCAGCTCGACGGAAAACGTCGTGCTCGGAAACACTTGCTTGACGCTGCCGTAAACTTCGAGCGGCGCCTCTTTGTTGTCAATGCTGTGCGCTTTGACTTCGCGTGTTTTTTTTGTCGTGCGATTTCGAGTAGCGATAATGATCCTCTCTAGTGCCGCTTAGCGGCGGCGGCGGCGAAATGTTCTACGCCGCGGTTGTGGTTTACTTTCAAGACTATACCCCGCCGTGGCATCGCTTAGCGGGTGATCGATTCGCTCGGCGCGCTTACCGATTGTGCTTTCGATCTGGGCGAATAAACTCGTCTCATCATAAGAAACGAAGGTAATCGCGTCCCCGGCTTTTTGCGCGCGCGCCGTTCGACCGATGCGGTGGATGTAATCGGCCGGCTCTGCCGGAACGTCGTAGTTGATAACGTGCCCGAGGTCGGCCACGTCGATACCGCGCGCGGCGACGTCGGTAGCAACAAGCACGCGATAACGACCCTTTTTGAAGGCGTCGAGCGCGCGCGTGCGCTGTGCTTGAGAGCGATCGCCGTGGATGCGTTCGGCGTCGACATTATGCCGAGCCAACGCGCCGGCAAGCCGATCCGCGCGCGCCTTGGTTCGCGTGAACACGATCGCGTTGAAGATGTTGTTGTCCTTGAGCAGATCGAGCAGCAGCGCCGTCTTGTTCGCTTGCTCCACGGCGTAGACGCTTTGACGGACAGTATCGACCGTCGCAGCAACCGGCGTGAGATTTACACGTACCGGATCGTGAAGAAGCTCGTTTGCGAGCGTACCGGCTGCGCCGGCGATCGTCGCTGAAAAGAACAGCGTTTGCCGGCGATTCGGCAGCTTCGCGATGATGCGTCTCACCGGAGGCAAGAAGCCCATGTCGAGCATCCGATCGGCTTCGTCGAGTACGAGGATGCCGATGCGCTCGAGACACGCTTCGCCCTGCTCCATGAGATCGATCAAGCGCCCCGGCGTTGCAACGATCACGTCGGTGCCGCGGCGGAATGCGTTGATTTGCGGGCGCATTCCGACGCCGCCGTAAACAGGTGCAATGCGGAGGTTTGTGTGCTTCGCGAGGTGGCGAAGATGTTCGGTGATCTGCTGCGCGAGTTCGCGCGTCGGTGCGAGAATCAGTGCGCGGGCTTCGCGCGACGGTTTCTCTTGCAGAAGTGCTTCGAGCACCGGTAGACCAAAGGCGGCCGATTTGCCGCTGCCCGTCTGCGCACTTGCGAGGACGTCCCGGCCTTGAAGGGCCGGTGGAATGGCCATACGCTGAATCGGCGTAGGCTCGGTAAATTTAAGGTCTTCGATTCCGTGAAGAAGCGCGCCGCTCAGCGGCAGTTCTGAAAACGTAGAAATAAGAGCCAATCTTTATCGGTGGGCGCAATTTATCGACCCAATCGAAAGATCGCGCTTTGGGGGACGTGAGGTCCAAACCACTACGATACAGAAAGAGTTGCATTCCCGTTCAGACAAATATCGCAATCGGCCGGTAATATGCGTCTGGAACTCGCTATTGAGCAGTCGCCGCGCGAGCTATGGGTTGTCGTTGAGAGCGTGTGAGGAAGTAAAAGGCGGCGACGTGCGTGATCATGAGTGCCGGGACGTACAGCATGACAATCGGATATCCAAGGCCTAATTGGCCGGGAAAATTCCCAAGGCCCACTTGGATGCCGTGGACGTAGGCGACAATGAGGTCGACGGCTCCGACAACGTTAAACGTAACTGCGAACAGCCAAAAAATCGCGCGAATCCGTACCGTCAGTAGCGCGAGCAGAGCCAGCACGCCGGTTGCAAAATCACCGTAGGCTGCAGCGGCGGCGAAGGCGACAGGCAAATTCGGCCCTACAACGCCCGGCAAGATGAAAATCAGCCCAAAAAATCGGAAGCTATGGACGGTCGCGATCGCGCGCATCGCGTCGAAGCGACTCATCGATTTGAGCTTCGGTAGAGCGTAGGCGCCGAAAAACAGCAGCCACGCGACGTATCCTAAGACGAGGTTCGTAAGGAAGATGGCTTGCGGCGGCATATGATCCCCTTTTTCGGTTGTGGTACCATCTAGTACCAGCAGGTAATTATGGTACTGCGTGGTACCAGGCGATGTCAAGGGAGGTCGACGTGGGCGAGGGTACGGTGCGTGAGCGCATCCTTGAGGCAGCTTTTACGGCGTTCATCAACGCCGGGTACGCTGCAACCACGACGGCCGAGATCGCTGCACGTGCGCGCGTGTCGAAGCGCGAGCTTTATGCACTAGTCGGCAACAAACAAGAGACGTTGATTGCCTGCATCGGCGAGCGTGCAAAGCGACTGAATTTGCCCACCGCGTTGCCGGCCGTTCGCGATCGCAAGACCCTCGAACACGTGCTGGTTTCTTTTGGGGCTCAGTTGGTTCGCGAGGTCAGCGAACCCGCAGTTATTGCGGCATTTCGATTGGCAATCGCCGAGGCACCGCACGCACCGGAGGTTGCGCAGACACTTGATTCGATCGGGCGCGAAGCCAGCCGCGCCGCTCTACGCAGCATCATGGCGAAAGCGAAGAAGTCTGGGCTGCTCACGGGTAATCCGCCCGAACTTGCCGAGCTCTTCGCAGCGCTGCTCTTTCGCGACTTATTGATGAGCTTGTTGCTCGGTGTCGCTGAACGGCCGAGTCCGCGCGAAATCGAAAAACGGGCCCACGATGCAACGGCCGTCTTTCTTCAACTTTGTGGATCGTAGAGGCGCCCGGCTCATCAGTAAATATAAGCATTGACGAAT
Organism: Vulcanimicrobiia bacterium; assembly: GCA_963765935.1. Classification (GTDB taxonomy): domain Bacteria; phylum Vulcanimicrobiota; class Vulcanimicrobiia; order Vulcanimicrobiales; family Vulcanimicrobiaceae; genus JAMXLG01. The sequence continues at coordinate 1,292,594 of CAVXXX010000001.1, read as the reverse complement.
ATAAGAAACTACTTTAATATGGTGACATGGAGGCGTTTGCGGCTCTCGCTGATCCGACTCGGCGGCACATCGTTGATCTGTTGGCGCAGGGCGAGCGCTCGGCAGGTGATCTCGCCAGAAGCTTCACGCTAACGCAGCCCGCGGTATCGCAGCACTTGCGCGCGCTCCGCAACGCAGGTTTGGTGCGCGTGCGACAAGACGCGCAACGTCGCATGTACTCGCTCGATGCGCGCGGATTGGCAGAGATCGATGCGTGGCTTTCTCGGTATCGAGCGTTTTGGACGACGCATCTCCATGCACTCGATCGCGCGCTTTTGGATGAGGACAAGTAATACATGAGCGACTTCGCAACGATTGACGAGCACAACACCGTCAGGCTCGTTCGCGACTTACCGGGCCCGATCGAACGTGTTTGGGCATTTCTGACCGATCCGAAGCTGCTTGCGCGCTGGCTGTCCGATGGTATCGTTGCCGATCGCATCGGAGGCGAAGTTCGCTTCGCAATGGGAGCGGAGGGTCGCGTTACGGCTTACGAACCGCCGCACGTTCTCGAGTACACCTGGAACGAACCCAAGCTGGCTCGCGGCCCAATTTTCGATACGGTCGTTCGATGGGAGCTCGCTGCCGCCGGTAATCGCGTCCGCTTAACGCTCACGCACAAACGTCTGTCCCGAGCGGAAGCCATCAAGCACGGTGCCGGTTGGCACGCGTTTACGGATCGACTGTCGGCATCCGCCGACGGGCGCGAACCTCCGGACATCGTGGAGCGGTTCGCGCAATTGCAGGACGAGTACGGTAAACGCTACCTCGTAAAAGTGATATTTGGGAATCATTCATCGGTGATCGTTCCGCAGCAAGATCGAGAGAGCGTTCGCAGATTCTATTGTCAAGTTCTCGGTGGCAAACTCACGAAAGCGGATCCCGAACGAGACTTCATCCGCCTCGAAGGAGATTTCTATATCGTTTTTCTCTATGGGGATGTCCCCGATGAGAGCGAGTTCTCCCGAACCGCGAGGGCGATTTGGCTGGAACTCAAATCGGACGACGTCGAAGAAATGCGCCGAAAGATCATCGAGTCCGGTCTTGTGAGGAAACTCGAAGTTCCCGATCCTCATCTGTACTTCCAAGCCCCAGGCGGCCAATGTTTCCGGTTAGTCGGTATCGACGAGGACCTGTCGTTCTACGAAGGCGTTGGCGAAGGGCCCAATGTCGTGAAGGTCAAGGAGGCGATCAAAAATTTCTGACGTCGGCACGCCATGATCGCCATCATAGCCATCGCCGCAGCACTAGTTGCAATCGCCTATTCCAGCGCATGCGAGGTCCGCTTCCACTCTTGCGGACGGCGCGGTCGAGCGTACGATGCTTCGACTTGGATTGCCGAACGTTTCCATCGCGGTGGTGCAAAACGGAAGGCTGGCCGAAGTGCGCGCCTTCGGCGCTGCCGGCACGAACTCGCGTTACGAAATCGGATCAGTCACCAAACAATTTTCTGCTGCATGCATCCTTTTGCTTCAACAGGATCGCAAGCTACGACTCGATGATCGGCTCGCGAAATACTTGCCGAATATACACGCTTCGGGTTTGGTGACGCTACGCGAGCTTTTGGATCAAACGTCAGGCTATCCTGACTACTATGCAACGCTTTCCGATCCGGTACTCTTCGACGAAACGACAATCGCGCACATAGTGGTGACGTACGGGGAGGCCGATATTGCGACGAGGGCGCGCCTAGACCATCTTCGTCGCATGCTCGATTCCTTCGGCGCTCCAGTGGTCTTCTTGAATGCCCAACGCCAACGACGTGGTGCGGTTACCATTTCCACCGCCTATATCGTTATGCGCGGGAAGCGCGCATACTCGCTGACCGTCGGTGATACACCGGCGGGCAAGATCACCGACATCCTGCTTGAACCACGCTAACGTATAGTTGGCGAGAACTACGCATTAACGAACCGCCGCGGGGCCGACGCAAAGATTTGCCGGTGCGACGGCATGCAGAAATAATAGTTCGATCCCGCATACGCGAGCATCGGCGATTTCTTCGGATCTACTTCCATCCAGCACACGGGACACGTGGCACGTCCCGCGCGCGCAATTTGCGGCTTCAGGTACGCGGCGTTGTCGGCATCTAACCAGCTCCGGCTTTGATATTCCATCTCGTATGCCGTTTGTTGCGCGGCGTCCCTACCGTAATAGCGAGCGACGATGTGCAGAGCGAGATCGATTCCGGCGGAAAGCCCAGCCGACGTGGCAACATTGCCGTTGTCGACGAACCGCAGTCCACGTTTTACCACGATACCGGGATGCTGCATCGGCAGTGTCGTGAACGCGGAGTGATGCGTCGTCACGCTACGGCCGTCGAGTAGTCCCGCCGCAGCCAGGACGTACGCGCCCGTGCAGATTGACACTATGAGATCTGCGTGCGCTGCCGTAGCGATCAACCATCGTTTAACGGCCTCCGTCGGGTCGGACTGCGCGGGAACGACGACGACCTTTGGAACCGGGGCATCCGCAAACGTGTAGCGCGGAACGATCGTCGCGCCGCCGCTCGTAAGAATCGGCTTGGTGCTCTCTGCGACGGTATAAAGATTAAAAGCGGGTTGCGTGCGTCCGGTGACGTGCGCGTCTTGGAAGACTTCCCACGGACCGGCAAAGTCGATCATGACCATGCCGTCGGAAACAAGAAACGCGACGGGCACGCCGTCGTGCGGTGGAGTGAGCCGTACCAGCGGAACATCCGCATGCGCAGCGGAGGCGCGGGCTCGTACGGGCAACACAGTGGTTAGGGCGCCGGCGGCGGCAACCTGACGTAGCAGTTCGGAACGCTTCATGCACCGATCATACGCTCATCGCCCGCCGTATCGTCTTGTACGTTATTAACGGACGCCGCGCTTCAGAGTTGCTTAACGTCTGTCATCGATGATGACCGAACTATGGCGTCACGCGATGACGACGCCCTTTGGAACGGAGAGCGGGGCGCCGGAGGTATCTCATGGGCCGATCGAAGCCGGATGGGGCTGCTTCGCGGTGTGATCGACGCAGCGGACGCATCGGGTCGACGCAAACACGTACATGCACGCACTTCATCTACGCGTGCTGGAGCGCGAGCTTCGTAGGGCCGGGCCTCTAACGAAAATCCTTGACTTCGGATGCGGCACGGGGCGTTTCATCGAAGCGCTCTCAGCGCGTGCGCCATACGTTGCTGCCGTGGACAAAGAACCGTCAATGGTGGAGGCGGCGGCGCGCCTTTACGCGGGCGACCGCGCTGCGAAAATTGTGTGCTGCGATCCTGCGACACTTCGATTTGATTCCTCGACGTTCGACTTCACGCTCTGTTCGAGCGTGCTTTGTGTGACGATGCGAGCATTGCTTCAACAAATCGTGCGCGAGCTTGCGCGGGTGACGAGGCCGCGAGGGACGCTACTGCTACTTGAGCAAGTTTGCGATCACCGCAATTTACCATTGTCGCTGTACTGCGATGCATTATCACAAAATTAGCGTTCGCAGAGCTGGCGCTTACGGCTCGCGCGTTGAGGTTAAGGCATGCGAATTACACCGAATTTGCGATCGTCGCTCGTCGTTAGAGCCCGATTCTCGTCAAATCGGCGATAAATTCTTGGGTGCTCGGGCGATCCCACCAATTTGCGATTGTCGCTTCGAGCTCACGTACGGAACGAAGCGTACGTACGTGCTGTTCGACAGATGCGCGTCGCGGAGTAGGCTGTTGTAGCTCAGCTTCAAGGCCGTCGATTGATTCATGCGCTTGGTGCGTAGCCGGTATGGCGGCGTGAAGCGCATCACCCGGAAAAGATCCTCGGACTTCGTCGTGTTTATCCATGCATAAACGCTACAAGAAAACGACCCTGGCGGCAATGCCGCCCCGGGCCGCTTCTCGTTCGAGACTATGGCGTCTCGATGTATGTATACGCATGTTGTCCGTCGCGCGTAATTAGCGTCGGCTTCCCATCCTTAACCGATGGTGCGAACTCGAGTCCGATAATTCCGGGAGCAATGGTCATGAATGAGGTGCTCCCGTCAGGATTCTTGCGCGTCGCGACCGGGCTGCTCCACATGCCGAAACCAAAGACGACACTCGACCCCTTCCGCTCCACGGTGAGGTGTCCGAGATCGGGATTGCTATAGGATGATGCGAGTTTAGCGGACGCATCTTGCGACGGAGGAACCGTCAGCAGCTTCCGCAGCGCTTGAACCTCGGTCACGTTGTTTTTTGCGGTCGTTGCAAGCTCCATCGCAGCTTGCGGTTTGCCGTCGTAGAGGACTTCGAGCAACCGTCGCATGAACGGTCCCCGCAGATCGACACCGCTGTCGGAATTCGTCAAAATCACCGCGCCGACGTTCGCTGAAGGAATCGCTATCCAATCACTGTGGTAGCCAAAGAGATCGCCGCCATGATGAATGAGGCTGATGCCGTAACGCCGGTTCTCCATCAAGCCCATACCGTACCACTCGTCCTGGCTAACAGGCACCGTATGTGCGCGGCGCTGCAACAGGTTCGTTTGCGATACGAGTCGCTTCCCATCTGGTAATACACCTTCGGTCAACTCGTCTTCGACGTACTGAATCATGTCATGCGGGGTCGACCATGCTTCGCCCGCCGGCCTAAACGGAATTGCGAGCTCGTTCATCGTTTGCGCGAGCACGTGCGTGTTGCCGTCGATGTCCTGACCGTGCGGGCTCGCATGATCCGACGCAAGCGCCTTCGGCATGTCGAATGTCGTGCGCGTCATTCCGAGCGGATTGAAGATCAGCGTCTGCATCGCCGTGTCATACGCAGTACCGAGTGAGAGACCGGGATATTCGACGTGCCCGGCGATGTAGCCGGCGGCGGAGGCCATCGTATTACTGTACTGAAAAAGTTCGCCGTATTTGCTCGTCGGTTCGGTGTTTGCAAGCATCGCGAATGTGTCTTCCGGGCCGGTTTTCGTCGTCGTACCGAAGAGCCAATCGAAGTCCTTACGGGGAACGCCGGTGCACGCGCAGACCAAGTCTTCGATTCTGACCTTTGCAGTCGTCGCCGGACTGCCGAGCCGGAACGACGGATAGGCCTGCGTGACGGGTTCATCCCAATGCAATTTTCCTTGGTCTACGACGCGTGCAAGCATCAGCGTCGTCATGCCCTTCGTGTTGGACGCGATCATGAAGAGCGTGTTCTTATCGACCGGGTCGGAGCTTCCGATTGTACGTACCCCGAGTCCGCCTTCGTAGACGATCTTGCCGTGATCGATCAGCGCAAGTCCGACACCCGGAACGTGCAACTCCGCCATGCCGGTCTTGACAAAGCTAAGAAGTTCGTTGATGCGCTCGGGTGTGAGGCGATGCGCCGTACGTCCGGCGAACGTTTCTCGCACGTAGCCTTCGGGCTGTATACTGGCGAACACGACACCAATTGCAGCATCTCGCTTTTCGAATGTCGACTGGGAGCCGTCGATCAGAACGACCGTCCAGTTCGCGCCCTTTCGGAACGCAGTGGCGGCAATCACGAGATGCTCTTCGGGACCGGTGACATACCCGATTTGCGCGCTTTCCTGCCAACCGTTTATGGCGGCTTGCGGTTCGGCAACCTGAATCTTTCGAGCGAATGACGGATCGAGTTGTTTCCATGCGCTTGCGATCGCGGCTTTCGCGTCGCTCGCGGCGCCGACATTGACGATTACAAGACGCGCGTTGTTCTCAGGCGGCGTCAATATCGTCATCTTATCCGTACGTTCTTCGCTCCAATCCTTGGGAGCGGTAAACGTGACGCCGGACATCGTTTCTTTCGTATCGGCCTGTAGGACCGATGCGCTAGGCGATGCGCTCTGCGCGCTTACGAGTACGGGTGAGACCAATGAAAGAACGGCGAGCATCAAAAAAGTGCGCTTCATGCATGTCCTCCCTCTCCGTCGCTATTCCGGGAAGAGAAACAAAAGCCATTTTGCAGGCGCGGCGGTTTCGGAGTACGATCCGTGGATGAGCAGCGAATCGCTTCAAGCAGTCAAAGCGCAATGCCAAACGGCCGCCAATGCATTCCAGCGGCTTCAAAGCCAACATCCGCATCCTCCGGAGGAACAGATGGAGTTCAACTACGCCGTCTTACTTGCGCTGAAAGGTCTTTACGAAGCCGTCGAAGCTTTGGGCTGAATCGGGGATCCGAGAGATACCATTTGCCGACGTTCCAAAACGCACCGGCGGGTGAAAGAGCGGTCGATTGTCCCTGCAGCCGATCGGTGAACGCATTGATTTCACCACGCCGATAGGTCAATGCGATCGGCAGTTCCTGATACAGCAGCCGCTGCAGCGCTACGTACGTTGCTTTTCGCTTCACCGGATCGTACGTCGCGAGCCCGGCTTTGAGCAATTCATCGATGCGCGGATTGCAGATGCGCGACTCGTTATATCCGCTGGGCGGGACGTTCTTGCAGGAGAACTGGTCGGTCGTGTCCGGATCGTTACCGTTTTCGAACGCGTAGAGCGCGATGTCGAATTTGCCGCCGTCCACCGGCCCATTTTCACTCGCCGGCGCCACGAATTGCGTCTGGCTAAACCGTTTGATCGACACGCGCGCACCGATGGCGCGTTCGTACTGGACCAAGCTGTCGGCGAAACCTTCATCGCCCTGCATCTGCGCTTGAATCACCAACTGAAGGTCGAGGGGCGCACCATTTTTGTAACGCACGCCGTCCGAATGCATCCGCCACCCGGCGTCGTCGAGAAGCCGGCGCGCATCCTTCGGATCGTACGGAATGTCGGGATACGCGCGGGGGTCGAAGGCCCAGAGAAACACTCCCGCGCCGGCGTTTCCGCTTTTCAGCGAGCCGTGATACGCACGGCGCACCAGCGACGGAATGTCGATCGCTTCCGATAACGCGTGACGAACGTGCGGATCGTTTTCGGGCGTTCGCTGCGTGTTGAAGACGATGTCGCTGACCGCGTTTTCCTGCGTGTTGGTGACTCTGTATCCGGCGAGCTGTCGCAGCTCCCGCAAGCTCCCGTAGTCGTTGTCGTCAAAGAAGGCTTGAATTTCATGCGTATGCAGCATGTTGACGGCCGTCTGCGGATCCGGTACGAAACGCACCGTGAGACGCGCGATCTTCACCGGACCGCTCCAGTAGTAAGGGTTCGCCGCAAGCTCCACACGATCGCCGTGCAGCCACCTTGTCACGCGATAGGGTCCCGATCCAAACGGCGCAGTATTGAATGCGGCGGTATTCAAATCGGGCAGCGAACTGAGGACGTGTTTTGGCAAGATCGGAAAGCCTTGCGGTGTGCCGACGACCGCGATCAGGGGCGGGAAGGGCCGCCGCAGACGCAGCACGAGCATCGTCGGAGTCGGTGCATCGGCGTGCGCGATTTCTGAATACGCGAAGCGGCTCTGCACGTTGTTGCGTGGATTGTTGATTGCTTCTATAGACCACGCGCAGTCGTTCGCCGTGAGCAGTGTACCGTCGGCGAAACGTACGCCTTTGCGAATATGATAGACGATCGTCTTTCCATCGCGGCTGATACCGCCGTTTTTTGACGTCGGTATCTCGGTGGCGAGGTCAGGAATCATGTTGCCGTGGTCGTCGTAGCGGACGAGATAAGAAAACACGAGAAACGACCATTCCGTCGAGGACGTGCTGCTTTCTAACGCCGGATTGAGCGAGCGCGGTTCCCACTGCTGCGCGATCGTTAGCGACGTATCGACCGGCGCTATCGAAGGATGCGAACATCCGGACGCGATGAGCGAAATGAGCGCGCACGCGATACTACCAGTTCTCGACATACATTCAGAATACACGATCACGAAAATGTTAAGTGCTGTTAGATTGTCAAGTGCTGTTGAGCCGACACCCTCGACTCATGCCATGGTAGTGGCATGAGCAAGCTGCTCACCATCTGTAATCTTCGAGAAAGGCATCGCATGATACGTTTCGTCTTTCGACGTGCGGCGATGGCGTTCGCCCTGATTGCGCTCATTTTCGGCCAGGTAACATGGGCACTGGCCGGTACGACGGGCGGAATCACCGGCGTCATCACCGACACAGCGGGAAGTCCTGTAGCAGGTGCGTCAGTCAAGGCCGTTTCGGCGTCTCAAAGCGCCAACGGAACCAGCGACGCGTCAGGACGATTCAATTTCCTCTCACTTGCACCGGATACATACACCGTTTCTATTGAAAAGGAGGGTTATCAACCGATTTCATATGCGGGCGTTACGGTGTTTGCCGACAACAATTTGACATTGTCGTTCAAAATGGAAAAGACGCTGAAAACGATCGCGAAAGTGTCGGCAACCTCAGCCGGCAATTTGGTGAAATCCGGCGTTGGTGCCGACATCTACAGCGTTAACTCCCAAGCGATCACCACGTCGAGCGCCCTCGGTGGCGGCGGTAATCTGAATAGCGCGTACTCGGCGATCTCTTCGGTTCCCGGCGTAGTCGTCAGCGCGGGCAATCAGGGCTGGAATCAAACGACGTATGTGCGCGGTTCGCAGTCATTCTTCACCGGCTTTGAGTATGACGGTATTCCGGTAAATCGTGCGTTTGACAATTACAACTCTTCGACCGAGTCGAATCTCGGATTGCAAGAGCTGCAAGTCTATACCGGCGGCGGTCCGTCGTCGTCGGCTTCTTCGGGTACGTCGGGATTCATCAATCAGGTCTTCAAGACCGGTACGTATCCCGGCTATCTCGATCTCTCCGGCGGGATCGGCACGCCGACCTTTTACCACCAAGCGAAAATTGAAGCGGGCGGCGCGACGCCGGATCGCCGTTTCAGCTATTACGTCGGAATAAGCGGATACAATCAAGGTTTTCGTCCGCTAAACAACCAGAATGGCGGCACTTGGACGAACGATCCGAACCTGGGAGTCTATACGGGTCAGAGCAACGTCTCGAGATTCACGTACGGGCTTGGAATCCCGTCGCTTTCCGCAGAATGCACGCCCGGAACGGCATTGGATCCGAACTCGCTGTGGGGTGGCGGTGCACCGCCGGCGGCTGGCCCGGAAACCTATTATCAGGCGGACTTAACTTCAATCAACGGAACGACGGGCGCGGCGACGATAAATCCCAATTGCTACGTTCCGTTCCCGGGAATTGTGGCGCCGAATGCGCTCAACGTTGCGCAAATCGCCGATCGCGAAAACGTCGCGAACTTCCACTTCCGCATTCCTCAGAAGAATGGGACGTTCGACGACATCCAGCTGCTCGGCAGCTCGTCGATGATGAACACGCAGTACTATAGCTCGTTCAACGACATCGGCGGATACGGAATCAGCACGCTCTCGATGTTCGGGTCGCAGTATTGCAATCCCAACACGAGTACGCAACTCAACGGCGCCGCATGTACCCCCTCACCGAACGCCAACTTCCCCGCATACACCGACGCGGTCGTGTACAACGCACCATTCGGAACGCCGATCGCGGGGCTGACGGCGCAAAATTACTTTCAGCCGGACAGTAACCCGAACCGGCAACCAAATGCCGAAATTCCCGCGGATAATCGAGACAGCATCTTCAATGACACGGGCATCGTCAAACTGCAGTACACGCATCAGTTCTCGAGCAACGCCTTTGCCCGTATCTTTGGGTACACGTTCTTCTCCGACTGGACTCAATCAGGGGCGCAAAATGCCTTGCAGTCATATCTGCTGGGCTGTGTTGGTCCGTGTCCCGGTAACGGTGCCATCGCTGCAAACTACGATCTGATTACACATACCGGCGGCGGCCAGCTCGAGCTCGTCGATCAAATCAACAGGCAGCACTTGTTGCAGTTGACCGCCAACTATACGACCGCGAATGTCGTCCGCTTCAACAACACGGGATATATCGCTGGACACTCGCCGATTGGTCTCATCAGCCAGAGCGGCGGTGTGTTCTCATGTTGGGATCCGACGACGGGAACGACGGCGGTGAACTCAACGGGAATCGCTTCCAACTGCGCCCCGGGCGGCTCGTATCAGAGCAATTCCGTTGACGGACCAACCGGCACACCGCCGGCGGGAAGCCCAGCCGCAGCGGCGGGCGCGCAATGGGTGACATTGTGGAACGGCAATGCGAGCGGTACGTACAATACCGTCAAGCCGAAGTTCACGTTCGTTGCGCTGAGCGATCAATGGCGACCCAACGACCGCTGGCTCCTCAACGGCCAGCTTCGCTACGAAAATTACGAGTACGACCTCGTACCGAATCCGGGCATGGCGACGGATTTCTACGCGCAAATCGTTCAGAACGACGTTTGCACAAATGCGTTCGGAAATGTGCTCTCGAAGGCGCTGCTACCAGGAGAGTCTCCGCCGCCACCGGTGATTTATACGCCGACCTGCACGGCGGGAGCGCCGCTACCCGCTTCGGATAACTATCCTTCGGGCATTCCGACCGGATATGCGCATCCGTCCTTCTCGGCGACCTCGCCGTCACGGTACACGATCTCAGATCTTTCTCCGCGTATCTCGATGACCTACACGCAGTCTCCCGATACGGTATGGCGCGCATCGATTGGGCGCTACACACAACCGCCTATTTCGGCATCTGTACAGTACCTGAACGTCTCGGGCAACGCCTTAAATGTTTGGAATGCTACGTTGCCATTAGGCTTCAATTCGCCGTTCCATCCGATTCCGGCAATGAGTGCTACACAAGCCGATCTTTCATTCGAGCATCATCTGCGTGGAACGGATATGAGCGTGAAGATTACTCCGTTCTACAACTGGACGTATGGCTATCAAGAGCAGTCGTTCCTGGGACCGAACTTCGTGACGCAAGCTCCGGTCGGCAACTTCCGTTCCGAAGGTGCAGAGTTCGCATTCACAAAGGGCGACTTTGCGAAAGATGGTCTCTCGACGCAACTCGCCGCTACGTATACCTTCGCGCGCGTTCAATACGTTCCGTGGTACGGGCAGAACCAGTTGAACGCGGTAAACCAAGCCGTTTCGCAGTATAACGTCTTGACCAAAGGCGGCGGCGGTTCACCGTTCTACTGTTCCGGCGGTAACACGATCGTTCCGACGGCGACAAACCCCGGAACACCGAGTCCGGGAACGACTAATCCGGCGTCGTGCGCAGCATTGGCAACGCCGGGTACGCCGGTCACCAACCCGTACTACAACAGCCCAACTCAAGGATTGCTCAATACGAGCGGATGGTATCCGGCAGGCAATCAGGGATTGTCACCTACCAGCAATCCGGGAACGGCGTACTTTGACGTGCCGTGGAACTTTTCGTGGCTCCTGAACTGGCGCAAACAAAAGTTCGCCGCGACGTTCTCGATGTCGCTCGCGGCGGGGGCCGGTTACGGCGGCCCACTCGACGTCATCGGCGTTGATCCGCGGACGTGCGGTGCGAACTCCAGTTCTACGACCCGTACGGTCTTCAACCCGAACACGGGAGCACCGACGGTAATACCAGTAACGCCGATCACGGGGCTCTCACCGGGTACCGATCCGTTCAAGTGTGATGCACTGACGGCCGTCGGAACCTTGTCGAACGCCGCGGGTCAGCTCTACATTCCAAATCCGCAAACCGGTTCGTTTGCGTCACCCGGGCAGTATCGCAACCCATGGCTCGCGGTCGGAAACCTCGGATTCACGTATGACTTTTCTCGGAGAATTTCGGCAAGCGTAACGCTGGCGAACCTCTTCCACACCTGCTTCGGCGGAACGTCGACACCGTGGACAAAAGCCTACGGACCCTCACCGAATGTCTGTAACTACGAACCGGCAGGACCGGTAACCACCGGCGAATACGTATCCAACTTCTACAACGGTACGAGTCCGAACGACGTGGCGGCGAACGGCGTCGCTCCGCGCGCCTGGCAATTGCAGTCGTACCTGCCATTCCAGGGCTTCGGAGGCGCCGCGGGCTTCATCCCGAGTCCGTTCAACGCGTTCTTCCAAGTCACTGTCAAAGTATAATCTGTAATGGCGCAGGCATTGGACGCTCGAATTTCTCGAGCGTCCAATGCCATTTCTGAATCACAAAGCGAGGGATTAACGTCGAAATGTCCGTGGTGAGAATCCTGTCGCTTTGGCGAACCAACGTGAAAAATACCGCTGATCAGGAAACCCAACGCGTCTGCTGACGCTTCCGATCGAAAGGTGGCGCCGGCTCAAGAGCTGTTTTGCTCGTCGCAAACGGATATCGTCGATATAGTTGTGAGGAGTCAGCCCGACGTGCGCCTTAAACTGACGAATGAGCGTGAACGGCGAAATGTTCGCATATGTGGCAATATCGCTTATGGAAATGGCTTCGGTTGCATGCCATTCGATGAAGCGTTTTAGGCGCTGCATGCGCATATAGCCGTGAGGGCGCGTCGGGGAGCGTTGCGAGAGCATGGCGACCCAATCTAACACTTCAAATAGAGCCGACTCAAATGCATCGTCGTCGTCCCTTGACAAAGCGCGGCGAACGGCGGGTTCAAGATCGAGTTGGAGGATGTCTATGTCAAACGGTGGTTGTTCGTCGTTGTCCAATGCACCCGGCCGTACCCCGACAACAAGATTAGAGTCAGCGGCGCCGGGAACATGACGACAGCCAAAGTGGCGGCCAAGCACCCCCGCCACCGTTACGCCGCGACTTACATCCGCCGAGCCTCGTTGGCCTCGGTATTCCCAGCAGCCGGCTGTGGTGACGACGAACCCGTGCGCGTCCAGCCTTTGATCTTCAATTACATCTTTAGGGCCAGACGGATCATGATGGTATGCGTACACATCACTTAGATTCGAGCAACGAACCGGGTACAAGATACCGCATTCGGTGACGATTTTGCCTGATGGCTGTTGTAGCTCCAACGTCACTGCTCCTACCACATAGCTGCTTGTCGAATTACGCTTCTGGGAACTCCGCCGTGACGTAGTGCCGCTTGACGGAGGTCAGTTTCATTTTTTTACGTTGCAGCTTTGACTTTAGCCGGATGTCCGTCGGCGCGAAGATATCGTTGGCAATTCAAACAAACTTCGCATTCATAAACCGGCCTTGCGCGGCGCGCCTCTAGCATGTCTCCGCAGCGGTCGCATTGCGGAGCCCGCCCGCGCTCAATGGCGGCGATGATCCCGGGAAAACGGACGCGCAGCGGCGCGTAAAGCGGATCGACCGCCGTTAGAAAGAGCCCTGGTTCGCGAGTGTGAAGCGCGCGTTCAAGGGTTGCAGCGGCCGTCAGGTCATCTTGAAGCGCCAGTTCGATCAGACACATTGAAATGTGAGCGGGAACGCTATCGGAACCTAGACGCTGGAGTGCAGCCTTAGCACCGGTCCGATTACCTTGCTTTGCAGCAACATATCCTTCCAGCGCAATCGCGCGACCAGCGGCGTCGTTCTGAGGGAGACGTGCTAATATGGCTCTGCACCGATCGTACTCGCCCTCCATCGCATAGGTCTTCGCTTTGGCGAACAGCGCGGTGTGTTGAGAGGGGTTCAGCATCAGCGCTGTATCGAATGCGCGGTGCGCCTCTTCAAACCGTTCTGCCATATACAGTGCGGTGCCAAAGACCGCAGTTGTAAAGGCGCTCGTAGGATTTACGCCGAGAGCAATGTCGGCTTGCGTTAGGGCGGCCGCGAAGTCACGTCGCGCTAATCGCTCCCATACGGCAGCATTGTGCGATGCCGATGACTGCGGGTCGAGTACCAGCGCACATTCCGCAGCAACGCGCGTGTCGTCAACGTTGCCGTTAAAATACAGAAGCAGCGTGCTGAGGGTTGCAAACGCCCGCCCTCGCGACGGATCCGTTGAAATGACATGCTGTAGTGCTGTGCGCGCGCGCCAGAAGGCTTCTTGGGGCGGGAAGAAAAGCCGAGTGCCCGCATCGGCATAGCAACCGGCGAGGACCTCGTGCGCCGGTAAGTAGTTCGAATCTTGTTCACAGATGGATTCCAACAAGCTGATCGCCTCGAGTAGCGACCGCTCCGTACAAAGATCATGCAAGGCGACCGCCTTTTGATATTGCGGGAAGAGCGGCCGCACCGCGTAGATATCTTTCTCGCTAACGTTAAGCAAAGATCTGTCGATTAGACGCAGTCCGATGTCGGGAAGCGTTTCGATGAACGAACCCGTGTGGTGACGCTGCAAAGCCTTTCGTAGCCGGTACGTCGTCTGGCTCAGTGCCGCTTCGCTACCGTACCCCGGCCATACGCGTTCTAGGATCTTGTCTCGGGATACGATCTGTGGTCGGCGTTCCGCGAGAACAGCAAGCAGCTCAGCTTCTTTTGGTTTAAGGCGCACCGGAGTGCCTTCGAACCAGAGGCGCCGCAGAACCAAACTAAACCTGAACCGGCCGAATAGCACTTCGTCTCGCATACTGGTGATCACGAACGGTAGTTAAACAGTGTGAGCGCCGGAATAAGCCTGGCAATTTTGTCCACAAAAACGGACAGAGCCCTTGCAGCGGCAGCGAAAGCCCGATTGAGCGGAATGCCACGCCGTCGTTAGCTCCCCATACTGGAAACCCTGACCGCGGTCTGCCTCGCTGCACAGTAACCGGATATACCTGCGGACCTCGCTCGGTTTACCGTTGTAACGCTCACGGCGGCACTTACCAGTCCAGCAGTTTTGGCCTACGTTCTCGATGCGAATCATCTAAGAGCCGTGCAGAGTGATTTGGTCGCCGGCGCGGTCGGTCAAATTAGCGGAGCGATGACACGCACGATTCCGCGTTTGGACTATGTGCATCGACGGTACGATGCGCAGGCCTATGCGGCTGCCTCAATGACAAATCAAGAGGCGAACTTCCAAGAATATGTCCGAGGCGTAAGAGTCTATTGGCCGGACGGCTCTTCATTATATCCGGCGCATTCGCCGCCCTCACCGAAGGATGTAGAGTCGGCGATTGCCGCGCAAGACGTTTGGCGAACGCACCCATTCGACACATGGCGAGGACATTATCACCGCATACGTGCCGATGCTAGCTGACCCACGGTACGCCGCAGATCTTGTGCCATGTCGCCTAGTCGATCATTCGTGAGCGTGAGTCGATGGTCTACGAAAGAAATAGTGCGCAGGCTAGCATTTGTTTGCCGGAAGTCAGCACCCATCTCGTCCATGGCTCTTGCAACATGAGTAAGCAGAAGGGAGCCGTAGACAACGAACATTGCGAGCACTATGACGGCAAGAACCGAAACAATCGAGACGGGAGAGCGCCGTCGCCGCTCCTCGTTGACTCTGGCGTTGCACCGGGTAGTGACGGCCACGCCTTCGGCCTACGCTTGAAATATGAAGCAAACGTGAATTGAGTCGTCAATGCGTATTGCGCACTCACGGGGATACCGTCACCATTCGTTGATGTCCGCATTTCGGCAGATTTCAAAACTCCATTTCGAGTTCGCTGCCAGTCACAAAGCCCAATTTCCTATAAAATGATTCAGCCTCACCGCTGCTATGAAGACGAACGCCGCTGCAGCCTTTCTCGCGCGCCCACTGCAACGCGAGGTCCATCAGCCTCTTTGCTACTCCTTGATTTCGAAAGGTTGGCTCAACGTAGAGCGCATTTACCTTCGCCGTGACCGTACCAAAAACGGCAGCACGGTAGCTGTCCGCGATTTGGACCAAGACACTGCCGACGACCGCATCGCCGTCACAAGCGGCAAAGACCTCTCCCTCTCCCCTGCTGCGCTTATCTCTCAGGTACATTACGTAACGATTGCGCCAGCCATCGTACAGGAGATCCAAGTTCTGTCCGGACTCTTCGGCCCAGTGCTCACGAAGGTCAGACAGCGAGCCTAGCAATTGATCGTTAAGCGCGCAATAGTTCAGCATCTTTCATCCATTTTGTAATGTTGCCGGTGAGTTCGATCCATGAATCAAACGAAGACATCAGACGCGATAACACAGTAACGATCTTGGCATCAATCGCCCCGTTGTTGTCTACGCTCTCGTGAATTTTGGCGACGAACAATCCGGGCGGCGGAAGGACCAAAGCGCCCGTGGTGTACAAGAGTTGGCGTAGGCTAGTCTGCGCGAGCCGGGTGCCCCATGGCCCAACGGTAGCGCCTATTACACAGACGGGCTTCCCAATAAGAACCTCGGGTGAGCTCCGCGAAAGCCAGTCGATTGCGTTTTTTAGCACACCTGGAATGCTTTGATTGTATTCCGGGGTTGCGAACAACAAACCGTCTGCGGTGTGCACAGAGCGACAGAAGTCCCGGACGTCCTCGGCGAGGGGACGTTGTTCTAGATCTTCGTTGAAATAAGGTAAACCGTCGATAGCAAACGGTTGCCTGAATGAAAGACCAGCCGGAGCACTTGAAGCCGCCGCGGCGAGCAGTTTTGCATTATGCGATTCGGATCTGAGGCTGCCACAGATCGGCAGCACGGTATTACGCCTGGGTATGGACATTCTAGGTACTTTCTTCTACAATAGTTGCAGACACAAGCATCATATCATGCTTTTTATTGTGGATGCAACTATTGCGGAGTTCAAAGAATATAGACAAACAACTGACTGAGCAGGAACTCGCCGCGTGGCAAGCGCTGCTTCACACTCACCACCATGTAATGGTGATTCTTGATGCAGAGCTGCGCACTGAGCACGGGCTGACGCTGACGCAATACGACGTGCTGCTACGTCTGCGGCGTGCGCCCGAAGGCTCGCTGCGCATGGTTGACATCGCTAATCGCATACTGATGTCTCCAAGCGGCCTGACGCGCGTTGTCGATGGCATGGTTCGCGACAAGCTACTTGAGCGACGACGTTGCGGCGACGACGCGCGGGTCGTATGGATCTCGTTGACGGAAAAGGGACTGAACAAACTCCGTGCTGCGGCAAAAACGCACGTACGAGGAGTCCGTCAACACTTCACAGGCCATTACAACAATACCGAGCTTGTGCGACTGACCGGGCTGCTCGAAGTGGTGTCCGGGGCTCATGAGTCCCACTGAGCATAAGCATTTGTCCTTTCTGCCGAATAACGGATAATGCGTTCGAACGTCGGCTTGTTGTCGTCCGGAGCGCAGAGACTCGAGCATTCGTCGGCCGCAAAAGAGCGCTTTCAGATTTTATTGCCAACTTTAAATGCTCATCGAGACTTCGCGCCGATCCATCCCATTGCAATAGGAACTCGGTTGTCGGCGAGGTCAATCTTTTCCGCCGTGTCCCCGTAGACGAAATCGATCGAAGAAGCGATCATCGCCGACGGGAACCCGGGATAGATGTTGCTTGCGGCATCGAGTTGCTCGAGGAAGCGTGCGTCGAGGCTCCAGTCGAGGCATCCGAGATTCTCACGAAGCTGATCTACAGTTCGTGCTCCGACGATCGGAATGACACCGAACGGTCGAACGCGTAGCCAGTTGAGCGCAACTTGAGCGGGGCTGCGCCCGAGCTCGCGCGCTACGCGGAGTACGGTTTCTCCAATCCGCATGTTGCGTTCGGTGAGGCGATCGACGGGAATCTTGGTGAGACGGCCATCCTTCGAAGCGCCGTTTCCGTGATACTTGCCGCTTAGAAGTCCCCCGGCTAGAGGAGACCATGCAATCACGCCGATGCCCAACGACTGTGCCATTGGCAGTAGTTCGCGTTCCACGCCGCGCTCTACCAGGTTGTACTCGGCTTGAATTCCGATGAAGGGACTCCAGCCACAAAACGGCGCGATCGCGTTAGCCTGAGAAACGATCCAAGCCGGAGTATCAGATGCACCGACGTAGAGAATTTTGCCGGCTCGAACTTGGTCGTCGAGCGCGCGCATCACCTCGTCGAGAGGAGTTGTAAAGTCCCAAATGTGAATCCAAAAGAGATCGACGTAATCTGTGTTCAAGCGGCGAAGGCTCGCATCCAGCGATTGCACAAGATTCTTACGATGTCCGCCAGCACTGTTTACATCTGCTCGGCGCGTGCTGCAACCGTACTTCGTCGCGAGAACGAGGCGTTCACGTTGCGGGGCGATTAGCTTCGCAAGCAACGTCTCACTGGTTCCGTTCGTGTATACGTTAGCCGTGTCGACGAAGTTGCCGCCTTCGCTCACGAATTCGTCGAAAATACGGCCCGCTTCCCGGTCGTCGGCGCCCCAGCCCCAGTCCTGACCAAACGTCATCGTGCCCAGCCCGATCTCGGACACTCGCAGGCCACTTCGACCCAGTAGCCGATAGCGCATCGTTTCCCCCTAGTTCGTAGCGCGAAAAAACGCGGCAGCGCCTCACCGCGTCGTACCCCGTACGTGCAATCAACATGTGGACAAAATTGCCACGTTTAAGAAGGCACCCGTTAGCGCAGTGGTGGCGCATTGAAGCAAGCCGTACGTTTTCACGGCCGTTGGCTGACTGTTTAACCTGCTTCGCCAATGAGAGGCCCTGGGAAAGATACGCATATGGCGAAGCTAAACCACACGATCGTGAGCGCACGTGACGCGAAAGCGTCGGCTTCTTTCTTGAGCGAGGTCTTGGGTCTTCGTGTCCCGGTTGTCTTCGGCCCTTTTGCGATGGTGCACGTAGGAGATGAGTTGACGCTTGATTTCATCGATTCCGAAGGTACGATCACGCCGCAGCACTATGCGTTCTTAGTGAGCGAAACGGAGTTTTATCAGATCTTCGCGCGCATCGAGGCGCGCTCACTGACCTATTGGGCGGATCCGTATCGGACAAGGAGAGATCGAATCAATCATTGGGACGACGGACATGGCGTCTATTTCGAGGATCCGAATGGCCATTTGCTTGAGATCCTTACGCGCCCCTATGGGAGCGCAGGTACGGCTGCACAAAATCCACATCCGCTCGTGGCGGAAAAACTAGAACCGGCCGAGTCGCATCCCATGAAACCAATTCCTGAGTCCGCCGTGGAGCGACTCGACCGGTTGCCGAAGTAAAAGCGTCGCGCTGGTTTCCGTATCGCTCCTATAGCTTCGAGTTGCGCGATGTGTGATGAGGCGAAGTGCACGTATTCGGTGAAGTTTTCTAGCGGGTGCAAGCGGTGCCGTCGGGGCGCGGCTCGTTTTTCAACGAGTCGAACGCGGACACGACGTAACGAAAACTTTCAGATCTTCAGAAAGATCTGAATAAATACGCGCGGCTGGAGCTGAGCCAGTGGGACTCGATTTGCTCGACAAGTCTGCTATGCGTAGCAAATTTACTGCGCAGGGCTTGACGCGATGCTCAGCGAGTCACCTTTAATGCGGTAACCTGAATGATCGTGCTCCAAGCTCGGCCCTTGTCGGCGGAGGCTTGAACCATCGTTGTTTGTTTTTCGGGTGTGAGAAACACAAATGTTGTTCGGAACAGGATCGTCTTCCCGTCGTCCGCAACGGTGCGCGAGGAGATCCAAGTATTTCCGTTCTGCGTTACCTTCTCTGACGAGGGTTGGGAATCTCTATGTATCAGCGCGAGCGTGTAGGCCTTCGCCGACGGGTTGTAGCTCATCACCGAAAGGTCGTCGTGCGCCGGGTTATCCGAGAAGTAATCGCAGATCACGTAACCCTTGTGCGCCGTCCAAGTGCAATCGGCAACGCCCGTATCGATATGAGCCTGACTAAATCGTGTTGCGTAGATCTGCCCCCTGAAATTCCAGCGGCCCACCCAGATTCCGAGCTTCCCTAGTGAATCCGAAGCCGATGAGGGGTCAGCTATGCCGGCACCAGTGAGCGCCGCAAAGGCTAGAGTGAAGAGAAGGGTGAGACTTGAGCGCATGTTTACTCCCCGTCTTTTGAGCTTTTCGGTCCAGTAGCGTGACATTTAGCATACATTTGAACATGCGCTCTCTAGAGCGCGAGGCGCTCGCGGGCAATCTGTGTTTGTTTCTGGGCCAACGCGACTTGGGACGCGAAGATCGCCTTAGCCTGGTGATCGATTTTCTCTCCGGCTCTCGCCTCGCTGCCGGCGTCGAACGGTGGCTGCGGATCGTACTCAATTAGCAGTTGAAGCATGCGAGCGTAGTCGTCACTACGAAGTTTTGCGGCAACTACAAGCCCGAAGTCAAGACCGGCAGTTACGCCAGAACCCGTGATTCGATTGCGGTCGACCAGAAAGCGTTCGGAGATTGGACTCGCACCTAGGGTTGCGAGCACGTCGTGAACCACCCAGTGCGTGGTCGCGCGATAGCCGCGCAGCAATCCGGCCGCGGCGAGAATGAGCGCACCGGTACAAACTCTTGTTATATAGCCCGCACTCGGCCCAACTCGTTGTAGAAAGCCGATGGCTTTGAGATCGTTCATCATCGGATATGAGTCTGGTCCCCATGGAACGAAGATGGCCAACAGCCCCAACTCGACCTCATCAAAGGTCTGTGTCGGAACGATCGGGACGCCCGTGTCGCTGAGAACGGTCTGCCGATTTTTCCATACGAGCTGGACATCGGTGTTCCCAAGCGCAGCGAAGATGAGCTGAGGCGCGACCAGGTCAAGCGCCGTCATCCCCGGATAGACGACCATCGCAACGCGTTGTGCACCGCTCGCCGCCGCGTGTAGGTCCCCCGAATCGAACGCGAACGACTTCGTCGTGAGCATTCCGGCAACAGCGGCGGTGAATGCAGTGAACGTCGCTCGGTTCATTTTATGTCGCTACTTCAAAGGGGGTGCGGGCGAGCCGTCAGACCAGTAAGGAGCCAGAATGACGACTGTTACTGGTTCATAGGAGCGAAATGTATCCGTCGCCGGTGAGAGGATGGGTGAACCTTTGAAGCTTGCGGCCCAGCTTGCCAATTGATCCTTAGCAACAAACGGCATGATGTGGGGACGCCACGGGCCTTTGACTCCGTCGTTGAGATAGCTCTCTTTCGAAAGCATCAACGCGAAACCGCGCGGTTCGGTGAATTGATGATTTGCGTAGGCGGACTGAGACTTTGTTGCAATCTCCTCGCGTGTGTCACCGGCCAGGGCCCATTTCGCTCTCGCGAGGTAGAACGGAAGCACGCTTTGCACGGCGTCCGGATTGAGGCATGCCGAGCCGCGTCCCTTCGGGTTCCAAAATTCAGGATCGTCGAGTCCTGCGCTCCACATGCGTCCTACGAGACAGACCCACCCGTTTGCCCCTTTATCGGCTGTCACATATCCCGTTTTGGTCATCACGAGTACAGTAGCGTGAGCAGAGATCGAAGCGGGTGCTGCGCTGCGCGCCATTTCGATTTCAGCGGCACGAGGCATGAGGTATTCCGAGACGGGTGCCATCGTCGGATACGGATTGTTCGCCGGCGCCTGTCCGTATGCAGCCGCGCAAGAGACAATCACAATTGCAAGAACCGCACAAGCGATAGTTTTCATTTGATCTCCTTCACACGTGCGTCGCCCTCGCGACTTAAGCAACACCGTAGCTCGACTTTCCGCTGTGGCGGCGTGTTGCGCAGTCGCGTTTCTTGTTCAGCACATTCGCCCGACAGCGAGTCGAATCCATGTGGACGTTCTTGACCTATTTTGACAGGAAACAGGGATAACGCCAACGTTTCGGTTGCGACCCAATGAGGTGCCGACTTTGGCCTCCTCGGGATCTCGCGCGTCACCTGCTATCAGTGGTTGCATGAGGCCATTATTCCGAACGAGCAAATCGGAAAGCCCTCCATTATTTTTTATGCTGACGATTGCAAGAAGTGGCCGCAGCCGCCCAAAAATCCGTAGGAATAGCATAAAAAGAAGCCATCGGAAATTTAGGTGCTGATCGGGTCGAGTTCATGGCTCGTCGCAATATGGATATCTGATCTATTCGATGGATGCGGCGGATCGCCAGAAATGCATTGCAGCATAGGCGCGCCAGGGGCGCCACGCTTCTGCTTCGGATAACATTCGCCGACAATCCCCTTCGCTGGGAGCTTTGCGAGTGCTAAGGCCGACGTAGGGAAATGCATCAGGCCAACCCGTTGCGCGCATGACGATGTACTGAGCAGTCCACTCTTCAATTCCGGGAAGCGCGCGCAGACAATCGAGAGTCATCGGAATATCGACATTAGGTTGGAGTGAGATTTCGTCCCTTGCGATGGCGCGCGCGAGCGCAACAATTGTTCGAGCACAAGAGCCAAGCCCAAGCGATGCAATCGATTTAGTGTCTAGCCCAACAACGTCGACGACGCGTGGAAACAATTTTGATACCCCGGCAAACGGCGTATCGACGGACGCGCCAAAACTCTCTGCGAAGCGTCCCGCGATCGTTCGTGCTGTCTTTTCCGGGAACCGTTGCCCAAGTATTGCACGAACTCCGACCTCGAAGCCGTCGAATGCGCCTGGCACGCGTAAGCCCGGTCGTCGAGAGGCGATTGGGCCGAGGACGGCCGCAATCTCATGAGGATTCGCGGCTAAGTCCATAAGATATTGCACGCGCGACAAGATAAATCCAAGTGCACCGAGCAACGAACTGGAAACCAGCACTTTCAGCGAGCGATGGGGCGCGTCTAGACTAACGACGATCCAGCCCGATAGTGATTTTCCTGCCTTCTCGATTCGTATCGCTCGACGATACACCCCGGCCGAAACCTCTTCAACTCCCTCAACCGAGTGTGCACTAATGAATGCAAGCAATGAGTTCCAATCATATGGTGAGCGAAAAGACAAAAGACACGTTATCGCATCGCATGTTGATTGAGGCGAGTGTTCCTTGCTGCCATTACGAACCTTCGATGGACTGACGTGATAGCGCTGCTTAAACACTGTGTTAAAACGTCGCAAACTGCCGAACCCACTCGCAAATGCCACCTGCGTCACCGTGAGACGCGTGTCGCTCAATAATCGCTTGGCCATTAATAGACGCTGCGTCTGCGCATAGGCGATTGGCGAAACGCCGAAATGTGCTCGAAACGCACGACGGACGTGGCGATCAGTGATCTGAAGCGCCGATGCAATTTTCGTAAGATCGGAATCTTCCAACCAGCCCTGCAAGATCCTATCTGCGACAGCGCGAGCGAGCCTCGAACTCGCATCAACGCTTGCATTGCCCGGAGCTAGTTCCGGGCGACATCTAAGGCACGGGCGATACCCTGAGGCTTCAGCAGCAGCAGCGCTTCCATAAAACGAGCAGTTTTGACGCTTAGGCGTTTTCACCGTGCAAATCGGTCGGCAGTACACACCAGTTGTGCGTACCGCCACGAAGAACCGACCATCGAAGCGCGCATCGCGCGCGCACAGAGCGCTATAACACGACTCAGAGTCGAGCGTCATGGAGAATGAATGTTCGATCGAACGAGAGCGAGACCGCCCTCGTGCGTTAAGAGCCAATGTTTACGCCATATTCCGCCCCCGTAGCCGGTCAGCGCACCTGCGGCGCCGATCACGCGATGACATGGAACTACGATGCAGATCGGATTCGCTGCGTTTGCTGCACCCACTGCTCTTGCGGAACCTGGAAAGCCCAAGGCGTTCGCGAACTGCCCGTAGGTCGTCGTTAAACCGGGCGGAATACTTCGCAACGCTGTCCACACGCGGCGCTGAAACTCCGAGCCTATCATTCGAACCGGCAGTACGTCGATAGATCGTAAATCACCATCGAAGTACTGTTCCAGCGCAGCACGTGCTTTGGAAGAATGCATTGTTTTCGTGATCCGAAGATCGCAACGATATTGCAGTCTCAGCAAGTGTTGCATACGTGCTTCATGGTCTTGCCAGTCGAGGGCGCTAAGATTTCCGTCGGCGTCGGTTAGTAGGATCAGGGGACCCGTAGGGCTTGACATGCGTTCCCGGGTGAAGACCGCAGCCCCGTTCGCCTCACGATGCCTCACGAGTCGCACGAAACTCAACTTCCAATCTCCACGTCTCTCCATCGGCCTGCAGCGCTTCGCCGGTCCATCGAAAAGATCGGTCGGTAATTTCGCTGAAGTTCCAACGCACGGGCGTGCCATCGGCGTGCCTACCAATTTGCACGATTGCCGATCCCGCCGCGCGCGCAACGAGCTCCGTTCGAACGCTGCTAACCGGATTGATCCAGGATACGCGCCATGCGCGAACCTCGGCATCCCATACGCATAGTGTCGTACCGTATCTATTGCTTGCCTTCGGCATTTGACGTTTTCGATCTCCGCTGCGCGGAATAACCCACACTAATTGCACCGCACGCCCTTCAAGAACTCGACTAAAATGCACCTCACCCGTGTTCTCGATCAAGCTGCCGTCCAGCCGATGATCAAACACGTCGATCTTCCAGCTTCCCAGAAACGGTGCGTATATGTCGTCTGCTGCAGGAATTTCGATCGAGCGTTCTACCGCGATCAGCGCTTCGATGAAGCCTGTAGCCCCATGTGTCATCGTGGTCATTATCCTTGTCTCCATTCAGCAACCATGTCTACGGATCATAACGTTGACGACTCCGCGTTGACTCGCCGTTTTCGGACTCTATCATGGCGAAACGCCGAATCCCGTAGCCCCGCCGCGCCCAGGAGTTGTGAAGTGTAGAGGGCAGAAAAGGCCCGGAACATGATGAGAAAGTCTCTGCCTCCTAGAGGTGTAGGCACGCCGGCAAACGTCAGACATGCGGTGCTTCGGCACACATCAATTCAGCGCGGAACGAGCACCCTAGCTCAAGCAAAGCACGTATCTCACAATCCTTTGGGAGTGGGTGAAATACGCCCCAAACGCACAGAGATTGTGCAGACATTGGACGGCGAACTGCCCTGAGCGTCAAATTCCTTCTCATTGATTAACGATCGTGTTCTAAAAGCGGTTCAGGCATATCGTACTAATACGATTCCTTCGGGTAGCGACTCGATCAACTGCTAATATCGAGCAAACCGAGCAACCGCAATTTGATTCGATCCGCTTACGCGCAGCGGATGTAGAACGAATCGCGGGCCGTAGCGTCATAGGCTAGGGCGTTTCCGCCGCCGTGCATCGAACGCGAAATCACACAACACGTCTCATCTCGTGCTGTAACTCGCAGCGAACCCCTGGCGCCAACTGGGATAGCGCAATTCCCATTGGAGCTCGCGCTTCGCTTTTGCGTTCGAAGCTCCGCGGGCTTGGGTTCCCATCATCACGACCACCTCGCCGGCAAGCATTTTTGCAAGCCAGGCCGGCACATGCAATGGAGTCTTCGCACCGAGTATCTTTGCGGCGATCGGAAGCCACTCGCGAACCGGCGCCGGCTCATCATCGACGATGTTGTATATTCCGGTGTTGCTGCCTTCCACGGCTTGTACCGTAGCCGACGCGGCATCGTCCACATGTACGAACGAAGAGACGCCCGCGCCGCTGCCAACAATCGGGAATTGGCGTTTGCGCACGATGACGGGCAATCTGTCATTAGGCGCCCCATAGAAATTGCCGTAACGTAGGACTATTCCCCCGGCGTTTGTGACGGTCTGATCAATGTAACGCATGGCAGCGCTAGTCTCGCGCATTCCCTTTACCGGATTCGGGTCAAGTGGATCAACCTCGGTCTTAATCCAAGTGCCCTCTCGTGCGTAGCGCAAGTTGGCGTAACTCTGCGCTACGAATCGACTTATGCCCGCCTCTTGTGCAGCAGCGAGAAGTGCATCGGTTCCTTTGGTACGGAGCTGGTTGGTCTGCGCAAACCCCCGGTCAAGGTTCTTGAGATCGCTGATATGCGCGAGAGATGTCGCCTCGTGAATGATCGCGTCGGGTTTTGCTTCGAAGACCGCTCGACGTACAGCCTCCCGGTCGAGCAAATCGAGCGCTATGGGCTTAGCTCCAGCCAGACGTATTTGTTCGGCTTTTTCTGACGATTTGAAAGTGCCTGTTACGGCGTGTCCGCGTTCGATGAGTTGAGAAACGAGCCGGGACCCGATGGCACCGCTTGCGCCTGCGACGAAAATTCTCATCAAATCTGCGCACTTCAGCGCACACCACACAACTCCTTATCAACGCGGCTGTCAGATTGATTCGAGCAATTTTGTCCACATCGCCGTCGAAGAGTCCGGGTATCATCGACGCGACAGGGGCTATCGACTTCAAGTTGCTTGATGGGCTTGCGCAGTCGCGCATTCTCTTCGAGCATATCGGTCGTCGCGCCGTCGGTGCCCTGCCATTATCGAGGTCAGCTTGCTTCACCCAATTGCGCACGGTCTGCGGCGCGAGATTGAATTCAACGGCAAGTTCGTCGAGTTGACGACCCCTTGCGCAAGTTCGAACGACCTTGCGCCGGGAAGTTCAATGGGTAAGACCCGGATGTTTTCCGGCGATTGGTGGACCGTTCTCCACCAAGCAGAAAATGTCCACGGAAGTCGGGCAACTTCAGGCCGATCGTGCCCCCGCATCAGCGGATCCTGTCCAGATCATCTTTACCAGTCTTGACGTCCCACACCAGGAACTCGTACTGCGCCAATCTTTGCTTAGTAAAAGGATCTTCGTCGCGAATACCATCCAACATCTCGCGGGAGTCTCCATCTTGCACTCGCAATAGGAACGCACCACCAACATGCGGGTCAAAAGGACCTGAGGCAAGCAGAACCCCTCGTCGTTTCAAGCTCAATAAGTAATCGCGATGGGCATCTCTAAAATCGCCAGCCTCATCTATTGTCCTACGATAGCGAACAATGGCAAGAACGTACATGGGAACTCCTTAATTGGAAAATTGGTAAATTCATTGCGCGGACGCCGAAATGATTGCGGCAAGTTCGGCGGCGTATGTTTTTTCGGGTTTTTGCCCAGGCAATGTGGTTGGAACGTTGGCTCAGCCAGCCGGAATGGGAGGATGCAAAATTATCCAGGGCTCGTGCGTATCACACGTGCAGCATACCGAGATGCACTCGATTTGCCGCGCCTCGGTATGTTAGAGCGGACGGCGTAAGGTTTACAGCGGTCGATTCCGAGGCGATGAACACGTAAAGTTGTTGAAACTTGACAGGCACATGCTTCGTGCACAAGCTGATCGTCGCCGCGAGTCGCTCGATTGATGCATTTTATGCAATGGCGCTTGGTGGTGCAGTGACACAAAGGCGCGGCGCCTTGGGAGGGAAGTTAACGTGGCCACATTGCCGGGAGGGTACACCGCTGAAAATGTAACGCCCGTGGGTTACACCGAGTTGGGTGATCGTCCCGCATTTAAAATGACCGTACGTGAAGTTAGGGGACGCTGGTACCTTTACACGGGACATTTTTGGCATTCCGGCTGGAGCATCGTTGACGTTACCGATCCGGCTGAACCTGAAGTCGTTCGTTTCATTGAGGGCCGCAAAACACTGGAACGTTGCAAGTCGACCTTTCCGGGATGACGATGGTTACATCGCTGGAAAAAAATCTTACCCGGCTTCGGTGGGCGAGATCAGCCAGTTTACGACTGCTTCTCCCGCTGCCAGCGCACCGCTATTGTCACGCCGTAGATCAAAAAGCAGCCGCGGATGCCGACGGCCGCGAGCGCCGGAGTGCGGAACGCATGTTGCTCGTACGCCAGTACGAGGCAGGTCGCGGATAAAATAAGCCATATCCGCGACCACTTCACGCCGCGGCTTTGCCCGATGAACGCTCCGAGCGCAAGCAGATAGGTCAATATATACACCGTTATTGGTCTTTTGCGCTACTAACGAATCACCGTTCGCTCGGCCATTCTTTCCGCGCGCGTAAAAAGATCTGGTGCGCCGAGGCGCTCGCAGACGGATGCAAATTCGGCGGTCGGTCCGTGCCAGTGCAGCTCATCTATGCTGTCATAGAGCATTGCATCAGTTCGAAGCGTTGCGAGTTTTTTGAACAGTAAGGCGGCCACGCGATGTTGGCCGAGTACTTCCGGTGGAAAATCCTCGATTTTGCCATACCGCAAAAGCAGCGACGGCGCCCCTTTTGCGCCGATGCCCTTTACGCCGGGGAACCCATCCGAAGCATCGCCGACGAGGGCCAGATAGTCGGGGATGAATTCCGGATCCACTCCAAATTTCGATCGCACGCCGGCGGCATTGCGAACGGTGTTGCTCTTTCGATCTACTTGCACGATTCGATCTCCGCGAACACATTGCGAGAGATCTTTGTCCGGAGTCCAAATGCAGATTTTTTCAACGCGAGGATCGCGCGATGCGATTTCGGCGGCGGATGCTAGTGCATCGTCAGCCTCGAGATCGACCATCGCCCATACGACGACACCCATCGCCCGCAACGCGTCCTCGAGTGGCTCGAATTGCGCGAAGAGCGCCGGCTCGACGCCCTCGCCCGTTTTGTATCCATTCCAGAGTTCGTTGCGAAAAGACTCGATAACGTGATCTGTGGCAACCCCTAGATGCGTGGCTCCGTCGGCAATCATTTGCAAGACGGTGTTAAGGACACCAGCCACCGCGCCGAACGGAGCGACCTTACCACTCTTGGCGCGGCGCAGGCCGTAAAAATGCCGGAACAGCTCGTACGTTCCGTCGATCAGGTGAACGATCACGGCATTGACTTCATCGCGTCTCGACCTTGTTCTGCCGCGCCGCAGAGATCCTTTGGTTGCCGGTTCTCGAGCGAAGCGCCACGATTATACGCCACTGGGCTTTAGTTGGCGCACAGAATATCTCGCACCGTCGTCACCGCGTATCTTCTGAGTCCTTGGTGAGCCGGATCAGCCGTGGCATAACGTTAACGACGTCGGCGTCCGCTCGCTATTCTACCGCCCCATGATTGTCGCAATGGCCGGCATGTTGGCTGTGCAAATGACCGGCCACGGCGTAGTCTATATGACCCGCGTGTGGCACAGCTTCGTGGCCGCATGTCGATCCATGGTGGTGCGCATCATCGTGCGCTGAACAGGAATGCCCCGTTGTACAATTCGCCGGATGAGCACCTGAAGCGGAAAGTTCGTGCTCGTCGACATGCTCATCATGCGGATGATGCAGATGACCGTCGTGCAAGTAGTCTGTATGATCCTCGTGTTTAACGCTCGTATGTCCGCACGCAGCGCCGTGCGTGTGCTCGTGTTTCTCGTGGGTTGCGTGAGCCATCGTCGCTATGTCCTCCAAATCCGCAGCATTGTTCGGTTATTCTACCACCATGGCTTGCGAAGTCGCCAACACGCCAAACGCTAAGTCCGCTACTCCGATGATCGTTTACAGACGGCTCTCATCATCCGGGTCAGTGCAGGCTTGCGCTGAAACGCGCGATAGTATACAGTGTATACATGGCGGTCCTCGGAACGAAGGCGCGTATACTGCGTGCGGCTAATCGGCGTCTGCAAAAAGACGGCATATCTGGTCTTTCGATGCGCACGATTGCCGGCGATGTCGGAATCACGCCGATGGCGCTCTATCGGCATTTCACCGACAAAGACGACCTCCTGGACGCACTCTCGGAAGATGCACTCGATGAATGGTTCCGTCGTCTTCAGGACATCGGCCCGAAGCCGCCGCTGAAGTGGTTGCACGAGTCGTTTGAGCGCTTTTTAGCGTTTGCGCTCGATTCGCCAACGCGCTTCGATGCGGCATTTATGCTTGCGGCACCCAAAGCTCGCCGCTTTCCGACCGACATAGCCCTGCGGCGGTCTCCGGCGCTTACGCTGACGATGAATCACATTGAACGGGCGCAGGCGCAGGGAGCGTTTTACCGCGATGAAACGCCGGAGTATATCGCGATGACGTTTTGGGCTTTAGCGCAGGGTCTCGTCGCGCTTTTCCGAGCCGGCCGATTTACCGGAGAAACCGAATTCCGAGATTTCTATCGAAAGGTGACGACACGGTGCATCGATTCTTTTTGTTGCGCACAGCGGTAGTTTGTGCCGCGAGCGGTTCACTGCTCTATTTTTCTACCGAAAACGGCCACGTTTGGGCGTTGGCTTGGATCGCTGTCGCTCCACTGCTCTGGCTTGCTTACGGTGCTACGCCGGCGTGGCAGGTGGCCGCTGCGAGCTTCTTCGCTTATTTAATCGGAGCGATGAACCTTTACCAGGCCTATGGCAACCCAATTTTCCTCCTTGCACCATACGTGCCGCTCCTTGCGGCGGCGTTCGCGACTTGTGTTCTTTTTGCACGCGCCGTGCATCGTCGGCTGCCTAATCTCGCGGCCCTCGTAGCGTTTCCAGTGGCATGGACCATTGTGGACTACGCCACGGCCGTGCTCTCTTCCAATGGGTCATATACATCGTGGGCATATAGTCAGGCGTTCGTGCCTCTCCTCATTCAAAGCACCTCCGTCTTCGGAATGTGGATTCTTACGTTTATGCTTGCGATTGCGAATAATGCCGTTGCGATCGCGGCGCGCGACGGAAAGCGCGCGATCGTTGCTGCAACCGTGACCGCAGCGCTCTTGTCGGCAAACATCGCATTCGGCGTAGTGCAATTAGCTGCGCCGCAGGC
Organism: Vulcanimicrobiia bacterium; assembly: GCA_963765935.1. Lineage (GTDB taxonomy): Bacteria > Vulcanimicrobiota > Vulcanimicrobiia > Vulcanimicrobiales > Vulcanimicrobiaceae > JAMXLG01. Next base: position 1,262,524 of record CAVXXX010000001.1, on the reverse strand, counting down.
CGCTCCCATTAAGCTAGGCCTTCTTACGAATGATGCTCTGCCGTTCGCTCAAACAAAATCGCAAACGATAAAGGTAGCTCGACAGTACGCAAGCGACGCGGCGCTTCTCGCGCGACAGGGTGCGAAGACGATCGTTCTTCCTGAGAAGACGGCCGTGATAGATTCATTGACGAACGCAAGCATCGCGCGGTATCGGGACCTTTCTGTCAGTACCGGCAGCGTTGTCATCGTTGGATTTGAAGAGCATGCCGCGCGTGCACAGAACGTTGCATTGACGTTTTTCCCCAACGGCACCGTAGACCGTTACGCGAAACAGCACCTGATCGCGGGATTGGAACCGCTCGTTCCAGGCCGCAGTCCTGGTCTGCTAGGGAATCGCGAAGCGGTTGAAATCTGTAAGGACCTGGATTATCCAGCCACTGTCCGCAGCGACGGGCGACGTGGTGACGTCGCGATACTGTTCGTTCCGGCATGGGATTTCGTGCGCGATCGCGCAACGCACGCGAGCATGGCGATCCTACGCGGGGTCGAAAACGGCTTCGCCGTTGTACGTTCGGCGCGCCAGGGACTCATGACCGTAAGCGATGCCCAAGGGCGTATCGTTGCGGAAGCGCCATCGAGTTCCGCGGGCCCGGCATTTCTCATCGCATCTGTTTCTCCCGGCTCGGGAACAACATTTTACGGTCGCATGGGAGACTGGTTTGTTTGGCTCTGTGCTATCGGATGTATCGCATTGATTGTGGCGATGGTGCATAGGCAGTCGAGCGCTATCGGATCGAATTCTTGGCACGCCGCCCCCGCAAAACGAGTGCCGCACTTCGACGATTGCGCCTAGACGATTTGCTCCTAATGGAAAGTGACACAACGAATTGAGGGAACGGCGGCTCGGCGCGTGTCGAAACCGCCCGTATCGGGAACGACCTGCCCGCGACTGAAAGCCTCAGTTGCGCTCGACCATGGCACGGTTCGAGAAAGCGAAGTTGTCGAGTGGCTCGAGAAGGTCACCGACGAACAATATGAAGGTTCGCAATAATGAAAGCAGCGCTTTTGTATAGACCCGGTGACGTACGGGTGGAACAGCGAGACGACCCTAAGATCGAAGTGCCCACAGATGCGATAATTCGTCTCTCTGCCACGTGTGTGTGCGGTTCTGATCTTTGGGCCTACCGTGGAATCGAACGAATCGAAGGCCCTCAATGGATGGGGCACGAGTACGTCGGCGTCGTCGAACAGGTCGGGACGAGCGTTAAGAACGTCGCGGTGGGCGACTTCGTCGTGGGTTCATTCGTCATCTCCGACAACACGTGCGAAATCTGTCGCGCCGGCTTTCAATCCCGCTGCATACATGGCGAATTTGTTGCGCGCACCATCGGCACGCAGTCTCAGTTGGCGCGCATTCCTCTGGCTGACGGGACACTCGTTGCTACGCCCGGCATGCCGGATCAAGACCTTATTCCATCGCTCCTTGCGGCATCCGACGTGCTCGGGACCGGATGGTTCGGGGCAGTTGCGGCGGAGGCCGGCGCCGGGAAGACCGTAGCGGTTGTAGGCGACGGCGCAGTTGGTCTATGCGCGGTGCTCGCGGCCAAACAACTCGGCGCCGAGCGAATCATTGCAATGAGCCGCCACGAGCATCGACGGAACCTTGCAGTAGCCTTCGGAGCGACCGACGTTGTAGCGGAGCGCGGCGATGAGGGCGTTGCGAAGATCAAAGAACTCACGAACGGGCTTGGCGCGCACTCGGTGGTAGAAGCAGTCGGCACTCGGGAGTCATTTATGCAGGCGGTGCACTCTACGCGGCCGGGCGGCCATATGAGCTTCGTTGGTGTGCCGGTGGATGTAAAGTTGCCGGCGGACGAACTCTTTTTCGCGGAAATACATACACTTGGAGGGCCGGCACCAGTGCGTCGCTTTTTGCCGGAACTCATCGAGCTAATTTGGAGCCGGCGAATCAACCCCGGAAGAGTTTTTGACTTGACGCTACCCCTGGATAAGGCTGAGGAAGGCTACCGCGCGATGGACGAGCGCCGTGCGATTAAAGCGTTGCTCGTTCCGTGACCCGTTCGTCATCGCTTTGAACAGTTAATGCGCCATTTTCATCCGTCTGAAAAACCTTCGCGCGGCTCTTATCGAGCGTTTCGACTGTTGACGGTGCAGGGTGGCCGAAGAGATTGCATCCAGGAAACGTCGCTCTGCGGTAACGCCTGCATCGCCGGTGAACAGCATGCGGAACTTGCGGTATTGTAGGATAAAGGCAACAGAATTGTCGTGGATCGCGTTCTCGCCGCCGATGAAGGGCGAAGGGCCGATGAACGTCAGCGTAACGCCGTCATCGGTACGCCACAGCATTCCTGCGCGTGGCCGCTCGATGGGTAGGTGGTCCGCGGACGCGGCATCGAGGCAATCATGATACGCATGACCGCCGTACTCCTGTCCACTATCTGCAATTTCCGCAACGCGTATCGCTCGTAACACCGGAGCGCGACCAGCAACATGATCTCGTAAAGTCCGGTGCTCACACGATGGCTGCTCGCGCCGGGCGATGGTTAACGCAGGAGTTGAAAACCCACCGATAGTCGCGAGGTCGCTACGCCATACCCTCCGTTTGCTCTTTCGAAATCGCCGTTACGATAGACGAGCGTTGGACTCGCCGTGGGACTCATGTCGCCGCAGCTTCCTTCCGCGATAGTTAGCGCGAGCTGGCGGACGTCAACAATTGGTCCTAATTTTGGATGCGGTCCCGGTACCGCTCGCGCAGCTTGCGCGCGTGCCTCATCAAGCGCTGCCCGGCGCGCTCCGGAAAGGAGTTTCGTGCAGTTAGCAACGCGAAACGTAACGTCGCTAAAGGCGTGATAGACAGGGTAACCTGCGGCGTCGCTGGTCGCTTTGCCAAGCGACCGAATGTAGTCGGGATCCGTATTTTGTAAGGCCACCTCGATGTCGACGGCGCCCGGAATTGCGGATTGATGGTCGGGCGCACTCACATGCTGAATCATGGTAATGTCACGGTCGGATATTCCGTCCTTCAACAACGCGGCGACGATCGGTGCAGCATCGGAGACGGTAATTTATCGCGCTCGTCGCTCTGACGCGTGCCGTTCCCACAATCGTGGACGACGCGATGTCCGTACTTCCACGGAGGATATTGTCCCGATCCTGCTCGGCATTTGAGCGAACCATCCGTTGAACCGGTACTGTAAGTTCGTCGAGCGTCGTAACCGCAACGTTGAAGACGTTGCTCAACCTTCCGTTCCTCGAGCTCGTTCGGCTGACGGATTCACTCCATGCAGCAAGTGCAATCAGCCGTCTTTCGGTGTTATGCCTCCTGCGAAGGTTGTAGCTAGTGATCGAGCTTAATGTTGGAGAAATCGATTTGACGCACGAGCGTCTCCCCTTCATATCCGAGCACGCGAATTGGGAGACTGGTAGTCGTTGAGATATCGACGATTTCGCGCGTTAAGGCGGTGTCGGCCCCGGAGGAAGTCGGTATAAACGTTATGGCGTCGGTGGGAACACCATCGATCACGGGGCCGCCATTCTCGGAAATCGTCCCGGGTGTATCTTGTGCGTGAGCGAGAATGGCCGCAAAGCTCAACTCGTCGACGGATGAGCCACGAATGGTCGTCACCGCGGGATCGTGCAATGCAAAGGTTTTTTTAAACAAAGCCGTCAGGCCCGAGCCGCGATGCGCCACGACAGTGTTGCCGCCGCCCCACACGGCCGTCACGCCCGCGTTTGGGCCGTTGTGGTAACGGACCGTCGCGCTCGACGGTTTGCGGAAGGTGTAGTCGAATACCGCATTTTGTACTTCTGTCCCCTTGCGCTCGAAAAATGTGACCGTCGCGCTGTAGGCGGTGATATTCGTCCACGCGCGCTCGAAGGCGCCCCATGCGGCCGGTACGGCTGAAGGCGACGGGGGCAGCGGTGTAACGGACGGCGAGGGGCGTCCGGTGGTCTGCGCCCGTGACGTCGGTAACGTCCACAAAGAAATCACCGCGCACATTGTGATAAATACGACGCCCGTGATTCTTGTCGGCAGACCGCGTTGCATTGATAAGAAGCTACTGCTTGCCGCTTACGACGTCGTTCTGCTTAAGCAACACGATGCTCTTATGGAGCTAAGCGACTGATTCGTTGTCGAATCCGTGAAGTTTGCGCGAGTTCGCCGAAACCCGGTTAGGGATGCCGGAAAACGTTGGCGCGGGAGTGCGTAACTTCGCGAAAGCCGGACCAAAAAAATTTGCATACAACTCAAATAGACAAATGTTCATCGGGCCACCGTTCGTTATTGGAAGCACTCCATGAAAGTTTACCGTCAACTAGAGCTTTAAATGAGCTTGTGGCCGCTTGCCGATTCGTTCGGCGAGCTCGCAAAGGCGTCACTTTAGTCGTGCGGCATGAGGTGAGGGGCGTCGCGGAACGAAGGCGTGCGTAGCGAACGAGAGCAGAACTGCAGTCGGCCTGCTCCAGGAGTCGTAACGCGCGATGATTCAACGACCGCTTCGCTTCCTTGTTTTTATTGCAGTGGCAATTGGCGTCGGCGTACTTGCGTGGATGACTGGCGCGGTTATCGAACGCGTGCAGAACGTTTTTACCACGATAATCATCGCGGTTCTGTTTGCATATGTGATCTTCCCTGCAGTTCGCCTCCTGAGCGCGCGGATGCCGCGGGCACTTGCTGTAATTGTCGTTTACATTTTCGCCCTTGCGGCGATCGGTCTCGCGGCCGCCTACTTAGCGCCGGCGATCGGAAGCGAGGCTGTCGAACTTTCACGTGCGGTTCCCCTGGCATTACGGAGTGTGGAAAACCAGGTCGCGCATCCTGGAACGAGTCAAATCTTCGCGCGTTTCCCGCCTGAAGTACGCACAGTTATCCTGCAGAACGCTGCTCGATTAGGAGCAATTGCGAGCACGTTTGCGGGGAACATCGGCTCACGCGCTCTCGATATGCTGCGCGGGACGGCAACTCTCGTCGTCGATACTTTTGTGATGTTGGCGCTCGCGTTTTTCTTCATCATTGAAGCGGAGCAGATACGGGCGACGTTTCTGCGACTAGTTTCACGAGATGCCCGGCGTGGAGCCGCCGGCTTCGTCGATGACGTCGATCGTGTGATCAGCGGATTCGTCCGGGGTCAGATTCTTCTCGCAATCATCATCGGTATTGCCGTAACGCTGATCTTATTGATCACGGGTGTCCGTTACGCGGCGTTGCTCGGTGTATTTGCAGGCTTCGTCAGCGTCGTCCCACTTGTCGGTGAGTTCATTGGGGGTATTCCGACGTTCTTTGTTGCGCTTTTTACCGTAGGGCCTATCAAAGCTCTGATCATCCTCGCGCTCTTCGTCGTAGTGTTTGAGGTACAGGGCCGCGTTTTAGCGCCGGTTATCGTTGGCAAAACCGTTGGCGTGTCCCCACTCGTCATTTTTGTTTCGATCCTGCTTGGTGCGGAGGCGTTCGGCGTGGTCGGAATGATTGTGGCGGTTCCGGTAGCTGGAATAATTCGCGTGGCGCTTGACCGGCTAGCCCAGGCTAACGATCCCGTCGAAATTTCATCGAGCGAACGATGTGACAAGATTGAGGAGACTAATGTACGCGATGATAGGACTGCGGCGAAACCTTAGCTGTCCCTAGCGGCGAAGGCCCGGGTATAACAACACGTGCGAGCCCTGCCTGATTGCGCCATCGACACAGGAAACGAAGCTGCTTAATCGACTCTCGTTCCCTGCTTCGAATATCATCGAAATAGACGATCAACACAGGATAGTAGACGCGGAACGGGCGATCATTCAGGTCGAAAACTTTCTGCGCGCGACCAATATGCTTGCGCAAACTCCAGAAAACGTTGGGCGTGCAAACCGAATCTTCGGATATCAACTCATCACCGTCGAGTTTCGGGAAGTGACTTTTACCGAAAACATGATCCCTTCATCGCAAAGCGAGCCGAAAGCGGAGCGTCACCGGCGCACCGAAGAACCCAACTCGGCCATCGCATTCCCGATGCCCATCGAGCTAATCGCCGTTCCTGCAGGTCATCGAGAACAATGCGAGTGAGTGCATCGCTAGCGCGCAGCGGTGCAAAGGTACCGGTCTGCGCAGCGATATACTGGGGCGGCAAAATGAGGAGCAATCCATGGTTGAACAATTTTCTAGTGATCGCAGCAGCGGTAAGGATGGCACAGTCGTCTATTTGTGGGCCGCAACCTTGAATCCGAACGAGAGCGACGCCTTCTCCAAACGGGCGGCGCAGCACGTTCGGGATGACGTAGCGGGTCTTCCGGGCTTTCTGGACGCGCGGATACTAGAGGCAGATGATGAGACGAGCGTCATCATCGTGACGCGCTGGGAGACACGGCACGCATGGGCCCAGTCCCAATGGAACCAGAAGATCGGCCGCGTTCTGGCCGAGTCGTTCCAATCGTCCGTAAAGATCGTCGATACTATGTGCTACGAGCGTGCGGCGGTGGGACCGCCTGAGTCGCACGGCGAGCGCTTGACGTCGTCCAATCATTGAAAGCGCCTTTAATTTATTTGTTTTTCTTTTCTTTGCGCAAGTGCAACTTATCGCGGTGGGGGCACGTCACTACGAATGCACAAGTGCTCTTTTCAACGCACTAGTGATTTACAGAAAAGAAAACTATATGGACCTGACCAAAGGCACGCCGCGCAGCGTTCGCGACAAATTCCTCGGAATCGTGCAGCTAGGCCGCACGACCGATAAAGCGAAAGCCGTAGCGCACGGCACCATCGGCGAGTACAAGTATAATTGCTCGATGGATAAAGGCCTGTTCGATTTCCTCGGGATGAGCGACTCCGAATATCTCAAAGTCGTTACAAACGCGAAACTCGATTCCGAGATCGAAAATTACGTCAAGGGGTTTCTTGCGAAAAAGACACCGCAAGAGATCGGCGAGTTTAATAAGCTGTCTCTAACGCAAACACCGTCGAGTGAGTCCTTGGAGCATTTCAACGAATTGCGCGACCAGATCGCTCCCGATCGTAAAGATGTGAGGACCTGGCCGGACCTTCTCGACCTCGAGGAAGGCCGCTCGATCCCGCAGCGGATGTCCGCGACGGTTAGCACGTAGAAAGCCGCACGGCTAATAATAAAAAGAGAGCGCCACGCGCTCTCTTTTCCGATTTTTGCGCCGGGTTTGGATGTATAATGGTCGCGGGCACTCTTCGTGTACGATGCGTCGAAGGCCCCGAGATCGGTTTAGGTTCCATGGAACGCGAAGAAGCCGAAGCGTTGGAAGACGCTCTTGCTGGTTTGGAAAATGAGGGCGGCCGCGCGCGCGAGTTCATTGCGAAAGTCGTTGTGGAAAGCGGCGACGCTTCGCCGGGAATACTCGATACTACGGCAGCTTCTATACAGTAGCCTAAAATGAACGCCCGGCGTGCTGCTGTAGCGGGATCCATCATGTCCGACGTAACGCCTAACGCGCAACACTGGAGTGCAGCCGGCGACGTGATCGTATAAATTCCTGTAGTCACATAACGAATGCACGTGGCAACATTGGCGCATTAGGTAAGCTGACGCCCAAAACGCAAGTCCCTAACTTCTTCGCGGAGCTGCCTTGCTTCAAGGCGATCGTATGCGATGCCGCCGCTGGTTGCGAGCGCTTCGAGGAGTGTGATCTCCTCGCCATCAAAATCCGTTCCGTTTTCGTGCAATCCGTACACAGCTATTCCAATAAGGTCGCCGTGGGAGAACAGCGGCACTGCGATCGCCGGCAGATGCCAGCCGTGATGGTTCAGATGCAGCGGTGCCCGCTCGCCCTGCAAATAGATGGGTAACGCATCTTCGTTGGACGCGCCCGTTAGCGCAGGCGGCGAGACCCCGAAACTACGACGTAAGACGAAATTGCCGTCGTCATCTGCCACAAGCAACGTCGAACCACTTAAAGCAAACGACCGAACCGGCTCTTCCGATAGAAGACGGTCGATTTGCTCGTACGAAGAACTGAAGGGCAGCGCGCGGATAACAGTGCGCATATGCTCTTCTGCCAGATGGCGTTTACGAAACAGGACGCGATCGACGAAACGATCCACTCGCTGATGCAGCGTATTGAAGAAGAAACCGATGATGAGCGCAAGGCCGATGTCGACGATGAGGCCTGCGCTCGCTTTCGAAAGCGCACGGGTGAAGAACAGGTCGACGAGTGTGAACGCAACGACAACAATCGCCGAAAGAATCGTATAAACCAATGCGCGGCTGATTACGACGTTGACGTCAATGACATGGTGCTTGAGCACCGCATACGAGATGGCGAACGCGAGGACGAACGCGTCGATCCCCGCAGTGGTTGCCCAAAGCCAGTAAGGCGTCTCTAACAAGATGAAGCTCTGCGACGTTACGATGTATAGGATATTTACTGCAGCACTAACGACGAACGCAAAAAGCACCCAGCGCAAACGCTCTCGAGTTGCTGCATCGCTCGACCGGTACGTCGCCGCAAGGAGCAGCGGAACCGCGAGATTTTCCGCGATTAGCACAAGTATTGCCGTTGCCTCGATTGCGTCCAATGGCTTTCCATACAGCACTGCCGACGCCGTTGAAAACGCCCCACCTAATACGATGAGGGCAGCAATCGCGTACGCGCAGAGTTCGACGGCCCTTCGCCAGGGCGCGATCGGGAGAGGTACCAATAAGTAAAGAGCAAAGACGATTGCGCCGGCGCTTCCGAGGACCGGCACTCCGTACGGACCGATCAGCGTCGCCATTACCAGCTGATAAGGTTCGGCACCCAGCCACGCGATCTGATTTGCCGGCTCAGCCGGATTGAAGCATGCGAAGATAAGAAATCCCCACGTAGCTTTACTGGGGCGGAGCAACACGAGTGCGATTGCTGCCGTTAAAAGAATCAGTTCGAATACGATGCGAGGAAGCACCGTTGCACGATCGGCGGCCGATTCCGGCATCGAACGTAATACGGTTTTAAGCGGTCCATGCTTTGTGAGGAAGGCCATGGAAAAAGACTGAACTGGGTGTAGCGTTTGATAGCGTTGGCTGACGATGAGCAATCGTGAGTGCAACGGCGTGTTTTGAAAATCGATCCGGTCTCCCGGTTTGATTCCTGCGCGCTCCGCCGGCGACCCGGGAATCACGTCGGCGACGGATCCACTCCGTGTGATAGTAAAGCCCGCTAAGCCCATTGGATGACCGAAAACGCGCGGAAGGTCGGGCGCCCAGAGGGCGATGTTGAGAAGCACCAGCGCGGCCACTAAGACGGATCGAAGCATAAGCGCCCTCCCGTTCTAGCGATGTCGTTCTTGTAAAGCTCGATTTGGCCTGGCGCGTACTCGGCATAAACGCCGATCACGTTAGGGCCGCAATGGCCGTAATACGCTCGTTGAATGCTCGCGATGAGCTGTAAGCTGAGCCGTGATGGCCGACCTTTAAAATCTCCGCCCGAAGATCCATGTCGCGACCTAAGAAGCGTCGCTCGCCGGCGACGCCGCCGTCGCCGGTGAACACCATGCGGAACGAGCGATATGCCAGAATAAACGCAATGGAGTTGTCATTGATCGCGTTCTTGCCCGTCGATGAACGCAAGCGATGGGCCAATAAAGATAAACGTGACGCCCATGATCTGTGCTCCACGCCGTTCCGGCACGAGGCTGCACAACCGGTACACGTTCCGCGACTGCGGTATCGAGACAATCGTGATATGCATGTCCGCCGTACGTTTGTCCGCTATCCGCGATTTCCGCGACTTGTAACGCGCGAAAAAGTGGAGTGCATCCCGCTACGTGGTCTCATAAAGTCCTATACTCACACAACGCACTGAGGGATCGGCGGCTCGCCGCGTGTCGAAGCCGCCCCTCTCGGGAATGACCCCCAGCGACGCAAAGCGTCAGTTGCGCTCGGCAATGCGCGAAGCGAGGATCAACTTGGAGATCAAGGCTGCCGGATCGCAAGCTTCGGGAAAAGGGAATACTGACTGGTTCACGGGCACCGTTCGAATCGATCCGCTTTTCGATCGAAAAGACCCCGCGAGAGTCTCGGCCGCAAATGTTACCTTCGAGCCATGCTCCCGCACTGCGTGGCATACGCATCCACTCGGACAGACGCTCATCGTGACGTTCGGATTTGGTCGCGTGCAACGTTGGGGCGGTCCGGTGGAAGAGATACGACCGGGAGATGTCGTGTTGATCGCTCCTAATGAAAAACATTGGCACGGCGCTAGTCCGTCAACAGCCATGTCGCATATAGCGATCCAAGAAAAATTCGACGGTGAAGTTGTCGAGTGGCTCGAGAAGGTCACCGACGAACAATACGACGGTGGGCAATAATGAAAGCAGCACGTTTGTATGGGCCCCGTGACGTACGGGTGGAACAGCGAGACGGACCCTAAGATCGAAGACCCTACAGACGCGATAATTCGTCTCTCTGCAACGTGTGTGTGCGGTTCCGATCTTTGGGCCTACCGCGGAATCGAACGAATCGAACAGGTCGGGACGGGTTAACAACGTCGCGGTGGGCGACTTCGTCGTCGGGTCATTCGTCATCTCTGACAACACGTGCGAAATCTGTCGCGCCGGCTTCAATCCCGCTGCATACACGGCGGGTTTGTTGCGCGCAGATCGGCACGCAGTCTCAGTTCGCGCGCATTCCTCTGGTTGACGGCACACTCGTTGCTACGCCCGGCATGCCGGATCAAGACCTTATTCCGTCGCTCCTTGCGGCATCCGACGTGCTCGGGACCGGATGGTTCGGGGCGTTTGCGGCTGAGGCCGGCGCGGGGAAGACCGTAGCGGTTGTACGCGACGGCGCAGTCGGTCTATGCGCGGTGCTCGCGGCCAAGCAACTGGACGCCGAGCGAATCATCGCAATGAGCCGCCACGAGGATCGACAGAACCTTGCCGTGGCTTCGAGCGACCGACATTGTAGCGGAGCGCGGCGATGAGGGCGTTGCGAAGATCAAAGAACTGACGAACGGGCTTGGCGCCCACTCAGTGGTAGAAGCAGTCGGTACTCGGAATCATTTATGCAGGCAGTGCATTCGATGCGGCCGGGCGGTTGGATAAGGCCGAGGAAGGCTACCGCGCGATGGACGAGCGTCGTGCGATTAAAGCGTTGCTCGTTCCATGACCCGTTCGTCATCGCTTTGAACAGTTAGTGCACCATTTGTATCCGTCCGCATACTCACGGTTTTTTCGGCTGCGTGATCTGCGCGTTAGCGTAGTGACTGCCGATTGCGCCGTCGCGAATGAAGTCGGACATCATCTCGAAATACCTCGGCGCGAAGTGGGTCGAGACACGCTCACCTTTTGCGTTCAGCTCATAGAGCGTCATCCCATGCTCCGCGCCGGGATAGATCGCGAGCGTGTATGGCTTTCCGTCCGCAATCAACGACTTTATGCGCTTTGCCGTTACGGCGCTCGGAGCGTCCAAATCGTCGGCGCCGAGCACCCAAAGCTGAGGTGTTGTAGAGTTCTGCAAAACCGGCATCGGTTGGTAGTCGAACGGAGTTGTATTCACGCCGTACTCCTTGGCCGCCTCAAGGATCTGATTTTCGTTCAGAGGTAAGACCAAGAAGAGAAAGTCGCCATGTACATCCTTGTACCACGGTTCTGACCTATACTTCCGGCGCAACTTATCGAACTTGTCGTAACCTTGCTTCCCGCCAGTCTCGACGACGTACTCGCCGGCCCGTGCAAGTTCTAGCGCCTTAGCCGTATCTGCAGACGAGTGGTGGTGGAAATACATGTCGAGGGCGACGCTTTCCTGATCTTCTTCTAACACCGTAACCGCAAGTCCAAAGCTCACAATCGCGAAATCGACATGAGCTTGACTCGCCGCGATCGGTACAACCCACCCGCCTTCACTGCCGCCTTGATAGCCGATGCGCCCAAGCCGCGAACCGGTGACGCGCTTGGCTTCGTTCAGCGCGGCAACGGCATCCTTAGCAAGAACGTCGAAATTTTGCGTATAGGTGCCGCCGGATACGCCCGTTCCTCGCTTGTCGTACACGAACGCGCCAATACCCTGCGCCGGGAACATTCGTTGTAGCGCATAAAAGTCCAGAGCCGAATCGCGCTCTGAACCATGCACCAAGACAACGACCGGTATTTTTCCGTGACCTTTCGGTAGTATCAGCCGACCCACGAGCTTCGCGCCGCTGCTATAGAAGACGGTATTGGTCACATCGAATGCGATGCGCGTACCGTGCTCCTTTGCAAAAGAAATCTGACCTTTGTTGCAATCGGAAAACGAAACCGTCTTGCCGTCGGGGCGACCGGTCCACCCGTAGGTACTCACCCACGTTCCGTCCTTCTGCCGATGAAGCTGCCCTGTCTCGCCGGTGAACATCCGCCAGCGCAGCGTGCCCGCATCAGACGGCGCGATATCGACGGCTTTACCGTCGCTCAGCCGATAGGAGCCGATGTGACAGTCTTTCGTCGTATCCGTCGCGGCCCCGGCGCTCAGGGGCGACGCCAGGTAGATCAGGGACGAGATGATGGCGGACAGCCCCGCAGCAATCAGTTTGAGTTTCACGCACCCACACCAAATCTTCACGCTTAGCTTACGGTCGTATTGGCATGCGTGTTTCAATCTCGTCACACTCGTGGCCGCCCCAACGCCAGTGATGGACCGATGAACGTCAGCGTTCTCACATTATACCGGCATCGTTAATTAAGAAGATTTACGTCGGGGAAGCCGGCTGCGATCAAGCGGTAAAGATCGGAAACCTGTTCTGGCCTTGCGACGTCACTTTCCAATGCATGGATGCCGGGGACCGCATGAACTGAGAAGCTGTCACGTTGTTTAGGTTCACGTCGTCCCTCTTGTAGATATGGTTACCTTCAAGAATTTAACGGCGGCACTTCGCGACGGCTGGCAGGTCTACGAGCAATATGAAGACGGTTACGTATTGCGCCGCAAAAACGATCGTGGGGTTTGGCAACTTGCGTTACTTGCGGTTCGCTAAACGGGAGCATAACGGGAACGATGAATCGTACAAGCGATACTGACGTCCTAATAGTTGGTGCAGGTCCCGTCGGTCTGTTCCTTGCAAATGAGTGCGCGCGCCGCTCAATGAGTTATCGGATTGTTGAGAAGAACGCTGGTCAATCGAACCATTCGAAGGCGCTTGCCGTGATGCCGCGTACATTAGAGATTTTCGATATGGCGGGCGTTGTGGAACCATTTTTGCAACGCGCAAACCGCACCACCTGTGTCGCGTTATTCGCCGATCGCCATCGACTCGCACAACTTGCGTTCGCGCCAAAAGAGAGCGCCTACCCATTCATTGCGATGATCCCACAGAACGTTACCGAGGCGTTACTTCTGGAAGCGCTTCAGAGCAAGGGAGGAGCCGTCGAATACGGGACGACGTTCGTCTCTCTTGCGCAGCGCGAAGACGGCGTTCTAGCGGAGCTTGAGCGAGGCGGAAATCATTTCTCTATCAACGCCCGCTTCGTGGTAGGTTGCGATGGCGCGCACAGCGCCGTTCGAAAAGTCCTAAACCTGCCGTTCGAGGGGGGCGACTACGATGCCACGTTCCTTCTCGCCGACTTGGAGACGAACGATGCGCTTTCCGGCGACGAAATGCAACTCTGTTCGCATGAGGACGGCCCGCTCGCAATCTTCCCAATGAGCAACACGCGTCGTCGGATCGTCGCCACGATCCATAGCGCAGATGGAGAGGCGCCCTCGCTGAATCTTGTCAAAGCGTTGCTAGCCGATCGGGCTCCCGAGGGAATTGAAGCGCATGAACTTCACTGGAGCAGCTATTTTCGCGTCCACCATCGCCATGTTGCGAAAGCGCAGAGCGCCAGAGTATTTCTTGCGGGAGACGCGGCGCATATCCATAGTCCGTTCGGCGGTCAGGGCATGAACACCGGACTGCACGACGCATGGAATCTGGCATGGAAACTTGCGTTCGCCGTGCGCGGCTATGCAACATGTGACCTGCTCGATAGTTACTCGGGCGAGCGTGGACCGGTAGTAAAGCGCGTCATCGCAACGACGGACTTACTCACGAAGGCCATGGGAACACCGAGCAAAATCGCACAAGGGATTCGCAACACGCTGATTCCGATTGTGGCGCACTTCCCTCTGTTCCAAGGCACGTTCGTAGAGCAGTTGTCGCAGCTCGGGGTGGCGTACGCCGGCAGTCGAATTGTAGAAGGCCGGGGCCACCGATATTTTGATGAATGGATGCGCGACGGCGGCATTCGTAATCAATTCGTGTTGCTCATCGGCTCAGACGCCAGCGAGGCTTGCGTCGAAAAGGGAATCAATATCGCCGCCACGTTTCGCGAAGCATTGGAGGTACGCGTGTCCCAGCGTACGGGCGTAGCGCTTATCCGGCCCGATGGCTACACCGCGTTTTCCTCGTATAGGAGCGATGCCGACGCGCTATGCAGGGTTCAACGCGTGTTGCAGCGTCAGGTCTCCGCGACCGCGAGCAACGCAGAACACGTTAGGGAGGCCGCCTATGGATAATCTTTTCGCGTTGCGCCGACGCCTGTTTGGTATTGCGTATCGAATCTTGGGGTCGATTGCCGACGCAGAGGACGTCGTTCAGAGTGCGTACGTTCGCCTCGAGGAACATCGCGGAGAGGACCTACGTAATCCGGGCGGCTGGCTCGCAACGGTGACAAGCCGCCTCGCAATCGATCGCGCACGCGCGCTGCAACGACAACGCGAGGACTACATCGGCGTGTGGCTGCCCGAGCCCCTCGTCGAAGATTCGAGCGATCCCGAGACCGAGACGATGCAGTCGGATGATCTCGCAATGGGCTTTCTTTGAGTTCTTGAGCGTCTGGCGCCGGAAGAGCGAACCGCCATGCTGCTGCATGACGTCTTCGACTACACGCATTCGGAAATCGGCGCGATGCTCGGCAAACGCGAAGAGGCGGTTCGTCAAATGGTCTTGCGTGCCCGCGTTCGCGTTCGGCAAGATCGTCCGCGGATACTCATCGATCACCGGAAGGCTGAAGATCTTACGGAACGCTTTCTTTCCGCGCTGCATGACGGCAACGTCGACTGCCTTCGCGCCATTCTGGCAACGGACGTCGTCGCAATGGCCGATGGCGGCGGCAAAGCATATGCCGGTTTGCGGCCGGTGATAGGCATCGACAAGGTATCGCGCATGATGGTCGGTTTGCACGACAAGTTCTGGGCGGCAGCGCGCGCCCACCGTCTCATGGTGAACGGACTGCCGGGTTCGCGGTGTTTCAAAACGATTCGTGTACACCGTGGTTGCGTTCGATTTCGATGGCGAACGCATCTCGTCGATCTATCTCTTGCGCAATCCCGACAAACTCACTCACGTTGGAAACGAATAGGGAAGCCGGTGAAATCCGTCACGGTCTTTGCGGTTCGAGCGTGGGCGGACCGTCGTACGCGAATGCCGCCGTCGCAATGGGAACCGCCATTGCGTTTGCGGGCGTTCGCCTCATCTACGGAGGCGGTTCTTTTGGTTTGATGGGTGTGCTCGCCGACGCGTCCTTGGCAGCGGGCGGCGAAGTGATCGGCGTGATGCCGAGCGCGTTTGTTCGCCAAGGACGAGCGCATCGCGAGCTAACCGAGCTGCACGTCGTCGAGTCAATGCATGAGCGAAAACAAAAGATGGCGGATCTGGGCGACGCATTCATTGCCCTTCCTGGCGGTCCCGGAACGCTCGAAGAGCTTTTTGAACAATGGGCCTGGTTTAATCACGGCATGCATACAAAACCGTGCGGGATATTAAATGTCGACGGCTATTTTCGACCCTCTCTCGATGATGATTGACCGAATGGTCGCCGAGCAGTTCATGAGCTTCTCGCACGCTGCGACTCTCGTTGTTGAGCGAAGCCCATCTAGGATGCTGATGCGTCTCACCGAATCGTGAAGGCGCGACGCCTGTAACGTCTCGTCAAGCGGATGCGTCTATGCTTCGTATGGACATTCTGCAAAAGCTTGGAATACGATTGCCGATATTCCAGGCGCCAATTGGAGCCGTTGCCTCAGCAGAATTGGCGGCCGCGGTCTCAAATGCGGGCGGCGTTGGCCATCTCTCCGGAACATGGCGAACCCGCGAACAAACCATAGATGTTCTTCGAAAGACGCGCAGCCTCACAAACGAGCCGTTCGGGATCAATTTTGTGTTGGACTTCCCAATACGAGAGCAACTCGATGCCGCACTCGAAGAACACGTGCCAATCGTGTCCTTCTTTTGGGGCTCAGCTGCTCCGTTCGTCCACGAAGTGAAAAACGCAGGCGCCGCCGTCATACAGGTTGTCGGCTCCGTGCGAGAGGCCGTTGAAGCAGCGGAAGCCGGCGCGGACATTATTGTTGCCCAAGGTTATGAAGCCGGCGGACATGTGCGCGGCAGCCTCGGCATTATTGCACTCATCCCTCAAGTGGTCGACGCGGTAAATCAGATCCCAGTGATCGCCGCGGGAGCGATCTCTGACGCGCGGGGTGTAGCCGCGGCGCGGGCACTTGGAGCCGCCGGCGTTTGGGTTGGCACGCGGTTTCTAGCGACACATGAGGCAAACATTCATCCCGGCTATCGCGATCGAGTCTTAGCAGCGTCAGGCGACGATACTTTGTATTCTTCTGCGTTCGATGTTGGTTGGCCCAACGCCCCACCGCACGCTTCGAAACGAAGCGACGGCCATTTGGGAAGTCGCGCGCGCGTCACGAAACGACGCGCCTCGCTTCAACTTCCGTTCGCCAACGCGCGACGCCGGTGGCGATATCAATACTATGGCTTTATACGCCGGTGAAGCGGTCGGCCTCGTTGTTCGATTGATTCGGCCGCTGATGTTGTCACTGAACTCTCGCGCGGCCTCGGAGCATAACAATGTTTGGTGGACTGATTCAATATCGCGGTTCGGTAATCGGCTTAGAACAGCGAAGTGACGGCGGCGCGACGCTGCGGCTCTATTGCGGCGGCCTGGCAAAAGAGAAAGCGGAGGTTAAAGATTGATCGCGGTAAACGGCGTTTGCCTGACCGCAACCGCAATCGATGGTGGCATCGCGACATTCGACGTCGTGCCCGAAACATTGAACCGGTGCGCCTTTGGCGCACTGAAATACAATGACAGCGTCAATGTCGAGTATTCGTTGCGGCTAGGCGATCGTATGGGCGGCCACTTCGTCTACGGTCACGTCGACACGACCGCGTTAGTTCTAAGGCGGTGGGCGGAGGGCCAAGGAGCGCGTCTTCGCATTGAACGCCCCGGGCACCTAGCGTCTATGATCGTCGAGAAAGCCTTCATCGCTGTAGACGGAGTGAGCGTCACCGTCGCAGCGGCTGGCGATGAGTCGTTTGAAGTCGCCCTTATTCCCGAAACGCTCAAGCGCACGACGCTCGGCGAACGCCAAGCTGGTGCAATGGTGCATTTGGAAGTCGATCCTTTAGCTCGCTACGCCCAACGCGAAATATCCAAGAGTTAGGCGATGCCCACGACGCCATTGTTATCGGCGCGGGCATCGTCGGCTTAACGTCTGCAATAGCGCTTAAACGCGCGCAATATTCCGTGGTCTTGGAGCGGTCAGCGCTAAAAGCTCGGGGAGCCGCACTTTACGCTTTGCCCGAACGCGCTTCGTGTGCTGTGCTGCGTACGCTTGGATTAGACGCGGAGATCACGCAGCGGTCGATGCCGTGATGTCCGAGTTGCGTTCCGATGAGGTTCGCTTTAGCAGCTGCTGTGTCTGCAGATGTCCTGATCGGTGCGGATGGAATTCATTCGCTGGTACGGCGCAAATTGCATGGCCAAGACACGCTGCGCTTTGGCGGTGCAGCGGCATGGAGAGGTATTGTTCCGTTTTCGCAGGCGAGGTTGTTGCCGGGTGAAACGTGGGGCGCCGGCCGGCTTTTTGGACGCGTTCCGTTACCGATTTGCCTCGTGGCACTCGCCGATTCGGCGGCTTATCGAAGCAACGCGGCACGAAAATATCCTTTGTAACATATCTTTGATCGCACTACGCTCCGCACCGTGGAGCGTGTTTCAGTCAACATTCAAGCGTGGTAACCGCGTTGAAACGGTACGAGAGGCTGGCATTGCGCGTCCTCTCTGTCACGCTTTGACAGACCACTTCGTCTTGGTTGCGGAGGTAAGATGTTGAACGGCCTTACGAAAACAGAAACCGCACGGATCGATTGGAAATCCAATGCGCCCGACGTGTTCGCCGCCTTGGCGCACGTGAACAAGATCCTTTCCGGATCGAGCATCGGATGCGGCTTGATTCATCTTCTGAATTTGCGCGTCTCGCAGATGAATGGATGCGTCTTTTGCGTCGACATGCACGCCGAAGAGCTGCGAGAAGCCGGAGAAACTCAGGCTCGCCTCGATCAGCTCGCCGTTTGGCGTGAGTCAATGCTCTTCAACGAGCGCGAACGAGCAGCGTTGCATTGGGCGGAATCGCTCACGCAACTGCACGAGACACACGCGCCGGACGAGGACTACGAGCGCGTCGCAAAATACTTCAACGATCGCGAAGTCGTCGATCTCACGCTCGCAATTTCAATGATCAACGTCTGGAATCGTTTCGGCGTTGGCTTTCGGCGGGTACCGGCGCAGCGATGACCGGGTATGAAGACTCGCTCCCTGACAGCGGCACATTGCATGAACGCGGCATCGCGTTGCTGGAGAGGCTCCACGGTGGCCATGCAGGCGAAGTAATGGTGACCGAGATGGCAGACATCTGCCCGGCGTTTGCCGGGATGACAATCGACTGGGCTCTCGGGGGCGTCATGGCGCGACCGGGGCTTGACTTGCCGAGCCGCCATCTGGTGCTCATCGCATCGTGCGTCACCCTTGGGTATGCTACGCCGCAGTTGCGTGCTCACGCCGAAGCGGCCCTCGCGATCGGGGTTACACCGCAGCAAATTATCGAGGCGATTCTGCAACTCACATTTTACGCAGGCGGCCCGGCGGTGAGAAATGCGCTCGTCTCGCTGCGCGAACTGCTCCAGCAATAGCGTACCGCGGCTTCATGAACTCGGCAATTTGGCCTGCGCGAGTATGCAATCCCGAGACCACTTTGTCTTTGGCGTACTGCAGTCCGAATGCCGAGCTTGCTGCACCACGGCTAGCAAAAACAAGAGCGGTAAGTCACGCAACAGCCTCGGTCGACTCTAATCGCCGAACGGAACACCATGGCTAATAAATGGAAGTATTCATAAATGTGCAACCGTTGTTTGAATGTGGACCGTACGCAAAGAACCGTCGGTCGTTATCGAGACGGCGCCATTCTCATCAGTACGGAAGATTTGTATACCGCAGTCATCTAACTTTTCAATAGTGGTCGGTGCCGGATGACCAAAAAGATTGTGGCGGCCGACGGAAATGATTGCGCATGCCGGATGGACGGCAGCGATGAATTCCGGCGATGAGCTGTACGCCGAGCCGTGATGGCCCACTTTCAACACCTCTGCGCGGAGATCAACGCCTTCGTTTAAGAAGCGCTGCTCCGCTGCAACTCCGGCGTCGCCTGTAAATAGCATACGAAACCTTCGATACTGCAGGATAAACGCAATGGAGTTATCATTGATTGCGTTCTTGCCTTTGATGAACGGCACTGAAGGCCCGATGAAACGCAACGTCACGCCGTCATCGGTACGCCACAGCATTCCCGCTCGCGGCTGCACGATGGGCACATGATCCGCTGCGGCAGTATCAAGGCAATCATGATACGCATGTCCGCCGTACGTTTGTCCACTATCCGCAATCTCCGGGACGCGTAACGCGCGCAATACTGGCGCGCAACCCGCGACGTGGTCACCATGTGGGTGAGAAATTATCAATGCGTCGATTTGATGAATGCCTTGGCGCAGGAGAAACGGCACGACGATGCGTTCGCCGATGCGTTCTGCGGAGGAGTCGCCCGTTTGCGGACCGCGCTCCAGCCGTCCGCCGGAATCGACGAGGATCGTGTGGTGTGCCGGTGTTTGAATGACGATTGCGTCGGCTTGGCCGACGTCGAGTACCGTGATGCGAAGGCGCGTATCGATCGCAGAGGGCGGGAGAAGCACCAACGACGTTGAGACAACGAGCACTCCCAACGCCGGCGTAAGCGCTCCGCGTACGGCGAGACCCGCCGCGAAAATCAAAGTGCATTCATATATAGCAATGTCCCACGTCGGCGCGGGCGTCATGCGAACGATCGAATCGGGAAGCGATGCTAAAAGATGAACCGCGCTGACCGTCCACATCAGAAGCCACGAGTTGAGATTCGCGAACGCTTGGGCGAGCGGCCCAAGTGGCGTCGCAACGACTTGCAGCATTCCGAGAAGCATCGTTGCCGGAACGAGCGGTACCACGGCGACGTTCGCCACGATCGCATACGGCGAGAACTGTAGAAACGTTGCGGCGCTGATCGGCCAGGTCCCAAGTTGCGTCGAAACGGTGAGAAGAAGTGCTTCGCGGACGCGCGCATTGAGAGCAATGCGATCGACGAGTGGCTCGAGCGCAGGAACGCAGGCGAAAATCGCGCCGACGCAGCAAAACGAAAGCCAGAACGATGGTGTCGCGACGCTCGACGGAACGATCAACGACACGGCAATTGCCGCGAGCGCGAGCGCATTCCACGAAAGTGTTGCGCGACCGAGGGCGCGTGCCGAAAGCATTGCCGTCGCCATCGTCGCGGCACGAATCGCCGGAAGATTGCTGCCGCTGAAAATCGCGAATATCCACACTGCAACGATTGCGGCAACGCATGCGTAGGTGCGCGGCACGGTAAGCCGTCCGCAGATTGTGGCGATGAGCCATGCAATCAACCCGACATGCAAGCCCGCGGTAACGAGAACGTGGACCGTGCCAGTTTCTTGGAACTCCGTGCGCAGTTCGGGCGGAAGTGCGCTGCGATCGCCCCACAGCTCTCCCGCGACGATCGATGCACCGGGTTCCGGAAGATGTTCGCGCAGCAGCGTCAACGCGCGCGCGTGAAGCTGCGCAACGCGCGCAGCGATCGTGTCTGCGTTAGAGTCCACGATCTCCAACACGGCGGCGCTCGCAAGTCGCCCCGTGATGCCGTGCTCCGCTTCGATTGCGCGTTCGCTCGGTTCGCCGGGATTGCGCGCCTCGTCAAGCGGTTCGAGGCGACCGCGCACGACGAGCCGCGCCCCGAGCGGTACGCCGCGCGTGAGCGACGCAAGAACACGGAAACCATTATCAAGCGCCAGCACGTATGTGTGAAGCTCTGCATCCGGTGCGCGCTCATCGACAACCGTCGCAGTGTATTGAGCCGTACGCGTGGGAATAATAGAGGGGACGGTTGCTTCGCGCACGTGAGCGTAGCAGGCGGCAAGGACGAGGGCGGCAGCAGCGAGCGCACGAAGCTGCCGGGTCTCGCGCGGGAACCGGAACAATGCTGCGGCGCCAAGTGTAATGGCGACCGCAACGAGGTTTCGGTCGGCGGGCGACAGCGGCGTGGCGATGAGCACGCCAAGCACCGTCGCACCCGCGATCCACAGCAGAGCGTAGCGCGGCACATGCCGCATCTGCGACTCGAGGTTCGTTGCGCAAGGGAGCGTATAGTGCGGATTATTGTCACCGGCGGCGCCGGCTTCATCGGATCACACATCGTTGACGCGTATCTCGCTGAAGGCCACGACGTGCTCGTGCTCGATTCGCTATGGGAACACGGCGGCGGTCGTCGCGCGAACATTCCGGATCGTGCAAGCTTCGTTCATATGGACATTCGCGACGAAAACGTCGCGCGAATTTTCCAAGAATTCAAGCCCGATATCGTGAGCCATCACGCCGCACAGCATTCCGTCGCAATCTCATCCCGCGATCCGAAATACGATGCCGATGTCAACGTGATGGGGCTCATCAACGTACTCGACGCCGCCGTGAAAGTCGGTGTGAAGAAGGTCGATCTTTGCATCGAGCGGCGCGACGTATGGGACGCCGGAGCGATTTCCAATCACGGAAGCGACGGCCTCAAAATCCGACCTCGCCTTACGGCATCACGAAGATGGTCGCCGAGCACTACCTGCGTTTCTATAAAAACGAAAAGGGCCTCGACTTTACCGCGTTGCGCTACGGCAATGTCTATGGTCCTCGCCAGGATCCAAACGGCGAGGCCGGCGTCATCTCCATCTTCATCGGGAAGTTTCTCAAACAGGAAAGCATTCGCATCGATTGGGACGGCGAACAAACACGCGACTATGTGTTCGTGAAAGATGTTGCGAACGCGAACGTCCGCGCGCTCGAGAAAGGCAGCGGCGGCTGCTACGTGATCGGAACGAATGTAAAGACGAGCGTGAATCAGATCTATCGCACGCTCGTGCAGATCAGCGAGTTCGAAGCGCCGGTTACGCACGCGGAAAAACGCGCGGGTGACGCTAGAGACGCGCAGTTCGATCCGGCACTCGCCGGATCAGAACTCGGATGGACGCCGTCGACGAAGCTGCTCGACGGCATGCAACAGACGTACGACTACTTCAAAGCGCTCGTGCCCGCGTAACGAGCGACGTGCTCGGGGCGGAAGCCGATACCGACGATATATGCCGGTATCCGGCGGAAGCCCGGAATCGACGTCAATACACGCAGCACGAGCGGTGCGCGCTTGGGTGGCGCTTCCGTCCGGAGAACCGACGCAATAATGCGCCGCTGCACAAAGACTTGTAGCGCTTGTGTCATCACGGTTGGAAAAGCGCGACGCCGCTGCACGCGCTCGAGCGTTTCGTGGTGCACGACGCCCGGCGAATCGAGCGCAGCGCCGATGATATTGCCCGTTGCGACCGCATCCTGAATGGCGAGGTTGATTCCGACGCCTCCCACCGGGGACATCGCGTGCGCCGCGTCACCGATGAACAGCAAACCGGGAATGAACCACTGGTCGAGGCGGTCCACTGCAACCGAGAGCAGTTTGACATCGTCCCAGCTCTGCAATTCGTTCACGCGATCGGCGGCGAACGGCGCAAGCGTTGCGATCTCGTTTCGAAATGCATCGAGGCCACGCGCCTGCACGCGTTCGGCGGCGCCTTTCGCAATGACGAACCCGCACTGCCAGTAATCCTTGCGATCGATGAAGACGAGGATGACCCCCGCGCCGACGAAGCCGAGCGCTGCATTTTGATCCGTCGGCTTTTTCGAAAAGCGCATCCAGAGAACGTCCATCGGAGCGCCGAGATCCCTGGGTTTTGTTCCGGCCGCTGCGCGCATCGTCGAGTGACGGCCGTCACAGGCAACGACAACATCGGCCCGTATTTCCAGCGGTCCGTCCGGTCCATGCGCGACAACACCGGCCACGCGACCGGCTTCGCGAACGAGTTCGATCCCCTCGGTGTTCATCAATAAGCGGAATCCCGCAAACGCGCGTGCCTTTTCGGAGATGAAGTTCAAGAAGTTCCACTGCGGCATAATCGTGATGAATTTCGCTCGTCCGGGCACGTGCGACAGATCCGCAATCGTAATGGTATCGGAACCAACGTGCCCGGAGAGCTGCGTGATTTCGGAATGTGGCCGCTGCAAAAACTCATCGAGCAGGCCAAGTTCGTCGAGCACGTTCATGGTCGACGGATGCACGGTATCGCCGCGAAAGTCGCGCAGAAAGTCGCCGTGCTTCTCCAACACGACGACGCTATGCCCGCGCCGTGCAAGAAGGTAGCCGAGCATAATTCCCGCCGGACCTCCGCCGACGACACAACAGCGAGCCGTCAGCGTTCGGCGGGCTTCGTTCACGCGATCACCAGATTGACGAGCTTGTCGGGCACGAAGATGCGCTTGCGCACTTCTTTGCCATCCATTTGCGCGCGGACGTTCGGATCGGCGAGCGCAAGCGCGATCGCGTCGTCCTCCGCGATGCCCGGCTGCGCGTTGATGCGCGCACGAATCTTCCCGTTCACTTGCACGACGAGTGTGATTTCGTCAACCTCGAGCGCCGTATCCTCCGGCTCGATCACGCGTTCCAAATGCACCGAGGTGTCATGCCCAAGTCGCGCCCACAGTTCTTCGGCGATGTGCGGCGCATAAGGCGCGAGCAGCAACGGCAGCGCATGCACGGCGTAGAGGAACGCGCGCGAGTTCGGCGCCTTTTGCGCCGCGGCGGTCATGGCGTTCACCAATTCGTCGAGCTTCGCAATCGTCGTATTGAAGTGGAACCGGCGCGAAGAAACTTCGTCGACAGCCGACTTCGCAGCAACGTGCACGGCGCGTACGAGCGCTTTGTCTTCGGCGCTCGCAATCGGCGGGAGTTCGCGAGGGGACATCGCGGAGGCAGCTGCGAGGAACGGTTCCGAAGCGCGCCACACGCGGTTGAGAAAACGGACGCGTCCGGTGATGCCCTCGTCGGTCCAATCGCTCGTATCTTCCGGCGGCGTAACGTAAAGCAAGAAGAGGCGCATCGCATCAACGCCGTTCTTTTCCGCCGTTTCGTCGATGCCGACGACATTGCCGCGCGACTTCGACATTTTCTCGCTGTTATACAGCACCATGCCCTGGTGGAAGAGACGTTGGAAGGGCTCTTCGCTGCCGCGAACCCATCCTTGATCGTGAAAGAACTTGTAGAAGAAACGCGAGTACAGCAGATGCAGCACGGTATGCTCGGCGCCGCCGATGTACTGATCGACGTTCATCCAATGATACGCCTGATCGCGTGCCCACGGCGCCGCATCGTTGTGTGGATCGAGGTAGCGCAAGTAGTACCACGACGATTCGAAGAAGGTGTCCATGGTGTCGCTCTCGCGCCGCGCGGGCTCGCCGCACTTCGGACACGTCGTGTTGATAAACGCCGGATCGCGCGCCAACGGCGAGCCTTCGCCCGTGATTGGAACGTTGGCGGGCAGCAGCACCGGGAGTTGATCGTCCGGCACCGCCGCTTCGCCGCAACGTTCGCAATAAACGATCGGAATCGGCGTGCCCCAATAGCGTTGACGCGATACGAGCCAATCACGAAAGCGATAGTGTACCGTCCGGTCGCCGATGCCGGCGGCCTTCAAATGTTCCGCAATTACGTCGCGCGCGCGTTCGCTTCGCATCCCCGTGAAATCGCCGCTCGCGATCAAGCGGCCCTCGCCCGTGTACGCCTCGCTGAGCGGAGCTTCGACGCCCACGTCCGATTGTGCGATCACTTGGGCGATCGGCAACCCGTATTTCTTTGCAAATTCGAAGTCTCGTTCGTCGTGCGCGGGAACGCCTTGAACGGCGCCGGTGCCATATTCTGCAAGCACGTAATTCGCGACGTAGATCGGCACATGTTCTTGCGAGATCGGATTGATCGCGTAGGCGCCCGTAAAGACGCCTTCTTTCGCCATTAGACTCGTGCGCTCGAGTTCGGACTTCGATTGCAGCGATTCTGCGAACGTCTCGATTGCAGCGGCGTTCTTTTTCGAAACAATCGATTTAATCGACGCAATCGCCGGATGTTCGGGAGCGAGCACGACGAACGTGACGCCGAAGATCGTATCGACGCGCGTCGTGAACGTCTCGAACCGTGCGTCGGACTGTTCGATTTTCCACCGCAGCGTGACGCCGGTGCTGCGGCCGATCCAGTTGCGCTGCATCGTTTTCGTGCGCTCCGGCCAGCCTTCGAGTTCATCGAGCCCTTCAAGCAGCCGATCGGCGAACGCGGTGATCTTCAAAAACCACTGCGAAAGATTGCGTCGCTCGACCAAATGGCCGCAACGCCAACAGCGTCCGTCGATGACTTGCTCGTTGGCAAGTACCGTCTGATCGTGCGGACACCAATTCACCGGCGCTTCGCGCTTGTATGCGAGTCCATGTTCGTACAAACGCAGGAAGAGCCACTGATTCCAGCGGTAGTATTCGGGATCGCACGTGGCGACTTCACGGCGCCAGTCGTATCCGGTTCCCATCAAGCGGATCTGACGCTCCATGTTCGCAATGTTCGATTTCGTCCACGTCGCCGGATCGATGCCGCGCGCGATCGCGGCGTTTTCCGCAGGAAGACCGAAGGCGTCCCATCCCATCGGATGCATGACGTTGTAGCCGAGCATTCGCATCGCACGCGCGACGGCATCGCCGAGGACGTAATTCTTTGCATGGCCGACGTGCAAATCGCCTGACGGATACGGAAGCATCTCCATCGTGTAATACTTGGGACGCGGATCGTTCGAGTCGGCGCGATAGATCTGCTCGCGCTCCCAGCGTTCTTGCCAGGTGCGCTCGATGGTCCGGAAATCATAGGTGTCGGCCATAGGAGCCATGGTACTTGGCGCGCCCGGTCTGCGGCTACCTTTCCGGTCGGACCATGTCAGCCGCCTTTCAGGATCTCTTGCCAAGCTGACGGCATAAACGAGGAGGACCGAGGATGCGACTCGCTGCCGTCACGCTAGCCCTTGCCGCGGCCGGGATGTCCGCACCCGCCCGGCGCCGCATCGCTGTACCATTTCCAGTACGCCGTCGCCGTCTATCCCACGCGCCTAGCCTCCGGTCCGGACCGCAGTCCCAGCGGCCCCGGAAGTAGTCGCGTCGCGATCGATGTTCTCGGCTTAGCCGCCGATGGCGGCACGCTCCTCGCCGCCACGGAAACAAAATGGAACGCCGTCCGTCCCCAGCAGACGGTTCAGTGCGAAGTGTATGCGCACGGCGATCTTGTGTGCGGTCGCGATGAATTTCTCTCTCCCGAGGAACGCGTGATTTTGCCGCTCTTAGCGCGCGGCATCGCGAGCTCGGCGAAGTTCACAGTATCAGCGTCGGTAGAAACCGGCGCGGGGATCGAGTGCGCACGCCGCGTCGCGTACAACATCACGACGATACCTGGTGATGCAGCCGAACCGAGCACCCTGCACGTCACTCGCTCGGTTGACGTTGTGGGAACAATCGAAGATGAACGCGCTTCGTACGATACGTCGCGCGGGCTGCCGTTGTTCGTGCACGACGAAACGCGGCCGCCGAATGTCCTGCAATCGATGTCGATCGATGCGACACTAGTCAATACGTAAGGTCCGCGTGATTGCGCGCACGTGATGCGCAATCTCGCAATTTTTGCAGGTCTCGTTGTGGTCGCGATTCTCATTTGGCGGCCGCCATCGGCGAATGCGCCGGCGGTGACGGCGGTCGTGAGCCCGTCGCCGGCGTTCAAGCACACGCGAAAGGGCGATCGCTCGATGAGCTCAGATGCGGTCGTCTACGTCGCTGGCGCCGTCGCGCATCCGGGACTCTATCACGTCCGCGCCGGCGCGCGGGCCGATGATGCGGTTCGAAGCGCGGGCGGATTTCGACCCGATGCCGATACCGGCGCGATCAATCTCGCCGGGCGTGTTGCGGACGGCGATGAGGTTTACGTGGCGACGCTTGGTGCACCAACCCCTCATCCGGCTCGAGCGCGCCGCGCGCGGCAGACGAGCAAGAAAACCACGAGCGTTCTGGTCGATCTCAATTCCGCAAGCGCCGATGAACTTTCGAGCGTGCCGGGAATCGGCGCGACACTTGCCGCTCGTATCGTGGAAGTACGCGAGCGCGACGGCGCGTATACGACGTTCGACGAATTGCTCGATGTTGCGGGCATGACCGCATCGCGGCTCACGCGCGCGGAACCGTACCTTCGTATATGATAGAATGAACAATGTTCGGTCCGGCGAATTCGAACGTATGTCGTCGTCTTTGTCGCCGTCCGATCTTCCATCTAAAGAGACGCTTCCGCATTTGATCCGCCGCGCGCTTTCCGAACCGCGCGAAGATGCGCTGGTCGAGCGCGTGAACGGAATGTGGACACCGATGTCGACGCAGCGCGTTCTCGAGCGCGTGGAAAATGTCGCCTGCGCGATTCGCGACGCCGGCCTCGGACACGGCGACCGTGTGGCATTGATCGCCCATGACTGCATCGATTGGGTGATCTGCGACTTCGCGACGTTCTTTGCCGGCTGCGTCGTCGTTCCGGTCTTTCCGACGCAAGCGCTCGATCATACGGCGTTCATCCTCGAACACGCCGAAGTCAAGCTGCTCTTTATCGATAGCGCGGCGTCGGTCACGCGTTTGCGCGAAGGTAACGCGCAAGTACCGCGGACAATCGTATTCGAAAGCACCGGGGTGGACTCGCTCGATGCATTCGAACGTCGCGGCACGGAAATTCGACGCGAACATCCGGAGTTGCCCGGTAAATACGAGGCGGAGTTAAAGCCGGACGATCTCGCGGTTTTGATCTACACCTCGGGCACGACCGGCACTCCGAAAGGCGTGATGCTCTCGCATGACAACCTCGGGTTCGATGCGCAATCGTCGCTGCGGTACGGTCTCGATGAATTGCACAAAGGCCAAAGCGTGCTATCCGTGCTTCCGTTCTCGCACATCTACGAGCACACGATGATCTACATCTATCTGCTCGCAGGGATGCGCTACAACATCTGCTCCGATCCCAGCACCTTGCTCGCCGACATGCGAGATACGCAGCCGACGGTAATTACCGCAGTGCCGCGTATCTTCGATCGTGTGCTGGCCGGCATCCAAGGACAAGCGCTCAAGCATGGCGGACTGCAAGCCAAACTCGTGCCCTGGGCGTTGCGCGTCGGTCGCGATTACATGACGGCAAAAATGTTTGACGGAGCGGTTGCGCCGATGCTTTCGCTCCAGTATGCGATTGCGAAACGGCTCGTTCTCGACAAGGTAAAGAAAATGCTCGGCCTCGAGAAGGTCGAGCATTTTTTGAGCGGCAGTGCCGCATTGCATGTCGACGTCGCGATGACGTTCCTCGGTATGGGCGTTCCGATCATGCAAGGATACGGTCTCACGGAGACATCACCGGTTCTCACCACGAGCACGCCGGCGTTCAATAAATACGGCGCTGTCGGACGACCGATTCCGGGCTGCGAAATCAAGATCGCCGAAGACGGCGAAGTGCTGGCGCGCGGACGTAATGTCATGATGGGCTACTACCGCGATCCCGAAGCAACGGCGGCCGCGCTTGCCGGCGGCTGGTTTCATACCGGCGATATCGGTGAAATCGACGCAGACGGGTATCTCCGTATCACCGACCGGAAAAAGGAAGTATTTAAAACGGCAACCGGCAAGTACGTTAGTCCCGCGCGCGTTGAAGCCGCGATCAAGCGATCGATGTTCGTCGCGCAAGCAATGGTGATCGGCGACGGCCGCCCGCACCCTGCCGCCCTAGTTGCGCCGAATTGGGACTTACTGCGCGTCGAATTGAACTTGCCTGCTCTCGCTGCGGAACAACTGGCGCAGCGTGAGGATGTGATCGAGTTCATGACTGCCGAAGTGTGCAAGCAGACCGCCGACCTTGCGACATACGAGCAGATCCGCCGCATCGCGATCTTGCCGCGCGAGTTCAGTGTCGAGACCGGCGAATTGTCACCGTCGATGAAGATTAAGCGCCGGGTGGTCGAAGAACGATACAAAGCGGCGATCGACCAAGCCTATGCAGTCGATCTTCATGCGCACTCGGCATAGCTACTAAGGAACCATTTTTAAGAATATGTCTCGGCGCGTCGATGAAGTTCTTCGCGGTCCCATAAAGAGCAAGACGCTCTTTCCGGTTCTGCTTCTCCACCTGATCAAAGAGCAGCCCGACCACGGGTATGGCTTGATGCAACGCATCGAGTCCATTTGCGGCGACTTGGTTGCCGTCAATACGAACAAAATCTATCCGCTGCTGCGCCGTCTCGAAGAGCGCGGCTTCGTCAGCGCGACATGGGATCATCCGACGAAGCGCTCGCGCCGGGTTTACGCGATCACGCCGGCGGGCGACGAGCGGCTTGGACGGATCAAGGGATCGATGCTGCCGTACTTGGAATCGATCGAGCGTGCCGTTGGGCGCCTTAAACTGGAACTTTATCAACCATCGCCGCACGAACATGCCCTTTCTCGCGCTGGTTCATCTTCGTGAGCTGCGCTGCGGGCAGTGTAACGAACTGCTTGCAGAGGCCGGCGCGCGCTCGTTTCTCGTCGACGAGCGCGGCGAAGCGTTAAGTTTCTCCGAGGAGGAGCCTCCTGAAGAAATGACCGTTGCGGTTCTCTGTTCGCAGCGTCATGAGAATCTGCTCTACGTCCCGATGGAAATTGGAGCCGAAGAGACGCTCTACACACCGGAGGGAGCGCCCATCGCGCGCGATGCCATAATGCTGGCCTGAAGGAAGCGGGGCCGCGCCGCACGATGTAGACCGAATGAATCGTGCGATTTCCTTGCTGTTAATCGCGGCGTTTGCAGGCATGTCCGTTGCCGCGCGCGCCGACGATCCGCCGGCGGCGTCACCGCCTCCGGCATCCGCGCAATCCGCGGAACTTCCCGCGTATCCCGACGCCACAACCGCGCACACCATCGCTGTCGGCGGAAAAACCATCGCGTATACCGCGCGTGCCGGTACGATCGCACTTCGCGATCAGAACAATCAAATTACCGCGCGCGTGTTCTACACCGCCTACACCGTCGACGGCGCGAATCCGCTGACACAACCGGTTACATTCATGTACAACGGCGGACCGGGAAGTTCGACGATGTGGTTGCGCATGGGATCCGTCGGTCCGGTGCGCGTGCATGCAGCAAATGCAGCTCCCACCGGTCCCGCGCCGTATACGATGGGAAGCAATCCGTACACGCTGCTCGATAAAAGCGATCTTGTCTTCATCGACATGCCGGACTCCGGTTTCGGACGCATTGCGCCAGGCAAGGAAAAAGAGTATTTCGGCGTCGATCAAGACATCGCCGCATTCGGACAATTCATTACCACGTATCTGAGCACGTTCAACCGCTGGAATTCGCCGAAGTTCATCTTCGGTGAAAGTTACGGCACGACGCGATCGTCGGGGCTCTCGAAGTGGTTGCTCGATCACGGCGTCGCGCTCAACGGCGTCGTGCTGCTTTCCTCGATTCTCAACTTCGGACTCGACTACGGCAACGGGGATCCGATCGGCGGCGGTGACTGGCCATATGTGCTGTATCTTCCGACCGAAGCGGCGACAGCATGGTATCACAACAAGGTGCCGAACCGTCCGGCCGACGTTGCGACATTTGTTGCGCAAGCGCGTCAGTTTGCGCTCGGCGAATATCTCGACGCGCTCTATCGCGGTGATAAGATCAGCAATTCCGAGCGCGACGATGTCGTGCGGAAGCTGAGCAACTTCCTCGGCCTGCCGCAACAGTATATCCGCAACGCGAATCTGCGTGTCTCGTACGATAAGTTCCAACGCGAGCTGCTGCGATCGGATGGCGTGATCGTCGGCCGTCTCGATGGACGCTATCAGACGTACGAACTGGATCGCGCTTCGTACGAAGGCCCGGATTGGGACCCGACCGATTCGTCGATCGATGCGCCGTACACGACGGCGATCAATTCGTATCTGCGCAACGATCTGCGCTACAATCCGCCGCTTCAGTATCGTCCGAACATCTACGATATCATTTATTCGAACGGAAACTCGTGGGACAACTCGCACAACGGTCAATATCCGACGAACGTTGCCCCCGACTTGGCGGAAGCGATGACGCAGAATCCTCGTTTGCACGTCTTTTCCGCGAACGGCTATTACGACTTCGCAACGCCGTTCTTTGCAACGGAGTACACGTTGCGACACCTCAATCTGAACGGCGGACTGCAGTCGAATATCAGCTACGGCTTCTATGAGTCAGGACACATGGTCTATTTGAGCGACAGCGCGCTTGCGCAATTTAAAACCGATCTCGCGCGCTTCTACGATAGCGCGCTGGGACACTAGGAGGCTGACATGAAGCATCTTCGCGTACTCGCAGCCTCCCTCGCCGCGGCTCTGCTGATCGCCGCCGCGCCTGCCGGGAAGCCCGGACCCGTTCCCGCCGCAACGTCCGATTCCGTAACGCATGCCGTGGCCCACGTCGGCGGCCAAAGCATTCCGTATACGGCGCGCGCCGGGACGATTACATTGCGCAACGATAAGGAACAGATCACGGCGCGGATGTTCTACACCGCGTTCACCAAAGACGGCGCCGATCTTCGGAATCGTCCGGTTACGTTCTTCTACAACGGCGGCCCGGGCAGCTCGACGATCTGGCTGCGCATGGGGTCGTTTGCGCCGTTGCGCGTGCAGACGATGAACGATAAGGGCATTCCGAATGCGCCATTCAAGCTGATTGAAAACAACTACAGCTTGATCGATAAGACCGACCTCGTGTTCATCGATGCGCCGAACACGGGATACAGCCGCGTGATCGGTTCCGGCCAGCCGAAGGACTTCATGGGCGTCGATCAAGATGGCCGTGCATTCACGCAGTTCATCCAACGCTACATCACGCAATTCGGGCGTTGGAATTCGCCGAAGTTCCTCTTCGGTGAAAGCTACGGCACGACGCGCGACTGTGTGCTCGTGAATATGCTCCAGAATGGCGGCGTGCAGATGAACGGCGTCGTGCTGCTTTCGTCGATTCTCAATTTCGGTCTCGGCGGACTCGCGGGCGGCAGTCCGATTGGCGGCGGCGATTGGGGCTTCGTGAACTACTTGCCGACCGAAGCGGCAGCGGCGTGGTTCCATCACAAAGCGGGGCAAGGTCAAAGCCTGCAATCGTTCTTGAAGAACGTTGAGGCATTTGCCGGCGGTCAGTACCTGCACGATCTTGCGCAAGGCGCCGACTTGAGTTCCTCGGAGTTCAACAATGACGTCGCGCGTCTGCACGAATATCTCGGGCTGCCCGACGACTACATCCGCAACTCGAACCTGCGCATCCCGTATTTCCGTTTCCTGGAAGCGCTGCTGCGCAATCAGGATCAGGTGATCGGGCGTTACGATGCGCGCTACACGACGTACTCGCTCGACGCGAACTCCGACTTCCCGCAATGGGATCCGTCGGATGTCGGCATCAGCGGTGCCTTTGTGGGGCTCGGCATGAATTACATGACGCAGACGCTCGGCTACCACACGAACCTGCAGTATCGCCCGACGGCGTACGGCGGTCTCCTTGGCGCGAAGTGGGACTTCAAACGGGGCGATGAAGATCCGCCGGCTAACGTTGCGCCCGACCTGGCGCGCGCGATGACGACGAATCCGCATCTCTACGTGTTCTCGGGTAACGGATATTTCGACTTCGCGACGCCGTTCTTTGCAACCGAGTACACACTCAATCATCTCGGACTCGCTCCGGCGCTCCAGAATCACATCACCTACGGCTTCTATCAATCGGGCCACATGGTGTACCTGAATCCGCAAGCGCTCGCGCAATTCAAAGGCGATCTCTCGCGCTGGTACGACAACGCTCTAGCGGGACGGTAATTGTCGCCGTGTCACGGTAAGCAAAAGCCCGCCGGAAGATTTCGGCGGGCTTTTTGTTCGTAGCGGTCCTTCGACAGGCTCAGGATGACACGACAGGCTCAGGATGACACGACTAGTGGCCTGCCATCTTTGCTAGCTTTGCGATCGTGGCGTCGAGCATTTTGCCGAGTTTTACGAACCCGAGATTCTGATCGTGCGTCGGCTCCGCGTCGGCGCTTTCAACCGACGCTTCGAGGTTTTGGTACGCATCGTTTAGTGCAGAGAGCGTCGAGAAGTTCGTGACGGCCGGCGGTTCCGACAGAGCCAAAACCTCCGCCACCGGTGCCACCGAGAATCTCGCGTCGAATCTCCGCTTTTTGCGCTTCATTGACGGTGCTCGAAGAAAGCAGCGCCTCAGCGTGCTTGCGTGCACTCGCGATCTGGCTCAACCGGTCTTCGATCTCGATTGCGAGATGATATTGATCTTGCAATTGCGCATCCGTTGCATCGTTTCGCGGATCGCGAACGAGTCGTACGGTGGCCGTTTGTACGCTGGAACCGGCCGTAAGACGCACGGTATATGTGCCGGGCGGTGCGAGGGGACCGCCGTTGTGTCGCGTCGTGAAATCCCACACGAAGCGATGCGCACCGGGGTCCGTCGATACGGCGACCGGCACCGGAATCCATCGCGGCGCGATATCGACCGTCGATGGATCGGGCGGCTGCGGCGGATTTGCACTCGAATAGTGACGCACGACATGTCCACCCGGTCCAACGATATCGATCGAGACCGGCGACTGCGCACCATTGAGGTAGTAATCGATGTACATGCCGACCGGTGGATTGGGAGCCTGCGGCTCTTCCACTTGAATCGGCGTTCCTTCATCGGCGATTCCGCCGCCGACGCCGCCCGCACGGCGGAAACGGATCGTTTGCTGCGGCGTGAAAAGATGATTGCCGGTGAGCGTCGATTGCGCGAGTTGGCGCAGCGAAGCGATATCGTCCATGATCCAGAACCCGCGACCGTGCGTTGCAATCACGAGGTCGTTACCGTGGACGTCGATGTCGCGGACGGATGTTATCGGCAGATTACGCTGAAACGATTGCCAATGCGCGCCGTCATCGAACGAAACGTAGATACCGCGTTCGGTACCGGCGTACAGTAAGCCCGGCACTTTCGTGTCCGAACGTACGACGTTGACGAAACTTCCTTCGGGAATATCACTCGCGATTGGGGTCCAGCTGCGGCCATCATCGTGCGTGCGATAGATGTATGGATGGTAGTCGTTGATGCGATGACGATCGACGGCAATATAGGCCGTATGCGAATCAAGCGATGACGGATCGATGATGCCGACTTTACTCCACGGCGTCAGCGCCTTCGGCGTGATGTCGTTCCAATGCGCGCCGGTATCGTGCGTGACCCAGACCTTGCCGTCGTCCGTTCCAGCCCACAACGTACGCGCGTCGTGCGGAGCAGGTGCGAGCCAGTAGACGACACCGCGACGCGGTAAGCCGCTCGAATCGGCGAGCGTTGGCGCATCGAGATTCGCCGGACGAGTTTCGTCTTCACTGCGCGTCAGGTCCGGACTGATGATCGTCCATGTCTTTCCGCGGTTGAGCGAGCGGAACACCTTTTGCTTAGTCGTGTACAATGCGTGATCGACCGGCGAAACGACGACGGGTAACGTCCACGTCGCGCGCCATACGCTGTCGGGATATGCAGTTGTCGCGTCGACGTCTTGCTCCGACCCGGTTGCGAGATCTTCATACGTTACCGGTCCGCCCGAGCTGTTGCCGCCGAATAATTTGCCATCGTTGCGCGGATCTGCCGCAATCGTGCCGCTTTCACCGCCGACGTCCATCGGGCGCCAATCGAGGGATGTAATGTGTTCGTGGATCGTTTGCGAGGGGACGGCAATCGCACCCGAGTCTTGTTGCGCACCGTAGACCCAGTACGGATACCGCTCGTCGGTCGAAACGTGATAGATTTGTGCCGTCGGTTGGTTATACCACGAGCTCCACGTCTGCGCGCGATCGAGTGAAACGACGACGCCTTGATCGCTGCCGAGAATCATGTGCGTTGGATCTTCGGGATTGATCCAGAGCGCGTGATAATCGTCGCCGCCCGGCGACCCTTTGATCGCAACGAAGGTCTTACCGCCGTCTTCCGAACGATACGTGGCGGTATTCATGATATAGACGACGTCAGGGTTCTTCGTGTCGACCGTAACTTGGCCAAAATACCAGCCGCGTTGCCACAGCCGAATTTGTTTCTTACCGCCGTTTGCGTGGGTCCATGTTGCGCCGGCGTCGTCGGAACGGTACAAACCGCCCGCTTCGATATCGCGGCCCGTATCGATTTGTGCATAGACCCGCGATGGTTGCGACGGCGCAAGGCCAATGCCGATGTGGCCGACGCTTGTCGGCAAACCATTCGTTAACTGCGACCACGTTTTTCCGCCGTCGGTCGACTTATACAACCCGCTGCCCGGGCCGCTGGAGGGTGGATAGGTATTCCACGGCGGACGGCGCGTCTGCCACAGCGAGGCGTAGACGGTATTCGGTTGCGACGGATCGATCGAGATATCGATCGCGCCGGTGTCGTTATTTTTGAAGAGTACCTTCGACCACGTTGCCCCACCGTCGGTCGTCTTGAAGACACCGCGTTCTGCATTCCCCGCGTACGGATGGCCGAGCGCAGCAACGTAAACGATGTTCGCGTCGTGCGGATCGACTGCGATGCGTCCGATTTGCATCGTCTCATCGAGACCGATGTGCGTCCACGTCTTCCCGCCGTCGACCGATTTATACATGCCGTTGCCGTACGCAATATCGGAACGCATGTCGGCTTCACCGCTGCCGACGTAGATGGTTTTCGTGTTGCTCGGCGCAACGGCAATCGCGCCGATCGACGCGATGTTCTGACCATCGAAGATTGCGGTCCACGTCCGTCCGGCGTTCGTCGATTCCCAGACGCCGCCGTCGACGGAGCCGAAGTAAAAGTGATTCGGTTCGCCGGGAACACCCGTCACCGCAATGGCGCGCCCGCCGCGGAACGGGCCGATGAGCCGCCACGAGAGTGCGTTGAGCGCACTTGCTTCAACGTGAGCGGGTCCCGCGATCGCCGGAGATGCCGAGATTACGGCACACGGCGCAAGAAGAAACGCGCACAGTGACGCGCTGATCAATCGTCGCATAGTGCGGTGTACGCGCTATGCTGCGAGTTGGCCTTTGGCTTCGCGCTTTGCTTTCGCGGGAGATTTGAGAATCGCGACGACGGCAAGCACGATTGCCGCGCCGCCGAGGATGACGTTGAGCGTCAGCGGTTCGCGCAGCAACCACGCTCCGAGCGCTACGGCGACGATCGGATTGACGTAACCGTACGTTGCAACGATCTGCGTGGGAAGTTTACGCACCGCGTAGTTGTACGCCGTATATCCGATCAGCGCGCCGGGTCCGACGAGCCATAAGAAGCCGCCTACTGAGACAGAAGTGATCGCATGCACGTTGAAGTGCGCGACCTCGCCCGTAATGAGGCCGATGATGGTGAGAATGATGCCGCCGACCAACATTTCTAACGCGGGTATGATTGGATTCTTTCGCAATTCCGCATCACGGCGCGCAAACACCGAGCCAAGTGCCCACGTGAACGAGCCGAAGAGCATCAGCAACGTAGGAACGAGCGGGACGCCGCCGCCGGGCACACCGGCGAGCGCAATGATGCCGATCGTACCAAGCATGAGGCCGATGCTCGAGCCGAGCGTGATGCCGGTGCGCGCAACAATTGCCGCGATAATCACCATCCAGATCGGAACGGTCGCAACGACAACTGCGGCTACGCCGGACTGCACCGTCTGCTCCGAATAGCACAACAATCCGTTGCCGATGCCGAGCAAGAGAAATGCAGTGATCGTCAGCGAGCGCCACTGCGGCGCGCGCAATTGCGCGAGTAAATCGCGCTTCCACAGAAGCATCGCGCCGGTGAGGATGGTGCCGGCGATAATGTACCGGACGCCGGCCATCAAGAACGGCGGAATGGTTTCAACGGCGACCCGGATCCCGAGGTACGTGGACCCCCAGAGAAACCAAACCGTGATCAGCGCTACCCAGGGCAGCGCGGTGGCGATGGAAAAGCGGCGCATACTTCCCTTCTTGAAACCAAACATCGTCCAGAGTTTTCAAAAGAGTAGACGAGTCCGGAAAAGTCCTCCGTTTTGGAAAGCTGAGAAGGTATAGATGATCAGTGCCGCCCCTACCGCCCCATCGAATCGGAGGCTCGACGACGTCGACCTTCGCTTGCTGGCGGCGCTCCGCGCAAATGGCCGGACGAGCCAAGAAGATCTCTCGCGGATGCTGGCGCTCTCGCGCCCCTCGGTTCGGGAGCGGATGCGTCGATTGGAAATGCTTGGGATTCTTCTCGGCTACACCATCGTCGTCGATTGGGAGTCGCTGGGCTACCCGATTCTTGCGTTCGTGAACGTGCGCACCGCTATGGGCACGTGCGATGAAGGCACGCAAGTGCTCAACGGCTTCTCATGCGAAGGAGCCGTCGTCGAAGAGTGCTACGCAATCACCGGCGACTGGTGTTTGTTTGCGAAAGTACGCGCGCGTTCATCAAAAGATCTCGCGCATTTCCTCGACGCAATAAAGAAGAATCCCCGCTTCGCCGCGACATCAACAACGTTAGCACTCGGCACCGTGTCATCCTGAGCCGGTCGAAGGAACGCATCGCACGATCACTCGTTTAGTACTTAAAGACCGTTTGCGGTATCGATGTGAACGCCGGATCTCCGGTTTGCCAAAGTAAGAACGCATATTCGTCCGTCAGAAGTTCTTCGCTTTGTTTTCGCGACGCGGCGAGGAAGCCGTGACCCGCATCGTAATCGACACGAAGCAGAACCGGACGTCCACTCGTCGTTGCGGCTTGGAGCGCGGCCGTCATCTTCGCTAGCTCCCATGACGACACGCGTGGATCGTTGTATCCGGTGATTAACATCACGGCCGGATACTTCGTTCCTTTCACGACATGCTGATACGCGTCCATCTCTTGCAGCGCTTTGAATCCCGTTTCGTCCTTCACGGTGCCGAATTCGGGAACGTTCGGCGGTCCGTTCGGTGAGAATTCCATGCGAAGCGCATTACTTGCGCCGACGACATCGAGCGCCGCTGCAAAGAGATCGGGACGCGACGTAATCGCACGTCCGATCGTAATGCCACCCGCACTCGTTCCTTCACCCGCCAGATGCTCCGGCGACGTGTACTTGCGATCAATCAGGTATTGGCCGCAAGCAACGAAGTCTTCCCATGTATGATGCTTCGTTGCAATCATGCCGGCGCGGTGCCAATCCTCGCCGTACCATCCGCTGCCGCGAACGTGACAAACGGCGAAGACGCCGCCGCGTTCGAGCCATGCGAGACGCGTCGTGCTGAATCCCGGGTTGATGACGATCCCATAGGAGCCGTAGCCCTCGAGATACGCCGGGTGCGAACCGTCGAGCGCCAGACCTTTCTTGTACACGATTGAAAGCGGCACCATCGTGCCGTCTTCACTCTTCGCTTCAACTTCGCTCGACGTGTAGCCGGACATATCAACGGGCGCAAGCGCTTTGAGATGCGTGTTCGTGATGCTTCCGTTCGGATTTGCGCGGTAGATCTGCGACGAACGCGTCCATGACGTCAGCGAAAAGACGGCGCCCGGAACGGTCGGATCCGTTTGCATACCGGCGACGGTACCGTCGAATGGAAGCGACGCCGTCACGGTCTTGCCGCTCGGCATTCCAGCGGGTGTCAACACGTACTTGCGCACGCGTCCGAAGCCGCCTTCGCGCGATTCGATGTAGAGACCGTCGGCCGCCGGACTCAGCGCTTCAATCACTTCTTTGCTGGCCGGAATCACCGTCCGCCCGGAGCTGACGTTCGGCGAGCTGAACGATGTCGCGATGACTTTAAACGTCGACGCCCCTTTGTGCGTCAGGAAGTAGATCGTGTTGCCGGCATCGGTCATATTCGTGACGTCGTCGTCCGTGTTCGCAATTTGCTTCCATGTCGCCTGACCGGATGTTACGGGCGATGTCGCGAGGTACGCGTCGAATTCATTCTTGACGCCGTGGACGATGATGCCGTACGTGCGGTGCGTCTGTTCCGAATAATTGACGATCGGAAAATCCGTGAGGTCGAAATGCACCGCCGGATTAACGTTGTATCCGAAGACCGCCGGATCTTTCGATGGGTCGCGACCGAGCACGTGCAGATAATTAACGGCCCGCGTTTCCTTCATCGTTTCGGGCTCACCCGGCTTGAGCTCCGGAAACCGCACGTAATAAAACGATTTCCCGTCGGGGAGCCAGCTCGTTACGCCGACAAAAAGCGCCCGATCGATCGCGTCGGGTAATTGCTCTCCCGTCACGCGAACGACGTGAATAACGGCGTTTTCGGAGCCGCCTTCCGAGATGCCGTATGCGACGTACGAACCGTCGATCGACGGCTGGAAGTAGTTGATTGTGTAGTGCTTGCCCGAATTTGCCGCGGCGAGCTTATCCGGATCGACGAGAATGCGTTCCGCTCCACCGCTGCGGCGCCGCACGTAGAGCT
The DNA here is from genome assembly GCA_963765935.1 of Vulcanimicrobiia bacterium. Lineage (GTDB taxonomy): Bacteria > Vulcanimicrobiota > Vulcanimicrobiia > Vulcanimicrobiales > Vulcanimicrobiaceae > JAMXLG01. The sequence continues at coordinate 1,222,851 of CAVXXX010000001.1, read as the reverse complement.
TTGCGGTGTTCGCGCTCGGTTCTTGTTTGAGGTAATAGTAATATGGGCCGGCGATTTGCAGCCCCGAGACGGTCGCGACCGTCTTATCCAGCGCGGCGATTCGATCGAACAATTGATCGCGCGCCGGCCCAAGCGCGCTCAGTACGGAACGTGTATACGCGTTCTGTTGTTTGAAGAAATTCGCGACCGTTGGATCGCTCATGTTTTCCATGAAGCGATACGGGTCGTTCACCGTCGTTCCGAAATACGTGTCGCTGACCGGCGAGGGCGACGGCAGCGGTGGAGGAGATGGCGGAAAGTTTTGCTGGGCTACACCCGCGCCGGTCGCAGCGCTAAGCGCAATTGCGACGACGCAAAGTAACGTCGGTATCTTCATAAAGAAGAAACGTTCTACACGCGCGCGTTACCAACCGCCGCCGGAGTCGCCGCCCCCGCCACCTCCGCCGCCGAAATCGCCGCCTCCACCGAAGCCGCCGCCGCCCCAGTCGCCGCCGCTCGATGAACCCATGTCGGCTTGGCCTGCGTCGCCGCCCCAGCCACCGGCGTCGGGAGCGTTTCCGCCCCAGCCGCCGCCTTGATCGGCCGGCGCAACGCCGCCGCCCGCAACGTTAGGATCGACGTAGCCGCCGCCACCGCGGTTGAACATCTCGTTACCGAGCCACGCACCGCCGAGGCCGCCGAGCAATCCGCTCCAGAAGCCACCACCGCCGCCGCCGTAGTAGCCGGGTCCGCCAAAGCCGCCGTAACCCGGTCCCGGGCCATAACCCGGTCCACCCATCGGCGCGCCGCCGGGTCCGCCGTAATACCGTGGTCCCGACATCGCCCGGAAAATTGACCGGATCACCAAAAATCCGACAACGATGAGAATGATCCACCAAAACATCGAGAGATGTGCTCCACTTCTTGTTGCTATCGAACGTTGATAGACCGGTGCGGGATAATTGCGCCCATAGGCATTTGCATTGCCGGGCAAGCTATTCTGATGCGAACGGAAGACGTCGAGCGTTGAACTCACCGCCGTTGTAATTCCGCCGTCGAAATCGCCATTACGGAACGACGATTCCATTTGTTGCCGGATCGATGCAGTCGTTGATGCGGGGAAGAACTCCGCGGTAGCGCGTCCCGGCACAATGATATCTTTGCGTTCGCCTTTGGCGATGAAGATCAATACGCCGTTGATGCGCTGTTCGCTAAAGACGGTTTGCGCCGCATTCTGCACCGTCTCGCCGTTGAGCGACGGTACGGTCACGACGATAATTTCTTTGTTCGTCTGCGCGTTGAAGTTCGCGATCTGCTGATCGAGTTGCGTGACGGTCGCGGATGAAAACATGCCTGCGCCATCCTGCACGAACTGCGCGGCCCACGCGGGCAGCGCGTTGCCGGCGACGACGGCGAGCACAATGGCGGCCAGAGCGGCCAAACGTTTCATGCTGAGTTCTTTGTCCTCCGAGCCTTAGTATCGCGCGGGGCGGTCCGGTGTTTCAGCGGCTGACGGTGAACGCGATTACGCCGCCCGCCACGCTGAATATAAAGAGGAAAATGAATATCCAGATGGCCACCCGCTTCCACACCTCGGCAGCGGAGGGTTTCGGACGGTACTCGCCGCGGGCGCGCTTCTTCATGACGATTGCGCCTGACGTTTCTCGACTTCGCTCCACAGCCGCTCCAGATTGTAGAACTGGCGCTGATCTGCGGTGAAGACGTGCACGATCACGTGGCCCAGATCGATCAGAATCCACGTGCCCTCATTGTACCCCTCGACGCGCGTGACTTTGTAGCCTTCGCCTTCGGCGCGCTCGACGACCGCGTCGGCAATCGCACGCGTCTGAATTTTCGAGCGCCCGGTGATCAGTGCAAAAGTATCTGCGAGAATCGTGCGTCCGCTGACGTCGATCGTGGTAAAGTCTTCGCCCTTGCGATCGAGCGCGGCGTCGCGGACGACTTCGATCAGTTCAGCGATGGTGAAACCCCCTCAATTGCCAAGCCGAACTTCTTGGCGGCTGCTAATGTCTGCGGTGCGGCCGGAAGTCCCTGCCGTTCCAAATACCCCAATGATTGCGCGATTGTCGCTCGCATTGCGGCGGTTAAGTCGGAGCACGCTAAGCGCCATAGCTCGTCGCGTTCCGCATACTTGCGGCCCGGTTCGAGTCCGTCAGCGAGATACAGCACGCAATCGAGCGGCGACATCTGAGCCGCGGCGATCGGTATGCTTTTCGATTGCGGAGAGAACCTGCGGATCGTGCACGCCGAAGCCTTCTTGCGCGATCGCAGCACCGAGGCGCGCGTGGAGCACGATCGGATTCTCGCGCTCGAAGGCATCGATCGGCATGCCGCGCAGTTCGCATTCGTCGATCAGCCGGCTGGTGGAGTACAATCTTGCAAGATCGTGCAGCATGCCCGCAAGACGCGCTTTGCTGCTGTCGAGTCCGTGAATTTGCGCGAGCACATCGGCGCAGCGCGCAACGCGGACGACGTGTTCGTAGCGGTGGCCTTGTCCCAGATGAGCGCGAACGCGTCGCGCGAGATCGGTAAAATGCAGAAGCGCTCTCCGCTACACGAACCGCGCGCGCAACGCGGAGAGGCGAGCGCGATAGAGATCGCCCTTCAGATTGCCGGCCCACATGACCAGTGCGTTCTCGTTATTGTCGCTGTAGTATCCCTTGCGCGTGGTCACCGTCGTGAATCCGTACTTGCGATAGAGCTGTTGCGCGGCTACGTTGCTCTCGCGCACTTCCAGCGTCATCCACGCCGCGCCACGCGCGATTGCTTCATCGATCAACTTCAGCAGCATGATTTCGCCGTACTTTTTCCCGCGAAACGCAGGATCGACCGCAATCGTCGTTACGTGCGAATCTTCGAAGATTACCCAGATGCCGCCGTATGCGACGATCTTTCCGTCGATACGTCCGGTGAAATAATGCGCGAGTTTGTTCGTCGTGAGTTCGTTGAAAAACGCATCCGACGGCCACGTCGTTGAAAACGACGCGCGTTCTATTCGCAGTACTTCCGCAATATCGCTCGCCGTCATCGGCACGATTTCCATGCGTTCGGGGGTACCGGCGGATGACGGACTGAGCTCGGCTTTCATCGTTTACGTGCGCTCGGACGAAAGACCGGAACCCTTGCTGCAGGCGCTTCGCCGTAATCCGCGCGCACTTCGTGAATGCTCGAGGCTGGGCGCGCATCAACGCCCGCAAGCGCAACGGCAGCGGCGTGGGGCGTAACGAGCGGGGCCAAGGGGTCCACGATAAATCCGCCTTCGGCGAGATACGCGAAGACGTCCTTCGCGCCGCCCACGACTGCAAGCGCCGACTCGTCAGGCGGCGGAAGAATTGCGGCAAGAACGTCGCTCGCTCTCCCGCTCCCACGCCGCTGTGTCTCGCCTTCTCGATAGCGCGCCGAGATAATACCGGGACGGCCGACCACGACGCTGAGCACTCGCTCCGTGTCGCGGCCGAACTCGAGTACGTCGAACGAGCTGATTCCGGCCAATTGCACGTGCCATGCTTGCGCGAGTGACTTGGCGTAGGCGATCGTGACGCGCAAGCCCGTGAAGCCGCCGGGGCCAAGCCCCACGGCGATGCGATCCAACTCTCGGGGCTGGACGCCGGCGCGTTCGAATACCGTTTGAATCGCTTCAAGACCACCCTCGAGCGCAACGTTCCCATCGATGCGCAGGGAGGCGGCAATTGTATCGTCCACTGCGATCGCGCAGGAGAAGCCGCCGAGTGCGCCGTCGAGCCCGAGGACGATCATTCGCGCTCTCCCTCCCGCCGGTAAATGGTTACGCGCCGTGGGCCTTCGCCTACGCCCTCGATCGTCACCTCGAAGCGGTGTCGCGGCAACAGTTGCGGCGCGTGCGTCCACCACTCGATGAACACGATCGAGCTTCCATCGAAGGCCTCGTCGAGGCCGAGTTCGGCCAGCTCGGACGGATCCTCGATGCGATAGAGATCGAGATGATCGATCGGCGGATCGCCGTGGTAGCGGTGCCAGAACGTGAATGTCGGGCTGGATGTTTGATCTTCGCCGTGGCATGCGCGGACGGCGGCACGAACAAATGTCGTCTTTCCCGCTCCAAGCTCGCCGGAGAGCGCGATTACGTCGCCGGGCAGAAGCTTGGCCGCAAACTGCCCTGCAAAGTTTTCGAATGCTTGCTGGGTTTCGAAAGTCTGCTCGCTTGGTGCGGCGAATTTCCCATGCATGTCGAGCGGCGATTTCGCAGCGGAACTCCATCAGTCCGTTGCCGACCATATGGCGCTGATTCAGAATGCGGCAAGAGCGGCCAAGGCGCGCATAGGCGAAGCAATTCCGGCTGCGCCCGCCGCGACGGTGTCGCCGCCTGCGCAGCTGCCTCCGCGCCCAGCGGTAAACTTTTTCGCTGAAGAACGGGTTGTAGAAGAAGTACCCGGGCCACCCGAAGCCCTGCCCCAGGGAGCGATTGCCTTTGACGACGCCTTTTCAACAGACGCGGTCGACGACGAGGGTATTCCCGTGTGGGAAGATGCGCCCTAGGGGGCGTATATATTAAAGAAAGCGAGGGCCGATTCTGGGCCCTCATTCTTTGTGTCTAGCGAAGCAAATTGAACAACGATATCATCCAACATGTAAACGTCGAAGACGAGATGCGGGAGAGCTATCTCTCCTATGCAATGTCCGTCATCGCGTCCCGCGCACTTCCTGATGTGCGCGATGGTCTCAAGCCCGTGCAGCGGCGCATCCTCTACGCGATGCGCGACATGGGCATGGACCCCACCAAGCAGCACCGCAAATGCGCCGGTATCATCGGCGAAGTGCTCAAGAGCTATCACCCTCACGGTGACAGCTCCGTCTACGATGCACTCGTGCGCATGGCGCAGGACTTCACGCTGCGATATCCGCTCGTCGATGGGCACGGCAACTTCGGGTCCATCGATCCCGATCCGCCGGCTGCCTACCGTTATACGGAAGCGCGTCTGGGGCGTCTCTCGCTCGAACTGCTGACCGACATCGAAAAAGAGACGGTTCCGTTCATTGCCAACTTCGATAATCAAGGAACCGAACCGACCGTTCTTCCGGCGAAACTGCCGCAGTTGCTCGTCAACGGTTCCAGCGGTATCGCGGTCGGTATGGCGACGAACATCCCGCCGCATAATTTGACCGAAATCTCCGACGCGATTGCGTTACTCGTCGATAACCCGAACGCGACCGATGACGAACTCTGCGATATCGTCAAGGGTCCCGATTTCCCGACCGGCGGCGAGATTCTCGGCCACGAAGCGATCCGCGAAGCCTATAAGACCGGTCGCGGTTCGATCACGATGCGCGGCAAAGCCGAGATCGTTGAAGAACGCGGCAAGCACAAGATCATCATTACGGAAATTCCGTATCAGGTGTATAAAGGCCGCATCGTCGAGTCGATTGCGGAAGCGCACGCCGAAAAGCGAATTCAAGGCATCTCCGCGCTGCATGATGAGAGCAATCGTAAGGGCATGCGCGTCGTCGTCGAGCTGCAGAAGACCGCGACGCCCAAAGTCGTCCTCAATCAGCTCTTCAAGCATACGCCGTTACAGTCGAGCTTCGGTTTCAACATGCTCGCGCTGGTACCGGTGGGCGAACCGCGTCCGGACGGCTCCGCCGCGCTCGAGCCGCAGGTTCTTACGCTCAAACAGCTGCTCGAGCACTTCATCGCCTATCGCAAAGACGTCGTAACGCGACGGACGCGTTACGAACTGCGCAAGGCCGAAGAGCGCGCGCATCTTCTCGAAGGCTACCGCATTGCGCTCGATAACATCGATGAAGTCATCGAGATCGTGCGCGGCAGCCAAACGACGGACGAAGCCAAGACGAAGCTTTCGTCGCGCTTCGGTCTCTCGGATATTCAAGCGCAAGCGATCGTCGATATGCGTCTGCGCACTCTCGTCGGCCTGGAACGGCAGAAGATCGAAGACGAGTACAACGACCTCATCAAGACGATTGCCGAGCTGCAAGACATCCTGAAGAGTCCGATCCGTATCGCCGGCATCGTCAAGAGCGAAACGCTCGATCTCAAAAAGCGCTTCGGTGATGAGCGCCGCACGGAAGTGCATCCGGCGGAAGACGAGATCTCGATGGAGCAACTCGTCCCCAACGTCGACGTCGTCGTGACGTACACGGTCGGCGGTTACATCAAGCGCGTTTCGCTCGACACGTTCCGCACGCAGAACCGCGGCGGACGCGGCGTCACCGGCATCGCGAACTTGAAACGCGAAGATGTCGTGCGGAACTTCTTCGTGACCAAGACGCACGACCACGTGCTCTTCTTCACGAACAAGGGGCGCGCGTATCGTCTGCGCGGCTACGAGATTCCGGATACGACGCGCACCGCGCGCGGAACGGCGCTCGTCAATCTGCTCACGCTACCGCCGGGCGAAGCCGTCACCGCGGTCTTCCCGATCCACGAATTCGCGGACGGCCGGTTCATGGTGATGGTCACCAAGCAAGGCGTGATCAAGAAGACGCCGCTCACCGATTTCGCAAACGTCCGTCGTAACGGACTCAACGCGATCAATCTCGATGAAGGCGACGAGCTGCTCGCGGTCGATCTCTCCGACGGCACGCGCGACATCATCCTCGCGTCGACGCAAGGCATGGCGGTGCACTTCAACGAGAAACACGTGCGCCCGATGGGCCGTAATGCGCGCGGCGTTAAAGCGATGACACTGGAAGGCGGCGACACGATCATCGCGATGGACGTCATCGAGCCTGAGCGCAAAGAAGTGCTGCTGGTAACCTCGCAAGCGTTCGGTAAGCGCACGCCGATCGACGACTACCGTCATACTTCGCGCGGCGGCAAGGGCGTCAAGGCCTTCGCGCGCGAACGCGAAGATATCGGCCAGGTCGTCGATCAGATCATGGTCTCGCCCGAAGACCAAGTGTTGATGATTACGAGCGGCAACCAAGTGATTCGCCTGAAGGTGAGCGACATCCGCAAAGCTGGTCGCTCCACGAAGGGCGTGCGCTTGCAGCGGCTCGGCGAAGGCGACGAAGTGATTGCCATAACCAACCTCGGCAAACAAGCCGAGCAAGTCACCGGCATTATCGGTGAGCCGGCCGAGCTGGCGTGACACGGGCTTGCAACCGTGTCGCCTCGGCTGAGGGTCTGATTGAGCGGAGGTAGTATTCACATACTCATGAGCGCATTGCCAGACGTTACGCAAGGTAACTTTCAGAATGAGGTGTTGGGCGCGTCCCAACCCGTCCTCGTCGATTTTTGGGCACCGTGGTGTGGCCCGTGCCGCATGCTTTCGCCCGTCGTCGAGAAGGTCGCGACCGCGAACTCCGGCAAGGCGAAGTTCGTCAAGTTGAATACCGACGAGAATCCCAGTATTGCGGGACAGTATCAGGTCTCCGGCATTCCGTGCCTGATTCTGTTCAAAGACGGCCAGCCCGTCGACCGTATCGTGGGATACGTTCCGGAGAATGTGATCTCGTCGATGCTCGCTAAGCACGTAGCCTAGGCATCGCTTCGTGAGCGTGTTCCGCGGCGTGCCCGCGGTGCATACCATCCTCGAACATCCGGCGGTCGCGCCCTACGAGTTACTCGTGGGGCGCGCTGCTTTACGCGATGCAATCGGTGCGGAGCTCGATCGCGTGCGCGCGGATCGCGACGCTACCTCGCTCGAACTCTTGATCGAGCGCGTCGTGCAGCGTGTCGAGACGAAAGCAAGCATGGAACTCCGCAGCGTCATCAACGCGACGGGAACGCTGCTGCATACGAATCTCGGCCGTGCCCCGCTTGCCGAATCCGCGTTCACCCACGCGTGGAGCGTCAGCCGCGGATACTCCAATCTGGAGTACGATGTGGCGGCGGGCGAGCGCGGGTCTCGGTACGACCGCGCGACCGCAATCCTCTGCGAACTTACGGGTGCGCAAGATGCCGTTGTCGTCAACAACTGCGCTGCAGCGATTCTGTTGATTCTCGACACGTTCGCGCGTGGTGCCGAGGTCGTTATCGCGCGCAATCAACTCATTGAAGTCGGCGGTGGCTTTCGGCTTCCGGACGTTCTTGCCCGCAGCGGTGCGCATCTCGTAGAAGCCGGTGCGACGAACAAGCTGTATCTCGCCGACTACGAACGCGCGCTAACGCCGCGTACCGCGCTGCTGTTTCGCTCGCATCGCTCGAACTTTTCGATGGACGGGTTTATTGCCGACGTCGGCGGTGCCGAACTCGCCGCGCTCGGAAAACGCGCGGGCATTGCGAGCGTTGAAGATCTCGGAACCGGCGCGCTCGTCGATCTCTCCGAATACGGATTGCCGCACGAACGCACTGTCCAAGAAGCGATTGCCGACGGGTTATCGCTCGTTGCATTTTCCGGTGACAAACTGCTCGGCGGGCCGCAGGCGGGAATTATCGCCGGCGAGCGCTCTGCAATTGCTCGCGTGCGCAGCAATCCGTTGATTCGGGCGTTACGCGTCGATAAAGTCACGCTCGCATTGCTCGCGCAAACGCTACGCCTGTACCGCACGCCGCAAACGCGCGCCTCGATTCCGTTGCTTCGGATGCTTGCGGTGCCGCTCGAGGAGTTGCGAGGGCGGGCCGAACGGATCGCTTCGACGATCGTAAACGCGCGGGTGGTGGAAAGCGATGGTTTTACCGGCGGCGGATCGCTTCCGCACGCGCGCATTGCGTCCATTGCGGTTGCAATTGAGACGCCGCATGCGGACGAACTCGCGCAACGCCTTCGCGCGCGGCGAACCCCGATCGTCGCGCGGATCGCGGACGGCCGCGTGCTGCTCGATATGCGAACGATTCTCCCCGATCAAGACCGCGAAATCATCACGGCATTCATCGATTTACTATCCTGATGCACATCATCGGTACGGCCGGGCACGTCGATCATGGCAAATCCTCACTCGTTACAGCGCTGACGGGAACGAATCCGGATCGTTGGATCGAAGAGCAAGTGCGCGGGATGACGCTCGATCTCGGCTTTGCGCGCCTGCGATTCGATGACGGCAGCGAAGCCGGCATTATCGACGTTCCAGGGCACGCGCGATTCTTGCATAATATGCTCGCCGGCGCAGCGGGCATGGAGCTCTTACTGCTCGTGATCGCGGCCAACGAAGGCGTGATGCCGCAAACGATCGAGCACATGCAGATTCTGCAATATCTCAACGTCCGGCGCGTCGTGGTAGCGCTGACCAAGATCGATTTGATTCCGCCCGAGCATCAAGGCGAAGCATGTCGTCAGGTGCACGCGAAACTGGAAGGAACGATCGCGGAAGATGCGCCGGTCTTTGCGGTTTCCACCATCACGGGCGCGAATCTCGACGTCTTGAAACTCGGCTTGGAATTTGAGCTCGCGTCGCTCGAACCGCGCGACGTCGATGCGCCGGCGTATATGCCGGTGGATCGCGTGTTTTCGTTGCCCGGCCGTGGGACCATCGTCACCGGAACGTTGATGCAAGGACGGATCGCTACGGGCGATACGCTCGCGCTCGAGCCGCGCAGCGCACCGGTGCGTGTTCGGAGCATTCACGTCTTCGGTGAGGCGCGCGACATCGTCTTTGGTGGAACGCGCGTCGCGATTAATGTTCCGGGGATTGAAACGCGTGAGATCGCGCGAGGAGAGGTGGTCTCCGATCCGCAATTCCAATCCCGTACGAGGTTCAACGTCGCATTCCGGCCGCTCGATGAAGCACTGGGATTGATGAAAAGGCGAACGCCGGTGCGCGCGCACATCGGCTCAGCGGAAATCCTCGGTACGCTCGTGCTGCCGGCCGCACCGGAACGCGCGGAAACCGTTCGCGGCGAACTGTTTTTAAAAGCGCCTGCGCTTGCGTTTCCGGGCGTACGATTCGTGTTGCGGCGCGTATCACCAAAGACGCTGCTCGGCGGCGGAGAGATCATTGGCCTCGATGCGGCCTCGCCGCCTTCCGACGTGCGCGACGTATCGCAGCACGTTGTGCTGGAGGCGCTTCGCGAACGTGGAAGCGATCCCGCAGAAGTGCGCGAGATCGCCTTTGCAACAAACTTACGCGAGGATGTCGTGGAGCGCGCGCTCGCGACGCTGCTTGAAAACGGAGAAGCGTTCAAACTATCGCGTCCCGATGCATATCTCGGTGCCGGCGCGGCGCAGGAACTTCTTGATGCAATCGTCGCGGTTCTTGCGGGCGCGCACGAACGCGAACCGTGGGCGATGGGGGTTACGTCGCTTACGCTTTCGCGAGCACTACAGATCGATGAAAAGCGTATGATTCGCCTGCTGGCCGCGTTCGTCGAGGAAGGCCGCGTCTCGCATCGCGGCGGCTATTACGCTACGACCGGACACTTGCCGAAACTCACCAACGAACAGCGCGCGTTCTTCGACTCGGCGGTTCCGGTTGATCCCGACGCGCCCTTCGTCCCGGCTGACTTCGACATCGTTGCTGCGGCGACGAAAACGGCAGTGCCGGCGGGTCTTGCGAAAGCACTCGAAACGCTGCTTGTGCGCGGCGTGCTGGTGCGCGTTGGGGAAGCGCTCTATCGGGGGTCGCAGATCGAGCAGATCCACGGCAACGTCGAATCGTTTATCGACCGCAACGGCCGTATGACGATGGCGGAATTCCGCGATCTGCTCGGCACGTCACGCAAGTATGCGGTTCCGCTGTTGGAATGGTTTGACGGTCGGGGTATCACAGTTCGTAGCGGCGACTACCGCATGCTTCGCATGCGAAGAGGCCAGTAGCGGCGTATCGTCGTACTTCGAGCGCCGTGATCGATCCGCTCAAGCTCCCGAAGGCGGAGCTGCACGTTCATATCGAGGGTACGTTCGAGCCCGAACTCATCTTTTCGATAGCGCTGCGCAACGGCATCACCCTGAAGTATCCATCAGTTGAGGCGCTTCGCGCCGCCTACCGCTTCGAAGATCTTCAGTCGTTCCTCGATGTGTACTATGCCGGCATGAATGTGCTGCGAACGGAGCAGGACTACTTCGACCTCACGATCGCGTATCTCGAGCGTGCGCGCGGGCAGAACGTGCGTCACGCCGAGATCTTCTTCGATCCGCAAGCGCATACGAGCCGCGGCGTGGCATTCGAAACCGTCGTCGAAGGAATTACTGCGGGACTTCGCGCGGGGCAATCTCGATTCGGAATCACCTCGCATCTCATCATGTGTTTCTTGCGCGATCTCGCCGCATCGTCCGCAATGGAAACCTTGGAACAAGCGATTCCGTATCGCGACCGCATCGTCGCCGTCGGTCTGGATTCTGCCGAGCGCGGAAATCCGCCGTCTAAGTTTGTGACGGTCTTCGACCATGCGCGTGCCGAAGGGTTTCTCACCGTTGCGCACGCGGGTGAAGAGGGACCGGCGCAGTACGTGTGGGAGGCGCTCGATCTTCTGCGCGTTTCGCGGATCGATCACGGGATTCACAGTCTCGATGACCCGCAGCTCGTGGAACGTTTGCGCCGCCAGCGCGTACCGCTCACCGTTTGCCCGCTCTCAAACGTCAAACTGCACGTCGTTCCCGGTCTCGCGAGTCATCCGCTCAAACGCATGCTCGACGCAGGACTCGTCGCAACGGTGAACTCCGACGATCCTGCATATTTCGGGGGATACGTCGGCGAGAATTTCGTGCAGACTGCGGCGGCGCTGGATTTAACCGACGATGATCTCGTTGTGTTGGCGCGCAATTCGTTCGAAGCGTCGTTCATCGACGACGTGACGAAACGCCGTTTCTACCATGAGATCGAGTCGCAAGTAGCCGCGATTCGATAAAAGCGCGCTATAGTGGTGTGGTCCGCTCTCGCGTTTGTGGAGGTGGCCATGAAATCCATATTTCGTCGCTTGAATGTGCTTGCATTGGGCGGCGCCTTCGCGCTGGGGTCGTGTTCCTCGGGTTCAATTCCCGGTTCGTCGCAACAACCAAGCGAAGCCGTCCAGTCGGTGCTTCACGCATCATCGTACACACGGTTGATGTCGGATAGCGTTGTGGTCAGTAATATCGGCGGCTTCAAGATCATGAGTCCGGCGTTCGCAAACAACGCAAAAATTCCGAAAAGTATGATCGGAATCGCGCCGCCGCAGTGCGACGGCGGGGATTTATCACCTGTCCTGTATTGGTCGAACCAACCCTCCGGGACCAAGAGCTTGGCGCTTGTGCTCTTCGATGAAACCGCAAACTTCGGCCACTGGGGCATCTACAACATGCGCTCGCGCGCCAACCGCTTACCTCAGGGGGTAAAACCGGGAAACATCGCCGGCCTGTGGTCGCAAGTCGTCGACGACGCGGGCGTGCAGGGATACTTCGGCCCGTGTCCGCCGCCGGGCATCGTCCATCACTACGTATTCACGATCTACGCGCTTGATGCGGAGCTCACGCTGCAGAACAATCCCGGGCTCAACCCTCCGAACGTCGAGGCGTTGCTCTACGCGATGATCGGACACGTTATCGGCCGCGCAAGCATCACCGGGCTTCTCAGCGCTCCTTAGTGGCGCACGAGCGTCCATACGCCGATGACCACTTCGATGGCGATCAGGACGATCACGATGATCTCCATGAATTCGTCGCGGCGCGCGCGGGCTTGATCCGTGAGGAATTGGTACATGTCGCGAACGCTCGCAAGTTTGCTGTCGATTTGACTCTGCCAATCGGTGAGGCCGAGTCTTGATGCCGCCGCGCGATAGATGCGCGCGTAGTACGCGTCGCCGACGACCTTGAGCGCGTTGCTCGAACGATCGATCAGTTCGAGCACGTCGACAATCAAATAACGGATGGTCGCAGCAGATTCGGCTTCGCGGCGGCCGGCGAAGGATCGCGCGCGCGAGCCGGGCTGCAGTGCGTAAATGACATCGAGTTCGCGATCGAGCAACGCGTCGTACGTCCGTAGTTCGAGTAACTGTGAGTTTGCGAATTCGAGAATGTCTCCGATCGCATCGCTCGACTCGCGCCGGTCGTATACGAACGCGGTGTCCCATTGAACGATGGTGAGGTCGTCGGCGTAATAAGAGAACCGCGTGCGCAGCGCCTCTTCGATTTCGGGATGTGAGAGCGGGATCGTTTCATCGAGCAACAAATGCGCGAGATGTTCGGAGTAATCGTGAAGCAGTGTGCCGGATTCCATCCGGGGATCAAATCGCTCGACTTCGATTACGAAGTAGTCTTCGACGAGCGTACGATGCGGGTCGTCGAGCGCCGGCCCAAGTTCCGAGCAAATCCGTTCAACCGTGCTCGCGGCGTAGCGCGCGATCGCATCGCTGCGGCGTAGCTCACTCGCGACCGCTTGCACGTGTTCCCAACTGCCGCTGATAGGGAATGAGAGCCGCAGTGATATAACGCCGTAGTCGAAGAACTTCGCGCGGACGCCGCAGTTGAGCTCGCCGAATCGAGCCTCGGGCATGGGAGCCACGAGCGGACGTACGGGAAATTGAAGATAAGCGGTGGACGCGTATGGCCGGAGCGGAATATCCTTGGGAGAGACGCCTTCGCCCTCGACCGTACGAAGTGCAGCCAAATCGATTGTGTCGGCGACATCAAAGAGATAGAAGGCACGAATGGCGCCGGCCGCGATGTTCATAGGCGCGGGGTACACTCCGGCCGAGAAGGAATCCCGCTGGATTGGACTGGTTTGTCTGCAACCATTGGATGGGTTCTGGCGGTCGTAAGGGGTGAACGATGAACGTTGACAAGATGACGGAGCGCGTGAGCGAGGGCCTCAACGCGGCCTATACTCGTGCGCTCCACGAACACAACACCCAAACGAACCCCGAGCATTTCCTCGCCGCATTGCTGGAACAGGAGCGCGGCATCGCGCCTGACATTCTCCAGGCCGCAGGCGTCGATGTGAAGGCCTTCACGAAGAAGGTCGATGAGGCCATCGGCCACCTGCCACGGCTCTCCGGAGCCAACGCGGAGAGCGCGCAAGTAACGCTCTCACCCGAACTCGCGCGCGTCATGGCAACCGCCGAAAACGAAGCCAAGGCGCTGCAAGACGACTATACATCCGTCGAGCACGTGCTGCTTGCGATGTCGCAGTCATCGGGCACCGTCGGGAAACTCTTTCGCGATGCGGGATTAACGCGCGAGAAACTGCTCGAGGCGCTGCGTGCCGTTCGCGGCAATCAACGCGTGACGACGAAAGATCCCGAAGGCACGTACAAGTCGCTGGAACGGTATGGCCGCGATCTCACGCTCGAAGCGGAACGCGGCAAACTCGATCCGGTGATCGGACGCGACGATGAAATCCGCCGCATCGTCCAAGTGCTCTCGCGCCGTACGAAAAACAATCCGGTGCTCATCGGTGATCCCGGCGTCGGCAAGACGGCGATCGTCGAAGGTTTGGCGCAGCGGATCGTGCGCGGGGACGTGCCGGAAGGCCTGAAAAACAAGCGTATCGTGTCGCTCGATATGGGCGCCCTCATTGCAGGCGCGAAATATCGCGGTGAATTCGAAGAGCGCCTCAAAGCCGTGCTCAAGGACGTTGCGAATTCCGAAGGGCAGATCGTTCTGTTCGTCGACGAATTGCACACCGTCGTCGGCGCGGGCAAGGCCGAAGGCTCAATGGATGCCGGCAACTTGCTCAAACCGATGCTTGCACGCGGCGAACTGCACATGATCGGTGCGACCACGCTCGATGAGTACCGCAAGTACATTGAAAAGGATGCCGCGCTCGAACGCCGCTTTCAGCCGGTGCTCGTCGATCAGCCGAGCGTCGAAGACACGATCTCGATTCTGCGCGGATTACGCGAGAAGTACGAAGCGCATCATGGCGTGCGGATCAAGGACAGTGCGCTGGTTGCAGCGGCAACGATGAGCAATCGCTACATCGCAGACCGGTTCTTGCCGGATAAGGCGATCGACCTCGTCGATGAAGCGGCCGCGAAGCTGCGCACCGAGATCGACTCGATGCCGCAAGAACTCGACGAAGTCTCGCGCCGCGTCATGCAACTCGAAATCGAACGCGAAGCGCTGCGTAAGGAAAGCGACCGGCAAAGCCGCGAACGGTTAGATGCGCTCGAGCGTGAACTGGCCGAGCTACGCGAGGAGCAAACAAAATTGCGCTCGCAGTGGGAGTCGGAGAAGAACGCTTCGATTCGCTTGCGCGAGCTGCGCGAACAGATTACCGAGACGAAGGTGCAGATCGAGCAGGCGGAACGCCAATACGATCTCAACCGCGTCGCCGAATTGAAGTACGGCCGCCTTCCGCAGGTGGAAAAAGAGCTAGCCAAAGAAGAGGCGCGGCTGCAGGACGGCAAAGTCGGACGTCTTTCGAAAGAAGAAGTCGACGAAGAGGACATCGCGGAGGTTATCGCGCGGTGGACCGGCATTCC
This sequence comes from Vulcanimicrobiia bacterium, assembly GCA_963765935.1. Classification (GTDB taxonomy): domain Bacteria; phylum Vulcanimicrobiota; class Vulcanimicrobiia; order Vulcanimicrobiales; family Vulcanimicrobiaceae; genus JAMXLG01. The sequence goes on along the minus strand of CAVXXX010000001.1, from coordinate 1,207,580 downwards.
GGTTGCGAAACTGCTCGAAGGCGAGAAGCAGAAACTGCTTACGCTCGATGCAGAGTTGCATAAGCGTGTCATCGGGCAAGACGAAGCGGTCGATGCGGTCGCTGAAGCGGTGCTGCGTTCGCGATCGGGTCTCGCCGATCCGAATCGACCGATTGGATCGTTCATTTTCCTCGGTCCGACCGGCGTCGGTAAGACCGAACTTGCGCGCGCGCTGGCGCAGTATCTCTTCGACGACGACCGCGCTCTGATCCGGATCGACATGTCCGAATATCAGGAGAAGCATACCGTCGCGCGATTACTCGGCGCGCCTCCGGGATACATCGGATACGAAGAAGGCGGACAGTTGACGGAAGCCGTGCGGCGCCATCCATACTCGGTCATTCTTTTCGATGAAATCGAGAAGGCGCACCACGATGTGTTCAACGTGCTGCTGCAAATTCTCGACGATGGACGTTTGACCGATGGTCAAGGTCATACGGTCGACTTCCGCAACACGATCGTCATCATGACGTCGAACATCGGAAGCCATCGCATCCTCGAATATCGAGGCACGCTCGGCGGCGCGGAAGAGGCGATCATGCGCGCGACCGTGATGGAAGAACTTCGGGCTCACTTCCGTCCCGAGTTCCTCAATCGAGTGGACGAAATCATCGTCTTCCACGCGCTGAGCGAAGACCAGCTGATGGAGATCGTCGACATTCAACTCGAACGCCTGCGCGCGCGTTTGACCGAGCGGCGGATCACGCTCGTGCTCGACGACGGCGCGAAACGCCATCTCGTAAAGGCCGGTTACGATCCGAATTACGGCGCGCGTCCGCTCAAACGGACGATTCAAAAGGAGTTGGAAACGCCGCTCGGCCGGAAGATTCTCGCCGGCGACGTGCGCGATGGCGACACGGTGAACGTCGGCTTCAACGATATTACGGGTGAACTGACGTTCACAGTCGGCGAACGAGTGCCGGCAACCGTTTAATTCGGCGAGATTCAAACTCCGCACACCCGGGATAGCAGCCACGCTGTCCCGGGTGGTATTTTTCAAGCACGTGCAATGCGTGCTCAACTAACGCTCCCGATCGTCGTCGCGGCCGTCATCGTCCTCGCGTCCTACTTCTTGCCGCGTTTCGACGCCGTGTATTTCGAGCGGCCCCACGTAATGGCCGTAGCATCGGCGCAGGCACTGCTCTCTGCAATTGCTTCGGGGATGATCACCCTAACGGCGGTCGTTTTTTCGCTCGCGTTTCTCGTGTTGCAGTTCACGGTGACGAGTTATTCGGCGCGGCTTGCGCCGATTCTGTTCCGCGATCCCGTCATGTATCGGGCACTTGGCGTGTTCGTGGCGACGTTTACCTACGCGCTCGGAACGCTTGCGAGCGTCGACGTTAGAGGCGACGGAATCGTCCCTCAATATTCGATCGGGGTCGTCGGCGCGCTGCTCATGCTAAGCACGTTCATGCTTATGCGGCTCATTCAGCGGCTCGCCGGCCTCGAGATCTATCAAGTGATGCGATATTTGCACGATGCGGGGCTCGCAATCATCGAGCGGATGCCCGACGCCGGAAAGGACGACGCCGATGCGTCTATACCCCTGCCTGCGCTTCCCGTAAAAGAAGTTTTGTTTTACGGAACGGAACCTCAATACATCGTCGATATCGATACCGAATCGCTGCGCAAGATTGGTAACGGATCCACTCGAGGCGTCGTCGCCGCGTGTGCCGTCGGCGACTGTATCGCGTACGGAACCGTCGTTGCGCGTGCGTATGGTGAATCCATAAACGATGGGAAAATTCTAGAGGCGTTTCATTTGGCGACCGAGCGGAGCATGAAAACCGATCTTTCGTATTCGATTCGCCTCTTGGTCGACACGGCGGTGCGCGCGCTCTCGCCGGCGATCAACGATCCGACCACCGCAGTTCAAGCGCTCGATGAAATTGAGGGCCTTCTTTGCCGGCTCGCGAGGAAAACATTGACACCCGGTACGAGCTGGAACGGATATCTGCACCTTTCATTCGACGAGATTCGATTGTGCGGAGCAGCACAGCCGCTCGTGATGCGCCGGATGCGCGCAGCCGTCCTTGCGATCGCAAGAGCAGCAGCTACCGAATCACGGCGTGCCGCGGCGCTCGCATATCTGAATGACATCGATCGCTCGATTGCGGCGTCCGGACTCGACGTTCTCGATATGGCCATGATGGCGCATCCGGATCGCCAAGGCATCGGCGTGAGCGCTGAGGTGTGGACATAAAGCGGCTTCGCTAGCGGATAGGGTAGCCGAGCATAATTGCGAGCGACATCAAGAAAATAGCGATTCCTATGCCGGTTGCGACGGCGTGCATTGGACGTTTGAGCTTGATCGCAATGCCGCCCAAAAACGATGCAAAGGCGAAAAGCACGGTTAGAAATGCATAATGGTCCGAGGTCTCATTTGCGGAGACAGCCTTTTCCAAAAGGTCCTCCGCTCTCGCGACTGCGTTTTGCACCTGATTTTCTTCGGGCAGGTGATATGCGCTCATGGCAAAGGGCGTGGGCGGTGCATTGCGTTTGTGCAACGGATCGGTAGCGAGCCACGCTTGTACGGCGCGTTCGAGAGGCGGATCGAAGCGCTGGCGCACGAATCCCGCGAACGGATCATGCTGGTCGAGGGCCCGCTCCCATTCGGCGAAAGCGATGATGTCCACGATGCGGTGAGCATTCGCATGATCCGCGTACGCGGAGGCCTCGACGCGTGCGGCATTCGCCTTGCTGTAGTTCAGCGATTGAAGTGCGCTCCAACGTGCGCTTTGATAACTGCACCATGCCGTTCCTAACGCGGCCAGAGAGATTAGGACGACGGTCGCGACGTCGACGATACGATCGACGCGTTCGTGCCGCTTCTCGATTGCCGCTGCTCTCATAGGCGGCCGGCCGTCGTTGTGCTGTCCGGGAAGTGCAACGGTTTGCTACTCGGCGTTCAACCGTGTGGTTCGAACAACGCGTATCATGACCGAGCGACCGACCGACGTGCCGTTTGCATTTACGCCGTATTCCAGATCGCCGGTTTTAAAAGACGGAGCAAAGTGTACGCGAAGCCAGCCCGCGCGCTCTTTATCGTGCCACTGAGCTAATAGCTCGTGACCGTTCACAGACCCGCGAATGACGCCCTCACGCCCAAATCTTCCGGTCACGTACGTATCGCGTGCTATGAACCTCAGTGTCCGTGCACCGAAGAATTCGGCGACCGCGTCATCGAGCTGATACTGCCCGTTGAGCGTTCGCATACCGGCACAATCGTAACGTGCCTTAAGGTTGCGCAGTATCCGAAGGCTGCAGAAAACAAATATTCGGTCTTACGGTTTCTTTGTAAACCCGATATATATTATCCGAATATTCTCTCTCCATTGTGACAATCAGTTTTGCCGAAAAATCTCATTGCTTTTGCGGAGATCAGAGAGTGAATTCCATCTTTTTCTCGCAAGAAAGCCGCACCCGCGCGCCGAGATTGGTGGATATCGCACCCGTCTCGAGCGCGCAGGACCTTGAGCACGCGTTTGCCGGTTGTTCGCAGTGCATTCAACTAACGGCTGGCTTGCTCTCCGGCTTCGTTTCATCCATCCGTCTTGGTTCCGTAACTATTTACGAGTATGCCGTAGACCGCGGCATCGAGATTCGCTTTAGAGAAGAACCCGACACGATCTCAGTCGGATTTATCATTGAAGGCGATCGCGTCGTCGAACGCGGTCATTCTTGGACGAAGAACCAGGTTTGTGTTTCGCCCAGTTCGGACATTGACGTCTGCTCGCTTGGGGCGAGCCATGTCGTTTGGGTTCGTCTATCGCTCGAACACGCTCGCGATACAGAGCGCGCGCCGCTTTCGCCGCGCGCGTTTGAAATTTTCGTCGAATCGTCGATCTTTGCCGAGGTCCGTTCACTTGTAGACCGCTTAATCAACGGTCCTCGCGTGTCGGACACGGCGTTTCCCCGCGCGCGATTGCTTTATGCGCGCAGCGAAATGGCGCGATCTCTCATTGCTGCATTGCAAAACGTCGCGCTTATGCCGAAATCCGAGCAACGCCGCGAGCAGCGATCGCTCGCGCTGGTTCGAAACGTAGAAGCGTTCATGTGGGACAACGTGGAGGAGCCGCTTACGCTCGATCGGATCTGCAAGGAAATGCATTGCGGCGTGCGAGCACTGATTTATGCGTTCAAAGACGTGTACGGAGTCGGACCGATGACCTATTGGAAGGTCCGGCGTTTGAATGCGGCGCATCGCAAGCTGCGTTCTTCCGGCGGCAACACCGCCATACTGGAGATCGCTGCCGACTTCGGTTTCTGGCATATGGGCCATTTCAGCTCCGACCACAAGCATATGTTCGGAATGACCCCCTCGCAGGCGATCGAAGGCGGCCCACTCGCTTCCGAACAAACGTTTCAAATGACGTCGTAGCCGGAGACGAGGGTATGAGTAGCGCATGCGGGCCGCTGATTCGCTCGAGCTACTCAAAGACGTCTACAAAGGCTGGACAAATGACGAAGCGTCGCGCTTGGCCGCGGCGCTTGCGTTTTATGCGATATTCGCGATTGCGCCGCTCTTTATCATCGTGATCGAGATCGCCGCGGAAGTGCTGGGCGGCGCCGGTTACCACAACGCCGTGCGCGATCAGATTCTGATCGAATTGCGGCCTGCGATCGGTGATTCGGGGACGAAAGCTATCGCGGATCTCATCGCTGCAACATATAGTCATCGCTCGAACGGCATCATTGCCACCATCGTAGGTTGGGTGGTCTTCGCAGTTGCTGCCTCGGGCCTTGTGTTGGCGGTACAAGACGCGCTCGATACGATTTGGAACGCGAAACCACAGCGAGGATTCGTCGGCACGGTACTCAATCGTCTGAAAGCAGTCGCAATTATTGGCGGCGGAGCGGTTCTCGTCGTCGTTATGGGATTGCTCGGAACGGTTGCCGATCGGCTGGCGTTCGCGATCGGCGCAAAGATCGTTCACGCCATCATCGTAGTCGTTGCCGCCGCGGTCATAACCGGCGCGATATATAAGTGGCTTTCGAGCGTCGAGCTATCGTGGCGAGATGTCTGGACGGGTGCCATCGTATCGTCGCTGCTTGCGGTCGTCGGACAATACGCGATCGGATGGTATCTGAACCACGTCGCGACAACATCTGCGTACGGTGCCGCAGGATCGCTCGTCGCCATTTTATTGTGGATCTACTATTCAACGCAGTTGTTTCTTGTCGGCGGAGAACTGACGAAGGCGTACGCCCGCCGCTTCGGTTCACAAAGAACGAGCTCCGGCGGCGACGCCGGCGCCACCGGCCTAACTGCGCGTACACCGCGCGCAGCGGCGCGCTAGACGCTCGCCTTTTCGCGCCTGCGCGCTTTAATCCGTTCGCCCTCGTCGAGGATGCGCTTGCGCAAACGAATCGACTGCGGCGTTACTTCAACCAGTTCATCGTCTTCGATAAATTCGATCGCGCGTTCGAGCGAGAGTACTTCGGCGGGTGGAAGTTTCACGTTCTCGTCGCTACCCGCAGCACGCATGTTGGTGAGCTTCTTTTCGCGCACGACGTTCAAGCCAACGTCCTTATCGTCGTTGGCCCGGCCCACGATCATGCCTTCGTATATGTCGACGCCCGGATCGACGAAGAAGCGGCCGCGTTGCTCGACGCCGACGAGCGCATAGGCGGTCGCGCGCCCCGTGTCGGTTGCGACCAACGCGCCGACGTTGCGCCCCGGCAGTTCGCCTTGCCACTCTTGGTGATCGTAGTAGGTGTGCGACATCACGGCCGTTCCGCGCGTGAGCGTCAATAACTCCCCGCGCAACCCGAAGATCGCACGGGTCGGCATCGTGTATTCCAAGCGCCGCGAGTCGGAGACATTGATCATGTTCGACATGATGGCTTTGCGCTTACCGAGCGCTTCGATCACCGGGCCTTCATACTCGGAAGGAACGTCGACGACGACATATTCGACCGGTTCCCATTTCTTGCCGTCCCGTTCGGTGACGATAACTTGCGGCTTGGAGACGGCAACTTCGAAACCTTCGCGGCGCATCGTTTCGATGAGAATCGAGAGATGCAGTTCACCGCGTCCACGCACCTCGAACGTGTCGGCCGATTCGGTATCGGAAACACGCAATGCGACATTCGATTCGAGTTCCCGCGTCAAACGTTCGCGGATCTGCCGGGAAGTGAGGAACTTCCCTTCCTTTCCGGCGAACGGTGAATTGTTCACGGAGAAGAACATCGAGACGGTCGGTTCGTCGACCGCAACCGCGTGAATGCCCTCGGGCGCATTGGCGTCGGCGATCGTATCGCCGATGTTCAAGTCATCGATACCCGAAACGCAGACGATATCGCCGGCCGACGCTTCATCGACTTCGATGCGCTCCAATCCCTGGAACGTCAGCATCTTCGTCAATCGCAAGCCGGTTGCGACTTTGCCTTCGCGCGCAACCTTCGCAATCGGCATATTCAAACGGGAAGATCCGCGGAAAATTCGCCCGATGCCGATGCGTCCAACGTACTTATTGTGATCGATCGCCGAAATCAAAAGCTGGAACGGGCCGTCCTCGGCGGGTGCTTCGGGAACGTGTTGCTTGATGATTTCAAAGAGCGGTTCGAGGTCGGCACTCTCATCGTCCAGCGATCGCTTTGCAATCCCAGCCCTGCCGTTGGTAAACACCACCGGGAAATCGGCCTGTTCGTCACTTGCGCCCAGCTCGATGAATAAGTCAAAAACTTCGTTTACGATCTCCGTCGGCCGCGCGTCTTTGCGATCGATCTTATTAATCGCGACAAGCGCCTTTAAATCCAACTCGAGCGCTTTGCGTAACACAAAGCGCGTTTGCGGCATCACGCCTTCGGCAGCGTCAACGAGCAAAAGCACGCCTTGCACCATCTGCAGCACGCGCTCCACCTCGCCGCCGAAGTCCGCGTGTCCCGGGGTGTCGACAATGTTGAACTTCACATCGCCGTGCCGGACGGCCGTGTTTTTCGCAAGGATCGTGATCCCGCGCTCGCGCTCGAGGGGGTTTGAATCCATGACGCGCGTCTCGACCTGCTGACCTTCACGAAAAACGCCGCTCTGTTTGAGCATGGCATCTACAAGCGTGGTCTTCCCATGGTCGACATGGGCGATGATTGCTACGTTTCTAATATCGGGACGGGTCTTCACCGGCCATTTTGTACCACAAGAGTCGGGGGTAAGGCTATGCCTAAGCGCGGGGGAGGGTAAACCAGAACGCCGTGCGCTTGCCCGGGTCGGATTCAAAACCGATCGTCCCACTCATCATCGTGATGAGCTCCCGGCAGATGTACAGCCCGAGCCCCGTAGACCCGTCGCCGGCGGTCAAATGGCCGAATCGCTGGAATAGTTTATCGCGATCGCCTTCTTCGATACCGGGGCCTTCGTTCAGGATGAAGATCGTCAAGTGATCCGTCGATGGCTTCACGTCGACGTGAATCGGACTTTCGGGGAAGCTGTATTTGACGGCGTTCGACAGCAGATTGGTGATGATTTGCACGGTGCGCCCTTCGTCGGCGAGCACGTACGGCACCGGATCGAGATAGGCGGCGTTGAAGGCGCGGTCAGGATGCTCGCTTCGCATGCGCGCGAGCGATTCTTCGATGATTGGAACGGGCGCCACGCGTTCAATGCGTAGTGCGAGGTGCCCCGCTTCCATGCGCGAGAGCAAGAGAAAATCTTCGAAGATCGATGAAAGCCGCGCAGTCGCACTCGATAGCACGCCGAGTAACTCTTGACGGCGTTCGAGCCCGAGTGACTCGAAGTGCGTTTGAAGCAGCGCGGTCGCGCCGCGAATGGCTGCAAGCGGCGAACGCACTTCGTGCGAAACCATGCTGAAGAACTCATTCTGCATGCGGACATTCTCTTCAAGAATGCGCCGGCGCTCGATTTCTGCGTGATGCGCGCGCGAATTGGCAAGCGCGAGCCCTACGAGATTCACGAAGAGTTGCATGCGGCGAAGCGTTTCGATTGACGGAACCTTGCCGTCGAGCGGCGCATCGGCCGAGAGATAACCGAGCATGTTTCCGTCGCGATCCGGCAAGACGAGCGTCAGCGTGTCGCGTTCATGCCATGCGTCGGGAGCGGAGCGCGGCTCATTGAGCGGCCGGTAGCCCGTGTAAATGCTCTGCTTCCACATGATTTCGCGTTCGGCGGGATTGTAAAAGCAGTACGGCAGCACTTCGGATTCGGTGGGAAGGATTTCCAAAACCGCCGTGCGTTCGATATGTTCGCCTAAACGCTCGCGGATAATCGCCTCGGGAAAACCAAGAAGAACGCGGCGATAAAGTTCGCCACCCGGTGCGTCTGCAGCGACGATCGTCACGTACTTGAATCCGAAGAACTCGGAGACAGCGCGCGCGATCGATTCCAGCGCGGGCGAGATCTCTTGCGAATGCAAGATCTCATAAGTGATACCGAGCAGTCTCTGAAGGAGGCCGCCGTCGCCCGTGGCCGGTGTTTCGTAAAACATCATGGCCCTTTGTAACGGACCTTATCCAGCCGCGGTGAGCGTCCTGCGCCGCGGTCAGGATTTACCATGTTACAATCAGGAACCATGGACGAAGCCTCTCAATATGCGCTTGCGTACGCGTTGACGACGACCGCAGGGCTACGGGGCGTCCTCTCGCTTGCTCTCGTCGCGGTCGCCGCGCACATGGGCGTCATCCACACCCCCGCGCAATTCGGGTGGCTCAACGCTGCTCCCGTTATGTGGATTTTGCTTGGCGTTTCCGGCCTGGAAGTTGTTTCCGATAAGATTCCGTTCGTCGATCACGCGCTGCATCTGCTGCAGATCGTCATCAAACCCGCGGCCGCCGCCGTCATTGTCGGCGGCACCGTGCATCCGCAGTCGCACGACACGCTCGTCCTTCTGATGATCGTCGGCGCGCTCAACGCACTCGGCGTGCACGCTGGCGTAATGTCGGTCCGCGCGGCATCGACGGCGACGACCGGCGGCCTTGGCAATCCGTTCGTCAGCACCGCCGAAGACGGCGTCGCGCTCAGCGGCGGAATCCTCGCGTTCATCATTCCGATTGCCGTCGCGCTTGTAGCGTTGATGCTTTCAATCGCACTTTTTGTCACCGGCCGCAAGGCGTATCAGCGATTGCGCCCAAAACCGGGCTAGGCGTGGGAGCGTACGAGTCTGGTGGCTCGCACGGTCTTCAAAATCGCTGCTGCGCATTTCTCGCACAAAAACGCTGACGCGCGCAGAGACTCGCGATAACGTGAAAACCCTGGTGGCATAAAGCGTTTCCGCTCTCGCGTAAACGTGTCGACGATCGCCAAGACCTGTGGGGTGTGTGACCCAGATGTGACCTGCGGACGCAACCTCGGCGCGTGCTGTTACCATCGATGGCAACTCCTTCGGCAACCGCCGCTGACCGCGCCCGTGATCTTACGGTTGCGTGTCAGAGACCGCGCGCGCGACGTTTCAGGGACGCCGGGCACTTGATGATACGTCAGTTACATCTCTTGAGAGCAATCTCACTAGCTATTGGGTTTTTATCTCCAGGTCGAATGGTCTAAAGAACTACTGCCCGAGGCGCGGTAAGACCAACGTGTGGCTTGTCTTGCTGATGTATCTCTATGCGCGGATGGACCGTGTCGCCAACGACTCGCGCGCGATTATGGGAATAGTGTTTTTCGAGATCCGAGTGGTACAATGAACGTCCAAAAGGGGTTCATCATGAGGACAATACCTCGCTCAGTCGCTGTCGCTTTTGCGATCGCTCTATCTGCTTGTTCCCAGGGCCGACAGCAACAGGGAGCGATGCCTCAAGTTGCCGATAGAACGCAGTCGCTCGCGCTCAATTCCTTATCGACGCGGTGCGCGCTGCAACAACAGTCGCTTGGCCCCGGTGGCGTGCGCGTGACGGTCGCAGGCGTTTCCCCGACCGATTCATGGGCGAGCGTGTCGCCTTCAGCCACCGGTGATACGGTGCACCTCTACCACTACAATGGTACGTCTTGGTCGAGCGGAGCGGTGCCGGTCATCCCCGGTTCAACGAATTGGAGTGGGGAAGAGATTACGTCGATTGAAGCAATCGCTTCGAACGACGTGTGGGCGTTGGGAGCCGGCATCAGCAAGTCCGGCGGAATCCGGCCGTATTATTGGTTCATCCTGCATTGGAACGGATCCGTGTGGTCGGTCTTTCCAAACCCGACGGATTTTCAATACTATACGGATGTCGCGCCTGCTATTGTCTCCGCTGATGCGTCGAACGATGTGTGGATCTCAGGATCAACGCAAAACCCGAATGGGAGCAATGCGGCCGTTCTACAACACTGGAATGGAACCAAATGGAGCGGCACTCCGATACCGTACCCGGCCGGAGTGGGCGGCGTTGCAGGCTTGAAAGCTTTTTCTGCCAGTGACGTTTGGCTGCTGCCCTCCGAATTCGGACTCATCTATCATTGGAACGGCGCGACAGTGACCGCGCAGAAGCTTCCGCCGCTCAACGGCACGTCGCCGGGAACGATGTACGCAGTCGACGGCACGAAGTCATCCGATCTCTGGGTATCCGGGGCGACTTCAAATCCGTCGAATCCGGCCTACATTGCTCACCATTCTGCATCCTGGTCGCCGTTTGTCGTAAACACCGGACACGGAACCATTCCAAGCGATGCAAGCGTCCTTCTCTACGTTCTCCCGTTCAGATACGGCTATGCCGTGGGCGCGCAGCAATACTACCAAACTGCCCAAGGGGGAAATGTCGCAGCGGATTTGCTCGTATACAACAACGTAGACCGGTGGCGTCCAACGTACAGCCCGTTTGATGGGACGAACCCGACGGGATCCATGGAAGGGTATTGGCTCGGCAGCGGAGTTCCAAAGGTCATCAAAGGAACCACGAGCTTCTGGTTAGGTGTCAGCTATAACGGCGCATCGGGGGCATCGTTTCCTGCCGCGGTAACGTGCCCGAATGCCCCACCGCCGCCCGCACCCTAAAGTTAAAACGTCGGTATTCTCGTTTCATGAAAAAACGGGACTGAGTCCGATAGCGATCTGGAGCGATAACTAGCACATCGCCCTTTTTGAGCCGGAGAAACGCCTCAGGACTTGCGGTCGTCCTCTTGGGTTCTCTTAGTCTTGCTGATCTGAGACCACGATTTATGCCACGGATAGAGGCGGAACTTGCTGGTTAATGAGCCCCTGGACGAACTCCTGGGGCGTTCTATTTCCAAGTGATCCGTGCGGGCGAGCCGTGTTGTAATCGGTCCGCCAAGGCTCGATAATTTCTCGAGCCTCGTCAAGGGTGAGAAACTCGTGCTCGTTGAGGCATTCCTCGCGAAAGCGTGCGTTGAAGCTTTCGATGAACGCATTTTGCACCGGCTTCCCCGGTGCGATGAAGTGCAGACGAACTCGGTGATCGATCGACCAACGCAGCATCGCCAAGCTCGTATTTTCTGGCCCGTTGTCTAGGACGATGACGTCTGGATAGCCGCGAACGGCAGCAATCACATCGAGCGTTCGTGTGACGCGGTTACCGGACAGTGAGAAGTCGACTTCGATCGCCAGTGCTTCATGGCTGAAATCATCGACGACCGCGAGCGATCGGAATCTCCGACCGGATCGAATCGTATCGCTGACGAAGTCGGCCGACCAACGTTGATTGAGCCGGCTGACGGTGGGAGCGGGATTGCCGCGGCCGAGTGCTACGCGCCGTTTTAGGCGCCGTCGAACCTGTAGATTGGCCTCTTTATAGATCCGCCGCATCCGCTTCATGTTGATCTTGATGCCGTCGCGAAGTAAGAGCACGTGCAGCCGGCGATAGCCGAAGCGCCGGCGTTCCACCGCCAATTCCTCGAGCCGCTTCCGAATCGGCGCGTCGTCTTGCGGCTTGCGGACATAGCGAAACATTCGGCGGTTACATCTGGCAGCGGCGCACGCTTTGCGTTCGCTGATCCGCAGATGCTGCATCACGGCCTTCACGGCTCGACGGCGCTGCGAAGGCGTTAGAAGTTTCCCTCGGCGATAATCTTGTGGGCTTCCGTTCCACGGGCTACGATCGTCACCAGGGGCCGACTCGTTTTTTTTCGCGACGTGGGAGCGTTGATGGTGACGGCGAAAACGGCATGCGCAGTCGCGAGGTGTGACCCGAGTGTGATCTGCCGCTCAATGCTGGGTGACGCTCGTGGGAGCAGCCGAGCGGAACGCCCGTCCTACGAGGGTTTGCGCTGACATGGGAGTGTACGAGTCTGGTGGCTCGCACGGTCTTCAAAATCGCTGAGGCCGTTTAACGACGGCTGGTAGGTTCGATTCCTACACGCTCCCGCCACTCATCTTCGATACCGGCGAAGACCCCAGAGAATCAACGCAAACGCAATAATGCCGGTCGGCGCGGATGAATAAGCGACGGCCGCGATGGCGGCTTCTTGGAAGGGCGTTCCACGAAGTGCGCCGGACAGCGGCATCGTCATTTGACCCGCGCCCCAGATGGCGGCCATGAGAAACGCTGCATCGATTGCAATGCCGGAGTAAATAAGGAACCACAGCGCGACGCGCGCGGGCATTGGTTGCAAAATCAAACGCGGCCAAACCAGCCCAAAGACGAGGAATAAAACTGCCAGTAGCGCGCTCAACGTATGCACGGAACGGCCGACGATCGGCACCGCCATATACGGAATCGCGAAGCCTTCGAACGACGTAAAGAGCAGAATCGCGACGCCCCATTGGAGGAGCCGGTGCCCGGCGCGCTTTAGCCGCCCGATGTCTCGTAGATCTTCGGACATAGCAGCACACCCTTCTGCTCCGTCGCAAGCTCGTCCATCACGCCTTCGGGAAGATTGAATTGGATCGTATACGGCCATCCGCCCCACGGACGCGGATACGGGAATTTCAGCCGCACGTATTGATCGTCGCCGGTTGAACTCGTGACTTTAAATGCGAGTGTAACGGAGCCGCGGCGCATAATATCCGGCGTCGGATAGAGCCATAGGTGAAACGATCCGGGATCGTATTCGCTTTCGATATCTGCATCGAGCGTCGAATCGACCGGTTTTCCGCAGTCGATGCTCTTGTCGAGTAAGACGAACGTCGGCTGTTCGTAGAGAAACGCGGCGGGGCCGTTCCGACCAGCAGCGTCGGTTGGCGAACTTGTGGTTTACCGGGAGTAAGCGTGACGCGCATGTTGCGCGATTCGTCTTCGATGAAGACTTGGAAGCCGGCGGCGTTGCAGTTATATTTCGGCGCCGTCATGCTCAGGAAGAAGACGCCGCGCGGGGAATCGAATTCAACCGTTTGTTCCTCGCTGTCGCCGCGCGCAAATGTGAAGGTTCGATCGTATTGCTGACGTCCGGTGTGATCCGTAGCGTGCATTTTGACATCGAGCGGCGTTCCCGCCGGAGCGTGCATCATCGCACTGCAAAGTGTGAGGTGTAGGACTGCGTGAGCGACGGCCATGAGAGACTCCTCCGACGTACACGACGCCGTTCCGTATTGGGTTGTGACGGTCCCGCCGAACCCGCGGAGGGTCGTTACGGTTAGACGGCCAAGCGTCGCTGTCTATGGAACATACGCTCGTTCATCTCGCGCAAACCGCGGCGTGGATTTTCCTCATCATCTTTATCTTCGCCGTCATCGGTGTCGTCGCGACAATCCGCTGGATCGTCAACCTGGTCAAGAACACTGAACGCACGGTCGAAACCGGCGTTCGAGACGTCGAAGATCGCATAACGCATCGCCGCTGACCGCGCTCAAAATAGGAGCGTCTGAAACTCGGAGACCGTCTGAAATCCGACGCGTTCGTATAACGCGATTGCCCGCGTATTGAAATCGTTGACGTAGAGCGAGAGCGTCGGCGACATCGCGAGCAACCGATCCGAGACGGCACTCAACGCTTCGGTAGCGAGGCCTTTGCCGCGCATGTCTTCCGGCGTCCAAATACCCTGTAATTGCGCCGTTTGCGGACTCCAAGGTCCGACGTTACAGAAGAAACAAAGGCGGCCGTACGATTCGCCCACCCACCACAGCCCGCGGTCGATCATCGCTCCGACGTTCGAGGTAAACTCCGGCGATGAACGTCGCGGGTCGTATTCCAGTTCTTGACCGATCATCAGCGCGGAATTATCGGCGACGATCGTCCATTCATCGATGCGAGCGCGGCGTGCGACGACGGCGCGTTGATACGGGCGCAACATCGAGCGATCGAGCATCATGACGAATTGACGTTCGCGAACGACGCGCGGCGGCGCGTGTCCGTCGCGGATCATCTTCCAATAACGCGCGATGGTCGCGCGTGGTCCGACGATCATGCGTTCGCCGCGAAACGATTTGCCGACCGCGGACAGCGCGGCGATCGTTTCGTCGTCCTCGGCAGCCAGAACGACTTGGCGTCCGAAATATCCGACGCCGGTAACCGCTCCGTTTCCATCGAGTGCGACACGAATCGCATTACGCGTTGCGATCGCAACATCGAAGAGAATCAAGTAGGTGAGAAACACGTGATCGTAGGGAGCTCGCGCAAGATAGGCGAGGGCCGCCGTCTCGAGCGCGCCGGAGAGTGGTTCCGTTCGAATCATCTACTCCAACAGTTCGAGAATGACGGGCGATGTCGTCGGCGCTTTGCTCCCCCCGGGCGGTTCGATACTCACCGCGATTGCGTGCAGAGCGCTTGCATCCGATGATATCTGCAGGATCGCGACGCCGCGGCTGTCCGGAGCAAACGTGGGACCGGGCACCATACCCTTCGACCCTTTGGCTTGCGTCCACGCCTGATAGACTTTGCCTTCCGGCGCCTTGGCCATGTCGTGCATCGCGATGTAAAGGCGATTGTTCGAGCGTACGATCTCGCCGCCGGGAACGACGTAGCGTTTTGCATTTTCGTTTACGAGATCCGCGAGCGTCGCTTCGTTAATGCCCGCCGGAACGTTCACGTGTGCGGTTTGCTCGTTATGCAAGCGGTTCGAGAGCGACAGATTCGTCCAACCGAAGCCCACCGCCACCAGCAGGCTTGCGGCGGCGACGGCGTACGGAGGCCACTGCGCCGTTCCTTGCCGTTGCGGCACGCCGCGAACTTCACGCATGATGCGAGCCTTCAACAACGGCGACGCGTGCACTGCACCGGTGGCGGCATCCGTGCATGCCTCGGCGCTTTTGGCGACTGCCGCGACGGACGGCGCGAGCGCTGTGTACTCGCCGCGACACTCGGGGCACGTTTCCAGGTGCTTGCGAACGCGTTCCGCGTCATCATGCGGCAACGTGCCGAGCGCGTAGACAGCTACGTCGTCGAGCATGTCGGCATGCGAACCGTTCATACGGTTACCGCTCCTTCAAGTGCCGAACGCAATTTCTTCAACCCCATCCGAATACGTGTCTTTATCGTGCCGAGCGGAATGCCGCTTCGCCGGGCAATCTCTTCGTGGGTGATACCGCCGAAGAATCCGAGTTCGATGGGCTCGCGTTGTTCCGATGGAAGCGATGCAAGCGCATTGCGAACGATGAGGGCGTCGATGTTGGCAAAGGCGGTGTCTTCGATGGCCGTCTCTTCGGGAAGCGCCTCGGGAAGTTCCGCCTCGCCGCGAGTGCTTCGCGCGCGCAGAACATCGAGCGCGCGATTACGCGTGACGCGCACGAGCCATGCCGCGAAGTTTCCCCCGCGAAAGCGTTCCGGAGCCGTCCATACCTTCAAAAACACCGTCTGCGTTACGTCCTCGGCGGCGGGGGCATCGCCCAACATGCGCGCAGCCATCCCGTACACCAGACGATGGTGCTCGTCATAGAGGGTTTCGAACGCGTCTGCATCGCGTGCGCGCACCCGCGCCATGAGCCGCTCGGCGTCCTGAGTCACGAGTCTTCCCTTCGCTCCCCTTCCGCCGTGCCCTCGACCCTTCAACGCGCGTACCGGCCCGGCAGATTCGAGCCACGCTGTCCGCGAAGCGCTCCGTTGATGGAAGAACTCCTGGAGCGCTTGAAGCGCGCGACCTCGGTATTCGTTTTAACCGGGTCGGGAATTTCGGCGGAGAGCGGCCTGCCGACATTTCGCGGCGTGGGCGGACTGTGGCGTACGCATCGCGTGGAAGAACTCGCGTCGCCGGAAGGCTTCGCGCGCGATCCGCAACTCGTTTGGACCTGGTACAACGAACGCAACGCAGCGCACCGCCGCGCGGAACCGAATGCCGGCCACTACGCCCTCGCAGAACTGGAGCGTCACGTTTCCGATTTCACCCTCGCAACGCAGAACGTCGATTCACTCCATCTGCGCGCCGGCACGCGGCATTTACTCGAGCTGCACGGCTCGCTGCGCATCGCCCGATGCACGCACTGCGATGCGCGCCGATCGCTCGACGCAACCGGGTTACCGCTCGAAGAGATCCACCATGACTGCGGTGGTTTCATGCGCCCCGATATCGTCTGGTTCGGCGAAGCCCTGCCGCATGCCGCATGGGATGAAGCCGCCGCCGCCGCATCACGCGCCGACGTCATTCTCGTCGTCGGAACGAGCGCCGTCGTGTATCCCGCCGCAGCGCTCGCAACGCATTACGCGCGCAACGCATACGTCGCCGAAATCAATCCCGAAGCAACACCAATAACGAGTGCCGTCCAATGTTCACTACGCGGCACCGCCGGCGAAGTGCTAACACGAATCGTAGAAAGGCTTTCCGCGCCGGCATCCTAGGGTGGAAGCTGCACTGGTGGTCCTTGGTCGTCTTCGTAGGTTCCGACAGCGGGAGGCGCATCGGGGAGCGCGGGCGCGTCGTCGTCGTAGCGTGAGAAGTGACCGAAGAACGGCGTCTTCGTATCGGTAATGCGCTCGTCGACGATTAGTTTCTCTTGCTCCGGCGCCTCGGGGGCGATGTAGGCACCGGTTTCAGCCGCCGATGATTCCGGCGTTTCGTACGTGTGCACGATCGTCGTGGAAAATGAGCGTTGCGGCGGCAGTGTCAACGAACGCTCTTCAGTCGCGCGTTTGCTCAAGCCGCGAATAATGTACGCGTTCTGCAGGCGGCGCAACCCTTTGAGCGGCAGCGACGACGTCGGAATGCCGACGAAGAGGTCGCGCACCGCATCGTAGGTCGTCTCGGAAGCGATGATCGAGGCGTTCAATTCTTCCGACGCGGCTTCTAGTTGCGCCGCAACATGGGCCGGATTTCCAATAATCGCAAACTCACGACGGTCTTTGTATCCCGTATCGCCGGCGACGATCTTGCCCGAGTTTACGCCGACACCGATCGTGAACGGCTTGCGTCGCTGTTCTCGCCAACGTGATTCCATGGCGGCGACGACGCGCATGATATCGAGCGCCGCGCGCAATGCGCGTTCTTCTTGAAACCGTTCCTCGATCAGCACACCGAAGACCGCCACGACGCTGTCGCCGCGCAAGCTCTCGATGAAGCCATGATGTCGTCCGGTTGCTTGTCCGACGATGGTGTAGAACTCATTGAGATACCGCAGCGTCTCTTCGGGCGTTAGCGATTCGGCGAAGAGCGCGAAGTTGCGGATCCGCACGTGAAGCACGGTCGCGTAGTACTCGCGAGCCTCGAGCAGGCGCGGATCTTTGCGCGCGAGCAAATCTTCGACGACGGGAGCCGGCATATAGCGGCTAAAGAGCGCGACGACGCGACGGTGTTCGTGACGCTCGAGCGCGTACCGTTTGAAGAAGATGTACGCGTAGCTCGCCGCCCCAATCGCAACGGCGACCGCGACAAACACAATCGCAGCCATCTGCCCCCGGGACGTTCCCGAGGCACACCGGTCTCACCCGTCGTATCGCCTCGGATCATGGACTCCCTTACGAAAATCCGCGCAAAAATTAACGATTTCCCGGGCTACGGAAACGAGACGGATATCGCGCGCTCCGATCAGGAGATACGCGCGTATGCGGGGGAGCGTCTAGCGGCACTGCAGGAGCGCTTACGCGAAGAGCCCGAGGCGGCAGAGTCGCTCGAGCCGCTGATCGAGCGCGCCGCGTTCGCGAACCAACGGGTGCTCGCGCCGCTCGAACGGCCCGATATTCATCCCCTCGCAGAGAGTGCCGTCATCGAAGCCGACCTCAACCTCCTCGAGCTTGCCGATACGGCGATGTCGATCGATGTATCGCAGCTCGGCGATTACGAAGGAAGAATTTCGGCTGCGTTCGATGCGCGCGATGCCGCCATCATGCAGCTCAAGCCGGGAACCTGACGCTACTGATGCGTGCAGGTGTCGCTTTTTGGTGAGGGCGATGGCGCCGGCGTGGACTTCTTATGGCCAAAGATGCTTCCGACGATCTGGCTGCCGTATCCGTTGGTTGCGCTGTCGACTGCGTTTGATGCTTGACCTTGCGCCATGCCGACCGCTTGCGTTTGGAGACTCGCCCAACTGGCCGGCACACCGAAGTCCGGAGCGAATTGGTCGATCATCTGTTGCGTCAACTGCTGGACTTGCGCCTTGACGATGCCGTTGACCAACTGCGCGAGCAGCGATTGCCCCGCGACCAACTGGTAGGTTTGGTTCTTGACCGTCACGATGACCGGTTCATTCGGATCGCAGACTTCGTATACGTTGACGCGAAGCGAATTGCCGTCACTTTCAATGTCGCCTTCTGTACCGCGCACGGCGACGGATGCCGTCGGCGTTTTAAAGGTGTAGTTCGCCTTCGCGCCTTGCGGATGCTGAACGATGAAGCGGACTTTACCATTGTAGACGATGAAGTTCGCCGTAGTCGTTTCCGCTTGGTTGAAAAATCCGAGTTGAATCTTACTTTGAGCGCCGAGGAGCACACGCGAACTATCCGGCAGATTCACGCCGGCGAGCGATGCCGCGCCCGTAATTGCGTAGTCGTCGCTCGTCAGAACGACGGTAGAATTCAAACCAAGCGGTTTCGGCACGGCGGAGCGCGTTTGGTAACTCACCGAACCCTTCATGTTCTGTAGTTGCTTGTCGTCGCCGCCGCGCGCGGCAAGGACGCACGAAGCGGAAAAACAGAGAACGAGCGCGGCCCAGAAGTTGCGCATCTTCATGCTCAATCGTTCGATTCGCAGTGCCGCCTACCTTGGCGGGAAGTCCACCGAGCGGCGACTAACGCGACCTGCATGTTCGCGGTTCTAGCGATCGTCGCGTTGCATATTGTGCCTTGGCCGTCCACCGTTTCGATGGCGGGATGCGCCAGCGTTGTGGTCCCGCTGGCCGTTTCGCAGTCGATCGATGGCGCCGCGCTCGATGAACTCAACGAGCGGTGGAAGGCGATGGGGATTGGAACGGCGCGGCGCTCGGACCGGCCCGCGGTGCACTTCGAACGTGACGCGTCGATTGGCGCACAGGGCTACCGCCTGCGCGTCGGGTCGTCCGGCGTTACGATTTCCAGTTCCGACACGGACGGCGCCTTCTACGGCGTGATGACGCTCGCGCAACTGCCCGTGCGCAGTCGAGGGGCATTGGCAGCTGCCCTGCGTGCAAATCGCGGATGCGCCGAAACTGCGGTGGCGCGTGCTCTCCGACGACGTTTCACGCGGGCCGCTGCCGACGATGCAGTACTTCAAAGAACGCATTCGCACGATCGCCGCATTCAAAATGAACGGTTACTCGCCGTACATGGAACACGTGTTCTTGAGCCCGACCGATCCGCTTCCCGCTCCGCTCGATGGGATTACGCCGCTTCAACTTCAGCAATTAAAGGCGTATGCGGCTCGATACCACGTGACGTTCATTCCCGAGCAGCAAACCTTCGCGCACATGCATAACACGCTGCGCGTCGAGCAGTACGCGCCGATGGCGGAGTTCCCGCACGGCTTTCTGCTCTCGCCCGGTGCGCAAACCGACGCGTATCTCGCGCGGATCATCGGACAGGAACGGGAAGCCGTCGGCGACGTGCCGTTCTTTCACATCGGCTCCGATGAAACGGCGACGCTTGGCGAAGGGCAGACGACGGCATACGTCGCGGCAAACGGCGGACGTTCCGCCGTGTACGCCGCGCACATCAACCAGATGGCAAAGCTCGTTGCGCCGGCGCGGGTCATGCTGTGGGACGACGGCATCGAGAGCGATCCCTCGATCATGCAGCACATTCCGAAGAATGCGGTGATCGTCAATTGGCACTACGGCGCCGAGAAGTCGTTCGTACCGTACATTTCGACGATCGCCAAAGGCGGGTTCGATCAAATGGTCGCGCCCGGCGCAAACAATTGGAACGAAATTTTTCCCGATTTGAACGCCGCATTGCCCAACGAGCGGCGGTTCATCACCGAGGGGATCGATGCGCGCGTCTTCGGCCTATTCCAAACCGTTTGGAATGATGACGGCGAGACGCTTTTTGAAGCAACGTGGTACCCCGTGCTCTATTCCGGCGCCTTGGCCTGGAGCGGCGACGCCGGCGCTGATGCCTTCGCGCGTGATTTTCCGTCGGCGTTCTTTGGCGTCGATGATCCTCGCTACGCGCGTGACGTGCAACTCCTCGGTGGGATGGATGCACGAATGCCGGGCCCGAGCAACAAACGTTTCTGGGCCGATCCGTTCGATTCGTGGAACGCTTCGCGCATGTCGAACGTCGACCTCGGATCGCTGCGCCTTGCCGCGGAAGAAGTCGAAACGCACTTGTATTTTCCTGCGCCGCCGCTCCATCGTAACGCCGCCGAAGTCATGTTGCTGGCGGCGCGCCGCTACGATGCGCTCGGCCGCCGCTATCAAATCGCACAAGAGGTGCGATTCTATTACGATCATGCCAAGGATCATCCGAAGGACGCCGAGCGCGATCTCTATTGGTGCAAGTATTGGTTGTGGGAACAGCGCGATACCGACGAAATGCTCGAGCCCCTCTATGCGCGCGCGTGGCGGTATGAAGATCGCGAGAGCCATCTCGCGAGCAACCTCGAACGTTACCATCTCGATGCGCAACTCGCGATTCGCCGCGCCGATGCGATCGATCGCGTAACGTATCAATTCTACGAGACGCAGAAGACGTTGCCGGATCTCCAGAGCGTGATTCAATGATCGCTGCCATCCTGGTCCTCGCGGTCTTTGCCGTATTCGCCGTACTGATGTTCCGGCGATGGATGCCGGCGATTATCGCAGTTCCCATGATGGCGGTCGCGATGATGCTCGTGGTCGGCGTTCCGTTGGACGCAAATCGCGGCGTTGACGGTTAGTGGCGCATCTTCACTCGCTCCGGTGTACGTCACGGTGATCTTCGGCGCATTGCTTGCCCGCGTGACGCTCGATACGGGCATCGCTCGCGCGCTCGTTAATCTCGCCGCCGAATATGGCGGCGAGCAACCGTTCGTCCTCGCGCTCGTGCTTTGCGCCGTTGTGGCGCTGCTTTTTACGTCGCTTTCCGGCCTCGGAGCGATCATCATGGTTGGCTCGATCGTCTTGCCGATTATGATGACCACGGGCGTGCCGCGCACGATCGCTGCGACGATGTTCCTGATGTCGTTTGCGCTTGGGTTCATCTTCAACCTGACGAACTGGAAATTTTACACGCAGCTCTTCGGCGTGCTCCCGCAGCAACTTGGGCACTTCGCAATACTGCTTGCAATCGTCGATGCGCTTGCGCTCGTAATCTATGCGGCGGTGTCGTTCCGACGGGAACGTGGATACGCGACGTGGGCTGTCGCGGCCGAGCGGGAACGTGATGCGGGCGTACCGGCGATCGCGCTGCTTACGCCGGTTCTGCCGATCGTGTTGTACTTCGTGTTACGGCTCGATCCAATGCTTGCGTTCGTGCTTTCCGCAATCTACGGCGTACTGGTTACGCGCCCGAAGCGCGCCATACCGACGCTGGTTGCGGCGGCGATTCGCGGGGTCGAAGACGTTGCGCCGGCCGTGCTGCTTTTTATCGGGATCGGCATGCTGCTTGCCGCGACGAAAGCGCCGCAGTTGGCATCCGCCCTCGCGCCGCTGGTGGGCGGCGGTTGGATTCAAAACCCCGTCGCTTTCGTCGCGATCTTCGGACTGCTCAGTCCGCTGACGCTCTATCGTGGTCCACTCAATCCGTTCGGCGTCGGCATTGCGATCTTCACGGTGTTGCTTGCATCGCATGCATTGCCGCCGATCGTGCTGGTCGCCGCCATCATGGCGGTGGTGCAAGTACAGAACGTCTGCGATCCTACGAATACCGCGAACGTTTGGGTCGCAAACTTTACCGGCGTTCCGATCGATACAATCACGAAAAGGACGTTGCCGTACCAAGTCGGCGTTGCGACGGTCGCGGCGGTCTTCGTCGTTGCTGCGAGCGTGCAACTCTTCGGTACAAAAGCATTCGCGAACGCGTTTGCTCCGGCATACGCCGACGACGCGCCGGGATTCTTCGCGCAACCCGGCGCGAGCGGGAAGATTGCCGTCGACAGCGATCGTGACGCGCTCTCGCGTGCCGCGGCAGGCGCCGCCATCGACGAGTTGCGCGCAGCATCGATGCAAGCGTTCGCGTTTCACGACGATCCGAATGCGAAGGACTGCGCGAGCAAACCCTATGCCGCGTATGTTTACGTCTCGACGTCGACCTTCAAGCTCATCGAAGGCACGGATCTCGATGTCGGCCTGCGGCTTGAAGATTGCGGAGGATGGATCGTCGACGAGTGGCACGACCATGCCGTCTCAACGGCCGCGACTACCGCGCAGGCGTCGCAGCTGGCCCGTGAGGGGACGCAGCGGCTTGAAGCGTGGGCACATGGGTCTTCGCGTGCCGCCTCGCTGTTCCAACACGGTCTTGCCGTGGCGAGCGACGATCCGCCGAGCTACTATTTCACGCTCTTTAAAACCGTGGACGGGAACATGCGCGCCTACGTTCGCGCCGGAGGGCCGGCATATATTGCCGGCTTGCGCACGGACGACGTCGTGGACAAAGTCGACGGGAGATTTTGGTGGGAATATGGCACGTACCAAACGCAGCTGCGCGCGTATGACGGCAAGCCGCATTCGTTCGAGGTGGAGCGAACGGGTGGACCCGTCGAAGTACAGCTGGGTGCGCCGTACGTCCCTTCGTCTTGAGGTCCGAAAGACAACGTTATGAATACGATCGATGCCGAGTTAGCGCGGTATTGCGAAACCCATCGCGACGCGTATCTCGACGAGCTCAAACGTTGGATTGCGATTCCGTCCGTCTCCGCCGATCCGGACCGGCGCGAAGACGTTGCGCGTTGTTGCGCGCGCCTGGTCGAACGGATGCGCGAGATCGGTCTCGACGCACGGGTGCTCGAAACGGACGGTAATCCGATTGCCTACGGCGAGTGGATGGATGCGCCGGGTCTGCCGACCGTTCTCATTTACGGCCACTATGACGTGCAACCCGCGGATCCGGTGGAGCTGTGGACGAGCCCGCCGTTCGAGGGAACGGTGCGCGACGGCAAAATCTTCGGACGCGGTTCCGTGGACGACAAAGGGCAAGTGTTGATGCATCTTGCCGCAATAGAAGCGCACATGCGCACGCGCGGCCGTCTTCCCGTCAATCTCAAAGTCGTCGTTGAAGGCGAAGAAGAGATCGGATCGCCGAATTTCGAAGCCGCACTCGAACGCTACGCCGGCCTCTTCAACGCCGACGTCGCGGTTATCAGCGATACCGCTGTCTATTCCGAAGACGTTCCGTCCTTAACGACGAGCGTGCGCGGCCTCGTGCATTGGGAGATCACCGTGCATGGACCGACGGCCGATCTTCACTCCGGGTATTTCGGCGGTATCATCCGCAATCCGATTGAAGCGCTAGCGCACATCATCGGTGAATTGAAAAATGCGGACGGCCGCGTGATGGTTCCGGGATTTTACGATGGGGTTCCGGACCTTGACCCGGCGGTGCTTGCCGAATTGCGGACGTTACCATTCGATGAAGTCAAAGAGGGAACGCAACTCGGCGTTACAGCGCTCGCCGGTGAAAGCGGACGCCTGCCACTCGAACGGATGTGGTTTCGTCCTACGCTCGAGTGCAACGGCATCTGGGGCGGCTATCAAGGACCAGGAAGTAAAACGATCATTCCGTCCTGGGCGAAAGCGAAAATTTCCGCGCGCCTCGTCGGCACGCAGGATCCGCGGCGGATTCGCGAGGCGGTTGCCGCATACATCGCGCAAGTGGCACCGAGTGGGGTGCGCGTTGAAGTGCACCATGGCGGGGAAGTGCCGGCGGTTGTGATTTCGCGCGACCATCCGGTCGTTGCGGCTGCGGCGCGCGCAATGGAATCCGGATTCGGCAAACGCCCGGTGTTCATCGGAACCGGCGGATCGATCGGGCCGGTCGCGAGCTTCGCGCGGATTTTGCAGTTGCCGCAGGTACTGATTGGCGTAGGGTTGCCCGACGATCAAATTCATGCCCCGAACGAGAAGTTCACGCTTTCCCAATTTTTCGGCGGTATTCTTACGATGACGCTGCTCTACGATGAGATCGCACGGACCGTTCGAGTATGATCGCTTTTTTGCTCGCACAGTTGTATCCGCCGACGCCGGTACCGCGGACTCCGATTCCCGTCGCGACGCCCGTGACGATTCAGACGCCGACTCCACCGCCGCTTTCGGAACGCGCGATGTTCGAAAACGGCATCGCTGATGCGCAAGCGCGGGCGCGCAAGCTCGATGGGACGCTGGGCGCGGTCGTGATCGATCTCGCGACCGGATCGACGGCATCACTCAACGGCGATCAATCGTTACCCATGCAAAGCGTACAGAAACTGCCGATTGCCGTTCTCATCTATCGGGCGATCGACGCCGGAACCCTTGTCGCGAGTGCCGATGTGACGATTCAATCGCAGGATCTCGTGAGAAACGTGAGCGACGTCGCGGACAACTATCCGGGGCGCACGCACTACACCGTTTCCGAACTCGCTGCGCTAATGATCGAGAAGAGCGACAACACGGCGGCGAAGGTACTGTTGCGTTTGCTCGGTGGTGCCGAGAACGCGAATGCGTCCCTTCGCGCGCTCAATTACGACGGCATCCTGCTGGACGCCGACGACAACGGGTTTGCGAAACCGGCAACGCTCGCCGGCCTCCTTTCCGATCTCCAAAACGGCAAGCTGCTTGCGTCAGCTTCACAATCTGCGGTGCTCGGCATGCTCGCGAAGAGCAACACGTTTCCGGGACGCCTTCGCGCCGGCTTTCCATCGGGGACGTTGGTCGAACATAAGACGGGAACGTCCGCAACCGCGAACGGAGTGACCGCCGCAACGAACGACATCGGCATCGTGAACGTTTCCGGCCGATTGGTCGTCATTGTTGCAATGCTTTCCGATGCACGCGGAGATGACGCGGCTCGCGATGCCGTCATCGCGGCCGTCGGGCGCGCGGTCTACGACGCTACGCGCCAGTTTCCGATCTAACGAATGCGAAAGCTGCGTCTCGGGGTCGATGTCGGCGGCACGTTCACCGATGTCGTTGCCATTGACGCGGCGACGCGTGAGTTGATCGCGAAGGTAAAAGTCCCAACCACGCACGATGCGCCGAGCGGCGTCGCGGCCGGAATTATCGAAGGCATCGAACGGCTTCTCGCGCAGAGCCGCGTCGCTCCGGAAGACGTCGCGTTCATCGCGCACTCGACGACGCAAGCGACGAACGCACTGCTCGAAGGAGACGTCGCGAAGGTCGGTGTCGTCGGCGTCACGCGGCGCGGCGGTTGGTTTGCTCGCTCGCAGATGCGGTTCGCGCCCGTTACGCTTGCACCCGGCGTTGCGTTCGCGCCGGCCTTCGCATTTGTCCGGAGCAAGAACGGGACGGCGATCATCGATGCGGTAACGGAACTCACGCGCAGCGGCGTCGAAGTGATTGCCGCCAGCGAACCGTTCGGCGTCGATGATCCCGGCGACGAGCAACGCGTGATGAACGCCGCGCGCGAGCGCGGCCTCTTCGCTACGAGCGGCCATGACGTCTCATCGATGTACGGGCTGCGCGCGCGCACGCGCACTGCAGCGCTCAATGCGGCGATTCTTCCGAAGATGGTACGCACGGCGACGATGACCGCGCAAGCCGTTGAACGAGCGACGATCGCAGCGCCGTTGATGATCATGCGTTCGGACGGCGGCGTGATGGACGTTCGCGAGATCGAACGGCGTCCGATCCTCACGATGCTCTCCGGACCAGCTGCCGGCGTCGCGGGCGCGTTGCTCTACGAGAACGTCACCGACGGCATTTTTCTCGAAGTGGGCGGCACCAGCGTCGACGCATCCGCGATTCGCGCCGGTCAACCGCAGATGCGTCCCGCTCGTGTGGGTGGTCATCGCACGATGTTGCAAACGATCGATTCGCGAACGCTCGGCGTCGCGGGCGGAAGCATGCCGCGCATGCGTGACGGCTCGCTGATCGACCTGGGGCCGCGTTCCGCGCATATTGCGGGCTGCCACTATGCATCGTTTCTCGACGAGCGTGCCTTCGATCGTGCCCGCATCGAACGGTTTTCTCCGACGGCGCACGACCCGCCGGATTACGTTCGTTTCGTTTTGGCCGACGGCTCGTACGCGACCGTTACGCCGACGTGCGCAAGCAATCTGTTGGGATACGTTCCCGATGACGCATTCGCGCGAGGCAATGTCACGTCGGCGCGCGCGGCGTTCGAACTGCTCGCGCAAGAATGTAAGGTGACGGCAGAATCGCTCGCGCTACGTATGCTCGAGCTCGGGGCGGCAAAAGTTTTGCCGCTCATCGATGAGTTGATCGCGGACTACGAACTGCCGCGCGAACGAGTCATCTTGATCGGCGGAGGCGGCGGGGCGGCAGCGTTCGTGCCGTTCCTCGCAAAAGCCGGCGGATTTCGCCATCGCATTGCGCGCGATGCCGACGTCATCTCGCCGATCGGCGTCGCGCTTGCACTCGTGCGTGATGTGGTCGAGCGGACGATCGTCGATCCCACGCCCGATGATATCGTGCGAATCCGGCGCGAAGCCGCCGATCGCGTCATCGCATCAGGCGCGTCGCCCGACCGCATTGAAGTAAGCGTTGAGATCGATACCCAGCGAAACCGCGTGCGCGCGACCGCGTCCGGAGCCACCGCAATGGTTGAAGCTGCGGGACACGGGATATACGGCGTCGAGCAACGCCGTGCTGTGGCCGCGCACGCGATGGGAGTCAAGGAAGAAACGATCGAACGCATCGAGTGCACGTCGTTGCTTGACGCCTACGTCTGCGGGCGTGACGCGCGCATCGTCGACGACCGAGCCGTCGTGCGGCTTGCGCTTCGCGATGCTGCCTTGCGACCGACCGTGGCGGGTAAACTCGACGAATCGTTGCGTGAAGCGATCGAATCGGCAACGTCATTCGGTGACGTTGGTCGCGCATTGCCCGAACTTTTTCTCATCCACGGCGGAAAGATCGCTGATTTCAGCGGACTTGCAAACGTCGACCAAGCGGTGTCACTTGCGAAGGAAGAAACGTCGGGACGCGCGCACGATGATCCGATCATGATTGTTACCGTCGCGCGAAGCGCCTAGGGTGACACGCATCTACCGGTTGGGTCGCCGGAAAAAAAGCATTGACGAAACGCGTGCTCGCATCGTCGCGGCCGCGCGGGAACTGCTGATGTCGGATGAGGGTTTTCGGAACTTCACGATGGAGGCGATTGCGCGCGAAGCCGGCGTCGCTCGAATGACCGTCTACAATCAGTTTGAAACGAAAACCGCCGTTTATGAAGCGCTGGCCGATGAGCTAGCGGAGCGCGGTAAGATTCGCGACAATATCGCCGCCGCGTTTCAGACAAGCGATCCTTCTGCCGCCGTCGGCAAGTTGATCGACGCGTTCGTACACTTTTGGCTCTCCGAACCCGACGTGCTGGGAAAACTCGCCGCACTCTCGCAGCTCGATCCGGAATCGCATGCAGCCGAACGTGATGCGTGGCGACTGCACGCGATTCGCACGATGATGGAGCGGGTGCACAAGAAGAAGAAGATCCGCGGCACGCGAGCGTATCAACGTAACGTCGATGCGCTGTATATTCTCACCAATTTCGCGATGTGCCAAGCGCTAGCAAACGCGGGATTGAGCGAGCGCCACATCGCCGCGCGCATCAAGGAGCTGGCAGCGGCCTGTCTCGGCTTTGCGATCCCTTGACAAATTGAATGTACGGCATGTACATTCAATTTTATGATGATCGTCGTACTGGCAATCCACGTCCTCGCCGCCGCATTCTGGTTGGGTTCAACGATTTTGCTGGTCGCGGTTGTGACGCCCGCTCTCGCCGCTGCCGGCCCCGAGGCCGCGCAAACCGTTGCGCCGCAGCTCTTCCGTCGCGTTCCGCCAGCGCTAGGCGCCGCGGGTGCGGTGACAATTCTTTCGGGCCTGTGGCTCTATTGGATCGTCTCCGGCGGGTTCAACCCGGCGTTTTCGCACTCCACCGGCGGGATGTTGATCGGTATCGGAGCGCTGTGCGGCATCGCGGCGGTCGTTACCGGCGTGATTACTGGCCGCTTACAGCAGGCCGGCCGCCCGTTTGCGATGGCTTCCATCGTGCTTCTCGTTTGTGCGTTGGTCTTGATGATCGTCGGCTCTCGCGTGTAACTTCCGATGCTCGCCGAACTCGCGCGGCAGATCCTACGTCAGGATTCCATCGAAGAACATCGGTAGCGTCGTTAGCGCGCTAAAAGATCACGCGTCTTCATGCTCACCAGGCGGATGGCGGCAGTTGTGGCGCGGATTTGAAAAGTCACGGTTGAACCGGTGGGCACAGCGTTCCACGCGCGAAATTCAGGCGACGAGACCGCACGCAAATCGACGCCGTTCATCATGCGAATCTCGTCCCGCATTTTCACATCGTGTTCTGCCGCCGGCGATCCCGCGATGACATATGTGACGCGGAAATAGCCGTCGGGGGCTTTCGTCGCTTGGATGCCTGTGCTGTTGAATGCACGCGGCTTCGCGCCGGGGATCAGAGAAAACGACGCCGCGCCCGCGTCATAGTTGAGTGTGAGGACGAATCGCCGAAGGATGTCTTCGCTGAGGATCGCCGCTACCGTCGTCGTCGATTCCGAACCGCGAGGCGCAGGAGGTAAATATTCGATCACCTCGTTCGGAAGATCGAGCGATCCAATCCGAATATCCGCCCGCGACATCCATGTTCCGTCGCCGACGTACAGACCGCGATGGAGTCGCTTGCTCAAGCCGTTATGCTCCGCCCAGTGACCTTCGACAATCGTATCGGAGGCGTTGCCCGTATCGATCATGCAGAGCCCGCGTTTGCCGTCGATGGTGCACGAAACGAGCGGCGCATCCTCGTCAAAAACAATCGGAACTCGAAGTCCCGGGGGTGCGGGCGCGTGGTCGAACGGCGTAAGGCTGAGGAGCTCACGCCGCGGATCCATCGTGATGGCGAAACGTTCGAATGTTTCAAGCCCTAACCAGCCGGTCGCGCGGGTAACGCCGCGCGCTCGAGTCGCGCAGCGGAATAGGGCACGATCTTCGCGGTCTGCGAGTTCATGAAGGCGTTGCCTATATCGACGCGCTGCGCGCGCGCGAAGCGAACGGGCAAAATGGCTGTGCCTTCGCCGGTTTCGTTCGCCGAGCCGATTGGAGCCAATCCTGAGATACGTGCAGTTGGCGGGGTCGCGATAAAGTGTCCGCCGGAATCGAGTACGTACGTAAATGGACGACGGCCGTTTAGCTTCACCGAGATTCGCGGCTTGTCGTAGAGAATATGAAGCGGAACCGTTACGGTGCCGTCAGGGTTTGTTCCTGAGTCGCGCGGCGGCGACGGTGATGCAAATACGCGCTGCTCGGGCGCCGTCTGCGACGTTCGAACGTGCGTGACGATCCATGTCTCGTGGGAATCGTCTTCGGGATAATCGACCCGTCGTGCAAACGGCACCCACATACCGTCGACGACACGCCAGTCCGAGAAGCTCTGAATCTCGTGATCTTCAGGGAGAGCGAATTCCGTTCGAATGATTCGCCCTCGCGATGCCGCGAACGTGATAGGCGCACCTTCGTGCGGTGTAACGCTCACCGATCCATCTCCGCGTCGCGTGCACCATCGTTGGCGATTGAGCCACGCGACCGTGGTTGCCAATGCTTTCGCGCTGGGAGCATTCAAGGCGTGCGAGGCACCCGAGACGTCGCGCGTCCACCATCGCGTCCCGTCAAATCCCTCGCCGCCACTGATTCCGTGAGACGCTGAAGACCATTCGCGGATGTAGCGGCCTGACCGAAGATCGATGCGTTCGTGAAAACGCATTCGCAGATTGTCAACGACGGCATCGCCGGCGAGCTCGACGGCGGCTATAGCCTGCGTCGCGCAATCGACAGGCGGCGCGTCATACGCGGCTGATCGTGTCGACGTTACGACAAATGCCGCGACAATAAGCGATAGGCGTTGAAATGACCGCATGCTTTCAAGTCTCGCCGCGCGCAGCTCACTGCGTCTAGGATGGCTCTAGCGTAGTTGGATCAGATTAGCGTGAGCGCGACCTTCGATAGCCGGACGGCGATACCCCGAAGGCCGCGCGAAATGACCGGCTAAAGTGCGATTGATCGAAGAAGCCCGCTTGCGCGCTGATTTCGCCAATCGGAGCGGCTGTTGTTTCTAAGAGTTTCCGTGCGAATTGGATCCGCTGCATTCGCGCATATTCACCAACGGTAGCGCCGACATGCTCGTGAAACGCGCGCGCAACGTGCGTCGGATGCCGGCCCACCATTGCAGCCATTGATTCGAGGGAGCCGATTTGCGATGTATTCGAGCGGATGTACTCGCAGAGATCGTCGACCCACGAAGGGGCGTGCCGCTGCTCCCTCACCTGCTCGCGCCCGAGTTCGGCAAGAATTTGTGACACGAGGCCTTCGACTGAAAGTGACGCGAACGCGTCGGCGCAGTGCAGTTCGCGCTGCATCGCGCGAGCGAGGGTCGCTATGCGATCGCTGCGAGTAAAAAGCGGCTCCGTAAAGTCGGTCCTTCGGACCGGGACACTAACATATGAGCCGCGAGGAGAAAACGTCTCGCGATGTATCTGTCCTTGAGGGCGGAAAATCGCACTTCCCGCGCAGCATTCGAGAACGTCCCGTTTCCAATGCTCTTGAAAAGAGCCGCTGAAGACGACGACAAGACGCGCTTCGGCATGGCTGTGCCAGGGCATTGTCCACGGTCGACTCCAAACCGTGCTCGTCGCTTCGGCAAACGCGGAGCGACGAACGACAGCATCTTGGACTTCAGCTCGCGCTGGACGTTGCACGCGCTCCTGCGGCTGCAGCTGCTTCTTCCTTGCCCACGATGCTGCTCTTGCGGCTGTAGAGGAAGTAGATGCACAGGCCGATCAGCAGCCACACGATGAAGCCAAAGATCGGCAACGGGATACCCCAGACGTATTGCACGCCGATTTCGAGTCCCAGCGACTTTTGCGAGCAGCGGCGACCATATCGGCGCGAGCAGCAGAAGGCCGGAAAGAATCGCGGAGATCACCGGAATGAGCATGGGACCGCCGGGAACTTCGTAGCCTTGCGTCGTCGGATACTTCTTGCGAAGGATCGGTAACGATATCGAGACGAGCACGAACGCGAAGAGTGTACCCATGTTCGTCAGCTGGCCGAGGATGCCGATTGGCGTCAGCGAACCGGCAGTCGCGATAACGAGCGTAAAGATGACCGTCGTGACCGCCGGTGTGCGAAACTTCGGATGCACCTTCGAGAAGAACGACGGAAGCAATCCGTCGCGCGACATGGCGAAGAAGACGCGGGTTTGTCCGAACATCATGACGAGGAGCACCGTGGTAAGACCCGCAATCGCACCGAGTGCGATGAGTGCACTCGCCCACCCCATTCCGATCTGGTCGACAGCATACGCAACGGGCTGCGGCACGTTGAGGTGCGTGTAGGGAACCATGCCGGTGAGAATCGCGGCCACGATGATGTAGAGCACGGTGCAGATCGCGAGGCTGCCGATGATGCCGATCGGCATGTCTTTCTTCGGATTGACCGACTCTTCGGCCGCCGTCGAGACCGCATCGAACCCGATGTAGGCGAAGAAGACGAAGAATGCGCCGAAGAACGTACCGCCGAGAGTGTATGGGAAGTACGGCGTCCAGTTCGCGGTGTTCACGTGACCGACGCCGATCGCGATAAAGAATAGGACGATGCAGACTTTAATCGTCACGATGACGTTGTTGACGACCGCCGATTCGCGCGTTCCGCGATAGAGCAAGACTCCGATCAACAGAATAATGCAGAATGCCGGCAGATTCATAATGCCGTGCAACGGTTCACCCATAGGCCCCGTGTCCCAGGGATTGTGCATGAATGCCGTCGGTATTTGGATGCCGGTGATATTTTTCACCACGGTGAAGAAGTAACCCGACCAGCCGACGCTGACTGTTGCTGCACCGAGCGCATACTCGAGCACGAGGTCCCAACCGATGATCCATGCGATGAATTCACCGAGCGACGCGTAGGCGAAGGTGTACGCGCTTCCGGCAATCGGCACGCGGCTCGCGACTTCTGAATAGCAGAGCGCAGCGAACGCGCTGACAATACCCGCGATAATAAACGAGATCGTCAACGACGGCCCCGTATATCGGGCCGAAGCGACGCCGGTAAGAACGAAGATGCCCGTTCCTATAATAGCGCCGATGCCCATAGCAATCAGCGACCCCGGTCCGAGCGTCTTCTTGAGACTGTGTTCTTGAACTTCGGTCTCGGCGAGGAGACGCGAGAGCGGTTTAACTCGTTGTAGCAGCATTAAGGCTGCGAAATACCGTTATTAAGGCGCCTTCACCTGGTAAACGGCGGCTAGATCGGGTTAAACCATGCGGGTGCCGATGTAGAGGCCACGTCCGGTAAGTCCGTGGACGTCGTACTCGAGCCTGAAGCGCGCCTTGGCAAAGGCATTGCGGTACTCGTCGTCCGTGAAGAGCATCAGGCGGTGCGGTTCGTTGAAGGTCCGGACGCCGTCGCGCGCGGCAACCATATAATTGTAGTGCAGAATCGAGGCGTTGCCGTCGCGCCGGCTGACGCTCATCCGCGCGACCTTGAGGTCCGGCTCATCCGCGAAGCGCGCGTCGACGAGGCCATCCTTCCAATCGCCGGGGCGTAACCACGGCTCGATGATTGCGACCCCGCCCGGCTTGAGGTGACGATAGAACGTCTCGATTGTCTGCTCCAGAAGACGAACGTTCGGGACATACCCGATGGAGCCGAAGAGCGAGACGATCCCATCGAAGCGGCGATCGAGATTGAACCCGATCATGTCCTGACAGTGAAAGTTCGCCTTCGGGACCCGCGCTTGGGCGATTGCCAGCATCGCGCGATCCACGTCGAGGCCCTCGCATTCATACCATTGCTGCAGCTGCTCGATATGGCGAGCCGTTCCGCATCCGACGTCGAGCAAGACGCGGCCGTCGGAGTGCTTATGCGTTTCGATCATCTCGTGAATCACGTTCGCTTCGCGCGCATAGTCCTTTCCGCGCGCAGTTTGAATCGCATCGTAATAGGCAGCTGAACGGGCGTAGATCGACATGTCGCCTCAGACTGCGAACCCGCACGCGTGCATTCCTAGCAGGCGAGCATGCTTTTGACGAGCAGTTAACGTACGAACGGGATGCTGAGCGGGTAGCGATATCCTTTTACGTCGCTGGCACGCGCGCATCCGAGAACGGAGAGGATTACGTTGAGGACCGCGAGCGCGATGTATGCACCAACGATCGTCGGAAAGAGCGTGGAGAACCGGCCGCCGCTCGCTGCAATGGCTACGAGTAACGCAATGAAGCAAAACGCGAAGATCGTCCAGGTGATTTGAAAATTCAGTGCCGTCGCGGCGTGCGCGCGTGCGAACGGTTTATTTGCATCGTTGCGCAGCTTCAACCATACGAACAGCGTTGCGATGAGATTGGCGAACGGAATGTTCGTAAAGACGAGCAGACCCGCGGCATTGGCATAGATCGCCCAGTTTCGATCGTCACTATCCACCCCCGGAATCATCGCAGCGGTCCTTGGCCCCTAACGTAAAATGGCCTCCGTAGCATCACGCCGAAGGGCGAACGTTAGTTCATCATGACGACGAGTTCGTACGACGTATTGATTGTCGGCGGTGGGAACGCAGGCTGCGCAGCTGCCCTAGCCGCCGCGCGTCACGGCGCGCGCGTGCTGCTCGTCGAGCGATATGGTTTTCTCGGCGGCACGGCGACCGCGTCGATGGTCGGACCATGGATGACGTTTCATTCCGGCGAGGAGCGCATTGTCGGCGGCATCGCTCAAGAAATGGTCGAGCGGCTCGTGCGACGTGGCGGATCGCCGGGCCATCTTCGCGATTCATCCGATTACGTCCCGACGATTACGCCGTTCGATCCCGAGATTCACAAAGCGCTCCTCTTCGAGATGATGCGCGAGGCGAAGGTCGATCTGCTCTTGCACGCATGGTTTCTCGCCTCGCTCGTCGAGGACGACCGCGTCACCGGCGCAAACGTCGCTACGGTCGGCGGTGGACGCAGTTACCGCGCGCGCGTGGTAATCGATGCGACCGCTGACGCCTATGTCGCATATGCCGCGGGCGTCCCTACACAAAAGGGTGACGAACGCGGCCGCGTTCAGCCGGCGAGTCTGATGTTTCGCTTGAGTCACGTCGATCTCACGAAAACGGCTACATACGTGCGCATGCATGCGGATCAAATGCGCACGTCCCTCAAAGCGCACGAACGCACTGCGCACGCGCTCACTGCCGTTGCCGGTCTCTACGATCTGTGGGAGGAGGCAAAACGGGACGGAACGGTCGACATTCCGCGCGAATTGGTGTCGTTCTTCATTTCGCCGTACCCCGATGAAGTGACGGTGAACATGACGCGCGTAACGGATATCGATCCGCTCGATCCCGACGACTTGACGCGCGCCGAAGTCGAAGCGCGATTGCAGGTGATGCAGTTGTTGCAGTTTTTCCGCGAACGCGTTCCCGGGTTCGAGAACGCGCGCATCGCGGCGACCGGCGCGCAAGTCGGCATTCGCGAATCGCGCCGCATCGTCGGCCGCTACACGCTCACTGCCGAAGATATCTTGCAGGGCCGGCATTTCGACGATGCCGTCGCGCGCAGCGCATATCCGATCGACATTCACAATCCGAGCGGAAGCGGAACAACGACGCACCGGCTTGCACCCGGCGCAAGTTACGAAATACCGTATCGTTGTTTGGTCCCCGTCAATCGCGAACAATTGCTGGTTGCGGGCCGTTGCATTTCGACGACACACGAAGCGCTTGCATCGACTCGCTTGACGCCGACCGTCATGACGCTCGGTCAAGCAGCCGGAACTGCGGCAGTGCTCGCGAATGAGCGCAACGTGAATGTAAGCGCCGTGGAGGGCGATGAACTACGCCGTACATTGATGAACGACGGCGTCGATTTACGGAGAACCGCTTGAATACGGCATTGAAATTAGCGCGCGAATACGGCATTACCGTCGCATTTGCCGACCTCGGTGACTGGGGTGTCGATGAATTGCGTTCCGAGTACGATCCGGCCGGGCCGGCGATTCGGATCAACTCGCGTGTTGCAGAGCAGATGACGCCGGCGGAGCTCGGCGAGTTCGTCGTCATTTCCGTCGGACACGAGCTCTATCATCATCGCGAGGCAATTGGTGAAATCTCGCGTTTGCAGGAACGTAAAGACCGGGAGATCGCCGCGAACGACTTCGCGCGTAGATTGCTCGAATACGGATAAGCGCTTGCTCTTCGCCGGCATCGATGCGGGACAGTCGTCTACCACCGCTGCCATCGCCGGCGGCGAGGGAGGGGCGATCGCCTTCGGCTACGCCGGTCCCGCTGACGAAATCGGGGCGGACGCGCGATCGACCCGCCTGCGCGACGCGCTCGAAGGTGCGCTCGCCGATGCGGTTGACAATGCGGGTCTTCCGGCGGAAACGCGATTCGATGCAATCGTAGCCGGCATATCGGGTTACGAAGGACGCGTGTACGGCGCGGAGCCCCGCTTACCGGGCACTCAGGTGCGACTCGTCCACGATACGGTGATCGCGCATGCAGGTGCGCTTGGCGGAGAGCCGGGCGTCGTCGTTATTGCGGGCACCGGCTCGGCGGCGTACGCTGTCTTTGCCGATGGAACCACTCATTTTGAAGGCGGGTGGGGCTATCTTTTCGGCGACGAAGGCAGTGCGTTTTGGATCGCACGCAGCGCGATAGCGCTTGCAACGTATCATGGTGACTGCGAAGGTACGCGCGCGCTCTTGAGTTTTTTCGACGTGCACACGCTGCGCGAACTCGTACGCGCCTTTTACGTCGGTGACGTGACGCGCGCGAGTCTCGCGTCGTTCGCGCCTGTCTGCATCGATGCAGCGAAGAACAACGAGGGATGTCCGTGTCTTTGCGATCCGCCGGCAGCAGGAGCGCGCGAGCTGGCGAAACTCGCGGCGCGCGCGGCACGCGGACGCACCGAAGCAATGTCGGTTGCATGTGTCGGCGGCTTGGTCGCCGATCCGTGGCTGCGCGCCCGCATCGCGCAGTCACTCGCTGAAGAACTCCCATCTGCGACGCTGGTTGAACCGCGCGGAGAGCCGGTTGAGGGCGCGCTCGTGTTGGCCCGGCGCGCGTGAAGCACGTTCTCGATGCGTTGCGTGGCGGATTGATCGTATCCGTTCAAGCGTGGCCCGGCTCCGCAATCGACGATCCGTACGTTCTTGCCGCAATGGCGGCTGCAGCGGAAGCGAACGGCGCAGTTGCAGTCCGGATGCAAGGGGTCGCAAATCTTTCGGCGGCCCGCGCGCGCATCCGGATACCGATCGTCGGCATTATCAAGCGAGAGTACGAAGGCTTCGAGCCGTATATTACGCCGACGCTCGATGAGGTACGCGAAATAGCAACGACCGGCGCGGAGATCATTGCTTTTGACGCGACGGGCCGTACGCGGCCGGGCGGAACGTCGGTCGACGATCTGGTGGCCGCTATTCATGCCGAGGGGCGGCTCGCCATGGCGGATTGCGCGACCGGCAGCGACGGCGTGTGCGCGCAGTCGGCCGAAGCCGATATCGTTGCGACGACACTTTGCGGATACACAACCGAAACAAAAGGAAGTCCCTTGCCTGCGCTCTCGCTCGTGGGCGAATTCGCAGAATTAGATACTTTCGTCATCGCCGAGGGTGGCGTCGCTCGCCCGGATGACGTTGCAAAGGCCTTTTCGAGTGGTGCGGATGCCGTCGTCGTGGGTACCGCTATTACGAACGTCGACGCGCTTGTCCGGGAGTTCGCCGCTCGCGCGGCAAAAGGGCACCCGGACGCATGACCGCTAAAGTCGATGCGTGAACAGGGTGCGCAAATCTATAGTTTAAAAAAGTAGACTCGCGGGTTTAGGAGAGAGTTCTTTGGTAGAGAATCGCGCCTCGGCCGTACGGCTCGGTCGTGGCTTTTGGTCTGTTACGCTGGTCCTCGGCCTGCTATCGATCGCGGCGATCATCTTCTGGATTGTCACGCCGATCAGCATTTTGATGCCGGTCGTTGCCGCACAGCCCGGCATTCAGATCGACGCATTGCTTCGCTTCATGGCCGCCACCGGATCCGCGCTCTACATTTACGTCTGCGGCTACATCATCTATTTCATGGTGGCGTACCGTGTGCGCCAGGGTGAACCGGCCGATGCGATCGGCGTGCAAATTCACGACAACCACACGCTCGAGTTGTGGTGGACGCTGATTCCGACGCTCTTCGTCGTGTTGCTCTCGATCCTCAGCGTACGGATTTGGTACGGAATTCAAGTTGCGCAACCGGCAAATGGCCTCGTGGTCGAGTCGATCGGACACCAGTGGTACTACACGTTCCGCTATCCGCAGATTCACGGCGAAGTCACCGACGAGATGCATCTGCCGGCTGGACAGCCGGTCGTATTAAATGTTACGTCGACCGACGTCATTCACTCGTTCTGGATTCCGGATATCCGCTTGAAGGCCGACATGGTGCCGGGCCTCATCAATACGATTCGCTTCACGCCGACGCGTCCAGGTCGCTACCCGATCATCTGCACCGAGTTCTGCGGCACGCAGCACGGCATGATGAACGCCACCGTGCCGGGTGCGAACGGACAAAAGAATCCCGGCGCGCAGTACGTCGTAATCGATACGCCGGGAGATTTCCAGAAATGGTATCACGGTTGGCAAGTCAAGAACGCCAATGTAAGTGACGCGCTTCCGACGACGTCGACCGGAACGGTGAATCTCGCCGGCGGCGACGTCACCGCGGGACAGACGATGTTCCAAACCAAGTGCAGCGCCTGTCATGCGATCGGCCCGTTCTCACAGCGCATCGTCGGCCCCGGCCTCAAGGGTGTGCTGCACGATCCTTCGCATCCGAAACTCGTCGACGGCGATGATGCGACGCCGGCGAACGTCGCGAAAATTCTGCAACAAGGCTTTAAGGGCGACATGGGCGTGATGCCAAATGCGACCGCCAACGGCCTCAGCGACAAAGATATCGCAAATCTAGTCGCCTACCTGAATTCGTTAAAGTAACCACCGGGAGTAGCACGAGATTATGTCAACAGCAGCGGTACACACGGGCGGTATTGCCGACCACATCCATCCGGAGCCGCAAGGATTCATTCGACGGTACGTCTTTTCGCTCGATCACAAGATCATCGGCATTCAGTACCTGATTACCGGCTTCGTCTTCATGATCATGGCCGGATTGCTGGCGGAAGTGATTCGTACGCAGCTGCTGCACGCGAACGGCGGTTTCGTGAGCCCGGATACCTACAACGAAGTGTATTCGGTGCACGGCTCCGCGATGGTGTGGCTCGTCATCATTCCCCTGATTACCGGCGGATTCGGCAACGTGATCATGCCGCTGCAGATCGGTGCCCGTGACGTCGCGTTCCCATGGCTCAACATGTTGAGCTACTGGATCTTCCCGATCTCGGGGTTGATGCTCTTCTCGTCGTTCTTGATGGGCGCGCCGGTCGCCGGTTGGACCGAGTATCCGCCGATGTCGCTGCAAGCCGGTCCCGGTACATCGATGTGGGCAGCGGCCATCTTCTTCGTCGGCGTTAGCTCGACGCTCACCGGTATCAACTTCGTCGTCACGATGTTCCAGATGCGCGCCCCCGGTATGACGTTCACGCGCATGCCGCTCTTCTGCTGGGCGCAGCTCGCGACGGCTCCGCTGCTGATGATTGCAACGACGGCGCTTGCCGCCGTGCTCGCCGCACTGTTTATGGAGCGCCAGTTCGGCGTGCCGTTCTTCGATCCGACCAAGGGTGGAAGCCCGGTGCTCTGGCAGCACATGTTCTGGTTCTATTCGCATCCGGCCGTCTACATTATGGTTCTCCCGGCGTTCGGTATGATCTCGGAGATCATCCCGACGTTCGCGCGCAAACCGATCTTCGGTTATAAAATGATCGCGTTCTCGTCGATGGCGATTGCGCTCGCGGGCTTCATGGTCTGGGCGCACCACATGTTCACCTCGGGCCTCGCGCCGTATCTGCAGCTTCCGTTCATGATTCTCACGTTCACGATCGCAATTCCGACCGGCGTGAAGATCTTCTCGTGGGTTGCGACGCTATGGGGCGGCAAGATCCACTACACGACCTCGATGCTCTTCGCGTGCGGATTCCTTGCGCTCTTCACGCTCGGCGGTATCACCGGGGTGTTCCTCGCCGCAGTCCCGTTCGATTTACACGTGCACGGCACGTACTTCGTCGTCGCGCACTTCCACTACGTGCTCGTCGGTGGATCCCTCATGGGCATCTTCGCCGGCATGTATTTCTACTTCCCGAAAATGAGCGGACGTTTGCTGAGCGAGAGGCTCGGCAAATGGCACTTCTGGCTGTTCTTCATCGGCTTCAACGGAACGTTCTTGCCGCAACACTGGCTCGGTACGCTCGGCATGCCGCGTCGCGTTCCCGAGTACGATCCGCAATTCACGTTCTGGAATCAGTTCTCGTCGATTTCATCGTATGTGATGACGCTCGCAATCCTGATCTTCTTCGTGAACGTGATGGTGAGTCTGCGCAACGGGAAGAAGGCCGGC
Source organism: Vulcanimicrobiia bacterium (assembly GCA_963765935.1). Lineage (GTDB taxonomy): Bacteria > Vulcanimicrobiota > Vulcanimicrobiia > Vulcanimicrobiales > Vulcanimicrobiaceae > JAMXLG01. The sequence goes on along the minus strand of CAVXXX010000001.1, from coordinate 1,167,761 downwards.
CCGAATCCATGGGGCGCGCGCACGCTCGAGTGGCAGATTCCATCGCCCCCGCACTATTACAATTTCAAGCACATCCCGACCGTCTATGGTTTGCCGTACGATTTCGGTCAGCCGTTACCGTATAAGGGATTGGACGAAGAACTCACCGATACGCCGGTTACGGTAGGAGCACACTAGAGGATGGCGGTTGCAAATCTACTCTACGGGCACGAACCGCAGGTAGAAGAAGCAGATCCCCTTTATGCGGAGACACGCGACCTGCGTCTCCAGGGCTTCCTGCTCTTCCTGATCTCCGACTGCGTGCTGTTCTCGTCGTTTATCTTCGCGTATTTCTATATGCGCAACAGCGGTCAAGGATGGCCGCCGCCCGGTATCCATCACCTGGACGTCGCGTTCGCCGCAGTCAACTCGGTGATTCTGTTCGGTTCGGGTGCTACGATGCACTATGCGCTCGAAAACTGGAAGCACGGTCATTTCAATCGATACGCACTCTTTATGATCGCGACGATTCTACTCGGAGCCGGCTTCTTGGGCGGTCAGGCGTACGAATACACGAACCTGATCTACAACGAACACGTCACGTGGGGCGGCAGCGGAATCTTCGGCGCGTCGTTCTTCACGCTCACCGGCATGCACGGTTTCCACGTGTCGGTCGGCGTCGTGTACCTGTTCATCATATTGCTGCAGTCGATCCACGGCGTTTATACGAAGAACAAATACTTCGGCCTCACCGCAGGCACGTTGTACTGGCACTTCGTCGACGTCATCTGGGTCGTGCTCTTCTCAATCTTCTATTTGATTTAGGATCTGCTATGAGTGTTGTCATGATCGAGCACATCATCGCCATCCTGGGTGGCATCATCGTCGCTTGGACGTCGGCGGTTGCGCTGAAGAACGATTGGAAGACCCCCGGAATCGACAATCAAGTCTTCAAGTTAATGCTCTTATTGCTGTGCATCGGCGCCGTCATTGCGACTCTGGCGGGCGCCGGCGTTCTTGGACGCTTCCCTGGTGGTGCCGCATGATCGTTCACGATAGCGAATACGTCGATTTCAGCAAGGTTCCGCAATCGCGCGGCATCGGCAAAGAAGCGTTTATTGCGCTTGCCACCGGCGTCGTCGGCATCTTCATCATGGGCTTTCTCTCGTGCTTTCTGTCGGGCTTCGGCCACCTGTGGCCGTCGCAAAAAACGCTTCGCGTGGACCTCGGCTCAATGCCGTCGATCTCGTCCTCACGATCGACGAACCCATAGAAAGCACCTCAGTCGTTCATTGATTTGTGCGAGGCAATGTGCACGTGCTCGGTGCCATTGCGCGGGTATCCGCAAGTATGCCGTCGGCATCGGCGAGTTTGAAACTGGGATCGTCGAGATACGGCTGCCCACGGCCGTTGCTTACAACGCCCACAAAAATCAACGCTTGTTTCGTGCGGACATAACCGTTGAAGACCGGCTGAGACATCGTACCTTCGACACCGGTCGCTTGGTTGGCGCCACCTGGGCTGGCTAAAAAAATCCTGGCGCGACAAAACAAAGCGCTAGGTTCGCGCATCTTAGTAGTGCGATGCAAAGGACAAACCCCTCGACCATGGGGCGCCTACTCGAAGACGCCTGGCCGCAAGCCTACCGGATTGCGTGGACGATTCTGCGCGATCCTAACGACGCCGAAGACGCCGCGCAAGAAGCATGCGCGCGTGCGCTACGAGCAAGTGATTCACTGCGCAATCTGAGTGCCTTTCCAGCGTGGTTCTATCGGATCGTCGTCAATGAAGCGCGAGCGCGCATCCGGCGGCGTACGTTCGTTCCAATCGTCGATGAGCCGCACGAACCGTTCGATGCACCCGACGATCGCATCGATGTTCGCCGTGCCATCGATCAACTAGATGAACACGCACGGCTTGCGGTACTCCTGTTTTATTACGTTCAACTTTCGACCGCAGAAATCGCGAACGTCGTGGGATCGAGCCCGCTCGCCGTGCGCTTACGCCTGCTCGCGGCGCGTCGACGGCTGCGCCGATTAATTGCGCCTGACGATGCATCAGCTATTGCTGAAAGGACTGCACATGAACCGCAAATCGCAAAATGAGCCGTTCGCCAAACTCGCGCGCACGTACGGCGACGCGATCGATGTTCCGCCGTTTGACCGGCAAGCGATAGAACGGCGCTCACCGCGCAGCAGACGCGTCGCAACGCTGCCGTGGTGGCGTCAGTATGCGTTTGCTGCGGTTACCGCAATCGTTCTGGTTGCATGGGCCGCACCGGCATTTCCCGCACTTATTGCGGACGTGCAAAACGCGATGCAGTTGTTCCTGGAACGCAACGGACAAATGACGCCGGCAACGGATCGTGAAGCAACGATCGCGCAAGCCGCGAGGGATCTGCCGTTTCGAGTGATTCCACCGAGCGGTGTGCCGCTCACCGTTCAACCGATGATTCGTGAAATCTCCGTTGCGGGAGATCCCGGAAGTGCGCAGCTTTTGATTCAATATTCGCAAGGCGTGGCGGGTCCGAAACCCGGATTCACGGCGTTGCCCGCACTTACGATCGTCGAAACCGCAGCATCATCCCCACCGGCGAATCTCGCAATAACGGTTCATCCCGTTGGTACAACCGCGCTAGCGCGGCCTCCGGCCGGAGAGCCCCCACGGGGCGCCATGCAAGTGCGCGCGCTGACGGAAATCTGGGTGCAGAACGGCACACGCGTTAGGCTCCTCGGCACGCCGGGCGCGATCACGCAAGCCCAACTGCAAGAAATTCGCCACGCGATGGGCGGCTAACCGCAGTCTCAACGCTACGTGTCGGGGTGCGGGCCTTTGCGGGGTGCGATGCCGATGGCGAGGATGGGAATTTCGTCGGGAATGAGTCCCGTTGATTTTCCGTCAATTTTGTGGATGCCGGCATATTGCGAGAATTCCACCATCGCGGGAATCGTGAGATCGGGTAATTCTTTCTTGCCGTAGCATTCCCACTCACACGCGACCGACTGATCTTCGAAAAGCGTTGCCACGTAGCCGCTCGCGTCGATTTCGGAGGTCGCATCTTTTTTGCGATAGCGAACGTAGCCGTCGACAATGAAGATCGGCTTGAATGTCTGCAGATACGCCGCAAACGGCGTGACAAGCACCGCGACAAAGTACCCGAGAAACGCGATTGCACCTAAACCGAAGATCCATGCAATCTTGATGAGATCGCGGTCAGCGGGCACGTGCTGCGCGCGATAGACGATGCCCCACGTGAGAAAAACCATGAAGATGATGCCGAGCAGCGGTTCGATTGCGATTGCGAAACGGCCGGTGAGGCCGCGCCACACAATCAGACGTTCGCGGTCGGTCCAGGAACGATGAGCGAGTTGGCGCGTGCGCCGGTCAAACAGCCGCTGTTTCATGTGCAATAGGAGCCGCGCGCTGAACGATGCCTTTCAACGCAGTCTTGATTGGTAACGTACCCAACGTATGCCCGGATTCTCCTGAGAGGCGGCTCGCGATGAACCCGTCGCTCACATAATTTGGTGCATGTTGCAGTAACAGCGATGCTTGCCAGAGGATGGCCATGCGCTCGACAAGCGAGCGAGCGCGCCATTCAATGCTGTCGCGGTCCCGCAAATCAGCCTCGAGCGCACGAACGGCTTGGGCGACGCGGCGGTCCTCGAGCGCCGGCGCCAATTCGATGCGCAACGCTTCAACGGCTTCCGGCTGCTTTTGCGTGATGCGCAGAACGTCGAGGGCGTTGATATTGCCCGAGCCTTCCCAAATCGAGTTGAGCGGTGCTTCCCGATAAAGGCGCGGCATGATCGATTCTTCGACGTACCCGTTCCCGCCGAGACACTCGAGCGCTTCAGCCGTGGCCATCGGCGCCCGCTTGCAAATGTAATACTTGCCGACCGCCGTGCCGATGCGTTTCAACGCGGCAGCGTGCGGGTTTTCCGCCGATTCGTCGACGGTTCGCGCCAACCGCAGCATCAGCACCGTAGCGGCTTCGGATTCGAGCGCGAGATCGGCGAGCACGTTTTGCATCAGCACGTGATCGATAAGGCGTGCTCCGAACGTGCGCCGGTACATCGAGTGGTGGATCGCCTGCGCAAGCGCCTGGCGCAAGAGCGCAGCGGAACCGATGATGCAATCGAGGCGCGTTTGATTGACCATCTCGACGATCGTGTTGACGCCGCGGCCCTCTTCACCAATGAGCCATGCGAGCGTTCCATTAAACTCAACTTCGCTCGACGCATTGCTGCGGTTGCCGAGTTTATCTTTGAGCCGCTGGATCGCAAACGGATTGCGCGAACCATCCCCGAGCACGCGCGGCACGAAGAAGCACGAGAGTCCGCCGTCGGCTTGCGCGAGCACGAGAAATGCGTCGCTCATCGGCGCCGAGCAGAACCATTTGTGCCCGTTGAGCGCGTAGGCGCCGTCGATTGACGTTCGCGTGGCGCGGGTTTGATTGGCACGTACGTCGCTTCCGCCTTGCTTCTCGGTCATGCCCATGCCGCAGATCGCGCTGCTCTTTTCCGCAATCGGCAACAGTCGCGGATCGTATGTGCGCGCAGCAAACTTCGGGAGCCATTCGCCGGCAAGGGATTCGTTGTGGCGTAGCGCCGGAACAGAAGCGTATGTCATTGAGATCGGACAGCCGTGTCCACCTTCGACTTGCGACCAAACGAAGAATTTCGCGGCGCGGCGAATGTGCGCATGCGGCATCGGATCGATCCACGGAGCGGCGTGTAGTCCTCGCGCTGCCGCGGTAGCCATGAGCACGTGCCATGCCGGATGAAAGCGCACTTCGTCGATGCGGTTACCGTAGCGGTCATGGGTGTGGAGTTGCGGCGGATTCTCGTTTGCGTCGAATCCGAGCTGAATCACGTCAGGTTTTCCGGCTAGCTCGCCCAGCTCTTCCAGTTCGGTCGCATCGAAACCGCGCGTCTCGCGCGCGACGCCCTCACGTAACGCGCGATCGCTCAGAAAAACGTTGTAATCTTGAAGCGGCGGCGGCTGGTTGGTGACGGTATGGTTGGGCATAGCCTTCCCATACTTAGGTGAACATCGGAGCGATCCCGCGTGCGAGGTGAGCGCGCGGTATCAATGATACGTTCTACGCCGCTTCCTCGAGTGGTACGCGCCGTTCGTCTCGCCGCGACTTCAACATCGAGGAGATGATCAATGCTGCGAGCGCGACACCGCAGAAACAAAAGTACGCATCTTGATAGCCTTGCAGTTCGTTCGTAGCGAGGCCGATGACACCGCCTGCAAGTGAGCCGCCGAGGATTTGTCCGACAATGAGCGCTTGACTGAGCAGTCCCACGGCCGTTGCGCGCGTGCGTTCTCCCGTTTCGTTCGTCACGATGTAGCGCGTCGGCGCACCGAGCAGCGCGCCGAATCCGCACCCCGCGACGATCATCGCGACCAGCGTTAGCGGTAACGAACGAAACCCCAAGGCAAAAATTGCAAGGCCGATTTCGGTGAGCAGCGTGCCGGCTAAGAGCACGTTGCGGCTTCCGATTCGGTCCAGCGCGCGTCCCGAGAGCGGAATGACGACGACGAACATTGCGGCACCGAGCGCGGCGATCAAACCCGCTGCCGCGTATGACATGCCTTGCGCGCCGACGAGCACCGCCGGAATGAAAAAGAGCGAACCTTCGAGCACGCCGATTGCAATCTCGAGCAGGTACGTTTTCACGAGTTGAGGGCTCGTTACGACCGATGCCGGCACGATCGGATTGCGCGCGCGCCGTTCCCACCACGCGAAGATGCCGAGCGCGACGAGTCCGGGAAGCGCCGCGGAGATACGCGCGGTCGTAAGACCGTCCATTACGAGCAGTAAACCGATGCAGAGCAACGCCAAACCGCCGGCATCGAGCGGACCGCGTACGTGGGGCGCAGACTTCGGAACGTTGCGGCGCGCAAGCCACACCACAATTGCCGCGAGTGGAAAGTTGAACGCGAAGATCCAGCGCCACGATACGAAATGGGTCACGAGTCCGCCGAACGTAGGCCCGATCACCGCGGCGAGTCCCCACGTCGCGGCAACCAGTCCAAGTGCCGCACCGCGCCGCTCTTTGGGAACAACGTCGCCGATCGCGGCCGTCGCAACGGGGAAAATGCCGCCCGCGCCGAGCGCTTGGAGTGCGCGCGCGAACAGAAAGATCGGATAACTCGGCGCGAGCACGGCGACGATGCTGCCGAGCGCAAAGAGGGAAACGCAACTGATATAGACGCGACGGCGGCCGTAGCGGTCCGCAAGCGTGCTTGCAATCGCGATCGAGGCGACGTTTACGAGCAGGTACAGCGTGAATATCCACGCCAGATCGCCGGTCGCTACACCGAATTCGCGGCCGAGCGCGGGAAGGGCCGGTGAGAGAACACCGAGGTCGAGTGCGCCGGCGAACACGCCGAGCGCGAGGGTTAGCAGTAACGGAATCGCCGAGCGATCGAGCTCGTGTCCCGCTACCGCGCGAGTATCACGCAATGATTCGATCTACAACCATCACCAAGCACATCAGTGCAAGGTAGAGCAAGGAGAACTTAAAGGTGCGCCGCGCCCACGTCGTCCCTGTATCTTTCCACGTGCGCACGGTGTCGTAAAGAAAAATTCCGCCGAGAACGACGGCTGCCGCCGTGTACACCGCACCCATGATGTGAAGCGGATAAAGAATAACGGATGCAACGACCAGCAGAATCGTGTAATAGATGATTTCGCGCTTCGTGCGCTCTTCGCCACTCACATTTGGCATCATCGGGATCTTCGCTTTGTCATAATCGGTCTCGGTCATGAGCGCAAGCGACCAAAAGTGGGGCGGCGTCCAGAGAAAGATAAGCGCAAAAAGTCCCAGCGCGGGACCGCCGATTTGATGCGTTACCGCCGCCCAGCCGACGAGCGGAGGAACCGATCCCGCCGCACCGCCGATGACGATATTAAGCGGCGTGAGACGCTTGAGCCACATCGTATAAATCACGACGTAGTACACATTGCCGGCAAGCGACAACCACGCCGCGAGCGGATTGACGAGGAAGAAGAGAATCGCAAACGCCGCAATGCCGAGGATGACCGCGTAGATCGTCGCGCTGCGAACGCTCACTCGTCCTTGCGGAATCGGTCGCTGCATCGTACGCCGCATGAGACCGTCGATATCCGAGTCATAAACGCAATTGAGCGCTCCCGCCGAACCGGCGGCAAGCGCGCCGCCGAGTAACGTCCACAACGTCAACGCGAGCGGCGGAATACCGCGCGCTGCCATGATCATCGCCGCGGCTGTCGTAACGAGCAGCAACACGATGATCCGCGGCTTGGCTAATTCAAAATAGTCACGAATGACGGCGCTCACGCTAGACAACCGCCCGGCTTGCACGGGTCGCGTACGCGTCCATCGCGCACAAGAGCGCAGCGACGACGAACGAGAGGAAGACGAGCGCCGCATTAAAAGCGTGCGCTTCGCGCAAGTCCATCGGCAAACGCAGTGCGACGTTGAGCAATCCCAAGAGCACTTGCACGAAGACGAGCAGCAGCCCCGCGCTGACGGCAATGCGAACGCGCACACTTACCGGTCGCAGCCAGGCGAGCGCGAACGAAACGACCGCGCAAAGAAACGTTCCGCCGGCGACGATCCGATGAAGCATCTGCACGTACTGCCCTTCGTTATACACGACGACGTTGCCCGCGCAATTCGGAATCGAGAGACACGCGAGTCCGGCGCCGCTCGAGCTTACATACGCGCCGATGCACATCGTGACGAACGCAACGAGAGCGGTGCCCGAGAGCACGCCGAGCAGCGACACGTCGGCAGCCTGCGAGCGTGATGCGGCTGATTCGTCGGCAAAAAGCATCATTGCAACGAGCGATGCGATAAATGCCATCGCCGTACCCCAATGCAGGACGACGGACATCGGACTGTTTGAAAGATGCACGGTCGCCGCACCGAGCAGACATTGCACGACGAAGAGCGCGCCGATCGCGCCGAGTGCCGGCGAAACGAACGGCGAGCGGTCGCGAACGCGCCACGCGGCGATCATAACCGCAATTACCAGTGGTGCGACACAAAACGCAAAAAGACGGTGGGTCCATTCCCACACCGTCCCGTTGGCGAGTGACGGCACCAGCATTCCGTGACAGAGGGGCCAATCCGGACACGTCATTCCCGCGCCGTTGATACGCGTCCAGCTGCCGAGCATGACCGTACCGAGCGCGACAACCACCGCCGCCGCCGAAAGACGTCGCAGAGTCTTCATCAGAGTGAATTTTAGCCTACGCGCCCGAGTAGTAATCGGGCAACGACAGGCGTCTTACCGAGCTGGAGAAGGGGACTCCTAGCAGCGCTCGCTTACTTCAGTAATGTGGCCGCCGGCGGTCAATTCATCGTGGAAAATGTCGGGAATCCGGTGCTCGAAATCGCGCGAGGCGTTCCCCGCCATCTCTACGTCGTACTCTGCCGGATGCGTGGGTGAGACGTCATTGATGTGCTGCTGCACCATGTAATTCGTGCCGAGCGCGCTTGCCCAGTAATCGGTCATATCGGCGCCGCCGAACTCGCGATTGAGTGCCACGCGATTCGTGTCGCGCTGCATGTCAACGGCGTCGAGATATGCGGTAAATCCGTCCAGATCGCGTTGAATCAAATGTTGGCGGTAGAGTACACCGCCGAGCGCATCGGCTGCGGCTTTTGTCTCCGCTTGCTCTTCTTGATCGGTCGCGGTCTTCGCAAGTTCGCGCAATTTATCGACTTCGTCCAAGCCCTTGCGATAATCGCGATACATGCTATCGCCAAGATTCTCGAGCCGTTGAATCTCGTTATGACGGCTCAATTCGTTGTCGGCCAGATCCTGCGAATGCAGGGTCAGGATCACGGTACCGAGCGTCCTGTCGTTCTGTACCGCGCGATCGATCGCGGAGTTGACGTGCGACGCGAACTGGCTGCAAAACGGCGAGGAGCGCACCGTTATAATCGTCTTCAGCGGTTCCGTGGACGCTGATGGTGACGGCGAGGGGCCCGGCGTTACCGTGATAATGGCCAGTACAAGCGCGAGCATGACTCATTGTACAACGCGCGGCGTGCGAATGAGTGACCGGCCGGGGAATGTCTCTTGCGCGGTCCGCGCGAAAGCGGGTGCCAGTGAAGCGCTGGTGGGCCCTGATGGCGCTGTTGCTTCTGACCGGCTGCCGGGAAGTGCGCGTCAAAACCTATGCAACCGGCACGACGCCGGTTCTGGGCGGAAATCAAATCGTCGTCGTTCGCGACCAACCATCCCTCGACCACCTCGGCATCAGAGCCCCGGTGCGTTTCAAGGGCGAGTTCGGCGTCGTACTCTTGCTTGGTCCGCACGACCGCACGGGATACCGGCAGATCGTGGAGTCCATTCGGGCAAATGACGAGCGGGTGCGCGTGGTCGCCTTCGAGGCAGCCCCCGGAGACGGCGGCGAACCGGCCCCCGCATACCGAACGTACACTCTGTGGATCATCCCGAATAGCGTCTATCGGCGCGGGATCCGGGTAGAAGTCGTGACGCCGGGGGACGAACCGGTTGCACAGACGGAACTGCCCTAAATAATTCGTTGATTTCGGTATCAGGTTGAAGCCTCAAAGGGACGATACAAAACACCGTGATTGAGCCGGTACTTCAATTCGAGACGAAGGTGGAACGCCTCGGCCTCGTGATGGCCCCCGACGGTGACCCAACAGAAATCGAAGGTGTGTTGAATCCCGCCTCCGCGCGCACGCGCGATGGACGGCTGTTCCTGTTTCCGCGCGCCGTTGCGAAAGGGAATATTTCGCGCGTCGGCCGCGTGCACGTGCACGAACGTTCGGGCGACGGATTCGACGTTCAGCGCGAAGGCTTTGCGCTCGAACCGGAAGCGCCGTATGAACTGCGTCCGCATCCGGGTTACGGAATTGAAGATCCACGCGTCACTTTCGTTCCGATGCTCGATCAATACGTCATGATGTATACGGCATACGGACCGACGGGACCGCGCCTGGCGATTGCGCTTTCACATGACGCAATGACCTGGAAGCGTTTGGGGCTGATGCGCTTCACGCAGCCCGGTATGGCGCAAGGCGACGATAAAGACGGCGCATTTTTTCCCGAGCCCGTCGTCTCACCGCGCGGCGTTCCGTCGTTTGCGTTTTATCACCGTCCGATGTTGCATCTCTCGGCCGTCGACGGACGCGCGGCAATTCCGATGATCGAACGCATGCCGTTCCAAGATCGCGAATCGATTCGCGTTGGATACATTCCCCTCGATCCGGCGCTGCACGATGTCGATTGCCTGCTCGATGTCGCGGAAAGCGCGCTCGTGCTTTCGCCCGACGATCGTTGGGGATCCATCAAGATCGGCGCCGGCACTCCGCCGGTTCGCATTTCGGAAGGATGGATGTCGCTCTATCATGCGGTCGATCTGCTCGATAATCGCGGGGCAAAACCGAAGTTCCGCTATAGCGCCGGCATTATAATTCAAGACTACGAGCGTCCGGATCACGTACTCTACCGTTCGCCCGAACCAGTCATTGCGCCGGAATCTGAACTTGAACGCACCGGCATCGTGGACAACGTCGTATTCCCTACCGGCATCGACCGCCGCGAAGACCTGGGACCGCGCGTCTTCGACATCTACTACGGCATGGCAGACTACACGATCGGCGCCGCGCGCCTCACGCTCGCGTAATTGTTGCGCTATTACGTCATAGCGACGTGTATCGTATTGACAATTGCGGTTCTCGCGACTGCGTGGAGTAATCGCGACCGCATTCGCGCGACCGTTTCGCCACACACCACACCGGCGCGTTACGCACCCGCTTCGACGCCACATGGCGGGTTCGAAGCCCCGGGCGGTGCGGCCGGCGCACCGGTCCGCGGGGATGCGCCGTGGGCGCTCTCGGCGCTTCCGGACTGCCTCATTCAGCGCTCCGAGGCGACCGGATCGCTTGCTTATATTCATACGAAGCTGCCCGCGGGCGCAACTGCAGTGCTTCCCGGGACGATTCTCCGATACGGGCCCTGCACGATTTTGGTGCGCGATGGCGAAGCGCTCGTTTCTCGAGGCGAAGACCGCCTGCGCATTCCGCCCCACGTGAGACTCTATCGCGCGGGCAATGCGCTTGCGTTAGTTCGCGATACCGGCCGCAGAGGCGAGCTGCGAGTCTATTCTCCACCTGCGTTTTAGAACGAATTGATGAATATTACCGACGAAGTGCGCAAACGCCGGACGTTTGCAATTATCTCCCATCCGGACGCCGGAAAGACGACGTTAACCGAAAAGCTGCTGCTTTACGGCGGTGCGATTCACGTCGCCGGCCAAGTGTCGGCGCGTAAGCGTCAGCGGGCGGTGACCAGCGACTGGATGGCGCTCGAGCGCGAACGCGGGATTTCGATCACGTCTACGGTGCTGCAGTTCCCGTACGACGGATACACGATCAATCTGCTCGACACGCCGGGCCACCAAGACTTTGGTGAAGACACGTACCGCACGCTCCTTGCTGCCGATGCTGCCGTAATGTTGATCGATGCGGCTAAGGGCGTCGAGCCGCAGACGAAAAAGCTCTTTGCGATTTGCCGGGAGCGCAAAATTCCGCTCTTTACGTTCATGAACAAGATGGACCGCCCGAGCCGCGATCCGCTGGAGCTGCTCGACGAACTCGAACGCGTGCTCGGCATCGGCGCTTTCCCGATGAATTGGCCGCTCGGCAGCGGCGATACGTTCAAAGGGGTCTACGACCGGCAGACGCGCGAGCTGCATCTGTTCGAACGCAGCGCGCACGGTGCAACGAAAGCATCGGTACAAACGGCCGACGCACGCGATCCGAAGATTCGCGAGATGGTCGACGAGATGACGTACCAGCAGTTCGTCGACGGATTGGAATTACTCGAAGGTGCCGGTGAGGCGTTCGATCGCGATGCGATGCTGCGCGGTGAAGTTACACCGGTGTTTTTCGGATCGGCGGTGACGAACTTCGGCGTGCAACTTTTTCTCGATGAATTCATCGCCATGAGCCCGCCGCCGGCCGGGCGCGGCACCGTCGATCCGTCGGAGGAACGCTTCACCGGATTCGTTTTCAAGATACAAGCAAACATGGATCCGCGCCATCGTGACCGGATCGCGTTCATTCGCGTCTGCTCGGGAAAGTTCGAGCGCGACATGATGGTGCGCAACGTTCGTACAGGCAAAGACGTACGGCTTGCGCGCGCAATGAAGCTCTTTGCCGATGAGCGCGAATCGCTCGATGCTGCCTACGCCGGTGACGTCGTCGGCCTTGCGAACCCCGGCGTCTTTGCCATCGGTGACACGCTCTATGAGGGCGCGCCGGTCGTCTTTCCTGCCATCCCGACCTTTGCCCCGGAACATTTCAGCTCTGTCCGGAGTATCGATACGTCGAGTTACAAATCGTTCGGTAAAGGCATCGCGCAGCTGCGCGAAGAGGGAGCCGTGCAAGTCTTTTATCCGTGGGCATCTACGAGAACGGAACCAATCATGGCGGTCGTCGGCGAACTGCAATTCGAAGTCGCGAAGTACCGTCTCGAATCGGAGTACGGCGTAAAAACCGTCTTCTCGGGCTTGCCCTACACGCTCGCACGCCGCGTCGAAGGTGACCCGGATGTTTGCGCGCGCGCGCAGTTACCGTCGAACGCGAAACTCGTCGAAGATTGGGAAGGCCGCCCCGTCGCGCTCTTCGAGAGCGAATGGAGCGTCCGGCTTGCGCAAGAGTGGAATCCCGATCTCGTCTTCGCTCCGTTTGTCGCCGAAGTTGCAGAGGAGACCATTCCATCGTGAAGACTCAATCGCTGCTCGCCGCCTTGATCTGCGGTGCGCTGCTTGCCGGGTGTTCGTTCCAAAACAAATACGAGCGCGAAGGACAAAAGATTACCGAAGCGGTGATGCACAATGACCTAGGCCCGGTCAAAAACGATCTGGCGCCCAACGTCAACGTGACGCGCGTGCAGGTTGCGAATTGGGCCGATGAACTCGATGCGCAAGGCAAGCTCGATTCGGTAAAAGAGGTTACGCCGTGCAATCGTACGGGCTACCACTGCCTGACGGTGAAGTTCGACAAGGCCACCTACAGCGAGTGGATTCAAATGGACGATCAAAATAAGGTCGTCAACTGGTACTTCCACGCAGCGCCAAATGCCGGTTAGTTACGACGACGTTCGTGCGGCGGCAAGCCGTCTCAAAGGTATCGTTCATCGCACGCCGGTAGTGACCTCGGTCACGCTCGATGAAGCTTCCGGCGCACGTTGCTACGTGAAATGCGAAAATTTGCAGCGTATGGGTGCGTTCAAGTTCCGCGGTGCGTACAATCGCATGGTGCAAATGACGCCGGAAGAGCGCGAACGGGGCGTCGTTGCGTATTCCAGCGGCAATCACGCGCAAGGTGTCGCGCTCGCGGCGAAATTGCTCGATATTCCGGCGGTTATCGTTATGCCGCGCGATGCTCCCGAGAGCAAGCTTTCGGCAACGCGCGGCTACGGGGCCGAAGTTGCGCTCTACGAACGTTCGGAAGAAAATCGCGCGACGATCGCGCAGGGCATCGCCGACGAACGGCGTGCGACGATCGTGCCGCCGTACGACGATGAACGTATCGTCGCCGGGGCGGGCACCGCGGCGCTCGAGTTGCTCGAAGACGCCGGCGATCTGGACGTTATTGTAACTCCTGTTGGCGGCGGCGGATTGTTTTCGGGAACCGCGCTCGCGGCCCACGGGCATTCGCCGGACATCGAAGTGTGGGGTGTCGAACCCACGGCAGGCGATGACGTGAAACGGTCGCTCGAAAAGGGCGAACGCGTCATCATCGACGTTCCAAAGACGATTGCAGATGGATTGCAAACGCAGTCGCCGGGTGATATCACCTTCGGCGTTCTCCGCGAACATGCGGCGGGTGTGGTCACGGTGACGGACGACGAGTTGGTCGATGCGATGCGGTTCGTCTTCGAGCGCATGAAACTCGTCATCGAACCGAGCGGTGCGGCGGGAATTGCCGCCGTGCTACATCACAAAATTCCGGTGCAAGGCAAACGCGTCGGCATCATCATCAGCGGCGGCAACGTCGACCGCTCGCGCTTTGCGTCGTTGATTGCGTAGCGCCGAAACGGAAATTACATCACGACGAAGTTGACGTCCGTGATGCCGGCGGCCTTCGCTGCGTCCATCGCCCGGATAACGTATTCATAGGCGGTTTCGCGATCGCCGAAGATCGAGAGCGCGATTCTCTTGTGCGACGCATGCAAGGCAGCCATTGCGGGATAGACCGAACGGGAATCAAGGAGCCGGCCATCGAGCGACATCCGCCCGTTGCGTGCAATCACGAGCGCCGAAGTCGGCACCACGGCGCTTGCGGTATGCGGGCCACTCGAGTCGACGTGCCGTTCGAAACCCGTGGGCACCACGAATGTCGCCAAAAGCATGAAGATAATCAGGAGAACCAGCAAGACGTCAGTGAACGGCGTGATGTTTATCTCTGCGAACTCGTCCATATCCGTGAAACGCGCGAACGGCTCGACTTGCGACAATCGCTACTTTGTAGGGCAAAGCGACGAAAAACACCGGTTCTTCGACGAGCCGGTGTTTTTCGTTCGAGGCGATGGGCTAGACGCGATGCGTCAAATTCGGGTTGTTCGCGCTTGTTGCGTGTATCCGTTCGTAGGACATCGAGACGATCGCCGTAATGATCGCGGCTACGCCGAGAACGATGTCGTTCCAAATGACGGCGGTGTTACCGGCAGCCAGCGATGTCGAGATGATCAACCAAATGCCGGCCAACAGATTGATCACCGGCCAGTACGCGACGCCGCGGTTTTGGCTATCCATCGCGAGTTCGATGATAGCCACGATGCCCACGACGATGCCGGTGATGGTCAGGCTCCACTTTGTGGCGGTGTCCGACGTACCAAGCGCGTACGGTGCGATGATCGTCATGATGCCGATGGCAAGATTGATCCACGGCACGCGATTGTGTACGGTATTCAAGGTTTACTGGGCCTCCTTTCATGCGGGATAATAAAGAGATACCCAGCTCGTTATGCCGCTACTGCCGTCGTCGCTGATTTTACAAAAGTGATGACGCGGGTTATTTCGACACGGGCACGGCTACGTCGCGGCCCATCGAATAAAACTGTTCGTTTGGCCGCATATCCATCAGTCCAGCCATGCGGTTCGAAAAGCCGAAGAACGCGGCGATTGCGGCAATATCCCAAATGTCGTTGTCGCTAAACCCCGACGCGCGCAAGTCCTCGATCTCCGCGTCGGTCGCTGCGAATCCGGGCTCGTTGACGCTTGTGGCGAATTCGAGCATCGTACGCATGCGGGCGGTTAGCTCGGCGGTACGCCAATTGTTCGCAATCTGTTCGGCAAGAATCGGATCTTTGCCGAGAATGCGCAGCGCTGCGCCATGCGCGGTCATGCAATATTGACAGCGGTTCTCCGCGCTGACCGCGACGACGATCGCTTCGCGTTCCGGACGCGAGAGGCCGCTCGGTCCCTTCATCAGCACGTCATGGTAGGTCATAAACGCGCGGAAGTGTTCCGGCCGCTGCGCGTACGCGCGAAATACGTTCGGTACGAACCCGATCTTCGCGCGATTCGCCTCGTAGATTTCTCGAATATCATCGGGGAGCGCGCTCTCGGCCGGTTCGCCGAAGCGCGAAGCAGGTGAAGGACGTTCCATGACACCTGCTTCGCCGCGCCGTGCTCTTCACCCTAAAATCGCGAGAGCACGTTGTCCAACCGCGGTGCGGTTACTTGATGTCGCCGCAGGAGACGTAGGTGGCGAGATCATCCCCGCTCTTATGCACGTTGATGGCGTATTTGCCGGCGGTTAAATCGCTCAGCTTCACGCCCTTGACGACGGAATCGCCTTTACCATCAACCGTATTCAGGAGCGCGTATTCCGGTGCTTTGTTGATGTTACCGCACGTTCCGATGTGAATGTGGGTCGGCTGTGGCGTGTCCTTCGGCGCGTTCTTCAACGTGACGGCGACATGGACGCCGTCGTCTTGCTGTGTGAGTACGGCCGTGCCGTTTTCACCACTATCGCTGAGGGCCTTCATCGGAATGGTGAGAGAGTCCGGAGCCGCGAACGCGCAGACCGGCATCAAAACGCCGACCGCGAGCGCGAGCGGTGCGATACGAAAAGCATTCATTGGTGTGGAAGCTCCTTTCATCAAGCCGGAAACCGGCTACGGACAGATTGAGTTTCGAACCGGTAGCGCAACTCCGGCCGCTTTGGTTTGGTCACGCAACGTGCAGAACGCGTGCCGCGTTCCGTCGGGAACGGGTGCGTCCGCGCCGTCGATAAGATCCATCAGCGCGCTCAACCGCGTGTTTAGCGTGCCGAATTGCGTCGCGCGCTTGGTTTCGTTCGTGCGTTTCGCATTCTGCAACTCCGCGTACGTGCTCGAAATCAGGGACGCTGTTTCATGCGCCATCTCATATTGACGCGCTAGATCAGCCGCGCTCGTGTGAATGCGCGGATCCATCTCGAGGACGAGCGGACGCGACTGCGAGCGTCCGTCTACGGTCAACTCGGCGGTGTATCTCCCCGGGACTACGAGCGCGCCTTGCGGCGTGCGGGGCGTGTCGCCGGGATTCGCCGAAATCGGCATGTCAATCGTGACCGACTGCGGTGACGGCTCGTGCAAATCCCAGGCGAAACGATGCATCCCAACGCTTGCGTCCGGACGCTGGAACGGGCGTTCCCAATACGACGGCTTGTCGAATTGCACGGGAGGCGGTTCGGGATCGTCGCTTGCATAGCGGCGCACGAGATTGCCCTTGCTGTCGCGGATCGTAATGACGACCCGCTGCGCAGGCGCATTGAGGGTGTAGTCGACGATCGCTCCGTCCGGCGGATTCATCCCGTGCGGCTCTTCCGGCGGAAGCGGCGTGTCGGTATTCGTATTGCGGCGAACCCGATATGCGAGCTCCGGCGTGAAGAGATGCACCCCGTTGAAGTTGCCCGAACGTGCGAGTTCGCGCAGCGGTTCGATATCGTCAAGGATCCAGAACCCGCGTCCGTGCGTCGCAACGATCAAGTCGTTACCGTGCACGGTGATGTCGCGCATCGAGCTGTGCGGCAGATTGTTCTGCAGTGACTGCCAATGCTCGCCGTCATCGAACGACACGTAGACGTTGTTTTCCGTAGCGGCGAAGAGCAGACCGCGTACCTGCGGATCTTGGCGGACCGCGTTCACCGGTTCGTCCGGCGGCAATCCATTGGTGATGACGCTCCAGTGCGCGCCGCCGTCGTGGGTGCGATAGACCCACGGATGCAGATCGTCGAGCCGGAGACGATTGACGGCGACGTAGGCGCTGTTGTCGTCGAACCGCGACGCATCGATTTGCGAGATTTTGCTCCACGGAGTCAACTGCGGCGGCGTGACGTTCTTCCAATGCGCGCCGCGATCGCGTGTGATCCACACCAACCCGTCGTCGGTGCCCGCCCACAGCGTTCCGGCATGCGTCTGCGACGGAGCCAGCGCATACACCACGCCGCGGTGCGCCCCTTTCTCGGGATCGTCCGATTCGAAGGGTTGAATTACTTCCGGCATCGACCACTTCGCACGCGTCAGATCGGGGCTAATCGCTTTCCACGTCATGCCGCCGTCGCGCGTTGCGTAGACTTGATTTGCGCCGAAGTACATCGTGCGTTTATCGAAGCGATCGAAGGCGATCGGTTCGGTCCGCACGACGCGATACGGCTTGGTGCGGAGCGGATTCGGTGAGACTTCTTGCGACTGCGATGTGCGCTCGTCGAAATGCTCGACCTTGCCGCCAAAGAAATTACCTACATGAAGCGGATCGGGAACGACGTATCCATACTCTTCCGCGCCCGCGGGATGCCAATCGCGTTCGGTGGTTTCTCCCCAATTGCCGCGGCTGATGACGCACGCGGAACCCGAATCCTGTTGACCGCCGCACACCCAGTACGGGAAACGGTCGTCGGTGTTGACGTGATACATCTGTCCCGTCGGTTGGTTATACCACGAGCTCCAGGTTTTGCCGCGATCGACGGAAATCTCCGCGCCTTGATCCGACGTCAGCGCAAGGATGTTCGGATCGTTCGGATTGATCCACACTGCTTGATAGTCATCGCCGCCCGGAGCGCCTTTGATCGGCGTAAATGTTTTGCCGCCGTCCGTCGAGCGGTATAGTGACGTGCTCGTCGCGTACACCGTGTGCGGATCTTTCGGATCGACGGTAACGGTGAGCAAGTCGCCCGCGCGTGCGCACACGCGATCGTCGCTGCTCGTTAGGGCGAAGTGTTGACCCGAGTCGTCGCTGCGGTAGATCGCACACCCGGTCGGCGCATCGGCGGCAGCATAGACGACATTCGGATCGGAGGGCGCGATGCCGAGTTCCGAGCGATTGATCCGCGGCGGCAAACCGTTCGTCAATTTCGCCCACGTGTCGCCACCGTCGGTCGATTTATACACGCCGCTTCCCGCGTGCTGAAACGGACCGGCCTCCCACGGCGCCGATCGCGCCGCCCAGAGCGTTGCATAGACAACGTTCGGGTTCGACGGATCGATTTGCACGTCGTTACCGCCGCTGTTCTCATCGCGGTACAAGACCTTTTTGAACGTTGCGCCGCCGTCGGTCGACCGGAAGATGCCGCGCTCCGGGTTTGGTCCGAACGGGTGCCCGAGAACGGCGACGAAGAGGCGATCGGGATTCTTGGGATCGACTGCGATTTGCGCGATCTGTTGTCCATCGCGCAGTCCCAGATGCGTCCACGTTGCGCCGGCATCATTCGATTTATACACGCCGTTTCCGACCGAGAGATCCGGTCGTTGTTCGCCTTCGCCGCTCCCCGCATAGATGATGTCAGGGTTGCTCCGCGCGATCGCGAGCGCGCCGATCGAGCCGGTCGGCTGGCTGTCGAAGATCGGCATCCAGGTGCGTCCCGCGTCGTCCGTGCGCCACACGCCGCCATTAACGGCGCCGATGTAAAAGCGATTCGGCTGACCCGCGACACCGGCAACAGCCTTCGTTCGCCCGCCACGCATCGGTCCGATGAAGCGCCAGCGCATCCCGGAATACTGGGAAGGCGCGATCGTTTGCGTGCTGGCCGGGAGCGGCAGTACCGAGCTAGCCAATGCGGCCAGCGCGGCGAGCGCATACAAACGACGAAGCGGCATAAATCTCGTCATGCCGCTTTTAGTACCTTACGAGCGCGTTAACGCCTGCGCCGCTGGCGGCGCGGGTTCGGACGGAACGGCGCGCCAACTTTGTACGATCCTTTGTGCGAGAGCTCCGGATCGACGTCTTCGCAACCGATCGGCGTAAAGTCTCCGCAGTCGTGCGGCCGCGCTTCGTAAATGCCGCAGTAATAGTGTCCGCTCTTCGAGCCCATCAAAAAGACGCAATTGTCCGCGAGGTCGTCGCTGACTTTGCGCACCCAGCCGACGTGGAAGCCGTCCGCCGATGGGCGTTTGACGATGTATTCGTCCATCACGTCTTGATAGGTCATGCCGAGGTGATCCGCGATGCGCTGCACGTCGGCGCGGCTCACGAACGGCTCGTATCCGCTGCAGCACTCGGCGCATCCGGGCGGACACGAAAGATTCTCGGGTAAATCTTTCAGATGCTTGCGCGCGAGTTCGATGACTTTGCCGATCGCGCGCACGAATTCCGGATCGTCGTTATATTTGTACACCCATTCACGATGCGTCACTTCGTTCGCGTTATAGTAACGCGTCGTTTCTTCGTTGTACGTAACGGTAATGTGTTCTTCGGTGATTTCGATCTCTTTGACGTGTTCCAAGGGTCGCGCGTCGAGGAGCTCGGGATGGGTCGGCTGACCCGTGCGGCGGGTAATGTCACGCAGCGTGATAAGATCGATTGTTTCCATAGCGATAACTCCGTACTTCGCTGCGCGTTACGGGTAGGGCCTAGCGCTTTAGTTAAGAATGAAGCTCGCCTGCCCACATAGACTTCTGCCGCTATGGAAATGAAGGGGGAGACCGTGCGCACGGCAATCGGTGTCGATCTTGGCGGATCCCATGTTACGGCCGGCGTCGTTAGCGACGACGGCATCATCCACCACCAGTACGAGTGCGACCTCGAGGACCTTTCGTTCGATTACGTCAGTCAAGTCCTGGTGGACTCGATCGGCAAAGCGCTCAAAGACGTCGATGCGAAGAATTGCGCCGGTATCGGGATCGGCTCTCCCGGCAATATCGAGCCGCGGTCCGGCGCCGTCCTCTATAGTCCGAACTTCCGCTGGACGAATGTGCCGCTGGGCGAGATGCTTCGCTCGAATTTCGAACTTCCGGTCTACGTCGCGAATGACGCGCGTTGCGCGACGCTCGGCGAATACACCTACGGCATGGGACGCGGTACGAAGAATTTCGTGTTGCTCACGCTCGGCACGGGCATCGGCGGCGGTATCGTATCGGACGGTGACTTAGTGCTCGGCAATCGATACGGTGCCGGTGAGATCGGTCACCATCAAATCCGGCCCACCGACGGATTCATCTGTAACTGCGGCAAGATCGGATGCTTTGAGGCCCAGGCCTCGGGGACGGGACTGATCCGCCACGCGTTCGCGGTGCAGTCGTCGTTTCCGCGCAGCCGTCTGCTCGATGTCGATCGCGATAAATTGGGCTCGAAGAAGATTCGCAAAGCCGCGCAGGCCGGCGACCAACACGCGCTTGCGGCTTGGAAAAACTTCACGTGCGATCTCTCCATCGGACTTGCGAACGTCATCGCGTTTGTGAATCCGGAAGTCATTGCCCTCGGCGGCGGCGTCTCGAGCGCGGCCGATTTCATGCTCGATGCGGTCCGCGGTCGCGTCGACGAACTAACGACGATGGTTCCGCGCGGTACGACACGGATCGTCATCGCCCAACTCGGTAACGACGCGGGTCAAGTCGGCGCTGCAACGATGGCCTTCCGCGGCGGTCTCACAACGATTGGTGCGTAGCGCCGGAGTACGCGGATGAAAGCGCTCGTCACCGGCGCGTCGGGCGGCCTCGGCTTTGAATTCGCGAAGCTGCTGGCGGCCGATAAGCACGATCTCGTTCTCGTCGCGCGCTCGACCGGCAAGCTTGAAGCAAACGCCGCGGCGTTGCGCGCGCAGTACGGCGTCGAGGTCGAAAGCATTGCCCTTGATCTAAGCCGGCTCGATTCCGCTTCTCAACTTGTAAAACGCGTACCAAGTTGCGATATTCTGATCAATAACGCTGGGTTTGCGAGCAACGGGCGCTTCGACGAACTCGATCCGCAGCGCATTCGCGACGAGATGATGCTCGATGTCGTTACCCTCACCGAACTGACACGCGCGTATGTGCCCGGTATGCGCGCACGCGGAACGGGGCGCGTGATGAACATCGCTTCAACTGCGGCGTTTCTTCCAGGTCCGTTTATGGCCGTCTACTATGCGTGTAAGGCGTATGTGCTATCGTTTTCGCAAGCGATTGCGGAAGAACTTCGCGGAACAGGGGTGACGGTCACGTGTTTGTGTCCGGGCGCAACGGCGACCGGGTTCGCGGACCGTGCGAATGTCAAAGGCACCTTGCTGTTTCGTTTGCCGAAGGCGAAAGCGTCAGGCGTAGCACGCGCCGGTTATGACGGCATGATGGGCGGGCGGGACATTATCGTGCCCGGGCTCTCGAACAAGCTCGTTGCCATTTCACCGAAGATTACTCCCCGTCGACTCCTGGTGTGGATGTCGCGAAAGGCGATCGAGCCCTAGTACCGGCGCATGTACATTCCGCGCCAGAGTCGCGGCACTGCTGAGGCCGAGCGCGAAGATAACGCTCAGATGCGTGAGAATTACGCCGAGGCGCGCGTCGTTGTCGATGCGGCGTACACTTGCCGCACAGTCGCCTCGTCTTGTGCCGGAATCGTCCCGGTGTTTGCGATTTGCGAGATAAGCGCCGCGATACGGCGTGAGCTGCGAACGGGCGCAACACGCTCTTGATTGCGGCGAATTTCTTCTAAACGATGCGGCGTGCGGATCAGCGTTCGCACCGCTTGTACCACTTGCCCCGCGCCGTGCAGCGCGATTGCACCAAGGCCGTTGTTGCGAACGAAATCGACGTTGCCGCGTTCTTGTCCGGGCACGTAATCGTACACGACGACGGGAAGCTGCGCGGCATTTGCTTCGGCGAGCGATCCCGGCCCGGCTTTGGTAACCAGCAGATCGACGGCGCGGAAATATTCCGGAATGTTGTCGGTGAAGCCGAGAACCGTCATCGACGTAGGCAACGATTGCTCCATCTCTTCGAGCTTTTGTTTGACCGGTTCGTTTCGTCCGCATACCACGAGCAGATGGATCGGCAGACGCGCTTTCGCGAGCGCAAGCGTGGTCGGCAGCAGCTTTCCGCCGCCTTCGCCGCCGGCCATCAGCATCACGATCATTTTATCGTGCGGCAATCCGAGAGCGTCGCGTAACTCTTGCTTTGTGCCGACGACGTCGTCGAATCTCGGATGAATGGGTTGACCGAGAAGACGAAGTCGCGACGGCGAGATGCCGCGCGAGAGCGCGCGTTCGTAGACTTCCCGCGCAGGAACGACGACCGCATCGGCGTCGGGCATTAGCCACGACTCGTGAACTTTGCCGAGATCGGTGATAACCGTGACGATCGGAATGTTTTCCATCCCGGCGTCGGCGCGCGCGCGAAGCGCCGCGTGATTGAGTAGCGGATGAACGGAGACGATGACGTCGGGCTTATAACTGAGGAAGAGATCGCGAAGGCGTTCGCGGTAGAGCGGCTCACAAAAACGGACGAGAGCCCTATAGCGCCGCCGTCCGTTTGTTGCGTAGTAGAGCGCGCCGTAGACCGGTGGCGCGTACCGTAGCGCCATGCTGTATCCGAGGCCGAGCTGAGTCAGCGGAAACGAGCAATGAGCAGCGACGTCTTCGATGCGATGCTCGAAGGCAAAAGGCTCTTCGATCTCGTCCAGGGCGGCGGTAATTGCGTTTGATGCGCTTCGGTGTCCGCCGCCGGTGTCCGAGATCAAAAAGAGTGCCCGTTTGGTCAATTATTGCTCCTAAGCCCGAACTGGCGCGCGCTTCGATCGTCGAAGGGCCGCATTCCGTACGCGCCGGCTGGTCGGGGCAAGTTTGGCAATGAGGACCCGGGCCGGAGCATCGTAAAAGCGGAAGATGTCGCCAAACTCGATGTCGGGGTTTCGGTGGTGGCCGTCGTGGTCCTCGGGCAGGACAATCTGAAGCGGCCGCGCGATTGCATGCAGCCAGGCCGGCGTGCGCCATCCGATTTCTGTCGTATGCCTCCACCAGACGTGGAGCTGTCCGAGAGCGAGCCCGAGCAGGGCGCCCGGCCATGAAATTTGCCAGACGATTGCAGCGATCACGAGGTACGGAACCGCACCGAGGAGTCCGTCAAGTAAGACTTCAGGGTTGCGAGAGATCACCGCGTGATCCCAGTACGAGCGGCGGCGATCGTGATGCGTGCGCAGATGCAGCGTAAACCAAAGATGCTGCGGGACGTGATAGAAGAATGTCGACGTAAAATCTCCTACCACAAGTACGATGAGCGTCGCCAGCGCTAGATGCATTTGAAGCGTTTCCTTCGTCCTAAGACCGTTATACTCGTTGTTGCCGCTGCCGCCATGTTGTGCGGCTGCGTTCCATCTACCTTTGACCGTACAATGCATGCACGCAACATAGCAATTCCTCAACTCGACCGCGTGCTTAACACCGCATTAAGCTGGCCGTCTCCGGCGCATGTCGACGCGCTTCTCGGCGCACGGCTCGTGGAAGACGGATCGCATGTTTCTTACCCGGAAATGGCTATCGCTCGCGGGGCCATGCGCACGAATCCACGGCTCACCGCCGCCGGCGCGATGACGCTTGCTGATGCGACCGTGCGCGCGGCTCGTGCCCACGGGTTGCCGCCGGAATTTCTCGGCGCGACGCTTTTGCAAGAATCGGCGTTCGACCCCGGCGCAGTGTCGCCGGCGGGCGCCGTCGGCATCGCGCAATTTACGATCGATACGGCGGATGCGTACGGTGTCGATCCGTTCGATCCGTTCGATGCGATCGATGGTGCGGCACAGTTGTTGGGAACGTACTACCGGCAGTACCGCGCGCGGTACGACGATCCGTTTGCGGTTGCGCTCGCGGCATATAACGCGGGGCCGGAAGCGGTCGCGAAGTATCACGGCGTTCCTCCGTATGCGGAAACGAAAGAGTATGTCGCACTGATCTACGAGCGATGGGCTCGTATTGCTGGATACGAACGTACCCGACAAGAGTTTCGCCGCACGCGTTGAAGGTCGGCCCATGAAAATTCGGCTTCCGCTTATTGCCGTTGCGGTCGCGTTTGTTGCAGCGTGCGGAAGCGCGTCCGATTCGGTCACATTTCAAGCGCCGCCGTCATATCACGCGAAAGCGTCCTTCGGTCCGTTCATGCAGCTCTGGTCGCGCGAGCCGCATACCGTGCTCGTGCTGTTCTCACTGCCGGTGCAAATGGACCTGAACAAAGCGATGACGCGAGCAGACTTCAAAGACGCGCATATTCAGAAGAAGGAAAAGATCAAGATCTGCGACGGCGCGCAAGATGCGATTTTTGCCATGCTTGAAGGGCAGGCGAAGACCGATCCCGGCGAGCAGGTCTCCGAACCTTCAGAGATTCAGTTTTTAGCCACCGACGTGAGGGGTAAGACGTACATGGCGATGTACGCCCGGCCGCTTCATTCTCCGGCCGATCCCGCTGCTGAAACTGCTATCCGGAACGTCTGCCCCAAGTAAAACGCTCCGGATGAAACCCGTGGCCGCCTTGCCGGCGTTGGGGTGATAATACCGACCCCGGAGGGTGTATGTACCGACCGATTACGCCAAGTACCAAACGGTTCGAGATCGTCGAACTTCCTCGTGCCGCCGCCGGCCACACTTTTGCCGACGACGTGCTCGAGGGCCTTAGTGCGTCGCCGAAGCGGCTCGCCTCGAAATACTTTTACGACGATCTCGGATCGGCGCTTTTTGAAGCGATCACGCATCTTCCGGAATACTATCTGACCGCGGCCGAGACGGAGATCTTGCGCGATTGGGGATGGCAAATCGTGCGCGTTCTCGATGAACCCGTCGATTTTCTCGAATTAGGCAGCGGAAGCGCGATCAAGACACGGCTGCTGATCGGTGAAGCGCTGCGCGCGCAAAAGAGTTTGGTGTATAGTCCGATCGATATTTCCGTCGATGCGCTGCGCGGTTCATCCGCATCGCTTGTTGAAACTTTTCCCACCCTATCGGTGCGTGCATATGCGGGTGACTATTTCACCGTTCTGAAGTCGGGAGTGCTGCGATTTGACCGCCGCGTGCTCGCGATGTTAATGGGATCGAATATCGGGAACTATGCGCCCGAAGACGCGCGTGCGTTGGTCACGCTCATCGCGGAAGCGTTGCGACCCGGGGACGGGCTCTTGCTCGGAACGGACCGGAAGAAAGATCCGAAGGTGTTGGAACGAGCGTATGACGATCCAACCGGCGTAACATCGGCATTTGATAAAAACATCCTCGCCCGAATCAATCGCGAGTTGGACGGCACGTTCGACTTACGCGCGTTCAAACACGTCGCCGAATATGACCCGAAGGCCGGCGTTGTCGATTCGTATCTGGAGTCGTCGCGTTCGCAAAACGTTGCAATCGACGCGCTCAAGACGATCGTGCACTTCCGCAAAGGCGAACGCATCCATACGGAGTCGTCACATAAGTTCGACGACAATGATATCGCGGCGCTGGCGACCGGAACGGGCTTTAGCGTGTCACATGTTTGGCACGATAAGGCCAAGCGATTCAACCTTCATCTGCTCGTCAAAGGGTAGCAGGCCCGGCGCGCGAACGCGCGCAGGATGAAGTGCTTTGTAACGCTCGCACTTGCGGCGGCGGTGTTTGCCGCGCCCGCATCGGCTTCCGCTAATCCCGTCGCGGCCGAAGACCTCTTTCATCTCAACCTGTTGCAGCAGGCGGCGATCTCGCCCGACGGTGCGTACGTGGCCGCCGTTCGTCAGAAGATGAACGGGCCGAAGAATACGTACGATTCGACGGTACTGCTCGTTGATGTTGCACGTGCAACGACGATCGACGCGACGAAGGGTACGACCGACGGAGACATCGCATGGTCGCCCGATTCCAAGCACCTTTACTTCGTGCGGACACAGCCGAAGAAGAAGCCGCAAATCTTCCGCTACGATGTGGCGACCGCAAAGATCACGCAGATAAGCAACGTGAAGAACGGCGCGAGCGGTCCCGTTCCGTCGCATGACGGAAATCGCATCGCCTTCACCGTCGTCGACACGGACGCCGCTCGCAATGCGCAAATCGATTTTGCGAAAGCCGGATTTACGCCGACAAAAGAGGAGAAAAAGAGCGACATCCACACGATCGACCAGCTCCTTTACGAATTCAACGGCCAAGGCTTCGTCTACGATAAGCACCCGCACATTTGGGTGATGAATGCGGACGGATCCGGCGCCCGTCAGATCACGAGCGGCCGGTTCGGCGAAAGCAATTATGCGTGGTCGGCCGACGGACGGACGTTGGTCTTCAACTCCTTGCGGTACGACACGGTCGATGGCGGTCCCAATGACATCTATACCGTTTCCGCCGGCGGCGGTGCGTTACAGAAGATGGCCTCCGATAAGCCGGCGAACAATTTGCTCTTCGTCTCGCGGCGGTCGAACCGGCTGATCTACGGCGCCGACGACGTCACCGACCCTGCATCGTATTCGGCGATGCGTTGGGCGAATTTCGACGGTTCCGGCGTGCGTGAATTCGTTCCGATCAACGCCTTTTCGTTCGGTGATGCGTTGCTTGCGGATATGAAAGAAGGCGGTGGTCCGTGCGGCGACGTGCTGCCCGACGAAAAGCGCGCCGTGATCAATGTCGATGGTCCCGGCTATTCGAATCTGCGTTTCGTCAATCTCGAGAACGGTCAGTTGAGCGATCTGACGCCGCCGCGCGGCGAAGCGTTCTCGTGCTCGCTCTCGACTGACGGCAAACGTGTCGCGTATCTGTATAGCGATTTCACGCATCCCGCCGACGTCTACGTCGCCGATATCGCAAACGGAAAGCCGCGGCAGCTCACGCACCTCAACGATGGGTATCTACGGTCGGTGACGCTCTCCGTGCCGCAGCCGTTCACGGTGAAAGATTCTGCGGGGTTCACCGTTTACGCATGGTTCATGCCGGCAACGGCGGGTAAGGGTCCACATCCGACGCTGCTCGATATTCATGGTGGACCGGAGACGCAATTCGGTGATACGTTCTTCCACGAGTTTCAATACTGGACCAGCCTCGGGTACAACGTCGTCTTCTCGGATCCACGCGGCAGCGTCGGCTTCGGCTATCCCTTTGAAGCGGCGTTGACCAAGAGCTACGGCGATGCGATGTTCGAAGACGTTCAAGCAGTCATGGATGCCGCGGTAAAGCGTCCGGACGTCGACGCATCGCGTCTGGCTGTTACGGGCGGTTCGTACGGCGGTTATGCGACGCTGTGGGTCGTCTCGCACACGGATCGTTACAAGACGGCGATTGCCGAACGCGCCGTGGACAATCTCGTCACGGAAAACAACGGCGCGGACTTCGCGTCGAAGAACGGTCTGGGCGGATTCTATCAATGGGGCGATCCGTGGGATACGACGAGTCTTTGGCAGACGATGTCGCCGATTAATTACATCAAGAACCTGCACACCCCGATGATGATTCTCCACTCCGAGGATGACACGCGCACGCCTGCCGATCAAACGATCACGTGGTTCACGCTGGCGAAGATCCTCGGACAGAAAATCACCTTCGTGGACGTTCCGGGAGAAACGCACGATCTCAATCGAACCGGCTCGCCGATCCACCGCGTCGAGCGATTGCACGTGATGGCGAACTGGATGAATTCATATCTCCATCCGTAACGCCGAGGACGTTACGCCGCTTTCAACAGTTTCTCGCATCCGCGCAGGATGAAATCGATTGTAATAGCGAGCGCGGACACGGCAATGCTCCCCGCGAGGATCTCATCGTTGTGGTGCAGCGCGAGGCCCGTAAAGATCAGCGTACCGAGGCCGCCGCCGCCGACGTAACCGCCGAGCGTTGCGAGGGCGACCATCGCAACCGCTGCAATTCGCACGCCGCCCATAATAACGGGCGCCGCAAGCGGTAACTCAATTCGGAACAATGACTGCCGCGGCGACATCCCAAGCCCGAGAGCCGCGTCGCGGATCGCGGGATCGACGCCGTCGATTCCGGCCACGACGTTGCGTACCAGCATGAACTGCGCGTACGCAACGAGCGCGATGAAAATCGGAAGCGGCCCGAGGCCGACGGCTTGCACGAGCAGCGCGAGCAGCGCGAGGCTCGGAATCGTGTAGATTGCGCCGAGCGTTCCGAGCAGCAGCGGCGCTTCGCGTTTTGACCGTGTGGCGACGATACCAAGCGGAAGCGCAATCGCGAGCGCTACGATGAGCGCGAACACGACCAATTCGAGATGCGCCGTAAGCAGCGCCAGAACTCGCCCGGCATGCGTTTCAAGATACGTCACGATCGCCTCGCGTCGCTCCGAAGTCGCGCGATATCGTCGTCGGGTGCAAACAATTCGGCGACGAACGGCGTCGACGGTTCGCTGAGAATCTCCATCGGAGAGCCGACCTGTTCGATGTGTCCGGCATTCATCACGACGACGCGGTCGGCGAGGTGAAGCGATTCGTTCACATCGTGCGTGACGAAAATCGTGGTCGAGCCGACGTCGCGAACAATTTGCAGCAGTTCTTTTTGCAACTGGCGCCGGACGATTGCATCGAGCGCGCCGAACGGTTCATCCATCAGGAGCGCACGAGGGCGAGCGGCCAACGCGCGCGCAACACCGACGCGCTGCGCCTCTCCTCCGGAGAGTTCGCTTGGGCGCCGAGCTCGATATCGAGTCGGGTTCAAGCGAACCAGTTCGAGCATCTCATCGACGCGCCGATCGATGTCCGCGCGCGGCCACCCGAGAAGCGACGGAACGACTCCGATGTTCTGTGCGACATTCAAATGAGGAAAGAGCCCTGTTGCCTGAATTGCGTATCCGATCGTGCGACGCACTCTGATGGGATCGAGGGTCGCGATGTCGGTGTCATCGAGCAGAATCGTTCCAGCGGTCACCGGTGCGAGGCGGTTCACGGTTCGCAGGAGCGTCGTTTTTCCACAACCCGATGGGCCGACGAGCGTAACGAATTCTCCCGCACGAACGTCGAGATCGATGTTCGCGACGGCATCGCGATCGGCTCCGGGATAACGCGCGCTGACGTTTTTGAAACGAATCGACGATCCGCTCACGCGCCCGTGTTCCGTAAGAACGCGGCCGCGACATCGGCCGGATCCTGCTTGCGGTCTTCGACCGCCGCGTTCATCTGTGTTGCGGCGGCGCTCGTAATACGCGGTGAAATCGCGTTGAGTGCATTGACGAGCTTTGCGTTCGATGCAATCGCGGCGCGCACGACCGGTGCGACGTTATACGGCGGCCACAAATGCTTGTTATCGTCCAATACGACGAGATGGTTCGTCGCGATCGCACCGTCGGTCGTAAATGCCGTCGCGATATCGGCAGCACCCGCTAAGAGCGCCTGATACTTCAGTGCGATATCGAACGTACGGACGTTGGCAAAATGAAAGCCGCCGTAGCGTTTTTGCAGCCCCGGTAGACCGTCGGCGCGGGTAAGGAACTCCGGGATGGTCGCTAAGCGTAAACGGCTTGAA
This sequence comes from Vulcanimicrobiia bacterium, assembly GCA_963765935.1. Lineage (GTDB taxonomy): Bacteria > Vulcanimicrobiota > Vulcanimicrobiia > Vulcanimicrobiales > Vulcanimicrobiaceae > JAMXLG01. The sequence goes on along the minus strand of CAVXXX010000001.1, from coordinate 1,138,098 downwards.
ACCGGCGCGAGATCGGCGAGGGTGCGCAGGCTGTATTTCGACGCAACGGCGTGCGTCGTCGCGAGGGCTTGCGAATCGTTCATCGGCGATGCAGGCAGCCATCGAACGTTGAAGCGCTGCTGAAATTCGCGCTGCACGAGATCGAACATCGCCTTCGGATCGGACATCGGCGCGTGATGGAGCACGTCGAGCAGGGCGGTACCGGTGTACTCGGGATACAAATCGATATCGCCGCGCTGCATTGCTGCGAGCGCGATCTGCGTCGATCCCAGATTTAGCCGACGTTCGACCCGGAACCCCGCCGCTTCGAGCGCTTGCGCGTAAATTTCACCGATCACGATTGACTCGGTGAAGTTCTTCGAGCCGACTTTCACCGCGCCGCGCGATTGGCAGGAAGCCAGGAGTGGAGCGGATGCGAGCAACGCGATTGCGCGCGCGCGTGAAAGGGTCATCTAGTGCACCTCGAGCGTTGCGGCGATCCGCGCGAGCACAAATTCAGCCGCAAACGCCATTATGGCAACGGTCAGCGTTGATGCGAGCAGCAACGCAACGTCGCTCGTTTGCAGCGCGCGTACGATATCGTCACCCAACCCGCCGGCCCCGATGAACGTTGCAAGCGTTGCGCTGCCGATTACTTCGACGCTCGCGGTTCGTACGCCGGAGAGCGCCACCGGAAGCGCGAGCGGAACGCTAACGCGCGCGAAGCGCTGCAGCGGCGTCATGCCCAGCCCCGTTGCGGCATCCAATACCGACGGAGAGACTTCCCGCAGTGCGACGTCGATGTTAACGACAATTGGCGGCAGCGCCAAGAGCGTGAGTGCGACGACGGCGGGGGCCGTGCCGATGCCCAGGAAGGGGATCAAGAGCATGAGCAGCGCGATGCTCGGGACTGTCCGGCCGATGGCCGCAATGCCAAGCACGCCGCCTCGTACCGAGGACCAGGCCCATGCGGTAATCCCAAGCGCACACCCGACAAGCGCGGCGCATAGAAGCGCGTCGAAGCTGAGGACTGCGTGACGCCAGGCATGCTGCAGTATGCTTGCCCACATGTCGCTAGTGTTTGCCCTTAACGTGGAGAATCTTATCCCATGCTGTCCCAGCGCGACGTTTTCGCTGCCTCGGCCGCGGTGCCACCTTCGCTCGACGATCCTCAGCTGTTCTTCAGCCGGGAGCTCTCGTGGGTGGAGTTCAACGATCGCGTGCTGGAGGAGGCGCTCGACCGCAACACGCCGCTGCTGGAACGCCTCAAGTTCGTCGCAATCCACGGAACGAACCTCGACGAATTCTTCATGATCCGCGTCGCTGCGATCAAGCAGCAGATCGAAGCGCAGGTCGTGCGCCGTTCGGAAGACGGCCGCATGCCGGTAGAACACCTCGCCGCAATCTCGGACCGGCTACGCAAGTCGCTCGCGAAACAGATGCCGCTGCTATCGGAAGAGTTGCTTCCGGCGCTGGAAACGCACGGTATTCGGATCGTGCGCGTGGCGGAGCTCGATGAAGAAACGCAACTGGCGCTCGAGCGGACCTTCGATGACCGCCTCTTTCCGGTGTTGACGCCGCTCGCCGTCGATAGCGGCCATCCATTCCCGTATATTTCGAATCTGTCGCTTTCACTTGCCGTCGAATTAGAGGAGCCTTCGGCCGAGGGCGTCGAGCTGCACTTTGCGCGCGTAAAAATTCCGCCGACGCTCCCGCGCTTTTTGCCGGTGGAAAGCGCGCCGCCGGGCGAGCGCTGGTTCGTGCTCCTGGAGGATCTCATCGCGCACCATCTGGATGCGCTCTTCCCCGGCATGACCGTGCGCGAGGCATACCTGTTCCGGGTAACGCGCGACGCGGACCTCGACTTGCAAGAAGATGAAGCCGACGATTTGCTGCGCGCGATCGAAAGCGAACTGCAACGGCGCCGCTTCGGCGAACCGGTACGCTTGGAAGTCGAAGGCGGCATGCCGGAGTACATGCGCGACTTTTTGCTGCAGGCGCTCGAACTCTCCGACGTCGACTGCTATGAAGTCGATGGATTGATGGCCCTCTCCGACCTGTGGCAGATCGTGGGCTTGCCGGATTACGAGACACTGCGCGACGAGCCGTTCATGGCGGCGATTCCGCGCCCGCTGCTCGGGAAGGCCGATCTCTTCGCGAAGATCCGCGAAGGCGATCTGCTCCTTCACCATCCGTACGAGTCGTTCGATCCCGTCGTGCAATTCGTTCAGCAGGCGGCAGAAGACGATCAAGTGCTTGCGATCAAAGCGACACTCTATCGCACGTCCGGAAAGAATTCGCCAATCGTTCGAGCGCTGCTGGAAGCGGCGGAAAACGAGAAGCAAGTAGCGGTCGTCATCGAGCTCAAAGCCCGATTCGATGAAGAGAATAACATCGAGTGGGCGAAACGGCTCGAGCGCGCGGGCGTGCACGTCGTGTACGGTTTCCCCGGACAGAAAGTACACGCAAAAGCGCTGCTCATTGTGCGGCAAGAAGAAGACGGCATCCGTCGCTACATGCACTTCGGAACCGGCAATTATAATGAAAAGACGGCGCGCCTATATACCGATTTGAGCCTCTTCACGTGCCGTCCGGAACTCGGCGAAGACGTGACTCAGCTCTTCAACGCACTCACCGGCTTCTCTAAAGTCAAGGATTACGAAGACCTGCTCGTTGCACCGGTGACGCTGCGGCGTGAAATACTGGCGATGATCGACCGCGAGACCGAACATGCGCGCGAGGGGCGCCCGTCGGGGATTCGCGCGAAGCTCAACGCGCTGACCGATCCCGAAGTCGTCCGCGCGCTCTATCGCGCATCACAGGCCGGCGTACCGATCGATTTGCTCGTTCGCGGCATGTGCATTTTGCGTCCCGGTGTAGCGGGGGTGAGCGAAACGATCACGGTGCGCAGCATCGTCGGCCGCTTTCTGGAGCACTCGCGCATCTACGTCTTCGAAAATGGCGGGGAGCGCGAAGTCTACATGTCGAGTGCCGACTTGATGGGCCGCAACCTCGACCGCCGCGTGGAACTCGCCGTCCCGGTCCTCGATCCCGTGCTCGCCGAATTGGTAACGAGCCAAATTCTGAACGTGCTTCTATCAGATAACGTCAAGAGCCGGCAGCTACTCGCGAACGGTTCGTACCAACGTCGCAAAGCCGAGAACGGCGAAATGCCGATAAGTGCCCAACGCATCTTTCTGCAGCAGGCGCAGTCATCGTAGTCGTTATCGCACCGGCAACGAGAATGATAAGGGCATCTTAACCTCGAGTTGGAATACTGGTTTGAGCCGAAGAGGCATGCCGTTTTCAAGGGGGTTCGATTTTGAAGCCATCTGCTGTAATCGCTTCCGTGTTTCTCGTTCTTGCCCTTAGCTTTATCTGCGGCGCGTCCGCGCTTGCGCAAACCCCCGCCGCCGGGTCGGTCACCGGCAGCATTACTGATACGACGGGTGTGCCCATCTCGGGTGCCAACGTCGCGCTACGCGGCGGGACCGTCTACTCGACCACTTCGGACGCGCGTGGGGCGTTTACGATCTCGAATGTCAGCCCCGGGGTGTATTTGCTCAGTGTCGTCAAAGCGGGTTATAACAATGCCGTTGAAAACGACGTCGTTGTGGTCGCAGGACAGACGCAGACCGTATCGGTCCGGCTGCAGCAAGAGACGTTTTCATCGCTACGAACCATCGCCACGGTTCGCGTCGGCGGTGCGAGCACGATCAATACATCGCCCGCTGCGGTCAACGATGTTTCGTCACAAGCGTTTTTGAATCAAGCAGCGCCGCAGGTAACGCGGGTGCTCAGTCAGATCCCCGGCGTGCAAGTTTCGTTCCCGTCGAATTCATCGAACGCCGCTGCGCCGGGAGCGATTACTATTCCGAACATTCGTAATGCGACGGCGTACGAAACGGCGTCACTCATTGATGGCCATCCGATTTCGGTCGGCCAGTACGGCGACAACGTTACGACGTTCTTGAACACCTTCATGTTCGGCAGCGTTGAAGTCATCAAGGGACCCGGTGCGGAATCGCCGGTCATCAACAACGCAATCGGTGGAACGACGAACTTCCGGACGAAGGACCCGACCGCGACCGTTGTTCCGAACGTACTTTTCGGTGTAGATAATCGCGGCGGCACGTATACGAACTTTTCCGTCTCGGACACCCTCGGCCGGTTGGGTTTCATCGTCGATGTGGCGACGCTTAACGATCCTTCGGCGCTCAACGGCAAGCAGGTGCTCTTCGATCCAAGCTTCGGAGTTTGGAATGGAAACACGCTGAAGGGAAATAGCACGAGCAATCAGATTCCGGGCACCTCGAGTTTTGTGACAAACCAGTACTCGCTGCTGGCATGCTGCTACACGCTCCAGGGGAGTCTCGATCAGACGGCGGAACTCGTCAAATTGCGGTACAAACTCTCGTCGGCAACGACGGTGACCGCTAGTTATCTCGGTGCAACGAGTTACAGCGACCAGAACGGAAATACTTCGGACTTCATCAACTCCACATTCGTTCCGGGCGATCCGGCGTATTCGGGATCCTTGAAACCCGGCGCGGTGCAGGTCGCCACTGTCTTTCCTGGTGCGTACAGTGGAGAAATCAACAACGAGCCGATCTTTCAAGGGGAAGTCGGAACGACGCTCGGCAATGATTCGGTTCTTGGTCGCTATTACCACGCCTCGATCTCGCGCTTTCAATATCAAGGCGACGCGGCTGCAACTCCTAACTATAACCAAGTCAACCTCTACGGTTCCTCGAGCGGCTTGCCGACGTTTAACGGTCAGTCTTCGGCCGTCGGGTTTTACGATTTCTACCAAGAGCCGGAGCTTGACCGCCTCTCAGGATGGTCGTTCCAATACGATCATCCGATCGGCGACAACCTGATCACGTTCGCCGCAGACACCACGTACGCGCAAAGCACCGATTATACGTACAACTCGATTAGCTTCCAGCCGCCGGCCGTTTCCTTCAATCTGCCGCCCGGCACAAACCAAACGCTCTCAACGTACTTATTGCGCGGACACTTTTACACCGGACGAAAGCTGGAGAGCACCGTGGCATTGTACTTCGATGACTTCAGCAGCACATACCCCGTCAACTGTCCCATGGACTCATCGGGTAATTGCACGAGCGATTCCGCAGTAACCGGAAACGGCGTCACGTTCCAGACGACGAAGAATTCGCACTTCGATCCGCGCTTCGGTTTTGTCTACCGGCCAAATACCAATACCGCGGTGCGTTTAGCGCTTGGAAGCATGATCGCACCTCCATTCCTCGGTTTGCTCAATCAAATTACGTCCGAGCCGGCGTATAACTCGAGTGCCGCCGTCGCAATTTCGCAGCAGAGTAACGGAAATCTCAAGCCGGAAACCGGATTCGGTTACGATGTCGGTGCCGATTACCGGTTCAAAGACGGCGTGACGGTTGCGAGCGGTGACGTGTATCTCACGAACCTCTTCAACCGCTTCTTCGGTCAAACGATCGCGACCGGAAACGCGTGCGGATCGAGCTTTCCGTGTTCCGGCGGCGCACCGCCCGGGACGCCCATCTTGAATCAAACGAATACGAATATCTCGAACGCTCGGTTCGAAGGTATCGAACTGTCGATTCATCGCACGCCGGCCGTCGGATGGGGATTTAATCTATCCGGCGATCTTTCGCGCGGCTACTATTACGGGCTGCCGCCATATTTTTATTGCAGCATTCCGGGACCGGGATGCACGCCGGATCAGAATCTGAACATCATCGAGGGGCAAAATACGAATGGTGTCGGTGTCGGCGTCGGCGGACTGAACTATAACGGCAACATGCGCATCCCATACTCACAAGGCTACGCTGAGATCAACTACCAGTTCCCAAGCGGACCATATCTCGCGTTCGGCGAGACGCTTTACGGCCACAACAATTCGCTCAACGAGCCCGCCTTCGGTGTAGCGAACGCAACCGTTCGCGTCCCGCTGACGAAACAACTCGATTTTCAGATCTCGGGAGACAACGTCTTTAACGCGTGGCCTGGATATTTGCCGATTCTGGGCGGCGGCGTTTCGATTCCGCTCGTTGCGCCGCCGCAAGCGGGACAGCCCGCCGCGGCAGCGACGACCGGCAACGTCCTCGGACCCGCAACGTGGCGATTCATCTTGAACCTTCATTCATTGTGAGGCAGGTTCCGCAGAGTTAGATAGCTCCAAAACGATCTTCCACTCGTGCGGCATGACGGGCTGCACCGATAGTCGCTGGCCGCGTCTGAGTAACGGCATCGCTACCAGACGCGGTTCCGCGCGCATGCGCGCGAGCGTGACCGGATGTTCGAGCGGTTCGACGTATTCGACGTCGACCATCATCCATTTCGGTTTTTCGGGCGTGCTGCGCGGGTCGTAATAGTCGCCCCCTTTTTCGAATGCCGTGAAATCAGGGTATGCGGTCTTGACGACGCGCACGATACCGACCGCCGCAGGTTCGGCGATACTCGAATGATAGAAGAAGCCGAGATCGCCGATTTGCATCTCCATCATATTGTTGCGCGCTTGAAAATTACGAACGCCGCTCCATGGGGTCGTGCGGTCCTCGCGCAGCCGCTCGAAGCTGTACGCGTCCGGCTCGCTTTTGAATAACCAATAGCGGGACATCCCGTCGTCCTCCCAAAATGCGCGCTGATAATGATGCGTAGCCTTGCGTTCGTGCTTCTTGCCTGCTTGCTCCTCGTCAGCTTCACGCAACGCGCCCTCGCGGGCACGCAAACCTGGCTCGTTGTGAGCGACGTGCATTTCGATCCATTCGCCGATTCGCGCATCGTCGAACGTCTGGCCGCCTCGCCTGCCCCACGGTGGCGGGCGATATTTTCCTCAGATGGATCGCAGCCGTTTTCGAATTATGGGAGCGATACGAATTTCGCGCTGCTGGAGTCGGCTCTCGATGGGATGCGCAACGTGGTGAGCGATCCGCCCGTCGTGATTATTTCGGGCGACTTCCTCGCCCATGGCTTTCGTGAGAAATTCGACCGGACGGTGCGCAACCATGACGATGCCCATTACGCATCGTTTGTCGACGAAACGATGCGGTTTCTTGCAAACGAGTTTCGCACCGCCTTCCCGCGCGCGCGGCTCTTGCCGGTAATCGGTAACAATGACGGCTACTGCGGCGACTATCAGAGCGCGCCGAGCAGCGCGTTTCTCGCATCGATGGCCGCGTCGTGGGGCGGTTCGGTCGGCGCATCCGACCCCAATGCGTTTGCGGCGCAATTTGCAACCGGCGGGTACTATACCGTTCCCCTTCCCGCCGACAACGCGCAGGCCATCGTGCTCAACGATGTCTTTTGGTCCTCGGAATATCGAAACGCGTGCGGACCGGCGACAGCAGACCCCGCCGCCGATGAAGCGGCATGGTTGACTCGCACGCTCAAAACGCTAGCGTCGACGAACATATGGATCGTCGGACATATCCCGCCCGGCGTCGACGTATATGCATCCGAACGCGCCAACGGCGGCACACCGGTTGGATTTCTCGCGCCGCGCTACAACGACGTCTTTATCAACGCGCTGCTCGCGACACCGCATACTATGATGACCATTACGGGTCACACGCATATGAGCAGCTTTCGCGTGGTGGGGCCCGATCCGAGCCGTCCCACGGTGCCGATGCTGGTCGTTCCGTCGATCAGTCCGGTTTTTTCGAACAATCCTTCTTTCACGCTACTACGCATCGATGATACAAATGCGAGCGTGCAGGATACCGAGGTCTTTGTTCTCGATGATTTATCGCTTCTTGCCAAGAACGCGCGCCAAATGGCGCATTGGCGGCGGGAGTATGACTTCGACAGCGTCTTCGGTCACGGCGCGATCGATGCAGCGCATTTAGCGAACGTCCAGAACCAACTTTTCGGCGACGATCGCGTGCGACACCGGTTCCAAGAGTTCTACGACGGCAGTAGCGGCCGCGCTGCGATTTCGGATGCACAGTGGCACGATTACTGGTGTGCAAATGTCGCGCTAACTATTACCGCATACGAAGCATGCGCGTCGCCACAGATTCAGCGCGAATTGCCGGCGCATCCTTCGGCTCCGCCCACGCCATCAGCATCTCCTATCGCGTCACCTTCACCGTCAGCAGCTCCGACGCCGTGATCGCACTGCTTGCCGCAGCCACGCTGCATTGGCTCGTCCTCAATGACATTCACCTCGATCCCTATGATACGGGTCCGCCCGCGATGCGCGGCGACGATACGAACGTTGCGCTCTTCGATTCGAGCATCGAAGCGATGCGCGCGCGCGTTCCCGATGCATCGGTGATCGTAATCGGCGGCGATTTATTTGCACACCATTTTTCCACACTCGCGCACCGGGCGCATCAGGATCCGTATGCAGCCGGAATCAACACGGCTCGTCAGATTGCAACGAAGCTCGATAAGGCCTTTCCACGCGCGCAATTTATCATTGCGGTCGGGAACAACGACGACCCGTGCGGGGACTATCGCAGCGAAGCGGGCGGACCGTACAATCGCGAGATCGCGCGCATCTTTGCACCGCTGGTGAACCGGCACGGCGCATCGCCAGCATTTGCCGGCGACTACACTCGCGGTGCGTACTACACGGCGTCCCTGCCCGACGGCATGCGCGCGGTCGTGACGAACAGTGTCTTCTGGTCGTTCTTTTTCCGTGGCTCGTGTCAAGTGAAAGCGCGCGATCCCGGTGCGCGAGAGATGCGGTGGCTTGAACGAACGCTTGCGACGGGAAAAAACGTCGTCGTCATGCATATGCCGCCGGGCTACGATCCGCAGAGCACCACGGTTGCGCACAGGATTCTCGCGGTGCCGTTCCTGCGCGCCCGTTTCGATACCGAGCTACGGTCGGTGTTCGAACAAGATCGCGCGAACGTGCCCTTCGCAATTGCCGGTCACACGCATCGGTACGACTTCCGTTTACCGGGCGGCGTTCCGATGCTCGTCGCCGCATCGCTCTCGCCGATTTATCACAACGACCCGGCATTCTTTCGCCTAGACGTCGACGCCGACGGATTGCACGACATCGTGCCCTTCACCGACGATGAGGACATGGGCTGGATGCGGCAACAAAGTTTCGATCAGATGTTCGGTACGACGGCGTTCACTGCGCCGCAACTCGACACGTTGAGCCAGCGTATTGCATCGGATCCGGAACTGCGTGACCGGTGGATTGAGGCGTACGATGTCTGGGGCTACCGCGTCGGGGATGTGACGAACAACCGCTGGCAGACGTTCCGCTGCGCGCAGATCGCCTTCGGCGATGCCTATGCGCGTTGCGCCGGAACGTACGTGCAGTCGGTCATGAATTTGATCTTTGCTGCGATAGCCGCGACCGTCGTCGTCATTGCCGGAGCGCTACTCTACGTTACCTGGAGACGCGCTACTCCGTCGTTGTAACGGGGTGCGAGGGATCGGCGATCCACTCGCTCCACGAGCCGGCGTAGAGGCGAGAGCCCTCGAGTCCGGCTACTTCCATCGCCAACTTGTTGGCCGCTGCGGAGACGCCGGAACCGCATTGGTGCACGATGCGTGAAGGTTCGCCGAATACGTCAAACATACGCCGCAATTCGTCAGGCGACTTGAAACGCAAGTCGGAAGAGAAGTTCTCTTTGAACGGGCGGTTGCGCGCTCCGGGAATGTGTCCGGCAACCGGATCGACGATTTCGTTCTCACCACGGAAACGGTCGGCGGCGCGCGCATCGACGATGTGCATCGTCGAATTGCGAAGGTGGCGCATCACGTACGCCGCGTCTACTACAAGTGAATCGTCGAGCTTCACGTGAACGTTGCCCGTTCCGCGAACGCTCGACGGTGCCGCGGTCACATCGTATCCGTTGCCGGTCCACGCAGCAAAGCCGCCATCCAAAACGGCGGCGGCTTTGTGTCCGATCCACTGGCAGAGAAACCACAATCGTGCGGCAAACATGTCGCCGCCCGCATCATAGCCGACGATTTGTGTTTTATCGTTTACGCCGATCGATTCGAGGAACGCGGCGAAGTCCTCGGGATCCGGAAGCGGGTGCCGGCCGTTGTAACCGGTCTTTTCGCCCGCGAGATCGTGCTCCACATCCGCAAAGAAAGCACCGGGAATGTGCGATTCTTCGTAGAGTTTGCGGCCGAGGGAAAAATCCGCGAGCGCGTGACGGCAGTCCACGATCGCCCATGATGGATCGTCGAGGTGCTCGTGCACGGTGCGTGCATCAACGAGCGTCGTGAATGCCACGTTAGCGGAGATTGATGGTCGTCTTTGGTTGCGGCTCGCTGCCGAACGTTTCTTTCAGAACGCTTTGGAGTTCACCGTTCTGCGCCATCGGTCCTAGAATGTCCGTGTCGCCGTAGAACTTGCCGTTAATGAACACCTTCGGCAGCGTCGGCCAGTTCGTCATCTCGGAGAGTGCTTCGCGCTTGGGCATATTCTCGAGGACGTCGATCACTTCGAACGGGTAGCCGAAGTGAGTGAAGAACTCGATCGTTTCGAGCGTGAACCCGCAGCGCGGCATCGTCTTCGTGCCCTTGCCGTAGACGAGGATTTTGTTTGCGGTGATTTCGCGTTCGATTTCTTCGTTGAGTTGTTCCGGCATAATGTGTTCCTAGCTTGCGCTGACGATAGTTTTCAATTCGACGGCGTGGACGCGTCCGTCTTTGAGCGCTCCCTTGAGCGCTCCATAAACCAATTGATGTTGCTCGATGAGCGTTTTGCCCGCGAAGGCTGACGAACGCACCGTGATATTGAAGTGGTCCATCGTACCCGTTCGATCGTCGATATCGACTTGGGCGTCGGGCAGGTCGCGGCGGATCAGCGCCGTGAGGGAATCGTTATCGATCATACAGACAGTATTTTACGGATTGAGACGGCGCTGGTCGCCGCGCAACGTCTCCGCCAACCCGCGGGCCTCGCGCAAAGTTTCGGGCAAGCGCGTCGCGTTTTTAGAAAGCATCGCCGCAATGCCGCCGGCAAAAATCACACCCGTCACCGCGACGAGGATGGCCGGCACGCCGGTTGCGCGCAAGGGACCCAGTTCGATCGTATATGCTCGTTCCATCTGCGCGATGCCGCGAAAGACCGCTTTGACGACTTTACCTGGCTTGGCCATGCGTCAATGGTTTATCGCCGCCCTCTGTGCGGCCTGCGCTCACAGTCTGCATTAAGGTTCCATTAGAAGAGTAGACGTGATGCACGAAATTCTTCTTGCTGCCTGTTGCTTAATCAGCGGGCACGTTCATGCTGCTTCCGGCGCCCCGATTGCCGACGTTCGCATTACCCTCGAAGGCCGCGGTGCCGGCGGGACGACGACCGCAGCGGATGGGAGCTTCTCGTTTATCCTTCCTCCCGGCGATCATGAGCTTGATGTAGCCGCTAAGGGCTATCTTAGTGCCTCCGTCGACATCGTCGTCGGACACGACAGTACCGTGGACGTCACGCTTGAACCGGTCGATGCACCCACGCTGCGAACGATCGCGTCGGTTACGATCGACGGCCGATTGACGCCGGTTCGCGGAGCCGTCCCGTCGGTCACGGTCTCGCGTGCCGACATGGATCGCATGAACGACAACCGCCTGATTCAGGGACTGGCGACGATTCCTGGTACGGTCTTTGCGCATCCGGACGGCGGCGCTGCTGCCGGAATCGCCGTCGTCGCGTTGCGCGGACCGGATCCGTCGGAGTCGCTCGATGCGTTAGACGGCCAGCTGCTCAATGACGGCAACACCGGCGATTTGAATCTCGCGCATTTTCCTGTCGCTGCTTTTTCTTCCGTGAACGTTACCGAGGGGCTCGGGCCGGAAGATGCAAACGGCAGCAACACCTTCGGCGGTTCGATTAATATGGTATCGCTGCGCCCGACGCTCGATCCGCATTTTTCGTTTCAAGAGTCCGTCGGTTCGTTCGGTCAAAGCGAACAGTGGGTGAACGGGACGGGAACGCACGATAAACTGGGCTACGCCTTCGCACTCGACAATCAACAGATGGCCGGGTACACGAATCAGTGGCAGACATTGTACGTTCCCGGTGTGCCGCCCGGTACCGCGCAGAATCCCGGCACCCCGGCATTCCTCGGTTCGAGCACCTCTAGCCGTTCGGAACTTGCGAACCTCACGTGGAACTTTACTTCGCGCGCGAATGTGACGGCACGTGTTTTTGTTCTCGGCGACAATAACGATCAGAGCAGCGGTGTCAACGGCATCGACGGGAATCGGACGATAACCGGATCCAACGGCCAAACGATGCCGAATCCGACGTACGGCTATTTCATCGGGCCTGGAAGTCAATCGTACGCGCAAACCGTGCGTGCGTATCAAATACGCGCGCAAGCGCCGTTAGGTGCGGGTGACCTTGCCGCCGATCTCTACACAAGTGATAACAACGTCGCGCTCAACGGACCACCGAGCAACCCCGCGTACGACGTCGACCACGTCGACCATCGCTATAATTTTGGACTCACGTGGGCGCGAACGTTCGACACTTCTGAATACGCGGTGGGCGGCTACACGCGCTACGAATCACTGGCGTTCGTTCCGCCGGCCGGTCCGGTACCGCAATTGGGCCAAACGACAAACGTGCTCTTTGCGCGCGGCGGGTGGCAGGCGACGAAGGAATTGCGAGCCGACGCCGGCCTTTTCGAATCGCGATACACGAGCTTCGGTTCGAATCTCGACGGACGTCTCGGGTTGATTTACAACACGTCGCCCTCGACCGCGTTCCGCTTCTCGTTCGGTACGGGTTTCCGCGCGCCGCTGCTCATCGAACGCTATCAGTTCCCGCTCGATCAGCTCGCGCTCGATGCACTCGGCGTTTACAACGGCCAGGGCAATCCGAACGAACAGCCCGAGCATGCGACGGAATACGAACTGGGCGTTTCGCATCAGTTCCCGTCGGCGACGCTCGATGTCTCGCTCTATCAGACGAACCTGCGCAATCCAATCGAAGTCTACTACCCGCTGGAGCTGGCAAACTCGGGTGGCTGTTTGCCGCAGCTGCCGCAAAATGGTGGAACGATCGTGCCCGGGTGCATCTCGTACAACAGTAATGTCGGAAACGCGGTGTATCAGGGTGCAGAGATTCGTTTCGTTCAGCGTTTCGTTCCGGAGCATCTTTTCTTGACGGCGATGTACGGGCTCAACGTCGCATATCCGAAGAATCTCACCTCGGATTTTTCCAATCCGACGTCCGCGGGAAATCTTATCGACAACACGCAGTTTCTGGGAATCCCGCAGCAGCAAGGCTCGCTCGAACTCGATTGGGCGGAGAATGGCTGGCATGCCGGTGCGCAAGCGATCTTCCGCGGAAACAATAACGAACTCGATCAGCCGCCGTTTACCGTTATCAACGCAACCGTCGGCGTCGCACTGAATAAGTTCACCGACATCAGTTTCGAAGGAACGAACATCTTCAGTGACGCTGCCGGCCGCTACACGGTCTTCGGCGGTGGAGTTCCGTACTTGGGCTTCGGCGGCGCCCCGCTTCCAACCGATCGCTATACCATCGAGCCCTTCGGATTGCGTTTCATCGTAACGCTGAAAACCTAGTTTCGGTTACAATGAGGCGATGAAAGCGATTCGCCTCCATGAAATCGGCGGTCCGCAGAATCTGCGCGTCGACGAGATCGATCGGCCCGCGCCTTCCGAGAACGATGTTCTGGTACGGGTGCGGGCCGCGGCATTTAACCGCCGCGATGTCTTTATCACGCAAGGACTCTATCCGAACATTCAACTGCCGAAAACGCTTGGCTCCGACGGCGCCGGCGTCATCGAGGCGACGCGAGAAGAAGTCGTCATCGATCCGATGATTGGGTGGGGCGACGACCCGAACGTGTGGCGCGCTGACGCAACAATTCTCGGCATGCCGCACGACGGCACGTTCGCGCAATACGTAAGCGTGCCGAAAGCAAACGTCCATCCGAAGCCGCGCGCACTATCGATGGAAGAAGCGGCAGCCATTCCACTTGCGGGATTGACGGCGTATCGCGCAACGTTCACGCGGGGCGAGTTGAAGCCCGGGGAAACGATCCTTATTCCCGGAATTGGCGGCGGCGTGCAAACCTTCGTGTTGCTCTTTGCAAAAGCGACCGGTGCGCGCACGATTGTGACGTCCGGCAACAACGATAAACTCGATCGCGCAAAGGCGCTTGGCGCTGACGTTACGATAAACTACAGCGAAACGCCGGAGTGGCAGAAGACGCTCAAGCGCGGTGAGGTCGACATCGTTGTCGACTCGTCGGGCGGAGACACGCTTGCGAAGGCCGTTTCGGTCCTACGGCCGGGCGGCCGGCTCGTGATCTATGGCGGAACGCGAACGGAAGCGACGTTGAAGCTCTTTCCCGTTTTTTGGAATCACATCGACATTCGTGGAACGTCCATGGGGAATCCGTCGGACTTCGCCGCGATGCTGAAGATGTTCGAGGGCGATCTTCGTCCTGCCATCGATCGCGTGTACGACATGAACGACGTGGTCGCTGCCGCCGACCGCATGGCCAAAGCCGACCAATTCGGAAAAATCGTCCTGCGCATCGACTGAAGTCCCCATGTCATCGAGGCGATCCTTCGACAGGCTCAGGATGACACTGCGCATCGACTGACAGTGCGAATCGACTAGCGTAGGCCGTATTCATAGACGCGATCTAGCTTGAGCATCGCGCCGAGTTCGGCTTCTATAAGCGGGGCGTGTTCCGCGCCGACGATGGATTCCCACGATGGATTGAGAATCGCCGTCTCTTCATCGGTGAGCGGACGGTCGAGCGCAATTGCGTGCACGATGCCTTCTTGGGTTAGCGGCATCAGATACGCGAGCATTTGGCGGGCTGCGGCCGGCCACAGAATTCGCCGCGTATCGCCGTAAATACGTTGCACCAGTTCCGGTATGGTTTGCGGACCTTCACGCAGCGCTTCGAGCAGCTCATTCTGCCGCTGCTCGCGGTGCGCGATATATTCAGCGATCTTTTCCTGCGCGCGTTCCACGAGCGGCCCGTGCCCGCCATAAATCCGTGTTGCGTTCGGAAATTCATCGCGCAAGCGCGCAAGCGTATTCATGTACGGACGCATCGCTCCGCCCGGCGGCGCAATCACAACCGTGCCTTCGCCGAGAATCACGTCGCCGGTAAACAACGCACCTTCCTGCGGTTCGTAGAAGATCACATGTTCGAACGTGTGGCCCGGCGCATCGATGATGCGCAACATGAGCTCACCGATCTGCCAATCGGCTTCGAGCGGAAGGTCGCGGCCGCGCGGAACTTCGGAGTGCGGATGAGCGTACACCGCAGCGTTCGTTCGACGCGCAAGTAACGCGGCACCCGGCGCATGATCGGGATGTCCGTGCGTCAGTGCGATGGCCGAGATGACGAGGCCGCGGGATTGCGCGTTTTCGATCAACGCATCGACGTGGCGGACATCGAGTGGACCGGGATCAATAACCAGCGCTTGGCCCCCTCCGATGTCGATCACGTACGAGTTTGTTCCCGTAAGCGTCATGGCCGATGGATTTGGCGCGCGCACGAGCGCGATGCGGCTCACCATGCTCCTTCCAATTCCGGCGGCATCACAAAGCCTTCGGAAGGTGCGCGATCGGGCATGATCGTCACAATCGGCTTCGTTCGCGCAAATGCAAGCGCATCTGCCACGTTTTCAAATCCGACTAGGCGTTGCAAATGTTTGATCGTCGGATAGACGAGATGCATCTCGCCGCGCTCGTGCCGGTGCAGGGCAAGCAGAGGCCCAATCCATTGTGCGTCGTGCGTTTCAAAGGCGTCGGCACTTGCCGTCGCCGCTTCATCGCCGGCAGCCAGGAAGAAATGTGTGTTATACCTGCGCGGTTCGGTTGGCGGTGTGATCCAATGCGAGAAGAGCACGAGCTGCTCGGCCGCGATTTCCACCGCTGCTTCTTCGCGTAACTCACGTACCGCCGCCGCGACGAGCGCTGCGGCGTCGGCTTCACTAACCGGCTCCTCGGTTGGCGGTAAAACACTAGGCGCGCTCGCGCGGAATTCGCCCGCAATGCGCGCGGCCCAGCCGTTGGGCTGCGTCGCATAGTCTTCGGGATCGACCGTGCCGCCCGGGAAAACGAAGGCATCGGGCGCGAACGCGCTGCGGCTGCTGCGCCGCACCAGGAGGACTTCCAGGCCGTGGGCGCCGTTGCGCACGAGCATCACCGTAGCGGCCAGCCTCATCTGGGGAACCTAACGCTTGTTATGAGCCGTTCATCCAATATGAGAACTCGAGTTGTCGCCGTTATCGCGGCCGTCCTCTTGCTCGGAGCGACACCGACGCCTTCACCGGCTCCGTCGCAACCCATCGCCGCGCCGTCGATTCCGCCCGGCGTGGGGAACGTCGTGCAGGGGATCATCAACAAAATTACCGGCGACGCCATTGCTCCGCTCGGCGTGGATCCGAATCACGTCCGCGGACAAGTAACCTATTTCCGCCGTTACGATTT
The DNA here is from genome assembly GCA_963765935.1 of Vulcanimicrobiia bacterium. GTDB lineage: Bacteria > Vulcanimicrobiota > Vulcanimicrobiia > Vulcanimicrobiales > Vulcanimicrobiaceae > JAMXLG01. The sequence continues at coordinate 1,121,702 of CAVXXX010000001.1, read as the reverse complement.
GCAGATTGCGATGCCGCTACAGACGTACAAACAAATCCATCTGCATCAAGGCACGATCATCAATCCGCGCGGCGCATCGCTCGGCGACGGACAAACGGTGGACGTTGTCGGCACGGTGAACGCGGACGGTTCGATCAACGCAAACGAAATCACGATCGTTCACGGGTAATCTCCCGGCGGCGGTGAAGCGTTCGTCATGCGCATCGCTTTGGGAAGCGACGAGCGCGGCGACCTTCCCGCCGCATTAGAACGCAAACTCCAAGACGCGGGACACACCGTTTCACTCTTTGGTGCGCTTGCGCCCGGCGATGACGACGCGTGGCCCGCTATCGGAGAGGCGGTAGGCGAAGCGGTCGCGAGCGGGCGTTGTGAGACGGGTGTCGTCTGTTGTTGGACCGGCACGGGCGTGAGCATCGCAGCCAATAAAGTGAAGGGCGTTCGCGCAGCGCTCTGCGCGGATGCGCAAACTGCTGCCGGCGCGCGGAAATGGAACGATGCAAACGTTCTTGCACTATCGCTGCGAGCGACGACGCCCACCGTCGGAGAAGAAATACTCTCCGCGTGGCTTGCGGGTACGCCGACCGAGGACGAGCGCTATCGCGCGATGATCGAGTCGCTCCGCAACCGCTAATTAGAGGCAGATACATCTGTCCTCCCCGCCCGTCCGTTGATGGGGTGCAAAGGAGACTTCTCACAGTGAAACGCTTTTTTACGGCAGCTGTTGCCGCCGTGACGCTTCTCTCATGCGCGGCGGTCGCGCTTGCCATGAACTTGATGCCCAATGTCGTTGATAAACCGACGCGCTTTTCGGGGTCGTGTTGCGTTTACACCGGCGCACCCGCACTTCCCGTAACGCTTTCCATGATCGTTGCGGGCGGCGGTCCCGCCGATTTCAGCACGCTCGCGCTCGTAAAAACGCTCGCCGGAGCAAAGACCGATGCCGAAGTTGCATCGTTGAAACAAAAATTCGGTGACGAAAAAGTTGCGAACTTTCTCAAGGTTTTCGATTTCGTCGTGTCCGATTCGCTGCGCATCGTCAAAGAAAAAAACATCGCGCTTCCCTCGCAGCCCAATCCCGATCCGAAAGATGGTAAGGCGTTAGCGCAAGCGCTTTGGGGCGCGGGACAGACCGGTAACGGCTTCAACGTCGAAGTGATGCTCGATCGAGCCGTCTCCCATCCGATTCACGACCAAGTGATGACCGACATCGATCAAAAATTCGGAATCGGCGCCGACGCCGACTACCACGCCGTCCTCAATCAAGCCATGCACGATCTCGCAACGGTCTACGGATTCAAAACAACCGGTTCGATGTAGTAAACGAAACGCGCTATCTAATGAAATAACCAGTGGGCGCAAAGCGCCTCACCAACAACCAATTGCACCCGGGGGCGCGTAGTCGCCGGGGGACCCCGCGGGCTTGGCCCGTGGGGGGCGTGTAGCGCGAAGCGCGGATACGCCACTTAAACGATTCTGCTTGCGCAAAGCGCAAGCAGAAGGGCCACGCACTCGCGTGGCCCTTTTTGTTTGACTGCCGGGTGATCCGTAACAGAACTGGTGCTGCTCTCGGCCATCCGTGCCTCCGGTGTATGAGGAATACCGCTCCCGAAACCGGAGACCCGGATAATAGCAAAGCCATACGTCACTGCCAATATGATAATTTGAATAAATTGAGAATTATACAAACCGCCAGTACGGCGTTGACGATATGCGACGCCCAACAGTACGGACACGGCATCCGCGTCACGAACAGCAGCGAATAGGCAAGGACCGCGGACATCGACGCCGCCGCGACGGCCGCAACGGCGAGGATCGCCACCTCCCACGGCGCGTGCGCGAACCAGACCCCGATCCCGAGCAGCGGATAGTAGGCGACGCCGAACGCCGAGTTTGGGATGCCGCCCAGAAGCCTCGCCCGCGGCGTCTCAACGACGCTCGGCTCGGCGAGCTGCCCGCTCTTCGCGCGCCGGGTCTTCGCAAGCATGAAAAGCGATGCATAGAGACCAACTCCGCACAGCACCGTAATGAGTATCCGCACCTCGTCCCCTTCCGCTTGAGCCGGATCGTCAAGCGCCTGGCGGCTTTGGCCTTGCTCGCGGCATCGTTTTTGCTCGCGGGTTTCGTCATCGCCAAACAGCCCCACATCGAGCATCTGCTCCGGACGCTCGGTCCCTTTGCGATGCTCTTGGCTATTGTCGTCTTCGCGCTCGTGGCGTCGGCGCCGTTCTCCGTTACCGATGCGCTCGCGATCATGAACGGCGCCATCTTCGGGCCCGTCAAGGGCTCCATTATAAACGCCATCGGCTTGGTCTTCGCGGCGCTCCTCGGCTATGCAATCAACCTTCACGCCTCGCGAATGCTCGATCTCGACCTCTATCTCGAGCGATTGCCGGGATGGGTCAAGCGCTTCCCGGTCGGCTCACCGCTCTTCTTGCTTGCCGTGCGCGTCATCCCGGGCTTCGGCGGTACCATTGCAACGGCGACGGCGGCCACGTTTCGCGTGCCCGTGTGGGTGCATGTATGGACGATGTGCGCGATCGCCGTGCCGATCTGCACGTTGCTGGCAATCTTCGGCGATCGCGTCACCGTCTTTGTCCATCAGACGGAACACCGCGCGCACATGTACTACGAACAGCACCGCCCGCATTTCCGCTTCCATCGTCATCCGAAAGCGACACCGACACCGTGACCGCGTCCGTTGAAACGATCGACACACCTTTTGCGCTTGAAACGCTTTGCGGGCGAGTGCGTCAAGCACCGCGCGTTGCGCTCGATACGGAGTTTCATACCGAACGCACGTATGCCCCGCGGCTGATGGTTGTGCAACTTGCCTTCGATGACGGCGCGGTGATCGTCGATCCGCTGGCCGTCCCCGATCTGCGTCCGCTCATCGACGCGCTTTCCGATACGATCGTCGTCGGCCACGCGCTCAGCTCGGATCTCAAAATTTTCGCCGAGCGGTTCGATGCGGTGCCCTCGAGCGTCTTCGATTGCCAAGTGGCGGCGTCGTTTTTGGGATATGGCATGCAAGTTTCGCTCGCCGATCTTGTCCGTGACGTCGAACGCGTGCGCCTTGCAAAATCGCAAACGGTGAGCGACTGGTCATCGCGTCCCTTTAGCGCGCGCCAAATGGAATATCTCGTCGACGACGTTGCGCACTTGTTGTCGATGTACGACAAGCTGACGCGGCGCTTAGAAGAAGCCGGACGGTTGACGTGGGCGCTGGAGGAGTGCGCCGCACTCGGCGACATCGAACGCTATCGCGCCGACGAGCGTCGTGCATACTTGCGCATTCCAGGCGCGATGCGGATGAACCGGCGTGAACTCGGGATCCTCAACGAACTCGTGAAGCTGCGCGATCGCATCGCGCGCGAACGCGACCTTCCGCTAAAGTATATTATCGCCGATGACGTCGTCGGCGGTTTGGCAACGGTTCGTCCCAAGCGCATTGAAGATTTGGAACAATTGCGTCGCCTCGATGCGGGAACGCGTCGCCAACTCGGAGCGGCGATCGTCGAGGCGGTGGCGCGCGGCGAAGAGATTCCGGAGAACGACCTGCCGAAACGGCCCGAACGTCCGCTTGGGCAGAGCCGCGATACGCTCGCCGCGATGATGGGCGTCGTCGTTGGTGAGATTGCTCGCTTCAACGAGCTGCCTCAGAGCTTGCTCGTGCCGCGCGCAACGCTCGAACGCATCGCCCGCGAGGTTCCGCAAACGCAAGAGGCGTTCGATGCGCTGCTCGATCTCTCGCATTGGAGGATGGCGCTCGTTGCCGAGCCCCTATGGCGACTTTTGTCTGGCGAGCTGCGCATGGGCATCGAAGGCTACGCCCAAGGCGACCCCAAAATACGCTTAACGCCATGAATCAGCACGTGAATAGCTTCAACGCGGTCGACACGCTCGGCGTCGGCGGCCGTACGTACACGTATTTTCGTCTCGATGCGGTCGAGAAGGCGGGGCTCACGAAGCTCGGCCGCCTCCCGTACAGTCTGAAAATTCTGCTTGAAAACTTGCTTCGTTTTGAAGACGGACGGTCGGTAACGAAGTCGGACATCGAAGCGCTCGCGCGGTGGAATTCAAAAGCCGCGCCGGAAAAAGAAATCGCGTTTCGTCCGGCGCGCGTGCTGTTGCAAGACTTCACCGGCGTTCCGTGCGTCGTCGATCTTGCAGCAATGCGTGACGCAATGGCTGCAATGGGCGGTGATCCGAAGAAGATCAATCCGTTGCAACCGGTCGAACTCGTCATCGATCACTCGGTGCAGATCGACTATTTCGGCAACAACGATGCGTTGCAAAAGAACGCCGATCTCGAATTCGAGCGAAACCGCGAACGCTACGCGTTTTTGAAGTGGGGCCAATCGGCGCTCGACGGCTTCCGTGCCGTTCCGCCCGACACCGGCATCGTTCATCAAGTCAACATCGAGTATCTTGCGCGCGTCGTCTTCGGCGGCGGCGGCGCGGGCATTGCCTTTGATGCGAAGAACGCAACGGCATATCCCGATACCGCGGTCGGTACGGATTCGCACACGACGATGGTCAATGGTGTCGGCGTGCTCGCGTGGGGCGTCGGCGGCATCGAAGCGGAAGCAGCGATGCTCGGCCAACCCGTGACGATGTTGATTCCCGAAGTGATCGGCTTCCGTCTCGAAGGTGCGCTGCGCGAAGGCGTGACAGCGACCGATCTCGTGCTCAAGATCACCGAGATGCTGCGCAAGAAGGGCGTGGTCGGAAAATTCGTCGAGTTCTTCGGCAAAGGTTTGAGCAAACTGCCCGTCGCGGACCGCACGACGATCGGCAATATGTCGCCGGAATTCGGCTCGACATGCGCGATTTTTCCGATCGATGACCGGACGCTCGAGTATCTGCGTCTCACCGGCCGTTCCGAAGAACATGTTGCGCTCGTCGAAGCCTATGCGAAGGCGCAAGGGATGTTCCGCACGGATGCAACGCCGGACGCGGAATACACCGACGTAGTGCACCTTGACCTCGGCGATGTCGAGCCGAACGTTGCCGGTCCGCGTCGTCCGCAGGATCGCGTGAGCCTCGGTGACGTTAAATCCTCGTTCAATGCGGCGATGCAAGAGTGGACGGCGGCACGCGAAGGAAAGAACGGCGCGATCGCGCGCTACCAGAACGAAGGCGGCGGCGGTACCGCGACGATCGCGCAAACGGAAAAAGACGTTAGCGACGGCGCGGTCGTCATCGCGGCGATCACGAGCTGCACGAATACATCGAATCCGTCGGTGCTCATTGGCGCCGGGCTTCTCGCGCGCAATGCTGTGCAGCGCGGTTTGAAGAGCAAGCCGTGGGTGAAGACGTCCCTTGCGCCGGGTTCCAAAGTCGTCAAGGATTATCTCGCGAAAGCGGGATTGCAGAACTATCTCGATACGCTCGGCTTCAACATCGTTGGATACGGCTGCACGACGTGTATCGGAAACTCCGGACCACTGCCGAGCGATGTGTCGGAGACGATTGCCGATCAAGATCTCATCGTCGCTGCGGTGCTTTCCGGTAACCGGAACTTCGAAGGCCGCATCCATCCGCAAGTGCGTGCAAATTATCTCGCCTCGCCGCCGCTTGTCGTTGCATATGCGCTTGCCGGGCGAATGGACATCGATCTTACGCACGAGCCCGTCGGTGACGACACCGATGGCAAGCCGGTCTATCTCAAAGACATTTGGCCGAGCAACGAAGAGATTGCGAAGACGGTCACCGCGTGCGTAACCGACGATATGTTCAAGACGCGTTACTCCGATGTGTTCAAGGGGGACGAACACTGGGCGAAGCTCGACGTTGCGAAGAGCGAACGTTACCAGTGGGATCCGAAGTCCGAGTACGTCAAGAATCCGCCCTACTTCGAGAACATGCCCGCCGAGCCGGCGCCGCTTGCTGACATCAAAAACGCTCGCGTGCTCGCCGTCTTCGGCGACTCCATCACGACCGACCATATTTCGCCGGCTGGTAACATCGCAAAGACGTCCCCCGCGGCAAAGTATTTGATGGAACACGGCGTCGAGCCGAAGGACTTCAACTCATACGGCGCGCGTCGCGGGAATCACGAAGTAATGGTGCGCGGTACCTTCGCAAACGTGCGTCTGCGCAATCAACTCGTTCCTGGCGTGGAAGGCGGCGTAACGCGCTACCTGCCCGGCAACGAGCAGATGTCGATTTTCGATGCCGCGATGAAGTATAAAGCCGAAGGCGCGCCGTTGATCGTGCTCGCCGGAAAAGAGTATGGATCGGGTTCGTCACGCGACTGGGCGGCGAAGGGTCCGTATCTTCTCGGCATCAAGGCGGTCATCGCCGAATCGTTCGAACGCATCCACCGCAGCAACCTGATCGGTATGGGCATTCTGCCCTTGCAGTTCATGGACGGCTCGGATCGTTCGACGTATGCGCTGAGTGGCGAAGAGATCTACGAGATCACCGGCATAGAAAGCGGTATCACGCCGCGCATGCACGTCAACGTCAAAGCGACGGATCCGAACTCCGGCAAATCGCTGCAGTTCAAGGCGCTCGTGCGTATCGATACGCCCGACGAAGCGGAGTACTATCGTCACGGAGGCATTCTTCAATACGTCTTGCGTCAATTGCGCAAGTAGGATGAATGCTGCCTGAAGACCGTGCGCGGCTCGATGCGCTCTTCCAACGAATGAGCGCATCAAACGCGATTTCGATGGGATATCCCTCCGCCAAAGACTTCGAGTACCAAGACCTCTATAAATTTCTTCAATTCCCCGTAAATAACGTCGGTGACCCGTTCGCCGACGCCACATATCGGGTCGAAACGAGAGAGTTCGAACGTGAAGTGGTAGCGTTCTTCGCTGAGCTCTTCCGCGCGCCGCGCGATGATTGGTGGGGCTACGTCACGAACGGCGGCACCGAGGGGAATCTCTACGGATTGTATCTGGCACGCGAGTTGCTGCCGAACGGCATGGTGTATTACTCGGAACAGACGCATTACAGCGTTGCGAAGAACCTGCACTTTCTGGGCATGCGCCATATCACGATTCGCTCACAGCCGAGCGGCGAGATCGACTACGAAGACCTGCGCGAAACGCTGAAGATTCATCGCGACGTTCCACCGATTATTTTCGCCAATATCGGCACAACGATGACCGAGGCGCGCGATGACGTGCGACGGATCGTGCTAATGATGGATGAGCTCGCGATCCGTCAGCGATACATTCATTCAGATGCGGCGCTCTCCGGCGGATACGTGGGATTCCTACATCCCCGGCCGCCATATGACTTTGAAGACGGTGCGGATTCCGTCGCGGTCAGCGGACACAAGTTTCTCGGCGCACCGATTCCGTGTGGCGTCGTTGTGGCTCGCAAGCGTAACGTTGCCCGCATCGCCCGTGCGATCGACTATATCGGAAGCTTGGATACGACGATCAGCGGTTCACGTAACGGCATTACACCGCTGATGCTCTGGTATCGGATCCAAGAACTAGGCGTTACCGGCATACGCGAACGAATCGCTCATTCACTGGAACTCGCGCAGCACTTGGTCGAACGCCTTCAATGCGCGAGCATCGACGCGTGGCGCAATCCGAACGCGATTACCGTCGTCTTTCCGCCGCCTAGTCCTTCGGTGCGCGCGAAGTGGCAACTTGCGACGGCCGGACCGATTTCTCACGCAATCGTTCTGCCGAACGTCACGCGCGAACAAGTGGATGCGTTGGCCGACGATATTATTGCGGACACTTCGTCGAAGGAGGCGGCATGGGAAATATCCGGGTAGTCGTTCCGAACCGTCCGGGCCTGCTCGCCGAAGTAACGGAATCGCTCGCTTCGCGCGGGATCGATATCGCGAACATCGTCGTGGAAACGCACGATGCCGGCGCAGTGGTTCGCATGGAGGTCCACGACGACGATGCCGCCCTCGGCGCGCTCACCGACGCCGGCTATCACGCGGTTTCTGATGACGTGCTGCTTGCGCGCATCGAAGACCGCCCGGGATCGCTCGCATCGCTGTCGCGCCGTTTCGCCGACGCAAATCTAAACATCCGCTCGTTGCATCACGTGCGCCGCGAGTCGGGCTTCGCCCTCGTCGCCGTGAGCACCGACGACAATGCGCGCGCGAAAGCACTTCTTGGAGAAGAAGCGCTCTAGCCCTACGGTAAGCTGCGGCGAATAGCGTCGCTGTTTAAGTCGTTCAAACTTGCAAGAACGCACGTCGCTTGCGACAGGGCCTCCGCGTCAGGCGGAAACGATCGGTTTGGAATGGCGATAACGGCGAGCTGCGCATTATGGGCCGAACGAATTCCGTTGGACGAGTCTTCGACTGCCGCGGTGCGGCGCGATTCGGCGCCGAGCAACTCGACCGCGCGTAGATAGACGTCGGGCGCCGGCTTTCCTCGCTGCACTTCGTCCGCCGACACCACGACCTCAAAGTAGCGACTCCATCCGGTCGCCCGCAATGCGGTTTGTGCTACGGGCAACGACGCGGATGTCGCGAGTCCCAAGCGAAAATCTCGTGAGAGCCGATTCAATGCCTCTTCTGCGCCCGGTAAGATGGGAACGTGTGAACCGACTTTTTCAACGACACCGCGGATAACGTCGCGCTCGATCTCGGCGGGCGGCAATCGAACACCGAGATCTTGACGAATATAGCGCGCCCATTCCGTCGTTCGCATGCCGATCATCGTGGTCTGCGCATGATCGCGCCAATGGCCGCCATGCTTGAGGACGAAATCGCGCCGCACCGCTTCCCAAATCTCTTCGCTCTCGATCAGCGTGCCGTCGAGGTCGAAGATGACCGCATCGCTACTAGCCATAGCCTCGTACCGAACCCGGACCGTCCCCGAGGGTTGCATACTTGACATCCCGTGTCAGCTTTGCGAGGCTGTTCGAAGATGAAGGCTGACCGGCTGGTCTCGCTCCTCTTGCTTTTGCAATCGGCGCAGCGGCGCACCGCGCGTGAGCTCGCCGAACGACTGGAAGTCTCGGAGCGGACGATCTATCGCGATGTGGACGCCCTCTCGGTGTCGGGAATCCCGGTGTACGCGGAGCGGGGCTCGGAGGGCGGAATCGCGCTCGCCGACGGTTATCGTAAAGCTCTTTTGCATTTCGGCGAGGAAGAAATCCGCGCGATCTTCGTGAGCGGCGGCAACGTGCTCGCCGACCTCGGACTCGGCGCCAACTTCGATCGTGCGCTCGAAAAACTGCGCGGCGGCTTTTCCGATGCGCAGCGCCGCTCCGCCGAAAAAGCGCGCGGACGCATTCATATCGATCAGCGTCGCTGGAATCAAAGCGATCCGCCGACGGAGAAGCTCGCGTTGCTTCGCCGCGCGGTGTGGGACGATCGCCGCATCGAATTGGTGTACGAAGATCGGATGCGCGCGCAAACGACGCGCGTTGTCGATCCATACGGCCTCGTCTCGAAAGCCGGCGTATGGTATGTCGTTGCGAAGACGGATGAGGGATTTCGAAGCTTCCGCGCCGACCGTATTCGTGAATTGCGCGAGCTCGACGAGCGCTACGAGCGCGATGGCTCGTTCGATCTCGACGCGCACTGGCGCGAAACGACGATGAAGCTCTTCGAAACGCAAGGGCGCTTCCCGGTTGTCGTAAGAGTCGATTCCGATTCGATATCCATGGTCGTCGGCTATTGGCCGAGCGAACCCGTCTCCGAAAACGACCCGTGCCTATTGCGCATCATCTTTGCAAGCGAAGATTCCGCCGTCAACGCGCTGGTGAGTTGGGGCGATTCAATAACGCTCGTTGAACCTGATGGATTGCGCACCCGCATCGTGGAACACGCGCGCAAGATTATCGAGCGCTACGAACTTCCAGTACAATCGTTCCGATAAGCGTTTATGCTTCAGCGATGCGATAGCAGTTCTTACCCGCAGCCTTCGAAACATACACGGCTTCATCCGCACGTGTGAGCAAACGTTCTCGATCGTCCTCTTTGCGAGCAAACGCAATGCCGATGGAACAACGTAGACTGTTCGATTTCAGCGCAGCATAGATACGCCTCATGACGGCGTCAACCGCATCGGTTCCGCTGCGCGGCATGATCAGCGAAAATTCATCGCCGGCAAATCGCGCCGGCACGTCGGTCTCTCGCGTCGCGGTTTCGAGAATTTCGGCGATGGTCTTTAGGGCTTCGTCTCCGCCCGCATGGCCGCAAGTGTCGTTAATACGCTTGAAGTCATCAACGTCGATCATTGCGAATGCAAGCGTTTCGCCGGTGCGGCGCATCGTCGCAAGTTCCGCATTGAGCCGCTCCATCAGTGCCCGGCGATTGAACAGTCCGGTAAGCGGATCGTGCATCGCCAGACGTTCCAACTCCGTTGCCATACGCAGCCGTTCGAGCGCGAAGGTTGCATGGGTCGCGAGCTCTTGCAGCGATGCGACGCTCCATGCGGACGCCGCACGTTCGTTTGAACCGTCGGCATAAAGAATGTACGTTTCGCCCGAATGCGGCCGCACGGCCGCGGCCGCATAACGGCGCCGCGTATCGAAGAGCGGCGCATCGGAATCAGTCGCCCATCCCGTCGCGATATCGCTATCCCGGCTGAGCACGCGGTATAGCGAACTTCCATCCGGCAGCGTTCCGCCGTACTCCGACTCACGAGCGGTGTCACCGTCGAGTTCGAAGAGTGCGGTGAGCTCGGTAGCGCTTTCAACGCGGAACCAAAGTGCGCGGCTGAACCCGAGGCCAAGCCACGCTCCTCGCATTGCGGCGGAAGCCAAGGCCGGCTCTTGGGTCGCGGCAATGATATCGACGAACGAGCGCTGCAGCATTTCAAGACGCTGCGATTTGACGAGCAAATCGTCGCGTTCGCGTTCGATCGCATCAATGCGTTCGGTGAGAAACGCAATGCCTTCGGATGCCTCCACGATGGCATCGCTTCCTCACGGGTTTCTCCAACTCCGGCGCGAAGCGTGCCGACATGATAAAGATCGCCGCCAGGCTCGTTGTAGCCGCTCTTCTTTGCGCGGGATCCTTCAGTCCCGCGTTTGCCCAACCGGCGCCGCAGCATCCGGTGAAGGTAACTACTTGCGACCCGCGTCAGAACGCCGTCGCCTATGGACCGGCGTGGACGCCGGCCTACTATCCATACGGGCCCTATTACTGGAACGATGTGTACGGCGCTCGCTATTGGCAGCCGACCTACGCGCAAAATAATCCGACGCTTGGGATCGATTACACGAATCAGACATCCAAAGTCATGAAGCAGATCGAGTTCGGATTGATCGCAAACGGAAATCTCGTCGCAGAGGTCAAAGACGTCGGCACATTTTCGCCGGGCGTCGAGATCAAGCACGAATTCGGTATTAGCCGGAACGTCTTTCCGTTACAAACCGGCCTGCCGCGCTGCGTACCGCTGCGTATTACATTTGAAGACGGCACGCACTGGCGCAATCCGCGTCTACCGCAGCATCCGCGGCGGCAGATGTACGTAACGCCGCCTCCTCACTAGGCGTCTACCGGGCAGTATGTGACGCCGGGCGATTCCCACCCGGCGTCACGTTCGAACATCGCTTAGAGCATGATGCGCCGGAAGTCGCGCAGCAGCGAAGCGACGTAGACGAGGAACCGCGCGGCGCCGGCACCGTCGATCACGCGGTGATCGTAACTCACGCTAATTGGCAGCATAAGCCGCGGATCGAACGACGATCCGTTCCAAACCGGTTTCATCGCCGCGCGCGTTGCGCCGAGGATCGCGACCTCCGGCGCATTGACGATCTGCGTGAATTGCGTGCCGCCGATGCCGCCGATCGACGAGATGGTGAATGTGCTGCCCTGCATATCGGCCAGGCCGAGTTTTCCGTCGCGCGCTTTGGCCGCGAGCTCCGCAGTCTCTCCGGCGATTTCGAGCAGACCTTTTGCGTCGGCGTTTTTAAGGACCGGCACGACAAGTCCGTTGGGCGTATCGGCGGCAAAGCCGATGTTGTAATAGCGCTTGAACACCAGTTCTTCGCCGTCGAGCGAGCTGTTGAACTCGGGGAACTTCTTGAGGGCCGCAACCGACGCGCGAATCAAAAACGCGAGCATCGTTAGTTTTGCAGCCTGGCCTGAGCCTGCCGAAGAACGCTTTGTTTGTTCCGCGTTTATTTCGTTGCGGAACGCTTCCAGATCGGTGACGTCCGCTTCGTCGTAATTCGTGATGTGCGGAATCTGCAGCCAATTACGATGGAGATTCGGCCCGGAAAATTTCTTGATGCGCGGTAACGGCTTACGTTCGATCTCGCCGTATTGCGCGAAGTCGATCTTCGGCCAGGCCGGAAGCCCGGCAAACGACGTGCCTGCGCCGGCGACCGCGCCGCCGCCGTCACGTAACGCACGCTTCACGTAGCTTTGAACGTCTTCGCGTTTCACGCGTCCGTGCGGTCCGCTCCCCTGGACCCCATGCAAATCGACGCCGAGTTCGCGCGCAAATCGCCGGATGCCGGGAGAGGCATGGACGACGCCGTTGCGAGGCTGCGGCGCGGTTTGCGTTGCAATGGACTGCCCCGCCGTGGCTTGCGCCGGTACGGATTGCGGTTGCGGAGGCGCCGCTGCCGGTGCGGGCGCAGGCGCAGGTGCGGCCTCGGTAGAGCGAAGCGTCGCTATGACGCTGCCTTCCGAAACTTTGTCGCCGACTTTCACGCGGACGTCTTCGATCGTGCCGCTTTGCGTCGCGGGAACTTCCATCGACGCTTTTTCGCTCTCGAGCGTGACAAGCGGCGCTTCTTTTTGAACGGCCTGACCCGGCTTTACGAGCACTTCGATCACCGGCACGTCTTTGAAATCACCGATATCGGGAACGCGCAACTCGATCTTCGATGTCGCTGCGGAAATTGCAGCAGCGGCGGGCGCAGGAGCTTCCGCAGCCGGCGGCACGTCGCGCTTGGACGCGAGCGTGACGATCGGCGTGCCTTCCGACACGCGATCGCCGACTTTGACGTTCACGCTCTCGATCACGCCGTCTTCCGACGACGGAACTTCCATCGATGCTTTTTCGCTTTCGAGCGTGATCAGTGAGTCGTTCCTCTTGACGCGATCGCCGGGTTTCACCAGCACTTCGATCACCGGCACGTCCTTGAAATCGCCGATGTCGGGAACGCGAACTTCCAACGGTGTACTCAAGCGCTCTCTTTTCTTTAGACCGTGATCGGATTGGGTTTGTTCGGGTCGATGCCGTACTTCGCGATCGCCTCGGCAACGCGCTTCGCATCGATCGTGCCGTCCTGCGCGAGCGCGTGTAGAGCGGCAACCGCCACATAGTAACGGTTCACCTCAAAGAACTCACGCAGTTTTTTGCGCGTGTCGCTTCGGCCGTAGCCGTCCGTGCCGAGCGTAACGTAACGGCGGTTTCCGACGTATGGGCGAATTGATTCGGAGTAAAGCCGCACGTAATCCGTTGACGCAATCGCCGGACCTTGGCGGCTACCGAGCATCGTTTCAACGTAGGAGAGCTTGGGTTTCTCCGTTGGGTTCACCATGTTCTCGCGCGCAACCGCGACGCCGTCACGGTGCAGCTCATTGAAACTCGTGACGCTCCAAATGTCGGATTGCACGTCCCAATCCTTGGCAAGCAGATCGGCACCCGCAATAACTTCACGCAGAATTGCACCCGAACCCATCAGTTGCACGCGCGGAGTTTTCTTGTCGACCTTGCCTGCATCATAAATAAGGTGCATGCCGCGCAAGATGCCTTCGACCGCGCCTTCCGGCATGTCGGGATGCGCGTAGTTCTCGTTGAGGAGCGTGATGTAGTAATACACATCCTCTTGCTCGGTGAGCATCCGGCGAAGGCCGTCTTGGATGATCACGGCGACTTCGTAGGAGTACGTTGGATCGTAGCTGCGGCAGTTCGGAATGAACGATGCGAAGACTTGGCTGTGGCCGTCTTCGTGCTGAAGACCTTCACCGTTGAGCGTGGTGCGTCCCGACGTCCCGCCGAGCAAGAACCCGCGCGTACGCGAGTCGCCTGCCGCCCACGCGAGATCGCCGACCCGCTGGAAGCCGAACATTGAGTAGAAGATGTAGAACGGCACCATCGGTAGATCGTGATTCGAATACGACGTGCCGGCCGAAATAAAGGACGAAATTGCACCGGCTTCGTTGATGCCTTCCTGCAGAATCTGTCCGTGCTTGTCTTCGCGGTACCACATCAACTGTTCCGCGTCTTGCGGATGGTAGAGTTGTCCGACCGACGAGTAGATCCCGAGCTGGCGGAACATACCTTCCATACCGAAGGTGCGCGATTCATCCGCGACAATCGGTACGATTCGCGGACCGACCGTTGCATCACGCGCAATCGTGTTGAGAATACGGACGAATGCCATCGTCGTTGAAATTTCGCGATCGCCCGTGCCTTTGAGTTGCCCTTCGAACGCCGAAAGCGCAGGCACCGCAAGCGACTCACTCCTGCGCCGGCGCTGCGGAAGCGAACCTTGTACTTTCATCCGCTCGCGCAAGTAGCGCATATCGGCGCTATCTTCCGGCGGCCGGTAGAACGCGATCTTTTCAACTTGCGCGTCGTTCACCGGAATCTGGAAACGATCGCGGAACGTGCGCATCTGCTCGATTTCCATCTTTTTCGCTTGATGCGCGATGTTGAGCCCTTCGCCGGCTTCGCCCATGCCGTAGCCTTTGATCGTTTTCGCCAGGATCACCGTCGGCTGCCCTTTGTGTTCGACGGCCGCTTTATATGCGGCGTACACCTTCACGGGATCGTGACCGCCGCGTTGCAGCGCCCACACTTCGTCGTCGGTCCAATGTTCGACGAGCTTCGCCGTTTCCGGATAACGCCCGAAGAATTCGTCGCGCACGTATTTTCCGTTGCGCGATTTATACGTTTGATAATCGCCGTCGACCGTTTCGTTCATCAATTGCGTGAGGCGACCGGTGGTGTCGGCTTGCAGCAGCTGATCCCAACGGCTTCCCCAAATGACCTTGATGACGTTCCAACCGGCGCCTTTGAAGACACGCTCGAGTTCTTGAATGATCTTGCCGTTGCCGCGAACCGGACCATCGAGGCGCTGCAGATTCGCGTTGATCACCCAAATCAAATTGTCGAGTTTTTCCCGTCCTGCAAGCGAAATCGCGCCCAGGGTTTCGGGTTCATCCGTTTCACCGTCGCCGACGAATGCCCACACTTTGCGCCCGGCCGTGTCTTTCAATCCGCGGTCGTGAATGTAGCGCATGAAATGCGCTTGATAGATCGACATGATGGGGCCGAGGCCCATCGACACCGTCGGATATTGCCAGAAGTCGGGCATTAACCACGGATGCGGATACGACGGCAGGCCGCCGCCGTCAACCTCTTGACGGAAACGCTCGAGTTGCGCTTCGTCGATTCGTCCTTCTAAGAACGCGCGCGCGTAGATTCCAGGCGAACTGTGTCCTTGGAAGAACACCATGTCGCCGCCGGATGACTCCGATGGTGCACGGAAAAAATGATTGAACCCGACGTCGTACAATGTTGCCGCCGACGCGAACGTCGCGACGTGGCCGCCGAGTTCCGACGATAACTTGTTCGCGCGCACGACCATTGCGGCTGCGTTCCAGCGAACGTAATGCCGCAATCGCGCTTCGACTTCGAGATCGCCCGGGAAAACCGGTTGTGCTTCAATGGGGATCGTGTTGACGTACGGCGTCTCGAGGCCGAGTGAAACGTGTGCGCCGCCACGGCGTGCTTCACCGACAAGTTTTTCGAGCAGATCGCGCGCGCGCTCGGGACCTTCGACGGCAATGACTGCGCGCATGGCTTCGAGCCATTCGTTTGTCTCTTGCGGATCGGGGTCGACGGTCGCAGTCGCAAAGGGGGCGGGCAACGTTTCCATGACGTGCCCATTCCGCTCCAGCCCTGAATCCCTTGCCTATGGACCGCTCCAATTCGCGGTCCGGAGCGTGCCAATTATTGCGAGGCGGCGGGAAGCATTTCGCGCTCATCGCGCAGCACGACGAAGACGGCCGCCAGGAGAATCACGGCTCCGAGCAGGGCGAGCGGCGGAACCGGTTCGCCAAAGATCGCGAGTGCAAGGGCGGCGGCAAAGACGGGTTCGAGCAAGTTCGCAAACGAAATCGCGCTCGGAGAGAACCACCGTAACGACGCGTTAATCGCCGTGTGACCGAGTAGCTGCGAAATTAAGGCCATGGCCGCGATCCCGCCCCACGACGCGGTCGCCGAAGGCGGCGGCAGCGGCTGCCGCCCAACCAACGCCCCCACGATCAAGACCCCCGCCGCCCATCCGTACGTGTGCGTGACGATGCGTTGCGTGCCGAGTTTATCGCGGACCGTACGCACGAGTGTGAGATAGCCGGCAAACGCGATCGCGCCGATGAGCGCGAGGCCGCCTCCGATCCATTCGTGTCCCGGATGCGGCGCGGGCGTCCGGTCGAAACCGGCGACCATCCACAGCCCCACGGCGCCCGCTATAAACGCGACGGAAGAAGCGCGCGAGAGCATGCGGCGATGGATGATTGCGTCGTAGGCCGCAGTCCAAATCGGCGTCGTTGAAACGAGCAGTGTCGACACGGCTACCGATGTGTAATCGAGCGATGCAATCCACGATGCAAAGTGCGCAGCCAGCGCAACGCCCGCGATCGCGAGGATGATGCGCTCGTGAATGTTCGCGGATGATCCGAGCGAGCTGCGGCGCGCAACGGAAAGCAGCGCGAGAACGATTGCTGCAATGACGAGGCGTCCCGCTGCAACGGCGAGCGGACCTGCGCCGGAGAGTGCATAGCGGGCAAAAATAGCGGCGGCGCCAACTGCGAGTTGTGCGCCGCCGAGTGTCAGATACGGAAGCACGTGCTTTCCGTGTTTAGTTCACCGGAGGTGTTGGCCTCGTCATCGGATGTGGAATGCGGAGAATTTGCGGCGCCGTACTGGGACCAGCGGGGTGACCGCTGATAGTAATCGGCACGGACGTTCCCGTCGGCGTGGGGGTTGGCGGCGGTGCGTTGTTCGGCTTCTGGTTTGAAACCGTCGTCACAACGGCTGCGGCGCCGACCGCTGCCGCCGCTGCGGCGGTGCCTGCTGCGGCCGTTCCCGCGGCTGCCGTGGTTGTAACGCTCGTGATTCCGAGCGAGCTCGCATTAACCGGCGCACCGAGCTGCGCAAACGGTGCGAACGTCGAATTGCTGACTGCACCAACGCTGCCGACGAGCGCGCCTGCGGCAGACGATACGACGAGCGACTGACCTGCAGCAAGCGTGAATACTTGTCCGTTCACAAGCGTTACCTGAACCGGAAGCGCCGGATCCGTGAGCGCGTACACATTGACTTGCAGTCCGCCCGGCCCACCGCCCTGGCCGAGTGTCGAGAAAATATCACCGATCGTTCCGCGCACGGCGATCTGTCCCGTCGGCGTTTGGAATGTATAATTCGCCTTCGCGCCCGCGGGGTGTTCGACTTGGAAACGCGCTTTGCCGACGACGTAGAAGTTCGCGGTATTGGTGCCGCCCGCGCCATCGAAGGTTCGCATTTGAACGTCGCTGTTCTCACCGATGAGAACGATGGAGCTGTCCGGCAACGTCAACGCCGCCTTCGAATTTCCGAGCGTCTTCGTCCAGTCATTGTCGCTCAACGACGTCTGTGCGTTCTTGGCGAGTTTCGTCGTCGGATTTTGCACCGAACCGTACGTCACCGTACCGTCAACCGTCTTGAGTGTCTTGTCGCCGTTTGCCGGCGAACACACGATGGGCAGCGCCGCGATCGTGAGTGCAAACATGGCAGATGAGAGGGCCTTCATACGCGTGCGCTCCTCGAGGTTGAAATCGGTGATGGACCGTTCGGCCGCTTGGTACCGGCCCCTGCCCCAAATGACTATCGGCCTATTGCGTCGTAGGCCTGAACCGCTGCGGGAGCTTGCAGGAGCAGGCTGAGAGGGCGCGAGTTGCGTCGACCGCTGGACGCGCCGGGTAATGCCGGCGCAGGAAGGGAGATTTCAGTGAAGGTTTACCTCGAGGGTAGCGACCCGGCGATTCGCGTGCCTGTTCGCGAAATTGCGCTCACCGACGGAACGACGCATACCGTTTATGACACGAGCGGTCCGTACACGGACCCGTCGCTGCAGATCGATCCGAAGAAAGGCCTGCCGAAATTACGCGCGCCGTGGATCGCGGAGCGCGGCCGCGGCGACGGTAATGTGACGCAGATGCACTACGCGCGTCGCGGCGAGATCACGAAAGAGATGGAGTTCATCGCGATCCGCGAGGGCGTGAGGCCGGAATTCGTGCGCGATGAAGTCGCATGCGGGCGCGCGATCATTCCTGCGAACATCAATCATCCCGAGAGCGAACCGATGATCATCGGCCGCAACTTCCACGTGAAGATCAACGCGAATATCGGCAATTCCGCCGTCGCGTCGACGATCGAAGAAGAAGTCGACAAGATGACGTGGGCGACGCGTTGGGGCGCTGATACGGTGATGGATCTTTCGACAGGAAAGAACATCCACGAAACGCGCGAGTGGATCATTCGTAATTCGCCGGTTCCGATCGGCACGGTCCCGATCTATCAGGCGCTCGAGAAAATCAACGGGAAAGCGGAAGAACTGACGTGGGAAATCTACCGCGACACGCTGATCGAACAAGCGGAACAAGGCGTCGACTACTTCACGATTCACGCGGGCGTGTTGTTGCGCTACGTGCCGCTCACGGCCAACCGCGTGACGGGAATCGTCTCGCGCGGCGGATCGATTCTTGCGAAGTGGTGCCTCGCGCATCATAAGGAAAACTTCCTCTACACGCATTTCGAAGACATCTGCGAGATCATGAAGGCGTACGACATCTCGTTCTCGCTCGGCGACGGATTGCGCCCGGGATGCACCGCCGATGCCAACGACGCCGCGCAATTCGGCGAACTCGAAACACTCGGCGAGCTGACGCAAATTGCGTGGAAGCACGACGTACAAGTGATGATCGAAGGCCCGGGCCACGTTCCGATGCACTTGATCAAAGAGAACATGGACAAGCAGCTCGAGATCTGCCACGAAGCTCCGTTCTACACGCTCGGACCGCTCGTGACCGACATTGCGCCGGGATACGATCACATCACGAGCGCGATCGGCGCAGCGATGATCGGCTGGTATGGCACGGCGATGCTCTGCTATGTCACGCCGAAAGAGCACTTAGGTCTTCCGAATAAGAAAGACGTCAAAGACGGCGTTATCGCGTACAAGATCGCCGCGCATGCAGCGGACCTTGCGAAAGGACATCCCCGTGCGCGCCACTGGGACGACGTGCTATCGAAAGCGCGCTTTGAGTTCCGCTGGGAAGATCAGTTCAATCTCGCGCTCGATCCGGACACGGCGCGTGAATTCCACGATGAAACGCTCCCCGCACCCGGCGCGAAGATCGCGCACTTCTGCTCGATGTGCGGCCCGCATTTCTGCTCGATGAAGATCACGCAAGAAGTGCGCGAATACGCCGAAAAAGGCATGGAAGAAAAAGCCAAAGAGTTCATCGAGAAGGGCGCGGAGGTCTACGTCGCCGCACCATAACATACGCGGTGTGCTCTTCGATCGCGACGGGACGATCGTCGTCGACGTCCCGTACAACGGAGATCCGCAACTCGTTGCGCCCGTTCCGCGCGCGAAGGAACTGCTCGACGAGTTGCGTGCTGCCGGACTGAAAGTCGGCGTGCTCACCAATCAAAGCGGCATTGGACGCGGAATGATTACCGAAGAAGAAATGCGCGCGGTAAACGCGCGCGTCGACGAATTACTCGGCCCGTTCGACGGCTGGTATATCTGCCCGCATGCACCGGATGACGACTGCGAATGTCGCAAACCCAAGCCGAAACTCGTGCTCGATGCGGCGCATGCATGGCGAATGGATCCTTCGGAGATCGTCGTCGTCGGAGATAAAACAAGCGATATCGACGTCGCGAGAAACGCAAACGCGCGCGGGATTTTGATCGACACGAGTCACTCGCTCGCCGACGCCGTCACCCTCATCCTGTCATCTTGAGCCCCGTGTCATCCTGAGCCTGTCGAAGGATCGCCCAAAACGAAAGCCCGACGGATTTTCGTCGAGCTTTTCAATCGATTCGATCCTTCGACAAGCTCAGGATGACAGAAGGCTAACGGCCGTTGCTGCCGAGCCAGTAGTCGACGTCTGCGCCTGTTGCGCCGATGCCGTTTTCCTTTGCTTTCGCGAGTGCGAATGCGCCCGATGGAATGCGCACGGTGTGCTGCAAGTAATGCCACGCGCGCAAGACTTTCACGACGTAGTTCTGCGTTTCGCCGTAGGGCGGAACGCCGCCGAATTCTTCAACGGCTTTCGGACCGGCGTTATAGGCGGCGAAGGTCAACTCGTAGCGGTGCGGGTTCGCGCCGAAACGTTCGAGTAGGCCGCGCAGGTAGCGGGCGGCGCCCGAGAGATTCTGAACCGGGTCGCGGGGGTTCACGCCGAGGGTCGCGGCGGTGCCGGGCATGAGCTGGCCGAGACCGATCGCGCCGGCGTAGGACAGCGCGTGGGTATGCCAGCTCGACTCGACGCTAACGATCGCGGCGAGCATATTGGTATCGATTTTCCATCGCTGTGCGCTCACCAGGAGGTGACGCGCGAGATCCTTGCTCTGCCAGTCCGGAAGCTGCGGATTGTATTCACGCAGCACGGATGCATAAGCGGCAATGGTCGTCGAGTTTGCCGGGACCGAGTGGGTCGCGGCCGGCGCAGCAACGGGAACAAAAACAAGCCCAAGGGCGAAGCAAAGTCCCGCAACGAGCGGGGCACGGCATCGGCTCATGGGTCGCGGGCTTTCAATCGGGATAACCCGATTCCATGCAGGACGGTCCTCTCATTTCCCCTGACGAACGGCGAAGGTTGTGTCAAGAAATATGTCGCCTCGAGCCCGCCGTGCTTGGGGCATCGGGATAGTGATTTTCTTTGTCGTGATGTGCGCGGCGATCGCCTACTCGCAATGGTATGCGGTGCACGTGAACGTCCCGCGCTATCAAGCCGGGCACCACGAGCGATGAAGTCGGAGACGACCGGGAAGCTTCTGCGCGTCTTCGTCGGCGAGAGCGATCGCCACGGCAGTCAACCGCTATATACCGCAATCGTCGAACGCGCGCGCAAGGCCGGTCTCGGAGGCGCAACCGTCTTCAAAGGGATTGAAGGGTTCGGCGGACATTCGGTCGTTCACGCGGCGCGCGTCTTCGATCTCTCTACCGATCTGCCGGTGCTCATCGAGATCGTCGATAGCGAGGAGAAGATTCGCGCCTTCATTCCGGTGCTGGACGAGATGGTGCACGAAGGACTGATCACGCTCGAGACCGTCGAGGTGATTCGCTATAAGAGCGGCGAGCCGAAACGGTGAGTGCGCTGCTCAATTGGTCCGCGCTTGGTGCGATCTTTATCGGCGGCGGCATCGGTTCGGTTTTGCGCTATGCGGTGACGCTCGGCGTTACGCAACGCTTCGGGCCCGGCTTTCCGTGGGCAACGTTTGCGATCAATATTGCCGGCAGTTTGATCATCGGCGTCGTTTTTGAATTGTCGCAGACGCGCGCGCTCGGTGTCACTCCGCTCGTTCGCATCTTCTTGATGACCGGAGTACTCGGCGGCTTTACGACGTTCTCGACATTCTCGCTCGACATGGTAACGCTCGCCGGTGAACGTGCTACGATGCTCGCGCTTCTCTATGGCGCCGGCAGCGTAATTTGCGGCTTTATCGCGGCCTTTGCCGGTATCGTTGCAGTCCGCGCGCTCCATACGTAAGCGCTTCTGATTCTTCTTTGATGCAACAAGCGCAGGAGATTGGCGCTGCGTGAACGGACCGGAATCCGGTTCCAAACGAGGAGGAAGAGTGAAGTCACGTCTGTTGGTCGGGCTCTTGTGCTGTGCTGCGGCAGGGATGCTTACGGGAGCTCCGGCGCACGCTCAGGCGACGCCGACGCCTGCGGCATCGCCGACCGCGCGACCCGAAACGCCCCCGAAACCGGTGAAGCCGACCCCTACCCCGTCTGCGTCGCCCACGCCCGGACCGCCGTACGGCAATATGAATTGGCGCGAGATCGGACCGGCGACGGCCGGCGGTCGCATCGCTGCCGTGGCCGGTTCCGCAACCGATCCGAAGCTGTACTACATCGGCTCGGCCGGCGGCGGCGTCTGGAAGAGCAGCAACGGTGGACAGACGTGGGATCCGGTGTTCGAAAAAGAAAGCGTGGCGGCGATCGGCGCCGTTACGATCGATCCGACCGACAACAACACCGTCTGGGCGGGTAGCGGCGAAGAGAATCCGCGTAACGATGTAAGTTACGGCGACGGCGTTTATAAGACGACCGACGCCGGCGACAAGTGGACGAATATGGGCCTTGCCGCGACGAAGCAGATCTCGCGCATTCTCGTCGATCCCCGCAATCACAATCACGTGATCGTCGGGGCACTCGGCGATCTCTTCAACGACAGTCCGGATCGCGGCGTGTACGTCACCGATGACGGCGGCAAGACGTGGACGAAGACGCTCTACACCGGTCCGCAAACCGGCGTCTCCGACATGGCGCTCGATCCGCAGAATCCCAACGTCGTGTACGCGGGCATGTGGACGTTCCAACGCAAGCCGTGGACCTTCACCAGCGGCGGTCCCGACGATGGTCTCTTCAAATCAACCGACGGCGGAAAAACGTGGACAAAACTCACGGGCCACGGATTGCCGACCGACACGCTGGGACGCATCGGCCTTGCTATTGCTCCGAGCAACGGCAACCGTGTCTATGCATTGATCGAATCGAAGCAAGGTATTTTGTGGCGCACCGATGACGGCGGCAACAACTGGACGATGGTCTCGAAGGATACGCTCGTCGATCAGCGTCCGTTCTACTTCACGCACATCGGCGTCGATTCGAGGAATCCCGACATTGTCTACGCCGTTTCCGAAGCGCTCGCGAAATCGACCGACGGCGGCAAGACGTTCAAGGAAATCGCCGAGCAAGTCCACGTCGACTATCACGCGATCTGGATTTCACCGGCGGATCCCTCGCGCATTATCGTGGGCGAAGACGGCGGCTATGCGTTGACCGTCGACAATGGCGCCAACTGGTTCTTCTCGGCGAATCTTCCGATCGCGCAAGTCTATCGCGTCGGACTTTCCAACGAGAATCCGTATTGGGTTTGCGGCGGCTTGCAAGATAACAACGCGTGGTGCGCGCCGAACAACTCGCAAGATCCCTCCGGCATTCAAAATAAATCGTGGATCAACGTCGTCGGCGGCGACGGCGAATGGTCCGTTCCGGATCCCATCGATCCGAATTACATTTGGGCCGATTCGGAAAACGGCGTCGTGCTCGTCTCCAATAAAGTGACGAAAGACGGCTGGTTCATTCAGCCGTACCTGCAAACGTCGATCGAATCGTTCGACAACCGTCAAGCGAAGATTCGCTGGAACTGGGAGACGCCGATTGCGTTTGCACCGTGGGATGGACACATCGGCTGGGTCGGCGGCAACCGTCTCTTCGAAACGAAAGACCGCGGACTCCATTGGACGATCGTTAGCCCCGATCTCACGCGCAACGTCAAGGATCATCAAGCGCCGTCGGGCGGACCGATCACGCATGACGTTTCCGGCGCGGAGGAGAGCGATACGATTCTCGACATCGAGGGATCGAAGGTCGCGAAGGGCGAGATTTGGGTCGGCACCGATGACGGTCTCGTGCAAGTCACACGCGATGGCGGAAAACACTGGCAAAACGTAACGCCCCCGGGCGCTCCGCAATACGGACGCTTCGCGTCGATTTCGCCGTCGCCGCTCGTGGACGGAACGGCCTATGCGATCAACGATGGACACTACAGCGGCGACAACAAGCCGTATGTCTTCGTGACGCACGACTTCGGCAAGCACTGGACGTCCGTTACGAAGGGCATTCCGGATAACGAATGGGCCCGCGCCGTTGCCGCGGACATTCACAACCGCAACATCGCCTATCTCGGCACGGAAGAGGGTATCTGGATCACCTTCGATGGCGGCAACACGTGGGAGAAGTTCAAGAACAATCTGCCGACCGTCTCGGTGCATGACATCCGGATGCAGCCGCAGTTCAACGATCTCGTCATTGCGACGCATGGCCGTTCGATCTACGTGATGGATGACATGACGCCGGTGCAGCAATTGCAGACGGCACTCGCACGCGGCAACTACCTGTTCCCCGTTCGCACGTCGTATCAGTACAATCAGCGTGAAGACGACGAAGGGACGTTAACGAACTACACGGGAGCAAATCCGCCGAACGGAACGGCCATCACGTTCTATCAGCGCGCGGAGCAGAAGACGCCCCCAAAGATGGAGATCCTCGACTCGTACGGCCACGTCGTGCGCACGTATCAAGGAACGCACAAGGTCGAAGGCAAGGACGAACCGTGGGTTTCCAATAAAGTTGGACTCAATCGCTTCGTGTGGGACTGGTCCTCGCAAGGTCCGGTGAAATGGTTCGGCGCGGCACGGGAACGCTATCAAGGTCCCGACGGCGGCCCGAACGTCCCGCCGGGACAGTATTCCGCGCGTCTGACGCTCGGCAATCAAACGTTCTTGCAACGTTTCGTTGTGAAGGCCGACCCGAAGACGATCTACAGCCAAGCGCAGATCGTGCAGTCGTATCAGCTCGCCAAGCGGGGTGAAGCGATGTTTTCGCAAGTCGATTCGATGCTCAATAATCTCGACACGGTAAAGAAGAGCATCGACGAAGCGACGGCCGCCGCGACGAAAGCGAGCAATACCGCCGCGGGCGACAAATTAAAAGCGATCGCGCAAGCGCGTGAAGATCTGTTCTCGATGCTTACGGCTGATTATCACAACGATGAAGACTCGATCCAAATGCCAGGCAAACTGCGTGAGGATCTGCAGATATTCCAGTTCACGGGCGGAACGGTCGTGACGCCCGCGATTACCGAATACACGAATCGCGTTTCGCGCGAGCTTTCGGAATTAACGGCTCGATACAACGCATTCGTCACCCAACAAGTGCCGCAACTCAATGCGACGCTGCAAACGATGAAGCTCAAAGCCATCACGGTTAATCAAATCCATTAGGATTACGTCTCTCTTTGTGGAGGATGAGGGAAAAACGTTGAAACTACGTACGCGCGCGGTTGTTGCCTTAGCGGCAGCCGCGCTGCTTGCGCCTATCGCGGCGCACGCAGCAAATGCTCCTTACGCGAATCTGAAGTGGCGCTCGATCGGACCGGCCCTTGCGGGCGGCCGCGTCGCCGGTGTTGCGGGAACGCCGCAAGATCCGAAGATCTATTATCTCGCCACCGCAGGCGGCGGCGTGTGGAAGACGGAGAACGGCGGTGCTACTTGGGATCCCGTCTTCGATAATCATGGCGTTGCGGCAATCGGCGCGGTAGCGATCGATCCGCAACATAAAGAAACGGCGTGGGCGGGAACCGGTGAAGCCAATCCCCGCAACGACGTTACGTTCGGTAACGGTCTCTATAAAACAACCGACGGTGCGAAGACCTGGACACGCGTCGGTCTTGAAGGCGTGTGGAGCATCTCGCGCATCGCCATCGATCCGAAGGACACCAATCACGTCGTAGTCGGCGCCTTCGGCGATCCGTTCAAAGATTCGGAGAATCGCGGCGTTTACGTGACGTTCGACGGCGGCAAGACGTGGAAGAAGTCGCTCTATCTCGGGCCGTCGACCGGCGCGAGCGATGTGGCGATCGATCCGCAACATCCGAGCGTCGTCTACGCCGGCATGTGGCAGTTCCGCCGTGTGCCGTGGAATTTCACGAGCGGCGGTCCCGACGACGGCTTGTTCAAATCGACCGACGGCGGTCGCACGTTCAAGCGAATGACGGGACACGGATTGCCCGAGGGATATACGGGCCGCATCGGTCTCGCCATTGCCCCGAGCGATCCCAAGCGCGTCTACGCGTTGATCGAAGCCAAAGGCGGCATCCTCTGGCGAACCGATGATGCCGGCGCAAGCTGGAAAATGATCAATGACGATACGCTCGTCGATCAACGTCCGTTCTACTTCACGCACATCAACGTCGACCCGTCGAACGCCGATCACGTTTATGCCGTCTCCGAAATGCTTGCGGAAAGCAAAGACGGCGGCAAGAAGTTCACCGAGATTGCGAAGGACGTTCACGTGGATTATCACGCGATGTGGATTGCGCCCAACGATCCCAAACGCATGATGACCGGTGAAGACGGCGGCTACGCGTTGACGCTCGACGGCGGCAAGAACTGGTCGTTCTCGCGCAACTTGACGATCGGCGAAGTGTATCACGTCGGCCTTTCGAACGAGAATCCGTATCTGGTCTGCGCGCCGTTGCAGGATAACAACGGCTTCTGCGGCCCATCGAATTCGCTCTCGCCCGATGGCATTCTCAACCGTCATTGGATCAACGTTGTCGGCGGCGACGGCGAGTGGAGCATTCCCGATCCGATCGATCCGAACTATGTTTGGAGCGATCTCGAGAACGGCGTGCTCATCGTGTACAACCGCAAAACGGAATCCGGGCGCTTCGTTCGTCCCTACGACGCATTCCCGGGGAGTTTCTTGGGACCGTTCGATTTGAGCAAAGCGGCGCATCGTTTCAACTGGGATTCACCGATTGCGTTTGCGCCGTGGGATGGACACACGGCGTGGTTCGGCGGCGAAGTGATTTTCCAAACGACGGATCGCGGCGAGCACTGGACGACTATCAGTCCGGATCTCACGCGCAACGTCAAGGAACACCAACAGCCAACGGGCGGACCGCTCGCAAAGGACGTTTCCGGCGCGGAATACTCCGATACGCTCCTCGACATCGAAGGTTCGCCGCTCGATAAGGGCGAGATCTGGGCCGGCACGGATGACGGTCTCGTGCAAATGACGCGTGACGGAGGCGCACATTGGTCGAACGTTACGCCGCCGGGAACGCCGGAGTTTGCGCGCATGCCCTCCGTCGTTCCATCGTCATTGCAAGCCGGTACGGCCTTCGCTGTTGCGGACAATCACCGCATGGGTGACTACGCGCCGTACATCTTCGTCACGCACGATTACGGAGCACACTGGACGAAGATCGTTACTGGTCTGCCGGGCAACGTCTGGGCCCGTTCGGTGCGTCCGGACATTCACAACCCGAACCTGGTCTACGCCGGTACCGAAGCCGGAATGTGGATTTCCTACGACGGCGGAAACCGTTGGGAGAACTTCCGAAACAACTTGCCGGAAGTGTCGGTTCGCGACATCCGGATGCAACAGGACTTCAACGACCTCGTCATTGCAACGCACGGACGCGATATCTGGATTCTCGACGACGCAACCTCGATTCAGCAGTTGCCCGAGGCGCAGCGAGCGGGAGCGATGCTCTTCAAGCCGCGCACGTCCTACCAATATCACTACCACTCGAATGAAAATTCGAGCGCGTATACCGATTTCGCGGGACAGAATCCGCCGCAAGGTTCAATCATCGACTTCTATCAATCTGCCGCACAAAAGGGAACGCCCTCGGCTGAGATTCTCGACGCGAGCGGCAAGGTGATTCGCACGATCAAGGGCACGCACAAAGTCAAAGACAAAGATGTGCCCTACATTCCGAACAAGGCCGGCGTCAATCGCTTCACCTGGGATTTCCACATTGATGGCCCCACGAAGTGGATGGGCGCGGCGCGCGAAGAGTATCGTGGCCCGAACACCGGACCCATGGTCGTCCCGGGCACCTACTCGGTGCGCATGACGATCGACGGAAAGACGATGACGCAGAGCTTCGACGTCAAGCCGGATCCGCGCGATTCGTGGACTCAGGCGCAATATCAAGCGGGCTTCGATTATGCGCTCAAGTACAACGACCGCTACGGCAAAATCGACGACGCGCTCAATAATCTCGATGCGATCAAGAAGTCGCTCGCGAACGCAAAGCCTAACGATCCGTCGCTAAGCTCTGCCGTCGCGGACGCGCAAAAGCGGTGGAGCGACGTGTTCTACGCGTTCACCGCGGACTATCACAACGACGAAGACTCGATCCAACGTCCGGGTTCGCTGCGCGAATCCGTGCCGCGCACCGGCTTCGGCGTGCAACTCCCGCCTACGGCCGCGCAACTCGAGTACGCATCGCGTTTCGACGCAGCGTACGACAAGGCGTTCGCGGATTACAATGCTTACGTACAATCGCTGCAGGGGCTCTCGAAGCAGCTGCAGGCGAAAGGCATGAAACCGATCGACGGAGCCAAACCCGTTACTCCGTAAGGTCGATTCGGTTTACTTGAGAAGAGCGGCGGTAGTATGAACGACCGCCGCTCTTCGCTTTTATCAGGCCAGCAGTTTCTTGAGCAACGCGTCGTGTTTGTAGGACGTGCTCTTGGCGAAGTGCACGACGACGAGGCCGCGCGAGGGAATAATGTAAAGCCCTTGACCCGCTGAACCGCTTGCGTAAAACGTATCGTCGGGAACGCCCGCTGGAGCTAACCACCAACAGAGTCCATAACGCGCATTGGGTGAGGACCCATGTAACGCGTCGGCGTTTGCGCGGTGATGCTGCAGCATATACCGCCCGTACGCAAGCCACTGCGCCGCACGCATTTGTACGCCGGTCGGGAGCGGGTGGTTCCCGTCGCTCAAGGTGCGCCACTCATCGATCGTCACGGCCGCCGGATCGAGCACACGGCGCTTTAAATACGCATGCGGCGTCTCGCCCTTCGACTCGAGGATCCGTGCAAAAAACGCGCCGAAAACCTGTAGCGGAATTCCGCCGTACGTGAATGTTTCACCGGGCCGGTTTTTGAGTGGTATGGTCAGCGCTTTTTCATACGTTGGCACCGACGCTCCCAAACCGCCGAATCCATATCCTGCGGTCATGGAAAGAAGCATGCGGGGCGTAATCGCCTTTGCGGATGTCCGCCTTGAACTCCGGGAGCACGCGCGTCACCGGCTCGTCAAGATCGAACAAGCCGTCCTTCATGGCGCAGAGCGCCGCCGTCCCCCAAAAGCTTTTCGTGCCGCTGTAAAGCGGATGCGGAAGATCGGGCCCATATCCGGACTCGTAGGTTTCGAGAAGCATCTCGTCGCGCGTGGCAACGAGCAGCGCATGCAACGTATGCTTCCGGGCGTATTCCAATCCAGCGTCGAAGCCGGTCGATGCCACTTTTGCCATGGGAGGGAGAGGTTCGTGCTCGCCGCAATCCGCCATGCAAACGACGACAAGGGCCGCTTGCGCATCGAAGAGGTCGATGCGCCGCAACCGGCCGCACATGATGTTCTTCTCGAAGTAACGGCCTGCGGTGTTTGCCGCACGGATCTCCATATCGTCGATGGTGAATTAGCACCGCATCACGATGCGATCGTTCCCGGTCACCAGATCGTCGGGCGCGTTACGGCGGTAGGCTCTGCCGTCGATCCGCACATGATTGGAGCCCGTCGCGGCGTGTCGTGGGTTGCGCGCACGGACGGCTCGTGCGCGCAGTGCCGCGCGGGACGAGAGAATCTTTGCGACGCGATCGCGTTCACCGGATACGACCGCAACGGCGGCTACGCTCAGTATGCAGCAGCGCGCGCTGACTTTACGTATGCGTTGCCGGACGAATTAGACGACGTCGAAGCCGCGCCGCTGTTATGTGCGGGCATCATTGGATACCGGTCGCTTCGTGTGGCAGAGGTGCAACCGGGTGAACGCGTCGGTCTCTACGGATTCGGCGCTTCCGCGCATCTCGTCATTCAGGTGCTGCACGCGTGGAATTGCGAGGTTTACGTCGCGACGCGAGGCGAGTCGCACCGGGAACTCGCGCGGCAGCTTGGTGCGGACTGGGTCGGAAGCCAGACGGAGAAACCGCCGCGGCCGCTCGATCGCGCCGTTACGTTTGCGCCGTCCGGCGATGTCGTTCTTGCCGCGCTCGGTGCACTTCGAAAGGGTGGAATCGTCGCGATAAACGCGATCCACTTGGACCGCATCCCCCAGTTTGACTACGACTCGCTCCTTTGGGGCGAACGCCAGCTTCGCAGCGTTGCGAACATGACGCGAGCGGATGCAAATGGCTTTCTCTCTCTCGCCGCGAGTGCAGGTATCCGCTCGCGAGCGACGCAGTTTTCCCTACGGGA
Organism: Vulcanimicrobiia bacterium; assembly: GCA_963765935.1. Lineage (GTDB taxonomy): Bacteria > Vulcanimicrobiota > Vulcanimicrobiia > Vulcanimicrobiales > Vulcanimicrobiaceae > JAMXLG01. Next base: position 1,091,723 of record CAVXXX010000001.1, on the reverse strand, counting down.
GGCACCTGGAGCGCTCGATGCTCTCCGCCGCGACCGCGTCGACGGCGCCGCTGTGCTGCTCCCGTAGAAAGGTCACGATGAGCCGAGCCTTTGTCAAAGATGACGACGGCGGGCCGGAACCATCCTTCAACCGCCCCGTCAGCGATTCTCCGAATTACGTCACACCTCGCGGCTTGGAGCTGCTTCGTGAGGCGCTCGCGCGCGCCGAGTCCGAAAAGAACGAGCGCGACGTGCGCTACTACAGCGAACGTCTGGACTCCGCGATCGTCGTTCAGCCGAAATCGCGCTCGAATGGAGTCGTTGAGTTCGGAACAACCGTTGAAGCGCACGATAAGCGGGGCGGCCGTTTGAAAGTTCGCATCGTCGGCGAAGACGAAGCCGATCCCACCAAAGGTTCCATTAGCTGGGAGTCGCCGATTGCTCAAGCGTTCTCCGATCACCACGTCGGCGATCGCGTGACCGTCGTTCGTCCCGCCGGTCCCATAGAGTACACGATCGACGCGATTACCTACGAATAAGCGCTACATTCCCGGAGCTTTTCCCTGTTCGGCTTCGAACGTATAGAGCCGGCCGCGAATTGTCGCGCTGCCGCTCATCCACTCGCCTTTCATGGTTCCGCGAAACGTAATCTGCCGGATCGTAAGCATCACGTTGCCGCTGCTCACCCCGCCCGATACGGGGATCTTCATTTGATTTGCGAACGGGCTTCCCGGACGAATGGAAATATCGGTATAGCTTCCGCTCACGACTCCATTATTGAAGTTTAGGGACATCTGTCCGAGGTAAGGCTGCTCCATGCTGTTGAGCGGCCGGAAACCAATCACGTACGGCACGTTATGGACGACGCCGCTCGTAGAAATCCCACACAGCATGAAGGCGAGGAGCAGGATGATCCGCTTCATGATTATTTCGAGGTGCTCTGAAGATATTGCATGGCGGTAACCGGACTTTCGAATCGCACAACGTGGTCGAGGCGTTCGGTCATCGTGCCGTTTCCGCGAATGAACGCGACGTGGCCGCTGTACGTGTGATCGATACTGACGATCGTCCACGCGCCGGCAGCAGTTTGTCCGAAGGTTTCGACCGTCGTTCCGCTTGATGCGTGCGCCGGCAAAGCGTTTGGAGCGTAGGTAAGGCTCAGCACGCGTCTACTCGACGAATCGATGAGCATCGTCCCATCGCCGTGCTGATCGTCGCGGATGTCGCTGCGAAATGTAATCTGTCGCACGTGTGGCGCGCACGCACACGGTGTTTCGCTGTACTCGTAATCGTGGAGATAACGCGCATCGAAGGGCTGCTTGAAGAACGCCTTGCCTGCATCGAGATCGTTGTTGTTTTGCGTCTCACGTTGCGAAAGTTCGTCGCTGTCCAACGTTCTGCCGTTCTGCACGATGTGTAAATATCGCACGCGCTTGTATTGGCCGTCTTCCAAAAGCATGATCGCATCGTTTTGTTCGCTATAATGAGCCGGCCCGGCGGATGCGTTTAGATCGATGTGCCGTTCCTCGACGATTACGCCGCTCAATTCAGCCGTGTTGAAGGCAGCCGCGCTCTCGACGGCATCGGGGATGCCGGAACCCGCACGCGTCGGCGAAACCGCCGTTGTGGAGGCAAGAAGAGCAGCGAGGGCGCAGAAGGCAGCCTTCCTCATGGGCGTCTAGTATACCCCGGGCAACGTGAACAAGTCCTGAAAGAAGGGCAAGGTCTTCTGAACTACGATGGTCGGCCAACTAATAATAAGTGTGCTTCCTCTTTTCTGATTCGATGACGCGAGCCGAGGCAATGATGCGTATCGCTGCGCTCGGCGCGATGCCGGTAATGCCCTCGCTCAGTCCGGCGCCGGTAGCCCGCCAGATCAATGTGAACCACAAGTACACGGCGATTGTTGGTTCGACGGCGCTGATCGGTTCGGAACTGCAGCCCCTTGCGAATGCGACGATCCTCTTGCGCGGAAACACGATCGATCGCGTGGGGCCGGCCCACAGCATCGTTGTACCGGAAGGCGCGTTTCGAATCGACGCTCTCGGCAAGTATACAATTCCGGGCTTGATCGATAGTCACGTGCACTTCTTTCAATCGGGCGGCTTATACACGCGTCCCGATGCGATCGATCTACGCGCGGTTCGCCCGTACACCGATGAGCTCCAATGGATCCGCAGTAACCTGCAGGACACGTTCGCGCGATACTTGCGGGCCGGCATTACCTCGGTTGTGGATGTAGGCGGACCGTTTTGGAATTATGATGTGCGCGCGCTGGCGCAGCAAACGATTGTAGCGCCCCGCGTCATGGCCGCCGGTCCGCTAATCTCGAGCGTCGACCGGACGATTCTCGACCCGTACAACGATCCCCCGATCGTGAAGATTGACACCATCGAAGCCGCACGCACGTTGATCGACCGGGAACTGGCGGCCCGAACGGATTTCGTGAAGTTCTGGTGGATCGTGACGCCGGCGCATCCTGCGATTGCGTTCCAACCGGTCGCAAAAGCCGCGATCGAGTACGCGCACGAGCACGGTGCGCGCGTGATCATTCATGCAACGGAGCTTGAAACCGCGCGGCTCGCGGTTGAATCCGGAACGGATATTCTCGCGCACAGTGTTTTCGATACCGACGTCGATGACGCGTTCATCGGGCTGTTGCAGTCGCGCAACGTTATCTACTGCCCGACGTTGATCGTGGTTGGTAACTACGGCTATACGTTTCACGGGACGCCAAATCTGACGGCCGTCGATTTGGGTATTGCGAATCCCGACGTCGTGGGGACGCTCTTCAATATGCAGGACGTAGAAAGCGCGCTCGATCCTGACGTGCTCGCGAGAATTCGTTCGTTGCGCGCGCCCGAAGCGCCGCATGCGGCGATGCGCAATCTCAAACGCGTTCACGAGGCCGGCGTGCGAATCGCGGCCGGGACCGACGCCGGGAACATCGGCACGCAGCATGCCTCCTCGTTCTACGATGAAGCGTTGCAGATGGTCGCGTCGGGATTATCGCCGAAAGACGTGTTGATTACGGCAACCGCGGGCGGTGCGGCGATGATGGACCGAGCCCACGACCTTGGAACGATTGAAGCGGGGAAACTAGCCGATCTCGTTATTCTCGATGAAAATCCCCTTTCGGATATTCGCGCAATCGCTTCCGTCAATCGCGTCATTAAAGACGGTCACGTATTTGATGCTGTCGCGATTCTGAACGAGTCCCCGGAGCAGATCGTCCAGCGCCAAGTGAACGCTTATAACCATCATGATGCCGATGTCTTCGCCGAAACGTACGCCCACGATGCCACGATCGCGCGCCCGAATGCGCCGGCGTTACAAACGCGGGAGCACATCAACGCCACCTATCGCCAGGTGTTCGAGAAGAATCCCGCGATTCACGCCGAGATTCTGAGTCGCGATGTTAACGGCGAAACTGTCGTCGATAAGGAACGCGTGACGGGATTTAGCGACGGGCGCGATGCGTTGGAAGCGACGGTCACGTATCGCGTGCGGAACGGTAATATTGCCAGCGTGCACATCGCGACATTGACGTGATATAATCGCGAGCAACCGGTGCGGGGCCGGCGTCGAGGTGATGATGAAGCACGAACAGACGCCGCGCTGGATTACGGCGGCGATTATTCTCGTCGCGCTATCCGTATTCATCAATTACGTTGATCGGGGCAATCTCTCGACTGCCGCGCCGATTATCAAAGATGAATTCCATATTTCCGCGACGCAGCTCGGCATGCTATTGACTTCGTTCTTCGTGACGTACGCGTTCGCGAATTTCATTGTCGGCTGGCTCGTCGATCGCCTCGATGTGAGCTGGGTGTTGGTAGTCGGCTATGCCGCATGGTCGATTACCACGACACTAACCGGATTTTCGCAAACGCTCGCCGGCTTATTCGCATTGCGTTTACTTCTCGGTGCAGCCGAATCGGTGGCATTCCCGTCATACTCCAAGATCTTCGCGAAGTGTCTACCGGCTAGCCGGCTGGGTGCTGCGAATGGCGCGATGCTTGCGGGGATGAATTGCGGCCCCGCATTCGGCATTTTTGCCGGCGGCCTCGTGATGGCGGCGTTTGGATGGCGAGCGTTCTTTGTCGGCTTCGGTCTGGTGAGTTTGCTTTGGCTCGTTCCGTGGCTTGCGATCGTCCACAAACGGCTGTGCGCCGGGGAACGGATGCGCGATGAAACGACGGCCAAGCTCTCCGATATTCTACGAGAGCGTGCGCTGTGGGGAACGAGTCTCGGTCACTTTTTCGGACTGTATCTTTTCTATTTCATCCTTACGTGGATCCCATACTATCTCGTGAACGAGCGTCATCATTCGATCGCCGAGATGGCGATCATAGGCGGCGCTGCGTATTTCGTGATGGCGCTTTCAAACATCTCATCGGGTTGGATAACCGATGCGTTGATTCACAGTGGGGTCTCGGCGACCATCGCTCGTAAATCGCTCCTTAGCTTCGGATTGGTAACCGCCGGTACGTTCTCATTGCTATGCGCTACTAGCGGACCCGCGCTTTCGATTCTGTTTTTGATGGTCGCGGCCGGCGGCATCGGATTGATGTCGACGCAGGTTTGGGCGATCGTGCAAACGTTATCCGGAACGCATGCGGTTGGACGATGGACCGGCATTCAAAACGGGATCGGCAATATGGCGGGAATCATCGCACCGGTGCTTACGGGCATCTTGGTCGATCGCACTGGAAGTTTTGTTGCCCCATTCACGATTGCGGCGATCATGGCGTTTGTTAGCGCCTTCATCTGGGTCTTTGCCGTCGGACCCATTTCGCCCGTAGATTGGGCACGTGCGGCTGCAACCCGGGCAACGGCACGTTTCGCTCAGTCGTGACGGCGTCCTACGGCAAATCTTCGTCTTCTAGCCCGAAGTAGTGACCGATTTCGTGAATCACCGTATCGCGAATTTCTTGCACTGCTTCATCGCGTGTGCGGGAGACGCGGCTGACGGGTCCACGGAATATTGCGATTTCATCGGGCAACAGCGGCGGCTCGTTCATCCGTTCGACGAGAGAAACGCCGCGATAAATTCCGAGAAGCTCTCCGTCGGGATCTTCGGTCTCGTCGAGGTCGTCTTCATCTGGTTCGTCTTCGATTGTCACGACGATATTCTCGAGGAGATCAGCGAATCGTTTCGGCAGGCTATCGAGAGCGTCGCTTACGATGGCCTCGAATTCTTCAGGCAAGAACCATTGTTTATTCACGCTTCTCGTCACCACGTAGCGGCCCGGGTTCGCTACATCCGAACGAATCGCGACCGTTGCAAAACGGCGCACTGCCGGTCGGTACGAGCAACGCTTGACCGCAATTTCCGCAGTTCACCCACCACGCGTGACCGTCCGGAAACGGGTTGTCCGCGTCATCTCGCCGGACGTAACGCTTGTTTGCAAACATAAGAGGCCAGGATATTTCGATCCTGGCGTTTCTGTCAAGCCACCTTCGGACTAGGGACACACGGCGGACCGACTAATCTTCCTCCGAATACGCAGCATCCCGAAGAGCCACAATCTGAGTCGCTGACACCGCTTGAGGGCGAGACACGTCACGTTTCGTGGGCGCACCTCGTCCGTATTGTGTCCTGAGGAGATCGTTGAAATGAAAGCTGTCCGTTTGCATGCGCCGGTCGGTGTTGAAGGCCTTGTGTACGAGGAGGCGCCGGACCCGAAACCGCGTACGGCCGACGTGCTGGTAAAAGTACACGCGTGCGGCATTACGCCAACCGAGCTGGAATGGCCACTGTGGATAGATCGCGTTGGTCACAAGCGAGATTACATCATCCCTGCGCATGAATTTTCCGGCGTTGTCGCCGCTCTGGGCTTCGGGGCGGCCGGTGTTGCAGTCGGTGATGAGGTCTACGGCCTTATCGATGCCTTACGTGACGGCGCGGCTGCCGAATATATCGCGGTCGAGGCGCGCTGCGTCGCTCCTAAGCCAAAAACGGTCGACTACGTTCACGCCGCCGCCATCCCTCAATCTGGGTTGACATCGTGGCAGGCTCTATTCGATCACGGTCGTTTAACCGCGGGCCAGACGGTTGTTATTCACGGCGCTGCCGGCGCGTTGGGCAACGTGGCGATACAACTCGCGCGTTCGGTCGGCACTCGCATAATCGGTACCGGCCGCAGCAACGCCGAATCGCAAATCCTCGATGCGGGTGCCGATGCGTTTGTTGACCTCGAGCAGAGTGGATGGGAGAAGCGCATCGGCTCAGTCGATCTCATCTACGATGCCATCGGTGGCGACATTCTCGAGCGTTCGCTTGCGATCGTGAAGACCGGAGGGACGCTGGTAACCGTTATGGCGCCACCGCACGGAACACGGAACGATATTCGCATCGTACATTTCATCCGCGATCCTAATGGGATCGCAGCTCGCAGAATTGAGCCGCATGGTGGACGCTGGTCAGCTTCAACCGCGAGTCGGAGCAGTCTATTCGCTTTCTGATACAAAGAAGGCATTCGCCGCGCAAGCAAACCATGAGGTGACCGGAAAAGTCATCCTCGAGCCGTAGCGTTCCGGTGTTTTCCTGTATGATGCTCTTTCAATAGCCGTTCCGGAGGACATGAAGGTGCAGCTGGGAGCGAAAGTGTGTGTCTTGTGCATCGCGGGGATATCGTCACTTGCCGCGTGCGGTGCCTCTGCGCAGGAAGAAGCCCTAATCGTTTCGGTTTGGTTTCGGTGGACCGGTCACGCTCGGCATACCGACGATTGCGCCGTCGCCCTATCCGTCGCCGTTCGCCACCACGCCGCCGACGTTTCAATTATCTAACCTGCCCTATATGGCGGTGCCATTGCCAACCTTATCACCGTTAAGGACGTACGTGGTTAACGACGTGTATACGGGTTGGGCGAATAATCCGCCACAATGCAGCGCCCAGTACACGCAGTCCGTCGGGACATTCACAACGGGCCACTAAAGCGGGCATGGCCCGCAATCGCCGGTCCCATCCGGTCGTTCCCGCGCCACCACTATGCCTTTCGTTGCATCTCGAGAACCGATAGATCGACGCAATGACAATAGAGCTTTCAATCACAACGAATGGTGGCATCGGTGCGCTGCTCGCGCTCTTGTCCGCCTTCAGCTCAAGTCTCGTTGCTCGATTAGGCCCGCACGTCGGCCCGGTTATGACGGTTATCGAAGGCGTATCGGATGTGATCTATGCGATAGCCGATTGTATTTACGCCGATCGAACTTGCTTCGCTTCTTCGGGTGCGATTCGCGAAAGTGCCCGACCATTTGCTGCAAGCGGTAGTTTCCTTGCTATCCGCGCGTAAATTCCGCGCTTCGCGGATAAGGCGAGTGTTGCAGCGAACCTACCGATGAAATGAAAAGTTCACTTCGGCGCGCCATTGCGCATTTCACCGTCGGAGAGGACTCAGAAATCCATTTTAGTCTCGCCGCAGAACGGATTCAGCGCGCGTTGCTGGATGTTTCGGTACCCGTCGTTCCCGGAACGGAAATCGGCGTTCATGCGGAACCGGCGCGCTTAGTAGGCGGCGACTATATCGATATATTTCCGGTCGTTGAAGATGTGGTTGTCATGGGATTGGGCGATGCATCTGGAAAATCGCTTGCCGCTGCGTTAAACGCGCTCATGCTTCGATATCTCGTGCGAGGGCTGACCACGGCCCTTGGCGCTCGGCAACTCGTTTCTATTGTGACCCATACCAATGCCGTCGTAACCGACGACATGGTTGACGGTTCGTTCATCACGTTTCTCCTCGCTGCGCTCGATACGGCGTCTGGTGAACTGCGGGTCGTGAATGCCGGTCACGAGCCGCCGTTGTTGTACCGACGGATCTCAAATGAAGTGCAGACGATGGATACACACGATATCGTCCTCGGCATTGACAAGCAGACCTTCTACAAAGAAGAGCAAACCGTGCTAGGTACCGGAGACGTAGCCGTTTTCTATACCGACGGACTTACAGAAGCGACGAATAGCGAAGGCGAACTGTTCACGATTGAGCGCCTAAAGGATGAACTACTGAAGCGAGCGGATCAGCCGGCTCAACAGATAGCAGAAACTATTTTCGACAAGGTCAAGGAGTACGCAGCTGGACCGCTGCGCGATGATGCGACGATTCTAGTGATTCGATGCAAGTTCTAATTGCGCGGTTACGAGAAGTTAAGTCGATGAACGTGAACGGACGAGAACAACAGGCTGTCGGGATTTGATCTATCAGGTGATCGCCGGCGAGGGATACGGAGAGTTGAAAGCCCCTCTCGAAGGAAGAGGTTGCAGAGGCAAGGGTCTCTCATGGCACGTTGATCCTGGCTGTTGACTCAAGTGACGTCGTGATAGGAACGGCCACACTAATTGTTCCGCCGTCGCCTTTCGTGCAACTGTGTGGCGACGAAGAGGCGGATGTCCGTTTTGTGGCGGTGTCACGAAACGCTAGACGATTGGGCGTGGCACGCTCGCTCATGCAGCGCATCATCGACGAATCGATGAAAGAACGGAAGACGGCAGTAGTTCTTAGTACGCAAAGCACGATGCATGCTGCACAGCGACTTTACGAACGGATGGGATTTCAACGCTCTCCATCACTCGATCGGACGCAAAACTGTCGGCAGTTTCTAGCGTACCGGCTGAGTTTATTACGCGCAGCCGATTGAAAAGCAAAACGCCAGAAAAGCTAGTGCTACGCGCGTTTCCAATTGGCCGAGACGACGAGACTCGAACTCCTGACCCCTTATATGGGAAGCAAGTTAATCGCCTCGGATGTTCGATTTCATAAGGGTTTGCGCAACATTTTGACGGGCTAAGTCGGGGCTAATGGGCTAAAAGTGGGCTAAACATGTGCTGGAAGAAGAATCGCGGCTAGTCGCTCGCGCACAGGACGTTGTCCAGGCACAGGACGGCATCGTCGGCCGTTTTAAGCGAACCAACGTTGCCGTGGATGCACGCCGCTCCTCTAACATCGACGTTCCCCTTAACGATTCCGGTAATGTGCGCCACTGCGCCCGTGTCGACGAGAAGCGAACCCTCGATAATGCCATTGATGATGGCCTTGACACCGGGCCCGACGACGAGGTCGTTCTTCAAGATACCCGACACGACTGCATCGCGTTCAAGCCTAATCGGCTCTGTTTCGATCCCGTGAATGCTCCACGACGGCACTACTACGGGAAACGCTTCTGTGAATTCCGATCTAGAGATACGACGCATACACGTTCCTCCTGCCCTGCATCTAGACGCGGCCTGTCAGCCGAAACGCCACCACATTCTGTACGGACTGCTGGGGGCGGATGTTTCACGCAACCGCGGGGTGAGCCCGCGATGTGTACACGCATCTAGCGCCCTTGGACACGTCTGCCGCGGCTCACAGGACTGGCTCGCTGCTAGGCACGTGTGGGCTAAACGGTTCCCCCTAAACCTCGAAAGGCAAGACGGAGAAAAAGAAAAAAGCCCGATAGAATCGGACTTTTCGGTATTGGTGGAGATGAGGAGACTCGAACTCCTGACCCCTTACGTGCGAAGAATGAACCGCTTGTTTTCTCGATTGACTTACCAGCTGAAATCGCGTAGTTGCAACCGTTTTCGGCAGTTTTCAGTCCCCCGCGGTCCGCTAAAATCCGCCCGTTTCCGCGAGAATGGTCGTCAATGGTCGTCAACGTGGAAAGCCTCCCTTACAAATAGGACTTCGCGACATTGACCGCTTCGAGATAGCGCCGTTTCTTGTGAATCGGTGCTTTTTAATGCCCGCCAGTGCCCTTGAGTGATCGAAAACGCACGAAAATGCACCGTCGACAGGGGTAGAAACGAGGGTCAAGAACGGCGCCGGCTGACCGCAATTTATCAACGCCAAACGCGTTTTTGTCAGGCTTGTCGGCGATTGTCAGCCCGTGCCTGAAAGGCGTCGATTCCGATACCGCACTGGCCGCTTATGCGGCGGGACGCGTTCGCTTGTGACCTTGCCCGCCGCCACAGTGTCATAATGCTGGCGCACCAACGGAGGATGATTCGCTCATGTCTGGATCCGCATGCCATTGCCCTAGCCATTTGCGTCAAGGTGTTGCGCGAAAGCGATACGGGGGCATTCCCGAAGTTCGTAGTCCACGGAATACCAGAAAATCGCGGCGAACTTCACCGACTAAGGAGGTCCGCCCGTGCGCAAGTCCCGGTACTTTGACGAACAGATCGCCGCTGCCCTACGGCAAGCCGAAAATCGGCTCGCCGCTCGCCGATATTACGCGTAAGCTTGGCATCAGCGAAGCTACGTTCTACACCTGGAAGAAGCGTTTCGGGAGTCTAGGCACGCCCGCGATCCGTGAGTTGCGCCAGCTGCGCGACGAAAACGCGAAGCTCGAACAAGTCGTCGCCGATCTGACGCTCGATCGCGCCGTGTTGCAGGACGTGCTCAAAAAAAAGTGGTGAGTCGGGTGCGCCGGAAAACCCCCCTTCCCGAGATTCGCAGGATCTGGCGGATCAGTGAGCGGCGTGTGTGCGCGATTCTTACGGTCAATCGTCTATTGTTCGGTTCGAACGGACGTAAACGCCGCGCTGCGCATTCGTATCAAAGAGCTCGCGGCGAACCGAATTCGCTACGGTCAACGTCGTATCTATGTGCTGCTTCGCCGCGTGAAACGATTATGCGGAGAGAGACTTAAGAAGTAACAAACTACATATTTGAGAGCCGCTCGTAGGGCGAATGTTAATTGCTGCTTCGAGGTGGTGGTCGAGAATATTCCATCGTTGACCGGCAGCCGTCGTACCATCGAAGTTGGAGTCGCCACAAGCGTTTGCGACGGCAAGGTGAAGTCGCGCAATCGCATTTGCAGATTATTCGTCGATGTTGACATCAAGTGCCCTGCGCCAAGTAAATCCAGCCACGCGACGTATCGATTGGTCGGCTCTGCGATATCCTCAACGCTAATGTTGAGGCGTTCAACTACTCGCGGTATCAGCGGTAATACCGACTTGATCCGGTGCGCAACCTCCTCATTGACGGTTCCGGCCTGAACAGAAAGAAGTCGTGTTTCCGGAATAGACGCCTTTTTGATGTTGTCCCTCCTGTTGCAGCCCCATATTATTGTTCATGAGCCGCATACAAATTGGAGTGCAGCTCTTCACTCTTACGGCGTTTGCATTAACCAAAGTTACGTTTACGAAACTCACTTCCTTGGTCTCTGCTCGCGCCACGATGGGCACTTGAACCCGTTATGGACATGTTTGAAGCGTTCGAGGTCGCGTCAGCGATCCGGCCGGTGAATGCATCGGCGCGACGATTGAAAAGCTTCGCACCCGGGGCGCGTTGCGATCATCGGTTCAACGATACGGTTTCAGTTCGCGCGAGGCCGAGGTACTCGGCCTCATCCTCGAGGGACGTCGCGTCGGTGAAATAGCCGACTCGCTCGGCACCGCCGAAAGCACCGTATCCGAATATTTCAAGCGCCTCCATCAAAGGGCCGGTACGAAGAATAGAACGACGATGATTGCACGCGTATTGGAGTGGTACGACTCCGACGAACACGAAGTCGAAGCAAAATAGGTCGTAGGTGGGAACAGCGAAATAGGTAGGCGCCCAGAGCAATCCACGCGCGGTTTCCAATTGCGCGAGATCTGCGCGACGTACAAATTTAGCTGCTTTGCGTGAGGCAAAATCACTGACTGTGTGACGACGCGAGGCGAGCTTGCGCGCGCATGGCGGCAAGCTCGCGCCGTAACAATTCCGCCTCGTGCTCCGCCGCGTCTGCTCTCGATCGCAACTCGCTTAGCTGGAGATGGAGATATCCCGCCGACGCCCCAACACCCAGCGCTGAAATTGCGTGGATTTCATCGGCATCGAGATGTTCGCCGTGTCGATGCGTGCCGTAGAATGCCAGCGCTGCGAGTTCGTTACGCACGACGATCGGTAAAATAATATCCGGCTTTGCTCCTTCAAGAAGCAACCGAAGCCGACTTGCAATGCGGTCGTTCAGTACCAAGGCATCGACGTCATGATGAACACCGGTCATCCGTACGTCCTCTTCGCTAAGGTCAGCGAGAGCTTTCTTGTCGCAGCCGAATGAATGTATGCACCGGAATACTGTGCGGTCAGTGTATACAAACAGAGCTGCCGCACCTAAATTGAATGTCTCGACGACGTCGTCAATCAAACCTTCGCTTATCACCGCCTCGGAGCGCGCCTCCCGCAGTGATTTTGCTAGCTCGCGGAGCCGCTTTTCACCTGCGTGCTTTCGGCGAAAAAACGTAGCACTTACAATGTGATCGACTTTCCGATGCAGTGTACTGAAGGATAGACTTAATGCAATCGCCCCTGCGATTTCGATAATGGCGCCTAAGCGTCGATCGTCAAGTTCTTTCGTAAACAGCCAGTCGATGGATGAAAACGCCGCAATCACCGCTCCGGATATTATACCGAAAATTAGTGCGCGACTGATAAACACGTTGATGTCGACCAATCGATATTTTAGGATCGCGTATGTCACGCAAGCCGGCAGCGCGCCATACAAGGTGTACAAGACGACGAACCACTTCAGTGGCGTAGTGGCAACAGGCAGCAGGCCTGCGACGTAGGCGGCGAGCCAATAAATGGAAAAACCGACAAAAACCCAAACGATGCGCTGTCGTTCCTTGCCGACATTCTCCCGAAGGACGAGGGTAAACACAGCAACCTGCGCGGCCCATAGGAGAATCCCAGCAATATTCACGAGTTGCAACGCAGAAGACGGTTCAACGATCAGATCGAAAAGCGCGCGATGATCGCCGAAATACCAGGATAGATCGGCTACTGCAAACGGGATGCTCACGGCAAGCGATATTGGTACTAGCAAAAATGCGGCCACCCGGTGCCAACGTAGCATGGGTTTTGCACCTAAGCTCAAAATAAACATCATCGTTGCCGCATTGCCGATGGGCGTAAAAGCAATTAATAAGAAATGGCGCGCAGCAAGTAGAACAGTCGGAGCAGTCTGACTGGCAATTGGCGCGACTTGAGGAAAAATCGAAACGAAAAAGAACGACCACGTTGTGATGTTGGGACGACGCAACACGAGAAAAGCGGCGAGGGCTACCCAGAACGTTTCTACAAATACGCGTACCCCAACGAACCAGGCCGGGTATTGCGCGAACACGTCAGCAACTAACGTAACGCGCCGCAGCGTGTTGCCGTGTTGTATTTCAAACGTGCGACGCGCCCCGGGGTACGGCGCAGCGGATCCGTTGTCGGGCTGCCGCATGCGCTCTTCGGGCGAGGAGAAGTGGATTACATCGCCTGGTATGATATGAGCGCGAGCTGCCGGACCTCCCGGCACAACGGAATCGATGACGTTGGAAATCGCAAAAAACCCCCAATCGCCGATCGGGTATATTAGGCGACTTAGCTCCGGCAGCACAAACCCCAAGTCCATCGCCACGAACACCGCGACAATGGCAAAGCGGGCGAACGCCCTCATAACGTGAATACCGTTAGTCTTCCTGAGTTCGTTTACCCCCAATGCCGGATGTGGGCGAACGTTCAAGCGCATGCTTTAGCGCAACGTCAAGCGCCCCGGTAAAATGCAGTCCTGCGCGAAAGCGATTGCCGTTCCGTTCGCGCATTCCTGAGCGAAAAAAAAGAGGCGACAGCGTACGCCGTCGCCCCTCGTGGGTCGCGCCGAAACAACTACGGGACGTAGAGGCAAGCGTCTTCGCTTCCGTTCACTTGGCGAATCCGATGCCGACCCCGGCCGCTGCGCCAACAATTTCAGGAACGTCAGACTGTCTCGTGCCCTCGTGTGATCGTTTACAGCCTCGGCAGCTTCTGACAATATGTCGTGCGCATGCTTTATAGCCTCTGCGCGCGATCTTGAGATGCGGTCAATCCGCCGCCTTAGCGCTTCCGCTTTGTCAGCATGACCATCGCCGAGGCTATCGCTGCTATCAGCGTTCATAAAAAAACCTTCGTGGTGCTTGAAAGCGACTATGCGTCCAAGTCAACCACCAGGAGGCAGTTTTGTCCACGTTGGCTGATTGGTCGTCAAATGGTCGTCAAAGCTCGCAACAGCATTCGTTTCCGCTGAAGGGAAAACCCGCGATTCGCTAACAGCGGCGCGGGTTTTTCAATTGGTGGAGATGAGGAGACTCGAACTCCTGACCCCTTACATGCGAAGCAAGTGCTCTACCAGCTGAGCTACATCCCCAGGGCCAACGTTTTGGGCAACGCGTGGGATTATACGTGTCGGGCCGTCTCCCTGTCAAAGACGAAGCGCCAAAACTTACACGCGACAAAAGTGGCAGGGGCCGGGTTGCTTATTCGCGGAGCGCTTTTCTATGACGCGTTGTTTTCGGTTTTCCTGTGCACTCATGTGCGCCTCGTTCGTACTCGCGGCGTGCGGCGGAGGCGGCAGCGGTTCAGCTGTGCGGGCTGGTCCCTCGCAAGGCAGGCCGGCCGCCGTCGGATCGGCGGCGTTGTCGTTCTTCATGCCGGCCGCATCGTCGGCGCACGAAGCGGCCGGCATATCTCGCTTCAGCGACGCAATCGGTCGTCGTGAACTTGTTCAATGCGGACGGAACGCCAACGGCCTATTCGCAATCCAACGGCGGAGGCGCGTTGCTGTCGTCGAGTACGACGTTCACGACGATCGGCACTGGGGCGAATACGGTTTCGGTTACGCTCAGCGCCCAAGCGCAGTACGTTGGAACGAACTTGAGCGGCGGTCGGATGCAGTCGGTGACGATCGATCATCAGGCCGGCACGTTTTAAGTAGCGGATGTCCCGGGCAACACCGCTGCAACAAGCGGCACGTTCACCATGTTGCCGAACGTCATTTAAAAGCGACGATAACCGCTGCGAGCCACTCAACGCCGATCGGTGCCATCGCGTACATCCGCGAAATTGCAAACGGTGCGGTCATGTTCGTCTCCACCGATTCGACAACGCCCAATCCGGGCGGAGACTCGGCGCACGGCGATTTTCGCATGATGACGGCAGCGCAACCATGTCGAAGCAGCAAGCTCGACGTTCGGTGTCAATGTGGTCGGTATTGCCGGTCCAAACTTTCCGAACGTGGTGTCGACGCATGAAGCGCACGACGTTGGATCGGCTTCTGCTTCGAACGGAAGGTTGACCTTTACGGGAACGAGTTACGCGATCGCCGGAACGAACTTGGGCGCGGCGTCGCATACGATCCGTTGGCATTCCTCGTAGTCGCGTCCGGGCCGAGTCAGGGTCCGACGTGGTCGATTTCGGGCAATTTCGGGTTCCGCGCGCCGGCGCAGCCGTTCGATCTTTCGACGATCGCAAGTCAGCGTTACGAAGCCTATCAAGGTTTGTTCTCGACTGCGAATGGATCGTCGATCAAACTCGAAACGCCGATTGCGATATCACCGGCCGGAGCCAACACGCTCAGCGGGTGTTTCTACACGAACTTTGAGTCGAACGCCGCCGGAACGAACTGCACCACGATTCAATTGAAGGCGACCAGCGGATCTTCGACGGACTTCGTTGCGGCCGTCGGTCGGGTAAACGGCAAGTGCGGCATCACCGTTCTTTCCGTAGACGCGCTGGCAGGTCAAGCGGTAAATCTGGCGTTTATGCAGCAATAGACGATCATGCTCTTTGCTGCCGCCCTTGCTGCCGCGCTTAGCGGCGGTCCATCCGTCGTCGCGCTCGCGCGTTGCAACAACATGAACGCTACGCATTTCGAAGATCAAGTGCGCGATTACGACAAACATCCGCCGGCGACTGCAGCGGATCGCGACGCGCGCTTCGCTGCGCTCGAAGGCGTGATTTCGGGCGCCGACAACGAGGCCGTCATCTTGCAGGGAATCTGCAGCCCGGCCGACTTTGCACCGATCGCCGCGCAATTAGATGCGGTCCAAGCGTGGGCACTCGTCCTCGAATCGGACCTAAGCCGGCAAAAGAACGCCGCCGACTGTCCCGCGGCCGAAATCCCGGTCGCGCAGGGTTATATCGCGAACGCTTGGGTGCTGCTCTCGCGCGCCGACATTGAAGCGACCGGCAAGTATCCCTCCGTGCAAAACGTCCTGCCGAAGGTGCAGACGCAGGCGGCGGGGCTGAAGCTCACCTTGCCGGCCCGTATCGACGCCACAAACTACTGGGTGACGACGGTTCGCAACGCCGGGACCGAGGCCGCGAAGAACTGCCCGAAATGATTTTGCGAATAATTCGCAAATAAGACCCGTATGGCTACCCGAGCAGAATATGCGACTCGTCCGCGAGAGCGGATCGCGGGCGTACTTCGTAGTGTCCGGCGCTTCTTTTCCGCAGCTGAAGTGCATCGCGAATTGGAGGCGCAGAACGTCCGCGTTGCGCTCTCGACCGTCTATCGCACGCTCGAACATCTTCGCGAGAAGGGCGAGGCCACGATTCGCGTTGACGACGCCGGCGAGGCTACGTATATGTTCTGCGAACCGACGCACCATCATCACCATGCGATTTGCAATGGGTGCGGACGGGTCGAGGACGTCGATTGTTCCGCGGTCGAGCAATTCGCAGAATCGTTGCGCGCGCTGCACGGATTTCAACTCGATGCGCACACGATGGAGTTTTACGGACGGTGCGCAGCGTGTCGATAAGGATTCTGGCATCTGTCGCAATCGCGCTCTTCGTCGCGAGTTGTTCAGGGCCGGCGTCGCAGAAGCCGGCAAACGGCGTAATCTCCGTCGTGACGACGATTTCGACATTTAACTCGATGGTTGAGGCCGTCGGCGGCGAGCACGTGCAAGTGAAGTCGCTCGTTCCCGTTGGAGCGTCGCCCGAGGAGTATCAGCCGACACCGCAAGATGTCGCGACGCTCTCGCAGGCCGCGCTGCTCGTCGAGAACGGTGCCGGCTTGGAAACGTGGCTTGGGAAAACGATCGCGAACGTGAAATCGAGTTCGCTGCGAACCGTGGTTGCTTCCGACGGTTTGCCGGTCAAGAATCAGAATCCGCACCTCTGGATGGATCCGATCTATGCGAAGCATTACGTGTTCGCGATTCGCGACGCACTGATCGAGATCGATCCGCAGCACGCCGGCGAGTACCACACGAACGCGACCCGTTACGCCGCTTCGCTGGATCAACTTCGCGCGAGCATTGCACGGAAGATCGCAACGATTCCGCCGTCGCACCGCTATATGATTGTGTTTCATAATGCCTGGCAGTATTACAACGACCGCTTCGGTATTACGACGCTCGGATTCATCGAAGCGAACCCCGGACAGGATCCGAACCCGCAACAACTGGCGCGCCTGATCGATCTCGCGCGCGAGCATCAGGTGCGCGCGATTTTCTCCGAACCCGAATACAGCGGGAAGCTTGCGCAGCAGATCGCGCACAACGCGGACATCAAGATCGTCGACAATCTCTACGATGACTCGATTGGCACCGACCCCAGCGTGTCCACGTACATCGGTATGTTGAACTACGATACCGACGCGATCGTGAAGGCACTGAAGTGAACATATCCGACGGCAATGCCGTTCGCACCGAGGATTTGGTCGTCCGCTACGACAGCTTCGTCGCACTTGAGGGCGTGACGCTGCAACTGCACTTCGGCGAAGCACTCGGCATCATCGGGCCGAACGGTTCGGGAAAATCGACGCTGCTTAAAACCGTTGCCGGATTGCTGCGGCCGTCCGCCGGAGATTTGTGCGTACTCGGGACAAAGCCGCAACGGTTAGCTCCGGGAAGCATCGCGTACGTTCCGCAGGTTGAGTCGGTTGATTGGACGTTCCCTGCGACGGTGTGGGACGTAGTCAGCATGGGCCGCTTCTCGCGCTTGCCGTTTTGGCAGCGATTCCGCGCGCAGGATCGTGATGTCGTCCTTCACGCGCTCGATGTCGTCAATATGACGAACCTCGCGGACCGGCATATCGCGAATCTTTCCGGGGGCCAGCAACAACGCGTGTTCGTTGCGCGTGCAATCGCTCAACAGCCGGAGCTGTTGCTGCTGGACGAACCGACGACGGGCGTTGATGCGGAAACCGAACGGGCACTCTCGCGGGTTGTCCGCGATCTCGTCGCGCAAGGCTTGCCCGTGATGATGACGACGCACGATCTCGATAACGTCAATGCGTGGTTCGACCGGTTGATGGTGCTCGATCGCAAGGTTCTTGCAATCGGCAATCCGAGCGAGGTCGTAGCATCGGGCGCGTATGCCGGCATTCGAGAGCACACCCACACGCACGGGCACCTTCGTCACGATCATGAAGCGCATGCCGAGCACGCGCAGCATCCGGAGATTCGACACTAGAAGATGAACGCGATCCTTGCACCTTTCCAATTCGAGTTCATGCAGCGCGCGTTCATCGAGGCGCTCGCAGTCGGACTGCTGTGCTCGACGATGGGCACGTATGTCGTCCTTCGCAAGCTCTCGTTTATCGGCGACGGCATCGCCCATGCGTCGTTTGCCGGCATCGTTATCGCGTATCTGCGCGGACTGGACTACTACGTCGGTGCGGCGATCGTCGCGATCGTGACCGCGCTTGGCATCGGCTTCGTGCATCGCCGCGGACGCATTTCGCTCGACACAACGATCGGTGTGCTTTTTACCGGCGCATTTGCGCTTGGCGTCTTTTTGATGAGCCAGCAGAAGAACTATGCGGTCGACCTGCAGAGTTTTCTCTTCGGCGACATTCTGAGCGTCGGCCCCAGCGATCTCATGCTGATCCTCGCGCTCGGCATATTGGTGGCTCTCGCGACGGTCGTTCTGTTTCGCCCGTTGCTCTATACGACGTTCGATCCGGTCGTCGCCGATGCGAGCGGGATCCATGCGGGACCGATTGAGTACGTGCTGCTCGTTATGCTCGCGCTCACGATTATCGTATCGCTGCAAGCCGTCGGTATCGTGCTGGTCGCCGCGCTGCTCGTAACGCCCGCGGCGGCGGCGTATCAGCTCACATCGCGCTTTGCGCCGATGATGGCGCTTTCGGCCGTGCTTGGCATCTTGAGCACCGTCGGGGGGCTCTATCTGTCGTATTTCTTGAAAAGTTCGAGCGGCGCGACGATCGTGCTCTTTGCAACGGCGCTATTCTTCCTCGCGATCGGATTGAAGCAAGCACGCGCGGCTAGCGCACGTCGAGCGTAAACGGCGCCACATAGAGCGACGTACCGCCGTGGAATTGGAACCACAGTTTGTAGGTTCCGACCGGAAGTGCCGGCACGTGCATCATCAAATGCGGTCCCGTCATCGGCGAGCCCATCGATGCCATTGATGCGCCACGAACCATCGGATGCACGTGGACGTATTCGAGCGTCGCCGTGTTGATGAATACGGCATGACCGGCCGCTCCGAGATACGGCTGCAGGTCCGTCGCGGCAGATCCATTCTTGGTAATGTCGAGGGGAACGTCTTGCGCCGACTGCGCTGGAAGCGTCGTCTTCGCGAGTTTCACCGCGTACGGGCCGGCCGTCATCGTCGCGGGAGACGGCGTACTCGGTGGCAGTGGCTGCATCGTCGCGGACGGCTGTGCCGCAGGCGGAATCGTGAACCGAAAGACTTGTTGACCGATTCCCATCACCTGTGAATCGATGTAGACGATGTAAGAATGCGAAGGATCGACGGTGAGCGTTTGCTGGAAGACACCGGTCTTTCGATTGAACGACGGATGCTCGTGCGAGAACTCGCGGAAGTCGTCGCTGATCACGATGAGATGCATCAGCTTGGTCATATCCATTTGATACTTGCGGATCGGCGGGCCGCCTTGACGCGTTGATTGCGTGATATCAAGCGTAACGTCATTGGGACGCGGATGCGAGACGATCGCGCGCGCCACGATACGCTGCGTTCCACCAAGCAATGCAAAGGTTCCACTCATTGGGGCGGCCGCGGTGGTCGCCGCTACAATTAGGACGGTTGCGGTTCGCGCAAGACTCTCCATCGGTCTTCAGACTCCGTTTCTAAGAAACCCGCGGACGCGAGCGAATCGAGAACTTCATGCAGCGCCGCGCGCTCGTTTTTGTTTGGCATCCCCGCCCAGCGCATTGCTGCGTCGTTGAGGTCAATCGTTTCGCCGGGTACGAGCAACGAGCGCACGAACGATTCCGGAAGTTTCACCCGTTCCATGCGTCGCCGCACCGGTTCCAACGCACCGTCGAAGTCGCGCGGCCGTTCTACTAGTGTAGGCTCGCGCGACGCCGCTTCGTCGTGGACAACCGTCGCAGCGGGCGGCGTAACGAGTTGCGCCATGGTTGCGTCGGCAAGCGCGGGAAACCATTCGCCGGCGACCGTCCCAGCGGTTTGCCACCACACCGCATTGACGCGCGACGCGCGCTTTTCGATGCCGCGAAGTATCGCGCGCGCAACACCGTCCGGCTTTGCATGCCAAGACGTGGGACTCGGTTGCATTCCCGAAGCGGCCGAGAATTCCGTATCCACCACTCCCGGATCCACGTACGTTACGAACAGGCCTTCGGGACGCAACTCGCGGCGTAATTGAATGCTCGCAGCGCGAATCGCCGCTTTAACCGGTGCGTATGCGCCGTAACCGGGTGCGGGTACGCGCGCGAGGCCGGATCCCATGAAGACGAATCCCCCGTGCTGTGCACGCACGTGCGGCAACGCTGCGCGTGCGATGCGTAAGGGCGCTGCTACGTGGAGCTGCCACTGCGCCTCGAGGGCGGCATCGGTTTGTTCAAGTAATGCGCCGGGGTGCGCGACGCCCGCATTGTTCACCACGACATCGATGCGGGAAAAGCGGCGCATCGCCTCGTTCACGATACGTGACGCCGCACCGGTCGCGGTGACGTCGAGTGCCAGCACGCCGCAGTTGGGATGAGCCGCGAGCGGTTTCAGCCGTTCTTCCCGCCGCGCAACGGCGAGCACGCTCCAACCGCGATCCAGGCAAAGGCGCGCGAGCGCCGCGCCGATGCCCGAGCTAGCCCCCGTAACGATGATACAACGCATAAAGTTCTTGCGGGAGCGCAGCATAGAATTCCGTTTCGTCTGCAAGCGGCGGCGGCTCCGTTTCGACGCGCCACCCGCGTTGCGCAATGGTCGCAAGCGTTTGCGCAACCGGCTTATACGAACCGTCCGCCCGAATCATCCCAAAATATAACTCATGCGTCGCGCGATCGAACGGTGGAAGGCCGGCAAGCGAATGATCGTAGTCGGCCCAACACCACCATAGTCCCCCGATCGCTCCTTGTGCGTGCAGTTTTTCGAGCACGCCTTCGCAATAAAGCGCCATCTCATCTTCGGTTAGACACGCGTATGCTGCAGCATTCTTCGGAAGATTCTCGCGCGACGGTTTTGGTTCACCGGGCAGCGGCTCGCGGTTGTACGGCGATACGGTTCCCGGCGGACACGTCGGATTTCCAAATTCGCTAAAGAGCAGCGGCTTGCGTGTAAACGCCTGCATCAGTCGCGCATAAAACGGGACGACGTCTGTATCCAATCGGCCGCGCGAGAACGTTGCATAAACGGAATAGCCGTGCATGGTGGCAATCTCCCACGGCGATGCCAGCGACGACGGCCGCAAGCCGCGGTCGCGTTCGACATCTTCACCGTGCGTGCCGCCCGTTACGCCGCGCCCCGACGAACGTTCGAGAACCTCGCTGAGTCGCGCGCTCCACTGCGCAGCATCGGCGGGCGACTTCGGCTCACGCAAATTGGAGAACTCGTTTCCGAGATCCCACACCAGCAGCGCAGGATGTTCGCGCGCCCGTTCGCCGACGCGTTGTGCGAATAATGCTTGTGCGTCGAGCAGCGCTTGATCGGCGTAGAAATCGCCGATGCCGTACGGTGACGTCTCTCCACCCGCAATCGTTCGGAAGCGGCCGTGCGGTGTGCGGGAATCGAGCGACCATTGCGGCAGCCAGTTCACGCCGCTCATATGTCCCGTGTAGAGCGTTGGAATGGCTTGCAAGCGCGCATCGGAAATCGCCTGCATCACCGCATCGAACCGGCGCAGCATCACGTCATCCATACGATCGGGAGCCGGCTGGAACGCATCCCACATCAAGAAAAAGCGGACGACGTGGAGGCCGAGCGATTTGATGCGAGCCATGTCTTCGCGAATCTCGTCAAGGTCGAAGCGCTGCCACATGTACATCGCGCTGCGCCGCGGCCAGTAGTTCACGCCAAGCTGAAAGACCGCCATGTCGTAGGTTGTCCTCCGTTCCGGCGAGAAGCGCCTGCACGATGACGCAAGCAACCGGAGCTCCAAAGGTCGGCATCATTATGGGCAGCCGTTCCGATTGGGAAACGATGTCCGTCGCGCGCGACACGCTAACGGAACTCGAAATACCCAGCGAAGTGCGGGTCGTATCGGCGCACCGTATGCCGGACGAAATGTTCGACTATGCTGCAACGGCGCGCGAGCGCGGCATCGCGGTCATAATCGCAGGTGCGGGCGGCGCCGCGCATCTTCCCGGAATGACCGCCGCAAAGACGCTCGTCCCGGTCATCGGCGTGCCCGTGAAGTCCCGGGCGCTGAACGGAATGGATTCGCTCCTTTCGATCGCGCAAATGCCGCCCGGCGTGCCGGTTGCTACGATGGCGATCGACGGCGCCGTTAATGCGGCGCTTTTCGCCGCGCGGATTCTCGCGATTCACGACGACGGCATTGCGGAACGGCTCAACGCGTACGTCGTGCGAATGCACGATACGGCCTCTTCGAGCACGCCGTGATTCAATCGATCGGCGTCATCGGCGGCGGCCAGCTCGGCCGTATGTTTGCACTCGATGCGAAGCGGATGGGGTATCATGTCGCGACGCTCGATCCGCAGGAACATTCGCCATGCGGCCAAGTCGCCGACGAACAGATCCTTGCCGCCTATGACGATCTCGGCGCGATCGAGCGCCTCGGCAAGCTGACGGACATCGTGACGTACGAGTTCGAAAACATTGCGATTGAGTCGGTGCAGTATCTCGAGAACCACGGCTATCGCGTAACACCCTCGAGTAACGTGTTGCGCATCACGCAGGACCGCTTGCTGGAAAAGCGCTTCGTTCGTCAATGCGGGGTAGCAACGGCGGATTTCGATGAAATTGGGCGGCGCGAAGATCTTTCCCGCGCCGCTTCTGGCGTCGGATTTCCGGCGATTCTCAAAACCACGCGCGGCGGTTACGACGGCAAAGGCCAGTGGCGCGTCCAGTCACGCGAAGAGGCCGAAGCAGCGTTTGACGCGGCAAAGGGCGCAACGCTCATCTGGGAACGGTTCGTTCCGTTCGTTCGCGAGCTCAGCGTGGTCGCAACGCGGAATGCACGCGATCACGTGATTACGTATTTCCCGGGTGAAAATGTCCATGACGCGGGCATTCTCGCGATGACGATGGTGCCGGCGCGCGTTACGAATGCGGTCTCCGCGCGCGCAGCGGAAATTGCGACGACGATTGGGCGCGGACTCAATATTGTCGGCACGTACTGCGTCGAATTCTTCGTTACGGCGGATGATGAGCTGCTCGTGAACGAAATCGCCCCGCGCCCGCACAACAGCGGCCACTATACGATGGACGTGACGCAATGCAGCCAGTACGAACAACACGTTCGTGCGATTTGTGACCTTCCACTCGCGCAGCCGCGCTTGCTATCGAGCGCGATTATGATGAATATCCTCGGAACGGGAACCGGCGATCATCTGCATGGGGTAGACGATCTACTGCTCGACCCGTCGATCGTCTTACACATGTACGGAAAGCGTCACGCGGTCGCTCGACGCAAGATGGGACACTTCACGATGCTTGTCGACGGACCCGTCAACGAAGCGGCAATCGCGCGCGCGCAAGCTGCTCATGCGCTTCTGCATTGGGATCAAACGTAACGTCTTTGCGTTTTCGGAATCACGTAGCGGGTCGCGGTGTGCGTCTCGTTGTACGCCGAGATCTTATTGTCGACTAATCCCGCGTTGACTCCCGCGGCGCGAACCTCGGCATCAGTGGGTGATGCTCCCTTACCTTTGGGGTGAAGAATCCATAGACCGCCGGTCGCTTCGAGATGTGCCGCGAGCGATGGTATCGTTTGTAAATCGCGCGGCGCGTCGACGTGAAGAAAGATGAGATCGTAACGCCCGCGCATCGCCGTCATCGGGCGCCGATCCACCGCTGCAAATACATCGTCGATAAAATCCTGTGACAGATTCCCGCGCAGACAAACGCGGTGTTGGCGCTTTACACCAAGCTTTTCGAGCAGTGTTCGATGCGAATAATCGCGCTCTTCACGAGCCATCGAAGGTAAGACTACGGGGTTTCTCCGGAATATCCGTGTACGCCATCGGGCGATCCCACCAGTCGTGCTTGCGCCACCGAAGTTGTTCTTCGGTCGGCGGCGGCGGCACTTTCTGCTCGAGCGCGCCTTCGTACGCGTCGATGTAGCGGTCGATCATTTTTTCGACCGTGAACATGGTTTCAACGCGGCGGCGGCATGCCGCACGATCCAGCCCACCCAGTTGCGGAACGCGTTCGGCGGCTTGCACGACGTCGTCGCAGATGAATCCGGTCACGCCGTCGATCACGATCTCGGGAACGGAGCCCATATTGGCGCCGAGAACGGGCGTGCCGCACGACATTGCTTCGATCATCGTGAGACCGAAGCGTTCCGGACGCGTCGTCATGTGTACCAAAGCGAGCGCATTGCTGAGCAGTTCGTCACGTCCTTCGCGCTCCACCGCACCGAGATACTGGATTTGGTCGCCGTCAATGTGCGGCTCGACACGTTCCCGATAGTAGTCTTCGTCTTGATGGATCGCCGCAATCTTCAAACGCACGCCCGCGCGTTTAGCGATCTCGATCGCGAGATGCGTGCCTTTCTCGGGATGGAATCGTCCGAGAAAGACGAGATAGTCCCCAGGATCCGGGTTGAACGTGAACTCCGACGGATCGATACCGTTGTAGGTTGTCGCAAGGTACGACAATCCCGGGTCGCGATCGGCGTCGCTGATCGAACAGAAGAAGCTGCGCCACGCGCAAGCGTAATAGGCGGCAAGAATTTGCGGCGAGGAAAACCCGTGAATGGTCGTCAACATCGGCGGCGACTGCGAACCGAGCGCATAGGTCATCGGCTTCCAATCGAAATTGTTGTGAATCAGATCGAATTCGGCGCCGCGATGCATCAATTCACCGATGTGGAGCGCGGTGAACACGTCGGCGTTGAGCGCGGGATCTTGATTCACACCGACCGGTAAAACCGACGCAAGATGTCCGTTGAAGGTCGAGTTGCCCGGCGCGAAAAGCGTCACGTCGGCGCCGCGCTTTCGCATGCCGTCCGCGATATTGAATGCGATTTGCTCCCACGGCCCGTACCCCGGTGGAGGTGTCGGCCACGAAATCGGCGCAAGGACCGCGAGTTTCAGGCCGGCGAGATCCATGCACCGGCTTTCATCACGGCTTGCGGTTCACGAAGGGCGCGAACGTTCGAACCGGCATCCTCATCGAGCAGTAACAGATCTGCCGGTTCACCGGGCGCAATGATGCCGCGATGCAGCCCGATCAACTCCGCCGCGACCGCCGTCGCCGCATGAAGCGCTTGTTGCGGCGTCATGCCGAGCAGGCGGTGCATGAGCTCTACTTCATACGCATAATTGTCGTGATAATTGTACGGCGTGCCCGCGTCGGAGCCGCCCGCAATCTTCACGCCGGCTTCGTACGCGCGTCCGATGTTCGTTGCCATCGCTTCGCTCAGCGCCTCAGCCTTGCGGATGACAAAGTCCGGTTGCGTCCCGCTGCGCGCGTTCTCCATGATGCAAGTCGGCGCAGTGAGCGTCGGCACCAGGTAGGTGCCGTTTGCTTTGAACAGCTCGATCGCTTCATCATCGAGCAAATGTCCGTGCTCGACCGAATCGATTCCCGCGCGAAGCGCATTCTTGATGCCTTCGGTTCCGATTGCGTGAGACGCGACCCGCAATCCGTGACGATGTGCTTCGTCAATTCCCGCAACGAGCTCTTCCGGAAGTAACTGCGCATTGCCGGGAACGGCACCTTTGGTAAGCACGCCGCCCGTTGCAATCATCTTGATGCAATCGGCGCCGGCTTTCATCTGCTCGCGAACCGCCTTTCGAGCGTCCCACGGACCATCGATTTCACGTCCGACGAAATGTCCGTGTCCGCCCGTCATGCACAACACGTAGCCGGCGGCGCGCATTCGCGGACCGGGAATGCGTCCACGATCGATTGAGTCGCGAATATCTGCTGAAATGCCGTACGATGAGCCGACGTCACGGACCGTTGTGACGCCCGAGCGCAGCGTCTTCGATGCATTTTCAACCGCCCGCACAACCCGCTGATTCTGCGTCATTGCGGCAATCGCGCCCATCGTATCGGCTTCCCCGCTCATTTCGAGATGAACGTGCGCGTTTACCAGGCCCGGCGTTACGCACGCAGCAGAACGATCGAAGGCGCCGCCGTCGCTTGCATTGCGAATCTCTACGATACGATCGTTGTCGATTTCGATGTCGACATTGCGGCGTGGCTCGGCGAGCGAACCGTCATAAAGAATGCCGGCGCGTAGGATCACGGAGCGGTCGTCGCCGGCGTCGCACGCGTGTCAGCCGCTTCCATCGCCTGAAACGCTTTACTCGTGAGATCGTGATCGAGAATGCCGCGAATAAAGCGAGACGCCGCGCGGACCTTCGAGAGATCGACGCCCGTGTCGATGTTCATCGAATGCAGTAAGTACAGCACGTCTTCGGTGCCAACGTTGCCGGTCGCGCCGGGCGCATAGGGACAGCCGCCCAAGCCGCCGGCGGAACTGTCGAAGATGTGCACGCCGTGTTGCAATGCTGCGTAAAGATTGGCGAGCGCGGTGCCGCGGGTGTCGTGAAAATGAAACGCGAGCCGATCGAGCGAGATGTGATTCGTGAGTGCCGGAACCAGTTCGTCAACTTGGCTCGGAACCCCGACACCGATCGTGTCGCCGATGGAAAGTTCATCGCAGCCCATGTCCATCAGCTTTACGCTGACGTCAACGACCATCGAAGGCGTTACTTGGTCGCCAAATGGCGAACCGAAGGCGGTCGAAACATAGCCGCGCACCCACATGCCGTCGCTCTTTGCCGCCCGAACGACATCGCGGAACGTTTCGAGCGACTCGTCGATCGTCATATTGATGTTGCGTTTGGTGAATGTCTCCGATGCTGCCGTAAACACTGCAATCGCATCGACACCGGAAGATTTTGCCCGTTCGTATCCCTTCATGTTCGGGACGAGCACCGGATAACGTACACCGGGCGCTTTTTGAATGCGCGAAAAAACCTCCGCCGCATCGGCGAGCT
The DNA here is from genome assembly GCA_963765935.1 of Vulcanimicrobiia bacterium. Taxonomy (GTDB): domain Bacteria; phylum Vulcanimicrobiota; class Vulcanimicrobiia; order Vulcanimicrobiales; family Vulcanimicrobiaceae; genus JAMXLG01. The sequence continues at coordinate 1,064,580 of CAVXXX010000001.1, read as the reverse complement.
GCGGAATCGCTTTCGGACTTACGAACGACGTCGCTTCGATCCACTGGAGGCCGGTTTTCGAGAGAAGATCGATATAGCGCACTTTGTCGTCGGTGCTGATAACGGCGTGTTCGTTCTGGAGGCCGTCGCGCGCACCCATTTCGACCAGCTTGACGGATTTGGGCAGTGCCATATGCTTTTATGACCTCACTGCGCCTTATGCGAGTTCCACGAGCGGGGCACCGCCGGCGACAATGTCGCCTTCTTTCACCAGCACCGCGCGCACGGTCGCATCGAGCGACGCTTCGATCCGGTGTTCCATCTTCATCGCTTCGAGCACCAGAAGGAGCGCGCGCTCCGCAACCCGATCGCCTTCACGAACCGCGATCTTCACGATTTTCCCCGGCATCGGGGCGGTTACGCGACCATCGCCGCCGCTCGCTGCTCCGCCCGCACCGCCTGCCTCGGCGGCCGGCGGTGGAATCCGTTCGAACGCGTAGCTCTTCCCATCGAGTTGCGCGATCCATACCTCTCCAGCGCGTTCAACGGTTCCGCGCAGCTTTCGAATGTCGATCTCACCCTCGAGATCGCCGCTCAGAAGAAAAACGTTCGGGTCAGTGGTTGCAGTTGCGGATGCCATGAACGAAACACCGTCGGATATGATGCGAACCGGCATGCCGACGCTGCCCATGCGCCACGGCACGTCGCGATGTGCGAGCATCGAGGTTGCGACGAGCCGTGCTGCTTCGCGCGGAACGTCTTTGCTCGTGAAGATCGATTCATCCAACCGCTGCGGAAGGAAATTCGTCGTCGTGCGGCCTTCGATAAACCACTCGTCCCGCGCAATCCACAGCAACAGTGGCACGTTTGCGCGCACGCCTTCGATACGAAAACGTTCGAGCGCTTGTTGCAGGCGCGCGATTGCATGCACGCGCTCCGTGCCGTATACGATCAATTTCGCGAGCATCGGATCGTAATAGACGCTGACCTCGCTTCCGGTTTGCACGCCCGAATCGACGCGAATGCCGGGTCCCTCCGGCGGTTCCCATCGCGCGATCGTTCCGGTGGACGGCAACATGTGATTCGCGGGATCTTCCGCATAAATTCGCGTCTCGATTGCCCATCCGCGCGGGCGAACATCTTCTTGTGCGAGCGTAAGCCGCTCGCCGTTCGCGATTCGGAGTTGCCAGTGCACGAGGTCAACGCCGTAGACTAACTCGGTAACCGGGTGCTCGACCTGGAGCCGCGTGTTCATCTCGAGGAAGTAGTACGAACCGTCCGCGTCGAGCATGAATTCGCAGGTGCCGGCGTTTTGATATCCGACCGACTTTGCCGCCCGCACAGCGGCCGCGCCCATTTCGGCGCGAAGCTCCGGCGAGAGCGCGACCGAGGGCGCCTCCTCGACGATCTTTTGATGGCGCCGTTGAATCGAACATTCACGCTCGCCGAGGTGAATCGTCGTGCCGTGCGAGTCGGCCAGCACTTGAAATTCGATGTGGCGCGGTTCGCGCAAATATCGCTCGAGAAGAACCGCATCGTCGCCGAACGCCGCAAGCGCTTCGCGTTTGGCAGCCGCGAGCGATTCGTCGAATTGCTCGATCGACTGCACGACGCGCATGCCGCGTCCGCCGCCGCCGGCACTCGCTTTGATCAGAAGAGGAAAACCGATGCGGTCGCCTTCGGTACGCAGACGCTTCGGTGATTGATCGTCGCCGTCGTATCCGGGAACTGTCGGCACGTCGAATTCGCGCACGCGACGCTTCGCTTCGATTTTACTTCCCATGGCCGCCATCGCTTCGGGCGACGGACCAACGAAGATCATCCCGGCATCGCGAACGGCTTTGGCGAATGCGGCGCGCTCGGAAAGAAACCCATAACCGGGATGTATCGCGTCCGCTTTCATGCTCACCGCGGCGGCGATGACGGCATCGATGTTCAAATACGATTCGCTTGCCGGTGCCGCGCCGACGCAGCGTGCGTCGTCCATGGCCGTGAGATGATACGCATTTGTATCGGCTTCTGAATAAATACCGAGCGGCACGATGCCCATTTCGCGCGCGCCGCGCGCAACACGCACGGCGATTTCGCCGCGGTTGGCGATCAGCAGGCGTTGAATCATTGCGCGAAGGTCGCCTTCCGGCGCTCCAGAAACGCGCGCAGCCCCTCTTGGCCTTCGGGGCTCGTGCGCTGCAATGCGATGGCGTTGCTCGTGATGCCGAGCGTTTCATCGTAGTTCGCCGCAAGCACGCGCGGTACGAGTGCTTTCGCCGCAGCGACTGCGCTCGGACCGCTCGTCATGATTTGTGCGAGCGTCTCGTCAACGGCGGCGTCGAGTTGATCCGCTGCAACGACCCGGTGCACGAGACCGATGCGATACGCGCGCTCCGCGTTAAACCGCTCGCCGGTGAGAAAAAGCGCGCGCGCATGGGACGCTCCAATCTTCGCAAGCACGAACGGCGAAATCACGGCCGGAATGATGCCGAGCTTGACTTCCGTAAATCCGAAGACGTGCATCATCGCTTGCAATCGCAATGTCGCAGACCGCGGTGAGTCCCGATCCGCCGCCGAGTGCGGCGCCATGAATCCGTCCGATCACCGGCTTCGCGCAGCGGTCGATCGCGCGAAACATTTCGCTCATGGCTTCGGCATCGCCGAGGTTCTCGTCGTAACCCAAATCGAGTGCGCTGCGCATCCAGTTAATGTCGGCGCCGCCGCAGAATGACGGACCCTCGCCCGCAAGGACGACGGCTCGGACCTGCGGGTCATCGGAGAGACGAGCGAAGGCGTCGCGGAGTTCGCGGATGACCTCGGCATTGAACGCGTTGCGCACGTCGGGCCGCGCGAGCGTGACGCGCGCGATCTGCGCTTGCAGGGAGAGCGTGATGGTAGACATGGGCCCGGTGTCGTTCGGCCTATCATCCGGCCGCGCCTTGGATGCGTTATAGTCATATGCAGATGGGGCGCAAAATCTACCGGTACGCCATTGCGACACGGCTGAGCCATTGGTTTTGGGTGATTGCGTTCGGGGTGCTCGTCTCGAGCGGCCTGCAAATTTTCAATGCCGCACCGTACCTCGACGCCTCTGATAAGTCGAATCCGGCGCGGCGCGTCCTTGCCATCGATACGCCGGAGCAGGGCGTCGGAACGACGACGATTTTCGGACGAACGTTTAGTACGACCGGATGGCTCGGCTGGACCGACGACGGAATGGGTGGACGAGGCGCGCGAGGCTTTCCCGCCTGGATCACGATTCCATCGTATCAGGACCTTGCCGACGGACGTCGTTGGCATTTGTTCTTTGCATGGATTGCGGCAGCGTGCTGGGTTGCGTGGGTGATCTCCGCGGCGGTCAAAGGCAATCTCCGCGAAATGATCTTGCGCCCGAGCGACATCCCGAAACTCTGGCCCATGCAAGCGTACTACTTGCATCTGCGTAAAGAACCGCCGCCGCACGGCATCTACAACCCGCTCCAAAAAGCGGCGTATACGACGATTGGTTTCATTATCGCGCCGCTCGTTGTGTTGACCGGTCTAGCGCTTTCGCCGGGCATCGACGCGATCGCACAGCCGTTGACCTGGATTCTCGGCGGACGTCAGTTCGCGCGCCTCTGGCATTTCGCCGGCATGCTGCTGTTGCTCGCATTCTTTGCCGTTCACACGTTCCAAGTGCTCACGCAAGGCGTGCTGAATCAAATGAACTCGATGATTACCGGGTGGTATCGCGTTGGCGAAGGCGATGTGGTGGGACGTGAATCGTAAACTTTTTATCGCGACATCAATTTCATCGGCGCTCACGGCATGCTCTCCGCTCGGCACTGCGCTGAACAATAACCAGAAGTTTCACGATGCGCTCAAGTCAGCGGAGCGGCTCAACCATGCGCTCATCGGTACGCACGGCTTAGCGCGCCAGTACCGCGATCGCGACGTCGATCGCAATTTCCGCGTCAACGGCTTGCCGACGCCGAGCGACGGGCGTTATCGCGAGATGGTTGCGCGCGGCTTCGAGCCGTACCGCTTGATTGTCGACGGCGCAGTACAAGGGCGCGTGGCCTTCTCGCTCCCGCAATTGCAAGCAATGGCACAAACGACGCAGATCACGCGACACGACTGCGTCGAAGGTTGGAGCGCCATCGGAAAGTGGAGCGGTGTGCCGCTGCGCGATCTTCTCGCTGCCGTGCGCCCGCGCGGCGACGCTCGCTACGTCGTCTTCCATTGCATGGATAAAGACGACCAAAACATGCCGTACTACGAAAGCCTCGATCTCCATCAAGCAACGCATCCACAGACGCTGCTCGCACTTCGCTTGAACGATGCGCCGCTCGATCCCGATCACGGGGCTCCGGTACGCTTGCGCATTCCGACGCAGCTTGGATACAAGAGCGCAAAGTGGGTCGAGCGGATCGAACTCGTCGGTTCGTTCGCGACGATTTTTGCGGGTGCCGGCGGCTACTGGGAAGATCAGGGCTACGAGTGGTACGCCGGCATTTAGCCTATTTGACGGCGATCATCAAGGCCTGCGAGTACGTAATTTGCACGACGTCGCCGACCTTGAAATTGCTCAGAAGTTGTTTATTTTGCACGGCGAAGTCGAGTACGCGGCCGTCGTCCGTTTTTACGGTGACCGACGGTTTCGACATGTCGATCGCCTGAATCGTTACGAGCGCCGTCTGCGTTTGCGAGATTTGGCCCGCGGGCTTTTCTCCGGCCATCGACGTCACGATCGGGCTCGATGATGGTGACGGCGACGCCATCTGCGCGCTGGCCTTGACGATATTGAGCGCGACCGATTCTTGATAGGTAAACGTAATCGTGTCGCCGACCTTGATTTGGTTGAAGCGTTTGACGTTGGGGCTGACTTGAAACGACTGTGTGTTTCCCTTGGCGTCCTGGAGCGTGATTTCGCGCGAGGTGTAGTCGATGCCGACGACCTTTTCGCTGATTTGCGCGGTTCCGGATGCCGACATGGGAGCCGTGCTCTGGGCGTGTACCTGCACGGCAGCGAGCGAACATGAAAGTGAGAAAACTGCGGCGAGTATGAGTTGTGTACGCATAATGGAACGGCTTCTCGGAACGTAGGTAAAATGCTCCACAACGCGATATTCGTTTTCGCGTGATTATCGATCAATTGTTGGCGCCGCATCAGTGCACGCCGCGCGTCGAGATTGGTCCCTTGACAAATTCTGAGTTCGCTCCGTTGCTCGCTCGCGCGGGATACGTTCCGGTGGAATGTCAGAACATGCTCGTGGCCGATCTCGACCGGCTCGAAGGCGGCCGTGATAAACGCATCGTTCCGATGCGCGATCCGCAAGAATGGACAGAGGCATCGGCGCGCGGTTTTTGCGACGGCGCTGACCCGGATAACGAGACGCTGACGGTCAGTCTTCTCATCGCGACGGGCGGCGCGACCGTGTTGGAAGCGCGCGAGGGCGGCGGAATCGTTGCCACGGCATGTTATGCCTTTGAAAACGACGGAATCGCTCTGTTTGCGGCCTCGACGCTTCCGGCGCATCGTCGCCAGGGATGGCAGCGCGCGATGATTCGCGAACGCTGTATACGCGCGTTGTTTTGGGAGTGGAGGTGTTAACGTGGACGGTTTCAATATCGCAGCCTTACTCGCCGCCCTCATCGTGTTTGCTCCCGTGCCGCCGGGCAACGTGGTTGCGCGCCAAGGCGCTGATCTCGACGGTCGTGCCGCGAACAGCTGGCGCAGCGTCATTACGAAAAAAGCGGTTGGAAGTGCGGACAACGAGACGTTCTACCAGTGGTACGTTTCGATTTATCAATTCGACGGAGGCACGTATCGCCTGCGCTATCAATCGCCGGGCAACGGCGGCCCGCTCGACGCCGTCGAGAAGGCTAAGGGCGCTAATCTGTGGTTTCCGCGGCAAGAGGCAAGTATCGTCGGCTCCGCTGCGTTGATGGGTCAAAACGACGAACAGCTCGTGGTTCAGTCGCATCAATCGGGAGCTGATTGCGGATCGGCCGATCTTACGGTATTTCGCTATGATGCAAAGACCGGCAAGATCGTGCCGGCGGTCACGGTTCAGAACGGCTGCGAACTCAACGCGATGATCGTCAAGAACGCGGGCGGCGTGTCGTACTTGCAGCTGAGTGGTCCGTACTACAATGCGACCGCGCCGATGTGTTGTCCGACCAAGCCGAAGGCGACCGCAACACTGCGCTACGCCGGCGGCAAATGGGTTGAATCACCGAACTACTACAAATTCTATCCCAACGCTTTTGCGCACGCTTAAGCGGCTTGCGTGTCCGGTTGTGCGTAGGTTACCGGTGCGGTGAGCGCAATCGCGATGCCGGCGATGACCAGGAGAGATCCGCCCAGTTCGCGCCATCCGAAGTGTTCGCCGCCGAAGACGATGCCCACCGTGATCGCGATGACGGGAAAGATGAGGGACGACATTCCCACGACCCAAGCGCGAAGGCGCTTGAGCACCCAGAGGTCGAGAAAGAACGCGATGCCGCTGCCGAAGATCGCCAGGTACAGCAATGCGGCAAGCGAGGACGGTGCAACGGCCGCGTGCCAGTCGGTCCGTTCGAAGATCAGTCCCACGATCAGAATCGAACTTCCCGCGATGAACATCGATGGCGGAAGCGTCAGCAGCGGATCGTGATGCGAGTGCCGCTTCGCGTACACATTTGCAAATGCAGCAACGGCGGCCGAGCCGATCGCGCACAACGCGAAGAGAGGCGAACCGCGAACTTGACCGGTTAGTGAAATAACGACGACCCCGGCAAAGGCAATCAATGCTCCGAGCCAAACGCGCGGCGTCGTGCGTTCGCCGACCATGACCTGACCGAAACCGAACGTGAAAAAGGGAGCGGTCCCGAAGAGTACGGAAACGAGCCCCGAATCGAGTCGCGTTTCCGCGGTGTACGTCAGGATGTAATCGAGACCGAAGAGCGCGATTGCAAAAACGACGATGAGTCTCCACGGCATCTCGCGCAGCGGACGCAGTGCTCGCGCTACCGCCGCAACGGCGAAAAGAAAGAGCCCCGCGATGACAAACCGTAATCCGACGCCGGTCAGCGGCCCGAGCGCGTGAAGTCCGATTTTAATAGCGAGCCAAGTGGTGCCCCAAATGAGGCACATGCCGCTGTAAGCAAGAACCGTACGATACATCTACATACGGAAAATGCCGAAATGCGTCGGGGGTTGCGGCGCGTTCGCCGCCGCATCCAGCCCGATCGCTAACACGCGTCGCGTGTCCAGCGGATCGATGATTCCATCGTCCCACAAGCGTGCCGTGGAGTAGTACGGATTGCCTTCGTGCTCGTACTTCTCGAGAATAGGCGCCTCGAACTTGGTCTTTTCTTCCGCGGTCATGTCGCCTTTGACCGTCGAAAGAACGCTCGCCGCTTGAGGACCACCCATGACGCTGATACGCGCGTTCGGCCACATCCACAACTGGCGCGGTGAGTACGCACGTCCGCACATGCCGTAATTTCCGGCGCCGAAACTTCCGCCGATCACGACGGTAAACTTCGGCACTTCCGCGCATGCGACGGCGGTGACGAGTTTCGCGCCATCCTTTGCAATCCCACCGTTTTCATACTGTTTGCCAACCATGAAACCGGTGATATTCTGGAGGAACAGCAACGGTGTTCCGCGTTGCGCGCACAACTCGATGAAGTGCGCGCCCTTGAGCGCGCTTTCGCTGAAGAGAATGCCGTTGTTCGCGAGGATGCCGATCGGATGACCTTCAATATGCGCAAATCCGCATACAAGCGTCGTGCCGTAGCGCGCCTTGAATTCGTGAAACTGCGAGCCGTCAACGAGTCGCGCCACGACCTCGCGCACATCGTACCCGATGCGGCTATCGGCCGGAATGGCTCCGTAGATCTCGCGCGGGTCGTATTTCGGTGGCCGCGGTTCTTCGCGATCCCACTGTCGCGGAAGCTCGCGATGCAAGTTTCGCACGATCTCGCGCACCATGCCGAGCGCGTGATGATCGTCGTTCGCGAAGTGGTCGGCAACGCCTGAAATTCGCGTATGCACGTCGGCACCGCCCAGTTCTTCGGCCGTAACTTCTTCGCCGGTTGCAGCTTTTACCAGTGGCGGCCCGCCGAGAAAAATCGTGCCGGTTCCTTTCACGATCACCGCCTCGTCACTCATGGCCGGAACGTAGGCGCCGCCGGCCGTGCACGAACCCATTACCGCGGCGATCTGCGGAATGCGCTTTCCCGACATGCGTGCTTGGTTGTAGAAGATCCGTCCGAAATGATCGCGATCGGGAAAAACATCCGCTTGCAGCGGAAGAAACGCGCCGCCGGAATCAACGAGGTAAATGCAGGGCAGGTGGTTCTGCTCCGCGATTTCTTGCGCGCGCAAGTGTTTCTTGACCGTCATCGGATAGTACGTGCCGCCTTTAACGGTCGCGTCGTTCGCGACGACGACGCACTGCTGCCCTTCGATGCAGCCGATCCCCGTAACGATTCCGGCGGACGGTGAGTCGCCACGATACATATCGTATGCAGCGAGCGCCGAAAATTCGAGAAAGTCCGAATCCGGATCGATCACCTCGTCGATGCGTTCGCGCGCGGTCAATTTGCCGCGCTTGCGGTGCTTTGCCGTTGCTTCGGGGCCGCCGCCCGCGCGTACGGCCTCGAGGCGTTCGCGGTATTCGGCGACCAGAGTCGACATGCGATCGGCATTACGCGCAAACGCCTCGCTTTGCCGGTCGAGGCGAGATTCGAGAAGGCTCACGAAGGCGGCTGGTTCGGCAAGCAGCGTCCTTAACCCGTCCTTCATGACGATTGCCGGGCTCCCTACGTTCAATAGATGTATGGCATCGGGATTGAATCGTCCGGACGGTACGCTGGACGCGAGTACCGCGCTCGCTCCGTACCGCGGTTATTGGGATGAGCGCCACGCCGCGCACTTGCTGCGCCGCGCGGGATTCGGCGGAGCGCCGCAAGAGGTTGCGGCCGCGGCACGGAGCAACGCACACGATGTCGTTGAGTCGCTCGTTCACTTTACCGGCACGTCCAATGTGCCGCTGCCCGGTGTGTACGATCCCTCGCAGGAGCTCTTAGGTTTGCTCGGATCGGCGCCGGACGATCGCAAAATGGTGCTCCAGAACATTCGCATGCGTTCGCGCGCTTCAATCATCGCGATGCAGATGTGGTGGTTGAACCGGATGCTGACGACGCCGGCGCCGCTGCAAGAGAAGATGACGTTCTTCTTTCACGGCCACTTCACCACGGCGGCGATTCAAAAGGGCGTCTGGCCGAACTACGTCTATAACCAAAATCAACTGTATCGCCAAAACGCGCTCGGAAATCTGCGCGATTTAACGCTCGCAGTCAGCAAAGATCCCGCCATGTTGATCTATCTCGATAACGCGAGCAACAATAAGGCGCATCCCAACGAAAATTACGCGCGCGAACTCATGGAGCTCTTCACGCTCGGGCACGGAAACTACAGCGAAGAAGACATCCGCCAGTCCGCGCGAGCATTTACCGGCTGGACAGTCAACCGGCGTACCGGCGAATTTATCGACAATCCTCGCATCCATGATAGCGGAACCAAGATGTTCCTCGGTCGCTCCGGGAACTTCGACGGCGCGGATATCGTTTCGATAATCTATCAACAGCCTGCGGCTGCGAAATTTTGGGCGAGCACGCTGCTAAGCTACTTCGTCTACGATGATCCGGAGCCACAACTCGTCGACGCCTTTGCAGGTGTGATTCGAAAGTATGATTTCAATCTTGCGCCGATCATGTCAACCTTGTTGCAAAGTAATGTCTTTTTCTCGCCGCGCGCGTACCGCGCATTGGTGAAGAGTCCGGTGGAGTTTGTGGTGGGCACACATAAATCGTTTGCGTTGACGGAGATCGACAAGAACGCGCCACGCGCGCTCAATCAAATGGGACAGGTCCTCTTCTATCCGCCAAATGTGGCCGGCTGGCCGGGCGGTACGAATTGGGTCACGTCGCAAACCATGATTGCGCGGCAAAATTACTTGGCGCAGTTGAGTAACTCACCGATGATGGCAAATTCGACGTGGTTGGAACAGACTCCGATGGACGCGAACCGCGCATCGTTTGAGCTGATTCAGGTGTTGCTGCAAGGCGATGCACCTGACGTTGCGCGCAGTCAGCTCGTCGCGTATCTGAACGGCACTTCGACTTCCGCGCTGAAATCGCTCGGCGCAGAGAACTTTCAAGAACGCGTTCGCGGGGCTGCGTACTTGACGATGGCAATGCCCGCCTACCAATTAGCATAGGCCACAGATGAGGACGAAAAAGGACATCCATGAAACGCGGTAAGTTCGTACTCGGCGCACTCTCAGGTCTCGCGGTCGTCGCGAATATGGATCACGTGTTCGCGCGCGCGCTCGCCGACACGCCGTTGCCCGGTCTGCCCGGGGCGGAAAATCGCGTGCTCGTTCTCGTTAACCTCCAGGGCGGCAACGACGGACTGAACTGCGTGGTGCCCCACGGCGACGACGCGTATTACCAAATGCGTCCGACGCTTGCAATTGCGCGCAGCGATGTACTCGCTATCAACGAGCAATTGGGCTTGAACCCGGAAATGAAGTCGCTCAAAGGTCTCTACGATAAGGGCAACATCGCGATCGTGCAAAGCGTGGGCTATCCCGATCCCGATCACTCGCACTTCCGTTCGACGGAGATCTGGCAGACTGCGGCACCCGAGCGCTACGAGCACACCGGCTGGCTCGGACGGTATCTCGATGAGGCAAATTTACCCAAAGACAATCTGTTCAACGGCATCGCGCTCGCGCAAGTCCTGCCCGAAGCACTGGTTTCGAATTCCGTCGACATTCCGGCGGTAGCGCAGTTGAATGGCTATGGTCTAGTGAGCGACCGCAATGCTATTGCGCGTAAGACGTACGCGCAACTCGTCCGCGACAATCAATTCCCGTTCAACTCGCCGTATCTCGCGCATATCGCTGAGATCGAAGATGACGCACAACGCGGCTCCGAAGAGTTACCAAAGCTGTTGGCCGGATATAAAACGGACGCTTCCTATCCCGCCACTCCGCTTGGGCGAAGTCTGGCGCTCGCAGCGCAAATTGTCGGAAGTAATCTCGGGACGCGCGTGCTCTACGTGCAGCACGGGTCGTTCGATACGCACGTCAGCCAAAAGGCAACGCAGGATCGTCTCTTACGCGAATTCTCCGACGCGATGGCTGCATTCTACGACGACTTGGGTGCGCACGGAAATGATTCGCGCGTGCTTACGATGACCTTCAGTGAATTCGGCCGCCGCATCGCCGAAAACGGAAGCCGCGGAACCGATCACGGTGAAGCCTCGCCGCTTTTTCTGATCGGCGGCGGGGTGAAGGGCGGCATCTACGGCTCGCTTCCCGACCTTCAAAAGACGAACATGGGGAACGTTGCGTTTACGACCGATTTCCGCAGCGTCTATGCAACGGTCCTCGAGCGTTGGCTGGGCCGTCCATCGGAAAAGATTCTCGCCGGAAAGTTCGCGCAACTCGGCGCGCTCGCGTGATCGGCTAAGCCCGCTCGAGAGCGTTCGCGGCGTTCGTCAACGCTTGCTCGAGGGACGGGTGTTGAACGGCGAGCACGCGGAAGACGCGCGATGCGTACACGGCGATCGAAAGACGCGGATCGATCACGCGCGCCGCGTCGTCGAGCGCAGGCGGCGGCGTGTTGAGGATCATCGCCGTTGTTGCGAGCGGGTTCACGAAAAGCCCGATCAATTCGAGGCCGCCATCCGTCGCATTATCGAGTTCGGGAGGGAAGGCGATGCCGCGCGGCACTTCAGTGGTCCCTTCGCGCATTTTGCTCACCGCCAGCCGCAGCCGGCTCCCCGCGGCGCTGGATTCATCTCCGGCCAGCGACGAGAGCAGTGCGTCGCGTTGCACTCCGTGTTCGCCCGCAATCGCCGCGATGTCGGAGTTGGTGAAAATTCGTTCCAAGATGGTGCGGCGTGAGACGGGCCCGCCGAATAAATCGTGCATGAAGTCGGCGGTGGGGACGTATTTCATTGGTCGATGATACCATTCGGCCGAACGATAGCGTAAAAGCCTGGTACCCAAAGTACCGGAAAACGTGCGACTTTCAGCGCAGGTCGGGCTTTCATTTTCGTAAAACTACCGCCGGGTTGCAGAGGGGCCTGGTTCTAAAGGCCCATCTCGGAAGGACCGGCACAGGCATGGGCATGTTCGTGGAGGAGCAGACGGCCGCGTCTGGTGGAGATGCCGAATGATCGATTCGGGTTTCGCCACTGCACAATTACGCGAAAGCGGCTTACCCCCTAAGGGAACCCCGAAAAATTACTTGATGGCATGGCTTCTCGTCATGCTCAAAGACCACAACCTGCACGGGTACGAGATCACGAAAGAACTCAAAGAGAAGTTCGATGTGGTCACGGATCCCGGAACGGTCTATCGAGCGCTTCGCCAGCTCGAGCGCGACGAATATATCTCGTCGTGGTGGGACCCGAAAGAACAGGGCCCGGCTCGGCGCATTTATACGGTGACTGACGCCGGTTGCGCAGCGCTGCGGCTTTGGAGCGCGGCGCTCGAACAGTATCGTTCGAATCTCGATCAGTTCTTCGTGCTCTATGCGAGCAAGCACGAACCGGGAAAGGCACGGAACTTAGCCTAATCCGAATCGCACCTTGGATTCGGTAATATTTCTCGGAAGCGGCGGAGCGCGCTTCGTCGTTGCACGTCAGCTGCGCGCTTCAGGCGGCATGTGGTTCCGCTTCGGTGAGACGCAGATTCACGTCGATCCCGGTCCCGGAGCGCTCGTGCGGGCGCTCTCGTCAATTCCTCCGTTCAATCCGCGCGAGCTCGACGCGATCGCGCTTTCGCACAAGCATCTCGATCATGCCGGCGACGTTACCGCGATGATCGAAGCTATGACTTCCGGCGGCTTCCGCAAACGCGGCGTGTTGCTTGCGCCCGAAGACGCGCTGATGCACGAACCGACGGTGTTGCCGTATGCCCAAGGGTTTGTCACGCGCATCGATGTCATCACCGAACGCGGAGGCCCGTACCGCATCGGTGACGTCGACGTGCGCGCATCGATCCGGCACGTGCACGCCGTAGAGACCTACGGCATGCATTTCACCCACGACGACTTGCGTGTCTCGTACTTACCTTGCGGACGGTACTTCAAGGAACTTGTCGACGATTACGCGCAAGCGCGGCCCGACGTGCTGATCATCAACGTTTTGCGATTCCGCGATGGGATGGACGTCGATCATCTCACCTGGGATCAAGCCCGCGCGGTCATCGAAGGCGTGCGTCCACGGGTTGCGATTCTCCAGCACTTCGGGACGAAGATGCTCGAAGCCGATCCACAGGCGCTCGCGCAATCGCTCGAAGATGATCTCGGCATTCGCGCGATCGCCGCACGCGACAATCTCGAAGTCGATCTGACGACCGAGGTGGCTTCGGTTGGCGTTTGACGTGTTGCGCGTTGCGTCGGAATCGCTTGAGGCGTTCTATCGCGCAAACGAGCGCGAGAGCTTACGTGCGTTCTACGAGTTTCCGGTGATTTGGCACGAAGCGCGGTACGGCTTTGCAGTGAAGGAAGAGGACGCCGTGATTGCTGCAGGTACGCTGAAGGTCGCGGCGTCACTGGGTGAAGTGGAGCGCCTCATCGTCGCGCCTTCGCACCGCCGGCAAGGCATTGCGCGCGCGATCGCGTCCGAAATGGCGGACGTTGCCAATTACTACAATTGCCACAAAATGACGGTGATGGTCCCGCACGAACGTAGCGCGCACCGCTTTTTCGAAGCTTGCGGCTACGGCGTCGAGGCCGTCCTGCCACAGCACACCTTCAAACTCGACATGGCGATGATGCGCAAGTATCTGCTGTAGCGCGGCACGGGTATGCTTCACGCATGGACGATGAAGAATCGAAGGCGAAGAGCAAAGAGAATTCCACGGGCAGAGTAGAGGCGCTAAGCGACGGCGTATTTGCCGTTGCTCTTACGCTGCTTGTACTCGACGTAAAAGTCCCATCCAACCAGACCGTACACGAACTCGGTTCTGCGTTGTGGAACCTGGCACCCCACGTGCTTATCTTCGTGCTCAGCTTCTTGATCGTAACGTTTTACTGGACGGCGCATCACGTGTTGTTTGCATCGATCCGGCGCTCGAATAGAGTGCTGCTCTGGGTGAATGCGGTGCACTTGCTATTCATCGTATTTCTCCCGTTTACAACGGGGTTGCTCGCGGAATTCCCGACGCAGCGGATCGCCGTTATAATCTACGCGCTAAACGTCATCGCGAGCTCGCTGAGCTCGATTGCGGTGTGGCGATATGCAACCGACCGCCATCGCCTTATCGATAGCGACGTTCCGCAAAAAACGCTGGACATTACTACGTATCGTTTGATGGTGAATCCGGTCGTATGTACGATTGCGATCGCTGTTTCATATCTCAATACCATCGCCAGTATCGCGCTGTTTGTCGTCACGCCGATCTGGTACCTCGTTACTGGTCCTCGCGCAAGCGCGGCCGAACCTGGTTTTTGGCCCGGCGCGGACTCCGAATAGGCATCGGACGCTGGGCGCGCAACGGGAGTTGCCGGCGAAGATTCGGATGCGCGCGTATCGATCCGTTGTAGTACATCACCGTGCCGCGGCCGCTCGTTGCGGTTACGACGGGACCTGATTGAAACGAACCTTCGGATAGCACGCGACCGTCGCCGCTATGCGCGTCGATTTGCGCGCCGCCGCGCCCGATGCCGAGTGCAATATTGCCGCGCTCGCTCTCGAAACGCGCAAGGCCCGGTTCGAAACTGCCGTTGTCGTACACAATCGAGCCGGTCAAACTCGTTGCTTCAATTTGACGTGCCGTGCAGTTCTCGAAAAACATGTTCCCGCGTCCCGTGCGCGCGCGAATCCGATCGAACGTGGAATTTCGTGCGATCACGGGACCGTTGTTTACTTGAAACCCGCCGGTACCGCTCACGTCATTGAGGCGCAGCAACCCGGCACGCACGATCGCGAAGAACGTGCCGCCGTGGTATCCGTTTATGCTCACCTCACCTTGTCCGACCCGCGTGATGAGCAAAGGTGAACCCGCTGGGATCGTCATCGTCACGTTGCCGTAGCCGTTGAATGCGACCGCGTCGTGCGGTGATGCATCGAGCGGTTGAATGAGGAACGGCTCCGGCGGAAGCATCAATGGGCCGTCGGGCGTGTCGATGGTTTGGGCGAAGAACGTGAATGCGGGTGGAAGATTGGGCGGCACGCGATCGATGTGACGGACGTTGACGGTCGGATCGGCGTCGATTTGCACGTCGCTGCGGTTCCAGGTTCGTACGTTCACGACGCCGGCTTGCAAATTGCCGAAGACAACCGGTTCACCGGTCGTCGCAATAATTTGCGGATCCGCGCTCGCGCGCGCCGCCATTGTCGCGACCAATAGAAAAGCGGACAGGAAGCCCGCGACCTCCCGCCGCCAACCGTGAAACCCCACAATGCGATTGTATGTTCGATTGCCGCCGCCGTTCATGAGGGCTCGATGAGCGATTCGTCGATCGACGGCAGCTCGACGCGGAAGAGCGCGCCGCCTTCGGGAGCGCGCTCAGCGTGAACGCTGCCGCCGTGAACGCGCGCAATCGAGCGAACGATCGCAAGCCCAAGGCCGGTTCCGGGAACATTGCGTGAGTGTGCGCGATCCGAGCGGTAGAAGCGCTCGAAGACGGCCCCAAGTTCGGCTTCCGGGATTCCGGGGCCGGTGTCGGCAACTTCGACCCAGGCGTGATTTCCGTCGCGTCCGACCCGAACGTGAACTGTGCCCGACGGCGTGAACTTGATCGCGTTATCGATGAGGTTACCGATCAACTGGCGTAGCAGATGTTCGCTTCCCTCGATCAGCGGCGAGTGCTCCGGTCGATCCAACGCCAGCGTCAACCCTTTTTCGGCAGCGCGTTGCGACGCCCCGCGCACTGCTTCGGCGGTCACCATCGCAAGCGACAGCGGTTCTTTCGGAACGTCATCGCCGCGATCGGCTTTTGCGAGCGTCAGCATCCCGTTGACCATATCGGCGAGCGCCGCACTTTCACGCGCGATGGTTTCAAGGCTCTCGCGACGCACCGCCTCATCGCGATCGCCCCAACGCATGAGCAACTGCGCGTTCGCGTTGATCGAAGTGAGCGGCGTTTTCAATTCGTGTGATGCGTCGGCGATAAACTGCCGTTCTCGTGCGAACGCTTCTTCCAGGCGCGCGAGCAAATCGTTAAAACTCGCCGTCAGCTCGCCGATTTCATCGTAGCGGTGCGTGACAAGGCGCACGTCGAGGCGTTCGGAACCGACTTCGCGCATCGCTTGCGAGAGCGCGGTGATCGGTCCGATGGCCTGCGACGCGAGTAAGAACGAAAGCACGACGATCGCAACGGCGCCGGCGAGTAGAATGAAGAGAATCGCCTGCCGGCCTTGTTCGAACATCCGGTAGAGCGCATCGAGCGGCTGGGCGACGTGCACGATTGCCGCCGCGTTGCCGCTGCGGAACAGACGGTCTTCCACGAGAAACGGACGGCCGTTGAGCGCGAGGGTACGAAAGGCGCTGTCGTGTCCCGGTGCGATGGACCGATTCGGCGGAATGTTGGTCGAGCCGAGATTCGGCGTGCGCGCGAGCGGATATCCGCCAACGTTGTCGACCTGAATGAACGTGCTCGGCGACTCCCACAGTACGAGATTTGCGCTGCTAAAGAGCTGCTCGAACGTTTCCGCTCCTAGTTCACCTAACGCGAAGGGGTTTGCCGCGGCAACGCGCTGAGCGATGTCGTCCATCGTGGTGTCGATGCGCGTGCGTGCTTCGTCAAACAGAATCGTTTGCAAACGCCACGCGATGACGCCGCTCGTACCTGCGAGCACGACAATCAACAGCAGCGCGTACGCTACTGCAATTCGCCATCGTAGGGAAAGATGAGACACGAATCTAGTCTTTGATCGTATAGCCCACGCCGCGCACCGTGGTGATCAGTTTGTCGTCGAATCCTTCGTCGATCTTGCCTCGGAGGTAGCGGATGTACACGTCAATGAGGTTGGAGTCACCGAGAAAATCGCTGCCCCATACGCCGTTGAAAAGTTCGTCGCGGGTGTGCACCTTGTTGCGATGGAGTAATAAATACTCGAGCAACGCATACTCTTTGGCGGTGAGCGCGACCGGTTTTCCCGCTCGCGTAACTTCGCGGCGGTCGCGATCCATCACGACGTCACGGTACTCAATCTTGTTACTGCTCGGGTGCTTTTGCCGTAACCGCGCTCGCACGCGTGCGAGCAATTCGTCGGTTGAAAACGGCTTCGTGAGATAATCGTCGGCGCCGATGTCCAGGCCGGCGACGCGGTCGGGAACGCGATCTTTCGCCGTAAGCATAATGACCGGCACGCTACTCTTTGCTCGCAAACGTTTGGTGACTTCGAGTCCGTCCATGCGCGGAAGCATCAAGTCGAGTATGACGAGATCGGGCTCTTTGAGTGCCTTTTCGAGTCCCTCGAGCCCGTCGTGGGCAACCTCGACTTCGTAGCCTTCGTGCTGCAATTCAAGCTGAAGCACGCGGCTGATGGCCGCGTCGTCTTCAACGATTAGGACCTTATATACGCTTGCCGGCTCGTTCATGCCGGAAGAACTTAGCGACCGCGCGCGTTAGCGCCCTTTGATCCAGGTTGGAATCCGGTGAAAATCGAGAGCCAAATTGCCGCTCCGCCTCCAGCGGCGATCCACACGAGCGTGGAATAGTTCGACAACCCGTCCTCGGCCGCCGAAACGATTGCTTCGAGCGAGTGGACGAAGAGCGTTCCGCCGCCGAGCACGACGATTGCGATCAGCCACGTTGCAATGGCGGCGACGGCGCCGAGCAATGCAATTTCCCAAGCTTTAAAGAGCGGCGCGGGGCGATACACGGTAGCGGTCAGAATCGCGGCGCGGAGGTCAGCCGGCGGTTCCTCGAGCGGAAGCGCAAACAGGGCGCGGTCCAGTGTATCGTCGCTATCGTATTTCATTCCAGTACCTCCGCCGCGCTCAGGAGCTTGCGCAGTTGCTCCTTTGCCCGGAATAAATGAGTCTTCACCGTTCCCATCGGCAGTCCCAGCACTTGAGCGATCTCTTCGTACTGTTTTCCCTGAAGATGGTAGAGCGTAATAACGGTCCGGTATTTCTCCGGAAGCGCCTCGATGGCGGCCCGCAGGCGCCGCGCTTCATCGAGCGCGATCGCCTCGCGTTCGGGTCCCGGCCCGGGATCCGCCCGTTCGGGCATCTCTTCGTTGCTGTAGCGCTTGCTGCGGCCTAAGCGATCGCAGCAGGCGTGGTAGGCGATCGCGAAGATCCACGTCGAGAACTTGGCGCCTTGCTTGAAGGTTCGCAGCGACCGGTAAGCCTTGAAAAAGGCTTCCTGGGTCGCGTCACGGGCCTCTTCGACGTTGTGGAGCGTCCGGTAGGCGAGGTGATAGACCGCCCGGTCGTACCGCTCGACGAGCGTCGCAAAAGCCTCGGGGTTGCCGCCGAGGGTCATCGCAACGAGTTCGCCGTCCTCCGGCCCCGGCTGCATCGGTTCTATCCGATGCACCTCCGCAAGCGCTGCCGACACGCCCCATGTACGCGACCGGGGCGCCCTATGTTTCGTAAGCAAAATTGAAACAACCGAGGTCCCCAACCGTACGTGAGGCAGGCACAATCACGGAGGCCGAAACGGAAGAAAATGCTCACGACAGTCAAGCTTAACAAAACACTCCCGAAGGCGGTACTCGTCGAAGGGACCGCGCAGGACCTGCGCCCGACGTTTCAAGGGTGGGGCCCGCGCATCTGATGCGCGCGATGGAACGTCCGTCACGTACCGGTCTAATCTCGCTGCTCGTCGCCGTCGAGGTGGTGATCGCGGGATTAGCCTTGTACACGTTGCGCGGTTCGGGCTTTGCTTCTGCGGGCGGATTTCACGAAGTCGAGTATACCGCTCCGGCCATCGCTCCCATTAGTGCAGGATACGCACCTGTCGTGACCGTCGATGATGTCGACTCACACGTCGTCGTGACGGCATCGGACGACGGACAAGTCCACGTTACGGATCGCACGCAAGTACACGGATTTATGTTCGGCGGCGATCGCGCGCAAGTACTACAAGTCACACGGACGCTCGACGGCGTGCGCGTCTATCGTCCGGAAGGCCATTTTACGCTCGGCGATACGACCAATCGCGTGGAACTCTCGGTTCCGCCGATGACGAAGTTGAAAATTTCGCGCAGCGGCGGCGACGACATCAGCGGATTGCAGAACGGCATCGATGTCGTTTCGCAAGATGGACACGTCACGCTCAACGATATGAAGGGCGACGTTAAAGCGCACAGCGACGACGGACGCATTACGCTGAGCGACGTGAGTGCAAACCAGATCGACGCGACGACGAACGACGGCCGCATTTATGCGACGCAGATTCAAATGACCGGCGCATCACCGCGCGCGACGCTTCATAGCGATAGCGGATCGATGCGGATCAGCGGCGTCTTTCCCGCCGGCAACTATGCATTCACAACGTCCGACGGACGCATCGAGCTGAGCCTCTTGCAAGGCTCCGATGCAAGCGTCGACGCTTCGACCGGCGACGGCCACGTCGTCCTCGACGGCCGCGACCTCGAAGGTCAACCGATCCGCGTCGGAGCGGGCAGCGCCTCGATGCACGTGCGCAGCGAAGACGGATCGGTCCACGTTACCACGAACGGAGCCCTCTAGTCATGGCAGAGACACTCGTCCCAATTTTCGCCATCATTTTTCTCTTCGGTGCGCCGGTCGCTGCATGGATCGTCTCCCGCATCCTAGCGCATCAGGAACGAATGGCGATGATCAGCCGCGGGATTATCCCGCCGTCCGACCCGCGCCTGTTGCGCGAGATGCAGCGTCGCGGATGGCAGAGCGGTCCGATCCCACCGCCGCCCGGGCCGGGACTTGGTGCCGTCCCCCCGGCGCCGCCAAGCGCGTATGACGATCAATATTACGCGCAGAGCCAAATGCGCAAAGGCGTCACCGTGACGATGATCGGCTTCGCGTTACTCATCGGGCTCTCGTTCATCGGATACCGCAGCGACGGTCACATGGATTTCGGTCCTTGGCTCTTAGGCGGACTCATTCCGATGTTTGTCGGAATCGCGCAGATCATCAATGCACTGCTCAACGGCGCCCGGTTCCCCGGAATGCAATCGGCAGGTCCGGCACCGCACTCCGGATTCACCGCGCAACCGCCTCCACCGGCAGGCGGCATGCCTCCGAATCCCACTCCGCCGCCGTCGGGCCCGTACGGTTGGCGTCCGGGGCCAACCCCGGAGATCGAGAAACCGGTACAGCCGCCGGACGCACGGTAGCGATCGAAGCGTCGTTCGATGCTGAAGAAACAGAAAAGCCGGTTCATTTGAACCGGCTTTTCCGCTGCTGCTAGAGGTCTTGGAGTGCTTCTTCGGAGGTTAACTCGTGCGTGATTCCGTTGGGAAGGAGGTTACCTGCAGGATACCAGCGCTATGGCCCAGCCTGCTGTAGTTCTCGTGCGTACGAGATAGCCGTCCGCAGTGCGATCGTAGACCTGATACCCGGCGCGTAGCGCGTCGGCCAACGTTTTGAATACCATCAGACCAGCCATTGCGGACCCTCCTTTCCGGTTTTTGTTTCTCTACTATCTATAACGGCTTTAGTCGCACGAAGGTTCAGTGTTCTTCCCCGGACTTTGTTAAAAATTTGGAGAAAGTCATCACATTATGCCCATCGTTTCGCCACTAGCCACTATCCATAACGCGGTGGTGACGGATCGACGAGAGCTTGCACCCGGCGTCGTCCTACTTGGTTTTGACGCGCCGGATCTCGTCGCTGTGACCCGTCCCGGTTCGTTTGTTATGGTCGTTCCGCCGAGCGGCGAGACCGCTGCAACGGCACTTGGTGTGTACGAAGCGAACGGGCGCCGCGCAAGCATTTTGTTCTTTGTCGTCGGCAAACGTACCGAAGAATTATCAAGAATTTCTGAGGGCGAAACGATCGGCGTCGTGGGGCCGCTTGGCAATGGCTTTACAGTCGGCACCGAGCGAGACGTGGCAATTGTCGCAGGCGGCGTCGGCATCGCATCGGTGCTGTTGCCCGCTCAAGCGTACGTGCATGCCGGTGCACGCGTGCGCTTGTACTACGGCGCGCGAACCGCAGAGTTGCTGGTGGAACGCGAACGTTTTGCGCAAGAGGGATGCGACGTGTTGCTCGCAACCGACGATGGCAGTTTGGGGCATTCCGGTTATATCACGTCGCTGCTCGCGCAAACGAATCGTCCGCCGGACGTGATTCTCGCGTGCGGACCGACACCGATGTTGCGCGCAGTTGCAAGCGTTGCAAGCGACATGAACGTGCCCGCGCAGTTGTCGCTCGAAGAAACCTTCGCATGCGGCGTCGGCGGATGTTGGGGATGTGTCGTGCCGATCGTGAATACGTCGGCGCAAGCGCCGAGTTTTCCACCCGCGGCGCGCAACGGCAGCGACGTCGTTTACGCGCGGGTTTGCAAAGAAGGGCCAGTCTTTTGGGCGCACGAGTTGAGATGGTGAATTCAAATGATTGAGACGCGCGCGGTCGACGTTTCGGTGAAACTCGGGAAGCTCGAGCTTCCGTATCCGACGCTCATGGGCAGCGGATGTTACGGCTCAGGTGAAGAGTTTGCACCGTTCGTCGACCTTTCGCAAATCGGTGCGGTCGTCTTGAAGAGCGTTACGCGACAGCCGCGACTCGGCAATCCGACGCCGCGGCTCGTTCACACGGCGGCCGGAATGCTCAATGCGATCGGCCTGCAGAATCCCGGCATCGAGTGGTACCTGGAACACGACGTCGCAAAGTTCGCGCAGCGCCCGTGCACGATTATCGGGAGCGTTGCGGGATTTTCCGTCGACGACTATGCCTACGTGTGCGAAAAACTCGCGGCGCGTGATGAGATCAAAGGGATCGAGCTGAATATTTCGTGTCCGAACGTTGCGAGCGAAGGCGAAACGTTTGCCTGCGATCCGAATCTCACGGCGAAGGTCGTCCGTGCGGCGCGCGCGACGACCGATAAAACCCTGATCGTGAAGCTCTCGCCGAACGTTACGGATATCGCATCGATTGCGCGCGAAGCCGAACGCGCCGGCGCCGATGCGCTTGCAGTTATCAACACGGTTCGCGGCATGGCGATCGACGTTGATGCCTGGCGTCCGCGCCTGGGCAATGTCACCGGCGGTCTTTCGGGGCCCGCGGTCCGGCCGATTGCCGTCCTTGCGGTCTACGAAGTCGCGCGCGCAGTGAAGATTCCAATCGTGGGTCAGGGCGGAATCGAAACAACGAGCGACGCGCTGGAGTTTTTCCTGGCGGGCGCAACGGCAGTCTCGATTGGAACGGCGAACTTCACCGATCCGCGCGTTCCGGTGCGCATCGTCGATGAGTTGCGCGACTATCTCGCGAAGCGCGGATTGCGTAGTTTGCAGCAAATAGTCGGTAAAGCAAACGTCGGATTCGCAAATCCGTATCAGTACGAAGGAGACGAAGGCTAATCCACATGGCGCAACTGATCGTGGCCCTCGACGTTCCGAACGCGGACGAAGCCGAACGGCTCATCGACCAGCTCTATGAACTCGATGTGATTTTCAAGATCGGAATGGAGTCGCTCTACGGTTATCCGGAGCGGATCTTCTCGTATTGTGAAGCGCGCGACGTCCGGTACTTCGTCGATGCGAAGCTGCATGATATTCCGCGAACGGTAGGCGCGGCAATTACGGCGCTCGTGCGTCCCGGCGCGCATATTATCAACGTCCACGCGCTCGGCGGAATCGAGATGATGCGCGCAGCCGTTGAAGCTGCGCAGGAGCGCGCGAGCGCACTGGGTCTGTCCGTGCCGCACATTTTTGCCGTAACGATCCTCACGAGCCATGCAGCGGCAGATCTTGCCGAACTCGGACTCCAAGGAGGGCCGGGCGAAAACGTTACGAGGCTCGCCGCACTTTCGCGCGATTCAGGATGCGCGGGCGTCGTCTGCAGCGCGCACGAAGTCAAGGATTTGAAGCGATTCTTCGGCGAGGACTTCTTGGCGCTTACGCCCGGTATCCGGCCGAGCGGCACCGCGCACGGCGATCAAAAACGCGTCATGACTCCCGCGATGGCGATGGAAGCTGGCGCCGATTATCTTGTCGTCGGCCGCCCTATCACCGAAGCGCGCAATCCGCTTGAAGCGGCGCGCGCGATCCTTGACGAAATGCACGCTCATGCCGATCACCTCTGAATTCGATCTCTATTCCGCGCTGCAAGAACGCGGCGCGCTGCTCGAAGGCCATTTCCGGTTGAGCTCCGGCCGCCACAGCAACAAATTCATCCAGAAATTCCGCATTCTGGAGAGTCCGCCGCTCGTGGAACAAGTCGGCCGCCGAATCGCCGATGCGTTTCGCGATGCGCATCCCACCATCGTCGTGAGCGCTGCCATCGGCGGCATCGTGCTCGGCTATGAAGTCGCACGCCAACTGGGAACTAGCGCCATCTTCGTCGAGAAAGAGGCGGGCGTCGCGAAGCTGCGCCGCAGTTTTCACCTGAGCCCGCAAGATCGTGTGCTCGTCGTCGAAGATGTCGTAACGACCGGCATGTCGGTGCGCGAAGTGATTGAGGTCGTGCGCTCGTATGGCGCGCAGGTTGCTGGTGTCGGCGTGATCGTCGAACGCGCAGAAGCGGATTTCGGCGTACCGACTCACGCGCTCTTGAAGCTCCCGATCGAATCGTTCGATCCGTCGGAATGCCCGCAGTGCGCGGCCGCAGAGCCAATTTCCGATCCGGGCTCACGGCGAGCGTAGTCCTGATGCAGCTCTCGATTCGCACCGCGACGCCCGCCGACGCGGCGTTTGTCGAGACGTTAGGAAAACGAACCGTGATGGATAGCGTCGCGGCGCTGCGTCGTCCCGATGCGGTCGACGTGATCGAAAACTTCGACCGGCTTTTGCGCATCGTGGAGCGGCGAGATCACGTTGGCCTCATTGCTGAGGACGACGGCGAACCGGTCGGGTTTCTCCTGATGCTGGAGTCGTTACCCGACGAAGTGACCGGGCAGGACCAGTCGTTTATTGCCTATATGGCCGTCGAACGCGACCGGCGCGGCGGCGGGATCGGCGCGGCGCTGCTTGCAGCCGCTGAAGATGAGGCGCGTAGGCGTGGTCTGCCGTATATGGCGCTCATGGTAACCGAAGATAATGCCTCGGCGCGGGCGCTCTACGAACGCGCCGGCTATCTCACGGAGCGGCGGCTGTTGTGCAAAATGTTGTGAGCCCGCGCGCATGGCGGCGAATTCTGATCGGGACCGCGTTCATTGTCGCGCTGATCGTCGCGTACATTTTCGCCGAGCACATTCCGAGGACGCTCACGATCTTTCTCATCGCGGCGTTCATCGCGTTCGGCGTGCAGCCGATCGTGCTGCGCTTGGAACGGCGCGGCGTCCCAAAGCCCCTTGCCATCACGATCGTTTTCGTCGTGCTCTCGCTGCTCATTATCCTCGGGCTCGTGATCTTTATTCCGCTCACCGTCGCGCAGCTGCAGACGCTCTTGAACAACATTCCCGCGTACATCGCAACGTTGCAGAGCTGGCTTTCGAGCCTCGAGATCTGGATGCAGAGTCACGTTCCGGGTTTTCGTGCGCCGCAAAAGGCGTTCGATGTCAGCACGCTGGGAACGGCTCGTCTTCAACAGCTCGCGACCGGAACGATCACATCCCTCGGCGCGGTACTCGTCGGAACGGCGACCGCGTTTTTCGTGGCCTTCTCAGCCATCGTGCTGTCATTTTTCTTCCTGCTCAACGACACGCAGATTGCCGACGGCTTTACCGCGATGTTTCCGATGTCGCGCCGTGAAACGGCAAGAAAGCTTGCGTCGGAAATCACCGATACATTCGGCAGTTATATCTCGGGACAAGTGATCGTCTGCGCGATCACGGGCATCGTGATCACGATACTCTCATCGCTGATCGGATTCAAATTCTCGCTCATTCTCGGTATTATCAGCGCGATCGCATATGCGATTCCCGTGATCGGGATGCTGATCGCCGAGGGAATTGCGGTGGTTCTGTGCGCACCACAGGGCGGCTGGATGATTCTCTGGGTGCAAGTCATCATGTTCGGCATGGCGCGTATCAGCGACAATGTGCTCGTGCCGAAGGTCATGGGGCAGTCGGTCGGGGTCTCACCGATCGGCGTTATGTTCGCGAGCTTCGCAGGAGGCGAACTCTTCGGAATCCCCGGATTATTGCTCGGAATTCCCGCGGCCGCATTAATCAAGATCTTGTGGCGATACTTCGTCGCGCCGTGGCTGCAGGCGCAATTGGGTCAGGAGTGAGCGACGATCCGCTCCGCCTCTAATTAGCGGGCGAGGCGGCCGTCGTGCAAGGCTGCGGTTTCGAATTGAAAGACGATGGAGCGGTCGGGATGTTCGCCGCTATGATCGGGATCGATTCGGGTAAGGATATCGCGGATGACATTGAGGCGCGCCGTCTTTTTGTCGTCTGCTTTGACGACAACCCACGGCGACTGAAGCTGCGAGGTGCGCTCGAACATGGCATCGCGCGCTTTGGTGTAGTCGTCCCAATGTTTGAGCGCGGATTCGTCGATCGGACTGATCTTCCACTGTTTCAGCGGATCGGTCTTTCGATCTGCGAGCCGCTTTTTTTGCTCGTCCTTCGAGATATCGAGGTAGTACTTGATCATCTTGATGCCCGAACGGATCAGCATTGCCTCAAAGGTCGGCACCATTTCCATAAAGAGTTCGTATTCGTCGTTGGTGCAGAAGCCCATCACGCGTTCCACGCCCGCGCGGTTGTACCAACTCCGATTAAAACAGACGACTTCTTGCGCTGCCGGAAGATGCGGCGTCCACCGCTCGAAGTACCACTCCGTCGTTTCCCGTTCGGTCGGCTTCCCGAGTGCGATGATACGCGTTTCGCGCGGACTCAAATGCTCGGTGATGCGCTTGATGGTGCCGTCTTTACCGCTGCTGTCGCGACCCTCGAAAATCAGCAGCACTTTCCAGCCGTGTTCGATCGCGCGGCGCTCGAAATCGACGAGCTTGATCTGAAGTTCCCGTAACTGGTCGCTGTAACTCACATGGTCTCCGGCGCGGAGACGCCGATCAGGTCGAGCACTTCCGCGAGCACCGTTTTCGCTGCGAGACAGAGCGCAAGTCGTGCGAGGCGCGTGTCGCGCTCGTCGACCAAGATACGGCACTCGGTATAGAACTGATGGAAGTCCGATGCGACGTCGCGCGCGTATTTCGCGAGGCGGTGCGGCGCTTCATGATCGACGACCCCGCGCACCACATTGGGAAATTCCCATAGACGCCGCGCAAGCGCCATCTCCGTCGGCTCTTGCAGCGTGGCAAGCGATGGCTGCCGATTCCGCGCGACCTCCACATCTTGTGGGTCGGCATTCTTGAGCACGGAGGCGATGCGTGCGTGTCCGTACTGGACGTAATAGACCGGATTCTCGTTGCTTTGTTCGACGGCGAGTTTAAGATCGAACGTCAGCGGCGAATCAACGGCGAGCATCACGAAGAAGAAGCGCGCTGCATCGACGCCGACTTCGTCGACGATTTCATCGAGCGTAATGATATTGCCGGCCCGTTTACTCATGCTGACTTGCTCGCCGCCCCGCATGAGCGTCACCTGTTGCGAGATGAGCGCATCGAGGTGGCCCTCGAAGCCCATCGCGGCGGCTGCCGCTTTCAAGCGGCCGATGTAACCATGATGATCCGGCCCGAGAATGTCGATGACGCGATTTGCGCGATTGAGTTTTTCGAAGTGGTACGCAATGTCGGGGGCAAAGTACGTCGGCGAGCCGTCACTGCGAACGATGACGCGATCTTTGTCGTCGCCGAAGTCCGACGTACGGAAGTATTGCGCGCCTTCGGATTCATAGATGAGGCCCATCGAGCGCAGTTTCTCAAGGTCCTCGCTCATGCGCCCGCTCTCGCGAAGCTCTTTTTCGCTCTGCCAAAGATCGTACGTCACGCCGAACCGCTCTGCCGTTGCGCGTTGCTGTTCGACGATCGTGTCACGGCCGAACTTCGCGAAATACGGGAGCCACTCGGACTCGGCGGCGGACCGCCACTTCTCACCGTCGCGCTGCGCGATCGTTTGCGCGATCGGTATCAAATACTCGCCCGGATAGCCTTCTTCGGGAAACGGATATGCGGAATCAAAGAGTTGCATGTAGCGCGCATAGATCGAGCGGCCGAGCGTTTCAATTTGACTGCCGGCATCGTTGATGATCCATTCGACGAAGACGTCATATCCGCAAAAACGAAACGCGCGCACGAGCGTATCGCCGATCGAGAGCGTGCGTCCTTGGACGACGACGAGCGGCCCCGTCGGATTGGCACTCCCGAATTCGAGCGAAATCTTCGTTCCGTTTGCGGGATGTTTGCCGTAATCCGAACCATCGCGAAGGATCGTCGCGATCAGCGTTTGCCACGCGACGGATGCCAGACGCAGGTTGATGAATCCGGCGACCGGTTCGATGCTGGAGAAGAGCGCTGCGACGTTCGGCGCGCGTTCGCGCAGGTCGCCGACGATCGTCGATGCGACGTCATTAGGAGCGCGCCGCGCGATCTTTGCCAGCGAAAAAGCGACGTTCGTTGCGAAATCACCGAATTCGGGACGCCGCGGCGCTTCGAACCCAACCTTCACCGCATTGGCTTCGGGATACCGAGCCGCAATAACGTCGCCCAGCGCGGCTGCAAACGCATTGAGCGCATCGTCGGGCAGCATCGCTGAACTAGTGATGGTAGGGTTCATTACGCGAAATCTTCGCCGAGCGATAGAGTTGTTCCAGCACGATCATGCGCGCCCATTCGTGCAGGAAGGTCAGCTGCGAGAGGGACCATTTGAAGTCGGCGCGTTCCATTAATGCGTCGCCCGCGCCGTACGTTCCGGCTACGACAAAGGTCAAGCGCGATGTGCCCGCATGCATTATGTCGTCGATTTTGCGCGAGAGTGCCTCGCTCGAAAGTTCGATTCCGGTGCGCTCGAGCAGCCACACCGATTCATCGGCGCGCAGCAGCTTGAGAATGCGCTCCGTTTCATCGCGAACGGCCGCGCCGGGATTGCTACCCGAGGCAGCGCGGATTTCGACTTCTTCGTACGGCAAGAACGGGCGCAAACGCTTGCGGAATTCCGCGCACGCGTCGGCTATGTACGGCGTGCGAAGTTTGTCGACGGCGACGAGCCGCAGTTGCATTGGATCAGCATACCAAACGCGCTCAAATAATCGCCGCGTAGCGGCTGGCACGCCGCTCGACCAGTCCCTCGAATTCCAGCAGTGCGAGCGCCGCTAGAAGATCCGCCGCATTTGAATCGCTTGCATGCGCGAGCTCGTCCAAACTACATTCGCCCGCTCCAAGTGCCCGAAGGATGGCGCCCTCGAGTCCGCTCCGCTGCGGCACTTGCCGTTCCGTTCCGCCGAATTGCATATTGACGACCTCGAGCACATCCGCCGGCGTTCGAGCGAGGATCGCGCCGTCGCGGATCAATGCGTGGCACCCCTCGACGTGTCGCCGATCGACGTCGCCGGGAACGGCGAGCACGGGGATCCGCCCGGCGGCCCAATTCGCGGTGTTGAGCGCCCCGCTTCGGGCGGGCGCTTCGATGACGAGCACCGCGTCCGCGAGCGCAGCAACAACGGCGTTGCGCTCCAGAAACTGAGACGGGAACGCCGAATGGTCCGGCGGCCACAACGACAGCACCGCTCCGCCGGAATCGACCATCCCTTGCGCGAGCTCGCGGTTTCGTCGCGGGAAGAATCGACCGTGACCACCGCCGAGCACACCGATTGTCGGCGCGCCGGCCGCGAGGGCGCCTTCATGGGCCGCGGCATCGATGCCCAACGCGAGGCCCGAGACGATGCAGCAGCCTGCGGCGCCCAGCTCCCGGGCGAACGAATGCGCTAGGCGTCGTCCATAGGCCGTTGCTGCGCGCGTCCCGATAATTGCGATCGCAGGCCGCGCCAAGCCGTCCACGTTGCCACAGAGCCAGAGGCCGGGCCCTTGCCAGGCGAAGTCCCGTTCCCCTCGCACGGCCTCGAAAGCGCCGCGCTCGAGATACACCGCTCCGTCCACGCTCGGCCTTCACGCGGCGCTGCACGCAGAGCAAGCAGGAATCCCTGCCTGCGGACCACCAAGGAGGCACGCCCGCGTACCCGAATACGGCCAGCCGCAACACGCCCAGCTCTTCGGAGGATCCTCAGGTGGCAGCAGAAGCCTATTGCGTCAAATGCAAGACGAAGCGCCAAATCAAAGACGCCGTGCAAATCACGATGAAGAACGGCCGCCCCGCAACGGAAGGCAAATGCCCGGAATGCGGAACCAAAATGTTCAAAATCGGCGCCGCGAGCTAGATTTCGCCCGTGGCGTCGTTGCTCAAGGGCTCATGGCCCAAAGGCCACTTCGCCCTTTCGCGCCTAGCCACGAGCGAAATCTAGCTCGCGGCGCGCCGCGGAAGTCATCAGCGTAGAAACGCAATTTTTGAAAGGCCGCTCATGATTTGGGCGGCCTTTTTTGCGTTTACTAGCAGTAGTGCCGTATAATACGAGCACCCACTATATAGCGGGTACTATCCGGAAGACTAGCCGCTGATCTGTCCAACCTGTCGCAAGAGTGAGACGCGCGTCGTCGACTCGCGCGACGACGAAACCGTGGTTCGCCGCCGGCGCGAGTGTTTGGACCCGCGCTGTAAGCATCGCTTTACCACGTACGAGCGCATGGAAGCGCCGCGTCTCTTCGTCGTGAAGAAAGACGGCCGCCGCGAGCAATACAGTCGCGACAAAATTCTCAATGGCCTTCGCAAGGCGTGCGAAAAGCGTCCGATTTCCGAGAACCAGATGGAAGCGGTTGCTGCGGATCTCGAGCGCGATCTCTTCGCGCGCGGCGAGAGCGAAGTCAGTTCGACCATGGTCGGCGAGAAGCTGATGGAAGCGCTCAAGAAGCTCGATCCCGTAGCATACATCCGCTTCGCAAGCGTGTATCGTTCGTTCCGCGACATCGAGAGCTTTAGAGAAGAGTTATCGCAGCTTCTTTCTAAATGACCCCACACGTTATGGACATGCGTGTGCCGATCGCGGTTAAGCGTTTGCCGGGATCGGAAGACTTGCCGCTCCCTTCCTATATGAGTGATCTCGCCGCCGGCGCCGATCTCTTTGCTGCGCTACAGGAAGACCTCGTGCTTTTGCCTGGTATGCGCGCGCTCGTGCCCACGGGCATTTCGATTGCGCTGCCGCCCGGGTACGAGGCGCAGATCCGCCCGCGTAGCGGCCTTGCCCTTAAATCGGGCATCACGTGTTTGAATACACCGGGCACGATCGATGCCGACTATCGCGGGCACGTTCAAGTGCTCCTCATCAATCTTGGGAACGAACCGGCGGTCATCAAGCGTGGCGATCGCATCGCGCAGATGATCGTCTCGCCGGTAGAGCGAGCGGAATTCACCGTTGTTGATGAGTTGCCGGATTCGCTTCGCGGTGCGAACGGATTTGGAAGCACGGGGGTCGCGTCGTGAAGGTCTACATCGTCGGGCGTGGGGCCGTTGGACAGTATTTGGGCGATCTGCTTACTTCGATCGGAGTCGAGGTCGCATACGCTCCGCGTGCGCTCGCAGATGTGACGCCGTTCCAAGCTGACGTTGCGATCGTCGCGGTCAAAGCGTACGACACCGGTTCCGCCATCGACACGCTGCGCCGCGCAATTCCCGATCCGGCGAACACCGTCTTCGTCTCGCCGCAAAACGGCGTCGGCAACGAAGAGGAGCTTGCCGCGTCATTCGGCACCGACAACATCGTCGCGGCCGCGCTTACGGTTCCGGTTGGCCGCGATCGCGAAGGGCATGCGAATGCAACGCATGACGGCGGCCTCGCCTTTGCACCGGTGGGATCGAGCGCATTCAACTGGCTCGTCGCCACGTTCGCGAGCACCGGTCTGAAGATCAAAGTCGTCGACGACTGGCGCGCGCTCAAATGGAGCAAGCTCGCGCTCAACGTCGTCGCGAATGCAAGCTGCGCGATTTTGAACGTGCTGCCGAACCGGCTCGTCCACTTCGAAAAGATCTTTACGCTCGAGATCCGCATGATTCGAGAAGTGCGCGCCGTCATGGCGGCGATGAACCTGACGCCGATCGATTTGCCGCGCTATCCCGTCAAAGCGCTCTTTGGTGCCGCCTCGCTGCCGAGCCCGGTTGCGCGACGCGTGATGGCCGGAAGCGTTGCCGGCGCTCGTGGCACAAAGCCGCCGTCACTCTTGCTCGATCTGCGCCAAGGCAAGCCGCAAACCGAAGTCGACTTCCTCAACGGTGCCGTTGCCGCCGCCGGACGTCAGTACAATGTGCCCACGCCTGTGAATGCCGTCTACGCGCGCGTGCTCGACGATATCGCGAACATGCCGCAGTTGTGGGCGAAGTATCGCGAACGTCCCGAGGCGCTCGTTGCCGAAGTGGAAGCCGAGATGCGACGCGTGAAGGCGCTCTCGCGAGGAGTCGCGCACTGATGCGCGATCCCAACGTTCCGGAATCTCTCGAAGGCTGGTGGATTCTCCATCGCATGTTTGCGTTCGATCGCCGCGGGTGGGATGCGTTGCCGGAGAAACGCCGCGCCAAATATGGATCGCACGCAACGGATCTCTTCGAACATTTGCAGTCGGGGAGCGACGGCGATGCCGCGCTCGCGCAGATCGTGGGTCACAAGGGCGACTTAATGGTGACGCATTACGCGCGAACCTACGAAGGGCTTCTGTATGCGCAAACGCTCGTCGATAAGCTGGAAGTACGCGAGTACTTAGCGCCGCTCGGCTCCTACGTATCAGTGCTCGAACTCGGGATGTATGACGCAACGGGGAAGATCCACGCGGAACTGCAGTCGCGCGGCTTAACGGCGGATTCGCCGGAATGGATCGCCGCGTTCGACGAACTCGTTCGCAAACAAGCGGAGAGCCCGTATGTCGGCCCGCGTCTTTGGGCGAAGGTTCCGCATCGCCGCTACGTCTGTTTCTATCCGATGAACAAGAAGCGCGAAGGCGGCGACAACTGGTTCATGCTGCCGTTCGACGAACGCGCGAAGCTCATGACCGAGCACGGTAAAGTTGGCCGATCCTACCATGGACTCGTAACGCAAGTCATCTCGGGATCGATCGGGTTTGACGATTTCGAATGGGGCGTCGATTTATATGCGGACGATCCGCTCGTTTTCAAGAAGCTCGTCTACGAGATGCGCTTCGATGAAGCAAGCGCGCGTTACGGAGAGTTCGGTGCGTTCTGGAGCGGCCTGCAATTCTCGCCGCAAGAACTGCGCGTCTTTCTCGACGGCGATGCCGTTCCGGCTTTAGAAACCGCGGAGTAATTACACGCACAGGA
Source organism: Vulcanimicrobiia bacterium (assembly GCA_963765935.1). Taxonomy (GTDB): domain Bacteria; phylum Vulcanimicrobiota; class Vulcanimicrobiia; order Vulcanimicrobiales; family Vulcanimicrobiaceae; genus JAMXLG01. The sequence goes on along the minus strand of CAVXXX010000001.1, from coordinate 1,032,237 downwards.
CCTCTCGCAACACGCTTGCGTCGCGTGGAGCTGCGGCGTTCGTGTCGTTGTTGAAGTAGACGTAGACGTCTTGCGCTTGCGAAGCGAGTTGCTCGACGGTTGACGCCCAAGCACGCAGAACCGGTTTCGGATAGGAACCGACGTAGAGGCCGCTGTACCCGTGCAACCGCAGATACGCGAGTTCACGCGATGTGATCCATTGCGGAACGTCGAGTTCGGGATAATCGTGGATGCAGAACGCCATCTGTCGCGCGGCCAAGAGATCGCGAACCGCCGGATCGAACCAGGACGGGTTGCGAAACTCGACGACGTAGCGGTACTCGGAGGGCAGCCGATCGAGAAACGACGTCAAGCTTGCATCGTCGCGTTCGAGAAACGGCGGAAACTGGACGAGAATCTGCGCGAGCTTTTGTACGTCGAAACAGGCGGTTCGTGCGAAGTAATTTTCGATGAATTGGTCGAGGCGCGGCGATTGAACGCGCCGATGCGTAATGAGCCGGCTGAGCTTGACCGTGTAGCGGAAGTCACGAGGAACAGCTTCACACCAGAGGCGAACTTGCTCCGGTTTCGGCAATCGGTATGTCGTCGCGTTAAGTTCGACCGTGTTGAAGTGTTGCGCGTAATAAGGCAGCCACCGTCGCTGTGCGACACCCTTCGGGTAAAAGCGTTCTCGCCAGCTGCCGTAGACCCAACCGCTCGTCCCGATGCGGATCACCCGTACGCTATTCCCACACTCCGTGTTAACTGAAAGCTCGGAATGCAGGCAGCCGATCGCCGCGCGATTCTGCTATTGATATTGCTCGAAGGCGGGAATTCTGTAGACGTGGACCTGGCACGAACAATTCCCGCGTTGGCTTCCGCGCTACTGGCTGTCGTCGGTGCGGTTCCCGTTGGTGCCCACGATTCCGCATTCATCGCCGCCCGCGACCGCAACCCGTCCTTAAAGGCCTATTCGTTTCATGTCAGCGTCGCGATGCGCATGCAGACGTTCCCATGGCTGCGGTTCCATCTCGACGGAATCGGGAACTACGAGCGCGGCCGTCGCTATGAAATCCAGTTCACGCGCGTGCCGTTTTTCGCACAAGACTTTAAAAAAGTCGACCTCTCCGCGTTAGATCCCACGATGTGGCAGAAGCAATTCTTCGTACAGCTTGCGGGGCAGAAAAACGGCATGACGACATTCGAGTTGCGCCCGCGCAAGGTCGATCCAAAAGAGCAGAATCCGCTTGTTTCGGCTCAAGTCATGCTCGACGAAAAGGATTCGACTCGCGATGTAGTGCTCCAGTACGCGTCGGGTGAGATTCATATGAGCCTCAATCCCACGCAGACGCAAGGGTTCCGTCTGCCCGAAAGCAGCGACGTCGACGTCAAATTGCCCGGCCGAAGTCTTTCCGCCCACGTGGACTTTACCGACTACACGATTGAGGAGTCGATTGCATATCGCACGTCGCAGGAAGCTACGGCCAGCAAATTTTCCCGATTGTCTCCATCATCGCGGGATCCGCTTTTCCGCCCGGCGGAATTTCGTAATTGATCAATCCGGACGATTGCGTTCCGGGAATGAGCATCATGAAAGCGGCGGAGCCGTTTCCGAGCGGATCGTCGATTCGGTATGCGGGTTGCGTGTGGTCGCACACCAACACTTCCGTTACATCGACGTGAGCGTTAGGGCGAACTGAAGCGATGCTCTTCTCGAACCGTGCTTTCACCGCGTTTGCCGCATCGGCGCCGCGAATGTCGTCTGAAACGCCCGTAACCGTTATGCGGAATTTCGCGTTTCCATCGGGACTGCGCCACTCATTGTAGTGGCCGGATTCAGTCCGTTGCCAACCGGGCGGAATGTCGACTTGCAACGACTGCTTTACCGGCGGCGCGGTCGCTGACTGCGATGGTGAAGGTTGCGCGTCGGGGCTTGCTTGAGCAATTAGCGTTAAAAGCGTAGCTACGACAAAAAAGTTCACACGGCTACGGTTTCTACGCACGCTTTGAGCGCCCGCTTTGGCACCATGTGAAAGCCATGAAACTCTTCATAGGTCACGTCGTATCCGGCTTTGCGCAATTGCGGCACAATGCGATCGCGGCTACATGCGACGGGTAACGTCGGGTCCCAAATGCCGTGCGTGATCGTGACGTGCGGCTGTCCTACCAGTTGCGGCGGTGCCATGACCCGGGCGAAAACGCGAAGATCCATCTGAACAGATCGCCGTTGGCCATATCCCAGCTCTCGTATAGTGAATCGACGCCGAGCAATGCCACGCCGCAGGGCGCTGCAAACGGACGTAATGCATCGATGCGGTGTGCGGCTTCACCGCCGGCGCCGTGAAGACAGAGTATCAGCGGGTAGCCTCGTTCCGGCATCCTGCTCGACGCATGAGCAGCTTGTGCCCACGGCGTGTTGACTATATTTATAGTCCTAGTATAATAGTCGCCATGAAGAAGCGCATGCTCTCAGCCCTACTCTTTGCGTTTGTCGCAATGGCGTCATTCGTCGTCGTACGCGGCGCAGAACCCGGTGCAACCGCGCTAATCACCCCAACTACACGCGACGGCCACAACGATTTCAATTTCCTACTCGGCAAATGGCGTTACCACATTCGCATGCTCAAAGAGCGGCTCAAGAACAGCCACAATTGGTACGACTGCACGGCAACGGGCGAAATGCGTGCGATTTGGGGCGGCATTTACGGCGGCAGCGGAAATCGCGAAGACACGGTATGGCACTGTCCGAACCGCACGATTGACGGCATCACGCTTCGCATGTACAGCGCACAAACGCATCAATGGTCGATATGGTGGGGATTGCGCGATCGCGGCTTAATACCGCCTCCGCAAATCGGTCACTTCAATGCGCACGGCTTCGGTGAATTCTTCGCAGACGACACATGGCAAGGCACACCGGTTATCGTTCGTTTTCGTTGGACCGCGCAAGGGGCACACTTCGAACAAGCCTTCTCGAGCGATCATGGGAAGACGTGGGAGACGAATGTGACCAGCGACCAGACGCACATATAGCTGAGACTGTAGCCGCATGGCGTTACGCAGCCCGCCCGTCGAGCCTTTCCAAGCTGCGGTACTGAACTGCCTCTGCAACATGCTCGGCGCGAATCGTTGGAGAGCCGGCGAGATCTGCGATCGTTCGAGCGACGCGCGCAATACGGTCGAGGGCACGCGCCGAAAACTGGCGCTTGGCGCTCGCGAGTGCAAGGAGCTTCATTGCGGCGTCGTCCAGCGCGCAATACGTTCGCATGGCGCTCGGTGGAATCTCGGCGTTTGCGCTGATCGGCGTACCGGCAAAGCGTTCGCGGGCAAACGCGCGCGCCGCAACGACGCGTTCCCGTATTGCCGACGAGCGTTCCGCTCCGTCGCCGCGTACCATATCATCAAACGGAACGCGCGCGATTTGGACCTGCAAGTCGATACGATCGAGCAGCGGACCAGAAAGCTTACCGACATATTTCGCGACGGCGGCATCATCGCAGCGGCACTCGGCATTGCGGACGCCGCGATATCCGCACGGACAGGGATTCATCGAAGCGACGAGCTGAAAGCGCGCGGGATACGTAAATGTTCCGATGGCTCGCGCAATAGTAACGGTTCCCTCTTCGAGCGGCTGACGCATCACTTCAATCGCCCCTCGTCCGAATTCAGGCAACTCGTCGAGAAAGAGCACGCCGTTGTGCGCGAGCGAAATCTCACCGGGTTTGACCGAAGGTCCGCCGCCGACAAGCGCCGTTTGGCTTATGGTGTGATGCGGAAAGCGAAACGGGCGGGCGTTGACGATCCCGGAACGATTTCCGAGTAAGCCAGCGACGCTGTAGATTTTCGTAACTTCGAGCGCTTCATCGGGCATCATCGACGGAAGAATCGACGGCAGCCGCCGCGCGAGCATCGTCTTCCCACATCCCGGCGGACCGACGAAAAGCAGGTTATGGCCGCCGGCGGCCGCGATTTCGAGCGCCCGCTTTGCAACGAGCTGCCCGCGCACGTCAGCGAGATCGCCGTGCACGAATTCGTCGGCAGGATGGAACTGCGGCGCTTTGGTCGTGCGCCGCCACTTCGTGCCATTGCCGAGCAAGACGGCAACCGCGGATGCGAGTGAATCGACCGCGTAGAGTTCGACGCCTTCGACGAGCGCCGCTTCATCGCCGTTTCGCTCGGGAAGGATCAATTTCGTAAATCCAGCGTTGCGCGCGCCCATCACCATCGGCAAGATGCCATTGACGGGACGCAGCGTGCCGTCGAGCGCAAGTTCACCTAATGCAATGAAGTTTTGCAAGGCCAGCCGGTCGATTTGTTCGTCGATGGCCAGCAGCGCGAGTGCGATCGCGAGATCGAACGCCGGGCCTTCTTTACGAACATCCGCAGGCGAGAGATTGACGAGCAACCGGCCCGCGGGGTACGCAAAGCCGGAATTAAAAATCGCAGCGCGCACGCGTTCGCGCGCTTCGCCGAGCGCGCGGTCGGGCAATCCGATGATGGTGAAGACGGGAGAGCCGGCGGAGCTGTCCGCTTCGACGCGGACGACGTATCCCTCGATGCCGAGCATCCCCGCAGAGAACGAAAGCGCAAGCATATCGCGATTCGATCACGACAACGGCCTTCACGAACAAGGATTGACCGCACGATTGAACCCGCGGAAGGCTCGGGGCGGACGCTTCAGCGTTCGAGCGAACGTCGACGTGAAATGCGCATGACTTGCGAAGCCTAAATCGAGCGCGAGGGTCGTGATATCGTCCTCGCCTTCTTGCAGGCGCGTGAGCGCGACGAGGATGCGAAGGCGCAGCCGGTACTGATGAATCGACGAACCCGTTATGCTGCGAAAGCGTCGCGCGAGTTCAAATGGTGAGAGCCCGCTTCCATCGGCGAGTTCCGCTAGTGTTGCGCGCTCGCCGGGATTCGCCGCGATCCGTTCGCGGACAAGGCTGACCGCGCGATGCACTGAGGGCTGCAATGCCGCGCGGGACAGTACGCGAAGAATCGTCATTGCGCCTTCCTCACCTTCCAGCGGATCGGCGGCGTTCCGTATGCGATGCATCGCGAGATGCAGGGCAATCTGAGAATCGCCGTCGAGTATCCAATATCGAGTCGCCGTTTCGCTGCGACCGAATGCTTCGTCGATCTGCTGGCGCGAGAATCGCAACGCCGTGCAATCATCGCCGTCGTCGGTTGGATGCACGATACGATGCGGACGGTCCGGATCGAAGAGGAGCACCGTATTCGGATCGGCGACGACCGACGAGCGGCCGGAACGATATTCGAAGACGCCTCGCCGAGGAATAACGAGCGTCGGAATGGGCGACGTTTCTTCTTCGGCCTTCGTATGACGCGTTGCCCCGCATGCGACATCGTCGGCGACGCATAGCCGCGAGACGAAACGCTGCGTCCCGTTCATGGCGCTCATTGCATGCACCGCACGATTTTGAAAGCGAACGCGGTCGCGCTCTGAGACAATCCCGGCATGATGCGTACGCTTTCCGAACTAATGCCCGGCCTCGCTGCAGCGGGGCCTGATGCCGCGCTTGGCAGTGAAGCGCAACTCTTTGTGCCGCTCATCGGTGACTGGCAGATTCGTACGGTACACACTCCGTTCAATAAACCCGGCGGAACCTACGAAGGTTTCTGGTCGTTTCGCTGGGGCCTTGGTGGTCGTGCCGTCTACGATGTGATTGCCTATCGCTCGATCGATGCGCCGGCGGATGGTCCTTATCGCTCGGGGATTACCGTGCGTTTTTACGACATCGAACTCCGTGCATGGCGCCAAGTGTGGGTCGGAGCATGGAGCGGCGTGGTCATTGAATTTGCGGTGCGTGCCGACGGCTCGCGCATCATCATTGAAGGCCAGCATTCCGCCACGAAGCGATTCGTGTGGGTCTTCGAGCAGATTGAGGCGCGGGCGTTTCATTGGGAAGGACGCACGTCCTACGATGGCGGCGCAACGTGGCACATGGAACAAATCATTGACGGGTGGAGAGCGTAATATCGTGGCTTCGATTCAAAAAGAATTCATCATCGACGCTCCGGCCGAACGTGTGTGGGCGGCACTGAAAGACGTTGGCGCGGTACACGTACGGCTCGTTCCCGGTCTCGTGACGGATACGGCGCTCGAGGGCGATACGCGAACGATTACGTTTTCTAACGGGCTCGTCGTTCGAGAAAAAATCGTCGACGTTGACAACGAGCGCCGTCGCGTCGCGTACTCGGCAAGCGGCGTGAGTATGACCTATCACCACGCCTCGATGCAGGTGCTTCCCGATGGCGAGAGCGCTTCGCGATTCATTTGGGTTGCCGATGTACAGCCGGAAAGCGCGCGTGATAACGTTGCGGCGCTCATGGATAAAGGCTCGGAAATCATCAGGAGCCACCTCGCGCGATGAAGAATCCCGCTATCATGTTGCAGCCGATTGTGGAACTCGACCGTCTCGTCTCATCGTCACCGCAACCGCACGCTGTCGCGGTCGATCGGGATACCGTCTACGTCAGTTCGCGCGCGACGCGGCGCATCGATGTGATGGATCGCGCATCGTGGACGAAGCGTGACGAACTGGAACCACCCGGAATGCCATGGGGTATGGCGTATGGGAATGGAGGCCTGGTGATGACCTGTGGCGAGGAAGCTGAAGATTTTCGACGGATTCGCCGCTATGCAGTGCAGCGCGGCTGGCATCCGTCGGTAATCGCATGTCCCGACGACGCCGGCTCGCACATAGCAGTTCGCAATGGTCACATGCTTCTCGGTCAATGGTACAATCGCGCGGTTTTGGAACTCGATGATGCCGGTCACATCGTGCGGCGATACGATTCACCGCACGGCATCGCCGGTATCGCGGTCGATGGTGACGAGGCGTTCCTGCTGACGACCGACGACGAAGACAACGGTGACTACTGGATTACGGGATTGAATCTCGCAACCGGCGCTTTTGAAGATCTCGCGCTCGTGCCGTTTCATGCGCGCGGACTCGCCTGGGATGGCGAGCGCTTTTGGACCAATCACCGGGAGGCGGATCGAACGGTAACGTTTAGACTTCCGGCGTAGGCGCGGGCGCGGCCGAAGGCGAATCGGCGGCGAATGCATTTGACCACGCTCGATTGGGTGATCGTCGTTGTCTCACTCGGCGTAACGTTCATTCCCGCGATCGTGCTTGCGCGCCGTGCCGGTAAGAATACGGCGGAGTTTTTTGCGGCCGGACGGCAAGCGCCGTGGTGGTTGATCGGTGTTTCGCTCGTCGCGACGACGTTCTCCACCGACACGCCGAACCTCGTCACCAATCTCGTTCGTGAAGGCGGCGTCGCGGAGAATTGGGTGTGGTGGTCGTTCCTCTTGACCGGTATGGCAACGGTCTTTTTTTATGCGCGCCTCTGGCGGCGTAGCGGCGTGCTTACCGATCTGGAATTCTACGAACTGCGCTATTCCGGCAAAGCCGCATCATTCGTTCGCGGCTTTCGCGCGATCTATCTCGGATTGTGTTTCAACTGCGTCATCATTGCGACGGTCAATCTCGCCGCCGTGAAGATTGCGTCGGTGCTCTTCGGCTGGCCGAGGTGGGAAACGCTGCTCTTTTGCGCCTTCGTGCCGATCATCTTCGCGGCGGCAGCGGGACTATGGGGCGTGATGGTGACGGACATGATCCAGTTCTGCATCACGATCACCGGCGCGTTTGCAGCCGCGTATTTCGCTTTGCACGCACCCGGTGTCGGCGGGTTGCACGGCGCGGTTTCTCGGGTCGAGCAGTTGCATCCGACGTTGCTATCCATTCTTCCGAACTTCGGAGATTGGAAAACGGCGCTTGCTATTTTTATCATTCCGTTGACCGTGCAGTGGTGGTCCGTGTGGTATCCGGGCGCGGAACCGGGTGGCGGAAGCTACGTCGCGCAACGCATGCTCGCGGCAAAGACCGAGAACGACGCACTCTTCGGAACGCTCTCGTTTGCGGTGATGCACTACGCGCTGCGCCCGTGGCCGTGGATTATCGTCGCATTCGTGTCGACGATTATTTATCCGACGCTCGGCGACATTCACGCACGATTTCCGTACGTTCCGCAAAACCTGCTCGGCAACGACATTGCGTATCCCGCAATGCTCGTTTATTTGCCCGCCGGTTTTGCCGGCTTGATGGTCGCCGGCATTTTTGCCGCGTACCGTAGCACCATCGAGACGCATTTGAACTGGGGCACGTCCTACCTCGTTCACGACTTCTACCGTCGGTTTTTGCGGCAGAACGCAACCGAAGCGCATTACGTCCTTGCGGGGCGGCTCGTCACGGTCGGGCTGATGGCCGTCGGCGTTGGCGTCACGTTCTGGCTCGACACCGCGAAAGAGGGGTTCAACCTGCTGCTTTCTATCGGTGCGGGAACCGGGCTCATCTACCTCTTGCGTTGGTTCTGGTGGCGCATCAACGCCTGGAGCGAGGTGAGCGCAATGGTCACCTCATTTGCCGTTTCGGTGGCCTTCTTCATCGCCTCGAAGACCGGCCACGCCGCGGAGCCGACGACCGTCCTACTCGTCACGGTCTTCGCTACGACGGTGGTCTGGCTCGCCGTAACCTACATGACCCCGCCCGTGGACGAGGAGACGCTCGCCCGGTTCTACGCCAAGGTCCGCCCCGCCGGACCTGGATGGTCGGCGATCCGCCGGCGGTATGGACTAGGGCCGTCGCCCGACTCTCCGACAGCCGCTTTCGCCGCCTGGGTCTTGGGTTTGGCCGCCGTCTATGGGGCGCTCTTCGCGGCGGGCGGGTTCGTCTATGGCTTGATCGGAATGGGCACGGCTTGGACCATCGTCACGGTTATTGCCGTCGCCGGGCTCACAATTTTCGTAAAAAGATCGCCTTCTCCACAGATTGCACAAGAGTAACGTCGCTGCTTGTGGACAATTATCAGCTCAGCATTCGTTTTTAGGAGTATCGATTTGAACGCAATTCGCTCGCTTGCTCTGATCCTGCTCGCCGGCGCGCTCGCGGCGTGTTCGAACAATTCGTCGAGTTCGTCGAGCTCGAGCAGTTCTTCGCCGGGGCCGGCCGGCAGTGCGACCAAGACGATCGGCGTTTCAATTCAGGACCGCGAAGCGCAGTTCTATCAGCAGATGGAAAACGGCATGCAGTCCGAGGCGAACAAATACGGCTACAAGCTTATCGTGGTCGACGCGAATCGCGATAACGCAAAACAACAGAGCCAGGTCGAAGATTTCATCTCCAATAAGGTCGATGCGATCGTGCTGACGCCGTACGATTCGACCGCGATCGGGAGCGCAATTTCGGAAGCGAATAAAGCCAACATCCCGGTCTTTACGGCGGATATCGCAAATACGAGCAAGCAAGGGCACGTCGTGGCCCATGTTGCAAGCGATAATGTCGAAGGCGGCCGGCAAGCGGGAAAATTGATGTGCCAGGCGGTTGGGACGACCGGATTCGTTGCGATCATCGACGAGCCGGAAGTCACGAGCGTTCAAGACCGCGTCAAAGGATTTAAAGAAGCGCTGAAGGCGAATTGCCCGAACGTGACGATTGTTGCCGACGTCGATGCCGGCGGCGCGCGCGACAAAGCCAATCGAGACATGAGCGACTTGCTGCAATCGAACAAGAACTTAGGCGGCGTATTCGGCATCAACGACGACTCGGCGCTCGGCGCGTTGACTGCGATTCGCGCAGCGGGTCTCAATGGAAAGATCAAAGTGATCGGCTATGATGCGACGGCCGAGGCGCGGTCGGCGATCGCGAGCGGCGACATGTACGGCGATGCGATTCAGTTCCCGGATAAGATCGGTTCGCTGACCATCGACACCATTCACGACTACTTCAACGGGAAGACGCCGCAAGCCACCGTGCACGTCAACGTCGGCACGTACACGCAAGCAGACGCGAAAAAGGCACAGTAATCATCGATAAAGCTCCGCTCCTCGAGATGCGCGGCATCGGGAAGGCCTTTCCCGGCGTACGCGCGCTTGACGACGTTTCGCTCACGCTGAATTCCGGCGAAGTGCTTGCGCTCGTCGGTGAAAACGGCGCGGGCAAATCGACGCTGATGAAGATCCTTGCCGGCGCGCAACCCGCCGACACCGGCATGATCGCAATTGACGGCAATGTGGTGCACATTGCATCGCCCCACGATGCCGAAGCGCTCGGTATCGGAATGATCTACCAGGAGTTCAACATCGTTCCGCAGCTCACGGCGATGGAGAACATCGTGCTTGGAACGGAGCCGACGCGCGGCGTTTTCTTGGACGAGCCGGCGGCTCGCAAACGTGCGCGCGCGATCGTCGACGAGCTCGGCATGGACTTGCCGCTCGACCAACGCGCTTCGCGTTTATCCGTCGGCGCGCAACAGTTGATCGAAATCGCCAAGGCGCTCTCGAAGCACGCGCGGATCATCGTTATGGACGAGCCGACGGCGGCGCTGACGGATCGCGAGATCGATGCGCTCTTTGCAATTATTGCGCGGCTCAAAGCAAGCGGCGCAGGAATTATTTACATTTCGCATCGCATGGAAGAGCTGCCGAAAATCGCGGACCGGGTCACGATTTTGCGAGACGGCAGCGTAATCGAAACGCGTCCAACAAGCCAATTCCCGCCGAGTGAAATCATTCGCGCGATGGTGGGACGTCCGTTAGACGCGCATTTCCCGGATCTCCCTGCGGTTCCGTCGGATGCGCCGGTGATGTTGGATGTCGCGCATCTCATCCGGCGTCCCGCCGTGAACGACGTGTCGTTTTCGGTACGCGCCGGTGAAATTGTCGGACTCGCCGGTCTGGTCGGCGCGGGACGAACCGAAATCGTGCGCGCGATCGCGGGCGCCGACGTGCCGGATTCCGGAACGATCCATGTCGGCGGCGATCTTATCCGCATTTGCAGTCCGCATGACGGTATCGCGTCCGGCATCGCCTTTATTACCGAGGATCGCAAAGGCCAGGGGCTCGTGCTCGGCATGAGCGTTGCCGAGAACATTACGCTCGCACATCTTTCGCAGTTCGTCAATCGCGAGTTGCTGATCGACGAGAAGCAAGAAGAAGCAACGGCGGAAAAAATGATCGACGAGTTGCGCATCCGCACCCCGAGCGCGGAGCAGCGGGTACGCAATCTTTCCGGTGGCAACCAGCAAAAGGTGGTGCTCGCAAAGTGGCTACTCGGAAAGGCGCGTGTGTTTCTCTTCGATGAGCCGACGCGTGGCATCGATATCGGCGCAAAAACCGAAATCTATGCTTTGATGCTGAATTTGATCAAGAACGGAGCTGCTATCGTCATGGTATCGAGCGAACTGCCGGAAGTGCTCGGCATGTCGCACCGCGTTTTCGCGGTACGCGAAGGACGCATCGTCCGCGAATTCTCGCGCGCCGAGGCGACGCCCGATGCGGTCATCGCGGCTGCGACGGGTACCGCTGCCGCATGAACGGACTCGCCAAGAACCGCACCAACGTTCTCCTTAGCAACTATTGGCTGCGCATCGCGGCGGCGATCGTGGTCGTCATCGTGCTGATGGCGGCCGTCAACGTTGCGGCGCACGGCGCATTTTTGCAGCCCGGCAATATCGTTCAAGTCCTCCGTCAGATCACGTACAACTGCATCCTCGGTGTCGGGCAGACGTTCGTCATTATCACCGCGGGCATTGATCTCTCGATCGGTTCTCTCGTGTCACTCACCGGAGTCGTGATGGCAACGGTTGCGAACGCGTTGCCGTTCGGCGGCATCGGCCTGCTGATCGTCACGCTCCTCGTAGGACTGATCGTCGGCGGCGCTGCCGGATGGATCAACGCATTGCCGGTAGTAAAGTTGAATCTGCCGCCGTTTATTACGACGTTCGCAATGCTGGAAGTGACGCTCGGCCTTTCGTACATCATCTCGGGCGGCCGTCCGGTTGCGCTTCGCTCCGATGCATTCGGCGGCGTTGGCTACGGGTCGTTCCTTGGCCCCATTACGAATGCACTGCATCTGCCGAGCCTTCCGATTCCCGTGATTTGGATGATCGTTGTGATCGTCATCGCGTCGGTGCTCCTCATGCGCACGCGTTTCGGACGATATGTTTTCGCGCTCGGCGGAAACGAAGAAGCGGCGCGCCTGGCAGGCGTCGCGACCGCGCGCGTCAAGACGATGGTCTACGTGATCAGCGGAATGTGCGCGGCGATTGTGGGATTTCTCTACATGTCGCTCTTCTCGTCGGGCTCCCCGCAAACGGGTACGGGCGATGAATTACTTGAAGCGATTGCGGCGGTCGTGGTGGGCGGAACGAGTTTGATGGGCGGTTCCGGCTCCATCATCGGCACGTTCTTCGGCGCGCTGCTCATTGGGTTGCTGTATAACGCGATGAACCTCATCCACGTCGATTCGTACTTACAGAAGGTTGTGCTCGGCGTGGTCATTCTGCTGGCGGTCGTCCTCGACGAACTACGCAAGCGGTACTTGGCGCGGACGTAGCGATGATCAAAATTTTCGCGCTGCTCCTTGCTGCCGCGCTTGCGTCACCCATGCCGACCGATACGCCGCAACCGGCGCACTTCAATCGGCTCGCGCCGCTCCAATTCGTCGTCTCGACGCCGAAGGGAACCGGACGCGCGCTCTACTTTTCCAACGGCAACCTCGATGGCGATAAAAACGCCACGCGCGCCCTTATCGTCGTTCATGGAATTCTTCGCGACGCGGACTACTACTACGATACCGGGATGGAAGCGGTACACGATCAAGGCCTCGCGGACGTGCTGGTCATTTCGCCGCAGTTCGTCGAACCCGACGATCTCAAAGGGCGCAACATGCCGGCGGATACGCTACGTTGGGATGAAACGTGGCCCGGCGGATCACCCGCGATAGCGCCCGCTCCGGTAAGCAGCTACGCGGTGTTCGATGCAATCGTAGCCCGCTTATCCGATCGCACGCGGTTCCCGAAAATGCAGGAGATTGTCGTCGCCGGACACTCCGCCGGCGGTCAAATCGTCCAGCGTTACGCCGCGGTCGGCAAAGCGCGAGAACTCGACGACGGCGCCGCCGTTCCCGTTCATTTGATCGTCGCCAATCCATCTTCGTATTTCTATTTCAGCGACGACCGGCCGGTGCACGTAACCAATTGTCCGAATTTCGATCATTGGCGCTACGGTCTAGCCGGTGCTCCCTCGTACGTCTCCGGGACGGATGACGAACTGGAAGAGCAGTACGTTCATCGCCGCGTAACGTATTTGCTCGGGACCGCCGACACGAATCCAAATGAGGACGATCTCGACCGCACGTGCGCAGGCGAAGCCCAAGGTCCGTATCGTTTCGCTCGCGGAAAAAACTACATCGCGTACATGCGGGATCGACACCCGGCGGGAACGGCACAAGACTTCGCCTTCGTCGAAGGCGTCCCGCACGACAATCGCCGCATGTTCCGCTCCGCCTGCGGAAGAGCCGTGATCTTCGGCGGCGACGAATCAACCTGCGCCGCACACGGCAAGATCTAGCGCTTCCCCCTTTGTCATCCTGAGCTTGTCGAAGGCGGGTTAGGCATACGGGCCGAGGCGAAGTTTCTCGGCGGCATGATTGATTAATCGCCGGACGTACATGTTCGGTACCGTACCGGCATAGCACGCCGCTTCTGCTTCGCGATTTTGCTCGAGGCGCGCGAGCGCCGATCCGACTCCCGCACTGCGAGAGATGCCGGCGGTGCAGTGAATGACGAACCGATCCACATCGTTGCGCCAACGATCCCAGAAACGGACGATTTCTTCAGCCATCTCTTCGGTCATGACGACGAGATGCGGAAACCCAATTGGATCGTGCGACTCCGGCGTAAGATCGTCAAAGACCACCTGCAAGATGTCGACGTATCCGGTTTTAACCTTGCAGAGGTCTGCAGCGGTCTGTTCCGGATCTTCCCGATTGTCGTTGATCGAGATGACGGCGTAGCGTCCGGGCACGGCGATGTTCTGCGCCATCTGCCGGGAGAAGATGACGAAGCGGTTGTTAACATCGGAGGCTAGAATGGAAAGTCGCTTTGGGAGAGGTTCGCGTTGAGGTTCCAGTCGGTAAAGGACTGGTCGAGTACGATCTTGTCGCCTTCGTAGAGGATTTGGCGGAGCGGGAAGTGCGTTTGTTGCGAGAGATAGATCTTCTGCAGAGAAATGCCGTCGTTGCTCGCGGGATCTGCGACTTTGAGCGTCAGCAGATCGGTCTGCGCGCCGTCGATCAAACCGGCGTTTGAGAGCTGCGATAGATCGCCCTTCACGGTGGCGTACTTCTCAAGGATACTCTGCGGCAGACCATCAGGAATGGTATAGCCGCGAACCGAGACCGCACGTGGATCGTGCAGACCGATCTTCAGATGAATGCCGGAGAGAAACCCGCCTTGATGTCCGCTGACTTGATCTCCGCCCGTCCAAACCGCGCCGCCTCCTTTACCCGGTCCCGATTCGATGAGGGTTTTTGCAAAGTGCGGCTTCATGAACGAGTAGTCGTAGACGCGGTCTTGCACGTCGTTGCCCTTGACTTCGTGTGAATGCAGCTTGTACGTAAGGCTGTTCACCTTCCCGAATGCGTCATCGAATGCCGAAAGCGCCGGCGTGTTGGACGCCGCCCTCGCGAACGCGTGGGGCAGAAGCACGGCAGCCAGCGCCGCTGCAAGAACGACAAACGGTGTACGTGATCTCTGCATGAATCCTCCGGTTAGCAGCAGTCTAGAGTTGAGCGCCGGGAGCTCCCGCCTCTTCGTAGAGCAGGGTTCCGTGCTTGCCCTCAACGCCGATGAGAACGTCGCACTTGGCATCCGCCGCAATCTCTTCGATGGTCCGTCCGAGCGGAGCGCCGGTGTACTTGCCCTCACGGAACGAGCCGAGGATGATCAAATTCGCCTTTTCGCGCTTGGCCAGGTCGAGTACCGCCTGTTTGGTCGAACGCGCCTTGATAATCTCCGTACGCAGATTAACGTCGGTATTGGAGGCAATCGTTTCGGCGGCGCCTAGCGCGTCGAGGGCCGTGCGTTCTTCGATCGGCATTTCCGCGTCCGGAGGTAGCGTGTATGGCACCTCGATCACGTACACGGCGAATAGGTCCGATTTTTCACCATGAGCGAGCCTCGCCGCGAGCGCCATCATGTGGCCCGAAAGAATCTCTTGCGAGAAGACGACGATAATCGAGCCGACCATCCGTTCTAGCGACGTCTCGGCTTCCTTTGCAAGTCGCATAACGAACGACGCCGGCGGATGGAGCATCCACCACAGCGTTGCGACGATCGCAATGAAGATCAACAGCGCGATGATGACGCCGGCTAAGGTGATGTGGACGTCGTTCGTGCTGTAGATCATCGGTGCCGCATCGCCTCACGTATTTGGCGAAAGCGAAGAACGCCAAGCAGAATCATCGCTCCGCCCAGCACGATCCCGGTGAACGACTGCGCCAGCGGATAGCGCAACATCTGCATGACGATGAACGCGCCGACCACGATCATGAACACCGAAAGGGCACCGCGAAAGACCAGCACCGCCTACACCGCGGCCTTCGTGCGACGCTCGTCGCTCGCTTTGACATTTGCGACGTACTCGTCCATGAGTTCCAATTCGCCGGCGCGTCGCAGAATTTCCATTTGCTCGCTCCGCCAGTCGCGCTTGCGCGAGTGTAGCATCGGTAGCGCCTTGCGCTTGCGGTACACGAAGTACAGAATCAAGCCGAGCACGATCCACGACGGACCCGCGATACGTCCGATCGGATGCGTGATCATCGTGAAGACCAAGATCGCCACGATGCCGATGAAGCCGAAGACTGCGATCACGGGAAATTCGACGCGCTCGTCGCGAAACGTGAACGGGATATTCACCGGAATTTTGAACTTGCGCGGGCTTAGCGGATCAGTGAGGCGAAGCGCGACCAGCGCGACGAAGACGAACGAGTAGCTCGTCGCCGCGCCGAACGCGTACAGATCACCCAAGAAATCGATGCCGCTTTCACCGTTGAAGTGCTTCGCGTAGACCTCGGCCATGCGGGGACTGAGCGACGGCAGCGCAGCAAAGATCGCCTCGAGTAGCGCCACGCCGGTGAATACGAGCAGCGAGACCGTCGGTGTGCGGAAGCGCCGATGGACGCTCTGGAAGATCGAGGGCAGAAGTCCGCCTTTCGACATCGCATACGCAATACGCGAACTGCCGAAGACGCCGGAATTCGACGAAATCAACAGCAGCACCGCGCCGAGTACCGGCACGTAGAACGCCGCGATAGCGCCCCAATATGGTACCTGTTTGGCGATAAGTGCGACCGCTTTGCCGTTGTTGTCCGTGTTGCCGAGCCATTGCCAGAGCATCTGCGGGTGACCGTTCGCGTCGGGCGGGATCGGATGCCACGTATGCATGCCCAGTGCGAGGTTCGCGTACGAGAGTGCGAAGATCAGAATCGTCAAGATCAACGCGGTCGAGGTGCGCGGAATGATGGAAGCCGGACGTTGCGTTTCTTCGGCCGCTTGCGAAATCGACTCGAGACCGACGAACGAAACAATCGCGAGCGAGGTGCCCTTCATGAGATCGAACGGCGTTGGCCAGCTGGTTTTCATCGTATGCACGAGCAAGTCGGGGCTGAACGCGAATAAAAAGCCGAGCGTGAGAATCGCCGTCTCGCTTACGATATCCAAGCCGCTGACGAAGCCGTTGAACGCCGTCGATTCGCGTACGCCGATAAAATTCAGCGTGCACAAACCCACGATCAGGCCGATGACGACGATGAAATGCGCCCACGGATGAGGGCCGCTGCCAAGAACCGTAAGCAATTCGCTCAAATAATCGACGCAGCTCCACGAGAAGAGTGCGATGTCGATGGTGAAGTCGAGCAGCACCGCCCATCCGGCGATAAAGCCGAAAATGTCGCCGAGGCCGCGGAGGACGAAGTACTGTCCGCCGCCGGCGACGGGATACGTCGCTGCGAGCTCGGTGTACGCTAATCCAATGCAGACGTAGACGATGCCGGCGAAGAGAAATGCAACGTTCGATGCACCCGCCGCGGCACCGAGTACGAGCCCGAGTCCAACAAAGATATCTGCGCCGACATCCGAGTAGCCCCACGAAAACGAACCCCAGGGCGTGACGGAGCGGCGGAGCTCCGGTTTATGTTCCTTCGACATATCGCGTGCTAGAAGATGATGCCTATCGCGGTGCGTTCGAGCGCGTTGATCATATACTCCGCATGCGCGTACTGCTCGTGTAGTCCGTAGTCGTGGAAGATGCGCAGCGCCTCGTTCAAGCGGTTGACCGCATCGCGGAGTTCGTTACGGTCGCGCCTGCCATCGGCGGCCTTCTGTAAGATCATCGTCGCGTATTTCAGTGCGGTCTTCGCGTATTCGGATTCGTTGTTGCTTACCGAAAGTTCGTGCATTGCAGCAACGTAGGCGTCTTTTGCTTCATCGTAATCGCGCCGTCGCGTTGCAATCATTCCCTTGAGGACGTTCTCCAACGCATCCGTGCGATTGCGGGAACTCGCAAGCGCCTTGTCCAGCGCTTGGCGCAGCGTCGGATCGGTCGTTTTTGCCGACGGCGTGAATGTTTTGAGCGGCTTTGCATCGGGGACCGGTGCGGTGTGCGAGGCGGGCACGGCCGGCCCGAGCAACGCAGCGATATCCGCCATGAATTCGCGCGCGGTTTGATAGCGTTTCCCGGGGTCCTTTTCAATTGCCCGCATAATGACATGCTCGAGCGACTCCGGAATGTTCCGGTTGATTTCTCGCGGCGACGTCGGCAGATCGTGGACGTGGGAATACATCGTCGCAACGATGTCGTCGCGATCGTTACGGAACGGCAGCGTTCCTGTGAAGATCTCGTACATCACGATGCCCACCGAGTACAGGTCGCTCCGCACGTCGGCGGGCTTGCTTAAAAAACGTTCGGGAGCCAGATACGAGATCGTGCCGACGATTTGGCCCGTACGCGTCGTTTGGGTTACTTCGCTCGCGCGCCGGGCGAGGCCGAAGTCCGTGAGCTTCGTATGCTTGCCGTCCTCGACGATCATGATGTTCGACGGCTTGATATCGCGGTGAATGATGCCTTGCGAGTTCGCGTAGTCGAGCGCTTCGAGGACTTCGTGAATGTATCCGAGCGCTTGACGGTAACCGAGCTCGCCGGCTTCTAATTGCGAGAGCGTCTTCCCACGCACGAGTTCCATCACGATGTGCGAAATGCCGTTGTCTTCGCCGGCATCGTACACGGCAACGATGTGCGGATGATTCAAACGCGCCATCGCGCGCGCTTCCATCAAGAGACGCGCGTTCGTCTCATCGGAACGCTCGATGAGCACCTTGACGGCGACGTCACGGTGAAGTGTGGTGTCGAGAGCGCGGTACGTATCTGCCGTACCGCCGCGCCCGATAAGCTCGGCGATCTCGTAACGACCACCGAGCGTCCGTCCTTGGAGCGAGTCCACTAGCCGATTCTGTCCATAGTAACTAAAAGGCGTTTCGATGCAGGGCTAAGCGATTACCGTCTATCGCGACAACATCGAAGCGCAACCGAGCCCCGGGTGCCGCGATCTGGGCAAAATCCTCGCCGACGGCTCGCAATGTTGCCCTCTTTCTATAATCGACCGCTGAGAGTGCCGTCCCGAACCGGCGACCATCGCGACGCTTGACCTCGACAATCACGAGGGTACGGCCTTCCAATGCGATCAAATCGGCCTCGCCCGCCGGCGTCCGGTAGTTCCGTGCAAGGATGCGATATCCGAGCGACTCCAAGAACGCGGCCGCATCATCCTCACCCCGGCGTCCCTTGCTCTTCGTGTTCACGGATGTCGACTGCGTCGTCTTCGCCCTCGAACAAGAGTTCGAGCTGCGAATCGCGCACGCGCCACCACGCCGACCGGTGATGAACGCTCGGGCCGTGCTGCTTCAATGCTTCGATGTGTACCGGCGTACCATACCCCTTGTGAAGGTCGAAGCGGTAGCGCGGATCGAGTGCATGCAATTCGGTAAGCAATGCGTCGCGGTGGACTTTCGCCAGGATCGACGCTGCGGAAACGACCGCGCAGATGGCGTCGCCCTTAATCAGCGGTTCTTGCGGTCCGGCAAACGACCGGATACGAACCGCATCGGTAAACAAATATTCAGGCGTGTCGCACGTGAGTGACGCGATGGCGCGTTCCATGGCGAGCACGCTCGCCCAATAGATGTTGAGGCGGTTGATTTCCTCGACGCTCGCGACGCCGATGCCCCAACCGCAAGCGGACTCGCGAATCTTTCCAGCGAGCTCGAGACGAACTTCCGGACGCACCTGTTTCGAATCGTTCAGGCCTTTGAGCATCAACGGTTCGTGCGCGACGACGCACGCAGCGACGACCGGACCGGCAAGCGGACCGCGCCCGGCTTCATCGACGCCGCCGATAAAGGTAAAGCCTTTCTCGCGCGCGGCAAATTCATACCGATGCAGTCGATGCAAACGGCGGCGTTCGCGTTCGTACGCGTTTTTGGCTTTACGCTTTTTCTCGAGTTTGGTCGTCATCGGGTGCTTCTAGCGTCAAACGTCCGAAGGTTCCGTCGTTGAACGCGCGGATGTATGATTGCGCCGCGTTGTGGTAATCGACCTCGCCGCCGCGCCGTGCAAAACCGCGGGCACGTGCAAAGTTTTCCAAATCCGGCACGGACGTTCGCCCGTTGCTCCTGGCAACCAGCCAGCGGTGGAAATTGACGGCCACTTCCTCGGGATCATAACGCTCGCGCGGCACGGCGCCGATCAGCGCGAGTTTCCACTGCGACTCCGGCGTCTCGATCTTCGGAACCAAAATGCCGGGCGTATCCATTAACTCGATCGAGGGCGCCAGGCGGAACCATTGCAATTGACGCGTCACGCCGGCGCGATCTTCCGTTTTTGCAGCCGCGCGTTTGAGCAAGCCGTTGATAATCGACGACTTACCGGAGTTCGGCAGTCCGACCACGATCGCGCGCGCCATCCCGGTGCGTCTCTTTGCGAGATCGTTGACGGCGCGCAGGATGCGTCCGACGCTTTGCTGCTGACGGCCCTCTACGGCGATGACGGCACGGCTGCGCGTTTCAAAGTCTTCGATCCAACGTTTCGTCGTGGCCGGATCGGCGAGATCGTCGCGGTTGAGAATCGTGAGGCGTTCGCGGTTGCCGATGAGCGCGTCGAGCATCGGATTCGCGTCACTGCGCGGCGCTCGCGCATCGATGACTTCAACGACGAGATCGACGAGCTTGAGATACTCGCCCATCTTGCGCATCGCGCGCACCATGTGCCCCGGATACCATTGGACCGCGCGCTGAAGATCGGCGTTCACAAGGTTCCGAGGTTATGGAGCGGCCAGATTCCGGCGAGCGCGCGTCCCGTTAAGTCGTTGTCCGCGACCGGACCGAAGAAGCGCGAGTCTTCGCTATTTGCGCGGTTATCACCGAGCACGTAGACGCTGTTCGCCGGAACGGTAATTTCCCCGAAGCTTCGCTGATCGTTGTAGCGGACGTAGGGCTCGTCGAGTTTCGTGCCGTTCACATAGACCATTCCGTGGTCGATGCGAATGCGGTCGCCGGCGATGCCGATAATGCGCTTGATGTAAATCTCGGGCCGGTCCGCGACGTGGATGAACGCAACGATATCGCCGCGGCGCGGCTGCGCGAAGCGATACGCGAGCGTATTAATGAGCACGTATTCACCGGAATCAATGTGCGGCTCCATCGAGAGCCCGCTCACCTGCGGCGCGCGAACGAAAAAAGCCGCGATCAATGCACCGAGGATCGCGAGTTGCAGCACGAGGCTCGCGAGCGAGCGCAGTTGCACGAACCGGACCACGGAGCGTGACCTTCGACGGGTTTAGTGGAGAATCTTCGCTTGCGCGAACGGCCAAAAGATGAGAAACGCGCGTCCCGTAAAGCCTGCGCGCTCGCCGGCGCGCGGCCCGGTCGCGAACTTCCCGGCAACTTGCGCAAAGCCCCAGACGTGCGAATCGTCGGAGTCGTTGCGATTGTCGCCCATCATGAAGTAGCAGTTCGCCGGAATCGTATTCGGCGACGTCCATTCGCTCTTCGGCGGAACGTTTGCGCCCGATGGGTCGAGCGCGTGCCATCCAAATCCATCATTGACATAAATACCGTAATTGCGAATCTCGAGATCGTAATTCGGCGGCTGTGCGATGTAGGGTTCGGAAAGAGGCACGTCATTGATATACACGACGCCTTTGGTAATGCGGAATCGTTCCCCGGGCAACCCGATCACGCGCTTGATGAAATCATCGGGCGTCGGAATCGGCGGCGGGAAGACCACGATGTCGCCTTCGCTCGGCTTGCGGAAGCGGTATTCGAACTTGTCGACGAGGAGCACGTCGTGAATCTGCAGCGTGGGGACCATCGAAGCGGAGGGAATGTAATACGTGCGTGCGACGAACGTGATCAGCAGCCACGCCGCGATCCCCGCGTAGATGAACGGGTCGAGATATTCCTTAGCGATCGAGGTACTGCGTCCACTCGACACGGTGGCAACTGGGCGCAGTGAGAGCGCGACGCGTACCACCGCGATAATCGCGACCAATCCGAGCAGTTCGTATGGCGTCATGTAGCGGTCTTTGTCTTTTCTAATGAAGGACGCTGAACCGGTTCAGCGGCCACAGGTTGAGAAACGCGCGTCCGAAGAACGCGCTGCGCGAGGCAAAGCCCCACACGTGGGAGTCGTCCGAATAGTTTCGATTGTCGCCGAGCATGAAGTAATAGCCTGCCGGAATGCGATCCGGCGAACTCCACTTTGCGCGAGGCGGAATATTGGCATTGCGACGGCCGAGCGCGGTGCCGTTGACGTAGATGTCGTAATTCTTGATTTCGAGATCGTACGCCGGCGGTTCGTTTTCATAGGGTTCTTTAAGCGCCTTGCCATTCCGGTAGACGATACCGTCTCTTATCGAAAGAGTGTCGCCCGGCACGCCTTCAACGCGCTTGATGAACTCATCGCCACCGGAGTTGATCGGCGGCAGAAAAACAGCGATGTCTCCGTCTTTGGGCGGCTGCAAGCGGTAACGCAGCTCATCGACGAGCAGAACGTCGTGCACTTGCAGGGTGGGAACCATGGAAATCGACGGAATGTAGAACGTCCGGATGACGAACGTGATCAGCAGCAGCGCGGCAAGTCCGGCGACGATAAACGCTTCGAGATAGCCGCGTAGGACAGCAACGGCCGACGACTCATGGTCGCCGGCCGCGATGGGTTTAAAACTGAGAGTCACTCGAGCGACCGCAAAAACTGCGACGAGCCCGAGTAGTTGCAGCGGCGTCAGGGCAGCTTAAGCTTTAGTAGCTTTCTTTTCCTTGATGCGCGCGGCCTTACCGACCTTGTCGCTCAAGTAGTAGAGGCGGCTACGGCGAACCACACCGCGCTTGCTCAACTCGATACGATCGACGCGCGGGCTGTGCAGCAAGAACGTCTTTTCAACGCCGACGCCGTGCGCAACGCGACGAACGACGATCGATTCATGCGCGCCGCCGCCTTTGCGAACGGTGACGACGCCTTCGAACATTTGAATGCGCTCTTTGCCGCCTTCAACGACTTTCGAATACACTTTAACCGTGTCACCGGGACGAAAGTCCGGGACGCTCTCTTTGAGCTGTTCTTTATTAAGGACGTCGATGACGTTCATGGCACAATCTCGTAGTTCGGACGAACGAATAAGCGCGCGGGAACTCCGCGCGACAACCAACGCAATATATCATGGTCCCCCGCCTCCGAGCAAGTCTTTGCGTCGCGCTTCCGTCCTCGCCCTAGACTGCTTCCGCCGCCATTCGGCGATCTTTGCGTGGTTGCCCGAGAGGAGCACCTCCGGGACAGCGACGCCGCGGAAGACCGGCGGCCGGGTGTAGCTCGGGTAATCGAGCAGTCCCTCGGAAAAGGATTCGGCTGCGGCCGACTCAGCGGTGATCGCACCTTGGAGCAGCCGGACGGTTGCGTCCATGAACGCGAGCGCCGGCAGCTCCCCGCCGGTGAGGACGAAGTCCCCGAGCGAGAGCTCCTCGACGGAATAGAGCTCCGCGATCCGTTCATCGATGCCCTCGTAGTGTCCGCAGACGAGAATCAAGCGGTCCAACGCCGCAAACCGTTCGGCGTCGGATTGATGGAAGGGCCTGCCGGCCGGCGAGGGCAGGACGATGACGCGGCGCTCGTCGGCCGTTGCCGAGGCGAGAATCGAGTCCAGGGTCCGAGCGATCGGCTCGATACGCAACACCATGCCCGCGCCACCGCCGTAGGGGGTATCGTCCGCGCGTTCGGCGCCGGTCAAGGCATCGAGGAGATGATGGTAGCGGACGTCGACGAGACCCGCTTCTACGGCGCGCCCCACAATCGAGAGGCCGACGAACGGCGCGAAGACTTCGGGAAAGAGCGTGACGACATCGATCGTGAACATAGGACGTGCTCGTGTTCCATTTCTTACGCCGCTTCGCTTTCAAAACGCGCGAGGAGCCGACGCCCCGTGAAGACGAGCGCGATGCTGCGGCGTTCAATACGCGTGGCGTCCACCGCGTTCGTGAGGGTCATCGCGACGAGGCGCGAGCGGATTTCGAAGCGGCCCTCGCGCTCGATGCAACATACGCACCGGCGATGATGAACCTCGGCAATCTCGCCTTCGAAGCGGGCGATGGTCTCGAAGCGGTGCGGTGGTATGAAGCGGCGATTGCCGCGGATCCCGAGTATGCACTCGTGCACGCGAACCTGGCCTCGGCCTATAAAAAGCTTGGCCGGTACGATGATGCCGTGCGTGCGATGCGCCGCGCCTCGAAGCTGGAGGTGCGTCCGCGCCGTAAGCCAAGCAGCCGCAGATGAGCGAGAGCGTGGAGCAGATCTTCCTGTCGGATGAGATCTTGCAACTCATGCGCCGTGCCGCGCAACTCGCCGGAACGGTTCGCGAGCCGTTCATTACGGTGCGCTCGATGCTGCTCGCGCTGCTCGATGATCCGCGGCTCGGACCAGCACTGCAGGATGTATTGCCGCGCGAGAGACTCGAGCGATACGAAATGGCTGCAGAGGCGGCCAAGGCCAACATCGCCTCGCGCGTCCCCGAACCGCCGATGCAGGCGGGCGAACGGGCGGCCATGCTGCGGTTCGACACGCTTGCCTTCAAGGTCCCGGACGGTTCGAAGAGCATCTGGCTGAGCCATGAGGCCTTCAACGCATGGAACGAGGGAGCCAAACGCGTTGAGGACGGTGCGCGTTACCTTCCCAAACACCTCGCCTTCGGCATAGCCGCCGATGCGGTCAGGGTTCCGGGCGTGCTGGCCGCGCTCCACCTCTCGCCGGGTGAGGTTAACGACGCGATTATGAAGTTAAACTAGCAAGCACAGTTGCAATTTAAAAGTAAACTTGCTATATTGAGCGCATGGCACCCGCCGTTAGCGCTCTTCACACGATCCTGGCCCCGACGTTCATGCACGCCGTCCCGCGAACGCTCGTGGTTCTCGCCGTAACGATGACATTCGGCGCTCCGGCGCCGGTAGCAGAAACGATTCTCGACGACCTCTTACGCGGACTCCCGAACGCAGTGACACCGTAAGCACCGTGTCACCCTGAGCAAAAGCCCGCCGAAACGTTCGGCGGGCTTTGGATTTGCGGGGGAGCGCTATTTCTTTGATGCTTCGACGGCGGTCAGCTCTTCGAGATATTCGAAGAGTTGCGGCAGCGTAATTTTTTCGAGCGCCGTCTGTTGCTTGATGCCGGTTTCGTCTTCACCCTCATCGCGAATGTAGCAGCGCGTCTCGACGCCGTTTTCGCTTTCGCTGATGAATGAAACGGCGAATCCGCGGCCGGGCATCTCATCGTAGATGCGCATTGTTTGGGGATTGAGGATCTCGATCGAGTGCGACTGATTGTTGGCGTCAAAGATGAGGATCTTCAAATGCTCGTAATTGGTGACTTCGATCAATCCGACGACAAAAACATTCTTCGCGGAAAAGAACTCGTGACCGCGTTTGCTGCGGCTTGAGACTTCGTAGAAGACGCGGTGCGCGACGAAACGGTTGAGGATCTTGCGCAGCGTCGCGAGCGAAGCAAGCGTTTCCGTGCGATTGCCCCGCGTGTAGATGATCTTCACGGCGGACGCGATAGCTTGCACAGTCATAGGAGGAGACCCTGCTCGCGGAGGGTACCCGCATCGCGGAAGCGGAACCCCTACGCGTGTTTTCCGTTCCCGACATCATGGTTGTCTCGGTGCTCGCGCTCTTACTCTTCGGTCCGGATCAGTTACCGAAGATGATGCGCCAAGCGGGACGCGTGATGCGCGAAGTGCAGAATACTTCGCACTCGTTTATCGCCGAGATGGAGCGCGCTGCCGATGTGAACGAGCAGCAAATGCCGCCCCCGATGCCTCCGCCGCCTACGGCTCACCCGACAGACGACGCCACAGGCCGATAACCCGCTTCACATACGTTCGCGTCTCGGAATAGGGCGGGACGCCGCCATACCGATCCACGGCGCCTTCGCCTGCGTTGTAGGCCGCGATCGCATCGATGTATTGCGACGTGCGACTTACATTCGCATAGTGTTCGAGAAGGGCCCGAAGATGCACCGCGACACCGTGAATATTGGACAACGCGTCGTCGGGATCAACGCCGATCGCATCTGCCGTTGCCGGCATCAGTTGACCGAGTCCGCGCGCGCCGGCGCTCGATACCGCATCGCGCCGCCACGATGATTCGACGGCAATCAGCGCGACGAGTAGCCGCGCATCGAGCGCCTGCGCATCCGCCTCGCGAATCGTTGAACGCGCGTATTGCAACGCGTCATCCGGCGGAAGCGATGGATTGAATATGCGTAACGCTTGCGCGTAGAGCGCGGCTAAAAACGCAAACTGCCGCATGCACTCCAGAGTGCCGCGGCAGTGTGAAATAGGGACGCCGCCGTCGCTAAATGTTGAAGTTCTGGCGGATTTCAGCGATACGTTGCGCGACTTGCGAACGCACTTGGGCGTGCAATCGTTCTTTCTGTTCCTCCGGTAGGCGCCGGTAGACGAAGTATCCGGCTGCGGAAACCAGCCCGCCCAGCACACCGACGAGCAGTGCCCGGCCTACCTCGTTCTCGCCCTCATCCGCGCGCTGAGGCTCTTGGCCGAACGCGCCTTGGCCGTTTGCGCGGTTCGCGCCGGGCGACCATTGCTCTTCGGGCGGAGCAGTGCGAAAGCTGTCAGTCATGCATGTCTCCTCTGGTAGATGCCTATCGTACCCGATTTTACCGGCTCGTGTTACGGCTGCGGATCGTTTTCCCGCGCGTAGCGAACGTGCTGCGGGTACTGCGACGCGATCTGTGTGACCGCTAGCTCTGCGGTTCGCAGGATGGCAACAACGCCCTCGTCATCGCGACGACCTTCGGGGATGCGCAGCAGCATATCTCCCCGCTCTTGGTGGATCTCGACGGGGACGTCTGCGACGGCTTCGAGTCCTAGCCGTGCCGCCTGAAGAATCGCGGAGACCGCCGCGCAGACGAGTGAGTATTCGTCGTTCGAGGTTTCCCCGATTTCGACGTGACCGAGGCCAAGAAAAGAAGACAGCCGGTGACGGCTGTCTTCATAAAACGTTACGCTCAGCATGAGAACCCGAAGGGCTAGAGGCTGATTTTCGTAATCTTGACTTCCGCGAAACGCTGACGATGGCCGTTGAGCTTACGGACGCGCTTCTTCGGCTTATAGCGGAAGACGAGGATCTTCTTGTCTTTGGCTTGGCGCAGCACGGTGCCGGTAACGCTCGCTCCCGAGACGAGCGGGGCGCCCACTTTCACGTCGCCGCCGGTGCTCGCGAGCACGACGCGGTCGAACGTCACGTCGGCGCCTGCCTCGGCGTCGATGAGGTCCGTTCGAATGATATCGCCCTCGGCGACGCGCAATTGCTTGCCGCCGGTCTCAATGATCGCGTACATAACCGTGACACGATACCAGGGTGCCCACCCCACTGTCAACGACCAGTTGACGACGGCGGGGAATCGATGTATCCTGCAGATGAGTCTGAAATATAGACTACTCTGGAGGACTGATATGGACGCATCGGAAGCTCGCAATCATCTCGATACCGTCGACCGGATCATCGCAGCCTCTTCCCGCCGCCTCCACGCGGGCGGCGAGTTCTTCGTAGCCTGGGGTGTCGCAGGCGCGTTCATCGACATCATCTTCACGCTCGTTGCAGCTCGCGTGTTGCCGCCCTCCGCGCAGTGGATTAACGTGCTGGCAGTGGTCGGCGCCATCGTGTATACGGCGGCACGCGCTCGCTTTTACCGGAAGTATGGAACGATGTCGTTTTTACAACGCGAGTTTTTGAACGTGTTGTACATCGCGATCGCCGCCGGGATCTTTACCAACATTTTTACCTTCAATCTTTTCTCCGCCGGCGCACAGATGGCGATTTGGAACATCGTCGAGTCGATCGTACTTGCATATATCGCCGTGCATGGGAACGCCCGTGCGCGCGTCGCGACAGTTGTTTTGTTGCTGTCAATTGTCGCCGCAAATTTCGCGCCGTTGTACACCGGCTATATCCTTGCCGCAGGCGTTCTGCTTGGATATGCCGGTTTTGGAGCCGTCGAGTTGATGGCGCGCGATTAAATGGACGAACTGCTCTTATCGAAGATCCGGCTGAGCATCGTCGCGGAGCTGCTCGCGAACGAATGGGTGCCGTTTTCGATGTTGCAGCGGGCGGTCAATACCACCAACGGCAATCTCGGCGCGCATCTCGGTAAACTGGTCGACGCCGGATACGTCAAGGAAGAGAAAGCGTTTGTCGATCGCCGCCCGCAGTCGCGGTACAGTCTCACGACTGTGGGACGCGACGCTTTCGTCGCACACGTGAAAACGCTCGAACACTTGCTTGAAAACGTGGAGGCACACCGATGATACTCGATCGAGGAGCGGTCCGCAAAACGTGGATTTTTCTCGGCGCGATCGCCGCAATCGAGACATTGACGATTCTCGCATGGCCAAAAGTGTTTCTCTCAGCCCTCTGGCTACGAGCCGGCGAAGTTCCAATTATTGGATGGGTATTGGCCGTAGCGGTCACCGGTGCGACGATCTTGTATACAGCGCGTGCACTCGATCTCGGCCCACTTCTACGCGTCCTGATACCGTTCAAACTGCTCGGACTGCTGATCGCAATTCCCAGCTCAATCCTAGAAGAAGCGTTCTTCCGTATGACGGTGATGAATCTGCTCGCGCTGCAACACTACGGCATCGCAACGCAGATACTCGCGTCGGCGCTGACGTTCGGCGCGGTCCACGCTGTGTGGGCGATCAAGGGCGGTATGCGATCGCTCGTTAGCGCTGTGGTATCGACGACCGTACTGGGAGCTATGCTTTCGGTCGTTTATCTCGCGTCAGCGCGCGCAATAGTGCCGTGCGTAGTCGCGCACTTCTTTATCAATCTTGTATTGGAACCGTGGCTCGGATACGCCTACGCGCTCCGCACGGAACGGGCTACATCTAAACTTTACGCGTGAGGTGCGGGTGACGGGCTCGCAGCGGGCGCCGGTGAACCGCAGTTGGTCATATCCGCAGTTGTCGATCCAGGCTGCGATACGGCCGAACCCGACGGTGAATTCGACGAAGAGCCGCTGCTCTGAATAGGTTGACTGCCGCTGCTCGACTTGTCCATGTTCGATTCACCGCACGGAGCCGGTGTGGGCGTCGAAGCCGGCGCCGGCGACTGCGACTGCGCAACTTCCGGAGCGAATGCAACGAGCATCCCGGCTGCTGCCGCGGCAATCGTAAGACGCGTGAAATATGAAGCGTTCATCTTTTGCTGTCCCTTTTGGCTTTAGACAAGCGGCAGCATAGCAATGCAATCGCGCGATCTGGTGAATGGCGAGAGAAAGTTACGGGGTAATGACGAGCCGATCGACTGTAGCGCGATCGACAGCGCTATCCGAATATGGCAACGCCAGCAAACGGCCGGCGATCCAATCGTTTGCTTCATCGGTGTAATGACCCGATCCGGGCCTTCCCGAATTGCCCTGCGGAATCGTTATGCCGCCCGCGTCCCAATTCCCGACATCCCACACCGCGCGGTAGCTTTGCGAGAATCCGTTGTTTTGCACGTGGACGGTGAATGCGTCGCCGTTGCCGGCGAACGTCGATCCGTTCAGGAACGTCATACCGAGCGCGGCCAATGGATGACGAACGGTCACCGCGCCGGCAGTGCTCCACGGCGCAGGCGACGCGGGCAGCGTGATGCTTGCGATAACGCCGGGCTTGTTGCGAGCCGCGATCAGTCCCGTCGAAAACTCGCCGTAGTCCTTCGCCAATTGTTCGCGAGCGCGAAACGCTTCCGTCGCTTGCACTGAATCCGGTGTGAAGCGTCCGTCCCACGAGCGCAGCAGTTTGAAGTATTGCGCGAATTCGCGCTCGGCGACCGAGAGCGTGTCCATCTGCATTGCGGCAAAATACGAAACGTCGTACCGCTTACGCGCGCGCAGAAGTTCCGCAATGCGGTGCGCGCGGTACGGCGGACGGAATTCCGGACTCAGACGGTACGGATAGCCCTTTCCGTACATTTTGTTGTTCGCCGACCACACGATGGCGCTTCGCGACGGTGCAACATGCGGCAGCGCATCGAATAGAACCGGTGGATACGTCTTTAGGAGGTCGGACGAAGGATGAATGCCGCGAGACCAGAGCGGATCGTTTGGAATCTCGCCTGCGAGTTGATACGCGACGCGTCCGGTCGTATCTGCCAAGGCGAAGTTTTGCGTCGGCCCCGGATACGAGTGCAGCGCTCGAATCGCATCTTCGAGGGTATGCGCTTCATCAAGACCGGCAAAGGCCGAAAGCGCGGAGATCGGCGACGTATACGCATTCCAGCGTACCAATACGAACCGGTCTTTGTGATGCACGTGGATCGTGGCGCCGAATTCGCGCGGAGCGCGGTAGTATCGCTTCGTTACATTCGAGCCGAAACGCACGCGAAACGTTTCCGTTTGCCAGTAGCGTCCGTCCAAGTGCGCCGGTGGATCGAAGACGGAGAGCGCCGTAACGGTGCCGTTGGTTGCGCCCCACGCGATCGAGTCGTTGTGCCCGAGAATTACGCCCGGCACGCCGGCCAATACGGCGCCTGCAGCGTGAAAGCCGGGAGCTTGCAAATCGACGAGATACCAAACTCCCGGAATGCCCAGTCGGAGGTGCGGATCGCTTGCAAGCAATGCGCGACCGGTTGATGTATGTGCCGCGCCCGCTGCCCACTCGTTACTTCCGACTGGCGGACGTCGATCGGAGAGCGAGCGGATAAGTGCGGCTCGCGAAGAGCAATGCGCCGGGTCGGAGATTTTTGCGAGCCCTTCCGTCACCGGCGCATCGTAACATGGGTCGGTGAGCGGATCCTCTTTGTTCACGCGTCCGGCGATATCGTTCCATGTGTCGGCAAGATCGAGTACCGTTGCAAATCCCACGGCAAGCGAGTCCTGCGGATTCCACGGGCGTGGTTTGTACATCAAGATGCGAAACTCGACCGGCGTGGATTCGCGCGCGTATGCGGCGTTTACGCCGTCGGCGAACGCTTGAAGAATCAGCCGGTCTCGCCCGTTCAAGCGCTGCCATTGCTTGGCGACGAGATCGCGAACCGGGACCACGCGCGACTCTTCATCGGTAGAGATTGCTGCCCCACCTAACACCTCGGCGAGTTGTCCATAGACGAAGCGCCGGAGAAGATCGAGTTGAAAGCCGCGATCGCTCGCTTCTGCGTACCCTTGGGCAAAGAATAAATCGTAACGATCGCGGGCGCGAATGTGGGGAACGCCGCGCGCATCGCGCAAAATCTCTACCGGTTCGTGAACGCTTGCACCGGCAATCGCACCCGATGTCTGCGCCCGCGCGTGCATCCCGAGCGCGATATTCGCCGCGTATGCAGCAACGGCGAGCACGATGATGACGGCCACTGCGGCCACGAGCGAAAGTAAGCGGCGCATCAACATTCGATGAGGAGATCGTCGCCTTCGATGGTGATCGGGAACGTCATCAGCGGAATCACCGCGGGCAGCGTCAGCGCTTCGCCGGTCCGGACGTCAAACGTCGCTCCATGCCGCGGACAGACGACACACGTCTCTTCCAGCCGGCCTTGATCGAGCGGCGCCCCATCGTGGGTGCATACGTCTTCAACCGCATAGAACGATCCGCCGACGTTGCATACGAGCACGTCAAGTCCATCAATCGGAAAACTCTTTGCGTTCCCGGCGCCGATCGATTTCGCCGCTCCATCCAAGCGATGCTGCATCACTCTCCGACTTTGCGGCAAGGATGCATCTTCCTCGGGTCTCCCCATCCGATGACGTGAAAATTGAAGCCCGGTCCAATCGTAACGTCTCTGCCGTGCCGTACTTCGTTTACCGCTTGTCGAACGATGCCCGGAATCGGAAGATACCCGCTCGCGCGCTCCGTCGTCGTTTCGGCCGGAGCCCATAACGATGCGTCTCGTGGATCGTTGATCACTTGAATCGCTTTGTTTTTATAGAGCACTTCGCGCGTATCGAGGATCAGCGAGCCGTTACGATCGTGATTGCTTGCAGCGCTGACTTCGCGAACGTATCCGTAGCCGATGGTGTTTTCCGGAACGATTTCGCCCAGAATGTTCGCGTCCGTCGTAATTTTAAACCGGAACACCATGCCGGGATAGGCGCTTCTGGAAGTGACGCTGTCGACCATCGTTGCCGGGATGGCTGCGTTGCACATCGTCACCCACGCATAGGTCGGTGATGCCGTCGCGAGCAGCAAGAGAAACACCATCGGCGCGAATCGCACTATCTTGTCTCCGGTGAGGATGAAGGAGTAGGTGAAGACTGACGGCGTGGCTCGGCTGTGGAGGCAGGGTGACACGGTTCGTCGCTAACGAGGTCACCCATGACGACGATATGGAACTTGAACCCGGGGCCGAGTTTCACGTTGCTCCCCGGGCGGATATAATGCATCGCTGTCTGCAGCATGCCGATTGGAATCATGCTAATGCCCTCGTCGGTCAATGTGGCCGAGTGGGCGAATTCTGCCGTCTCGCGCGGATCGGACATCACCGCAACGCGCGTTTCGCCCATTGCGAGAAAACGCGGCTCGATAATGAGTAACCCGCCGCGATTGCGCGAGCGCGCACCTTGCACGTAGCGCACGACTCCCCAACCTTCTGTGCCTTCCGGGATATCGACATCGCCGAATTTCGCGGCTGCCGTCGTTTTGAAACGAAAACGCTCACCCGGGTACGAGTGAGCGGAATCCATCGTGTCGACCATTGTTGCGGCAATCGTGACGTCGCACGTTACATCGGCCGTCGCCCGAGCAACGGGAATAGCGAACGGAAGAAGCGCGATTGCTAAGAGCGCATGAAGGCCTCGCCGCATCCACGAGGCCCTTCGGCGGTTAACCTACCGCGCCTTCCATCTCCATTTTCACGAGACGGTTCAGTTCAACGGCGTACTCCATCGGTAGTTCCTTGACGAAGAAATCGAAGAACCCGTTCACGATCATCGCGGTCGCGTCCGCTTCGCTGAGTCCGCGCGACATCGCGTAGAACAGTTGCTCTTCACCAATCTTGGAAACGCTAGCTTCGTGTTCGACGGTCGATTGCTGTTCGTGAATCTTCATCGTCGGTTTCGTATCGCTTGACGATTGATCGTCCATGATCAGCGCGTCGCACTTCACGCGCGTCTTCGCACCCGTCGCGCCCGGGAAGACCTCCACGAGGCCGCGGTAGGTTGTCTTGCCGCCGTGAGCGCTTACGCTTTTATTCGTCACAACAGACGTCGTGTTCGGCGCCGCGTGAATGACTTTCGCTCCGGCGTCTTGATGCTGGCCTTCACCGGCGAATGCCATCGAAAGAATTTCGCCGCGCGCGCCTTCGCCCATCAAGTAGATCGCGGGATACTTCATCGTCAGCTTGGAGCCGATGTTGCCGTCGACCCATTCAACCGTCGCGTTCTTCTGCGCGACCGCGCGCTTGGTGACCAGATTGTAGATGTTCCGGTACCAGTTCTGAATTGTGGTGTAGCGAATCGACGCGTCCTCGAGCGCGACGAGTTCGACGACGGCGCTGTGCAGCGACGACGTCGAGAACTTCGGTGCGGTGCAACCCTCGATGTAATGCACCTTGGCGCCCTTGTCCGCGATGATCAGCGTTCGCTCGAACTGGCCCATGTTCTCTGCGTTGATGCGAAAATAGGCTTGGAGCGGCATCTTCACTTCGACGCCCGGCGGAACGTAGATAAACGACCCGCCCGACCACACGGCGGAATTGAGCGCGGCGAATTTATTATCGGCGGCCGGAATAACGGTTGCGAAATATTTTTTGACGATTTCCGGATGCTGCTTAACCGCCGTATCCATGTCGCAGAAGAGCACACCCTGCGCTTCGAGGTCTTTGTTGACGTTGTGATAGACGACTTCCGACTCGTATTGAGCGGATACGCCGGCGAGGAACTTGCGCTCCGCTTCCGGGATGCCTAATCGATCGAACGTCTTCTTGATGTCGTCCGGGACGTCGTCCCACGACCGCTCCGTGCGATCAGTGGACTTCACGAAGTAGTGGATGTCCGCGAAATCAATCTGACCGAGGAGTTCGGTATCCCCCCACGCCGGCATCGGCTTACTAATGAAGATTTCGTACGCCTTGAGCCGGAAGTCGTGCATCCACTCGGGCTCGGCCTTCATCGCGCTGATGCGCTCCACGATCTCGCGCGTCAGGCCCTTATCGGACTTGAAGACGTATTTATCTTCCGAATCGTGGAATCCGTGGCGGTAATCCTCGGAGATGATGGGCTGCTTCTGAAGGGGGGTCGTCATGACTATCTGAGGGTACCCCCGGCTCCCTATATAGTCAAGATAGTGAAGTCATAACTTCAAAATCTTTTTATCGGCTACTTGCTCCCTTAGTGCTGGAGGGTGAAGTCGGTGGTCAGCGACCCTGAATTCCGACCGTACGGCGACGTCGTGTCGTACGTCTCCATAACGTGCAGGTCGAGCACTTGGTTGGCAGCCGGATCATAGTGGCCCGTCGCTTCGATTTTTCTCGTTCCGTTGGGTTGCTCGACGTTCGCGTTCATTGAAACAGCCGGTGCGCCTGCGGACGTTGGGGCGGAAACTGAGAAGTCGTAGGTCGTTATTGCTTGGCTCATCGCGTCGCGCGTTTGCAAATGCCAGGAATCGCCCGGCTTGAGGTGTCCGCGCTTCGCACAACCTTGCGCGAAGTGATTGAATTCATCCGCGTGAAACTGTCCGGCGTTCGTGTTCTGAGCCGAAGCTTCAGTCGGTTCAATCTCGTGATATTTGTTGTCGCGAGTCGTCGCCGGCGGCATGTTCGGATCGTATGTGGGAATGATTCGCCCGTCGGGCGCCAACGTCGCTTGAAGTGTATTGAGATACGGCACGATCGCGACCGCCGCAGCCGGTACCGCGGGGCCGGCCAGCGTTCCTTTCAAATGCGCGTTCCCATTTGGATCGACGCGATCGATGGTGAAGGTAAACGTCGACGTCGACCCTTGTGCAGCCTTTGCTTGCATGGCTTCGTACTGCGCGCGCATCGATGCCGGTAGCGACGGCGGCGGACTCGATGTTCTGTTTGAAGTCGTTGTCACTGCGTAAACCAGCGTTTGGCCGACGGAACGCGGCGCGGCGGACAATGCCGGTGCAGCGATTACTAACAGAAGACATGCGCCGCTTACGACGCGAAAATCCATTCTCACGGTGTTTTCTCCTCGGTGTAACCGGACGGGATGTCGAATAGCGATGACGCAACCGGTGCACGCGTGATGTTGCCACGTTCCGACACAAACGTAAGCGTCCCGTTGACGGTATTCGTTAGTATTGTGGTGCGGAACAGATACAGCCGTCCGGGCGCGTCGTGGGCCGAGGTAGAAGTCGGCGCACACGCTTCGTTTACGATTTGCGCAACGGTCATTGGGGGCGCGTTCGCGTTTTGCGGATCGGGTGACGAAGTGTCGTATTCCGTTTCCTCGAGTTGATGCGCGCCGGGCTTGCACCAACCAACGCTCGACGTGGTTTCAAACGAGGCAGTCGTGCGATAACCGTCGGCCGGCAGTCCTGACAACATGCGATGTTCGAGAGATTTGGTGTTTGAATTTGCATCAATCGAAGGTGGCGATGCGTTGTCGGAATCAGAAACGACGTACGTATCGCCCGAAGGGGCCGGCGCTGAACGCGCAATGCGATATGTGCGGTGCGCGAGATCCAAATACGTCGTTTCGCCTCGATCCGGCTTTTGAATCACCGCTAAGCTCATGCGAGTCATATCAACGCGGCTCCAGCCTTGTAAGAACGCGTGATGTTCGATCGTTCCGGCGTTCATGTACGCTTTTCCGAGCGCCGTCATTTGTGCGTTGTACGCCTGGAGCGATTTCACATAGGCCATCGTCGCCATCTGCTCCGCGATACCGGCGAAGATTCCGATGACCGGAACCGCTGCAAGCAGTCCGAGACCAGAGGCCGTTCCACCGCCGCCGGGCGGACCTTTGGGCATTGGAGGCAACGACGCAATTGCGGCGGCATCGCGGGCGAACGAATCGGGCGGCGGTGGCGTCGCATCGGTGAGGACACGGCCGATCTGATCGAACGATAGCGCCGGCACCTCGGCACGAACTGCGCGCGGCGCGGCGAGAACGAAGCACGCCACCACCGCCAAGGCGACTTTGAATCCCACCGCGACATCATAGCGCTCGGGCGCCGCACCCGCTGCGGCCACAAGGCCGTTATCTTAGGAAGAACGTCGCAGAACCACAGATTAGGAACTTCTTATACACGAGGGGTTTACAGGGGGGTCTTGGGGGGTTATCATGTTCGCCGGACCTGGGGTAAGTACGGTTCCGCGAGCAGCGGAGCAGGCAGGTCTACGGTTATAGGAGGGCGCGCCTTTTCGCGCCATCGCGGCGAATCGCCCGTGCACCGAAAAGCGCCGGCAAGAGTTCGTCGATAGGTCGGGGACGTGACTGCACTGCAGGCGCCAGCCGACGAAGTCCGGAGGTGGGATTTCCCCCAAAGGCTCTGAGGAGAGCGATAGAATTGAAAGCACTCGGTACACACATCGTGTGTGAGCTGTCGGGCTGCGACACGGCCACGCTCACTGACGTTGATGCCGTCCGCGACATGATGATCGGCGCAGCGACGGCATCGCGAGCAACCATTATGGAAGTCGCCTTCCACAGATTTGAGCCTCAGGGGGTATCCGGTGTGGTCGTCCTCGCCGAATCCCACATCTCGATCCACACCTGGCCCGAGATGGGGTATGCCGCAATGGATTTTTATACGTGCGGCGACCACACGGATCCGTGGCTCGCGTGCGAGCACGCCGCGAGAATCCTAAACGCGAAAACGATGCAAACCACGGAAGTAAAACGCGGCATCGCCCAGCCGAGCGGAACGTTCACCCACGCAGTGACCCGCGACCATGAAACGGTAGCGCTCTCCGCATAAAGCCGCCTCCGAGCAACCGAACGAGCACCGGAAATCCGGTGCTCGTTTTAATTTTCAGTGAAGCTGTCCTCGCGGATGCGACCTTTGCGGGATGGAAAGCGTTACGCGGTAGCAAAGCAAGGCTGCCCGCGCATGACGTCTCGTCCTGCGGCGCTTATTGCTTGTTACTTTTTTCAAGGACGGGTTCTTTAGATGAACGGTCGGCTCGGAGTTCGCATCGGAGGCGCGTTCGCCATCGCGGCATGCGCAATACTTGTTGCATGCGGTGGAGGCGGAGGCGGAGGCGTCACGCCGGCGAGTCAAACGCCGACGCCTGCACCGACTGGGCCCGCGCCACAGTCGACGACGGCAGCGTTGAGTTCGCAATCGACGACCGCCGTGAATTTCGGCGCCGTTTCTTCGAACGGAGCGAACGTTATCACTGGAGCTGATTTAACGCTGCCCCTTACGAGTGTTGATACGAAGGGGACGGTTTCAGTGAGCGCCAGTGCACTGAACAATGCGCCGGCGCCATCCGCCCGCATCGTTCACCTAAACGCGCAAGCTCTCGGCGTTCCAACCACGCCGATCGTCTATTTCGGGCTCAGTGTTGCGGATTCAGCGACAATCTATGCGGCGCCCGCAGTCAAGTTAACCGGCGTTACGATAACGCAGCAATGTTACCTCGTTGTGTACGATCCGACGAACCCGTCCGCGGGATGGAACGGGATCGCGGGTCCGGCGACACCGTCACATGGCACCGTTAATCTGAGCGCAATTTCGCTGATGCAGCCGTTCACACTCAAAGCCGGACAGACGTACATTTTCGCAGTGGTGACAAGCCAAAGCGTTGTCCCGACGCCGAGCACCGCTCCTACCGCCACCGCTACGGGAACCGGCTCACCGCTTCCGGCCGTTACGACTGCACCGCAAAACGCTGGCTGGACTCCATATCAGGTTGCGCACGCGCTACAATTTCCCGTGATGTCCGGCTATGGCGGTGCCGGCCAAACGATAGCAATCGTGGGCGACGCGAATCCTAGCCTAAATGATATCCAGACCTTCTTGTCGGCGTTCCAAATTAGTCGCCGCGGCTCGTTCAGCATCGTAAATATAGATGGCGGTCCCGATGGCAGCGGCGCGATAGCCGGGGACGACGGAGAAGCTACGCTGGATGTCGAGGTCGCTTTGTCGCTGGCACCGGACGCGAACGTACTGTTCTACGCGATTCCGAATACGGACAACTCGTCGTTCCTGGCCGCGGAGAGTTACGTGTTGACCGATCCCAACAAGCCGTCGGTGCTCAGTGAATCTTTCGGTGGTTGCGAAGCGCAGTCGAACTTGCAAGACGACCAACTCTTCTCGCAAGGTGCCGCAAATCGTATCAGTTACACTGCATCGTCAGGCGACGAAGGTAATGAATGCTTTACGGGTACGGATGGTGCAGGGAACCCGACATACACACCGGGGCCAAACAATCCGGCCAGCGATCCGTACGTCATGGGCGTCGGCGGAAATGAGAACGCGAACGGCTCTCGAACCGGCCTTGGTTCGTTGACGAGTCAGACGGTTTGGAATGATTCCTACTTGTCCGGACCGGGTGCGAGTGGCGGAGGCGTATCGACGCTCTTCAAGTTGCCCTCATATCAGAACGGTCTCGCGGGCATCGCTAATTCGACATGGCGCAACGTTCCGGATATTTCAATGCCGGCCGAAGGCGTTGCGATCTTCTTCCAAGGATCGTGGCAGCAGTTCGGCGGCACTTCATGGGGAGCGCCGGAAGCGGCCGCACTCATCGCCGAGATCAATCAGTACTGCGGCGGCACGGGCGCACCGGCGAACACCGTTGCTCCGCTCTATACCGCGTTTGCCGCTAACGCTGCGTCCTTCCTCGACATTACGGCGAACAACAATCAGTTCGGCAACTCTAATCCGTTCTACAGATCGCAAGTCGGATACGACAACACGAGCGGCCTCGGCATTCCGTACGGCACGAAGGTTGCTCAGCAACTCTGCCCCAGCCATGCGTGGACGGTGCGCTCGGCGGCGATGGCGCGGTCCGTCGCTCGCGAAAGTTATGGAGTAGCGCGCGACACCGAGCTGGCGAACGCGGTCAATCTTGCTCGCGTCCGAGATCTTGGTCAACGCAGTGCCGATTCGCAGTCCAACGTTTCGCTGGTTCTCCGCAATACATCAACGGTCGCGCAAGACGAGCAGTCCGTGATCGCTGTATTGCAGACCGCAGGCTTCCATATCGTGCACACGTACGGCAGTCATCTGCTGATCGAAGCGAGCGCTCCGGCATCGACGATTAACAGCTACTTCCGTACGTCATTGCACGACGTCGGCCAAGGCCGCTACGGTACACGCTATGCCAACGCAACGTCAATGACGCTGCCCGCCGTAATCGCGCCGTACGTTAAGGGCGTCGTCGCGGACAATCTCATCACGCGACACCGCATGAGCTATCGCATCCGGTAGCGGATCGCCAGCTTAAGAACCATGAAGGGCATTGGGTTTGCGCGTGCAGCGCAAACCCATGCGGGGGTGCCCTTTCTGCTTGGCGAAAGCGCTGCCCGCTATGCCGAAGACCGAACATTGGCAGTGGTATGTCGAGGAGTTTGCTCCGACCGAACAGCACCACCACGCAATCGACACCGTATACTACGCGGGGCGCTCGCAGTTCCAGCAAGTGTCCGTGATCAGCTCGCCGGTTTTCGGCAAAATGCTGATTCTCGACGGTGACACGCAGAGCTCGCAGAACGACGAGAAGATCTATCACGAGGCGCTCGTGCATCCGGCGCTCGCCGGTGCCAACGATCGTCGTGACGTGTTGATTCTCGGCGGTGGCGAGGGCGCGACGTTGCGTGAAGTGCTGCGCCGCTCCGACGTGCAGCGCTGCACGATGGTCGATATCGACGGTCTCGTCGTGGATCTCTCGAAAGAGTACTTGCCGGAATGGAGCAACGGCGCGTTCGACGATCCACGGGCACGCGTAATCATCGGCGACGCGCTGCAATTCATGCGCGAAGACAGCGACCGTTACGGCGTCATCATTTCGGATTTGACCGAACCACTCGAAGATTCACCTAGCAACATCCTCTTCAATGAAGACGTCTTTAAACTCATCAAGTCGCGCCTCTCGGATGACGGCATTTACGTCCTGCAAGCGAGCACGCTTGCGTTCCATAACTTGTCGCTGCATTGCAAAATGGCGCGCACGCTAATGAGACACTACAAGTACGTTACGTCGTTCTTCCATTCGGTGCCGGCGTTTGACACCGATTGGGCGTTCCTAGCGTGCAGCGATAGCGTGAATTTGGCGAAGCTCGATCCGGCTGCCATCGACCGGTACTGCACGGGCCTGAAGGGCGAGAATTTCTTCTACGATGGCGAGACGCACAAACGGTTGTTTGCGCTGCCGCTTTACGTGCGTCGCGCGCTGGCTGCGCCAGGCTCGGTATTTGCTTAGCGTTCTCTTATGGACCGCATCGGTCGCGGCGTTCCCGGGAACGTCGCTGGTTTCACGCTCGTTCGTTGCGGGAGAAACGGTCTACATCGCGTCGCCAGCGGCGATGGTCGCGCGTGATCTCCGCAGTGGAAGAGTGAAGTGGGTGAAACGCGGTGTGGGAGTGCCGGCTGATATTGGCACTGCCGGCATTCTCGCCGCGACGCCCGGCGGAGTTGCCTTTATGTCCCTCGAGGGCGTGGTTCGTTATCGAATCAAGCCGTGCGAACGCGCAAGTCGTCCCGAGGCTGTCGCGCTTAACGTAGTTCGCGGAGTTGCCCTTTGCCGCCATGAATCGTACCCTTACAACTTAATGCAAGCCTCGTTCTTCTCGCTTAAGAATGGCTCGATCGCACGCGTTCGTGAAACGGTGATGCAATCGACCAAAATGGTGTATGGATTTCATTTGGACGGAGATCGATACGGCGTGATCGGATTCTACGATCCAGCCGGCAGCTTCGAGAGCAACGCGCTGAATTTGCGGACCGAAGACATCGATGATACAACACCGGCGGAAGACCGTTTAATGCGGTCTTCAATTCGCGCTGCAGCCGTGACTTCGAAGAGGGCTGACTGTCCCGGCGGACCTCCTGAACGCCATGTCAACCAAGGAGCGTATACCATAGTAAGCTGTGGAGGTGCCGGCGGGCCGTTCACGGTCACAGTCTTTGGCCCGTTCCCGGCGAAGTCTCCGGTTCCCAGCAGCCCACGTAAGTAAAAAGCCATAGACGACCGGGCCGCAGGAGGGTACGCTTCGGAGGTTCATGAGCACCGATTTCGCCTCCGCCCCACATCGTTGGGAAAAGGAAAAGTCGCATTTCGTCGCGCTCCTCGACCTGAAACTCGAGTCGGTCGACCATGGGAAGGCCATCATGCGGATGCCTTTCCGCCCGGAGATTGCCAATGGCGCCGGTGCCGTTCATGGCGGCGCAATCGTGAGCTTGTGCGACACGGTGTTCTACGTGGCGCTTGCTTCTATCTACGGCCGGGCGCAAGACACGGTGACCGTCGCGCTGCAGTGCAACTTCCTGGCGCCGGCACTCCCGCCGCACGACTTGATCGCGGAAGCGACCGTGCTCCGCGCCGGTCGCCGTATTTGCTACGGCGAAGTGCAAGTGAAGAGCAACGATAAACTGGTCGCGCACGCGACACTCAACTTCCTTAATACCTATCCCGACGAGGCACCAACGAAATGACGGCTTCGACCGATTTGCGTCGCACGGCGCTCTATGACGAACACGTAAAACTTGGCGCGCGTCTGGTGCCGTTCGCGGGTTTCGAGATGCCGGTGCAATATGCGGGCATCTTGAAAGAGCACGACGCGGTGCGCCATCGCGCGGGGCTCTTCGATCTCTCGCATATGGGGCAGTTCATTCTCGAAGGTCCGAACGTTGCGGCGTGGGCAGATACGCTTGCGATCAATGCGGTCGCGACGATGAAGCCGATGCAAGCGCGTTACAATATCTTTTGCAATCCGCACGGCGGCGCGCACGACGACACGATTTTCTATCGCCTCCTCAACGACCGCTGGATGCTCGTCGTCAACGGTGCGAACGCGAATAAAATGTGGGACCACCTCAATGCGAACATCGCCGAAGGCGTCCGTCTCGAGAACCTCCACGGGCGCAACGCGCTGATCGCAATTCAAGGGCCGAAATCGATTTCGTTGCTGCAGCCGCACGTCGACGTCGACCTCGATTCGATCAAGTATTATTTCTGCACCGAAGGCAATGTGTACGGGCGGCCGGCGATCATCGCGCGCACCGGTTACACGGGCGAAGATGGATTCGAGCTGTTCGTATTCGGCGAACACGCACGCGAAATCTGGAGCAATTTGCTTCGCGATGAAGCAACGAATGGCTTGGAGCCGTGTGGTCTGGGTTCGCGCGACGTCCTGCGGTTGGAAGCCGGTATGCCGCTGTACGGCCACGAGCTCACCGAAGAGATCACGCCGGTGCAAGCCGGAGCGCAATGGGCGATCAAAACGAGCAAGCCCGAGTTCATCGGGCGCAACGCGATCGTCGAGCAGATGGAGCGCGACAACTACTCGCGCATCGTCGGGTTGGTGATGTCCGGGCGGGCTCCCGCTCGCGAGGGATATAAGGTCTTCATGGGCGGCCGCGAAGTTGGCGAAGTTCGCAGCGGATCGATGGCACCGTCGGTCGAGAACAAGAACATCGCCACGGCGTTGGTCGCAAAAGACGCCGCAACGGTGGGCACGAAGCTTGAAGTCGAAATACGCGGCACCAAGCACGATGCTATGGTGGTCGCACTTCCGTTCTATAAACGTGCAAAGTAAATAAGGAGTAGGGAGCTTACATGGCGCAGCCAGCAGATCTGCTGTACAGCAAGGAGCACGAGTGGGTGAGAGTCGACGGCGAGACCGCGACGATCGGCATCACGGATTACGCGCAGAACTCACTTGGCGACATCGTCTATGTGGAACTGCCGCGCGTCGGCAAGCAGATCGATCAATTCGGAAACGTCGGCGTCGTCGAGTCGGTGAAAGCGGTTTCGGACCTCTTCACGCCGATCGGCGGTGAAATCATCGAAGTGAACGGCGCACTCGATGCCGATCCGGCTGCCGTCAATCGCGACCCCTACGGTGAAGGCTGGCTCTTCAAAGTCAAGCTCAAGAACGCGAGCGAAAAGAATAACTTACTCTCCGCCAACGATTACGAGAAGATCGCGACCGACTAGTGTACACTCCGCATACCGAGGAAGACATCCGCGCGATGCTCGACGCCGTCGGCGTGGGCTCGTTGGAAGAACTGCTCAAAGTTCCCGACGCCGTTGCGCTCAAGGCGCCGCTCGACGTCGTCCCGGCACTGCCGGAATATCAAATCGCGCGCCGTTTCGAACACTTCGCGAAGAAGAACACGGGCGTCGATTACGTCTCGTTTCTCGGTGCGGGCTCATACCGTCACTATGCGCCACCCGCTATCGGCGCACTTGCGATGCGCGGCGAATTCCTCACCGCATACACGCCGTATCAAGCGGAGGTTTCGCAAGGCTATCTTCAAGCGATCTACGAGTGGCAAACGTACATCTGTTTGCTCACGGGTATGGACATCGCGAACGC
This sequence comes from Vulcanimicrobiia bacterium, assembly GCA_963765935.1. Lineage (GTDB taxonomy): Bacteria > Vulcanimicrobiota > Vulcanimicrobiia > Vulcanimicrobiales > Vulcanimicrobiaceae > JAMXLG01. The sequence goes on along the minus strand of CAVXXX010000001.1, from coordinate 989,339 downwards.
GTCGGTTTACGACGGAGCGACGGCCCTCGCCGAAGCGACGATTATGGCGCTGAACGAAAACGGCCGGAAAAAAGTGCTCGTGTCGCGCGCGGTCGATCCGAATTACCGCGCGGTCCTCAAGACGTATTGTGACGGTCTTGATGTCGCGATCGACGAACTGCCCGTGACGCAACAGGGCACGACCGATTTCGTGGCTCTGAAGAAAGCCGTTTCATCGAAAGAGTACGCGTCGGTCGCGCTTCAAACGCCAAATTTCTTCGGTAACATCGAAGCGTTCGATGTAGCGACCGCATCGGCGGTTCGCGAGAGCGGCACCGTACCGATCGCGGTTGTCTCGGAAGCTATTTCGCTCGGTGCGCTTGCGACGCCGGGCTCGTGGGGTGCGGAAATCGTCGTCGGCGAAGCGCAGAGCTTCGGTGTAGCGATGGCCTACGGCGGCCCATATGTCGGGTTTATCGCATCGACGAAGGAACATATGCGTCGCATTCCGGGGCGTCTCGTGGGCAAGACCGTCGATAAGGACGAGAAGACGGCCTACGTCCTCACGCTGCAAGCGCGCGAACAGCACATTCGCCGCGAACGCGCGACGTCGAATATCTGCACGAATCAAGCGCACTGCGCGCTAATCGCGACGATCTATCTCGCGCTCATGGGTAAGACCGGGCTGCACGACGTCGCGGCGCTTAATTTGCAGCGCTCCCGTGAGCTTGCAACGGCAGTGTCGAGCCTTGATGGCATCGATCTGAAGTTCACGGCTCCGTTCTTTAACGAAGTCGTCGTCGACGTGCATCAGCCGGCTGCGACGGTCCTGGCACAACTGCAAGAACGTGGAATTCTCGGCGGTGTTGATCTCGGACGCTGGTATCCGGAACTGTCGACCTGCATTCTTATGAACGCGACCGAACTCACAACTACCGGTGAGATCGATGCGCTTACCAACGCCCTGGGAGAGATCGTCCGTGTCCACGCAAACGTTTGATCGCACGATGAGCCCGTTGATCTTCGATCTCGGGAAAGACGGCCGCGCAAACAAGTACGTCGAAGACGCGCGCCCGATGACCGACTTCTTGCCGAAGTCGCTCCTTCGTGAAGAGCTGCCGCTGCCGGACAACAGCGAGTTGGACGTTATGCGGCATTTCACGAAGCTCTCGCAACGCACGTTCGGAATCGATCTCGGCTTTTATCCGCTTGGATCGTGCACGATGAAATACAATCCGCGCATCAACGACGCGATGGCGACGAAGCGGGAAGTCGCGCAGCTTCATCCGTATACGCCCGACGAGCTCGCGCAAGGCGCGCTCCAAGTCATGTACGAACTCGAACGCTCGCTCGCGTCGCTCTTCGGTATGGCAGCTTTTTCGCTCAATCCATCGGCCGGCGCGCACGCGGAACTCGCAGCGCTCCTCATCGCAAAGAAGTACTTCAAAGATAAGGGAGAGGCGAAGCGCGACAAAGTGATCGTGCCCGACACGGCGCACGGGACCAATCCCGCATCCGCAGCGATGTGCGGCTTCAAAGTCATCAGCTTGCCGTCCGACCGGCGCGGACGCGTGAGCGTTGAGGAAATCAAAAAAGTGCTCGGCGATGATACCGCCGTTTGCATGATGACGAACCCGAACACGCTTGGGCTCTTCGAAGATCACATTCACGAGATCGCACAAGCCGTGCACGATGCCGGTGGTTTGATGTACTACGACGGAGCCAACGCGAACGCGATCATGGGCAACGTGCGTCCGGGCGACATGGGGTTCGACCTCATGCACTTGAATACGCACAAAACCTTCACCATTCCGCACGGCGGCGGTGGAGCGGGCCACGGTCCCGTCGGCGTTGCCGCGCATCTCGTCGACTATCTTCCGACGCCGGTCGTTCGCGCGACGCCGAAGACCAGCGCCCTTCGACAGGCTCAGGATGACAATGGGGCTGCGGTTGCGCCGAGCGATCGCTATACGTTCTCGCTCGATTTCGATCGTCCGAAGTCGATCGGTCCGATGCGTTCGTTCTGGTCGAACTTCGCGCACGGCGTACGCGCGCTCGCGTACATTTACGCAAACGGCGCAGACGGACTCAAGAAAGTCTCGCAGCTTGCGGTGCTCAATGCGAACTACATTCGCGTGAAGGTTGCGGAGTTTCTCGACACGCCGTATCCGGAGGTCTGCCGTCACGAGTTCGTCGCTTCGGCGCAAGAACTCAAGAAACAGACGGGCGTCAAAGCGCTCGATCTGGCAAAGGCGCTGCTCGATCACGGCATGATGGCGCCGACGATGTATTTCCCGCTGATCGTTCCCGAATGTTTGATGATCGAGCCTACGGAAACCGAATCGAAGGAAACGCTCGACCAGTTCATCGCCGTGCTTCGCGAGATCGTTGAAGAAGCAAAACGGAATCCGGAAGCCATCATGGCCGCTCCCGTTACGACCGTCGTCGGTCGCGTTGATGAAACGCGCGCTGCACGCAACCCCGATTTGAAGTGGGAGCCGGCAAAAGCGTAGTGCGCTTTCCGTTTGCAGGGGCGCTCCGCGCCCTTGCAACCCTTACAATCGTTTTCTATCACTGCTGGGTCGCCGCGTCCAACACCCATCGTTTGGGGTGGTCCTCGCAGGCGTGCGCGATGCTCGGGCAAGCCGGCGTCGCGTGTTTTTTTGCCTTAAGTGGATTTCTGCTCGGGCGGCGTTACGTAACGGCGCTTCTTGCACGTAAACCGCTGCCGCGATGGCAAGATTTTGCGCGGGACCGTTTTCTGCGCATCTTCCCGCTCTATGCGTTCTTGGTAATTGCCCTCTCGCTCGGCACGGCGTGGCTTCCTATTCCCGGTGAACGGGCCGCCACACTCGTCGATGCGATCGCTCATCTCACATTCGTTTTTCCGTTCTTCCGCTCGACGGTATTGACGGTTGATCCGCCGATGTGGACGATGGCCACCGACGCGCAGTTTTACGTTGCGCTTCCGCTGATTGCGGCGTTCGCCGCGCTCGTGTTGCAAAACCGTGGAAAACGAACGCTGCGATTCGCCGTGCTGATTGCCGCGCTCGTTGCCGCATCGGTCGTACTACGCATCCTCTGCCGGCCGCTGGCGATGGCATCGTTTAACGATTTCGGCGTGCGGATTCCAATTTTTGGCATGCTGCCGTCGATGTTCGCCGCCTTCGGTTCCGGGATGCTTGCGGCGCTCGGTTGGGAGCGGTTTCCGCGAGACCGCAAACGCTTCGGGATCGTTGCGGCGGTTATCGGCGTCGCGATGCTGTGGTGGACCCTCACGAATTCACCCGGCATCGTTCCCTACGTTATCTGGAGTGACGTTTTGGCCGGAATCTCCGCGGGTCTCATTCTGTATGCCGGCTGCGCCCTTCTTGATTTCGGCATTGTCGAAAATCCCATCGTGCGATGGGCGGAACGCTTATCGTATGCGGTTTATCTCACGCATTTCTTCGTCATCGAATACGCCGTCGATATCACCGGCGGTCTGACGGGAAACAGCTATCTCTTCGCCACATTCGCCTTGAGTTATGCGGGCTCGCTCGTCGTCGCTCTTCCGTTATACTTTTTTGTTGAACGTCCGTTCTTGATGCTAAAGAGCCGCCTTTCAACCCAGAACCGACAGCCGTTGATCCTTCTTCCCAACGTAGATGAAGCGGCGCCCGTCAACTAACTTCGCAGCCGCGTTGGCGCTCCTGAGAAAGACGTATGGACCGGGAACCATTCTCGAGCCCTCCAATCCTTTTGATGCGATCGTTTGGGAGAACTGCGCGTACCTGGTCGACGACGAGCGCCGCACGAGCACCTATAACGACCTGCGTAAGCGCATCGGTGTCACGCCGCTCGGACTGATCTCAGCCGGCGCGAAATCGATTGAAGCGGCGATAACCGGCGGAGGTATGAAGGCAGCTCATCGAGCGGCGAAGGTGCTCAAGTGCGCGGAAATCGCGCTGCAGTTCGCAGGCGGAAATCTTTCCGTCGCACTGTCCGAAGCAGACGATAAGGCGCGGCGACGACTCCTTAAACGCTTTCCCGGTATCGGAGATCCGGGCGTCGATAAGCTCTTGCTGCTCTGCGGCTATTCCAATGAACCTGCGCTCGAATCGAACGGCCTTCGCGTGTTGGAACGCCTCGATGCAATTCGCTCGACGCCATCCTATGCGGCGAGCTATCGCGCCGGTGTAGCGTACCTTAGCGAGCAGAATGTCGATGCGCGGGACGCATTTGCGCTGCTGCGCGAGCATGGGCGCGCGCTGTGTAAACGCACGAATCCACGCTGTGCCGAATGCCCTCTCCAGGCAAGCTGTCCATCAGCATTCTCTCTATGATGCTTCGCTGTAGCGCAAAATCCAAATTCCCTGATTCTTGTGCGAGAGATACATGTAGCCGCGACGATCGACCAAAACGTCCTCGCTTTGAACCGCGAGACGCCCTTCGGGCATCGGGCCGTATCGCTTTTGCGGATCAGGTGGAATAAAGTACCCCGTCTCGATCGGCTGCCGTGAGTCCGAGACGTCGTAAATTCGTAGACCGGCGTTGAAATACGTCAGGTAGAATCGATCGTCCGTCTTTTCAACGTCGGGATTGTGCTGCAGATGATTCATGTTATGCGGACCCGACCAGCCGCCGGCTTCGAAGAAGTTGCGATACGGTGCTTGTTTCGGTGCAACGGGGTAGGGGAGAAGGGAGAGCAGCATGGGGTTCGAGGGATCGTGAATGTCGACGACTGATGCGTGATGCAGCGGTCCTTTGCCGTACGAAACGTCTTCGGAGCTGACGTAGGCGATCTGTTTTTGCGGAAGCGGCAGGACGCTGTGCACGCCGAACTGCGCGTGAAACGGCGGACTGAACTCCAGCGCGCCGATCCGCTTCGGCGTTTGTATGTCACTGATATCAAGAACGATCATTCCCGCCGATCCGTACGGCAGATAGGCGAGATCGCGAACAACGTACGGCGGTCCGTGCAGCGAGATGAACGGCTTTTCCGGACGCTCTCCGTCGGCTTTGTGCTGTCCCGCAACCCACCATCGCGCGCGTTCAACCGGCTGGGAAGGGTCGGTGAGGTCAACAATGACGTAGATGTTTCCCTCGTATCCCGGCATGCCGGCAGCGAGATGCATATAGGCGCCGCCTGCGTAGAAATTCCGATGTGTACCGGTGCCGCCCGTTTTAAAATGACCTCGCTGCACCGGCGACGCCGGATCGCTGATGTCCCAAACCACGACGCCTTCGTCAAACGGGGCGTTCGGATCGCCGCCGAAACCGGGCAGAATTTTTTCGAGCGACGTGATCATCACATCTCCGTGAAGATCGACTTGCAGCGTCGCGGTATTCCGAGGGCCTTCGATGAACTTTACGAGTTGCGGCGAGGATGGATCCGTGACATCGACAATGCTCCAACCCGAATGCCAAAAGTGTCCGGCGTACAAATACCAGCGACCGCCGGCTTCGTGAATCGCCATCTTGAACGCCGGCCGCCCGTCGAGCTCGCTGTAACCGACTGGCTCAACGTTCTTAGCAAAATACTTCGACGTCATTGCCATACGAAATTACCCATCGCCCCGATGTGACGTGGCAATCCTTCGGCAGGCTCAGGATGACAGGGGGGTGGCGGGTTTCTTGCGGGCGGCGAGGCTTTCTTTGAGTTTTTTCGCCGTTCGTTCTTGAGGCGTTTCGCGTTCGCGTTTCTTGAGAAAGTCGACCACGAACGTTTCTTCCGGCAATAAGCCTTTTGCGGGTTTGCCGCGGAGCATTTGGCCGATCGTGCCGTCCTCGGTGTATGCGGCGATGATCTCCGGATGAATGTAACTTTTGCGCGCGACTGCCGGCGTGTTTCCTAGGCGCGCCGCAACCTGTTTGATAACGTCGTTGAGGCGGTGTTTGCGCTCTGATTGCGTGTCGGCGTATTCTTCCTCCGCCAGAAGCAGGGCGCATTGCACCGTACCGACCCACGTGCGGAAGTCTTTTGCGGTGAAATCATCGCCGCCGATTTCCTTGATATAGTCGTTGACGTCGTTCGAACCGACGTCGTGCGGCGCGCCGCCCTCATCGATATAAGCGAAAAGCTCTTGTCCGGGAATCTCTTGGCACGCGCGGATGATTCTCGCGAGCGGCTTGTCGCGTAGCGCGATCGTATGCTTGATGCCGCTCTTCCCTTTGAAACTGAAACGGACGTGCGCGCCTTCGACCCTCGCGTGCTTATTGAGCATCGTCGTCAGACCGTAGGAGTCGTTCTCCTTGGCGTATTCCTCGTTGCCGACGCGGATCGTCGTCTCTTCCAGCAGACGCACGACGGCTCCGAGCACTTTCTCGCGCGGCATGCCGGGTAATTCGAGATCGCGTTCGACCCGCGCGCGAATCTTCGGAAGCGCCTGCGCGAAGTCGATCATTCGATGGTATTTCGTCTCATCGCGGACCTCGCGCCACTTCTTATGGTAGCGGTACTGCTTTCGGCCGCGCGCATCGATCGCGGTTGCCTGTAGATGACCGTTTGGAATCGGGCAGATCCAAACATGCTCGTAAGCGGGTGGAACGCCAATGCCCTTAATTCGGGCCAGCTCCGCCTCGTCGGTGATGGCCTTCCCGGCGGCGTCGATATACCGGAAGCTCTTGCCCTGGCGGAGGCGGCGGATGCCGGGCAGCTCGTCGCTGACGTAGCGGAGCCCGGCCGAGCGAGCGACTTGCGTTGGGTCCTGTTCCACGGCTCGGCTATACCCAAAAGTGACGCGTAAAGGGTACTCCTTCTGGCAGGCGCTTCTTGGGGCCGAGGCCTATAATGGATGTAATCAGGGGGCACGACTGGCGCCCCCTTCCCTGTCTCCTACGGGTCAATCGACATGCGAATCAAGTATGAAGTGTCGGCCGGTGGACTGGTCTTGCGGCCGCGCGAGACCGGGTTTGATGCGCTATTGATCGGTCGCGGTGAACCGCGCATTTGGACGTTGCCCAAAGGCCACGTCGAAGCACGCGAATCGAACGAACAAGCCGCGCTGCGCGAAGTGCGCGAAGAGACGGGATGCTGGGCCGAAATTCTCACGCGATTGAACGAGATCTCGTACTGGTTCTACGTGGGCAAGGCCAAGCACAAGAAGTCGGTCACCTTTTTCTTGATGCGCTATCTTTCGGGCGACACGGCGAACCACGACCACGAAGTCGACGAAGCGCGGTGGTTCGAAATCAAAGCCGCGCGTAAGGCGCTCAAGTACGTCAACGAAAAGCGTCTCGTCGACATGGCGCTCGACTATATCACCGCTACCCCCGCTGCCTTTGGCGACATTCCAGTCGTCGCACGAACGGCCGAACAGAAAAGCTCTTGAACGAAACCTCGCCCCCGGAAGCCATGCAGGATCAGGCGACCGCCGAATCCGCGCAAGGCGAGCCTCTCCGTGTCCAACTCGATGTCTTCGCTGGTCCGCTCGATCTGCTGCTGAGTCTGATCAAGGAGCAGCAACTCGACATCGCGACCGTTCCGCTCGCGCGCGTCGCGGAGCAATATCTCGCCTACGTCCGCATGATGGAAGCGCTCGACGTCGAGGTCGCCGCCGAGTATCTCGTGATTGCGGCGACGCTCGTGTTCTTGAAATCCAAGGCACTGCTGCCGCCGATTCCCCAAGAATTCATCGATGAAACCGAAGAGACGCCGGAACAAGTTGAAGAGCGCCTCCGCCGCCGGCTTATCGCCTACTCCAAATATCGCGAGTTGGGCCAGCAGCTCAAGGCGCGCCAAGACGAAGCAAGCGGGTTCTATTTCCGCGAATCCGGCGACCCAACGAGCGAACTCGTGCAGCGCTTTCGCATCGATCCCGATAAGCTCAAGCGCGCATTTCTCGCGATGTTACAACAGGCGCGCCCCGAAAAACGCGAGATCGTCCGGGAAACCTTTTCGCTCATCGCCACGATGGACTACGTTACTCGCCAGATCAGGGAGCACGGCGAAGTGCTCTTCTCGACGCTCTGCCGCGAAATGGGCATGACGCGCGAAGCGATCATCGTGACGTTTCTCGCGGTATTAGAGTTGGTGCGCCGTCATCGCGTCTCGTTCGATCAACCGAGCCACGACGACGACATTCGTGTATTCCCCGTTCCCCCCGCTACCGCCGAAGGATAACCCGTGCAGACCGAAGAGCCGATTAACGAAGAAGCCGAAGAGCTGCGTCTTACGGCGGAGCGCATCGAACCGGCAATTGAAGCGCTGCTCTTTGTTGCAAGCGAGCCGCTCGAAACCAAACGTCTGGCGAAGCTGACGGGAGAAGACGAAAAGGCCGTCGCGCTCGCGATCCAAGCGTTGGAAGAACGGTACAGCAACGGAGGCATCGTCTTGCGCGACGTTGCTGGCGGATATCGTTTCGCGACCTCCTCTTCCGTCCGCGACGTCGTCGAAGCATATCTGCTGCCTCCCAAGACGTCGCTCTCGACGCCCGCGCTCGAAGCGCTTGCGATTGTCGCGCACATGCAGCCCGTGACGAAGAGCGAAATCGAAGCAATCCGCGGCGTTAATTCGGACAGCGTCGTGAACACGCTGATCGATCGAGGGCTTGTGGCCGAAGCCGGCCGTAAAGACGTGGTCGGCCGTCCGATGACGTATAAAACGACGTCGCTCTTTCTCGAATCGTTCGGGCTCAACTCGCTCGAAGATCTTCCGCAGCTCGAATTGGAGCCCGGCCAGCCGCTAGAGTTGAATCTCCTCGTGCCGACGCCGCAGATGGAGCAAGCCGAGCAGACGGCAACCGAGCCGGAAACAGTAGAAACGCCGGAGGCTTCTGCCGATATTCCTAGCGAGCCATGACCACGACCTTCGATTCACTCGCGGAAAATTACGACGCGGGCCGCATTGGCTACGCAAACGAGATCTACAACTTTCTCATCAGTTTCGGCCTAACGCCGAAACATCGTATTCTCGACGTCGGATGTGGAACAGGTCTTGCGAGCGTTCCGCTTCTCGATAACGACTTTACCGTCGTCGGTGTCGATCCGTCAGAACCAATGCTCGCGCACGCGAAGCGACACTACCCTACCGCGCAATGGGTCGTCGGCACTGCGGAAAAACTGCCGTTCGACGACGCATCGTTCGATGCCGTCATCAGCGCACAGGTCATGCACCGTGTCGATCGTGTTGCGGCAATGCGGGAAATTCTGCGCGTGCTGCAACCGGACGGGATCGTCGCCATCTGGTGGAAGCATCTGATGAGCGATGACGCGGTAAACGCCATCCGCAACGAATCCGCAGTGGAAGCCGGAATCGACGCGCCGCGCAGCGGTTTGCAGGGTGGATTCAAGGAGTTCTACGCCGCGCCGTTTCGCGATCACATGGTTCGCGTCGTCCCGTGGCGCGCTTCGATGCCGCTGTCCCAAGTCGTGCAAATGGAGCGTTCGCGCGCGAACGTGCACGATCGCATGGTTGGAGACGCAGAAAGCTACTTCGCGGCGTTCGAGCGTCGTCTGCGCGAACGTTTTGGGCGGGGCAATGCGCACGTGCCGCTCGCCTTCACGCACTTCTTGTATCTTGCCAAGAAGTAGTTCATGCGTATCGGTATCCACGTCCGTGTTTCGGGCGGTTACACCAAAGCGATCGAACACGCGAAGAATGCCGGCTGCTCGGCGATTCAAATTTTCTCGAGCAATCCGCGCGGCTATCGTCCCAGCAAGATCGACCGTCCAGCGCTGGACGCCTTCGCCGAAATGCGCCGCGAAGCGGGTATCGATCCATGCGTCATCCACACGGCGTATCTCATCAACCTCGCAAGCGATGACCCGAAAAAGCTCGAGGGTTCGATCACGTTGCTCAAAGCCGATCTTGCGACGGCAGCAGCGGGGAACATTCGCTACGTTAATACGCACCTCGGATCGTACGGGACGCGCGACCGTAAAGAAGCGTTCATCGCGATGTGCCGCGCGCTCGAGGATGTGCTCGAGACGATTGTGCCCGGTGTCTACTTGGTGATTGAAAACTCCGCCGGCGCCGGCAATTTGGCGGGCGGAACGCTCGAAGAACTTGGCGAGCTGATGCGGACGCTCGATCATCCACAGCTCGGCGTCTGTCTTGATACGGCGCATGCTTGGGCCGCGGGGTACGAGATCAATTCTGCGGCGGGCGTCGACCGGTTCATCGCGCAAGCGGAAGCGCACATCGGCCTGAACCGGTTGCACCTCTTCCACTTCAACGATACCGAAGTTCCGCTTGGCGGCGCGCGCGACCGCCACCATCACATCGCCGAAGGTGTCATCGGTTATGAAGGCTTCCGGGCGATTCTCGCGCATCGCGAGTTGCAGGAGAAGGTCGCGATTCTCGAGACCCCGGGCGAAGATGCTGACGATATCCGGAACATGAAGACGATCCTGACGATCGCCGCCAATGCGGTTCGATAAAAACACCACGAGGTAATACTTCGATGCGATTCATCGCGCACTTCGACATCGACGCGTTCTACGCGAGTGTCGCGGTGCGCGACGATCCGTCGCTTGCCGGCAAGCCGGTGGCCGTTGCTGGAAGCCATCGTCGCGCTGTCGTGCTGACGGCGTCGTATGAAGCACGTCCCTTTGGCGTCCGCTCCGCGATCCCGCTCTATCGCGCGCGTCAACTGTGTGCGCAGCTTGTCGTCGTGCCGCCTGACATGTCGAAATATAAAACTGTGTCGCGCCAGGTGTTCGCAGTCTTCGAAGCACGCGGACATATGGTCCAGGGACTCTCGATGGACGAAGCGTTCGTCGATCTTGGCGAGATGGAACTGGACGATGCCGTGCGCTTAACGCAACAAATCCGCGATGAAGTCCTTGAGGAAACGCGATTGACCGTGAGCGCGGGCGTTGCAACGGGAAAGCTGATTGCAAAAATCGCATCGGATAGCTGCAAGCCGAATGGCCTTTTAGCAATAGCACCGGGAGAAGAGGAGTCGTTTCTCGCTCCGCTTCCCGTCGGACGATTGTGGGGAATCGGCCCGAAGACGGCAGCGCGACTGCAAACCTTCGGTATCGCAACGATCGGTCAAATCGCGGCGCTTGATGACCCGTCCGTCAAGCAGCTCTTCGGTTCGTGGGGAGCCGAAGTGCGCGACCTTGCACGCGGCATTGATCACCGTGCGGTGGAAGCAGATCGCGAAACAAAATCGATCTCTTCCGAGGAGACGTTCGAGTACGATGTTCGTGATGAAAAGCAACTCATCTCGGCGCTACGCGAACAGACCCGGGACATCGTTGAAAAATTGGACCGCGAGAACCTCAGCGCGGGGATCGTCGGCGTCAAAATTAAGCGCGCTGACTTTCGCGTCTTCGGTCGACAAACGCATCTCATCGAACCGACGCGCGATCCGAGGCGGATTTTTCGCGCTGCCGTATTTTGCCTAAGGCGCGCCAAATTAAACGGCGCGCCCATTCGCCTGCTGGGTCTTCGCGTAGCCTCGCTTACGTCCGGCGAGCCTAAGCAAATATCATTTTTCAGTAGCGCGAGCGTCGGTGGCGTGTGAACGCTTCTATCTCATCGATATTGCAGGCGCGACGGCTTTCACTGCTTGGAGTATAAGCCGTCGAGGTCGTGCATCACCGACGTGAGTATGACGTGAAATTCCGCATTTTTCTGAGGTCCGACGGCGGGGCTCGAGTTCGCCTCGCGCATCAACGTAACGTGCATCGGGCGCGACAAGAGGTGCTCCAACATATATCCGACATCGAAACGTCCATCGGGCATGACGCCGGCCGCATAGAGAGCGCGCGACAATGCGGGGCCTCCTGGAAGTGTTGTCTTCGGAAGCGCGATGTGCTGCTGCTGCACTTGGAGGACCGCGAGGTGCACGAATGCATCAAATGTCTTGAAGAACTGACCTATGTTTTCTGCGCCGAACCGCTGGGTGAGCGAGGCGCCTTCCTTTGCGGCATTCGCGCCGGCAAGATACGCAAAGAGCTTCTTCGATGAGAAATTCGTTGGGCCGCCGCCCGCCTCGATCATCTGGGCCGTCAAAGTCAAGTCGGGCTTGCCATAGTAGCGGCCGTGAGATGCGCCCATAGCGCCCATCGAAGGAGTCGGTGTAAGGGCTGCCGCCAAAACAAAAGCATGAAGCACGGTGGAGTCTCCCTTCGTGCTCGACGCTTTCCCAAAATCAATGCTTTTATACTAGAAGAAAGCGGCTTTCATTAACGAGCGTGTTCCCGGATCACGTCCTTTAAATGTGATCGGTGTTCCATATGCCGTCGCCGATCGATGGTGCGGACGCGAGTCGCAACCACGTTTTGCCGGCATTTGACAGTGCGGCTGCCATGAACAACGCCTCGCTTCTCCGGCGTACTGATGCGCGTGGGAGACGCTCGCGCGCAAAATCGGGTGGAAGCCATCCGGCGATGCGACGAAGATCGCCCGCTGCACTTCGCAGCAACGGTCCGACGAGTCCGGCCGCTTGTGCATCGGCGAAGCCCAATTCATCGAGTAAATACGCGTCGTGCTCCGGTGCGCGTACGCCGAGCACGTATGCGGCAATTGCGCGGCCCCGACGGACGGCGAGATTCGTCTGCACGCCGATCAGGTGTTCAGAGCCTTGATGAATTCGCAGACGGATCAATTCCCAAACGAGCGGCGTGCGGACGAAGGCCCACGGCCGCATCCGGTCGCGAAGTTCGAAGCAGCGCCGAACGCCGCTCCAATCGCCATCCTCGAGACGCCGAACCTCGATGCGGTCATTGGGCAAGTTATCGGCGCGCAAAGAAATCGCGCGCGAAGCAAGTTGCGTGAACCCCAGTTCTTCGTAGAACTGCGGGCGGATATCGCAGAAGAGATAGGCGACATCATATCCATCAGTGCGCGCCCGATCCATCGCCATCGCGATCATCGCGCTTGCGTACCCACGCCCTCGTAACTCCGGCGGCGTGTAGACGGCGCCGATTCCGAAAGCGCGTAATCGCTGAGCTCCCATGTGAATGGCGCGTTCGTAGCGTTTGAACGATGAAAGCAGCGTCGTTCCGTCGTTAAGCCCCACCGTGCGGAAGTGGCGCCGGCCGTAACCGCTGTGCGCGATTTCGAGATTTTGCGAGACGTATCGCTCGAAGTCACGCTGGCCGGCCCAAACTTCCGCTGTGAGCGGCAACACCTCGCGCGCATATGTCTGGGCGTCGAGCGGCACCAGATTCATCGCGCCTCTCCGTCGTCGAACGAACCCGGAAGACGCGCGTTGCGCAGCTCCTCTAAGAATTCCGGGGCGGTCGTGCCGCGTGTCGCCTTTCCCGAGGCGCTGACAATCACACCGGATCGCGCGCGGCGGAGCGCGTAGACGAACGCGCGGCGTTCCTCGTCATTGTAGGCTTCGCGCGCCTTCGCTTTAAAGAGATAATAGCTGAATTTCGCGGTGCGCGCCGCGCGTGCATCGCCGACGTTGTCTTTCGGAATCATTCCGAGTTTCGGGCTGAAGAGAAACGAATCGGGAACGTACCAGCGCGGAAATGAGCCGGCTCGCGCGTCCGGAACGACCACGTACTCGAACGATCGCCCGCGCGCCGCGTCGATGCTGAGGATTTGGACGAAGCGGTCGTCGCCGTCGATTTCGCACGATTCCAAGGCACTCTCGCTGCGCGCTTGCGCGTACGCGAGAATGTCGCCGAGAGTCGCTTCCGGATGCGAATTCGCGTAGGCATTCAGGCGGCGAAGAATGCGAGAGAGCAGCAACTGCTGCGCGAGCGCTCGAGCTGAGCCCGGCGCGCCTTCACGCGCAAGACCGTCGCTCCAGACGGCGCGCACGAAGGCCGGAAACGGCATCGCGAGCGATGCGCGAAGCCAGCGCTCGCGCGCGGCGCGAAACACGCGTACGCGTTCGCGCGCGGTCGGATTGAGCGCATCATCCTGATCGCCGCGCGAGACGTTCCAACCCAGGCGCAGATCCCGCTTGGGATCCCAGCGGCCGCTGCGCGTTGTCGGCGCCGGCTCGTCATCAAATGAGAAGAGCGCGGTTTGCGCATCGGGCGGTTCGGCGCAAAGTGTCGCGATCGAAGCATCGGAGAGCGCGTACGCGGGGCCGCGCAACGTTCGAATCAGCCAGTCGTGGCGGAACGGATCCCAAACATTCCACAGCAGCGCGAGCGCGTCGAGCGCGCGTCGATCGGCGAAAATATTCAGGTCGCCGCTAACGGCAACCGGCACGTTGCGATCCAGCAGCGCCTCTTCGTAGACGTGCACGTCCGCGACCGAACGAAAAATCAATGCAATGTCGTGAGGCGGCGTGCCGTTCGAAAGGTGGCCGCGCACAGCGTCGGCGACGTAGCTCGCTTCGTCCGCCTCGGTTTTCGCCCGACGCAATATTACGCCGCGCTCAACACCATTGGCACCTGTCTTTGCGTGATTGCGGGTCAACTGCCGGCACGCGAGTTCGACTGCAACTGCATTACGGTGCTGCTGTTCGAGGACGAGGTTCGCGACGACTGACTTGAACGCGCGGTCCGGCCGCGCGCCATTGAAAGTTCCCGTGGCCGATCCCGGGTCGCCCGCGAGCGTAACACCGCAGAGATCGTTACCGTACACTGCCTCGAGCAGAAGTTGTGTCCCGAGCGTCGATTCTTGGGCCTCATCGATGAACGCCGTTGATGCAGACGTCCTCACTACGGCTGCAAGCGACGAATCGGAGGCGAGCGCATCCAACGCCTCGGCGACTGCATCACGCCGCGTCATCGCACGCGATCGGCGAACTTCTGCAACGTACGTTTCGTACAGTTTGGCGAGCACTTTCGCGAGATCGACTTCGCGCCGGTATTGCCGCTGCAGTTCGGCCGGCGTGACATCGAGCGAATTCCGATACGCGTCCTTCGTTGCGTAGATGAGGTCGGGATGCGCGAAGTTCGGTGGACTTGCGTAAAAGGACGTAGCGCCGTGCAACGCGCGGTCAAGAAATTCGGATGGCGAAATCGCGGCATCGCGAAGCTTGCGAATCAGCCGGAAGGCGGCGACGAGAAATCGCTCCGGCGAGCGTAATCCCGGAACCTCGGGATCGATCGTTCCCGCGATGAGCTCGTCCCACTCCAGTTCGAAGAGCGGCTGCGCGCATCGCGCGAATACCCATTCCGCTTCGACGTCGTCGACAATCGTGACGGGGTTGCCCACGGTCTGCAGTGCGTACGTTGCAAGCCTGACGATGCCGTCAGGATGTTCGGCGCACAAATACGTGTTGCCGGGAAATTCTCGCGCAAAGCGCGCGGCCCGAGCGCGGAGCGCCGTCGTCTTTCCGGTTCCCGGTGCTCCGGTAATTGCAAGCGACGTATCGAACGGCGCATCGACCGCTTCCCGTTGTTCGTCGAGTAAGAGGGAAACGGTCATCGCCCGAAGCGCTCCCGTTCGTCGTGGGGTTTGTCGGCGCAAGCATATGCGTATGCGCAATACGTGCATGCCGACGGGTCCCTTGTAACCGGGAAACGTTCGATCGCTCCGGACGTCAAGTCGCGGCAAATCTCGATCATCTTTGCGCGCGCAAGCTCTAGCTCCGCGACGGTGATCGTTCCGGACGGTGCTTCGCTGCGTTTTGTTTCGGTGCCGGCGACGGGAACGACTTCGAGCGATACCGGCGCGACATCGAGAAGTGCATCTTTGAGCGGAATGAGCGCGAGTTGCGCGACTCGGTCGCCTTCTGCGGTCCGCGCCCAATAGTAGAACGGCAATTGGAAGTCGCGGAAGCGCCGGACCTTCTCGCGGTATTCTGCCGCGCTCGTCGCTATGGATCCCGTTTTATAGTCGATGATCGCGACGCTTCCCGTGCGATCGTCTCGATCGATGCGATCGATGTATCCGACGAATGCGAAGCCGTCGAGATCGAGTTGCGCGGCGATTTCGCGTCCGATCACGGTAAACGGTGCGCGCTTCGATTCGGCAATCAGCCAATCGACGTATCGTTGCGCCGTGCGCTGAGCACGTCGTTTGTGCAGTTCGACTTCCACCGCGGTGTCGAAGTCGTTGCGGTAACGCTCGAACGCCCAATTGACGTAGCCTTCGATCTTTTGCCGCATCTCGCGCTCGAGCTGCGCTGAGGGCTGAGAAAACTCGCCATGGAAGTCTTCAAGTGCAGCGTGAAATGCCGTGCCGTATGTCGAGGCCGAAGAGCCCGGGTCCTCGACGGCCGCGCACGCGTACCGGTAATACCATTTACGCGCGCATTCGGCATATGCGTTGAGCGCCGATGCGCTAAAATGCGTTTGCCGCGCGCGAACGGGTCCGGCGGGATCCGCGCTTTGTGCTTCGGCAAGCTCGAACGGCGCACTATCATCACCGGTTGACCGGTCTGCCTCCGGCTTGAGTTCGAAGAGCGCGTCGACATCGGTCTCTTCGGTAATGCCGCGGACGCGTTCGGAAAAACGAAGCAGTGCTTCGCGTTCGTCCGTGGGCACCGCTATGCGCGAACGTGCAATCGCATCGAGCAGCGAGCCGATACGCGTCGCGGCCGTTGCATACGCCGCCGCCGTATCATGCGGTACGCCGGAGCACGGCGATCGAAGCGCACGCGCAAGCAGCGCATCGTTTCCGGTGCGTTGCCACGCGTGCAGATCGTGGGCAAAAGCGCGGGCAAGACTCGTGTTCACGGTAGTAACTAGTGGTTAGGGGCGGCACAAGGCGCCCCTGCACGAAATGTATAATGGCGGGATATGCGACGCATTATCGTCGGTATTAGCGGCGCGAGCGGGAGTGCATACGGGTATATGGCACTCCAGGCATTACGCGCGATCGGCGGGGTGGAAACACACCTCGTCGTCAGCGAAGCCGCCCGCCGCACTATCGAACTTGAAATGGATATGCAAGCCGACGGCTTCGAAGCGTTGGCCGATGTCGTGCATCGCGACGATGATTTGGCGGCCGCGATTTCGAGCGGCTCGTTTCTCACGGAAGGCATGCTGATAATCCCGTGCTCGATGAAGAGCGCGAGCTCGATTGCATATTCACTGAATGATAATCTTCTCTCTCGTTCGGCCGACGTCTGCCTGAAGGAGAAGCGCAAGCTTGTCTTGGTTGTGCGCGAGACGCCGTTGCACTTGGGGCATCTGCGTACGCTGACGCAACTCGCCGAGATCGGAGCCGTTATTCTACCGCCGATTCCGGCGATGTACGCCGCGCCGCAGAGCGTCGACGATATCGTCGCGCATACCGTCGGCAAGGCGCTCGATCAGTTCGGTATTCCGAACGAACTATTCAAGCGCTGGCGCTCGCCTCAATAAGCTCTCCGCCAGCGCAACGTCGCTGACACGATCCACGTTGACCGCCGTTTCGGCATACGGCGAAACAATTGCGCGCACGCGCGCGCTCAACAGTTGCGACGCGCGCGCCTCGGCGTTCGCAATCGACAGGCGCCCTAGGGCAAACCGTACAAACGTATTCCAACCAAAAAGTGACGCCAAACGAAGCACATTTTTTCGCGCGGCGCCCAGACGTTCGATGAACCGTTCGAGTTCGGGCATCGCGCGCGGTTTGATGGCGATGAATCCACCGCCGCAGAACGTTCCGTCGCGCAGCCGCGCCCAGGTGTGCGGGACTTCCGGGAACGCTGCTTCATGGACGTGACGTTCGAGACACCCGTAGCCGAGATCGGCGTCGGCTGCGTGCGCGCGCTCGACGAAATCGTCGACGCTCGCAGCTGTGAGTACGGGAAGGTCAGATGTTGACACCAGCACGATATCATCCGGCGGTAGTCCCGCAAGACCGTTACGCAGGCTCACGCGAATCTTTTCGCCGTCGTCCCGCCGTTCATCAGCGAGCGCGAGCGCGGGATGTCCGTCGGAAGCACGCGGCGCAACGACGATGATGCGTTCGACCGATTGCGCGACTCGAAGCGCGCGCAGCGTACGTTCGAGTAACGCCACGCCGCCGATCCGTACGAACGCTTTGTTCGGTGCGCCAGGTTCCAGGCGGGCGACTTCATCAGGAGGACCGCCGGCGAGCACGACCGCAGTTATCCTCGCCATGCGACGCTCCGCCGAAACGCGGCCGGTAGACGAATGTAGTCCTGCGGAAGATCCAGACGGCTCGTAATTGTTGCGATTGCGCCGGCGGACTCTTCTACAGTAAATACGGCTGCTCCGGAACCCGCGAGCAGCGGTCGTGTTGCGCCGGCGCGTGAAAGTGCATCGAGCGCGCGAGCGATCTCCGGGACCATGCCCGCGATCACGTCGTTGAAATCATTTGAAAGCAGGTCGCGCACCGGCGCGAAGTCGCCGCGCTGCAAAGCCGCGACCATTTCGATCGACACCGATGTCGAGCGTGGGCGCGATGGGCGCGGCAGTACGTCGAGTTGTGCGTATGCAGCCGCAGTAGAAACCGAGGCGGGTGGTTTCACGACGAGCACATGCCATGGCGGCACGGCACCGAGCGCCGTCACACGATCGCCGGTCGCTTCAACGAGCGCGGCGGATTCAACCAGAAAAAACGGCACATCAGATCCTAACGCCCGTGCCGTCGCGACCCAATCGACCTGCTCGATTTTGCCGAGCGCGCCGCGCATCGCGGCGAGCAAGACGCCCGCAGCATCGCTCGACCCGCCACCTAAGCCGGCCTGCGTCGGAATTCGCTTCTTTAGCGTCACGTCAACCGGACAGCGCGGCGAGAGCATTTGCACCGCGTGTGCCGCAAGATTGTCATCGCTCGCTAATTGCGGATCGCTACAGCGAAAGCGGAACTGCGACGCCGGTTCGATCGTCAGTTCGTCAGCAAGCGTGAGCGGCACCATCACGCTGCGAATGCCATGGTACCCGTCTGCACGGCGGTCCAGCACTTCGAGCGTGAGGTTGATCTTCGCTGGGCACTCGATATTCATCCGAAGAGTGCGCGTTTTAGTTCCCGGCGGGCCGTTCCTTGGGCGCTTCCATCGCTTTCGCCTGGACTCGCAAACCTACGCGCGGGAGAGGGGCGCTGCGACCGAAGGCGTACAGCCCTCGGCATGGGGCCGAGCTACGACGCGCAGCGCAATGAGTATTGCGCGTACGTGATTCCTGAAACGCATACGCCGTACGGCTTGCTCCTCGGGAACTACAAAGCGTTCGCGCAGTCGACGGCAAAAGGCGGCGTGCGCGGTCTTTGGGATGCGGATACCGATCAAATCATCTTCGGCACGCACCAAATTGCCTATCGCGTACGAGAAGGTGGAGGAACGCTCTTCCCACATCAAATCACGCGCGAGTTTACCTTTCTTCCCTACGCGCAGATCTCGGAATTCACGCTCGAGCATCGCATTCACGTAACGGAAGCATTCTACGTGCCGTTCGGTCCGGAGTTCGAACGAACCGTTTGTTTTGTCATCGACGTAACGCTGTACAATCCGGGCGGCACGTCGCTCGAGGTGTCGGTGTTTCCGTGGGCGATGCTCGTCGGCCAGCGGTTTTACGGCGAGCCCGAGCACGAAGTCGAAGCATGGAGCGACGGTCCGTACCTTTGCTCGAAAAACGCCGAGACCGGTGCTGAGCGCTGGTGGGGCGGATCGCGGGAGCCGATAGCATGCGAGTTGTCGTTGCGCGAGCAGGTGCTGCTTGCCAACATGAGCCGCGGAACGCTCATTCCCGAAGACGTTCCGGGGTTCGGTCACGTCACGCCGGAGTTGGCTCGTTTCGTGAGCCGCCGCATCTTCGGCGCATTCGAGTACCGCTTGACCGTTGCACCAGGAGCGCGTGAATCGCTCCGTCTTGCAGTCGTCTATCACAAAGACGGACGTGAAAAGAGCCGCCCCGTGCTGGAACGCTTGCTCGCGGATAAGCGGACGTTGCACGATACACAGCGTCTTTACGCGGGCCGCCTTGCCGATGCGCGGTTCATGACGCCGATGCCCACAATTAATCGCGGCGTCGTATGGGCGAAAGCGAACATGATCCGCATCGTAAAGGATTATCCGCAAGGGTGGGGATCGACGAACTCGCCGCCTTCTGACATTTTGGTCTCGCGCGACACATCGTGGTTCGTGCACGGCTTCGATTACTTTTGGCCCCAATTCAGCCGCGACTGTCTCGAGGTCTTCAATAAGGCGCTCGAAGACTCGGGCTTGATGATCGAGTACATCCGCGGCGTCAGCGGCTACAAGACGGCGTACGATCTCAACATCAACGATGACACGCCGCTGCATCTTATCGCAATGCTGCATTACTACAATGCAACGCTTGACGACGAATGGGTGCGCCAACGCCTCGATCTCGTCGTCAGACTCACCGATTACATGCTGACCCAGCGCGACGATCAGGGGTTGTTATTCTGCCGCGCAAAAGGCGTCGATATGTACGGCATCTCGTCGTGGCGCAACATCATTCCGTACTACACGCTCGATGGCGCAGTGACGGAGATCAACGCCGAAGGCGTCTTCGCCCTCGAAGCGTCCGCTATGTTGTGCGCGGTCGCCGGCGATACCGATCATTGGGAGAAGTACTCATACGAGGCGCAGTCATTGCGTAGCGCAATGATGGATTACCTGTTCAATGACGACACCGGCGCATTCGTGTTGAACTACGATCAAGATAAGAACTATCAAGACAACTTCACCGCAGACGAGGTCTTTCCGGTTCTCTTCAACGTTGCGAATCCCGAGCAACGCAGCGCGATTCTCAAGCGATTGCTCGAAGCTGACTTTGTCACGCCGGTAGGGTTGCGCACGATTTCGACCGCGGATTCGTGGTACTTCCCCTCGTATGGATTTGGACTGCTCGGCGGCATTTGGCCCGACTTGACGTTGTGGTTTGCCCTTACGCTCTCGCGCAATGGATTTATAGATGAATGCGTCCATTTTCTCAACGTCGTCTACGACGCGATGGAAGGCGGCAGTCCGCGCAATACGGTGCCGGGAGAATTCGGCGAGTGGTTTGACGGCGGTTCGCTTTCGAATCGGGGCATGTATCTTTCACCGTGGACGGGCGCGAAATATTTATGGGCCGTCGCGGAGACCATCGGTGGACTCGACGGGTATCGCACGAGCGGACGTCCGCACCTCGTGCCCATCCGTCCACGCAACTGGCAATGGATGGCGGCAGCGCGCGTGCACTGGGGCGGGCGCCGCTGCACGTACGTCATCGATTTCAACCGCAACGTTATCTACGGCGACATGCCGCAGCTATCGGCGGAAGAACCGTATTCGTGCATCTTCGCAGGCCGCGACGTTAGCGACGAAGTGATGATGTCGCCGGTGGAAGTGGGCGCAATTGCGTTCGAAGACGACGCGGGAGCCGTGCGCATTTTTGTGTGCAACATGCTGGATCGAGATCGCAACGTACTCGTCGAGTTTCGCGGACATACGGTACGCGTCGAGATGGCGGCCGGTGAACTTCGCGAAGTGCAAATGATCGGCAAGCCGACCGATCGGAAGGCGCGCGCGACGAGGCTCGACGTCGTTCCGGCGCATCCCGCACGCGTTTGATTCGCGATCCCTTCACCGGCGAACGCGCGTTGCTCGGCTCGACGCGTTCCGCGCGCCCAAACGAATTTCGCGACGGCCCCGAGGAACGGTGCGCGTTCTGTCCCGGCAACGAGGATCTGACACCGCCGGAGATCACGAGAATCGGCACGCGCGATCGCTGGGACGTGCGGGTATTTCGGAATAAATTCCCTGCGATTGTTCCGCCGGACGGGGATCATGAAGTGATCGTCGATTCGCCGCGCCACGGCGAAGAGATTACCGAAGCCGGCCTGTCGATGTGGCGCGTTCGATACGCCGCCGCGCTCGAACGCCAGCCGTCATCGTTTCCGGTGCTCTTTAAAAACAGCGGAGCCTATGCGGGCGCCACGATCGTGCATCCGCACACGCAATTGATCGTGCTTCCCGACCGTCCCGACCGGTGGGAACGCATGATGGAGGGACGCGTTTGCGCATTATGCGATGAAGTAGCGCGTGCTGCCGACGAGGAGACGATCGTTACGCGAAATGCGAATGCCGTTGCGTTCGTGCGCTCGCACTCGAGGTTCGCGTCGTCGCTCACCGTGTTTCCGCGCGAGTGTGGGTCGTCGGTTCTCGCGGCAACCGGCGAGGTCTGGAACGGCGTCGCGTCCGTCGCTAAGGACGCCGTCCAAGCGATTGCGCACGCGTTCCGCGAGCGCGCCGCGTTCAATTTGCTGCTCTTTAGCGACCCGCATGCCGATGGGCCGTTTCATTGGCACATCGAGGTTATTCCGAGGCTCAGTACGCTTGCGGGCTTCGAACTTTCAACCGGAATGTTCATCCGCGGATCGACCGCGAAGGAGTCTGCCCGCCGCTGGCGCCGAATGATAGCGCCTCCCGATGGATCCATCTAAACGCTTCGTTACGATCGTCCTCGCTATCGGCGTGCTCGTTCTCCTTGCCGCGATCGCGATCGGCCAGCGCATGGGGACCCGCGTGCTCGTGCAGGCCACGAGTTCCGGCAACTTGCAGAGTATGCCGGTGGTCACGCCGCTACCGCTCGAAACGCCCGTCGATTACGGGCCGAACTGGAAGCGCGAGCAGGCGCTCTCAGCCGCGGTGGATCCGAACTTCCCGGACCCGCGCATTCCCCCGAAGCCGCTGCCTACGCTGGAACCGACGCCGACGCCGAATCCGGAGAAGACGCCGAAGTGGACCCCGAATCCGAACATTCCGATTTGGGACCAAACGCCTCCGCCGAGCGGCTCCCCGAGTGCGAGCCCCTCACCGCCCGCGCTCCCACCGCCGCCGCAGACGAGCGTTAGCCCCAGCCAATCACCGGGTACGAAAGCCGCGATCGGAGCGACACCAAGTCCGCTCCCCTAGGGTTGTATCTAATGTCCTTATTGGAAACCACTGTTACGATAGGGACATAGAGCCTTGGAGGAGATTTATCGTGGCCGATCAGCAAACCGGAACCGTTACCGTCAAGCGCGGGCTCGCGCAGATGCTCAAGGGCGGCGTCATCATGGATGTCGTGACACCCGAGCAGGCGGTCATCGCTCAAGAAGCGGGCGCGGTCGCGGTCATGGCGCTGGAGCGCATTCCCTCCGATATTCGGGCCGCGGGCGGCGTAGCGCGCATGAGCTCGATCGAGCTGATCCAAGGCATCATGGATGCCGTCACGATTCCGGTTATGGCGAAGATACGCATCGGACACTTTGCCGAGGCGCAAGTGCTGCAATCGATCGGTGTGGATTACGTCGACGAGTCGGAAGTGCTGACGCCTGCTGACGACCTGTATCACTGCGATAAGCACGCCTTCACGACGCCGTTTGTTTGCGGCGCACGCGATCTTGGCGAAGCACTTCGCCGCATCACCGAAGGCGCCGCGATGATTCGCAGCAAGGGTGAAGCTGGCAGCGGCAACATCGTCGAGGCCGTGCGTCATATTCGCGCGATCAGGGATGCGATTGCAATGTTGAAGGTTGCGCCAAAAGAAGAACTTGTCGCGCGTGCACGCGATCTTGGTGCAACGTACGAACTCGTCCGTGAAGTTGCGGAAACCGGCAAACTCCCCGTCGTGCTCTTCTGCGCTGGCGGCGTGTCGACGCCCGCTGACGCGGCGCTCATGATGCAACTCGGCGCTGAAGGCATCTTCGTCGGCAGCGGAATTTTCAAGTCGAACGATCCGAAGAAGTTTGCTAAAGCGATTGTCGATGCGACGACGCACTACAACGATCCGAAGATCATTGCGGAGGCGTGCCGTTCGCTCGGAACGTCGGATGCGATGCCCGGTATCGACATTCGCAAGCTTGCGGAATCTGAGCTGCTCGCCACGCGTGGAAACTAAACCGCTTATCGGCGTATTGGCCTTGCAAGGCGATGTTGTCGAACACATCGCCTCGCTCGAGCGCGCCGGTGCTCGCGCGATTGCGGTTAAGACGCACGCTGATCTCGATCGCGTTGAGGGCCTGATCATTCCCGGCGGTGAGTCGACGACCGTGATGAAACTGCTCGAACGTTTCGGGCTTCATCTGCCCATAAAATCGCGCGTGAAGAGCGGCATGCCGCTCTGGGGTACCTGCATGGGCATGATCGTCGCCGCGCATGATGTCGCCGGCCTCAATCAGCCGACGCTTGATCTGATCGACATCACCGTCCGTCGCAATGCATTCGGGCGCCAGAATGAATCGGCTGAAATCGATCTGCCCGTTGCAGTGCTCGGCGCCGCTCCGTTTCCCGCGATCTTTATCCGCGCACCGTGGATCGAACGCATCGGCCCCTCGGTCGAATTGCTGGCCGAACGTAACGGGCACGGAGTCATGGTGCGCGAGGGCAATGTGCTCGGCACGTCCTTCCATCCGGAGCTCACCCACGATCCGCGGGTCCACGCGTACTTCTTGAAAATCGTCGAAGAAGCACGGAAAAACGTAGGGAAGACCTCTTCGGCCGCATAACAACTGCGCCAAATGAGTTCGCAAGCGGCCCCTCAGGGCGCACAAGCGACCGGATTTCAAGGTCAGATTCCGCCGCTCGAGCCGTTGCTTTCTGAAGTGATAGCGACGCTCGCGTTGGCGGCGCATGCGTATCTCTCGGATACCGACGGGCGGCAGCCAGATTTCCCTAGTGCTGAGGCCGCAATCGATGTAGCGAGTGCGGCATTCGAACGGGTGAAAGAAAGGTTGCGGCCCGACGAAAGGTTAGCCATCACGCAGATGCTGACCGAGACCCGACTGACGTTTGTAAGAAAGCGAGGCACCTAAAGTGTCTCGCTTTCTTGCATCTCGTCGTCGATATTCGCCGCCCACGGCTGAAGGAGGCCAGCGATTGTGAGCGACGTCCTCGTCTTGAATTTCACGTATGAAGCGCTGAACATCACGAGCTTTCAGCGCGCGGTAAAGCTGTTGTTTTCGGGCAAGGCGGAGATGGTCCACAATCGCGACCGAATTCTCGCATCGACGCGATACGAGATGCGGATGCCGTCGATCATCAGGATGCTCTACTACATCCGCCGTCCGATGCAAAAGGTCGCGCTAACGAAGAAAAACGTGCTGATCCGAGACGATCACACGTGTCAGTATTGCGGAATTCGTGGCGAGAAACTGATGACGGTCGATCACGTCGTTCCGAAGAGCCGCGGCGGTCCGTCAACGTGGGAGAACCTCGTTTGCGCTTGCATGCGCTGCAACAATCGCAAGAACAACCGCACGCCGGACGAGTGCAACCTGACGCTGAAGAAGAAACCGCGTCAGCCCAAATACATCCCGTGGATCCAAATCAAACGCAACACTCTGCCGGATGAATGGGGCAAGTTTCTCTTCCTCTACAACGTCTCAATCGAAGAACGCATCGAAACCTAGTGTCATCCTGAGCCTGTCGAAGGATCGCCTCGACACCAAAGCCCGGCGTCTGACAAGAGCCGTTATTTCGGTGTTCGGCGGTCGCGTAGCGTTCCGGCGAGATAGATTACGGCGCCGATTATGAGCGCGACCGAACCGACGTAGGTGATTCGTGTTTCGTGGACTTGTAGTCGCGCAATCCCGACAACGATGGCGCCGATGCCGAACACCGCGCCACCCGCGCGCGTGAGGAGCGAACTGCGCGATGGAATCGCGACGGCAATGACCATTAAGAGGCCGCCGGCGATGTACCCCCAGGCGATTGCGTTCATTTGGCTACCGTCAGCGGAAGCGTTCCGCAAAATGCCTTGTTCCATGCTGCTTCGATACGTTCGCGTGAGGGTTTATCGAGTACCGATGCGACGCATCCGTCGGGCCGCACGACCAGTACGACGGGCGGCTTCACGTGCCAACGTTTTGGCGGTGTGCGAACGACGACGTGCGGAAGCTCGAGCTCGAAGTCACCGACAACCACGAGCAGCGCCTCGCCTTGTCGTATTTCATTGATTCGGCGGCCGTCTTCGAGGCGCAAGTCATCGATTCGCCGCCCGGCGAGCGGATGTCGGACGTCGATAATCGGAGACTTCGTGTACCGGCCGCTCAACATGCCGACAGCGCGGCAGGTTTTCCGTTGCATTCCTCGGCCGCGCACGGCGCGCGAAACGGCGCGAACGGCGAGTTGTTTTGCACGCATCGGAAATCCAATACCGACGCGAGTGAGACGATCGGTGTAGCGTTCAATCGTGTCCGTTACCATCTCGCGCCTCTCGACGTCGAAGGTTTTGAAGAGGCGGTCGCCATCACCGCGGCCGCGAAGCGCATAGGCGATCTTCCACGCAAGATTTGCAGCATCTTGGATGCCCGCATTCATTCCTTGGCCGCCGGCGGGACTGTTTAGATGCGCGGCATCGCCCGCGAGTGCGACGCGCCCGACGATAAAGCGCTCGGCGTGGCGTTTATGGATCTTAAAGACGCTTCTCCAGATCGTTTTCGATGGGTGATTGCCGAAGAGGTCTGCGATGCGTTCGCGGTGCGCCTCTTCGGAGAGGATCGCTTCGTCGTTAGCGTCGCTGTCCACCGCTGCGATCACGCGCCACGTGCGATCGGCGAATTTGAATGCCGCGCGAACGTTGGATTTATCGAGGCGAACGCGAGCGAAAACGCCGGTGCCCATCTCTTCATCGAGTAATTCGTCACTCAGGACGACTCGCGTATCGTACGTAATACCTTCGAGCGAAAGCCCGATGAGATGACGCACCACACCGTGCGCTCCGTCGCAGCCGACGACGTAGCCGCCGCGAAGCACGCGCTCCGAGAACCCATCCGTATACGTCACGTCGACGTATTGCGTATCTTGTGTCAGATTCATCACGGTGACGCCGGTGCGCAGCTCGCATAGTTCGTTTGCGTGCACCAGTTCGCGGAGCACCTGTTCGGTCTCGTTTTGGGGAATGATGAACGCGCCGGGGTTCGCAACGACGTCATCGATCGCGTTCCAGTGGAGATCGAGGAGCGTCTTTTCGTTGCGGGCGTTGGTCACGATCAGTTCATCGATAAATCGTGCGCGCGAACGGACGGCATCGTAAATCGCCCAGTCGCGGAATATCTCTTGCGTGCGGGGCCAGATGACGACGGCACGCGACTCGGGAACCGGCTCGGGGTTTCGCTCGAGGACGATGGAACGCGCGCCGTAGCGCGCCAAACCAAGCGAGAGCGAGAGGCCAACAGGGCCTCCGCCCACGATGATTACCGCGGTGTCCACGCGAAGCTCGACTCACTCATGGTAGAAGTCCGGTCCCGCCTCTGGCTTCCGTTCACCCAGATGCAGTCCTTCGATGCGTCGCAGCGTACCTTCATTCGCGGCGAGGGTACCTCGCTAATCGATGCGCGCGGTAGGCGTGTCTATGATGCGGTCAGCTCCATATGGACGATCGTGCACGGCCACTGCCATCCCGCAATTGTCGGCGCAATCGCCGATCAGGCGGCGACGCTCGATCATGCGACAACGCTCGGCGCGACCAATTCCGTTGCGGAACAGTTGGCATCGCGTCTGTGTGCGTTGACAAACATGGACTATGCCTTTTTCGCGAGCGACGGTGCGAGCGCCATCGAAGCGGCGCTCAAGATGGCCGTGCAATATTGGCAACACGTAGGTGAGTCGCAACGCACGCGGTTCGTGCGGTTCGTCGATGCATATCACGGCGACACCGCCGGTGCGATGAGCGTCTCGGACATCGCGGTGTTCAAGTCGCGATTCGGCGCGCTGACCTTCGAAGCGCTCCCCTTCGCCGATGCGTCAATTCTCCAAGATAACGACATCGCAGCGGTTATCGTCGAACCGCTCGTGCAAACCGCCGCCGGTATCCGGATCGTACCTCCCGAGAAGTATCGATCGCTGCGAAATATCCGTCCGCTGCTCATCGTCGATGAAATAGCGACGGGATTCGGACGAACGGGCACGATGTTCGCATTCGAACAGCTCGGCATCACTCCGGATCTGATGTGCGTTGGAAAAGGCATCACGGGCGGCACCCTAGCGCTTTCGGCGACGCTGGCCAAAGCGAGAATCTACGATGCGTTTCTCGATGACATCGGAGCGGCAAAGCAATTCTTTCACGGCCACTCATACGCCGGTAACCCGATCGCCTGCGCGGCGGCACTCGCTTCACTCGATCTGTTCGAAACAGAATCGACGTTAGTGAATGTCGGGCTCATCGAGGATACCGCACGGGCGCGGCTTGCGCACCTTACGACGTACCGTGCGATTGTAGAAACGCGCCAGGCCGGTGCAATGATTGGTATCGAGCTGGATACAGTCTCGGAAGGACGCCGCATCGCCGGTGCGTTGTACGAGCGGGGCCACTTCACGCGTACCATTGGTGCGACGGTGCAGTTTGTACCGCCGTTATCGTCTACGATCGCGGAAGTCAACGCATTCTTCGATGCGCTCGAGGCCGAACTGGCGTGAGTTACCTCACCCACGTTGGTGCCGCTCTCGGCGAGATCCGCGCTGCGGGCCGATATCGCGAACTGCCGACGCACCAGCTCACCGGCGTCATCGACTTTTCATCGAACGACTACCTTGCGCTTTCGACGAATCCGCAAGTGCTGCAAGCGTTTCGCCATGCGACGCGCGTCGGCTCGGGCGGTTCACGGCTGCTCGGCGGACGGCACCGCGAACACTCCCTGCTCGAGGAGGAACTCGCGGCGTGGCTCGGACGCGAGCGCGCGCTGCTCTTCTCTTCGGGCTATCACGCGGCGCTCGGAGCGATTCCCGTCCTTTCCCGCACCGTGAAAACCGTCTATTCAGACGCACTCAATCATGCCTCTCTGATCGACGGGATACGCATGAGTCGCGCCGATCGAACGATCTATCCGCATGCGGCGCTGCCGCCTCGCTCGGAACGCCGAGGTGCGTCGCTGATCGTCACGGAGTCGATCTTCAGCATGGACGGTGATGCGGTCGATCTCGATGCGATCGTGCGCGACCTCGGCGACGACGATGTACTGCTCGTCGATGACGCACATGCGCTCGGTGTGGTCGGCGCGCGGGGTACGGGGATGGCCGCTGCGTTCGACGATCCACGCGTGGTCGTGCTCGGCACGCTATCGAAAGCGTTCGGTGCGCACGGCGGTTTTATCGCGGGTCCCGCATCGCTCATCGAATTGCTCGTCAACGAAGCGCGCACGTTCATTTTCGACTCGGCGCTTCCACCCGCGCTCGCATTGGCAGCTCGCGTTGCGCTCGTGCAACTGCGCAACGGCGACGATGCGCGGCGCCGCTTGGGCGATAACGTCGCACGCACGCGCGCGGGACTCGCGTCGCTCGGTATGCCCGTGATCGAGGATCCCTCGCCGATCGTCCCGGTCGTCTTGGGCAGCGAAGCGCGCGCCCTGAGCCTTTCCGCCGCTTTGCTGCAGAAGCGGCTCTATGCGCCCGCGATACGGCCGCCGACGGTTCCACCGGGAACTTCACGACTGCGCCTGTCGCTGCGTTCGGATCACATCTCCGAGCAGATCGATCTGCTGATCGATGGAATACGTCAATGCATCGATATTTCGTAACTGGCACCGACACGGATGTCGGCAAGACCCGCGTGACGGCAGCCCTCGCACTGGCGATGAAAAATGCCGGCATGACACCGACGATCGTCAAGCTCGTGCAAACGGGGCTAGCTTCTGGTGTTCAGGGCGACGCCGCGCGCGCGGGAAGACTTGCCGGTGTACGATTCGTTGAACTTGCACGCTTTGAGAAACCGGCGGATCCGTGGTCGGCAGCGCTCGCCCAAGGAGCGCCCGAAGTGCACGCGCGCGAGTTGCTTGATGCGATCGCGCATCTCAAGGATGGGCTTGTCGCCGAGGGTGCCGGTGGTTTGATGGTTCCGCTCAATAGCCGGGAGCATTTCGGCAATGTCGCAGCGCTCGGCAAGTTCGAGACGATTATCGTCGTGGGCTTGCGACTGGGCTGCCTGAATCATGCGCTGTTGACGATCAATCAGGCGCAGCAGGGAGGCCTTCCACTCGCCGGAGCGGTGCTCGTCGAACGCTGGAGCCCAACCGAGCAGCATTATCGCGACGACATCATGCGCTCGTTGCAGGGAAAGATCAACGTTCTCGGCATTCTGCCGTACAGCGAAGATGAAGCCGCCTCGGTGAACGAAGGGGCGAAGATCTTCAACTTATTGTTTGCTTAGTCTCGAGGAACACCGTTGCCCCATTCGACGATCGAAGCTGCGCGTTATCAGCTCCTGGAACGTGGCCTTGCCGCAGACCGTCAACTGCTCGCAGCCGTTGCCGCGCTTCCGGAAACCGATGTGCCGGATCTCTTGAAGCTTGCAGACGAAGTTCGCGAACGATACTGCGGAAACGCGATTGCCGTCGAAGTGCTTTACAACGCAAAGCGCGGCGGCTGCTCCGAAGATTGTCACTTCTGTTCGCAGAGCGCGCGATTCGCGACCGACGTGGATGCAGAGACGATGTCGAGCGTCGAGGGATTCCTTGAAGCGGCGCGGGACGCATTCAGGCGTGGTGCTGCGGAGTTTTGCGTCGTCGTTGCCGTTCGCGGTCCATCTGCGAAGCTGCTCGATCGCGTATGCGAAGCGGTTCGTCGTATCAAGGCCGAGCTGCCGTTGAAAATCGCGGTGTCGCTTGGGATTCTCCGCGAAGATCAAATCCTTCGATTGGTGGAGGCCGGCGTCGATAAAGTCAATCACAATCTCGAAACATCGCGCCGCTATTTTTCATCGGTTTGTACGACCCACACGTTTGAAGAGCGGATGGAGACGTTGCAGCTCGTGCGTAAGCACGATCTGGAAGTTTGCTGCGGCGGAATCATCGGCATGGGCGAAACCACCGAAGACCGGATCGATTTCTTGTGCACGTTGCAAACGCTCGCACCGGAAGAAGTTCCTATCAATTTTCTTAATCCGCGTCCCGGGACGCCGTTTCAGGATCGCTCGCTCGTCGAGCCGGTCGAGGCCTTGCGTTTCGTAGCGATGGCGCGCCTTGCGCTCCCCCGCGCGCTGGTTCGCTTCGCGGGTGGACGCGAGATCACGCTTGCGGGCCTTCAGGATTTGGGTATGCGAAGCGGCGCGAGCGGCATTGTGCTTGGAAACTACTTGACGACGAGCGGCCGCGGAGACGAAGATGACTTCGCGATGCTTGACCGTCTCGGTTTCGAAGTGATGGCGTAGACTATTGTCCCACGACCAAACACGCACCCCGTATTTTCAGGCATTGCTCGAGTATGTCGACTCCGGCGTACAGCCGTTTCACACGCCCGGCCATATGCAAGGCCACGGCGCGGATCGCGCATGGCGCGAGTTTGTCGGCGACAATATTCTTGCGATCGACCTTACCCCGATGCCGGGGATCGACGATTTGTTGCAGCCGCTGGAGTCGATCAAAGAAGCGCAGGAGCTTGCGGCGGAAGCATACGGCGCGGATCATACATTCTTTTTGATCAACGGCTCGACGAGCGGCAATCAATGCATGATGATGGCCGCGGTAAACCCGGGCGAAAAAATCGCGGTGCCGCGCAATTCGCACAAGTCGATGCTCGGTGGACTGGTCATGAGCGGCGCGGAGCCGATCTACATGCAGCCGGCCGTCGATCAAGAGATGCACATGGACAATTCCGTGACGCCGGAAACGGTCCAACGGACGCTCGACGAGCACCCGGAAGTTAAAGCAGTCTATCTCGTTTCGCCGACGTACTACGGCGTTGCCGCAGATCTCGTTTCAATCGAACGCCTCGTTCACGAACGCGGCAAATTATTGCTCGTCGACGAAGCCTGGGGTCCGCATCTGCATTTTCATCCGGCGCTTCCGATCTCAGCGACAGCGGCGGGTGCCGATATGTGCATCAACTCTACGCATAAAATGCTCTCGGCATTCTCGCAGTGCGCGATGCTGCATCAAATCGGCGATCGCGTTCGCTTGGATCGGCTCAAAGCCGTGCTTAAAATGTTCCTCTCCACATCGCCAAATTTACCGATGGTCGCATCGCTCGACGTCGCGCGCAAACAGATGGCGATCGAGGGTCCGGCCTTGCTCTCGCAGACGATCGATCTTGCCAATGAAATTCGCTCGCGCCTCAATGAAATCGAAGGTATCTACTGCTTCGGCGAAGAGCTGCAAGGGCGCGACGGCGTTTTCGACCTCGATCCGACGAAGGTCACCGTTCGCGTCACCGGGCTCGGCTATACGGGATACGAGGCATCGGAGATCTTGCGTAAACGTTACAACATTCAAGTCGAACTCGCCGATCTCTTCAACGTCGTTGCACTCATTACGATCGGTACGACGCGTGAGGCCGCGGAGCGCTTCCTGCATGCTTTTCTTGAGCTCGCACGTGACGTTCGTCCGCTCGACATGTACGCGCCGTCGGGAATCCTTGGCGAACGGATGACGCGCAAGAGCTACAACTTGCCGGGAATTCCACCGATGCGGATGTTGCCGCGCGACGCGTTTCTTGCCGAAACGGAGTTCGTGCCGTTCAAGGATTCTGCAGGACGAATCTGCGCGGAGACGTTGTCGCCGTATCCGCCCGGCATTCCGGTTATCTCGCCGGGTGAAGAAATCACACCGGACCTGATCGACTACCTGCGCTTGGAGATTCGCGCCGGCGTTCGTATCCAAGGCCCGTATGACGACGAGCTCAAGGTCGTACGTGTTGTGAAGTGACAACGATTTTCTGAAGGCGAGTAGCCCTGACAAGCGGCATACCGCAGTGTGAGCGTCCTGCGCGCCTTCGTGGTCGTCGCGTTGTCGTCTGCGGTTCTCCTGCTTTGCGGCATTCCGATGCTGCAAGCGTATAGCACTGCGTATACCGGCTATCACGCCGGCCCGATGGGCACGCCGCCCGAGCAAGCAAAGTCCATCGTCGATCCAGCTTCGCCTGCGTATCGAGCAGGGATTCGAACCGGTGACACGGTCGATTGCACGAATATGCGCGACGGCGCCATCTTGTTTCCGACGTTTCAAGAGGGCGCGTACGAATCGCAGCCGATTCACGCGTGCATCACAAAAGACGGCACGGTTCGACCCGTCACATTTGTCGCGCGACCTGGGCCACCGGTGAAGAGCACATACGGCAGCTACGGATTAGCCGGGCTGCGGTTTTTCGTATTCGCCGTATTCTTAATCATTGGCTCGGTTCTCGTGCTTGCACGCCCCGGCGCTATGACGTGGCTGTTCTATGCGTACTGCATTGGAACGTCTCCATTGGGCGTTGTAAACGCCGGGTGGACGTCCTTCCAACCCACGGTGTTTCTGTGGATCGAGTCCATCCTCGGGACGGAGGCATTTTTAGGCGCAGCATTTCTGCTGCTCTTTGCGCTCCTCGTGCCCGAAGATAAGCCGCCTCGCGGATGGCGAGCATGGTTGTACGCGGCCGCGTGGATCGTAACGATCGTGCTCGGCGCCGTTCAACTGTACTGGCGCCTACACTCCTCTACACCCGTCCTGACCATAACGGATTCAGCAACGCAAGAGATATCGCGCGCATTAACTTTAGCGGCGATAATTGTTACGGTGGCGCGCTTGATCACGATGCCGAGCCAAACGCGCGCACGTTTTGCATGGGTCGCTTTTGGCATTATTTTCGGCGTTGTCGTAAATTACGTAAGAGTCTTCAGCGGGAATCTCACGGCCAACATCGCCGGCGTCCTGACGATCGTTACGCCGGTGGCATTAATGTACGCTATTCTGCGCCGCCACGTCATCGACGTCCGCTTCGTCATCAGCCGGGCCGTTGTTTTCGGTATCATTACCACGGCGGTCATCGGAGTGATTGCCGCCGTCGACTGGGCGACAAGTGAATATCTCAAGCAAATGCGTGTCGCGCTAGCAATCGACGCGGTGATTACGATTGCGCTCGGCGTAACGCTTCATCGAACCTACGGCGCAATCGAGAGTCTCGTCGATTTCTACATCTTCCGGAAGAAGCACGAAGCCGAGATCTATTTGAAGCGCCTCGCGCGTACGTTGCTCTCCAGCGAGCGTAGAGAGACCGTGGACCATGCCCTTGTTGCCGACCCGTACGAAAAACTCGATTTAACGATGGCGGCGCTGTTTTGCGACGCCGGAAGTGGATATGTGGTGCAAAGTGCGGCCGGATGGACCGTCATACAGGCATTAACCTTCGATCGCGACCACGATCTGGTCAGGTTTCTCGTTACGGAACGGACGCGTCTGCATATCAACGACCTGAGGCGTCATGTCGCAGTAGAATTCAGCGAGTGCGGAGCGATGCCGGTCGTCGCCATCCCAATCTTTGACGGAAACGATCTCTTCGGCTTTACCGTCTATGGCTTGCACCGCGACGGCACAAAGCTGGACCCCGACGAAATCGATAGGCTTGAGAGCCTCTGCGAGACGGCGGCTCAGGCATACATCCGCATTGAGAATCTGCAGTATCGCCGGATGATGCCTCTCACTGCTCGATGAACTGATAGACCGCGCTAGAGTTCACGGAATCGTGAACTAATATTACGATACGCTACCCAGATGGATAGCGTCGAAATTCGTCCGAAGATCCTCTATTACGGAACACCGGTTGCGCTGATTGCCAGCGAGAACGACGACGGCACCTTCAACCTTGCACCGATGTCATCGTCGTGGACGCTCGGCTACACGATCGTGCTCGGCCTCGGCGATTCATCGCAAACGTCCGCGAATCTTCGTCAGCGGCCGCACTTGACGATCAACTTTCCAAGTCCTGAGCTCTTCGAAGCCGTCGAACGCCTCGCGCCGCTTACCGGACGCGATCCCGTGCCCGAATCGAAGCGCGCACAGTTTCGCACCGAACGGCGCAAATTCGAAGCAGCAGGGCTCACGCCCGTCGCATCACGCGACGTTATCCCGCCGCGCGTTGCAGAATGTCCGCTTCAATTTGAAGCGATGGTTGAAAAGATGTATCGTGCAAGTGATTCGCAACTCGGTGCGTTTATTGTCGAGGCGCGCGTCCTTCGCGTGCACGCGCATCCAAACATCATCCAAGGCGAGTCACATATAGATGTATCAGCATGGCATCCACTGCTCTATGTCTACCGGCACTATTTTGGCCGCGGCCAGTACTTAGGACCGACCTTTCGTGCCGATACAAAGCTGGAGAGGCTTTCCTCCCACACTCGATAGTGCTAGCGAGCAGGTCCGGGCACAACATGTGGGTAAAAACTCTCCACACTCCCTTGGAAGAGAGGGTCACTGTTGGCGGTTAAGGCGCAATCGATCTCCCCTAGTTGGGAGCTCTCCCAACTCCTCGATATCTTCCCACTCCCGATCCGGCAAGCGCTCGTCCGGCTTCCCAACCTTGAAGAGATTATTGAAGTCGTGCTCGACCTTGGGCGACCGCCCGAGGCTCGTTTTGCTGCGGACTTCCGGTATCTCTCCGAAACGCCGGTAACAAACGAAGACATCGCCCACGTTTGTTCGCGCATCTCGCCGTTCGGTGCAGATAATCGGGCAGGTATCGAACAAACACTTCATCGCATCAGCGCGATTCGTAACCGGCAAGGAAAAATTGTCGGTCTCACGTGTCGCGTGGGACGCGCCGTTTACGGAACGATCGATATTTTGCTCGACGTTTTACGTAGCGGTAAATCAATTTGTTTACTCGGACGTCCGGGCGTCGGCAAAACGACGATGTTGCGCGAATGCGCGCGCATACTTTCAGAAGATCGTAAGCGCGTGGTGATCGTCGATACGTCGAACGAAATCGCCGGTGATAGCGATATTCCGCATCCGGGTATCGGCCTTGCGCGACGCATGCAAGTCGCGGATCCGACGCTCCAGCATGCGGTCATGATCGAAGCGGTCGAAAATCACATGCCGGAAGTCATCGTAATCGATGAAATCGGTACCGAAGCCGAAGCCGGTGCGGCGCGCACGATCGCCGAACGCGGTGTAACGCTGATTGGAACGGCACACGGACAGACGCTCGAGAATCTGTTGATGAACCCGACGCTCTCCGACCTCGTCGGGGGCATCAGTGCGGTCACGCTTTCGGACGAAGAAGCGCGCCGCCGCGGAACCCGTAAGACGGTGCTCGAACGCAAGGCTCCGCCGACGTTCGATCTGCTGGTCGAGATCCAAGATCGCGACCGGCTGGCGATTCATAAAAATGTCGCGGAAGTAGTTGATGCGCTCTTGCGCGGATACCAGCCGCAGCCTGAGATCCGTCAGCGTACGGCGAGCGGCGACGTCGCTATCGTTCAAGAGGCAGACACCGAATCGATGCCGCAACTTGCCGAAGCGTACGAGCATCACGATCAGCATGACGAAGCGCAGGACAAGCCGCTGATGATCTTCCCGTACGGCGTGTCGCGCAACAAGATCGAACGCGCCGTGCATAATCTACGGGTTAATGCGTCGATCGCGCGCAACTGGGACGATGCCGACGTCGTGCTGACGCTCAAGACGCTTGAACGCAAAGGGCAGCCGAAGCTCAAGCAGATTGCCTCGGACAACGTGCCGATTTACGCCATCAAGACGAACACCACGACGCAGATCCAAACGGCGCTGCGTGATGTCTTCAACTTGGGCTCCATCGACAACGAAGAGATTGCGCTTCGCGAAGCGGAAGAAGCCGTATACCAGGTGTTGCTGACGAATCAGGCGATCGAACTCTCACCGCAGACTTCGTACGTGCGGCGCATGCAGCATCAGTTGGCGGAGAAGTACCGCCTGCAATCGCGTAGTACGGGCCTCGAGCCCAATCGCCGAGTGCGCATCTTCAAAGTCCCCGAGTGACGAACATGTCGCAGCGAAGGCAGGGTTCGCAGATGTTGCGAACCCTGTTTTCTATGGATACGCGCTGCGCGAAAACACGAAAATAATGAGTCTCCTATTAGCCGTTCTCATTGCGGTCGCATCACCGGCGCCTGGCACAACGATTTCCGGAATTCCGTTGGATGCGCCCTGGAAAGTGACGGTGTACAACCTCGTGCATCCGGGATTCAAACATCCCGCATGGGGATGGCAACACGCGGAACGCAATTACGATCTCGCCATGGAACTCGCGAAAGGCGACGGCTTAACGATCGATACCGACGTGCTCTTTGCTGCGTGCATGCTCCACGACATGGCCGCGTTTCCACCGTATCAAGGCAAAGGTGAGCACGGCGACGTTGCTGCACAGAAGAGCGAATCGATTCTGCGTGCCGCAGGATTTCCGATGGAGAAGTTCCCTCACGTCGCTGCGGCGATGCGCGGCCACATGTACTATTCGGATCCGGGAACCGTACCCGAAGCCATCGTCCTACACGATGCCGATTCGCTCGATTTCCTCGGCGCAATCGGCGAAGCACGAATTATTTCGCTTACGGGCGCAAACGGTGAAAGCACCGCGAAAGAGGTCGCGACGCTGCGTACCTTCGTCAAAGAGATTCCACCGAAGCTCATTACGAAGACAGCACAACGAATGGGCGCCGAGCGCGTCGCCGAGCTACAGTCGTTTCTCGACGCTTGGCAGCGCGAAACGTTCGATGGGAAGCTTCCCTAAAGAACCGTAATCTGACCGTCTTCGCCAACGAGAAAGCGGCGTGTCGTACGCCATCATCTCGTCGCCTTTCTTGATTCGGCTGTGTACGTTGAAGCGGTGGGCAGGTTTCTGACCCGCACGCTTCACGAGTCCGCCGTAGAAGAGTTTAAGCAGCGGTGTTTGACCGTCTTTCGGCGCTTCGAGTTTGCCTTGAGAGACGAGCAGGTCCATGATCTTTTTTTGGAGCGCCATCGGAAGCAAGCGGTACGCGTCGTCGGTCTTCTCGGTGACTTCTTGGTTTTGCATTTTGCGGCGGTCGATTTCGGGTTCGTCGTTGACGTACCGGACGATTGCGTCCCAGTGATCCGCCGCCACGCCAAGGAACTCACCCATGTAGCGGTTCCAGGTCTTCCCTTGGTGTTGGATTTGATCGCTGCGTATTTGACGAATGCGTACGGGAATGTTCGCTTCGCGGAGGCGAACGACCAAGTTGAACTCTTGGGCGCCGATCGGATCGGGCATGATGAACATCAGGCCATTCGGAGAAACTTCGAGTCCCACGCCTTGTTTGCGTTGGGTGGTATCGTTCGGATTCGGTTGATACCACACGTGGAATGCGCCTGCCCGGCGCTTGTACTGTCTACGATCGCCCGCGCGACCCAAGAACCATTCGATGATATCCCCGAACATCGACCCGGTGAAAGACATGCAAAGCCGCTCCGTCGAACATCGAACGGCGATGTTTATCACCGTCGAAGGCATTGAAGGTTGCGGCAAGAGTACACTGCTTGCCGGCCTATCGGAGCGATTACGCGACCGAGGCGGCGAAATCATCGTTACGCGCGAGCCCGGCGGTACGGCGGTCGGCGATGCGGTACGCGACACGTTCCTTAAACTGGGACTCAAGCCCGCAGCATTAACCGAGGCGTTCTTGATCAATGCCGCTCGAGCGCAACACATCGTGGAGCTGATCGCACCGGCACTCTCCCGCGGCGCGACGGTCCTGTGCGACCGTTTCACCGATTCCACCCTTGCATATCAAGGATATGGACGCGGAGTCGACCTCAAACTTTTACGCGATCTTTGCGCGATCGCAACGGACGGGTTGATCCCTAACCTCACGATCGTTCTCGACATCCCGGTTGCCGTTTCACGCGAACGCATTCGCGCCCGCCGCAGCAACCTCGATCGTATGGAGGCTGAGGACGACGCGTTCCACGTTCGCGTTCGTGACGGCTTTCTTACCCTTGCGCGCAGCGGCGGACGATATCGCGTGCTCGATGGCACGCGTTCGCCCGAAGAATTGATTGCCGCTGCACTTGACGAGATTTTGAACTACGCATCGTGAGCGAACTCCATTTTGACGTCGTGGGCTGCGAAGGCCCGAAAGCATACTTTGCGCAGCTCACGCGTGATTCTATCGCGCACGCGTATCTGTTCACGGGTCCGCCCGGCGTCGGGAAGAAGACATTTGCGCGTCGCCTGGCGCAATCGCTGCTCTGCGAGTACCCGAAGACCCATGTTCTTGGTTACGACGGTACGTGTGCGTCGTGCCGCTTGTTCGCGAGCGCGGAGGCCGCGCGTCATCCGGACTTTCTCGAGCACGCCGGTGTACTAAAAATCGGCGACAGCGATGCCGCGATGGGATTTTACGAGAGCGAGGAATTGACGGCGCGCGACTTAGTCCGGCAACTCTCGATGCAGTCGTATAGCGGTGGAATGCGGGTGCTGTTGCTCGGTGACATCGATTTTGCGACCCATCACGCTGCAAACGCGTTGCTGAAATTCTTTGAAGAGCCGCCGCGAGGCGTCGTGCTGCTCTTGACAACGCCGACGCCGGGCCGCCTCCTCACGACGATTCGGTCGCGTTTGATCGAGCTTCGGTTTTCGTCTCTCTCTCAGGCGCAAGTGCGTCAGATTTTGCTTTCGATGGGATACGACGAAGGGCAAGCGCAACTCGGGGCGTCGCTCGGACAAGGCAGCGTAACGCGTGCGATTGCAGCGCTAGGTGACGATGAGGGGTCGCTTCGTGCGCAAGTTGCGCGGTGGTTTTTCTCCGTGATCGAGGGTGAAACGCCGGAAGAAAGCTGGGCCGCGCGTGACACGCTCGACGAAGGGTTGGAGATCATCAAATCCTTCGTACGCGACTGGACGGCTCGTTCGATTGCCGGAAAGAGAACGCCGCTCGTTGCGGTTGATTACGAAGACGAGGTCGAGAAGCTGTCGCACCTAGAACCGGCCGAAGCCATCGCGATGCTCGCAAAAATCGACGATGCGCAACGCATCGCACGAACGAACGTCAGCCCGAATATGGTGAGCGAGCTCGTGCGAATGGCGTTGACGGGAAAAGCGTCTACCAGAGCTTGAACGCGATGTCGTCGTAGGTCACGGCGAACGGGAAGGCCATGATCGCGAGCACGAGTGCGCGCGCCAGCGCCATGAACAGTTCGTAACCGAGAAATCCGAAGCGGCCGCCGACAAACACCTCGATCAGCAGCGGCACACCGATCCACAATGCGACGAAGACGATCGCGAGAATCAAGCACGGCACGGGATTTCCGCGCACCGCACGAATCGATCCCGAAAGCGCGAGGCCGCCGGGAAGACCGCCGATGGCAGCTGCCGGAATCGTGAGAATCAAGAAGAAGTACGCGAGCAGTTGCAGCACAATCTGCAGAAACGGAACGACCGACAACAGGCTACCGGCGTACGCGGCAACCCATACAACGAACTGGAACCCGATCGCGGCGATGAAGATGCCGCCGGCCTTGCGCCGCGCTTCGTCCCAGGCATCATCGAACTTCGTCTTATAGCCGCGCGCGATGTTATTCGCCTGAATGATCGCAACACCGAATGCAAACAAATACACGATCTGTACGATCATGCCGAAGATGCCGTTTCCGAGTCCGCCGAGCGGATCGGTCGTAACCTGCCCCGTGTATGAGAGCAGCATGTCGAGCACCGCTGCGAGCAGCGGCATCGCCAGGATGGAGGGATTGCGCAAAAGGTAGGGCAGGGCGCGCCCGTAGATGGAGAAGTTCACGCCCCGCCGTCCGCCTCGCATGGTTATGCGCGCGCTCCGGAAAGCGCGTGGTGGCACGAACAATCGGCGTTTACGTCCATCTTTTCGACGATCTTGCCAATGGCGTTCTTCACGCGTTCGTTGTTCTTCTTAAACACTTCGATGACCTCATGATGAGACACCGGCGGGATGCCTTCGATTCCGACGTCGTAGTCGGTGATCAGCGATATGTTCACGAAGCAGATCTCCAGTTCGCGTGCGAGGTACGCCTCGGGGTACTGCGTCATGTTGATTACTTCCCAGCCCTGACTTTGGAACCACTTCGATTCCGAACGGGTCGAAAAACGCGGTCCCTGGATGACGACCACCGTACCCCGCTCGTGGGTTTCGATTGCGAGCGACTTTAAGGCGTCGATCGCAATCGGGCGTAGCGTCGGGCAATAGGGGTCGGCAAAGCTGACGTGCGTCGTGATGGGGCCGTCGTAGAACGTGTCTTTGCGCCCTGACGTGCGGTCGACGAGTTGATCGCATACGACCATCGATCCGGGCTTTACGTCCTTTTTGAGCGAGCCGCACGCATTCGGCGCGATGATAAATTTCACGCCGAGCGACTTCATTGCCCAAAGATTTGCGCGATAGTTGATTGATTGCGGCGGGAATCGGTGATCTTTCCCGTGGCGCGGAAGAAACGCAACTTTTTTCCCCGCAATTTCGCCGAGCGCGATGCGGTCGCTGGGCGTGCCGTACGGCGTTTCGATCCAGACCTCGCGTGCGTTTTCGATGAGCGAATAAAAACCTGAGCCGCCAAAAACGCCGATGTCGGCGCGTTCCGTAGTTTCCATAGCGGGGCGGGCATTCGAGGTATGCGAACGGTCCCCTCGAAGCCCCGAGCATGCGACGTATCTCGGCGACCGTATGTGTGTTCGCCCTTTTCCTCAGCGCTTGTACACGGGTTGCGACGACGGAGGCGGGCCAACGCCATCCATGGACGATCCCGCACGTGTTGCGCGTCGTCGACCTCGCCGAACCGGATCACCTCAATCCGTATCTTTCCGAGATGGACATCACGTACGGAGTTTCTTCGCTCATCTATTCGTATCTCGTCGTCGCCGACGACCGCGGCCAGCTTATCGGAGATCTAGCAACCGATGTGCCTTCGGTTCACAACGGCGGCATTTCGAAGGACGGCCGCACATACACGTATCATTTGCGGCACGGCGTTCGCTGGCACGATGGCGCGCCGTTTACGTCGCGTGACGTCCGTGCGTCGTGGAAGGCGGCGGTCGATCCTCATAATCTGACGATCTTTCGCCAAGGCTACGATCGCGTCGTATCGATTTCCACGCCCGATGACTACACGGCCGTCGTACGCTTGAAGTCGCGCTACCCCGCGTTCGTCTCGCAATTCTTTGCGCCGCTTCAAGAAGGCGGCAAACCGCTTTTACCCGCGCATGTCTTGGACCGGGAACGCGACTTCAATCGCAGCTCGCTCGAAACTGCGCCCATCGGAACGGGACCATTCAAACTCAAAGAATGGAAGCACGGCGAACGGATGACGTTCGTTCGGAACGACGATTATTTCCGCGGGCGTCCGAAGCTCGAGCGCATTGAGTTGACGTTCGTCCCCGACGTTCAGACGATGATGACGCAAGCGCGGACGCACCAAATAGACCTGATATATTCACCGACGCCGCCTCTGATGGCGCAATACAAATCAATACCGGACGAAGCCGTATATACGGCGCCGTGGAACGGACAGATTCTCATCGTCTGGAACACCGGCAAGCTGGGACTTAGCGATGAGACAGTCCGAAACGCGATCATCTACGCGACGGACCGTCAAAGCCTGATCGATCACATTGCACCCGGCGTCGGCGATGTGCCGCGTGACGTTATCGCGCCGACCGCTATCGGGTACACGCAACAAGCTCCGATGCCGTACGATCTCGCAAAAGCGAATGCCATGCTCGACGCGGATGGCTGGAAGCGCGGCAGCGACGGCGTCCGCGCGAAAAACGGATCGCGTCTCGACTATACGATTGCGACAATCGCGGGCTCCGCTCTTCTCAATCGCATGGCGGTGCTCGCCCAGCAGATGCTTTCGCAAGCCGGAATCGCAATTCATATAAAAGGTTATCCGTACAATCAGATCTTCGATTTCAACGGCCCAATCGACACGTACAAATACGACATGGCGATCTACGGAACGGCGCTGTCGTGGGATCCCGATTCACACGTGTATTATGGCTGCGACCAATGGTATCCGAAAGGTCAAAATTTCTTCCGATACTGCAATCGCGAGTACGATCGGCTCGAAGCGAAAGGTTTGCAAAGCGACGATCCGGCCGTCCGAGCGCCGCTCTATGCAAAGGCGGATAAGATTTTGTGGGATACCGCCGCGTACATGCCGATCTCCGAGTTGCGACGCATCATCGTGCGAAATCCCGATCTAAAGAACTACGAGGTCAATCCGACGTCGACGCCGTGGTATAACGCATGGGAGTGGGATATGTAGCGTCTTGTCAACCTTCGATCAATTCTATACGGTTGCCGAACCGGTCATGGATAAAGGCTCGGCGTTACGCACGTGACCCAGCAACCCGTCAAAATCCGCGCAGCGTAACGCTGGGTGCGCTTTACGCGCCGGCCGGAAGTCATCTTCCACACCGAGATGCAACTGCACGTCGCCGCTTGCGAACCAGCATCCGCTAGGCATGGCGAGTTGAACGTGCTCGACAGCGACGAACGGCCGTTTTTCCACACTATTACGTGCAGCCGTTGGCCGTCGTGAAGAGAACAAAGGCTTTGCTTGCGTCGATCGACAGCGGATTTGTGATTGTGGCACCCATGAGGTCCGTATAAGTGTGGCTCGGAAGCGTAATGTTCTCCGTTCCGGCGCCTCCGTCATTTGCAACGGCGAAACCCCCAGTGTAGCGTCGATAGAAGACGTGTCCACTTGCTGCCGTTGCATACGCGGCGCACGCGGTACCGATTCGGGAATTGACCGTCGCGTACTGCGGGAAATACGACGGGACGCCGTACGGACCAATCGTTACGTAAAACGCGGCATGCCCTTGCGTGCCGAGGAGATATGTTGCAATCGCCCATGCGAGTTGGTCGTTCGAGATGCCGGCCGTCGCCGACGTTCCATGTCGGTTGGTCGAGAATTTATCGACCGCCAAGAACGTCGTGCCATGCGACTGCACAAACGTCATATATGATAGCGTCTGGCCGAGGTGCAGCGCGTTGGTTATGTAT
This sequence comes from Vulcanimicrobiia bacterium, assembly GCA_963765935.1. GTDB lineage: Bacteria > Vulcanimicrobiota > Vulcanimicrobiia > Vulcanimicrobiales > Vulcanimicrobiaceae > JAMXLG01. The sequence goes on along the minus strand of CAVXXX010000001.1, from coordinate 945,911 downwards.
TTTCCATAGTCTGCGAAGCCTTCTTCGTCCAGCTCCATATCTGTGGTGCTCATGAGCGTTGCTTCATTTGCGCTGCTCGGGTCGCCTAATGGATGGTTGATCGCGAGCTTCAAATGATGCGGCGCCAGCGTTCCATCCGTCGTGAGAATGCTTTTGGCCGTTTTTACCCAAGTCGCCGTATCGCTCGCCCACTTCGGATCATAGTTCGGGAAACCGGTTACCGTCGAACCCCAGCGACGCTCGAAGTGGGTATAGTTCGGGCCGGCATAGATGCCGCAGCCGAACCATCCCGGGTATTGACCGCCGTCGTAGTCGAAAAACACCGTCTGATCGCTGCCGATCGCATTGTTCTTTCGCGCGATCGCCGCATTTGCCGCGAGATGAATCTGATAACTGATCACGGCGGAATTCGTAATGTCGAGCGGAACGCCGCTCAGGCCCGGCTGATAGGCGACTGTCGTCGTCGGTTGATTGTTCGTGTCGCAATCGTAGACGATCCAATCGGGGTGCTTCGCAGTGAACCAGCTAAGGCTGTGGCCGGAAAGCGTCGGATCATCGGTACCCTGATAGAAGTAGAGGATGTTTGTCAGGTTCGGATTTGCAGCTTGCCACTGCGCTGCGGTCACACCCTTCACCGAACTTCCGCCGCCCCAGAGATAACTGATCTGTTTTGCCGTCGTCGTGACTTGCGATAACGTCATTTGGTTGTCAAAGACCTGAAGGAGCTGCAATGCGGCGGTTGGTGGCGGCGTCGGTTTCGGCGTTGCCGTTGGTTTCGGTGTGCTGACGATGTGCGCGCTCGCAGCTAAGAAGGTCGTAGATGTCTTGAAATACCCTGTAGCCGAAATAACGTCTCCCACGATTGCGCTTTTGATCTCGCTCGAATAGACAGCAACGCTCTTGCCGCTATACGGAATTGTGACGTGGAAGGACGGCGTGGGTTGTACGGCCGTGACGGTTCCTTGAACGGTGATGTTTGTCGCGTTCGGCATCACACTTGCCGCTGCGCCGCTCGCCGATTGCGCACTGGTTGTGTCCGCGTTGCCGGCAGGGGGTACGGACGAGCTCGGGCTGCCTGAGCAAGCAGCAACGGAAATGACAAAGACGAAAAGCCAGAACGCCTGCAATGGAAGCTGTTTCATTGCCGCTCCCCTTCCTCAGCTGTAGTGTGTTGCAGCAAAGCGTTAGCCTGCTAATGCTAAATCGTTGCTCACACCGCTCTTCAACTGTACCGCGCGCTACCGAACCGCACCAGGGACCAGACGTGAACCAATCTTATCAACGAGACCGCGAACGAAGACGTTTTTGCAGTTACACCGCTTCGTTAGCGATTGAAGTCGCTCGGTTTTAAATCGTCCAGGAACTTTTTGAAGCGGGCCATCTCGGTATCATCGACGCCTTTCTTTTCTTGCGTCGCTTCTTCGAGGACGATTTTGTCCGAGACGTAGATCGGCGCTTGCATGCGAAGCGCGAGTGCGATGCCGTCTGACGGGCGTGCGTCAATTTCTTGCAGATCTCCATCGGTTCGCAAAATCAGCTTCGCAAAAAATGTCGAGTCCTTGATGTCGTGGATAATCACTTGCTCGAGCGACGTGTCCAACGACTCGAGAATGTTGCGCATCAGATCGTGCGAGAGAGGACGGGGGACCGGTGCGCCTTCGAGAGCCAGCGCGATGGCGGTAGCCTCGAACGGGCCGATCAAAATCGGGAGGTAGTGTGAGCCATCCATGTCTTTGAGGATCACAACGGGGTCGTGAGTTAACAGGTCGATGCCGAGTTTGTCGACCTTCATTTGACGCATGCCCATCCTATCCGACGCGCTCCGCGCTTTCTCTTGCCAGGTTGCCGCAGCCATCCAGCCGAACCGAGGGCCGTTCACCATGGCTTTATCGTGCGGTATCGTAGGCTTGCCCAATGTGGGCAAGTCGACCATTTTCAATGCGCTTACGCGCTCGGCTCAAGCGCTCGCGGCAAATTATCCCTTTGCGACCATTGAGCCAAACGTCGGAGAAGTCGCGGTCCCCGATGACCGGCTTGCGGTCCTGCAGACCTTGGTGAACGGGGAACGGATCGTTCCGGCGACTGTCCGCTTCGTCGATATCGCAGGCTTGGTTCGAGGGGCAAGCACAGGGCAAGGCCTCGGCAATGCATTCTTGAGCCATATCCGCGAGACGGATGCGATCGCAATGGTGGTGCGTTGTTTCGACGATAGCAACGTAACGCACGTCGAGGGCGATCCGGAACCGAAGCGCGATATCGAAATCATTTCCATCGAACTCGCGCTCGCCGATCTGGCGACGATGAAGAAGCGCGTCGATAAACTGGAACGTGAAGCACGCGCCAATCCAAAGCTGCGTCCGAATCTTGACGCGGCGAACAATTTGATCGCCACGCTCGAAGAGGGCAAACCGGCGCGTTCGTTCTCCCACGGCTCGTTGGAAGCGGAAGTGGCGCGCGAATCATTTTTGCTCACCGCAAAGCCCCTGCTCTACGTCGCGAACGTTGATGAAGAGCAGATTGGGAATCCTGGAAACCTCGTTCGCACTGTCAACGACGTCGCTGCGTCCGAGAAGAGCCCCGTCGTTGTTCTATCCGGAAAAATCGAATCCGAGCTCGCAGGGCTTTCGGAGGAAGAAGCCCGCGAATTCTGCACGGAACTTGGAATTGAACGCAGTGGTCTCGACGAGCTCGCGCTCACGGCATACGACTTGCTCGGCCTGATGACGTTTCTAACAGCGGGCGAGAAAGAAGTTCGCGCTTGGACGATTGAAAAAGGCACGAAGGCGCCACAGGCCGCGGGAAAAATTCACAGCGACATCGAGCGCGGCTTCATTCGCGCGGAGATCGTGTCGTATGGCGACTACGTGCAGTTCAAGACGATGGACGCTCTTCGCAATGCCGGCAAACTACGCAGCGAGGGCAAAGAATACGTCATGCAAGAGGGCGACGTCGTCAACTTTAGATTCAATGTCTAGCGGAGCGAGCGAAGCGAGCGGGACTTTAGCTGGCAGAGCTTTAGCTCTGACAGATAAAGTCTGCTTGGCGTGCCAAAATGCATTGAATTGCGACTTTTCAGGCCAGGGTTTAGGCAAGAAACCTGCAAGTTTTAAGGGTTTGAACTCCGCTGGAGGAACTGAAATCACTCTATGACCACTGCTGTGCGCGAAGTCTCGGTTTTTGGGGATGGCATTACCTATTTCAACGAGGCTGCTGACCTGCTTGAACTCGATGCCGGGATGCGCCGTATCCTCACGCATCCTTCGCGTCAAATCATTTTTTCGATCCCGTTCCAACGCGATAGCGGCGAATTCGAAGTCTATACCGGATATCGCGTGCAATACAACTTCGCGCGCGGCCCGGCAAAGGGCGGTATTCGTTACCATCCTGGTGTAACGCTCGATGAAGTGACCGCACTCGCGTTTTGGATGACGTGGAAATGCGCGGTGGTCGATCTTCCCTTCGGCGGCGGTAAAGGCGGCGTGACATGCGACCCGAGCACGCTTTCCTCGAACGAACTCGAACGCATCACGCGCCGTTACGCTGCGGAACTCGTCGAAGTCGTTGGTCCCGATAAAGACGTTCCCGCACCCGACGTAAACACGACGCCGCAAGTTATGGCGTGGTTCATGGACACGTACTCGATGCACGTCCGTCAGAACGTACCGGGCGTCGTGACCGGCAAGCCGCTCGAAATCGGCGGATCGCGCGGACGCGTCGAAGCTACTGGTCGGGGCGTTACCATCTGCGCGCTCGATGAGATGGCGCAAATGGGCATGCCTCCGGAGCAAGCCCGCGTCGTTATTCAAGGTTTCGGGAACGTCGGTCTCTACGCCGCGAAACTCTTTGCCGAACGCGGCTGTAAGGTCGTCGGGATCTCCGACGTTACCGGCGCGTACTACAACGACAACGGCCTCGACGTTCTTGGCGCGATCGATCACGCACAGAAGAACCGCAACCTGGAAGGGTTCAAAGGTGGCGACAAGATCAGTAACGGGGAGTTGCTCACCAGCGACTGCGACGTTCTCGTGCCCGCGGCGCTCGAGAAGGTTTTTACGAGCGAGAACGCCTCGAGGGTGAAAGCGAAGCTGATCGTCGAGGGCGCAAACGGCCCGACAACGCCGGAAGCCGATCACATCTTCAAACAAAACGGCATCGTCGTGATTCCCGACATCATGGCAAACGCCGGCGGCGTAACGGTGTCGTACTTCGAGTGGGCTCAAGATCGTATGGGCTATTTCTGGAAAGAGGCTGAAGTCAACGAACGTCTTCAAGACGTGCTGCTCACCAATCTCGGCGAACTTCGGACGATCAAGAACGCACGCAATGCGACGTTCCGTATCGCAGCGTACGCACTCGCGATCGATCGCGTGGTCAAAGCGCTCAAACTGCGCGGTATTTACGCGTAAACGTTACCATCGAGTTACGCAAAAGAGGCTCGGACATGATGTCCGCGCCTTTCTTTTTTTCTAGCGGTGAATCGTGATTACTGGAACGTTGCTTATGTTCCAGAACGGTATCGTGGCGGTGTGCCCGTCAGACTGCGGGACTCCCGGGTACAACGGCTGGTTCAAGACATTGGTGCGTGATGGTATCCCTTGCTGCGGGGAAACGGCACTGACATCGCCGGCTGACCCGCGTTTGTGAGCGTGAGCGCTTGAGGCGGCGGCATTATGGGCGGCCCAGGCATCGTATCTGCTACGCCGAGCGGCGCACGTGATGTTGCAAGCGCGAATGCATCGATGAGAAGTGCGGTGCGAACCATGGTCATCTCACCTCTTTCGACCATCGTACAGCTCTAACGGGTTTCTGTCGGCAGCCCCGCGTCTTTCCACGCTTTGTATCCGCCATCGAGCGCAACGGCGTCGTATCCTCGTTCGCGCAGCTGTGTGGCGATCCGGCTGCATGAGTTGCCGCTGCCGCAATAGAGCACCACACGTTCGTCTTTGTTAAACGGAACGTCCCCTGAAGCGATCCGCTCGCCGTCGTAGCGTTCGGATCCGGGAATCTGTTGGTCGTCGGGGGCTTTGCGAATATCGAAGATACGCAGCGACGTGTCGCGTGCGAGCGTGTACGGGTCGATCTTTCCCTCACTCATGTGCGTAGCTTCGTGGAAAAGAAGAAGAGCGCCCTTGCGGACGCTCTTCCCCAGTCTGCTGATTGCTGCTTACGGAAGTGGGAAGACCGGGGCGCCGAACGCGGCGTTTACGAGGGTCGGATTGTACGGATCGGTCGTTGCGATCGTGCTAATCTGCGCGCCCGTCAGCGGTGTGACGCTCGTGCCGAACGCTTTGATCGCGGCCTGCATGAAGATGTCGGCGATTGCTCCGTAACCGACGTTCGACGGATGCAGGCCGTCCCAGCTCAGAATTCCGCCGCCGAACTGCATCGTCACCGGCGGAGCGCCGGGAATGACCTGGCTGAGATTGCCGCCCGGCGCAGCAAGAGCCGCGAACGTTTGATTGATTGGGACGAGAGCAACGGTCGGACCTGCACCGGTGGCGACTTGGTCGATCGCTTGATTGTACGCCGCGTTAAGCGCCGTCACTTGCGCTGCAAACGCCGGCGTAATATACGCTGCCCCGGCACCGCTGCCCGGTCCATTTGGATCGAGCGAGATTGCGGAGAAGTTCGGAGCTGCCGGATTCGCCTTAATTGCCGCAGCCGCTTGCGTAACGGTCGCGAGGAAGCCGCTCTCCGTAAGATACCAGCCGCTGGTCGCACCTCCGAATTCGTTCGCGCTCAACGCCGCGACGACGCCCTGCGCATACGTCCCAGCCGTTGCGGGCGGAAGCGTGCCTTTCGATTCAACGACGAGTAATTGCGCGATATCTTGGATAAGTTTTGCCGGGTTCGTCGAGGTCGACACGGGGAAGAACTGCGGTGTTTGCAGGACGGTCGGAAGATCGGCGACGAGAACTTTTGTGCCGCCTCCCGCGAGCGTCTTCACGATTTGCGTAAGGTCCGCGGCGAGTTGCTGCGGCGTGTCCGTCACCGGCGATCGACCGTTCGAGAAGATGAACTTCAGCAGGTCGTTCGCACCGAGCCACACCGACGCGAGTTTTGGTTTCATACCGGCCGCGACATTGAGCATCGTCAGCGACGTGCCCGGGTAGGTGTTCCGGAACCCGCCGAGGACCGGATAGAACGAACCGTTTTCCGCGTTAACGAGCGATTGCAGCGCTCCGGACGTCGGGTCGCCGGGGATTGTCGCATAGTTGCAGTTCGGGCCTTGCGGAGGCCCGGTGAACGGTCCGGACATCGCCACCGCTTCGTGCATCGTGATGCCCGGAACGGCAAGATCGAGAACCGGTGCTGTCGGTGCTAATCGCGTTGCCACCCACGCACTGTTCGAGAACGCTGCCTGATTCGGCTGACTGCAGCCGCTTTGCACGTTTGCGAAGAGCGTCGACGTATTGAGCACGATTTGCGTGAATAGACCGGGTGCTTTGATCAACGGCAGCGACGAGGTCGCGGCGTTATACATGGCTAGGGGCGGCGTGTTCGTGAGCGATTGATAGAACAGTGACCACCAGCCGTTTTCCTGTCCCGGCGGCACTGCATGATTCGGGTATGCCGAAACGGGACTCGTTGCCGCTGGGTCGCCGAGCAATCCATCAGCTTGCTCGCCGAAGGTTAAGCTATCGCCGATACCGACGAACGGAACATTTGTGACGAGGGATGGACCCGGCACCGGAGACGCGATGGACGTCGGCGGTTGTACGGTGTTGCCGGAGCCACCGCTGCACGCCGCAACTGCGGCGATAGAAAGAAGCGCAAGCGGTCGCGTAAAGTGTTTCATCATGTTGATTCCTTAGAACGGAAGAACCACCGGCGAACCGATGCCGAATTGCAGTTGCAGCTGCGACGCTTTTAACCCGCCGATCGCCGGAACCGTGTTCTGACTGCACGGTAACGCGTAACACTTCTGATACGCCACACCGAACGGGCTGTAATTCGTCGGATTGCCGATATTGTACACCGCTTGGATGAAGCCCATCTTGCCGACGCGATACGACGCGCCCGCGAAGTACGCGAAAAGGTGTTGCGGGTAGTAATCTAACGGCAGATAGTCGCGCGAGACTTCGGGCTGGAAGAAGAGACGCAGATCCTTATTATAGTTGTACTCGAGATACAAGATCTGATAAATCTGCGCGCTGTTCCCTTGGTTCACGCCGGAGGTTTGCGCCAGCCACGTCGGCGCAGCCGTGAATGTGCCGAACATCTTTGGCGTCTTCAGGAACGGAAGGGTGAACGCAAGCGACCAGTATTGCGCGGTGCGTGTCTTCACGTTGGTCACAGGCTGTCCATTCGTCTGGTTGACGAACGGAACGACATCAGTGCCGTTTCCCGATTGCGCGATGTACGCCCAGCGCGACGCATAGGTGGGCGTCACTACGAGCGGAAGGACTTTGCCTTTTCCTACATTGATCGCAAACAGATGCTCGTAGTTGATGAGAAAGAACTTATCTATCGTCGTCAGGTTGAGGTTTTCCGAAGCAAGATCGGTCGGCTGCGGATTGCCTGCGGTGAATGCGGGAGGCAAATACGTCGGCACGGTACCGCTATTAAAGCCGTACGGATAGTGCTGTAACTCGTAGTATGAGAACACGGCCCGGTCGGTCGGGCTGAAACCGTACGATGCCATGGCGTCGAAGCCGCCGGGGAGCCAGTTGGTCATCTTGCCGATGTTGCCGAACGGTTTGGCAACAGAAAGGTCGGCAAAATAGGTGAATCCCGTCGGCAGGCCCTGTTGGGCTTTACCGCCGACCGGCTGTTGTGTCATGGGCGGAACTTGCGCGACCGAGCTCGGCAGACTTTCCTGTTGTTTCTTCTGCTTAGCTGATTGCGCGTTCAGCGCGTCTTTGATACCGGCATTAGCACCTTGGACGACCGACTGGCCCATCGCATCAGCTAAACCGTCTGCTGAAACGGGCACAGCCTGAAGACCGAACGACGCGGCAATTAAAAGCGCCGCGCCAGTCCGGACGAGGGACTTGAGCATAGAGTAAACTCCCCAAACTCGGAGGACCGGACTATTAAAAATATCAGATTCCGGTTGTGGGGAGTGTTGGGCTAGCGCCCGTTAAATCCCTCGTAACAGTCCGCCAAAAGTCGGACGTTTTGGCGGATTTTCTTTACACGTTGGAGGGCAGCGGTGCGGGCTCTTCCGGCAGTGCATAACCCTCGCGAAGTTTGCCGTTGCCGCCACCGCGATGTCCGCGCAGCTCGAACCCTTTGATGATGACATAAAGCACCGGCGTAATCGCGAGATTGAGGAACGTCGCAAAGAGCATGCCGCCGAATACGACGGTTCCGAGCGAGTGCCGCGCGGAGCTGCCGGCGCCCGACGCATACACGAGCGGAAGCATCGCGATGACAAACGCGATCGACGTCATGAGAATCGGACGCAGTCGCGTGCGCGCCGCGCGCATGGCGGCGGTCACGACGTCGGCCCCGGCCCGAACTTGCTGATTCGCAAACTCGACGATTAGAATTGCGCTCTTCGCCGCCAAGCCGATCAACATCACGTAGCCGACTTGGGCGTACGCGTCTTGCGAAATCCCGGGTTGTGCGCCGGCCAAGAGCCATGGAATGAAGTGGGCCGGTTCCGGTAATACGAAGTAGCCGATGCTGATAATGTCGCGGTAGTTCATGAACAGCAGCGCGCCAAGAAGCGCCGCCGGTACTGCAAGCAACACGATCAGCGGATCGATGAAGCTCTCGTATTGTGCCGCGAGCACGAGGAACACGAAGATGAGTCCGAGCGAGAAGATGATGATCGTCTGCGATCCCGACTCGATCTCATCCAACGTCAAGCCCGACCATTCGTACGAAACGCCCGGCGGGTCCAGCTTCTTCGCAAGCTTTTGCATTCCGGCGATGGCTGTGCCGGAACTTGCACCGGGAGCGACCTGTCCGCTCAGTTCGATGTTGCGGAACAAGTTGTAGTGCGTGATGTTGGGAGACGTGTTCTGCATGCTCGTGCTGGCCAGCGCGGCGATCGGCGATAATCCGCCGCCGTTCGACCGTACGTAAAGATCCTGAAGATCCGAGATGCGGGAACGATACGGTTGGTCCGCTTGAACGTACACGCGATACGAACGATTGAGATAATTGAAATCGTTGACGTAGAGCGATCCCAGGTTCACCTGCAACGTGTTGAAGACATCGGTCAGCGAGACGCCGATCGACTTGGCCTTATTGCGATCGATGTTCATCTCGAGTTGCGGCGCATCGATGCGGTACTGCGTCAACAGCGAGAACGGCTGCGTCGTATTGCCCTGTGGGGCTGCGGCGAGGTACTTCATCGCAACGCCATAGAGATTGCGAAGTCCGATGTCGCCGCGGTCTTCCAATTCCCAACTAAAACCGAGCGTGTCGATACCGAAGATAGGCGGCGGCTGAATGCCGAACACGCTCGCTTCCGGAATCTGTTTGGTGAACTTCGGCTGCATCGCGTTCGGACCGACATAGAGCATGCCGAGCGGCGATGTCGCCATCGTCTTGCGCTCTTGCCACGGATCGAGCTGGAGGAACATGATGCCGAGGTTCGGCTGAGCTCCGGTGAAGCTGAAGCCGCCGACATCGAACATGTCGTGCACGCCGTGCGTGCTGCGAACGATGTTCTCAGCTTTGAGCGCGATGTTATGCTCGTTCGCGAGCGACGTCCCTTCAGGCGCTTGAATGAAGACCATCAAGAAGCCCTGGTCTTCAGTCGGGATGAAGCCTTTCGGCGTCTTCACGAAAAGCAATCCGGTAAGCGCGAGCGCGAGCGCGAAAATTCCGACGACGATCCAACGGCGGCGGAAATAGCGTGGCAACTCTCTTCCGTACCAATCGCGGAATCCGTAAAATCCGCGGTTGAACGCGCCGAAGAAGCCTCTCGTTGCCTCCGGCTTGTCGTACAGAAGTAACGACGAAAGCACCGGGGCTAATGTCAACGCAGCAAAGAGCGAAATGCAGATCGAAGCGGTGATCGTCAGCGCGAACTGCTTATAAAGCAGACCCGTCGTGCCCGGGAAGAACGCGACCGGTGTAAATACCGAAAAGAGGACGAGGGACGACGCGACGACGGCGCTTTGAATCTCGTCCATTGCCGCCTTCGCGCCCTCGATACCGCCCAGGTGATGCTCTTTCATGTATCGAGCGATGTTTTCGATCACGACGATCGCGTCGTCGACGACAAGCCCCGCGGCGAGCGTCAATCCGAACAGCGTGATCGTGTTGATCGTGAAATCGAAGAGCTTCATCACGAAGAACGTTCCGATCAGCGAGATCGGAATCGTCGAGGCAGGGATCAGCGTCGAACGGCCGCTCTGCAAGAATAGGTAGATGACGAGAACCACGAGGAGGATCGAGAGCAGAAGCGTGATCACCACTTCCTTGATCGACTCTTTGACGAAGAGCGTCGTATCGAAGGCCACGTGATAGTGAACGTCCGAGGGGAAACTCTTCGCGAGCTCATCGAGTCGCGCGCGGACGCCTTGCGCAACCGAAAGTGCGTTGGCTGAGGGAAGCTGCTGAATGCCGAGACCGACGACGTTCTGGTTTCCGTCGAAGCGGATAAAGCTGTTGTAGTCTTCGGCGCCCAATTCGATTCGCGCAACGTCGCCCAGCTTCGTGAAACCGCCATTGGGATCCGTGCGAATAATAATGTTCTGGAATTGCTGCGGCGTCGTTAAGCGTCCCACCGCGTTTACGGCAATGGTATATGGCTGATTCGCCGGCTGAGGCGCGCTGCCGATGCTGCCCGCCGCGACGTTCACGTTCTGTTCTTGCAGCGCGCTGACGACGTCGGTCGTTGCCAGGCCGCGTGCCTGGAGCTCGTGCGGGTTCAGCCAAATGCGCATCGCGTAGCGGCGTTGGCCGAAAATGAGGACGCTCGAGACACCGGGGACGCGTTTGAGATCGTTGACGATGTTCAGCTCGGCGTAGTTGCTCAGAAAGATGGAGTCATGCGCGCCGTTATCCGACGTAAGCGCGAGCGCCATGACGAACGAGCCGTTGTTCTTGTTGACATTGACGCCGACTTGTTTGACTTCATTCGGCAGTAATCCAAGTGCGGACTGGACGGCATTTTGCACGTCGGTCGCCGCAATGTCGAGATTCGTACCGAGATTGAACGTCGCGGTAACGGTCGATTGGCCTTGACTGCTCGTCGAACTTATGTAGCGCAGACCTTCGACGCCATTGATAGCGTTCTCGAGCGGTATGGTAACCGCGCTTTCCACCGATTGCGGGCTCGCGCCGAGATAGGTCGCCGTCACCGTTACAACGGGAGGCGTGATCTGCGGGTACTGCGAGATCGGCAGTATCGGGATTGCAACGAGCCCCATGATGATGATGACCACGGAGCAGACGATGGCCATAATGGGCCGCTTGAGAAAGAACGCCGTCATATCAACTCTCTAAGGTTCGAAAGCCAAACCTGGGTTGCATCTTAGGGCAAAAAAGCTTGCTCGGCGTGGTACGACGATCGGGATAGCGGACTGGAGACGACCTGATGGAAGCCTTTCCCACGCGCGAGCGTCCCAAGACGCTCAAATTTTTCGGGCGTAACGAACTCCACGACGGGTAGATGCTTTTTTGTAGGTTGGAGATATTGCCCCATCGTGAAAATATCGATCCCTACGCGACGCGCATCGTCCATCGCCGATTCGATTTCCTCCTCGGTTTCCCCGAGCCCGAGCATCAGCGACGTCTTCGTGTAGCGTTCGGGTGCCCGATTCTTGGCATGTTCTAGAATTCGCAACGATTGATCGTACGTAGCGCGCTTATCGCGCACGGTCGGCGTGAGCCGTCGTACGGTTTCGAGATTGTGGGCGAATACGTCGGGCTTCGCATCCATCACGATGTCGAGCGCATTACGGTCACCGCGATAATCGCCGCTCAGGATCTCGACTTTCGACCCCGGTACCCGCTCGTGAATCGCGCGAATCGTGTTTGCGAAGATCAATGCGCCGCCGTCGGCTAAGTCGTCCCGGTCAACCGCAGTTAACACGAGATATTTCCAACCGAGATCCCGGACGGCTTCGGCAACGCGAACGGGCTCCATCCAATCGACAATCCCCTTCGGGTTACCCGTCTTGACGTTACAGAAGCGGCATCCGCGCGTACACGTGTCGCCCAGAATCATGATCGTCGCCGTGCCGGCGCCCCAGCACTCCGCGATGTTCGGACACGCCGCCTCTTTACAGACGGTGTTCAGTTGAAGCGTGTTGACCTTGGCCTTGACCCGTTCGTAATCGTCACCCGCCGGCAGCGAAACGCGCAGCCAATCAGGCTTGCGAGCATGCTTCGGAGCCGGGGGCGGATTACTGATTAAATCGATGTCAATTGCCATGATGATTCTCGAACGAATTCTACGTCGAAGGCGTGCGCGAGGGCGGCTTCGAGCAGCGGCTTTGCCTCCGCGACGGAGACCGTTCTCCCAATTTCTTTCGAAATCGACGTCAGCCCGCGATCCATCAAACCGCAAGGATTGATCAACCGGTCATAGTCCAACTCGGTCGATACGTTAAGCGCGATGCCGTGCAACGATACCATTTTTTGCACCGCGAGACCAATCGCGCAAATCTGATTCCGGCCAACCCAGACGCCCGCATGTTCGCTCCAGCGCTCCGCCGTGATGCCGTAACCCGCCACCATATCGATGACCGCTCCCTCGAGAGCGCGCACCAACGGGACGATCTCCCGGAACCGCTCCATCTTCCGAATCGGATAAACGACTAACTGGCCGGGTCCGTGGTACGTGACATCACCACCGCGTTCGATCTCCACCAGATCCACGCCGCCTTTCGCCAAACGCTCCGCCGAAAGCAAGACGTTTTCGCGCTTAGCCGTTCGTCCAAGCGTCACAACCGGCGAATGCTCGACAAAAATCCAAGTATCAGGCGCATCTCCGCCCGCTACCGCCTCATGGATCGAATGCTGGAGATCCCAAACCTCGCGGTACTGCCGCAGTCCAAGATCGAGCAGTCTAGCCTGGAATGTCATTCTCTTTACATAACGCTCGTATAGAGCGATTGGGGTTCAGGCCTCTGAGGTGTTGGGTGCGGGGCGTGTGAGGCGGAGCGGGCGCAGGATGCGCTGGAGCGACGACGAGGCGAGGCCGATTTTTCACACGATGTGAAAAATCGGGCGTCCCCGCGCCCAACACCTCAGAGTCCTGAACCCCAATCGCGGGAATGCGCAGCGTTACTTCGCTCCGACTGGGGTCTTCGGTTTGGGGTTGACGATGTGGATGGCTTTGCCGTGGGCGGCTTCGGCGGCGTCCATGATCCCTTCCGTCAACGTCGGGTGCGGATGGATGGAGAGTCCGATGTCTTCGAGCGTTGCTCCCATTTCGAGAGCGATGACCCCTTCGCCGATGAGCGATTCGGCTTGTGGTGCAACGATGTGCATGCCGAGCAGCATGTCGGTTTTGGCATCGCCGACGAGTTTGATCAAGCCGTCGGTCTCGTTCATGGTGCGCGCGCGGCCGCTTGCTGCAAGCGGGAACTTGCCGATGCGGACTTCGTAGCCTTTCGCCTTCGCTTCTTCCTCGGAGAGACCGACCGTTGCAACTTCGGGATCCGTATACACGCAGTTCGGAATTGCGACGGGATCGAAGGCGGCCGATTTATCTCCGGAGATGACTTCCGCTGCGACGACGCCTTGTTTCATTGCACGGTGTGCGAGAAGCGGTTGCCCCGTGACGTCGCCGATTGCGAAGACGTTCGCGACTTTGGTGCGCATCTGCGCGTCGGTTGCGATGAAACCTTTGTCATCGCTTGCAACGCCTGCGGCGGCGAGATTCAATGTGTCGGTTACCGGACGGCGGCCGACGGCGACGAGGACCATGTCGAATTCACGACTTTCGTCCTTACCGTTCGTACCTTCGCCGTTGAACGTTGCTTTGACGCCGTTCTTTGTCTTTTCGAGCCCGTTGACTTTGGTATCGAGCATGATCTCGACGCCCTGTTTTTTGAGAATGCGTCCGAGCGTCTTCGAAATCTCGAGATCGGTGCCGGTGAGAATTTGAGGCAGCGCCTCGATAACGAGCACTTTAGCGCCGACGCGCGTGTACACCGTTGCGAATTCGAGGCCGATCACGCCGCCGCCAATCACGAGCATGTTCTTGGGGATGCGCTTCATTTGCACCGCATCGTCGGAATTGATGATATAGTCGCCGTCGCGCGGCCACGCTTTGACGTCGATCGGCGCGGACCCGGTTGCGATTACCACGTTTTGGGCCGAGATCGTGTCTTCGCTGCCGTCTTTTTTCTTCACGACGATCGTCTTCGCGTCTTTGAAGCTCGCATCGCCGTAGATGAATTCGACGTTGTTCGCCTTGAACAGCGTCTTGACACCGCCGACATTTGCGTTCACGACATCGGTCTTGAACTTCGCAACGCCTTCGCGATCGACGTCGGCTTTAGGAACCTTCAGTCCGATGGCGGCGGCATGATCGATGTGGCGGATCACTTCGCCGACGTGCAGTAGCGCTTTGGTCGGGATGCAGCCCCAGTTCAGGCAGACGCCACCGACCTCGTCACGGTCGACACAAATCACTTTCTTTCCTAATTGTCCGAGCCGGATGGCGGCATGATAACCGCCCGGTCCCGCTCCGATCACGACCGCATCGACCTGATGTTGCGCCACTGCTATCTCCTGTCCCTAAACTGTAGTTTTGGCTCAGCTCTTCGTCGCCTCAGGCCTCATTTACCACAGTAAACCGCGGCCATCGGCTCCTCAATCTGAGCCAAAACTACAGTTTAGGGGTCAATGTCTTGTAGTTTTGGCTCAGCTCTTCGTCGCCTCAGGCCTCATTTACCACAGTAAACCGCGGCCATCGGCTCCTCAATCTGAGCCAAAACTACAGTCTAGGGGTCAATGTCTTGCGTTAGGCTCGCCTACTATATCAGGTCTTCGCCACGTTTCGCTTCGACCTATTCCGACGAGGAGCGCTTGAAAGAAGCTCGTCAGGTGCCCTAAATCCCATCCGGCAACGCGGTGAGCAATGCCGGCGAGCGCGCTTTCGCCTAGCTCTTCGCGCAACAGGATTTCATCATCGGTTACTTCAGTGGCGACGAACCCCATCCGGACAAGAGAGCGAGAGTCGCGTAAGCGCGTTGACGCTGCAAGGGCGAGCGCCGCCTCTTCCTCTTGTCCGACGAAGATCAGCAGGCGGGCGAGCACTTCGCCGAGGCGCGCGATGAACTGCGGCTGCGGTGTCCGGCGCAGCAGGTCGCAGGCGAGGTGGAGATGCTCTTTGGCTGCCGGCGCCAGGCTTCGCGCAATTGCGACCCGAGCCTGAGTCTCATGAATCCAGGCGATGTGCGCGAGGCTCGCGGCCGCTTCAAATCGTGAAATCGCCGCAACCGAGTACTCATTACTCTTATCGTATTCCATCGCGGCGTACTCAACGTCGGCGAGATTGCCGAGCGCAATGCCGAGGAGCACGTCGGTTCCGTCTTTTTCCAACACATCGAGCGCGTTGCGAAAAATGACGCGCGCACCCGCGATATCGTCCCGTCCTTCGAAAAGGACGTTGCCCTGGTTGATCATCGCTGCGCCAACGCCGCGCTGGTGTCCCATTTGATTGTAAACCTGCAGCGCCGTCTCGGCATACTTCCACGCGTCCTCGAGGACGCCGGTGTTAAACGCCGCTGCTGCAAGCGCGTTGTAGGCGCGGGCAAGTCCGAGTCGATCGCCGCTGATCGTGAAGGCGGAGATTGTTGCCGGCGCCCGCTCGAGCATGCGCTGATATTCGCCCGCTGCGTGCGCTATGCAAAGTCCTAAATAGTAGATGCGCCCGCGCAGGTTTGGTTTCAATCGCTCGGCGATACTCTCCAGACGTTCGGCCCACGTCAGTCCTTCGGTGAAGCGTCCGCCTTCAGCCCATGCCGCGATCATCGTCGTCATGATCGAAGGAATCGATGGAAAACGCTCTGCAGGTCGCTTCATCGCCCAACCGATCGCATTGCAGAAGTCGTTGTAGCGCAAGAAGAGCCGGTACATCGCCGCGCCGGCGTTTGCGCTGCGGATATCTTCCCAGAGCGCAGCCGCAACGGCGTCCATTCGTAGGGCGAAACGTTCTTCATAACCACGGCGATTCGCCATCGCCGCAAGCGAACGCGTCGCGACGGCACGAATCGGCGAGAGCATACGGTAACCGAATTCCGTACGCATGACGAGCGACGTCTCCGCCGCCTCGTCAAGTGCAAACGATGCGTCGATTGCATCGATCTTGGCGACGAAGGCGACATCTTGCACGTCGAACTCGTCGGAGAAGAGCGACGCGATTGCGAAGGCGCGCTTTGCATCCTCGCTAAGGCGCGAGAAGCTCCATGCGATGACGTTACCGATCGTGCGATGGCGCGGATCCGAGCCGCGCGTGGAACGCAAGTGATACGGACGAAGCGATTTTAGCTCGGCCGCCAATTCGCGCAGCGATAACGACGCAAGCCGTGCCGCTGCAAGATCGACGGCGACAGGCAAGCCGTCGAGCGTACGCACGATCGAAGCCACGGTGTCGGCGATGTCATCCGTAACGTCGTCTTGTTCGATCTGCGCTCGCTCGTAGAAGAACGCGACCGCCTCTTCGAGCGTCAGCGGTTCGAGCTCGAAAACTTCTTCCTCGGCATAATCGAGCCGGCGCTGGCTTGTCGCCACGATCGTGAGTCCCTCGACCATGCGAAGCGCATCCATGAGAGCGCTCGTCTCGTCCGGCGCGTGCTCGCAATTGTCGAGCACGAGAATGACCGGCGTTTCTGAAAGCGCATCGCGAAGCGTATCGACCGGCGGACGGCCGGGTTCTTCGGAGATCTCGAGCGTCTGCATAACCGTGCCGAGGACGGCTTCCGCTGCGACGCCGGCCAGCATGACAAAAGCCGCTTGCCGTGCTGTCTCCCGCTCGAACTGCGATACGGCCTCATAGGCCAGCCGCGACTTTCCGACGCCCCCGGGCCCGACAAGAGTGACGAATCCGCCTCGCTTTAAAAAAGTGAGGAGTCGCCGGAACTCCGAGGCACGACCCACAAAGGGCACCCGCAAATCGACGGCCCGTGAATTGACCATCGTTTCAGTGGTCGGCAAGCGTTGGCATTGGATTTACCGAAAATGGACTGCCATCCATGGCAAAAATTGGATGGTCAGGAATCCTTCCCGAGCTCGAACGTGATTCAATTGTACCGCTCTACCGTCAGATCTACGAGCATTTGCGCGAGGCGATTCTTGCCGGGACGCTTCCCGAGTCGACGCGTCTTCCGCCGGAGCGCACGATGGCGGAGCGGCTCAACGTGAATCGCAGCACGATCGTGCACGCGTATCGAGAACTGGTGGCGGACGGCCTAATCGAACAGCGAGTAGGCTCGGGATCGCGCGTCGTCCCGCAGCTGCGCGGCGGGCAACCGGCGCGTACCGCTGGCGTGCCGTGGTGGATTACGCTTCCGCCGTGGCGCGTGGGCGAATTTCCAAACATTCTCGGCGAGCTTGCGGCAAAACAAGAACCGGGACGCATTTCATTCGTGCAAGGTGTGGCGCCGGATGAACCCTCGCCGCTCGGTGAACTCGCACAATCATTCGAACGTGTGGCGCGCGATCCGCGCTTCATCCTTTCGTACGGCGACTCGGAGGGATACGAGCCGCTGCGCAAGGCGGTTGCATCGCGCATGAATGCGCGCGGCGCAACCGGCATCGCGCCGAAAAACGTCATCGTTCTCACCGGTTCGACGCAAGGTATTATGATCGTCGCGCAGTCGCTTGCCGAGCCGGGCGATGAGATCATCGTCGAATCGCCGTCGTATCCCGGAGCGCTTCAGATTTTCCAAATCAACGGCTTGCGCGCAATTCCGGTTCCGGTCGATGAAGACGGCATGCGCGTCGATCACGTCGAGGCGATTTTGCGCACGCGGCGTCCGCGATTCATCTACACGATGCCGTCGCTGCACAATCCGACGAACGTAACGATGAATGCAGACCGGCGCGAACGGCTCGCGACGATCGCGCGCCGCGCGGGCGTTCCGATCATCGAAGACGACCCGTACGGTCCGCTCGCTTCCCATGGGTTGCCGCCTCTCGTAGCGCTGGCTCCGGATCATGTCGTCTATTTATCGACATTCTCAAAGACGATTGCGCCGAGTCTACGCGTCGGATGGCTCGCGGCGCCGCGCATGATTCTCGAACGTCTGCTCCTGAGAAAACAAGCCTATGATATGGCAACGAGCCTTTACGTGCAGGCCGCCATCGTCGATTATTTGGAGCGTGGATACGACGCGCATATCATTCAACTGCGCGAAGAGCTGTTGCTGCGGCGTAAGATCGCCGATGAAGCGATCTCTACGCATTGGCCTTCGAACGTTCGCGCACTCGGTGGCGCTGGCGGGTTTTATTTATGGGCGCAAACATCACGCGAATTGCGCGCGCGCGCGTTACTGGACGTCGCGGAGCGCTATGGCGCGTCGTTTCTCTTCGGTGAAGCATTCTTCGCGGACTCCGGTGGCGACCATCACTTCCGCTTGGCGCTCACGGCCGTTGCACGAAATGAAATCGGCGAAGGGATTCGCCGCATCGGCACCGCCATCGCAACGCTTCGTTCATGATTCTTCGACGGGCCCAGGACGACATGATTCAGCGCGATTTGCTCGCCTGGTACGAGCGGCACGGCCGATTCGATCTGCCGTGGCGTGTCGTACGCGATCCGTACTACACGGTAGTCAGCGAATTCATGCTTCAGCAAACGCAGGTCGACCGAGTCGTCCCGAAGTTCAGCGCGTTTATCGAACGCTTTCCGACCGTTCAGTCGCTCGCAGCAGCAAGCGCCGGCGAGATCTTGCGGCTTTGGCAAGGCCTGGGATACAACTCGCGCGCAGTACGTCTGCGCGATGTGGCGGTCGCCGTGTGCGAGCGTTTCGGAGGGACGATTCCACGCGATTTGGAAGCATTGCGTTCGCTTCCCGGCATCGGTCCTTACACGGCGGCCGCGATCGCAGCATTCGGGTATGATGAATGCGTCGCGCCGATCGACACGAATATCCGCCGCATCGTCCACCGTGTGTTCTTCGGTGTAGAACATCCAGTCGTTGCGACGACTCGCGAACTCGACGAGCGTGCCCGCGCGATTGTCCCGCAGGACGGCGGACACGATTGGAGTTCGGCGATGATGGATCTCGGCGCGAGCCTGTGCACGGCTCGTGCACCCCGGTGTCTGATCTGTCCGCTGCAGGCGCACTGTGCGGCGGCTCCGATCGATAGCTCGCTCTTGGACGAGCTGCGGCGTACACATGCCAAGACGCCGTCACCGCAAAACGCGATTCCGTTTACAGCGACGACGCGCTTTGCACGCGGACGTATCATCGATCGGCTGCGCGAGCTCGCGCCCGGAGAACGGATCTCACTCCTTGACCTCCATCAAGACTTGAAGCCGTTGCTGCGCGAGCGAACGCTGAAGGATGTCGAAGAACTCGTCGCAATACTGGAACGCGACGGGCTTGTCGATCGTAACGGCGGAAACATCGCCCTTCGCGAATAGCATCTCTTTGGGGGGACACGCGCATGCGTTACATCTCTATTGCGGGCGCCTTTCTATTTGCGCTCGGCGCACTGCCGGCGTCAGCGTTCGACTTTGCCGATGCGCGGCAGATCGTGTCGGTCTCACAGCCGCGCATCAGTCCCGATGGAACAGAAGTGGTATACGTCCGCGGGCGCCAAGATTTCGACAAAGACCGAAACGATCGCCAATTAGTGCTCGTCGATGTCCGTAGCAAACATTCGCGACAGCTGACCTGGGATCGGAAAGGCGTCTCATCCCCGGGATGGTCTCCCGACGGCCGGTTCATCGCGTTTACGGCGCTTGATTCCGACGAGAAGAATCCGCAAGACCAAATTTTCGTTTTGCCGATGGATGGAGGCGAAGCGCGGCAAATCACGCACGCAAAACAGGGCGTGGATGAATTTGCGTGGAGTC
The DNA here is from genome assembly GCA_963765935.1 of Vulcanimicrobiia bacterium. GTDB lineage: Bacteria > Vulcanimicrobiota > Vulcanimicrobiia > Vulcanimicrobiales > Vulcanimicrobiaceae > JAMXLG01. Next base: position 925,963 of record CAVXXX010000001.1, on the reverse strand, counting down.
CTGACAGCAAGCGTTTCGCGTATACGACACAAGACGAGAATCCGCAAAAGCCTGAGGTCGAAAAACATCTCGACGCGTTCAAAGTCGAGGACAACGATTATTTACATCGCTCCGCCACGCCGCCGGTACATCTGTGGGCGATCGGCGCGGACGGCAGCCACAACCATCGTTTAACGAGCGGAAGCTGGAGCATCGCGGTCGTTGAGCCCGACGACGGAGGCCGCTTATCGTGGTCACCTGACGGTACGACCATCGCGACGGACCGGTTTCCGACCCCGTTTATCGGTGATTCGCTTGCGTCGTACTCGATTCTCATCAGTGCATCGAGCGGAAGAGCCGAGCGATTAACGAGCGGCGAGTCGACGGAGAGTACACCGACGTTTGCTCCGCGCGGAGACCGCATTGCGTTTGTCCGAAACACGCGCGGCGACTACACGCAAGGGATTGATCTCTATGTTACGGATCGGCGCGGCGCGCAAGTTGCCGATCTGCGCTCGGCGCTGGATCGCAATGTCGATGGGATGGCGTGGAGCAACGCCGGCGATGCGATATGGGTTGCCACGCCGGATCGGGCGCAATTGGCATTGTGGTATTGGCCGCTTGGACACTCCATCGTTCGCGCAAACATCGGATCGCTCAACGCAGCATCGCTTGGAAACGTCTCCAAGAACGGAACGCTGGTCTTCGTCGGCTCGACGAACGATACACCGCCGGAACTCTATATCACGCGCAGCCCGACCGAGAAACCGGTGCAACTCACGGACGAAAACAAGTTCGTAGCGCGCAGCGGCGTCGCGCGAAGCGTCGCGGTGGACTGGCATTCGACGAAGGGCAATTTTTCGGAAGACGGGGTGCTGACGTATCCGCTCCATTATGCCGGCGGAAAAGCGCCCATGATCCTCCTCATTCACGGTGGCCCACAGGGGTCGTCGACACTGGCGTGGAGCTCCCAACGGCAGATCTTCGCAGCTCACGGCTTCTTCGTATTCTCTCCGAACTACCGCGGCAGCACGAACCTCGGCGACGCGTACCAACATGCAATCACGAACGATGCCGGAGACGGTCCCGGCAAAGATGTGATGGCGGGGCTCGCGCAAGTCGAGAAGCATTTCCCCGTCGATGCGGGACGTATCGGCGTTTCCGGCTGGTCGTACGGCGGCTACATGACGTCGTGGCTGATCGGCACCTATCCGGCGTCGTGGAAAGCAGCGGTGAGCGGTGCGTCACTCGACGACTGGCTCGATGACTACGACATCGCGTTTTACTACGATACCGACGTTCCGTTCTTCCGCGGAAAACCGTGGAAACCCGGAAATACCGCAGAGTGGCGCGAGCAGTCCCCGATTACGTACGCGCCGCGCGCAAAGACGCCCACGCTGCTGATGGGTGATATCGGTGACAACAACGTCACGATAACCAACTCGTTCAAGATGTATCACGCGCTCAAAGATAACGGAACCGAGGTGCAGTTTGTGGCATATCCGGTGCCCGGTCACTTTCCGTCCGATCCCGTGCGAAGCGAAGACGTGTACAAACGCTGGCTCGCGTGGCTCGAGAAGTATCTGAAGTAGGATGGTATCGATGAAGAAGAACGCTTTGGCGGCTCTCGCATTTGCGCTCGTTGTACCGCTCAACGCTTCGGCTGCGGCGCGTACCTTCACGATCGACGATCTTCCGAAGATCGTCGGCGTTACCAGCGCAACGATCGCACCCGACGGAAGATCGATCGCCTACGTTGTCTCGCGATCGAATATGAAGGAAGACATGTATGACCGCGAGATTGAGATCTACGACATCGCGACGAAAACCTCGCGTACGCTGACGTTCGAGCGCAAGGAGTTGTCCTCGCCCGCGTTTTCGCCGGGCGGCGAGCGGCTTGCGTTTCTCGCGCGACGGGGCAGCGGCGATGATGCGCATCAGCAGATCTACGTAATGGATTTTCGAGGCGGCGATCCGGTTGCCATCACGAATGCGCCCGAAGGCGTCGAGCAGTTCGCATGGCGTCCCGATGGTAAAGCGATTGCATATGTGGCGGCCGACAAACACGCCGATGAGAAGGAGAAGAAAAAACACCTCGACGGCTTCGTCGTCGGCGATCAGGCGTTCAACGATCGCGAAGCGCCGACGAGCAACCATATTTGGCTCGTTAATGCCGACGGATCAGACGATCGCCGGTTGACCGACGGATCGTGGAGCATTCCGACCGCCCAACCACCGAGCTCGCCTGGACCGCCGCTTTCGTGGTCACCCGACGGCAAATTCATCTGTTTCACGAAGATGCCGAACGCGTTCGATGGAGATTCGGATCAGTCCGTCGTTGCGATTCTCGACGTCGAAAGTAAATCGATTCGTGTGCTGACGCAACACGGCAAGTACGAGGGCTTTGGTGAGTGGTCGCCGGATGGCAAAAATATCGCCTATTGGTATCCGAATAACGGCGATGAAGCCGCCGTCAACGACATCTTCGTCGCGCCGGCAATGGGCGGCAACGGCGTCGATGTCACTGCCGCCGATATCGATACGAACGTGCAACGCGCGATGTGGATGCCGGATGGAAAGTCGCTTCTTATCTCCGGACACAAGAACACCGATGCCGCGCTGTGGATCAAGCCGCTCGACGGCGCAGCCAAACGGCTCGAGCTCGGCAGCGTTCAACCATCGCAAGGGTTCTGGCTCGATGCATCGATCGCGAAAACGGGGGCGATCGCATTTGTCGGAAGCGAACCGGATCGTCCAGGCGAACTGTACTACATGCCTTCAGCCGGCGTGGCGCCGCAGCGCGTTACTTCATACAACGATTCCATCGCTACGCTCTCGCTCGGTGCGGTCAAAACGATTACCTGGACGAACGACGGATTCCAAGAAGACGGTACGTTGACGCTGCCGCCCTCGTACGATTCGCAGAAGAGCTACCCGCTGGTTCTCGTGATTCACGGCGGCCCGAATTCGGCTTCGATTGCGAGCTTCAATGCGATCAATCAACTGCTCGCCGCGCGCGGATACATCGTCTTTAATCCGAACTATCGCGGCAGCGACAATCTCGGTGCGAAGTATTGGTATGGAATCATCAAGGATTCGGGAGCCGGTCCGGGACGGGATGTACTTGCGGGAATAGGTGCAGTTGAGAAAGTGTATCCGATCGACCGAACGCGCATTGCCGTCTCCGGTTGGTCCTACGGCGGATACATGACGTCGTGGCTCATCGGTCACTACCATATTTGGAAGACAGCGGTGTCCGGTGCGGCGGTGAACGATCTCATGGATGAATACGCGCTAGCGGACAACGGCGTCGGGGATCGGTATGCGATGGGCGGCTCGCCGTACACGAACGGACTCGACAAGCTCTATATCGAGCAGTCCCCGATCAGCACGGCGTGGGATGTAACGACCCCGACGTTGATTATGAGCGATGTCGGGGACCAACGCGTACCGATAACGCAGTCGTATAAATTCTTTCATGCGCTTAAAGATCGTGGAACAACGGTCGAATTCTGGGCATATCCGGTTAGCGGACATTTCCCGGGTGATCCCGTCCGTTCGCAAGACGTCGACCGCCGATGGGTCGACTGGATTGCAAACTACTTGAAGTAGTGTTGGAACTCTTCACCGGCCGCCGCGGACGCGTGGCGGCCGGTCTTCTTGTTGCCGAGTTTACGGCTGCGACGCAATCGCTGATCGTTACTACGGTGATGCCCCGCATAGCGGCCGATCTGCACGGATTGAGTCTCTACGGTTTTGCACCGGCCGCACTCTTCGGCACAAGCGTGCTCGCCATGTCGTTTGCCGGGCCTTTCGCCGACCGCCACGGAACGCGGCGCGTACTCGGGCTTGCATTTGTATTGACGCTCTGCGGTCTGGTCGCTTCCGCGTTTGCACCATCCATGGCACTTTTTGTCGGCGCGCGTGGGATCGAAGGTTTTGGCGGCGGCTTAGACTATGCCGTCTCTCTTGCCGCAATAGCGAAAGTGTTCCCCGAGCATTTGCGCGCGCGAATGTTTGCGTGGTCGTCGGCGATGTGGATCGTCCCCGGACTCGTCGGTCCCGCCCTCGGCGCGTTCATTGCATCGGTGTTCGGCTGGCGCTACGCCTTCGCACTATTCATTCCGCTCGTCGTGATTTCCGCGGCGCTCGTTCTTCCTGCGCTCAAGGGCATGACGACCGTGCGTACGGAAGCGGATCCGTTCGGCGCAGTGCGGATGTTGGCTTCACGTGACACGCTGCTGTTGAAAGACCAACGCAGCGTTGCGATTGCGGCGTTTGCTGCATTGCAAGCGGCATTCTTTGGTGCCGACGCGTACGTGTCGCTGCTACTCACGGCCGTTCGCGGTCAAACGCTCGCACTTGCCGGGCTGTGCATCACGCTCGGCGTGATCGGGTGGACAACCGGCAGCAGTTTTCAACCGCGCCTCCTCGAGCGCGCCGGGACGCGAACGATCGTAACGTGGGGCGCGTTGCTCGGTATCATCTCGCTCAGTATGCTGCTCGCCGTTGTTGCGGGCGCGCCGGTTGAATTCGCGTATGGGGGATGGATGGTCGGTGGAATCGGAATCGGCGTCAGTTTCTCAACGCTGACGCTTTGCGCGCTAGCCGGGTGGCCGCAGGGCTCTGAAGGGACTGCATCTTCCGCAACACTGCTTGCCGGTCAACTCGGAAGCGTACTAGGTGTGTTCCTATGCGGATTGCCGATTACGATCGTGCACGAAAGCGGCGCGCCACTGACGCTGGCGCTCACGTGGACGTTTTCGATTGCGCTAGTTTTTGCGGGCCTGATGGTCCCGCTCGCGACGCGTCTGCCCGCGCGCAGCTAAAGATTCAAGACGGAGTCGTAATGTGCGACCGCCATCGTGTAGGACCCGTCGTTTGCATCGAAGACGCGGTACTCGCCGATTTCCGGCGAGTAGATCTGCAACGAATACGCGCTGGTCTCTCCCGTGTTGCGAACTCGATGCAGTTCGCGACTGTTGAGCCGGTGATCGGTGCTTCCGGCGGCGAGACGTAACGATGACGTGTACGATAACTCCGCGCGAGGCGCGCCTACATCGCGGCGCTCGAAGTTCTCGACATCGATTGCGCCTTCTACAACTGCGACCCAACATCGGGCATCGCCGTGATCGTGCAACTCGCTCACCGATCCCGGCGACCACTGCATGGCGACCAACTCGAAATCGGGCCGCTTGAGAAGAAGCGTGCGCGTATAGGCGTACGGAATTGCCGGAAGCAATGTCCTATAGTGCGCGAAGCCGTTGACGCCACGCAGCATCGCCTCGATCATTTCCGGGTGCCGTATCGCCTCTTCCAGGCGCGCTTCGAGAGAGTCTATCATCCTGCAACCGCCATTTCAGTCTGTTCCCTTAGCAATTCCGTCGCAATCGCGCTCGCATGCTTCACAACTTCCGGAACCGCGGTGGTTTCATACCACGAACCGCGCAGTAGCGGTCCGATCCCAAAAAAGTTGGCTTGCTCGTGACCCGAGGCATCGACAATACGATACTGCTCGTTTGCGTCGATTCCTAGATGGAGCCTATCCGGCCGTATGAGTCCGCGGCGTAGCGCATTTTTCACGAGCGGCCGGTCGACGCGACGAATGTCGGAATTTGGTCCCGTACAATTGACGACGTATGCGGCGCGTATCGTTTGGGTGCCCGATGCGTTCGCAAGCGTGATGTGAACTTCAGAGTCTTGCACTCGGGCATCTTGTACGTGTCCCCGGTGAGTTATAGCACGGCCTTCCGCATGGAGCCGCGCAAATGCGGCGTACGTTGCGGCGGGCACACGATACCGGTGAACCGCCCACATCGCTTGCGCGTGACGTAAAAATCTCTTTCGTTCCCGATTGCTCCACGAAGACCAAATTGCGGGCGTGACGGCGCGAATCGAATCGATGACCGCTCGCCAGTCGCCCGGAAAGCGTGAGGCTGCGCGGCGCATCGAGCGCAACAAGGCATGCGGACTTGACGTATCGAGTGCGAGCGCTGCGGGATCCGCGCCGCGAACCCGCGGGTCTTCGAGTCGGGGCAGCAATCCGTGCCGTGAAATCAAGTGAATTCGTCCGCGAAATGCACGTTCGTCGAGGAGTGCAACGACATCCATCGCGGTGAGACGGCTCCCCACGAGCGCAACGTCGCGATTCTCGAACGGCGAAACATCGACGCGCCACGGGTCACCGAAGTAGCCCGAAAATGCGCGTACGCTTTCCGGCAAGAAGTGCGATGACGGCGCAAAGTTTCCCAGCGCGAGAACGACGGCGCGCGCGGTGAATCGATCGCCGTTGGCAGTGGTCAAGGTATACGTATCGTCGTTATTGCGCTCGAGGTCGACGACTTCATCGCGAACGTGCCGGAAATCGGCACGCGACGCAAGCGCGGATGCGATGGTTGCCCGCGCATATGCTCCGTAACGGGCGCGGCAAATCAAGGCATCGCTCGGCTCGTCCACAAGCCAGCGCTCGAAGTGCGCGCCGTCCCCGGGCATCATCGACATCGCGCGTACCGGGCCGTTGAGCAGAAGGCTCGCCGATTGCGGCGCATAGGCGGTTCCCGGACCCGGCTCAGCCCGATCGAAGATTGCCGTTCGGAATCCGGCTGGTGCACGTGCGGCCAGAGCAAGCGTGACCGCCGATCCAGCGATCCCGGCGCCGACTATTGCGGCGTCGAGCCGCTCGTCTATCATGCCTTAGATATCGGCAGCTTTGCGGCGATCGATCATCGCTTCCACGGCCCGGTAGATGCGTGGAATGTATCGCTTTTTGTAAGGATAAACGTCGGCGGGATCGCTCGTGTGCACGAGCATTGCCGGATCTGCTTCGAACATCAGAATGCGGCCGTCCCGGTCGATCGAGCAATCGATACCGAAATATTCCAATCCAACTGACGCTGCAACGTTCTCGAGCGTTTCGTAAAGCGCTCCGTCGAACACCGAACGCAGATCGCCCAGAAAACGCGCCTCTTCGTCGCGCATCCATTGGTTCTCGGCCATCGGTGCGTTGTAGTAGTGGATCATCCAGTTGGGTGATATTGCGAGATGCACCGGATATGGCTGCCTATCGACAAAAACGATGCGATACTTTCGAAAAAAACCATCGTCGCTGGAATAATCGACGAACGGGCTTACGTAGTATGCTTGTGCTTCGTTCGCCTTTGCATACGAGGCGCATTCATCGAGCGATGCAAGACGCGCCAGACCCATGCCGGCATGCGATCCCGCAGGGCGCGCGATGATGGGAAACGCGATTCCCGTTTCGCCGCGTTCGAGATCGTCCCGGCGCACTTCGCGAACGTGCGGAACGTGCGCGTCGGTGTGCCGCAGGGTATCGGGCAAGCGCAGGCGAGAGGTTGCAACGACCTTTGCCGGATCGTTCAATGTGGGTCTGTCTTGAGCCGAGATGACGCGCATGGCAAGTTGCAAATACGAGCCCGCATCGGGCGATTCGGCGATAGCGTTCCACAAGACATCGTATCGCGGAATCACCTGCGCGTCGCGCGCGAGATACCGGTCATTCAACAGATAAAGTTTATGAACGGTCGTCGTCTGCGCATCGAATAGAAAATCGACCGGAATGTTTGCCTGCCAATCGCCCGGCGCGAAGAGCAGAAGCACGGCGCGCGCGTCGCGCGGTGCAACATGCGAGAAGAGCCGCTGCTCCTCGAGTGCAAGGCGCTGATGCGCGAGCGCAAGGACACGGTCGCCGGTAATTTGCAGCAGTTCGTAGAGCGCGAAATTGGAAGCTACGTTACGCGGATCGAGGGAGAGCACGCGGCGATGCTCGGCGATCGCGTCGCCCGTATCGCCTGCTTCGTACAGCGCCTGAGCGAGATTCTGATGCAGTGCCGGAATTGAGGGAAACCGCGACGTTGCTTCACGGAAGATCTCAATCGCCTCGCGGAGTTTGCCCTGACTGCGCAAAGTGATTCCGGCGGCATTGGCTTCCGCAGGGCTACCGAACGTGCTCACGCGGCATGGGTTCGCAGGCGTCCGGTAAAACACCGCTCGCAACATGGCTACGATACCATTCCCGAAGAAGAAGGTCCCGCGCGATGTTGCGCAACGGGAACTCGCCCTATTAGAGCATGCGTACCCGCATGCGGTGACCGCGCTCGACTACGAAAATACGTTCCAACTGCTCATTGCCGTCATTCTTTCCGCGCAGACGACCGATGCGCGTGTGAACATGATCACGCCAACGCTCTTCGCAAAGTATCCGACTCCGGAAAAGCTTGCGAAAGCCGATCCGGCCGATGTGGAGCGGATCATCAAGTCCTCGGGCTTCTTTCGCATGAAGACCAAAAACATCATGAATGCGGCGCGGGAACTCGTTGAAAAGTACGGCGGTGACGTGCCGCGCGAACGTGAGGATCTCGAGAGCCTTGCCGGCGTCGGACGAAAAACCGCCAACGTCGTGATGTCGGTTGCGTTCCAAGAAGCCGCTATTGCGGTCGATACGCACGTGTTTCGCGTGTCGCACCGCCTAGGACTGACGCTCGGAACGACGCCGCGTCAGGTGGAAGAAGATCTGAACGCGCTCGTGCCGCTGGAAAAGCGACGGCTCGCAAGCCATTGGCTCATTCTACACGGCCGCGCGATTTGTAAAGCACCGACGCCGCTGTGCCCGCAATGTCCGGTGAACGAATTGTGCCCGACACCGGCGATTATCGCGAAGATGAACGCCGCGCGCGTTAAATCTAAAACTGCAGCGGTCCCGAGTGGTCGAGGTGGGACGGGCGCGGCAACTCGGCGTCCTGTGCGATCAACTTCAGCAAAGAAGAAGCGGTAAGCGCGTCGCCGTAGCCCGCTTCAGTTGAAATCTTCGAAAGGTTGATGAGGGCCGGCACGGGAGCGCTCAAATCGAATTGATACTCACCGTCGAGATCGATGCCGGTGATTCGAACGAGTTGCTGAACGTCTTCCAATTCGAGCGATAGGCGCTTCTCGCCGAAGCGAACGCGCAGACGAAGCGGCTTCTCGAACGTCACGATGCGGACCGCATTGGGACCAAGAATCGAATTCAGACGCGTCGCGCCGTCGCGCAAGTTGCGCGCAAAGAGCCGCAGGGATTCCTCTGCATCTTCAGGCTTGCGCTCTGCCGGTGCACCGCTCGAGGCATCGATGACGCTTGCCAGGTCCCGTCGCGCGCGAATGCGCGACGCCGCCTCGACGATCGGGTTCTGCGCCGTAAACTCCGGCTTCATGGGATCCGACACATCCCTAACTTACCAAAAAATTCGGCGCAGCCATTACGACTGCGCCGATATGAGGTACCTAAATAAAAACGGGGATTACGGTTTCTTCGTGGCCTTCGGAGCCGGCTTGGCCGACTTCGTCGCCTTCATCGTGGTCTTCGTCGACTTGGCTGCCGTCTTCGGAGCCGCGGTCGCCTTAGCAGCCGTCTTCTGGAGTTCGGGCTTCTTCGTCGCCTTCGGGGCCGGTTTGGCCGCCTTCGTCGACTTCATCGACGACTTCGTCGACGAGGACTTCATCGACGAGGACTTCATCGAGCCGCTGGTGCTCTTCGTCGTCGTCTTGGCCGCCGCGGACGCCTTCGGCGCCGGCGAAGCTGCCATCGCCACGCCGGTCGTTAGGAACGCCGCCGCAACGAGTGATGCGAGGATCTTATTCATGAGTTCACCTCCCTTCGTAGCAACAGGTAACTGCGGCGAGCCGGGAAGGCCGGCACGCGCAGTCTCTGCGTCTATACAAACGCAGCAATGGGCCGGGAAGTTCGCGTCCCGCCCCTCGCTACCTTTCCTTTACAATCGAAGAGTCTTTGGGGGCTGGCTCCGCAGCCGGGCCCCGTGTGGCGCGTGTGTGCGCTACTTGCCTTTGCCGACTATTGCTCGGGAGATGACGAGGCGCTGGATCTGTTGGGTGCCTTCGTAGATTTGTGTGATTTTGGCGTCGCGCATCATTCGTTCTACCGGGTAGTCGGACGAGTAGCCGAATCCGCCGAGGACTTGCACCGCGTCGGTTGTTACCGACATCGCGACGTCACCGCATTTGAGTTTTGCCATCGATGCCCATAGGGAGACGTCCGGCGCATTCTCGTCGCATTTGCGTGCAGCTTCATAAAGCAAAAGGCGCGCCGATTCGACTTCGGTCTTCATGTCTGCGAGCATGAACCCGACGCCCTGATGCTGGCCGATCGGTTTACCGAACGCAATGCGCTCCTTTGCATAACTCGTTGCGTACTCGAGCGCGCCGGCCGCAATGCCGAGTGCTTGCGCGGCGATGCCGGGACGCGATTTATCGAGCACTTTCATGGCGATTTTGAACCCTTCGCCCTCTTCGCCCAGACGATTCGCGGCGGGAACTTCGCAATTGTCGAAGACGAGTTCTACCGTCGGTGAACCGCGGATGCCCATCTTGCGCTCTTTCTTGCCGACACTAAAGCCCTTCATGCCTTTCTCGACAACGAACGCGCTTACACCGCGCGAGCCCGCGGATGGATCGGTTACCCCAAACACACACACAACGTCGGCAACGCTTCCGTTCGTGATCCAAATCTTCTGGCCGTTGAGTACGTACGAATCGCCTTTGCGTTCGGCGCGCGTGCGCATCGAACCGAGCGCGTCCGATCCACTCGAAGCTTCCGTAAGCGCGTAGGCCGCGATCTTTTTCCCAGACGCAATGTCGGGCAGAAAGCGTTTCTTCTGTTCTTCGCTCCCGCCGATCAGGATCGGCAGCATGCCGAGTTCCTGAACCGCGACGATCAACGAACTGGACGCGCACGCTTTGGCGATTTCCTCGACAACCTTGACGTAGGTCAAAAAGGTGCCGCCGAGCCCACCGTATTCGGTGGGAATCGGAATGCCAAGCAAATCGTTCTGCGCGAAAAGCGCTTTGATGTCCTGAGGAAACTCTTCTTTTTCGTCGATCTCAGCGGCGCGCGGTGCGACTTTTTCCGCAACCAGCTCGCGCACCATCTGGAGGATCATCGCCTCTTCTTCGGACTCGTGTGCACGCGGTGGGGCAATACTCATAGCCCGGAGAAATTCCACGGCGATGAACAAAGTCTTGGCGTCCTGCGTGCAAGCGGTGGCCGATATTCCAAGCGGCGCTTCCCTTGCGGTCGGCGGTTTTGGACTCAACGGTATCCCGCACAATTTGATTCAAGCGCTCCTGGAGCAAGGCGCAACCGAGCTCGTCACCGTTTCCAATAATTGCGGTGTCGACGCGTGGGGACTCGGCGTACTGCTCGATGCCAAGCGCATCCGGCGCACGACCGGTTCGTACGTCGGCGAGAATAAAGAGTTCGAGCGGCAATACTTGAGCGGCGAACTGGAAGTCGAACTCGTTCCTCAAGGCACGCTCGCGGAACGTCTGCGCGCGGGAGGGTGTGGAATCCCGGGCTTTTACACGCCGGCCGGCGTCGGAACCCTCGTCGCGGAAGGCGGCCTGCCGTGGAAACACAATCCTGACGGCTCGGTCGCGGTACCGTCACCGAAAAAAGAAACGCGCATTTTCAACGGACGCGAGTACGTGCTCGAAGCGGGCATCGTATGTGACTATGCGCTCGTGCGCGCATCCGTTGCAGACACGGCGGGCAATTTGATCTTCCACAAAGCGACGCGAAACTTCAATCCGCTCTGCGCGATGGCCGGCAAAATCACGATCGTCGAAGCCGAAGAGATCGTCGATGCGGGCACGATCGATCCCGAACAAGTGCATCTGCCCGGCATTTTCGTCCAACGCATCGTGAAAGTCGGCCCCGCAGGCAAACGCATCGAACGCGTAACAACACGTCCTTCGACAAGCTCAGGATTAAAAAGGTAAGTTGGAATTACATGCCTCTAACTAGAACTCAACTTGCAGCGCGCGTTGCGCAAGAACTTCGCGACGGACAATATGTGAATCTCGGCATCGGGTTGCCGACATTGATTCCGAACTACGTGCCCGAAGGCGTGACCGTCACGCTGCAAAGCGAAAACGGCATTCTCGGTATGGGCCCATATCCGTTCGAAGGTGAAGAAGATCCCGATTTGATCAACGCCGGCAAAGAAACGGTGACGGTGCTTGCGGGGGCGTCGTTCTTCGACTCGTCGCTTTCTTTCGGCATGATTCGCGGCGGACACATTGATCTCGCGGTGCTCGGTGCAATGCAAGTTTCCGAGTACGGCGATCTCGCAAACTGGATGATTCCGGCGAAGATGGTCAAGGGCATGGGCGGCGCGATGGATCTCGTGCACGGCGCAAAGCGCGTCATCGTCATGATGGAACACGTCGCAAAGGGCGGTGCGCACAAGATCGTCGACATCTGCACGTTACCGCTTACCGGTAAGCGGGTCGTGCAGAAAATCATTACGGATTTGGCGACCATCGATATTACGCCGACCGGAATGGTCCTGACCGAACTGGCGCCTGGCGTAACGGTCGACGAAGTGCAAGCCGGCACCGGTCCGAAACTGCACGTGCCGCAGCAGCCGAGGGTTATGCGGATACCGGCCGGCGTAGCGTAAAACTGAAACCCCCGGGCAACCGTCGAGGGGTTATGCTTTACCTATGAGTCCACGGAAAATTTCGCTCGTCTTACCGGCGCAAGAATTCGTCGAGGGAGGCGGGTTTATCGTTCACCGGCCGTTTCCGGTGCAAAACGTTATGCAGGTCGATCCATTTTTGTTGATCGACGAACTCGGTCCGGTGCAGTATGCGCCGGGAGAGGCGATCGGCGCGCCCGATCATCCCCACCGCGGCTTCGAAACCGTCACGTACATGATTGACGGTGAATTTCAACATGCGGACTCGGCGGGTCATCGCGGTGAGCTTTATCCCGGCGACGTGCAATGGATGACTGCGGGCGCAGGCGTCGTTCACGCCGAGATGCCGTCGGAGCGCATGATGCGCGAAGGTGGACGGCAACACGGCTTTCAAATTTGGATCAATCTGCCAAAAGCCGACAAGATGGTAAGGCCGCGTTACCAAGACGTCCGCGCAAGTACGATTCCCACATGGACGAACGGCGACGGACGCGCGTGGGCGAAAGTGATTGCCGGTGAAGCGCAAGGCGTGCGCGGTGCAGCGGAGACCCGCATGCCGATCGGTTTCGTCCACTATCATGTGAAGCCCGGCGCGAAAATCGAACACGCGGTAAACGATGGCGATACGGCAATCGTCTATCTCATGCGCGGTTCGGCCCGGTTTGCGGGAGAACGCACGTACGATGCCCGCGTGGCGATCGTGTTCGATCGTGGCGGCGACGTCATTCCGGTAACGAATCCAGCTGCTGATGAGCTGCAATTCCTCGTTCTTACCGGACGGCCGATCAACGAGCCGGTTGCGCGGTATGGTCCCTTCGTGATGAATTCCACCCGCGAGTTGGAAGAGGCGTTTCGCGATTTTCAATCCGGAAAGATGGGCCTCATCGAGCCGGCTTACGACTAAGCTTCGGCGAGCGTAATAAGACGGAGGCGTAAGGCCTTTGCGATGGCACGCGAGCGGGAACCGACTTGGAGTTTGCCGAGGACGCGTTCAACGTGTGTCTCAACCGTTCGCGGACTGAGGATGAGGCGCTGCGCGATCTCTTTATTGGATAGACCCTCGACCAGCAATGTCAGAATCTCCATTTCCCGCACGGTCAGATCGAATGACTCCGGCGTCGCGCTCGATGCAGCCGCCGTTTCGCGGGGAGCAAACGCGCGCAGCAGGCGGCCTTCGAAGCGCTGCCCGTCGCGCGCGATTTGCGCGAGCGCCGCGTTGAACGGCTCTTGCGTCGCTTTGCCTTCTCTCAAGTTGTGCAGCGCGATGGCGGCGTGTTCGATGGTAACGAGACCGCGGCGCGCATCGTGCAGTTGCTCAAACGATGCGAGCTGCGGCATCGCCGGTTTTACCATCCGCCACTCGTGGATGGCGCTGAGGAAGGCGACGAGATCGCTCGCCGTTGCCAGCGCGACGGCGTCCGCGGAATCACGCGGCCGAGCACTCGCCGCAACCGTGAATGCTCGCTCGCCGAGCGCGTGCGCGCGATCGTCGTTGAGAAGCGATGCATAGGCGGCCGCTTCCGAAAACGCCGTTGCTCGTTGGATCGATGGAAAGTCTGCCGTTTCGGCAGCTCTGACGGCAAGGTCTCGTGCCGTGGAAACGTCCTGGCCGAGAAACGCCGCGCGTGCGAGCGCTGTTTCCGCAAACGCTCGTGCACGGACCGCGTCGCCGGCGTACCATGCGCGGGGCGCTGCATTGCTCAACCGTTCTGCGAAGAGGATTGTTCGCGCAATATCGCCTTCGTGCGTAGCGATTTCAGTAAGCGCAAAATAGAGCGCTGCTTCCTCCGCGCCGATCGTCAAGTTCTCCATGAGATGGAGGGCAGCCCGGGCCGCGTCGCTCGCGAGTGCGGTGCGTCCGAGAAGAAGCGCAACGCGCGCTTGCCATACGAGTGCGAGGGTTTCAAAGATGATGCGGTCGTCATTTTCAAACAAGCGCGCCAAGTCATCGAGTTCATCGAGAGCCGCATCGGCTTGGCCGAGCGACGCGCGCGCATAAGCAGCGAGAACACCGGTGTTAAAGCGCGTTGCCCCCTCCGGCGCATTGCGAAACGGTTCAAGAACCTCGAGCGCAGCGTTAAAGTCGAGTGAACACGTCGAACGGCGCTATCCGCTCGTCGACATCGGCTTCGATCGTCTGGACGTGCAACGGTATCTTGCAGAGCGTGGCTTGCCGTGCCCGCCCCCAAGTCTTTGCAAGACCTGTCACTGCTCCGATGAGGCAAAAGTGCTTCATCTTTCACGCACAGAACCGGACGTCTTCGCATACTGGGTGCGAGCGGAAGCGCGCAAGCTTCGCGAACATCCCTCCGCGCCCGGAAAACCAAACTACGGCGCGAAGGGCGCGATCTTGCTGCCGGCGTTTCTCCAGCGTGCTGAACGGCTCTTCGGGCATCTGTCGACGGACGAGCTCGCGGCGCATGTCTTTTCCCACGGTCAAGTGGTGCGCAATAACTTCTAGGCCGCCGTTTCGCGGTGTGGTTAATGCGCGCGGGCTTGCGTCGAGTGAACATGGCTCACGGCGCTCCTGTAAGAGCTCGGGCGTTGCAAGATGAACGATGCCGGGATGAGCAACGATGAAGAGAGAGCACGCGGTGAGCGGCACCTCACGCTGCTTGGAGCGGCATTACGAAACGAAGACGACCTGGGCGCGGTCATTCGCGGCGCCATCTTCATTGAAGACGGCTTGCGCACGGCGATTGAAGCCCGCCTCGCCAATCCAGACGCTATCGAGAACTTGTGGCAGAGCTCTCTGACTTACGACCGTCGCATCGATTGGGCGCTTGCGCTCGGCACGCGTTTGAGTCCGGAGCTCGTTCAGGCATTGCGCTTCTTCGGGCGTATGCGCAACAAGCTCGCACATCATCTGGCGACTGCGCTGACCGAACCCGAGGTCAACGACTTAGTGGGGCGACTTCCAGAGGCGGCTCGTGAGTGGGTGCTGGACTGTGTTCGCCAAGAGTCTAGCGCCGGCTGGCGTGCGAAGCTACAGTACAGCATCGTCGCGCTCTTCTTGGCGCTGCATCGTCATGCGATTCCGGGACGTGAGGACGCTCCAGGGCCGCCGTTCGGCTAGGCGAAAAGTCGCCGTATGGTAGCGGAGTGATGAACGATAAGCTCGACGCCGACAAAGAGCGAGACGGCTGGATGCCGGGAGCGCTGCTCCTCTTCGACGTCTTCTTCGGCTACGTTGCCATCTGGGGCGTCGGATACATGCACAGCGAGCAGTGCGTGCCGAGTTTGCAGAGTCTTGGCGCAGAGCTCGTGTTGGCGATACCGCTTCTCTACATCACCGTCGGCGCCATAGCGACGCTCGCGTATCTGTGCTTGGGCAAGCCGCAGGGCGTGCGTCCGTTCATCGCTGGTCCGATCGGGTACTTCAAGCGCTTCTATAAGGCGGCGCCGACACTGACGGTCATCGCCGTGGTGGTGCTGCTCGCGACATTGTACGGCATGTACTTCCGCTACCACACCTTCAGTCGCGAAGACGGCTTCTACATGTACGACCGGCTCTTGCATCACGGCCAGTTCTACGCCGGCATCGATTGCCCGCAGGAAGAACCCGAATGAGCGACCTCGCTCATCCGGCAGTCCATCGCGCCGTCACACAAGCCGTGAATGTGCTGAGCATGCCGGCCGATCCGCTCCTCGACATCGGCTTCGATCGCCTCGACGTGCCATGCTAATTTACAGAGCGCGGGTTGCCCTGCCCGCCCGAAGTCTTTGCAAGAACTGTCACTGCTCCGATGAGGCAAAAGTGCTGCATCTTTCCCGCACGGAACCGGACGTCTTCGCATACTGGGTGCGGCTGAAGCGCGTAAGCTTCGTGAACATCCCTCCGCGCCCGAAAAACCGAACTACCGCGCGAAGGGCGCGATCTTATTGCCGGCGTTCCTCGAGCGCGCTGAACGGCTCTTCGGCCATCTATCGACGGACGAGCTCGCAGCGCACGTCTTCTCGCACGGTCCAGTCGTACGCAATAACTTCTAGCGTAAGCGCATGCTCGCGCCACATCGCAGCGATAACTGCCGTGGGAACGTAGTGTTTCGCCCGGGCCACTCATGACTTCTGCCGTTCCAGCGTGGTCACGTTACCGCTCACGGTCGTGATCGTCAGTTCATCGTCCTGCGGCTGCGCGTAACGGAACGTCGTGTGAGATTCTAGCCCACGGTCGAGATAGATCAGGTGTCGAGCCGGATCGACCATGTAGGTGAACTTCTGTTCCGCTAACTGAAAATGCACGCCACCAGCGATCGACATCGTCTCCATATCGTCTTTTAGGTAAGTGACGTCCAACGTGTGATCGCCGCTAAAGCCGACACTGACTACGTCTCCCGACTGCATCTTGTCAAAGTTCGGGTAGGCCGGAATGCGCCAGGAACTGCCTTCCAGACCTCGTGCGTGATCGCACGCGCTCAGGGCGATCAGTGCGGCAGCGATGACGATCGAGGCGGCGGCCCTCTTCATTGACACTCCTTGGAGACGAAATAAGCCAGCGTTACTAAATGGACATTTGGGCGGTTCATTTTTGTAGCCCTCCTCGTAACATCAGAGATATTGTCTAACGTTTTGGAGGGTGGATTGCGTCGCCTTTACTGCCCCTCCGTGACACCTCGCAGCGGGGACCGCACAGACGGAAGCGAACGAAACGGCGAGCGCGATCAACGCTCGACACGTGGCCAGATTCGGCCCGATTACCAATACTACAAAACAATTACTCGCGACCGACGGACGTGCAAACATTGCGCTTCTCAAGCTTCATCCTCGCTCTAAGGATCACAGTACGGCGCTATGGCGCAGACGGCGCTAAATGCACATCGCGCACTGCCTGACGCAAATCTCACTGCTACGCACACGCTCCAGGGTGAGCTCGACGCCATTCTACGGATTTACCCTACCCTTCGCTAAACGGAGTTGCATGAAACGTCTACTCTTCGCGATTCTCCTTGCGCTCGTACCTTTAAGTGCGACCGCCGATTCTACTGACTCACCTATTCGCATCCTGGAAGTGCGGGCTTCAACGTTTACTAACCCGCAACAACTCTTTTCCGATCCTCAAGCGCAGGCGGCCATTTCGTTCGAGAACATTTCCACGAAGACGGTTACGGCTGTCAAATGGAACGTGCAACTTGTAGACGCCTTTGGAACTGTCATCTATACATACGTGGACGGAACGTACGGCAAGTTCGCGGCCGGGATCCCAATCACCGGAAAAGCAATGTTCACAATGGAGCACCGTCCGGCGGACCACGTTAACGTGGTAGTTGCCGCCGTTCGTTTTGAGGACGGCTCAGTATGGACGAATCCGCAAGCGCAGCAGCAGCCCGCGGATTAGCGGCTGCGACGCGATTACTCGTCGCCGCCGGACATGTACCACTGGGGATTGCGATTCGGTGCCCCCGCCCGCACGATCGCGTCTGTTCATCGGACGTCAACGACAACCGAGCGCCATCGGTGATGGCGACCGCGAAGACGCGATCGTCGGCACGACGCTCTACCATCTCGTAAGCGCGAGCACCGTTGATGGTCGTGATGCGCGGGAATCACGTTCATTCATGGATCGACATGGGGAACGGGACTGAGTTATGCCCGGTCTGTGACGAGACGCGCGTGTTTCTCGCTGTTTCCTATAACCGTCACGACGCGCCCGCCTATGACGATGAGTTGCGCCCCGGGCCCGTCGGCGCGCTGGTGCTAACGCCGGCGCGATAGCGGAGCGCGCAGGAGCGCGCGCCGTCCATGCAACGCAACTCGACACAACGCCCATTGACGCTCCGTACGCGGCGCGCCTTGGAATTTGCTCTCACCTACGGCTTGCGTCAGCAGTTCACGTCCGTTTCCGCGTTTCTTCGCGCGTTGCACGGTTACCTCAAGGCATTCGAGATCTCGCATCCGGAGGATGCGCGCGGCCCGGTGTATCCTCGACGCTGCGCCGCGATCGCGCGCGGACTCGCAAACGCCCCATCGCGACGCGCTGCGAAGTTTCAAGCAGACTTCATTCGCTCTGGGCTGTTGCGCTAAAGTAACGTCCGGACTCGCGACACTTTTGACACTCTTATTGGAAGCAGTTAGAACGCAAACCGCCCCTTGCCCTGCGCGAACGACTCGCGGTCCGCAAGAATGCGCTAACGCCCGTGCTTCCAGGCCGCAGAAGCGATCACGCTTGATGTTTCGGATCCGGGCCATATTTGTTCTCGCCCTGCGTTCCAGGAAGCAATGAATAGTCCATAACTCCCATCATGCGGCCATTGTGTTGCTAGTCGGAGTGTGCACGTGATAGATTTCTATTAGAGGAGGTTAACGCGGGTGATGCCTACTCAGGGTTGGGCGATTATAGTATAAGGTCGGCATACGACCGTTCGCAATTGCTTCGTATCGCGGACGCTCGTCGCTCTTAATGCTGCTACTTTCGCTAAGCTTGTCGGTGAATTGAACCACTGCGGTATTGCAAGAAATTACCGCAGCGGCGCATTTTGCTCGATTTAAATCCATGGCCCCGCGCGCTTTAGAAAAAATCCACTCTGCTAGTTGACAATACTCGGAGGGGTATATCAAGTGCGTTATTTTTTCGCATCCATTCTTTTTGGCGTTTCCCATGGCACTTGTGTCTGGATGCTCCCACCATGACCAAACGCTTCCACCGACGGCTCCCAAAGGTGGCGCAAATTCGGAAAGCATCGTGCTGAAGGCCGGGCAGACATACGACGCGGTTGCGAACGTATTCGGAGCGGCACGAGGAAAGGTGCTCAGCGAGATCAGATCTCGACTCGTACATCGATCCATCGGTTACGGGCGCCGATCGTGCACTCGCGCACACTTTGATGGGATCTATGCCCGCTAACATGCGTGGCGACTTCGTCTATCTTGGACCCGGAAATCGCCTCGTCAGTAATAACCCGAAACTACTCAAGTACATTACCCTCACACCCGTGCAATCCAGCGGCCAGCAGAGTGTATCAAGTGCGCGGACAGCTGTCGCGGCAGCCAGCACTCGCGCTCGCCCAATGGATTACTCATCAAGCTGTTCTCCGCCGAACCCGCCAGGTAGTCCGCAGGGAGCGTATGTGAGGCAGGTTTCTCAATGCGGATTTACCGCAGCATGGGGATTTGTGAACATTCCCGTGCGGCTACAGCTCTTTCGCACCAAACGACACCGGATATCTGTACATGGAACTGCGTGGGAATGGCGGAAGTCTCTACCGAGGGCGGGTTGCAATACAACACAGACCTGTCAATTGCACCCTGGCTGAAGCCGCCTGGGTGGCCAGTGTCTAGTCATGAACAACAATTCCGTGCGTTTCACCTGCGGAGAGAATCTCGGGATTGTTGACGGGGCGATACAATCAGGCTTGTACACGTACACGGCGGTGGGACAACTACCGGCATCGTGCACGCCCCAACAGACGTTCTGCAATGGGAATGCCTTCACGTTTGTAGGCCAATCGTGGATGTTCACACAGGCTGCTTCGGACGTCAACGGCAGCTGGCACCGACCCTGTTGGTGATTATACGCCGTGCTTAAATTGTTCAATTAGTCGGATGACGACGATCGCCCAAAACGGTGTGCAGACTTACTCACTTGATGGGTCGTATTTTGGCGTGGACGAGAGCACGCGCAACAATATGATCAACTGGATGCAGGTCGCCTACGGCGAGTGGGAAAGCAATTGTGTACCGGGTACAACCTTGTGCACATTCGATTACTCGACGTGGCCCTTGAATTACTACGGTGGCGCCGCAATACTACCCCGACTCCTACAGATCGGAATCGACCGTTAGCGGTACTATCCGGTTACGGCCCCTACGAATCGTTCGACGGGATCGACTTAACGTCTGGCGGCGGGGGATTCACAAGAACCGCTGCAGCGAAGTTCGCTGAGCCTCTGCCGCCGGAACCTTGCACACCGGATAGCAAGAACTATTGTGCGGTCACACGGAGCCATGTCACTTATACATATCAGTCATGTAACTACAACGGCGTAATTGTGCAAGCAATGACGAGCAAGACAACGCCCTACGATGTCCTCACAAGCGGACGCATCTTCGCAGGGGCTACGTCGCTAACGCAGCACTATACGGTCAGCCAGCCGCTCCGATGTCAATCGCTACCTCTATCGACAAGCTGGGCGCCATGGGAACCGAAGACTCACTACAACGATTCGAATCTTCCCTAGAAAGCGGTAGGCGCGGTGCGCGAGTCAATCGTATGATTCTGCGTAACGCTGTGGCGATGGGACGATAGAGCGCGCTGAGCGCCTATCGTCCCGTGGCCGAATTAGCGACACTTGTTTGTAATCCAGTTCCGGGTGAAAGACTGGCACGGCTTTCGGGCTATCAAAGTCGTCCGTTGGTGAAGAATACAGTTACAGTTGCGTGCATTTAGCTTCCGATATTCGCGTATGGCGGTCTCGCGCGGCCCATATTGCATCGGACACGGTGAACGCGACGCGCCTGCACCAATCCGCAACCTCGGACACAATGCACGGAAACTGGGGCACGCCGGCTACGTGCTCTGCTAAAATCCCTCACTCATACAACGAAAGGGCGGGCCCAAGTATGTCGCTGAACTATTTGATAGTGTGTCTCGTCAAACGAGCCGCCGGGTTCTGCGGATGAGAACGCTGCTCCGATGTACGGTCTTTGTCGCCTTGATCATGGCTGCTGCTGGCATCTCTATTGGCGAAGGGTTGCCGCCAGGGGAACATTCAGCGCACCCTAAGTATTGGCGAGTTCTGAATCGAAGCGTTACAAACTATACACCGCTTGAATTAAACTATCGCATTGAAAATCTGACGGTGGCGCTCGATGGCGCACTATGGTTCTCCGTTGGGTCGTCGATTCAACGCATCGATATGAGTGGCCGCATCACTCAGAACGTCATGCCGTACGATCTTTGGCGCGTTTCAGGTATTACTCAAGTTGGAAGCAACATTTGGTTCTCGGCTGGGCAGAGTGGCAAAGTCGGTAAGATAGACGCTCAGGGGGAGCTCACGTTTCTTCAGATTGTGCCGCGACGCTATTTCCCCGACATCCGTGACCTCGTAGTGAATCGCGAAGGCGAAATGTGGTTTGTCGACTTGGGTCGCCGATCGATCGGTCATCGTTCGACTTCAGGCCGCGTTGTGGAACATCCAATGCCGGGCGGCGCGCAGCCTGGTCGTATGCAACAGTGCATGGGGCGGCTTTGGGTTGTAGCAGACACGCCCGCAACGTCGCGTCTCGCAGTGATCAACAGCAATTTCTATGCTCAGTGGTACCCGTCATCGGAACTTCCACAGCGAGCGATAATTAGCGGTATTTCCTGCGATAGCGCCAACAATCTTTGGTTAACGCTGAATGATCGGTACAGATCGCCGACTGCACACGCCGCTCGTGTTGCACCGGATGGTAGCGTGAAGCTATTTCAGTTTCCTTCGTCCTGGGCGGGTGATGTCGCTTGCGGCGGGAGCGAGGACGCTTGGATTTCAGTGTCGATATCCGACGCGTATGCACAAGGTCTGGTCCATATTGACAAGAACGGCTTAGTCCATACGTACGCGTTCCCGTCGCAATCGTCTAGTCCCGGCTCGATCGCCGTGGGCCTCGATGGTTCCATATGGCTAAGCATCGAAAACGGAAATTCGCCGCTTTCGATCGCCCACTTACAACGAATATGACCCCGTTTTCATGCGCGATGACACCGACCGCCTTTATTCGCAGAATTCGCCGTCCACTAAGTTTCAGGTTGCTCGCTTATGCGAAGACCTCGGCGTACAGATACTTTGGTGGAGACCAACGTTGCGCGTTCGCTTGCGTCCATCGACGCGTGGCTGACGACAAATAGTGCGCATGATAATGACGTACTAGATGCTTTTGAATCGTGGCAGGTAGCTCAAGTCCAGAATGCGATCGCCGAGCGGCAGCGTCAATACGTTGATGAGCAGGCAGCGTTTGCCGAGCGTAAGCATCAGCTGGGTCCGACCCTGTCCGCAGCCGCCGTAGCCGGTGCACTATTCTTGATCATTTCGTTCATCTTCTTGGAAATTAAGCTCGAACGCGATCTGAGGACTATCGCGCAGCAGTCACGTGAAGATCGCCGAGCATAGCACCTCGACTAAAGACGAAAACAAGGAGCAGCTCGCAAGTAACCTGTGAAGAAGAAGCGCGTGGAAAAGCCGGGTCATAAGCGGCAACTGTTGGCTTCTCTAGCTCAGGTTCTAGCGGCGTAACTCGCGTGTGATGCATTGTGCGGACTTGCGATGCGCGCAACCCATTCGCGCAACGACTTCGAATAACGGATTGTTACTGCAGTGACAGCGTGGAAGAATACCGATGGCGCTGCGTGTGTTCGCCTTGATGGCCACGGCAGACCATCTGCCGACAGGTCGTGCGCCGGCAGAATTCATTCGCAAGTTCGCGGTAGTAGCGCTCCGAACATTCCTGCCGCCATCCATTCGACGCTCGTTTCCATCGCGGAGCACGCTCTCCGTTACGCACTATTTTCCTTACAGCGTATCAAGTCTAAGTCTCTGTGATGCCGAAGTCGTAACTGAAATGGATTAGCCCTTCGTCGCGCGTGTCGCACGTTCGACCGCCATTTCGTCGGACGGCATACCATCGAACTCGAGCGCGGCTCCCAATTCTTCGTCCAAGAAAAGCAGCGTATCGGGATAGATCGTTACGCTGCGGCTCATCCGCGTCTGTGCCGTTAGAGGCGGTAGCGCGCGACCGGACAGTAGCAGGTGGGCGTGGTTCGGTAGATCGTTCGCGACTGCAGCGATGAATTCGCTGAAGAGCAGATCGTCGGCAAGATGTTCGGCGTTGTCGATGGCCAGCACCAGCTCGGCAGGCACGTGGCGCAGATCGGTAACAAAAAGATGCGCGAGCGCGAGCGACGCGAGGTCGGTTGTTGCGCCGGCGAGCGTTCTGCGTCCGAAGTCCGGCCGCGCTTCGCGGATCGCGAGCACGAGATCTTCGATGAAATTTGCACGATGCCACGGCTGAACTCGAAACACGGCAGAATCATCTCGACCATGCAAGACGGCATCCATCAGCGTCGTTTTGCCGTAGCCGAAGGGCGCCTGAAGCAGGACAAGAGCCGACGCCGCTAAGGCGTCGCGCAACATGTTCTCGAGTCGTGGCCGCGGGACGATGGTATTAGCCGACGGCGGCATCCCGGAATTGCCGGCGATAGAGACGCGCGTACGGACCGTTGCGAGCGAGCAGTACAGCGTGGGAGCCGCTTTCGACGATGCGTCCGCCCTCGACGACGAAGATCACGTCGGCGTTGACGATGGTCGATAGGCGATGCGCGATCACGAGACTGGTGCGGTTCTGCATCACCGTCTCGAGCGCTTGCTGAATCGCGGCCTCGTTATGCGAGTCGAGCGCACTGGTCGCCTCGTCGAGGATCAGAATGCACGGATTCTTGAGGAGCACGCGCGCAATAGCCAAGCGCTGGCGTTCGCCGCCGGAGAGTTTGTGCCCGCGCTCTCCCACAACCGTCTCGTACTGCAGCGGAAGCGTCGCAATAAAGTCGTGAATGTTCGCCGCCTTGCACGCGGCGACCAATTCATCGAGCGTCGCATCCGGCTTTGCGTAGCGCAGATTCGAAGCGATGGTGTCATGGAAGAGATACGTCTCTTGCGTAACGATGCCGATGTCCCGCCGCAATGATTCCAGCGTCACCGTCTTGACATCGTGCCCGTCGATGAGCACGCGTCCGTTCTGCGGATCGTAGAAACGGGGAACGAGTTGCGTAATCGTCGATTTCCCGGCGCCGGACGGTCCCACAAATGCAGCGATTTGTCCGGCTTCAATGTGAAACCCGACGTCTCGCAGTACCAGGCGCTCATCTTCGTATCCGAAGGTCACATGATCGAAATCAACGGAACCGGTGATGCCCGCCAGCACCGTCGCATTCGCCGGCTCGTACTCTTCGGTTTTCATGTCGAGGTATTCGAAGATGCGTTCGAAAACGGCAAGCGCGCTGACGATCTGGACTTGGACGCCGACGAGTGCAGCTGCCGGACCGTAGAGGCGTCCTTGAATGTAACCGATGAACGCGACGATGACGCCGACATCGAGCATCCCTTGAACGGCGAGCCAACCGCCGCCAAGCCATACGATCGCCGGTCCGACGATGACCATTGCCGTCACCGATGCGATGAACCACCGGCCGACCATTGCGAGGCGAATCTCGAGTCCCATCAAGTGCGTGCCGACATCGTAGAAACGAGCGCGTTCGTACGCTTCGCGGGCGAACGATTTAATGAGCGTGATGCCGGAGATCGAGAGCGTCTCTTGGGTGATCGATTCGATCGTATCGCGTTGTTCGCGCGTCTTTTTGCGAATTTCGTACATGCGCCGGCCGACCGGACCGAGCGGCAAGACCATGAACGGCACGATGACGAGCGAGATCAATGCCAGTCGCCAGTTCCACACGAACATCGCGATGACGGTCGTGAGGATCATGACGACATTCGTAATAATCGTGGTTAGCGTGCCGGTTACGACGTTATCGACGTTGTCGACGTCGTTGGAGACGCGGTTCATGATCTCGCCCGTCTTCGTTCCGGTGAAGAAAACGAGCGGCATCTTGTGTAGATGCGAGACGAGGCTGGTGCGAATGTCCCGCATGATTCCTTCGCCGACCAGTGAGTTCAGATAGCCCTGCACCACGCCGAAGGCCATCGAAACGAGCGCTGTTGCAAGAATGATGCCGACGTCGACGCCGAGTTCGCGGAAACTATGATGTGGAATCGCGCGATCGATGATATCCGCGGTCATCAATCCCGGAACCAAACCAAGTAGCGCCGCGATAACGATGCACGCCATCACCAGCGCCTGCTGCTTCCAGTACGGCGCAAACAACCGGCCAATACGAGCCCACTCAACGCGCTTTCGCACCTTGGGCTTATCAGGAGAGTATTGGTTGGACCACATGAGCCCATGACCGGTCATCATACGCTTGGATTAACTACTTTCGCGAGCGATTGTTTGCGTTTTAATGCGGCACGGTAATCTGATGCAGGCTCACTTTGTTGCCTTCCGGGTCTTCAAACGAGGTGACTTTGCAAACTGGTGTTTCGTAGATGTCTTCTACTTTGATGCCTTTGGCGCGCAGCTGTGATGCGGCGTCTTCGATGTTGTCGACTTCGAAGACGATGCCGACGCCGCTGCCCCCTGGACGCGAGATCCACTCCGGCGTGATAAGGCTGAACCAGCCGTTACCAACTTGCACTTCGTTGTATTTTTCGACGCCGTCTTCGGCGTAAGGCGCCGTGAATTTGAAGCCCAGGGTCCGCTCGTACCACTCACGTGTCGATTGCACATTACTCGCCGGGTACGCAGTGTACGCGATCTCCTTGATCATGGATGCCTCCATAAAAAGCACGGACCGAACGCATCTGTTCGGCCCGTTGAGAGTTCCGCATACCGATCCGTATTACTTGGCTTTTCCGTTTCGCATCGTCGCGAGCTCTTTGAACAGCTTTTTCTCTTTATCAGAGAGCGACTGCGGCAACTGTCCGATGAGCCGGACGTATTGATCGCCGGCGCCGCCGCCTTTAACTTTCGGCATGCCTTTTCCGGAGAGGCGCAGCAAACGGTTGTTCTGCGTGCCTTCGGGAATCGTCATGGCGACTTGGCCACTCATAGTCGGCACTTTGACTTCGCCGCCGAGCACGAGGTCGTATAGGCTCACCGGCAGATCGACGTAGAGATCGTCGCCTTTGCGTTTGTACGTCGTGTCGTCGAGAAGCTTGACGATAAGATAGAGATCCCCGCTCGGACCGCCGTGCGTTCCGGCACCGCCTTGTCCCGCAAGACGAATCCGTTGGCCCTCGCCGATGCCTTTGGGAATCGTTACTTCAAACTTCTTCGTCAGCAACACGTGACCGGTGCCGCCGCACTGCGGACAGAGCTGCGTGCCAACGGTTCCCGTTCCGCGGCAGCGCGGACAGATGTCTTCTACTTGCAGCGAAACGGCTTTCTTGCCGCCGTCGTACGCATCGCGCAGCGAGAGTTCGATCGTTGTTTCGAGATCTTGTCCGCGTTGCGCAAACCCGGCACTCTGCGCGCCTTGGCGTCGGCCGATGCCGGAGAAGAACATGTCGAAGAAATCCGAGAAACCGGTCGGCCCCGCCCCGGCGGCACCCGCGCCCGCACCGGCGTTTCCAAAGTCGAAGTGGAAATCTTCGGGATTGTAACGCGTGCGATACCGGCGTTGCTGTTCGGCTTGCTGTGCAGCGCGCTGCCAGTCGGAACCGAGCACGTCGTACTTTTTACGCTTCTCGGGATCTCCGAGAACCTCATAGGCCTCGGAGATCTCCTTGAATTTTTCTTCGGCGTTTTTCGGATTGTCGGGATTAGCGTCGGGATGCCATTTGCGCGCGAGCTTCCGATACGCGGACTTGATGTCTTTTTCTGCCGCGGACTTCGGAACGCCGAGGATCGCGTAGTAATCCTTATAATTCATCCAGGCGATTTAGCGACGAGGACTTTCGCCGGGCGCAGCAGCTCGTCACCCATGGTGTAGCCCTTTTCCGCAACTTCGACAACGGTGTCGTCGCTGATGCCGTTCTGGGCCGGAAGCGTGCCGATTGCTTCGGCAATCCGCGGATCGAACGGTTTGCCCTTAACGTCGATGGCCTTGACGCCTTCGCCGTTCAACACCGACTCGAATCCCTTGAGCGTTTGCTCGATGCCTCCGCGTAACTTTTCGTCACCGCTGGCATTGAATTGCAGCGCGCGCTCGAGGTTGTCGATCACCGGGAGGAAGCGCAGGAGCACCGACTTGCGATGATCGTTCACGATCATGTGCACGCGTTTCTCCATCTGCTTCTTGTAGTTCTCGAAGTCGGCCATAGCGAGCAGATACTTGTTCCAATTTTCGTCCGCTTTCGCGTTTGCAGTATCGAGCTGTCCACGCAAATCGTCCGCGCTGGAACTGGTCGTATCGTCGATCGTCGCCTCGCCGGCTTCCGTAATCAATTCGTTATCATTCATATCGCATTAGCAATAAGCGAGTCGGAGGGATGAAGCGCTAGGAGACGGCGCGGTGACGCTAGTTCGCTAGGTCACCGCGCCGTCGACGACGCGATTCGCCCTCCGGCGAAGCTTATTTCGCTTCCTTGAACTCCGCGTCGATCACGTCTTCAGGCTGGGCTTCGCCGTTGCCGCCGGCGCCTGCGCCCGCGGCCGCACCATCACCCGCACCCGCTCCAGCGGCCTCGCCGTTGGGCGACGCCGACTTGTAGAGCAACTCCGCCATCTTGTAGCTGGCCTGCTGCAGGCGTTCGATCGCGGGTTTGATCTCTTCGATCGTGCCGTTCTCGCTGACGCGCTTCAACTCGGCGAGCGCCGTTTCGACTTCGCCGCGCGCCCCGACGTCGAGTTTGTCGCCGACTTCTTTGAGCGACTTTTCGGTCGAGTAGATGAGGCTCGATGCGTTGTTGCGCACTTCCGCCTCTTCGCGTTTCGCCTTGTCGGCTGCCGACTGCGCTTCCGCGTCGCGAACCATCCGTTGGACTTCGTCCTTCGACAGATTGGTCGAAGCCGTGATCTGAATCTGCTGCTCTTTGCCCGTTCCGAGATCTTTTGCGCTCACGTTCACGATGCCGTTGGCGTCGATGTTGAAGGTGACTTCAATCTGCGGCACGCCGCGCGGAGCCGGCGGAATGCCTTCGAGACGGAATCGTCCGAGCGTCTTATTATCGGGTGCCATCGGGCGTTCGCCTTGGAGCACGTGGATATCGACCGACGTTTGACCGTCTTCGGCCGTCGTGAAGATCTGCGATTTCTTCGTCGGAATCGTCGTGTTGCGCTCAATGAGCGTCGTCATCACGCCGCCAAGCGTTTCGAGACCGAGCGAGAGCGGTGTAACGTCGAGAAGAACGACGTCGCGAACCTCACCTGCGAGCACGCCTGCTTGAATCGCAGCGCCGACCGCGACGACTTCGTCCGGGTTGACGGTGAGATTCGGCTCTTTGCCCGTGAGTTTCTTGACGAGTTCCTGGATGACGGGCATGCGCGTGGAACCGCCGACCATCACCACTTCATCGATCTGCGAGATATCGATCTTCGCATCCGCAATCGCGTTCTTGAACGGCGTGATGCAGCGATCGGTCAAGTCGGCCGTCAGCTCTTCGAATTTCGCGCGCGTGAGCGTGATGTCGAGATGCTTGGGACCCTCTTGATCCGCCGTGATGAACGGCAGATTGATCGACGTTTGCACGACGGACGAAAGTTCGATCTTCGCTTTTTCAGCCGCTTCCGTCAGACGTTGCAGCGCCTGTTTGTCTTTGCTGAGGTCGATGCCCTGTTCTTTACGGAATTCGCCGACGAGCCAGTCCACGACCCGGTGATCGTAGTCGTCGCCGCCGAGATGCGTGTCGCCGTTGGTCGATTTGACTTCGAAGACGCCGTCGCCGACTTCGAGGATCGATACGTCGAACGTACCGCCGCCGAGGTCCCACACGAGGATCGTCTCGTTGCCTTTTTTATCGAGACCGTACGCGAGCGCAGCTGCAGTCGGCTCGTTGATGATGCGCAGCACGTCGAGACCGGCGATCTTGCCGGCGTCTTTGGTTGCTTGACGCTGCGCGTCGTTGAAATATGCCGGAACGGTGATAACCGCTTTGGTCACTCGTTCACCAAGATAGTTGCTCGCGTCGTTGACGAGCTTTTGCAGGATCATCGCGCTGATCTCTTGCGGCGTGTAATCCTTGCCGTCGATCTTGACGTGATAATCGCCTTCGCCCATGTGACGCTTGATGGAAGCAATCGTGCGATCCGGGTTCGTGATCGCCTGACGCTTCGCAAGTTGGCCCACGAGGCGTTCACCGGTCTTCGTAAATGCGACGACCGACGGGGTCGTACGCGACCCTTCGGAGTTTGGAATGACGACGGGCTGAGGACCCTCCATCACGGCAACGACGGAATTGGTCGTGCCAAGGTCGATACCGACCACTTTAGCCATTAAAAAATTACCTCTCTTCGAATTGCACCGAAGACCCGGACCAGCTATTCCTACCCGCCGGTGCACTCGAGCCGGGGTATCCGCAGACCGAGGTTAGTCACACGTCTACAACGATTCGGCGATGCTCGGGTTTGCTATGCAAACCCACCGGGGGCCGGATGCGCCTTGCCGCTTATGGCCTTCCGCGCGTTATGTACCCGGACATCATACAACGGCCGGGGCTGCTTTGTTTCCCTCTGCAGTATGTATGACACCGAAGTGGCATAGCGAGTTGCAGAAAAGAGGGGCGGTTTCCACCGCCCCTGAGCTTAGCGTTACGTCGGCTGCGGCGCCGGCGCGTTGAGATCCGCCGGCCGCTCTTCGAGCGTCACCGCGACGAATTTCTTCACCCCTTGCGACCAAACATTCATCCGGACGATATCGCCGGGCTTCTTCGTGCCGAGATACTGGCGGAGCGCTGAATCGCTGTTGTAATTCTTGCCGTCCACCGAGAGGATGACATCGCCCGGTTGCAAGCCGGCCTTGTCGGCCGGGGTCCCAGGAACCACTTGGTACACGGCGACGCCGCCCTGGCCGTTGTAGCCGATCTGATTTTTCAGTCCGGACGTCAGCGGCACGAGCTCGACGCCGGCAAAGCCGGTGCCCGTCCCTTGATGGACGCCCGGGTTTTTCAGTAGCTGCGGAATCACCGTGCGCACTTCGTTCGATGGAATCGCGAAGCCGATGCCTTGACCGTTCGCATTCGTGAGCTGATTGACACCGATAA
Organism: Vulcanimicrobiia bacterium; assembly: GCA_963765935.1. Taxonomy (GTDB): domain Bacteria; phylum Vulcanimicrobiota; class Vulcanimicrobiia; order Vulcanimicrobiales; family Vulcanimicrobiaceae; genus JAMXLG01. The sequence goes on along the minus strand of CAVXXX010000001.1, from coordinate 895,770 downwards.
CTTGGCCTTCGATATCGATCAACGGTCCGCCTGAATTGCCGGGATTAATCGGGGCCGACGTCTGCAGCAGTCCTTTGAAGTCGTAGATGCCTTGACCGCTCTCCGCTTGTACCTGCTCTTCACGGTCGAATGCGGAGATGATGCCGAGCGTCACGCTCTCTCTCAACTCGTACGGTTCGCCGATTGCGATTGCCCACTGTCCTTGCTCGAGTTTGTTCGAATCTGCAAGAGGCAGCGCGGGCGGCAATTTGTGGTAGTTATCGACCTTGATGATGGCGAGGTCGGCTCCGAGATTCGCGCCCACGACGTGCCCGGGAACGTGATCGCCGTTTGAGAAGACAACGGTCAAATTCGAAATGCGGCCGCCGGTCGGGGGATTGACGACGTGCGCGTTGGTGACGATGTCACCGTTGGTATCGTAAACGAATCCCGAGCCTGATGCCTGACCGCGATACGGTTGCACGACGCCCGGTCCTTGATTTCCGAAGAACGGACTGAGCGGAACGAACTGTTGGCCGTTGATCTGCTCCGTGATTGCGACGACCGACGCTTTGGTGCGTTTCACCGCGCTGACGATGCGGTCTTGGTCGCTCACTCCGGTGAGCGGAGCCGCAACAACAGCCGGCGGGGTATGATCCGGGCCGGCGACGTTTGCGAAGTGCGTGCTCGCATAGAGCATCATTAAAAAGCTGCCGATGATTGCACCGACAAGGCCCACGATGACCGTGGGCATCACTCGATTCTTCACCATTCTCCTAATTTGCGCTTTGGTTCATTTATAGTACCCGCTACCGCTTTCCCGGCCCTAGGGTTACGGCGGCTTCCTTAAGGGACGGTTAGAGACGACGGTTCGTCTGCCACGATCAGCCCGTCCAGAAGGCGGATGATGCGGCGGGCGTGGCGTGCTACCGCTTCGTCGTGAGTGACCATCAGGATAGTCCGGCCGCCCTCGTGCAACTTGCCGAAAAGCGCCAGAATATCGGCGCTCGTTTTCGTGTCGAGGTTTCCGGTCGGCTCATCGGCGAGCAGCACGGCCGGGTCGTTGATGAGCGCCCGCGCGATGGCGACGCGCTGCTGTTGGCCGCCCGAGAGTTCATTCGGCTTGTGATTCGCGCGATCGCTCAAGCCGACTTCATCGAGGACCGCCATCGCGCGGCGTTGCCGTTCGCGCGCGGTGACGCCGGCGTAGAACAACGGAAGCGCCACGTTTTTCGCCGCGTCCGTTCGCGCGAGCAAATTAAACCCTTGGAAGACGAAACCAAGTTTCTTCAAACGAATTTCTGCAAGTGCGTTGTCGTCGAGATGCGAGACGTCCTCGCCGTCGAGAATGTACGTACCGCTCGTGGGCCGGTCGAGACAGCCGATAATATTCATCAACGTCGACTTGCCCGAGCCCGACGGTCCCATGATCGCGACGTATTCGCCGCGCTGCACGGTGAGGTCGATGCCGTGCAGTACCGGAACTTCCAGCGCGCCGGTATAGGTCTTCGTAATGCCGCGCAGGACGATCGCGGGATGCGGATTGCCGTTATTCATAGCGCAGTGCCTCAATAGGGTCGAGCGCGGCGGCGCGAAACGCCGGATACGTACCGAAAACGAGCGTGACGAATGCCGCGAATGCCACCGTAATTCCGACTGCTTGCGCGTACGGAAGCGTCGCGGTATATCCGGTGAGTTTTACGATGAAAAACGAGTTGACGAAACCGCCGATACCGAGGCCGATCGCCATGCCGATGAAGCAGCCGATGCCGCTCAGCAGTGCGGATTCGATGAAGAACTGCGCGAGAATCTGTCCGCGTCGCGCACCGATCGCCTTGCGGGTGCCGATCTCTTTCGTGCGCTCGGTAATCGAAACGAGCATGATATTCATCACGCCGATACCCGCGACGAGCAGAGATACTGCGCCGATGAGCCCAACTACGATCGTTATGCCGGTAAACACACTATTGATGCCTTGCGTGAAACTCGCTTTGTCGAACGACTGATAGCGCACGTTCGGTCCGACTTGCCGAAGCGCGCGGATCTTTTGGATGACGGCGGTTTCCGTTCCCGGAAGCGTCGAAACGTCTTTCACGGTGAAGCGCGCCGCGAAAATCCGGTCGCCGTGGACGAACTCGCGTATGTACGTCGTGTACGGGATGGAGACATCGCCGCCGAAGCTTACATTCAAGGCCCCTTGCCGCGGCTCTGCGCGCACGCCGACCACGAGGTAGCGGTGCGTTCCGGCATAGACGCTCGTGCCCGTCGGGTCGCCGCCGTTGGGGAAGAGCCGGTTGTAGGCTTTCCAGCTAATGACCGTAACGTCGATTGCATTTGCGATATCGTCGTCATCGATGCGGCGTCCGAATGCGATCGGCACGTTTGCAAAGGGCGGATTTGCATCGGCCGAGAGAAAAAATCGGCCAAGGTTATGTCCGTACCGCACGAGCTCCGTTGTGCCGCCAACCGGTATCGCTAGATCCACATTTGGAACGGTGCTCTTGATCGCATCGAGATCCGAGAGATGGATGACAGCTTTTTGAAAGTCGCCTTGTTCGGTTCCAGGGAAGATGATGAACGAATTATCGGCGAGCGCGCCCAATGTTTCGCTGATCGAACCTGCCATGCTGTGGCCGAGAACTTCGATGCTGATAACGGCGCCGACGCCGATAATGAGGCCGATGATCGTCAGGAACGTGCGAACGGGATTCGCGAGGAGCACGCGAAGCGCTTCTTCGAAATACATCACGAGCGCAGCGCCTCGATCGGATCCAATGTCGCGGCACGAAACGCAGGATAGATGCCGAAAATCATACCAACGGCGATTGAAAAACTCAGCGCAATCGACACGACCAGCACGTACGGAATGACCAGGTCGCCAAGTTGTTTGCTCAGCAGCTCTGCACCGCCGATTGTAAAGAGCAAGCCGAGAGCCATTCCGCTGCCGCCTCCCAGCACAGCGAGCACGATCGATTCCATCAAAAACTGCAGCATGATATCGGCTCGGCTCGCCCCGATAGATTTGCGCAAGCCGATCTCGCGCGTTCGTTCCGTAACCGTTACCAGCATGATGTTCATGATGCCGATTCCGGCAACGATCAGCGCGACCGTCCCGATGGCAGCGAGCCCCGTGCCCGCGATATTCAACACGTTATCAAACGTCTTGAGCGCTCCGGCGCCGTCGATGATTTCGTATTGCGCCTGCGGACCGTGCAGGTGCTGCAGCGTTTGCGTGATTTGTTCACGGAGCGCGTCGGCATTGACGCCGGGCATCGGATAGATCGAGAGATCGTCCGGCGGCAAGTTCACGGCACGATAAAACGTCGTGTACGGGATCGCAATAAAATCTGCGCCGCCGAGCGAGGTGAGTAACGGCGATTTGATGGGTGCATACACGCCGACCAGAAGATAGCGCCCCCCATTCATTGTCAACACGTGCCCGACGGCGTTGCCGTCGGGAAAGAATTTATCCGCGACCGTCTGGGAGACGGCGACGACGCGCGCTGCTGAGATGACATCTTGCGCGTTGATCTTCCGGCCTTGGCTCATCTGCAGCGAATCGTCCTGAAACGTGCCGGCCGTTCCAACGGTGTAGTAGTCGCTCGTCGTTCCGTACGATACTTTCCACGTACGCGTCCAGCTGGGCTGCACTTCATGAACGCGGTCGCCGAGATCGGCAGCAACGCGCGCGGCATCGCTGTAGCGGATCTGAGCGCGGTCCGGATAGTCTTGCGACGTGTCGACTTGGACGGTGATGGGAATCGTGCCGAACGAATTGAGCGTACCTTCAATTCCGCTCGTCGCTGCTTTGCTCAGACCGAACACGGCGATGATCGACGACGTTCCGATGATCATGCCGAGCATGGTGAGCGCGGAACGCACCTTGTTGCGCCAGAGAGAGGCTAGCGCTTCGCTAAGATACGCGACGATTCGCGTCACGGCGATGCGCTTGGTGATGCCGACGGCATCGGCGTTACCTTGGCTCCGTCCTTGAGCGCGGGGCTGGGAAGCGCTGCAACGACAACATCGCCCGGCACGAGGCCGGTTTTCACGATCGTTACGCTATCGTTTGCTTGCCCCAGACGTACGGTTCGTTTCTTGGCGACCCCATTTTGCACGATGAAGACGTACGGTGTTTTGCCGTCTCTACCGATCGCACCATTGGGCACGGCTAGCGCTCGCGGAATGTCGGTCGTCAGAATATCAATATCGGCCGTCATGCCGTCACGCAGAAATCCGGGCGACGAATCGAGTGCGATCGTCGTGAGGACCTGCTTCGCCGTACTCGATGCATCGGTCGACTTTTGCGCGACCGGTGCAATAGAGGCAACGCGGCCCACGATCGTATGTCCCGGGAAATCCTGTCCGGTGATGTTCGCGGGCTGTCCAACCTGCACGTTGATGATATCCTGTTCGTCGACTTGCGCTTTCACGATGAAGCCTTCGCCGGAGGCGAGGGTGAAAAGCGCTTGTCCCTGCGTCACGGGATCGCCCGGATCGAGCGACCGTAACGGGTCGTTCGGTTGTGCCGCAACGGTCTGCACAACGCCGGAAAACGGAGCTGTGATTCGAGTAAAGGCGACCTGCTGCTGATTCTGCGAATTCAGAATCTTTGCTTTTTCTGCCGCTGCTTGGGCTGCCTGAACGCTATTGATGCCATAGCCGGACACGGCTCCGAGCTTGAGTTGCTGGAGAGCCTGTTCGTACGCCACTTGCGCTTGATCGAGCTTTGCTTTGTCGGCATCAACCGTCGTACGCGCGATCGCGCGCTGGTTTAAAAGTGCAACGTCCGCACTATAAATGCGGCGTGCTTCGGCGAGGGCCGAGCGCTGCGTCTCGACTTGTCCCTCGTACTGCACGCGCGCGTTGCGTTCGTCGATTTGCGCGGTCGAAACGTTGGCCACCGAGTTGGAATAGTCCGCGGCGGCTCCGGCTGCGTTGTATTGCAGCGTCGGATTATCGATCGTCGCAAGTAATTGACCGGCGCTCACGCGGTCGCCGGCTTTCACGTAGATCGCTGAGATGTTGCCGGCGATAAGGGTCGGCACGGTAACCGTCGTCGGCCGCTGCACGACGCCGTTTTCGGGAAGCTTCACGGTGAATGGCGCATAGCTGATCTTTTGCACCTTCACCTTCGTCGCCGAATCGTTGCTTCGATGCGAGCCGACCAAGGCAAGAACGATCACAGCGGCAAGAGCGGCCAAGACGATGATGAGATTGCGAGTGCGCTTCATTCAGGTGCTCCGTTACTGCAGGTCGGCGACGGCGCTGCGTGCATCGTAGATGCCGAGCGAGACGCGAAGTTTGACGATGGAGTTCACGTAGGCGACGCGGGCATTGACCAAGTCGGATTGCGCGACGACCGACTGCTGCTGAGTCTGAATGACATCCGCGAGACCAATAAGGCCGCGCTGGTACTGCAGCTGCGCGATCCGCGCCGATTCGGTTCCCAATCGCGACTCATCTTGTGCGTAGTCCATCTGTGCGAGCGCGGTCTTCGCTCCTCGATAATTCTGGCGCACGTCGAGTTCTACTTGCGTCTCCACCTGTTCGACGTTCGTTTCCGCCGATGCAACCTGTGCGTCGTCCATGGCGCGTTCGCTGCGGCGCTGGCCGTAATCCATGAATGGAAAGGTGAAGGTGCTCTGCGCGGTCAGCGTCCAGAATCCCGGCATACCGCGAGGAACGACGATCGGCGTTCCGTCGGGATTTACACCGACGACTTCGCCCGCTGTGGTTGGCGCGAATTGGTTGCCGAGTCCGGCGGTCAGCTGCACGGTCGGGAAGAGTTCGCGGCTCCATCCCTTGCGGGTCGATTGCGCGGCAACGAGGGACTCGCGCGCCGCGTTGAGGTCGGGGCGCGAGCGGACCGCGATTGCTTCGAGGGCGTCGACAGTGCCTTTGGGCAACGCCGGCGTTGCGATGGTCTTCGGGAAAACGAAGTCTTGCGATAGCGGAGCGCCGATCGCGTGCGCGAGTTGTTCGCGTGCGTTATCGACGTCGGCACGCGCGCCGACAAGGTTCGAGCCGCTCTTCGCCTGTTGGACTTGCGCTTTGAGCACGTCCACGCCCGCTACAACACCTGCTCGTTCCTTCGCCTTAGCAACGTCGACGAGCACGTTCTGGTAATGCAGATCCGACTCGTCAACCACGACGATCGCTTCATTCTGAACGACGGTGTAATACGCGGCGGCAACGCTACTTGCGATCGAATCTTCCGTGTTGCCAAGGTCCTCGCGCGCCTGCGCTTCGCTTGCGCGCGCCGAGGCGAGCTGAATAAATGCGAGGCCGCCTGTGGTTAGCGTGTACGTCGTTCCAATCTGCGCGGTGTTCTGGCTATAGACATTTTGCTGCTTGCCGCCGACGAACCCGAAGGCGCCTTCGTAATTTGCGCTTTTACTCGAGTAATTCGAAAGCGTGCCGCTCACCGGAGGAAATGCGTTGTAGCGCGCCTGCGCGGTCGAATGCTCTGCCTGCGCAAGCACGGCGACTTTCTGAGCGACGGTCGCGTTGTGATTGAGCGCATAAGACACGGCGTCGGCGAGCGTCATCGGAGCGGCGGAGGCGGCAGCCGGGAATGCGGCGGCTGCAACAAGGGCCGCTCCGAAGGCGTGACGGCGAATCATCTGCACCCGCTATTTGGCAAAAGAAACGGCGATCAACGAAGGGATAATGAAAAGCACGATACCGGCGAGCCATGCCTGCAACTTCGGAACGCGTCCGACGATCACCATTGCCGCGATTGATAGACCGGTCGCCCACATCGTAAACGGTGTGAACGTTGCCAGGAATGCGCCGAGCTTACCCGTTACTCCGGGCACCAGCATCGCGAGCGACGGAACTGCGGTTTGTACCGCCTGGACGCTCGTGAAGGTGGCCGGACCCCGAATAATGACGATGGCCGAATTAACCAGTGAACCGATCCCCGCTACCGGCACCGCGATATTGCACGCGGCCGCAAAATATTTCGCGAACGAGCCGTCTCCGCGCCCAAGCTTGTCGAAGATCAACATGATGACCGCTTCGATGAAGCAGTAAATCGGGACGGCAAAGATTACGACGATCCATGCAAACGCCGCGATTTTCTGGCTCATCGCAAGCGCCGCTTGTTGCTCCTGCGGCGTCATTTGCGCGAGCCGCGGATTCTGTGCCGCCATTGCCGGCCAGTCCACCGCCATCGCGTGTTGAATCGCCGGAACGAGCAGATACGAACTGATAGCGCCCAGAAGAATTGCGATCGCGAGAGCCCAGCCCCACGTCGGAACCGCGCGAATCGACTCGAAGCCCTCTTTCGGGGCAAGAATCGTATCGAGCACCGTCTTTAGACCATTTGCCTGCGGTGCCTGAGAATCTACAGCCATACCACACCTCTCGGCGCGCAAACACGCGCGGCATCGCTACAAACAATTCATAGCGACGTAAGCAAGCAGATGTTTCATCTTAGGGTCGTCACTTTCTTGCGGAACCATCTCAAGCTGGTCCTTTTGTACTGGTAGTGAGAGCGAGGCATGGTTACGAATTGCGGCGGCGATCTCCGCGGCTCTGCGTTCATGCGACTCCGCATAGGCCATCAGGAGCCGAACGCGCAACTCGCGTAACAGACGCGGCGAGTAAAGTCGACGAATGTCGCTGCAATCATGGGATCGTGGCTGCGGCGCCGGCGCAACGGCGAGGCTTGCCAGGAGCACGAGCGAGGTCAGCGCGGAGCATACGGGGTATCCGTTGAACATGGTGTCCTCCGGACCGCCAATACCTCCGTCCGGCCTTCGTATAAAGTAAGCGATAAATCTTTGAACCTAGATACTCTGATCGTGCCGGCCCCTCCGCAGGAGCCGTACACCCGCGTCATTCCACTGGGCGGCTGCGGCGAAATCGGCCGCAATATGACGGTCGTCGAAACGAACGACGATCTCGTCGTGGTCGATTGCGGCTTGATGTTCCCCGACGACGAGATGTTCGGCGTTGACGTCGTGATCAACGACTTTACGTACGTCCGGGAGCGCGCGCACAAGTTGCGCGCCGTACTCGTAACGCACGGCCACGAAGACCACATCGGCGGCATTCCCTATTTTCTGCGAGAGTTCCCCAACACGCCCGTCGTCGGCACGCCGCTCTCGATCGCACTGATCAAGGCGAAGTCCCGCGAGCATAAATTCGCAACGATCGATTTCGTCACGGTTCAGCCCGGCGATCGCGTCCGTTACGGCTCGATCGAGACCGAGTTCATTCACATCAATCACTCGGTTGCCGGTGCTTGTGCGCTTGCGCTACGAACGCCCGTCGGCGCGGTCTTTCACACCGGCGATTTTAAATTCGACCAGACGCCCATCGACAACAAACCCGCAGACTTCGCGCGAATCGCGCGCGTCGGCGACGAAGGCGTACTGCTGATGCTCTCCGATTCAACCAACGCCGAGCGGCCGGGACATACGCTCTCGGAACGGATCGTCGGCGAAGCATTCACCGGCATCTTCCAGCGCGCGAAAGGCCGCATCGTGATTGCGTCGTTTGCATCGAACGTGCCACGCATTCAGCAGGCCGTCGATCACGCCGTACGGTTCGGCCGCAAGATCGCATTCCTCGGGCGGTCGATGCAGAACGTCGTGCACTTCTCGACGGAACTCGGCCACTTGAAGATTCCGGCCGATACCGTGATTCGCATCGAAGACGTCGACAGTTATGCGCCCGAACGGGTCTGTGTCGTCACGACGGGATCGCAAGGCGAACCGATGAGCGGGCTCTCGCGAATGTCGGTGCGCGATCATAAGAAGTTCAAAATCGTTCCCGGCGATACGGTCGTCATCAGCGCGACGCCGATTCCGGGTAACGAGAAGAGCGTGTATAAGACGATCAATAATCTGTGCAAGCTCGGTGCAACGGTCATTCATGGGACCGACGGACGTTCGCATGTCTCCGGTCACGCATCGCAAGAAGAGTTGCTGCTCATGCTCAACTTGGTCCGTCCGGAATTTTTCGTGCCGGTTCACGGCGAATATCGGATGCTCGTGCAGCATGGGAAGCTCGCGATTGAAACGGGCGTCGAGCCCGGAAACGTGTTCGTCGTCGAAAACGGAGACGTGCTCGAATTTACGCGCGAGTACGGCGACAAGATCGGCAAGACGTACGGCGGCAACGTACTCGTCGATGGAACGGGTATCGGCGACGTCGGTGAGGCGGTGCTACGCGATCGCAAAGCTCTCTCGAACGACGGCATCATGGTCGTGGTCGTCGCAATTGATGCGGAAGAAGCACGCGTGATCGGGGAGCCGGATCTCGTTTCGAAAGGCGTGTTCTATATCCCTGAGTCGGACGGGGTGCTCGATGAACTGCGCAGCGAATTGCGCAACGCTATTGCCGAAGTGTCGGTCGAGGGTATGCGTGACGTCAACACCGTGAAGGAGCATATTCGCGGTGCGCTCGCACGCGCCGTGCATGCGCGAACGAAGCGACGTCCCGTCGTCATTCCGATCGTCATGGAAGTCTAAGGCGCCGTGCATTAGGGGCGGTGCGGACAGCCGCAGTGGTGGTGCGGCGGCAGCGCGATCGACGGCGCGCCATGCGCGAGCGCTACGCCGATTAGACCGAGCGCGAGCCATGGAAGAACCGCGAAGTGATGCGCCGGCGGTAACGGAGCCGGAGTAGCAGTTGGCATCTACCGGAGCGGGCGTTACCTGCTCCACGAGCGCCGGTGTGGGCGGTGGAGCCAGGGTGACGGGGGCCACGGTGGGTGCGCTTACCTGACGCGGTGCAGCCGCAAGCGCGCGTTGCTTCGGCATCAACAAGTACGAGATGTTGCCGCAACGGTTTGGCATAAAAACGCGAACGACTCCGGACGGCCGTTCGAGATCGACTTCCCAGCCGTAGGTGTGAGACGGAATCACGACATTGTGGACGGCAAATGCCGTACCGTCATGTTGTCCGGCCATGCCGTCGAGTCTGCGCGGAATTTCGACATATCGCGCGCGGCCCTGGCTAACGTCGAGCGCGACTTCGTTGAAGTCCGCGGACGTGAGGCCCAGATCTCGCGTTGCTTGCGCGAGCAGCGGGCGTTGCGAGAAGAAGTCGCGTTGTAATTGCGCGGTGTCGCGAATTTCACCCAGTAGAGCGCCTTCCGAGAGATCGCTGATGACGCGGGTTTGTGCAATAGCGTCTGCAGGGACGGCAAGGGCTAAGAGCAGAGCAAGGAGTGTTGTGAGGTGCTTCATTGCATGGAGGACATACCCGCAGTCGCTCGGCTGAGTGGTCCCCATTCTTTGGGAAGAAAGGGTAAATGCAAGTAGGCTTCAGTCTGCTCGCCGCGTTTTTCTACGGTGCAGCCGACTTTTGCGGCGGCTTTGCAACCAAACGTACGGCCGTCATTGCCGTAGCGGCGATCTCGCGTTTAACGGGGCTCATCGTACTTGCGATCGCGCTTCCATTTATCCCAGCGCATCCACTATTGTCGGATTTCTTCTGGGGCGCGCTCGCGGGGATTTGCGGCGGCATCGGCATCGCGTTACTCTACCACGCGCTCTCGATCGGAAAGATGGGCGTCGTGTCTCCGGTAACTGCAGTACTCGCAGCGGCAGTCCCCGTCATCGTTTCGATCCTCTTTGGTCAGCAACTCGCATTGCAACAACTGATCGGCATCATTTTGTCGCTCGTAGCCATCGTGCTGATCTCGTTGTCGTTCGAAGACGGTGTTCGCGAGTTTTCGACGCGCGGCTTGAAAGAAGCAGCCGCATCGGGGATAACGCTCGGCGGCTTTTATCTTTTCCTCGCGCACACCGGTCGCGAAGCGGGAATGTACGGCGTCTTCGCATCCAGCGCTGCGTCCGTCGTACTGCTCTTTGTCATGGGACTCGTTGCGCGCGTCGATTTTCGTCCGCAGCGAACATCGCTACCGTTGATTCTACTTTCGGGGACGCAAGATATGGTCGCGAACGTCCTTTACGTGCTTGCCACGTTCAACGGTTCGCTCGCGATCGCAGCGGTGCTCACGTCACTCTACCCGGCGAGCACCGTATTCTTAGCGCGCGTCGTATTGAAGGAGCGCCTCGGCGTGGTTCAGTGGTTCGGCGTCGTCTTTGCGCTTGCCGGTGTGGCACTGATCGCATTGCGCCGATAGGCGTGTAATGTCGCTTCGCCCGCATGCCGCCAGGTGTATTCGTCCCGAATGCGTTCCGCGAGCGTGCGCCGGCGCGCCGACTCGTCATCGTACGATTCCCACGCGTCGCCTACCGCTTTGCGAATTGAGAACGCGTCGCACGGATCGCAATAGTAGGCGCCCTCCTGAAAATACTCGCTCTCAAATGCGAGGTTACCGGTGACGATCGCGCAGTCGAGCAGCGCCGCCTCCATCGACGAAAGCCCGGGCGATTCGAAAATGCTCGGTAGAAGATGGACGCGCGCGGCGGCGTAGAGATGGCGCAATCGGCTGTGCGGTAGAAACGGATAATAGAAGACGGGCGCGGTGCGGCCTGTCGCGAGTGCGCGCATCCGCGCGAAGATCTCTTGGTCGGTCGCATCGCCGACAAAGACCATCGGAATATCGAGATCCTTGATAGCGAGCATCGCAAAGTCTTGTTGCTTGCGGGTGTCGAAGCGAGCGCTCATCATCGCGTAGTTGCCCGAGCGCAACTCCGCTGGTAGATCGGGCTCGCCTTCGATTGCGAAGTCATGCGCGTCGACGGCATTCGGGACGATGCCGTATTCTGCGAAGTCGCCAAGGTACGCGAAGATCGCCTGAAGTTCCATCCACGAGTTCGGCAAGATCAGATCGGTGCGCCGCAGCACCTCACGGCACAAGCCGGTGAACGGGTGCGGCGCAAACGCGGTAAGGCGCTCGCCGTCATCCATCGTGAAGTCCAGCGCGCGTGAAGCAATTGCGCGCAGGTCTTCGGCGGTCGTGTGCACCGAAAGGCGCGCGCCGTCGGGGTGGCGTGAAAAGAGCCAACGCCGTGCGGCATCCATCCATCGCACCAGATGATGCGGAGCCCAAATCGTCGAGAGCGCGATGGTAACGTTACCGCGCAGAGGTTCGAGACGCGCGAGTTGAGCGAGCAACTTATCCGGAAAATGAAGGCTCGTCCAAAGGTGGATGATATCATAGCCGCCCGCTGCATCTTCCGGCGGACCGACATCAACGAGAACGCCGAGGTCGCGGAGCGCCTCGGCGGTCTTCTGCATCTGGACGACGTCGCCGCCGAAAATCCGATCGGCATCGTCGCGCGGCACAAACAGGACCCGCACGGGCCCTACGCTTCGCCCTACGTCGAGCGAATCTTTGAGAGCTGCACCGCGTGCGTGAAGCGAGCGATCTCTTCGCGTTGGTAGCCGTCGATCTCGAGGAACGCGACACCGTAGACTTCTCGATCGCGAACCGGTTGGAAGCGCGTGACGACGCGTCCGCGAACCGCCATTTCGTCGAACGGCCGGCGCATGTCCGGACGCCCGCCGACGCGGCGCGGCGCGCCTTGCGAGACGTCGAAGACCATCGTCTCTTCAGGATAAACGTCGAGCACGGTCGAGGGCAGCGTCAGTTTCATGTCGACGAGCGTTCCGATTGCGATCAGCTCGCTGCAGTTCATCCGGATGCCGGTCGATGAAATATCGCCGACGCGTCCTTCGCTCCAATTCTCACCGTCGCGGCGGAACATCACCGGGAACGCGGTGAGCGCGCGATAGCTGCCGCGGCGTTCACGATCCGTGGTCGGCATCGAGTCGATCGCTTTTTGAATCGAACGCGCTGCGGCTGCGCGGCGTTCGAGTTCGCGAACGTGGCGCGCCAACGCATCGACCTGCGATTCCGCCATGTTGGCGAAAATCAGCTGGTACTCGAAACGCGCGCCCGTCGGAGCATTGCGCCGGGCTTCGACGCGGCCGTTGATAGTAAGGGGCGTACCACTCCCAATGCCGAGATCGAATTCGACCTCGGTGCCGCGCTCCATCAGAACGAGCGACCGAATCTTTGCGCCGTGCGCGGTGATTTCCATAAGGGTTCCGTACACCGGTGCGGGTAAACGGCGCACGCTCAAGACGACGGGCATCTCGAGTGAGTGCGCGTGCGACGGCCGGTGTATCGCCGGCGCCGGCGCGATTGCGACGGCGGCCGATGTACTTGCCGTCGCGGTTTTCTTAGGAATCCAACTCATGGTGTATCTCCCAGCACTATTCCGTTCGGAGTTTTGCTAATTGGACTGCATGCGTGAACCGAGCGATTTCCTCACGCTGGTAGCCGTCGACGTCCGTGAACTGCACACCAAACACTTCACGTCCGCGTTGCGGCTGGAATTTCGAGACGATTCGTCCATGTATCGTCATCTCTTCAAAGGGGCGGCGATTGTCCGGAATCCGCACGCGGCGGGGACCGAACGGGCTAATCTCCACGCGCTCGCCCGCCGGCGGATACGCATGAAGAAAATCGTTGGGAAGGGTGAAGCGCATCTCGACGACGGCTCCGACTGCGAGCGGTTCTTGCGTTATCAAGCGCAGCCCACCGGTCGATACATCGTTCGCCGAAGCAGCTACCGAAGGCTTGTTTGCCACGCGATAGCGGGTCGGGAACTCGGCCATTGTACGCACGGAATTGCGACGCTGCTTTCCCGTCTTTGGAACCGGTTTAGGCGCGAGGGTGGGGCGCCGCCGGTCGGCCCGCGCGGCGGCTTCGCGCCGCTGCATCTCTCGGATCTCCCGGGCGAGCATCACGCGCTCCACGTTGTTCATGCGACCAAAGCTGACGCCGTACTCGTAACCGCCGCCCTTTTGCGGCGTTGCACGCGTCACGATCCGGCCCTTTAAAAGGAACGCGGGTTGATTGGGGCGCTTGAGTTCGAACTCAACGTCGCGGTCGCGATCGATTAGGATGAGCGAGCGGAGGCGGCAGCCCGTCTCCGAGATGTTGATAAGCGTCCCATAAACGGGCGCAGGCAATCCCGCCACTTCGATCGCAATCGGAAGCTCGATAGACTGCCGGTAAAATCGCCGTTGATTGTTCTCTTCCGAGGATCCCTCGGCAGAACGGCGGCCAAGCCACAACATCCTATATTGGGCTTCGGTCCGCCACGTTTGCTCCCTTAACGGCCGACTAATGGGACCGTAGGTCTCGGGTCCCGGTTTAAACTAATCTTTACAGTGTCGACCACACGTCCAACTTGCGGCGCACACCGTCGATGACGGCGTCGGTGAACTCCGTCGTGGTTGCGCTACCGCCCAGGTCGGCGGTGGCGATGCCTTCGTGGACGGCTTCGAGAGCCGATTCATAGATCGCACGGGAACCGTTGGTGGCGCGCCGGTCCTCAATATAGGAAAGAAGCGCACCCGCTGCCAGAATCATAGCCAGCGGATTGGCGACGTTCTTTCCGAAGAGCCGCGGCGCGGTACCGTGCGGCGCTTCCGCCATGACGACGTTGGGCCTCAGCTGCTCGTCGAACGAGAGCAGAACGGATTCCGCGCCCGCGATCGAGCCGAAGAGTTGCATCACGAGGTCGGAGAGGCAGTCACCATCGCGGTTAAGTGACGGAATGACGAGAGGAAGGTCGCCCGCGTTCGAAAGCAGCAGCGCGTACGTCGCATCAATAAGCTGCGGCTCATACGCGACGTCGGGGTGACGCGCGGCGGCGGCGTCCATTTCTTCCTTCAGCATTCCTTCGTATACGGGACTCACCGTGTACTTCGGTCCGCCGAAAACCTTCGCGTTCATCTTTTTCGCATGCACGAACGCGTACTCTGAGACGTAGCGGCAGACGCCCCGATTGATGGTCTCCGTGCGATACGCAACTTCATCGATGCCTTCGCCTTCGCGCCACTCTTTTGCGCCATACGCATCGCCGACCGCCATGCGAACGACGGAGATCGGTGCATGAATGCCGGCAACGGGGCGCACGCGCGGAAGTTTACGCCCCGTGCGAACGATGACTTTACCTTCGATGGCGTTGCGCAGAATTGCGTTCGGCGATCCGACGTCGCCTTTTTGTTCCGGCGTAATCGTCGCGGCTTTTAGGCCGAGTTTGTGCGCTTTCATCGCTTCGGCCGCATCGTACACGACTTGATTGTTGGTCGCGCGGCGGTTTTCGAGCGATAGATCGTAGTGTTCGAACGCGAGCTCAATGTCGATAACCGATTTATCGAGTAAGCGAAGCGATTCGGCGAGCAACTCTTGTCCGGTCTGGTCGCCTTCGAGGACGACGATCGTGGGCGTAGGCAAATGAACTCCTAGTATGACGACGAAACGATAGATTCCATGGCACGCGTACGCCGGAAGGCGAATGCACGAAAACTCAATCTCGAGATCGTCGGGATCGGCGCCATTGGATTGGCGCTCCTCTTCGGAATTGCTCTCGCACTGCCGGAACACGCCGGCAACATCGGCCGCTTCACGGCGGGCGGGTTGCGCCACTTGTTTGGAGGAGGCGCACCGCTTTTCCCGGTGCTCGTCGCACTCTTCGGCGCGATTGTATTTCTCGAGATCAACGTTCCGCGCATGATCGCGGGCCTCGGCAGTGCTGCCCTCGCCTATTTCTTGATGCTCGATGCGGCGTTCGGCGCGGGAGGTCTCTCCCGTGGCGGCATCGTCGGCGGCAATATCTGGTGGGCGCTTGCAGCACTTGTCGGAGGAGCCGGCGCGTGGGTCGTGCTCGTCATCGCGGCGCTCTCGCTCACGCTCTACCTCACGCAAGTCAGCTTGAAGAAGGTCATCGGCCTCATCATCATGGGTTTAGCGCGCTTGCGGCCCGCGGAGATGCCGAAATTCAAGCTGTCATTGCCGGAAGGCCATACCTCGTTGCGCGAGGCATTCGCGCTGCCGAAGTTACCGCCGCGCGAGCCGAAGCTGCCGAAGCCGGAGAAGTCTCGCCCGGCGGTTTTTGACGTCGACGATCCGGACGATGATATCGAAGATGTAGAAGAAGACGAGGAGTATTCGGCGGCGATCGCGCCCGTTTCAGCGGTTTTTGCTCCAGTGGTGCCCGCCATGGTGGTTGCACGTTTAGAGGAAGAAGCCGAGACGATTGTCGGTGATTACGAATCGGCCGACCTGGTCGCGACTCGCGAAGGGCGTACGTATCATCTTCCCGATCTCGCGCTCTTCGATCCGCCGCAGGTGCAGGCTGTCGATGATAGCAACCGCGCCCACGTATTAGAAGACACGCTCGGAAGTTTCGGCGTCGGTGCGAAGGTGACGCACATCGAACGCGGTCCGTCGATCACGCGCTACGAGCTCAAACCCGAGCGTGGCGTGAAGATTTCCAAGATCGCATCGCTCGCCGACGATCTCGCGCTTGCGCTCGCTGCAACGAGCGTGCGCATTGAAGCGCCGATTCCCGGTAAATCGGCCGTTGGTATCGAGGTGCCGAATTCGACCGTCTCGATCGTTGCGATTCGCGAAATCCTCGATGCGCTCCCGAACCGTGGCACCGTTCCGCCGCTGTGGATGGCGCTCGGCAAGGACATCACGGGACGGCCCGTGTTCGGGGATCTCGGCAAGATGCCGCACTTGCTCGTTGCCGGCGCCACCGGCTCCGGTAAGTCGGTGTGTTTGAACACGATCATCGCATCGCTGCTCGTCTCCGCAACGCCCGATCAAGTGCAGATGCTCATGATCGATCCCAAGCGCGTCGAGTTGACGGTTTACAACGGTATTCCGCACCTGATCAAGGACGTCATCACAGACGCGCGTCTTGCTGCCGGCGCGCTCTTCGAGATGACGAAGGAGATGGACACGCGCTACGAGCGCTTTGCGAAAGCCGGCGTTCGCAAGATCGAAGAGTACAACGCAAAGTTTCCGGATGAGAAGCTTCCGTACGTCGTCATTATCATCGACGAGCTTGCAGACTTGATGCTCGTTGCGCCGGCGAAGGTTGAAACGACGATCATGCGCCTCGCGCAGCTCGCACGCGCAACCGGCATTCATTTGATCGTTGCCACGCAGCGTCCGTCGGTTGATGTGATCACCGGCTTGATCAAGGCCAACATTCCGTCGCGTATCGCGTTCGCCGTGAGCTCGCAAGTCGATTCACGTACGATTCTCGATATGGCGGGCGCGGAACGATTGCTCGGACGCGGCGACATGCTCTATCTCCCCATCGATGCGCCGAAGCCGATTCGCGCCCAAGGTGCGCTCATCACCGGAAACGAGGTCAACCGCCTCGTCGACTTTTGGGCGAAACAGTCGCGTCCGGAGAATCTGCTTGATGTCGAGGTCGTTCCGGTTTCCGATGACGACGGAAACGGCAAAAAAGACGCCGATCCGCTGTGCTACGACGCCGCGAAGTTCATCATCGAGAGCAACTACGCATCGACGGCGCAACTTCAATCGCAATTTTCAATCGGCCATCCACGCGCGGTCCGCTTGATGAAGCAACTCGAAGAGTTCAAAGTCGTCGGTCCGCACGAAGGCACGAAGCCGCGAAAAATCCTCCTCGGTCTCGCCGAACTCGAGGTAATCGCACCACGCCTCGGCAAGTCCGAGGAAGCGCAACAAGAATTATTCTAGCGTGCGAAAGTACGGCGGACTGCTTTTGCTCTCGGCTATCGCCGCGTTTGCGTTGTTCTTGTTTCTGGGCCACGTTGTCGATCATCAACCGGATCCCGCGTGGTTATTGACGCTCGAAGCGTCATGGGTGAATCAGTCGACGCTTTTCGCATGGTGGTTCACGTGGTTCGGCTATGCATACGTACTTGTGCCGTGTTGCGTCGCCCTCATCGCGCTCGGGGCAATCTTTCCGCGATGGAGATGGCGCGCCGCGTTCGCAATTGTGGCCTTGCTCCTGGCATGGCAGGGAGCTGATTTCTTTCAGCATGTCTTTGCGCGGCCGCGGCGGCTTGATTGGGTCGTGAAACACGAGACGGCGTTCTCGTATCCCAGTTCGCATGCGGCGATCGCAACGGCGTTCTATATGCTCCTGGGAGTCTTTGCGTGGCAAAGGGCCCGTGTCGTGGGTGCCGCGCTCGTCCTCCTTGGATTTGCCGTCATCTGGTCGCGCCTTGCCCTCGGCGCGCATTACCTCACAGACTTGCTTGGCGGCTTTTTGTGGGGCGTCACCGTCGTTTCTGCACTAGCAGCCGCTATCCCGAGAAACGTCTTCGAGGGGCCGACTGCCGCGTCTTTAGAATAGAGCGGCAAATGGCATACGCAATGGATCCCGCGCTCGCCGAGATCGAGCGAAAAGTCGATGCGGGCGTTCCGCTTTCCACGGAAGACGGACTCGCGCTGTACCGCACCCACGATCTGCATAATCTCGGGCGCATCGCGCGAACGCAAAAGGAACGTAAGAGCGGCAAGAAAGTCTTCTACGTTCTCAACCGCTACATCAACTCGACCAACGTATGCTACGCCAATTGCAAGTTCTGCTCGTTCGCGGCGGATGAATTCAAGGAGCCCGAACGCATCTTTCGCATGACGGCCGATCAGGTTTTCGCCAAGGCGATGGAGACGGGCACGAACTTCAATCAAATTCACATCGTGGGAGGGCACGATCCGCGTCAGCTCTCACTCGATTATTGGCTGCCGCTGATGCGCCGCTTCAAAGAAGCGCTGCCGCACGTGCAACTCTCGCTCTTTACCGCCGCCGAAATTGAATACATGGCGAAACGCCATCGCATGAGCTTCCCCGACATCATAAGGACGCTCAAAGGCGCCGGTCTCGATAACGTCAACGGGGGAGCGGCGGAAATTCTCGGCGAGCCTACGCGCTCGAAGATCTGCGCGAACAAAGTTTCCGGTGAGAACTGGCTCGAGATCCATGAAGAATTGCACCGGCAGGGCGTGGCGTCGAACGCGACGATGCTCTACGGTCACATCGAATCGCTCGAGGATCGGGTCGATCACTTCATTCGTCTGCGCGAGTCGCAAGAGCGCTCGCCGGGGTTCAATGCGTTCATTCCCCTCGCGTTTCATCCGGACGGCAACGAGCTCTCCGACTGCGGTTGGACGAGCGGACTCGACGATCTCAAAACATTTGCGGTCGCGCGTTTGATGCTCGATAACTTCGAGCACATCAAGGCGTATTGGATGATTCAAGGGCTGAAGATTTGCCAGGTCGCGTTGCAATTCGGCGCCGACGACATGGACGGTACGCACGGCTCGACGGACGAAGAGATGATCTATCACTCGGCCGGAACGCAATCGGGACAATACGTTGACGACCGTGAGTTCCGCCGCTTGATCGAAGATGCCGGATACATCGCCGTCCGTCGAAACTCAACGTACGACGAGTTCCCCTACGATTGGGCACCGGCTCCTGCCCTTCGTCAGGCTCAGGATGACATGGCGGTGCACGCATAGTGTCGTTGCGTTGCGGTCGAATCATCTATACCAACGATCTTCCGATTTACGCAGCATTCGATGCCGGCGTGATCCGGTATCCGGGCACGCTTCATGCAGACGTTCCCGCCAAGCTCAATGCGATGCTGCTTGGCGGTGAGCTCGATCTCAGCCCGATCAGCGCATTTGCCTGGGCGCAGCATAGCGACGAACTCGTGCTCCTTCCCGATTTGTGCATCGGTGCGCGCGATGAAGTGATTTCCGTGGTGCTCGTTTCGCAGACGCCGCCCGCGTTGCTCGGCGGTAAACACGTGGCCGTTACCGCGGAATCGGCGAGTGGACGCAACTTGCTGCGCGTTCTGCTGGAACGGCGTTACGGCGTGCATCCCGAGTACGCCGAATCATCGGATCCAATGGAGCAAGCCGCGGCCGGTCAACCGGCGCTGCTCATCGGCGACTCGGCGATTGATGCGCTCGAACGTTTCCCTCGCGAGCACGTCTACGATCTCGGCACCTTGTGGCACGAATGGACAAAGGCGCAAACCGTATTTGCAGTGTGGGCTGCGCGCCGCGATGCGTACGATCGTGACGCGGAAGCCATTCGGGAGTGCATGCATGCACTTACCGATGCGTATACGTGGTCACGATCCCACATGGACCAGGTGATCGCCGAGGCGGAGCGGTTGCGTCCGCGTGCGAGCGGGTTCTACGAGTTTTACTACGGCAAGTTGAACTTTACGCTTCACTCGGCGGCGCAAGCCGGCCTTGCCGCTTACTGTCGTGAACTGCATGCGATCGGCGCGATCGAACGCGTGCCGTCGTCGCTACCGGAGGTCATTGGTGTCGTCTCTCGCTAGTCTGCTCGACCGCGCCGCCGGCGGAGGACGTCTCTCGTTTGATGAAGGCGTGCGGCTCTATCGCGAAGCCGACCTCCATGAGCTGGGCATGGCGGCGCACGCGCGTCGTATGGCGCTGCATCCGCCGGACACCGTCAGCTACGTCATCGACACGACGATCGATTACACGAATGTTTGCAACGTGCATTGCACGTTCTGCGCATTCTTCCGTCCCGAGCACCATAACGAAGGGCGAACGCTCACGCACGACCAGGTGATCGCGCGCGTGAAGAAAGCGGCGGATCTCGGCGCGACGCAGATCATGATTCAGGGCGGCGTCAACCCCGAGCTGCGCTTGGAGTGGTTCGAAGAACTCTTCGACCGCGTGCGTCACGAATTTCCCAATGTAGACATTCACTCGCTCTCGGTGTCGGAAGTGACGGGGCTCGCGAAGATTGAGAATCTTACGCCGCGCGAAGTGCTCGAACGGTTGAAGGCAGCGGGTCTCAAATCACTGCCGGGAGCGGGTGCCGAGATCCTGGTCGAACGGGTGCGTAAACGCATTTCTGCGCGCAAAGTCACGCCGCTCGAGTGGCTCGACGTCATGCGTCAGGCGCATCACCTCGGCATGCCGACGACGGCGACGATGATGTACGGTTCGATCGAAACCATCGAAGAACGCATCGAACACATGCACGTTCTGCGCGAGCTTCAGGATGAGACGGCTGGATTCACCGCGTTTATTCCGTGGTTCTACGTGCCGTTTAAGACGCCGCTGCGCGGTAAAGAAGCGACCGCGCTCGAGTATCTTCGCGTGCTGGCCGTCTCGAGGCTGTATCTCGATAATTTTTCGCACTTGCAAGCATCGTGGCTGACCCCGGGACTGAAACTCGGGCAGCTTGCGCTCTTCTACGGCTGCGATGATATGGGCGGCGTTATCATCGAAGATCGGGTCGTGCGCGACGCGGGCGCCAATAACGATGCGACGCGCCGCGATTTAGAGAACGTCATCATCGGCGCCGGCTTTAAACCGGTGATTCGCGATACGTACTGGAACGTGCGCGGCAACATGGCGCTCGCCACCGCCTAAGAACCCAAGCGCGTTTCCCCGCTAGACCCTATCATCGCGAAAGCGCGCAGTGTTTTACTTTGCGCATCACTGCGTGCTGGAGATGAAACATGCGCCGCTTCCCCATTACCTTGCTCGTAGCGTTCGCGTTATCGGCATGTGGCGGGAGCGGCGGCGGCAGCAGTACGTCGCCGGCACTACCCTCGCTTGCGACAGGGGGCACGCCAAATGCCGGCGGCGCAAACATCGTGTCGCTGCCGCACACCTATACCGCGGTCGATCTGGGTGCTTTCGTTGCGCCGGCGGCCATCAATAATCGCAAGTCGATAGCCGGAACGATGCTCAAGGGCGGCAACGCGCAAGCGTTCATCTATCGAAATGGCAAGCTTACATCGTTCCCGGCCCAATCGCATGCCGTCGCGATCAATGACAACGACGTCGCGGTCGGCGACGACTTCGAGTATCAGGCCGGTAAAAGTGAAATGAGCTTGGGAACGGTTAACCCCGCCGTTACGCTCCAAGCACTTGGAATCGACAATTCAGGGAAAATATACGGTCTTGCTTTTCAAGCCGGTGTCGCGGGCTGCGACGGAGGATTGACCCTTCTTTCAACGAGCGCGCCGCCGAATGTCATCGGAGGTCAATCGAGTACGCTTGTTGTCAGCCGCAGCGGGAAGGTCGCACTCGACGGTTACACTCGGTCGGGATCAGGTTGTATGGGCACGATCTCGCCGTATTATTATCCCAATAATACGCCCGTGCCGCTCCCTTCCAACCTAACGCTGGATGTGACGACGAGCCTGCTCTCCGGCATCAATGACGCCGGCGATGTCGTCGGCTATTCGCAACAAAACGGCACTGCTAAAATCGTAACGTTCTTCGCGCACCACGGTACTGCAACGGAGATCGCTCCGCCTTCCGGCTATCAGTTTTTGCAAGCCGCCGCGATCAACAACGCGGATTGGATTGTCGGCAACGAGTCAAACCAAAAGGCGGAGCACGCATTTGTTTGGATCAACGGTACGATCACGGATTTAAATACGCGCTTAAGCGCGAGTTGTTCGCAATGGGTTCTGCAGACCGCTACGGGCATCAACGACGCAGGGTATATCATCGGCGTAGGAACGCTCAACGGCGCATCGCACGGATATATGCTTGTACCGACCTCTAGCTAGAGGAATCTATGCGGCTGACCGGATCGTCGCGGCGCCTAAGACTTCGTTGCCGTCGAGATCGAAAAGCGCGACAAGCTGTCCAGGCGTGATGGCGCGCAACGGTTCGTCGAAGCGCAGCGTCAACGTTCCGTCGTTGAGTGTCGCGCGCGCGAGCGCCGGCGTCGCTCGATAGCGCACCATCGCTCGAACCCGCGCGCCGGCGCTTGCAAAGTGTTCGGCACGAATCACGTTAACCTCATCGGCAACAAGCGACGTTGCGAGTAATTCGTCCTCGCGCCCGATCACGACGGTGTTCGTTGCGGCATCGATGCGCGTGACATAACGCGCACCGTCGCCATGCGCCGGAAGCTTTGCGCGTTGGCCGACGGTATAGTTCGCGATGCCGGCATGTGCACCGGCCAGTTCACCTGCGACCGTACGGATCTCGCCTTCGCGGTTGATCTCCGGACGCAAGCGATTGAGCACGTCGCGATAGTCGCCGCCTTCGACGAAGCAGATATCTTGCGACTCCGTCTTTTCGTGGACCGGCAGCCCCATGCGCTTTGCCTCGGCGCGCGTCGCCGACTTTTCGAGCTCGCCAAGCGGAAGCATCAGCATCGACAATTGCTGCGGCGTTAGCTGCGCAAGCGCGTACGATTGGTCTTTCGCATTCGTCGTGCGGAAGAGATGCGGCCCGTCTTCCCGATGCTCCAGCCGTGCGTAATGCCCCGTCGCGACAAATTGCGCACCGAGCCGATTCGCGTATTGCGCGAGGGTCCCGAGTTTCACGAAGTTATTGCACGAAACGCATGGGTTGGGTGTCCGGCCGCTCGCGTAGTCGTCAGCGAATCGCTCCATGACGTTTTTGCGGAACGCTTCTTCAAAATTTAGTACGTAATGGGGAATGCCGAGCACCGCCGCGCTGCGCCGCGCGTCATCGAAGTCATCAATGCCGCAGCAACTCTTGGCATGCGGCGCTCTTGTCGGTGAATACATCTTCATCGTTACGCCGACGACATCGTATCCGGCTTCTACCAGAAGTCCGGCTGCGACCGCAGAGTCGACGCCGCCGCTCATTGCAGCGATTACTCGGGGTTTGGGGCTCATACCGTTGCACAGGATAACAGGGTTGAGGGCATAACTCCACCCCTCAATGGCAGCATTGGGCGAACGGTTTCGCGCCGCACGCGAGGCACGCGGCCTCTCCCTCTCCGATGTTGCCGAGCAGATCCGTATTCGTTCGGTCTATCTCGGCGCCATCGAAGATGAGAACTGGTCTGCAATCGGTGCTCCGGTTTATACCCGGGGCTTCCTTCGCACGTACGCCCGCTTTCTCGGGTTAGATCCCGAAGAAGTCGTCCGCGATTTCAACACGATCACCGCCTCCGCGCCCACTACCGGACACGCTGCACCGGTGGCGCCTGCCGTTTCGGTTTCGCGGTTGCACGAGCCGCGGCCGCGCAATTTATCGCCCCTGATCTGGATCGCCTCGCTCGTCGCGATCGCTCTGGTGGGGTTCGTCTTTTACAACGAGTTCACGTTGCACGCCCGGCAGGCGGAGACCACGGCGGCCCTTCCTTCTAATACGGCACCGTCGCCGGAGTCGAGCGCCGACGCATCCCCCTTGCCCGGGGCCCCAGCGAGCGTCCTGTCGCCGGCTCCCGCTTCGCCGGCACTACAAATAAAGACCCTCGAACTACGGGTTTCGAAGGCGTCTTGGATTAGGGTGGCGGTTGACGGCAGTGTTAGCATGGAGGGTACGTTTCCGGCCGGAACCGCCCGCGTGTTCCACGGAAAAAATGCCGTCGTTCGCATCGGCAATGCCGGCGGCGTGGACATTTTTGTCGATGGAAAGCACCTCGGCAAGCTGGGGGCGGTAGGCGACGTGGTGGAGCGCAGCTTCACTCTCTAAGCCGCAGCCGGACGAGCTTTTAGGTAGAGGACGAATTCATGGCGAGCGAAGCGTCGTTCGATATTGTGTCGCGCATCGATCAGCAGGAGCTGGATAATGCGCTCAATCAGGCGCGTAAAGAAATCGAGAACCGCTTCGATTTCAAGAACTCGAAAACGTCGATTGATAGCGACTCCAAGAACATCACGGTCGTTTCGGACGACGAGCTGAAGATGAAGAACGTCATCGACGTCATCGAAAGCAAAGCCGTCAAGCGTGGAATCGACATTAAGGCATTCGATATCGGCGAGATCGAGCCGGCTGCGGGCGGCACGGTTCGTCGAGTCATCGCGCTTCGCAACGGCATCCCGAAAGACAAGAGCAAGTCCCTTATGGAGAAGATCAAGGCGCTCAAGCTCAAGGTCAACGCACAGTATCAGGACGAGCAGATTCGCGTCACGGGCAAGAACCGCGACGACTTGCAGAAAGTCATCGCCGAACTCAAAGCGATGAACTTCGAACTCCCTCTCCAATTCACGAATTATAGGTAGACGCGTGCCTTCAGTTTCGTTCGTTAGTTTAGGCTGCGCTAAAAATCTCGTCGACACCGAAGTCATGATCGCGAAGCTCGGTGCCGCCGGATATGAACTCGCTGCCGACGCGGATGACGCCGACACGGTCGTCATCAACACATGCGCGTTCATCGATCCCGCAAAGGCGGAATCCACGGAAGTGATTCTCGAGCACGCGCAACGCAAGGGGCCGGGGCAACAACTCGTTGTCGCAGGGTGTCTCGCGCAGCGCTACGGCGAGCAGTTGCAATCGCTTATTCCCGAGATCGACGGCGTGGTCGGAACGGGCGCGTACGGAAGCATCGTCGAGTTGCTCGATGATGTGCACGCAGGACACAAGCCGGTTCGTTTGGATTTCGAAGCGGAGCCCGAGCACGATTTTCTTCCGCGTTTGATTACGACGCCGCAAGCGACGGCGTATTTGAAGGTCGCAGAAGGATGCGATCATCCGTGTACGTTCTGTATCATTCCGAAACTGCGCGGCAGTTTCCGTAGCCGCAGCATCGAGTCGATCGTCAAAGAAGCTCGCGCGCTCGCGTCGGGCGGCACGAAAGAATTGATTCTCATCGCGCAGGACACGTCGATGTACGGACGCGATCGCGGCATGCGTCGCGGTGGCCTTGCGGCGCTTTTGGAAGAGCTGCACGAGATCGACGGGATCGAGTGGATTCGATTGCTCTATCTCTACCCGGCGACCGTCGATCGCGAATTGATCGAGACGATGGCGCGCCTGCCGAAAGTCTGCAAATACATGGATATGCCGCTGCAGCACGCGCATCCCGACGTGCTGCGCGCGATGCTTCGGCCGAGCAATGGGGAGCGGTACTTGGAGATCATCAACGAGTTCCGCGAACGGATTGCCGGCATCACGATGCGCTCGACGTTCATCGTCGGTTTCCCAGGCGAGACTGAGGAACACGTGCGATACCTCGAGGAGTGGATCGGGCGGGCGGAACTCGACCGTGTCGGATTTTTCGAATACAGCGCCGAGGAAGGCACGCCGGGCGCGGCGCTGGCCGGCAAAGTGCCCGCGCGCGAACGGCGCAAGCGGCTCGTGCGGCTGCGTGAAGCTCAGCGCCTCGCGTCGGAACGCGCGCGCGGCAAGCGTATCGCCTCGACGGTTCGCGTGCTGGTCGAAGAACGTCGGCGTTTGCGCAAGAGCGATCCGTTCCGTGCTGCACTCGGCGAACCGGAAGCGTGGTTCGGACGTTCAGAGGGCGAAGCACCGGGCGTTGACGGCGGAATCTATTTTACCGGCGAGGCTCGGATCGGCGACTTCGTCGAGATCACGCTGGACGGTCACGGACCGTTCGACTTCCACGGACACGTCGCGGCCGATATAAAGGAGCCTGTTTCGGTTGGGTAAGCATATGGAGCAGCCGCCGGTTTCGATCGAAAAACCGGAGCGCAGCACACCGCTCTGGGCGCGGCGCGCGGCGCTTATTGTCGGCCTCGTGCTCGTTGGCTTCGGCTCCGCACTCGCCGGATTTTCGCTCTTCAAACACGAGAACCCGGTGCAATTTATCACGCAAGCGTTCGTCCCGTCACCGCAGCAGGTCTTCGGAAGACCGAACCTGCTCGTGCTCGTTGAGGGACTCGATTACGACTACACCGACAGCGATGTCGAGTTCTCCAAAAATTCGCGCAGCGACGTCATTAAAGCCCTCAATCTCGACTTCGTCAACAAAGGCGTGTACGTCGTTTCCATTCCGCGTGACATGCTTGCAACGTATCCGAGCGGCAAACAATACAAGATCAACGAAGCGCAGGCGGAAGGCGGAGTCAAAGAAGCGCAACAAGTCATCGGGCAATTCCTCGGCATTCCCGGGTTCGACCGGTATGTCGTCCTGCGCATCGATGCGACGAAGGATCTTATCAACGCGATCGGCGGCATCGATCTCTACGTCAAGACCTCCGACTGCTTGAAGAATCATACCGGATGCACCGGCGGACGTCTCGATTACGATGACAACTGGGGACATCTGCACATTCATCTCACCGAAGGCATGCATCATCTCGATGGTGCCGGCGCGGTCGGTTACGGGCGATTCCGCCACGACTGGTGCAGCGATCCGTGCCGTATCATGCGGCAGAATCAAGTGATCACCGCGGCGCTCGACAAGATCAAGGGCGACAAGATGAACACGCTGATCCACGCCGGGAACATTCTCGCCGTCATTCGACGCGATATCGATACGAACATCACCCAGAACGAACTGTTTTCGCTCGCGTCGTATTTCTCGAGTTTCTCGCCGAAAGACATGCACTTCGCGCAGGTTCCGTATACGGACGATGTCGAGATGCCTGACGGTGATGATTTGATTCCCGACAAGACGCAACTCGCCGGTATGGTTCAGGACAACTTGATTGCTCCGCCGACGCCGGAAGTCTCGCCCGATACGATGGCGCTCGCGGCGATTGCGCCCGCGACGGTCCGCGTCGATATCGAAAACGCAAGCGGGATGAGCGGCGCGGCGCGCGCGGTTGCCGACAGTTTGCGCAAGGCCGGCTTCACCATCGGCGAGGTCGGAAACGCTGATGTCAGCGATCAGGAAAAGACCCAAATCCAGGAGCATTCGACCGTAACGTTTGCTGGTGCAAAGGTCCGCTCGGCGCTGCCGCAGCCGGTGCAGTCGACGCCGATTACGGGCTCGCGCGTCCTCATCAGCAGTCCCTCCGCTACCGCGACCGCTGCGCCGAGCGACGTGACGGTGTACGTCGGCCGCGACTTAGCCAATGCCGTCGTCGCGAGGCGCACCAGCCCGTCCGCGACACCGCTTTAATGAAGCGCCGTATGCAGACAATAATCGTTGCCGTAGTTGCGCTCGCTGTACTGCTTACAGGTGCACGCGAGTTCAAACATCTCACGGAACCAACGGCTGCGGTCGTGACGCCGCAAATGAATGCGAATGACGAAGTCGGCACGGGGCTCGACGCGCGCGTTCACCGTTTCGTCCAGACGCGTTCGCGTGAAGCGGTGGTACATCCGAAACTCATTGCGCTGACATTCGACGACGGTCCCTATCCGATGTTCACGCCGCTGCTGCTCGATGAACTTCATGCGCTCAACGTGCCGGCAACCTTCTTTTTGATCGGGCGCGATGCCGAGCAGTGGCCCGGACTCGCGCAGCGGATCGAGGCGGACGGTAACGAGATCGCGGATCACACGTATTCGCATCCGAATCTCGATGAAGAGACACCCGAACAAGTTCGCAACGAATTGACGCGCGGCCGCGACGTCTTATGGAGTCTGGTGCACGATCCATCGGTTCGTACGTTGATGCGACCGCCGCATGGTCGCTATACCGTCGACACGTTGCAGACGGCACAGCAGCTCGGTTACGAGGTCGTGCTGTGGACCGATGATACAGGCGACTGGCGCACGGTGACGCCGGAAAATATCGAAACCGGCGTGGTGCGCAATGCGACGAGCCCGGATATCGTTCTGATGCACAGCGGGAAGCTCGCGACAATCGAGGCGCTCCCCGTTATCGTCGATCGTTTCCGCCACTCCGGATACACGTTCGTCACGGCGGGCGAACTGCTTCGGCGCGTTGCGCCTTACGCCGTCAACCACGCCGTCCATGACAAGAGCGTGCAGTCGTCTTAGGAGGGGATTCCTGTGCCTCGACAGATCATCGACACCGAATCAAGCAAGCCGGCGTATCACCGGCGGCTCGCGATTCGTTGGATCGTCACGATTGTGATCGTTGCAATCGTTGCTTTTGTCGCATTCGAACTGTGGCGCGGATCGCACCGTGCCGTGCACGTCGGCCTGGTTGCTCCAGGAATTGCGGCGCACCTATCCAACCTGGGACTGCTTTCCTCATCTTAGGAGAAAACATGCTGCGTAGGCTTGCCGTTGGTCTTGCGGGACTTGCCGCCACCGCGATTACGATCGCGGGGTGTGCATCCGGCGGTACCAATCAAACCATTTCCGTCGGTCCGTCGTTCGCGCCGCAGAGTTTGTACGCGACAAACTCGACGCAGAACGGCATCAGCATTTATACGAGCCCAACCGGCGGCGGCCCATCGTATCAAATCTCGACCGGCGGCACGACATCCGGCCTCAACGGCCCGCAGTATCTGACCTTTGATTCGATGGCTGATATTTTCACGACCAATTGGCAGCCGAGTCTGAAAGTCGGCGGCCTCGTTGAAATCAAAGCGCAGGCGACCGGGAACGTTCTTCCGTTTAACGGCTACAGCTTCGGCTCGGCGCATCCGCGCGGACTCGCAGATTACACGACGACCACGAGTTCAAGCGCGACAACGGCCGTTGACGTGCTCGTCGCAGCCGTCGTCGATCCTACGCAACCGCTCGCGTTTTCGAGTCAACTGCAGCTCTTCACCGCATCGATTTTGGGAGCGCCGATCGAGACGATTGCGGGACCGAACACCGGGTTGAACGTGCCGAGCGGCGTCGCCGTCGATTCGAACAAGAACGTTTACGTCACGAACTTGCAAGGCGCTTCCGTAGAGGTGTTCAGCCTGCCGACGCCGTCGCCCACGCCCTCGCCGACGGCAACTGCATCAGCAACGGCGTCGCCCACGGCATCACCCACCGCGACCGCGTCGGGCGCGACATCGACTCCATCCCCCACGCCTTCGCCGACGGCTACGCCCGTGAATATTGCGCCGGTTCGCTCCCTCACGTCGGGCATCGGTCAGCCGACTGGAATCGCGCTGGATGGTAGCGGTAACATCTACGTCAGCGATCAGAAGTCGCCGACCTGCGGGTGCGCCGCGATCCTGAAATTCGCCAAGGGAGCGACGACGCCGGCCACGATCTCCGGAAGCGCTACAAAGCTGTTCGCGCCGACCGATGTTAAGGTGGATAGCTCCGGAAAAATCTACGTCGCGGATTCGACCTCGTCCGGCGCAGGCGTGATCTACGTCTTCGCTGCGGGCGCGACCGGAAACGTGGCCCCTGCTACTTCGTTCACGTCACCGGGTACCGTGATCGGCCTCGGCCTAGCGCCGTAAGCGAGGAAGAACCGTTCGAACGCACGTCGACCGCCTAAGCGCGCTGGCGAATCTCGCCGACGCGTCGACGCCGCAAGCAAAGGCGTCGGCGGTCGCGCGCGGAGCGCTCGCGTGTGTTTCGCGCGCGACGGCGACCGCACTGCTCTTTATCGACGACGCGGTCGTGACCGTCACCGAGCCCGAGGGCTCTGCGGGATTCGCGCTTCGCGACGGAACCGCGGAGTTGCGCCGGCTGTTTCTGCATGCGCTCGCGCGCTTCGGTGAGGGAAGCCTCTCGTACGTAGCGCGCGATCAGCAACGCTCGTTCGTTGGTGTCAGCACGTCGATCGGCGAACGCGATTTGTTATTCGCTCCGCTCGTTACCGGCGGCAGAACGCTCGGCGTCGTCGCGCTATTACTCGATGGCGAACCCGACGAAGAAGAGCGACGCGATCTCTCCGCGTTCTGTGATGTCGCGACACGTATGCTCGATACGGAACGTGCGCTCGTTGCCGCACGTCGTCAATCGCGCGACAGTCAACTCCTCGCGATGGTCAACGAACGGCTCCATAAGTCGCTGGATCGGCGCGACGTCCTCTTCGGCATCGTTGAAGGCGTGCGCGCGGCATTCTCCGCCGACCGCTGTTTCGTCTACGAACGGATGGCGGACGGCGAACATGCGGTCGTCGTCGCTGCTGCAGCGCGAGGCGTAACAACCGGCGCTCCCAAACGTGCCGTTCCCCTCGATGCCGACCTTCGCAAAGTCTTCGGCGGCCTCACCGTTCGGCGTGATGAGGTTGAGGGCTCCGATATCTACGGCAGCACCGCACGTAGCGCGATGGCGCTTCCTTTCGTCGTCGACGGACGGGTCGAAGATGCGCTCATGCTTTCGTTCGATCGCACGAGCGGATTCGACGATGCCGATATCGCCGCGCTGCGTTCGCTCGCCTTTCATGTGGGACTGGCGCTCTCAAACGCGCGTCTTTACGAGCGTGAGCGAGCGCGCCGCACGCAAGCGGAATCGCTCGAACGTGTCGTTCGCATTCTGCGAGACACGCAGTACGTCGATGAAGTGTCGCTGGTGTTCGTCGTTACGGTATCGCATGAATTGCCGCTCGACTGCGCAGCGTACGCACTTGAAGGCGACGCGCTCGTGCGCCGTGCCATGCGCATACGCGAACCCCGCGGCTTCGAACCGGCGGTGACGATGGACCGCGGCATCCTCGAGCCGTTTCTCGTCGTCGATGAGCCCTCCGATGCATCGCTCTTGCCGCGCATTGCGCGCGATGCGCTCTTCGATGGGCGCGACGGCGTCATTATTCCAATTCGTCTCGAAGGCGCGCTGTGGGGATGTTTCATCGTTCGTGGCGCCGACGGCGGTCTCGATTGGCCGCCGGAAGAACGCGCAACGTTTTTCCGCACGCTCGGTTCGCACTTGGAAATTGCGCTTGCAAACGCGCATGCGTACGAACGCGAGTTGCGCCGGGCGCAAGAGCGCGAAATGCTCGCGGAAGCCGCACGCACGATTCTCAGTCACACGGCGATCGGGTCGCTTGCCGACGTTATGTCGCGCCTTGCGGGCGCGCTCGTCCACGCCGAACGCGCCTGCGTGTTGCGCTGGAACGGCGAACGTTACGCCATCGTCGGTGCATATGGTGACGGCATCGAAGAAACGATCGAAGCCAGCGGCATCGATCTCGTGCATCGCGCCGAGCGCCTTGCGACGCTGGTGCGCGACGAACGCCGCGTTCAGCGTTTGATCGACGGCCCGGGCTACGTGGTGATTCCGCTCACGCAGACGGCCGCCGGAAGCGGCGAAGCAATCGACGCATTTCTGCTCGTCGGACGCAGCGGCGGCGAACGGTTCAACCGTGACGAGCTGCGGATGATGCAAGAGCTCGGCGCACTCCTCTCACTCGCCTTGCGCAACCTCGAACTCTACGAAGCAATGAGCATTGCGAACAGAGCATTGCAAGAGTCCAGTTCGTTCAAAGACGATCTGCTCGCGATGCTGGCGCACGATTTCAAAGGACCGCTCACGGTCATTCTGGGCTATTGCGAGTTATTATTGGAGTCGACCGGCGAGTACCACGAAGAAATAGAGACGGTTTTCTCTCAAACCAAACGCCTCGTTCGGCTTTCTGAGGATGCGCTCGTTCTTGCGCAGACTCAGGCGGAAGGCTTCTCGCTTGCCCGTACGATCGTCGATCTCGGGGCCTTCGTCGCCGACTGCTGCAATGCAACCGCACCGAACAATCCGCGGTTGGAAGTAGCCGTCGCGCCCGATCCAATTCCGGTGGACCTCGATCCCCACCGATTCCGGCACGTCATGGACAACCTCGTCTCCAACGCACTGAAGTACTCCGGCGATCAGGTCGTAGTGCATGTGTATAAAGATGGGGACCGCGGCATCATCGAGGTGAGCGACCGCGGCATCGGCATCCCGGAGGCCGAACAGGACGTACTGTTCACGCGGTTTGGCCGCGCGAGCAACGCCCGTGATAAAGGCATCACGGGATCCGGCATCGGGCTCTATGTGGCGCGTAAAATCGTCGAGGTCCATCGTGGTACGATTTCAGTGCGGTCGAAAGAGAATGAAGGGTCAACCTTCATCGTCTCACTGCCGCTCCTCGGCGAATGAGATCGAATCAGAACTTCCAAAGAAACACCTGAACTCGGAGAACGTTACTTACCCGTATGGCATTCCTCAAGGCGCTCTTTGACGGCAACGAGCGCGAAATTACCAGGCTGCGTCGAACCGCCGAACGAGTCAACGCGCTCGAGTCGCAGATCGAAACGCTCTCCGATGAAGAGCTGCGCGCAAAAACCGAGGAGTTCCGCGGACGCTTAGCCGCGGGCGAGCTCCTCGACGACCTGCTGCCCGAAGCGTTTGCGGTCGTTCGCGAGGCGGGCAAGCGTGTGCTCCGCATGCGCCACTTCGACGTCCAAATCATGGGTGGCCAGGTCCTTTACGAAGGCCGCATCGCCGAGATGAAGACCGGCGAAGGTAAGACGCTTGTCGCGACGCTCCCGGTTTATGCCCGCGCGCTCGAAGGACGCGGCGTTCACGTCGTTACCGTCAACGACTACCTAGCACGCCGTGACGCGGAGTGGATGGGCCCGCTCTATCAATTCTTGGGTTTAACCGTCGGCGTCATTCAACACGGGCTCACACCGCCCGAACGGCGCGCGCAGTACGCGTGTGACGTCACCTACGTTACGAACAATGAAGTCGGCTTCGACTATCTGCGCGACAATATGGCGTGGCAGATGGAAGATCTCGTGCAGCGCGAGCTCTATTTCGCGCTGGTCGACGAAGTCGATTCGATTCTGGTCGACGAAGCGCGCACACCGCTGATTATTAGCGGTCCGTCCCAAGAGTCGACGGAACTCTATGAAAAATTCGCGCAGATCATTCCCCGCCTAAAAAAAGAAGAAGATTACACCGTCGATCAAAAGGCGCATGCCGTTCCGATCACCGAAGCGGGCGTCGCCAAGGTCGAGAAGATGCTCGGCGTTACGAACCTCTACGATCAGCGCAACATCGAACTCGCGCACCAGTTGAACGCGGCGCTGAAAGCCTGGAATCTCTTCCATAAAGATCAGCAGTACATCGTCAAGGACGGCGAAGTCATCATCGTCGATGAGTTCACCGGCCGTTTGATGCACGGTCGCCGGTATTCCGACGGCATCCATCAGGCGATTGAAGCGAAGGAAGGCATCAATGTTCGCGGCGAGGACCAAACGCTCGCGACAATCACGTTCCAGAATCTGTTCCGTCTCTACGATCATCTCGCCGGCATGACGGGTACCGCCAAGACCGAAGAGCGTGAATTCCGCGACATTTACGGTCTCGACGTCGTCGTCGTTCCGACAAACCGTCCGATGGCGCGCAAAGACAACACCGACATTGTCTATAAGTCCGAGAAAGCGAAGTTCGACGCCGTCGTCAACGAAATCATCGAGGAACACGGCAAAGGCCGGCCGGTTCTTGTCGGCACGCGCTCGATCGAGAAGAGCGAACTGCTCGCCGCGATGCTACGCCGTAAGGGCGTCGAGTGCAATGTGCTCAACGCGAAGTATCACGAACAGGAAGCCGAGATCGTCAAAGATGCGGGTCAAGACGGGCAAGTTACGATCGCGACCAATATGGCCGGCCGCGGTACCGACATCAAACTCGGTGATGGCGTCGCGAAAAAGGGCGGCTTGCACATCATCGGTACGGAACGCCACGAGTCGCGGCGTATCGATAATCAATTGCGCGGCCGTTCCGGCCGTCAAGGCGATCCGGGTTCGACGCGGTTCTACGTTTCGCTCGAAGATGAAGTGATGCGTCTTTTCGGCGGCGATCGCATGTCGAACATTATGGATCGCGTGGGATTCACGGACGAGCAACCGATTGAATCGGGGCTGGTAACCAAATCGATCGAACGCGCGCAAAGCAAGGTCGAAAACCACAATTACGAGATCCGCAAACACGTCCTCGAGTACGACGACGTAATGAACAAGCAGCGCGAAATCATCTATGCGGACCGTCGCGCTATTCTCGAAGGCAACTTCGATTCGCGCACGTTCATTCTGCAGTCGCTCGAGGCGAAGGTCGACGAGGCGGTCGACAACAACGCGCCCGAGAATGCGCATGCGAGCGAATGGGACTACGAAGAGATGCTCGCGATGCTCGATCAAGTGTGGCCGATTAAACAGCAGCTCAGCGCCGATGATCTGCGCGGAAAAGATCGCGAAGAGATTCGCCGGATTCTTAAAGAGAACGCCGTCGCGGCATACGAAGCGAAAGAAGCCGAGGTCACGTCGGAGATTCTGCGCGTCGTCGAACAACGCTATCTGCTGCTGCCGATTATCGACCGTCAGTGGGTCGACCATCTTTATGTGATGGATCATCTCAAGACCGGCATTGGTTTGCGCGGATACGGTCAAAAAGACCCGCGCGTCGAGTACGAAAAAGAAGCGTACGAAATCTTCGAGTCGCTCAAGAACAACATCGCGGACGAAGCCGTCAAAGGCGTGTTCCGCGTGGTGATCGAGCACGGACCGCCGCCGGACCAGTTGCAGCAGCAACAGCAAGCGCAGATGCCGCAATTCGAGCCAATTCCGGCGGGCGCCATGGTTCCGCAAGTTGCACCGGAAGGCCGATTGTCGCCGCACGAAGCGGAACAACTACTCGGACCGATGCCCGGCGTAAACCGCCGTCCGCAGCAGCTGCACACGAACCTCGGCGACGGCGAACCGGCCAAACCGGTACGTCACGCGGAAAAAGTGGGACGCAACGATCTGTGTCCGTGCGGAAGCGGCAAGAAATACAAGAAGTGCCACGGAGCCGCAAACGCGTAGCGCCCCCTTGTAGGAACGACGGCCGCCTGTCGAGGGTAGAAGCGTAAGATGAAGCTGATTTTTACTGCACTCTACCTACTTGCCGCAACCAGTCCGGCGTTCGCCGCCTCACCGTGCGTCGCGCCGACAGTCACTTCTGCGATTGTCGATAACGTTTCACACGACGGTAACCTCAATCACTATCACATTGCCATGACGATTTCGAACAGAACGGACAGTTCGCAAGCAAGTAATACGCTGCAATTCGTAGACGTCTACCACGATCGCCAGAGACTCGATGCCATCGGCGTTCCGCCGCTGCGTTCCGGTGCGTCGTATAAGGCGTTCTACACCTTCGCGCGATCGAGCGACGCTGGCGGCGGAACGACGACCCTGCATTTACCGATTCGCATGGTTCAGCCGGCGTGTGCCGCGGCAGCCGTGAGGACGATTACGTTTTAGTGCGTGCAGTGCAATCATGAACCGGCAAGATGCAATGAACGACGCGCTCGAGCGTCTCTATAACGCGATCCGACAAAAGCTGACACGGAGACGCAAAGGCACGATGCAATTCCGCTGGTCAACGGACGACGATTCCGTCAAGCCTTGCGCATGAGGAATCCTTAGCGGTCCGCCATGTAGCATCGATACAGATTGAAGTCTTTATCTCGTTCGAAGCCGAGCGATTCATAGAATCGCATGAGATGCGGTTCGCGGTGCGGAATTTCAACCATGATGCTGCGTGACGCGCGCTCTTTTGCCAAATCTTGCGCTGCGGCGACCAGTTTGCGGCCCAGCCGTTGATTTCGGTATTCAGGTGCGACGTAGAGATCGCTAAGGAACCAAATGGTCGTAGCGTACCAGGACGAGAACAGCGGATAGAGCGTCAGAAAACCGCTGGCGGCGTCGCCTTCGAAGGACATGAAAAAGATCGCATCGTTCTTCGTGAGCCGTTCCGCAAGAAATTCTTTTGAGCCGGTTGGACTTTCGCCGGCGAAGAAGCTGCGGTACGCGTCAAAGAGGGGAACGAGGTTGTCAACATCGGCGAGCACGGCTTGACGGATTGTCGTCACCATGCTCGCGAGTTCTCTTGCCGCTCGTCGCTTTCCTGATGATTAGTCGAAGTCCAAGCCCCGATAGTCGTTGTACGAGTGCTCCGGCCGCGTGATGTGGCTGAATGGAATTCTCTGCGGTGGCGGAGATTGTCCGTTCGGACCATTCACGAGTGCTCCGCCGAGATCAACGTTGTTGGCGGTGGTATTGACATTCACGCCGCTTCCGTTCGATGTCATGGTGGTGATGATATTTCCGCCTCCGCCGTTATTGCACGTAATTTGGAGCGACCCATCGGTGTTGCGCGCAACGAACTCGCCGCTTCCGAGGTCGACACTTTCACCAGGTTGCATCGCGAACGCGTTTCCGAATTGCGAAACGGTCACATTTCCGCCCTTATCCATCGTAACGGATGTTCCGCCGTTATTCGTCGTTACCGTCGCCGATTGATTGTACGTTACGCCGTGCGCGTTCGGCGGCGTCGCCTGCGTCGAGAGTTGATAGCCGCCGGGGAGCGAATCGGAATGGAGAAGGTCGGGCTGGCTTCCCATGTTGTCCCAGGTTTGACCGTTAAACGAGAGATGGGGATCGCCGACCGATCCTCCGTTGGCGTTTTGAAAGTATTGCTCGCCGGAGCCTTGATTTAAGAACATCTGCTGCAGCATTTGATAGAGTTGCTGCAACATGTTTCCGCCAGGAAAGAAGCCGAACATCGATCCGAACGTATTCTGAAGGGTCGGCATGTTGTTCAGAAATTGCGAAGGATTCTGGTTGTACTGGCTGCGGATCATGTCGCCGGCATGCAGCGCCGCGCCGGCCACCGGATCCATGTACTCGGCTTGCGCGCCGCCGAATTGCGGCTGTGCGAACGAAATATCGAGTGGGCGCTCCAGCACCGGGTAAGTCATCGAGGAACCTCCATCGTATCGGTGTGCTTTCCATCCCCCGCAGTTGGCTTGCGGCAAGGGAGCCCGGGCGCGGCCGAGAATCCGGCTTGCGCAATGAGCGAGACCCAAGTTACAACGATCAACCGCCTGAGCGAACGCCTGAAGACGCTGAAGGAGCGTCTTTGACTACGTAGGCCAAAGCCGCAAGATTAGCGAGCTGGACGAGCGCTCGCGCGCCGAAGGCTTCTGGAACGATCCCGACGCCGCGCAGCGTGCCATGAAAGAGCTCGCCGATTTGCGCGATGAGGTGGGACGCATGGATGGCGTTGACCGCGTTCTGCGCGATGCACGCGAATTGCTCGAACTCTTCGGAGATGACGAAGCCGCATCGGCGGAAGTCGACGGCAACCTGGAACAAGCGTCTGACGTAATCGACGAATTGGAGATGGCGGCGAATTTCGACGGCGAGTTCGATTCGCACGGCGCGATCGTGAGTGTCTTTGCCGGTGCGGGTGGAATCGATGCCGCGGACTGGACGCAGATGCTGCTTCGCATGTACCTGCGCTGGGCCGATCAGAAGCACTTCTCGACCCAGGTCGTCGACGAGTCTCCTGCGGAAGAGGCCGGGCTAAAATCCGTCACGTTCTTCGTTCGTGGGCGCAATGCATACGGAATGCTCGAGAGCGAACGCGGTGTTCACCGGCTGGTTCGACTCTCGCCCTTCGATGCAGCGCATCGCCGGCACACGTCCTTCGCCGCGGTTGACGTGATTCCGGAAATCGAAGCCGGAGAAGACGTCGATGTGGAGATCAAGCCGGACGACCTGCGCATCGAGACGTTCAAGTCCGGCGGCGCCGGCGGCCAGTATGTAAATAAGACGGAATCGGCGGTGCGAATTATTCACATCCCGACCAATCTGATCGTTGCTTCGCAACAGGAACGTTCGCAGGCGCAAAACCGCGACGTCGCGATGAACATTCTTCGCGCCAAGCTCGTGCAGCGCGCGGCCGAAGAGCGTCATGCCAAGCTTGCGGAGTTGCGCGGAGAGCGGCAAGCCAACGAATGGGGATCGCAGATTCGTTCGTACGTTCTGCAGCCGTATCAACTGGTGAAAGACCATCGGACGAACGTCGAGACCGGCAACGCGCAGGGCGTATTGGACGGTGATATCGACACGTTTATTTGGCCGTACTTGCAGCAGCGTCGAACGCTTACCGCGTAGATGCGCGACCGGTATCCGTGGATTCTTGCGCTGATCTATGGAGCGCTCTTCACGTGGCTCGGCGCAATTCGCTACAACGTTCATCGGAACTTCGTCGACTTCGGCATCTTTGCGCAGACGGTTGCGAGCGCGTTCGGGTGCTTTTGCAATCCGATCGAAGGCAGCCACTGGGCCTTCCACTTTTCGCCGGTGCTCTATATCGTCGGCGCAATCGTCGCGCTCTGGCATTCACCGTTCGCCCTAATCGCCGTTTCCGCAGCGGGTGGAGCGCTTGCCATCCCGCCTGCGTACGCGCTCGTTAGACGTACCGGCACGAAAACGATCGCGCGACTTGCGGCGCTCGCGGTGTTCCTCTATCCGCCGCTGCAGGGCCTAACGTTTAACGACTTTCATGAAAGCGCCCTCGCTCCGGCCGCGGTGCTCTGGGCAGTTTGGGGGTTTGATGCCGGTCGTCTCGCGGTTGCGGTGACCGCGGCCCTCGTTGCGATGTGCATCAAAGAAGATCAAGCGATCTTCATGGCTATCGCCGGCGTTGCGGCGGCGTGGCATTATCGCGGCTCGCCGCGCGGTATTGCAGGCGCGACCGTCGCCGTCGCCGGTATCGCGATTGCCGCCGTGTTTTTCTTCATCATTCAACCGCACGCAGCCGCGAATCCGAATTGGCAACCCGTGCGGTTCTACGCTTGGTCGAGTGATGACGTTCGATCGCTCTTCCCGGGAGGCATCGCCGAGCGGATCGGCTTTATCGCGCTCGTCTTCATTCCGCTGCTCTTTCTTCCGTTTCGCTCCCGCATGTTGTGGTTTGCGCTGGCGCCGTTTGCCGAAGTGCTGCTTTCGCGGATGTCCACGACGTACACCACCGGGTCGCATTATGCGGGTGCATGGATCGGCTACGTGCTCGCGGGCTTTGCATATGCGGTTCGCGAACTGCCGCTGCCCCGCGTTCGCTCGTTGATCGTTACGTGCTGCGCGTTATGTATCGTGGAGCTTGCCGTTGCCAATCCGCTCCATCCCGGCATGAATCTGCGCCGCATGCAACCACGTGATGTCGCGCTCGACCGGAAACTTTTGCAGCTCCCGCGCAATGCGTCGATTGCGACACAAGAAGAAGCGTACACGCACCTTGCGTTGAACGATCCCAATGCGCGTCTACTTCCGGAAACCGCCCGCGATCCGCTGGACGCATGCTATGTTTTGATCGATCGCGCCTTTCCAGAATCACCGCGTTTGCAAGAATATGGGGAGGCCTTCGTGACACTCGTCGCTTCCGGTGCGTACACGCTCTCGGAGCGGCGCGACTCGATCGAACTCTACCGCCGGCATGGATCTTGCCGTTAGATAAGTTCGTGCAGCGCGCGCGGTATCTCGTTCGGCCAGGCATTCTCCGCTCGAATCGTGCGATAGGGCGCTGCCCACGGGGCCCATCGCGCGGTCTGGAGCGAAAATTGTGCGATCGGCGGAAAGACGGCGACGGTCGGCGTTCCCAACATCCCCGCAACGTGAACCGCGCCCGAATCCGGAGCAATTAACGCGCGCGCTCCCGCGATCGCTTCTTTCCAGGGCTCGAGCGTCGCATAGCGGTCCACGGCAATGCCACTCGCGGTGGCGACTCTGCGCGCGTATGCCGCTTCGTTCTCGGAAGCGATTGCATGAATCTCGCCGGTTTGCGCAGCACCGTGCAACGCCGCAACGACGTCGTCAAACGCGATACCGAGACGTTGCCACTTGTCGCTCACTTGAAAGGCGACGCGTGTGCCGCGCGCGGGTTCTCGTTCGAGGATTAGCGGACGCAGACGCGCGGGATCGCGTGTCGGCGTAACGTGATCGCCGAGGAGCGTTCGTCCGAGTTCGAAAAGGACGGCGCATTCATGGGGCGCGTTTGGATCGAGTCCGGCGCTGCGCACGATCGCGCGGTTCACGAACGTTCGCGCCCACAATGATTTCAGCGGCTTGCCCCATCCGTTAATGAAGCCGACGCGCACCGGCGCTCCAATTGCGTGCGCAAGACGGTAACCGCCGGGGTCTTCGGTCGCGACCAAGACGTGCGTATATTTGTTGGGTTGCAAGCGCG
This sequence comes from Vulcanimicrobiia bacterium, assembly GCA_963765935.1. Classification (GTDB taxonomy): domain Bacteria; phylum Vulcanimicrobiota; class Vulcanimicrobiia; order Vulcanimicrobiales; family Vulcanimicrobiaceae; genus JAMXLG01. Next base: position 855,503 of record CAVXXX010000001.1, on the reverse strand, counting down.
TCGCAAATTCGTCGATGGCTCGGCGATTCTCGGATGTAGTCGAACGCAGTGCGAATGGCGCGATGTAGACGGCGCGGGCGGCCCGCGATGAAAAGATGTGCGCGTTTACGCCGCGGAGCACAAGGTCGACCGGGATGGACCGCTCGCGCAGGGCGGCGAGGAGCGGCGTCAACGCAAGCGCATCGCCGATCGCATCGAGGCGGATCACGAGAACCGACGGTGAAGTCTGCGGCATGGTGGTTGCATGATTGCCCCGCACGACGTGGTCACCTTCAGCGAACTTGACGGCGTTCGTATCGTGCGCCGTTATGGCTACGTTTCGGGAATCGCGTCGCGGCCCCGCAACCGCCTCCGCTCGACGTTTCGAAGTCTCGGCATGCTGATCGGCATGTCCCCGAATGAATTTCTTAGCGACGCGGAACACTTGCGCAATGAAGCGCTGGACGGCATCTACAAACGCGCGACGGCATTGGGCGCAAACGCCGTGATCGGGTTGAGCTTTCACGTCTCCGAGAGTTCCGATGGTTCGTGCAAAGTCGTAGCTTTCGGGGAAGCCGTGCTGACCGCACCTGACGAAGGCGAAGTTGATGCTTGAGGAGCGTGCGCGACGTGCGCGGCTGCTCGAACATGCCGCGGGAGCGGCGGCGGCATGCCGGAAATGTGCAATCGGATCGCAGCGGCGCAATAACGTGTACGGCGAAGGCGATCCGTGCGCGCGGTTGATGGTCATTGGTGAAGGACCGGGCGAAACGGAAGATTTGCTCGGACGGCCGTTTGTCGGGCGCGCGGGACAGTTGCTCGACAAGATGCTTGGCGCGATCGATCTTGCGCGCGAAGAAATTTATATCTGTAATACCGTAAAATGCCGTCCGACGTTGCCCGGCCCACGCGGGCCGAAGAACCGCGCACCCGAACCGCAGGAGATGGCCAACTGCCGGTCGTTTCTCGACGAACAAATCGACATTATTTCGCCGCGCGTCATTCTTGCACTCGGCGCGCCGGCGGCGAAGTCATTTCTCGGACGCGACTTCCAAATCACGAAGATGCGCGGCCGCTGGTACGAAGGCCCTCAGGGCATTGCGTTGATGGTGACGTTCCATCCGGCATACATTTTGCGGCAGACCGGCGGTGAACTGAACGCCATGAAACGCATGGTCTGGAACGACTTAAAGGCGGTTCGCGAGAAACTCGACGAGCAGCCGCCAAGCACCCGGGTGGAGCAAGCAGCCCTGTTTGACACGTAGTGGTATGATGGGGTGCTGCCATGACCAGGGATCCCCTTCGTATTTGGGCTGACGACGTCGCTCGCCGTGCCGGCTTTGCCGGCGCGGACGAATTCGTGCGTGCCTACGACCTCAAGCCGTTCCGCCTCAAGCAACTCTATCGCGCCGCGACCAAAGAATTGGTCGAGGACATCGACACCGTCACGACGCTTCCCAAAGAACTTCGTGGCGAATTTTCCGCGCGTGGCGTTTCTTTCTCGTCGGTGGAGCCGGTCGTGCTGCAACGTTCGAAGGACGGGCAAACAACGAAGGGTCTGTTCCGCCTGCGCGACGGTAACGAAGTCGAAGCCGTGCTGATGGAGCACTATGGAGATCGCACGACCGTGTGCATCTCGTCGCAAGCCGGTTGCGCGTTTGCGTGCGCGTTTTGTTCGACGGGGCAGGCTGGGTTCACGCGCAATCTCGATGCGACGGAAATCTTCGATCAAGCACGCTTCTTTGCCCGCGAGTTGCAATCGCGCGGGAAGCGCATCACCAACGTCGTCTTCATGGGCATGGGCGAGCCGTTCCACAACTACGATTCGGTAATGAACGCCGTCGCGCTGCTGCACGATCCCCATGGACTCGGCCTCGGACATCGGCACATCACGATTTCTACGGTAGGCCTCGTTGATAAGATCGATCGTTTTGCGGATGAAGGACTGCAGGTCAATCTCGCAATCTCGCTGCATGCGCCGAGCGATCGCGTTCGCAGCTCGATCATGCCGGTGAATCGCAAGTTCGATACTGCCGAATTAATGTCGGCGGTTGAACGTTACGTCGAGAAGACGAACCGTAAAGTGTTCTTTGAATACGTGATGCTCGAAGGCGTGAACGATACGGAAGAGTGCGCGCGCGAACTCGCCGACCTCATGCGCGGCAAGCTGTACCACGTGAATTTGATTCCGTATAACTCGACGCCCGATGGCCCGTTCCAAGGCACCGCCGACGAACGCATCTGGGGATTTGCCGCCGTGCTCGACCAAGCCGCTGTCCCAACCACCGTCCGCCACAACATGGGCCGCGACATCTCCGCAGCGTGCGGCCAGTTACGCTCCGAGACTCAGCCGAAAGCGCACGCCCTACCTTCCTGAATTCGCAGGTTCGGACAACGATTTTTAGCTCTGCGTCGAATCCCAATCGACAAATCGTACGTGCGCCGGAGTTTGCTGCAGCTTTCCATGCTTTTCGAACTGCTCCGCGAGCCATTGAAACCATTCCAAATACATGCGGTAGCCTTGCTCTTGCCGCGTGTCCGTAACTGCGCCTTTCAGTCGATGCCAGACGCCGATACATGCACCTCCCGTGAGATCTTGCGCTACGTCAAATGAAATTGCCCTTCGATGGACGAGCACGCCGAGCAATTCGAAGCGCATGCCGAGAATCTGTGCAGCTTCTTCATAGCGCGCACCACGGCTCCGGAGGTCCGAAGCGGAGAGCCCCAGCGGTAGGCTCATGACGAGCGGAAATACCTGCGCAAACGTTACGTCTTGAAACGAGCGCACGAGTTCGATGGTAGCGCTGTCGCGGCGTTGAGCGCGAAGTTGGCGCAGTTGTGCGATGCCGCCGACCGCAGTAACGAGGATGACTGCGCCTGTTAGGGCCGTGCTTAGAGCAGAGACGGCTTCCCAATTCATGACTTGCTGTTTCGCGCCCGATTCGTGACCCCTACTTGCGGGCAGTTACGCTCTGAGACCCAGCCGAAGGTTCATAAGTCATCCACACGGGAGACAAAAATCGACAAGGCGCCGCATTACTGCGACGCCCCGCGCGTTTCGATGTCTCTGTCGGCCTGATACCCCGCCGACAAAATAGCACACCGTGCACCGCCTTCGCAATGGGAGGCTGACCCACTGCGACTGGAGCCGCTCGACAAGGAATCAATCGTGCCGGTTTGAAGCGAAATGTCGATGCCGATTGTGCTGATGCAGCGCGCCTGGCGCGACGATCCGCAGTACAAGGACACTGAGTTTGTCGTTTATCACTATCCACGTCAGTATTTTGATGAGATACGCGGCGGTGAACGGTTCGTGTATTACCGGCCGGCGCGCGGTGCGGCGGTAGGTCAAGCGAGCCGGTACTTCGGGTGCGGTGAGCTCGGAGATGTGTACGCTGATCCTCAGGACGAGAACCATCGTTTCGTGGATATTCGTAAACCGATCCGGTTTCCACAGCCGGTTCCGTTCGAAGATGCGTCGGGCCAAATGTACGAATCTCGATATCCTAACCGCGACGCGTTCCAAGGCCGTTCCGTTAGGTACATCGATGATCTCGACTTCCATCGGATACTTGCATCTGCCGGGCTGGTGGGGTCGACGCTAGCTGATGCGCCATCCGTCGACGATGTGATTGCCGGTCGAGTTTCTCCGTTGCTCCAGCCTCCGCGTGACCCGTTCCGAGAGCTCAATGTTGTCCCAGACGGCACAGGCTACCGTCCCAGCGGCACTGGTCCCGACGTGTTTGAAGCTGCGGCTCTTCAGGAACGAGCGAGAGCCGATCATCAGGAAACGCTCAAGTTATTAAAGGGCCTGGTAGAGCGGCGCGGTGGTTCGTGCTTGTTCAACAACAACGTCGACCTTTTGGCTCGCTTCGGCAACGAACGTCTTCTTATCGAAGTTAAAAGTTTGGCGCGACCGTCATCGACGGTAGATCGGATGCGGTATGGGATGGGACAGCTGTTCGATTATTCGGTCCGCTATCGTGCAGAGATCGGCATGGCGAGACCGGTTTTGGCATTTGGCGCAGCCCTACGCAACGATGTCGCATGGGTGTCTGAGATTTTGCAAGGCAACGGCGTCGCTCTCATTGCGTGCGAAAGACACGATCTCCAGCCGGTAAACCAATTGGCGAAGACCCTTCCGATCTTCTTGTGACTCGTACCGGGATGCCTCGCCGGCGCTGTATAATTTCGGCACATGATTGCTGAATTAGTTGCGCTTTCCGCGCTCTACGGCGCCCATCAGAGCTGCGTTATCCATACGTCACATCAGCCGGTCGCGCGCTTTTTTTCTGATACGGCGTTCACGGCAGATAAGCGACTGCTGGTGCAACGCAACTATGACTCGCAATCGTCCGAGATCATCGTGTACGCATATAATCGGGAGCATCACCGTTATGTTCGTACTCAGTTGACAAGCGACGGCGAAGCATCGTCGGCAAACTCGCGTGGTCCGGTCAACGGCGTATGGACGTGGACGAACGTCGTGCGGTCCATGAACGGCAAAGTGATCGTTCGGCATTTTTTGAAGTCGGGGAACATTCTGCATTATTGGGACGGGGAGTCAACATCCGAATGCCGGTAGCAATGGACGGACGCGTGCGCAGCATCTTTGCGCTGATCGACGACATGCAAAGCGGAAAAATTCCGTGGTCGCGATTTAATGACATTGCAGCTGAGGGTTTCACTGCATTCGTCCCGGGACAGCAGCTCGATCGCGAGCAGTTCAAGGGTGTCATGCAGAGTTTCGCATCGGCATTTTCCGACAGTTCGCACACGCTGACGGATCTCGTCTCTGGTGGGGACACGGCGATGGTACGCGAGGTCTGGCAAGGCACACACACGGGCCCGTTCCTCGGTGCACCGGCTTCCGGCCGTCGCGTGCAGTCAATCGTCTTTGTGATGATCAAATTCGAAGACGGCAAAATCAAAGAATTTCACGAGGTCTTCGATACGCTCGCGCTGATGCAAGACACAGGTGTTATGCCGAAAGCCGCAACCTGAAATCGCTACGCCGGGCAAGGCGTACTCGTTGGCGCAAAGCCGCGGATTGCTGCCTTGCTCGATAAAGTCCTTACAGGTTCTAGGGTTTTGGGGGTGCTTGATAAATCTATCACCCCTTATGGATACGGCGGCTCCCCAGACGAACGTGACGATGGACGAAATCACGGCGCTCGCGAAGCGCCGCGGCTTTATTTTTCAATCCAGCGAGATCTACGGCGGAATCAACGGGTTCTGGGATTACGGTCCGCTCGGTGCCATCCTCAAGCGCAACGTGAAAGACGCGTGGTGGCGCGATACGGTCGAACTGCGTGACGATGTCGTCGCATTCGACTCGTCGATCATCATGCATCCCCTGACGTGGGAGGCTTCCGGTCATCTCGCACAATTCCACGACAAGCTGGTGGACTGCAAGGTGTGCAAACATCGCTTTCGCCTCGACCATCTCAAGAATCCGAATCAGTGCCCGGACTGCGGAAGCAAAGATAGCTTCACCGAACCGCGCAACTTCAGTTTGATGATGAAGACGCAGGTCGGCCCGATGGAAGACACGGCCTCGGTCGCATATCTCCGACCGGAGACGGCGCAAGGCATCTTCGTCAACTTCAAAAACGTCTATCAAACTGCGCGCAAGAAACCGCCGTTCGGTATCGCGCAGATCGGCAAGTCGTTCCGTAACGAAATCACACCCGGAAACTTCACGTTCCGCGTGCGCGAATTCGAACAAGCCGAACTCGAGTATTTCGTCCCCGATGACGGCAACGATTTGGCGGCCTTCCAGCAATGGGTCGAGCTGCGCAAAGCGTGGTATTCGAAATTCGGCGTCAAGCCCGATCGCTTGCGCTTTTACGAACTGACGCCGGAAGAACGTCCGCACTATGCAAAGGCCGGCATCGACGTCGAGTATCTCTTTCCATGGGGATGGGGCGAACTCGAATCGATCGCACACCGCGGCACCTACGATCTCGATGCGCACATGAAGCTCTCCGGCAAAGACTTGCGCTTCTTCGATGAAGCAAGCAAGACGCATTACACGCCGATTCTCATCGAGAGCTCCGCAGGGATGGATCGCACGACGCTGACGATGCTCATTGACGCATTCGAACGCGAGAAGAGCATTGATCCCAACGGCAAGGAGACGGAACGGATCGTGTTGCGTTTTCACCCCTACATCGCGCCCGTGCAAGTGGCAGTCTTTTCCCTCGCTCGGAACAAGCCCGAGCTGGTCGAGCGCGCGCGGTCCATTGAAGCAGGCTTGCGCCCCCTGTACCGTACGCAATACGATGAGGGGAACATAGGCCAGCTGTACCGGCGGCAAGATGAGATTGGCACTCCTTTTTGCGTGACGGTTGATTACGATACGCTTGAGGACACGACGGTAACGGTCCGAGAGCGTGATTCCATGCGTCAAGAGCGCGTTGCAACGGAGAAGTTGGAGCGGTATTTTGCGGACCGCCTTCGCGCGTAGGACGCGCATAAGGTGAGGAAACGCTCTCGGGTGGGGACATAATTCTTTGAAATCCGCCAGGAGGGAGCAAATGGAGCTTGCAGAGCGACCGGCTAAAACATTGCCGGCCACGCCGAAATACGTCTTCTTCTTCGATGAGGGCAACGGCTCGATGAAAAATCTCCTCGGCGGCAAAGGCGCCGGCTTAGCGGAGATGACTCGAGCGAAACTTCCGGTCCCGCAAGGCTTCACGATTACCACGGATGCCTGCCTCGCGTTTTATAGCGAGGGCAAGCATTTCCCGTTGGGACTCGACGATCAGGTGCAACGCGCGATGCGGCAGTTGGAAAAACGCACCGGGAAGCGCTTCGGCGATCCGAAAGATCCGCTGCTCGTCTCTGTCCGTAGCGGCGCCCGTGTTTCGATGCCGGGCATGATGGACACGATCCTCAACCTCGGCCTCAACGACGAAACAGTTCTGGGTCTCGCGACGCGTACGAACAACGAACGCTTTGCGTGGGATGCGTACCGCCGTTTCATCATGATGTTCTCCACGGTCGTGCTTGGAATCGAGAAAGAGGCCTTCGAAGATTTGATCGAAGCGCGCAAGCATCAACTCGGTGTTGCAAACGATCCTGACATCGATGCGGCGTCGTGGAAAGAACTCGTCGCGAAGTTCAAAGACGTCGTTCGCAAACGCGCGGCCCGCGCGTTCCCGCAGGACGTCGAGGAACAGTTGCGTCTCGCGATCGAGGCGGTGTTTGATTCATGGAATTCCAAACGTGCGATCGACTACCGCCGGTTCAACAAGATTCCCGATGACTGGGGCACCGCCGTCAGCATCGTGCAAATGGTCTTCGGCAACATGGGCGACGACTCAGGCACCGGCGTTGCGTTTACGCGTGATCCGAATACCGGCGAAAAGTTCCTTTTCGGCGAGTATCTCACCAACGCGCAAGGCGAAGACGTGGTGGCGGGTATTCGCACGCCGCAGAAGATTGCGGACTTAGAACGCACGCAGCCAGACATTTACCGGCAGTTCCAAGAGATCGCGCAGCGGCTCGAAGAGCATTACAAAGAGATGCAGGACCTCGAGTTCACCGTCGAGCGCGGTAAGCTCTACATGCTGCAGAACCGTACCGGAAAGCGTTCGGCGGAAGCCGCGGTCAAGATCGCGCTCGATATGGTTGCAGAGGGGCTGATCGATAAAAGGACCGCCGTTGCGCGGGTCGACGCAAAAGCGCTCGACCAGCTCTTCCACGCACGCATCGATTTGAAGCAACACTTTGACGTTGCATGCAAAGGGCTCAATGCGTCGCCGGGCGCGGCGACGGGGCAAATCGTCTTCACGGCCGACGATGCCGTCGCGTGGAAGGAGCGCGGACTCGACACGATTCTCGTCCGCGTCGAAACGACGCCTGACGACGTGCACGGCATGATCGCTGCGCAAGGCGTGCTGACGGCAAAAGGCGGTGCGACATCGCACGCCGCGGTCGTGGCGCGCGGAATGGGAAAACCGTGCGTCGCCGGATGCGAAGCCCTTCAAATCGACCGCCGCAATAAAATCGTGATGATCGGTGATGCGAGCTTGAAAGAGGGCGATTGGCTCACGATCGACGGAACGGCGGGGCGTGTGATCATCGGAAAACTCGAGCTGATCGATGCGCCGTCGAAGCTGCCCGATTGGCTTTCCACGTTCCTTTCATGGGCCGACGAAACGCGGCGCATGGAAGTATGGGCGAATGCGGATACACCCGAGGACGCCCGCAAAGCGCGCGAGCTCGGAGCGCAGGGCATCGGTCTCTGCCGCACCGAGCACATGTTCATGCAACAAGAGCGTCTGCCGATCGTGCAGCAAATGATTCTTGCAAACACCCGGGAAGCTCGGGCGCAAGCGCTCGAGAAGCTCTTGCCGTTCCAGCGCGCCGACTTTATCGGAATCCTCGAAGCGATGGCCGGTTATCCGGTGACGATCCGTTTGCTCGATCCTCCGCTTCATGAGTTTCTCCCGTCACTAGAACAGTTGTTGGTGCAAGCGACGGAACTTCGCGTCCGCGAAGGGACAGATTCAGCGGAATTCAAGGCAAAAGACGCGATGCTCAAGCGCGTGCAACAGTTGCACGAACAGAATCCGATGCTCGGCTTGCGCGTCTGCCGCTTGGGTATCGTTTATCCGGAGATCTATGCGATGCAGGTTCGCGCGATCTTCGAGGCTGCATGCGAGTTGAAGAAGCGCGGTGTCGACGCAAGGCCGGAAGTGATGATTCCGGGTGTCGGCACGAAGGAAGAGATGCATGCGACGTACGCAGCGGCGAAGGCCGTCGCCGATGACGTTCTTGCGGGAAACAATGTCGCGCTTGACTATCACATCGGCACGATGGTCGAACTCCCGCGCGCCTGCATCGTCGCCGACGAACTCGCAGAAATTGCCGAATTCTTCTCGTTCGGCACGAACGATCTCACCCAAACGACGTACGGGTACAGCCGTGACGATGCGGAAGCAACATTCATTCCCGTATATCTCGATAAGAAAATTCTCAAGGACGATCCGTTCCAGGTCCTCGATCGCCGCGGCGTTGGTTCCCTGATGCGCCAAGCGGTGCAATTGGGCCGCGGAACGCGCACCGCCCTGAAGATTGGTATTTGCGGCGAGCACGGCGGCGAGCCGACCAGCGTCGCGTTCTGCGATCAGCTCGAACTCGACTACGTGTCGTGTTCGCCGTATCGCGTGCCGATCGCGAGACTTGCTGCGGCACAAGCGACGCTCGGCGCCTTGCAATAGCCTCCACATTGTAGCCGGGACGGTTAGAGCCGGATGAGACTTTTCGTTTGCCGGCAAGTATAAGGAACCCGACGAGAAAGTCATTGCGTTGCCCGGATTGCACACAGTGTCACATGGAGGCAACGCAAGTATGAATCTATATCTTCGTTTCAGCATCAGCGCCCTCGCCTTGATGGCCGGTCTCGTGATGGGCGCTCCCGCGCAAGCTCGTACGGATTGCTCGAGTAACTCCAATCTAGCGCACGTTCATCGCCGCCTTGACGGCGCGATCGACCAATTGCAACACGATCAACGCGATTATGGCGGCCATCGCGTCGACGCGATCAACGATTTACAGAATGCCCGCGCGCAACTCGTCGAAGCCGAGCAATGGGCGGTCAACGACGATCGTGAGAATCCCGCGTGCACGCGTGCCTATGGTCCCACCGGCGGCAGCGACGAAAATTGGGGCACGCGCGCGCAAACCGGCAGTAACCGCGACATTTGGTCGGTGCGTAGTTGGGTCGAGCGCATGATCGATCAACTGCAACGCGACCAGCATGACTACGACGGCCACCGCATCGCCGCAATCAACGCGATGCAAGCCGCTCGCGCCCAACTCGTCGACGCCGAGCAATACGCGAAGGCCCGGCGGTACTAGGGTCCCGACAGAATCTGTCCGCAGAGCCGGCGTGCTTCGCGTACGTCGGCTTTGTCGCGCCGGATGAAGAGTTTGCGCCAGTAAGCCTTGCCACTGAGTTTTGCGATTAAATCCGACGCCTCGCGCGCGTCGACCAGTCCCGAGGCGGTCTCGACCCACACCGTTTGCCTGCGTTCGTCGGCGCCGAGCGGCAAGCGGTGGAGCACCTGGGATTGCTCGTCGGCCCACACGGCAGTGTCACCGTAACGTTCGCGCAGGGCAGCTTCGCATCGTTCGTAGGCGCGAAGATCCGATTCGGCGTTGAACTCCGCAGCGAGCGCGTAGAGCCGAATCCGTTCGCGCAGGGCGCGGGCTGGTTCGCTTGCACGGTCGCGCAGTTCGTTGAGCACCCGAAAGTCGTCCCATCGCAAAAACTCCTCGATGGGATCCAGCGCGCGCGGATCCGGCCATAATTCGCGCAGAACGTCTTGCAGAATACGCTCGAACATGCGCGTCGTGTGATGGAAGTAGATCGAGGCGAACATCATGTAGCGCGCGACGACGAACGACTCGAGCGCGACGACGCCGCGATGATCGATTCCCACCACCAATTGCCCCCCACGCTCCAACAAGCGCAGCGACGAGACCAACTGATCGGCATCGAACCGTCCGCTGGCGACGCCGGTAAAGTACGCATCGCGTTGCAGATAATCCATACGGTCGGCATCGAGGTTCGGACCGCTGACGAGTTCGCATAGAGCCGGATAACGGCACGTTCGGTCGCCGAGGATCAGCGCGAGGACATCGTTCGGATCGATCTCGAGCGCTTCAATACCGGCGCGCATTTCGGGCAGCGCCAGCAACTCGCGCGTGCGCGATTCGTGCATGACGCCGAGCACGGCTTCACACGCGTGACTGAACGGTCCGTGGCCGATGTCATGAAGCAGCAGCGCGCAGCGAACGAGCCTGCGCTGATACGCGCGTTCGTTGTCGTTTGTAAAGAATTGCGAGCCGTGGCGGGCCAATTCATCGAAGGCCCGCGTTCCCATCGCAAGCGCCCCAAGCGCATGCGTGAAGCGCGAATGTTCGGCCGACGGAAACGCAAAATAGGCAAGACCGAGTTGACGCAGCCTCCGCAGGCGCTGCATCGCGGGCACATCGAGCAGCCGCGCCTCCGCGGCGTCGAGTTCGATGAAGTGATGAACCGGATCGAATATACGCTTCAACGCTGTGCCTTGGATTCGGCGCCGGGATTCCTGAGCCTGGCGCGAAACTTCATCTCTAGGCCATGCCGCGTTTCGATCAGGGCGTCATTCGCGAGGTTCACTCGCGGATCGATATCGCAACATTCATCGGACAGTACGTTCCGCTCAAAAAGCGCGGGCGCGATCTCGTCGGGCTCTGTCCCTTCCACGGGGAGAAGACGCCCTCGTTTCACGTGCACCCCGAAGAGGGCTATTTCAAGTGTTTTGGATGCGGAGCGGCGGGCGACGTCATTGCGTTCGTACAGAAGCTCGAGAACTTGCCGTTTCCCGAAGCGGTGCGCCTCTTAGCCGGAAAGGCCGGCATCGAGTTGGAAGCGGAAGATCCGCGCGCAACGCGCGCACGCAACGAGCGCGAAGCGATCTACGAAGCAAACAAAATCGCCACCGTCTACTTCACGCGGATGCTGAAAAGTGCCGAAGGATCGAATGCGCGAGCATATTGCGAAAGACGCGGTTTCGGCGATGCAACAATCGAAAAATTTGCGGTCGGGTATGCGCCGGGTAGTTGGAACGGGTTAACCGACGAACTGCGCGCGCACAACGTCGATCTGGAGATCGCCGCTAAAGCAGGACTCGTAAAGCAGGGTCAACGCGGATATTACGATTTCTATCGCGACCGCTTGATGATTCCGACGTATGCGACAACCGGTGAGGTCATCGCGTTCGGCGGCCGCGCACTCGGAAACGACGAGCCGAAATATCTCAATACGAGCACCACGCCCGTATACACGAAAGGCGAGCATCTCTTCGCGCTCAACGTCGCGCGTCGTGCGGCGCAATCGGATCGTACGCTCATCGTCGTGGAGGGCTATCTCGATTGCATCGCGTTGCACCAGGCGGGGCTCGAGAATGCCGTCGCAGCCTTGGGGACATCGTTCACCGAGAAGCAGGCGACCGAGCTTCGAAAATATGCAGACTATGTCTATCTTTGTTTTGATGCTGACCAAGCGGGAAGCTCTGCCGCAACCAAAGCCGTCGATATCGCATCTAGGGTGATAGAGCACACCGGCTCAGCCGTCCAAGTGGTCATGTTGCCCGAGGGTGAAGATCCCGACAGTTACGTGCGCACTCATGGCGAGGCGGGTTTTCGCGCTCTGCTACGAACCGCCAAGCCATCGATCGAATTCAAGCTCGACCCGCAGATCGACCGGCTGAACACGGGATTTGAATCCCCTTCAGCGATCGCTCGAAAGGCCGAGGTTCTGATTCGAGAGTTAACCCCGCGTGAAGAATGGGACCGCTGGCGCGTGTACGTAGCCGGGCGGTTGAAGGTGAACGTCGACGACCTTCGGAATAGCCGGTTCCTCGCGAACAGCGCCAACTTTGCGCCTCGCGCCTCAGGGCCGAGCGCAACAGTGGGCAGCCGTTACGCCGCCGTCCATCACCGTATCGCGGGGAGTGGACGGTTGGAGCCGCTCTCCTTCGAGCGCGAGGTCCTAAGCATCATTCTCGAAGATCCACCGCTTGCGTCCGAGTACGCCGATCGTATTCGGCCGGAGCGATTTCGAAACGAGATTTACCGACGTACGTACGAACGCATCGTGCAGCAGGCGAGTGGGTTGCGTGATACGGCGGACGTTTTTGCCACGTTTGCGGACGACGGTGATGCGGTGGAACTGCTCGCATCGCTGGGACAGCCGGATCGCAGCAAGGCGGTGCGATACGAAGGCGATCGGGACGAACGCAGAGCGCATCTCCAGCGTATCGCAGAACGATTGAAGAGGGATGACGAACAAGACCGGTATGCGTACCTGTCCCGCACCCTGGACGAATTGTTCGAAACAGGCAAACCCGTGCCGCGCGAGCTCATGGACGAGTTCGAGGCGGTGAAACTGAAGTTAAAGAAGTAAACAGAAATTCACGAGTCTAATGTAGAGCAGTCCCGGAAACCCGGGAACGACCAAATTTCGAGAAAGGGGGTGACGTCGAAGAGTATGGCACGAAAGAAGTCTGCCGGAGCAGTTGCAGAGGCGCAGCCGACGCTGACGCTGGATGAGCTGAAGAAGAAGTTGATCGCGCGCGGCAAGCAGCGCAGTTCGTTGACGTACGAAGAAATCAATTCGGCGTTCGATGCACTCGACGACGTCAATCCCGACGAGATCGACGGACTCTTCGAAGAGATCACTGCCGCGGGCATTGAGATCATCGACGAGCAAAAAGAAGAAAAGCCCGACGAAGAGGAAGCGGAAGAACCGATTCCCGACGGGCTCTCGCTGGACGATCCCGTCCGCATGTATCTCAAAGAGATCGGGCGCGTTCCGTTGCTCTCGATGGAGCAAGAGAAATCGCTCGCGATGCGGATTGAGGCGGGCGAGCTTGAATTAAGCAAAAACGGCACGGCCGATTCGGCGATCGTAACCGACGGCGACGAAGCAAAACGTCAATTGACGGAAGCGAATCTTCGGCTCGTCGTATCGATTGCGAAGAAGTACGTCGGCCGCGGCATGCTCTTCCTTGACCTCATTCAGGAAGGCAATCTCGGTCTGATCCGCGCGGTCGAGAAGTTCGACTACCGAAAAGGCTACAAGTTCTCAACGTACGCGACATGGTGGATTCGCCAGGCGATCACCCGCGCGCTCGCAGATCAAGCGCGAACGATCCGCATTCCGGTGCACATGGTCGAGACGATCAATCGTCTCATCAAGATCTCGCGCCAGTTGCTGCAAGAACTCGGTCGCGAACCTACGGTGGAAGAGATCGCCGAAGCGATGGCCCTTACGCCCGAGAAGGTTCGCGAAGTGATGAAGATTTCGCAGGAGCCGATCTCCCTCGAAACGCCGATCGGCGAAGAGGAAGATTCGCATCTCGGCGACTTCATCGAGGATCAGGAAGCCGTTGCGCCTGCCGAGGCGGCATCCGTCATGCTGCTCAAAGAGAAGATGCAGGACGTGCTGCAAAACCTCACCGAGCGCGAACGCAAAGTGCTGGTGCTGCGCTTCGGCCTGGAAGACGGCCACCAGCGCACGCTCGAAGAGGTCGGACAGGAATTCGGCGTAACGCGCGAACGCATTCGTCAAATCGAAGCCAAAGCGCTGCGCAAGCTGCGCCATCCCTCGCGCGGCAAAGCGCTCAAAGACTACTGGTCAAACGAGTAAGGTAATCAGACGGAAAACGAGTCACGCGGAGCGTAATGCTTCGCGTTTCTCTTTTGTGGCTAACCATTCGATAGCAGTAGGGTTGATGGCGTTCAGTTCAACAGTCAATACGCGAAAGTATGGCGGGTCGATCGCCGCGACGCGCTTCGCGCGCTCGGGGTCATCGAAGACGCCCACGATGCGACCCGCGCCTTTGGTATCGATAACCACATGAACCATACGCTCCTCTGTTTGCTCCTCGCGGTGCTGGTTCCGCCGCCCGCCTCGTCTCCCACGCCGGCGTCGTCTCGGACGCCGGTGCCACCCGGGCCACCGCCGACCATCGTCACCGTGAAGTCTTCCCCGTATTGCAACTCGCTGGCACGTCACTTTAACGGCGCCTTCGTCCCCATGGTCGCGAACGACCGAACCCTTGACCAGGTCGATACGCAGCTCGTCGACATCAACGAACTCTTCGCAAAACCCGACTATCAAGCTCGCTTCGTCGACGCTCGTTCGAAGCTACTCAAATATGTCGATGTACTCCAGAAGACGCTCCCGATGATCGAATCCGAAATCACCGAGCTGCGCAAAGGGGCAACGCTGACAAGCGATCAAGGCGCTGCGAAAGCGATCAGCGACGCAGCCGACAACCTGCAGAAGGCGTATGCGAAACAACGCGCCATGACGATCGATCTCAACGGTGTCGCTCAAACGATGATGGAATACGATCTCGACAATCTCCCGCATTCGCTCGGCGGGAACTCGTATTCGGAAATGACGCTTCCCGCGAACATGAAGGACATCAAGGTATCTTTGCGCTTCGACGGACAACGCGACATCATCGCCCAAAACGAAGAAAAGGCCGTAGACACCGCTTACGACGCCGCGACCGCAAATTGCGCAAAGCAATAACCCTATTAAGGAAAAAAGCCCGACGAAATGCAGTCGGGCTTTTTTATACGTGCGATCCTTCGACAGGCTCAGGATGACATGTGTTAAGAGTTACATGTCGTCTTTCTCCGCGTTGGCGGAGGGTTTGACGAGTGGGTTCATTTCGGCGAAGGCGCCGTTTGGATTCGGTGTGGCCCAGACCTGAAGGTCCCAAATTGCGGGGAAGAGGAAGACGCGTTTGACATCTGAGGCGCTTTTCGCGATGCCCATCTTCACGAGGGTGTCGGCCGTCGGATTCTCGACGTTGCCGCCCGCCGTGGTGAATTTCGCGACGCTGGTCGCGCCGTACGTTTCTTTGCCGTTTGCTCCGGCGAGCACGTAATGGACGTGTGCGCGGAATGTTTCCCAGCGCTTGGGATCAACGCCCCAAAGGCTCGGTTGACTCGGCGAGTTGCTCTTGAGGACGGAGTAATCCGCACCCAACAGCTTGCCGTTGACGCTGTACCAAAGTTGGCTTGGGTGTTGCTGGTCACTTGATTGCCACTGCAGGTTCGCGTAGCTGATCGAGCCGGTCTTGTCCTCGTTTGTGAACCGGAAGTACCCGGCTTTCTCCGCGTCCGCCGGCGTTGGGAAACGCGCGTTCAAATCTTTTTGAATGCCGGAAACGAATGCGACCTCGGCGCCTTGCGGCTTCGGTGGCGGCGTTGATTCGGCCGCTATCGCGGCAATTGAAGTAAACGCGAGTGCGACAACGACTGCGTTCAAGAAACGTTTGATCACACGGACCTCCTTACGGCCGAGGCGTAGGCGATGATCGATCGAGCGGCGGCGGCGTCAATTCGGGCCGAAAGCTCGGATTCGGCGTCGCGAGCGGCACTCCGCGGAATGTGGAATGCGGCGTGGCTTCCTCAACCACGAGGGGTGCCGGCGTCATGATCGCAATCGTTCCGTTTGGCAGAGCGTGGACTGCCGCCTCCGTAAGGGCGTGAATCTCGGCGCCGGGCGACAAGACGAAGTTCTTTCCCTTGCGCAAGATATGCAGCAGCATCGTGGGCGTGAAAATGTCGCCAACGGTGTTCTCAATCCCAACGGTCGATTCGTGGCCTGCGCTCGAGTTTACGTTGAGGTGGGCGGTCGGAGGCCGCAACGCAATAGTCCGCCCGTCATTGAGACGCAGCGGTTCGAAAAAGATATCGACGAAGCCGTAGATATCGGGGTTCTCCGCCGGCTTCGCATCGAGGATACGGATCTGCACCGGCGTGCCCGCGTTTGCGATAACGTGGTTACCGACGACGAGCGCGTCTTTGAGATGCGCATTGATCATTTCGTCGGCCCTTGATTTTGCGGACGAGATCGTGCCGTCGAGAATAAACGTCAAGCGCGAATTAAGCGGCAGCGTATTAGGCGCAGCCGACGGTGACGCGCTGGGCGATCCCCCCGGCGTGGGCGTTACCAATGGATAAGCCGTCGCCGGAACGGTTATTTGTGAAAGAGCGGCGAGCAAAATGCCCGCCGCACTCAAAGCAGCGAAATTAGCTCGCGCGCTTTTCCGCTTCCGCATTTGCGGCTGCGGCAGCGCGTTTGCCTTCTTCGATAAGCTGTTTAACTTTTTGGCCACCTTTTTGTCCGATGCGTTCGTAGAAGTCGGGACCGTAGCGATCGCGCGTGGCTTCGCCACCTTTCTTTCCACCCTTCTTACCGATTTGCTCGTAGAATTCGTGACCGTGAGCCTGTTTCGTTGCAAGCCCACCTTTCCGACCAATCTGCTCGTAGAACTCCGGGCCGTACTTTTTCTTGACGGTTTCGCCGCCTTTCTGGCCGGCTTCGCGGACCGACATACCGGTCGTCTTTTTCGGGGTTTCTGGGGTCGACATTATGCTTTTCTTTCTACCTTCTCGCACTGTCCGGGGAGGACAGCGATCATTCTGCATATACTAGAACGCAAGTTCGAGTCAAATGGTTGGGGGTAGGCGTGCGATTGGCGGATTTTTTGCAGTCTCGTATACTCGTTGCGGCCGTCGGTTGCTCGGTTTTGCTTGGCGCGGGAATGATAACGATTCCACGGACCATTCTCAAAATGGAGCAGGCAAGAAGTCTGGGCGACGGTCAACTGGCTTCACTGCTTAGCGCACCAAATGAGACGACGGCAACACGCGCCGCTCTTGCGATCGGGCGAACGCGTGACGCGGGCGGTGCACCGTTGCTCGCCGCGCATCTCAAGGACGCGCGAACGAGCGTTCGTGCTATGAGCGTATACGGCTTAGGTGTGATTGGGCTGGGAACCGCAGCGAGCACCATTGTAAAGTCTGCAACAAGCGACCCCTCCGGCGCGGTTCGCGTCGCCGCGTTGGACGCGATCGGCCGGTACGAAGCCGCGCACAAGCTCACAGGCCAAGGGGAGGCGGAGGCGGCCGCGGCGGTTCGAAGAGCGCTGGCATCGGACGGCGACGAGATCGTGCGCGGCCGCGGCGCAATCACGTTGAATTTCTTCGCTGACGGACCCGTCGCCACCGAGTGCCTCAGTGCCCTCATCGGCGCAATGCATGACGAACACTCCGACTACGTGCGCGAGCGCGTGATGTGGACCATTTTCCGTCGCTACGCGGCTCGTACGCCGCGCGCGGTGCTTTCAACGGCGCTGCACGACCAAGATGAAACGGTGCGCATTGAAGCCGTGCGCGCATACGGAAAGCTCAAAGATCCGAGCGCCGCATCCGATCTGCAACCGATGCTGAACGATCCATCGTGGCGGGTGCAAGAACAAACGAGCGAATCGCTTCTCGCATTGCGAGGGAAGCCTATTCACACCGGCTGGACCGAAATTCCGCCGTTCGTCCACGTTCCGACGCCCGCACCCGATCCGTTCGCATCGGAAGCCGTCGTACCGATGACCGCACCGTCAGGAAAACCGGCAATTCCGAATCCGATGTCCGCGGATCTCGGAGCGGACCTGTTGCCGAAGACCGCCGCAGATATGACGTCGCCCGTACGCGGGCCGCACCCACGCCTGCGCATCGTCACGACGAAGGGCAACGTGTACGTTGCGTTATTTCCGGAGTGGGCACCGTTGACCGTTGAAAATTTCCTCAACCTTACGGCAAGCGGATTTTACGACGATAATCGTTGGTTTCGCATCGTACCCGATTTCGTCGTGCAAACCGGCGAAAAAGACGATAAGAACGCACCGGGCCCGGGCTACTCAATCGGGGCGGAACAAAATCCGCTGGAGCAAAACGCGTATATCATTTCGATGGGACTCAATTACGACGACAAGACCAATACGCCGTTGCTCGATTCGGCCGGTTCGGAGTACTACATCACGCTTTCGCCGCAGTACCATCTGGACAACGATTTCACCGTTTTCGGTCGCGTTGTGAGTGGTGTCGACGTCTTAGGCCGTTTGATTGAATCGGATCGCGTCGTTCGAATCGAACGGATTTCCGACGTAACGCTTTAGAACGCGCGGTCGGAATCCAGGAGAATCGTAACCGGCCCGTCGTTGATCAACTCAACTTGCATGTCGGCGCCGAATTCTCCGCAGGCGACTTCGAGTCCAAGACGCTCCAGCTCGCGACCGGTTTGTTCGTATAAATCGCTTGCGAGCGGCTCTTTCGCGGCGGTGATGAAGGACGGGCGCCGTCCTTTGCGAGCATCGCCGTGGAGCGTAAATTGCGAAACGATGAGTACCGCTCCACCGACATCGAGAACGCTACGGTTCATCAAGCCGGCATCGTCAGTGAAAATACGCAAGTTCGCGATCTTTTCGGCGATCCAGCGTGCATCATCCGAATCGTCCGCAACGCCGACGCCGACCAGCACGAGCAGACCGGTTCCGATCTTTCCCGTGATTCGCTCGTCGACGCGCACTTCCGCGCGCGTGACCCGCTGGACGACGGCTCGCATCGACGCGGTTACTTCGAGAACATCGACGAGAGCGCGAAGAACGCGTTCTCGCGCCGCTCCATCACACGCCGGTAAAAATATCCGGCCCAGTGAGTTCCGAAGGGAACGTACACGCGCATATGATACCCTTCGGCGACCAAGTCACGCTGCATCTGCGGCCGGCAACCGAAGAGCATTTGAAACTCGAAACGATCCCGTGGAATCGCGTTGTCTTTGACGAACGCGCGCAGATCGTCGATGAGCTCCCGATCGTGCGTCGCAATGCCGGGATAATTTCCGCGCGCCAGCAATTCGCGCGCCAGCTTGATGTAGTTTTCGCGAATCTCCGGCATTTCTTTATACGCGATTTCCGCGGGTTCGTTGTACGCGCCCTTGCACAAACGGACGCGGGCACCGAGTTCGATCGCGCGGTCGACATCGGCAGCGGTTCGCTTTAAATACGCTTGCAGGACGATGCCGACGTTCTTGTGCGTCGCAAAGGCGCGCTCGAACACGCGCAGCGTGGTGTCGGTAACTGCCGAGCCTTCCATGTCGATCCGGACGAAAGGATCGGCATTGCGTTGCGCATGTTCGAGAATGCGAGTGAGATTCTCGAGCGCAAAATCTTCATCGACCAGCAGGCCCATCGCGGTGAGCTTGACCGACACGTTGGTATTGACGCCGTTGATGCGGATCGCGTCGAGCATATCGATGTATGCATCGCGCGTCTTAATTGCGGCTTCGCGCTCGAGTACGTCTTCACCGAGGAAATCGAGCGTTGCCGTCATGCCTTCGGCGTTGAGCTTTCGTACGGCCGCAACAGCCGAATCGATCGTCTCGCCTGCAACGAATCGCTTGGCGAGAAAAAAGAAGTTCTTTTGGAACGCGGAGTCCGGGGCGAGCAGACGATCGATAATAGCCATGTCGGTCCCTACTCTACGACGCGCCGCCGCAAAATCCACGCAACCGCAAGCACGACGGCGGCCATTACGACAAAACCGTATGTGAGAGCAAGCGCAGAGCGCACGCCCGAAGCGGACAATTCAACATAGAGCGCAACGGGAAGGGAGGAAGGATGGTACGCGAGGATGCTGGTTGCGCCGTACTCGCCGATCGCGCGCAGCCACGCAAACGCGATTCCGGCAAGCACGTTTCCCGCCGCCGCCGGTAATGCAATCGCGCGAAAGATACGCCACTCGCTGACGCCGAGGGTGCGCGCGGCATCTTCATAGATTGGATCGCCGGCACCAAACGCCGCCGCGGCGGCAATGGCAACGAATGAGCCGGAGACGAAAAATTCCGCGACTGCGACACCCGCTAATGAATCGGGTATGGGCGTGCCTCGCAGCACGGAAAGCAAGAGAATGCCGGAGGCAACGGGCGGAAACGCGAGCGGAAGCGCAAGCACGAAGAGTAGCGGAACCGCATAGACGCGTGGTGCGCGTGCGAGCCAATAGCCGGCGGGTATGCCGAGGATTGTCGCAATACCGGTCGCGCAAAGCGAGGCTTCGAAGGAGACGCGAAGCGCGGAGGCCGCTTCGGGTTGACTGAAGACGCGGCCGACTTCGCCGGGCGAGAGTGAAACGAGCACGGCGACGATCGGTCCGGCGACCACGGTCAGCAAAAGAACTGCCGCGGCTGGAAAGAAGAATCCGGGTACCGGGCGCGCCATCATGGAAAGTTTACCAAAGCCTCACTCGCTTGGGCGAGGCCGAAAGCAAATAGGAACGAATGCCAGACGAGATGGTCCAGCGCAACTGGCGTGTGTTGATCGCGGATGACGATCCCGCTATCTGCACGCTGATCGATACCGTTCTCCGAAAAGGGCCCTATGAGATGGTCATGTGCAACGACGCCGAGAGCGCGCTCGTGGCCGTCGATCGCCAAGGACCGTTCGATATTATCATCTGCGATTTCATGCTTCCCGGTATCTCGGGGATCGATCTGATCGAGCGTTTGCGCGCAAAGGAGGGCACGCGCGGCGTTCCTATCCTGATGATCTCCGGTCATACGAATTACGCCATGGATGGTCGCGCGAAGAACGCCGGCGCGAATCTCTTCCTCAACAAGCCCTTCACGATTTCGCAGCTGCGGTCGGCGGTAACGCACCTGCTTTCGCAGTCGATAAAAGCGTCTTCGTTCTAACGAGCTGCGCGTGGCTCTCTCCGCAGCGATAAAACTCGTCGCTATTGCGCTCTCCCTTGCGCTCGATGTATTCGCCGTGAGCATCGGCGTCGGCGTTCGCGGCGCCGATCGGGCGATGAAAATTCGAATCGGCATTGCTTTCGCATGCGCCGAGGTCATGATGAACGTTATCGGCGCCGGTCTCGGCATTGTGGCGGGACAGCTGATCGGCAACGTCGCGGGATATCTCGGCTTTATCGCGTTACTGCTCGTCGGCCTCTATATGATCTATGAGGCCAAACGCGATTTGGGCGATCGTCCGCGTATGGATCTTTCGCGCGGATGGGGACTCGTAGTGGCATCGCTCTCGATCAGTCTCGATTCCTTGGGCATCGGCTTCTCGATTCTCTACATCGGCGTGCCGCTCGCGGCGTCACTGATCGCGATCGCGATGGTGTCGATTCTGGCGACCACGCTCGGATTGACCCTGGGTCGCCGGCTCGGAACGCGCATCGAGGACGAAGCGGAGTTGCTCGGCGGTGTACTCCTTGCGCTCACCGGCGCCGTCTTCATCGCGCTCAGGGCGTTCCATATCGGCTAGGGGCGCGTTAACGCGCCCTGACGAAAGCGACGTCAATGCACGTAGACGTCGGTGAATCGATCCTGCGGCTCGCGCTCGCAACGGGCGCGCGTTCGTTGGTCGTCGTGGGAACGGGGAAAAACGTCGGCAAGACGGTTGCGATGCGTGCGATCTATCGCGCTGCGCTTGCGGGCGGAATCGCACCGGGATTGACGTCCATCGGGCGCGACGGCGAAGCGATCGACGCCGGGGACGCGCAATTGAAGCCGCGGCTGTTTCTTCGTGCCGGTACGTCGCTCGCGACGGCGCGCGACGTACTTCCCGCAACGCCTGCGAGCGAAATACTGCAGCTCTCGCGATTGCAGACCGCGGCGGGACGTCTCGTCTACGCGCGCGTTCGTTGCGATGCCTACTACGAATTGGTTGGACCGCCCACGGCATCGGGTTTGCGTGAATCGATCGATACGCTGCTACACCATGCGCCCTACGCAATCGTCGATGGCGCAATCGATCGTATCGCCGCGCTCGCCGGCGGTTCCGACGCCGTCGTGGTCTCGTGCGGCGCCTCGTCGTCGTCGACAATGGAAGAAGCGGTTGTGGACCTTCGCGCCCTCGTCGCGCGCTTGCGCATTTCGCGTCACGACGGCAGTGAACCGGCGATACATATCGAGGGCGCGCTGACGCCGTCGCGTACGGCTGAGTTGATTCGCGAACGTGAGGAGCGCCCGATCGTCGTGCGCGACGCAACGCAAATCGCGCTCACCGGCCGCGCCGCCTTGCACGCGCTGGAACGCCTGCGCATCCGCTGCGAGCGTGAGATCCGTGTGGTCGCCGTGACGGTCGCATCGATCGGACGCGATCGAGCATTCGAACCGCGATCGTTCGCGCACGCGGTTGCTGAGGCGGCCGGTGTGCCGACGTTCGACGTTTACACATCGGAGCGCGCGGCGTGAGAGCCGGCGAGTTGCTCGACGATGTATCGGCACGCGCGCTTGACTTTCGCTGGCTGCGCGAAGCGCTCGCGCCGGCGAGCGCATACGGTGATCGCGTCTTCGAACGCTGCGCTCCTTTCCTGCCCGGTGAAGAGGGACAAGCGGAAGGGCGAGCGCGGCGCATCGCCGCTATCGCATCGTCGGTGAGCGCCGAAACGCTCGACGCGATGCGCGAAATCTTTCGCAACGTTCCGGATGCTGCCGGTTCGATTGCACGAGCCTCGATGGGGGACGTATTAAGCGATGCAAATTTCTTGGAGTTGCAACGATTCTTTGATGCATGCACTCGGTTTGACGCGCTTGCCGGCGGCGTCGATGCGTTGCCGCGCGTAGGTACGGACGCGGTGGCCGATTGCGCGCGCCGTCTCGAACTCGGTCGCGCGGGTAAATTCGGATTCTATCTCGCCGACGGCTTCGATCCGTCACTCGGCCACGCTCGCGCAGCGCTCGCGCAATCGCAAGCGGAATATGACGCAGTGCGAGGGCGCGCAACCGCTGAGATCGCGCGGCAACTTGGCCGTGACGTGGAGGGGAACGAATTCATCGTTATGCGCAGCGATCTCAACGGTGCGTTACCATCTGGCGTGCGCGTCGTTCGTGAAGCGCCGACGTATCTGCTTTGTGAAATTGAAGAAACGGAGGCGACGCTCGCGGCGCTCGAACGTCGCGACGCGCTTGCAACGGCGGCGGCAACTGCGGAAGAATCGGCGCGCCGCGCGTTGACGGACGCAGTTCGCTCGGAAGCCGCTGCGCTGGACGCCGCATCGGAGGCGTTCGGCGAAGCCGACGTGCTCGTAGCTGCCGCGCGCTTTGCGCAGACCAACGAGTGCAGCGTTGCACGTATCGTTCCCGAGGCGATGTTGCGATTTAGCGAGGGATGTTTTATCCCGCTTGCGCTGGAGTTGGAAAAAGAGGGCCGCCGGTTTACGAAAATCTCGATTGCAATCGACGACGTCGCGGTACTTACCGGTCCGAACATGGGCGGAAAGAGCGTGTGTTTGCGAACGTGCGGGTTCATTGCCGTCTGCGCCGCATTCGGTCTTCCGGTACCGGCGTCCGATGCAACCGTCGCGCTGTTCTCCGAAATTACGTGGCTCGGTGTTGGAGCCGACGACGAACGAGGCGGTTTGCTTTCGTCATTTGCCCGCGAAGTCGTGCGGTTGCGTGACGTGCTCGAACGCGAACGGCGTCCGCTCTTCGTGTTGCTCGATGAATTCGCGCGAACGACGACGCCACGCGAAGGTAAGGCGTTGCTCGTCGCCGTTCTCAAGCGTCTGCAGTCGATCGGCGCGCGCGCAATCTCGGCGACACATCTCGCGGGGGTCGCCGGCTCGGCGGATGTCCGCCACTTTGCGGTCCGCGGCTTGCGCGGGATTCCCGAACGCCCGGCGGCATCCGATCTGCATCAGGCACTTGAAACGTTAGCCGCCTCGATGGATTACACGATCGAAGAAGTCACTGACGAAACCGCGACCCGTTCGGACGCTATTGCGCTTGCCGCGCTGCTCGGGCTCGACGAACGCGTGGTTTCCGATGCGTACGACGCCATGGAGTAAAGGCACGAGCTAACGCGGTACGTAAGCCTATGGGTATGGAACCGCTGATTATTACGTGCGCCCCGGTAGGAGCGGAAGTGACGCCCGATCAGACCCCGCATTTACCGTATACGCCGGCGAAGCTTGCCGAGACCGCGAAAGCGGTGCGCGAAGCGGGTGGTTCGATCGTTCACGTCCATTGCCGTACGGATGACGGCGCGAACACGCACGATGTGGAACGGTTCCGTCAGGCGTACGACGCGGTTCGTGGAGCTTCGGATCTCATCGTCCAGTTCTCGACGGGCGGTGCGATCGGTATGACGCCTGAAGAACGCGCGTCGGTATTGCAGTTGCGTCCGGAGATGGCGACGCTGACGTGCGGAAGCGTGAATTTCGGCGACGACATTTTCGAAAATAGTTTTCCGATCATGCGTGGCATTCTCGCGAAGATGCATCAGTACGGGGTCCGTCCCGAACTCGAGATTTTCGATAAAGGCCATCTTGCGAACGCTCGCCGTCTCGCGAAGGAAGGGTTGCTGAAATTCCCCCAACACGTCGACTTCGTGCTCGGCGTGCCGGGCGGCATGGAAGCGAGCGTTCGGAACTTGTGCGAGTTGGTCGAAGATCTGCCGGAGGACTGCACGTGGTCGGTTGCGGGCATCGGTCGCCAACAGTTACCTATGGCAATGGCCGCGATTGCAATGGGCGGCCACGTCCGCGTGGGGCTTGAAGACAATCTCTATTACAGCAAGGGGCGGCTCGCGCGGAATGAAGAGCTCGTCGCACGCGTGGTCCGAATCGCACAAGAAGCCGGACGTCCCGTCGCTACTCCAGATGAAGCCCGGGAGATTCTCGGCTTAAAGAAGTTGGCAGCCGCCTAGCACCTTCTGCAGGGCTCGACGGCTCCGCTTGATAATTAGGCGCCGTTCGTTTTGGGCCGTGAGGTCCTCGAGCGTGGAGGGTTCCTTCTATCTTCAGTTACGTGGTACGGCGGACGCTACAGGCTATTCCGCTCTTAATCCTCATCTCAATCATCCTGTACGTTATTTTGAACAACGCGCCTGGTGGGCCGTTGGCACCGTACCTTCAGAACCCGCACATTACTCCCGCCGACATCGAACGGCTCAAACACAATCTTGGCCTCGACCAGCCGCTGCCGATCCGTTATTGGCACTGGCTCCTTACCGTGTTGCACGGCGACTTCGGCTACTCGACGAGTAACTCGCAGCCGGTGCTCGAGGCCATTCTCGAACGGCTTCCCGCAACGCTCGAGTTGATGGTTACGTCATTTATCTTCTCGGTGCTCATCGGGATTTCGGCTGGAATTTTTTCGGCGGTCCGTCCGTACTCGTTCGCAGACTACTTCATTACGACGTTCGCGTTCTTCGGACAATCGATGCCCGTCTTTTGGTTCGCGCTGATGTTGCAGCTCGCGTTCGCGGTGCACGGCATTCCGTTGCCCGGCGGATACATGATTCAGCTGCCATCGGCAGGCATCAGCAACGGAAGCGACACGTTCGATTTCGGAGATCGCGTTGCACATCTCGTGCTTCCGGTCGTCGTACTCTCGCTCTTGTCGCTGGCGCTGTACAGCCGCTTCATGCGCTCGTCGCTGCTCGAAGTGATGAAGACCGATTACATGCGTACCGCCGCGGCGAAGGGGCTCGATGGACGCACCATTCTTTTCAAACACGGTTTGAAAAACGCGCTGATTCCCGTCGTCACCATTCTCGCGCTGTCGCTGCCCGGTGTATTGGGCGGCGCGATCGTCACGGAAACCATCTTCGCATGGCCGGGCGCCGGACGCATGTTCTATAACGCGCTGCAGCAGAGCGATATCGCGCTCATGATGGGCTATCTCCTGATTCTCGCGTTCCTCGTCGTCTTTTCGAATCTGCTCGCCGACGTGCTCTACGCGTGGCTCGATCCGCGCGTGAAGTACGACTAGGAGGACGCGCATGGCGAGCACCGTTCGAACACCCGTTACTCCTACCGTCTTCGACGACGAAGACATCGTCTATACCAAGGTCACGTTCTGGATTCGGCTGCGCCGCCACAGACTCGCCGTTGCGGGATTCGTCGTGCTCGTGCTGATGTTGCTCATTGCGATCTTCGCAAAGCAGCTCTCGCCGTTCGACCCGAACTTTATCGACAACGTTCACTGGCAGGGTAATCCCTTGCCGCCGTGCTTCCAAGACGTGGCGCAATGCGGCGGTCATTTCCTGGGAACGGATGAAGTCGGTCGCGACTTGCTTTCGCGACTGTTTTTCGGCGCGCGCATTTCGCTCGAAGTCGGTATCTTCACCGTCATCATCGAGTGCATCATCGGAACGATTCTCGGTGCAGTCGCCGGCTATTACGGCGGCTGGGTCGATTGGATCCTGATGCGCATCACGGACGTCTTCTTGTCGATTCCCCTCCTGCCGCTGTTGCTGGTGTTGACGGCGATTGTTGCGGCGAGTTCTTCGAAAGCGGCGCTGAGTTTCGGCGTGATCGTCTTGATCATCGGCGCGCTTTCGTGGCCGTCGGTCGCACGTTTGGTTCGCGCGTCGTTCCTTACGCTGCGCGAGCGTGAGTTTGCGGAAGCTGCGCGCGCCGTCGGCAACAACGACGCCCGGATCATCTTCCGCCACTTGCTTCCGAACGCGGTGGCGCCGATTGTCGTGCAAGCGACGCTCGATGTCGCAAACGTCATCGTCTTGGAATCGACCCTCTCGTTCCTCGGCTTCGGGATCCAGCCGCCGACGGCTTCGTGGGGCAACATGCTCGCGAACGCCCAAGCAAATCTCCAGATCGCCTGGTGGGCTGCGGTCTTCCCCGGCCTCTGCATCCTCGTGACGGTCCTCGCGATCAACTATATCGGCGACGGTCTGCGAGATGCACTTGACCCGAACATGAAATAGCCGTATCCTAGCGCAGTTGCCCGAGGGCTTTGCCCGCGGTCCAACGTAGTTTTAGTGCCCTGTGCGCAGGTGGCGGAATTGGTAGACGCACTAGCTTGAGGTGCTAGCGGGAGAAATCCTGTCCGGGTTCGAGTCCCGGCCCGCGCAGATTCGCGATTGAGTCCGAAGCATTTGCCTCGGACTCTTTCTATTCGAGGGCGCGTGTTTCAACCGTTGAATTATGCAGCGTGGACGCCGGCATAACAATTCGCAAGGAGCAGGACGGCGACGCCAATGCTATCGGCCGCGTTACAGAAGCCGCGTTTCGCGAGGTGCGCTACTCCAGCCACACCGAGCAGTTCATAGTCAGCGCGCTGCGTCGCAGCAATCAATTAACGATCTCGTTCGTAGCGATAGAACGCGATGCAATCGTCGGTCATGTCGCGATTTCGCCGGTTTCGATCTCGACCGGTATAGCCGGCTGGTACGGTCTTGGACCGATCTCTGTGTTGCCGCACTACCAGCGGCGCGGCATTGGTTCAACGTTGATGAGAGGCGCGCTTGCTGAATTAGAGCGCAGCGGCGCTGCCGGTTGCGTCGTTCTCGGCGACCCGAAGTATTATGGACGCTTTGGTTTCAAAACGCATGCGAGCCTCGAGCTGTCCGGTGTTCCGGCCGAGTTCTTTCAGGCCGTGTCGTTTGGTGTTGAAGTGCCCTCGGGAACGGTGCGTTACTCCGACGCGTTTGATGCGACGTACTTCTGAAATGAATGCGCAATCTACGTATGCGTGTGTTGCATGTCGGGAGAAGGCGCTGGAGAGCCATCGGACCAGCGTCGGACTGGAATGAGGAGGATGGTCGGTTCGATGTTGCTGCCGTCTTGTCCGAGTACGGGCGAGCCTTCGACGTTCGCGCCCCAAGTTGCGGCTTGGCCGGACGGGACGAAGAACATGACGTGCGGAAGCCACGGGCCTTCCACAGCATCGCTGAGGTATCCATTTTTCGATAACATAAATGACAGCGAGCCCGCTTCCGGTACCGTGAACGAGTGATTTACGAATGCGGCGCGGCTTTTTGCTATAACTTGCTGTCTCGTATCGCCCTCGATGACCCATTGCGTGCGTTTGAGGTATTGCGGCAACACGCTACGCGCGGCAGGGGCGTTGAAGCAGTTTGGCGCGCGCAGCTTCGGATTCCAAAACTCGGGGTCGTTGAACCCCGCTGTCCACGAGCGTTCGACGAAGCATACAAAGCCGTTTGAACCTTTGATCGCAGTTTCGTAACCGCGATTGGCGAGCACAAGTATTTCGGCGTGCGCGGAGATCGACGGCGGAGCTGCGGTGCGCGCTAACGCGATCTCATCAGCGCGGCTGGCGATTAAATAGCGTTGGAGCGGCGCCATGGCGGGATACGACCCGATCTTCATGCCCTGCGCATGGGCTAAACCGGCTGCGGCCAGAAGCAGAACCAATATCAGAAACAACGGTTTTTTCATGACCGTCCCTCAGCGTTCTCGTTAGCGAGCTTGTTAGTGAACGGGCGAGAAGAAAGGTACGTGACGAAGTTCCTAAAGCGCAAGAAGAGAGGTGTGTGTGGACGATCTCGCGTTGCGGTATGCGCCGATGCTCCGGCAGATCGCGCAGTTATACTGCGAAGATGCCGTCCTGTCCGAGTTCGTCGACGGCCTCACAGTCAATAGAGAAGAGTGGGACCCAGGGATGCGGGGCGGGCATTTTTGGTTTGAGGAAACTACCGAAGATGCAGACGTCGAAGTGGTCGACGCCGTCGCTGAGGATTCAGACGGCGCTACAATCGCAATTCTCTTGCACCTCGTGGGAAGGCGTACAAACTGGGCGGAGTGGTTTCGCTGGGACGGCGAGCCGATTTTGCGATGGCCGCCTCCGTCGGTGCGCCGCTAGTGCCTTGGAACCGTAGGCCAGGTGTCCGGCCGCACCTTCCGTTCGCCTTCACCGTGCGCAGGTCGGTGCCGAGGTGCAGTAAATCCGCCGTAGATCAGGTATCCACCGATCGCCAGCGCCACGACGACGTAAACGATGAAAAAGCGGTCGAACTGAAGCGATCGCCAGGCCGCACTCTGCACCTCTGGCCGCAGCCAAACGAGCGAGACGCCTTTGACGAGGGCGATCCATCCATAGAGCGTCACGATGACCGGAAGTGCACCGCCGGACCAGCGGTTATGTAAGACGACGACGATGAGACCAACCAACATTGTAAAGACGCCGGTTACCCACATGAGGGGCGGATTGGTAAAAAGAGCGTTCATCGTCGTGACAGATGTGTGGCGGGCAAAGATCATTCCGAGCAGCGCAAGAACGATCCAGAGCCCCAGCACTTTGGCAAGGTATTTTGTCAGCATCATCTCCGACGCTAATGCCCGCTCGTGAAGGCGTCGAGAATACCCGGTGATGCCCTTTGATATCCCGCTGATCGCCCGTTAAGCGATCCTTAGGGTGCGAGGTGCTAGGGTGAACTAAAAAACCAGGAGCGAGCGAAACAAGGCGCGGCTTTGCCGCGTAGTGCGAATGATGGATTTGCGCTGGGCGCGCAAATCCGAACTCGTCTCGAGGAGTCTCTATCGTGTGGTTGACACGCTTTGCCATCCAACGCTGGGTGATCACCCTTATGGTGTTCTCCGCGCTTATTATTTTCGGGCTTGTCTCGTTTTTCCAACTGGGACGTAGCTCGGCGCCACCCAACACGGACTTCCCTGTGGTTGTTGTATGGGCCGGTTATCCCGGTGCTTCGCCGCAAGACATGGAACGTATGGTAATCAAGCCCATTGAAGACCAAATGGGCGGCGTAGAGAACCTCGACGAGCTCGACGCGACGGCGCAAGAAGGTTCGGCCGTCGTCGTTGCCATTTACAAGATGGGCACGAACATCGACTATGCTGCGATCGACGTGCAACGGCGCGTGGATACCGCGCGCGTCTATATGCCGTCGGACATGAACCCACCGACAGTCAGTAAGGAAGGGCAATCGGAGCCCCCGCTTCTCGACGTTGCCGTAAGTTCAAATTCGCTCGGGCGAGCTCAGCTCGCGGATGTCGTGAACAATCAAGTCGTTCCGCTCATCGATCAGATTCCGAACGTTCTCAACGTCGATGTATCCGGTACGGCCGACCGCGAGTTCCATGTCGAGCCGAGTCAGATGCGACTCGACGGAACCGGCGCGACGCTCTCGGACGTATTCAACGCGATCGCGCAGAATAACATCAATGTGCCGGGCGGCATTATGACGCAACCCACACGCGAAGCCACCGTCGCAGTGCATTCCTACGTCGAACAGGCGGGCGATCTCGCGGCGATTCCGCTCTCGCCTCCGACAAACACAGCATTGCCGGTGAAGAATTTGAAGGTCGGCGACGTTGCGGACGTCAGCGATGCACATATCGAAATGCGGACGATTTCAGCTTACAATGGAGAGCCGCGCGTCCGCATCGAGTTGCAACCGACGCTCGATGCCGACCAGATAAAAGCCACGCAGATCGCGCGCGCGCAAATGAAGATGATCGAAGGGAAGTTCCCGCAATTGAACTTCCACGAAATCGACGCGCCTGCGGATGAGACGCAACAGCAGTTGCAGGGCGTCGGATACTCTCTCATCGAGGGGATCATTCTGACCGCCTTAGTGATGTTGCTCTTCCTTCATGCGTGGCGTAACGCGGTTGTGGTCTTCTTGGCGATTCCAACCTCGATTATGGCGACGTTCATCCTCATGAAGTTGTCCGGATTCCACATCGACATGATGTCGATGATGGGGCTCTCGCTGATCATCGGCATCCTGGTCGACGACTCAATCGTCGTCCTCGAGAACATAACGCGTCACCGCGACATGGGTGAAGATGCGATGAATGCGGCCATCACGGGCCGTACCGAGATCGGCGGCGCTGCCATTGCCATCACGCTTGTGGATGTCATCGTCTTCCTGCCGATCGTATTCATGTCGGGTATCGTCGGTGCGTATCTGCGCGAGTTTGCATCGGTCGTCGTGATTGCAACGCTCTTCTCGCTGCTCGTATCGTTCACGCTCACGCCCATGCTTGCCGCGCGTTGGAGCGTCGTGCGCCGCTCCGAGGCAGCGCCAAAGTGGCTTCTCGTTCTCGATAACCGCGCGCTGAATGCCGGCGTCTTTAGCCTGGCCGTCGCGATGTTTGTGGCGGGTCAAATTACCGGATGGTACACGCTCAATCTCTTTGCCGTATTCATCGTCGCGATACTTTTGTGTAATGCGTTCGTTCAACGCTACGATGGAATCGTCAAGGCGTATCGCGAGAAGATGTTACCTTGGGCGCTCGAGCACGGGACGTTCGTCGTGTTCGTCTGTGCAGTGTTGTTCGCCAATGCGCTCTCGCTCGCGGCCGGAGGCCATCAAGCGACGTGGGTCATCGACGCGATTATCCTAGCGGTAACCGGTCTCACGTACGCGGTGGCCGCGGTGGTTCGTCGGCGAGCCAAGGCGGAGCGGGCGCACGGGTTCTGGTTGCTTGGATCGCATAAGCGCGTGGCTATTATCTCTCTTGCGCTGCCGGTCTTCCTCGGCGCGACGTTGTGGCCGTTCGGTGTAAGCACGGACGCATTTCCCGCTTCCCAAGACGGCGAGATCAACATGATTCTTAACTACCCGTCGGGTACGCCTATTGCCGCCACCAACAAGTACGTGACGACATTGGAAAAAGCAATCCTGAAGATCGATGGGATCGAATCCGTCAGTTCGGTGGTTGGACGCAAGCAATTGGGGCACGGCGGCGTCACCGGTGGAAACTTCGCTTCGATCTATGCGAGCATGCGTAAGGATCGCGTGAAAGACACGAACAAGGCAGTAGAAAAGATTCGAAAGCTTACCTACCTCGTGCCCGGCGGCGAACTAGAAGTTGCCGGTGATAACGGCAACGGATCTTCAATTTTCTATGCGTTGACCGGACCGGATGACGAAATTGGACCGGCTGCGGAGAAGGTTGCGCAATTCCTCCGGACGGTTCCGGGTTCCGTCAACGTTGCAACGAGCGCCGAGTTGGGGTCGCCGCGGTTGAATGTCGACATCGATCGCGCGAAGTGTACCGTTCTCGGCGTGAATCCGTCGGACGCTGCAAACATCGCGCGCATCGCTGTTGACGGCGCGGTCGCGACGCGCGTTCGCACCGATACGGGCCTCGTCGACGTGCGCGTGCAATTTCCGCTGGCCGATCGTTCGACGGTCGAGCAGTTATCCAACGTGCGCGTACGCTCGAGCGATGGAACACTCGTTCCGCTGGGGCGTGTTGCAACGTTCAATTGGACTACGGCACCGACGAAGATTGAGCGCATGGACCGCCAACGCGTCGTGAACGTCATCGGCGACCTGCTTCCGGGATACGCGCTTGGCCAAGTCCAGGGACCACTCTCGAAAAAGCTCCAGGAGCCGGGCTTCCTTCCGCAAGGCGTCGGGTTGAAAGCTGAAGGCGACAGCCAATGGGCGATGGAGGCAGCCGTGAACATGGCGATCGGTCTGACCGTGTCGTTCGTTCTCGTCTACATGCTCATGGTGGTGCTCTACGGATCGTTCCTCGAGCCGCTCATCGTCATGTTCACCGTCCCCCTTGCGATCATCGGCGCACTGGTTTTCCTCGGGATCCTCGGTAAGACGAGCTCCGTGCAATCGTTGAACATTATCTCCATGCTCGGAATCGTGATGCTCTTCGGACTCGTGGCGAAGAACGGCATTCTCCTTGTCGACTATTCGAATACGCTCGTGAAACGCGGAATGCGCGTCAAGGACGCCGTGTTGCAAGCCTGCTCAACGCGTTTCCGTCCGATTATCATGACGACAGTTGCAATGATCTTCGGCATGTTGCCGCTCTCCATGGGGTATGATGCGGGGTCGGAATGGCGCCAAGCGATTGGGACGGTAATCATCGGCGGTCTCATGAGCTCGCTCATCCTGACGCTCTTCTTGATTCCGATGATCTACAACACGTGGATGGGCTTCTTCGAACATCGCGCTGACCGCAAAGCGGTTGAGCGCGAGCTCGAAGGCGCGACCGTGCCGGCGCACGCGTAGGACCCTTGTCTGCTAATCCGCTTGTTCGAAATCGAACAGGCGGATTAAGCGCGGGACGGTTGGGTATACGTCGAGCGATGGGCAGCACGATTGCACGAGGAACCGCTCTTGCAGCGATATTCGCGATCCCGGTCGCGATGTCTACTTCCGTGCCGGCGCCGGTGTCGGCTGCCGGAGTCAGCGTTATTGTCAACGGACAACAGGTGTCGTTCGATCAACCGCCGATCGAACGCGCGGGTCGCGTGTTTGTTCCGTTGCGGGGCGTCTTCGAACGTCTCGGCGCAAGCGTCGTCTATGCAAACGGGGTCATTAATGCGACCGGCAACGGACGCAACATTTCGCTGCGCATTGGTTCGACGCAAGCAACGGTCAACGGACAAACCCAAGGACTCGATGTCGCGCCGTTCCTCGTCGGCTCGCGCACGCTCGTGCCGCTGCGGTTCGTCGCGCAAGCATTGGGCGCCGCAGTCGACTGGAACAACAATACGAGCACGGTTACCATTACCGGCAGCGGCGGCAATGCTGCCGCACCATCGAATCAGTCGTTTAACCTTTCGAATCAACGGCCCGCGCCAAACGGTTCCGTCAACACGCTCAATCCGGCAATTCGGGCAACGTTTAGCGAACCAGTACAACAGAGCACGCTACGCGTGAGGATAGACGGCCGCGACGTCACGAGCGATGTCTATAGTAACGCCAATGGATTTGACGTAACGCCGTCGTTCCAGCTGCCGGCCGGAACGCATCGCGTGAACCTGACGGGAACAACCCAGGCGGGCGCGTCCTTTTCAACAGGTTGGTCGTTCTCTACCGGCGGTGCAGCCGGCGCGAATTACATCCGTAACGTTCAACCTGCGGAAGGCTCACACGTGAGCAGCAACTTCAACTTCTCCGGCCGCACGCTGCCGGGATCGCAAGTTCGCATCGTAGCCAACGGTCAGGCTACGGCGTTCGGCGTCTTTCAAGTTGGAACGGGCGCGTACCAAACGACGGTGACGGCCGATTCGAACGGCGTTTTCAGCACCGCAATTTCGCTGAACAATATTAGCGGTTCGTCGGTCACGGTGCTCGTCCAGTCGATTGGGCCGGGCGGCGCGTCCATCGAACGACGCTACACCTACTCGATGTAGTACCTCGAAGGCTTGTCTCTTGGGTTGGGGGGAAGAGGGCGGTTGTGAACGCAACCGCCCTCATTGTATGCGTATCGACATCTGGAGCGATATCGTCTGTCCGTGGTGCTACATCGGAGAAACACGCTTCGACCGCGCGCTTGCGCGATTTAACCGCGAAGTCTCGATTCGTCGTCATCCGTTTCAGCTCGACCCCGAGGCGCCGGTTCCCGGCGTTCCCGCGCGCGAACGGTACGCGAAAAAGTTCGGCGACGAAGCACCCGAGATCGAGGAGCGCGTTACGCGTGAAGCTGCAGCCGAAGGTCTTGATTTTTACTTCGGACGCGCGCTAACGGCGAACACGTTTGATGCCCATCGTGCGCTCGCGTTCGCTCGCATAAACGGCGGCGAGCATGAGTTGGAGAAGTCACTCTTCTCCGCATACTTTACCGAGGGACTCGACATCAGCGATCTCAACGTCCTGGTGCGCCGCGGGCGCGACACCGGACTTGATGCCGAGACGTTAGCGGCGTACCTCGAGAGTGATGACGGCGTCGATGCCGTGCGCCAAGAACTCGTCGCGGCGTTCGACCACGGCATTACGGCCGTTCCCAGCTTCGTGTTCAACGGCGAGTTTCTCGTGCCGGGCGCCATCGATACCGACACATTCGTGCGAATCCTGGAACAAATGGGTGATGTCGCGTAGGGCGCTCGTGACCGGTGCGGCAAGCGGTCTCTCCGCGGGCATCGCGGCGGCGCTCGCGCGTCACGGATTCGACCATGTCGCAATCACCTATCGCGCGACCGCGCCCGCCGACACCCTGCGCGCGATCGAAGCGTCGGGCACGCAAGCGTCTGCGGTGCAAATCGACTTTTCGTCGAGCGAAGACGACGTGGTTGCGGCACTCGATGAGTTCGTGCAAAGCCGCGGACCGTTCGACACGCTCGTGCACGGCGTCGGACCAATGGTCGTCAAACGCTTCGAACGCATGACGATGGATGACTATCGCGAGATGTTTAACGGCAACGTGCGAAGCGCCGTGCTTGCCGCTCGCGCGGTGCTCCCTGCCATGCGAGCGGCACAGTTCGGGCGCATTGTGTTCTTCGGCATGAACGGCTCGAGCGAAACCCGTCCGTTTCGCGGCTTCACGCTCCATCAAGCGGCAAAGAGCGCCGTGGTCGCGTTTGCGCGCTGCTTGGCCGTCGAAGAAGCACCGAAAAACATCACGGTGAACGTGATCGAACCGGGCCATATCAAGAACAAAACGATTGCGCGCGCAGCGGCGCACGCGGTCGTGAGCCCGGCGCCTCGCGGTCGCGCGGGAAGTTTCGAAGACATTGCCGACGTCGTACGCTTTTTAGTCGCGGCCGAGCGTGATTACGTAACGGGCGCGGTGATTGCGGTCACCGGGGGGTTGACCGAAGCCGACGAGCGAAACGCCTGACCTTCATGAAGTATCGCGACGAACCGGACGGGCATCGCAAGTTTGCCCTCCCCGGCGCCAGCTTGCAGTACGGGCCGGATAAAACGGTCGTTGTCGAGCATATCGACCTTTATCTCGAACCGCATCTCGAAGAACGAACGCTCGACGGCATCTGCACGACGACGGTGCGCGCGTTGGACGAGCCGGTGACACGCTTAGAGTTGAACGCAGTCGATCTCGCGATTTCCCGCGTCGAACGCGACGGCGCGGCGCAGCCGTTCGAATCGCGCGATCAGAAGCTTGCGATCGCGTTCGAACCACCGATTCAACCCGGCGAGCGCGTGAAGTTTGCCGTCGCGTATCGCGCGGTTAGACCGCGTCACGGATTGTTCTTCATCGAACCGACACCCGATTATCCCGACCGCGTTCGTCACGCGTGGACGCAGAGTCAAGATGAGAACGCGCGCTTCTGGTTCCCGTGCCTCGATTATCCGCATTCGAAGCAAACCACATCGGCGACCGTTGCCGTGCCGAAGGGGCTCTTCGCACTTGCAAACGGAGCGCTCGTCGAGCGCGTCGATGAGGGGGAATACACACGATTTCGTTACCGCCAAGACGTTGCGCATCCGACGTACCTCATGACGCTTGTCGTCGGACCGTTCGTTGAGATCGAACAACGCAATGCCGGCGCGCAGAAAACGCCGGTGTGGTACTACGTGCTTCCCGGCTACGAAGCCGACGGCGAGCGCGCCTTCGGCAACACGCCGCGCATGATCGAGGCGTTCGAAGAGCGCATCAAGACGCCGTATCCGTACGCGCGGTATTCACAAATCGCCGTCAGCGATTTCATCTTCGGCGGAATGGAGAACACGTCGGCCACAACCCAGACCGACCGGACGCTGCACGACGAGCGCGCCCATCTTGATTTTTCCAGCGATCCACTGGTTTCTCATGAGCTCGCGCATCAGTGGTTCGGTGACTTACTCACCTGCCGTGATTGGTCGCAGGCGTGGCTGAACGAAGGGTTTGCTACGTATTTCGAGTGTGTCTGGCGCGAAGCGGATCTCGGGTACGACGAATACCTGTATGATGTATTCGGATGCGTCGCGCGCTATCTCGACGAAGAGGGCAGCCGCTATCGGCGTCCCATCGTCTGCAACCACTTCATCGATCCCATCGAACTTTTTGACCGCCATCTCTATGAAAAAGGCGGCGCGGTGCTTCACATGCTTCGCGGCGAGCTCGGTGAGGGACGG
This sequence comes from Vulcanimicrobiia bacterium, assembly GCA_963765935.1. GTDB lineage: Bacteria > Vulcanimicrobiota > Vulcanimicrobiia > Vulcanimicrobiales > Vulcanimicrobiaceae > JAMXLG01. The sequence goes on along the minus strand of CAVXXX010000001.1, from coordinate 818,598 downwards.
TTCTGGCGCTCGATCGCGCACTACGTCGCGCAGAATGCGGGGCGTAATGTCGAGACGATCGATCTTATTCGCGCCATTGAAGAAGCGACGGGGCGCAATATGCGCGGCTTCTTCGATCAGTGGGTCTTTCGCGGCGGTCATCCCGATCTCGAGGTCAGCGTGAGCTGGGATGGGCAGCGCAAATCGGCAACGTTGACGATCGACCAGAAGCAAAAGATCGACGAAGAAAACCCGGCATACCGCTTCGATGTCGAGGTCGGCTTCTGTAGTACCGCACCTCCGAAGATTTCCTCGAATTTCGGCGCCGGACCAATGCCAGATGAGCGGCGCATTCGCGTGCACCTGGAACGCGCACATGAAACGATCACCGTTCCGCTCGACGCCGAGCCGAAACTCGTGCGCTTCGATCCCGGCGCGTTTCTCCTCGGGAGCGTAACGTATAAATTCGGATTCGAATTCGCCGCGGTGACGTTGGCATCGGACCCCGATCCGGTTGCCCGTATTCGAGCGGCGCGCGAGCTTGCAAAGGACGGCGCCCAGCGCGCCCGCGAAACGCTCGCCGACGCCTTCACGCACGAACCGTTCTGGGGCGTGTTGGAAGAAGCCGCGAGTGCACTCGGCGCGACACGCGCACCGTGGGCACGTGATATTCTCGAGCGGGCGCTTTTACATTCGCATCCGAAGGTGCGCCGCGCTGTCGCTGCGGCGATTGGAAACTTCCGCGAAGAAGCCGTCGCAACGGCGCTCTTGCTCATCGCAAGAAGTGATCAGTCGTACATCGTGCGCGCAGCGGCCTTGACGTCGCTTGGAAAGACACGCGATGCGCGCGCGTTCGCTGTTCTCGCCGATGCGGTGAAAGAGCGGAGTTGGAACGGCGTCGTTGCCGCAGGCGCCGCACGCGGTCTTGCCGAGCTCGCCGACGAGCGCGCGATCGATCCGTTGATCGATGCGACGAAGCTCGGACACGATGAGGGGTTGCGGCGAGCGGCAGTGCCGGCGCTGGCACGCGCCGGCGAACTTCTCGTCGATGCGCGTCCGCGCGTCGTCGACGCACTCGATCGGCTCCTCGACGATCCGATGTTTCTCGTTCAACTCGCGGCGATCTCGGCTGCAGAGTCGCTTGCCGATGAACGTCTTCTCGGTACCCTCGATCGCCTCGGAACCAGCGGCTTCGACGGCCGCGTCCGGCGCGATGCAATTGAAGCAACACAACGCATTCGTGAAGCACAGAAAGTTCCGGCGCAAGTAACAGCTTTGCGCACAGACCTCGATGCCCTACGTGAAGATCAACGCAAGCTCCAGGACAAGATCGAAGCGCTCTCGCGCTCGTAAACGTCAAGCTCTCGGCTTCCTAGCCTTCCTCGTCGCGCTCATCGCGGTTTTCGCGTTGCTGCGTGGCGCGTTCGTGCATCAACCGGTGCCGAAAGTCGCGGTGCACGCCTCTGCAACGCCGGCGCCGACGGCTCCGCCCGCCGCACCGTGGTCGCCACAGGAGCTTCGAGCCGCGTATACGATGCTTGCGCACACCTTCGCTCCGGTAATGGGCGACGGCGATCGGGCGAGTCTGGTCGTCATCGGAGCGCGCGGCGAGACGATTTATTCGTATGGCGCATCGAATGCGGCGACACCGGCGTCCGTGCAAAAGCTGATCGTTGCGTATGCATCGATCAATCTGCTGGGACCATCGTACCGGTTTCACACGTTACTTGCCGCCGAACATCCGATCGGTTCCGACGGGAGCCTCGATGGGAATCTGTGGCTCGTCGGTTCCGGTGATCCGTCGTTTCGCAGTAGCGATATACGAACGGGCGTACAGGCATTGCATCGCGGCGGTTTGCGCCGTATCGACGGCGGCGTGGTGATCGATCCAAGCGTGATACGTGGCCCCGAAATCAACCCGCACTGGAGCGCAGCCGACGCGGGAGAAGACTTTCAAACGCCGGTGAGCGGCGTTTCGCTCGACGGCGATACGACGGAGTTTCGGGTGTATGGAACGTCGCCGGGAGACGCGGCTCGTGTCGTCGTCGTACCAAAGAGCTCCGATGTTCGAACGTACGGAACGGTGACCACTAGCAGCGGCGCGGACTCGGTGATTATTGCGCCCCAGGACGGGAACGCGTTTCACGTCGACGGATACATCCCGGCCGGTATCGAGGAGAAATTCTGGCTGCCGGTTCACGACATTCCCCACTATGCCGGTACGGTTCTGCAAACGATGCTGGAAGAGGAGGGCATCCGCACGAGCGCAGCTTTGTCGGTGGGCGGCGTTCCGATCGATTCAATTGCGCTTTGGGAACATCGCAGTGCGGCGCTGCCGGCGCTCGTGACGCACATGCTCTATGTTTCCGACAATCACTATGCGGAGCAACTGTTGCGCACCTTAGGCGGAGACGCAATTGGTGAAGCCGACGATCGCAACGGGATCGAAGCCGAGCTGCAATTTTTGCGCTCGCGCTCCATTCCGGTTCCCGGGATACACCTTTATGACGGAAGCGGCCTGGCGGAAGCTAATCGCATATCAGCATTGACGCTCGCTCGCATATTAAGCGATGCAGAGTTGCGGGACGGCGGCGCGGAACTGTATCCGCTGCTTCCGGCCGGCGGACGCGACGGAACACTGAAATACTATCACTTCACGTCAGCCCGCGTGCGGGCGAAGACGGGGCACTTGAGCGACGCCGATTCGCTTGCGGGGTACGTCGACACGAAACGCCACGGGAGGCTCGCTTTCGCCTTCATGATCAACGACTCGCCCGGTGATCCCGACGATGCCTACGTGCACGCGCTCGACAGCTTATCGCAGTATTAGGAGTTGAATGCTCGATCAGGACACGCTGAACCGGTTGTTGCTGCGCGCGTTGCGCCACGGAGGTGATTTTGCGGACATCTTTTGCGAACGGCGTCGCAGCTATGCGTTCCGCCTGCAAGACGGAAAGATTCACGAAGGATCGTCTGCAGTTACGCAAGGCGTCGGGGTTCGGGTCGTCGTTGGTGAATCTGCCGGTTACGCGTATTCCGACGATCTTTCGATCGATGCATTGATGCGCGCGGCCGATGCCGCATCGCTCGTCGCGCGTACGCTGCCGAGCCGCGAAGAGATGCGTATCGAATTGAAGGGCGTCGACGTTCGGCATTTGTACGACGAGGAGCGAACCGCGCATTCGCCCGCATCGCAGTACGTGGCCTTGCTCGAACGCGCGGACGTGGCAGCGCGGCGGTACGATCCGCGCATTGTTGCCGTGAACGCACACATCACCGATGAATTGCAGGACGTGTGGATCGCCTCGAGCGACGGACGCTTCGTGCACGATCATCGTCCGATGGTCACACTCGGCGTGCAAGCGGTTGCGACAAGCAATCGCGAACGCGGTTCCGGTTACGTCGGCGACGGTGGCCGTACCTCGATCTCGTTCTATGAAACGAGCACGCCGGAATTGCTTGCAACCGACGCGGCGCGCATCGCGACGACGAATCTCGAGGCAATTCCCGCACCGGCAGGCGAGATGGAGATGGTCGTTGGGTCGGGCGGTGGCGGCGTATTGCTGCATGAGGCGGTTGGACATGGGCTCGAGAGTGATTTCAACCGTCGCGGAACCTCACTGTATAGCGGGCGCGTCGGTGAACGTGTTGCGAGCGAGTTGGTCACGATCTTCGATGACGGCGATATTCCCGACGCGCGCGGTTCCGTCGCTGTAGACGACGAGGGTGTGCCGGGACAACACAAAGTGCTCGTAGAGAACGGCGTGCTGCGCGGTTACATGCAGGACACGCTCAACGCCCGGCTGATGGGCGCAGCCCCCACCGGAAGCGGACGGCGTCAATCGTTCCGTTTTCTTCCGCAGCCGCGCATGTGCAACACGTATATGCCGGATGGAACGTCGACCGTCGATGAAATTATTGCATCGACCAAACGCGGGCTGTATGCGAAGTCCTTCGCCGGCGGCCAAGTCGAAATTAGCAAGGGCGATTTCGTCTTCATGGTGGCCGAAGGCTACCTCATCGAGAACGGCCGGGTGACGCGTCCGGTGAAGAACGCAACAATCGTTGGAAACGGTCCCGAAGTCATGACGAAGGTTGCGGCGGTCGGTAACGACAGCCGGCTTGCGCGCGGACACTACACCTGTGGAAAGGGCGGACAGCACGTCCCCGTCGGCGTCGGCATGCCGACGGTTAAAATCGCCTCCGTAACGGTTGGAGGCACGCAGAATGACTGAACGTGAAGCGCTCGAGATCGCGGCAGATGCGGTGACCGCCGCGACGCAAGCCGGCGCATCGGAAGCTGAAGCGACGCTCTCACAAGCGCGCCGCTTCCACGTCGAAGCGCGCGACAAAACGATTAGCAAACTCGAGCAGGCGACGGGCGCAACGTTGCACGTGCGGCTCTTTGTCGAAGGGCGGCGCGTTACGCTTTCGACATCCGATCTTACCCGCGAGCGCGTGCGCCGCGCGCTGCGCGAGGCGGTCGAACAAGCGCGTGAAGTCGCTCCCGACACGATTGCGACGTTGCCCGAGAAATGTTCGCAATTCGAGGGCGATTTGCGCCTCTTCGATGATGCGATCGCGCAACGCGACGATGCACTGAAAGTCGACGACGCCCTTGCGCTCGAGAGCATGATTCGCGATGCGGACGCGCGTGTGGTGAACTCCAGCGGTTCGCACTATAGCGACGCAGCGTCGATTACGGCACTTGCCAATTCCGCGGGATTTTCCGCCGCCTACACCGCGACGCGTGCGTCGCTTTCGAGCGCTCCGGTTGCGCAGCATGACGGCGTGAAACGGACGGGTCACTACGGCACCGCCGGGCGCTACTTCCGCGATCTGGAATCCACGTCGACGGTGAGCCGTATTGCGTCTCGCCGTGCCGTGGAACTCTTCGGTGCGCGCAAGCCGAAAACGTCGAGATTGCCCGTGATCTTCGAACGCGACGTTGCGGCAGCGGTGCTCGACGATCTCTTTGCTGCAGTTAACGGCGGAAACGTTTCGATCGGAAATTCTTGGCTTGCCGGCCGGCTCGGCGAACGCATCGGCAGCAACTTCATTACGATCGTCGATGATGGAACGTTGCCGGAAAAATTGGGAAGTTCGCCGTTCGACGGCGAGGGCGTGGCGACGCGGAGAACGCCGGTCTTAGAAAACGGAACGCTGCAGTCGTTTCTGTTTGATACGTACTATGCGCGCAAACTTGGTGGGCAGTCGACGGGAAATTCCACCGGCGGTGGAATAGGGCCGAATAACTTCTTTTTGCTGCCGGGAACGCAGAGCTTCGATGAGTTGATTGCGTCCACCAAACAGGGCGTGCTCGTGCTCGACACGATCGGCTTTGCGACCGAGCATGCAACGGGGAACTACAGCCGCGGCGCGCGCGGTTTTATGATTGAAAACGGCGAGTTGAGCTACCCGATCGACGAGTTCACGATCGCCGGCAATTTCGCCGACATGCTGGCGGCGGTCGATGCCGTCGCGAACGATTTACGATTCGATTCGTCGGTGGTGTCACCGTCGTTTCGTGTGGCTGAGATGACGATCAGCGGGAGTTAACGATTCATGGCAAGTGTTGCGATCAGTTTTACGCTCATTATGCGCATCGAGATGCCGAACGAGAACGGAGCGTTCGGCACGCTCGCGAATGCAATCGGCGATGCGGGCGGCGATATCGCCGCGGTCGATATGCGCTCGGTTTCGAAGACGCGTGTGGTGCGCGACGTCACCATTAACGTCAGTTCCGATGTGATCGCAACGGAAGTGCGCAAGGCGATCGAACGGCTGCCCGGCTTCAGCATCGTCTCGAGTTCGGATTCAACGTTCCTCGCGCACCTCGGCGGCAAGATTGCGGTCGAACCGAAGTTGCCGGTGAAGACGCGCAAAGATCTCTCGACGGTCTACACGCCCGGCGTGGCGCGCGTATCGATGGCGATCGCGGCTGATCCGAGCAAAGCGTTTCAACTCTCGATCAAGCGGAACACGGTCGCCGTCGTCTCCGATGGCACGGCTGTGTTAGGCCTAGGCGATATCGGTCCGCTCGGCGCCCTTCCCGTGATGGAGGGCAAGGCAATGCTCTTCAAGCAGTTCGCCGGGATCGATGCATTCCCGATTTGCCTCGATACAAAAGACGTGGACGAAATCGTCGAGACGGTCGTCCGTATCGCGCCCGTCTTTGGTGGAATCAATCTCGAGGATATCTCGGCGCCACGCTGTTTCGAAGTCGAGCAACGTCTGATCGAACTACTCGACATTCCGGTGATGCACGACGATCAACACGGCACCGCCGTCGTCATTCTCGCGGCGTTGATCAACGCTGCGCGCGTCGTGAACAAGGATTTGCACGATTTACAAGTCGTTGTCTCGGGCAGCGGCGCCGCGGGAACCGCGACGATCAAGATGCTGCTCGAAGCGGGCGTCCGCGACGTCATTCCCGTCGATCGCAACGGCGCGCTCAATCGCGACGATCGTTACGATAATCCGCATTGGCGCTGGCTCGCGGAGCACACGAATCGCGAGAACCGGCGTGGAACGCTCCCTCAGGTGCTCTCGGGGGCCGACGTGTTCATCGGCGTCTCGGCGCCCGGGATTTTGGAACCTGAGGCGATCGCCGCGATGGGCCGCGATCCGATCGTCTTTGCGATGGCCAATCCAACGCCGGAGATCATGCCCGACGTAGCCGCCCCCGTTGCGGCGGTCGTCGCGACCGGACGGTCGGACTTCCCGAATCAAGTGAACAATTTGCTCGCATTTCCGGGCATTTTTCGGGGAGCGCTCGACGTGCGAGCAAGCCGTATCACCGAGCGAATGAAAATCGCTGCCGCCTACGCGATCGCCGCCATTGTTACCGACGATGAGCGCAGCGCCGAGTACATCATTCCGAGCGTTTTCGATCCGCGTGTGGTCGATGCCGTCGCAAAGGCCGTCTCCTCGGCCGCGGTCGACGAAGGCGTCGCCCGACGGTCGAGTGTAAAGAATGAGGAAGAAGAAATCGATACCAGGGTGTAACCCTTTCGATTCCGGCTTTGTAAGGAGCGCAATTCCGTATGGCCCTAGCCCGCATGTTGGTTATCGAGGACGACGAGGACGTCGCCCGCCTGGAGCAGACGGTCCTCGAGCGCGCCGGCTACGAGGTGCGCGTGACGCCGAGCGGCGCCGAGGGTCTCGAACTGGCCGACTCGTACAAGCCGGACGTGGTCGTTCTGGACGTCGGGCTGCCGGATATTTCGGGGCTCGATGTATGCACGTCGCTCTCGAATTCGAACAACGCGTTCATCCTCATGGTCAGCGGACACTCGCGCGAGCAAGACATTCTGCTCGGCCTTGGTCTGGGCGCCGACGACTACATCACGAAGCCGTTCTCGGGCAACGAGCTGGTCGCGCGGGTCGCGTCGTTCTTGCGCCGTCGCGAAAAGTTCGCGCAAAAGAAAGAGGGCGCGAATATCCTGAACCTCGGAAGCGCGCAGCTCGACCGCGATTTCCACACGCTGATGAACAACGGCGACAACGTCTCGCTCACAGCGCTCGAGTTTCGGCTGCTGTGGTTCCTCGGTGAAGCCGAAGGCCGCTTGCTCACACGTGCACAGATTCTCGAACACGTGTGGAATGACACGTCAGGCGTGCCGACGCGCGTGGTCGACGTTCACGTCGCGGCGCTCCGAAAGAAGCTCATCGAGGTCAATGCACCGCTCGAAATCTCGTCCGTTCGCGGAATCGGCTATCGCCTCGACAAGCGATAGCGCGTTAGATATTCGCCTGGAACCGGCGGATGCGCGTCCGTTGTACGTGCAACTGGCCGATCAACTCGTCGAGGCGATTGAATCCGAACGACTCTCCTCAGGCGCACGATTGCCGGCCATGCGCGATCTCGCGCGCGACTTGAGTTGCGCGCTCGTTACCGTATCGCAAGCATACGAATTACTCGCCGCGCGCGGACGCGTCATTTCGCGTGTCGGCAAAGGTACATTTGTTGCGCCGCCGCCGGATACGGTGACGCCGTTTGCCCGCAGATGGGAACCCGACGTCGGGCGCTTTGCCCGCGCGCAACGTCTCGAAGGCGTGATGGAGCAATTGACGCGCGCGACCGCGCCGGGCGCCATTACGCTCGCAACGGGACATCCGGCGCCGGAAACATTTCCATTGCATGATTTCGGACGTGCGTTTCACCGCACGCTGATGGAAGATCCACCCGAAGCAATGCAATACCGTTCGTCCACCGGCGATACGGATCTCTGCGAGACGCTCGCGGCATTGCTGCGAAATCGCGGGTGCCGGGCGCAAGCGCGTGATGTAATCGTCTGCAGCGGTGCGCAGCAGGCCGCAGACCTCGTTGCGACCGTGCTGCTCGACGAACGCACCGTCGTCGCGAGCGAAAGTCCGGCATATTCCGGCACGCTCGGCGTGTTCGATGCGCGGGGCGTCACGTACGTCGAGGTCCGCAGCGACAGCGACGGCGTTCGTGTCGATGACGTCGAGCGCGTCTTCGCCGAGTATCGTCCGCGCTTGTTTTACGTCAATCCCATCGCGCAAAATCCAACCGGTGCGGTGCTACCGCAACGACGCGCAAAGCAGATCGTGGCGCTCGCTCGACGATACGACGTCGTCGTTCTCGAGGATCAGACCGGCTGGCAACTGACGTACGACGCTGCGGCGCCTCCGCCGCTCGCATCCTTTGACACGGATGGACGCGTGATCCTGATGGACAGTCTCTCGAAATCGATCTTTCCGGCGTTACGCATCGGATATCTCTATGCAAAGGGATCGATCGCGGAGGCCCTCGAGATCGCAAAAGTACGTGCCGACGTTTTTACTTCTACGTTGACGCAGCGCGCGCTCTATCGGTTCATGACATCACCCGCGTACAACCGTCATTTGCGTTCAGCGCGCGCGTTATATCGAGATCGTCGCGACGCGTTCATGGAAGCGCTCAGCGAAGCCGTCCCATGGGCCGACCTGCGAACACCGGCGGCGGGCGTCAATGTGTGGGTCCCACTGCCGCCGCGCATTTCAACGCAAGCCGCGTTCGACGCGTGTGCGCGCGAAGGCGTGCTCGTCATGCCGGCGGAGCCGTTCTATCCGACGCGGACGGGACCCGCGGCAATTCGCCTTTCATTCGGTCATATCGACGAAGCGAGCGCGCGCGAAGCCGTGCAACGGCTGGGCCGTGCGCTTTCCGCGATATGAAAGAGGGCAGGTCTGCTGCCATCGGCGTGAGTAGCCTAGCAACGTGAAGCTCCGAGGAACTCTTGCGGCGGCAATGGCCGCCGTTTTGCTGGGCGCTGCGCCGCGCCAGGCACCGTTAACCGTCTACTCAGCGCCCGCTGCCGACCGGCCGGCAGGTGCCTCGCGCACGGATCCGACGGACGCCGTTCTTCCAAACGGGCGAACTGCGGCGCCGCTCGGCACGACGATCTTCGTCGGCACGAATCCCCTTGGAGCGGCCGTTACGCCGGACGCGCGATTCGTGATCGTTACCAACAACGAACAAGATGCTTCGTCTGCTCCGCCTCCGCCGCCGCAAGCCCCGCAATTGCGTGCCGGTTACTCATTGACGGTCGTCGATGCGCGCACAATGCGCATTGCAAGCGTGTATCAGGCCGGCGGCCTTGCACTTTTCACCGGTATCGTCTCGTTGCGCGATCCGGCGAATCAAGCTTCTGCAATTGCGCTCGCATCAGACGGCGCAAACAACGCCGTACGGGTCTTCCAAATCGGTGCTGACGGCACGCTCGTTCAACAAGCAGTGATACCGGTTCCTGGATTTCCCGCGCAGATTGCACTCTCGGCGAATCAGCGCATCGCGTACGTGACATCGAATTTGGGCGGTACCGTAACGGCGATTGACATCGCCAATCGCCGTGCGCTGCATTCGGCGCAAGTCGGGTTTTCGCCGTACGGCGTCGGTACCGCGGACGGAAGTCTTTTCGTTGCAAACGGCGGACTGGATGCCTATTCGGCGCTCTCGCAGCCCGCGCGCGCCCCGCGTTTCGCGAGCGTTAGTGGGAACGCTACACGATCGTCCTCGCTCTCGTCCGTGCCGCTCGAACGGCGGCGGCGACATTACAGCGAACGCTACCGGCGCCGTACGCATGGATCCCATTCCGGACGGCGTCGACAATGTCGGCGGCGCACATCCCGGCGCGCTCGTGATGCGTCGCGACGGCGCATACGCATATGTGTCGCTTGCGAACGTCGATCGCGTTTCAACGGTGCAGCTCACCGGCGAGCCGCACGTGGTCGGCGGATTAGATTTGCGTCTCTTCGTGAACGCCCCGTACGGGACGCAGCCGGATGCCGAAGTTCTCTCGAGCGACGGCACGCGATTGTATGTCGCGCTTGCCGGCCTGAACGCCGTTGCAGTGCTCGACGCCCGCACGCCGGCGATGCTGCATCGTCTCGGTCTGATTCCGACGGGATCGTTGCCCTCTGCGCTCGCGCTCTCGCCCGATGGACGGTATCTCTTTATTGCGAGCGCGCGCGGTGTCGACGGCTGGGGGTTGTTGCAGCGCGTCGACCTCAAAAAGCTGCCGCTCAAAGATGCGACGCTCTCCGCGCTGCGGTACAACCGCGCCGTAAGCGCGGCGCGCCGGAATGCCGCCGTTCCCGCGCTGCGATCGAACCGGAAGAGCAACGTCATCGATCACGTCGTCTATATCGCGGTTGGCTCCGGAACATACGACGGCGTGTTTGGCGATTTGGGACGCGGTGATGCCGATCCCGCTTACGTCTCGTACAACGCGTCGACGACACCGAATCTGCACGCGCTCGCGCGTACATACGGCATCGCAGATAATTTCTACGCGGATTCGATGAATGCGGACATCAACACGCAATTCGCGCTCTCCGGCATGACAACGGCGTACGTCGAACACACGTTACCCGTGAATGCGGGACGCGCACCGTTTGATGCGCATGGCGCCGATCCCGACGATTATCCTCGTGCGGGGTACTTGTTTAACTCGTTGCGGCGCGCCGGCTTATCGTTCCGCGATTACGGCGCGTTACTCAACGTGTCTGGTTATCAGCCGGCTATGCCGCAACCGCAGCAGCGCGGACGCGCGAGTACGCTCGATGCAAGCGGACTCGGCGGATTGTATACGCTCGACGTTCCCGCGCTCGCGGCATTGGACGGCAATGTCGATCTTTCATACGCCGGTTGGAATCCGTTAATTGCCGATTCTGCGCGTGCCGCCGAGTTCGTCGCTGATATGGACCGGCTCGTTCGTGCCGATCAAGAGCCGGCGTTTACCTACGTCTGGCTTCCGACGAGTGGCGGCACGAGCATGGCCGATGCCGATCGCGCATTAGGTTCGATCGTTGCGTTCCTCTCGCACACGCCGCATTGGTCTTCCACGGCGCTGTTCATCGCCGGTGAGGGAGCGGCGGGCACGCGCGATCACGTCAACCGTTCGCGCAGTTACGCCCTCGTCGTTTCGCCGCTTGCGAAGCAGGGGTACGTGGGCCACCATCATCTTTCGTACGCGAGCCTCGTAAAAACCGAGGAAGAGCTGCTGGGACTGCCGCCGAGTTCGCTTGGCGACCTGCTGGCAACGGATATGGCGGACTTTTTCGGGAACGTCCCGTATCCGAATGCCTACCAAGCAATCCCGTAACCTAGGATGTCGATGACCACAAAGGACGTACATTTTGGCCCTCGCCTGATCGGATCGCCGACCGGCAAGCTTCGTGCCGCCGTACTGATACGGCCGACCGCGGTAATCGAAAAAGCGATGCCGTTGCACGGTGAGCCGGGCGCCATTTACGCGCGCGCGTTGGAGCAGCACGACATCCTCCGTAAGACGCTTGGATACTTCGGGGTCGAAACGATCGGTGTCGAGCCGCGCGGCGATGATCCGTTTGAATCGTCGGTCGTAGATGCTGCCGTAGCGTTCGAGGACGGTGCGATGATGATGCGACTCTCGGAGATGTCGCGTCGAAGCGAATCGGATCGGCTTGAAGCGGAGTTCGCGCACATCGACGTGCCCATCGCCGGGCACGTCGCGGCACCGGGGCTGCTCGACGGTGGCAACGTGCTTCTTGCCGGCGGGACGGCGTTTATTGGCGTCGGAAAGCGCGGTAACGCACTCGGACGCGCGGGATTCGCGGCCGTCGCGAAAGCGCACGGGTATCGCGTCGCCGAGGTAGCGCTCGCGCCGGGCGTCCGCTCGCTGCGATCCGTCGCGAGCGCCGTTGCAAAGGATACGGTCATGATTGCTCCCGAGCGAGTCGATGCCTCCGCGTTCGACGGATTCAAGACGATCGAAGTGAACCTCGGCGAAGAGATGGCCGCCGGCGTGATTTGTCTGGGCGAACATCACGTCATTGCCGACGTCCGGTATCGCACGGCGCTCTCACGTATGCGCAAAGCGGGGCTCGTCGTCGAAGGCATCGATCTCTACGACTTCGAGAAGATCGGTATCACGCCGTCGCAGCTCGTGCTTGCGCTAAAACGCGACTAGCGAGAACGCTGTGCGGATCGCCGTCATTTCCGACATCCACGGAAACCTCGTCGGGTTGGATGCATGCCTTGCGGATTTGCACGCCCAAGGCGGAGCGGATGCAATCGTTGCGGCGGGCGATCATTGCCTGGATGGACCCAAGCCCAAGAAAGTGCTGCAGCGTCTGGAAGAAGTCGGCGCGCAGGCAATCCGCGGAAATACCGACCGCTATCTCGGAGTACCGGGAAACGAAACGTTCGAGACGCTCGAGCATTCGCAACTCGAGTGGACGCGCCATGAGCTCGGCGAGAAGTATCTGCGCTGGCTTGCCGATCTGCCGTTTGCAATTCGTATCGGCGACGACGACAATCAACTGCTGGTCGTGCACGCCAATCCCTCGACCGACGACGAACATTTGTGGCCCGACGCGGATGACGAGACGCTCTCGCGACTGATCGGAGACGAGCGCGCGAATGCCATCGCCTTCGGCCATCTCCACCTGCCCTACGTGCGCTTCTGGCGCGGGAAAATGCTCGTGAATTGCGCGTCGGCCGGCTTGCCGAAGGACGGCGATGCGCGGGTCGGCTATACAATTTTCACGGAACGCTCCGGCGGTTGGGAAGTCAAACAGCGTCGCATCGAATTCGACGTAAAAAAAGTTGCAACCCAACTGTCCAGTTGCGGGATTCCAGGGAGCGAGGAATTGATCGCTACGCTGCGCCGCCATCGCTACAAGCGGCTAAAAGGGTACGTGCCCTAATCTTATCTCCTGCAATTGAAATCGATCACCTAGTCAAGCGCTACGGTGATTTCGTGGCCGTCAAGGACGTCTCGCTGCGCGTCGCGCAAGGCGAGTTCTTCGGATTTCTTGGACCGAACGGCGCCGGCAAAACGACGACGATCAATGCGATCGTAGGTCTTGCAAAGGCGGATTCCGGGACGATCCGCGTATTTGGGCACGACAATCAGATCGAGTGGCGCGAAGCACGCCGGTTCATCGGCCTCGCACCGCAAGAGTACAACTTCGACCGGTATCTCACGATTCGCGATGTCTTGATCTTCCAAGCGGGCTACTTTGGCTTGCGTGGACCGAAGATCAAGGAACGCGCAGACCTATTGCTCGAGCGCTTCGGCTTGGCTTCCAAAGCGAAAGTCGAATATACGCGTCTCTCCGGCGGCATGAAGCGCCGCTTGACACTGGCGCGCGCATTGATTCACGAGCCGAAACTCGTGATCCTCGACGAGCCGACGGCCGGCGTCGACGTGGAATTGCGTTTGGAACTTTGGCAGTTGCTGCGCGATCTCAACGGCGATGGCCTTACGATCTTCCTCACGACACACTATCTGGAGGAAGCCGAAGAACTCTGCAAGACGATCGCGATTATCCGTGAGGGACAGATCGTGACGCAACAATCGACGGAATCGTTGATTGCCGACGGAGCACGCTTGCAAGACGTGTTTTTGGAGCTGACGCGCGCATGATCCAAGAAGTGCCGTCCTTCAACGGCGTCGCGATGTGGACGCTCGTCAAGCGCGAGATGATCCGAAGCCTGAAGATCATCAATCAAGTTATTTGGCCGCCGGTGATCTCGACGCTGCTCTATGTCTTCGTCTTTGGCCTCGCGCTCGGAAGCCGGATTCAAAGCGTGCAGGGTGTGACGTACGCCCAGTTCCTCATTCCCGGACTCATCATGCTGCAGACCATCGATTCATCGTATGGGGAATGCTCGAGTTCGGTTTTTCAGGGACGGTTCATGAATTCGATTCAAGAGATGCTGATCGCGCCGATGTCGGCGTACGAAATCGTTTTCGGCTATATTCTCGGCAGCCTCGCCCGAGCGATTCTTATTGCGGCCCTCATCACGGTTCTCGGCGTCTTTCTCGTGCACACCTGGCCGCAGAACTGGTTGCTCTATTTCGGCGTTCTCTGTATGGTGTCGATTTTGTTTAGCTCGCTCGGGTTGATCTTCGGGCTCATGGCAGAGAAGTTCGATCATCTTGCAGTCCTCACAACGTTCGTGCTCACGCCGCTCACCTTTGTCGGTGGTGTTTTCACGTCGGCAGCAATGTTGCCGCAAGCGCTGCAGCGTCTCGAACTGGTCAATCCGATCTTTTACACGATCGACGCGTTCCGCCGCAGTTACACCGGCCAGAGCTTTTTGCCGTTATGGCTCTCGCTCGGGATGATCGCGCTGTTGACCATCGTGGCGCTCCTCGTCGCACTGCGTATGATGTCGATCGGCTACAAACTGCGCGCCTGAGGAATTCGACGATGCTCGCTTTCGCATTGACGACGTTATTGCTCTCCCCGTGGAAAGGCGCCGATCTGCCGACCGCGACGAAATCCGCCGTGAAGTACCAATTAACGATCGAAGACACACCCGGGACGGCGGTTCATTTGTGGGCAACGAATGTCGCCGGCGGATGGATCGCGGCATTTTGTGATAGCCGGGTCTGTTCGCCGGCCCAGCTTCACGAGACGATGCCGTCTTCCGGCAAAGTGGTGCTGCAATTCGAACTCATTCGCGAGGAAGATTCGGCCCCGCGGTCGACCGGAGCGGTGATTCGAAGCGATGCGGGTCCATCCGTAAAAGTGCCGGTCTCCACCTTGTAGAACGTCCCCGCTACTAGGGGCGGGTGTGACGATGAGTGTGGTCGACGACCGTCTGCTGCAGGAAGCGGTTGCAGCGTGGGAGGAGCGCCGTGTTTGGCGCGCGCTTGTCGTTACGTCCGCACTTCTCGCGATCGTCTATCCACTCGCAAACTTTCTCGGTGCTCCGCCCGGCACGGAACCGCTGCGATTACGCCTTGCGTTTGCGGCGGCTGCGATCGCCCTCTGCGCGCCGACGATTCTCTTTCCACAATTACGTCGCTATGCGATGTGGCTGCTGCGTCTGGAGATCGTGGCGTTTTACATCGTACAGGGCATCTTTCTCGCCGGTTCCGGATTCTCGCCTTATGTCGTTTCGCGTGGCATTTTGGTCATTTCTGCGGTGCCGCTCGTCGCGCCGACAATCGTCGACCTCGCGTTGGCGCTGGGCACGTTCATGGTTACGGCGTTCATTAGAAGCGGGATCGAGGGCTCCTTACAATCAGCAATTGTTGAGGGGCCGTTCGGGACCGTCGTTGTTGCCGGCATCGTTGCCGCCGCTGTAGGCGCCGTTACGATCGCCGCGCGCCGTCGCGAGATACGCGCGAGGGTTGCGGTTGAGCTTGGTCTCGAAGAACGCCTCGCGTTGATGCGGACGCGCGATCGGCTGACGGGCCTGCCGAATTTCGATCGCTTTACGGACCTCTGCGATGATGCAATCGAAGCCGCATACGTTCGCGGCTCGCTAGTTGCGCTCGTCGCAATCGATCTCGATCGTCTACGCGACGCGGATTTCCAGTACGGCACACGCATCGCCAATCAACTGGTTGTCGAAGTTGCACGGCGCCTGGAGCGAGCCGGCAAAGGACTCCTATGCCGCATTCGTTCGGATCGTTTCATCATCATTGCCGTGGACGTCGATTCGAAACGCGCTGAAGAATTAGCGTACGAGCTCCTCGAAACGCTCGCAACTCCGTTCGAACTCAGCAATACGTCGATTTATGTAACGGCAACCGCCGGAGTGGCGACCTATCCGAGTGACGGCGCGACCGTCGACGCGCTGCTGACTCGCTGTGACCATAACATACGACGCGCGCGCGGCGGCCATCACGACGCAGTGTCTCTTGTCAGCGGGGAACCGGATGCGCACATGATCCGCATGCGCGATCTCCGCGAAGACGTGCATCATGCGCTCGTGAAAAGACAGTTTGTCCTGTTCTATCAGCCGTGCGTCGACAGCCGAACGCGGCGCGTGGTTTCCGCGGAAGCGCTCTTGCGATGGATTCATCCCAAATACGGGATGATTGCGCCGGCCGAATTCATCTCGCTCCTTGAATCGGACGGGGAGATTGCAAGCGTCGGCGAGTGGGTGCTGCGCGAAGCGGCGCAAGCGTGCGCGCAATGGCGAAAATCGCGAGACGTCGGTGTGTCGGTCAACGTTTCGCTCAAACAGTTTCGCGACGCTGCCTTGAGAGCGCGCGTTCGATCGGCTTTGGATGCAGCTCATTTGCCTGCCCACGCCTTGATTCTCGAATTGACGGAGAGCGTCGCCATTCAAAATGTGGAATACACGTTGCAGACGATGAACGCTTGCCGGGAGTGGGGCGTAAAATTCGCTTTGGATGACTTCGGAACCGGGTATTCCTCGATGGGGTACCTCAAAGATCTGCCGGTCGATGAAATCAAAATCGATCGAAGCTTCGTCGGAGGCGTTCCGCAGAGTGTCGGTGATTGCGCCATCGTGCGCGCCATTATCTCGCTCGCGCGCACTCGCGGATGCACGGTATGCGCGGAAGGCATCGAGCGCGCGGAACAGGCGCGTTGGTTGACCGGCGAGGGGTGCGACGTGTTGCAAGGGATTGCGGTGTCCCCGCCGCTTGCGTCCGCCGATTTCCGCGTGTGGGTACAGTCCGCGTCCTAGAAAAACGGGTTGTGCGCTTTCTCGAGTGCGATCGTCGTGGGCGGTCCATGACCGGGCATCAGCACCGTGTCATCGGGAAGCGTGAACATTTTTGAACGCACGCTGTTGAGAATGTCGTCGTAGCCGGTGACGTCGCCGAATGCGCCGCCGACGCTGCCGGCAAAAAGCGTATCGCCGGTGAACAACGTCGATTTGAAGAGATACGAGGAGGAACCGTCGGTATGTCCGGGCGTGTGCAGCATACGAATTGCTGCGCCGTCGCCGAATGGCAGTTCTTCGCCGTCGCGCACCTTGAGCGTTGGTTGTCCGAGCGAGCCGATCGCGCTAATGTCGGCTGCATGCATCACAATTTGTGCAGCGGGAAATGCAGCGGCAATATCTGCCGTCGCATCGCAATGATCGGCATGCTTGTGGGTGATGAGAATGTACTGCAGATGGTACGCGCCGTCGCGCAAGATCCGCAAGAGATTCGCGGGAATCCCGGCGGGATCGATCAATGCCGTCCGCTCCCCTCCGTCGAGGAAGAAGACGTACCCGTTGCTCGGATGCGGATTGTGAGGATGATGGCGCACATCCGGGAGCTCGATGGCCGGCGGATGCCAAGCATCTTCGGCGCGCACGGCAAGTTTGTCGGGATCAAGTCGAAGTGCCCGCGCGAGTTCTCGCGCTTCGTCCGGCGTTGCGCTGCCGCGGTCGTGCACCCACGCATCGATCTTCGATGATGCAATGCCGGTGCGTTGCGCGAGCGCATTCGTATCGAGCCGATTACCGCGCATCGCCTTGCGGATAACGTCGCCGAAGGTGTCTTCCAGGGGGATTTCCGGCCACTGCGCCATTGCACGAGCTTACCACGGCGCGTACGATGTCGGGAAGAAACCGTCTCCATACCGGATACTGGTTGTAATTCCCGGCCGTTACCATGACCGCGACGTCAAGCTTCGGCACGACGATCATCAATTGCCCGCCGTTACCGCCGGCATTGATCACATCATACGAACGTCCGTCGACGGCGATGCTGGTGAGATGCCAACCGTATCCGTACCGGTCGCCCTCGCCCTCGGGAGCGCTGCGCGGCAACACCGATGCCTCGATCCACGAACGATTGACGATCCTGCGATCGTTCCATGTTCCGCCGTCGAGCAGCAGCGCGCCGAATTTTAGAAAATCGCGCGGGCGAAAATAATCGCCTCCACCCATGTATGCAAATGGAGCCGGCTGCGGCATCAGCCACATAGCATACGTTCCGAATTGCATCGGTGCGGCAAAACGCTGCTCAAAATACGCCGTCAACGATGTGTGCGTTGCTCCGGCGATGATCGCGCCGAGAAGGTTAATTCCGGCCGTACAATACACCGCCCGGCTTCCCGGCTGCGACGTCATGGGAAGATCGAGCGTGTAGCGGTACCAATCCGTTCCCGCCGGCCGGCTCTGCATTGTATCTTCGTTGCCCGGAGAGCTTTCATCGTTGTCGTTGCACGCAAGACCCGATGACATCGTCATTAGGTCGGCGACGGTCATCGCTTGCTTTCGCGTGTCGTTGCTTGCTACCGGCGCATACTGAGGTAAGAGGGGCAACACGCGCGAGGCGGGAGAGAACTCGTGCGAATCCTCGATTGCGCGGCCGACGAGAAGTGTCGTGATGCTCTTGCCCGCAGAGCGAACGTCGTGCGGCGTATCGGGGGTGAAACCATAAAAGTATTCGTCGAGCACGAGCACACCGTGTCGCTCGATTGAGATGCTGTGAATGTACGGCGATCGCAGCCCGGGCGTTCGTAACGCAGCGATCGGCTCGATGAGCGCGGCGATCGGCACTTCATCCATCCCGGCTGATGCGAGCGTGCCGACGTGCCATCCGTCGGCCAGTGCGTCGGGTGCCTTATACGTCCACGCCGGCGTCCCGCGTGGAAAGAACCAGCGAAGCTCCGGCGCGCCGGCGCGGTGGAACGTCAAGTGGACGAGCATCCGGCGGTATATCGCGAAGTGTCAGCGTTCCATCGCGATTGAGCGCCGGAAGTGTCTCGCGCGAACCGAATGCCGTTCCGGCGTTGAATTCCGGGTTCTTTATGAACGCTCGAAGGATTCCGTCCGCGCCTTTTGAGACGACGAGAAAGTAATGCGCCGGACCACCGAGCGGCGTTGCGGGTAGCCAGGTCGCGGTCGGCGTTGGAACGCGCTCGGCCGCCCAGATGCCTGCCATGGGTGCTGGTATCATGCCATGAGCGTGCGTGAAACGGGCTTCGCAAATCCTCAACGAACCCTCAATCCGCTGGTTCGGTTCGCCGGAGGCAATTCGATGATTCATCGGTTCGCAGGTTTCGAACTCGATTCGCGCAGTCTCACGCTGCGTTACCGCGGTCAACGCGTCGATCTTCCACCGAAGACGGTTCGTACGCTCGGCGTGCTGGTCGAACATTCCGGCCGCGTCGTTACGAAGGACGAGCTCATGGATCGAGTTTGGCCGGAAGGCTTCGTCGAGGAGGGCAACCTTACGCAGCACGTTTACTTGCTCCGGCGCGTTTTCGCGAGGCGCGGCCTAAGCGGCATTATCGAGACGCATCCGCGCCGCGGCTACTCGTTCCGCGTTGCCCAAGTGCCGGCCGCGGCGCAGCGCACCAGCGGCATTCGCTGCGCGCTCGCAGCCGCGCTCATTGTTTGTGCGATCGTTGCAAGTGCGCCTCGTTCGCGTATGGTGGACGCGGCGACCGATACGGCCTATGGGCTCGGCAGATATTACTTGAACTTGCGTTCGGTTGACGCGATGAAGCGAAGCATCGCGTACTTTTCGATTGTGGTCGCGCGGACGCCCGATCGCGCGGCCGGATACGCAGGCCTGGCCGATGCATATACGATGCTTGCCGATTTCGAACGGCCGTGCGCGCAATGCTATAGCTGGCGTTCGGCGGCCGAACGCAACGCGCATGAGGCGATGGCAGTCGATCCGTCGTCGGCGGATGCGCATGTTTCCTCAGGCATGGTGGCTCGGGTGTTTCACGATGACGACGCGACGGCTGCGACGGAGTTTCGCACGGCGCTTTCGATCGATCCGAACGACGCCCTCGCACATGAATGGTATGGAAATCTTCTCGTTGCGCACGGCGCGCTCGATGATGCGCGGCGCGAACTCGAGATCGCGGCGGCGCAACAACCGGTCGCGACGGCGACGTACGCATGGCTTGCGCGCGCCGATTACTACGCGCGCCGCTATGCTGAAGCGGAACGATATGCGCGTCAGGCATTAGAACTGCAGCCGTCGCGCATGGAGACTCGCGTGATCCTCGGTCTCGTCGAAGAGGCTCGCGGAGAATACCGCGGCGCGCTCCTGCAGTTCGATGCCGTCGCGCGTTTGG
Organism: Vulcanimicrobiia bacterium; assembly: GCA_963765935.1. GTDB lineage: Bacteria > Vulcanimicrobiota > Vulcanimicrobiia > Vulcanimicrobiales > Vulcanimicrobiaceae > JAMXLG01. Next base: position 798,324 of record CAVXXX010000001.1, on the reverse strand, counting down.
GTGCACCGATCGATGCGAGCGTGCTGCGCGCGAGCGTACTCGCTGCGATGGGAGAACGCACGAAGGCATTATCGATGTTACGCCGGATCGCAAGGCGCGCGGCGGGCGATCCCTACGCTTCCCGCGACATGGTTCTCGGCTATGCGGCCGCGAGCGATGAACGCGACGCTCGCGCCACCCTGGCACGGATACGATACGCGACGCAACTCGACCGCCGACTTTTCACGCAGGATCCGCATGTCGCCGGCACTGCAACCGGAACCGCGCGACGGCCGGTCGAATTGAGAGCAACCATGGAACGAGTCCTCATCATCGGCTCCGGCCCTGCCGGACTTACCGCCGCCGTCTATGCCGCGCGGGCGAATCTGAACCCGCTCGTGCTTGCCGGGGGCCTCTACGGCGGTCAGCTGATGTTGACGACGGAAGTCGAGAATTACCCCGGGTTCCCCGACGGCATTATGGGACCCGATATGATGATGAAATTCCGCGAGCAGGCCGAGCGTTTTGGCTCGCGGATTGAAAATGTCGACGCCACGTCGGTTGACTTCCTGAAGAAGCCGTTCGTCGTGCGTACGGCGGATGCCGAGTATCAGGCGAAGACGGTGATTGTAGCGACGGGCGCAAGTGCGCGGTGGCTCAACATCCCCGGCGAAGAAACGTTTCGCGGACGCGGCGTCTCAACGTGCGCGACATGCGACGGCGCTTTCTTCCGTGGAAAGCATATCGTCGTTGTCGGCGGCGGCGACTCGGCGATGGAAGAGGCGCTTTTTCTCACGCGCTTCGGCAGCAAAGTAACGGTGATTCACCGGCGCGACAGCCTTCGCGCGAGCAAGATCATGGCGGCGCGTGCGCTTTCTCACGAAAAGATCGAGTTCATCTGGAACACAGTCGTGGAGGAAGTGCTCGGCGACACCGTGATGAACGGCCTCGTGTTGCGCAATATGATCGACGGCTCCACGCAGAACTTCGATGCGGACGCACTCTTCATCGCGATCGGTCACACGCCGAATACCGAAATCTTCGAAGGTCAGCTCGATCTCGACGAAGCGGGCTACATCGCCTCACCCGACGGCGTACGTACGAATATCGACGGCGTCTTCGTCGCCGGCGACGTGAACGATCTGCGTTACAAACAAGCGATTACAGCCGCTGGGTCCGGATGCAAAGCCGCAATGGACGCCGAGAAGTATCTCGAAGCGCTAGAGTTTGCCGTTCAAGAAGCCGCGATTCGTTAATACAGGCGTGATCCGTTCGGGACGCTGAACTGCGGCCGGATCAGCACGACGTTGCCTTCGTCGTCGTTCATGCCGAGTACGAGCACTTCGCTCGTGAAGCCGGCGATTCGCTTCGGCGGAAAATTGACGACGGCGCATACTTGCGATCCGGCGAGCTCTTCGGCACGATGACGCACGGTGATTTGCGCGGACGACATTTTTTCCCCGATCTCCGGTCCGAAGTCGATTCGCAGTTTGAAAGCGGGTCTGCGTGCACCCTCGAGCGGCTGCGCGTCGACAATAGTGCCGGCGCGAACATCGACCTTAAGAAAATCATCGAAGGCGATCATGCAACCGCATTCGCGAGTGCTTCGTCGATTTCCGTGAACTTAAACACGTACCCCTCGGCTTGCGTGCGTTCGGGAAGCACGCGTTGGCCGGTCAAGAGCATATCGGCGCCTTCTCCGAGCATGAGGCGCAACGCGAACGTGGGTGTCGGCAAAACGGTCGGGCGATGAACTGCGCGTCCGAGCGCACGTGTGAAGTCTGCGTTCGAGACGGGATTCGGGGCCGTTGCATTCATCACGCCGGTTGTACCGTCGAGCGCCTTGAGATAGACACCGACGACGTCATCAATGTGCACCCACGAAATCCATTGGCGGCCGTCGCCCACGATGCCGCCTGCACCGAGTTTGAATGGCGCGAGCATCGCTCCAAGGGCGCCGCCGTCGCCGAGGACGATTCCCGTGCGAACGATTGAAACACGCATACCAATCGTCTCCGCTCGCAGCGCTTCACGTTCCCATGCAATGCAGACGCGTGCAAGAAAGCCGTTCCCCGGCGGGCTCGCTTCGGTGAATGTTGCCGTTTCGCTCGCTCCGTAAAATCCGATTGCGGAAGCGCAGACGTATGCCGGTGCGTGCGCCGGAAACGTTGCGAGCGCTTCAAGGAAGCGTTGCGGCAGTGCCGAGCGGCTGTAGAGAATCTCGTGTTTTACCGAAGCGTTCCACCGTTGCGCTAACGTTTCGCCGGCAAGATTGACGACGGCATCACACGATGCAAGTTCGCGTGCCGCACGTTCCGGATCGCGGAGCGAGGTGCCGGCAACTTCGTCGCCGCGCTCGCGAAGCGCGTTTGTTAGATGGCGGCCGATGAACCCCGTTGCCCCGAGAATTCCAACTCGCATGATCCGATAATTGCCTCCAGCTCGTCGATGGCTTTCGGAATCGCTGACGTCAGATTCTCGTTTTCCGACTCCGTGACCAATAAATCATCTTCGATCCGCACGCCGATGCCGCGAAAACGTTCGTCGCAATCTGCATCGCGCTGCACGTAAATCCCGGGCTCGATCGTCGTCACCATCCCGGGTTCGAGTGTGAGGGGAGTATCGGAAAGGTCGCGATAGCGTCCTACATCGTGCACGTCGATCCCGAGCCAGTGGCCCGTTCCGTGCATGTAATAGTCCCGGTACGTTTCGCGTTCGAGATTTTCGTCGACCGTGCCGCGCAAGAGGCCGAGATCGATTAGACCCTCGGTGATGACACGCACGGCGGCGTGATGAAACGCGCGCTGGGGTTTACCGGGCCGCACTTCGTCAATCGCCGCCAACTGCGCTGCGAGTACGATTTGGTAAATTGCGCGCTGCTCAGGAGTAAAGCGGCCGTTCACCGGCCACGTCCGGGTTACGTCCGTCGCATAATACTCATATTCGCAAGCGGCATCGACGAGCAGAAGCGCGCCGTCGTTCAGTCGATGGCGGTTCTCGCGATAATGCAGAATCGTCGCATTGTCGCCGCTTGCGACGATCGACTCGTATGCTTCGCGTTGCGCGCCCGCACGATGGAATTCGTATTCGAGGACCGCTTCAATTTCGTACTCGTAGAGGCCTGGACGCGTTGCGCGCATCGCGGCGCAATGCCCGCGTGCCGTAATCTCCGCGCTGCGGCGCAGCAGCGCGATCTCATGCGCGCTTTTGATTTGTCGTAACGCATGAAGTGCGGGCGATGGATCGGCAATCGTATCGGGTGCAAATCCCGAGCGACGCGTCATGGCGCGAGCTTCGGAGAGCGCAACGCGCATGCAAGCGTCGGTGCGCTCGTTCCCAAGCGCGTAGTACAACGTCTCAACGTCGCACAAATACTTCGGCAGATGTTCGGAGAGCGCGCTGATCGGATAGGCAACGTCGACGCCGAGAGTTTGCGCTGCTGTTTCGACGCCGAGGCGCCGCCCATTCCAAATTTCCATCGTACGGTCGCGTTCGCGTAGGAACAAAACCGTTCGATGCTCCTTATGCTCGGGTGCGAGCACGAGAACCGCGTCGGGCTCATCAAAGCCGGTGAGGTAATAGAAATCGGAGTTCTGCCGGAATTCGTACTCCGTGTCGTGATTTCGCAGAACGATTGTCGCGGAGGGAATCACGGCGACGCCCCCGTGAAAGGCGGCAAGCGCCTCTTCGCGGCGTGCCTGATAAATCGTCATCGTCGAGTCGCGTTCGCTAGTGCGCTCGCGATTTCATCGAGCGCGTGCGCCGTACGCCCGGCCGCAGCGGAAATCGCACCGCCGTTGCCCGTCGCGAGAGCTGCGTTCAAGTCGGGGAACGCAACTGCAGCATAACCGTTTCGCCCATAGAACAGCTTGTTGAGCCGGTGGAGAATGGAAATTTCTTGATTGCCGTCGCCGCCACGGCGATCGATCGCGGCGGCGCTTTCGGCAAAGCGGCCGATTGCGGAACGCACCGGTGTCAAATCGGTACTGCGATCCTGGCCGCCCGGGAGTGCCGCTAGCTCGCTTCGCATATGGGCGACGTACGGCATAAAGCTATAGCCCACGCTTCCGCTTGCAAGACGCATCGTCGTCAACGCCACGAGTTGCGCTACGGCGCGGTGATTGATGAAATCCGGATCGGCTTGCGTGATCGCGTACTTGAGATCGTCGAATCCGGAGTGATAGACGCCGAAGACGCCGCCGAAACCGTACTCCATCACCGGCACGCCTGTGTCGTAGAGAAACGCTTCGAAGTCGGAACCGCCTCCCGGCCCGCGAACGGTGACGCCGGCGCTCTGATGCTGCCAGCGATAATAGAGCGGCACCTTCTCAGTCGATGACGGATCCGGAATGCTACGCGTAATCGGTACGACCAGATTCTCGAGCGCTGCCGCCGACATTGCCCCAAACGTTTGACCGGTCGTCGCTTCGTCTTCGTTGATGTACGCGAGGCAGCCACTTTCGATCGCACGTCGGTGCTCGCGTACATAGGCCTCCGAGCCGATTTCACCGACCTCCTCGCCGTCGAATCCGACGATCGCGATCGAATACTGCGGGCGCCACCCGGACTTATACATCGCACCGAGCGCACGCGCGACGTCCAGCAGAATCGAAATGCCCGAACCATTGTCGGTAACGCCGTACACCCACGCGTCGCGATGCGCGCCGAGGATAATCTCATGCGTCGGATCTTTTCCCGGCAACACGCCTACGGTATTCCATAGCTGCACGTTGTGCTTGACGAGCATCGAAACGGCAAGCCGAAACGGCGTTTGCGTGATGCCGTTGCGCATGTCATTCAAAATGCGCTGCGCATTCGTGGCCGTAATCGGCAGTGTAGGTATCGCGATCTGTCCTTGTCCAAGACTGCCACGCTGCACCGCACCTAGCGGACGGTACGGCCCGTCAGGATACGCCGGTCCGCGAAGCGATCCGTCGCGGTCGTGTGGATCGGAGAAGAAGAGCACGCCGCGTGCGCCGTGATCCTGGGCGCGTTTCGCGAGTAGTCCGCGGAACTCGCGTCCATAGCGAACCAACACGATGCGCGTTCGCGGATCGATATGCTTCGATGCGAGTGCAGCATAATCGTCCGGCATGCCGTGACCTGCATCGACAATATTTGCAATGACGGCACCGCTGCCGCTCCACGCGTTAAACGGCGGCCCCGCGTCGGAACGCGTTCCATCGGGATCCGATGGAATCGGCGTCTCGTCGAGGCCAAACTTCTCCCACGCGTTCTTCCCGCGATAACTTTGGAGCTCGAGCTGACGCGCAAACGGCACGTCATGCGTAAACGTCTCGAGCGTCGCGTTGAAACCAGCACCGCTCAGCACGTCCTGCATCCAGCGCGCGATGTGATAATCGCCGGGAGTGCTCGCATAGTGCGATTCTTGGTTGAGGCGGCGGGCGTCTTCGAGCGCGCGCGACGAGGTCATCGCGTCGAGGACGTACTGTTCGTTGGTAGTAAGCGCAGCACGCGATGGCGCGGGCGCCGTCACAAGCAGCGATGCGCCGAGAATTGCGGTAATAAGGCGGTTCAGCGGAGCGGCCCTCCTTTTTCTCGTTCCGGTCAGATGACGTTCGCGCGAAGCAGGCGCTGGGCCTCGCGTTCGAGTCCGGCGGCGGCCACCTTTGGATGGCTCAGATAAAACAGCGTCATAATATCGAGCACAAACCGGTGACGGCCGGCATCGGGCAATTGTGAGAGACGTTCGCGCGCCGTCGAGGTCATGAAAGTCAAACGCTCGCACATAACTTTCGAATTTCCATACACGCGGGCGAAGTTTAGATCGTCGTGCTCCTCGTCCTCATCCTGATCGATAAACGAGTCGAGCAAAATATGGATCGCACTTACAAATGGAAAGTACGCATCATAGGTTGGCGCGATCGCATCGGAGCGTCCGGTAAATGCCGTGTAAAGCGCGGCAAACACGTGCATGTTCGATCCCGCCGCGCATGCGAATTCGTGCCAGTCGAGCGAGCCGAAGCGAATGCGATTACGCTCGTACCAAGCGACGCATGCGAGTTCGCGTTGACCGCGCGGAAGATGTTTGAACGTCTGCAACTCTGCGTAGAACGCAGCAGCATCGAAGAAGTGCGGTTGCAACGTATCGGCATACGGCGCGTTTTTGAGGGCTTGTTGTGTTTGCATCACGAGCGACTTTAGGTATCCACCATCGTCGCCGGTGGGACCATTGGCGTAGTAGTCGCGCGGTGCGGCGTGCGGATCGAGCGCGTCCGCGATCGCCAAATGAAGCACCGGATAGGCTTGCGGGTTGACTTCCGGATGGCGGTCGCAAAGGTTATCCAGATAGTCGTAGATCGTCTCGAGCGGCGTGACGATGTCGACGAATTGGCGCGCTTGCACGCGCGGAAGAAACGTGGCGAGAATCGACGCTCCCGCCACATGAAATGCTTTGCCGTCGATGCTTGCTACCGCCTCATTACGCAAGCGATCGTCGGGTATCCGTTGAGCTCGCGCGCGGATGGTGCTCAGTGCTCGCGCCGAAACCGGCACGATACGCAATAAAAAGCGCACGAGATCGAACGGTGCGAGCGGATCTTCGGAAACAAGCGCGCGCAGGCGTTGCGGACTGCGCAGAACGCTGCGCAACGCGAAGGCGATATCGGCGAACACGAAGTGTCAGATACCGGCCAAGAACCGCCCCGGATTGAGGATGCGGTTTGGATCGAATTTTTCTTTGAGGGCGCGCATGTGTTCGATGCCGGCAGTGTCGGCACCCCACACCGCGAGTAGCGCGCGGCTCGGATGATTTCCTGCAATAACGAGCGCTTGTGGTTCTTCGTCGTGCAACGCATCGTCGAACATTTCGATCTTCGCTGCCAACGCATGCGCGTCGAGATCGCTTACGCGAAAGATAACGTCGCCGTTCATGACATCGATGAGCGCGTCGGTGCGCAACTCGAATCGTACCGCGATCGCGCGCATGGCATGCACGCGGGACATCGCGTCATCGGTAAAGGCGGGAATACGATACGTGATCGAGCGTTCGCCGATGCACGCGATATACGCATCGATGACCCGTTCGAACGATTCGCGCGCGCCCGCATCGACGACACGTGTTTCCGGAACGCCGGCGCGCCCCATCGCCGCTCGTAAATCTCGCGTCCCGCGATCGACGACGGCTTCACTGCCCTCGAGCAGCACGAACAGCCGGCCTTCGGCGCCGTCATCGCCGTCGATGGCCGTCTTGAATCCCTCGATCCAAAATGCAGCGGCGGGCACGACTCGCAATCCGGCCAGCAGCTCGAGCGCGCGCGGACGCGTACCGTCGGGAAGGCGCATGTGAAATACACGCGTGACATCGGGTGCTGCGGACGTTTTGAGGTTGACTTGAACGATCACCGCTAGCGTCCCGAACGAGCCCACATAGAGGCGGCTCATATCGTATCCGGCGACATTTTTCACGACCATTCCACCTGCGCGTGCAATCGTGCCGTCCGCAAGGACGGCGACCGATCCGATGACGTAATCGCGCGGCCGCCCGTAGAGGTGCCGGCGCGGACCGAGCCATCCGGCCGCAAGCGTTCCGCCGACTGTTGCGTCGGCCGGCCTCGGAGTATCAAAGGGAACGTGCGTGCCATGACGCGCAAGCCGCTGCGCGAGCGTGCGAACGCGCACGCCGCTTTGCACGGCGATGGTTAAATCGGCCGGCGCGTCTTCGACAATTTCATCGAGTTCGAGCGTCGAGAGAGAAACGTCGCTGCGCGCAGGGGGACGCCCCATACCGCTCAGCGTGCCGCCGCCCGTGACGACAACGGCTTTTCCGGCGCGATTGCTCGCGGCAAGCAATTCGGAAATGTGTTCGGCGGTCACGATGCGGCCCGGACCTCCGGACAACGTACGCCGCTGGGAAAGATCTTCTCGGGATTCAACCGCCGCATCGGGTCGAACACATCGCGCACGCGTGCCATCGTTGCCAGATCTTCGGTCGAATAGATATGCGTCATGGCGTCACGCTTCTCATATCCGATTCCGTGTTCGCCGGAAACGGTCCCGCCGAGCGAAATTGCCGTTTCGAGAATGGCGTTTCCGGATTCGATCACGGCTTGTACTTGCTTGCGGTCGCGTTTGTCATAACAGAGCATCGGGTGAAGATTCCCGTCACCTGCGTGAAAAACATTGGCAACGGTCAGGCGGTACTCACGTGCGATTTCTTCCACCGCATGCAACGCTTTGGGTAGCGTACTGCGCCGAACGCACACGTCTTGAAGGTAATAATTCGGAGATATGCGTCCCATCGCGCCCGCCGCACCTTTTCGCCCCGCCCAAAGCGCGTCGCGTTCGGCTTGCGTTCTTGCGCTTCGCCACGTCATTGCGCCATGTTGGCGAGCGATGCGCTCGATTTCACGTTCATGCTGCGCCATGTCATCTTCGAAGCCGGCGTGTTCGATGAGTAACACCGCGCCGGCGTCGGTTGGATAGCCGGCGTGAAACGCGGCCTCGACCGCCGCCGCCATGACTTTGTCCATCATCTCGAGCGCGGTCGGAACAATGCCCGCCGCAATGATCGCGCTGACGGCATCCGAGGCACTTTCCACATCTTCGAATGTTGCCAACCACACGCGCACGGCTTCCGGTTCGCGCATCAATCGAACCGATGCCGAAGTGACGATGCCGAGGGTACCTTCGCTGCCGACAAGCGCGGCCGTCATGTCATAACCGGGCCGGTCGATCGACGTCGTAAAGACGTTGCCGCGTTCATCGACGATCTCGAGTCCTAGTACGTGATTGACCGTCGTTCCATACGATAAACAATGCGGGCCGCCGGCATTCGTTGCGATGTTGCCGCCGATGGTCGAGATCTTCTGCGATGAAGGATCGGGCGCGTAGAACAATCCATGAGGAGCGGCCGCTGCGGAAAGGTTGAGATTGATGACGCCGGACTGCACGCGCGCGCGGCGTCGCCGCGTATCGAGTTCGAGGATGCGGTTCATTCGTGCAAAGGAGATTACGATGCCGCCTTCTACAGGCACTGCTCCGCCGCAAAGACCAGTCCCCGCGCCGCGCGGCACGATCGGTTCGTTGAATTCGCGCGCGATCTTTACCACCGCCGCAACTTCGGCCGTCGACGTCGGCAATACAACGGCGCGCGGCGTACGGCCGTCCGTGTACGCGTCGAACGAGTACACCGTGAGGTCCTCGGGCGCGGTTTTGACTGCGTCGGCGCCGAGCGCGCCGATCAACCGGTCGTTCATTCTCAGCCAGCGTTTGGGGCGGCAGGAAGCGGGGCCTGCACGCCTTAACGCTCGGAAGTCTCGTGTTTTCGTTTTGGCGGAAAAAGGGCGAAGCGAAGCCTCCGAAAAGAGCGCAGCCCAATCCAGCGCAGAAACGCAGCGCGTTTCGCATGCCGGTCGAATTCGACGTGCTCTACACGCTGCGAGGTCGCACCGGCCGCCGGCACGCACGCGCGAATGATCTCTCCGCGGGTGGCCTTCGTCTATCGACCGACGAGGATCTGCTCAAAGAGTCGCTCCTCGAGCTCGAATTCCGATTGCCGGACGAGTTTCTCGCAGGACTCACGGTAGAAAAAGAAGTTTTCGAACAGACGCCTTTTGGCTTACGACCCGAAACCGTCAAGGCGCAACCGCCGCCGTTCGAACCAATGCACGTACGCGCAATGGTTCTCTCCACGTTCTATATACCGGCCACGCGCCAACTTGCGCACGGCATGAAGTTTGTTGACATTGCGCGGGAAACGCAAGAGGAATTGACCCGCTTCGTCCATTTGTGGCAACTCCATCAGATTCGCTTGCGCGCGGAGGCGAATCGCTAGGCATTCCGGGCTGCAACCCTGCCATATGTAGGGACCTTATAGGTAGCAAGCAAACCACACCGTATCGTCAAAGCAGATCTTGCTGGGGGAGTGATGACGCAGACGCATTCCATTTCCGACATCCTGGGCACCGACGACAAGGGCTCCGACTTTCGGTCCGTAGCAAACAATCTCGCGGATCAAATGATCGCGAATCACTGGCACGTCGACCGGATGCCGTGGAATGACGCTCCGCTCTTTCCCATCCGCGATGGCGTGAGCGCAAGCCGGTCTCGGCGTTTGGCGAAATTCTACAAGAACGTCGTGGCGGTGCAGACCCGCGCTGAGGAGATTGCGGTTTCTATCGCACGGCGTCTGTTGATTTACGCGGATGCGGAGAAGCTCGACGTCTCTTACCGTCGCGCGCTCTCATCGTTGATGAACGACGAGGCTTCCCACGTCGCGACGATGGTGAAGCTCGAATATCTCGCGGATCAGGAATACCCCGACATCGAACCGCGAAGCGAAGAGAGCCCGCTTTTCTCCGCGCTCATGCCGGCCATCGAAACGCTTCATCCTGCGGTCTTGGCAATCTTCATGGCATCCTACGAAGCATCGGTAGCGATTCGTTCGTACGCGGAAGAACAGACGTATAAAATCGACTCCGTGCTCGGGGCGATGGCGCCGCGCGCTGCGGAAGACGATGGACGTCATGCAAAGACGCTGCGCATTGTCGCGGGCGAGTTCTTGCGCAAGTTTAAGGAGCGTTTCGGCGAGGATCAAGAGGGAACGTCGGCCGCATGGCGCGAGCAGATTCTCGACCCGTTCAAAAAATATTGGACGCTAATGCCGGCGCACGAGTTTTATCTTGCGGGAGACGATCCGCGACAATTACGCAACGTCCGCAAAGCTGTAGCACACGATAATGCGATCATGCGGCGCATTCTCGACTTCCTCGGCGTCTCACGAACAGCGCAACAATACGCCCACGTACCGCTCACCGACGATCTGCTCCCGCTGTCATCCTGAGCCTGTCGAAGGATCGTATCGAACCAAAGGCCCGACGGAATCTCGCCGGGCTTTTTAATTGAGGCGATCCTTCGACAGGCTCAGGATGACAGCGGCGACGAGCTACTTTCGCTGATGAAGCGTAATTCTATTGCCTTCGGGGTCTCGCAGCGTCGCTTGTCTGCAGAAAGGGCCGTCGAACGGATTCGTAACGTCGATCCCTTTTGCACCTAGCTCTGCAACGGCAACGTCTAAATCGCGAACTTCGAACGTGACGCCGACACCCGTCCCGGCAGAGCCGCCGAGCCACTCGTCAGACATCAAACTGAAGCAGCCGTTGGCAATGTGTGCCTCGTTGTACTTTTCGATTCCATCTTCGGAGTATGGACCGGCGAACGTCAGGCCGAGCATCTCCTCATACCACCTGCGCGTCGATTCGACGTTGCGGCATGGGTAGGCGGTAAAGGCGATTTCTGCGATCATTTCGCTAGTAGAGCGCGTACCGGTTGCGCAACAGGCGGAAGTCTTGCGTCGCTGCCGTCCAGTGGTTCTCGATTTCGCCGGCGCTTGCACCCGAGACGAGGCCTTCACGTAGACTCGCCGTTCCCCAATCGCGATCGAGCGCGGCGGGATCCTTGACATGAATCGTATGCGGCGAAACTTCGCGCACGGCGACGAGAATTTCGACCGCAGTGCGCACGGCAAGAAACGATCCTGGATCGAAGACGACGAGCTCGACGCCGCTGAGTTCTTTGCCTTCCCAAAACCCCGAGATCGGCGACCACGCTGCCGGACGGAAATAGACGCCGGGCAGGTTACGATCGTTCAATCGCCGCGCGAGCGCGTTGCCGTCGAGCCCGATCATGCCGGCGTAAAAGAATGGCTTGGTAAAACCGGTGCCGTTATTGACGCCGGCGCTATCGATCAATCCCGTACACAAGTACGGAAACGTGGTTTGCCACTCCGGAATGTTTGGAGAACTTTGCACCCACTCGAGCCCCGTGTTGGGCCAAATCATCGAGGCGTCATAGCCTTCCATGCGAATCACGCGAAGCGGCGCATCGATACCGAAATGGTCGTTAAACAGCTTTGCAAGTTCGCCGACCGTCATGCCGTGACGCATTGCAATCGGATACAGGCCGATGAACGATTTGAACGCCGGCTCGAGCACCGGACCTTCAACGGTCGTACCGACCGGGTTCGGGCGATCGAGCACCCAGATTTCTTTCGAATATTGCTTTGCCGACTCCATCGCATAGGCCATCGTCGAGATGAACGTGTACGCGCGCGAACCGACATCTTGGATGTCGAAGAGCAAAACGTCTACGCCTTCGAGCATCGATGCACTCGGATGACGGGTCGGACCGTAAAGGCTGTACACCGGCAACCCGGTCGACGAATCGGTGTACGAGGGCACATAAGCACCCGCCGTGCGGTCGCCACGAAAGCCGTGCTCCGGCGCATAGATCGCCTTTAACCGGATCGCCGGATTCGCGCGAATCTCATCGACGATCGAGACGAGACGCGAGGTCACGCCGGTTTGATTCGTGATGACTCCGACGCCGCGGCCTTTGAGTTCACGCCAGGTCTCGCGCAAAAACACTTCGTCGCCGAGTGTTACTTTTGCACGAGGAAGCGAAGCGCCGCGTGCCAGTGCGCCGCTAGCAAGAAACGCACCGGCGCTCGCAAGAAGTTGGCCTCGATTCATCGAGAGGAGCCTACGATCCGCAGGGCGGTGTCGACTGGAATGATCTGTGCCGCGCGCGCGCGGCGGAAAAGTTCTTCGATCGCAGCGATACCCTCTGTTCCGAGATCATCGCTGTACTCGTTCACGTAGAGACCGATATGTTTGCGCATCACGTCGTCGTTCATCTCGAAGGCATGTTCGCGGATGTAGGGCATGACGCTCGCTTCGCGCTCGCGCGCAAAATGGAGACTTGCCCGAATCGCTTCGTTGATGTCGCCGGCTCGTTCGAGATCGACGTCGTTTCGGACGAGAATCCCGCCGAGTGGAATCGGCATGCCGGTCGTCGCTTCCCACCATTCGCCGAGATCCGCGACGCAGACAAGTCCCGCTTGCGCATACGTGAAACGCGATTCGTGAATGATAAGGCCCGCATCGATTTCACCTGATGCGACGGCCGGAATGATTTGATCGAATCGCATCTGAACGGTCGAGGGGCGGATGCCGAGCGCGAGCTGCAACAACATGAACGCAGTCGTGCGCTCGCCGGGAATAGCGATACGTTTCCCGTGTAGATCGTTGAGCGAGGCGATCTCTGCGGGACGCGCGACGACGAGCGGACCGCATCCGCGTCCAAGCGCACCGCCGGCGCGTAAGAGCCGGTAGTCGTGCATCAAGAACGGAATCGCGCCGTAGCTGACTTTCGTGAGCGCGAATTCCGCACGCGCTGCCGATGCGTTGAGTTCGTCGATATCAGCGAGGTGCACGCGAACGGGCGGCGCGTCCTCGAGCATTCCATTCGTCAGCGCAGCGAAAATGTACGTATCGTTCGGGCAAGGTGAATACGCGAGCGTGTAGGTCTGTTTCTCAGTCAACATGGGCAGGCGTCGTGTGGAGGAGATCGAGTGTCGCGTTCAGCACGCGGCGCAGTCCACGCAAACCGGCATCAAAGTCCCAGGCGCTTTTCGCGCGATCGCCGAGGACGTTCGATATGCCGCGCACTTCGACGCACGGAACACCGGCGAGCTGCGCGGCGCGCAGAACCGCAAACCCTTCCATCGATTCGACTTCCGCTCCGCGCGCGCGCAGCCGCTGCGCGGTTGCATCCGTCGATGTAACGCGCGAGACCGTGATGCCACGGACGAGCGGAAAACCGAGGGCCGTGATGGCATCGACGAGTTGGGAGTCGGCCGGTACGCGATCGACGATGATGTTCCCGTCGGGAAGCACGATCCGCTCGCCCGTCTCCAGATTGAGCTCCATCAATTCTTCGCCGACTACTACGCCGTCGCCGACTTCAGCCGCGTTCGGAAGAGCACCCGCGATACCGGCGTTCACGACGACGTCGTACTTCGTGTGCGCTAGCGCTTTCGCGACCCGGGATGCCGCATCAACGGGGCCGACGCCGCCGATCAGTAATTCGACGCCGGCGCGCGAGTTGAGCCAATCCAATTCCTTTGCAACCGCACATACGAGAAGAATCATGGAACTCCGATCAATTTATGGGTTTGAAGCGAGATACGAAAGCGCTTCGGATGGTTCTTCGCATACGCGAGTGCAAGCTCCACGTTCGGACGCTTATTGCCTTCCGGTTGTAGCAAAATCGTCGGCTGCTCTTCGAAGAGCGGTAAATGCTCTTCCGGAACCCGGCCGTCGACGATGAGCTTCGCTTCATTTGCGCGTTTCGCCATTCGCGGATCGACGCGTTCTTTCGGTGAGACGCAGAGCCACACTTCGGGAGGCAGTTCCGTATAGATCGTGCCGTTCGATTCAATATGCACTCGGCGTCCGTCCGCCTGCAGCGCACGAATGAGTTCGAGCGTTTCGCTTTGTGCGAGCGGTTCGCCGCCGGTAAGAATCACCATGGGACAGTCGCCGCCGATTTCACGAACGCGAGCAACGACGTCCGAAACGGATGCCATGAATTTGAGCGCGTAGTCGGTGTCGCAGAAATCACACGCCAGGTTGCATCCTGCGAGCCGAACGAACACAGCCGGCGTTCCGCTCCACATCCCCTCGCCCTGGATACTGTAGAAGATCTCCGCAAGCTGAAGCATCACGCTGCTCCGAAATCCCCGCGGCGAAGCACCGCACAGCTCGTCGCGGTCTCCCAGAGCACCAGTTCGTCAAGGCCCGTTAGGCGGTTTTCAAGCGCACGCCATATCCACATGATGATATGTTCAGCAGTTGGATTTTCGATTAAATCATTGAGGTTACTATGGTCCAAAATATCCACTGCGTGCTCGCGGACAATACGCTTGATCTTGTCGAAATCCTCAATCATGCCGCGCGCTGGGCCATCGGTTTGAATCGGTCCGCGAACGGCAACGTCTAAGCGGTAGGAATGTCCGTGCATGCGGGAACACTTGCCGGAATGGTGTGGGAGAACGTGAGCCGCTTCAAAGCGGAAGTGCTTGCGAATCTGCATGTGGAAATCGCTACTGCGTTCGCGATGATGCGAGAGGAGTCCGTTGGCCGTCCGAATCAACCGTGAAGAATTGGTAATGAGCGCCGTCGTCGGAGAGGCGGCGCCCATGCTTGTGAACACCGGGCTTTACGACGTCAGTTTCGATGGGCAACCGTTTATCGTTCCGGCCGTGGGCGGAATCACGCCGAACGTCAGGGTCGGCGATTCCGCATTTGCCTACATGGCTGACCACGTCGAGCCCGGCGTGAGCATCCGGCATCCCGACGATCGCCAGAACGTCGCCCTCAATACGCTTGCCTGCATCGGCAACGAAGCCGTCGTGCTCAGCGGCGATGCAAAGGGCGAGCGCGGACGCGTCACCGGCAAACATGGCGGCGTCGAACACGTGATGATCGACTTCCCGTTCGACGTGATGCGCAAAATGGCGATCGGGGATCGCATTCAAGTGTGGGGCTGCGGTCTAGGGATGCGCCTGCTCGATGCACCGGGCGTCAAAGCATTTAACGCTGATCCCGATCTCTTTCATCGCATGGGAATCGATCTCAAAGGCGGCCGCATCCAAGTGCGTGTCGCAAAGACGGTTCCGGCCGCAATTATGGGATCTGGTCTCGGGCGTTCCACGGTCGTACGCGGCGATTACGACATCCAAACGTTCGATGATGCGATGGCGGAAAAGCACGGGTTGCGCGAACTCCATCTCGGCGATGTCGTCGCAATCGTCGACGCCGACAATTCGTTTGGCCGCATTTACCGCGGCGGCGCCATCTCCGTCGGCGTTGTCGTCCATGGACGTTCGTTCGTCGCGGGTCATGGACCCGGCGTGACGACCCTGCTGACGTCGAGCAAAGGTGAGATCGACGTGGAATTTGACGCCGAAGCGAATCTAGCGAAGATCCTAAAACTCCGCTAGATCCGCTGTGCGTGTCACTTCGTTAGTACTCGCAACTCGTTGTTGTTGTCATTGTTGTAGTAAAGTCTCTGGTTGAAGATGTTGGTTCCCGTTGCAACCATGCCGAAGATCGAGCCCGCCGGGCCGGTATCGACGTTGCGAACGAACAGGAGCTTGCCGTGTGTCGTGATCTCGACGATCAAGTTCTTTCCGTTGGGATCGAGCGTATTGCCGATTGCGAGATGTCCATCGAAGAGAACGGCGGAGCTAATGGGGCCATTGAGCGGCGGGCCGATGAACACGACTCGCGCGCGATGACGGAATGGACCGGCGAATGTGGTCCCGTTTGGATTGACGCTCAAACCGTGCGCCGGAATTGTTGATACGTGACGCAGTACGTACACCGCGTTATTGGTGCCATCGACGATGAAGAGTCGATCGCGTGCCGCATCGTATTGAAGACCGGAAGGGCCGAGAATGCTGCCGGGGGCGCCGTGGTTGATGGGAAATCCCGTTGCGATCACTTGGAATGAGAAGGGTTTGCCCGCGTTGATATTGACGCGCACGATGGTGCCGTTCCCGGCGTTCGTCACATAGAACGACGCAATGCCGAATGGGGTGATGTGCGGCGCGAATGCTTCGCCGAATGGATGGTTCCACGGGCCGCCGTCGAGCGGAGTGATGAGGACGCCGCTTGGCGATACGATCGGATTGTCGTTGTCGACGAATGCTGCGGCCCAAATGTTGCCGTTCGGTGCTGTCGCGAGCGCGTTACAGCCTAACAGTTCCTCGTTTCGGCTGATGTGAATCGGCGACGATCCGACTCTGGGATGCAGCGCAACGATCGTCTTTCCTTGACCTTGAACGTTGCCGCCTGCGTTATTGTTGTTGAAGTTGCAGATGACGAGATCACCGGCGGTGATCTTTCCCGCCGTAACTTTTGCAACGTCGAGCCCGTACGGATTTTGATCTCCGTTAGTCGGATCGATGGTCGAGCCGATCGTACGTTGATCGTCGAGTACCCGTAGCACCGAGTCGTCGTTGTCGAAATCGTTGTCGTCCAGCGTGCTCGTGTCTGTATCTACTGCGCGTGTGAAACCCTGCGCAGTCGTGGAGTCGGATGTGACCGACATGGGCGTTTGATCGCTTGCATTTGTGTTGGTCTGCGGCATTGGCGATGTCGTTCCGCCTGAACCGCCGCCGCAAGCTGCAAGCATAAGCATCGCAGCGCACGTAATAGCCGCGCATGCGGTTCGCGAGAAGTCTCTCATGGGAATACCTCCGAAGCACCAGAGGACTTCTACGTAAGAGACAAAGATGAAGAAAGATTGAAGCGGCCGGTTATGTTTCGATATATCGCAGCGCCGTTCGAGCGCTTGCCTGCAGCGCTTCGTCTCCAATACTTGAACTGTAATTCAAAACCATAGTCGCGTGGTGACGCGCGCGATACCGCGCGAAGCGCCACGTGCGTTCGGCGACGCGACGGATCGGAGCGCCGGCAAATTCGGGAAACTGCGACGCGATCAATCTGCGCGCGAAGTTTTCGCCGACCTCAACGTCGGGCGTCCATACGGGGTTCATAGCGCACGTTCGAAATCCGCGATGAGGTCATCGATGCGTTCGACGCCGACGGAAAGGCGCAGCAATGACGGAATGATGCCCATCAACCGGGACTCGGTGGATTCGGGAATGTTCGGCCACATCGCGGCCGGCTGCGCGATGAGCGATTCGACGCCGCCGAGACTGACGGCGGAATGCACGAGCGAAAGTTTATCGATGACGCGCCGGGCGTCATCGAAGCCGCCTTTGACTTCGAAACTCAGAAGGCCGCCGAATCCGCTCATTTGCCGCGCGGCAAGATCGTGTTGGTCATGCGAGTCGAGTCCCGGGTAGTAGACGCGTTCAACGCGCGGATGATCTTGCAGAAAACGTGCAAGGCGTAGCGCGTTTTCGTTGTGGCGCGCAACGCGCATCTCAAGCGTTCGTAGCCCGCGCAAAAGGAGCCACGCGTCAAACGGTCCGAGCGTTGCTCCGAGAATATGATGCGTTTCCCAGATGCGTCCGATCAATGCCTTCGATGATACGGCGACGCCTGCGATGAGGTCGGAGTGCCCGCCAAGGTACTTCGTCGCGCTGTGCAGCACGATGTCGGCACCGAGTTCCAACGGACGCTGATTGACCGGTGTTGCGATCGTATTGTCGACGCTGACCAGCGCTCCCGCGTCGTGGGCCATGCGCGAAACCGCCTTGAGGTCCGTAATTCCGAGAAGCGGATTGCTCGGCGACTCCAGCATCACAAGCGTCGTGTTGCGCCGCATCGCTCGTGAGAATGCGCCGGGATCGGCCTGGTCAACGAACGTTACTTCAACGCCGAAGCGCGAGAGCACCGAATCCAGGAGCGAACGCGTTCCGGCGTAGGTTACGCGTTGCGCGACGACATGGTCGCCCGCCTTCGTGAGTGCAATCGCGGTCGAAGAAATGGCGCCCATCCCCGACGCGCTCACCATTGCTGCTTCGCCACCTTCGATCGCCGACAGCACGCGTTCCACTTGTCCGTGATTCGGATTGCCGTGGCGCGTGTAGAAACGCTCGAATCCCGGCACGTGGGCTGCGCGCGCCATCGACTGCGCGTCGCTGAATGAAAAGGTCGAGGTTTGATAGATCGGCGGCGTGACGTTGCCGTTGCTCGTCTCGTCGCGATCGGCGTGAATGAGTTCCGTCTCGATCCCGAAGCCGTCGTTCATTTGCTCACAACAATCTGCATGGTGGTAAAATCGAGCGTTAGCGTCGCGGGCCGGAAGAACCCGCTTCGAAACGCCCCCGCAACATGGAAGGGTACTGCACTAAAAAGCCCCTCGGGAAGCGCGGATGCATTAACCGGACCCTGCGCGTATTTGCCGAGCGAAACGAGTGGCAGTGTGAACGATGGATCGAACGCTCCTTGAAGCGCGACGGCACCCTCGCTGCGTCCGGTCTGAATCGCGAAGAGTTTCGCGTGCTGTCCATCGACTCGCCCGCTCGCAAGCAGAAGGTGAGAGCCGACGAGCCACATCGGTTCGATCGCCGCACCCTGAGCTTTTGCGGCGGCTTCAACCGCGCTTGAGGCTGCCCACAATCGCAGCGTCAAGCGTTCATGCGCGTAATCGAACGTCGGCAGAAAATGTGAGAGAAACACGGTGCCGAGTGCGCCATCGATTGGCACGTTGCCGTCCGAAAGCGGCGCGCTCGAGACGGTGGCCGGCACATTGTTGACGCTAAGACCCGGGAAGGCGATGGTATCCACCGTCCCGCCGTTTGGAATACCGAGCGCTTGTGCCGCTGTGGGCGTCAGCTCGATAGACGCGGCCGATGTGTCGACGACGAAGGAAAACGCCTTACCGTCGATCGTTGCGCGCACGACCGGGACGGGATCGACGGATACGAGTGGGATATCGGTTTGCCCGTTTTGCAAATCGAAAACGTAGCGGTCGGGCTTCGGCATCCGCTCCGCAAGCGTGACGAGCCGCGCGCCCACGCGGGGATCGTTCGGCGCAAGGTGCCGTGCGCGATTGAGATACACGCGCGCGTTGCGCCAGTCGTTGCGGTAGAGGTCGAGGGTTCCCAAGCCGAGGATCGCCTCGGCGTCGCTTGGATCTTCGGCTATTGCATCGTTGTAATCATTGAAGGCCGTTTGGAAATCGCCTTGCGCGAATGCCGTGTCGCCTGCGGCGGCGGAAGCTGAGGGCGACGGATCTGCCGCAAGGAGCGCCGAGAGAAGAAGAGCGGAAACAAGAAACATCTAGCGTCGAAACTACGGGGCGGAAAATGCGACGATTTCGTTGTTGTCGCGGTGCGATGTCCAGAAGCGCGTGCCGTCATAGGCCAAGCCGCGTGCGTCGAACGGTATAGAGGCGAGCACGTCGACCTTCGGTGATCCGTTGCGCGCATCGAGGCGCCAGAATTCCAGGTTCTCAAACTCCTCGTCGCCGGTAATCAGATAAAAGCAGCCGTCGCCGATCGTCATGCCGACCGGCGTGCGATCGAGCGGGATCTCGCGAAGCACTGCGCCTTGCGCGTCGAGCGCGAGGATTTTACGATAATGCGCCTGGCTCAAAAAGAGTGTGTCGCCGTCGAATGCGACATGCGCGCCGGTGAGATCCGGGCACGGTATGCGATCGTTTTTGAAACCGTGTCCCGGGACGAAGCGATAAATGTACCGGTCGTTATCTTTCGCGCCCACGCCAACGACGACGCGTAACTCGTCACCGAGCATCGCCATCCCAAAAGGGCCGCCCGGTGCTTGCGCCTCGTCACCAACCGTCCAGGTCGGTGTGTTGATGGCGTAGAGGCGATGCGTTTCGCGGCTTGCCATCCACAGCGTTGTGCCGTCGCAAGCGAGGCCGAGCGGAAGCGGGGCCGGCGAAGGGAGGCGTCGTTCTTCAGCAATCGCGTTCACGAGGTTCTCCGTAGGGTTTAAAACAGCGGAACCATCCATATGCTGCGTTGGCGACGGGTTCGCCTTGCCGCGACGCTTGCTTTTCCCACCAACCCTGACCTGAGCGGACGTAGCAGGCTTTGGCCTGAAATGTCCGATAGTCGTCCATACCGGCACTTATTCTCCCCCAAGAAACAGTGGCATACTTGCGGAACAACCGATTCTAAGCAAGGAGACGACAGTGGCTCATAAAGACCGGACAGCGGGGCGCGATTCGGCGCTGCTCGTGATCGACGTCCAGGACTCGTTTAAAGTCGGGCCGCGCTGGGCGCGGCGTAGCAATCCGGCGTTCGAATCTAACGTGGAGCGGCTCATCGCCGCTTTTCGCGAGGCGGGGCGTCCCGTCGTCTTCGTCCTGCACAGTGATTCCGACGACGCGTTTTCGGTAACCAGTCCGCACTACCGGCTGATGGAGTTTCTGAAACCGCTGCCGGGCGAGCCGCTCATTCACAAGACGACGCGCAATTGTTTTACGAGCACGAACCTGCTCCCGATGCTGGTGCAAGAAGGCGTCCGGCGTGTGGTGATTACCGGAATTCAGACCGAACAGTGCTGCGAGACGACAGCGCGTGTGGCAGCGGACCTCGGCTTTGATGTCGACTTCGTTACCGAAGCAACGCTGACGTTCCCGATCTCTGAAAAGGCGGACGGCAGCGGACGAGAATTATCGACAGGAGAGATCGTCGATCGCACGGAGTTCGTTTTGCGCCGGCGTTTTGCGCGAATCGCCAACGTCAGTGATATCGAACGTGAACTGAGCCTAGCGCCGGCATGAAGCGCGTCCTGGTCTTTGTCCCGGACCGCGTCGAGTTGTTCGACCTTGCCGGTCCGGTGCAAGTCTTCCACGAAGCGATTGCGGCAGGAGCAAAATACCAGCTCGAATATGTATCGACGCAACCTGAGATCGCGAGCGAACAGTCGCTCGCGATCTCACGTTTGCGTTCACTTCCGCATGATGCGGGACCTGATGATACGATTCTCATCCCGGGCAGCGCGGGAATGCGCGAAGCCGCCTGCAAACGGCGTTCCAAGCTTGCCGATGTTACGGAATGGCTGCGGCTGGCGTATCGCGAGGGTGCGCGTATTGCATCGGTGTGCGTCGGTGCATTTGTTCTCGGTGCCGCCGGCCTGCTTGACGACCGTAATGCGACGACGCATTGGAAGTTCGTCGAAACGTTGCGCGAAACGTTTCCACGAGCACGCGTCGCCGGAAATCGCTTGTATGTCGTCGACGGCCGCATTGCGACGAGCGCAGGCATCGCTTCCGGCGTCGATCTTGCGCTCGCGATGGTGGAGCGTGATGCCGGTGCTCGCATTGCGGCGATCGTGGCGAGGGAAATGGTTGTGGGCGTACGGCGGGCGGGGAACCAGGAGCAGCTCAATGCGTATTTCGAATTGCGAGATCATGTTTATCCCGAGGTGCACGCCGCGCAGGACTGGCTAGTGGAGCATCCCGGGGAACCGTTCACCCTGGAAGCATTGGCAGACGTTGCCGGAGTCAGTCCTCGCACGCTGACGCGTCAGTTTCGTCTCGCCACCGGCACCAGCGTAAAAGCCTACGCAACATCGTTACGGTTAGAACAAGCGCGATCGCTCTTGCGCGACCGGACCCTCACGATCGACGCCGTCGCCGAGCGCTGCGGTTTTGCGGATGGAAGACAATTGCGTCGGCTGTGGCGTGATGCGTACGGACTCGCACCATCCCAAGCAAGAGGCGCGTGACGCCACGCTGGGCAACAGGTGTTGACAACTCCAAAAGTTAACTGTAAGGTTATATAACCAAATGGTTAATGAAATGAAGCTCGATGCGGTCTTCTCCGCTCTCGCCGACCCGACGCGCAGGCGCATTCTCGAACGCTTGGCGCGCAAACCGCTAACGGTCGGGGAAATCGCTTCCGAATTTCCGATCTCGCAGCCTGCGATTTCAAAGCACGTTCGGGTGTTGGAAGACTCGGGATTGATTCAGCGTGAGATCGTCGGGCGCACGCATCATCTCAATCTCTCGCCTGAAGCGATGGCAGGAGCCGCAATTTGGATCGAGCGTCAGCGCCGCTACTGGAATGCGGTCCTCGATCGCCTGGACTCCGTTCTTGCGAAGCCTTCTCCTGAGCCTACGCGAAGGGCGTCCGAACGAAAGAAGAAATAGCGATGCAAACAACAGTACCTGCGCTCGTTATCCGCCGTACGTATGATGCGCCGCCGGAGCGCGTGTTCGAGGCCTGGACGACGCCCGAATTGGCAAAACAGTTTCTAGGTCCGGATGAAGTCGGCGCCGCCGAAGTGGAAATGGACGTACGTGACGGCGGAACGTATCGCGTCGTGATGCAAATGCCCGACGGCCAGCAATGGATCGTCGGTGGAATCTATCGCGAAGTTCGGCCGCCGCGTCGCTTGCAAATGACGTGGCGATGGAAAGAAGACGATCCGCGCGAAGAGCATGATACGCTCCTCACGCTCGAATTCAATCCGCACAACGGCGGAACGGAGCTAATCCTCACCCACGACCAATTCGCTTCCGAACAATCACGCGCAAGCCATGGGCACGGATGGGAATCAATCCTCGAGCAGCTTAGAGGTGTTGTGAGATGAATGCTTCGACACTTGATGCAGTTGTAGTCGCTGAAATTCCCGCGCCACCGGATCGCGTCTTTCGCGCGCTAACCTCAGATGAGATCACGAAATGGTGGGTACGCCCCGGCGTGTTCGACACGCGAGAATGGCGCGGCGACGTTCGACCCGGCGGTACGTGGCATGCCTCGGGAATCGGCCGCGGCAATCCGTACGCGCTCGACGGAGAATTTCTCGAAGTCGACGCACCGAAGCGGCTCGTCCACACGTGGCTGCTTGCCGGTTCTCCGCTCGTCACAACCGTGACGTACGATTTGGAACCAACGCAACGCGGTACACGAGTAACCTTGCGGCATGCGGGTTGTCCGTCGCAACAGGTGTACGATGCCAATCGTCTGGGTTGGGAGACGAGTTTTGAGGCACTCCGGAGGTTATTGGAACCATGACGAAGATGATCGATGGGCTCGTAGCACCCGGCGCGTCGAACGAATATCGTCAAGCCCGCGAAAAGCTTTTGATTGCCGAAAAGAATGTGCTGCAGCAGCTCGAGCAGGTCGCGCAAATGCGCCGCGAGCTGCCGCAAGGGCCTGAAGTATCCAACTACGAGTTCACCGGCCGTCGACGGACCGGTTCGCCTCTCGCAACTCTTCAAATCCGGCCGCGAGCCGTATCTCGTGATGTACCACTTGATGTATTGGGCGGATGACGACGAATTTTGTCCGATGTGCTCGGGATGGATCGACGGTTTGAACGCCGTTACGCCGCACATCACGCAGCGCTTCAATTTTATCGTAGCGAGTCTCGCGCCCGTCGAGCGGTTACAACAATGGGCAGGTCAACGCGGGTGGGATCGGGTGCCGGTGCTCGCCGATGTGGGAACGCAACTCGCCGATGCGATTGCTGCCCGCGATGAAGACGGCGATCCCGTATCGACGGTCGCCGTCTTCTCGAAAAACGGATCGACGCTGAGAAACACCTACATCATGCATCCCGACGAAGACGACCATACCATTCGCGGCATCGACCTGTTGCAACCGGTTTGGCACGTGTTCGACTTGACGCCGTCGGGCCGCGGCGATGTGAACTTGCGCAATGATTACATGGTAGCTCTGTCATCCTGAGTTTGTCGAAGGATCGTTACGAATAAAGAGCCCGACGGAATTTCGCCGGGCTTTTGAATTGAGGCGATCCTTCGACAAGCTCAGGATGACAAAGCTACAACCGATAAGTAAGAGGTTCACTTCGCCAGCTTTCCTTCGAATGCATTGATGTATGCGGCGATTTGTGGCGCGAATTCCTCGAGCGCGAAGTGCCCTGTCGGGAAGAAGTGGTACTGGATGTGCTTCAGATCGCGTTTGTAAGCT
Source organism: Vulcanimicrobiia bacterium (assembly GCA_963765935.1). Taxonomy (GTDB): domain Bacteria; phylum Vulcanimicrobiota; class Vulcanimicrobiia; order Vulcanimicrobiales; family Vulcanimicrobiaceae; genus JAMXLG01. Next base: position 774,155 of record CAVXXX010000001.1, on the reverse strand, counting down.
TCCGCGCCGGCCATCGAGAAGAAGGGATCGTTTTCGCCCCAAACGACCAGCGCCGGTGGCTGATACTTACGGAAATATGCTTGCCACTGGGCGTACTTTGGAAAATTGTTCTGGTAATCGTGGAGCATGTCAAGCTGAATCTCTTTTGCTCCCGGGCGCGCGAGAAACGCGAGATCGCTGTTATAGGTATCGGGGCTGATGTTCTCCGGATTGCGCGCACCGTGAAGATATTGGAACGCAATCTCGTTTGGTTCCATGATGGCAGCGATCGGTGCAGAAGCGTTTCGGTCGTTCCAAAATGCGCGCATCTCCGCTGAATCGAACGTCACGCCTTCCTGGTACGCGTTTCCGTTTTGAATCACGAGTCCGGTAATCCAATCCGGATGCGCTGCCGCGATGCGCAAACCGATCGGCGCGCCAAAATCCTGGATGTACATCGCGAAGCGTCGCGTGCCGGTCTGCTCGAGGAAGCCCGTCATTACCTCCGAGAGATGATCGAAGGTGTATGCGAAGTTCGTCCGATCCGGCATGTCGCTGTTTCCGTAGCCCGGATAATCCGGGGCGATTACGTGATATGCCGGAGCGAGCAGCGGAATGAGATTGCGGAACATGTACGACGAGGTGGGAAACCCGTGGAAGAGCACGATGGTCGGGCTCGCCGGCGAGCCTGCCTCCCGATAGAAGATCCGCACGCCGTTCACGGTGGAGTAGCGGTAATGGACGCCGGTATCGGCGGAGGCGGCAGCGTTGGTAGGCGGCGTATGAAGCATATGGGCCCTTTCACGGCTTGCTGCAGTCCGCATCTTTATGTTAGTTTGATGCGGACAAGGGTCATGATAGCGCATCCAGAAGTCCGCTGCAATACCCAAATTTGATCTGGATTTCGAGGGAGAGGGGAAATGGACCGGTTTCTGTTCGTCGGCGACAACCTCGCCTTGGACTTCATCAACACTCGCGTCCGCACGCGCGGCCACGAGCGTGATCTGCTGGAAGGGCCGGCGGACTTCGAACGGTGGTGGGCTGAGGCCGCGGAACATTACGACGGCTTTGAGCCGCTCGATGGTGCGGCCACCGATGCGGAGTTACTACGGTTGCGCGAATTTCGGGAGATGCTGCGCGAGAGCTTCGCGCTCGCCGTGCAACGCGGTGATTTCGACGCATCGCTGATCGCGAGCCTCAATAGGGAGCTGTCGCGCGCGCATCCGGAGATTATGCGTTGCGGATCTCACGACGCGCTTGTGTTTCGAGCAACTGAACCGCGCGAGCGCGCTGTGGTGGCGATTGCGCTCGCCGCCGCTAGACTCGTGACTGAAGGCCAAGTGGAGCGATTACACGCCTGTGAAGGCTGCATTCTGTTCTTTTATGACCGCACGAAAAGCGGTACGCGGCACTGGTGCAGCACGCGATGTTTCGATCGTGCGCGCGCACAACAGCGCCGCGCGGGAACTACAACGCGCCTTCAGGACCCATCTTTTCGAGACGCTTCTTGAGGTCGGCGAGGAAGCCGCTGGCGACGTAGCCGTCGACGACGCGATGATCGAGCGAGAGGCACGAATTCATCACGTAGCGCGGTGCGAACGAGTCATCGTCGCGCACGAGCAGTTTCTTCTCGACGGTTTCCATCGTGACGATGCCGGCTTGTCCGCCGTTAATAATCGGCGCCGACGCCCACGAACCGTTGGCGCCATTGTTGTTCACGGTGAACGTGCCACCCGCTAGATCGTCCACGCCGAGCTTGTTGCGACGTGCTTTATCGATCAACTCACCCGCTGCAATCGCGAGGCCCTTGATCGAGAGCTTATCTGCGTTCTTCACAACCGGTACGACGAGATTCGTCGCTAGGCCGATCGCGATGCCAACGTTCACGTCCTTGTTGACGTAGATGCCGTCCGCGGTAAACTTCGCGTTCATGAGCGGGAAGACTGAGAGCGACTCGATCACCGCGCGCATAAAAAACGGCAGCAGGGTGAGTTTGTAACCCGTCTCGCGTTCGAAACGATCCTTTTCACGCGCGCGCCACTTCCACACGTTCGTCACATCGATCGACACCATGGACCATGCATGCGGCGCAGTGTGCTTCGACTCAACCATTCGCTCCGCGATAATGCGGCGCGCTTGCGTGAGCGGAATAACGGTGCCGGGAATCGGTTGGCCGTACGTCGACGTTCCCGACGCAGCCGGAGCGGCCGGTGCCGCAAACGACGGCGGCGGTGTCGCACCAAAGTTCGTGCCGGTTGCAATCGCTTGTCCAACCGCCGCCGCAGGACCCATTGCCGCTGCGGTCATTACGTCGTCCGCCGTAACGCGGCCGTTTGCGCCGCTGCCGCGAATCGCGCGGATGTCGATATGATGCTCGCGCGCAAGCTTTCGCACCGCGGGCGATGCTTTACGCAGCGCTTCCTCTGCGCCTGCGGCATCGAGACCGCCCGGCGCGCCGTACGAACTCGGAATCACGCCGTTGCCGGTGCGCGTGTGACCGTTGCCCGAGGCCGCTGCCGGCGCCGTCGGCAGCTGGGGAATGTTGAATCCCGGAACCGGCTCTTCATTCGCACTGTTCGCCATCGCATCCGCGGATTGCGGCGGCTGCGTAGCAGCCGGTGCAACCGCTACGGATTCAGCTTTAGCTGAATCCACGACTTCTTCGATGACGGCGATCGCCGTGCCGATCGGAACCGTGTCGCCTTCTTTCACGAGCACTTCTTTGATAACGCCCGTGACCGGAGCCGGAACTTCGGCATTGACTTTATCCGTCGAAACTTCGAGAAACGGCTCGTACTTCTCAACGGTATCGCCGACTTTCTTGAGCCACTGCGCGACCGTACCTTCGGTAACGGTTTCGCCGAGCTGCGGCATCGTAATCGTCGTTGCCATCAGAACTTCACCATCTCCCGCATCGCATCGGCCATCTCGGCCGGCGATGACATGTATTCGTGTTCGAGCGGCTCCGCATAGCCCATCGCCGGCACGTCGGGCGCAGCGAGACGGCGGATCGGCGCGTCGAGCGAGAAGAGCGCCTCTTCCGCAACCATCGCCGAAATCTCGGCGCCGATGCCGCCGAACTTGTTGTCTTCGTGAATAATGAGCAGCTTACGCGTCTTCTCAACGCTGTCAAGAATCGCCGTGCGATCCATCGGACGAATCGAGCGCAAATCGATCACTTCGACCGACATGCCTTCGTTCTGTAGCTGATTCGCCGCTTCGAGCGCCCAATGCACGTACAGTCCGTACGAAACGACCGTGAGCTGACGTCCTTCTTTCAAAACGTTCGCTTTGCCGATCGGAATGGTGTAGTGGCCTTCGGGCACTTCACCTTTGATCAAACGGTACGTCTTCTTGTGTTCGAGGAAGAGCACCGGATCGGGATCGTCGATTGCCGCATTGAGCAGACCCTTTACGTCGGCGGGAAACGCCGGCGCAACGATCTTCAATCCGGGAACATGATAGAAGAGCGCTTCGATGCATACCGAGTGCGAGAGCGCGCCGCGAACGCCGCCGCCGTACGGCGTACGAATTACCAGCGGACACGTGTATTCACCGTTCGAGCGATAGCGGGTCTTCGCCGCTTCACCGACGATCTGGTTGAACGCCGGGTAGATGAAGTCGGCGAATTGAATCTCGGCAATGGGACGCAAGCCTTCCATCGCCATGCCGACCGCGATACCGACGATCGATGCTTCGGCGATCGGCGTATCGATCACGCGCTCCGGGCCGAATTCGCCGATGAAATCTTTGGTGATGAGGAACACGTTACCGCGCGCGCCGACGTCTTCGCCGAGAATGATCGTGCGGTCGTCACTCTTCATCGCTTCATACAGCGTTTCGCGTACGGCCTCAACGTTGTTAAGGACTTTCGATCCGGCGGTTACTGCCACGGCTGCCAGGCTCCCTCGTAGAGATTGGTATACAGATCCGACGGTTGCGGATACGGAACGGTTTCCGCCTTATCGGTCGCCTCGTTCGTCTCGCGCAGTACATCTTTTTTCATCGCGTCGACCTGCGCGTCGGTCATCACGCCGTTGTCAATGAGCACCGCTTGGAAGCTCGGAACCGGATCGTTTTTGCGCGCTTCCGCAACAATTTCTTTGGTGCGGTACGTCATGTCGTTGTCGTCGGTGGAGTGCGCCAAGAAGCGGTAGCACATGCCTTCGATCATCGACGGACCGCCGCCCGAACGCGCGCGATCCATCGCTTCTTTCACGACAGAATACGTTTCAATCGGATCGAAGCCGTTGAAACGTTTGCCGGGCATGCCATATCCCGCAGCGCGCTTCCAAATTTCCGGTTGCGCCATTTGTTTGGAAAGCGGCGTCGAAATCGCCCACTCGTTGTTCTCGACGAGCATCACGAGCGGCAATTTGTGAATTGCCGCGAAGTTCATCGACTCGTGCCACTCGCCTTCGGACGTCGTTCCGTCGCCGCAGGTCACGAGCACCGCGCGTCCCGTTTCTCCGCGATACTTTATCGCGTACGCTGCGCCGACGGCGTGCGGAATGTGCGCTGCGAGAATCGAGGAGAACGACATCAACCCCGCCGCCTTCGATGAATAGTGGTTCGGGAACTGACGTCCGCCGTTGTGGTCATCGGACCGCGCGAAGATCGAAAGCATGATTTCGTACGGCGTGAGACCGATGCCGACCGCCAGCCCGAGATCGCGATAATAGGGCGCGAGGATGTCTTTGCCGCGATCGAACGCCATTGCAGCGCCCGCTTGCAGCGCTTCGTGTCCCTCGCTCCCGAGCGCGAAGGGCACTTTGCCTTGACGGTTGAGTTGGAAGCCGCGATTGTCGAGTTGGCGCTGCAGCAGCATGTTGCGGAAAATTTGCCGCAACTGCTCGTCCGTCAGACCGTGACGATCTAGGCTCTTCGCCTTGGTATCGGTTTTTGCCACGTTTCCTGTCATCCTGAGCTTGTCGAAGGACGCGAAGCGCGCATCAGCGCCAGGGCTGATACAAATCCGCGTACACGTTGGTGTAGAGATCCTGCGGAGCCGGATACGGCATCGATTCCGCCCGGTCCGTGGCTTCGTTCGCCTCGGCCAGGACGGAACGCTTCAAATCCTCGAGGCCCTCGGGAGCGAGCACGCCGTGCTCGACGAGGAGGCGTTCGAAATTCGGAACCGGGTCCTCTTTGCGCCGCTCGGCGACTTCCTCGCGCGAACGGTACGTGCGGTCATCGTCGTCGGTGGTGTGCGCGAGGAACCGGTAGCACTTCGCTTCGATAAAAGTCGGGCCGCCGCCGGAACGGGCACGGTCCATTGCTTCCTTTACTGCCGCGTAGCATGCGAGGGGATCGAACCCGTTGATCTGCATGCCCGGCATCCCGTAGCCGGCAGCGCGTTCGTAGATATTCGGATTCGCCATCTGCTTGGCAAGCGGCGTCGAGATCGCCCACTCGTTGTTTTCGCAGAGAAACACGATCGGCAGTTTGTGAATTGCCGCGAAGTTCATCGACTCGTGCCATTCGCCCTCAGACGTCGCACCATCGCCGACGGTCGTGAGAACGGCGCGTCCGGTTTCCTTGCGATATTTGATCGCATATGCGGCGCCGACGGCGTGCGGCAGTTGCGCCGCAAGCACCGAGCTGATGGAATAGAGGCCGAGCTTTTTGCTCGCGTAATGATGCGGAAATTGCCTTCCGCCCGAGTGGTCCGCCGCGCGAGCGAAAAGTGAAAGCAGCACCTCGAACGCCGAGAGTCCGATGCCGATGTCCAGCCCGAGATCGCGGTAGTACGGGACGAGAATGTCTTTGCCGCGCTCGAACGCCATGGCGGCGCCCGCCTGAACCGCTTCATGTCCCTCGCCTGCCGAGGCAAACGGGATTTTACCCTGACGGTTGAGCTCGAAGCCGCGTCCTTCCAGGCGGCGGTGCATGAGCATGGTGCGCAGGATCGCGATGAGTTGATCGTCGGTCAATCCGTGCCGTTCTAAGGAAGGAGCGATTCCGCTTTTGCTTTTCGTGGCCACGACGATTGGTAGTCCGCTTGGACCAATCGGATTCCTTCCGGCAGGTTGCGCTTGTCCGGCAGTTCTTCGAGGATTGCGCGATAACGGCCGGGCGACGGCTTTGCGACGGTTACGATTACTGAAAAAAGAGCGCTACCGTCGCGCTGCCGTTGTTCCATCTCGCGTGCGCGATTTCACTTTGACGCGAGGTGAGTTCCAATTGCAGTAGCCGGTCAGCCGGCGAAGACGCGTCAGTGTGATAGGAAGTTGCGGCGCCGAACCCGGTGTGCCACATGGCGTCGGAGATTGTGCTTGCGTCAACGCGAGCACCATCGTGAGCACATGCGTTGATAAACCTTCGTAGAGCGAATGTCATTTTCTTGCGATGGTGTGGCTTGGCTTGTGGTATCATAGATCTTCGGGTGCGCCTCCCTTCTTGCGGAGCGCTTTTGCATGATACGGCCGCTTTTTCTCATTACGTCGTTTGTCATTTGCCTGATTCTGCCGGCAGCGACTTTCGCGCAGACGAGCGCGCAAAGCCAGCAGTTGGCGGAAAAACTCGTGAATAACGTTCTTCAAGCGAAACCGAATGATGTCGTCGTTATCAGTACGGATACGACGCATATGCCGCTCGTCGAACAACTTGTGACGAGCTTGCGCCGCGTCGGCGCATATGCCATTACGGATATCGGTACGAATAACATGGGGCGGCTGTATTTTAAACGCGTGCCGTCGCGCTTCGACTCACAGCAGCCGATGGACTTGATTCGTCTTGCGTCCATTGCAAATGCTCTCGTGACGATCGACTACGCCTACGATCCGTCGATCTTGCGCGGCGTCGCACCGTCAAGGATAAACGCGCAGAATCAGGCCTTCACGGCTTATCAGCAATACGTACTGAAACGAAACATTCCGAATATCGATATCGGAAACGGTATCATGCCGTCTGCGGGCACGGCGGCTACCTACGGTGTTCCCGAAGCCGCTCTTTCTACGATGTTCTGGAACGGCGTCAACGCAGACTACTCGCAGATCAAACGCGACGCGCAGCGGATGAGCGCAATGGCGAGCGGTGCGCACACGGTTCACATTACGGCTTCGAACGGGACGAATTTTACGTTCCGCACCGTCTCGGGCGGTGTAACCATGAACACTGGTACGATCTCCGCAGAGGATCGCCGCAAAGGCGGCGCCGCGATGGCAAAGCAGTTGCCGGCTGGCGACGTGTACGTGTATCCGGCTCCCGGTTTGGCGCGCGGCGTATTGGTGCTTGGCACGGCGCCGTTTCTCACCGAGAACGTCGTCGGAATGCGCATTCGCTTCAGCAACGGAAAGATGGCGTCAATGAGCGCATCGAGTGGCGGCGATGCGGTAAAGGCGCAATACAACATTGGAAGCGCCGGCCGCGATCAATTTTCGTGGGCCGATTTCGGCGTCAATCGTTCGATGAGCGTTCCAGCGGGGAATTGGGGCGCAGGTCCGTCGATGGCCGCCGGATTCGTCACCGTCGGAATGGGTTCGAGTCTTAGCCAAGGTGGATCGAATCGGTCGTCGTTTTTCTTCGGCTCCAATGTGCCCAATGCCACAGTCACCGTCGACGGAAGGCCGGTGATTACCAACGGGCGGCTGGATTTCTAAATACTTCACGCTTTAGAGAGGTGCACGACGTGCGTGTTTTTTCAATTCTCATTGCGATGCTGGCGGCGTTCCTTTTTACGGGCATCGCGTTTGCACAGACGACACCCGTCGTAACAACTCCCGATACGACGAATTGGGTCGCGGGTACGGGTGGATATAAGGGAACACAAGTTGCGGTGCTGCTCGGTGATCCAACGAAGACCGGCATGTACGTGATGCGCCTAAAGCTCCCGGCAGGCACGTTCTTTCCGCCACATGTACACGGCGGGACGGAAAACGTAACCGTCATATCCGGCACGGTGTGGTTCGGCACGGGAACGTCGGGCGATAAGAGCCAGATGAAAGAATATCCGGCCGGAACGTTCGTGACGGTTCCTGCGAACTTTCCGCACTACGCGATGACGAAAGACGAGGCCATCATTCAGATTGACGGCATCGGTCCCGAATCGATGACGCCCGTCAAATAAGCAACCCAAGCGCGTAGCAACTGATCTTCTTCGCTGCGGGTCGAAGAACTGACGATGATCGACGGATTCCACACGCTTCTGCGCGAGTGGTTCAGCACGCGCCTAGGCAAACCGACCGAGCCTCAACTGCAGGGCTGGCCGGTTATTCGTGGTGGCGACGACGTGCTAATTTCCGCGCCGACCGGTTCCGGTAAAACGCTTGCGGCGTTTTCGATCTGTCTCGATGATCTTATGCGGCGCGCTGAGCGCGGAACGTTGCCGGACGAAACACTTGTCGTCTACGTTTCGCCGCTCAAAGCGCTGACAAACGATATTCACAAGAATCTCGAAATACCTCTCGGTGAGATCTATGAATTAGCTGAAGCGAAAGGCCTCGAGCTTCCGCAGATTCGCGCCGCGGTGCGGACCGGCGACACGACGACGGTCGAACGTCAGCGTATGTTGCGCAAGCCACCGCACGTGCTCGTCACGACGCCGGAATCGCTCTTTATCCTTTTGACGGCGGAGAAGTCGCGCGCGCTCTTCACCAACGTCTCGACGGTGATCGTCGACGAAATCCATGCGATGGTTGCCGATAAGCGTGGCTCGCATTTGGCGCTCACATTGGCGCGCCTCGATGCGCTCGTAGAAGCGCGTGGTGGCCGCAAGCCGCAGCGCATCGGACTCTCGGCGACGGTTCGCCCGCTCGAAGACGTCGCGGAATTTCTGAGCCCGAGCGCACAGGTCGTTGATGTCGGAAGCCGTCGTCCGATGACGCTTGCCATCGAAGTGCCGAAAGACGAACTCGGTCCGGTCGCAAGCAACGAACTATGGGGCGAAACGTACGACCGCGTTGCGGAATTGATCAAGGCAAATCGCACGACGCTCGTCTTCGTGGGTGCCCGTCGAATGAGCGAACGCGTGGCATTTGCCCTCGCGGAGCGTCTAGGTGCCGATGCCGTCCTTCCGCATCACGGGAGCCTTTCGAAAGAGAAGCGCTTTGAAGCAGAAGACCGGCTGAAGAACGGTGAGCTCAAAGCGGTCGTCGCAACCGCGTCGCTCGAGCTTGGCATCGACATCGGCTCCATCGATCTCGTCGTGCAGCTTGGAAGCCCGCGTTCGATCGCCGTTGCTCTGCAGCGTATCGGCCGCTCCGGACACTGGATCGGTGCAAAACCGGAAGGCCGGTTCTTCCCGACCACGCGAGACGAACTACTCGAGTGCGGTGCGCTCGTACGCGCGATTCGCACGGGCGCGATGGATACGCTGAAGATTCCGTCTGCTCCGCTCGATATTTTGGCGCAGCAGATCGTTGCTGCATGCGGCGCCGACGAATGGCTCGCAGACGACCTCTACACGATCGTGCGAAGCACGTATCCGTATCGCGCATTGGACCGGAAGGACTTCGATGATGTCGTCGACATGCTGGCCGACGGTGTTGCAACCTCGCGCGGCCGCAGCGGTGCCTATCTCCATTTCGATCGAGTCAATGGACGACTGCGTGGGCGCCGCGGCGCGCGCATGGCGGCAATTACCTCCGGCGGCGCGATTCCGGAAACCGCAAACTACAACGTCGTCGTGGAGCCCGATGGCCATATCGTCGGAACGCTCGATGAAGATTTCGCGGTTGAAAGCTTGGCCGGCGACATCTTCATGCTCGGAACGAATTCGTGGCGCATTCGCCGTGTCGAACCCGGCGTCGTTCGGGTTGAAGACGCGCACGGCGCGCCGCCGACCGTGCCGTTCTGGAACGGGGAAGGTCCGGGCCGTACGCTCGAACTCTCCCATGAGGTGAGTGCGCTGCGCGAGGCGATCGACGTGCGCACCGATGCCGGCGCGCGTGAATTCCTTGTCGCCCAATGCGGCATGGATGACGCCGGTGCGGATCAACTGATCGCCTACGTGCGCGCGGGCAAGAAGATCCTCGGCGTCGTTCCCACGGTGAAGACGCTCGTCGCAGAACGATTCTTCGATGAAGGCGGCGGAATGCAGCTCATTTTGCATACGCCCTTTGGTGCGCGAATCAACCGCGCGTGGGGGCTCGCGCTGCGCAAACGGTTCTGCCGTTCGTTCAACGTCGAATTGCAGGCGGCTGCGACGGACAACGGCATCGTCCTCTCGCTCACCGAACAGCACGCGTTCCCGCTCGATGTCGTTTTTGAATATGTTAAATCGACGAGCGTCGAGTACGTGCTCACGCAGGCCTTGCTCGCAGCGCCGATGTTCGGCGCGCGTTGGCGTTGGAACGCGACGCGCGCGCTCGCCATCACGCGGATGCGCGGGGGCCGCAAGGTTCCGCCGCCGTTGCAGCGGATGCGCGCGGACGATCTTATCGCAGCGGTTTTTCCCGATCAAGCAGCTTGCGCCGAGAATCTTACCGGACCGATTCGCATCCCCGATCACGTGCTCGTTCGTGAAACCATCGACAACTGTTTGCACGAGGCGATGGATCTCAGCGGGCTGATCGATATTCTGCTCGAACTCGAACGCGGCGCTATTCGCACCGTGGCGATCGACACGCCGGAACCGTCGCCGTTCTGTCACGAGATTCTCAATGCGAATCCATACGCGTATCTCGACGATGCGCCGCTCGAGGAACGTCGCGCTCGCGCGGTGCAATTGCGCCGCACCATCCGCGATGACGTCGATGGCGCCGGAATTCTCGATGCGCAAATTATCGCCGAGGTTGCGCAAGAATCGTGGCCCGTCGTCCGCGACGCGGACGAGTTGCACGACGCGCTGGCAACCCTTGTCGTCGTTTCGCCCGTGGACGAATGGCAATCGTTCTATGAAGAACTCGTTATGCAAAACCGCGCGACGACGATCGCAACGCGCGGCGCAAGCTTCTGGACGAGCGCCGAGCGTCTCGACGTGGCGTGCCTTGCGTATCCGGACGCGGTGCTCGAGCCCGCAATCGAAGGAGTGGCGACCGCGAACGCACCATCTTCCCGTGAGGAAGCGATTGCGGAGATTTTGCGCGGTTGGATGGAATCGAGCGGACCGGCAACGTTGCTCGCGCTTTCCGAACGGCTCGGCATCGAACCGGAAGCGATCGAGGCTGGTTTGATCCGGCTCGAAACGCAAGGGCAAGTATTGCGCGGACGCTTCCGCGGCGCCGAAGAAGAGTGGTGCAACCGGCGTGTGCTCGCGCGCATTCACCGCCTAACGATCGGCGTACTACGGCGCGAAATCGAACCGGTTACTTCCGCGCAGTTCGTACGCTTTCTTCATTCGTGGCAGCATGTTGCCCCGCTCTCACGATTGCATGGCATCGACGGGACCCTGCAGGTGATCCGGCAACTCGAAGGCTACGAGATTCCCGCCGCCGCATGGGAAGCGCAAATTCTTCCAGCCCGCATTGCGAACTATCGTCGCGAGTATCTCGACCATCTCTGCTATTCAGGTGAGGTCATGTGGGGACGGCTCTCACCCCATCCCGCGCTCGATCCGACAAACGAGACCGATCGCCGCGTGCGTCCGACGAAACTTGCACCGATTTCGCTGATCGCACGAGAGGATGCCCACGAGTTGATCGTTCGTGATGAATTTAAGACCAACGGCCTCTCGCACGCCGCGCAAGAAGTGCTCGATGAGATCACGCGCAAAGGCGCACCGTTTTTTGCCGACATCGTACGCGGCACGAAACGGCTGCCGGCCGAAGTAGAAGAGGCGTTGTGGCAATTGGTCGCGGCCGGACTCGTTACTGCCGACGGCTTCGATGCGCTGCGTTCGCTCATCGACTCCAAGCGCCGTCTCGGCGAGAAGGGCTTACGCGCGCGACCGCGGTCGTCAGGCGGACGTTGGACGCGGCTCGACTCTTCAACGGAACGAATCGAGCCGGAAGCATTTGCGCGGCGCCTGCTCAAGCGTTGGGGTGTCGTCTTCCGCGATATCATCGCGCGGGAAGGCCTCGCACCTCGTTGGCGCGAGCTCTTGCTCGCATTGCGCCGCATGGAGGCGCGCGGCGAAATTCGCGGCGGCCGCTTCGTGAACGGCTACGTCGGCGAACAGTTTGCTTTGCCGGAAGCCGTCGACGCATTGCGCGCGTCGCGGCGAAACCACGACGAGAGTGAATTGACGCCGTTGAGCGCATACGATCCGCTCAATCTCGCGGGAATTATTCTACCCGGCAGCCGCAGCACGCCCGAAGAACTCCCTGCGCGCGCTCTAGCGAACCTGTAAAACGATTTTTCCGAGCACGTGGCCCCTCTCGATGCGCTGATGTGCCTCCACCACGCGGTCGAGCGCGTAGACGTCGACGCTTAGCGGAATCGTCTTTGTGCCGATTGCTTCATTGAAAAGCCGAAACGCTTCGGTTGACATTTCGCCGTCGAAACCGATGGATTCATGGCCTTCGATTTCCGGCACGGGTTCGACACCGTTCGGATACGCCAGGGGCGCGTTATTGTGCAAATGCGCCTTCCATCGCCCAATCGAATTGCTGCTCGCCGTTAAAAGTGCGGCATCGAAGCCACCTTTGAATTGCGCGTCCGCAGGCTCGACCGCGTACGCCGCGCCGAGTTTCAGCACGTAGTTGAACGCGTCGGGACTCGCCGTTCCGGTTACTTTCGCGCCGATTGCGTTCGCCGCGAGCCACACCGCCATCGACCCTACGCCGCCGCTCGCACCGAAGACGAGGATGGGCTCATCTCGTTCGATTTCGAGAACGCGAAGGCCGGTATGTGCAGTGAGACCGACGCACGGCACGCCGCCTGCAATCATTTGATCGATTTGCTGCGGGACCCGCGCAACGAATTCGCCCGGGACGCTTACGTATTCCGCATAAAAGCCGCCATGTTTATTACCGTAACTATATGAATAGACGCGATCGCCGACGCTCAAGTGCTTGACGTCCGATCCCAGCGCGGCAACGCGTCCGCTTCCGTCGGCGCCGAGAATCGTTCCCTTCTGCACCGCTCCGTAGGCACCGCTGCGTTGCTTTGCATCCCAACTTCCGACGCCGGCATAATCGACGGCGATCATGACGTGATCGTTTGGCAGCGGCGGAAGGGGGACGGCGCGCAGTTGGATTGCTTCGGGCGGACCAGCGGAGTCCAGAACCGCTGCGAGCATCGTTTCAGGAAGAGCAGATGACATCGTGTTGCCTCCGGTCACGCTATCGTACTCGCAACGATTGTGTCCCGCAATCGGTTTATCACAATGTGGTTCCTGTTTCGATTCTCGACCTCTCGCCGATCGTGGAAGGCGGTAGCGCCGCGCAAGCGCTATGCAATTCGCTCGACCTTGCGCAACATGCCGAGCGCTGGAATTTCCAACGCTATTGGCTCGCGGAACATCACAACATGCCGGGCATTGCAAGCGCAGCAACGGCGGTCGCGTTGGCATACATCGGCGCCGGAACGAAAACCATCCGGATCGGCTAGGGCGGCATCATGCTTCCGAATCACGCTCCGCTCGTAATTGCCGAACAGTTTGGAACTCTAGAGGCGCTCTATCCCGGACGAATCGATCTCGGTTTAGGTCGCGCGCCGGGTACCGATCCGGCGACGGCCCGCGCACTGCGCAGAAATTTGCACGGCAGCGATGAGTCGTTTCCGCAAGATGTCGTTGAACTGCTGAACTACTTTCAGCAAGCCTTGCCAAGCCAACCCGTGCGCGCAGTTCCGGGTGCCGGCGCGGAGATTTCCGTATGGATGCTCGGATCGAGTCTGTTTAGCGCGCAGCTGGCAGCTGCGCTCGGGTTGCCTTTCGCATTTGCATCGCATTTTGCGCCTGACCTGTTGATGCCGGCCTTGCGGATCTATCGCGACGAGTTTCGCCCCTCCACGCGGTTGAAAGAACCGCACGCAATGGCGGGTGTAAGCATCATTGCGGCCGACACAGTGGAGGATGCGCGACGGCTCTTCACGTCGCAGCAACAATCGTTCATCAATCTCCGTCGCGGGCGTCCAGGACCGTTGCCGCCGCCGGTTGATTCCATGGACGGCTACTGGACGCCGATGGAGCAAGAGATGGTCGAGCATTCGCTGATGTACACGATCGTGGGAACAAGGGAAATGGTCGCGCGCGGGCTGGCAAAATTCGTCGAGCGGACGGGCGTCGACGAAGTTATCGCGACCGGCCACATTTTCGATCATCGTGCACGGCTGCGCTCGTACGAAATTCTCGCGGACGCAGCGACATTGAATACCGTAGCGCACTAGAAGGAACCTTCGGCCGAGGCAGCCTAGTCGCTCTTGATGCTGACGACTCCCGACCTCGAAATACCACGCGACGAACTGATACGCTATCGGCGCCATCTGCATGCGCATCCCGAGCTTTCGTTCGAGGAGCACGAAACGGCCGCGTTTATCGTCAACGAATTGCGCGATTGCGATTTCGATGAGATTCGCACCGGTGTCGGTAAGACGGGCGTGCTTGCAACGTTGCGCGGCGGGCGTCTCGGACCAGTTACGCTCTTGCGCGCGGACATGGATGCGCTGCCGATGGAAGAGACGGCAAACGTTCCATACCGTTCGACGCGTAAAGACGCCATGCACGCGTGCGGTCATGACGGTCACGTCGCAATTCTCTTGAGCAGCGCGCGAGCGCTCGCGCGCATTCGCGAACAGATTCCGGGAACGATCGTGTTTTGTTTTCAGCCGGCAGAAGAAGGTCCGGCGGGCAACAAAGCGATGATCGACGACGGCGCACTGGAGAATCCGCACGTCGATCGTTGCTTCGCGCTGCATTTGTATAGCGGATTGGACGTCGGCAAGATCGGTGTTCGCGACGGCCCGTTCTTTGCTTCGTCCGATCGTTTCAGACTCGTGCTCCGCGGTAAGGGTGGACACGGCGCGATGCCTCAAACGTCGATCGATCCGATCGTCGCCGCATCTCAACTCGTTACGATGTTTCAGACGATCCCAAGCCGCGAAATTGCGCCGAAAGATCCCGTCGTCGTCACCGTCGGTGCCGTCCACTCCGGCACGACCTTTAACGTGATTCCGGACTTCGCCGAAATGATGGGAACGACGCGCGCGCTAGACGATGCGGTACGGCGCTCGATTCCGCAACGCATGGAACGCATGACGGCCGGCCTCGCCGAGGCGATGCGTCTCGAGTATGAATTCGAATACTTCTGGGGCTATCCGCCGACCGTCAACGATCCTTCGATGAACGATGTCGTTCGTGAGGTCGCCGCGCAAACGATCGGCGCGGAGAACGTCGTCTATCCGCACGATATCGTCATGTGGGCGGAAGACATGTCGTATATGATGGAGGAACGTCCCGGCGCGTATTTTATCGCCGGCGTACGGGGACCGGAACTCGGTCATGAACCGCAGCACAGCCCACGCTACGATATGGACGAACGCGCGTTGGAAGTCGGCTTCCGGATGATGACGGGACTGGCGCTTTACGGCGAACGCCGCTAGGTCGGATCTTCGCTTTCCGTCACGGTCATGACCCAGCGGATAGCACGCGCATACTGATCCAGCTCGCGTAACGAACGTTCCAGAGCTCGAAACCCGGGCTCGCGTTGATACGCGCGGCTCTTCGAGCGCGAGAGCCCTTTCCCGTACCGGATCGCTTCCTCGAGCTGGCGTTCGACCGTGGGCCATTGCACGCGCAGCGTCATCTCCGACGCGTCGACGAGACGGTCGATGATCGGTGGCGCCGGCGTTGCATCGTCGATCATTGCGCATTCCAGACGCGCGAGCGCGTAGTCGCCCCGCGCGCGGATGAACGAACCCAGGAGTTGAACCAACCGAACGTCCATATACGCCTATTATGCCGTATTCCGACGTTCGGCGATATGTAATCGTGGGGAACGGTTTTGCCGGCACGACCGCCGCCGAACAACTACGCAAGCATGATAGCGCGTGTGAGATCGTGCTCTTCGGTGACGAGCCCTATCCCCTTTACAACCGAATCTCGCTGCCCCCGATGCTGCGCAAACAATTACCGGAAGAAAAGGTGATGATGCGCACGATCGGGTGGCACGAAGAACATCGCATCGATCTGAAACTGCGCACGCGCGTCGAGCAGGTCAATATAGACGACCGCACGGTTGTCGCCGACGGGCGCGAATACCCGTTCGATGCATTGCTCATTGCAACGGGCGGACGGCCGAATCCTCATCCTGCTCCGGGTTCGACCGATGCGGCGAACGTCTACAACTTCCAGTATTTGGATGACACGCGGGCCATCTCGGAGCAAATCGATCGATCGAAATCCGCGGTTGCGATCGGGGGCTCGTTCATCGCGTATGAATTGGCTGAAGCGTTTGCATCGCGCAAGATCGAGACGCACTGGGTGCTGCGAGGACCGCGTGTGCTCCATCGCTTGCTGGACGACGCGGCCGGCGAATTCGTTCACGAAGCGGCGCAAAATGATGGGGTTCACCTGCATTACGGTCACGAAGTCGAGGAGTTCGTTCGTTCCAACGGCGTCGTCACGAAGGTGCGCACAAAGAGCGGTCTCGAGATCGCGGCCGATTGTTACGGCGTCGGATTCGGCCTCACCATGAACACCGACCTCGTCTGCGGCACGGAGATTGAAATCAGCCGCAACGGCATTCTCTGCGACGATCATCTCGAGACGAACATCAAAGGGATCTTCGCTGCCGGCGATATCGCCGATTTCTACGATCCGATTCTCGAGATGCGGTACCGCATGGGAACTTGGAATAACGCCGGCGCCCACGGCAAGGTCGTGGCTCAAAACATGATGGGCGGCAGCGAGAAGTACCACGACGTCCCTGAATATTCGTCGCTTCTCTTCAAAGGCCAAACGATCACGCAATTCGGGCTCTCGCCCGATCTGCAGCCGGAGCTCGAGATGGTCCGCAAAATCGACGACGAGAAGAAGTGGTACCGCTCCTTGTTTTTTTGGGAAGACCGCCTCGTCGGCGGCATCATGCTGGGTAAGGGCAATCGCTCCGGAAAACGCAAGTACGTCGAAGCGATAAAATCGAAAGAGCGCTTTCCCAAGCCCGATTGGGAAGCGATGCTCGACTGGACTGCCTAATTCACGTAACGCCACGTTTCTAAGCAAATTCCAAGAAGGGCTGCTACACGCGGCTCTTCTTTTTTATTTGATGCTTTTTTGGAGCATTTGTTGAGACGCGTTGAGACGCGCGGCGCTACGATGATTTCAGTTCGAGCGTGCGATGGAGCCCGCTCCACGTCATATCAGAAAGGAAAAATTGTAATGTTGACGCTCGGACTAGCTCTTGTTCTTAATGCATCATCAATCGCGGCAAATGGCGGCGCATGCGTGCAGCCGGATACTCCTGCGATCGTGCGGATCGAACCGGCGATGCTTCCGCCGATTCTTCTCGCCTACGATCAGCACGGCACCGCGAAACTCATTGTCACGATCGATCCGCTTCTTGCGCGCCCGACGAAGGTCGAACTCGCACAGGCAAGCGGCGATGCGATTATCGATGCCGCCGCCTTGCAAGTCGCAAGCGAAACGGCGTTTACACCGGAAACTGCGTCGTGCTCGGCCGTCGGTGGGCGGTATTTCTACGACTTTGAAGTCTGAAGATTAACGGGCAGTGGCTTCTCGAAGCGCTGCGATGAACGCGTCGATGTCCGATTCGGTCGTCGCCCAATGTGTCATCCAGCGCACTTCGGGGAGCGATTCATCGAAGGTGTAGAAGAAAAATTTCTCCTGCGCCCGAGCGATTGCGTTGCGTTCCATCTTGGCGAAAATGGCGTTCGCGCGAACGGGTCGCGTGATCTCGATGCCGGGGATGCCGCGCACACCGGCAAGCAGACGCTGCGCCATTTCGTTGGCATGCGAAGCGTATTTTAGCCATAAGTCACGCGTTAGGAGCGCTTCGAACTGTGCGGCAACGTACCGCATCTTCGATGCCAGTTGCATCGCCTGCTTTCTCGCGAATGGCATGGCTTCCGCGGCAAGCGCGGGTTTGAAGAAGCAGACCGCTTCACCGAGCATGAGACCGTTCTTCGTACCGCCGAACGAGAGGACGTCGACGCCGAGATCTTTCGTGATCGCTCGAGGCGTCGTACGCAACGCGGCTGCGGCGTTTGCGATACGCGCGCCGTCAACGTGGACGAGAAGCCCACGTTCGTGTGCGAAACGGCACAGTTCCCGCAGTTCCTCCGGTTCGTAAAGGTTCCCGTACTCGGTGGTCTGCGAAACCGTGATGACGCGAGGCTGCGGGAAGTGTTCGTCATGCCCCGCATGGAGATACGGTTCGAGATCGGCCGGCTGTAATTTCCCGTCGGCGGTTGGTATCGGAATGACTTTCGAACCGGTAAACCGCTCGAAAGCGCCGCATTCATCGGTTTGCAGATGCGCCGTAGACGGACAAAGCACGGCTTCCCACGGCTTGACTAAGCAGCTCAGCGCCGCAACGTTTGCGCCGGTTCCATTAAAGACGAAATAGACGCCCGTGTCGTCGCCGAAGTGCGCGCGAAGCCGGTCGATCGCGCGCGCGGTGAACGGATCGTGTCCGTACCCCACCGCGTCGCCGTCGTTTGCATCGACGATTGCCTGCAGTATTTCGGGCGCGATCGGAGCGTTGTTATCGCTTGCAAAACTGCGCTGGCTCACAGCGCCACCGTCGTTCCGCGACGCGCGACGTCGGCCTTCCATCCAAGCGCGGTATCGGCGATCGCCGCAAGTGCCGCAGCGGACTCTGCTTCGCCGTGCACGGCGTAGAGATGCGGCTTCGCCGTGCACGTTCCGAGCCAACGTTTGAGCTCGTCCCGGTCAGCGTGTCCGCTAAAACCGGAGAGCCGCACGATGTTTGCGCGGATCGGAAGATTGTCGCCGTACAAGGTGATCGTATGGGCGCCGTGAGTGAGAACGTAGCCAAGCGTTCCGGCGCTTTGATAACCCGCGAAGACAACCGTCGCCTTCTTGTCGCTCAAATGATTGTGGAGATGATGCAAGATCCGGCCGCCCGATGCCATCCCGCTCGATGAAATGATGATGTGCGGGCCGGTGACATGGTTGAGACGTTTTGAGTCCTCCGCGGTGATGTGAATCGTGAGATTACGCACGCCGAACGGATGCGACGGAGAGTCGTTGGGAATTGGTTTGTGCGCGTTGGGGAACGCTTCAAACGCATCGTCGACCTTTTCCGCCATCGGGCTGTCGAGATGCACGGGAATGGAGGCAATCTTTGCATCGCGTGACTGGAGCGTCGCAATAGCGAGCAGAATGTCTTGCGAACGTTCGATTGCGAACGAGGGAATCAGGATCGCGCCGCCGCGATCGATGCCTTCGGAGATTACGCGCGCAAGATCGTCGAGCGCATCCGGCGGATGGACGCGGTCGGCATACGTCGATTCGCACACGAGATCATCGGCGTTTCCGATCGGCTCCGGATCGAAGAGCAGCGGGCGGTTGTAGCGTCCGAGATCGCCCGAGAAAACCACGCGTTTCCCTTCGAACTCGAACGCCACGAATGCGGAACCCAAAATGTGTCCCGCATTGAAGTATGTAGCGTTCGCGACGCCGGCAACCGCGAAGCCGGTGTGCAGATCGACGGGTTGGGCGTGTGCTTTCGCTCGGTCTACATCGGCTTGATCGTAGTAGATGGGCGGCGCGTACGGACGTTGATGCTGGAAGCCTCGCTCTTGCAGTTCTTGCTGCAAGTGCGCCGCATCATCGAGCACGATATCCATGACGAGGCGCGTCGGCGGCGTGCAGTAGATCGGACCGTTAAAACCGCCGTGCACGAGCCGCGGCAGGTACCCAACATGATCGAGATGTCCGTGTGTAAGAACCACCGCCGCAATATCGCGCGGATCGACCGGAAGCGGCACGTCGTTGAGGGTCCTCACGTCGACCACACCTTGAAAGAGTCCGCAATCGACGAAAATATGCTTTCCGCCGATCGTCAAGAGATGCTTGCTGCCCGTGACCGTTCCGGCAGCGCCGACGAATGTTAGTTCAGCCACGTGTCTCCTGCGTTACGGCCGGTTTGCGAAGCGGGAACTCGGCGACGCGATTGAATGCCACCGACGACGGGATAGCAGAACGCAAATAGAGATCCATGCATCGATCGACGAGCTTTTCGGGATTATCGTCGGCGATCACGATCGATCCCGTTTCTTTGCGCACGATGCTTGCGATGTGCGTAAATTCATTCGAGATGCCGCCCGAGTTCGTGAGCACGCCGATCAACTTCCCTTCATCGTAGGCGATGCAGAACTCGCCAAGCGTTCCGCTGCGGCCGCCCACGAAAAGGACGAAATCCGAGCTATGGATGTTGTGCGTCTCACGTCCCATCAATCCTGAACCGGTGAACACGATCGTCGTGTACGGCTGCAGCGGTGAACCGTAGACGTTGACGTGTTCTTCACGGGAAAGCGCAGGCGAGACGCCCAAGCTTACGCCGCCCTTTTCGTGAGCGCCGACCACTGCCGCATGCGGCAGGCCCGGGCAGGCGCCGGTGACGATCGTTGCGCCGCGTTGGGCGATCCGCCGTCCGAGGCGCCGGGCAAGTTCGAGTTCTGCAGCGCTAATCGGGCCGCCGGCAGAACCCATCACGCCGACCTGGATCTTCATGGAAGCGGGAGTTTATGCCGGAATCGCTACCCACCTACCACGAGCTCGCGCAGCGATGGAAAAGCCTGCGCGCGACGCACGATCTGCGCGTACGTGAAGTCGCCTGCGTCGGCGCACCGCGTACGCTGCTCTGCGTGGAGATCGGCGATTCCTCGATGCCGTGCATTCATTTGAGCGCCGGCGTTCACGGCGATGAACCGGCAGGCGTTGTTGCGCTGCTGCAACTTGTCGAAACGAATGCACTCCCGGCCGGTTTCTCGTATCGCATCTGGCCGTGCACGAATCCCACCGGGTTCGATCTTCGCACCCGAGAGAGTGGCGATGGAATCGATATCAATCGCACGTTTGGGCGCGGTGGAACATCACCGGAGTCGTCGGCGATCGTCATGTCGAATCGCGACCGCAAATTCGTTCTCGCCGTCGATCTGCATGAGGATGACGGTGCCGATGAATTCTATTGCTACGAATACGGAGAGCGATCGATCGGATCGCGGCTCGCGCGTCGGTGTTTACGCCCGAACCCATTGGCCGAAGCCGAGGAGTTGGGTGGACTCTCGCTCTCGCTGCTCTTGCGGCGCGGTGCCGCGGAACACGTACTGACGTTCGAAACGCCCGGATCTCATCCGCTCCCGGAGCGGGTGGCACTCCACGTTGAGTGTTTTCGGCGCTTACTGTTGCACGAGTTTCAGGCTTCCGGCGACTTGTGACGCGCGTAGCGGCATGTAGACGCCCTGTTCTTGCACGATGGCCTGCCCTTCTCGGCTGAGGATGAATCGCAAAAATTCCGCTTCCGCCGGAGCGAGTGCTTTGCCCGGTGCTTTGTTCGTGTTGAAGTAGATCAAACGGCTGAGAGGATAGTCCGCCGTTGCGACGTTTTCGTACGACGGCGCAATCGGCGGACCGTCGTTCGTCATACGTACTGCCAGCACTTTGACGGGCGTTGTTAGGTACGCCATTCCATCGTACGCGAGTGCGTACCGGTCGGCGGTGACCTTTGCGGCGATTGGAAAAACGGTAGGCGAGAAATCGATGCCGTCGCGCCATTCGCCGCGATGTCCCGGCGTACTCAGTACGCGTTGGCGTACGAACTCCTCGAATCCATTCCACGGTTTGATGCCGACGAGATGAACCGGCTTGTCGGCCCAGTCGCCGGTGAGGCCGAGATCTCCCCACGTCGTCGCGGCTTTGCCGCTCCGAAAATGCGTGCTTGAAAACAACGCGTCGATCTGACTGTAACTCAGCGTTTCGATCGGGTTGGCCTCGTTCACGATGAAGCCGACGGCATCGAGAAAACCAAAGTGCCGATAGCTACCGCCCGACACCGGAATGCTCGTCGGATCATATCCGAACTTCGCCCTAAAATCGGTGATGTCGTCTGGTTTGAGTTCTCGGGAAACGAATACGAAGTCGATCGTGCCTTTCACCAGTTCTTTGGCGCCGATACTTCCTTCATACGGCGGATCGACGTCGATCCGGACATCCGGATAATATTTGCGAAACGCGGCAACCCATGCTTTCGCGAGACCCGGCAACACGTCTGAGGATGCTGCCTTATAGTGGGCGCGTAGATGTAAACCAGGCTGTGGATGAAAAATGGGAAGCTGCGAATCGAGGCTCGGCCGGAGCACTTCGAGCGGCGGCAGCGCGCGTCCGAAGTTCATGCCGTGTTCCTTTTCCGCATCGGTCTGCGGTACTGCAGGCGGAGAAGTCGGCAGAATCCACTCGACACCGGCATTCGGCGCATCTGATTGAGCGAATGCGCGAATAGCAATCGCAAGTGCGATCGCAACGGCCGCGATGCCGGACGCAATGACCTTCATGAAGTAACCCTAGGCCACGAATCTTTCGCGAACCTTTCACCGCTGAAAGCCACCTGAAAGCTTCGTCCCGCCATACTTGCCGCATGCATATGTGTTTTATCGTCGCCGCGTTCATCGCCGCGGTTGCGCCACCGACCTGGGGGCAGCATTTGGTGAACCTAGCGTTACACGACCACCCGCACGTGTACAGCATCACACTGCATGCGACGCCGCCGAAAAGCGACGACAATGTCATCGTTGCTTCGAATGTCGCCCGCATCGGAAAGAAGGCCGACGCCGACGATCTGCAGGTTCTCACCACCGGAGTTGCTCGTGCGGAAGTAAATAAAACGACGGGTCGTTATAGCATCGAAGAGGTACTGCAGGACGTATCAGGAGCGACGATCGGCGTGCTCGCGGTAAGCTTCCCGTCCGGGACCGACACGGAGCGCGACCGCGCGGAAGCTGCGGACATTCAGTCGTTTTTCTCAAAACATGTGATTAGCAGCGGCAACTTGATGGATCCATATCCATACAGTGCCGCGTACTCGCCGAGTAATGCAGCGCAGGCGCTTGTCGAACGAACGATGGCACATCATCCGGAATTGCTCGTTCTCGGCATGCATGTATCGCTTCCGAACGGTCAGAACGTCTTTCTTGGTTCGAACATCGGGCGCATCGGAAAACTCGCGGATGACGACGATATGCGCGTCGTCAACACGGGAAAGTCGAACTTCGAAGTAAGCGAAGATAAGCGCCGCTACGAAGTCGAGCTCGTTCTCGAAGACCAATCGGGGAAGAACATCGGTGCATTGGGCACCGTGTTCCGGTTGGCCGACGCCACACAAAAAGCCGCGTATAACGCGCGCGCAATCGAGATTCGCAATGAGATGGCGCGTCAGATCCCAAGCGCCGTGTCGTTGCTCAAGGGCGGCAAACCGCTCGTTGCTGACGGCGTGACGTCACTGGGCCCGTATCACGGTGACTTCGATCACTTTGCCGTCGACCTCAAGGATCAACGCCTCTTCCTCGCCGGCGAAGATGGTGCCGCGCTGGAAGTCTTCGATCTACAGACCGGCGCTTTTATTCGAAGCCTCAAAGGCTTCGGCGTGCCGCACACCCCGGTATTGCTAGCGCGCACGGATGCGCTGCTCGTGGTCGACGGCGAGCGTCCGTCGCAGATACGAAACGCTTCAACGCTTGCGCTCGAGCGAACGATCCAACTTCCGAAGGGGGCCGATTCGGCTGCATACGATGCTTCAACGCGCCACCTCTGGGTCGTCACCGGCGGTAAGGACGTGTTGCAGCGCGACAGCAACCTCATCGAGATCGATCCCGCGACAGGAGCGATCTATCACCGCGTGCACTTCAACGCAAATCATGTCGAGGCGCTCGCAATCGAGCACGCCGGAGATAAGATCTTCGTCAACGTCACCGACAAGAACGCAATCGCGGTCATCAACAAGCGCTCGGGCAAAATCATTGCATGGTGGCGCGTACGCGAAGCGCAAGAGAACGCGCCGATGGCGCTCGATGAAGACGGTCGCCGGCTCTTCATCGTAACTCGCAAGCCCGGCATGCTGCTCGTGCTCAGCGCAGACACCGGTGCAACGGTCACGAGTTTCACGGCTCCGGCGCACGCTGACGACGTCGTGTGGGATGGGATTAGGCGGAGAATATACGTTCCGGGCGGAGACGGTTTCATCGGCGTCTATCAGGAGACGTCGCCGGACGGCTATGCGCCGCTCGGGCGTATTCCAAGCCGAGCAGGCGCGAAGACCGCCGTGCTGGTGCCGTCGCTCGCGCGTTTGTTTGTGGCCTCGTCACCCGGCGAGACGAACGCCGGCGGTGCGTTGCTGCGGTTTAACGTGATGCCGTAACCGGCGTCGGTTCGCGTGCCAAGCGCATCGCCAGCATGCCTAGCAAAAGGAGGCCTCATGAAAACATTAAATTTCGATAATGGAGGCCGCTTCCGATTGCGCATTTTATTGGTCGAGGATAATCAGCAACTCTCCGATTGGCTCGCTAAGAGCCTCTCGCGCGAACACTATATCGTCGATCAAGCCTATTCCGGTGACGATGCGGATTATTTGCTCGGGATCGAAGACTATGCGCTGGTGATTCTCGACCGTTCGCTTCCAGGTCTCGACGGATTAGAAGTGCTTCGCCGTTTGCGCGCGCGCGGCAATACGGTTCCGGTTTTGATCCTCACGGCCGACGATTCATTGCTCGGCCGTATTTCTGGGTTGGACACCGGCGCGGACGACTACTTGGCGAAGCCGTTCGATCTAACGGAACTTGAGGCTCGCATACGCGCTCAGCTGCGGCGGGCCAACACGCTGAAAAACTCGATCACGTATTGCGGCGATTTGATGTACGACAGCAATCGCCGTCAATTCGTACTTGGCGACGAACGGCTGGAGCTCACGGCGCGCGAGCACGCCGTGTTGGAGACGTTGATCCTTCGGGCGGGCGCGACCGTGAGTAAGAGTGCGCTGACGCAAAGTGTATTCGGATATGAGGATGACGCCAACCCCAACGCCATCGAAGTGCACGTCCATCGAGTGCGCAAGAAGCTGGCAGGCAGCGACGTTCGCATCGTAACACTACGTGGATTGGGCTATGTGCTAAAACAAGAAAATCCGCAAACGCGTGCCTCGATTTCTTAGGACGCTCCGCGGGCAGTTGCTCGTTGGATTGCTCGTTCCACTAATCGCCATTGCAGTCATAAACGTTTGGTTCTCGTACCACAACGCGCGCCGTACCGCATATATTACCCTCGATCACACGCTCGTCGCATCGGCAAGCTCGATTGCGGAGCAGATTCGCGCGAACGGTAGTGGGATGAACGTCTCGATTCCGCCGGCTGCTCTCGGAATGTTTGCCTCGGGTTTCGCCGACATTGTGTATTACCGCGTGACCGATGCGCAAGGACGGCTCATCGTCGGATACATCGATCTGCCCCGGGAACCGCAACAGACGACATCGGCTCTGTTTTACGATGCGAACTTTCGGGGAGCACCGTTGCGGCTCGTCACGATTGCGCAGCCGGTTCCATCGGCAAACGCGACGTTGAATGCGCTTGTCACGGTTGGCGTGACATTGAATTCGACCGATGCCATGATCCGCGATTTATGGGTGCAGAGCGGCGTGCAGCAAGCGGCCCTGGTTGCGATCGCGTTCGTTCTTGCGTGGTTGAGTGTGCTGCGCGGCTTTAAACCGTTGCAACGTATGGGCAGAGAAGTAACGACCCGCCGTCCGAACGAATTCAAACCCTTTGATGAGGATGCCGTTCAGCGAGAGTTGCTCCCATTCGTGCGCGCGCTCAACCGATACATGGAACGGCTCTCGCGTCAGCTCGCTTCCCAACGGCGTTTTATCGCAAACGCCGCGCATCAACTCCGTACGCCGCTAACGCTCCTGCGCACGCAGTCGCAGATGGCGTTGCGCGAGGACGATCCGGCGCTCAAGGACGAAGCCGCGCGCGGCGTCATCGAGACGACGAAACAGATGACGCGTCTCACGAACCAACTGTTGATTCTCTCGAAATCGGAGGGCGAGAGCACGGCTGCATCGGCGACGCTCGTCGACGTCGTTGAATTGACGCGAAAGGTTCTCGAGGAATACGCAAGCATTGCCGTCGAGCGCGATACCGATCTCTCGTTCGAAACCGATGTGAGCAATGCATATGCGTTCGCCGACGCGACGATGCTGCGCGAAGTGGTGGCGAACCTTGCGGACAACGCCTTGCGGTATGCGGGCAGCGGGGACGTCGACGTGAGCGTCTCCGTCGAGAACGGACGCATCATCATTCGCGTGCGCGATCGTGGCCCGGGCATTCCTCGCGAAGATCGCGAGCTCGTCTTCGAGCGGTTTTATCGCGTGAGGGAGCGGTCGGGACGCGCGGAGGGAAGCGGACTTGGACTCGCAATCGTTCGTGAGATCGTCAGTGCGTCAGGCGGCACCGTCGAACTCGCCGATAATGCCGACGGTATCGGGTTGGTCGTGACGGTTTCGCTTCCACATCTCGCCGTTACCCAAGATCAGCCGTTAGGACAACGCGTCATTGAGGACGGGCGGTCGCCACTTCAGCAAAACGCTCTCTAACCACGTCAGCGCGTAGTCAACGCTCAGGGCGACGACGGCGAGTACGATCATCGCTGCGAAAACGCCGGCCGGATTGAACAGTCCCTGTTCTGTCGAGATCAACAATCCAAGTCCATGGCGCGATCCGAGAAACTCTCCGACCACCGCGCCGACGAGCGCGAATCCGAAGCTTACGTGGAGGCTAGCGAGAATCCAACTCATCGCCGCGGGAAGAATGACGGACGTGGTAACTTGGAAGTTCGAAGCGCCGAGGATGCGCGCGTTAGCGATCAACGCGCGATCGGCTTCGCGTACGCCTTGAAACGCGTTCGCAAAGACGATGAAGAAGACCATCACGACGGCGAGGGCGACCTTCGACTGCATGCCGAGGCCGAGCGCTAAGACGAAGATGGAGCCGAGTACCAGACGCGGGATCGAGTTGAAGATTTTGATGTAGATGCTGAAGACGTCGGCGAGCAGACGGTTGCGACCGAGCGCGATGCCGCAGATAATGCCGAGTACGGAACCGATTAAAAAGCCAAGGAACGTTTCTTCCAGCGTGACCAGCACTTCACCGTAGAGCGGTCCCTGCGACGTACCCTTGACGATCCAGTCCCAAAGCTGCGCGAGAATCTTCGAAGGCATCGAGAAGAAGAACGGATCGATGATATGCGCGCGTGCTGCGAGTTCCCACCCGCCGATCGCGACGACGAAGATGGCGATGCGCAATACGACGACGAGATTGGCGTACTGCCGGTTGGCTTTCATCTATGCATTCCTCGCGGGAGCGGTGTCCGCTAGCGGCGTTCGCTTCACTTCACTTCTCAAGTCGTCCCAAACGGTCTTTGAAAGTTCCACGAATCGCGGACTGTACCGGATCTCGTTGTCGCGCGGCCGCGGAAGATCGATGACGTATTGCGATTTAATCGTTGCGGGACGTTGGGTCAGGACGCAGACGCGATCGGCAAGGGCGATCGCTTCGTCGAGATCGTGCGTGACGAATACGACACTCGCTCCGGTCGTCGACCACAAGGAGAGTAATTCGTCGTGCATCACGAGGCGCGTCTGAACGTCGAGCGCACTGAACGGTTCGTCCATCAACAGGATTTGCGGATTGTTTACGAAGGTTTGCGCGAGCGCCGCGCGCTTGCGCATCCCGCCCGAGAGTTGGTGCGGATAGTGTTTCTCAAACCCAGCGAGACCTACGCGAGCGATCCACGAGCGTGCTAGATCGTACGCGTCCGCCTTGCTCGTGCCGCGAAAGACCGGCCCCGCCGCGACATTATGTAACACGTTGCGCCATGGGAAGAGCGCGTCGGCTTGGAAGACGAACCCGATGCGGGGATCGATGCCCGCAACGGGCTCTCCCATGACACGAACGACACCGGAGGTTGGCTTCAGCAGACCGGTGATGAGGTTGAGCGTAGTCGATTTTCCGGCGCCCGTAGGACCGACGATTGCGACGAATTCGCCACGACGCACGGAGAGCGTGAAATTTCGCAGCGTTGGAACGACCGTGCCGTCCGGCGACGGGAAGTCGAGTGAAACGTCGATCAGCTCGATCGTCGGCGACGTGTAGCCGTTGGTGCTACTCATATGGAATGATTGGCGTTCTTTACGAATGCTTCAGTGTAGGTGAGCGGTAAATTGATGGACGCGTTGCGGATGTTGGGATTGAACGAACCGAGGACGGAGAGGACCGTCGGCGGTCCGCTTGCCGGCATCTTGCCGTCTTTCGTGAACATCACTTTGCCGTCGTTCAATGCTTTCACGTAGAGCTCTTTGCTTCCGGCGTAGTATTCCGTCGGCATCACTTCAGCGATTTGCGCCGCCGAGTGCGTGTCGATGTAGTGCAGCGTCTTCACGAAGGCATTGGCAAGTTTCTGCGTCTGCTCCCGATGCCCATCGACCCACGATGTCTGCATGAAAAGGCATGCCGCCGGGTAGAGCCCGCCGAGCGCCTTCGCGGTGTCTTCCGGATTGCGAAGGTCGATCAACACTTTGGCCTCACCGGTTTTGAGCAATCGCGATACGGTCGGTTCCGTCGTCATGCCGGCCTGAATCTTGTCCTGGGCGAGCGCGGCGATGAAGGTGTTGCCGGCCTCGACGGGCAGCTCGCTGAATTCGCCGTCTTTGAGCCCATACTTGGCGGCGATGTATTTCGTGAGAAAGTCGGTCGATGAGCCGAGTCCCGTCACGCCGAGCGTTTTTCCCTTGAAGTCGGCCGGCGACGTAATTTGCGCCGCATGTTTCGATGAAACGAGTTCGACCTCGCCCGGCGCTTGGCTAAACTGCACGACCGATTCAACGAACTTGCCCTTTGACTGGAGGTCGATCGTGTGGTCGTAGAACCCTACGACGCCCTGCACCGCGCCCGCAAGTAATTCGTCTTCCGCTTCGACGCCGGCCGGCTCGGATTCTAACTCAACGTCGAGGCCCTGCTCCCGGAAATATCCGAGCTGCTGCGCAAGCTCAGCGGGCAAGTAGATCTGCTTTTCCACGCCGCCAACCATCAAGACGATGTGGTTCGAACCGTCGGAGCCGCCCGAAGAACCAGCCGATCCGGAGTGGCCGCAGCCGGCGAGAGAAAGTGCGGTAATGAGTGCCGCCACTGTCCGCAAATAGTTCTTCATTCTGCTCCTCGGTTCGTATGAGAGTCGTTTCGCCAAGTATGCCGTCTTGAAGCTTTCAGCAGCCTTTCGCAAATCTTCGTTCGAGAAATGTCTGTTTCTGAAAGTTTCCTGAAAGGTTGATTAACGTACGATCTCTCCATGATTCGACGACCTGCACTCGTCCGCGCTGCGGCACTCGCCCTTTCGGCGGCGCTTCTTCCCGTCGCGGCAGTGGCCTTGAAGTACGCGCCCGTGGAGCACCACCTCACCGTCGATCCGGCGATCCCGCAGTGGAGTCCCGGCCCCGTCACGGTGCAACCGGAAGAAGAACTCCATCTCGTCGGCGCGGATACGATGGACGAGATTACGCTCGGCTGGGTCGAGCTTTTTCGTAAAGCCTATCCCCAGTTGAGCGTGACGATGGAAGCACGCGCGTCGGGAAGCGGCGGCCCGGCACTCGTGAACGGAACCGCGGATCTCGCTCCGGTTGCGCGCGAGCTGCTTCCCGCCGAGTATCAAGCCTTCGTCGCAAAGTACGGCTACCCGCCGTTTGCGATTCGCGTGGCGACCGGCAGCATGGGATCGCTCGGAAAAACCGCCGCGACGGTGGTCCTTGTCGATAAAGATAACCCGATCAAGGGATTCACGCTCGCGCAACTCGACGCGATCTACTCCACGACGCGCAAGCGCGGTCACGCCGAGATTACAACGTGGGGCGATTTGGGGCTCACCGGTGAGTGGAAGAATCGTCCGATCCATCTCTACGGCCTCAAGCCGCCAAATGGAATCGAACAATATTTCAAAGCCGCTGTGCTCGAAGGCGGCGATTATAAAGACGGCATCGAGTTCCTCACAGGTCAAGGGTTCACGCACGCGTTCACCGTCGGCGCGCATGACATGGCGTCGCATCCCGGCGGCATGGAGTATGCGATGATCGCAAACCTGACGCCGAATGTGAAGATCGTGCCGCTTTCAGCAACCGACGGCGCGCCGTACTACATGCCGACGATTCAAAACATCTATACGCACGCGTATCCGCTCAGCCGGTACGTCTACATCTTCGTGAATCGTCCGCCGGGACAGTCGCTCGCACCGAAAGTCAAAGAATTCTTGAAACTGGTGCTGAGCAGACAAGGCCAAGACGTGGTGGCAAAAGAGGGCGTGTTCGTTCCGTTGACGCCCACGGTCGTTCAAGAAGAACTCAAGAAACTGCAGTAGCCCCGCAAGGAGGACTTAAACAATTATGATTTCCCGAATCGCAAAAGCTACCCTCGCTGTCCTCGTTGTATCGGCGGCTGCACTTACGGCGATGAAAGCGCACGGAGCGAACGAGAAGAATTGGACGCCGCCGGCGTATACGATCTATGCGCAAACGCTTGCCGACGAAACGATGAAGGCACATCCGGAACTGCTCAGTGTGACGTTTCATGGTGTTCCGCCCGGCATGAAAGATACGTATACGATGTTCGCCGGCTCGTATCACGATCGTATCGGTAACTCCGACGACCCCGACGACATCGACGTACAGACGAAGGGGATAACCATCGTGGATCCGCGCTGGCATCGTCCGAACGATGCCGTGAAGAAGTTCGTCGTGCAGATGCCGTTGCGCGACGAAGCCGGCGACAACATCGGCCTCATCGTCTACGCGTTCAAGGATCCCTCACCTAAAAGCGGCGACGAGCGGACATACTACAACGCTGCCCTCGATATGCGCGACGCGCTCGAGCCGAAGATTACCAGCTATGAGGCGCTGTTTCGGAAGGCGAGCTAAATGAAACGCTTTCTTTTTGCTACACTAGCGGTCGCACTCGCCGTTTCTACGGCGCCCGCGCATGCGGAAACAGCCTCCGCTTATACCGGTCGCGGACTGACCTTCGCACCGTGTAACTCGTCGACGACGATTCAGGTCGCGCAGCAGTCGAAGACGGTCGCAAGCGGCACGTCGCCGTCCGCAACACCGACACCCGCGGCACCGGGACAAGCGCAAAACGCCAACGTGGCGATTGAAAACGGCGGTATCGTGAATCGGACCGTCATTAGCGGTGCGACGATCCAGCAATCGGCGCAAACGGGAACGTACGAAGCGATCAAAGGTGTTCCCGGCGTTCAGGATACGCAGACCCGCGCGAGTTCGGGAGCGGATAGTCTTCAGATCCGCGGCATCAAGTTGGACAATTCATCCAACTATCGCATGGACGGCGCGCTCGTCATGAACAATCAAATCAATTTGCCGCTCGAGGATAAATGTAAGATCGAAGCCCTCAAAGGCGCGGGCGCCCTTCAATTCGGCATCGCGAGTCCGGCGGGCATCGTCAATTACATTCTCAAGCGTGCGACGCTTGCACCGGTCGCTGCCGTCGGTTTTTCCGGGAACGAATACGGACAAGCAATTGAGTCCGTCGATCTCGGCGAGCGGTTCGGCTTCGAGAAGCAGTTCGGCTATCGGATCAATCTCGCCGAGGGCCAGATGGGATCGGTTGCCAAGGGCGCCGGCGGCAGACGCTACGTCGGTGCGTTCGCCGGCGACTGGTACATCGGTAAGCGCGCTGCCGTACAAGTAGATTTCGAACAGCTCGGAATCAATTTAATCGAACAGTCGTCGCTGCTTTTGAACAAGCCGGTCAAAGGGCAAATTGCGTTGCCCGACGCGAACCGCATCGATCCACGCAATCTGCTCTCGGGTGATTGGGCGTGGTCACGTGGTTGGGAGCAGAACATGGTCGCGCATCTCGGGTATGCCGTCTCACCGAATACCACGTTTACGTTCGAAACCGGACAATCGGAGGCTGACCGTCCGGAACGCAACGTTTCGCAGATCGGAAATTACAATGCGCTCACGGGCGCGGGAACCGCCACGGTGACCTTCGTTCGCGGTCAAAACTACATCAACACCTTCTACGACGCCACGCTCGATACGCGTACTGAGGGCGCGCACATCGCGAACGATCTCGAACTCGGGTTCAACTTCAACTCGCGTGACTTCAATAATCCGCAAAGCTACAAAACGACATACAAACAGAACATCTACGATCCGGTTGTCGTGGCGGCGCCGATCGATACGCAGACGAAGATTTCGTACCTTCCGGATATCAGTCACGATACTGATCCGTACTTCAGCGATACAATCTCGTTCAACAACCGCCTGCAACTGATCGGCGGCTTGCGGCAGATCGGCTATTACGAGAGCGTTGGACAGGTGAACGGCAGTACGAAGGCCGATACGTCCTCGACGCTCGCTCCTGCGGCAGGCATCATTTACGATATCCGCCCGAATGTCAGCGTCTATGCAAGCTACGTGCAATCGCTGGAACAAACGGGGCAGGCGCCGGCAAGTGCTGCGAACGCGTACCAGGTGCTGCCGCCGGCGAAGGCGTCGCAAAAAGAGGTCGGCATCCGTGCCGGCAACATCGGCATCTTCACACCGACGGTCGCGTACTTCCGCATCAGTCAAGCCAATGCAACGACCGATCCTGTCACGAACGTCTTTGCATTGAACGGAACAATCACCTATGAGGGCCTCGAGTCGACGGTCACCGCGCATATGAATCATTGGCTGCAGCTCGATGGAAGCGGTATCTGGATGCGCGGCGTTCAGATCTCCGACGACCCGTCGATCAACGGGTTGCCGCCGGAGAATATGCCGCATCTCAGTTACCGGCTTGGAGTCGAATACACGCTGCCGTTTGCGCCCGCATATACGGTCAACGCAGGAAGCAGTTTCCTCGGCTGGCGTTACGCGAACCCACAGAATCAGGCAGTTCTTGCCAACGTCGGGCTCTTTCAACTCGGCGCGCGCTACGCGACCAGAGTGGACGGACGGCCCCTCTCCATCGGTTTGGAATGCAGTAATCTCTTCGACAAGCGCTACTTGAGCTCGGCAATCAACGGAAATCTTGGTGTCGGTGCCCCTCGCAACATCACGCTGAACGCACGCATAGGCATCTAACTCGCTCGCGTTTACGGTGGCAACCGCGCCCCGTGTGTCATCCTGAGCCTGTCGAAGGAAGTCTCCTCAAATCAAAAGCCCGCCGGAT
Source organism: Vulcanimicrobiia bacterium (assembly GCA_963765935.1). GTDB lineage: Bacteria > Vulcanimicrobiota > Vulcanimicrobiia > Vulcanimicrobiales > Vulcanimicrobiaceae > JAMXLG01. The sequence continues at coordinate 741,103 of CAVXXX010000001.1, read as the reverse complement.
ATGTCCTCGGCGGGTTTTTCGCTTGTCACGATCCTTCGACAAGCTCAGGATGACACACGGGGACGGGTCACAGTTGTTCGAGATTGTTCGATTCGCGGTTGACGACTTCTGCGGTTAGCGGCAGATATTTACCGTCGCGTTGAACTTCCAGCTGACCCTCTTGGCTGAGGACATAGCGCAGAAACTCGCGAACCATGCCGTTGTCCTTCTCGGGCTTGGCGTTCGCGAAGAAGAACACTTCGCTATAGAGCGGATAACTGCGGTTCTGTACGTTCTCGATCGTGTGCTCGACGTACGGTCCGCCTTCGGTTGCAGCGACCGGCAGGCGTTTGACGCCCGGTTTATCACCGCGGAAGCGATTGTATCCGATGCCGAAGGGGTCTTTCGCGAGTTTGTCGGTCATCTGGTCTTGTTCTAGATACAATTTGCCCTCAGGCGTCACGAGATTGGCGAAGCCTTCGATGTGCTCGTTCCATTTGTCGCTCCCGCTCAAAAAACGATCGCTGAATTCTGTCGCGGTCGCATAGCGGATCGAGAAACCGTATGGATTGATGTGTTTGCCCGCGTACTCGCCGCCAAGCCCCAACTGATCCCACGTGCGAATGTTTTCTTCAGGACCGCGCGCCCATTCGGGACGGAAATTCGTGCCGCTCCAGCCGCCGTTACGCTCGGCGCCGAAGATGCCGTCGATTTGCTTGAGCGTGACGCCTTTGAGCGGAAGCCTTTCGTTGCCGATGATCGTCAACGAGTTTTGCCATCCGGGCACATCGTACGACCCGGTTGCGGCGGAGACGCGAACCGGATTCCCGTCCATGATCCGTTGATACGCGAGCAAATCGTAGAAGAGCGCGCCGTGATCCATGATGAGATCGGCTTCGTCATAATAAAGTGCTGCGAACGCTGCCGCGGAAGTCGGTGTATAAAATGAAAGCCGAATGCCGGGCTGATATTTCGCGAACCCCGCCTCCCAATAGTCGGCCAACACACCCTCGGTAAGATAGTTGCTTCCATGAATCCGCAACCAGCCCGTGTAGAGCTTCTCCGGCTTATACGCCGGCAGCGCGCTCAAGTCGAACTTGTTGGTATAGTGCGGCCTTTGTCCGCGCGCACGGATGATTCGCGCGCGTTCGGCTTGTGCTTGCAGGGATTGTTTGAGGTCGTGCGCGGATTGAACGCCGCTGCCGCCTCCTTCTTCCTGTGCGAGCGCGCGTGCCGGGGCTGAAAGCGCACCGAACGCGAGCGAGGCGGAGAGTGCGTTAAAGGCGGAACGTTTCATCGATCGAGTTTCTCCAATTGTTCGCGAACATACGAGGCGGGAAGCGGTGAGTAGATCCCGGCTTTGGCAATAACTTCTTGACCTTCACGGCTCAACACGAAGCGCAGAAACTCACGAACGCGCGGATTGAGCGAATGGCCCGGTGCCTTATTGACGTACACATACGCATCACGCGTCAGCGGGTAACTGCGGTTCGCAACGTTCTCCGGCGTCAGCGCGACCGCCGCATCATCGACACCGTGGGAAATCGCAAGCACTTTGACGTTCGGATACGCCGCGCACTTCGATCCGTCGGGATTGACGCACGTTCCATTCACGTGCATGAGTCCCGTCCAGGCAATCGCGTATTTGTCGTTCGACACCGCTTCCATCATGCGATCCGCCGACACCCGCCGCCCGTACGCGTCGCTCGTTGCTTCTTTATTCTCGACGAATTGCTGGTAGTTCGGATTCCATTTATCGGACCAGTGCATCACCAGCCGCTCGAAGTTCGTCGCGAATCCCGGAGCAGCGTAGCCGTACGTTTGGATCTCTTTGTTCGCCCATCCACCGGTCAGCCCGAGTTGGCCCCACTTGCGGATGTCGCTGCTCGCCGCCCGCGCGTACTTCGCGGTAAAGAGAATATCGTGTTGCGGATTATCGCCGACGCTCCAAGCGCCGTTGCGTTCCGCACCGAAGATGCGATCCAACTGGCCCATCGACAACTTTGCAACCGGATTGTCTTTATTGACAACGATCGCCCACGCGAAGAGCGTCCCACGTTGATCGTAGCCGCCGGTCGCGATCGAAATCTCCGTTGGCGTGTAGCCGAAGGAGTTGAAGAACGGCATCTGATCGGTGATCTTCGCGTCGTCACCCATCGGTGCGACATCGGAGACGCCGGAATACATCATGCCGAGCGCACCTTCGCTACTCGTCATGAAGTTGCCGGACGCCATCATTTGCGGCTGGTATTTTTGAAACGCTTGCATCAGCAGTTCCATGTTCCCTTTGAGGTCGCTTCCGGCGATGCGAAGGCCGCCGACAATGTTGTACTCTTTTTTATACGACGGAAGATCACTGAGGTTTGGTGCAGTCGTCTGCGCGCCCGCTATACCGCACAGTGCAAGGACGAAGGCGAGGAACGTAGCTAGTCTCAATCTCTCTACTCCAATATGGCAAGTTGTTGGCGAGCAAAGTGCGCCGGAAGCGGAAGGTAGTTTCCGTCCTCCGCGACGACCGCTTGTCCGTCGCGGCTCAGAATGAAGGCGAGAAACGCTTTGAGCTTTGGATCGACCGGCGTGTTCGGACGGCGATTCAAAAAAATGTAGATGTTGCGCACGAGCGGATAGCTGCGGTCTTCGAAACTCGCAAGCGTGGGAGAAATGTAGGGGTATCCCACACCTCTCGAAAGTGAAATCGCCTTGATACCGGCGATGCCGCGTGCTTGCGGTTCAACGGTCCAAGCAATGCCGTACTTGTCGTGTGCAAGTTCGTCCGCGAGCATGTGTTTGAGTCCGCCGAGTTGACGGGGATCGTCGCTGCCGATCATCTTGCTGCCGGTCTCGACGTACTCACGATAATTTGGATTCCACTTGTCACTACCGTGCATGACACGTGATTGAAAGAATCGTGTCGTGCCCGAAGGCGCATGACCGTACGTTTGAATCGGACGTGCGGCCCACGAACCGGTCAATCCGAGTTGGCCCCACGTGCGAATCTCGCTTTGTGGTTGTAGCCCCTCGGAGATCATCCACTTGAACCCGTCGAGCGCACCGGTTCTCCGTGTCCCGAAAATTCCGTCAAGTTGCTCGAGGGAAAGCTGCGTGATGGGATTGGCCGCATTGACGTAGAGGATGATCCCGTTCGAACGTCCTTCGACGTCATATGCGCCCGACGCCACGGTGATACCGGTGACGTTGTATCCATACGTTTCGTAGAACGCTAAATTCTCGGTAAGGCTTGCTTCACCACCGTCGGGCCCGAGGTCCGATACGCCCGTGATCAGCGCCGGCATCGCCGCATCGCTGGTCGGCAAGGTATCGCGGAAATGCACGTCCGGTTGGAAGCGTTCGAAAGCGCGCTCCCATTTTGCGAGCAAACCACCTAGACCGAAACCGTAGTTTCGAATGGTGCCGCTCACATTTTGCTGTTGATGGTAGGGCGCAAGCTGTTGCCAGGTGCCGCCGAGCATTGCGGCAAGCATGAGCGACGGAATCACTTTTGCAGTGCGTCGAGCTTTGCGAGCTGCGCTTTTGCGACATCGGCTGTCAGCGGAAGGTACTTGCCGTCGCGCATCACCGCTTCCTGACCCTCGCGGCTTACGATGAAGCGCAAGAACTCGAGCACATTGGGATCGATCCGTCCGCCGCCCTGGTCTGCATACGCATAGATCTGATCGAAGAGCGGATACGTGCGATCGTGAAGCGTTTCGAGTGTGTACGGAACGTACGGGCCGCCCGGTTGAGCCGCGAGATCGAGAATCTTCAACGCCGGCGGCGCGCCCTTCGCGCCGAGGTTTACGGTGGGCGCCGCGATATAGGCGATGCCGTAGGGATCCCTCGAGAGGTCTTCATCGAGACCGCGTTCGAGCGATCCACTCTTCGAAACGTAATTTGCGTAGATGCGCAAGTGCTCGTTCCATTTATCGCTGCCCTTGAGAATCCAATCGGACATCTCGGTCGCTTGATGGTAGCGCAGATTGAGGCCGTAGACGTGGATTGGTTTGTTTGTCCACGCGCCGGCCAGTCCGAGCTGTCCCCACGTGCGAATATTTTGGGCGGCGGTGCGTGACCATTGCGGACGCCAACTCGTGCCTTCCCAGCCGCCGCTGCGCTCCGCGCCAAAGACGCCGTCGAGCTGCTGCATCGTGATGCGCGAAATCGGATTGGCTTTGTTGACGACGATGCCGAAGCCCGGGTTCCATCCGGGAACGTTGTACGAGCCGGTCGCGATCGAGAGTTCAACCGGGTCGTGATTCGTATACCGCTCGAACAATTCGAGTTCCGAGAAGGTTACTTTGCGCCCGATTCCGATGTCGCTTACGCCAAGCGCTAGCGAGGGCACTGCAGCGAGCGTCGTCTTCATTTGCCAATCGAACTTCGCGTTCGGCTGGACTTTTTGAAACGCTTCCTGCCAGTATTGCGCAAGGTATCCAAAGGTGATGTAGTCGCTACCCCACAAACGAATCGTTCCGTTCACTTTCGCATGCGGCACGTAGCTCGGAATCCCGCTCAAATCCCACGTCTGCGCGTATGCGACGGAGTGACCGCGTTTGGTTTGCATCGTGTCGCGCGCCGATTGCATATCGAGTCCTTCGGTGGACTGCGAATGTGCGACGAGCGGCGCGATCGAGAGCGCCGCAGCTGCCAGAAGGCCGATGCCGGTAAGTCCTTTCACGTTGTTGCCTTTCTAGGGAGAGAGCGTCGGCGAAGCTTCAACCGGACGAAACTTTCGATGCCGGCATAACCGACAACGAGAACTGCCATCATTCCGAAAAAGAGTAGCCATCGGACGACGGAGCCGCCCGCGCGTCCAGTGTGTAAAGCGAGCGCCCAATAGTAGAGCTTCGATCCTAGATCGATGGACGCGTACGGCCGTGAGAGTACGATGCGCCCGGTTGTCGCATCGATGTAATATGCATCGCGCGCCTCACCATGCGGCGCGTTCGCGGGGACGATGTCGATTGCAATCGGCTGCTTTCCGCGGGGCAGATGAATCGACGCCCACTGGTACGCTTCCGGCTCCACGGCGCGTACCGCGCTCCACGCTCGTTCGATCGGAATCGTTCGGCCGCTGCTTTTTGCCGGCATAGCAAACGCGGGAAGCGGTGCTTCGTCGGTCATGTCGCTCGAATGCGTCAGCTGCATCATGATCGTTCTTGCAATACCGAGCGAAAGCGGTACCGCGGTAACCGCGACGATGAAAACGATCGCGCTCGCATAGACGCCGAAGGTCATGTGGAGGTTGAGCGCTCGCGCTCGCCCTTGGAGGCGGTGATTCAGACGCCAATTGTGTTTGCGCCTTGGCCACCACAGGAAAATGCCGCCGGCAATCAGCACGGCGGCGAGAACCAATGCAACCGAACCGATGATCGCCATGCCGATCGTTTCACCGGCAAACTTGAACTTGTGAAGTCCTTCCATGGCGCCGAACACGCCGCCGTACCGTTGCTGATCTCCTAACACCTTCGCGGTGCACGGATTGAGATACACCTGATCTGCGTCGGAAAAGCGCACCATCGTCGACGACGACACGCCTCCATAAACGTAGATGTACGTCGGCTTTGCATGCGGATGAAAAGTGCGAGCCGAAGCGACTATGGTGTCGACCGAGGCTGATTGTTGGCAAGGCGTCGTTACGAGGAGCTTGGGATAGAGCAGCGCGTCGAGCTGCGGCCGGAACACGATCGCCGCGCCGGTGAACGCCAAATACATCACGAGCGCGCCGAGAATCAGGCCGCCGTACCGGTGCAACCATGTCGTCCCGCGACGACTGCGCTCGATCATCGCCACTGCCTCCACTACTGCAGCTAACTCTACGCGGAAGAACCTTTCAGCAAGCTTTCGATTCTCAGACTTCTATGAAATGATAGATTTTGGCGTAGCTCGAATTGGTGCGCCATGGCAGCGCAGCGCGATCAACTTGAAGTCGACGTCCTTTTCGTAGGCGCCGGCCCGGCGAGTCTCGCCGGTGCGATTCGGCTTGGCCAGCTTGCAAAAACGGCAGGCCGCGAGCTTGAAATTCTCGTCATCGAAAAGGCGGCCGAGATCGGAAATCACGGTCTCTCCGGGCTCGTCCTCGATCCGCGCGCAATCAACGAACTGATGCCCGATTGGCTCGAAAAGGGTGCACCGATCGAAGCGCCCGTCGGTCGCGATGAGATGTGGTTTCTCACCAAGGGCGGCAAGATCAAGGCACCGTTTACGCCGCCGCCGCTCAACAATCACGGCAAGTACGTCTCGTCCTTGCAGCGCCTGACGAAGTGGATGGCAGCGCAAGCAGAGGACTTCGGCATTCAAGTGTTCGGTGAATTCCCCGGGCAGGAGTTGTTGTGGGACGGTGACCGGGTCATCGGCGTACGCACCGGCGACAAAGGTGTCGACCATAACGGCAATCCGAAATCGAACTACGAACCTGGCGCGGATTTGCTCGCAAAGATCGTGATTCTCGGTGAGGGTCCGCGCGGAACGCTCGCAAAGCAGGCGATTCCCCGACTGGATCTCGATGGGGGGAAAGAACCGATGGTTTACGCCGCCGGGGTAAAAGAACTGTGGCAAGTTCCCGACGACCGCTTCCCGGCGGGCACGGTCATTCATACGCTCGGATATCCGCTTCCGCCGGAAACATTCGGCGGCGGTTTTATCTACGGCATGAAAGACCGCATCATTGATATCGGTCACGTGACGGGTCTCGACTATAAAAATCCGACGACCGATCCGCACAATGAATTACAGCGGATGAAAGAGCATCCCGAAATTCGCTCGTTGCTCGACGGTGGAAAGATGATTCGCTACGGCGCAAAGGCGATTCCCGAAGGTGGATTCTTCGCGATGATTCGCCCGTACGCCGATGGCTTGATGATCACCGGTGACTCCGCGGGTTTCCTCAACGGCATGCGGTTGAAGGGCGTTCACCTCGCGATGAAATCCGGCATGATGGCCGCCGAAACCGCATGGGACGCACTGCAAGCCGGCAATTACGACGCGAAGACGTTATCCGCGTACGAAGAACGTTTCCGTAATTCGTGGGCGTACACCGAGATGCGCAGTGCGCGCAACTTCCACCAAGGGTTCGAGCACGGTATGTGGGCGGGTGTTTTTAATGCCGGACTGGCCACTTTCACCGGCGGCCGGGCATTCGGAATCATCGACAAGCTCTCGCAAAAGCCGGGCTACGAGCAGATGCAAAAAGCCGGATACAAACCGAAAGAGACCTCGCGCGCCAAGGTCGACAGCGTGCTCACGTTCGACAAACTCACGGACGTGTATAACTCCGGCACGATGCACGAAGAAGATCAGCCGTGCCATCTGAAGGTCGCCGACACGAACGTCTGCCGGGACCGTTGCACCGTCGAATACGGAAACCCGTGCGCGTACTTCTGTCCGGCAGCGGTCTACGAACCGCTCTTTGAGAAGAACGGCGAAGGCAAGATCGAGGGGCGGTTGCAGATCAACTTCACGAACTGCGTGCACTGTAAGACGTGCGATATCGCCGACCCATATCAGATCATTACGTGGGTGCCGCCGCAGGGCGGCGAAGGCCCCGTGTATACCGGAATGTAGATGAAGCTTTCCGGCGACGTTGCGATTATCGGAGCGGGGCTGATCGGCCTGGCAACAGCGCACGAACTGGCACAGCGTGGCGCGGCCGTCCGCGTGTTCGAGCGAGGCGAGCCGGGCCGCGCCGCATCGTGGGCTGGAGCCGGAATGCTCGCACCGTATACGGAGCGAGTCGAAGATGATGCGCTGCTCGATCTCTGTGCTACCTCGCTCGCGATGTATCGTGAATTCGCACAGCGCATTGAGTCGGCCGGCGAAGTTTCCGTACACCTGCGTCTCGACGGCATCGTCAACGCGGCCTTCGACGACGAACGCATGCAAACACTCCGCGATCATGCCGCACACTTGCGCGGCCAAAACGTTGCGTGCGACGTTCTCGACCGTAGTGAAGCGATGATTGCCGAACCGTCGCTTGGCCGCCACGTTCGCGGCGCACTCGTCGTCGCGGGTGAAGGATACGTTGATAATCGGCGACTAGGCCGTGCATTGACCGCTGCCTGCGAAGCGGCCGGCGTGACGATCGTACGGAACGCGCGTGACGTCGCGATCGAAAGCGATGCGCGGCGGGTTCTCGGCGTGCGCAGTGACCTTGGATTTGCGCCGGCTGCGAACGTCGTCGTGGCTACCGGTGCATGGAGCGCAACCGTGCCGGGATTACCGGCGTCATGCGCGCCGCCCGTCGAACCGGTTAAGGGACAGATGTTGGCGCTCGCAACGCCGCGCAGCTTTTTAAAGCGCACGACGTGGGTGCCGGGAGCTTATCTGGTGCCGCGCGATGACGGACGGCTCTTGATCGGCGCAACCGTGGAGCACGCGGGTTTTGACGAGCGCGTGACCGCCGGCGGGATCCGTTCGCTGCTCGACGCTGCGTTGGACGCCGCTCCGTCGCTGGGTGTTTTCGCATTGACCGAAATGTGGGCCGGACTTCGTCCCGGAACCCCGGATGAACGTCCGATCCTCGGGCCCACGCCGCTTGACGGGCTCGTGCTCGCGACGGGCCACTACCGCAATGGTATTCTGCTCACGCCGGTCACGGCACGATTGATTGCGGATTTTATCGAAACCGGCTCATGCGTCGGCGCTCGAGCCATGGCTGCTCGCTCGCTTTGAAAAAGAAGGCGCCGGGGCGAAGCGAATCTCGCAGCCGTGAAAGCGACGATCAACGGCGAATCGCACGAGCTCCCCGACGGAATCACGGTAGCGGCGCTTTTGGAAGACCTCGGCACGCCCCGTTCCGGAATCGCGGTTGCCCGTAACGAGCGTGTTGTCCGGCGCGCCGAATACGAAACACAACAGATCGCCGACGGCGACACGATTGAAATCATCAAAGCCGTTGCCGGCGGATAGGATGCCCATGAACGACACGCTCCACATCGGAAAATACGAATTCGACTCCCGCCTTATCGTCGGAACCGGAAAGTATCCGTCGCTGCAGGTGATGCAGGACGCGCACGCGGCAAGCGGCGCCCAGATGGTCACGGTCGCGATCCGGCGGATCAATCTCGACGATCCAAGCGGTAGGACGATGCTTGACTACATCGATCGCGCAAAGCTTCGGATTCTTCCGAATACGGCCGGATGCTACAGCGCAAAAGATGCCGTGCTCACCGCGCATTTGGCGCGCGAGTTGCTCGAGACCGACTTGATCAAACTCGAAGTGATCGGTGATGCGCAAACGCTCCATCCCGATGCGCGCGAAACGCTCGCTGCGGCGGAACAATTGATTGAAGACGGTTTCACCGTTCTGCCGTACATCGGTGACGATCCGGTCATCTGCAAACAACTGGAGGAATTGGGATGCGCCGCCGTCATGCCGCTGGCAGCGCCGATTGGAAGCGGACTGGGTGTCTGTAATCCGTACACGATTCGGATCATCAAAGAGCGAGCAAAGGTACCGGTGATCGTCGACGCGGGCGTCGGCACGGCATCGGATGCAGCGATTGCAATGGAACTCGGCGTCGATGCACTGCTGATGAACACCGGCATCGCCGCAGCCAACGACCCGGTGCTCATGGCGCATGCAATGAAAAACGCCGTTATTGCCGGGCGCCAAGCGTTTCTCGCCGGGCGGATGGAGAAGCGTCTTTACGCAAATGCCTCCAGCCCGATGCAAGACCTTATCTCGACGAAGAGCGCGACATAGTGAAAGAAATCAGTGTCAGCGATCTCGCCCGCTGGCGGCGCGAGGGGAAAGACTTCCTGCTCCTCGATGTTCGGGAGCCGGATGAAGTGGCTGCGGCCGCGATGCCGGATAGCATCGTGATTCCGATGCGTGATGTGCCGGCGCGGATGAACGAGTTGCCGCAGAATAAAGCCATTGCCGTGATGTGCCATCACGGCGGGCGGAGCGAACGTGTCGCGCAGTTTCTCGCCGCGCGCGGTTTCGGCGACGTCTCGAATGTCGACGGCGGCATCGACGCATATGCACGTGAAGTGGATCCCTCTATTCCGAGATACTAGCGCCTCGTCGCGACGACGAACCAATGCACCGCGCCGTGCAGCGGTTGCTTTTCGTGTGCCCAAGAACCCGCGATTTCGTCGACCCGGATTTCGTCCAACGATTCGAGCATCCAGTCGGCTTTCAGCAAGTCGCGAACGCGCATTTCATCAAAATATGCGTGCGCAACGCCGCGCTCGTCGCCGTCTTGCGGCGCATAGACATGGTCCTCGACGAACCGGCCGTGACCGTAACGCGCGTCTCGCACCGATCCAAGGGTAGCGAAAAGTGCGGCTCCAGGCTCAACGCGCTCAGCGATCTGGCCAAGGAGCCCGGAAATCGACCGAGGCGTTCCGTGCAGTAGAGCATGGGTCGTGAGTGCCGCCGCGGCGGTGACCGAGTCATCGAATCCGATAACCCTGAATCCGGCATCGCGCAGAGCGCGGGTGTTGCGACCGCTGCCCGAGCCAACTTCGAGCACGACGGCGCGCGGACGGGCCTGCAGGCGATCGATCAATGCGAGCGCGAGCGGGTGCGGCGGACGAGCGGCATGTTGCGGCGAATCTGGCGACATCTATGGCGACCGAGACGCTCATTATCGTCGTCGGCGGTGACTACCTTGCGTACGAGATCTGCAGAGAGATCTTAAAGACCGCGGGGCAACGCGTTGTGCTCGTTTGGAAGCACGAAGAAGAGCGTGCAGCGCGCCTGCTCGCAACAACGGCCACGCAACTCACGCATGACTATCCGCACACGTTCTCGCACTACAACCTCGATCCGGCAGATACCGGGAGTTTGCGACAAGCGGGCCTCGAGCCGCCCGGCCTCTCGCCGAATCAACCCAACTTCTGCATCGTCGCCGTTTCGCAAGACGATCGTCTGAATTTGCATGTCTCGCTGCTCGCGCGCGACATCAACGAACGCGTTCGCGTTACGATCCGTCAATTTAACCCCGTTCTGGGACACAAGATTCAGGAGGGGTTGAAATATAATTGCACGGCAATCTCACCCGCTGCTCATGCAGCGGCAACGTATGCAGCCTCCGCCGTCGACCGCTCGTGTTTCTACGCGCTGCCGTTTCCGACGTTAGAGTTGCTCGTTGCGCGGAAATCGCGCCGGAAGACTCGCGAGGAACAAGAGTTGGAGCCGCAAGAGCACGAGGGGGGGCTCTTCGGATTTTGTGAACGAAGCGCTGCCGACTTCGGCATCGCCGGCATAACGGTAGAAGAAGCGGAAGCGCGTTTGCGGGCGCGCATCGTTTCCGTCGACGGCAAGACGCCGTACTTATGCCACGGTGAAGAATCGCATCCCGACGAGACGATCCTCCACGATCGATTAGAAGGAAACGCGCGCGTCGTCGTGTTCGGCCCCATCGCCAACATCAAGAAAGCGTGGCCGCAAGGCGAGCGTAGCCGCGGCGTCGATTGGCGTACGCGAGTGAAGGGAAGCTGGCGGGACGCGCGGGTCGGCATCGTACGAAGCGAACCGATTCTCCGCTCCGTGTTTATAGGCGGCCTCATCCTCTACGTGTGCTTTTCCGTCTACTTCGCATGGATGCTGAAGCTGCATCCGGTAGCGGCGCTCTATTACGTGATGACGACGATGACGACGGTCGGATACGGCGACGTCACGCCGTGCAAAAATTGCACGTCGGCAAATCTCCCCGCCGGCGAGGTGCTTTCACTCCTCGTTGCGATGCTCGTTATGCTCGTCGGTATCATTATCTTTGCGGTCTTCACCGCAACGATTACATCCGGATTGAACGCCGCATTGGTACGGCGAACGCGTGGTATCCGCCGGATCCACCGCGTGGGCCACGTCATTGTGTGCGGCGCGGGGAACGTCGGCTCGCTCGTGATCGACTACTTGCGTGAACTTGGTGAAGACGTCGTCGTCGTGGAGAAGAATCCCGATGCGATCCTCATCGAACTCGCCCGCGACCGCAAAGTCGATTTGCTCACCGGCGACGCGACGAACGACGAGACGCTCGCGTATTGCAGTCCCGAACACGCCAAGGCTCTCGTCGGCGTGACGAATTCCGATACGTCGAATCTCGAGGTTGCGCTCGGAGCGCGAACGCGTACGCGGGAACGAGGCATCGGCGAGATGCATACCGTCTTGCGTATTGACGATTTAGCGTTCGGCGCATCGATCAAACGGCATTTCGCGATCGACTCGTTTTCCACGACGGAACTGACCGCGCCGACCATCGCCGGTCTCGCGCGGTTCGAAAGTACGCGCGGCCGTTTCGCGATCTTTCCCCACTCCAAATTCGCGCGCACGTTTCAACTTGCCGAACGGTTCCAGGGCGTGGAAAATGCGCCTCCCCCCGCACCGCCGGAACGGCCCGGATACAAGGTGCGGTGGGTACCGCTTTACGTGTGGCGCGAACAGGGCCTCGGCAAAGGGGTTGCGGTCCCGGTACACAAGTTTGAAGGAGACGTACGCCCAGGGGACCGCCTCTTGTTTATGGTTCCTTTGGATCAGTTTACGCAATAGGAGATACAAGTGTTAGCTCAAGGTGAGACATTGCCTAAGCTGACGTTGCTCGATGACGAGGGAAATCGTGTTTCGACGCACGATCTGCTCGGCAAAGGCGATCTGGTGTTGTGGTTTTATCCGAAAGACGACACACCGGGTTGAACCAACGAGGGCACGCAGTTTACCGATCTGTTCGCCAACTTCCAAAAGAAGAAGGCGACGATCGTCGGCGTCAGCCGCGATTCGGTCGAATCGCATCAGAAGTTCAAGAAAAAGTTTGGGTTCCCGTTCATGTTGCTCGCGGACACGGATTCGAAGCTCTGCGATGCAATGGGTGTTATCGTTGAGAAGAACATGTACGGAAAGGTAACCAAAGGAGTGGCTCGTTCGACGTTTCTTATCGACCCGAAAGGCAAGATCGTGAAGGTCTGGCCGAAGGTCAAGGTTGATGGGCACGCTGAGGAGGTTCTCGCATCGCTACCGTAATGGCGGCTTCGATGCGGGTGCGCGTCGTGGGATCGAGTGCATCGGTCCCACGGCCGGGGCGCGCGTGCAGCTGCCATTTGATCCGAACCCGCGAAGCAAACGTGCTGCTCGACATGGGTTCGGGGGCGCTTGCGAATCTGCGCGAGGTAATGGATTATCCGGACCTCGATGCGATCGTCATCTCCCACATGCACGCGGATCATTTTCTCGATGTGATTCCCTTGCGTTATGGATTGAAATATGGGCCGTTGTTGCGCGACGGACGGATGCCGCTATGGCTTCCTCCCGGCGGCGAAGCACAATTGCGCTCCGTTGCGGCAACGTTCCATCCCGAAGGGCCCGATGATTTTCTCGACGAGGTTTTCGACGTCGGCGAATACGACCCGAACGGCGAACTGTATGTCGGGAATCTCTCCATCAGCTTCGCAAAAACGGTACATTATATCGACGCATACGCCATTCGCGTCGAACGTGACGGCGCCAGCGTTTGCTACTCGAGCGACACGGCGCCGTGCCAAGAGGTCGAAGCGCTCGCGCACGGATGCAATCTGTTTCTCTGCGAAGCTGCGCTCGGTTTAGCGAGCGAGAATGGCCCCGTGCGCGGGCATCTGTCCGCCATTGAAGCGGGCGAGATGGCGCAACGAGCCGGAGCGCGGCGTCTCGTGCTCACGCATTACGGAACTGAATTCGCACCGGGCGAACTCGAAGACGCGGCCCGTAGTGTGTACCACGGGCCGTGCGCCATCGCCGATGATGGAACGGAGCTGACGATTTAACTCTTCGTGAGCGTCATGTTCGCAATCGTGGCGTTTACTTGATAGAGGTCGGAACCGCCGCCGCCGGAGAGCATCCAACGCCATTTGTACGGACCGAAATTCCACCATGGATTTCCCGAGCTGTTGTGATAGTTGGCGCCGTAATCGGTGTGAACGAGCACGCCGTTTCGATAGAGTTGCGTGTAACCGCTGGAGTAGCGTGACACATGCGCGACGATTTTGAACGAGTCGCTCTCACCCGGCGTGTAGTTTCCGGTCCACACGAGCCCCGCGCAGGTCTGTAATCCCCAGCGTTGCGCTCCGCCGGTATTGTAGGGCCCATTCACAAACATCAGTTGCGCGCATGGAGCGTCGCTCTCAAGATAGCCATGGATTTGCCAGATCAACGAACGCGCATCCGTATCGACGCCCATACCGATGACTCTCGTGCTCGGCTTCCCGTCATAGTAATTAAATGTCCAGGTGTACGTCGTGCCTTCCGTGAGGCGCACGATGGTTCCGTCGCTATTGACCGGGTTTGCTTGATTGCGTCCGCAGTGTGTACCGGAACGATTCAATGTGAATGAAAACGTCGTCGAGCTGTTCGAAGGATAGCCGCATTGGTTTGAATTGGAGATCGTCCACTTACCCAACGATCCATCGCCGGCTTCCCACACGATGGTGCTCGACCTCGTTGTTTGCGGAACGATCGACGCGGCGAAAGCGCCTGCAGCGCTTGGAGTTGAGGTGCCGGCCGAAGCGCCGCACCCCGCGAGTAAGGCCGTAAATGCAATAGGAAACAGAAGCTCTTTCGCTTTTCGCATTAGGTCCTCAGTTGTACGAGAGGGCGCGACCCGGTAGAGCTATGGTGAAACCGAATAGCGTAAGGACATAGGCGCTAATATATACGGGGTTCGCGTCAGTGAGACAAGGCGACGGCGTAGCGTGAGACGACGTGTGCTTGCGTAGCCGTCCGAGTCGAGCCCTACGAGTAACGTCGTCTCGAGACCTGGTGCCATCGTACAACTTTGCAAAAAAAATGGGCCGTCTTAATAGACGGCCCATTCGGTGTTTCCAAGGCCCTTATTGTTTTGTGAACACGAAGTTTTCGAACGTAGCGTTGACTTGTGACATGCTGGATCCACCGCCGTTTGCGAGTTCCCAGCGCCACTTGTACGGTCCGAAATTCCACCATGATTGCGCCGGCGACGACGTTGAGTGGTGATAGTTCGGTCCCTTCGCATCCGCCACGAGGACGCCGTTGCGATAGAGTTTCGTCTCACCGTACGTTTCGCTCGAGATATCCGCGTTTGCGATCGTCGCGACGATTTTGAAGTCATCCGACTCGCCTGGTGTATATTTGCCGAACCAAACCGGTCCCGCGCACGTCATCAGCGCCCATTGTTGACCCGACCCAAGGGAGCCGGAATAGTACGAACCGTTGAGAAAGTTCAAGCTCGTGCACGGCGTGTCGTTTTCGTTGAGGCCGTGAATTTGCCAAATCAACGCTTCCGGATCCGTTCCGCTGTCGCGTCCCATGCCGGGACCGGTGCCGTCAGCCTTACCGTCGACGTAATGGAACGACCACGTGTACGTCGCTCCGTCGGTCAGCGTTTCGAGACCACCGCTGCTGGTCGTCGGATTGGCCATGTTGCGTCCGCAGTTTTGTCCGCTCAGCGCGAGATTGAACGTGAACGTCGTGCCGTTGTTTACCGGCGTTCCGCATTGATACGTGTTGGCGACGATCCATTTGCCGAGCGTTGGATCACCGGCTTTCCAAAGTACGGTGCCCGATGGCGATGCGGTAGGAGCCGGCGTTGCAGTCGGAGCGGTGGTCGCCTTCGGCGTAGCCGTCGGTGCTATCGTTGCTACCGGCGTTGCCGTCGGCGCGGGAGTTGCGTTCGAGCTGATGGCAGCGTAATGCGCGCTCACTTGTGACGCCGAAAGCGCGTTTGAAAAGACCGCAACGGAACCGATGGTGCCGTTGAATCCCGGCGAGAGGAACGACGCATCATCGCCGATTTCGAGACCGTAGCCGCTGACATACGAGAGCGTGCCGGCGAGCGCCGACGACGCCGCGAGATTTCCGTTGAGATAGAGACGCGCGGTTGAACCGTCGTACGTTGCAACGGCATCATACGTAACATTGGTCTGCACGTTTGCAGCAACATCCGCGAAGCCTTTCGACGTCGTGAATTGCGCGACGACCTGACCGTTCTTGAAGAAGAACTCATAGGATGCAATGCCGCTGCGTTGGCCGTAACCAACGAGCATCGCATGTGTCGCAGGCGTCGAGCTAAAACGGAAGAGCGCTTCGAGCGACGCAGCGCCCGAGGGCTGCAGAAGCGAGTTTTGCGCGATCTCAATGGCGCCGGCTGCCGATTGAAGACCGGGGAATACATCAGCCTTGGATGAGCTCGCAAGGCCGGTGGCACCCGTCGTAATCGACGAGCCGATCGTGCCGTTGAGATGGTTGCCGGATTGATCGTACGCGGTCGGCGCGGGATCGCTGAGCGGATAGAAGGCAACCGGACGGTCGCTTAAGATGGCGGCGCTATAGGGCGATGCCGACGAGCTCGTTGCCGTCGACATCGGCGTTATGTTGCTCGGTGTTGCGTTCGCAACAGCGGGAAGCGCCTGCGAGGGAGTTTGCGAACCGCCGCTGCATGCTGCGAGGCTCACGATAAAGGCAATAGGAAACAGACGCTTTAAGCGTTGTGAAGACATTTGACCTCAATTGGGACGTGACGAACTCTAGCACCGCCCGCAGGAGGCGCGCCAAGAATCAGGGCTCGTCGATGAAATTAAAACGAATCTGCGTAGAGTGAGAGGTCCGAATCGGAGTACGCAGTTCTAGAGAGCCCAACGCTCTCTAGAAACGTATTCGGCGCGAAATTGAGAAGATTTAGCGTAGAATACGCTTCGAACGCACCTTTACGGTATCCAAATCTTCGCGACCTGTCCCGATCGTGTCAGTCTTGCGTTAACACCATATTATCGATCGTCATGTTGACGGAAGTCATAGACGAGTTTGTCGGTGCATCTTTCCAGATCCATTTGTACGGCCCGAAATTCCACCACGGATATCCGTTCAGGTCGCCGGGACTCGCATGGCTATCTTGGTAGTTCGCTCCGCGATCGGTTACTTGTAAAACGCCGTTTCGGTACAGCTGCGTCACGCCGTCATCGCCGCTTGAAATAGTGGCCACGATCTTCCAGTCGTCGGTTTCCCCGGGAACGTAACGGCCGTGCCAGAGGACGCCGTTGCAGGTCGAAAAGCCCCACTGCTGAGTGTCGTACGTGACGTTATCGGTGCCGTTCGTAAACGAGAGCGTCGTGCACGGTGTTCCACGCTCGATGTTGCCGTGAATTTGCCAAATCAGGCTGCGTGCGTCGTGATCGGGGCCCATCCGCGTGGCGTTTGCGAAATAGGGCGTACCATCGACGAACCGAAACGTCCACGTGTATTTCACGCCGTCTTGCAGGTAGAACGCATTGCCTTGGGAATCGAGCGGATTCGCTTGATTGCGCATGCACGTTCCCGCGCCGTTGACCACCGTGTACTGCAGCGAGAAGACGAATCGCGTGCCCAGATTCACCGGTGTGCCGCACTGGAGCGACGTGGCGGCCTTCCACTTCCCAAGCGACGGATCTCCCGCGCGCCAAACAACCCCGCGCGAACCGGCTGCAACGGATTTACTATTGCATGCAATCAACGCCAAAAGGCCGCACACGAGTAAGTAGCGCATTATGCGAGATTATCTCGCCGTTTTCCGAGCGCCGCGACCGACGATGGTCCCGACCGGCAGCGCCGAAATGCCTACGCGAACTTAATTATCGGTCTTTGCTTGTCCACGGGGCAGCGAAAACTGGATGAGCGCGCGAACGGGAGCAAGGCCGCGGCTCACGACGGCGCACGGCGTAATGCGCAGTCCCAACTCCTCCAGCCGCGCCTTTGACGCGAGCAACTCGCGACCCGACGTGACTACGTCTTCCAATAAGAGCACGTGTTGACCGGGCTCGAATGGTCCTTCGACATACTCGTTCGCGAATGCGCCGTACGCCTTTGGCGTTTTTCGCACGGCGATCATCGGAATTCCAGATAACTGCGATACGGCTGTCGCAATAACGACGCCGCCGAGTTCGGTCCCGGCGATGAGGTCGGGATTCACTTCCGTGAGTAACGGGACGAACATGCGCGCGATACGGCGCAGCACGTGCGGATCGGAAAAGAGGCGGAACTTATCGATGTAGTAATCACTGCGCACGCCGCCGGAGAGCATGTACTCTCCGCGCGTAAGCGCGCGTTCCACGATCATCTTTTTCAACCAGATGAGTTCTGGAAGCGGACCAGTGGGTTGACTGGGGTTACCTAAATGCTCCATTGATACGCGTTCCACGACTCCACGACGGGATTAGGATCGAAGTTTTTGAAATCCGGGTTGATCGCTTGTACCTGACGGCGGTACCAGAAATATATTTGAGGGGTATCGGTCGCCTGAAGCGCTTGAATCGTCGCGTACGCCTTCTTGCGCGTCGGCTGATCGTAGTTCTTGAGCGCTTCCTTCTGCGCGGCGTCCATCTTCGGCGAGCAATACCGCGTGTAGTTGTATCCGCCCGGAGGAGCATTCTTGCACATCAGCTGCGAGGAATCATCCGGGTCTACCCCGGCAAACCAACCTTGAAGTCCCAGATCGAACTTGCCGCTCTGAAGAATGCCCAGCGGAGCGGGCGCGAAGAGCGTGGCTCCGTCGAAGTATTTGATCTGCACGTCGATGCCCGCCTGGCGCAATTGGTTCTGTAGGATGACCGAGGCTTTCCGGCGAGTCACGTTACTGACGTTCGTAACCAGAAGAAGGGAGAGCCTCTGGCCGTCCTTCGTCATCATCCGGTCTGCGCCGGGCGTGAATCCGGCAGACTGCAGCAGCTCTTTTGCCTTCTGCACGTCATGCGGGAAAACGGGAACGTTCGGATCGTGTGCCCACATCCAGTCCGGGATATCTTCGGTTGCGATGGTCTGCTGTCCGAATGTCAGCGTGTCGATCAGTTGTTTCTTGTCGATTGCGTATTTGATCGCTTGCCGCACGCGAACATCGTCAAGCGGCGGGTGCGATGTGTTGAGCTGTACGTATTCGTAACCGTTGACATTATTGTAGACGTTGCTCACATCTTGCATCGACTTTAATGCAGCATAGGTCGAGTACGACGGCTCGAACATCCAGTCGATCTCATGCGTACGAAGCAAATTGAGCGATGTGTTCTCGTCAGGAACGATGCGAATTGTGATTTGCTTCAAGCCCGGCGTTCCTTGGAAATATTTCGGATTCGCGACGAGCGTGATGTGATCGCCTTTGACCCATTCCGCGAGTTTGTACGGTCCGGAACCGATGGGCTCGTTATTGAACGGAATTTGATTGAGGTTCGGGTATTTTGCCAGAATGTGCGCCGGCGAAATATCGACCGGACTGTCGCTAGGCCCGAAAAACTCACTGACAATCGGCGCGAATCGTTCCTTCAAGTGAACGAGCACCGTCGTATCGTCGGGGGTGTCGACCGATGCAACCTCATCGAATCCGTGGCGCGAGACGACGTTATTGTTGTCGTTCATCATCGCTTGCCAGGAAAATTTGATGTCCTTGCTTGTGAGCGGCTGACCGTCACTCCATGTTAGTCCCTTTTTCAGGTGGTACGTGACCGTCAAACCGTCCTTACTGATACCGCCGTTCTCGGGCGTCGGGACCTGCGCTGCGAGGACGGGCACGAGGCCGCCCTTGTCGTCGGCACTGACGAGCGGATCGAAGATCAGTTCGTCGATCATGACGTCGGTGGTATTGGACGACAGGAGCGTATTGAGGTTCTTTGGCTCGCTTTGAATGGCGACCCGAAGAAGGCCCGGTTTCGTCCACGAGTGCTCGCCGCCGCCCGCAGTCGTTGATACCTTCGAACAGCCGCAAACGAGCGCCGCCAAAGCAGCGATAGCAAGGAGTTTTTTCACCCGCCTGTCTTTTAGCGGGTTCCGGGGAAAAGCCCGCTAAACAGCGGCTTTCGGTCCTACCCGGTTGCCGGGAATGGGATCGTACCGCTCGTGGCGGGCGCTGTACGTTCCCAGGCCCTGTGTCGCCGTTCGCAGTTCCGTGATATAGCGCGCAAGCTCGACCTGGGGAACGTCGGCCTCGACGACGTCCAAACCGGCACGATCGGCCGGGTTCATGCCGAGGATCTGCCCGCGCTTGCCGGTGAGCTGCTGAATCACGGTCGACGTGTACGAGGTGGGTACGGTTACCGTCACCCGCGAGACCGGCTCGAGAACGACGGGATGGCACTTGGGAAGCGCATCGCGGACGCCCATCCCGGCGGCCGTCCTGAACGATTGTTCGCTCGAATCGACGTCGTGGTATTGGCCGTCGTAGAGCGTGACGTGAATGTCCGTGACCGGGTATCCGTTCGGACCGTGCGTCAGTGCTTCGCGCACGCCCTTTTCAACTGCCGGTATGAATTGCCTCGGAACGACGCCGCCGACGATTTTTTCTTCGAACGTAACGCCGTTGCCGCGCTCGCGTGGTTCAAAACGTAGCCATACGTCGCCGAATTGCCCGTGCCCGCCTGTTTGATGTTTGTAGCGGGAATGAATCTCCGTACCCGATGTGATCGTCTCTTGATAGGGAACTTGGGGCGCCGCCGTGTCCACTTCGACTTTGTACTTTCGCGCGAGCCGTTCGACGGCAATCGTGACGTGCTGTTCGCCGCTGCCGAGCAGCAACAACTCGTTCGTGATCTCCGCGCGCGATAAACGCAGCGCCGGATCTTCATCGACGATGCGCGCAAGCATTTGGAAAATCTTGGCTTCGTCGATGCGCTCCTTCGGTTTGATCGCCATCCCGAATGACGGCTCCGAGAGCGGTACACGTGGAAGAAGAACCTTATGCGCGTTGCTCGTGAGCGTATCGCCCGTCTTGACCGCTTCCAATCGCGCGATCGCGACGATCGATCCCGGGCCTGCTTCACCGATCGCTTCTTGCTTCTTACCTTGCAGCCGGTACAGTCCGCCGGAACGCACCTTTTCGTCGTTTGCCGAGATGTCGGTCAGCGTTGCGTCGGCTTTGATCGTGCCCGAGAGAATGCGCACGACCGACAATTTACCCGATTGTGGGTGAATGACGGTCTTGATGACGCGCGCGATGACGGGACCGTTCGGATCGGCCGCGATCCGTCGTCCTTCGGCGTCAACTTGCTGCGCTTGCGCGGGCGAGGGAAACCATTTTTCCATCGCGCGGACGAGCGAAGCGATTCCAGCACCCATGACGGCGGAAGCAACGAGCACCGGCACGATTTGATCGTGCGCGCATTCATCGCAAAGATCGCGCTCGACCTCGTCGAGCGGCGGTTCGATCCCTTCGAGCAACTCTTCCATGAGGTGATCGTCGAAATCGGCCATCGCTTCGAGCAATTCGGTGTGCGCGCTCGTCACGCGGTCGAGAATCTCTCCGGGAACCGCGCAATCGGTTTCCCCCTCGCCGCTGAATGCGTGCGCTTTCATGTCGGCGAGATCGACGTAACCGGCGAATCCGCTCGCTTTATCATTTGCCTTCGCTTTATCGACGATCGGCCATTGTTCGGCGACGACGTGACGGCCGTATAACGACTGCAGTGCTTCGAGCGTGCCTTCGAAATCCGCGCCGGGACGATCCATCTTGTCGATCACGAAGCAGTGCGGCATCTTCCGCTCTTCGAGATAATCGACAAGCGTTTGGGTGTGCGAAGCGCGTGACGGATCGGCGTCGAGGACGACGACGGCCGCGTCGACGCCGGCCAGCGCCATCTTCGTTTCTTCGAAGAAATCGATGAATCCGGGACAATCGACGATCGTTACGTCGATTGGTCCGCACCCGCAGTGCGCGAAGCCGACCGTCGTTGATTGCGCGTGCGCGACGTCTTCTGGTTCGTGGTCGGTGACGGTCGTGCCGTCGGCGATCGAACCTCGGCGGCCGATCGCGCCGCAATGCGCGAGCACAGCCTCCACGAGAGTGGTTTTGCCCGCATGATGCGGGCCCACAAAAGCGATGTTGCGTTGGCGATCTTGTTGCGCCATGCTACCACCCTCCTCTGGGAGGCTGAGCTTTGGCTCAGCTCTTCGTCGACTCGGGTCTCATGTACCTCAGTACACTTCGACCCTCGTCTCCTCAATCTGAGCCAAAGCTCAGCCTCCTTAACGTCGTTTGTTTGTTGTAGACTTTTTCTTCGTCGTGCCTTTGCTGGACGGCTTCGATGCTTTCTTTACCGCGCGTGCGGTCGATGTAGACTTCTTCGCAGCGGTTTTCTTTGCGGTCGCTTTTGCTACCGGTTTTGTAGCGGTCTTTTTCGCTTTAACCGCGGGCTTCGGGGCAAGCTTCTTCGGCGCCGCTTTCTTGCTTGTGGATTTCTTGGCCACGGGCGCGACTTTTTTCGCTGCTGCTTTCTTTGCCGGTGCGGCTTTCTTTGCGCTCACCTTCTTTGCAGGTGCTGCAGGCGTTGCTTTCTTTCCGTTCGACGTCGCTTTTTTGATGGCAGGTTTCTTTTCAGCGGGCGCTTTCTTTTCAGCGGGCGCTTTCTTTTCAGCAGGCGGTTTCTTCTCGACCGTTGCGGCTTTCTTCACCGGTGCGGGCGCAGGCTTCACGTTCGTCTTCGTATCTTTCGCCTTCGCGGAAGATGCCGCCGATTCGGCGGTTCGTTTCGACGATGACGGCTTGACGGGCTGCTCTTCGGCGGCCGGTTTCTTTGTCGTGCGTTCCGGACTGCTTGCGCGTTTCTTCGGTCCGACGTCGCGCGAAGTTTTTGCCGATGCGGGCTCGCGCGTTTTTTCCGGACGTTCGGGTTCTTCGGGAAGTCCGAGTTCTGCGCGTCCTAAGCCGCTGATGCTACTTCCTGGTTGCACCGGTTCGGGCGCGCGTTGCTGCGCTTCCAAATGCTCGCGCGTTGCGCGCAACACGACACGCGCAAGACGACCGTTGACGGGAAAGACGACTTCATTGACGTTGCACTCATCGAGCATCTGCAGCACGGCGTCGAATGCGCTTCCCTGATCTTTCGGACTGTGCGCGTCGGAACCAATGGCAATACCAACACCTTTCGCTTTTGCCTTGCGAATGAGGCGCTTGTTGACGTCGATGTACTTTTGGCGCTGCTCGTCCGGATAGTCGCGATAGAGCGGGCGCGAGTTGATCTCGATTGCCATACCGCGCGCGGCCGCTGCATCGAGAATGCGATCCTCATACGTCTGCAGCTTCGAATCATCAGGCCAATGCCCGAAGATTGCCGGCTTATAGAAATGACCGACAACATGACCGGGCAGCTTCTCGACATCATCGACCAGACGGTCGACGTAGAGTTCCCATGCGCGTTCGACGCCGACGTGATCCCACAGGTACGAGAACTCGGAATTATCGTAGGCCCATTGGAAGTCGGAACCTTTTTCCGGATGATCGATCGACAAGAAATGGACCGAGCGAATGATTCCGTCCGGCCGCATCGCATCGACAATGTTCTGCGCGTCCGGTCTTGCGCGCGGATCGTTGTCGACCTCCGCGCCGATCGAGAAGCGCATTCCCTTGCGCAACCCCTCACTGACGACCGCCGCATGCGCGACGTCGACCCCGGCCGTTTCCGCTGCGCCGTACAAATCGCCGGCGTGCGCGAGTTTCAACGCGCGACGAACGGTATGCACGGCCCCCGGATCTTCAAACGTCAAATAGTTGACGTGATCGCTGACCATCAGGTAACGCGGCGAACTCCGCCGGCATGCGTGGTAGAACCAAAGGAACAGCATTCGCGGTGAATATGCGATGGGACGTTCCTCGGCGAACGGCCGGTGTTCGCCCTTCGCATGGCCGTGAATGTCGGGGATGGCCCAAAGGCGTGGGTCGCTCAGCGTTCTACTTCCTTTACACCGCGGGGGATCCACGTGGACTTGCCCTTTTCGCGAGCCTTCGTCGCTTCGGGCGTCCGTTGTTCGACCCACGGTACGATCGTTTCAATCATGATTTCGATGCCCTTTTTCATGAGCTCGAGGGTCATCGAGGGGTTCGAATCGGCCCCCGCCGCAATGGCTTGCGCGGGCAGATACGGCAGGTGAACTAGACCGGCGACTACCGGCGGCACAGCCTGATCGGTCAAGCCGAGAATTTCGTAAAGCGCTTGATTCCCGATGAACGTGCCGGCTGAATTCGAAACATATCCCGGAACGCCATTGGCGGTCCAGGCGTCGATAACACGATCGAACGGGAGATTCGAAAGCCGTGCGTCCGCGCCGCCGCGCGAGATCACGTCGCCTTTGCGCATGACGCCGACGTTGTCGGTATCTTCGAAGTCGAGCACGTTCACGGCGACGCGTTCTATAGAAAGCGCCGTGCGTCCGCCGAATTGTGAGAGTGCGATCACGATATCGGGATCGTCCTCCCGCAGCGCAACTTCGAAGCGCTCGCGGATATTGCGCGTCTCAACCGGAATAACGCGCACGGCGAGCATACGGCCCGCCAGCGTTCGCCCTTCCAGACCGCGCGCGACCATTTCGCCGGGATTGACTTTATCGCCGCCAAATGGTTCGAAGCCGGCGATCAGGACACGTCTAGCCACCTTCGTAATGTTTTACGAGGCGACTGTACCTAACCTCTGTAGCCTTCCAGTTTGAGGAGACGAGCCTTCATTTCCAACCCATAGCCGTAGTTGTGGAGATCGCCGGATGCATCCACGACCCGATGGCACGGGAAGAGCAACGGCACGGGATTGCGCGCCATCACTTGACCGACGGCACGTGCGGCGCGCGGACGGCCGATTTGCGAGGCAACCCAGGAATAGGAGCGAACTTCGCCGGGCGGGATCATCGCTGCGGCTTTGAGCGCCGCTTGTTCGAACGGCGTAAGATCCTCGATATCGAGGACTTTGTCGTCGACGCGCCACGTCTTGAAAAACTGATCGAGCGTTTCCCGGAGCCACGGCGGCGCATCGCCCGCGACGACAGGGCGGCGTAGGCGCGTCTCGATGCGCACACGCATCTCTTCGAACGGTTCGCCCGTATCCACGCCGATGTATGCGATACGGCTTTCTTTAAATCCGACGTAGAGTCGCCCCACCGGTGTCTGCACGGAGGTCAGCACGATCGGTGTCGCACGTTCCTTGTGCCGGATCACGGCGATATGCTCGACGACTTTTTTCGCAAGATCGCACGAGGGATCGGGTTGCGGCAAACATTCGAGGCAATACGCGATGCCTTCATACTCTTCGTAGAGTTGCTGGCACGGTGGACACGCTCGTAGGTGCGCGTCTACCGCGTCTTTGACGGAGGCCGTGCATTCGCCGCGTACCTCGTCCCATAGTTCGTCGACTTCACGACAGCGCATGAAGAGGGGCTCCTTCGGGTGCGATTCGTCCGATCTGTGGACCCAGAATCCGGCGGAGAATACGAACCGCGCGATGTACGTGGGATTTAACCGTTCCGATCGGTTGATGGAGAATTTCAGCGATCTCCGGATGGCTGCGACCTTCGATAAACCGCAAGGTCGCGGCGGCGCGGAGATGCATCGGTAATTGAAGCAGCGCTTTTTCGACCAGCGCTACCTCGGCGTTTTGTTCGACGATCGTCTCTGGACGCGCGGGACCTTCCTGCGATTCGCGCAGCAACGCATCCGGATCGGCTAGCGCATCGAGTGCGACATTTGCCGGACGCTTACTGCGCAGGCGGTTGCGCGTAACGTTGAGGGTGATCGTATAGAGCCATGGCTGCAGACGCAGCTCGCTGCGCTGCTCGAGCGACATCTTTCCGAGCGCTCGGTAGGCCCGTACGAAGGCATCCTGCACGATTTCCTCGGCATCTTCCCGATTGCCGGTCATGCGCAGGGCAAAGCCGTACAGACGCCGCTGATATTCATCGACGATACGGTCGAAATTGTCGACGCTAGGCACCGCCTCACCCGCCTTCCGGGCGGACGGCGGTGTGCGGCGGTTGCTGGACCGCTGGTGGCACAAATACTCCCGTGTGGAGCAATGGTGCGAGCGCGCTCATACCTCACACCAAACAACTCCCGGCTCGCGCGTGGTTTCACACGCCGCTAAAAGGTTCTTGCTTTCTTTACCCAGCTGCTCCCCAAGTTGTTTCCGGACGGAAGGGGCAGCGTCAGCGGACCCGAGAATCCCGAAAGATGGTACACGAAGTGCCGCACGCACCATCTCGAGGAACCGCCGGTCGCAACGCGCGACGCGGCGGTTTTTGTTTACGGCACGATACGAACGTTAAAAAACGAGGGACGCCGATGCAGCAGGTGATCGAACCCACGGAGATTTCTTTCGACGCGTACACGATGTGCAGTTTTCTGCCAACTCTTGATTCGGGCCGTGCAATACCGCTCGTACTCATCGGGTACCGTCGAAGTCAAGATCCGTGGTTCGTCTGGCTTGTTCCGAAAGAAGGCATCAGCGCTGCAGGCTTAACCGACGATCCGTATTACACGAAAGTTCTGCACGATCCGCACACGTACTTCACGAAGAAGCTTTCGAAGTACGTCGAGCAATCGGGCTCGGTCAAGCGGGGCATTGAAATGCTCATCGATTGTCACCAAAACCACTTGGCGTTTACGCCGCTTACGCATTTGAGCGAGATGCCGTTCCGGCACCCGCTGGAGGTTCAACTCGTCGGCGCCGTATAGGCGCGGTTACTGTTTAGCTTCAGCCCAACTCACACCGCTCTGACCCGCGCGTATCGTCCGGTGATAGACGATGCGCACGGGCACGGCGGTGTTGTTATTTAGCAGCTTTCCTTCAATCGTAAGCGTCGCATCGAGCGCGACCAGAATCGAGTCGTGCTCGGAGTAATATGCGGTTCCATCCATGCGGATCGTTCCGTTGAGGCTGTCTTCGGGATGCTGCGGAAGCGAGCCGGTCATCGGACCTTGCGCGCTGAAACGCACGCCCGTCGAAAGCACATTTTGGATGCGCCCCTTGCCGGCGGGGCGCAGATATCCGTGAAGACGGGCACCGCCAAGCGGTGAAGTCGCTTCGAACGGGACCGAACCGTGGAGGCGCTGCAGATCGTGCATCGTCGTGCGGTCCAGCTGAATCGCAAACGGCTGGTTGAGGATCGTTAGAAAATCGGGATCCTCGTCGACCTGGTCTTCAAAACTGCCGTCGCGTCCCATCCGCTGAACGAATCGCGCGTGTACGGTGGCTTTCCCCGAATCGTCGGTGCGCGTATAAGTCGCCTCGGCCACGAAGCGCGATCCGTTGTTGTCGCGCGCGACCGAGAGATGCTGCGTGCCGGTGTAGGCGATCTTCGTCTGCGGGACGGTATCACCGATGCGATAAACGTCCTGACCCGTGACGCCGTAGGTTTCGTCGGCTTGCGCGCATGCTAGTGCCGCGGCCAAAAGGACGGAGAAAAAGGCGGCTGCGCGCGATCGGGGTTCCATGCTGTTCTATCTCTACAGTATCACTCGCCGCAAGTGCGTTTGGGTTCATACCCCGAGGCATCAAAAAACGCCAGCACGATCAGCGCGTCCAGCGGTATTGAAAAGAGTATACCCAACGGGACGTCGCTCCAAAACGACGTTAGCGCTACATGGTGTTGCGCCGATACGTTGGCGAGCTCCGCGCTAATCGCAATCGGGACGAACTGCAGCGCGAGTAATGCGATCGCGCGCCACAACGTCGACCCCCGAAATGCGGTTCGGATGCTGCTGCCGACCGCGTGAACGACCAGGAACCACCATCGTTCTCCGTCGACGACGACCGCAATCGCATCCGCAAAGACTAGTCCGGCGCCAGTGAGCAAGATCGGGATGGCGATAATTCGATCGATCAGAGTACCTTCGGCCAGCGGAGCAAGGCCGGCGAGTACAACGAAGTTCGCTATGAAATCAACGATGACGACCGCCCAAAGGCGATCCAGAACACGCAACCAGACCGCGCGGGTGCTAGCTCCGTCGATATCGCCTTTTGCTTGGGCGTATACGACCGTTGCGATCACCGCCTCGACGATCATTCCCGAGGCTAGCTGAGCCGCCGGCGTTTTCATCTGCTGATAGATCAGCCACAGTAGCGCAATTGCAAGTATCGCAAGTCCCGCGTATAAGAGCGCGTGACGAACAGTGTGGGAGAGCGCGTTTCGGACGAGAGCTACGGGTGAAATTCGATGCCTGCGCCACGCCGGCGCGTGATGAAGAATCGTACGTCTGCAATGCCGTCGCAGACCACGACGGCGTCACCGTCGGTGAAGTGGCGGCCGTTGATGTCGACCGTGAAGTCGCCGGCAGCTAAACCTGCCAGCGTGCGCTTCATGCTGCGTTGAAATTTATCGTGCGGCGCGCGCACACCGATCGCTTCGCGAACGGCGAGGGCGAGAAGTTGCCGCACGCGCAGCGGCGTGGCAAGCGCGAACGCGGCCGAGCCGCCGGAGGCGACGGCATGCAGATCGAGCGGCACGCGGACACGAATCACGCCATATCTTTTGGCGCAACTTCGAGGAGCCGCCTGCATCAAGGGAGTACCGTAGGCGGTGATGTCCCAATTCGGGAACGTGCCCACCGAGAGCATCGTCGATGCGGTGGAGAAGCACGTCGCAAAAATGGACGAGGGCGAACTTGCGTCGCTTTTAGATGGTGCCGTCTTCACGATGCCCGATACTGCGCGTGCTGCGCTCGTCTCATCGATATTCGATGCGTTTCGCGACCGCGGCGAATCATCGGAGGATGCGGCCGAAGGCGCGAACGCCTCGCTCACCGATTTGGAATCCGCCGATGGCCGAGCAGTCGCCGCGCTGCTGATTTATGCGCGTGGGAATACCGGCGTGTTAAAAGAAGCGATGACGCGTTTCGCCGAGGAGCACACCACGCAGATCGACGCACTGCCGCGTTCATTCGTCGACGCGATCGCGCAACGGTTATAGCGCTTCGTGTCCGATTATCGTCGACGCAGACTGCAGCCTGACGAGCCACGCGGAAGCGGCGGCCTTCCAATCTTTCCGTTGATCGTGCTCGTCGTCTTCGCAGGACTGTTGCTCGGCGGCGTACTCGCAAAATTTTTCGGCAGCGGTGGCGCGCCGGCTCCGTCGCCGCAACCCACGTTCACGCCGCTTCCGACCGAGGCGAACACGCCGACATTTGCGCCGACGCGAGTCGCAGCCGCATCACCGAGCCCGGTACCGTCACCGTCCCTGACACCGCGCGCGACACCAACACCGCGCGCAACCGCAACCCCCGTTGCCGCTGCGACGGCTACTGCTACACCGACGCCGCGCAGTGCGACAGCTGCCCCTACTGCAACCGAAACGGCAACGCCGGTTGCGACGCTAACGCCGACGGAAAAACCCGCGCGCGAAGTAACGCCGCGTCCGGCTCCGACGCAAACGCCGTCGCCCGCGCTTATTACCGGGCCCGCAACGGCCGATCACGCCGCCGCGATCGTCCGCTCGTATCTCAACGCACTTGCAAACGGCGAATCATCGTTTGCTACCGGATACTTACGCAGCGGCTTGCCGACGGAAGACTTTATGAAAGGCGGTAAAGTCACCAACGTTCAGGCGACCGCAAACGGCGACGGTTCATTCTTCGCCACCGCTGAAATGACGGCACCAGGCGGCACCTACACCGAAAACTTCCGCCTCGTCAACGGCCCCGAAGGCCTACAAATCACCGATCACACGCCCTCCGCCTCTCATTAATTCCATCTACCTACGTGTTACGTGTCGTCTTGAGCCCGCCGTAGTCGAAGGGCTGCGCGTCAATTTACACTTCCGTCGCGGGGGCTGTGAGGCGCGCGCGGAGCCAGGATGGCGGGAGCGCGCGCGAGGGCAGTAGCGATTTTCCACGGATGGAAAATCGCGGGCGTCCCCGCGACGGAGGTGTAAATTGACGCGCGGCCCTTCGACTGCGCCCCGCAGGCGCGCGAAAGACCACACGTTACACTTCGGCGCCCAGCCCGGTCTGTGAACGTACGAGGAGCTGGTCGAACATGTCTTCTGAAGGTTTGTCGCGCGTTGCCAACGTGCCGACGATTGCGGCGATGAAGGCGAGGGGAAGTGAGACGATTGCGGGATTGCGCAGCGGGAAGAGCGCGTGTTGGTGGAGCGCGTCGGGGCCGACGGCGATGAGACCGAGCGATGCAACGAGGCCGGTGATCATGGAAATGATTGCGCCGAAGCGGGTGAAGCGGCGCCAAGAGAGCGAGAGCAGCAGTGCCGGGACGTTCGCGCTCGCGGCTACCGCAAACGCGAGACCGAGGAGAAATGCGACGTTGACACCGCGGAGTTTGACGGCGAGCGCAATTGCAGCTATACCGACGGCCAGCGCCGTTGCGCGTCCGACGAACGCGTACTCTTGATCGGAGCCCTGTTTGTTTCGCACGAGTGTGTACCAGATATCGTGCGAGAAGGCGGAAGAAGCGGCGATCATGAGACCTGCGACGACGGCGAGAATCGTGGCAAACGCGATCGCCGCGATAAAGGCAAAGAGAAAATCGCCGCCGAGCGCGAGGCCAAGTGTGGGTGCGGTGACGTTGCTGTCTTGGTGCGGGACGATGTAGCCGTTCTTTGCGAGGTCTTCATTGAGCGCTTTTGCGTCTTGCGGTGCGCGATAGGCAATGTAGCGGATCGCTTGTACGTCGCGTACTTGCTTTCCGATCATGTCCGGGCCGACGAGCGTAGCTGCGCCGAGACCAATGATCGTTGTCATGAGATAGAAGACGCCGATCAGCGCCATCGCCCAACCGACCGACGAACGTGCCGCGGCGGCCGATGGAACGGTGAAAAACCGCATGAGAATGTGCGGCAATCCTGCCGTGCCGATGACCAATGCGAGTGAGAGCGAGATCAGATCGAGCGCTGCATGCGGTCCGGTAAAGAAGTGCAGCGGCATCATCAAGTCGATTGTGCCGCTCCGCGTGTGAACCGACGTTGCAGCAGCGAAAAGATGTCCGAGTGAAAAATTGAAGTGGACGAGCACCAGAAGCGAGAGCGCGAGGCCCGCAATAAGGAGCATCGCCGCTTTAAAGATTTGAACCCACGTCGTCGCAAGCATTCCACCCGCGAGCGCATAGATCATAATGAGCGTGCCCGTGACGATAATCGCCAACGGCTCATCAAAGCGCGCGATCAACAAGTTGACGATCGATCCCGCGCCGACTAATTGCGCGATCATGTAAAACAGTGTGACCGCAACGGTCGAGAGCGCCGCTACGGCGCGCACTCCGCGGCCGCCGAGGCGGAATCCGATCACATCGGCGACGGTGTAACGGCCCGCGTTGCGCAGCGGCTCCGCGACGAGAAAGAGCACCACGAGATACGCGACCAGCCATCCGACGGCATACAGAAAACCATCGAATCCGTAAAAAGCAATCAAACCCGCAATGCCGAGGAACGAAGCGCCCGACATATAGTCGCCGGCGATCGCCCAGCCGTTTTGCGCGCCCGTGATACCGCGAGCCGTGTAATACCCGCGATTCGACGCGCCGCGGCCGGACGCGATATACGTTAAAACGAGCGCGATCGCGACGAAGAGCGCGAACATCACGAGCGATGCCGGGATGCTGCTCATTCGCTGTACTCTTGGCGGGCGTGCGCCGCGACGCGGGCAGCGATCTCATCGAACTTACGCGCTTCGCGCATGTAGACGGCGAGCAGTCCCCATGCCATCGCAAATTGAAGCAGTGCGAAAGACCAGGCACGCGTCAGCGGACCGGCAATCGTTTGGTTCATGTATGCCGGCGCGATTGCGATGGCTAGCGGAAGCGCAAAAAAGAATGCAAACGCAAAAATGACGGCCGGGAGGGTGAATCGGCGTCGGGCGCGGAGCAGCCTCCGAAATTCAGCGTCGGCCGCGAGCTCGTCCCATTCCCTTGCGGTTAAATGGTGATGCTGCATCGGCCGGTTGGGTTCGCTAGGGCCTGTTACACATCATCCGTGATGCAGATTTGGGTGTACTTTTTGACCTGGCAAGAAGCGAAGAGGGAGCGAAGCCGTAGCTTCGTGACCGATGAGCGACGCAGTCAGGGCGGAAAGTACGCCCGAATCTGCGTCGCGTGATGATGTGTAACAGGCCCTACCGTCGTAACCCGATTCCCGCACGCACGGCTTCGCCGATCAGCGCATCGACGATCAATGCTGCGAGAAATACACCGATCGCAATGATCGAAAAGTCCTGGCGCACCGGCCCGGACACGGTCGCAACGAGCATCAATGCCAAAATCGCGAAAACAAGGCCGACGACCATGCGCACTAGCCGGTGCGGCAAGTGGGACTGACCGATGACATCCCAGAGAATGACGGCAAAAGCCGCGCAGAGTGTTGACGCAACGAGCCGCGTGAACGCGTCAACGAAGAAGGCGATCAGCGGCTTTACTCTTCGTCGGGCCAGCCGGCGATCTCGCCGATCGCAGCGCTTTTAAGCACCCGCAAGCCGAGCGTTGCACATTTCATGCGGGTCGGGCTAATGCCGATGCCGACGTTCTCGAGAACGATGTCTTTGCCAAGTTTTGCGACGTCCTCGAGCTTCATGCCCTTGACTTCTTCCGTCAACATCGATGCCGATGCTTGACTGATCGCGCATCCCTTGCCTGAAAACCGAACCTCTTCGACGACGCCGCGATCGTTCACGCGCAAGTCCATGCGGATTTGATCGCCGCAGAGCGGATTCAAATCCTCCGCCGTCGCCGTCGCAGCGTCCAGCGTCCCGAAGTTCCGCGGATTGCGGTAATGATCGAGAATAAAGTCGCGGTAAAAATCGTCCATTTGCGCTTAGATCTTAAAGACCTCGGCGGCTTTTTCGAGTCCGATGACCAGCGCATCGATATCCGCCCGGGTATTGTAGACGTAGAATGAGGCGCGGGCGGTTGCGGGCCAGCCCATTTTTTCCATGAGCGGCATCGTGCAATGGTGCCCTGCGCGCACGCAAACGCCGTCCGTGTCGAGAATCGATGCCAGATCGTGCGCGTGAATGTCGCCGAAGTTGAACGACAGCACGCCGGAGACCAGTTGCGGATCCTTCGGACCGTAGATATCGAGACCGCGGCGTTCGAGCGGGGCAAGCCGTTCGAGCGCATATGCAAGGAGCTCTTGCTCGTGCGCGCGGACCCAGTCCATGCCGAGCGCGCGCAAGTAATCGACGGCGGCGCCGAGCGCGATCGCGTCGGCGATATTGCTCGTTCCGGCTTCGAACTTCCATGGGAGATCGTTGAACGACGTGTGCTCGTACTCGACTTTACGGATCATGTCTCCGCCGGCAAGAAACGGGGGCATCGCTTCGAGCAGCGCGCGCTTTCCGTAGAGCACGCCGATACCGGTCGGCCCGAGCATCTTGTGACCGCTAAATGCATAGAAATCAACGTCGAGCGCGCGCACGTCGACGGGAAGGTGCGGGATGCCTTGCGCCCCATCAACGAGCACCGTCGCGCCGGCGGCGTGCGCCTTCGAGACGATTTCTTCAAGGGGCGTGATGGTGCCGAGCGTGTTACTCACGTGCGAGATTGCGAGCAGCTTCGCGCCCTTTAGGAGCACGTCGAGATCGTCGAGCTGCAGAATACCGCGTCCGTCGACGGGAATGAACCGCAACGTCGCGCCGGTCTTTTCAGCGAGAAGTTGCCAGGGCACGAGATTCGAGTGATGCTCGAGCTGCGACGTCAGGATGACGTCGCCCGCGCGAATATTGTTTAGTCCCCAACTATAACCGACGAGATTGATCGCCTCGGTCGCGTTTCGCGTCCAAATGACTTCCCGGGAATCGGCGTTGATGAAACGTGCGACGTTCTCCCTCGCCGCTTCGAATGCTTCCGTTGCGTGCGCGGCGATTTCGTAGACGCCGCGATGAATGTTGGCGTTGTACTCGCTGTAGTACGTGACCAGCGCGTCGATCACGCTCTGCGGTTTCTGTGAGGTTGCGGCGGAGTCCAGGTACACAAGTCGCTTGCCGCGCGACGTCGGTTTCGCGAGGATCGGAAAATCGGAGATGATGCGTTCGACTTTACGTTCGTCGAGGGTGATCATACAGATTCTACTTTCCGCTGGAGCGCTTCACGAAGCGTTTCCCGCAGTGATTCCGACGGAAACCGCTCGATCACCGGCTCGAAAAAGCCGAGCGCGATCATGCGCTCCGCGCTTGCGCGATCGATTCCGCGACTGGTCATGTAAAAGATTGCATCGTCGTCCAGCGCTCCGACCGTTGCACCGTGAAACGCCTTCACGTCGTTTGCGGCGATTTCGAGCGCGGGAATCGAATCGATGTGGGCACGCTTCGAGAGCAGAAGCGCGTCGTCGCGCAGGCTCGCTTGGGTTTGTTGCGCTCGTGCCGCAATACGAATGTTGCCGAGATAGCGGCCTTGTCCGGCACCCGTCGCAGCCGCCTTGACGAGTGTCTGCGACGTCGTTTCGCCGACCCGGTGATCGACGCTGCTTACAATGTCGACGTGTTGGGAACCGCCGGGGAAGAAGAGCGACGCTACGTTTGCATCGACGCCCGGTTGCTCGATGATCACCGCGACATCGGCGACGCTGAGCGATGCGCCGAGTTCGGCCGTCGCCCAGTTAATCCGCGAATCTCGTCCGGGAAGCGCGGCGCGCGTGAAAAGAATGCGCGCGCTCTCGGGAGCGAGCTGCGGCGCGGCATACGTAACGTCTGTGGACTCGTCGGTCACGATTTCGGCAATCCCGCACACAAATGACTCCGCATCGACATCCAAACGTTCGATGATGGTCGCGCGTGAGCCGCGTTCCGCAAACACAATGGTGTGCGGGAAGATCGCGTTGCTGCCGGCGTTGCGGTAGCGAATGACGACGGGTTCATCGCAGGCGCAATCGCGCGGGATATAGACGAAAGCACCGAGATGCGTGAACGCGCGCGCAAGATGCGCGAATTTCATGCCGGGTTGCAGGGCTTTGCCGAATGCGCGCTCGAGTAGCGCGGCGTGCTCGCGTCGCGCCGTCTGTAGATCGCATGCGACGATGCGTCCGGCCGGAGCTTCGATTTCCACCGATCCGCCGGGAGTTGTGGAGGGAAGCGGCACATCGAGCGTTTCGAGATCGAACTTCCAATAGCGGCTGGGCTTTTCGCGTCCGCTGCGCGTCGCGCGAAAGCGCTCGAGCGCGCTCTCGCGATCGCTCTCGAGCAGTTGGCTAGACAAGTGCGCGAGTCTCCTCGCGAATGACGTCGTAGCCTTCGCGTTCGATGCGATGCGCGAGCTGCGCATCACCGGTCTTCACGATCCGGCCGTCCATCATAATATGGACGACATCGGCGTCGATGTGCTGCAAAATGCGCGGATAGTGCGTGATGATGAGGAAGCCGGTGTTTTTGCCTTCTTCGCTCGCGCGCAACCCTTTCACCGATTCACCGACGTCTTTGAGCGCGTCGACGTCGAGTCCGGAGTCCGTTTCATCGAGGACGGCATACTTCGGTGCGAGCACCGCCATCTGCAGCATCTCCAGGCGCTTTTTTTCACCGCCCGAGAAGCCGTCGTTCAAATAGCGGCCGAGAAATGAGGGATCCATGCCGAGGACGTCCATCTTCTCGAGCAGCAGCGCGCGGAATTTCGCCGGCGTCAATTCGCCCGGGCGTACCGCTTGGCGCGCCGCGAAGAGGAAGTTCGGAACCTTCACGCCCGGGATCGCCGCCGGATACTGAAAGGAAAGGAAGAGACCCGCGCGGGCGCGCTTGTCGGCCGGCAGCGTGAGAAGATCCTCGCCATCGAGCGTCGCGCTGCCTTCGGTCACGTCATACTTCGGATGGCCGGTGAGCGAGAAGGCGAGCGTCGATTTGCCGCTGCCGTTGGGACCCATAAGGGCATGGACTTTGCCCGGCTCGACCGCGAGGTCGATTCCCTTCAGAATTTCGTTGCCTTCGACGCTGCAGTGCAGGCCGGAAATGCGGAGGCCCTGATCGGACACGCGTGCTGCTCCTCGGATGGACGGATTGGTGCCTGTGTAGCTTATAGCCCATATGCCCAGAAAGTCAAGGATTTACTTTACTATCTCAGGACGCCGTGATAGGATACCCACGAACGTCATGCAGGTTGACCGCTTTTTCCACACCACTCGCGGCAAGATCGTCGCGGAATTGCGCCGGCGGGGCTCCGCCTCGGCGGCCGAACTCGCTGCAGTCTTTGGGCTTTCCCCCAACGCGGTCCGGCAGCAGCTCGTCGTGCTCCAGCGCGACGGATTAGTGGAAGAAGCGTCGGTTCGGCGCGGACCGACGAAACCAACCCTGGAATTCTCGCTCACCTCCGAAGCCGACAAACTCTTCCCGCAAAACTACGACAAGATGCTCTCGGCGGTGTTGCGAGAGCTCAAGGATAAGTACGGCGCTCCGGCAGTCGGAGAGATTTTCGATTCGATCGCCCGGCGTGCCGTAGACAAGGCGAGAGTGCGCATGACCGCCCCGGATACCGAGGGCAAGGTCGCGCAACTGACCGAAGTGTTACGCGAGGGGGGCGTCGTCGCCGAATACAGTTTGATCGACGGCGGGTTCATGCTCGAGGAGCACAACTGTCCGTACTCGGGTGTTGCCAAAGAACACCCCGAGGTTTGCTCGGTGATCCATCACGTGCTCGATGAAACCATCGGCGGCGAACACGAACAAGTGGAATCGTTGCGCGAGGGCGGAAAGAGCTGCAAGTTCGAACTCAAGGGAGTATAGGTTTTCGTGGATTTTGCGAAGTTTCAGCGTTTGGTCGAAGCCCGTCCGGGCTTCCACACGATGGACGATCCGACCGCAAGCGGCGAGTACTTCAGCGACTCGTGCGGCGACATGTACAACTTCTTCTTGAAGGTCGGGCCCGGCGCGATCATCGAGGATATCTCATACTTTACGACCGGCTGCGGCTTCGGCACGGCAACGTGCAGTCTGGTCGTCGAACTTGCGAAGGGCAAGACGATCGACGAGGCGAGTGCAATTACGAACGGAGACATCGAAGCGCAACTCGCCGGTTATCCGGAGAAGAAGAAAGATTACCCTGAGCGCGCACTCGAAGCGCTGAAGGTCGCAATCGACGACTATCGCGCGAAAGTGACAAACGGCGACGTTCCCGACTACGGCGCGATGCCTTCGCCGCAACGTTCGGTCGAGACTGCGGAACACGCTGCCGAAGCGCCGGCGCAAGACGACGGAAAACTTTTAATCAGGCTCCGCTAGCCGACACGATCCCCTTGTTGTAAGGCGGTAATTTCGATCAAACGGAAGCCGCCGGCTTCGATCCAGATGGCGTTGCCCCGCAACTCTTCGAGCGTTCGTGTCCCGGTATCTTCCCAGTCGGAGCGCTCGCTATTGTAGATGCGTACCGCAAATCGCTGTGATGAACGCTTCGGATCGTTTAACATCACGGGCGTGTGTACCGTTTGCGAACTCGTATTTCCAAGAAGCATCACCGCGCCGTCGTCACGCGCAAGCGCCATTGATACGACGCATTCGTCGTAGACGCGTATGCTGTCTGATATGTCCTCTTCGTAGACGAAGACTTCCCATTCGCTTTGTACCTGGGATGTCGAATAAACGTGGTATCCCGAAACGCCCTCGCGAACCACAAAGTACGAAATCAATGCGCCGTGGTACGGCAGCGCCCGCAGACCCACCCAGTTCCAAGTTGAGGGAATCAGGGGACTGACGCGCGGTAACCCCGGGCCGAGAACGAGCCCGCAGACGCCCTCGATGGCGGCCCACAAGAAACGAGGCGGCTCCCATGGTGAAAGACGCATCCCGCGATTCTCGAGACTTTCACCATCGAACCATTCACTAAACTGACCGGGCACCGTGTTGTTGCGTTTCGGATCGGCTCCATAATGTTCGAATGATGAGCGCAGCGCGCGGACCATCATCTCCGGATGGTACCGCGCCGCGCCGAATGCGTACCACCACGTCAGTCCGGGCCAAACGCCACCGAGTAACCCTTGCGAAACACAGGGATTATAGCGAGGATCGTATCGCGATATCGTCCGCAGTCCGGCTGCCGTCCAAAAGTCGGGATAGTTCAGCCGGCTGATGATTCGGAAGGCGGTCTCATCGTCGCACGCGCGCATGATGACCGGAAAAATTTCGTCGCCCGTGACGTCGGTGTGCGGGTGTCCCTCGACGTCGATATTGAGATAGTAGAGTCCGTTGTGCGGATTGATCAAATATCGATCCATCGCGGACTTCAACCGTTCGGAAGCTTCCAAAAATGTGCGCGCGTCTTCGGCGAATCGGCCGAGATTGTCGGCAAGGTGCGATGCGGAACGAAGCGCCGCAACGCATTGCGCGTTGAGCTCCGTCACCGCGCCGCTGATGCTATAGCCTTCGATAATGTTACGCCAGCCGGCGATCGCGCGAACGCCGCCCGCCGGATCGTCCGCAGTGCAAAACACGAGCCCCCGATTGTCGATCTGTGAGATGATGTAGTGCGCCGCGCGCGAGACGGATTCGTATGCGCTTCCAAGCCACGCCATATCGCCGGTCGCGCGGAAGTGATGGTTCACCGCGAGTATATAGAGCGGCGTATCGTCGTTGATATTTAGATCGTAGTCCTCGACGCGTCCGTCCACGGCATCGAAATATTCCGGAAGCTTTCCCGATGTGTACTGGCGCAACGCGATTCCATCGAGAAGTTCGCGCGAAAAGCCGGGTAGAAAGTGATCGTTTCCGAAAATGAACCACGCGCAGTCGCGCACGACGACGTTGGCATATCGTCCGGGATCGTTCGTAAAAGCATTGCCCGTGTTGTAGGCTGCCATCACGCGCCGCATGTTGACCTTGCTCCACAACGCGCCTTGATTGATGGTCTTATCGGGGGTAATGACTTGGCTGAGCGACAATTCACTTTCCAACAGTTCTATCGACTGCGCAAGCGTCGCGTCCGCGTCTGCTGCGTGGTCTAAGCGGCGTAAAGCATCCTGGACGCCCGCACTGCTCAGCGCGACCGTAAAACAGATCCGTCGACGTTCATCCGGCGCTAAGGTGAAGTCCAGTTGAAGATGGCCAAGCACATCGCCCTCGGCGTCGATCGTATTCTTTAACGCCTGCACGGTGATCGGGTCGTACATTGAGCCGAAGTCGAGATCGACGCAGTATCGCGCCGGTTCGGAGACCGTGAAAACGCGCACCCAGTCGGGATGCGTCGCATTGACCGCAACGAGCGCGTTATGCGTCTCATCGAAGTACGCACGAACGTCGGCCGTCGTGGCGCCACGGAGCATGGCGGAGGCGGTCAACCGCAACAGATGCGCGACATCATCACGGTTGTGAACGTCGACGATCAGATGAACGACCGGCGAATCCTCTGCCGTGGAGGAGCCAAGAGGAACGAACAGCGTCTCTTCGATGTCGATGACGGCCGCTACTTGAAAACTTAAACGCTGATATGCGGGGTGGACCTCGAACGTACACGTTCGTTCTTCCGGGTAGACGCCGATGTACGATGCATCGGATAGCTTTCCGTCGGTCGAGGGCGGAGCGGAGTTGAGCGCGCGTGCGTGCGCGCCGAAACGCACTGATACGCTGCCGATTAACGAGCGTCCAATGTCATTGAGAAAGACCGACTCGATCGCGCCGGTGCCTTTGGTCTGAACCCAAAGCGCGCCATTTCCCAAACTGGCGCCCATACCGAGATCCGATTCCGAAAGCACGAACGAAGGCAGCTCGGTGGCGGTGATGTTTTTTGTTTTTAGCACGCGATGACCATCCCTTCGCGATGTGTCGCTGAGCGTAACGCGTTTGAATCGAGGCTTGGGCGGGCAACGGCGGAGGGGGATGTCCGGCTGCTGACACGGGTTGAAACCGACATCACCTTTTGCGCGATTACGCGGGGTAGCGTGAAGCGACAGTACCTTATCCTCGTTCTTTTGGTCATTGGCCTTCGCGTGGCGGCCGCGACGCTATTTCCGGTTGCCGGCGACGAGGCATACTACTGGGAATGGAGCCGCAGGCTCGCGTTCGGATATGTCGATCATCCCCCGATGGTTGCATGGACGATAGCGCTCTTCGATTGGGGAGCGCACAACGCGCTACGGCTTCGCGCGGGCTTTCTTCTCTGCGGCGTGATCGCTGCACTGGCCACCTGGGACTTCGTGCGCGCGGCAACGGGATCGGGCATGCGCGCGATGCTCGCAGCCCTCGCGGTAACGAGTACTCCGCTCGCATTACTCGCCTTTAATCTTGCGGCGCCCGATGGACCGTTTCTTGCGATGTGGATCGCAACGCTCGCGTTCGCACTGCGTGCATTACGTCAGCGAAGCATGCAATGGTGGATGCTCGCCGGTCTTGCGCTCGGGCTGACGGCGCTCTCGCGTGTGTTCGCCGTTTCCCTCGCTGTCGGGATACTGTGGGCGATTTGGAGCGCGCGCGGATCCGAGCGGACAAACTGGCGCGGCGCCGCGGTAGCGGCAATCGTCGCGCTGATCGTCGTTACGCCATACGTACTCTGGAATGCGCTGCATGGCTGGGCCGGACTCGAATTTGCGGTTTCCCACCGGCACCATTTTGTCGCATTCTCACCGCTGCGGACAATAGTCACGGTCGTGGGTGCCTTGGCGTGCGGCGCGTTATTCTTCGTCCCGATGGTCGCTCGATCGTTCGTGACCGAACTGCGCGACGTTTCCGTCGCAGGCCGCTTACTCATTGGAAGCGCAGCGCCGCTTATAGCGGTCGTCCTTATCCTTTCATCGTTCGAACCGGTCGAACTCTACTGGTTTGCGGGACCGATGCTCTCGCTGCTCGTGCTCGCATTTATCGTGCCGGAGCAATGGGACGTTTTCCGGCGCCGCGCCGTAGCGGCGTTGGTTCCGACGCTCGTGCTGGCCATCGTGGCTTCGTTGCTGGCATGCGCACCGGCTGCCGCGATCGTTCGGCTCGCAAACCTTTTACCGCCGAACGTGTCATCGCGCAGCGCGCTCGAAATTTACAGCGATCGCGGGCTGGCACAAGCGCTGCGAGCTCGCTATGGTGATTCCGTCATCGTAACCGATGAGTACGGATTATCGAGCATGATGGATTTCTACGGCGGAATCGCGCCCAATGTCATCGGATACAACAGCGAAGGGCGTGAAGCGTTGCGATGGCTTGAGAAGCCGCATGTGAAGCAAATGCTCTATCTCGACCATATCGAGGTCTCCGAGCGCCCCGACATGTTGAGCCTTCTCAAACTCGCATGTGGTTCGCTCGAACCAATGCCCGGCATCGTGGTGCGCGAGGGGCGATTCCCCATCCACGCGTTCTCGTTGAGCCGGTGCGTGAACTTCGACAGCAGAAGCGTCGCGATTCTGAATCACGCGACGAGGTAACGTCGTCACACGGTCGTTCGTTGGGGAAGCTCGCGCCGTGTGATTTCGAG
The DNA here is from genome assembly GCA_963765935.1 of Vulcanimicrobiia bacterium. Taxonomy (GTDB): domain Bacteria; phylum Vulcanimicrobiota; class Vulcanimicrobiia; order Vulcanimicrobiales; family Vulcanimicrobiaceae; genus JAMXLG01. The sequence goes on along the minus strand of CAVXXX010000001.1, from coordinate 700,108 downwards.
CGCCTGCAACGGCTCCGGTACCTTCGCCGGTGACGGTCCGGTGAGGCAGAATTCATAACCCGGCCCGAGCACCATCATCCGGCGCCAGAGCGTAGAGCCATTTTGCATCAGCGGGTTGAGAAGATTGTCCAACGTCTCGTACGGCATGCCCCTCGGCTTGATAATCCACTGCGCGCATTGCGCGGCCGGAGCGCCATCGCGCTGATTTCGCAGCGCGTATATGCCGCCGGCTCCGGTTCCCATGGCCCGTGCCGCACTGTCATGGGGAGATCTGCGTTCGCCGCTTACCGCCAGCGCGTTGAGATCTTCGAACGCCGACCATTCTTTTAAGATATACCAGTCTTCGTACGCAGGGCGCGATTCATTGATCCACGGCAAGTCCGCAATACGGAAAGTCGTCGAAAATTTCAACCCGTGCATTCCCGAATTTGCGAGGGCTGCATGAAAAACGTTCAAACTGGATTCGTATGTGACGCGGTCGACGTCTTTCTTGGGATAATGCCAAAACACGTACGCTAGCATAGGACCAATATGCGCGGTGTTTATAACCTACCGTCAAGAGTCGTGAGCACGGTTGCGTGGACTTTGCTCGAACGCTTTCTCGTTCAGCATGCCGGCGAGCGCATTCCTGGCCGCTGGATGCAACCGAGCAAATAATCAGATAGAATCGATATAATCGGTTTTCTACAGGCGGTGCCATAATGGACGGGTTCAAACGCGCGTGCGTTTCTGCGGGAGTTATTCTTGCATTGGCGTCCAGCGTGCTTGTACTCTCCGGCGTTACTGCTCCAGCTACCCACCGTACCAATCATCGGGCCGCGGTCAATGCCACGCTCCAGAGTATTTACCGCCGCGCATACGATGAAGCCTACAGCCGGCACGCGATTCTCCAGAACGATGGAACCACGTTCGTTTCCACCGGCGATATCGACATGGAATGGCTGCGCGATTCCAGCGCGACGATGACGCCGTATATCCACCAAGCCGACACCGATCCGTACGTGCGGGGCATGCTGCAAGGGACGATCGCTCGACAGGGACGATACATTCTCATCGATCCGTACGCCAATGCATTCACTAGAGACTATCACGTCGACGAGCGGAAATTCGAGATGGACTCGCTGCTCTATCCGGTCTGGTTTGCGTACCAATATTGGAAGGCGACGGATGACCGAAGTATTTTTACGCCGCAACTGCAACGCGCTTTCGCAACCGTCGTGTCAACGCTGCGCATCGAGCAACGCCATACCAGGCGCTCGCATTACCGTCATCCGGAACTCGGAAATAACGGACGCGGCACGGCGACGGCGTACACGGGCTTAGTTTGGACCGGGTTCCGGCCGTCCGACGATCCCGCGCGCTACCACTTCAACATTCCCGACAATATGTTCGGCGTGGTCGTTCTTCAAGATCTCACCGAGGTCGAAAAATCCGTCTACCGTAACCGGCACATGGCCGCCAATGCGTGGGGGCTCTCGGTCGAGATTCAGCGCGCGATCGAGCGATACGGCGTCGTCAATGTGCCGGGCGTCGGACGGATGTACGCCTATGAAGTCGACGGATTCGGTCATACCAATCTGATGGACGACGCGAACATTCCGTCGTTGCTCTCGATACCGTACTTCCGTTACACCGGTGAGAACGACGGTGTCTACCGGGCAACACGCACGTTCATCCTCTCATCGCGCAACAAGTATTACTTTCAAGGCAAGTACGCTTGCGGAATCGGAAGCCCGCACACGCCGCGCGGGTATGTGTGGCCTCTAGCGCTGGTCATGCAGATTCTGACATCGACGGATCAAAGTGAGGTAACCCGTGTCATGGGGTATCTCGCTGCCGGCGACGTCGGCGATCACCGGCTACACGAGTCGTTCAATGCAGATTGGCCCGAGCGGTATACGCGCGATGACTTCGCCTGGCCCAACGCGCTTTTTGCGGAAATGATGATCACGCGTGAAGGCGGCCGCCGCTAATCGGCAGCACTGAACGGCGCGCGTTTACGCACCTCATACCGCGTCGTGCCGCCGGCGGGAATCGATTCGAAGAGCACGATCTCGGTCACGGCCATCACATGTAACGCAAGATCGAGCATCGGCAACGCACGTGGGGAGCCGCCTTTCACGCGCGCCACCGTAGCGTGCGCGACGGCGTCGTCTTTAAAATCGAACCCGAGCGCGCGATAGCGGTCCCGCAGCCCGTAGGCGAGAGAACGGAACGCGAATCCCTGCTCGCGTGAACCGACAAACACGATTCGCGGGCGCCGCTCGTTGGGAAAAGCGCCGAGACGATCCCACGTGAGTTCGAACGGAGAAGCCAATGCGGCCGTCGTCTCGAGCGCCTCTTCCACCCCCGGACGCTGCTCGTCGTGCACGTTGCCCAGGAATGCCAGCGTTACGTGGAGCTTTTCCGGCGCTTCGTACTTCGCGTCAAATGCAGCACGCTGCAAGCGCGACTGAACCTCGACGCACAGCGCGCGCGTTGATTCGTCGAGCTCGATCCCGGCGAAGAGCCGCATTACTGTAAATACGGATTTGAAGCGCGTTCCGTTCCGATTGTCGTAAATACGCCGTGTCCGGGAATCACGGGCGTTGGATCAGGATAATCCATCAATTTCCGGTTAATGGAACCAACGATGTCTTGCATCGATGTTCCGCCCAGGTCCCAACGCCCGATTGCTCCGGCGAAGAGCGTATCGCCCGTGATCAGCCGTAGATCGGCGTCCTGACGTACCGCGAAGCAGACGCTGCCGGGTGTGTGCCCCGGCGTGTGCAGAACTTCGAAAGCAACCGATCCGATCGTGAAGCGATCGCCATCAGCGAGCTCACCGTCGAGTTCAACGACCGGCGGCATTTCCGGTAATCCAAACATTCGCGCAAGCGCCGGTTGCTGATGGTATATCGGAAGGTCTGCAGGGTGGAGCAGCGCCTCCGCGCGCGTCCGTTCGCGCAAGCCGCCCACGTCGGCGATGTGATCGAAGTGCGCGTGCGTATGAATCAGGTATTTCGCGCGAAGCCTCAAACGCTTGAGGCGGTCCATCACGTCCGCAACCCCATCGCCTCCATCGATAACGATGGCTTCACGCGTCGTTTCATCCGCGACGACCGTGCAATTGCAGGCCAAGAGCCCGACGGGAAACGTTTCGAAGATCATTCGACCCGCATTCCAAAGTCGTGATATCCTCCGTTGAAATATCCGAGCGGAGTGCCGGTACGTGCGGCGCATCCCACGACGCGGCCAATGACGATCGAATGCGAACCGGCGTGGTGTTCTTCGGCGAATTCACAGTCGAAGTGCCCGATCGTGCCAAGCAGTACCGGTGCGCCGGTGATGTCGACGTCGAACGGCACGGCTTCGAATTGGTGTTCGCGGATCTTACCGGAAAAGCGCTCGGCGAGTTCGCGTTGTTCGGCGGAAAGGAGGTTCACGCAGAAGATGCGCGACGTCGAGATGTACAGATAACTACGCGCCTCGCGGTTCACGCAGATCAGCAGCATCGGCGGGTCGACTGCGACGCTCGAAAACGCGTTGAGCGTCATGCCGCGCGGTTCGCCTTCGCGAAGACTCGTCACGACCGTAACGCCGGTTGGATAGTGACGCATCACGTTCCGGAATGCCGATGCGTCAACCGGGGTGTGGTTCATTCTATGCGCGCGCCGATTCCCGTTCCGTCGCCGAGCGGAAGAATGGCTGCGTTGAGCTGCGGATGCGAGAGAAAATATTCGTTGAAGTCGCGCATTGCCGTAACCGTCTCGTCCTCCGGCCGGCCGGGGAGCACGTCACCGCTGAGGAGGCAATCGTCGATTACCACGATTCCCGAACGTTTTAGCATCGGGATGACGAGATCGAGGTAATCGCGGTACTGGCGTTTGTCGGCATCGATAAAAACGATATCGAGATTTCGCTGTTGGAAGTTTTCGAGCAATTCGAGCGCGTCTTGGTTGGAGATCGTGATGTTATCGTCTTCGCCTGCGCGTTTAAAATAGGAAAGCGCAACATCCGTTCTGTTGCTGTCCTTGTCGATCGTCCAGATTTTTCCGACCGGCGGTTGAGCTAGAGCCATCCAAAGCGTCGAATAGCCGTAGGCGGTGCCGATTTCCAAGATACGATTGGCTTGCATCATGTGCACGAGGACGGAAAGAAACCGTCCGGTCTCGCGTGAGACGATCGGTATACCATCCTTGCGTCCGTGCTGTTCTAATTCCAGTAACAGTGGATTTGGTGCGGGGTGCACCGATTCCAGATACCGCAACACGTCATCCATTTCCAAGGGTGGTTAGCGGGGAACCGTCGCCGACCTCCTAGAAGGAACGCGACCCTATGACTCGGCGCCTGCGGCTCTTTCCGCTTAACGCGGTGCTCTTTCCGGGAGCCGTGCTCAACCTCCATATCTTCGAACCGCGTTACAAACAACTCATCAACGAGTGTCTAGAAAGCGGCGAAGGCTTCGGCGTTTCTTTGATCGCCGAAGGCTCGGAGGCCGGCGATCCAAACGTAATGCCGCATGATGTTGGTTCCGTCGCTGAAATCGTCGACGTGCAGCCGCTGCCGTTTGGCCGCTATTTCATCTCGACGATCGGACGCGAGCGGTTTCGCATCGAGCAGATCGTGAGCCGCGAACCCTATCTCGTCGTCGAGGTCGAGACGGTCGAAGAAGACGACGCCGATGATGAAGAGTCGGATGATCTCCTTGTTGCGGTGCGCAATCTCTTCGAACAATATCTCGATATCATCGTCGAGTTCTCCGGTCAAGAAACGTCCGTCGAACTCCCGTCCGACGCGCAAGGCACATCGTTCCTGATAGGTGATTCGCTCCAAATTGCCGAGGCGGTAAAACAACGGCTGCTCGAACTCAGCGATACAAAAACGCGGCTTCGCGCGGAACGCGAGTTTCTCGAGCGCTTGTTACCGCAATTGCGGCGTCTGCTCGAACGCCGTCGCGAGGAGCTTGAGCGCCGGGGCGATTCCGAAGAAGAAGACTCGTTCAAAGCCGCGCAGGAGAAGTTTTTCGGCAAAGCCTTCAGCCTGAACTAGCCCGGCGCGGCAATGCTAGTAAAACGGCCGCTGGAGCATGCGGTACGTTTTTGCGAGCGAACGCAGTACCGGAACTTCCGAATGTTCTGCTTCGCGAATCGCTTCTTCGAGCTCGGCGTGCTCCGCTTTTGCCCGGGCATCCCGCACGATCGTTGTTGCTTGAATGAGAATGTCTTTGGCTTCCATCCTTGTCCACCTACCCCGATTCCAGTCCGTTATTGTATCGGCCGTTTGCTTCCTGAAACTTCGAAGACGGCCTGATCCCATCGCCATAACTGCTCGAAGAAGGCGCGACCGACGCCTCGGGCATTCTCGCCCGCGATTTCTGCAATCGTTCTGCGTCCATCGATTCCGTTAAGCAGGGTCTCGCGCGCTCCGTCGATGGGCAACCACAGGTCGGTGTAGGTATGGTTGCGGTTGATCAACACCGCGCTTGCGCCCGCCGGAAGTTCTTCGCGAACCGTCACCGTGTCGGGAAGACGAAGGGGAACGTATGCCGGCCATGCGTCGCCGCGGAAGTCTATCGCTCGTACGGCACCTTGATGCGCGATGAAGCTGTGCCGCACCATCGTGCCGCGGAACAACTCCATCGCGGCGTATTGGTCTGCGGAAGGAAGCGTAGCGAGTATCGATGCGTGTGGGGTAGATGCAAAAGCGCCGCAATACGGGAGATACGGCGCTTGGCGAACCCATCGTCCGAAGATCAAGCCGTTGCGCTCGATGAGGTCGAGCAGTTGCGCCACCGAATAGGGCCGATCGTTCGGATGAAGCAGCGCGTCCGCTAACCCGGCTTCTGTCGCAAAGTCGGGAGACGTTGCTATGAGCGCGGCGAGCGGGTGATCCTGCGGAAGCGCCCGCAACGTTGCAGCCAGTTCGCGAATCTCTTTCTTCGTCCACCCGACGCCGAGCTTGCGGCAGTAATCCGCCAGCATGTAGATACCCGCGCGTCCGTATGGGGCGTAGAGCATGATGTGGATCGACCCGCCCGGTTTGAGCACCGAACGGAGTGCGCGTAAGCCGGCATCGGGGTCACCGAGATGATGCAGCACGCCGGTGCATACGATGTGATCGAACGTGCGCTCGAGCTCTCCGGCGCGCTCGATGGGAAGCTCGTGCAGTTCGAGATTGGGCAGCCCGTGGCGCGTCCGCAGTTCCGCTTCGATTCCGAGGCTATTGGCGCTAACGTCGATTCCAACGACCTGGGCGTGCGGCCAACGCACGGCGTAGTGCGCCGCCTGCACCGTACCGCAGCCCGCAACGAGGATGCTTCGATCGTCGCGGTACGGCTCGCCGGGCCACAAGAGACACGCTTCCGCCCGCCGCCGGCTGTCGTCCCACATGCGCTTGTACGCATCGAGGTCGTCAACCGGCGGCGGATAGGAATGCGCGTCGTAGAAGGCGCTGAGATTAACCGTGCGGTGTCTTTACCTGTTCGAGAACGGAATCGAGATTGAAAGACGCCGGTTTCTGACGCGGTGGGAACTTCACGAAGTCTTCGATTTGCTGCGCGACGACCGCTTGCATCAGGTACAGCTGCGGCGCGTGATCGACCATCCAGTCCCAATACGTATTCGAGTTGAAGTCGCTGCGCTCGAACGGATCACGCCGCAAGTTGAAGATGTGTGGCAGCCGCAGCTTCACAAAGGGTTCGGCCCACTGCTGCATTTGGTTCGCCCGTTGAACCGAGAGATTGAATTTATAATCTCCAACGCGGACCGCAATGACCTCGCCGTCGTCGCTGAAATAGACGAGCGCGTTTCTCGGACTCTCCTTGACGTCTCCCCTAACGTAGGGTCCTATGTCGAAGCCGTCGAGATGGACGTGGAACTTCTTGCCGTCGACGGCCGCGCCGTTGAGCAGCTGTTGCGTGACGTCGGGATTTCCGGCGGCCGCGAGGATCGTCGGAAACATATCGATGTGCGAGACGATGCCGTTGTACACTGAACCGGGTTTGATATTGCCCGGCCAACGAATGAACGACGGTACGCGCCATCCGCCTTCCCAGTTCGAATCCTTTTGGCCGCGGAACGGCGTGGTCGCTCCGTCCGGCCATGTGTCGTTTTCCGGACCATTGTCGGTGGAGTACATGACGAACGTGTTGTCGGTGAGGCCAAGCTCATCGAGCTTGTCCAGAATCATGCCGATTTGCTCGTCGTGCACGACCATGCGATCGCTGTACGGATCCTGACCGCTCTTGCCGAGATTCTTTTCCGCGACGTGCGTACGGAAGTGCATCGCGGTCGCGTTGTACCAAAGAAAGAATGGTTGATCGGCTTTTGCCTGCTCCTCCATCCACGCAATCGCTCTATCGGTGATTTCCTCGTCGACCGTCTCCATGCGCTTCTTTGTAAGCGGCCCGGTATCGACGATCGTTTGTTTTCCAACGCGTCCCCAACGCGGATCCACGGTCGCATCGTCTTTATCCGTCGCTTTGCAATGGAGGACACCGCGCGGTCCAAACCGTTGCTTGAATGCGGGATCTTTCGGATAATCGGGCAGTTCCGGCTCTTCCTCGGCGTTGAGGTGATACAGGTTGCCGAAGAACTCGTCGAACCCGTGCGCCGTAGGGAGGAATTCGTTGCGATCGCCCAAGTGGTTTTTGCCGAACTGCCCGGTTGCATACCCGAGCGGCTTCAGCAACTCGGCGATCGTCGGATCTTCGGGCTGAAGCCCGACCGTTGCGCCCGGCATGCCGACTTTCGTGAGGCCTGTGCGAATCGGGTTTTGTCCGGTGATAAAACAGGCGCGCCCCGCAGTGCAGCTCTGCTGTGAGTAGTAATCGGTAAATAGTCCGCCTTCATTTGCGACGCGATCGATGTTCGGCGTCCGGTATCCCATCATACCGTTGCTGAACTTGCTGATGTTCCATATCCCGATATCGTCGCCCCAAAGGATCAAAAAATTCGGCTTCTTCGCTGGCATTGAACGCGCTCTCCATTTCTTCCGGTGTATTGCTGGACCAGCGTAGCGCAGGGAGCCGAGCCGCTTTATCCGATTAGCGCAGAATTGCGTGCGTCAGATGCTCTGCGGACTTTACCACGTTGCGGAGTAATGCGACATTGGTTACCGGTCCCACTCCACCGGGAACCGGCGTGATGGAGCCGGCGACTTCCACCGCCGACTGATAATCGACGTCGCCTTTTAACTCACCCCGCACGACGGTCGTGCCGACGTCGATGACGGTGGCACCGGGTGCGATGTCCGCACCTCCGATGAGGCCGGGAACCCCGGTCGCGACGACGACGACTTCGGCCATCTTTACGTACGGCTGCAAACTCACGCTTTCTTTATGCAGCACCGTTACCGTCGCATCTTGTGCGAGCATTAACATCGCGACCGGTGCGCCGACGACGATAGAACGTCCGATCATCACAGCCCGGCGTCCGCGCAGCGGCCAATGCGGGCTACGTTCTAGAAGTAGCATCACGGCGGCCGGCGTTGCGGGGACGAATTCCGTTCCGCTTCCGAATGCAAGATGACCCTGGTTCACCGGATGCGTGCCGTCGACGTCCTTTTGCACGGGGATCGCGTCGGCGATTTCGCGGATCGAGAGATGCGGCGGAAGGGGCTGCTGTAACATGACGCCGTGAACGTCCGGATTGTCGCGCAGGCGCTCCAAGCACTCACGCACATCGGCGGCCGACGCATGTTCCGGGAGGCGGTCAACCGCGACCGTGATGCCGACGCGTTCGCCGGTTTTTACGAGATTGCGAACGTATGCGACGCTCGACTCGTTTTCTCCGACGAAAACGATCACGAGTTTAGGATGAATCCCGAGCTCGCATAGCGCACTCGTACGTGCGATCAGTTCCGTACGCAGGTCGGCGGCCAGCGCCTTGCCGTCGAGAATGTGGGCGGACACGCGGTCGCGGTTTCGTCCGTAGGAGGATGGTCACCTGGAACACGTGCGGCGCGAGGTGCGCCTCGGCTCGAATTTCGCGGCGGAAAGCTTCGAACGCGCTTTCGACCGGTTCGTCCAAATTTATAACGTCTCACCGAAACTCGCTCGCTGCAGTCCGGATGTGCTCTCGCGCTACTGCCGCCTGTTTGAGTCGGGCGATGACGCAGCGCGCAAGCGTGAGGTCCGCTTTCGCGGCATTCCCATCTATGCCGCCGTGATGCCTGTGGGAACGATTGCATTCGAAGGCGAGGTCGACGAAGATCGGATGGGTGACTGGTGAACCGCCCTTCGACAAGCTCGGGACTCCGTTGGTTGTCGATCGTAGCGGTGGTGGTGCTCGCCGCGGTAGTCATCATTCCGTTCTTTCGCTCTGACACATCACATGCGTCCGGACCCTCCGCGCTCGTCGGCACATCGGCGCCGGTATTCAACGTGCTCGACGATCGCGGTACAACGGTTTCGCTCGAACGGTATCACGGGCACATCGTCTTGATGAACTTGTGGGCATCATGGTGTCCCCCGTGCCGCGCAGAGATGCCCGATCTGCAGCGGCTCTCGCAACAATACGCATCCGCGGGCCTGGTCGTCGTGGGGGTGAACGAGGGTGAATCGCCGGAACGCGCACGCGCATTTGCGCAGTCGCTCGGGATCCGGTTTCCGATTTGGATCGACGATCAACAGCGATACGGTCGCCTTTATGCAGCGCTCGGTATGCCGACGACCGTCGTGATTGGACGCGACGGAACCGTCGTGAAAGGCTTCGATGGAGCATTGACACTCTCGCAGATGCAAGACGCAGTTAAACCGTACCTCAATTCGTGATCGCAAGCATCATCGCCGGCGCCGTGCTCGTTGTGTGCGCGCTCATGGAACTGCTCGTTCCCGGCAACGACCTCTATCATTTCGGGTGGTTCAACGTGCTACTTGTTGCGCTCGCCGTCGTCGCGTTGTTGCCGCTGCCGAAAACATTGCGTTCGATGAAATCGCAGCGTTCGCGCGCCGGTTTTACTATTGCGATTGCGGCTTGCGTCGTCGCCGGTTTTGCGGCGATTGCGTCGGGCCTACTCGGGCCTGATTCGCAAACCCTTATCGCCGCGCCCGGCGCGACGGTGCGCGTGGATGAACTCGGCGGTTCGCTCATCTTTCCCCTTGCGTCGCCGAACGGCACATCGGACGCCGATGTTTTGCTCGCACGGGGCGGTCGTCCACAATCGGTTGCGAGACGGCGATATACCGGCGCGTTTCTTCTTGAGCCGGTTCAACGCGAAGTCGTCGCCGTCAACGTTTCAGATGTGCGCGGCCAACATCTCACGATTACGCAGCCGGCCGGAAACGCGTTTCTTTCTCCGGTTTTGCTCATGGAGGCCCAGCAAACCATCGCAGGGATGACCGTGCCGTACGATTCATTCGCTGTTCCCGCGGTGCACCGCGCGGTGAAAGCGGTGCTCTTTAGCGCGCAACAAGCGGCGCGTTTGCCCTCGCTCGGTGCCGCCGTTCCGGCGGTGCTCTTCGACGTCGAAAACGAAAACGAAGTCGAAGTAAAGAACGGCATCGGCGTCGCTCGCGACGGAATGCGCGTAAGCCTCGGCGGGATTCAATTGCAGCCGCATGTCTTCGAATACCCGGCGGTGCGCATCGTTTCGGTTCCCGACTTCCGCATTGTCCTCTTCGCGATCGCCGTTATCGCCGGGGGAGCGGTCTTAACGCGCGTGCCGCGCACCGCGTAGCAGCGCCGGTGCTAGTGCGAGTAGGCGAAGAACTTCTGAAATGCGCCGAGTGAGGTGACGTCTTTGACGCGCAGGCGCGGTATTTCGAATCGCGGTACGAGACCGATCCGATGGGATGGATCGGTTGTAAACGCGAGCTCGATTGGTTCCGTTGACAGAATCGCCAACGTCGCGCGATTGAACATCCCACTCGGATACGCGTAGGTGTCGGCCGAGATCCCCGCCCGTTCCCGTAGTGCGGAGAGGCAACCATCAATTTGGGTTCGCTGCTGCGCGGGTGTCAGTGACGACAGATCTACGTGTTCGACGTTGTGTCCGCCGATCGACATGCCGCTTCGTGCCATTTCCCGGATCTGAGCCCACGTGAGATGGTTGCGCCGCTCGACGTTGCCCGTCGTGATGAAGAACGTCGCGTGCGCGTGGTGCTGCACGAGGATGGGAAACGCTTGTGTGTATTGATCCGCGTACCCGTCGTCAAAGGTCAGGATGACCATATTCTGCGTCGATCGCTTTGCGCGCGTTGCTTGCAGATAGTCGTCGACGCTCACGGCGCGCAGGTGACGCGCCGAGAGATAGTTTAGCTCATCGTTGAGCTGCGATGGAGACACGGTGAGCGCTCGTCCGACCGGATCGGTTGGCGCATGGAGATCGACCTGGTGATACATCAGGATCGTCGGCAAATGAAAGAGCAGTGCGAGAAGAAGGTGCATTAGAATTCCGTGGAGCTGGTGAAATTGAACCGCTCGATCTTCGCCGTAGGAACGACGAGGGAATAGGAATACTGTCCCGTCCGGTGGAGATCTTTCGAGAAAGAGACGGCACTCAGCGCTTCGACGATGCTCTGGTTGAATCGCAGGTTCCGCACGCCACCCGTGATGCGCCCGTGTTCGATGAGAAACGTTCCGTCCCGCGTCATTCCGGTGACAATTGTTTTCTTCTGATCCACCGTGCGGATGTACCAGAAGCGGGAGATCAAAAGACCTTGCGTCGTCTCGGCGATGAGCTGGTCCGTCGTCTTCGTTCCGGGAGAGACAACAATATTGAGTGCTTGCGGACCCGATGCATTGGGAGCCGGAAGCGCATGTCCCGTGTTTGGGCGGTTCAGCTTCTTCGCGTAGTAGCTGTCGGTGACGATCGCGCGCACGACGCCGCCGTTCACGAGCGCGAGGCGCTCTTTCGGTTGCGCTTCGAAATCAAACGGCATGCCGGGTGCGAGCGGATGCGCGTAGTCGTCATGAATCGTCACGGAATCATCGAAATAGGAACGGTCCAGGCCGTCGCTGCAAAACGAGGACCCTTCGTCGAACGATTGCGCGGAAAAGTGTCGGATGAGATAGCTCAGCAATTCGCCGAATGCGGGTGGTTCGAGAATAACCGTCCACTCACCCGGATCGACGGTCCGCGGCACGGCCGATTCGCGCGCTTTATGCGCCGCGCGGCGGCCGACGTCGCGTCCGTCGACGGCGCCCGCCCGGGTCGAATAGTGTTCCGCGAATCCGCTCGAATCCGGTGCGATCATTTTCACGTTCGCTTGCGCGTCGGTACCGTCGAACGACGCAAGCGCCCCGGATGAATTTGCGATCGTGATGCCGGAATGCGACGTTGAAGCGTATCCGGCGCACCAATATCCGGCTGTTTCCGCTTCATCGAGAATTGCATCGCAAATCTGCGCGCGCGTAAAGGCGTCGGCGCGCGCCGTCGCATCATCGTACGCGCCCTCCGGAACGGCAATGGGAGCGGCGGCGGGGAGCGGCGCTTGCAGTGGATCGGCCGGGGCGAACGCCGCCATGTCGATAGCGCGTCGAACGAGCTCTTCGAGGTCTGCGTCGCTCGTGCGATTGCCCGCCGCAACGCCGGTGCGTCCACCGGCAATTGCGCGCACTGAAATATTGACGTCCATAGCATCGACGTTTTGATTCGAGACGCCGTGGGTGAAGCGCGTCAGTGCGCTGTTGGTTGCGCTGATAATGACTTCGGTTTGATCGGCGGTTGAAAACGCGAGCGCGCGTTTCGCGATCGCTTCGCGCTCGCTCTTATCCACGATATCCGACTCCCACCGCGATATCGCGGAAGCGTGCCGGCGCCGCCGCCTGCGTCGTGCGTCCGGTTTGCATCGGCTCCCCCTTACCGCAGTTGGGGGTGCCCCATGCATTCCATGACCGCTCGTCCGCGATAGCATCGCAGGAATTCCAAAACCTTGGCGTCATTCCGCCGTACGTAGCGTTCTTGAGCATACGGCCGCGCTTGCCATTCTTTATTTCCCATGCGATCTCGCAACCGAATTGAAAATTCAGCCGGCGGTCGTCGATCGACCACGAGCGGTTGCTCTCCATGTAGATCCCGTTGCGCACGTCATCGAAAAGATGCTCGAAGGGAACGTTCCCGGGAAGCAGATTCAGATTGCACATGCGAATCATCGGGACGAATTCCCAGCTTTGCGCGCGCACGCACGCATTGCTCGGGCGGCCGATCGCGCGGGCCGTGTCATTGCTCATTTCGTATCCGGTGAGTACGCCGTTTCGAATGATATCGGAGAGACCCGACTTGGTACCCTCGTCGTCGTATCCGCAGCTCGCCATGCCGGCGGGAAGCGTGTTATCGATGACGATCGTTACGATATCGGATCCGTACTTCAACTTCTCGAGCTGGTCAATCTCCAGAAAACTCGTACCGGAAAAATTGGCTTCCCAGCCCATGACGCGGTCGAGTTCCGCCGGATGGCCGCATGATTCATGGATTTGCAGCGACATTTGAGAGCCGCCCAAGATCAGGTCGAACGTTCCGCTCGGGCATTGCGGTGCGGTGAGCAGCGCCGTCGCTTCTTCGCCGATACGCGCGGCGTTCTCGACGAGCTGCGCTTCCTCGACGATCTCCCATCCGCCCGATTTATACAGCCCGATATCGCCGGGAAACGTGCGTGCCTGCACGTCGCCTTCGCCGACCGCGAGCGCCTGTATACCGCTGCCGCTCTGTACGATGTGTTGTTCGATCGCCGATCCGATTGAGCTGAAGAAGAATTTTTGCGTATTCCACAGATCGAGCCACGCGCGTCCGACGCCGATCGACTTCGTAGAATGTAATGCTTTTTCGGCGGCGAGCAGCAGAGCGACGCGATCGCCGAGAGGGACGGTGCGCGGATCGCGCGCGACCGGTGTTTGGAATCGGTCCTTGTACGCGGCGCCGGGTGCTTCACCGACGGGACGCCGCGCAATCGAAGCACTGGCGCGCGCAATCGTAACGGCACGCGCAGCGGCGGCATCGATTCCCGCGTGGCTAAGATCGGCACTTGCCGCAAAGCCCCATGCGCCATCGACAAGGGCGCGGATCCCGTAGCCGACACTACGCGAGTCGGCAAGTGATGCGACGACGGCGTTGCGGACTTCGATACGTTCCGTCTGTACCGATTCAAAACGGATGTCCGCATAGTGTGCACCACGGACGGCGGCAGTATCGAGCGCCCGCCGCCCGAGGTCTTCGAACTCCATGAGGCGCGACTACTCCGAGCCGCCGACGACCGCCTTCACATCTTTGATAACGATTGCGCCGGAATGCTCTTCGCCTGGTGCAGCCCCGATAACGTAAATCGCAGTCAAACGGGCCGGTTGCGCGAGCGACGGCGGAAATGTGACGACGACGCGCCGCCACCCGTGCGAATCGAGAACGGTCGCGGGAAGAAGTACTTCCTCGTTGAGCGCGTTGTGAAGTGCGACTTTCAAACGCGCTCCGCTGCCATCGTCGCGAACGTCAAAGGCCACGCCGGCCGATCGCGGCGGAAGAGCGATATCCGAGACCGCATAAGCCGCACGCTCGCTTTTCCCGAGCGCGTAGCGAAGCTCGACGCATCCGCTGCAGCCGCCGCTTGTCGCGCCGTCGCCGCCCTTTGGCGCAGTCATGAAGTGCGCGCGGTCCGTAAACGGAATGGCGACGTCTCGAAAGCCGACGCTGACGCGTGCATTCGCGAGATGATCGCCGACGAGTAGCGAAACGGTCGCATCTTGCGAGGCGGCATTGAACGTTCCAAAGGCGTCGATACTTCCGGTGGTCGTGCGCCAGGGCAGGCGCTGCGGGAGTGCGAGTTCATAACCCGCTGCATCGTATGCGTGCGCTTCTAGTGTCAGATGTGCGTTCTTATCGAGCATCGGTTCGTGCGGAAGAATCACAACGCGCGCCGGATCGTCGACGACATCGACCGGAATGCGCGAAACCAATTCGCCGCTGCGCACGACGAGCGCACCGGAGCCGGCGGCGGCCGCGACAAACGTTCCATCCGCGTACGTACCGAGCGATGAGGGCTCGACGCGTACGCGAAAATCGCCGGGAGCAGAAGCGGGATGATCGCCCGCGTCGACGGTCGCGAACTGCAGGCGAACGCGCGCGCCGCGCAGCGCGCGAACGGCTTGAGGCTGCGCGACGACCTGCGACGCTGCGCTCAGCGGCGCGTCACTGTAGACGAAAACGCCGTCGGAGATGGGACGCTCTTTTCCATCCGAGGGCGAGTTGACGAGCGTCGCAGAACCGTTGCCCGGAATGCGCACCGACATTTCAGAGGAGCCGCCGCTGTCGAACTCCATACCGCGCGTTGCACCCAACGCGCGCATCAGTGCGGAAAATTCCTGCGGGGTGACACCCACCGACTCATCGGGCTGCCGCCCATCGACTTCGACGAGCAAGAGCGTCCCGTCCGGTGTAATTGCCGCGCCGCTTTGCGGCGCGCGCATCGAATAGGTTCCACCGCGCGGTCCGTCGAGATCGTCGATCCACTTTCCGTCTTCGAGAATAAGTGGTCCGCCGCCGACGGCAGCCTGTACGCTATTCAATGGAAGAGGATTGAGATCGCCGCTTGCAACGAGCGTATCGCCGGGGTTCGGCACGCCGGTTTGCGCGATCGCAGCCGGTCCGATCGCGACATAATATCCGGCTGGTTGGCGTGAGAGGTTGTCGACTTGACCGGTCACGGTAAAGCTGGTGAACGGCGCGGTACCGCTCGCGGGATTGATTGCGAGAAGCGTGACGCTGGCGTTGGGCGCGACAGGACCGTATTGCGGCGTCAACAATGAGATGCCGCCGTGCGGCGGCAACATTTCGTTCACGGCATCGATGGAGAAACTGCGTTCGCCGATCTGCAGCTGTCCCGTAAATGAGGTCTCGGCAATCTGCGGACCGCGATCGGTAATAAACAACGCGTAGCGCTTTCGCGGCGTTCGCAAGAGCGTACGATTTCGCACCACGATGTTCGTCGGCTGATTCGTGGCGCCGATATCGAAGTAATCGCCGTTGATTCCCGCGATTGCGCCGGTGCGCTGCGCCATCGACGAGACCGTCTCTCCGCCCGACGTCAGTGCATCGTGCGCAAGCACGGTGTCGATCCTTATCTCCGGATGATTCGGCGCGAGCGCGAGCACGTGAACGACCATCGGTCCAAGCTCGGTTGCCATGGTGTACTGGGCGTATTCCAGGCCGGGTGTGACGCGTTCGGCGACACGGGGAGCGGAAATGACGTGCGGAAACGGCGCCTCCGGCATAAGACGCAGAGGAAGCGCGGCTAAAACGGCTGCAGCGATCACAAGGTATTAACGTACGACGCCGGCATGCGGGTGCCATACCGCAACGGCAAGCGGATAGCCGCCCGTTGCAAAGGGTGCGCCGCGTATTCGTTTCAACGTCGCGGTGTCGATCACGTCGACGTTGTTGGAGCGCGCGCACGGAACATAGAGCCGTCCCTCGTCGATGCGAGGCTTCCATGGCGTCCGGCACGTCGCAATCGGCGCGAGAGCCGGCGCAAGTGTACGTGAATCCAGCACGTAGAGATCGTCGTCGTGTTCGTCGGTTACGAAGATGTGATGATGCCGCTCATCGATCGCGACGCCGAGTGGAAATGTCAGCGTGCGGCTACGTGCGACGATGCGGGGAACCTCGCGTGAGACGTCGATCGCAATCGTCGAGCCCGCGACGCCGAACGGCGAGGTAATGCTTTGATTGGATACCGCGTACAAACGCGTGCCGTCGGAGTTTAGGGCGAGTGAAAAAACGCGCTCGACCGCCTTGAACCGCCGAGTCTCGACGAGCGAGTCCGCGTCTATGATGGAGATGGTACCGTCGTTCACGTTGGCAACGTAGATGCGGCGGCGGCGCGAATCGACGGCGACTCCTTCGGCGGTCAAGCCGATGACGCGTCGGCGAATCGAACCGTCCGGCGCAATTCGAGTGATTGCGCCTGCGCCGTTGACGTCGCGGTTGCTCGCATACAGGGCGTGGGTGGCCGGATCGAAGGCGAGTTCGTCGGTAAACGGCACGCCGGAATACGTTGCGACACGCCACGGTTGGAGCGTTGCGATCGCTGCGATCGTGCCGTTGGTCGCCGCGGCCGCAATCGAACCCGCGGGGTCGATGGCGACATCGCTCGGCGCACCGCCGACACCGAGGATCGAATGCATCGCGAACGGCGCCTCGGCGTCATGAATGACGACGCCGTCATCGTACGTTGCCACCGCAACGAACGCATGTTGCGCGTTCGGCGGGGGAGCAAACGTGATGGAGCGCATCGCGAGCGCGCGCGGACCGGCAGCAACGACCGTTGCTCCACCGTCGACGGCGCTTGGAACCCAATATTCGCCGGCATCGAACCGCCCCGGACCAAGGACGTCGACGTCGTATGGCGGCGTAAGGCCCGCAACGTCGATCGGTACGACGCTACCGGGTAGAAGCGGAAGTGTCGGAAGCGTAAGCGAGGCGACGGCTTTGTGCCCGGGCGTCCGATGCGGCGCTGCACCGAGGGCAACCGCGATCAGCAGCGCGGAGAGTATGCGGCGAATCAATGCGACGGAAAATACCCCACGACGAGCAGCACGACGCCGATTGCCGAAAGCCCGACGGCGACCCACAGCAGCGCGCGCGATTTTGTTAGCGCTGAAATCGACGACAGGACGATGGAGATTTCGAAGAGCGTCGTGCCGACTTCGAGCGTAACGAACGACGACATCAAACCTTCTGATTCTTGTTGCTCCCGCGCGGCGCGCTGTTCGAGTGCTTGAGCATTCTGAAGAACAGCGACCGACGAGGCCGCTTCGTGATCGAGCTCTTTCTGAGCGTTGGCGCGCGCCTTCGGATTGGTGATGACGTCCCCGGCCAGCAGCGTTGAATAGAGTGCGACGCGCACGCGTTTGGTCTGGTAGGTCGTGAACTGATCGGAAGCCTTCGCCGTGGTCAGGATCGCGTTGTTCTTCGATGTGATCGCTTCGATCGAGCGGTGGTGGGAGACGAGCGTACCGAGTGCCGCGAGTACGGCGATAATTGCCGCAACGAGAGGAATCAAACGATCGCGACCACGTTCGATCTCTTCGTGGCGCTCCGTCGCCTGCTCCAAGGCCTTCGACGGTGAACTCATATGGGCCGGCTCCGCACCGGCAAACCGGCGCCGTCGTCCGCTGCGGCAATCGCTGCGACCGACGCGAGTCCCGCTTCTATATCCGTTCCAGGCGCGACCGTGGTCTCGGTCGTGCGGCGGAAATCCATCGCAACGCTCGCAATCCGAAGTCCGTCGTAGGTTCCCGCGACGATGATGCCGTCCGGATCGATCGCGTACGCGCGATCGCGTTCGCGATCGAAAACGATCACGAACATCCGCAGCTCCGCCGCGCGCGCGCGGGCGATACGTTCGAGCCATGGATCGCTTTGGGATGCCAGCAACGCGATGCGACGGTAGCCGGCGGCACGATAGCGCGGAAGGGTCGTTGGATCGAACGCGATCGCAGCGTCGACCGTTTCGTCGCCCTCCGGCCCGACGAATTCGTTCGCATCGAGAATATCGAGCCGCCGCGCAATATCGTCAACGGGATCGAGTGAAAAGGCGACGCGTGTCGCAGTCGTCCGCGGCGTCTGTGCGTTGATTTCTCCGAGGGAAACGCGATGCGGCCTTCCGGTTCCGATCGCAATCGACGCCTCGACGATGCCTGCGTCGTGCTGCGGTGCAATGGCGACGACGTCGCCCGCATGATCCACAATCTGCGACTTCCCGCAATACGCCACCATCTGCATCTCGACTCCGCATTTATTAGCCGCGATGAATGGAACGCCGTTTTCGAACGCGCGCACGCGGGCGAGAAGATCGGCCTGAATATTTTCAAGTGCGTTCGGATCGCGTCCGGACGTGACCCATGCCGTCGGCATGATCAGAAGTTCAGCGCCCCGATCCACGAGCGTTTGCGCGATGCCGGGCATGCGGCCATCGGCGCAGATCATCACGCCCAGACGCCCCGCGCGCGTGTTGACGGGCGCGATATGTTCGCCCGGGGCAAACCACTTTCGATCGAAGTGCCAGAGAAAAATCTTCTCGGCGCTCCCGGCAATCGTTCCGTCCGCGTCAATGACGACCGCGCTGTTATACAGCTTGCCTGCTCGCCGGATCGCTGCACCTGCCACAATCACGCTCGCTGCTTCTCGCGCGATTTCGCGCAGATCGTCGATCGCTCGCGTGACGGCCGCATCATCGATGCGATCGTCGCCCAGGACATAGGCAGGAAGGGTCGCTTCCGGCAGAACGATCAGATCGCATTTGCGCGCCACATCCCGCACCGCCGAGCGGAATGAACGCTGAGCCGATTCGAAATCGCTGCGGTCGTGCGCCGCGAGTTGCAGCGCGGCGACGCGTAGAGTCCTCGTCACGCCCATCGCTTCTACGAAACGTGGCCGTGACATTCCGATGGGACCAGCGTTCTTGAAAGCGAATAGCCCCGAAAAAGCTACTGCTGCTATGTTAGGAGACGAGAGCCTACGTGAAGCGCACGTTACTCACTATTGCGACTGCAGCTGCCGTCGCCGTCGCAAGCGCCGGTTATGGCGCTGCTACGGCTGCTGCGCCGGCGGCGTCGAAAACCGCCGCGCCGCAAGACGCTTGCTCGAGTTTAAAGACCCAATATGCACGCGACTCATGCGAGCGATTCCAACACTCCGCCCCGGGCGACGAATACTTTGGGCGGATGAAGCTGAGCTATCTCGGCATCAACAACACATTCCACGATGAATACATCCGTGCCGGCGACTACACCACCGATGCGAATCTGATCAACAAAGTAAATTTCGCGGACGAAGCGCTGCAGGCGTGGGCACATAAGTATCCCGGCGATCCGCAACTCGCGCGCAGCTATTTCCTTGCAATTCGCACCTATAAGAAGATTTACATCAAGACGTATCAGGACAAGGCGTGGCAGTACATGCATGTCTTGACGAGCCGGACGTTCGCGAGTACGTATTTCGGAAAACTCGAAAAGGTCGATCTCGCGAAGGGTTTTACCGAACACTACTTCGCAAACGCGGAACTCTGTCCGACACCGCTGCCGACCGATACGTCGTCGCCGAATCCGCCGGGCAGACACGCCACGCCGACACCTTCCCCCACGCCGACACCCACGCCGACGCCGACACCGACGCCAACACCGTCGCCGAAGCCCGGACAACCGAAGGTCGAGGTTATCGTACCGCCGTGCGTGAAACCGTCGCCGGTCGAATCACCGACGCCCGCGCCGTCGAATTTCCCATCGCCTGCGAGCACCGGTTCACCGGCTGCAGTTCCGTCACCATCGCCATCACCGACGACTCACGCATAAAATCGCGTTACATCGCAAAGAAAAACGGCCCCGCTTTCGCGGAGCCGTTTTCCTTTTCTAGCTACCCGCACGATGCGGGTGAAGGTTTGGAGCACACGAGGTGCGACCCGCCGCATTAGCGGCGGGCCAAACCGTCTAGAACTTGAGTCCGATACCGGCGTAGATGCCCATATTCGAACCATCGGTTGGAGCGTTGGTCTTATTCTTCTGGCTCTCGCCCAGTACACCGGCTTCCAGGAACAGCGGGGTTCCTTGGAATGCGTAGGTGATGCCGAGTTGAGTCTTCAGAATGTTGTACGCAAGCTGGTAGCCGATGCCGGTGCCCGGATCCGTGAAGTTACCCTTCACGTTCGGGTAGTACCATGCACTGCCGTACACCGAGAACGGTTTATCGAGATCCGGCAGTTTTTCGATGCCGAAGCCGACGTTGCTCAAGTGCGGGTAGCCAGCGTTGTTGCTCTTCCACATGTAACCGACGCCGATGTAGATACGCGGTTCGAGAACGCGCACGCCGAGACGTACGTCGAAGTCGTAGTCGCGCACCGTGAACTGCGGCACGAACGTCTGTCCGGTCGAACCAATGGTTGTGACCAAGCAGCGCGGATCGCCCGAGCCCGGGCCGTTGCAGAAGTGCGGGTAGTTGAACTGACGATAGTCACCCTCGAGCATCCACGGGATGTTGAAGAGGTTGAACTCTGCACCGCCACGGATCGCGTACGAGAAACCGTTCGTGTTGTTCTGGCTGGAACCAGCGTTGAACTCGTTGTACACCTTCGGTGAGAAGATGTAGTCGCCAACCACGAAATGGTCCTGATACGGGGTCGGAGCGATGGTCGGGGTCGGCGTCGGCGCAACGGTCGGCGTCTCAGTCGGAGCCGGCGTGGGCGACGGCGGCGGCGTCGGGGGCAGATAGCGCACGACGACGACTTGCTTGTCGGGCACCCACTGGACGTAGGCTCCCATGCCTTCCGAAATAACACGAACCGGAACGAGAACGTGGCCCTGATACATCATCGGCGGCACGTCCAGCGGACGGGTTTCGCCGTTGATGATGACCTCCGGCTTACCGACCGTGACCTTCACGTCGGCGCCGGGTTTGCTAACGTCCACCGTCTTGTTGGCCGCGTCGTACGAAACGGTCGCGCCCATTTGCTCGAACATCGAACGAAGCGGAATCAGAACCGTACCGCCGCGTACGAGCGCGGCGAGCACGCGACCCTGCTTGAGGACGTCGGGCTTTGCATAGACATGGTGGTCGTTGAAGAGAATCGGGATCTGCCCCGACGGCGGAGAACCGAAGTTCGCCGGCGGAGCCGAGGTCGAGCCACCCGCTTGCGCGATCGCGTTGGTTCCGATGTTTCCATGCGAGGCGCCGACGGGGGCTGCGACCGCGTTAAGTCCGAAGCCGGCGGCCAAAACCGCGGCCAGGACTCCGGTGCTCAGTCGCTTCAATGTTTCCTCCTAGTAAGTTCTAGAACTTAGTTTGCCTTGGCCGCATCGCTGCGCCGAAAACCCGTGCGCCAGCCACTCGGGCTAAGGGCATGGGTCCTCCCAAGACAATCTTTGTTAATCTGTTCGGGAGGACGATTGCCCCCCCTGCAGTATGAGCCGAGCAAGTTGTAGCTTTCTTTGCCTAACGTTACGCCAGCTTTTCTTCAAGCCGGGCTTGGAACTTGGAGCGTTCGATCAAATATCGCTCGTGAGTCCCCTCCGCAACGGCCTCCTGCTCGTCGAAAATCTGGACGGCAAAACTGACGCGCGGACCGTCAACCATGACGATTTCCACTTCAGTACGAACGATGAAGCCCACCGGAACGGGTTTGTGATGCTCGACGTCTATGTGAGTTCCGAGCGACACGAGATCGGTTCCGAGTATTGGTTCCAAACACGCTATTGCCGCGTTTTCGACCAATTGAACCAGCATCGAGGTCGAGAGCGCTTCCACTCCCTTATTGCCCGCTTTATCGGCGGTCATCCACTCCTCGACGCGGGTTTGAAGACTATACGAGCGGCCAATGTCCAGTTTCGCGCTCATGCGGCGAGGAATACGAGGAAACCCCACGCGCTCCTAGGGAGTTTCTGTATCCGATAGTGAGGGACAGGCGGTTTTCAGCTTTACGGGGCAAGGTATGAATCAAATTCCGCTTTGCGGCCGTATAGTCAACGTCTGATTACCCTCTGATGAACAGACGCGGCCTTTTGTTGGATAGTAGGAGAATGATGCAATACCAGCGTGCGGCGGTCGTGGCAACGATCGCGGCGATCCTTTTGAGCGGATGCGGCAAGGGCGGAGGCCAGCAACGCGGGCCGATGCCGCTCAATGTCGACGTCGCGACTGCGCAGCGCCGAGACATAGCTACTTATATCTCACTCGACGGTCAGATCGCTCCTTTGCAGCAGTCGACGCTTGCGTTTCAGCAAAGCGGAACGGTCAGAGACATCTATGCGAACGTCGGCGACCACGTGAGCGCAGGGACGGTTCTTGCGAAGATCGATGACTCGACGCTGCGCGCGCAACTCGCGCAAGCGGAAGCGCAAGCTTCGCAACAGAGTGCGAGCGCCACAGGTGCGCAAGTCGGGTTGCCCGTCCAGATGCAGCAAAATCAGGCTGCGGTTACGACGGCGCAAGCCGCACTGAGCAACGCGAAGCTCGTGTACGATCAGGACCAGCAGCTCTATAAACAGGGCTATGTTTCGCAAGCGCAACTCGAATCGGCGCGTGCCGCGTATGTGCAGGCGCAAAACGCGATGCAAAACGCACAGATCGGATTACGCAATAATACGGTGAGCGTGCAGAACGTAAAGGCGGCACAAGCCGGCGCGCAAGCCGCCGCGGCGCAGGCCAATACGCTGCGAACGCAGATTGCCCAAACGACGCTCTACGCGCCGTACACCGGCGTGATCACGCAGCGCATGATGGATCCCGGAGCGTATGCAAGCCCCCAACAAGGCGTTCTCGCGATTTCGCGTGTGGATACGGTTTGGGTCAACATCAACGTTCCCGATGAAGATCTCTCGTATATTCGTCCGGGAACCGCCGTGCGCTTCACGTCGAGCTCGCTTCCCGGCAAGACGTTCTCGGCGAATGTCGGCACGGTAAATGCCGTTCCGACGCAGGGTACGCTTTCGTATCTCGCTCGTATCCAAATGTCGAATCCGGGCGATTTGCTTCGTGGCGGGATGCTGGTGACGGCGACCATTACGAAGGAAGCACGCAATAACGCGATCGTCGTGCCGCGTACCGCCGTGGCGCAAACGGAGAACGGCAATGCCGTCTACGTCGTCGGCGACGATAATAAGGCGAAGGAAGTTCCGGTGCGCATCGGCATTCAGACCGACACGCTTTCAGAAGTGGAGGCGCCGCAAGTGCAGCCGGGCACCAAAGTCATCACGACGCGTCCCGATGCGCTCAAAGACGGAAGCGTAGTCGCGATCAACGGTGCGACGCCGAACGGGCAGAACGGCGGAGCGAAGTCCCAGTGAGTCGCGCAGTCAACTTCTTTGCGCGAACGCTCGCGGTTGCGCTCGTGCTAGCTCCGGCTGCGCCCGTGCAAGTGTGGGCGCAGCAACCGCAGACCCCGGTTACGGCGCCGTCGCCGATGCCGTTGCCAACAACGTCGAGCA
This sequence comes from Vulcanimicrobiia bacterium, assembly GCA_963765935.1. Taxonomy (GTDB): domain Bacteria; phylum Vulcanimicrobiota; class Vulcanimicrobiia; order Vulcanimicrobiales; family Vulcanimicrobiaceae; genus JAMXLG01. The sequence continues at coordinate 676,223 of CAVXXX010000001.1, read as the reverse complement.
CACCGATTCCGTATCCGGCATACGGAACGCCGGCGCCCGACGTGGCGGCGCAGCGGCAGCGCGCCGGCGTGCCGACGACCGTTTCGCTTTCTCAAGCGGTCGATATCTCGGTCGTTCAATCGCCCGCCTTTGCTTCGCAACGTGCGCAGTACCGGGCAATATTTGCGCGTTACGGTTCGGAGCTGGGTGCGCTCTACCCGAACGTAAGCGCAAACGGTTCGATCACGCGTACCTACGGCTCGGCTGGCGGTGCGACGAATGGCACTGGAACCGGCACGGGCAATACCGGAGGCGCGCTTCTGACGCGTGAGAGCGCAGCGATCTCGATCACGCAGCTCATCTATGACGGCGGCCGCGCGATCGCGGCTATTCGTTCTGCGAAATCAGCCGATATCGCAGGACGAGACACGCTCGTTCGTCAGTTGCAAACGCTTGCATTCAACGTATCGAATGCGTACTACGGCGTACTGCAAGCCGATGCAACCGTCGACGCGGATGCGCTCGTCGTGCGTCAATTCGAAACGCAAGAGAATGCGATCTCGGCACAGATCCGCGCCGGTGCGGCCGCGCGATCGGATCTTGCCGCCGCAGAATCGCAGACGGCGCAGGCACGCGGTGCGCTTGTCGCTGCTCAGAGTGCGGCGATCGGTGCGCAGGCAACGTTTGCCACGTCGCTCGGTCTCGATGCCGACACCGCCATTGCGCCCCAGCGTCTCTCTTCGTCACCGCCGCAGGTCAAGACACTGACGTATCAAGGCGCGTTGAGTGAAGCATTGAATTTGCGTCCCGATTATCTGGCGGCGATCGAAACCGTCGAATCGTCGCAAGAGAATCTGCGCTTTGCGAAGCTCGCGCGTTTTCCGGTGATCGACGCGAACGGCTCGACCGGTACAGGGCGCATCTTAGCATCCGGCCCGAACGGCGCGCTTCCCTACAGCGGCTCAGGCCAACTCGGCGCGACGATTTCGATACCCATCTACGACCAAGGCTTGACGAACTACAACGTCGCGGTCGCCGCATCCCAACTCGATCAATCCTATGCGGCGCTGCAGTCGACGAAGTTGACGGTCGAATCGGACGTGCGTACGGCGTTATCTCAAGTGATCTCGGCCCGCGCTGCACTCGTGCAGGCGCAGGCGGGACTCAAGAGCGCCGTCGTCAACGTGCAGGCGACGCAAGCGCGGTATCGAGTCGGTGCGGCGACGATTACGGATATCGTGACGGCGCAATCGCTCTTCGCAACCGCATCCAGCAATTATGTCAATTCGCTCTACGCCGAGCGCATCGCCGAAGAACGGTACACGTTCGCCCTCGGCGCGAGCGACCTCAAACTTTAGCGAATAACGGAGGTTGGGAGCCATCGTCTAAAAACGGCGTATGGCTCCCGACCACCCCACGGTTCCCGCCGCGATTTCCGATCCCGTCAACGCGGCTATTCTCGCGGTCTCGGAAGACCGTCTGACCGGTTTTCAAGAGGACCCCTTCGGCGCGATCGCCGAGCAGAGCGGCGTGCCCGTCGATACCGTCATGGAACGCATCGTCGCGATGCTGCGAGCGGGCACCATCCGGCGCGTGCGCCAGACGTTAATGTCCACCAATCTAGCGCAAGGCGCGTTGTGCGCGTGGCAGATTCCGAACGACCGGCTCGATGCAGCGTTCGATTACATGTATAAGGATGATCCGTTCTCGGGTCACATCGTCATCCGCACGACCGACGCCGTTACGCCCGGCAGTACGTACCGTCTTTGGACGACGGTCAAAGTGCCGCAAGGATATTCGCTGCGCAAGCACGCCGAGTTTCTCGCAAAAGAGACGGGTGCGGAATTCTTCCGGCTGATGCCCGCGAAGGTGGTGTTTGCACTTGGTGTCGGTCACGTTCGCCGGCGCGGTCTTGAGCCCGGTGCGCGCGCCGAGGAAATGGCCGAACCGAAAGATACCGCCATCGTGCATCTGAGCGATTTGGAATGGCGGGTGCTCACTGCGCTCAAGCGCGAGTTCGAGCCTGATGAAATCAAACGCAACGTATGGGACGCGCGCGCTGAGGAAGCCGGCGTTTCACTTGAGGAGTTTGCGCGCATCGCACGCGAGTTGAACGCGCGTCGCGTCATTGGCCGCTTCTCGACGTTCTTAGAACATGTCAAACCCACTGCGAACAACGAGCGGGTCACGCGCTACAACGCGCTCTTCCACTGGGCCGTTCCGCAAGGACACGAGATGGATGCCGGTCGAGAAGTCGGGCGCCATTACGTTATTACACACGCGTATTGGCGCGAAGGCGGTCCCGAGTTTCGTAATGTGAACATCATGGCTGTCGCTCACGGCATGGAAAAAGACCGGGTGCTGGCTCATAAAGCCGCAATCGATGAGCACCTGCGGGAGGCGGGCATCGATTTCGGTTATACCAATGTGTTCTGGGGAGGACGCAGCGAGATCAAACCCTCGGAGATCGCGCCACAGGCGTTTCGCGCGTTCTACGAACGTCACGGTATCGATCCTGAAACGATGAAATCTTCGCAAGGCGAGGAGGGAGGTTCGGTCTGAACACGAGCATGCGCGCGGCAATAGCCGCCGGACTGATCGGAGTTGCCGCGGCCGGGTGTACCAAAGTCGGCAATGAACAAACCGCAGGTACGCGACATTCATGGACGCGCCCCGGCGTGCTAAGAATCGCGGAAAATCAAGACATCACGACACTCAATCCCGTTATCGGCGCAAACGCGACTACGGGTGATCTCTCGACGCTGATCTTTTCTTACGCGGTCGTTTATGACGACCACGCGCAGCCCGTGCCGGACGCTGTTTCCGAAGTGCCGACGATTGCAAACGGCGACGTCAGTAAAGACGGGTTGACGCTCAAGTATAAGTTGCGTCACGGCATCAAGTGGCAAGATGGTGTGCCGTTGACGTGCAAAGACTTGCGCTTCACGTGGCAAGTCGTGATCAATCCACATACGAACGTTGCTGCTACTGACGGTTATAAAGATATCAAAGATATAGACTGCGGCGATCCATACGTCGCCGTGGTTCACATGAAGCGCGTGTACGCGCCGTTTTTGCAGCAACTCTGGGGCGTCAACGGTAATGCAGCGATTCTTCCCGAGCATTTGCTCGCGAATTATTTGAACGGCCCGACGTCTATCAACAACGCGCCGTACAACTCAATGCCGATCGGAAGCGGGCCTTTCAAAGTCATCGAATGGCAGCGAGGCACGGTCGTCCGTCTCGCGGCGAATCCGAATTATTTCAAGGGCAAGCCGAAACTCAACGAGATCGACTACTACTTCGAACCCGATGAAAACACGATGGAGACGCAACTGCAAACGCACGGGATCGACATGATCGCGCGAGGCAGCGGATTGAATTGGCCCCGTTATCAAGCCTTAGCCGCGGATCCGAAGAATGGTCTCGTTGCTATCCGGCCGGACTCTTTCGTCTTCAGCCACATCGACTTTAACCTGAAAAATCCGGTTCTGGCAGACGTGAACGTTCGCAGGGCGCTCGCCTATGCGACGAATCGGGACGAAGTCATTAATAAGATCTACCACGGCTCAGCGACCATCGCGGAAACGGATCAGCATCCGGCGCTATCGTGGGCGTATACGAACGACATTCAGCACTATCCGTACGACCCGGAAAAGGCCAAACAGATTCTCGAGAACGCGGGCTGGAAAGCCGGCCCGGACGGCGTCCGGGTCAAGAACGGACAACGTCTGGAGTTTACGTACAGCACCCAGACCGAAGCAACGGCGGGACGTGCCGCGCAAGCGCTGATACAGCGTCAATGGCGTGACATCGGCGTTCAAGCCGATGTGAAAAATTACTCCACCGCGCAAATGTTTCAGAATGGGACGTCGGGCGTGCTCGAGGGTGGCCACTATGATGTCGCGGCATACTCGTGGGTCGCCGCAGCAGATCCCGATGATAGTGCGCTCTATTCCAGCTGGAATTTCGGTCCGACCGGGCAAAATACGATGTTCTGGAAGAACGACAAAGTGGATGCGGCAGAGCGCGCTGCGCTTTCATCCGTCGATCAGGCGAAGCGGAAGCCGCAGTACGCTATCATTCAACAACAGATGGCGCTCGACGTTCCAACGATTATCCTGAACTTTAGAAAAGACGCATACGTCTACAACAGCGACCTGCAAGGCTTTACGCCATCGCCGGTTATTTCACCCTATTGGAACTCGTGGGAGTACTCGATTTGAAACGGCTCTTAGGCACCGCTCTCGCACTCGCGCTGCTCGCGGCGGGTTGTACGAAAGTATCGCAAACGGGTGAGACGAGTGGACGGGTGAATTCATGGACGAAACCGCATGTGCTCACTTTTGCTGATGCAGGCGATGTTAACACGCTTAACCCGCACCTTGGTCAATATGCGGACGTCGGCTTTATTGGACAGATGACTATGGCGTGGCTCATCAAGTGGGATGTACACAACGAGCCGTATCCCGAGTTAGCCACAGAGGTTCCGACGCAGTCGAACGGCGGTGTCAGCAAAGATGGATTGACAATCACCTATCACCTGCGCAAGGGCGTGAAATGGTCGGACGGTGCCCCGTTTGACGCAGACGACGTCGTGTTCTCAACAAAAGTCGTGCTGAATCCCGCGAACAATGAAGTCGGACGGCAAGGTTGGGATCAAATCACGAAGATCGACGAACCGGACAAATATACGGTCGTCTACCATTTGAAAAAGCCGTACTCCCCGTTCATCGAAGTGTTCTTTTCGACGGCAGGCGCGAACCCGTGCATTCTTCCCAAGCACCTTCTCGCCCAATATCCAAACATCAACAACGTTCCGTACAACCAGAAGCCCGTCGGGATCGGCCCATTCAAAGTCGACCGCTGGGATCGTACGCAGGACGTTATTCTCGTAGCGAATCCGCTCTATTGGCGTGGTCGGCCGAAGCTCGATAAGATGATCTTCAAGATCATCCCGGATCGGAACACGATGGTCTCCGAGCTGCAAACGCACGATGTCGATATGTGGCATCTTCTCCCCGGGAGCTACTTAGCGCGCGTGCAAAGCATTCCGGGCCTAACGACGCTGCGGCAACCGAGCTATTATTGGAATCATCTCGACTTCAATTTGTTGCGCCCTGCGTTGAAAGATCCCGTCGTGCGTCAAGCGTTGCGATACGCGATCGACCGCGCGGAACTGCGACATAAGATCGGCCATGATGTTGGTATCCTCACCGAAGTCCCGACGCCCGTAACGGCTCCGTACAATGTTACCGGCTATAGCCTCACGCCATTCGATCTCGGCAAGGCGAACGATCTGCTCGATAAAGACGGCTGGGCGCGGGGCAGCGACGGTATCCGCGCGAAGAACGGTGTGCGCTTGCTCCTCGACGCTGCGACCAACACCGGGTCTCCTGATACAGACAATATGATCGAATTGATTCGTGCAAACTGGCAGAAGATCGGCGTCGGTATAAGCGTTCGCCATTATCCGATTTCGCTGATGTTCGCTCCGCTCCAACAGGGCGGCATTGTCTATAGCAACAAATGGGACCTAATATTCTTCTCCTGGCAAAATGAGGCAATCGGCGACTATTCGCAAATTTACGGCTGCGATGCGTTCCCACCGAACGGACAAAACGATCCGCGGTGGTGTAATCAGACCGCTCAAGCTGCGATGAATTCTTTTTATCGTCACTACGAGCAACCGCAACGTAACGAAGACGTGAAGGCGTTCGTTCGGGAATTCGTCCAAGACGTTCCCGTCATTGTGACGAGCGAGCGCGAGGACATCTACGTCTACAACAAGGACCTAAAGAACTTTCATCCCAACGGCGTCACGCCGTTCGATAACATGATGGACGTTGACATTTAAGACGAGGAAAAAGAGCAAGGCGCTGCCGAGCAGTGCGAAACTCCGGAGAACGGCGGCTGCAGCATAAGGGCTCAAGAGCCCGGTCTGCAGCTGTTCGTTTTTCCATACTTCAGCGATCGTTCGACCGTGGGCAACACCCTGGATATCGTTCGGCCAAATTGGTAACGGATGGACGTGACCGACCCACACGCCGAGCGCGACGGCGGCAATTGATCCGACGGCAGCGGCGATGTGATCGAGTTTCGGTGCAAAACCAACTGCTGCGATAAAGAGCGCCGCGGCGAGCGTGATGTCTTGGGGCGCCGCTTGCGGCTGCTGCGCGAAGTCGAGCCAGTTGACCCCGACCAGCACGGTCGCAAATGCGGCGAGCGCAGCGTTCCGGCCGTAGACGAGCGCGAAGAGTACGGGAATAAAGAGCACAACGAAATCATGTTCGTGGAAGAAGCCCGTGACGAACGGTATCGTGCAGCAGAGAATCGCGAATCGATGCGCCGTGTCACGCGCGCGCACAGCGCCGAGAATCGCGAGAACCAAGGCACCGAGGGCGATGATCCAACCCACGAGTTGCGCGATTGAATCCCGCAAACCGAATCCGTAGAGCACCGCTGCCGGCGTGTATTGGATTGTCGCGAATCGTTCGGCTCGCGCGTGCGCCGAAACGGCGGAGGCGTAATGCAACGGCCAGATCGCGCCTTCTGCTACGGCGCCGGCGGCGTAGACAATAATGGCGCCGGAAATCAGCACGAGAGCAGTGCGCGGCGATTCGAGCATCGCGCCGAGGCCGAGGGCGACGTTCGGCTGTAATGCGGAAAGCGCAACGGCGATCGATCCAAGCAGCGGCGGCGTTGTGAGCGCAAATACTGCAAAGGCATACGCAGGTAGAGCGGCTTGACCTAAGCCGAAGTCGCTCGTAATAGGGACGAACGCGAGCACAAGAATCGCGGTCAATGTCGTGTTTGCAATGCTAAGGCGCAAAAGGTGCGCGGAAAGGATGACGATGCTGATCAGCGCACACACGAGCAGCAGCGTCCATACGATCGTTGCGACTTGGTACGGCAGGCGTGAGAAGAGCGCCCAGAACGGTAGCGTCGCCGGAAGCCCGACGAACGGCAGCACTTCATATCGCGCCGGAACGACACCGGGAATGTGCGTTTGGGCCGTCCAGATTGCAAGAGAATATGGATCCCCGTGCGCGAGCCACGTCGCTCCGGCGGAATAGTACGCTTCGAAGTCGCGAAGTGCAACGCCGGGTTCGCCCGAGGGATGCAATACGAGCAGCGCGGTTACGACGAGTATAGCCGCCGCCACCGCGCAGATACGCTGCGCCGCCGTCACGTTACCGATCGGTTTGGCGTAACGCGTAGACCGCCAATCGCTCGAGCGTTCCGTCATTGCCCATTGCATATGCCGATCCGCCGGGAAAACGCGCTTCGAACATCTCTTTATACGCGCCGAACGCCTCGGCGAGCTTCGAGATGCGACCGAAATGCTCGGGCAACGACGTCGTGAGGTTGCCGATGGCGATTTCACCTGGAACGAATCGGAAGGTCAGGTCGCGCGGTTCCAACTTGGGTGCGCGCTCCACTTTTGGTACGTACAATTCCGCTGCCACGAGCGCATCGGCGCTGTAGAACAGGCTCGCGAACAGTCGAGGGCCGCCGGGGCCGCGAACGCAATAGGTATGCCATCCGCGCGTCGGATACGAGAAGGCAAGGCCGAGTGCGCGTTCGACGTCCGGCCGTTGCGTGCGCGTTACATCGAACGCGATCGTTTCGCTGAAGAGCACGATCGGCTTGTCGGCAGGCGGCGGTGGAACGTCGCTCGATTTTTGCCCGCGTTCATAGATGCTCGCAAGAATTTCCACCGCGCGCTGCATCGCGAAATCGGGAGTCGGACCTTCGCTCATAATCCGTTGTTCGCCGGCATCCCCGCGTGCGCTTGGCCGACGAGCACGATCAGCGCAAGCGACGTGGCGATATACCAAAACCCGACGCGCGCCCGAGCGGCGTTGCTCATCGTTGCAACACGAGGATCGACGTTGCCGCGATAGGATGCGAGCATGGCGGGCACGCCGAGCAGCGCGATGACCGCGACGAGCACGATGGGCACGTGCAGCCATACCGCGGCCGCAATAAACACGGCGGCACCGAGGATCCACAGCGGCGGCCACACGGCGCCGATGACGCGGCCGCCGTCAAACGGCAGCACGGGAATCATGTTGAAGAGATTCAAGAAGGCGGAGATGTCCGCGCATGCAACCCAGAAGCGATCGCCGGTTGCGATGCCCACGCCATAACATGCCGCCGCAAGTGCAAGCCCCGTGAGCGGTCCGGCAAGTGCAATATACGCATCTTGCTCGAGATCCGGCGCGAGCGCGCCGCGCGTATATGCACCGAAGAACGGAACGAACACCGGCAGCCGCGCCGCCAGACCGTACGCACGGTATGCAAAGTAGTGCCCGAGTTCGTGCGCGGCGAGCACCAAGAGAATCACCACACCCAAACGCCACCCGAAGAACGCCACGTAGAAGAAGAGCGACAGCAAGAACGTCCAGCTTGGCGCGAGAACCTTCAGTACGATGGCGAATTTTGTCGCCACCACGACAAGCGCAGCAAGAATTGCGCCCGCGCCGCGGCGGCGGTTCTGCGAAGTGTTATTCTGTTCGGTCTTGTTCTCTTGGGGTGTGTTCTCCGGTTCGATGGGATCGGGTTCTTGAATCACAGAAGCCTCTTCACATGGATGGTTCCACGCGTCCTCCCCGCATCGTGATCCTCGGCGGCGGCTTCGGTGGTATCACGGTCGCTCGGCGGCTGGAAGCTCGGTTACGCGAGCGGGAAGCCGATATCGTGCTGATTAGCCGCGAGAACTTTTCACTGTTCACCCCGATGCTGCCCGAAGTCTGTTCCGGCGAGCTCGAGGTGCGCGACGTCATCACACCGATCCGCTCGCAACTGCGCCGGACGCGGTTCATTCTCGGTGACGTTCAGGCACTCGATGTCGCTCAGTCGTTCGTGGAGGTGCAACATACGCTCACTGGTGCACGAGAACGTGTCCCGTACGATCATGTCATCGTTGCGCTTGGCGCTACGACGTCGACCTTCGGCTTGCCCGGCGTTGCCGAGCGCGTCTTTGCACTAAAAACGCTCGAAGATGCCGGTATCTTACGAAACCGGTTGGTATGGTTGCTGGAACTGGCCGATTCGATCGATGACGTCGAGGAGAGCCGCCGGCTCTTGACGATCGTTGTCGTCGGTGGAGGTTTCACCGGCGTTGAGGCGACCGGCGAGCTGGTGGAGCTCTTTCGCAGCGTTGTGCGCTTCTATCCGCGCGTGACACTCGCAGACGTCCGCGTCGTCCTCGTCGAGGGAGGTCCGACTCTGCTCGCGGGACTACCGCCCAAGATGGGACGGTATTCGGCGAATCTCTTGGGCAAGCGGGGAGTCGAGATTATTACTGCCGACGGTGTCGCAGGTGCCGACGAACGTAGCCTTCGGCTCGCGAGCGGAACGCGAATCGAAACGCGCACCATCGTATGGAGCGCCGGCGTAAACCCGTCTCCGACGCTTGCAGCAACGCCCTTGCCGCGAACCAAACGCGGAGCGATCGTCGTGCATCAAGATTTTCGCGTCCCGGGTTTTCCCGGTGTGTGGGCGCTCGGCGACTGCGCGTCCATTCCGGACAGCGGCGGCGGCGTGTACGCGCAAACGGCACAACATGCGATTCGCGAAGGACCGGCGCTCGCAGATAATCTCGTCGCGGTTCTTAAAAATCGGCCGACGAAGCCATTCCGCTTCAACTCGCTCGGTATGATGGCGTCGCTCGGGGGCCGCAAAGCCGTCGCGCAGCTCCCTGGTGATTTCGTCCTCACCGGATTTTTTGCTTGGTTCCTCTGGCGATCGTACTATTTGTTGCGCCTTCCAAGCCTCGACCGCAAACTGCGTGTCGCCTTCGACTGGACGCTCGAACTGCTCTTCCCGCGCGACATCGCGGAATTGCGCGTCTACACGCGGAATGCTCATTCGAGTGCAGCCGTCGACGCCGGCCTCGTGCCCCGTGAAGAGCCCGTCACCCGTCTTTAGGAGTTTGCTGATATGGAACTGCGCGAGCCGATCGAACGCCTGATTCGCGACCCCAAGGAATTTACACGGAACGTTGCGTTCCCGGATCCTTCGGAGTTGCGGATTTACGACGAGACGCTGCGCGACGGGGAACAGATGCCCGGCGTGTGCTACACGCCGCAGCAAAAGCTGGAAATCGCGAAGATCCTTGCAGATGTCGGCGTGCATATCATGAGCGTGGGATTTCCGGCTGCCTCCGAAGGCGACCGGCGCACGCTGCAGTTGGTCATGGATGCGAAACGTCGCGGCGAACTAGGCGAAACCGAGATCGTCGTTATGTGCCGGAGCAACCGCAAAGATATCGATGTTACGGTCGCCACGCTGCGCGAAGCAGGCGTCGATCCCGCGGCGGTGACGTTCTTCATTTTTACGAGCGGCAGCGATCTGCACCTGAAGTACAAGATCGGCAAGACCTTGCTGCGTTTTGAAGGCCACGACGAATCGGAATGGCTCGATCTTCCGCTCGAGTTCTATCGCAACGCGAACATCCGGTTGCAATGCGACGCGATCAAGCATGCACGCGAGTGCGGTGTCGAACGGATCGAATTCGGGGCGGAAGACGGGAGCCGCGGTGACGTCGACTACTTCGTACAGTATTTCAAAGCGGGCATCGAAGCGGGCGGCACTCGGCCGGCATGGCCCGATACCGTCGGCTGCCTAACGCCTGAGGCGATGCGCTGGTACGGCACGCGCATCATCAACGGATTGCCGAAGGGCATCCCGGTCGTCGCCCACCTGCACAACGACTACGGGCTGGGAACGATCAACGCAATCACCGCAACATCGTGCGGATTCAAAGTGGTTTCCGTGACCGCGAACGGCTACGGAGAGCGTGCCGGCAACGTGAAACTTCACGAATATGTCGTTGCGATGCGCGTGCTCTACGGCGTCGAGATTCCAGGATTCAAATACAACAAACTGCGTGAACTCGCGCGCTTCATGGAGCGGGTCAGCGGTATTCCGATGCAGCAGCACGAGCCGATCATCGGCTCAAAAGTCTTTGCGCACGAGTCGGGAATTCATACGCACGGCGTGCTGATTGACCGCCGCATTTACGAAGCGGTTCCCTCCGAACTGGTCGGCGGCGAAACGAGCTTCGTCTTCGGCAAACATTCAGGTGTTGCGCTTGTGGAGGATACGTTACGCAAACGTGCCGACAAGCTTGCCGCCGCCGGCATTCAAGTGGACAACGCGCTTGCGCAAGCCGTGACGGAAGAAATCAAACGTCTGCGCGAGGAACGCGCGGCCTCCAGCAAGAGCGAAGAGACGATCGAAGCGTACGAGACGGCGATGCGCCAACTCTCGATTTCCGAAGACGACGTAGCCGAAATCGCAATCGCGCTGCGATCTGCGACGACGCCGGTCGCCAGTTAACCTGAGACGTTCGCGGAGACGAATGCTGCGAGTTCTTCGCGGACACTCGGGTCGATGTTGAAGAACGCCATGTTGTAATTCGGCGATTCCGGTTGATGGGCGACGACGCGCGCGTTTACCGTAACCGCGTGATTAGATCCGGGAAGACGGAAACGAACTTGCAGGCTTTCCCCAACGGCGATGTGATCGGTCGAGTTCAACAAGATGCCGCCCGTAGAAACGTTCGTCGCGCGCGCTCTGCGCAGTGGGTTTCCGCCGATGGAATATTCGAGCTCCACGTCGATTGGGATCCGGGCGCTCGAGCGGGTGAGGCCGTTCCCCGTGTGCGGATCCCGCGTTGCATGCGACGCGGCGAAGCGTTTTGCCGAGTCGAGCGCGACGGCGATCGCATCGGGACCGATCGAATCCAGCGCGATCGTGTACGAATGACGCGTTCCGTCGGTCGTCGACGTCAGCACGTGCCCGGAGAGTTGGAGCCTGTTTGCGCCGCGCAGCGTAAAATCGAACTTCACGCGATCTCCGGCCTGCAGCTCGTTGATGGAGCGAAGGCGGCAAACCTTGGGATTGAGCTCTTCGATGATCCCCATCACTGCCGGCGCGCCGTTTACGCTCACCATCGTCGGACATTCGAGTGAAGCCGTTTTTTCACGCGTCTCGTACACGTCCACACCCCTAGCAAACGAAAAGGATACTCGTTATCTTTCGTCCGCCAGCTTGCTAAAGCTTAGCGCGCGCTGACGACATTACGCGAGCATTCCGAGACGAAAGACCGCAACGAACGCCTTAAAGACCGTGAGCATGTCGTCGTCGATGAACCGCACGCTACGTGTACCGGTCCGTTCGAAGCCGGGAATTTGCGAAACCCAATCGGCCTGTTCCACTTTGCTGAGCGTAACGTCAAGGGCGATGGGCGGTTCGATCCTAAAGGGTTTGGCGTTTGCGCGTGCGCCGAACGCCTCTTGCGCGCCCTCTTCAATTGCTCGCTGGGCGGCCGCCGGCGAGATCGAGTTTGCACCGAAGTTTCCGATCGATTCCTTGACGATGGTGCCGTGCACCCACGGCATTTGCCGTTGCACGCCTTCGACGGTCGTTCGATCGCCAGTGACATAAAGCAGCGGAACGCCGTAATAGCCGAGCACGGCGGCATTGAGCGTCGCTTCGCTGCACACGATACCGTTGAGCCGCGCTTCGTAAATCACCGAGGGTGTATAGGTATGGCACAACACCGCGTCGGCGTCGCCGACGCCTCCGTGATACCCGATGAAAAACGCGCCGGCATAGCTGGAATCGCAATCTTGGACCATCGAGTAGGGCTTGCGGTTGCCGAAGATCACGCGGACGTCGCGCGGCAGTTCTTCAAAGATGAAGTTGCGCATCGGGCCATGTGAGTCATTGATGGTGACGTCGGAGGCGCCACGTTGTTGGGCACCGCGAACGGCCGCCGCAACTTCTTGCGTGTAATAGCGCCGGTAGAGCTGATACTCCGGATGGGGCGTGCGCGCGTCGACCTGCTGCCACGACGTGACTCCGGCAACGCCTTCCATATCGCTTGAAATATAGAGTTTCATGCGGGCACATTCGCAGCGCCGCCGAGGCGCATGGCAACGATGAATGCGTTGAACGCTTCGGGGTAGCTGTCGCTGACGAACCGCACGCTGCGTCCTCCGCTGCGTTCGAACCGCGGAAGCAGTTCGATGAAATCTGCATGTTCGACGCCGGCCGTCTCGATGACGAGCTCAATCGGCGGCTCGAAGGTGAACGGCTTCGCTTTTGAAAGGTTTGCGATCGCTTCTCGCGCCCCGTCGCGAATGGCATCGGCCGCTGCTGCGGGCGTCAGCGAATTCGCGGCGTAGTATCCGATCGATTCTTTGACGATTACGCCGGTCGTCCAAGGAAGATCGGCGCGCGTTGCTTCGATGAGCGCGCGGTCGCCGGTGATCAGCGCGACCGGCGTTCCATAAACGCCCAACAGTGCGGCATTAAGAAGCGCCTCCGTACAAGCCTTCCCGTTGATATACACGTTGTAGATCACTTCGTTTGAATAGGTGTGCGCGAGCACCGAATTCGATGCGCCGATCGCGCTGTGATATCCGGTGAAAAACGCTGCATCGAAGCGTTGTTCGGCGCCTTGCGCCATCGAGAGGGGCTTGCGCCCGGAGATGACGCGAACATCCCGCGGCAATTCGTCCCACACGAGATTTCGCATATCCCAATGGGAGTCGTTGACGACCGCATCGCACTGCTGCGCTTCGCGCGCCCCTGCAATTGCGGCCGCGACTTCACGGGTCATGTAACGCCGATACGTCGGATACTCATGGACATTGTTCGGATCGACTTGCGCCCACGAACAAACGCCGGCGGTGCCTTCCATGTCCGCGCTGATATAGAGCCTCATTGCGATTGGCGAAGGTCCTCTTCGGCTTGCGCGAGTCCCGTCTGCGCCGCGACGTTGCGGGGGTTGGCCGCAAGCGCGCGTTTATAGAGCGGGATCGCCTCTTGAAACTTATTGGCCGCGAGATAAAGGTCGGCGAGCTGCGTCAGCGCCACGTCATCCCTCGGATGCGCGGCAACACGCGCGCGTAGAGTCTGAAGTTGCTCCATCACCGCGGCGGGCGGACCACCGCCCTGAACGTTCGTTCCGGACGACGGCGCTTGCGCTTGCGTTGCGTTTGCCGGTGCCGCCTTTCCGAAGACCGAGCCGGTTACGCCGAAGCCTACGCCGACGAGATAGAGCATCACGCCGAGAAAAGCGAGAGCGAGGACGGCAACGATGGGGACGTAAATCCGCGGCGGAAGACCGCGGCCGGAGGGTTCTGGCACGAAGAATCGTTTGGACGCGCGTTGAAGAAACTCATCCGTGAGCCCATCGGAAGCCGACCTGCAATTACTTTTTGCTCGTCTCAATTACGAGCACTTCAACGGTGAAGTTCCCGATTGCCGAATCCGCTATAACGCGCGCTTTTCTAATTCGGCCGGACGCATCACGTACAACGGTCATCCCTTGCTGATCGAACTCTCGCCGAAGCATTTCGAGAAATATCCCGAAGCGTTGGAAGAGACGCTGCTGCACGAAATGGTGCATGCGTGGTGCTACGCAAAATTTCGAGACACCGGGCACGGCCCGCGGTTCAAGAAAAAGATGCTCGAATGCGGCTTGGCGTCGATCTATCACGATCTGGGCAACGTGCGGCCGCTCAATGAATCGAGCAAGCGATACGTCTTGCGCTGCGAGCATTGTTCCTTCGAAGTGCTGCGCCGGAAGAGACCAGGCAAGCCGGCGAGCTGCCCGCGCTGCGACAAACGCCGCTTCAATCCGCGCTTCCCGCTCAGCATCTACGAAATCACCGGCATGGATCTGGTCGGTACGACGATCGACGGACTGAAGGCTGCACAGCGCGCTCGCCCGCTGTAGCGCGCCTGTTTAAAGGAAGCCCTCTCCGCGACCTAAGTCCAGGCTGGAACCGGCCCGAAAGCGCGAAGATATTGGGGCAATGACGACGACCAAAACGACTTCCAACGGGCATGTGAAAACGCGCGTCGAGACCGACTCGATGGGCAAAATCGACGTCCCCGCAGACAAATATTACGGCGCGCAATCGGCGCGTTCGCTCATCCACTTCGACATCGGTGAAGGCACGTGGCCGCGCGATGTCATGCCGAAGCAAGTGATTGGCGCGATGGCGCAGCTGAAGAAGGCTGCTGCGCTCGTCAATCATGATCTCGGAAAACTCGACGATGAGAAGACGAAGCTCATCGTCCAAGCTGCTGACGAAGTTATCGCCGGAAAGCTCGACGAGCACTTCCCGCTGCGCATTTGGCAGACCGGTTCCGGCACGCAGACGAACATGAACGTGAACGAAGTGATCTCAAACCGTGCAATTGAGATCGCCGGTGGCGAAATGGGTTCGAAGAAGCCGGTTCATCCGAACGATCACGTCAACATGTCGCAGTCCTCAAACGACACGTTCCCGACGGCCATGCACATGGCCGCGGCGGAAGCAGTCGTCCAGATGTTGCCGGCCGTGGTGAAGCTGCGCGATGCGCTCGAGCGCAAAGCCGAACAGTG
This sequence comes from Vulcanimicrobiia bacterium, assembly GCA_963765935.1. GTDB lineage: Bacteria > Vulcanimicrobiota > Vulcanimicrobiia > Vulcanimicrobiales > Vulcanimicrobiaceae > JAMXLG01. Next base: position 660,829 of record CAVXXX010000001.1, on the reverse strand, counting down.
GAAAGACCTCGTGAAGGTTGGGCGCACGCACTTGCAAGATGCGACGCCGCTCACACTCGGTCAAGAATTCTCCGGCTACGTCACGCAACTCGATCGCGCCATCGTTGCGATCAACGAAGCGAATAACCATCTCTACGATCTCGCGATCGGCGGCACGGCCGTCGGCACGGGGCTCAACGCGCATCCGGAATTCGCAGAACGTATGGCGCATAAGCTGGCCGAGCTTACCGGACTTCCGTTCCGCTCGCATCCGAATAAGTTCACGGCGCTCGCATCGCACGACGACTTCGTCTTCGCCTCGGGCGCGCTCAAGACGCTCGCTGCGGCGCTGATGAAGATCGCAAATGATATTCGCTGGCTGGCGTCGGGACCGCGCGCCGGTATCGGCGAGTTGGTTCTGCCCGAGAACGAGCCGGGCAGCTCGATTATGCCGGGCAAAGTCAACCCGACGCAGTCGGAAGCGATGACGATGGTGGTCGCGCAGGTCTACGGAAACGACACGGCGATTAGCTTCGGCGCTTCACAGGGCAACTTCGAACTGAACGTGTTTAACCCGGTGATGATCGCGAACTTCCTGCACAGCTGCCACTTGCTGCGCGACACCTGCACGATGTTCCGCGAGCACGCAGTCGAAGGACTTCAAGCAAACGAACCGGTGATCAAGAAGTACCTGCACGAATCGCTCATGACGGTCACTGCGCTCTCGCCGAAGATCGGCTATGACAAGGCTGCAGAGATTGCCAAGAAAGCGCACCACGAAGGAACGACCCTAAAAGAAGCGGCGCTCGCCCTCGGCCACGTTACGTCGGATGAATTCGACAAGTACGTCGTACCCAAAGAGATGACGTATCCGAAGTAACGCGCGTTCAACAGATACGCAGAAGAAGCCCGGCATCGCGCCGGGCTTCTTGTTTTAATTCTGACGAATAAGCGACGCGCGGTACATCCAGTGGAGTCCGTCGCTGACTTGCAGAGCGAAAGCGTGCTCAACGGGACGATCGTCTTCAAGCAGCTCGATCATCCATTCTTCGATGACGCACATATCGTCGGGGGCGTCGTGCATTCCGTTGTACCTCGTAACACCTGGTACATAAAGCATCGGGTTGGGAATGCGTGGACTTGCGGGTCCCGTAGGACTCTAGTCCTAATGAATAACCGTTTCTTTACAAATCGGCGTTGATTTCCCGCGAGGTGGAACCTTCAGGCGCAGCGGGGCGACTAACGCGTCTCGTCCCGCAGCGCCGGCGTAACCCAAACGAACAAGGCGTCCGAGCGCGAGCACACCCGGCGCCGTGCCGCCCAGTACAAACACTCGCACTGCACCCATCATGCGACCGACGAGTGCCTCAGGCGTGACACGCATGCGGAAGCCGACGATCTGCGAAAATTCAAACATCACGCATCCGCTCGTTAACGCCCAGAAGAATGCCACCGCCCAAAGGTTGTGAACGAAGACGATCGGCAAGAAGACGAGTGCATCGATTGTGTATGCAATCGCAATGACACGTCCGAACGGCCAGCGCGTCGCATTGCGAACGGCAAACGCCGAACCCGCGAGACTGCCGATCGCGACGAGTCCCCAAAACAGCCCGATCTCTTGATCCGTTGCTCCGAAGTCGCGTTTCAAAAACGGGATGATGACGGCGTACGCACCCCAGCCGCGATGCTAAATACGTAAATGCGTTGAGCGCGAGCGCCGGCAACGGCCCGAACCACGCGAAGATCGCGCCCCCGATCACCGGTGTGATGAGAATTCTCGTATTCTCGGCGGCGGTTAGCGACGCTATTGCCGCGGTTGCACGCTCTTTCCCGAGCAGGTACGGGATGCTGGATGCTTGTCCACCGAGAAAGGCGGCGGCGCAGATCGAGATGATGACGAGACCGGATCGCGTCGCATACGGTCATCAGCGTTTTGCGATCGACGCGGTCCGCAAGCGAGCCACCGACCAGAGAAAATAGCGACAACGGCACGATCTCACAGATGAACGCCGTACCGGTTGAAAGCGCCGAATGGGTTAACTTCATTGAGGCGACGAAAAGACGCCCTCGCGCTCGGCAATTGTAGCCATAGACCGATACGTATCCCGCACGTCACGCGTTAGTGTCAAGGGAGAGGCTCATGCGTGTTATGATGTCGGCACCATGCTAGCGTTGCTGCTTGCGGTCGCGCTACCGGCAGCGCTACCCTCAGCGCCGCCGCCCATTATCGTGACGACGAAGACGTCCGTCCTTTGCAATGCCGTGCGCAACATCGTTGGGCCGGTCGTTGCCGGATTGATTGCGCAGGATACCATGATCGATCAAGGACGCGATCTTGTCGAAGACATGGCGAAGATGCACATCTCGGGAGCCGGTGCATGGGTCGAGCTCGATACCATGCGACTCTCCAACGTTGTCGATGGCGTCGCGCACAACAACATCAAGCTTCATCGGCTGCTGGGCAAATTAGGGGACGTTTCACCGAAGGATCCCGTCGAGGCATCGGAGCTTTCATCATTGCGGGCGCGATTGCTTAACATCGCCGATCAGCAGGCGGAATCGTTGAACCTGCTTTCGGGAACAGCCGACACGGAGGCGCTCTCGGAGCTCGAAGGCTTCGAGAATCCGATGGCGGCCTCGCTCACGCCGGATGTTCGCCAGAACCGCATTGTCGATAACAGCGGACCGGACATAACGCAATCGCCGGCGCCGCCGGATACTTCATATGATATTGCGATGAAACAGTCCGTGACCGGTCGCGAAGAGTCGCCTATCGTCGCGCTCGTGCGGCCGATTGTCGAGCGCTGCCGTTAGTGAATCAGGTGCCGTAATGCGAGCGACAGCGCGACGCAAACCAGGGCAACGCCGACGACGATCAAGAGTTGCGGCGACTTCAACCGCAACGATAGTCGAGCTCCGAGCGGCCCGCCGCACAAGCCGCCGGCTACGAGCGGTACGACATACGCGATCCGAATGTCGTGCTGAAATCCATGAACGGCCAGTCCGACCGGCGATGTGAGCACGATTGCGAAGTGCGACGTGGCGCTGATTGCGTGAGCCGGAAGGCTGGAGAAGTACAGCAGCGACGGAACGACGATTACGCCGCCGCCAATACCGAAGAGACTCGACACCAACCCGACGACGAAACCGATGCCGACTGCAGCCCGGAACGACATCGCTTTGCGCTTCCCCACCCCGCTCTCTATGCGCGCACCGACGCGCTTAGCGGCATTGATCACCATGTCGCCCGCGACGAGCACGAGAAAAATGCCGAACGCCCAGTCGAAGTCGCGTGGTGCAATGTGCCTTGTCATGATTGCGCCGATGATCGAACCGGGAAGGCCTCCCAAGGCAAACATTACACCGAGCTTCACGTCGACGCGTTTCTGTAGGAGGTACGTGAAGGCGCCCGACGCGCTGTTTGCCGTAACGAGCGCGAGCGACGTGCCCGCTGCTTCTGCCGGACCTAGGCCGAAGAACAGACGCAAAATCGGGACGAGAATGAAGCCGCCGCCCAGACCCACCATCGATCCGAACACGCTCGCTACAAAAGCGGCGGCGAAGAGCTCGATGGCTAAGCGCATGCTCCTCGATTACGCGGGTTGCGTTGTTGCGGCGGATGCCCCATTGGCCGGAAGCGTAACGCTCTCTTTGACGTCGGTGATGTTGTAGATCGAAATCGGATCTTTCTTACCCTTGACCATCACCGGTTCACGCTCTTCCGCCAGGACCAAATTCTTGACTTCTTGATAGGTGTAGTCGCTGATGATAATTTCACCGGCTTTCGCGACATTGTACAACCGCGCGGCGAGATTGACGTTGTCGCCGATCACCGTATAGTTCATGCGCGAACTCGCGCCCAAATTACCCATCACGACGTCACCCGTGTTAATCCCCATGCCGACTGTGAACTCGCGCTTGCCTTCCGCTTTCCACTTTTCGGCGAGTTCCTTGATCTTTTTCTGTTGGGCGACGGCAGCGAGGACGGCGTTCTTCGCATCATCCGGGGTCTGATACGGCGCGGAGAAGACCGCCATGACGCAGTCGCCGATGAACTTATCGACGTAGCCGCCATACTGGAAGATGATTGCGCACATCTCTTCAAAATACTCGTTGAGTTGCGCATAGATCGCTTCCGGCGTCATCGTTTCGGACATCGCCGTAAAACCGCGAATGTCGCTATAGAAGATCGTCGCTCTGACTTTTTTGCCTTTGAGCGCAAGGCCCGCGCGCGGATCGTCGGCCGAGAGAATGTCTTTGACGATAGCGGGGCTGACGTGCATGCCGAACAGATTCGTGACCATACGGCGTTGGGATGCTTCCACGATGACCCGGTATAGCCCGACAAAGAGCGTCGCGAGCATCATCGCGATCGCAACGTGGACGAAGTCGATCCAGACCAGCGATTTTACGAAGAACGCGAGATTGGCGTAACCATAGACGATCGTGCCCAAGAGCGAAAAAGCGATCGCAAGCGTTGTCTTCAGGAAGTTGAAGGAGAGCGCGATCAGCAGCGGCAGCGCGAAAATCAGGACGATGTTGAACCACATCGGGGCTGGGGTGATGTACCAGCCATTGAGCAACTGCTCCGCCATGCGTGCGTTTGCGAAGAGTCCGGGATAATTCGGCGCGCGCGCGGTCTGTACTAAGTCGCCCTGCGCTTGCGCGGTGTTACCGATGTAGACGATTGCGCCTTTGACCACGTCGCGCAGATCGCCGGCGGGCTCGGCATATGCATCGGAGAACGAAAGAAATTGCGACGTAAAGGTCGGTGTATGTTCTTCGATGACGCCGCCGTGATCGGTCGTTTTTTGTAAAACGCTGCGCGTTGGCGCGAGGAGCAGAAAGCGGCCATCGTCGTCCTTGGGCAGCTTGTCGAGATCGAGTTTCTTGCCGAGGTAGTATTGCACGCCGGCCGCCGCAAGCGCGTAGAACGTCCGGTTTGCGTTCGTGCCGGAACCCGCCGTGGCGATCGCCATCGGCTGCCCGAGCATCACGTTGCCCGGCTCATCGACCGTCGAACTTCCGATGCCCTTGATGTACGGCACCAACTTTTCATACGGCATCTCGATGCCGATGTTTCCGTTCGATGTCGTGTTCAGCGTAAAGGCGAGAATGGTCGGCATCGCTTTGATGCCTTCGAGGAACAGCTCGTCGTCGGTGGCGTCTTGCGGTTCGATGAAATCGATATCGAAGACTGCCACTTTCGCACCGGCCGCCGCGAGTTTCTTGAGCAGCGTGCCGTAGACGCGCCGAGGATACGGATATTGATGCAGTTCGGGAATCTTGCTTCCGAACGAAATTTCGTCGATCGGAATCACGACGATCTTATCCGTTTTCTTATCCGTGTCATCGTACCACGGCGTGCCGAAGCCGAGCTTCTGCGCGTTGTCGACGGCCGCGAAGTGCGTTTGAAGATCGGTGACGCGATGAACGAGCGGGATGGAGTCGTTCGGGAGGAGCAAAAGCGCGGAGCCGATGATGGCCGCGATCACCCCGAGCGCTAAAGCGATGAGGAGCGAACGCGTCTTCGAGCTCATGCGAGCCTCCCTTTCCGACTTACATCAATTACGCATTGACGCGACCAATATAGCGACGGTCGCGCGTGTCTATACGAATTACATCGTCCGGATTGACAAAAAGCGGTACGTTAACGGTCGCGCCGGTTTCGAGCTTCGCCGGCTTCCCGGTGTTCGTCGCGGTGTCGCCTTTGAAGCCGGGATCGGTTTCCATCACGCGAAGCTCGACGTGCGGCGGAAGATCGACGCCGATCGGAAGGCCCTCGTGGAGTTGTACGTCTACGACCATGCCGTCTTTCAGAAAGTCGGCCGGCCCGCCGATGAGGTCGCGCTGGATGGTGAAGTTCTCGAACGACTCCTGATCCATGAAATGGAAGCCTTCGGCGTCGTTGTAAAGCATCTGCATCTGGCGGTTATCCACCGTGGCGCGCTCGAGCTTTTCGCCGGCGCGGAACGTGCGTTCGAGGGTGGTGCCGGTTTTAACGTTCTTGAGGCGGGTGCGCACAAACGCCGCGCCCTTGCCTGGTTTGACGTGCAGAAACTCGATGACGGTCCATAGGTTGCCATCAACGACGACCGTGACGCCGTTGCGGAGATCGTTCGACGAAATCATGACCCGCCACAATACGGGTTCTGCCGCTACGACGCCTTCCGGGAGAGGGAAATCCTGTTCTCTGTACCGCTTCGCAGACGCCAGATATTTTCACGGTGCGTCCACATAATGAAAAGCGCAACGAAGACGCCGTATGCCGCCTCTGCCCACGAGCGCGTGAAATAGTACAGCGCGAACGGTGCCACGACGTTCGCAAGCATCGAACCTACCGATGAATACCGCGTCAGTAGCAACGCACCGGTCACCCAACCGAGTACGACGACCAAACCCGCCGGCCAACTGATCGCGAAGATCGCACCGAACGACGTCGCGACGCCCTTCCCGCCTTTCCATCCAAGCCATGGCGAAAAGCAATGGCCGAGGACGGCAAACGTGGCAGCGAGGCTTTGTGCGATCTGCGAGAGCTGAAGATCGACCGAACTGAAAATGTAGGCTGCGGCAACCACGGGAATCACGCCCTTTAACGCATCGAGCAACAGCACGGCGACGGCACCGGTTTTTCCGAGCGTGCGCAGCGCATTCATCGCTCCGATGTTTCCGGAGCCGGATGTCCGCAGATCGGTGCGGTAAAAGAAGCGTCCGATCAGGTAGCCGAACGGAATCGAGCCGATGAGAAATGAGATCAGCGCGACGATGATGATGCCGATGTAGCTCATTCCGTCCGCTCACCTTCGCGGCGCGGGCGAAACTCGAGGGTCAACGGTACGCCTTCGAAGTCTTGGTGCTGCCGGATCGTATTTTCCAAAAACCGTTTGTACGATGGTTGCACTAAATCGGGATCGTTCACCGAAAAGACAAAGACCGGCGGATGCACCGCCGGTTGCGTTGCGTAATACACTTTGAACACTTTGCCGCCGGCGGCCGGCGCGGGGTGGGCGAGTACGGCATCGCGGATCAGCGCGTTCAGTTGTCCTGTAGAAATGCGCCGGTCGAGATTCTCCGCGACTTTGTTCACGAGCGGCATAAGGCTGCCCAAGCGTCGTTTGGTTTTGGCCGAAAGAAACGTGATCGGCGCGAACTTGGCAAACGGAATTAAATCATGGATGACGTTTGCGAGTTCGCCTTGACTGAATTCACCTTGCTGCTCGCGCGCGAGGTCCCACTTGTTGCCGATAATGATTAGGCCTTTACGTTCTTCGATTGCAAGTCCGGCGAGGCGGCGGTCTTGCGCGGTTACGCCGACCATCGAATCGAAAACGAGGATCGCGATATCGCAGCGCGAGATTGCCTTGAGCGATCGAAGCGCCGCATAGTATTCGATTGCACCGTGCGCTTCGGGCTTTTTGCGAACGCCGGCCGTATCGATCAAGCGAACCTTCCGATCGTGCCATGTGAAGACACTGTCGATCGCGTCGCGTGTCGTGCCCGGAACGTCGGAGACAATCGCCCGTTCTTCACCGATCAACGAATTGAGCAGCGAACTCTTTCCGACATTCGGCCGGCCGATGATCGCAAGAGCGAGTTCGCCGTCGGGTACGGCGTTGGGTGCTTGGGGTGGAAGCAGTTCGACGATCGAGTCGAGTAGATCGCCCGTGCCTTCACCGTGAATCGCCGACACGGCAACCGGCTCACCGAAGCCAAGGCGTGAAAACTCGCCATGCACGGAAGCAAGGGCACTGGGCGACTCCGTTTTGTTTGCCACGAGCACGACGCGTCGCCGAAGTGAACGCAAAATGTTCGCCACGTCCTCATCGAGCGGATGAAGACCCGTTTGCGCATCAACGACAAAAACGATCGCATCCGCTTCATGCGCCGCGGCTTCAGCTTGCCGCCGCGTCGGCTCAGCGAATTCATCGCCGTGCGCGACATCGGCATCCGGGTCGATTCCGGCCGTGTCCACGACGCTGAACGTGCGGCCGCGCCATTCGCAAATGGCATAGAGCCGATCGCGCGTCACGCCGGGCGTGTCTTCGACGATGGCAAGGCGCTGGCCGATCAGCCGGTTGAAGAGGGCGCTCTTCCCGACGTTCGGGCGACCGACGATGGCTACAGTTGCCGGACGAAGCATGCTGCCGTCGGCGGGCTCGGTGATTTGCACCGGCCCTTGATTCGCATCAGCGCCTGCCGACCCCCACAAACCGGAGGAAGCAGCCAAGCACGCTGGTTGGACGGGCATGTGCATGCGCCCGGCGAAGTGGCGGCGGACTCCATGGCCAGAATCTACATCGAGACCTTCGGCTGCCAGATGAATGAAGCCGACTCGCAATACATCGCCGATCGCGCTGCATCGGCCGGGTACGATATTGCGTCGAAACCCGAAGAAGCAAACGTGCTGGTGCTCAATACGTGCACCGTTCGCGATAATGCTGAACGCCGCGCGTACGGCCGCATGAATCACTTCAAGGTTCTAAAGGAAGCGGACCCCGGCGTGCGGCTCGTGGTGATGGGATGCCTGGCCGAACAAGATCGCGATCGCATGCAGAGGCTCGCGCCGCACGTTGACGCCGTCTTCGGAACGAAAGAATTGGTGCAACTCGGCGATCAGCTCGCGTCGTGGCACACATCCTTCGACGATATTGATTTCACCGACGAGCGCGCGCTGTTGATGCCGCTTGGCGGATCGGCCGATGCGGTGACCGATGCGTTCTCGCATTTACGCGGTTTCGTTACCGTGCAGCGCGGCTGCTCCTATTACTGCACGTTTTGCATTGTGCCGCACGTGCGCGGACGTTTCGACCATCGTCCGATGCGCGAGATCGTGGCGGAAGTCGAGAAGTTAATCGCGTCGGGAGCGCGCGAAGTGATGCTCGTCGGCCAGACGGTCAACGCGTGGAAAGATCCGGCGACCGGTGAAGATTTCGGCGACCTCTGCAAAACCGTTGGATCGTTGCCCGGATTGGAACGGCTGACGTTCATTTCACCACACCCGAAAGACTTCACGGAAAAGGTCATCGCGGATCTTGCTGAAGTGCCGCAGTTGAACCCGCGGGTGCACCTGCCGCTGCAGTCCGGCAGCGACGCGATGCTGCGGCGGATGAATCGCAAGTATACGATGGCGCAGTTCCGGGAGAAGGTGGACCTGATCCATCGCTATTTGCCGCAATGGGCTATTACGACGGACGTGATCGTCGGGTTCCCGGGCGAGAGTGACCCGGATTTCGATGCGACGCTCGAGTATGTTAAGACGAACGTTTTTTCAAACGCGTTCATGTTCATCTATTCGATTCGTCGCGGTACACCGGCCGCGCGTTGGGAGCAAGTGCCCGGCGAGATCTCGGCGGAGAGGTTCAAGCGATTGCTCGACGCGCAAAACGCGTCGACACGTGCATATCACGATCTCAAGATCGGCAGCACGGTTCGAGCGTTGATCGTCGGACCGTCGAAAAAAGACGCATCGAAACTTGCGGCAAAGACGCTGGACAATGTAACGGTGATTGCGCCAATGCCTGATGACTACGATGAAGCGTTGTATGCGCGTGAGCCGTGGTTGGACGTTGAGATTGCAACGGCACACGTTTGGGGATGCACCGGCACGATCGTACGCCGCGCGGAACGGTTCAGCGATGAAGGCGCTCGCGTCGCGCAACCCGTGGTCAGTTTGTTGTAGCGGTTATATCATCCAATCCGGGATGGGATCGAGAACGCTGAAGAGATCGCGCAACTCGAAGGTAAACCATGGGAACGGCTCATTCGTAAAGCGGTCCTGTTCTTCGAACCGTCGAGCCTTGCCGTCAGGCGTGTATGCGACAATCGTAGTTTGCGAAAGTCGACGCGCCAGAAGAACGAAATATCAGGGATCAGCTTTGTATAGCGTCCTTCATCGTTGTTCACGGCGGCATCACCCTCCGTTGCGATGATGTGGGGCGAAGGGGCCATTTGCTGCAAGAACATCGCAAGTCGCGCTTGGACTGCCCCGTGAGGAATGCGCGGGCTCACCTTGGGGTGAGCCTCACCGTCCAGGTACTCGATGTATTCGGGCTCGCTGCGGTACTCGACTCGCATGGCTTCTCCACAGAAAACATATCATGATGGCTAGGGGCGGCGCCAAGAGGCACCTAACTAGTCACGCTTCACGATGAGCGAAGCCGTCAAGTACTCGCCGATGCTCGAGCAGTACTTTGGGATGAAGTCCAAACATCCCGAAGCTATTCTGCTTAGCCGCGTCGGCGATTTTTATGAAGCGTACGGCGACGATGCCGAAACGGTCGCTCGTGCGGTGCAGATTGCGCTCACCAGTAAAGAAGCCGGCGGTGGACGACGCGTCGCGATGGCCGGCGTTCCACATCACGCGCTTTCCGGATATTTGCACAAACTCGTGCAGCAGCGCTTTATCATCGCGCTCGCGGAGCAACTCGAAGCTCCGGTCCCGAACAAGCTCGTGCGTCGCGATGTCGTGCGTATCGTAACGCCGGGAACCTTGATTGAAGATCAACTTCTCGACGGAAAACAGAACAACTATCTCGCGGCATTGACGCTACTGAACGATTCGTTTGCGCTTGCCTATGCCGACGTGTCTACCGGCTATTGCACCGCAACGGCGATCTCCGGCGAATCGGCATACGACGAAATACTTGCGGAGCTCGCGCGCGTCGGTCCCTCGGAAATCGTGGGCGACCTGCCCGCTGACGTTCGCGCGGCGCTTTCGAGCGCCATTGAATCGCTCGGTGCGCGTCTTGCCGCACCGTCGCTAGGACTCGTCGAAGCGCGAGCGCGGGCGGGAATAGACGGCTTCTCACTCGATGAATCCCTTGCGATGCATCGCGCTCTGGATGCGCTTGCCGGATTCGTCAAACGAACCGGTATTACGAACGGGAGCGAAGGGCTTCACGCGCCGGCGTTCTATCGACGAAGCGAGTTTCTCTCGCTGGATCCCTCGACGCGCAAGCACCTCGAGCTGACCCGGGCACAGGGACAGAATCCGCGCGCAACGCTGCTCGCCACGTTGGATGAATGCGCCACGGCGATGGGCTCCCGAATGCTTGGGCGTTGGATTCAAGCGCCGCTGGTGGATCGCGATGCAATCGCAGCGCGTCAAGACGCCGTTGCCACATTACTTGCCGAACACGCGCGACGTGAGGCAATCCGTGACCTCCTCAAAGGTTGCTTCGATTTGGAACGGATCGCGCAGAAAGCGCGATTTCGTCGTGCGCTCCCACGCGATCTCGCGTCGCTGCGGCGCACGCTCGATATCATTCGTCCGCTTCCGCAAGTCGTGCCGCCGCAACTCGCACCGCTCGCGAAGCGCATCGGCAATTTCGATGAGCTGTTCGATGACTTGCAGCGTACGCTCGTGGATGAGCCGCCGGCGGCGCTTGGTGACGGCGGCGTCATTCGTCCCGATGCAAACTCCGAATTGGCCGAATGCGTCGTGCTGCGCACGGATGCTCGTTCGAAACTCTCCGAACTGGAGGAACGCGAACGCGAACGTACCGGTATCAAGTCGCTGAAGATCAAATACGCCAGTGCCTTTGGGTACGCAATCGAAGTCTCGAAGGCGCAAGCCGGTTCCGTGCCTGCGGACTATGTGCGGAAGCAAACGCTCACCACCGGTGAACGGTTCATCACGCCCGAGCTCAAAGAGCTGGAACTCGCCATCTCGACCGCACAGGGGCGTCAAGAGCGGCTCGAGGCGCGCTTGTACGAAGAATTGCTGGAACGGGTTGCGACGCAGGCGGAAGCATTGCTTGCCGCAGCCGATGCGATCGGCGAGATCGACGTGCTGTGCGGGCTCGCGCAATGTGCCGCCGAGCGCGGCTACACTCGTCCCGAATTCATCGATGAGAGCATCGTAGAAATCGATGAAGGCCGCCACCCGGTAATGGAAGCGGTGCTGCGAACGAATTTTGTTCCGAACGATCTCCGGCTCGAAACAGGCGCGCACCGTTTCATTTTGCTTACCGGGCCGAATATGGGCGGCAAATCGACGTACCTGCGCCAGATCGGACTGCTTGTTATCATGGCGCAGATCGGATCATTCGTTCCGGCGAAGTGGATGCGCTTGGGCGTCGTCGATCGCATCTTCACCCGTATCGGAGCCGGCGACGATCTCGCGTCGGGGCAATCGACGTTCTACATGGAAATGGCCGAGGCGGCGAACATCTTGCGGCGTAGCACCCGGCGTTCACTGCTTTTAATCGATGAGGTTGGTCGCGGAACCGGAACGATCGATGGGTTGTCCATCGCGCAGGCGATTTGCGAGTTTCTGCTCGGTCTCGAGTCGCAGGCGCCGATGGTGCTCTTTGCGACGCATTTCCACGAACTATGCGCGCTTACCGAGCACTGGACGCTCGTTGCCAATTATCACATAACCGCTGTAGAAAATACCTCGCGCGGCGGCGCTCCGGTCTTTTCCCACCGGGTACAGCCGGGAAGCTCTTCCCGTTCGTTCGGAATCGAAGTAGCGAAGATGGCGGGTCTACCGGCATCGGTCGTCGAGCGTGCAAAAGAAATCGCGGATGCGCTTTCGGGTAAGGCCGACGTCGAACAACAAGTTCCATTGAGGCGCCGTATCACGCGCCACACACCCACCGAACTTCAAATGTCGTTTTTACAGTCGGAGTAACGGTAATGCTCATAGCAAACGGAGCGGCTCCGGGGCAATCGCGCCTTCGAATTCGAGCAGCGCGCGTTTGAGCGGGAGACCGCCGCCGAAGCCCGTTAAATCACCGCTGGTTCCGATCACGCGATGGCACGGAATGACGATCGGAATCGGATTTGCGCCGTTCGCGCGTCCGACTGCGCGTGCTCCATTGACGAATCCAAGTTCGGAGGCGATGGATCCATACGACGTCGTTCTTCCGTATGGAATCGAACGCAAGCGTTCCCAGATGGCGCGTTCGAAAGCCGTCCCGCGCGCATCGAGCAGAAGATCGAATGTACGGCGAGTTCCCGCGAAATACTCGCACAGCTGCCGACGCGCGGAGTCCATGCCTGCGGCCGCTGAAAACGGCATCGAGATGCGCTTGGGCGAGAACGGACCGCGGTTGGGCAGGCGCACTTCGATCAAAACGCCGCCTTCATCCACGCCGATTTGAATCTCGCCGAAGGGCGTCTCGAGCGTGGAACGATACAGGCTCGAGTTCATGAGGGCGTCGAATTTCGGCGGCGATGTCAACCATCCATGTCCTCGATCCCGTCACGGTCGGCCAAATCGCGGCCGGCGAAGTGATCGAGCGACCGCAATCCGTGGTCAAGGAACTGGTCGAAAACGCCGTGGACGCGGGCGCCACGCGCGTCACGGTGAACATCGAACGCGGGGGTCTCGATCGCATCGAGGTAATCGACGATGGTCGCGGTATCGCGCCCCAGGATTTGCCGCTCGCGGTACGCCGGCACGCGACGAGCAAACTATCGGAAGCGGCCGACCTCGAGACGATCGCCACATTAGGTTTTCGCGGTGAAGGGTTGGCGTCGATCGCGGCGGTGGCGCAACTCGAGCTGCGCTCACGCACGCGCGATGCGGAGATTGGTTCACGCGTGCATGCGCACGCGGAAGATGCGCGCGGCATCGAGCCGGTTGCCGCGCCACGCGGTACGCACGTCGTCGTAGAACACCTCTTCGCCAATGTTCCCGTGCGCCGCGAATACGTGAAATCGGCGGGCGCGGAATTCACACGCATCTCCACGTGGCTCTCGGCCTTTGCGCTTGCCTATCCCCACGTAACGTTCACGCTGCGCCACGACGGGAAAGACGTCTGGATCATGCCATCAACGGGCGACGTGCGCGAACGATTGACGATGGTCTTCGGCAGGGACGCGGCCGCATCGCTCATTTCCCTCGAAGACGATGCTGCGCGCATGCTCGACGGACACGTGCGCGGTTTCATCAGCGCGCCGGGAAGCGATCGCGGCGATCGCCGGATGCAGCTCTTATTCGTCAACGGGCGTTTGCTTCGCAGCACGCTCATGGCAGGCGCATGGACGTCGGGGTATGCGACGTTTGCGATGACCGGACGGCATCCGTACGGCGTGCTGTTTCTCGATCTGCCGCCCGATCACGTCGATCCGAACGTGCATCCCACGAAGAGCGACGTGCGCCTACGGTACGGCAATCAAGTTTTTGACGCGGTGCGTCGCGCGATCGCAGCGACGCTGCGCAATCACGCTACGCAACGCTTTCGGGATGCGACGTCGGCGGCTCCGTCGATATCCATTGCACCCGCAGGCATCGACACATCGCTTGCGCACGTGCAATCGCTGTTCGATGATGGCGTTGCGGGGGACGTGGACGACGTTCCGGGACATCGGTTACGCGTGCTGGCGCAGTTGCATCGAACCTTCATCTTGGCGAGCGACGGCGATTCGCTGCTGTTGGTCGATCAGCACGCAGCACACGAACGCATTGCTTACGAGACGATCGTTGGGCGCGCCCGCGAACGCGCTCCGAGCGAACCGCTCCTCGTGCCGCTCGTCGTGGAGCTCGATGCATCGCAAAGCATTGCGTTAGAACGCGCGCTCGAGATGTTGCATGAAGGCGGCCTCGAGATCGAGCCGTTCGGCGAGCAGACGTTCCGCGTCACGGCGACGCCGGCCGGTTACGGTGCGCGGCCGTTCGATCTCGCCGGGCTTCTTGAGGATTTGACCGAGGAACCGAAGCAGCGTGACGTGCGCGAACGCGTGTGGGCGTCGCTTGCGTGTCATTCGGTAACGGTTGCGGGCGAACGTCTTGAAACGGAAGAAATGACGTCGCTCGTCGAGCGTCTGCAAATTTGCGCGAATCCGATGCATTGTCCCCACGGCCGTCCGACGATGGTTCGCCTCGCTCCGGACGACCTTGCGAAAATGTTCAAGCGTATTTAGTGGATTTCGGCGTACTCGTTCTCGCTGGTCCGACTGCGTCGGGAAAAACCGATCTCGCGATTGCGCTCGCGCAGAGGTTTGACGCTGAGATCGTCGGCGCGGATTCACGCCAAATCTATCGCGGAATGCCGATTGGAACGGCGGCGCCCAATGAGGAGCAGCTTGCAGCCGTTCCCCACCATTTGATCGCGTTTCTCGATCCGCGCGAACGATACTCGGCGGGGCGATATGCGAGCGACGCGCGCGCTGCGATTCGTGAAATTCACGCACGCGACAAGCGCGCCATCGTTGCCGGTGGAACGGGATTCTACGTGCGCGCGCTTACCGGCGACGTTCGGCTCGCTTCGCAACATGATGAGGTCCTGCGCGACCGGCTTGCGCACGAAGCGAACCTCCATCCTGCGGAGTTCTTGCACGAGTGGTTGCGCGTGCACGACCCGCTCCGTGCGCAGGCGCTCGATCCAAACGACACGTATCGCGTGCTGCGCGCACTGGAGGTTGCGCTTGCGCCGGACAGCGTGCGTTATGACGCCGCCGCGAAGCAGCCGGCAGCGGATGTGCGCTATCTCAAAGTGTTCCTCGACGTGCCGTTCGACGAAAACGACCGGAGGATCGAGGCGCGTACCGATGGGATGCTCAGTGCCGGGCTCGTCGAGGAAGCCGAGCGCATTGGCGCAGATGCCGTTGCGGCGACGGCGGTCGGGTACCCGCAGGCGCTTGCATACGCGAGGGGATGGAGCACGCACCAAGAGTTGCGTGAGGCGCTTGCGCGTGCGACGCGGCGCTACGCGCGACGTCAGCGCGGCTGGTTTCGGCGTGAGCCGGAGATCCACTGGGTGGCACCGCAAGACGTCGAGCGCGCGGCAAGGGAAATGCTCGGCTGGTCATAAACGGAAGAGCTATGGCGGTTAGCCTTCAAGATACGTTTCTCGCCGAATGCAAACGCGCAGGTACAAATGTGACGGTGTACTTGATGAACGGTTTTCAATTGCGCGGGACGGTCAAGGGTTTCGATCCGTTCACGGTGCTGCTCGAATACGAGCGTAAGACGCACCTCATCTATAAGCACGCGATTTCGACGATTTCTCCTTCGGCGGCGGTAGCGTTCGCGAACGAGGTGCCCGCGGTAGCTGAAAGCGGCGCTTCGTCATGAACGATCGCGTCGCCGTGACGAAGATGCACGGCGCGCGCAACGATTTTATCGTCTTGGATGCGCGCGCGGTTGTGGTCGATGATCTACCCTCGCTTGCGCGCCGCCTTTGCGACCGGCATAGCGGCATCGGCGCCGACGGATTGCTCGTCGTCGGGGATTCGGCACGCGCGGACGCCTCGATGCGCGTCATCAACGCCGATGGAAGCGAAGCCGAGATGTGCGGCAACGGCGTGCGTTGCGTCGCACGGTATCTCGACGAACGAGGCGAGGGCGGCCAAGCGACGATTGAAACGCTTGGAGGAACGATTCGCACGTCGGTCGTCGACCGTGGCGATACGTATCGCATTCGTGTGGATATGGGCTTCCCGCGCGTCCTCCATCTCGAACTTGCGCTCGAAGACGCGCTCGCCGTCGATACCGGCAATCCTCACGTGGTACTTTTCCGCTCATCTCTTGATGGTGTCGATCTCGTTTCGCTCGGCGAGCAACTGCAAAAAAGTGAGGACTTTCCCGGTGGCACGAACGTGCATGTCGCAGTCGTTGACGGGAACCACGCAATGCGCGTGTGCCACTACGAGCGCGGCGCCGGCCTGACGATGGCGTGCGGCACGGGGGCCGTTGCCTGCGTCGCGGCAGGCATGGCGCGCTCCGTAGTATCGTCGCCCGCGATCGTGCGTGTCCCCGGCGGCGAATTGTTCATCGAGATCGAGCGCGACGGGCGCGCTTACATGACCGGCCCGGCCGAGCGCGTGTTTGATACTACCATCGACGTTCGCGTCCCGGATCGCGTATGAACGATGGATACCATCACCATTCGCGCCGCGACACCTGACGACGCGGAAACGCTCTCGGCGCTCCTCGCTCAACTCGGATATCCGACCGAACCTTCGACGCTCCGCGAGCGGCTAGGGCGTTTACGCGATGGCGTTGCACTCATCGCAGTCGTGGACGCCGGCCCGGTCGCGTTTCTCGTCATTGTCGAACGAGACTTTGTTGTCGGTGGACGGCAGGCGCGCATCGAAAGCTTCGTTGTCGAAGAATCGCTTCGCGGTAAAGGCATCGGTGCTCGCGTTTTATCGGAAGCAGAAGCGTGGGCCTTGGAACGCGGATTGAAGCGTGTTGGACTCGTATCGAATGTGGTTCGAACGCGCGCGCATGCATTTTACGAGCGCGCCGGGTATAGAAGGGTCAAGTCACAGTATGCTCTAGAGAAGACGCTCGAATGATCGGCCTTGCCTATTGCGATCGCGAAGGTCGCATCTACTACGACGATTCCCGAACGCCGCTTGCCGACGGTGGAATCATTCGCGAACCGCATCTCGATGAATTGATTCCCGCTCCGCCGGGAACGGTCGAGATGATTTTGTCCGGCCGGCGCGCGCTGACGCTCGACGGCGCGTTCGAGGATGAATATACGCTCGCCGCGATTCTGCCCGCCGGATATACCCGATTGCTGGTCCCGGCGTACGCGAAAGAAGCCGATGCGCCGACGCTGCCGCTCTTCGGTTATACGTTTGCGTGCGTGGTTGATGACGAATTGCACGTAGCGGCGACGAAGACCGACGAGAGCGAGGATTGGCAACCGCGATATTTTGCTGAGGGCGAACTCGAGCGGATGCTCGATACGCGCCTCGCAAGCGATCCCGCAAACCGCGTGCTCGCGCAAGTTGCCCTCTGCTCTCGCGAATACGGGTGCTTTACGGCGCAGAATGTCTTTCTCGAACGCGGCGAAGCGGCGCTCCCGGTTTCGCCGAAGTGCAATGCGCGTTGCGTCGGCTGCATCTCCGAGCAAGAGCCCGAGGCTGAATTAGCCTCGCCACAGGCCCGCATAACATACGAGACTACCGCGGATGAACTCGTTCGCGTTGCGGTGCACCACCTCGAACGCGTCGACAACGGGATCGTCTCCTTCGGTCAAGGGTGCGAAGGTGAACCGCTGCTGCGTTCGATTGCGATTGCAACCGCGATCGAGAAGATCCGCACGGCGCGATCGAACGGAACCATCAACCTCAATACGAACGGCAGTATGCCCTCGGCACTCGAACGGTGCATCGACGCAGGCTTGCAGGCGGTGCGGATCAGCCTCAACTCATTTCGTCCGCGCGTGTATGCAGCGTATTATCGCCCGATCGGCTACACGCTTGATGACGTTCTGGAATCCACTCGCCTCGCGGTTGCGCGCGGGTTGCGCGTCAGTCTCAACCTGCTTACGCATCCTGGTGTTACCGACGACGAAGAAGAAGTAAACGCTATGACGTCGTTTCTACGAGACGTGCGCGTAGGAATGATTCAAACGCGAACGCTGAACATCGACCCCGAGTGGTACTTCGCCGCCGTCGGGCGGCCGCGACGCGTCGCCGGAATGCGCTCGGCAATCGAAGCGATTGCGTCTTGCGGCGTCGGCGTCGGAAATTTTACGCACACGCATTGAAGCTTTGGCAGATCGCGGCGGTCACGCTTGCCGGCGTCGCATACGGATTCTTCGAACCCGGGCAGCTTACCGACGCGTTTCGTGCGCTCACGTTATACGTGCTTTTGCCCGCGCTGCTCTTTGAGGGCGCGTGGAATCTCGACTATCGTGCAATGCGCCGCCAGTGGGCACCGATTCTCACCCTTGCCGTTCCCGGCGTTGCGATTACTGCGCTCGTGGTCGCCGGCGCATTGTCCATCGCGGGCCTGCCGTTCGGCTCGGCGCTCTTAGGCGGGGCGATCTTAAGCGCGACCGATCCGATTGCCGTGGTGGCTGCCTTTCGCCGTCTTCCGGTGCCGCGCACGTTACGAACGATCGTCGAGTGCGAATCGCTCTTCAACGACGCGATTGCCGTCGTACTGTACCGCGCCGTTTTGCTCGTGGTGATGAGCGCAACGGTCTCGGCTGGTGATGCCGCCGTCGCGTCGCTTAGCGCGCTCGGTGGATCGTTTGGGGGCATTGCGCTCGGCATCGGAATCGCGCTTCTTGCTGCGGCGGCGCTGCGAAACCGAAAGAATGCGGGACTTCAAATCGCGACGACTATCGCATGCGCGTACGGATCGTACTTTATCGGAGAGTCGCTGCATGTGTCCGGGATCTTCGCAATTATCTCGAGTGGGATCGCTCTGCGCTACTTCGAGCGGCGCTGGGTCTCGTGGCGGCTCGCGCAAGATGTCGAAGGTTTTTGGGACGTCATCGCGCTCACCGCGAATGCTCTCGTTTTTTTCTTAATCGGTGCTGCGCTCGATGCTTCGCGGATCGGGAATGCATTTGGCTCTGTCATCGCGGCGCTCATCGGCGTCGCCATTGCCCGCGGAGCAGTGTCGTTGCTATTGCTGCCCGCCGGTTTTCCACGCGCTTGGCTTGCGGTCGTGCGCGTCGCCGGACTCCGGGGTGCGTTATCGCTCGCGCTCGCGCTCGCACTCCCGGCTCGCTTGCCGCATCGCGAACAAATCATACTTGCAACCTTTGCGGTCGCGATCGCGACAATTGTCTCTAGTATGCTCACCGTACCACCGGTTGTTGCGCGCGCCGGACGCCGTGAGCGGGCACGAGTCTAACGACGCTTAGTTCATAAACGATACGCCCGCACCGAGGTAGTGGAGCTTTTGCCCATTGACCGCGGCCGGTTGAAATCCATACTCGACATCGAATTGGACATGCGGCCCCCAGTCGTGAATATAGCCGAAGTCGATTAAACTTCTACTCCCCAAAGCGGGCCCCGCGCGACTGAAATACGCGTATTCGGCGAATGCGGCCGAATTGGCCGGAAGTGATGCCGAGAAATCAAGAGACGGTGTTAGTGCGCCGTAATATTGATACCGTCCCGCCGCGTTTAGCGCGGAGAGTGAATTGAATCCAAGCGTGCCGCTCGCACTCCATACCGGACTCAACGTGTACGACCAATTGATGTTTGCCGTGTATTGCGTGGCTCCGGCAGTAAACGCAGGGCTTCCTGTCGGCGCGGAAACCTGGAGATTCGCACCCCAAAGTGCTCTAGCGTTGTACCCGAGCTCCCATTTCACACCGAAGTTCATGTCGCTCGACCCGCTTACCGCAGCCCCACCGATCGTTGTGCGGTTGAACGAAGGAGGCGTCAACGACACTTCCATGCGTGGGCCGACGCCGATACGCACCAACGATTGCGGATAGTTGACCGCCGAGCCGCCGCCGATGCCGGTGGTCGTCGCGTTGGTATAGCCGTTTTCAATGTCGACGTGCCCCTCACGGACAGTGCACACGTCGGTGGTCACGGACGGCCGGGTAACGATCGAGATGATAGAGCCGCATGGATTTGGAACCGGCGTCGGGCTCGGTACCGGTGTTGACTGCTCCGATGCGGCGGGTAAAGCCGCTGCACCAACATAGAGCAATCCAATCAGCGAGAGCGCTCGGAGCTTCATCGTTCTATTCTGCGCGAATCGGCGTTTGCGCGTGAGCCGCCGGACGGATGATTCCGCTATCCGAACGGATCATCCGTTTGGAGGCTCGTCACTCCGCGCCCGAAGGCCTATCGTGTGTTTGTATGTTTGAAATCGGCCTCGTGGTGCTCTCGATCGCCTGCTTCGTGATCCTCGACCTCTATATCGTTGGATGCGAAAAGGTCTAAGCAGATGCTTTTTGATGACGTTCTTGGCTTATTGCTAACCATTTGCGCGCTAGCGTACTTGATTTTCGCAATGCTACGTCCCGAGAAATTCTAGGAGCGTAATGATGACGGCCGCCGGATGGCTACAGGCGATCTTGTTTTTCGTTATCGTGCTCGCCCTCACGAAACCCGTTGGCTTGTATATGGCGCGCGTATTCGCCGGCGACCGAACCTGGTTGACGCCGATGGTCGCTCCGCTCGAGCGCTTCATTTACCGCCTCGCCGGCGTTCGTGAAGACGAAGAGATGCCTTGGTATACCTATGCGTTCTGCGTACTCGCGTTTTCGCTCGTGAGTCTCGCGTATCTCTATCTATTGCTGCGCTCGCAGAAATGGCTGCCGTTCAATCCACAGCATTTTGAAAACATGCCGGCCGATCTGGCGTGGAACACGGCGGTCAGCTTCACCACGAACACGAATTGGCAGTTTTATTCCGGCGAATCGACAATGAGCTACCTTTCGCAAATGGCCGGACTTGCGTGGCACAACTTTGTTTCTGCCGCAGCCGGCATCGCTGTCGCGCTCGGCGTCATTCGCGGTGTCGTCCGCACGAGCGGAAAGACACTTGGAAGCTTTTGGGTCGACCTCACACGCGCCTCGCTCTACCTCTTATTACCGGCTTCGATCGTGGTTGGACTCTTCTTGATCTCACAAGGCGTTCCGCAAAATTTCCATGCCTATCAAGATGTCAAAACGCTCGAGGGTTTAACGCAAACGATCACCGGCGGCCCGATGGGTTCACAAGAGTCGATCAAAGAACTTGGGACAAACGGCGGCGGCTTCGTCAATGCGAACTCCGCGTCGCCGAACGAGAACCCGTCGCCGCTTACCAACCTCATTGAACTGGTGCTAATTTTCGTGATCGGCGCAGCGTTGACGTACACGTACGGCTGCATGGCGAAGAACACGAAACAAGGCTGGGCCATTTTCTCGGCCATGGCAATTCTATTCTTTGCCGGATTCGCGGTGTCATATGCCGCCGAAGCGGCGGGGAATCCGATCGTGCATCAGATGGGCGTTCTCGGGACAAATTTGGAAGGAAAGGAAGCTCGCTTCGGTGCGGCGGCCTCGGCGTTGTTTGCTACGGTTACAACCGATACGTCGTGCGGGGCCGTCAACGCGATGCACGATTCATTCATGGCGCTCGGGGGACTAGTGCCGATCGTCAACATGCAGCTTGGCGAGGTTGTTTACGGCGGCGTCGGCAGCGGTCTCTACGGTATGATCGTCTTCGTCGTTTTGACGGTGTTTATAGCGGGCTTGATGGTCGGACGGACTCCGGAGTTGCTCGGAAAGAAGATAGAGCGGCGGGAAGTGCAGTTCGCTATTTTGGCCGCGCTCGTTACGCCGTTGCTCGTGCTCGTTCCAACCGCGATAGCTGCCGTGACGCCCGCAGGCCTCGCGACATTAAATAATGCAGGGCCTCACGGGTTCTCGGAGATGCTTTATGCATTTTCTTCCACGAACGCAAACAACGGATCCGCATTTGCTGGACTGGGTCCGAATCTCTTCTACAACATTGCTACCGGCATTAACATGTTGTTCGGGCGATTTCTGATCATCGTACCTGCGCTTGCGCTCGCGGGTGCATTGGCCGGGAAAAAAGCAGTAGCGGAAGGCGCGGGGACGTTCACAACGTACTCGCCCGTTTTCGTCGCGCTACTGATCGGCGTGATCGTGATCGTCGGCGCGCTAACGTTCCTACCGGCTGATGCCCTCGGTCCGGTTGTCGAGCATCTCCTCTTGAATCAAGGAAAGACGTTTTAATGTTGTCCAAACGCCGTTTGGAACGCCGCCCCAAGCCTCGTTCGCTCTGGGATCGCGCCATCATTACTCGCGCCGTCGGGGACTCGTTCAAGAAACTCGACCCGCGCTGGATGATGCGCAATCCCGTCATGTTCATCGTGGAAGTGGGAGCCGCCGTCACGACGTTATTGTTTCTACGCGACGTTGTTTCCCATAGAAGCGGCGCCGGTTTCGATTTCGCGATTGCGGCCTGGCTCTGGTTCACCGTGCTCTTTGCCAACCTTGCCGAAGCGGTCGCAGAGGGACGCGGCAAGGCGCAGGCCGACTTCCTGAGGCGCACCAAGTCCGACACCTTGGCGCGGCGCGTTCGCGCGAACGTGATTGAAACCGTTCCTTCTTCTGATTTGCGCAGGGGCGATCTCGTCGAAATCGGCGCGAACGAAATCATTCCCAGTGACGGCGAAATCGTTAGAGGCGCGGCAATGGTCGATGAATCTGCGATAACGGGGGAATCGGCACCGGTCGTTCGTGAGGCGGGTGGCGACCGCAGTGCCGTAACCGGCGGCACGCGCGTGCTGAGCGATACCATTCGCATTTCGATTACCGCCAATCCGGGGGAAACATTCTTAGACCGGATGATCGGCCTCGTCGAAGGTGCGCAGCGTCAGAAAACGCCGAACGAGATCGCCCTTTCGATCCTGCTCTCGGGCTTGACGATCATCTTCTTGATCGCGGTGGCGACGCTGCTACCGTATTCGATATACGCGGGCGCCCGCCAGACGCTTCCGGTGTTGATCGCGTTACTTGTCTGCCTGATTCCGACGACGATCGGCGGATTGCTCTCGGCAATCGGCATCGCCGGCATGGATCGCGTCATGCAGCGTAACGTCCTTGCGATGAGCGGTCGCGCCGTCGAAGCCGCAGGCGACGTCGATACGTTGCTGCTCGATAAGACAGGCACGATTACGCTCGGGAACCGGCAGGCGACCGAAGTGATTCCCGCCGTCGGTATCGATGGTGGCGAAGCGATGCATGTCGCCTATCTCTCCTCGCTTCCGGATGAAACGCCGGAAGGGCGCTCGATCGTCGTGCTCGCCGATGCCGCGGGCAACGTCGACGGAAAGCTCCCCGAAGGTTCGCAATTCGTTCCGTTCAGTGCATACACGCGGATGAGCGGCGTCGATTTTGCCGACGGCACGAAAGTACGCAAAGGCGCACCGGATGCGGTGCTTGCATGGGTGCGTGAAGCGGGCGGCAATCCGTCGACGGATCTCAGTGGTCAAGTCGAGCGCATTGCGCGCGCCGGCGGCACGCCGCTGCTGCTCGCAAAGGACAAGACCGTTGTCGGAGTGATCTACCTCAAAGACATCCTCAAACCGAACATGCGCGATCGGTTCGATCGTTTGCGTTCGATGGGTATTCGCACGGTGATGATCACCGGCGACAACCCTCTCACCGCGTCGGCGATCGCAGGCGAAGCGGGCGTTGACGACTTCCTAGCTGAGGCGACTCCCGAAGCGAAGATGGCGCTGATCAAGCGCGAGCAGAACTCCGGCCGTCTTGTCGCTATGACCGGCGACGGGACGAACGACGCGCCTGCGCTTGCGCAAGCCGACGTCGGCGTTGCAATGAACTCGGGGACGCAAGCGGCGAAAGAAGCCGCGAACATGGTCGATCTCGACTCCGATCCGACGAAACTGATCGAGGTCGTCGAGATCGGCAAGCAACTGCTGATGACGCGCGGCGCCCTCACGACGTTCTCGATCGCGAACGACGTCGCGAAGTACTTCGCGATTCTTCCAGCGATGTTCGCCGTCGCATACCCGGCGATGAACGCGCTCAACATCATGCGCTTATCGACACCGCAGTCCGCAATTCTCTCCGCCGTCATCTTCAACGCGCTTATCATCATTGCACTCATTCCCCTCGCACTGCGGGGCGTGAAGTATGAGCCGAAAGGCGCGAACGCAGTTCTTCGAGAGAACGTGCTGATCTACGGTCTCGGCGGAATCGTGGTGCCGTTCATCGGCATCAAGCTCATCGACATGCTGCTCACGGCACTTCACCTGACGTAAATTTTATGATTAGACATCTTGGCACATCGTTCCGCATGACGATCATCTCGGTGATCGTCCTAGGCTTGATCTATCCGTTCGTGATGACGGGGCTCGCGCAAGTACTGTTCCCGCACCAGGCTAATGGTTCGCTCGTCGAAGTCAACGGCAAGATCGTCGGCTCGTCCATTATCGGGCAGTTGTGGACGAAGCCGCAGTATTTTCATGGCCGTCCGTCGGCCGCGGGAAAGAACGGCTACGATCCGACCTCGACCGGCGGAACGAACTACGGTCCGTCATCGAAGAAGCTGATCGATTCAACGCGCGCGACGATTGCAGCGTTGAAGAAAGAGAATCCGCATGCAACGGTTCCGATTCCGATGGACCTCGTGACATCAAGTGGGAGCGGGATCGATCCGGACATCAGTCCGCAGGCCGCGTACTATGAAGCACCACGCGTCGCGGAAGCGAGAAAGATGGACCTCACTACGGTCAACGACCTCATCGCGCGCAACACGCAAGGGCGAACGCTCGGCTTTTTAGGCGAACCGCGCGTGAACGTTCTGCAATTGAACCTTGCGCTCGACGGCGCGCAACACACTCGCTAGGCGTCTTCGTCGTCGGCCGACGGAGCGTTTGCGCTCGGCCGCGCTAGCACGAGAAGTTCGCGCGCTCCGGCATCGAGCAAACGGCGTGCAAACGCATTGCGCGCGGGCCACCTCGGCGTGCGCAGGGTTCCGCCGACCGCTACGACGGTTTCCGGTCGCGAACGGGCAACCTCGATCAGACGCTTCGCCGCATCGTCGGCGCGTTCGTCGATCCAGTCAGCGCCGATCGCTTGCGCTGCGCGTTCGAACTTCGCGACTTGGTCGGGGTCGACTTTATCGCGCCGTTCGGCGATGTGCGCGATTGCGAAATCAACTTCAAGGCGTGCCGCGAGGCGCCCGGCCTTCCGAACGAGTATTATGTCATCCTCGCGTCCGACGATGCTGACGAGCAATCGCGCAAACGGCGACGCAATCCGTTCGCGCATTTCGGAGCGCAACGCCTCTCGAATCGCAAGTTCGCGCAGCGACGCCAAGTTTTCCGTGCGGAAGAAGTTCGAGAGCGCGGCGTCGATCCGTGCCTTCGGATAGATCTTCCCGGCGCGGAGCCGTTCGCGCAGCGCGTCCGGCGACACGTCGATCAAAATCACTTCATCGGCCAGCGGAAGAATACCGTCAGGCAACGTCTCTCGCACGATCGTACCGGTCATGCGATAGACGACATCGCTGAGCGCTTCCAGATGCTGGACATTTAGCGTCGTTAGGACGGATATGCCTGCCCGTAGGAACGCGAGAACGTCGAGAAAGCGCTTTGGTGCGAGCGATCCCGGCGCGTTCGTATGCGCCAACTCATCGACGAGCACGACGGCCGGCTTTCGCGCGAGGACCGCTTCGCGATCCATCTCGGTATACGTCATGCCATCGGCACCCGCAACGACCTTGCGTGGAACGATCGGGATGCCGTCGATCATTGCTTCGGTTTCCGCGCGTCCATGCGTCTCGACGAATCCGATCACGACGTCCACGCCGTCGGCGAGCAGTTGCTGCCCGCGGTCTAACATCGCGTACGTCTTTCCCGCTCCGGCGGCGGCACCGAGATAGACCGTCAGCTTTCCGTAGCCAACACGCATGCGATCGCCGAGCGTTCCGGAGAGCGGCGTCGTAAACGCCGTTTCTCCCATAAACGTTTGCGAAGCATCGATGATCGCGATATCGCGCTCGACCTTCCCGTTGACGAGCTTGAAAGCGAGCTTTCCGTTGCCAACGGCAACCATTGATGCCCGCACATTCCCGAAATCGATTTGCTGTGGATCTTGGGCCGGCAGGACGTCGGCGTTATGTTCGCGCGCTTCGCGTTCGACTTGCGCCCGGTCGGAATTCGGCGACGGGAGAATCTCGAGCGAGAGATCGAACGCGGCGGCCAGAGGTGCGCTGCGTTCGAGAAACATGTGCGCGTCGACGGCGCTGGGAACGATTGCGAGCGCGGTCGACGCGCTCGCCGGCGAGACACTCGGAATCGTGAGAGCGTCGATCGTTCGAAGCAGCAGTTCGCGCAGCATCGTGAGCGTCGATTCCTTGAACGCTCCGTACTCCGCCCGCGCGATGTCATCAGTGGGTACGATTTTGCCGGCGGCGAGGCGCTGCAACAGGAGTTCCGGCGACGCATCGATTGCGACAACCTCGTCGGCTTCCTTCAGGAACGAGAACGGAACGATTGTTCGAATGGGATGCCCGAGTAAGGCTTCTGCCGTTGAAGATACCGTCTCAAGATTCGCGATATTGAATGCACCGAGTACCGAGATGCCCGCGTCGCGCAGCGCGAGCGCATCTTGCCACCGTTTACTATTGCGCGCGTCGCCGAGATTGTCGTGCGCCAGTTCGTCGAGAACGATGACGTCCGGCTTCGCGGCGATGGCGGCGTCGAGGTCGAAGTCCTCATATTCTTGCGAGCTGACCGCGACTCGGCGCGGTGAAATCCTTGGAAGGCCTTCCGTGAGTCGTTCTAGGTCGGGACGTCCTTTTGTCTCGATCCATCCGAGCACGACGCGCTTCCCGGCGATCTGGAAGCGCCGCGCATCCGAAAGCAGGCGGCGCGTCTTACCGGCGCCCGGGGCTGCCGCGATATAGACGACAAGTCGCGCGTGCTCGCCGTATTCGCGAAGCAGTTGCTCGGGGGTGGAGCGTTCCATCGCGGCTAAGCTTCGCTCCGGTGATAGCAGCCCTCTGCTACGGTCTCTTGGTAATCGCGTGGGTCATCGACTTGCTCACGCCGCAGTTGTTCGTGGCGGCGATCCTTCTGAACGGGCCGATTGCGCTGTCCTCGCTTGCGCTGCGCCCACAACTGACCGTTCGCCTCACCATTCTAGCGGAACTGGCAAACGTAATTGCCGGATACGTCAACGGTGTCCAGGCGGGCCATCACTGGGACACGATCGCCGTCGGCGATCGCATTCTTTCGGCGGCGTCATTTCTGCTTGTCGGCGCGCTGACGATTCGCACGCAGGAGAATGCGCGCCGAGCCGGTGAGAGCGAGGAACGCGAGCGTCTGGTCGCGCGAGAACGCGCGCTACGCCACGCGATGGAGCACGTTCGCGCGACACTCAACATGGAGCTCGTGCTGCGTTCGGCGGTTCGCGAAGCTTTGAAGCTGACCGGCGCGGACGTCGCAGCGATTGCGGTCCGGCAAAGTTCGTTCGATCTCGCCGATCGCTATGAGTTGCGAACGAACGACGCCGACGTGCGCATCGAACGGCGGCCGTTGACGCCGCAGGAGGCCTCGCTCATCGAGCGCGCGCGGGAGGCGAAGCGGGTGATCGCCGTTGATTTCGGCGACCCATTGGGACGGCTCTTGGGCGCAAACGCGCTGATCGCGACATTGGATACCGAATCGGGAGAAACGTCGCTGCTGCTTTCATGGCACGAACGCGCACCGTCCGCGGAAGAGCGCATTGCGGTGCAAGCTTTTGTCGACAATCTTGCGGTCGCTTTGCAGCAGGCGCGGCTCTTCGTTCGTCTTGCGGCCCAGAACGATGAGATCGCGCGACAGAAAGATGAATTGCAACAGCGCAGCGACGTCATTCGCGATCTCGTCTACGCGCTTGCGCACGATCTTCGCACGCCGCTCGCGGCAGCCGACGTGACGATGGCGCAGGCACTGACCGGCGCGTATGGCGATCTTCCCGAGCGCTATCGCGACGTGCTAAAGACGAGTATTGCGTCCAACGAAGATCTTCGGCGGCAACTGGAAACGTTGTTGCTTGTCGCGCGGTATGAGTCGGGTGAGGATTCCCGTACATTCATGCCGTTTTCGGTAGACCAAGTACTGCAACGTGTCGTGGACGAGATGCATGGGATTGCGATACAGCAAGGTGTCGGGCTTCAGTTAGATCATGAAAAGGCAGACACGCACTTGACAGCCGACGCTGACGAGATCCGCCGCGCTGTCGTGAACCTGGTGGTCAACGCAATCGAAGCAACACCGGCCGGAGGATCGGTGAGCGTTGCCGTGCATCGTAACGGTATGCTTTCGATCGAGGTCAGCGACGACGGCTACGGGGTTCCGCCGGAGCGGCGTGCGCAATTGTTTCAACGCTTCGCCGGCGTTCGCGCGGGTGGAGGAACGGGTCTAGGCCTCTACATCGTGCGGCGCATCGCGGAGAAATACGGCGGAACGGTTCGATATGAACCGCGTGAGCCTCGCGGCAGCCGCTTTGTCCTTGCTCTTCCATTGTCGAGCGCGACATGAACGATCGTCGCGTCCGCGTCGTCGTCATCGAAGATCACGCGCTGACGCGGGCGGGCATGAAGACGTTGCTCTCGAGCGCGTTTGACGTCGTCGGCGAAGCGGCAGACGGCCCATCAGGCTATCAAACGATCGCGGCATCGCACCCCGACGTAGCCATCATCGACCTTGGATTACCGGGTGAAGACGGCATCGCGCTGACGCAGCGCGTGCGCAAAGATTTTCCGGATACGCGGGTCGTCATCATGACGATGATCGACGTGGAAGAAGAAGTGCTTGCCGCCCTCGCGGCCGGTGCCGACGCCTATTCTTTGAAGTCCTCGCCGACGCAAACATTGGTCGACGCCGTTCGCATCGCCGGCGAAGGCGGCGCGTACTTCGATCCGCGCATCGCGCACGTTGTACTCGGCCGCTTCTCGCACCCCGCAGTCATACCGAAAGGCGACTCGCCGTTAACGCCGCGCGAAGTGGACGTGCTTCGATTAATCGCCGAAGGCAAAGCGAACACGGAAATAGCTACGCAGCTCTCGATTGGGCTCGGCACGGTCAAAGGCCACATCCGCGAAATTCTCGAGAAGCTCTCCGCTGCAGACCGCACGCAAGCCGCCGTGGTTGCGCTCCGCAAGGGGTTTATTTAGCGCGTTCTATCGGCGTTTTCCGTCCGCGAAGATCGCATGCAGCTTCTCCCCCGCGCCGTTCTTCACGACCGCGACGATGCGATCTCCGGGCTGCAGCTGCGTGTCGCCCGTCGGAATCAGCATGTCTTCCATATTCTCGCGTTCGATTGCAACGAGAACGCTGTTGCGCGGGATGGCGATTTCCGAAATCGTGCGTCCGGCGGCCGGTGAGCCTTCCGGAACGCTGACGCGAACGAGGCTCAAGTTGCCGCGCCCGAAGAGATGCATCGTTTCGAGCGCTGCAGAGTAGCTTGCGGCGTTGACGTGTTCGTTAAGCACGTCGAGGATGATTTCCGTGGAGGAAATGACCGTCACCGGATCATCGGGATCGAGCGAATCGAAGATCTGCTTGTTGCGGGGATTGTTTACGCGCGCAATGCAGCGCGCTTTCGATTTTTTCTTCGTCAGCAGTACGACGACCAAGTTATCTTCGTCGTCGCCTGTGTCGGCGACGACGACATCGGCGCGTGCAACGCCCGCAGCTTCGAGGACGGTTGGGTCACACCCGTCGCCGACCATCGTCACCTGACGATCGATCAAGTTGTCGAGCGCCCGCGCCTTCTTGTCGTTCTTGTCAACGACGACCACTTCGTGATTTTGATTGAGCAGTGCGCGGGTCAAGTACGAACCCACTTTTCCGCCGCCGACGATAATTATGAACATCTTTGAAGTTATGCTGTCTTTGCCTGTGGCGATGCGCCGTGGAAGGACTTTGCGAATTCGCTGATTGCTTCCGGTGCGACGATCGCATTGATCTCGTCGCCCTCCTGAAGCACCGTGTTGTTGCAGGCGACGATAACGGACGTTCCGCGGCGGATTGCGCCGATTCGCACGAGGCCTTCGCGCTCGAGATCGCCGACGCGCTTGCCGGCGTTCGTCCCGTCAATCATCGCCGAGAGCGACGTCAGCTTTCCGAAATCGAATGAGTGCATCGGATCCCACGGAGCTTCCATGAGCGTGTCGCGGATCAGCTTTGCGCCGACGGTCGTCGGAACCACGGTTTGCACGCCGAGCTCGCGGTACATCTGCCCGCGCGGCGGATCGTAGATGCGACAGACGACGCGCGGAATCTTGAACATGCGCTGCGCGATCAATGACGCCATGATGTTGCGATTGTCGCCATCGGTGACTGCAACAAAGCCGTCGGCGCTTTGAATGCCGGCGCGTTTGAGAACGTCATAATCGATGCCGGTGCCGACAACCACGTGACCTCTGAATTTTGCGCCCAAGCGCTTAAATGCAGCCGGGCTTTCGTCAACGACGATCACTTCGTGACCGTCCGCGTCGAGTAATTTGGCGAGCGCCGAGCCGACGCGTCCGCACCCGACGATAAGGTATCTCATGAGCGAGGAGTAGCGTTCTTTGCTCACCCTCGGGCTCCCCTGTGAGTTTCGTCGCACAAGTGCAGGAGGAGCCCCCAAAGATAAGAATTAACGGGAGTTTTGTCGGGGCGTGGCTCAGCTTGGTAGAGCGCTACGTTCGGGACGTAGAGGTCGCTGGTTCAAATCCAGTCGCCCCGATAGTTGAACAGGGTTTGCTTGCCGAACCCCTGGGGCTTGCGATGGAGACCCGTCGCGAGCCCCATCTGATTGTTAAGGGATCGTGTTCGCAAGATTTAGTCCGGCCTCAAGACGCGTTCTGCGCGCAGCCGAGCAAGAGTGCCGTAACCACAATCAGTACTACGTCGGTGCCGAGCACCTGATGGTTGCGCTGCTCGAAGAACGCGACCCGCAAATTCTCCAAGACTTCAAAGCCTCCGGAATCGATGTTCGCGAGTTGCATGCTGAAGTGCGGCGTGTGCTCGGCGCAGCAGAAGACCGGTTGTGGGAAGGGATCCTCGTTACGCCGCGCGTTCGCAAAATTGTCGCACTCGCCGAAGAGCACGCGGGGGAGCGGCCCGTGGAACCGGCGGATCTGCTCGTCGCGCTGCGCGCGGAGGGTGGAAGCCTCGCCGCTGAATTATTGAGGCGTGCCGCACAGTCGGCTGCGCCCGCGGAGTAACCGTTGGGCCACCTGCAAGACATTATCATTTCGCTCGTCGACCACTACGGATACGGCGGGCTCTTCATTGTTATGGCGCTCGGCAACATCGGTGCGCCGATCGGTAGCGAAGTCGTGCTGCCGCTCAGCGGCGCGCTGACAGCGACCGGACATTTAGCGAACATCTGGCTTACGATCGTTGTCACCGTGATCGGTGAACTTGCGGGTGGGACGGTCGGCTACGTCGTCGGGCGCTTCGGCGGCCGTCCGCTGATCGACAACTACGGAAAATACGTCCATCTCACTCACGAGAATTTGAATCGAGTTCACGCATTCTTCGAGCGTTACGGAAGCTTTGCAATCTTTATCTGCCGCTTCATTCCGGTAATCCGCGGCATCGTTTCGATTCCGGCCGGCCTCGCCGAAATGAACCTCGTGCATTTTTACGCTTGGTATGCGCTCGGCTCGCTCGGATTCTGCGGCTTGCTCGTCTTTCTCGGATTCGAGGCCGGCGATCACGTTGAGTCACTTACCGCAATGCTGCATAAGGGCGGACTTCTTGTCGCGATCGGCGCCATTATCGTCATGGCCGCCCTCTGGGTGATCTTGCGGCGCCGCGCGCAACGTCAACAAGCGTAAAACTTCGTCGGCAAAAAAACCGGCCGCGCCGGTTACGCGTCGAAGCGGTTTTTCTCTAGCCAAGCAAGTACGGCTTCCCTGCGCCTGCGCAAGCTCTCGACCGTTGCGCGTGCGATAGGGCCGCCGTAGCGTTGATTTAGTGCGGCGTGAATTTTTTTATGCTCGATGTTGAACCGTTGTGATGCTTGCGTCACGAGATTCGAGAGTGACTTGCGAAGCAGTTCTTTTTCTTCCGCGACGCTGAGCATGTAGCCGTCGTCCGGTTCGTCAGCGTGCAGGTAGTCAGTGATGGGTTCCGGCTCCGGCTCTGCTGCGTATGCTGAGGGATTAAAGAGCGGACCGTAATCCAGCACGCGCTCGCCGTCGACGTTTGCCGCAATCGCTTCGAAGCGATTGTCGACGTCGCCGCGCTCCGTCCGAACCTGTCGTGCAAGTTCAAGTTCGTCGAGTTCGCGTTTGACGTTGACCATACCGCGCACGTCCGCAGTTACGCGCCCGGCGAGCTCACGCAATCGTGTGTCATCCGGAAGATATACGAACGCGTGCTGCTTTCCGCTACCGGCGGTGCGCACGAACCGTCCGCAGAATTGGCGGAAATACATCTCCGTGACGACGTTGCTGCCGTAAATACCTACGCGGAGCGCGGAATGTCGACGCCTTCGGAAACCATGTGTACCGCGACGATCCAAGGATCATTGCTGCGTGCAAAGGCGGCAATCTTTCGCGACGCGTTATCTTCGTCGGAGAGCACGACCGCCGGCTCGACGCCGGTGCGCGCGCGCAGCAGTCCCGCCAGAAACCGCGCATGCTCCTGGTTCATGGCGATCATCAATCCGGCGGCGTCGCGCGCGTCGCCGCGGCGCAATTCCATTAGGCGTTCGTGCGCCTTCGTAATAACGTCGCCGATCCACGCTTCATGCACGAGCACCGTTCGTAGTCGCTCGCTCATACGGCTCTTCGAGCGGAGCGCCTGATCGAACGACGCTTTGTGCATCTCGCCGTCCTTGCCGACCCACTCGGCGTAACCGCCTTGTAAAGGAAAGATCAACGGGCGGCAAACGCCGTCGCGGAGCGCGGCGGCGTAATCGTAGGAAAAGTCGGCGACGCATTCACCGCGTTCGTAGCGCACGAACGGAATGGCGCTGCCGTCGGAGCGAAACGGTGTTCCGGAAAGGCTGATCCGGTGGGCTGCATTACCGAATGCTTCGCGAAGAGCGTTGCCCCACGTCGCGGCATCTCCCGCGTGGTGAATCTCATCGAGCACAACCAGTGTCGATACGTGGGTGAGCCTGCGGTAGAGCGCCGGCGCGGACGCGAGTTGTTGGTACGTAACGACCGCGCCGTGCACGTCGCTTGCGAGAGCGCCGGCGGAATTCTCGAAGCGATGATCGACGCGGACGCCGGCTTGCGCGAGCGCGATCGCGGTTTGCGCTTTGAGATGTTCGCGCGGAACGACGATGAAAAGACGGCGCACGCTGCGTTCGGCCAGTGCAGCGTGAGCGAGGCGAGCGGCGAACCGGGTCTTCCCGGCGCCGGGGGTTGCGACAATAAGCGCGTCTTTGGGACGCGCCGAAGACCACACCTCGAATGCATCCCGCTGCCAGCGTCGCAGCGGAAGCTTCCATGCCTTGATCCGATCGTCCATGATGAACGGCGGCCAATTCAAAGCGAATGCCGCCCGGGCCTCGAAGGAATTTACGACGACACCATCATGCAACTGACGACCACGCTCGAACAGCGGCTCACCCAGATTCCCGATGCGCCCGGCGTCTATCAAATGATAGACCGGAATGGTGACATTCTTTACATTGGGAAGGCGGTGTCGCTGCGCAACCGCGTGCGCTCGTACTTCCAAGACTCCGCAAGCCATCACATCCGCACGCAGGCGATGGTAGAGCGGGTCGTCGACGTGCGAACGATCGTCGTCACGAATGAAGTCGAAGCGCTCATTCTCGAAGCGAATCTGATCAAGCGGCATCAGCCGCCGTTCAACGTTCGTCTGCGCGACGACAAACGGTACCCGTACCTGAAGGTGACGAACGAGGCCTTCCCGCGCGTGGTGTTCACGCGCATGGTGAAGGACGATGGCGCGCGTTACTTCGGTCCCTACACGAACGCCCATGGATTGCGCGAGCTGATCGATCTCGTCCGTTTGGTATTCCCGCTGCGTACGTGCCGCGAGCCGATCGACGGGCGTCGCAAGCGTCCGTGCCTCCAGTATCACATCAAACGTTGCCTGGCTCCATGCGTCGGTTATCAAACCGAGAGCGAATACGACGCGATGATCGATGAGGTCGTCCTCTTTTTGGAAGGCAAGCAAGAGTCGCTGCTTGCGCGTCTTCAAACCGAGATGCAAGAGTCGGCGGGGCAGTACAATTTCGAAGCCGCCGCGCGCATCCGCGACCGCATCGTGCAAGTTCGCCGCGTGACCGAAGGACAGAAGGTCGTGTGGCGTTCCCGGATCGATATGGATCTCATCGCAACGGCGCGAGCGCAAGGACAAGCATGCATGCAAGTGTTCATGGTGCGCGGCGGCAAGTTGATCGGCCAAGAACACTTTATTTTGGACGGAGTGCACGAGCAGAGCGATGCCCTGTTGATGGATGAATTCCTCAAGCAGTTCTACACCGCGCGAACCGCGAGCGCACCCGAAGGCAGCACGGTTTCCGCGCTGCCCGACTCGCGTTGCGCGTGACAATCAAGTCCCGGTGCCGGAGAAGGCGCGCGCCCGCCGTGCGGCGGCGAGCGCCGCCGCAGTGCCGAAAGAGGTGCTCGTTCAAACACTGCCCGGCGAAGAGTTACCGCTGCTCGAATCGTGGCTTTCGGAGTTGAAGGAGCAACGTGTTCGCATTTTGCAGCCGCATCGCGGTGAACGCGCCGAGTTCATGCGCTTAGTGCAGAAGAACGCCGAACAGAACCTTAAAGCGTTTCTCGCGCATCAAGAAGTGCAGGAGAGCGCGCAAGCGCGTTCGCTCACGGAACTTGCCGATGCGCTCGAACTTTCCGAGGTGCCGCATCGCATCGAGTGCTACGACATCTCGAACATTCAAGGAACGAACCCGGTCGCATCGATGGTGGTCTTTGTCGAAGGGCGGGCGAAAAAAAGCGATTACCGCAAGTTCAAAATTCAATACGACCGCGGTCCGAACGACTTTGCAATGATGCAAGAGACGCTGCGGCGCCGTTTGCGGTATCTACGCCACGAAACCGACGACGAGGCCACGTCGCCCGAGCGTCAACTCGCGAAGAAAGAGAAGTTCAACAAAAAGCCGGACCTCTTGCTGATCGACGGCGGGAAGGGGCAGTTAAGCGCGGTGGTCGAGGTGCTCGAGGAGATGGACATGACCGGCATTCCGGTCGCCGGTCTCGCGAAAGAGCACGAATGGCTCTACGTACCGGGAAATCCCGATCCGATCGTGCTGCCGCCGAACAGTGCCGGGCTGCATCTCGATCATGCGCCTTCGCGATGAAGCGCACCGGTTTGCCGTTACCTATCACCGTCAACGGCGCGCGAAAGCGATGACCCGTTCCGCCCTCGACGCGCTCGCGGGCGTTGGCCCCGTTCGGCGAAAGCGTCTGCTGGCGGCATTTGGTTCGGTGGCGGCCATCAAGCGCGCTTCGATCGACGAAATTGCGGCGGTGAAGGGAATGACGCCCTCGCTTGCCGCACAAATCAAAGGCGAACTCGAAGCACCTCGCAGAGTAGGAGAGGCCTAATGCACTGGCTCTTGCGCTTCATCGTGACCGCGATCGCTTTGTGGGCGATTGCAATGTACGTTCCGGGGTTCCACTTGAGCAGTTGGGGATACGCCGTCGTTGCAGCGATTATTTTCGGCATCGTCAACACGCTCATCGGACCCATTCTCAAGCTCATCTCGTTGCCGTTGACCATTTTGACGCTCGGTATATTCACCATCGTGATCAATTGGATACTCTTTGCTCTCACGGTCTGGCTTTCACCGGGATTCAAGACAACCGGCGTCCCATGGCCCTCGTGGGAGTCGACGCTCGTGGGCGCGATCATCATGATGATCGTGGGAACGTTCGTAAACGCCCCACTTTCGCGACCCGCTGCCACACCGCGCCCATAAGCCGCGCAACCGAACACTTGTGCGGTGTGTTATAGTTGGTGTTCCGGTCAATTGCGGACCTAGCGGATTTTGGGCGTAGCCCAAAACCGCAACGGATTCCGCGAAGCGGAATCCTAGGGGGCTGAACTAGGCTCGACGGGGAGATCCGTGGTCGGCGTTAGCAAGCGGAGTTGCGAGCTCTCCTAAAACGATCGCAACGGCAATACCTGCCAACAACGAATACGCACTGGCTGCTTAATCTAAGCTAGCCACCGGATGCGGAGAGTCGGCCCGAACCACTCTGCACTCCGGTCATAAACTCGGGCTGGTACGCACGCGTGATTCGACGGACGTACGAGATCAAGAATCTGCTGCGCGCGGTAAGTCCCGCTTTGAGACGTACGCGCGAGTAAGTCAAAGTCAAAGCTGAGCTTGGAGAACGCGCCGGTTAGGCTTTTCGGACTCGGGGGGCAGTACCCCGACAGCTCCACCAAAACCCCTGATATTTTCCGCGTGGCGGGCTTGGCAGAGACCTCATGGACCTTAGTCCACTTCGGTCTCCGCCAAACCCACCACGCGAAAAATCTCAGGGGTTTTGTCTTTGCTTTTCCCGTTCGCGATTTAAAGAGGCGCATACCCAAAATTAGGTATGTCGTTTACCTTTTGGCGCGCATACGCTCAACTGGGGTGTTTCCGTCGCCGGCGGGCGTGGCGATCTTCGTTTGGGAGAAGTTGCGATGAAGAAGATCATTCTGGGCGTCTGTTTAGCCGGCGTTTCGGTTTTGATGGGGTCATGTGCCAAGAGCAGCTCGATGCCGCCGATGACGCCCTCTTCTGGGACTGGCTCGACTTCCGAAGATGTTGCTGCGTTTTCAAATGTGCCGCAGGGGTGGGCCGCGACGCTGACCCAGGCGATTTCAATCGGTAGTGCCACGGCTAACAACGTTTCGGCGGCGGTAGTCTCCGAGTCCGTCCCGATTCACGTTGTGGTCGGGCTGCGGATGCGGGATCCGGCCGGCGCTCAAGCGTTTGTTCGCGGACTGTACACGCCGGGTGGTTCCGCGTTTCACGCGTGGCTAACGCCGTCGGCGTTTACTGCGAGATTCAATCCGACGTTAAGCCAGGCGAATGCAGTTGCCGAGTATTTACGGCAACAAGGGCTGACAAACGTCGCGATCGAGCCGAATAATTTGATCGTAAGCGCAACAGGAACTGCGTCACGCGTGGGAGCGGCGTTCCACACATCGATTCGCTCGACGACGTCGAACGGGCAACTCGTCTACGGAAACGTGACGCCTGCGCTCGTACCCGCACAATTCAAAGGCGTCGTCATAGCGGTACTCGGGCTCAATAACGCCTACCAAATGAAAACGCACATCGTAAAAACGACACGGCCTCGCATGATGATGATGTCGTCAACGCCCTCGGCAACGGCAGCCGGAACGCCGCCGCCGTGTTTTGAAGTCGTGAACGGCATCTGCGTCGCCGGCGAGTACGGTCCGCCCCAATATCAAACGGCGTATGACGCGAATACAAAGCAGTGTCCGGCGAGCTGCACGGGCAGCAACACGTCTGTGGCTGTAATGGCCGAAGGCAACGTAAGCCAAGTGCAGACAGATTTGCGTACGGCCGAAGCGTTTTGGGGCCTTCCGAAGGTACCGTACTCCGTAGTGAAAGTCGGTGTATCGAGCGTCGATACGTCCGGCATCGATGAATGGGATCTTGACACGCAGATTTCGAGCGGAATTGCGCAAACCGTCAAGCACCTGTATGTGTACGATACTACCTCACTGAGCGATTCCGACATCGCGCTCATGTATAGCCATTGGGTCAACGACGATTTAGCTCAAGCCGGTAATTCATCGTTCGGCGAACCCGAAAGTCTCGCATTCGCGGATGGGTCGATGGTAATCGACGATGAAGAATTCAATCAAGCTGCGTCGCAGGGAATGACGATGTTCGCTTCCACCGGCGACAACGGTGAAGGATGTCCAGTGCTTGCTGCAACGGGCGTGCCGAATACGGGAGTTCCCGAAGTGTGCTATCCGGCGGCATCGCCGTATGTTGTTGCCGTCGGCGGCACGACCCTCGACACGAATGCGGTTGGGACGCAACCCGGCACCTACTATGGCGAGCACGTATGGGTTGGAACCGGTGGTGGCAATAGCAAATACGAATCGGCTCCATATTGGCAGTCGAATGGCATCTGCGCTCTATGCAATTCGGCCGCACTACGTGGAATCGCCGACATCTCGATGTGCGCCGACAACAACGGGTGTCCGATGGATGTCTTCGTGAAGGGCGCGCAAACGGGAGTCGGCGGTACGAGCCTCTCCTCACCGATGTCGATGGGTATATGGGCCCGCCTGGAATCGCACTTCAACAACACACTCGGTTTTGCGGCGCCCGTTTATTACGGCGTGTATGCTCACTACGAACCATGTCCGCTCGGATCGACAGCTTGCGTGCCGTCGAGCGAACCCGGATCGGATACGAGCGCATTACCTCCTGACACCACCGCGCCGATCGGCGGTTTCCATGACATCCTGTACGGATCGAACGGGATTCCAAGCTCCGCCGCGCCCGGATGGGATACACCTACGGGACTTGGTTCAGTAAATTACTGCGTCATGCAGGCGGACATCACAAAGTCCGCGTTCTCCGGCCACTGAACACTATAAACGGGCACGCTCATCATCAAAGGTGAGCGCGCCCGTTATTAATGCGTGGCTACGACATCGAATGGGACGGAGCTGTTGACTTGGAAGGCGCATGACCGCGAATATGTTGGCGGCTTATATGCGCACACGTTGCCCGGAACGTCGATGCCGTAGATGAGATGGGTAATGGGATCGAGGAATGGACCTTCGAAGAAGTTCGGTAACGTTTTCACTGTTGTGTCCGTCGCAGTGTTGACGACGAAAAGGCTTGCCGTCGTAGGGCCGTTGAACCATGCATACAGCCGTGCAATGGACGGGTCGACGACGAGACGTTCGAAGAGACCCGACAGGATGGTCTTGAAGCAGTTGTGGGTTTCGGCGTTATAAACTCGTACGCCGTTGCTTGTCGCGACATAGACAGTGCTGTTCGTTGCGGCGACGGCGTTCGCACCCGGTACGAAGGCGAAGGAATGAACCGCTAAAGTCAGAGTGTCGATTGCTGCGACGCCCGCTGACGTCAAGCCGTACAACGTCTTTCCATCCGGTGAAAGCGCCGGCGCGCTAAGCTTTGCTGGACTCGTTCCCGCATACGTTCGGGTTACGGTGTTAATGGCAAAGACTTTGGCCGACGTCGTTACGTATAGGCGACGACCGTCAGGACTCACGACCAGACCGGTGATGAACCCCTGCTGTTCCGTCAGCGGAATCTTGTAGTATCGCACTTGATACGTGACCGTATCGACGTCCGCTACGAAGTTTTCGTGACCCATAAAGATGGTCACGTAGACGTGCCGTTGATCGGGATTAACGGCATCGAGCGCGGGCGAACCTCTTCCGCCTGAGAATGCAAAATCGTGCAGGTCGGTTCCCGACAACGAGTAGACTTGCAAGTCGACTTCTTTGTTCGGCACCATCGCGATACCGCAGGTCGCACACGAAGAAAACCAAAGGCGCGGCGTGCCGAGCGCCGCCGGAACGAACGATGAGGCCGACTCCGTCTGGGGAACGATGCTCCCTGCAGGGCTACCGCCGCCATGGCATCCTGAAGTGCAAACGAGAAGAAACGCCGCAACCAAGCAAACGAACGAGGCGCGCATCTAAAAGCCCTCCCGTACGAACATCGTGGACGAGAGCGTAGCGCCGTACAATTACCTAGAAGTCCCAATTGTGCAACGGAACGTCTGAATCTCGGCGATTTTGCATTTATAATCGGTGCATGCAAGTACCGGAAGACGTTCGTGCGGCGTTGGAGGCGTATCGCGAGAATCCGAGCGAAGCGAATTGGACGACGCTGTCTCAACTCTCCGTGGGTGACCAAACGGTGTTTGGCGCGGTGAAGCAAGCGTATCCCGACTTCCCCGATCCGCTGCCTTTGCCCGTCGAAGATCTCGCGGAGGACAATGAGGACTTCTTTGCGTGGGAACGGCTGCCACGTGTCGATGAGATCGTTCGAGCGCTCATTAGCGTGCCGGAATAAAGCGTTGCCTTTTATGAGCGGCTTGAAGGACTACCGGCCGCGCTGCTACGGCGCGGCGCATTGTTTGAGCGAGGACGACGTTCGGCGTCCATGCATAGGTCGCTTCATTCAAAAGCGTTCCGTTTGGAGCGTTTGCTTGCGTGTAGATGCTGACGGGCTCGCCTGCCGCGAAAACGGACGCGACATAGTCGGCAACCATGAATCCTTCGTTCGTTACGGCGAGCCACGCCGGAAACATGAGACTCCCCGGCGAGACGGGCGCGCTCCACGTTCGTCCTCCATCCGGTGACGTCGCGTACGAGAATGAAAGAATACACGACGCGGCGCATGCTGCGCTCGGATAGTCATAGTATGAAAGGCCGAGACGCCCGCCGTTTCGATCCGCACCAACGCTCGGAATAAAATGATCGATGCCGCTGCCCACGGCGTCCAGCGGAACGCGCACCGGCGTTGTCCATGCATGACCGTCCGGCGTAGCGCTCAGTAGGAGATCGTCGGCGGCGCAACCGGGCTCGAAACGGCAATCTTGCCACACTGCGTAGACCGTACCGTTTGCATCGAGCGCGGTGGTAACGAGCGCGCCGCTGCGCAAGTGACCGGCCTGAACGTGATCGACGATCGTTGCGATCGCCGTCGATGCTCCGAGCGTCGAGCCGCCGTCCCGCGACGTAATCGCAAAAACGCTCGCTTCATTATAATCGTCGCTAACCACGACGACGTTGCCGTTCGGCTGCGGAGCCGGCTGCGCGCCGATTCCCGTCACCGCGTCGCTGCTCGTGATAGCTGCGCTCCACGTCGCGCCGCCGTCGGTGCTTGTGCTCATTTCGACGAGACCGTTTCGGCCGGAATCGTCCCACGTGACGTAGCAATGCCCGAAGTACGGGCTCGACGGCGAGTTATCGCAGGCGATCCATTCCTTGTCGTCCGCCTTGTCG
The DNA here is from genome assembly GCA_963765935.1 of Vulcanimicrobiia bacterium. GTDB lineage: Bacteria > Vulcanimicrobiota > Vulcanimicrobiia > Vulcanimicrobiales > Vulcanimicrobiaceae > JAMXLG01. The sequence continues at coordinate 619,683 of CAVXXX010000001.1, read as the reverse complement.
CCGGTGCTGATGCGCACCGGCTGGTTCCACACGATCGCGTCCGTCGAACGGCTGACTTCGGGATAGGGAACGACGCCTGCGATCACGGGAATGACGGCGATCAACCAGACACCGTGCGCGGCATCATATGCGACGGCCGCGTCACTGGCACTATCCGCGATCCCGCCCGTGATCCTCGTGATTCCCGGCAATGTCGTGCTCGACCATGTCGAACCGCCGTCGAACGACGCCGCTACACCGATTGCCGATCCTCCGGCGATGCGTTGCCGCGCGACTTGAAACGCCGCAACGATCGTTCGTTCGTGAACGGCCGCGGATGGCTCGACCTCCGTATCATGTTGTCCCAATGGATCGGTGAACGTGTCTGCGCTAATGCGAACCGCCAGCGCCGCGGGCGTTGTTGACGGCAACGGCGCAGGCACGTTCGATCCACTCGAACCACCGCAGGCAGCGAGAAATGCTGCAATCGCAACGACGGCAATCGCGCGAGCGCTCATATGCGATCAGCGCGCAAGCGAATCGCCTGGTGACGCGATGAAATCAAGGATTGTCGCCGAAATCATTCTAGCGCATGATCGTGTTGCTTGGCGTGCTCCTTGTCGTTATTGGCTTCGCGGTGCGCTTCAACCCGCTGCTCGTCGTGACCGTGGCGGGAATCGTATCGGCGTTGCTCGGCGGGGTCAGCCCACTGCATATTCTCGATGCATTCGGAAACGGGTTTGCCAACAGCCGTTCGGTGACAATCGCATTCATAGTCCTCCCCGTCATCGGACTCCTCGAGCGTTATGGATTGCAGCAACGCGCGAAGATGTTGATTTCGCAGGCCGCTGCTCTTACCGCTGGACGGTTGTTACTGTTGTATCTTTTCTTGCGTCAGGCGACTGCCGCAATCGGATTGACGAGCATCGGCGGAACACCGCAGATGGTGCGCCCGGTCATCTATCCGATGGCCGAGGGCGCTGCGATGCGAACGCTCGGCGCATTACCCGAACGCGTCACGGAAACCATCAAAGCGCACAGCGCTGCGGCGGATACGGTCGGCGTTTTCTTTGGGGAGGACTGCTTCGTTGCCGTCGGTTCCGTTTTGCTTATTACGAGCTACGTCGATGCAAGCTATCATCTGAAGCTCGATCCCTTGCAGATCGCGATTTGGGCCATACCGACGGCGATCGCCGCATTCATCGTGCACGGATTCCGGCTGTTGTGCCTCGACAAGCAGCTGGCAGCAATGATGGACGATACGTCGCGGGAACGGATCTCGGCGTGATCAGCGCCGAGTGGATCTATTGGCTGCTCGGCGCGTTTTTCTTCACCGTCGGCGTGCAAATTGGGCTCGATCCAACGCATCGCAAACGTTGGAGCAATGCGCTGTTTTGGTGCTTGCTCGGCGCGTCGATGTGGTACGGCAGCTTCGTGCCGCGGTTTCCCGCGTGGCTGCTTGGCGCGGCCGTTATTGCAATGGCGTTGATTGCCGGCTGTGGGTTAACCGGTCCCGGAATATTTCGCACCACGAGCGAGGCCGAACGTCAAGCGAGTGCGGAGCGTAAAGGCAATACAATCTTCATTCCGGCGTTGACGATCCCGGCTGTCACCGTGTTTGTCAGCGTCGTTCTCGGCCACATCAACATCAGTGGCCGCCCGCTCTTCGTCACCGGCGCGCAAACACTTGTGGCGCTTGGAATCGCAACGCTTACCGCGCTCGTGGTTGCAGCCGTCGTCTTGCGTCCGAAGAATCCGGCGGTTGCCGTTACCGAAGGACGCCGGCTCTTGGAATCAATCGGCTGGGCGGCGTTGCTTCCGCAGATGCTCGCAACGTTGGGTTTATTGTTCACGCAAGCCGGCGTCGGCGCGCAGGTTGGTTCCATCGCGCACAACATCGTGCCCGAACATTCGCGGCTGTTCGGGGTGATCGTCTACGCGCTCGGGATGGCGGTCTTTACGGCGATCATGGGAAACGCGTTTGCCGCATTTCCGATCATGACCGCTGCCGTGGGCTGGCCCCTGCTGGTCACGCGGATGGGAGCTCATCCGGCGCCGCTCTTTGCGATCGGGATGCTGTCGGGTTTTTGCGGAACGCTCTGCACGCCGATGGCGGCAAACTTCAACCTGGTGCCGCCGGCGCTGCTCGAAATGCGCGACAAATACGCGCAGATCAAGGTGCAGATTCCAACCGCCGTCGCACTGCTCTTTCTGAATATCTGCTTGATGCTGGTTCTGCCGTTTTTATGATACAAGAACTCGCACCGCGGATCGTGCCAATCGTTCTCTCGAACATCACGTCACCGTATCCGTACCATGACTCGCACCTAACGCTTGCCGGCGAGTCACCGCACGATCCGCTCGAAGCGCATCCCGCGTTCGGTAATTCGTTCGACTGGCACTCCAGCGTCCACTCACACTGGACCGCAATCGCCTTGATCGATTATTTCGCGGCGGCGGATGGAGACAAACCGCGGGAGATCGCGCAGCTCGAGGATGCGCTAGCAGAAAACCTGCGGGCTGAGAATCTGCGAGTCGAACAAACGTATCTTGCGCAGCGCTCCGCGTACGAGCGTCCGTACGGATGGGCTTGGGCAATGGCCCTAGCTGCGCGTGCCAATGCGTCGCCACATCCTGTCGTTCGCGCGTCGCTGAGCGAGCTTCATCGTCTCGCGCGATCGATTGCGGAGGGGGCGGTGAAGTGGCTCGAGATCTTGCCGATGCCCGTTCGCCACGGCGTTCATTCGAACACGGCCTTTGCACTCGGGTTGATGCTCGACGCGTCACGATCGCTTGGATACCACGAGCTCGAACGGACGATCGTAGCGCGTTCCCGCGCGTGGTTTAAGGACGATCGTGATTGGCCGGCTCGGTTCGAGCGTAGCGGCAGCGACTTTCTTTCACCCGGCCTGACAGAGGCAGATTTGATGCGCCGGCTGCTGCCCGCACGTGAATTCACGGCGTGGTGGAACAGTTTTCTTCCAAGCGCGGGCGCATCGCCGCTCGTCGAAGTGGTTCGGATCCCGGAGGTCGACGATGGACACGTCGTGCACTTGCACGGGCTCAATCTTTCGCGCGCTTCCGCACTAGCGCGCGTCGCCGCTCTGTTGGGCGAGAGAGCGTTACTCGAACGCGCGCGCAATCTATATGCGGCAAGTATCGGCCGCGTCACGTCAGGCTACTACAGCGAGACGCATTGGTTGCCGACGTATGCTTGGGATGCGGCGCTGGCTATCGACGATGCGCTGACGACCTTGAGCTAGCGTTACATTTCCGCCATGCGCCGGCACGAGTCGGCACATCGGCGGCACGTCTGCGCGCACTCGCGAAGAACCTCGATGCCCGTTCGATCGCACATTTGCGCGCATGCTTCGCAAATCTCACTGCACGCGCGGCAAACTTGGCGGTGATATGGAGAATTCGTATCCATAAAATCCGCGCTCGTCGCGCAGATCTCCGCGCAATTCACGAGCAGCTTCAGGTCCTCGGTGTTGATCTTTCCCGCGATATCGGGATGAACTTGCATCGCGAGGCAGACCTGATGGCATTCGGTGCAATTGTGGAGACACTCGAGGCGCATCTCCTCCGACATAGCGGTCGTCATACGCATGCCTACTTTCAGCGATCGATTTAACCCACATGATACGCGTCAATCAAGGCCGGTCAATCGATCGAAGCGAGTGCTCGCTTGCGAACCGGTTGGGTCACCGTTCTCGTTTCCTGAGAAAGCGAGAATCGTGGAGGAACCAACGTGCAACGAATAATCGGCCTCATCGCAAGCATACTCATCCCACTCTCAGCCATGCCGATGGTCGCCGCCGCGCAGGAGCGCGTAACGCATGCCGAGCGCCCTGTCACTCGCGAGCGCGCCGCTCCGGAACCGGCGCAACGACCCGCGATTCGCGAAGAAGCGGCGCCGCGTCCGGTTGTTCGAGAGGAACCTGCCGTACCGCGTGCAGTTGAGCGACCAGTAGAACGTCCGGTGGTGCGCGACGAAGCGCCGCAGCCCTTCGTCCGCGACTACGCGCCTCGACCGGTCATGCGCCGAGAATACGTCGCGCCGCGCGAGGAACCGCGGCCGGTGTTTCGCGAGGAAGCACCGCGACCGGCGATCCACGAGTACGCGCCTCGCACGGTGGAGCGGCCGATCGTTCGTCGCGAAACGATGCCCCGTACGCAATTCCGTCGATTTGTTCAGCCGCGGCGCACGGCAACACAACGCATCGAGCGCCGCTACGATTTCGACCGCCGCCGCGATTTCGACCGCCGCCGCGATTTCGACCGGCGAAGCGACTTCGTGCGTTATTATTCGCCGCGTTATTTCAGTAGCGTGCCGGAGCGCGAACGGGTCGTAGTGTTCCGCCGGTACATCCCTCGACGTGTGTTCGTCCCGGTGCAAATCGTTCGTACATATTACTCACGCCCGGCATACCTGCCGATCTACGGTTCGTCGCCGATGATGGCGCCGGTGTACTACAACGCGCCGGTGCGGGTACCGCTTCCTATCGCGTGGTCCCCGGTGACGTACGGGTCCTACTACAATAACGGCGGCTACAACGGCTACAACGGCTACAGCGGCTATAACGGCTATCCTGACTACGGTCAATACAACCCGTATTCTCCGTATCCGCAAATTCCGTACGCCGCGGCGCAATATCCGTACGTAAACCAATATCCGTACGCCAATCAATACCCCGTCGGATACAACGCCCCGTTCGGAATGAATGCGTTCGGGAACGCGCAGCTCCAAGGTGTCGTCATCTCCAACACGGGCGGCGGAATTCTCGTCCTCACGCCCGACCTCAAGCCGGTCTTCGTGAATCTGTCGGTCGCGCAGCAGAACGGGTACGTCAACAGCAACATCAGTCCGGGTACTTTCGTGAACATCTTCGGGTACAACACCGGCAACGAATTCATCGCCACGGCTCTTTCGTAACCGCGCGTGATACGATGGGGCGGTGAGCGCCGCCCCATCGATCGATGATCTCCTCGCGCGCGTGCCGCAGCTTGGCGAATACACGGTGGCGCCGCCGGCACTCCCGGAACTCCCGCAGATGCGTACGATCGAGCGGGAGTTGCGCGCGTCCATCGCGGCGTTCCCGAACGATCCTCGCGGCTATGCGATGCTCGGAAATCTCCTCACTCGCCGGTTGCTCTACCTCCAAGCCCGCGACGCGTACCGACAAGCACTCGCACGTGATCCGGAGTTCGCACATGCGCACCTCGCCGCAGCGGAACTCTCGAGTGTCCTGCGAGACGACGAAGGCGCACGACTGCATTTGCATCGCGCGCTTGCACTTCGCCGGCGATTCGACGATCCGTTACCGGTCGGCAACCGCATTCCGGTGCTCATGCTGCTTGAAGACGCGCCGTATGCCGTGAATGCGCCATTGGAAATCATCCTCGATCGCAATCGCGTTGCGCTGCACAAACTCTACGCCGGTGCAGAACCGCTTGAACCTTTTCCCGAACATACGGTGGTTTTCACTGCCTTCGGCCGCGCCGGCGGGATCGCTTTGCGCGACGAGCCCGGCGCGATCAATCGAGCGACGCTGCTCGAACGCTGCGCGCGCAGATCGTTACGCGCGACGCTGAGCGGCGTTCGCGGCGTCGTTCCCGTTGCATCACGCACGGTAGCTCGTGAATCGATCGATGCGATCGCATTACCTGCACTGATACGCCCTGCGGGAACGCAAGCCGGACACGGTCTCGCTTCAATTCAAACGCGGGCCGAGCTGGAAGCGCACGTCCAACGGTTTCCGTCGACCGCCTACGATGTGTCGGCCTTCGTTGATTACCGCTCCGGCGATGGATACTATCGCAAGTACCGGATCGTCATCGTGAACGGTGACGCCTATCCGTATCATCTCGCCATCTCACCGCGATGGATCGTGCATTACCAATCGAGTCCCATGGAGCAACACGCATGGATGCGTGCAGAGGAAGAAGCGTTTCTTAGCAATCCTGCGAGCGTGTTTCCGCGTTGGAACGAGCTTGTCACCGATATTTCGCGCGCCATCGGCCTCGACTATGTTGGTCTCGATGTTGCACCGTTGGCCGATGAGACGATGCTCGTTTTTGAAGCCGATCCCGCAATGCTCGTGCACGATGAAGATGACGGCGGCATCTTCGCCTACAAACGGCCGGCTGTCAGTGCGATTCGAGAGGCACTCCATTATCTGATCGAATCGCGCGCGTCTTACGGCAACGCTCCGTAAGCGGCGAGAAACTCTTTGAGCATCGCCCAGGCTTGACGCGCGGCGATCGGATCATAGCTGGGGCGTCGATCGCAAAAGAAGCCGTGGCCGGCTTGTGCGAAGACAACCTGTTCGTGCGTGACACCGGCATCGGTGAGGGAATCGGCAACGGCACGGTAGTGTTCAGCCGGAATGTGCTGATCGAGACCACCCCAAAACATCAGAATCGGTCCGCGTTGTTCGAGCGCGAGGGGAAGAAGATCGGGCACAATGCCGCCGCCGTAAAACGAAATTGCACCGCGCAGCGGAATACGCGCATTTGCAAGAAATGCGATGCGTCCACCCATGCAAAAACCGATGCTCGAAAACACTCCGGGGATAACCGCGCCGGCATGCGAGAGCCACTCGAAAACTGCATCGATATCGGCTTCCAATCCTTCGCGCGTGAGCGCGCTCACGTGCGGACGAACGCTTTGCGAGTCGCCGTAATTTGCGACGAAGCCCGGCGGCGCGCTGCGGTGGAAAAGTTCCGGAGCGACGGCAACCATGCCGAGGACGGCGAAGCGCTCGGACACGTCGCGGATGTGACCGTTGACTCCGTACGCTTCTTGAAATACGACGATGCCGGGAGCGCTTCCAACGCTCGCAGGCTTGGCAACATACGCGTTCATGCTGGTACCATCTGCGACGGAGATCGTAACGTAATCACCCTGAGCTGCCGGCATGCGAGGGATGCTTCGCAGCGCGGCAGACACGTTCCGTCCGGGAAGCAAGCATCGGCGCTTGGCGTAGAGGCAGGGCTTTTAGGAAGGACGGCCGCTCACCAAAGCCGCAGAAGCGAGTCATGAGCGTCGTTCTAGAGATTCATTTGGTCGTCGCGTTTCTGCTCGCGCTGTGTGCGATTATTTTCAGCTGGAACGAGCAGGGTCGCAGAGTCGTTAACGCCGTCGCAGGGCTGCAGTTCCTTGTGGGCGTCGTGCTTGCGGGAATGTTCGGCGCCTCGCACACGCCGCTGCCGCCGCAAGTGTGGCTCCATATCATCGCTGCGGTCTTGATTCTCGCGTGTTACGGGGTGGCGATGCGCTTCGGTAAGCGCGCAGGAGGCAGCGGTACCGCGCTCGCGTTCTCGGTTGCCGGCCTGATCCTCGTGCTCTACAACATTTACCTCGGGTGGTCCATGGCAGGCGGAGTCACGAAGCTGTGAAGGGCTTCCGTGCGGTCATGCTCGTCGTCATTTTGATTCTAGTAGCGGCCGGAGCATGGTTCTTGCTCCGCCCTCACGGACCGAGCGCGCGTGGCGGAAACTTAACCGTCTATTATACGAAGATGAACGGCACGAGCTTGGGGACGTGGACCGTCTCGTTGCGTCCGCAGCAGCCGGGTGAAAGCGGAGCCGAGCATCTGCATAATGTCGCGCTCTATGCCGCGGTGCAATCCGTGGCCGGACCGCCGAGCGAAATTCAAGCGATCCGGTTTCCGCCGGGAACGCATATCCTCAACGTTCTCGTTAATGGAACGACGGCAACGGTCGATCTTTCAAAAGAAGTGACCGCATCGGAAGGCGGATCGTTCGCGGAAAACGGCGAGTTCAAAGGTCTCGTCTATACGCTAACGGGAATTCCATCGATCAATGCGGTCCAGATCACGATCGAGGGCCGAAAAGTGGACACGCTCCCGGGGGGACATCTTGAACTCGACACGCCGCTTCGTCGTTCGGACTGGTAGCGCGGTCGCGCTGCTCGTACTGCTCGTCACTGGAATCGCGCGAGCAGACAGCGCCTCTTACACCTTCCAAAACCAGACGCTGACGTTCACTCATGTGCTGCGGACCGCAGGCGGCACCGCCGTCGGCGTCAACGATCCCGGCTTTCGCGGCCTATTGAAGGCGCTCGGCGCGACGCTCACCTGGCACCCGGGTGAGCGTTACGTTTTGATCGCCACGCCGCAACCCGTCGTGCTCAATTTCGGCGTCGGGCAAAAACGATATGACATGGGTTTGCTTTCGGGCACGGCATCGTTCGCGCCGTTCGTGCAGGGCAACGAAGTCTTTCTCCCGTTCAACGACCTCATCCACGCGCTCTCGCTTGCGCAAAAAGACGACAGCGGCGCAGCAGTTCTGCAACCGCAACTGGCGTCGGTCGACGTTCAAGGTTCGGGCGCGCAGGCCATCGTCGTTGCGCACGCCGCCGTGGCGCTTCATCCCCACGTCGCGACCGATGCATCGGATCGCATCGTCTATGAGTTCGACGGCGTTGCATCGTCGATCGACGGATCGCGTGAAGTCAACGCGGGCGGCATTCGGTCGATGCAAATTGCGACCAGCGGCTCGATCCGCGACCCGCATACGACGCTGATGCTAAGCGTCGCACCGAACACACGTCATGATGCTCCACATAGCAACAACGGCGATTTTGAAGTCGCGTTCGGAGCAAACGGCGGAGCGCCGCCGCTTATCGCTTCAAATGCGAACGGGGCTGCGGCTGCGCAGCCGTTGCCCGCAGAAACTCAGACGTCCGCGCCGGAATCCAGTGCACCTCCCGCTGCGCCGGCGCCCGTCGAAAACACATCGACCGGCGCAACCGTCACCGGCGTGCAAGTGCAGCAGACGGGAGCCGGCACGACGGTGACGCTTGCCGTGTCTGGTAATGCGGCGTACGAATGGCATCGTTTGCGCGAGCCCGACAACCGCTTCTGGATCGACGTCAAAGGCGCGCAGTTGCAGGGCGGTCCGCGCGACGAGGCGCAGGCCGATCCCCTGATCTCGCTGCGCGCGCGGCAAGTCGATCCGCAAACCGTACGCGTTGCGCTCTCGCTCACCGGGCCGAAAGAACTCTCCGTTTCTCCTTCGGCGACGGGCCTCGTGATCACGATCGGAAACAACACGGTTGCCGATGAAGTGCGAAGCGGGACGGGTAGCATCGGCGCCGTCGTCTCCGCAAACGAACCCCAAACGCTCGTAACGCCCGTTCCACCGGAAGACTACGGGCAACAAAGCGCGGGCTCGACGAACGATAACACGCCGTGGAAGTTCGGCGGCGGACGTAGTGCATATGTCCCGACGAATCCGAAGCTGATCGTCATCGATCCGGGTCACGGTGGCGGCGATCGCGGTGCGATCCGAAACGGTACGTCGGAAGCCGAGCTCAATCTCCAGATGGCAAAAAAGCTGCAGCAAGTCCTCGTGGCGCGCGGTTGGGAGGTGCGGCTGACGCGTACCGAAGACAACGACGTCAAGGCGACCCCGGGAAGTTCAGCCGAAGCCGAGCAAATGGGATTCCACAGCAGTGATGCGGCCGATCTTCAAGCGCGCGATGATATCGCGAACAATTCCGGTGCCCGGCTCTTCATCAGCATCCATTGCAACAGCTACATCAACAGCGGTCCAAGCGGAACGACGACCTATTACGCAAAGACGATCGATACGCCGTTCGCGCAGATCGTATCGGGAGTGATGGCAGCCAATCTCGGGACGAAGGACGATGGCATCGTGAAGAGCCACCTGTACATTCCGCTCCACGCACACATGCCGAGCGTACTCATCGAAACGGCGTTTCTCTCGAATCCCTACGACTATGGCAAGCTCGTATCCGACGAGTGGCAGCAGCGCATCGTCGAAGATATCGCTGACGCAATCGACCGGTACAATGCGCAATATCCGGTTTCGAGCAAGGCGCAGTGATCGGGGTTTTTGATTCCGGACTCGGCGGACTGACCGTCGTCCGCCGGGTACGCGAACGTTTGCCGAAGGCCGACATCGTATACCTTGCGGATCAGGCGCACGTTCCATACGGGGAGCGCTCGAACGACGAACTTTTCGCGTTGCTCGAAACGAATCTCGCATGGCTTGATTCACAGGCGCTCGATGCGATTGTGATGGGGTGCAATACCTCGTGCGCAATCGCCGATGCATACGGTTGGCCGCCGACAAATGCAGAGGTGTTCGACCTTCTCGATTCTGCGACGATTGCGCTGCAACACGCCGGCGCGCGACGCGTCGGCGTTGTTGCGACGTCTGCGACGGTCCGCTCGGGCGCGTACGGCCGCCGTATCCGCAATGCAATTCCCGAGAGCGAAGTGTGGGAGGTCGCCGCTCCGTTACTCGTGCCGTTGGTCGAGGCCGGCAAGATCGAAGGAGCCGAAGCTCGCGATGCCGTGGCGGCCATCTGCGCCGCGTTACCCGACGATCTCGATGCCGTGATTTTGGCATGCACGCATTATCCGGTGCTTGATAGCCATTTCGCCGCCGCGCTCGGAGAGGGCGTGGGGCGCATCGATCCGGCATTCGTTCAGGCCGAACGCGTCGCCGAATTCCTCGCGCGCAATCACATTCCCGATGAAGCGGGAACTGCGCGTTACGTGACAAACGCTGAGCTGTCGCGTTTTCACGAAAATGTGGCGCGTATAACGGGGGAGGCGAATCCGCAGACGGAAGCCCTCTCGGCTACGTCCATTTCCTAACCGACGTCTCTCGAGGATCGAATATGCTGCATCTTGCACTCGTGTTTGCTATTGCAAACCCTCCGAGGACGCGATCTGTATCTCAACCGCCGTTGTAGCTGAAGAACTTCGTTCCATCGGTCGGCAGGATCGAAAGATTCTTGCTCGGTGCGAGTGTCCCATCCAATCAAAAACGTTCTCCATTCACCGCAATCTAAAACGGCGTTGTTGTTTCATCGGTCAGCGTGTAAATGTCTCATCTAAAAAATCCGACTGCCGTTGCAACGCTACCAGCAAGTTCTATCCGAAACGCCCGCCAGGGTTGCCGCATCGTCGTTGGCAGAAGAGCTGAAAAAGGCGGACGGCGACGTTCGTTTTCGAAACGCCTCTCTATAGTGCTCGAACCCTCTGGAATAGACTGATCGCAGGGTTGTTGAACTGTTAGGAACGCGCATCTATGCTAACGGAGCGAGCGTGGGCGGACACATCTCATGGGGCGCCCGTCGCTCGATCGAAAGTGTGTTGACATGCAAGGTCGTTATTGTCTTGTGGCGCTCATTCTCTTTTTGAGCGCCGCGCTTACTTCATGCGGCGGCGCGGGCGGCGGAAGTTCCACTTCGACGTTACCGCAGACAGCGCCGCAACCAAACACGTCGAGTAGTGCAACCCAATCCTACCCGTTGAGCGAGAGCGGCGGCACCTATGCTATTCCGGCGTTAAATGGCTTTAGCGGTTCGCTCGTATTCCCGGCCGCGAATGTTCCCCCGCAGACCACAGTTACACTGACAAGTTCGCTGAATGCGCCTACAGGCATGGCGGCGGAGGACGTCGCGCGGCGCGCGCAGGCCACCGGTTCGCTAAATGTCTATTTCTACGCAACCGTAGTTCTGTCGAAGACCGTCACGTTTCGCAGCGTTCCCGGTTTTTCCATTAAGCTGCCTTCGACGATAAATACGAGCGGCCAGCAGTTTTACTATGCAATTTCTAAGTTACATCCATTGAACGGCGCGGATCAATCGTTCCGTACCGAGGGACCGGCGACCGTCTCGGGCCATACCCTCACGTTTTCGCCGTCGTCCGTATCGCTGACGTTCCAGGGCGGCGAACCTTATGTACTCGCCCTTTACAGCGTCTCGGCGCCGAATTTCAAGACCTCATTTGGCGGCTATGCTCAAGTAATCGGCGGTAATCCGCCGGCTAGTGTCGTGATTGCCGGCACCGGTATTGGCGTCGATGCGAGCGGCGACAGTCATGCCAGTTTTACGCAGACCATTGTATTCACGACGAATCCCAATCAAATAAACGATGGACACTTTACGTTCTCGTACGCCGATGGGTCTACTCTTACGGGGACCTACTCGGGAACGAGCACACCGCCGAATAGCCACGGATATACCAACGGTAGCGGTCGCTTCAAAGTGACGACCGGAACCGGGCGTTTTGCGAAGACCGCAGGCAATACCGGGACATGGACCGTATCCGCGCAGCTCTTCCCGCCCGGGAGCTCACCGGCCGCAACCATCAACGTTACGTTCCAAGGATCGCTTACGCTCTAACAGCGCACCGATGTGCTGTGCGATAATTCATCGCGGTATCGCGCGGGAGACGGCGCGCCATCGCGCCGCTTCCCGTATCGGCCAAAAGCATGGCGCTTCCGGTTGTCGGTATCACGTCGAATGTCGTTTGGGCTTCAGACTCAACGCTTCACGAGATTTCGCTACGAAAGCCCAGGACTTCGGCAGACTGAACGCGGCGGCCAACGCGAGATCGTTTTCGATTCCATCAACTGCCTCGGCCATCTAAACCATTCGCCCCATTCAAGAACTCCACCGAGCCAATGCAAAATCACTTCAATCTTCGCGCCTTCTGAATCCTCGCCAGTGACTTCTACGACGAAGTCACGATCACACGCCGGCGCCGACACATCGAACCAGAAATGGCCGCCGCGCCGTGCCCTCAATGGCTTCTTTGCAAGCGGCGAGTATCCGTCGCTCTCCGGAGCGCAAACGGCGCGCGACTTTGTCGATGGATAAGATCGAAAAGGCGCAGAAATTCGGCGAAGAGTATTCGCTCGGTGAGAGCCTTGCCGCGCTCAGTAAGGGGTTGCGATCGTTACTAGCTTCTTAGCACGCGACACAAGCGCGTGCTGTTCTTTATCCGTCAGGCTCTGCCGGTTTGGGGCCGCCTCGCTGTAGATGAGCATCAGCTCTTTACGCTGATCGTCGAGCGTATGGACGAGACGAACGGAGCGCAACGCCGGCGGAAGCGTATACCCCTTTGATTCGATCAAGGCGTAAATGTGCTGCTCGTCCGATCCGGAGTTGATGCCCGCCGGCACCGCGTAACCCTTGGCTTTGATGATGTCGGCGAGCGGTTTGGTGTCGGCTTTGGAAGCCTTTCCAGCCTGAACCCACGTATCGACGAAGAAATCCATTCCGCCAAGCGTCGCATGTTCTTTGGAATCGTAGGTGTGGTGCAGCCTTGGCATCGACGGAATGTAGCCTTCAAACTGTATCCAGTAGAGGCGACGCACGGCCTTCTGAGCATTCGCCTCGACAAACGCGAACAATTGGCAGTTGGCTATTCCGAATAGCACCCACTTCTCTGTACCGACATACGATGCGTTGCGCGGAAGCGTTATGCGAACGTTGGGCTCCCGATCCGAGCTCACGATATTGCCCGTAACGGTACGTTGTGGATATGCGCTGTCGCAACGCGCTGAAATCGGCAGCAAGAGAAGGAGGGCAAGAAGTGCGGCGATGCGGCGCCGATACCTGCGCTCATCCGTGCGCTTCATCCCCCATCGCTACGCAGGTGCGTCGGCGCAAGCCTGCTGCGACTGTGACCACACCTGCTGCACCATGTAGTTTCCGAGTTGCGTTGTTTGACCAACGCACACGTCGCCGATCTCCTCGCCGGTGTTATCGTCAAACCAGCCGGTGCCGCTATTTGCGGTCCAGCTCGGGTCGGTTATCGATTCGGCTAATTCGTGACTCGCGATCACCGTGAGCGTGTCGAGTTCGTTGTCGAGCGCGCAGCCGGTGCAGTCGGCGTACGGCATGAGCGCGTAATAGATGTTTCCGGTACTGTTGTGGTATCCGCAGTATTGCTGGCAAGAAGCAGATCCGTTCAGCGTCGATGTGACGCCTTGCGGCAGAAACACGAAGTATAACGTGTTGGCGTTCACGGCCGGCAGCGTGCCGTCTTGCGTCCATTGTTGTAACGCGGATTGGATCTGTGCATCGCTGACCGTACCGCCACCGCCTCCCGGTTCGCTAGCGGTTACGGTCACGCTCGAACTGAAAGTGCCCTCTCCGATCGTCTGCGTCGCCGTGCTGTACTCGGCAAGCATGTCGAGAAACGAACTCGTGACAATGTACGTGAAGAAGCCTTCGAGTTGCGAGATGAGCGTTGCTTGTTGCTGCCAGAACGCTCCCCAATAGACGGCAACGACCTCCACGTTTGGGATGATGGGGCCGCCGTGATAGGTCATGTTCGTCGCCGGCGCCGCGGCCGGACGGGTCGCGGTATGCAGCGGTACGATATTTAAAAGCGCCATCGTTCAAGTGTGGACGATGGTGCTGCGAAAACGGTGAAGAATTGTCAGCTAAATAACGCGCGACGCTGGCGTTCGAGTTCGATGGTCGAGGCGAGTGCTGCACGGCTGTCCGAGGCGTGCGAATCGACGAGGGCCGCCATCTGTGAATAGTCGCCGTACATCGCGTAGGAGCGCTGGGCCTCATCCTTGGCCGCGTCTTCCGCCTGCTCCAGCGTGAATTGGGCCGAGCTCGCGAACTGTTCGATGCGTCCGAAGGCCTCTTGCGCCATGCGCGCCTGGCGCGAACTGTGCTCGGCCTTCGCGACGCCGTTTTCTATTGCGACCGCCGCGGCCTTGCCGCGCGCCTCGAGATCGTTGAGTACCTTGCGGATATCGATTGTCGAGGCCTTCGTCTTATCTGCCAGGCTGCGAACCTCGCCCGCGACGACGTTGAAGCCTTTGCCGTGATCGCCTGCACGGGCCGCTTCGATCGCAGCGTTGAGCGCGAGCAAATTCGTCTTGTCGGAAACGGAGCGCACGAGATTGATGATCTCGAAGATCTGGTGCATCGATTTTGCGAACTGGTCGAGCGCGTTTCGGCTTTGGACCGCCATCGAGGACAATACGTTGATCGTTTCGATCAATTGATGCACCGTGTCGCGCATGACGCGGACTTGCGGCGCCACTTGCTGGAATCGCTCGCCCAACTGCTCGAAATCCTTCGCAAGCGCTTCGTTCGAACCGCTGAGCCCAAACGCGCGCTGAGCGAGCGCATTGAGGCTCGAGATCTGAGAACGCGCTTGCGTTCCGATTGTATCGCCGGTAGAACGTACGGAATTCACGGAGCGATCCATAGCGTCAACGATATCGTTGAGCGTAAAGGATTGAGCGTGTGCAGGTGAAGCGCTGAGCGCAACGCGTGGACGCCAAGCGTCGAGATTCCGGTTGAGCAGCAACCGGAAGACATCGCCTGGAAAAAGCGGTTCCATGCGTTCCCATACGAAACGCGCGTTGCGGACAAAGTCCTCTCGCTCGTCGGGTTCCAGTTCGTGAATTTCGAGATGCTTGCGCAACTCGGCGATGGAACTCGTGTCATGCTCGGCGGCAATTGCGCGATGCACCTGCGTCGCTTCGCCGAACGCACGCTCGAGAATCGCGCGGTCCTCTTCCGGTAGTGCGCGCCAGCGCTCGATGTTCGAAAGCACGATCTGCGTGTTGTACGTGTGATGCGTCAACGTTAGATAGCGCTGTACTTCATTGAGCCGCGCGCCGAGCGTGTTTGCGAGCGGATTCTCTTGCGCGTCGACTTCGTGCCGTTGGAGTGCCTTATAAACCTCTTGGAACGGGATGACTTTCGGCGATGCTCCGAGCGCGTGCATTAACGCGAGATAGACGACGGAGTCTTGAATGCGCACGCGCATCTTGCGCATGTCGGCGGGACGCCGGATAGGATGAAGGCTGTTCGTGAAGTGCCGCATCCCGTTTTCGAAATATGCCAAGCCGTGCAAGCCGAACGATTCGAACGATGAGAGAATGTGCGCGCCGAGCGGCCCGTCGAGTAACCGGTGCGCCGCCGCCGAATCGTCGAAGACGAACGGGAGGTCGAGAAGTTGCGCGAGCGGGAGAAGCGCGCCGGCGACGTACGTCGTTACGCTTACCATGTCGAGTTCCCCGGAACGAACCCGCAACATCGCTTCCATCTCGCTGCCGCCGCTGAATGGAATCTCGAGTTCGAGCTGCAGGCGACCGCCGGAGAGTTCGAGCGCGCGCTTCGCCACATGTTCCCATGCGCGTGACGGCGGATAGCCGGGCGGAAGTAGCGTCGCAATTTTGATCGTGGTGTGTTCGCCTTTACTTGCCGTGCGCGCGCGCGAAATGTAGGCAATTTCCGCGCCGTAATAGGCTAAGCGCTGCGTGGCGAATGCGGATTCGAGCGCTTCACGTCCCTGAGCGGCCGCAACATTCGCGAGCGCATCGGTGTCTTTGCGCATCTGTGCAGCGCCGGCGCTGTGTTCTTTGCCGCTGACTACGGCCCGATCGATCGTAACGGATAAATCTGCGGCCAGTTCCGCCATCTCGGCAAGCGACCCGCGCGCGGTGTCGGCTAGCGGTGCCGACTCCGCGGAACGCTCTGCGTTTGCACGCACCGCTTGAATCGTTGCCTCCGCCTCGCGTTGGATTTCTATAACGAGGTTCTTGATCGTGGTGGTCGATTCGCTCGTCGTTTTTGCCAGACGTCCTACTTCACCGGCGACGACCGCGAAGCCCAGGCCGTGCGTTCCCGCGCGTGCAGCTTCGATCGCGGCGTTGAGTGCCAGCAACTGCGTCTCGTCGGAAACGTCTTCGACGAACTCCGTCATACGGCCGATCTCGCTCATCAATCTGCCGAAATCGTCCATCGCACTTGCCGTGTCGGCGGAAAGATCGGCGAGCTGCTGTACGGAGGTGAGCAGCGTTTCGACCACTTCGAATGAGTTGCCGAGGTCGGCGGCTGCGGCGCGTGCCGAAGCCTGCGCGCTCTGCAGGCGTTCCGCCGTTTCGCGAGAGGCCGATGCGAGCGTTCCCGCCGTTTCGGAGAGCGCGACCATAAGCGTGGTTTGCTCTTGAGCGGTTGCGGCAATTGCTTCCGAAGCCTGGCGGACGGCGTCGACCGCGGCAGAAATGCTCGCATTGAAACGGTCGAACTGCGCGTCATATTGACGCGCTACGGAAGTCGCCACGCTGCCTACTACGGGTGCCCACCGAGGGTTCCTGCCGCGTGATTTGTAAAGCCTTGAGCCGTGCGATTGTTGATCGTGGAAGACGACGACCGGCTTGCGGATGCGCTACGACGTGGCTTGCAAGATCAAGGCCATGTCGTCGACCTCGCGCAGGACGGCCCCTCCGGACTGCTGCTTGCGTCGGAGCCGGGGTATGACGCGATCGTACTCGATTTGAACCTGCCGGGCCGCGATGGTTTGGACGTGCTTCGCGCGGTTCGCGCATCGGGCATCGCGACGCCGATCGTTATCGCGACGTCCCGCGACGAAACTGACGACGTCGTCGCGGGGCTCGACGCAGGCGCGGACGACTATATTCGCAAGCCGTTTGCAATGCGCGAACTGGAAGCGCGACTGCGCAGCGTTGCGCGGCGTGAAGCGCCGCCGGCGCCGGCTCTATTAAAGGTAGGGAGCCTTACGCTGGACCTTGCGACGCGCCGTGTGACGCGCGGCCATCGCGAGATCGACTTCACTGCTCGTGAGCTTGCGTTCCTAGAATACTTTATGCGCAACGCCGGCCGCGTGCTCACGCGCCCCATGATCGAGACGGCGTTGTGGGATCGCACCAGCGAAACAACGTCGAATGTTGTCGATGTGTACGTTCGCCGTCTGCGCTTAAAGATCGACGCCGAAGGGGAAGCGCCGTTGTTGCAAACAGTTCGCGGCATCGGCTATCGGATGGAACGCGCGTGAGTCTGCGCGCGCGTCTGGCCTGGACGTACGGCATCGCGGTCTTCATCGCCGTTGTAATTCTTGCAATCGTTTCGCTCACCGCCATCGACCGGTCGTTGCGTAGTTCGCTCGATCAACGGCTCTTGACGGCGGCTGCGGCAGCGACGGCGGTCGTCGACGTCCATCATGGAAACCTTCGGCTCGATGACGAGGATCGCCAGCAACTGGTCGGCGCCATGGGCGGCGTTATGGAAGCCGCGGTCTTTACGAACGACGGAACGGTGTACTTTACCACCGCGCCTGCCGTACCGTCCGGCATCATCCGGCTCGCAACGCCGGGTGGCCTCGCAAGCGCAACGTTTAGCGCACAGTCGGACGACACGCCGTTGCGCGTTGCGATTACACCGATCCAGCGCGACGGCGCCGGCTACGGAACGGTCGCGGTGTGGCAGGGAAGCAGCTTCATCGCTGACTTCGATCGCTATGCGATCGTGGCAATGGCGCTTGCCGCACTGGGAGTGGGCGGCGTCGTCGTCATTCTTTCATCGACGCTCTCACGTCGAGCCCTTGCGCCGCTGGAACGATTCACGTCGCTTGCAACGGAGATCGAAGCGCACGATCTTTCTCGCCGCGTCGGCGCGCAAGGCCAAGACGAACTCGGCCGCCTCGGTTCGGCATTCAATCGCATGTTGGACCGGCTCGAAGGCGCATTCATGCGACAACGGCGTTTTACGGCCGACGCGTCCCACGAATTGCGCGCGCCTCTCGCAGTCATTCGCGCAGAAGCCGACGTCGCACTTGCGAAGGAGCGGACGAGCGATGAATACCGTCAGGCGCTGCACACGATCGTGAATGAAGTCGATCGCATCGATACGCTCGTCGATGCGCTGCTTGTAGCCGCGCGCGCAGATTCCGCGCGGCTGCAATTCGCACCCGTCGATGTCGGTGAAATCATCGCGCTTACGGTGCAACGATTTGTGCCCGCCGCCGCATCGCGCGGAATCACGATCGAAACGGATGCCGACGAAAGCGTTGTGGAAGGCGACGCCCAAGCGTTGGAGCGGGCAATTGCAGCGCTCGTGCACAATGCGCTCGATTTTGCGAACCGTCGTGTCGTATTGCATGTCGCGCGCAACGACGAATCCGTTGACGTTTCTGTGGAAGACGATGGTCCCGGCTTCACGGAGGAAGGATTGGCGCACGCGACCGAGCGGTTCTGGCGCGGCGACCCGGCACGCCGGCGCGGTGGAACGGGCCTTGGTCTGTCGATAGCAGACGCAATCGTACGTGCGCATGGCGGAAACCTAACCCTGACAAACGTAGCGCCGCACGGGGCGTGCGTAACCTTTCGTTTGCCATTCATCGACGCGTCATCTGCGACCGGCAAAATGGGGGAGTGAACTTCGCAGCGTTCGGCGCCCGCTACGAAAAAGTCATCGTCTTTGTCGTAGCGGTCCTCACCGTGCTCGGCGTCTACGCTTACACGACGATTCCGGCAAGCATCTTCCCAAACATGACGTTCTCGCGCATCGACGTGGTGGCGGATGTGGGAAATTTGCCACCCGATCAGGTGCGGACCGCCGTCAGTCTGCCGCTCGAGCAGGCGTTTCAAGGTTTGCCATCGGTCACGCGCGTCCGCACGACATCCGCGCAAGGCAACGCCGAGCTTATCGTCGAGTTCGATCCGAAGACGAACGTGCAGGGCGATTTAACGTACGTCGATCAAGCCATCGCCCAAACGCAAAGTGCGCTGCCGCCGAACGTCAACGTGCAGGCCTCGATTATCAATCCGAATCGCGAGCCGATTGTTTCCTATGCGTTGACGTCGACGACCATGTCGCAGACATTGCTGCGCGAGCTTGCGCAGCAATCGATGGTCCCGCATTTTTATGGCGCGCCCGGTCTCGCGCGCGTTTCGGTGACGGGCGGTCCGCAACGCGAGTTCCACGTTAATTTGAATCCGAGCGCGCTCGCGCAATACGGACTGACTGCGGACGATGTCGATAGTGCACTCACACAAGCAACGCAAGTCACGCCGGTCGGTTTGCGCGTTTCCCATTATGTCCGCAATGTCATCGTCGTGGACGCGAACATTCGCACGGCGCAGGACCTGGCACGCGTCACGGTTTCGACGAAGAAGAATGGCGCCGTTCCAATTAGTGCGCTGGGAGCCGTCGCGCTGGGGGTGGCGCCAAAGGTAAACGATGTCAGCTTTGACGCGCAACCATCGGTGATCATGAGTTTCTATGCGTTGCCCGGGTCGGACGCGGTGAAGATGGCCGACGATGTTGCGACGCGAGCGGATGCACTTTCGCGAGCGCTACCTGCGGGAACGCAGCTCACGCGGTTTTGGGATCAAACGGTCCTCGTCAAAGAATCCCAGGCCTCGCTTCGCGATGCGATTCTTATCGGCGCCGTGCTTGCGATTCTGGTTATCTTCGTGTTCTTGCGTAATGTGCGCATGACGCTCGTGGCAGCGATCGTCATTCCGATCGCAATGTCCATTGCGATTTTCGCGATCGGCGAGACCGGCGAGACCCTGAACCTCATGTCCGTCGGAGGGCTGGCGATTGCCGTTGGGCTGATCATCGACGATGCAATCGTCGTCATCGAAAATATCGCGCGCAATCACTACGAGCGTCCCGATATGCCGACTCCGGAAGTCGTGCGCTATGCGATGTCGCAGATCGGCGGAGCGATGACGGCCTCGACAACAACGACCGTCGTCGTCTTTATTCCGCTCGCACTGCTTTCGGGCGTCAGTGGGTTTTTCTTCCGTGCGCTCGCGTTGACGCTTGCATCGTCGCTGATCGTCTCTCTCGCGCTCGCGCTCTTTCTCGCGCCGGTGCTCGCAAAGTGGCTGATCCGTCCACGAGATCAGGATCATGAAGGAAAGAACGACTTTATCGGCCGCGTCCTCGAGCGCTACGAGACGCTCTTGCGCTGGACGCTGGCGCAGCGCGCGGTCGTCTACGGCGGCTCGGTCGCCGTACTGATCGTCACCATCGTGTTGCTGAGCCGTTTGCCAAGCGACTTTCTTCCGAAGCTCGATGAAGGCCAATTCGAGATGGCGTATCAACTGCCGGTCGGCACGAGCTTACCGGCTTCGGGCGCGGCCGCACAGCGTATGGAAGAATTGATGCTGCGCGATCCGGCAGTTGTCTCCGTCGGGCGGTGGACCGGCGTCGATACGAACGGCATCTCACCGATACCGCAGAATCAGGGTATTATTCGAGTGCGGCTGAAGCCGGCGAACCAACGTGCCGGCTATGAAGACGTGAGCGGTCGACTTCGCGACGTGCTTGCTTCCGCATTTCCCGGCGCGCAGCTCGATTTTCATCAAATCCTTGAAGACATGATCAACGATGTCAGCGGTGCGCCCGCGCCGCTCGAGATTGAGTTGCAAGGCCCGGATCAAGCAACGCTCGTTAAATACGCGAATCGTATCAGCGATAGCATCGGGAAGGTGAACGGCGTAACGGACACGTTCTCTGGCGTCTTCTACACCGATCCGACAATTCGCGTTTCGCCCGATCAGCGGCGTCTCGCGCAGCTTGGTATCCAGCCCTCGATGTTCGCCGCCTCCCTCGCCGCACAAACCCAAGGTTCCGTTGCCACGAACGTCCCCGGCGCGAACATGCTCGTACCGGTCCGCATCGCGGTGGGCAATGCCGCGTCGTCGCTCGACGAAAATACCGTCAATACGCCGAACGGGCCCGTCGCGTTGCCGTCGCTTGCACGAATCGCGGCGGCGCAGCTCTCGACCTCGATCTTTGAAAACAACGGGCAGCGCGAGATGCTCGTTACCGCGACGATTTCAGGAGCGAATCTCTCGACTGTCGTCGACGGCGTGCAAAAAGCGATTGCCGGCCTCGATCTTCCACCGGGATACCGAACGACAATCGGCGGCGAATATGCGGCGCAGCAAAGTTCGTTCCGGGAGTTCGCGCTGGTTATTGCGATCGCGGTCGCGCTCGTCTTTACGGTGATGCTCGCGACATTTCATTCCTACCGCTTGCCACTCGTCATTCTGACCGCAATTCCGCTCGCGCTGATCGGTGTAGCGCTCGGCTTGTTTCTCACCCGAACGCCCTTCAACGTATCGTCGTTCATGGGGTTATTGCTGCTCGTTGGTATCGTCGTGAAAAATGGGATTCTGTTGATCGACGTTGCGAATCAGCGACGTCTCGCCGGCGACACGATCGAGGATGCGCTCGTTGCAGCGGGGCGAACGCGTTTGCGCCCAATCCTCATGACGACCTTTGCGGCGATCGGCGGACTCTTTCCGCTTGCGCTCGGCATTGGTTCCGGCGCAGCGATGGAGAAACCGCTCGCAATTGCGGTTATCGGCGGGCTCTCGACGGCAACGGCATTCACGCTTGTCGTCATTCCAGTACTCTATGCAGGATTCTCGGGAAAGGAACGGATCGCTGAGCAAGAGGAGGCTGCGGCATGATGTTGATCCTCGCCGCTGCGATCGTACTGCAAGGTTTTGCGGGACTCTCGCTCGATCAGGCGCAGACGGACGCACTCGGACGTTCACCGGATGTTGCCGTTGCGAACGGTAAAGTCGCGGAGCAACAGGCGCTCTTCAACGAGGCGCGCGCGAGTTACGGTCCCGCATTGCTCGGTACGTATGTCGAAGGGCCGCAAGGCGGAAATAACGGCGAGACGATCGCGCAGCGCCTGACGACCGTAGGCGCGCAGATAACGCTCGGCGACCTCATCGCTTATTCGCCGGCGGTTGCAGAAGCGAACGCATCGCTGCGCGCGGCGCAGTTCGATCTTGCAAACGCGCAGAGGACGGAACGAATCAACGTCATCGGTCTCTATTATGCGGCGCTCACCGCGCGCGCGACCCTGGAAGCGCGTCGTGTCGCGCTGCAGGGTGCGCAGGCTGATCTGCGCGCCGCGCAACTACGCTACACGAACGGCGACGTTCCGCGATTGGATCAAGTTCGCTCTTCCGTAGCGGTCGCGCAGGCGCAGGCCGATTTGGCAAAGGCGCAAGCGGACGCCGATAATGCCGATGCCGCGCTCGCCGCGGAACTCGGAATGCAAGTTTCCATGCTGCGTACAACTTCCGCGCCCGCGTCATACCCGCCGCCCGTTACGATCACGCCGGAGGCGGCGGTTGGGGTCGCGCTTGCAGCCCGCCCGGAAGTTGCGTCTGCGCACGAAAACGTCGCGATGGAAGAACGCGCGGTTTCCGTTGCTCGACGCGGCGGCCTCCCGCTCGTGACGATGAGCGCAGGGATGACGTCGGGTGTCGATACGGGCGTGAACGTGCACGGGCCAAGCGTGAACGTCAATGCAACGCTCCCGGTCGGCGGTGCCGCGCACGATCGTGTCGTTGCGGAAGAAGCGCGTCTTGCGCAAGCACAAGCGCAACTCGCCAAAACCGAACGGCTAGTAACGACGGAGGTGGGTGCGGCCGTGCGTTCCTATCGGGCGCAGACCGTCGCCCTCGCAGCAGCGCAACGCGCGCTTGCGCAAGCCGATGCGGCCTTCAAAGCGACGCAGATCGGATACCGCAACGGTGCCAGTTCGAGCCTGGATATCGAGACGGCGCGGACAACGTACGTGCAAGCTCTCGTCGGACAAATTTCGGCGCTCTACGAGCAACAACAAGCCGAGGCGACGCTACGGCTCTTGATAGGAAAGACGAATGCGTAACTGGATGTGGGTTGGGGTCGCGATGGTAATCGGGGCGATCGCCGGGTTTTGGTTTCTGACGCACCGTCCGTCGCAAACGCCGGCGGACACTGCTGCCGCACCTTCGGTACAACTCGCAACGGTGAGATTCGGAGACTACGCGGTCGTTCTCGACGAAGCTGGATCGATCGGAGCACCGGCCGGAACGACAACGCAACTGTCGTTTCCGATTTCGGGCGTGATCGGCAGCATCGACGTCCGCGTCGGCGATCGCGTCGCGGCGGGGCAAACGCTTGCGACCCTTGATACTCGATCGCTCTCACTGACCGCACAACAGGCGGCGGCCGATGCGCAAGCGGCAAGCGCGCAGGCGAACGCAGCGTCAGTCGATCGCTATACCACGAAACTTGCTGTCGATCGTGCGGTCGTAACGCGCGCGGAAAATTTGTATCGAGCGGGAGTTTCAGCGAAGAAAGACATCGATGACGCACGTGCACAACTGGCTGCCGACGAGGCCGATGCGCGTGCGGCCGGCGCCAATCGCACAGCAGCGGTCGCGCAATCGCAAAGCGCCGCGGTGAAAGCACAACTTGCAAACACCGACCTCTCGCGCGCGAGCTTGCGCAGTCCCGTCGATGGCGTCGTCACCGCGATCTCGCGCCGCGCCGGCGAATCGGTCGATCCGACAAACGCCGTGATTTCCGTAGGGCCGGAGCAACAAGCGCAAGCGACGCTGCAAGTTCCCTCATCGGATGCAGCTCGCATTGCCGTGGGGGATCCGGTCGAATTGACGATCACCGGCACGTCGCAAACCTCGAACGGTCGCGTCACGGCCGTCGTGCCGTCGGTCGATCCATCGACGCAAGCGGCGACGGTCGTCGTGAGCGGCGTACCGCAGGGCACGGTAGCGGGCAATGCACTTTCGGCGAAGATTACCGTCGCGCACGTTCGCGGATTGCTGATACCACAGACCGCAATCGTGCAAGATCCTCAAAGCGGCGGCAACGTCATCTTCGTGCAGGCAAAGCAAAAGGACGGATCGCTCAAATTCGAGCAGCGAACCGTTGCGGTCGCGCACGAGGATGGTACGACTGCGCAAGTCACGGGAGGTGTCCGTCCCGGCGAACGGATCGCGGCGCAAGGAGCATTTGAATTGCTCGCGCCCGCGGGCGCCGGCGGCGATTAAAGCGAGATAAAAATCCGCGCGCCGGTTGGGCAACTCTCAAGTTCGCTCACGAGAATTGGCGTATGGAACGCGAGCAAACGCATACACTGCGCACGCGCATCGGACACTGGACCAACGCCGCAATCATTGGATTCCTCGTTTGGAGCGGCTTCTCAATGTTTGCAGGCGACCGGCACTTCGCTTCGTTGGCGCGCCTGCTGCCGGCCGCATTTTGGCACGCATGGCAATTTGCGGGAACGAAGCGCGAGCTGTTCACGTGGCACGTGTATGCCGGGACATTCTTCGGAATCAATGGTGCGGCATACATCGCATCGCTGCTGGCGACCGGCGCGTGGCGGCGGATCGTACCGTCAGGTGCGCCCTGGGCGCACGATCCGAAGCGACCGCTCGAGTACAGCATTCCGCAACGCCTCGCCTACACCGCCACCCTGTGCGGCGGGGCACTGATGGTATTGACCGGTGCAGCGCTTTGGTTCAAACACCAATTCCCTTGGCTGCTGGCCGGGCTCGGCGGGGAACGCATCGTGCTGCCGGTCCATCTCGTTCTTGCGACGACACTCTTGGCATTCGTGTCTATTCACGTGGTGCAAGTGCTTTGTGCCGGCGTCCCGGCATTGCGCTCGATGACCGTCGGCGGAACATTGTCGAATGAGGCCGCTGCCGTTCGTCTACCGGTAGAGAACCCGCTCTAATAAGGAGAGACGCATGCAGTACATTTGTCTGATCTACCAGCCCACCGATGCCTCCGAGATGTCCCCCGAAGCCTACCAAAAGCTCTTCGAAGAATACGGCGCGTACACGCAGGCCGCGCGTGAAAGCGGCAAGCTCGTGGCGGCGGAGCCGCTCCAACCCACTGCGGATGCTACGACCGTTCGCGTGCGCAACGGCAAGCGAACGGTGACCGACGGTCCGTTCGCCGAAACGAAGGAGTGGCTCAGCGGTTTCTACCTCTTCGATTGCGACACACTCGATGAGGTCCTGGACTGGGCGGCGAAAATTCCCGCCGCACGCGATGGAAGTATCGAAGTCAGACCCATTATGGTCATCCCGGGAATGCGCGACGGCCAACCCGTCGCTCAATGATTCGTTTCGGGTAGAATTCGGGCGCGCGGTAGCCGTTCTATCGCGCGCCTTCGGGGACTTGCATCTTGCCGAAGACGCGGTGCAAGAGGCATACGTCACCGCACTCGAGCGCTGGCCGCGCGACGGCGTGCCGAACAATCCGGTCGCATGGATCATCACCGCCGCTCGCAATCGCGCGCTCGACGTGCTTCGTCGCGAAACGCGTGGCGCCGAGAAATTGGAACTGCTCGCGCGGCTCGAATCCGCAGTTCCGGAGTATGCGCCCGATGTTGAAGACAGTGCCGTTCCCGACGATCGCCTTGGACTCATCTTTGCGTGCACGCACCCCGCGCTTGGAGTCGAAGCGCGCGTAGCGTTGACACTCCGCGCCGTCGCCGGACTCACGACGGAAGAAATCGCGCACGCATTTCTCGTTCCCGTTCCTACCATGGCGCAGCGCCTCGTTCGTGCAAGGCAAAAGATTCGCGCGAACGGCATCTCGTTTACCGTACCGGACGCCGCGCATCTTCGTGACCGGCTCGATGCGGTGTGCGCCACGCTTTACATGATGTTCAACGAGGGCTATGCGGCGACGACCGGCGATGCCCGCGTACGTGCCGACCTCTGCAATGAGTCGGTACGTCTTGCGCGCCTGCTCGCGCAATTGATGCCCGATCAACCGGAAGTGCACGGACTGCTCGCGCTCATGCTGCTCACCGATGCGCGGCGCGACGCGCGTGTGGATGAAAACGGTGATACGGTTACGCTGGAAGAACAGGACCGCAGGAAGTGGAACCGCTGGCTCATGAACGCAGGGCTCGCGCACCTGCAAGAAGCAGCGCGATTCAACGACGACGGACCGTATCAGATTCAAGCGGCGATTGCGGCTGTGCACGCGCGCGCCGAGAAGTTTGAGAAAACGAATTGGCGTGCGATCGTGACACTCTACGATCGGCTCTACGAGTTGGACCCTTCACCGATCGTCGCGCTCAATCGTGCGGCTGCGCGCGGGATGCGCCATGGGTTCGAGAGCGCCTTAACGGCAGTCGACGCTATTGCATCGGACGGTGAGCTCGATCGTTACGCTGTCTTGCACTCGACGCGCGCCGAAATGCTGCGCCGCCTAGGTAGAAGAGCGGAGGCGGCGCAAGCATACCGAAGGGCAATCGGGCTGACCGAAAACCTCGCGGATCGCCGCTTTCTCGAACGTCGATTGGAGAACGTGCTGCATTGATGACACCGCTGCTTGCTGCCGCATCCGTCTTCGCGAATCTTCATTATCGTGAAATCGGACCGGCAATCGGCGGCGGACGGACAACGGCAATTGTTTCGAGCGAACGCGATCCTCGCCGCTACTATGTCGGCGCCGCGGATGGCGGCGTCTTCGGAAGCACTGACGGCGGTTATACATGGCATCCGCTTTTCGACCGGATGCCGTCCGCTGCAATCGGCGCACTTGCACTCAATCCAAACGATCCACTCGACCTTTGGGTCGGAACCGGTGAGGCCAATCCGCGCAATACGGTCGAGGCCGGTGATGGTGTATGGCACACGACGGACGGCGGCAAAACATGGCGCCACGCCGGCCTCGTCCGCAGCAGCTACATTTCCTCGATCCTACTCGATCCGAAGGATGCGCGCGTCGCACTCGCCGGCGTCCTGGGCGATGTGTTCGCTGCGGGAGGAGAACGTGGCGTATACCTGACGCGCGACGGCGGCGAGCATTGGCAACGCACGCTGGCGGTCGATGCGACGAGCGGCATTTCAAACATGGCACGCGTTCCGGATCGTCCGAAGACGATTTTCGCCGGCGTTTGGCACGTACAACGAACGCCATGGGCGCTGACGAGCGGCGGAGAGCATGGAGGCCTCTATCGTTCCACCGACGGCGGTCGCACGTGGACGCTCCTGCGCGGACATGGATTGCCCGACGTACCGACGGGACGGATTGGAGTTGCGGCCGGTACGCATGGTTGGGTTTATGCGATTATTGAATCGCCCGCCGGTGACGTCTGGCGTTCGCGCGACGAGGGAGACACATGGACGAAGATGCCGCGCAATGCGATGATCGGCGCGCGACCATTTTACTTCTCGCGTCTCTTCGTCGACCCGGCGGACAACCGCCATGTGATCAGTGTCGGCGGAAGTCTTTCGATCAGCACCGACGGAGCGCAGACGTTTCATCCGCTTGCAACGAACACCGGTTACGACTATCACGACGTATGGTGGTCGCGCGATGGTGAGCGGCTCGCTGCTGCCTTGGATGGCGGCGTGATTCTTAGCGCCGATGCCGGCGCGTCGTGGAATCAGCCATACACGCTTCCCATCGCACAGTTGTATCACATCGGCATTGATGACACGTTGCCGTATTACCACCTGTGCGTCGGACTTCAAGACAACAACTCATGGTGCGGCGTGTCATCGAGTACGAGCGGTCTCGGTATCCTCAATCGAGACTGGCAACTCATCGCTCCGGGCGACGGAATGTGGTCGCTCTTCGATCCCGGGAATCGAGATCGCGTCTTCTCGACGGAGATGAACACGAGCACGGGACAACTGTACGTCACCGATCTGCGCACGCATCAGGCAACGGAAGTCTCGCCCGATGCAGAGACGACGCTCGGCATACCGGCTCGCAATTTACGGTACCGTTTCAATTGGGAGACACCGATCGCATTTACGAACGGTGCAAATTCGCAGCTGCTGTTGGGCGGGAACGTCGTATTCGCGACGAGCGACGCCGGCGCGCATTGGAAGGCAATAAGTTCCGATCTTACGCGCAACGACCGCGCGAAGCAAGGTCCGTCCGGTGGTCCGATCACGCACGACATGACGGGTGCGGAAACGTACGATACGATTCTGGACATCGCGCCGTCACCGCTCGAGCCGAGTGACGTGTGGGCTTCCACCGACGACGGACTCGTGCAACTCACGCGCGACGGCGGTAGCACGTGGGCGAACGTTACGCCCGCGAACGTTCCGCAATGGTCGCGCATCGACTGCGTCGAGCCGAGCTACCATGCGCCGGGACGCGCGTACATCGCGCTCGACCGGCATATGAGCGGAGACACGCATCCGTATATTTACGAGACCGACGACTACGGCTCGCATTGGCGAAACATCTCGACGGGAATTCCCGATGGACTATTCGTTCGCGTCATTCGCGAAGATCCGATCAATGCGGTGCTTTTTGCGGGAACGCAGCGCGGCGTGTGGTTTTCGGTCGACGATGGAAAGCATTGGGCATCGCTGCGCCTGAACATGCCGGCATCCGCCGTCTATGACATTGCGATTCACCTGCGACGCCACGATCTGATCGTGGCGACGTATGGACGAGGAGTTTGGATTCTCGACGACATGCGTGCGGTCGAAGAGCTTCCATCGACGACCGATCCGGTGATCTATCTGCCGCGCGCCGCCTACCGGATGTGGCAATGGTCGCCGATCCAGAGTTTTGCCGGCGGCATTCAAAGCAACGTTTTCGCCGGCGAATCTGCACCGTACGGAGCGCTCCTCACGTTCTACGCGCCACAGAACGTGCACGCGCGTGTCGAGATTCTAAAATCGTCCGATCGTGTCGTGCGCCATATCGATCTCGGCGAGATCAAGGCAGGTCTTCACCGCGTGAGCTGGGACCTGAACGAGGACGGCCCGGTCCAATGGATGGGAACGTATCCGGACAATCGAGGCCCGCTCGAGGGCGCCGAATCGTTGCCCGGTTCATATACGGTGAAGCTGTATCTCGGCAAAACGATGCTCGATGGTCGCTTCGCCGTGCGGCGAGATCCACGCGATTTCGCCTCGATGGACCAATATGCGCAGCGCTATATGGCACTGCACGCGCTTTATCAGGACCTCGACACCGTGGATCGAGCGTTGAACCGCATTGGACCATCCGAAGGGAAACGCGTCGGCTTGACGAGCGATCCGCAGTTCTATGAGGGCGTCACCGTTGCGCCGCCGGGCGTGCGCGAAGAGATTCAAGATTTACTTGCGCGACTCAGCACCGCATATCAGGCGCCGACGCCCGCGCAACTAGAACAGCTTCAAGCAATCGACGAACGCGTGAAAATGCTTACGGGGAATCGCTAAGCGTACGCAGGTGGCTCTTGCGGTAACCGTACGCGGCGTAAATCGTAATCCCGATCACGAACCACACGCCGAACCGTAACCAGGTCGGCAACTGAAGTCCGAAGATGAGATATCCGCACGATACCGCGCCGAGAATAGAGAACACCCAGACGAGCGGCGCGCGGAACGGCCTTTCCGCTTCCGGTTGCGTGACGCGCAAAACGAGCACGCCGATGCAGACAATTGCAAACGCCGCGAGCGTTCCGATATTCACGAGCGTCAGCAGCTCGGTAAGCGGCAGTACCGCCGCGAGAATCGCCACGATGCTGCCGGTGACGGCAGTCATGGTTGCGGGCGTGCGGAAGCGCGGATGAATCTTCGCCACTTGCGGCGGCAGCAGACGGTCGCGCGACATGACGTAGAAGATGCGAACTTGCCCGAGCAGCGATGTCAGCATGACCGTGGTGTTCCCCGCGAGACCGCCGAGCGCGACGATCCAATAGACCGCGCGATTGTGATTGACCGCGCCGAGCGCGTCCAGCATTGCTGCGCCGTCGCTCAATTTTTGGAACGGCAGCACCGCGACCGTGCAATAGGTGAGCGCGATATAGAGCAGCGTTCCGATCGCGAGCGCGAGGATGATGCCGATGGGCACGTGCCGCACCGGATCGTGTGCTTCTTCTGAAGCGACCGTTACCGTATCAAAGCCGATGTACGCAAAGAAAACGAGCGCCGTGCTCGTGAGAATGCCTCGTCCTCCGAACGGCGCGAACGGCTGCAGGTTCGACGGATGCGCGAACCCGATGGTCGCCGCGATAAACACCAGCATCGTGAAGATCTGAAATGCGACCAGCGTCGCATTGACGCGCGACGATTCACGAATCCCGATGCACAGAATAATCGTAATTGCGACGACCGAAAGGGCAGCAATGATATCGATTTGCGCGCCGCTCAGATTCGCCGTTTGCGCCCACCGCGGCAACTGGATGCCGATATTCGCCAGCAGATGTTGCGCGTAGTCCGACCACGACGACGCGGTCGGCGCAAGCGAAAGGCCGTATTCGAGAATTAGGTCCCAGCCGATGACCCACGCGACCACTTCGCCGAGTGTAGCGTACGCGTACGTGTACGCGCTGCCTGCAACGGGAACCATCGATGCGAATTCGGCATAGCACAACGCGACGCATAAACTGACGACGCCGGAGAGCGTGAATGCGAGGATGACCGCGGGGCCGGCAGCGTGCGCGCCTGAGCCGATCGTCGGGAAGATGCCGCCGAGCATTGTGCCGAGGCCGATTGCAGTGAGGGCAGGCCATCCGAGTGCTCTGCGCAGCGTCGGGCCTTCGTTTTCGCGTGAAATCCACGCAAGCGGCTGGCGGGCGAAGAGGCCCTTCAACGGTATTTCACCACGAGCGTTTTCAATTCGCTCATCTCGTCCATCGCGTAACGGACGCCTTCGCGGCCGAAGCCGCTCTCTTTGATCCCGCCATAGGGAAAATTGTCGATACGCAAGGTGGGATAATCATTCACGATAACGCCACCAACCTGCAAGGCTTCGAATGCTTTACCGATGGCGCGAACATCGTTCGTAAAGACTCCGGCTTGCAAGCCGTAGCGCGTCGCGTTTGCTCGTTCGATTGCCTCATCGAGTGAGGAGACGCATGCGAGCGTTGCGACCGGCCCGAATATCTCTTCGCACTCCACTTTCATCGCGGGCATCGTGCCGTCGAGGAGCGTCGGCGGAAGTAGCGTGCCGTTGCGTTCGCCGCCGCGAATAACGCGCGCTCCACCGGCGAGCGCTTCCGCGATCCACGTGTCGACGCGTTTAGCACTCACCTCATCGATCAGCGGACCGACGATGGTTGATTCGTCGTTGGGATCGCCGACCGCGAGCGCATCGATTTCCGCGGTCAGCAACGCAAGAAACTCATCGTACCGCTCGGCGGCAACGTAGATGCGCTGCACTTTGATACAGACTTGTCCCGCTTGCGCGAACGCGCCGAGCGCGCAACGGCGCGCGGCCCACGCGAGATCTGCATCCTCGCAGACGATGGCCGCAGCATTACCGCCGAGTTCAAGTGCAACGCGTTTGCGCCCGGCGATCGATTTTAGATACCAGCCAACCGCGCTCGATCCGGTAAACGACAGCATCGCAATACGCTCGTCGGTCGCGAGCCGTTGCGCGACATCGACGGGCGCATGAAGCACGGCGAGGGCAGCATCGGGCCAACCCGCTTCGTGCACGATTCGGCCGAGTTCGTGCGCGCACAGCGGTGCTTGCGGCGGTGCTTTTAACACAACCGGATTACCTACCGCAATCGCGGGTGCAAGTTTATGCGCGACGAGATTCAGCGGAAAATTGAACGGTGCGATGGCGCCGATGACGCCGATCGGGGTGCGCGTCGCGATAGCCGTGTAGCCTTCGCCGGCAGCCGTCACGTCGAGCGGAAGCACCTCTCCCGCTGCGCGCGTCACTTCATCGGCGGCGAGCGAAAACGTGGAGACCGCGCGATCGACTTCGATGCGTGCAAAACGCAGCGGCTTGCCGGATTCTGCCACCATCATGCGCGCGAGGGTCTCGCGGCGTTCGGTAAGTAAGGCCGCGGTCCGCCGCAGAACGGATTGGCGCGCATGCCGGGGCATTGACGCAACCGCCGGCGTCACGGCTGCGGCCGCCGCGATCGCTTGCTCCATTACGGCGTGATCGGCCTCGGAAACCGCGCCGACCTCGCGCCCGTCCCACGGGCTCCGAACGATCATCGCTGCAGCATGCGGCTCGCCTCTCCTACGCGCCTTTGGCCCGCAGCACAGAAAAACCGTGAAGTTTTGTCGGCGAGCACTATAGCTCGCGGCATCCGCCTTCGCTAGGCTAGTGGAGAATGGAGCAGCATCCAAACCGCCTCCGTGCAGGCTCACTTTCCTTTATAGAGGTCCTTGCCGCGTCGCTTGCGCTGATTGGCCTCAGCATGACACCGGTCCTGATCGCACCGTACATGTTCGGCGCGGCCGGAAACGGCTCGTGGGTAGCCTACGTATTCGCGGCGGTCATGTTGTTGCTCGTCGCCGTGAACCTCAATCACTTTGCAAAGCGAGCAACGGGTTCCGGATCGATGTTTCTCTATGCCGCCAAAGAACTAGGCCCGGCCGCCGGGACGCTTGCCGGCTGGAGTCTCGTGTGGGCGTATATCTTCGTCGGTGCCGCGCAGTTCGGTGCGCAACCGCTCTTTATCGGTCAGCTCGCGCATGCGCTCGGCGTTCCGATTCCCGCGCTCGTCGTGATGGTCGCGCTCGGCGTCGTGTGCTGGCTCCTCGCGGTGCGCGATGTTGCGCTATCGACCGTCGTCATGCTCGTGCTCGAAACCATCTCCGTCGCGATCATCTGCATTTTAATCGTCACCGTCTTTCTCAAGCACGGCGTTGTCGACGTCGCCCAACTTCGTCTCGAGGGGGTCGGACGCGCAAGCATCGGACTCGGCATTGCAACCGCGATCTTCAGCTTCGTCGGCTTCGAGAGCGCAACGGCATTCGGTGATGAGGCCCGCAACGCGCTTCGAACGATCCCGCGCGCGGTAATCTGGAGCGTGGTCATTGCAGCGACATTCTTCGTCTTTGCCATGTATGCCGAAATCCTCGGCTTGGGCGGATCGAAGCCGCCGCTCGATCAGCTGAGCATGCCGCTCTGGAATCTTGCCGACGTCCTGAATACGGGCTATCTCAAGATTCCGATCGCAATCGGCGCGATCTGCAGTTCGTTCTCGGTCGCGCTCGCGTGCGTCAACACGTCTGCGCGCATCATACTGCCGATGTCGGAAGATGGCTTACTGCCGAGAGTCTTTGCATCGGTGCACCCGCGCTTTCGCACGCCGCACGTCGCGCTCGCGACCGCTGTGATCGTAATGTTTGCCATCGGCATCGCGATGTATCGCGGCGGCGTTGCGCCGATCGATATCTTCAACTTCTGCGGAACGCTGAGCTCTCTGAGTTTCATCGCGGTGTACTTGATCATTTCAATTGCAGCGCCGAAGCTGCTCAAACGCATCGGTGAACTAAAGCCGGTTCATGTAATTGCATCCGTCGCATCGTGCGCGTTCTTGCTGGCCGCTGCTGTTACGCTGTTTTATCCGATGCCGCCTCCGCCAACCAATGTCTTTCCGTATCTCTTCCTGCTCTATCTCGTCCTCGGGCTCGTGCTCTATGGAATAACCCGCCGTAAAACCGTCGGAGAACCGTCATGACTTCAACGCTTCGCGATATTGGTGCGCTGCATCGCCGTTACGTCCTCACGCCGTGGTCCACGCAAGCAATGCTGGATATGCCGTCGATCGAGCGCGGCGAGGGTTCGTATCTCTACGATGTCGACGGCAAACGATATCTCGATCTTTCCGCCGGACTCGTTGCCGTCAATCTCGGTCATGCGCATCCGACCGTCGTTCGTGCAATTGGTGAACAGGCCGCGCGCTTGTGCTATGCATCGCCGCAGTTCTTCAACGCTACGCGCGCGCAATATGCCGAACGCCTCTCGTCGCATGCGCCGTGGAAGGAGGGCGCGCGCGCATTCTTTACGACCGGCGGCGGCGAAGCCAATGAAGATGCGATAAAGATGTCGCGCGCGATTACCGGACGGCACAAGGTACTGACTGCATACCGCTCGTTTCACGGTTCGGCACCGGGCGCCGGAACGCTGACCGGCGAGAACCGTCGCTGGCCGAACGAACCGGGCATTCCGGGTGTCGTCCACTTTTTTGCGCCGAATATCTACAGCAGTCCGTTCGATACGCGCGATCCGAAGATCGAGGTCGATCGCGCCGTCGCGCATTTGGAACTGGTGCTCACATACGAGAATCCGAATGCCGTTGCGGCGCTGTTGATCGAACCCGTCGTCGGAACGAACGGCGCGATCCCGCTTCCGGTCGAATACCTGCAACGGGTTCGCGAGATCTGCGCGCGGCATGAAATCGTCCTCATCTTCGATGAAGTCATGTGTGGATTTGGACGCACCGGTGCGGCGTTCGCGGCGCTGCGCTTCAATGTAGAACCCGACATGATCACGTTCGCCAAAGCCGCAACGTCCGCTTACGTTCCGCTGGGCGGTGTGCTCGTCCGCGAATCGCTGGCGCAACATTTCGATACGCGTCCGTTGCCGTGCGGACACACCTATTCCGGACATCCGCTTGCAATTGCCGCTGCAAATGCCGCACTCGACGCATATGAAGCCGAAGGCCTCTTCGAACGTGCTCGCGAGATCGAAGGTTGGATTGCTGAAGATCTTGCCGCCGTGGCGAAGCGCGCGCCGGTGGTCGGCGATGCGCGGGGGGTCGGCGCGTTTTGGGCAGTGGAGCTGGTGAAAGATCGCGATACCCACGAGCCGATTGTTGCGTGGCAAGGGGCGAATCCCGGGCCGATCGGTAAGATTCTTGCGCGCCTGCGCGAACGCGGCGTGTACGCGTTTGGCCGGTATAACGTGATTCTGATTACACCGCCGCTGACAATTGCACGCGACGAGCTGCGCGATGGCATTCACGCGCTCGGCGATGTCCTGGAGGAGTTCACATGCGAGTAGCAGCGCGCTCCATCGGCCATTACATCGGCGGCCGCAACGTGCCGGGCGGCGGTGACGTTGCGACGGTTTGGAATCCGGCTTCCGGCGAAGAACGCGCGGAAGTTGCGCTCGCCGATGAAAGGGTGATCGATGCCGCCGTTCGCGCGGCGAGCGACGCGTGGCCCGCATGGGCTGCGAAAGCACCGCAAGCTCGCGCAAACGTGCTCTTCGCCTTTCGCGAGAAGATGCACGCGCAGATCGACCGGCTCGCCCAAATCGTTACGAGCGAACATGGAAAAACGCGCGACGACGCGCGCGCAGAGATCGCCCGCGGAGTCGAGGTTGTGGATTTCGCATGCGGGGTTCCACAGCTGCTCAAGGGTGAGTTTAGCGCGGGAATTGCGCGCGACGTCGATGCGTATGCGTTACGCCAACCACTCGGCGTGTGCGCCGGCATCACTCCGTTCAATTTTCCCGCAATGGTGCCGATGTGGATGTTTCCCGTTGCGCTCGCATGTGGAAATACGTTCGTTCTTAAACCGAGCGAACGCGACCCATCGCTTGGTATCGAAATGGCGCGTCTAATGAACGAGGCCGGAGCGCCGGACGGCGTCTTCAACGTCGTCAACGGCGGCGCGGCGGCCGTTGAAGCGCTTCTCGCACATCCGTTAGTCGCGGCCGTCAGCTTCGTCGGGTCAACGCCGGTTGCGCGTCGCGTGTACGAACTGGCGACGCAGCAAGGCAAACGCGTTCAGGCGCTGGGTGGTGCGAAGAATCATCTCGTCGTCATGCCGGACGCCGATCTCGATCAAGCGGCGGACGCGCTCGTCGGTTCTGCGTACGGATCGGCCGGCGAACGATGTATGGCGATCTCCGTTGCGGTTGCCGTCGGCGATGCGACCGCAGATGCGATCGTCGAACGGATGAAGCGTCGTCTTGCGACCCTGCGCGTCGGCGCGGGAGAAGATGATGGCATCGAAATGGGCCCGCTCGTTACGCGCGAGCACCGCGATCGGGTCGCCGAATACGTACGCATCGGCACAGAAGAAGGCGCGACGCTCGTTGTCGACGGTCGCAAACACGCCGCAACGTCGCTTCCAGGATTCTTCCTTGGACCGACGCTGTTCGATCGCGTTAGCCCGGCCATGCGCATTTATCGCGATGAGATCTTCGGTCCCGTGCTCTCCGTTGTGCGCGCCGGTTCGCTCGATGATGCACTAACGCTCGTAAACGAGCACGAATACGGCAACGGTGCGTCGATCTTCACGCGCGACGGCGCGCACGCGCGCTACTTCGAACGTAACGTCCACGCCGGCATGGTGGGAATCAACGTGCCCATTCCGGTTCCGATGGCGTTTTACAGTTTCGGTGGATGGAAATCGTCGCTCTTCGGTGACCATCACATCCATGGTCCCGAAGGCGTGCGGTTCTACACACGCTTGAAGAGCGTCACGGCGCGTTGGTCCGAAGACGCACAACGCGCCGGCTTTTCTATGCCCGTCAATCGCTAGCGAAGAAGAAGAGGCTGGTATGGTCCCGCACATCGGTCCCATCGCTCCCGCGGTCGCGATCGGCGTTCTGTTGGCGACGGCACTTACCGACGCGGTCTATGTATTGTTCTCCGCAGCCGTTGCGGGACGACACCGAGTTGCTGCCGCCAGCTGGAGCAGCGCGTGGTATTTGCTCTCATCGTTCGCCGTTATCTCGTACACGCAGAACTGGTTCTACGTGTGTTTCGCCGCGCTCGGTTCATGGGTCGGCGCGTATGCGTCGATGACGTTACTGCACGAGGGCGGCTATTTCGCCGAACGTCATCGACGACCCGATTGAATCGAACCGTCCGGCTTCCAGCATGTCTTTCGCCGCGCCGATAAACGAACTGAAAGCGACTCGCGTAAATCCGGACCCGACGCTGATGCGCCGCACGCCGAGCGTGGAAAGCTCGGCGACGCTCATTTTCAGCAGCGGTCCAGCCGCGAGCACGTTCACCGGTTTTTTCACCGAAGTCACGACGCGGCGTATCGCGGCGGCATCGGGCAGCATCGGTGCATAGAGCACATCGGCGCCGGCTTCTTCGTACGCCTGGAGACGCCGGATCGTATCGTCGAGATCATCGATACCTTGTAAAAGATTCTCGGCGCGTGCGACGAGCATGAACGGAAACGGCAGCGAGCGCGCCGCCTTTGCCGCCGCAGCGATTCGTTCAATGGCCAGGTCAAACGGATAGACGGGATCGTTCTCGTTTCCCGTAGCGTCTTCGATTGAAGCGCCGACGAGACCGGCTTGCGCAGCTTGCCGAATCGTTTCTGCCACACTCTGCGGATCGTCGCCGTAGCCGTTTTCCAAATCGGCCGCAACCGGAAGCGGTGTTGCATCGACGATGCACTTGGCGTTTGCAAGCGCTTCATCGCGAGAAACGGAACGGGTGCCGTCGGTGCGTCCGAGCGTCCACGCGAGGCCCGCGCTCGTCGTGGTCAATGCGTCGAAGCCGAGCGCCGTGAGCGCCTTTGCGCTTCCTGCGTCCCACGGATTGGGAAGAAGAAGCGTCTTCGGGCCTTCGTGCAGTTTGCGGAATCGTTCAGCTTTATCGGCTTGAGTCATCACGGGCTCCTACGCAAACGCGCCTTCTTCGCGATCTTGACGGTCGAGGTTCTCGACTTTCTCGACGCAGACCCAGCTATTCGCGGCGTCTGCTCGACCGTCCGGTATCCGTGATTGCGCCCAACGTAAAATCGCTTCGTCGGTGGGATGCTCGGCGATGGCGCGATCGAACTCCTCGTGCGTAACGCCCCAATGCGCCATGACGCCTTGATCGATCGGACACGGGTAAATGTACTCGCCGATGGTCCCGGCAGCGTGCGCTCTGCCCTTATCAAAGACGCGCGCGAGCCACAGGTATCGTCCGAGCGGGAGGCGTCCACGGCGCGGAAACGCGCGATCGTCACGAAAATCAGTTGCCATGATCGTAGGTATGCAGCTCCAAAAGATTGCCGTCCGGATCGGCGATGTGAAAGGCGACGTGCGCAACACCGCGAGCAGCGAAGTTCTCGGTCATGCGACGCACTATGTTGATCCCGCGCTCGTTCAAAAAGGTTTCAATTCGCTCCGGCGAGTCGTCGACGCTTAAAGCGATGTGATTGACGTTGTTGCCGCTCGGTTCCACGCCGTGGTAATTCGGCGGGAAGAAATCAATGATGGTGGAGTCATTGATCCGGACCGACGGAAACGGGGCCTTGCCGGCGCGGTACTCCTCGCCGCGCACTGTTTCGAGGCCCAGCGTATCGCCGTAAAAGCGTAGGCTCCGTTCGGCATCCGCGACATTGAAAACAACGTGATCCAGGGAATCTATCTTTATGCTAATCATCTTGATATGAAGATACATTGCCAGGACCCGGCTGTCAAGTGTCTTAATACGAAGATATGTCCGACCGTGTAGACCAGATTCTCGCGCAATGGAAGCGCGAGCGCCCCGACCTCGACACGACGCCGATGGGAGTCATCGGAAGAATCCAGCGTGCAACGGCCGCGCTACGGCCGCTGCTCGATAAAACGCACGACGAGTCGGGACTGCTGGGAGAGTCGTTCGACGTACTCGCGTCGCTACGCCGATCAGGTCCGCCGTATCAACTGACGCCGACCGAACTCTACCGCGAAATGATGCTCACGTCGGGCGCGATGACGAGTCGAATTGACAAACTCGAAGCGGCAGGTTTAGTGTCGCGACGTCCTGACCCGAGCGACCGTCGAGGCACGTTGGTGCGTTTAACGCCTAAGGGCAAAGCACTCATAGATGTAGCGACGGCAAAGCATGTCGCAAATGAGGAGCGCTTGCTCTCGGGACTTACGATGCGCGAACGGCAGCAGCTAGCCGAGTTACTCCGAAAATTACTCACCCATTTAGGCGACACCGGCATGACAAGGCTCTAGGCCGTCTTCGCTTTGACACCGTAGTCGGCGAGAATTTCGTGTGCTGCGCGCACGCCGCTGGCGGCGCCGCCTTCCATAAAGCCCTGATACTCGACCGATGTATGCTCTCCGGCGAAATGAATGCGGCCTTGGCGTACCTGTTCGTAGCCGGCGATCGTGGTACATTGGCCGACGAGCCACGTCGAGTAGCTCGCCAGGATGTTCGGATCGGCTTGTGCGTTGCCGAACGTTGCTTTGCCGTTCCAGTGCTTAGAAACACCGGGCCAAATTTCGTTGAGTTGCGCGAAGAAGTTTTTCACTTGCGTGCGGACGAGCGGCGAATCTTCAACCCGTGCATAGGGTTGCGGCGGCGTGCCGATCAATCCTGCCGTTCCGTACGTGAACTTTTCGATGATGCCGCTCGTGCCGTTTTGTCCGAGCGAAAAGTCGATCGAATTCTGGAATCCCGTGTCGGTCCAAATCTGTCCGTCGGTCGGACGCGGCCACGGCCCCGTTCCGTACCACGGTTTTCCATCGAATTGAACGTGCAACTTCGTGTGGATGCCGTAGCCGAGTTGCTCGATCGCCATGCGTTTGCGCGCATCGAATCCGGCGCCGCTGTAGTCAAGGCCGCGCAGGACGATAAATGGAATCGCAAGCACGACGCGATCGTAGTACAGTTTCTTTGTGCCGTTCGGCGTCGCAAATGTCAATTGATAATCGCCGCCCGGCCGTTTGCGGATCGCCGTGAGGCGGTAGTTGAACACCACGGTTTCGCGAGGTAACGCCGCGGCCATCGCCATCGGCAGTTTTTGATTCCCGTTGCGCGTTGTGTAGCGCTGGTCGCTATAGCCCAGCACGTTCATTTCGCCGCCGCGCATGCCGTAACGGAACTGTTCGCCGAGCATATAGACGAGATTGAGCGAACTCTGCTGCGAGGTATCGACGCCGTATTCGTTTGAGAGTGCGTCGTCGATCAGTCTTCCGAGCTGCGAAGCGCGGCCGCCGGGCACGTAGCTATCGATCCACTGCGCCATGCTCGTACGATCGAGTTCGCGCGCCATGGGCGTCGCCGAGTTCCACGTCGTTTCAGGACCGACTTTTGCAAGCTGTTCGCGCAATACTTTGAAGACCGGCTCGAAGTCGTGATCGGCGCGCGTCATCGGATAATAGCGGTTGGCGAAATACGATGTGTCGCGCGCGTCACGTGCGAGCGGCGCCCACGTATCGATGAGCGGCTGGCCAAACCGCCTTGCAAGCGCATGGATCGTCTCGTGTTTGGAGTCGATCATGGCTCCGCACCACTCGGTGTGCTGACCGTCCTGCCAGTAGGTCCATTCCGAGTGCATCCGCCCGCCGACGCGATTCGACGACTCGAAGAGCGTCGCGCGCACACCCGCATCGTGCAACATCGTTGCGCACGTTACACCCGCGATGCCGGCGCCGACGATTGCAACCCGTTCACGACCTGCAGCGATCGATGATGCGGTGCCGAACGCCGGTGCGAGCACGAGCGACGCCGCCGCACCTAGCGTTCCACGAACGAAATCTGCACGGCTCGGTAAGAGTGCGTGCAGTTGTTTCGTTCTTGGCATCAGAGTTTAACGTCCAACTGGACCGTTAGCGTAAACGGCTGTATAGCCGACGTGATGCCGACTTGCGTGTTGTTGAACCAAACGGCATACGGATATGCAAGCTGCACGGGTGGATTCGTGAGGAACGCGCCGGGCTGCGTGCCCGGACCGTTTGGCGCCAGCGCATTCGACGGAAGGCTGGAGTACCAACACACCATGTTCGTGTCCCACGCATAACCTCGTTGATAGCACTTATTGAAGATGTTGTTTGCAATTGCCGTCAACGTCACACGCGGGCTGAAGTCATAGCTCGCTTGCAAATTGAAGACGAGCTGCGACGGTTCGCGGAGGTCACCGAGCGAATCGAACTTCCCGGTGTACGGATCGGGAACGAAGATCGCCGATGGAAGGCTGCTGCCTGCCGGCACTGCACCACAGCTCACGCCGGGTGTACTCGGCGTCGTGCTCGGGAGTGCAGAACAGAGTTGCGGAACGTAACCCGGAACCGAGAGCGGCGAACCGTAGTAGGAGCCCGAATTCCATGAAATCGTCGGTGTAATCGCCAACTTCTTATGGCGCCAGTTCAAAATCAGGGAGGCGACGTCAGGAACGGCGTAGCTATTGCCGCTCGCAAACGCGCTCGGGATGACATCATACGGAACGTAGGCTGCACTGGGATCCATCAAAGTCTGCGGTGCGCTGCTGTAGTATGGATTCGGAACGCTTAAACCGGGCGTCGTGACGCTGGGCAGCGTTGCGCCGGCGTTTGCTGAGTAGAGACCTCCGCCGCAAATCTTCTGGCCCTCATTTGCCGCGCATGCCGACGTATACGAATTGTATTGTTCGATCGAGCGGTTCATCACGTCGATGAGATTGAGTCCGTTTGAAAGACTCTGGTACTTCGTCTTCGTGTTGGTATACGTATATGAGAGCTGTCCCGATAGTCCGTCACGCGAGAAGTCGCCATCTTGCAGCGAAAACTCCAAGCCGTACGAGTGCAGGGTTCCGACGTTGATTCCCGCGAGGACGCCGCCGATCGCGCTAATGGCAAGATACTGTAGTTGGTTATTCGTGCTGCGATAGAACGGCGTTATCTTTGTGGAGAGTCGCGTGCCAGGGAAGTGCCGCTCGTAAGAGAGGTCAAAGTTGTCGGACGTATCGGCGCGCACGTTGTGAATCGGCGAGTTGTAGCCTAAGGCGATGAACTGACCGAGGAATGACGGCAGGTCTTGCTGGTATGTATTGTACTCCTGATATGAGGTTGCCGCAGGACGCGCATAGACACCCGCAGAGGCCCGCCATACCGTGTTCGGATTCGCGAGATACGTCATCGCGAAACGAGGCTGGAAGACGTTCTGCGAAACGCGAGTGCCGGTCGTATTCACGAGTCCGTTACCCGGCAAACCCATCCACGTATAGCCGCTCGGGCACTTATTCGGGTTAGCCGGATCGAGGGTCAGCGTCGGTACTGGGTCTACGCCGGGAGCAGTACAATGCTCGTTGTTATATGCATTGAACCAGAACGCTCGCGCAGGATAGTTCGACTCGAGGTCTTGGAGTGCGTAGCTGAAGTGATCGAATCTCGCGCCGATGTTGAACGTTAAACGATCGTTCGGCCGGTAATTGTCCGTAACTGCAAACGATGTAAAAAATGGCTGGACGTTGTCCACCTGCGCGTTTTGTCCGTTCTCCGTCATTAGGAATTGCGCGCGATTCACGCAGGCGGGCGTCGTCGAACCCGGCGTACACGTGTAGCCGAGTGACGGGTTTAACCCTCCGACCGCCAGACTAGGGTCGGAAAGTTGTGGTGTCGCAACGCTTCCCGTTAGAATTCCGGTTACGGGATCCGGCCCGACCAAGCTGTAGCACGAGGAATACCCGCCCGTGTTGATATCGAAGCAGTGTGTGCCGTCGGTCAAGTTCGAGGCGACGTTGCCGAATTGGCCGGTATTTTCCGCGAAATAGTGAGGATTTGTCGATAGAACGGTATCGAACGTCGCGTTGTACGTCTGCAGCTTTTGTGTCTGATAGCTCATCTGCGCTGTTAGAAGATGCTGGCTCGAGAGGTTGTTCGAGTAGATCAAGCTTCCGCCGCCGATATGGCCGATGACCTCGTAGTCGGCGAGCGTTGCGCCGAAGAGCTGAAACGCACTGTTTGGTCCGTTGAGGAACCAGTTCGTGTACTCATAATAACCGATCGCGCGAAGGTAGGAGTTTGCGTTGAAGTTCTTTTGGTACTGAAGCTTCTCGATCGAGTAGTTATTGACACCGCCGTCGCGCTGGTTCGTTCCGAGGAAATCGTTGAACGGCCGCGTCGTCGGACTGCTGGGGAAGTACGCGTCGATAAGATCGCTTTGATTCGGCGCCTGGAAGAGCGGACCGGAGTAATAACCGCCACCGGCGGCGACACTCGCATCCAGATAATACGGCTGAGCGTC
Source organism: Vulcanimicrobiia bacterium (assembly GCA_963765935.1). Lineage (GTDB taxonomy): Bacteria > Vulcanimicrobiota > Vulcanimicrobiia > Vulcanimicrobiales > Vulcanimicrobiaceae > JAMXLG01. The sequence goes on along the minus strand of CAVXXX010000001.1, from coordinate 576,670 downwards.
GCCGTTGAAGCAGGTATAGCTGATCGATCCGCCTTGGTTGCATGCGAGACCTAACTCGAACGGAGACGTCGTATATTGCGTTGCGATGTTGCCCGCAACATAGAGCGCTTGCAGATCGTCGCGCCCCTCGTCGTGGCGATGCTTGATGCCCCAGTGGAGATTCACGACGTTTTCGCGATCTTGCTGATCCGCCTCAACGTACGCTGGTCCCTGACTGGTTTGAAGTCCATAGCCTTGATTGATGGTCGCATCGCAAGATTGACCTGGAGCAAGGGTCAATCCGGAGCACGATCCATCGAGAATGTTATACGTTGTGTTCGTGGTCGGAACGAGAAGGGGGTAGTAGTACAGCGGATTAGACACACCGTTGTACTGATCGCCGTACCGGAAACTCTGATCGGCACCGGCAAGACCGACGTAGTACGAAAACAATCGATCCGGCGTAGCGCCGCCGGCTTCGACAAGCGCCTTATGATAGAACGCCGGTGTGCCGGCGGCGAGCGATGCGTTCGCGTAGCCGGGATACGTTCCGGTCTTGATGACTTGGTTGATGTAGCCGGCGAGGCCCGGTGAATCCGATGTCGCGGGCGTTCCGCCGGTATAGACTTGAACTTCTTGTTGACCCAGCACCGAAAGCGTCGTAATCGGCGCGCCGTCGGATTGACGCAGTACCGGAAGACCGTCGAATTCGTATCCGACTTGGTCGTAATCACCGCCGCGGATGAAGACGCTTTGATACCAGCCTTGTTGACCGGTCGGAATGCTGACACCGGGTACGCTTGCAATCGCGCTATAGGCTTGATCGAGGCTTCCCGAACCGCCGAGTGCCTTTGCGGCGGCTTGCTGCGCCGGATTTACCGAATAGACATCGCTCGTTGTACCGGCTCGCACAAGACCGGCTGACGTTGCCGATACTTTTGCGATGGTCTTCAACGATTTATTAAGCGCGAAATTGAGGACCGAGGATTGGTCCGCGAAGATCGTCGTGCCGGGTTGCGACTGTGAATCGTAGCCGTCTTTCGTCGCGGTCACCGTGTACGTGTCGGGTTGCAGTGACAGGAAGACGTACGATCCGTTCGCGTCGGTCGTCACCGTAAGGGTTCCGATGCCGCCCGTGACTTGGACGCGAACGCCGGCGAGCGGCGCGCCGCCCTGCCCGTCGGTGATTCGTCCTTTGAGGTTTCCCGTCGTTCCGGCGACGGCCGGAGCGATAATGGCAGAAATGAGCGCGGCCGTCAGGCCGGCGGCGAACCATCGCTTCAACACGTATTCCTCGCTGGATTCGGTGTATTACGGCGTTCATACGCCCTTGAGGTGAGCGCGCCTATGGATGTTTTATATAAACAAGACGCCCGATTCTGTGCCAAACCTACAAATGTCTACCAGTCGCGTTGCTCCACATCGAGAAGCCGGGCGGCGAGTTGAACGCGGAACTGAACGTCGGCGTCGGCCAAGTCGACGCCGAGGGCTTCACTGACGCGCTCGAGCCGGTAGCGCAACGTGTTGGGGTGGATCGCGAGGGCGTCGGCGGCGGCGCGAAAACGGAACCCGTGGCGGGCAAGGGTCAGCAGCGCGGCGGCCAATTCCCGGCCGTTTTTCTTCGAACGAAGGGGCGCGAAAAAGTCATTCAAAAACGTTTCGCGCGCCGATGCGTCGCCGGTGATCACCCGCGGCACCAAGAGATCGTCGTACGTCGCGAGCCGCGGGCGATCGCGATAGCCGAGAAGCGAGAGGGCCTCGCGATAGCTCGTGCGTGCGCCTTCGATGCCGGCGTGTTCGCGTCCAATCACGATCGAGAGTCCGGTTGAATCGAACTCCCCCGCGATGCGCGCAACATCGAGGTCCGGTGGAATCAAAAACGGCACCCGATTGAGCGTCGCGGTGACCAACTGCGGTTGATCCGCGCGGCGCAGCAGTTCGCGCAGCGTCGCGGCGATCGTATCGCGGCGTTCCAATCCTTTGCGGTCGAGCGGAAGCGCTTCGTCGATCGCGATGATTCCGACACGATAGCGTCCATCGGGATTGAATCCGAGCAATCGCACTCGTTCGTCGGCGGTCGGCACCGCGCCGGGTTCCGCGTCGAGCAACGACAAAAACGAGGCGTACCCGAGCCGAGCTTCCGTCGTCGTGATTTCGCGCTTGTGCGCAATGTGAATTGCGGCGATGAGGGCCGCATGTTCCGCCGCGCGATGATCGAGTTCGTTGAGGGGCGATGTGCCTTCGATAATCCACACGACGCCCGCAAGTTCGTTACCGATGCGGATCGGGCAAACGACCCGCGCGCTCATACCTTTCTCCGGCATTGCGGCAATCCGTAGCGGTTTCTCCGCTGCGCGAATGCGCCGGTTCAATGCCGAACGTTCCATGGCCCCGACCACGTCGAGCGGACTGCGTCCCTCTTCAAGGGTACGCCGGCGCACTTCGTCCATCTCTTCGCGAAACGATGCGGCCGCCAACAAATTTCCCGACGGATCTTCAAAGGTGACGGACCGTTCGATCAAGCGTGAAAGCTCCTGCGCAAGATCGTCCAGCGTCGCATCGCGCGCAGCGACGCGCGTGAGCGCTCGATGGATGTGATCCGAACGTTCGATGATCGCGTACGGCTCGTGCATGACCGCACGGTGCAGTTCTTCGGTGAGCTGCGCGAAGGGAACTTCGAACGGAATCTCAATGAGCGGAAGGCGCGAAATCTCGGCTTGTTCGCGTGCAGCCTCCGAGAAGTGCTCGACGAATTTGGGCACCGCTAACATCAGCGCGGCAATTTCACGCGCCGCAAGTTCAGCGATCTGCCGGCGCTGCAGAGCCTCGTCCTTCGGCCAGCTGAACCCCGTCGTGAGGATCAGAAATCCGCGCTTGACCCACGGCAGTGGATCGGGCACGTCGACGACGTGCGACCAGGCGACCTCACGGTCGGTGGCGGCCTCCGCCGCTACGATCGAAGCCGTCGCAAACGAGGGGAGGGCAAGCACGTCGGCGAGTTTCAAACGGTGCTCCTTGGTGCCCGGACACGAAGAATGGGGCAAAAATTGGTTCGACAGCACGTAGAGGCGCCGCCTGGCGGTACCGTAGGCTAGGCCTATGCAGGCCGTAGACTCCGCGTCGGCCCAAATCGCGCGCCGGCGCTCGGAGAGCGTGCCGCGCGGCGTGGGCTGCGTTCACCCGATCTCCATCGTTCGCGCCGAGGGCGCGCGCCTGTGGGACGCCGACGGCCGCGAGTACATCGATTTCATCGGTGGCATCGGCGTGCTCAATGCGGGCCACGCCAATTCCGTAATCGTCGAGCGCATGACGGAACAGGCGGGACGGTTCACGCACTTGTGTTTTCAAGTGACGTCATACGAACCATACGTCGAACTCGCGGAGAAGCTGAACGCCGTTGCGCCGGGCGATACGCCGAAGAAAACGTTGTTGGTCTCGACCGGTTCGGAAGCAACGGAAAACGCCGTAAAGATTGCGCGCGCGTATACCGGACGGCCGGGCGTCATTGCATTTCAACATGGTTATCACGGACGTACGTTGCTCGCACTCTCGATGACCGGAAAGAACGCGCCGTACAAACAGAATTTCGGGCCGTTTTGCAGTGAAATCGCCCACGTTCCGTATCCGCACGCGACGCACGGATGGAGCACCGAACGCGCGCTAGAGGCGTTGAACGAGACATTTGAAAGCACGCTTGCGCCCGAGCGCGTCGCCTGCATCATCATCGAACCGGTGCTCGGCGAAGGCGGCTTCGTTCCCGCCCCGGTCGATTTTCTGCGCGCCTTACGCAAGATCTGCACGCAGCATGGGATCGTACTCGTGTGCGACGAGATTCAAAGCGGGTTCGGACGGACCGGACGGCACTTTGCAATCGAACACGCCGGGATCGAAGCGGACATCATCACGGCTGCGAAGTCGCTCGCAGGCGGCATGCCGCTTGCGGCAGTGATCGGTAAAGCGGAAATTATGGATGCGCCTGCGCCCGGCGGTCTCGGCGGAACGTATGCCGGAAATCCCGTCGCGTGCGCCGCAGCACTTGCAACGCTCGAGATTATGGACGATGCGTTCTTCTCGCGCGCCGAGACGATCGGCCGTCGCGTTCGCGCTGCACTGGAAGCAATCGAAGAGCGTTTTCCCGCACAGGTATTCGAAGTGCGCGGCCTCGGAGCGATGATTGGTATTGAATTTCGCGAGAGCGCCGGCGAGCTCGTTGCGCGTATTCTCGAAGCAGCTCGCGAGCGTGGAGTATTATTAATGCCTGCCGGCGCAGGAAACGTTATTCGCACGCTCGTGCCGCTCGTGATCGACGATGAAACGCTGAATGACGCCTTGGGCCGCATCACCGACGCAATGGAGAGCGTCCTTTCATAAGGAGTAACAAAATTCTTGAACGCAAAGAAGCAGAAGTCGTAGCCTATACGAACCACGTCTTAGAACTCATCGAATCGACCTCCATTACACCGGAGGATGCGCAGTGGATCACGCGGGAAACCGTCGACAGTTTCCGCGATCACATCAATCCCGGCTTTCTCGAATACCGGAAAGCAACGTCGGTCGAGCACGCCGCCGCCGCGGTCGAGTGGTCCGACGCCGGACCAAATAGCTATCGCGACGTTGCGGGCAAAGAATATATCGATTGCCTCGGCGGATTCGGGATCTTCAACGTCGGGCACCGCAATCCGAAAGTCGTTGCCGCCGTACGAGCCCAACTCGGACGTCAGCCGCTGCACAGCCAAGATCTGCTCGATCCGCTGCGCGCGATGCTCGCAAAAACGCTCTCGATGCTGATGCCTCCCGGTTTGGAGTATGCGTTCTTCACGAACAGCGGAACCGAATCGATCGAGGCCGCGCTCAAACTTGCGCGCGCGTACGACTCAACGAAACAAACGATTATCGCTGCGACGAAGGGTTTTCACGGCAAGAGCTTCGGCGCGCTCTCCGTTAGCGCAAAAGGTGAATTCCGCCGTCCATTCGGAGCGCTTCTTCCGAACATCGAGCACTTTCCGTTCGACGACATCGCGGCGCTTCGCCGGAAAATGGAACGATTGAAAACGGTCGGTGAAGACGTCGGTGCGGTGCTGTTGGAGCCGATTCAAGGGGAAGGCGGCGTAAACGTTCCGCACGACGATTATCTTCCCGGCGTTCGCGCGCTCTGCGATGAATTCGGCGCACTGATGATTCTCGACGAAGTCCAAACGGGCATGGGACGCACCGGAAAAATGTTCTGCTTCGAGCACTACGGCGTTCGTCCCGATATCATCTGCCTGGCGAAGGCGTTCGGCGGCGGCGTCGTACCGGCCGGCGCGGTCGTCGGCACGCGGGACATTTTTTCGAGGCTCTTCGACAATCCGTTTTTGCACACGACGACATTCGGCGGAAATCCGCTCGCGTGCGCAGCCGCACTCGCAACGATCAACGTGCTCTTGACCGACCGGCTTCCCGAACGTGCCGCAGTGTTAGGCGAGCGCATGCTGCGTGGTCTGCGCGCTGCTACCGAAGAGTTCCCCGAGTTCGTCGTCGACGTGCGCGGAAAGGGATTGTTGATCGCCATTGAGTTCGTCGATCATCGTACCGGGTTCGAGCTCGGAAAACTTTTACTCGACCGCGGGGTTCTTGTGTCCGGAACGCTCGTGAACGCACAAGTCGTTCGCATTGAACCGCCGCTAACGATTGCCGAAGAGCAAGCGGATTACGTTTGCCGCTCGATAGCAGAATCACTCGCCATCATGGCGGAACACACCAAGACCACAACGGGAGTGTAACAATGGAGACCCTGACGAAGCCGGCCGCCGACCCGCAATCGCTCTTGAAGAATCTTCCGCGATCGGGATCGACGATGCTGATGTATCTTGACGGCAAATGGGTCGAAGCGTCCGACGGCGGATCGCGTACGCTCCTCGATCCCGCGACCGGCGCGCCGGTTGCGAGCGTCGCTGAAGGCACGCGCGATGATGCCAAGCGCGCGATTGCATCGGCTCGCATTGCCTTCGATTCCGGCCCGTGGTCGACAATGACGGCGTTCGATCGCGCGCGGCTGCTCTTCCGTGTTGCGGAGAAGATCGAAGCGTACGGCCGCGAGTTGCAGCACATCGATACGCTCAATAACGGCAAGCCGTTGCGCGAGACGGAATACGACGTGGCCGACGCCGCCGCGTGCTTCCGCTACTATGCGGGCCTTGCAACCAAACCGCACGGTCAAACCTTCGACGTGCCTGCGGCGTCGCAAACATTCACCGTTCGAGAACCGATCGGTGTGTGCGGTCAAATCATTCCGTGGAATTATCCGCTGCTGATGGCGGCATGGAAACTCGCTCCGGCGCTCGCCGCGGGCAATACGTGCATTCTCAAACCGTCGGAATTGACGCCGCTCTCCGCGCTGCGTCTTGCGACGATTTTCGAAGAACTTGAATTTCCCGCGGGCGTCGTGAACATCGTTACCGGCGCAGGTCCGGTCGTCGGTGCGGAGCTTGCGGAGAGTCACGACGTCGACAAGATCGCTTTTACGGGCGGAACGAAGACGGGGCGTTCAATCATGAGTGCAGCCGTCGGAAACTTGAAGAAAGTCACCCTCGAACTCGGTGGAAAATCGCCGAACGTCGTCTTTGCCGATGCGGATTTCGACACGGCCGTCGACTACGCGCTCTTCGGGATATATGCGAACGCGGGGCAGGTGTGTTCCGCCGGTTCCCGTTTGGTCATCCAGGAGTCGATCGCGGATAAATTCGTCGCGGCCCTGACGGAACGCGCAAAAAAGATTCGCGTCGGCAACGGCTTCGACCCGAAAACGGAGATGGGTCCGGTCATTTCCCGGACGCACATGGAGCGTGTCGAGAGCTATCTCGCAGCGGGCAAAGACGAAGGCGCACGCCTTCTCTGCGGCGGTGAACGTCTCGGCGGCGCGCTCGCGGGTGGAAACTTCATCGCCCCGACGATCTTCGACGGCACGAACCGTGACATGCGGATCGTGCGCGAAGAAATTTTCGGGCCGGTGCTCGTCGTTCAACGGTTCAAAGATGAAGAAGATGCGATTGCCGTTGCGAACGACACGATCTACGGACTCGCGGGCGCCGTATTCACGCAGGATGTCGCGAAAGCCCATCGAGTGATCCGCAGAATGCGAGCGGGCATTACGTGGATCAACACCTACCATCCCACCTACAACGAAGCGCCGTGGGGCGGGTACAAGCAGTCGGGCATCGGCCGTGAATTGGGAACGTACGGCTACGATGCCTACACCGAAGTCAAGCAGATCAACGTCAACCTCGACGTCGTCCCTTCGGGCTGGTTCGACACGTAGCCTCATCCCGATCTACGGGACGACGCTGGTCGACACGCTTGGCTATACGCTGATGATTCCGTTACTGCCGCAGCTCGTGCGGCAGTATCATGCATCGGACGTAATCGGCGGCGCGCTCCTAAGCATTCCGGCGTTGTGCTCGACGATCGCAGCGCCGGTATGGGGGAAGCTGAGCGATCGCGTCGGACGCAAGACCATCATCATGGCCGCGCAAGTGCTCTCGCTCGGGGGCTACTTGTTGCTCGCGCTCTCGCATTCACTCGCGCTGGTGCTGCTCTCGCGTGTGATATCGGGTTGCGGCGGCGGAAGTCTAGGGGCGGTCGAATCCTACATTGCCGACGTAACGAATGACGAGCAACGCGAACGCGCATACGCCTTGTACGGAGCGGTCTTCGGAATCGCATTCGTCGTTGGGCCCGTGATGTCGGGCGCGCTTCTGAAGGGCGGGATTGCGCTTCCATTCTTCGCCGCGGCCGTACTCGAGGCGCTCAACCTCGTCTTCACCGGTTTTTTCGTTTCGAGCCGGACGAACCCTGAGAAAAGCACCAGCGTTGTCCATACGCTGCGAGCGGCATGGAGCGCCGGCGTACGCAGCGTGCTCGTGCGGCAATTCCTGTTCATCTTTGCGATCGTATGTTATCTCGCAAATTTCGGATTATATGCCGATCACGTTCTTCGCATGGAACAGAGTCGAGCCTCGTATTTGCTTGCGGTAGCGGCTGTTGCGGGCGGGCTCACGCTTCTCTTCGTGGTCACGCCGCTTTCTAAGCGAATCGCCGAGAAAATGCTCTTACAAATCGGGCTCGCCGTCAGTGTTGCCGCTTATCTGGCGCTGACGTTCGTTGCGCGTGAATGGATGTTTCTTGCCGCGATGGTGCTGTGGGCGGTCGGCGCGGCGATCGCGCAGCCGACGCTAACAACGCTTCTGTCCGAGCGCGCGAAGGACGAAGAGCGCGGCGCCATCATGGGGATAAGCGATTCGGTGAACAGTGTCGCCATGATCGTCGGTCCAACGGCGGGCGCCGCCATCGTCGGAGCAAATGCGCGTATGCTGTGCGTGCTCGCAGCCGTTGCATCCGCCGCAGCATTGCTGCGCGGTGTCCGGCTAGCACGGCACAATTTCGCGCGCTAGCGCCAGCGCGCAAGAACCTCGCCTTTTTGCGAGTACTTGACGATGCTTTTACCGTCCGGTGAGTACAAGTTTCCGTTCGCGTCGATTGCAATGGCAGTCGGGCCGCCGGCTTCGAATATACGTTCGTCGGCTATAACGGCGATGAATCGGCCGGTGGAATCGAATTTTTGCACGCGATGAAGGCCGGCGTCGGCAACGTAGATATTCCCTCGCGCGTCAACCCCGAGTCCCGCCGAGTTGAGAAATTCGCCGTCACCGCTACCGGCTTTCCCAAATATGGTAACGGTCGCGCCGTCGGGCGAAAGAATCTCGATGCGCCGATTCGCCCAATCTTCAACGACCAGATTGCCGTCCGGCTGCGTCGCAATTGTTTCCGGCCCGCCCCACGCATTGATGCTATTGCCTTTGGGCCGATGCCATTGTGCCAACAGCGAGCCCGTCTCGCTGAACTTCGAAATGCGATTCGGGCCGGCTTCCGATACGTAAATGGTGCCGGCGGCGTCGATCGCAACGTGACCGAGGTCGTCGAAGCGCACGGCGCCGTTCCCGAGCGTGCGCACGATTTTTCCACCCGGAAAAATCTCGAGCACTTTCGACGCCGCGCCGTCGGTAACGAGCACCGTGCCCGCGCCGTCGATGGCGATACCTTCAGGCCCGTTGCGCGCGCCTTTCACGTAGCCGAATTGATCCCACGACCAAAGAACCGTTCCGTCGTCACTGATTCGCAAGATGCGCGAGTGGTGGGCGCCGTCGCTATCGGTTAGATACATCACGCCCTTCGAATCAAATGCCATATTGTCCGGTCCGTACAGACAGAGACTGCATGCAAGAGCCGTTGCAGCGAGCATCATAACGCCACGATTTCGCGCACGTGGAAAATATGGAAGAACAGCACGGTTGAACCGAGCGCGAGCGCCGCGCCGGCGATGACCTGCATGACCGTGTGCGCTTTGAGATAGACGCGCGCCCATCCGACCATCGGAATCAAAATCCAAAACGGCAGCGTCTCGTTGCCGTAGAGGAGGGTCAACACGACGAGCGGCGCGGTAATCCCGAGCGCATGCGTGCTGATCTTCCAGTACCTCGTGATGTACTGCACGACCAACGTCGACACGGTATACGCCGCCATCGAGGCGATCATCAAGCGAGGCGACTGCGTGAGCCAAAGCACGATCGTCCCAAGCAGATAGAAGACGACGAATGCGCCGAAGACCGCTTCGCGCTCGTGGCGCACCGACATGTCGAGATCGGATATCCGGTCGGTGAGGTAGAGCCAGAAGACATACATCATCGGCCCGATCGACGTGAAGAACGTCGAGAGCACGAGCAGCCACCAGAAATCGACCGTTTCCCGAGCGCTGGCGTGCGCCAATATAATGAAGAGCGCGAGCGAGGTCAGAAACGGATTGAAGACCGTCGAAAGGATCCGCGCTAAATCGCGCCACGCCCGGCGATTCTTAATGGTAACGATCTCGGTCGACGGATCGTGCATAGGCCGCCTTAGTTAGGGCTCCTCACGTGAACCTCCCTTGCCGATACCTGCCGTGAGCCTGCTAGCGGATGCCTACGTCAACCCGCAGCGCTCGCGGGGGAGGCCACGCTCGTCGAGCCGAACCCCGGCTGGTCAACATGGTGATCGAACGCGTCAACTCTCCGGCCGATCTCAAGGCCCTAAGTCGCGACGAGCTCGACGTACTGGCGCGCGAGATTCGCGATCTGCTCGTCGTCACGTGCTCGCGCAATGGCGGCCATCTCGCACCGAATCTCGGCGTCGTCGAATTGACGATAGCGCTGCATCGGGTGCTCAATCTCCCGGTCGACAAACTCGTGTGGGACGTGAGCCATCAGGCGTACGTTCATAAAATTCTCACGGGGCGGCGCGACCGTTTCGGAACGCTCCGGCAAGGCGGCGGCATTTCGGGTTTCGCGATGCGCAGCGAGTCCGAATACGATCAGTTCGGCGCGGGCCACGCATCGACGTCGGTTTCCGCCGCCTACGGAATGGCAGTTGCGCGCGATCTCGCGGGACGCAACGAAACGGTCGTTGCGGTCATCGGCGACGGCGCGCTCACCGGCGGCCTCGCGTACGAAGCGCTCAATAATGCCGGCCAACTCAACACGAATTTCATCGTGATTCTCAACGACAACGAGATGTCGATCGCGCCCAATGTCGGCGCCGTTGCATCGTACCTGTCGGTGCTGCGCGCAAAACCGTTCGGGCAATTCATTCGTGAAAAAGCGAAGGACGTCTTCGATCACATGCCGTTCGGCGGCGCTGCGCGCAAAGCGTTCGCATCGGCAGAAATGGGCGCGATCCGCTTCGTTGCGCCCTCTGAAAAAGCGGCGGTGATCTTCGAAGAGTTGGGCTTCCGCTACATGGGCCCGCTCGACGGTCACAATCTCGATACGATGGTCGACGCGCTCGAAACCGCGAAGCATCTCGACGGTCCGGTGTTGCTGCACGTTCGCACGATGAAGGGCAAGGGGTATGCGCCCGCGGAACGCGATGCGCGCACGTTCCATGGTTTGGGCGCCTTCGATGCCGATACTGGCAAAATCGAAGTCAAGCCCGACGCGCGCCCCACGTTTTCCGATGCGTTCGCGTCTGCGCTAATGACCGTTGCCGAGAGAAATCCCAAGGTCATCGGCATCACCGCCGCGATGCCCGACGGCACGAAACTCTCGAAGTTTGCCAAGCAATTTCCGCAACGATACTTCGACGTCGGTATTGCGGAAGCGCATGCAGTCTGTATGGCCGCCGGCGCCGCGACGAACGGATTGAAACCGGTGTGCGCGATCTACTCGACGTTCTTGCAGCGCGCCTACGATCAAGTCGTTCACGATGTATGCGTGCAGAATTTGCCGGTGATCTTCTGCCTCGACCGCGCGGGTTTGGTCGGCGACGATGGACCGACGCACATGGGCCTGTACGACATCGCGTATCTGCGGACGCTTCCGAACATGACGGTTATGGCGCCGCGCTCCGAAGACGAACTGCTCCCGATGCTCGAGCACGCACTCGCGCTCGACGGGCCGGTTGCCATTCGTTACCCGCGCGGATCGACGAGCGGCCGCCATCGCGACGAGCTCGCGCCGATCGCCCACGGCAAAGGTGAAGTGCTGCGTCGTGGAGCCGGTGTCGCAATTCTCGCGCTCGGAAACACGCTCGATGTGGCGCTCGATGCCTACGATCTGCTGGCCAGCGGCGAATTCGGGCGCTCAGACCTTCTGCCCACCGTAGTGAACGCCCGCTTTGCCAAGCCGGTCGATTCGGCGCTCCTCGAATCCCTCGCCGGCGAGCACGAGCTGATTCTTACGCTAGAGGAACACGCGCTCGCAGGCGGCTTCGGCTCGGCAGTCGTAGAGAGCGTGTCGGATCGGGGACGCAATGTCCGCGTGCAGCGCATCGGCATCGCCGACGAGCTCGTGCAACACGATTCGCCACTCCGCCAACGCGCGCGTTTTGGCCTCTCTGCGCAACAGGTCGCAGAGGCAGTCTCACGCGTGCTCGAACACAGTCAGGAGATACATCGTTGATTCTCGCCGCCGCTGCGGCCGCTGCCAGCGCCAAACCGCAGATCCAAGTTACGACGGTTCCCAATCCGAACGCATCGCCGCTCGTTATCAACGCGCCGGCCGCCGCGCCGCAAATCCAGCAGACGTGGTTTCAGGCGCACATGGGCTGGGCGACGCACAGCATAGCGGCGATCTTTATCATCGCGGCTGTTGCGCTGGTGATCCTGCTCGCGGTGCAGACGACGAAACAAGAGGGCCTCTCCGGCACGATCGGTGGACGCGTCGAATCGGCTTACGCGCGCGTCGGCGCTGAAGAACAACTCAAGCGGGTCACCGGTTTTACCGCCGTCGTATTTGTCATCACGGCATTCATTCTCTCGCTGACGGGAATCTAAAACCCACTTGGGCCCGCTGCTCGACGTACGCAATCTCCGCACAACGTTTCGCACAGAGGACGGTCCGGTCACCGCAGTTGCGGGCCTCTCGTTTGCGCTCAACACCGGCGAAACGCTCGGCATCGTCGGTGAATCGGGATCGGGCAAATCGGTCACATCGCTTTCGATCATGCGTCTTCTCGCGCGCAACGCAGCGGTGAAGAGCGACGGCATTTTCTTCAACGGCGAAGACTTGCAGAAGAAGAGCGAAGCGGAGATGCGCAGGATCCGCGGTCATCAGATCGCGATGATCTTCCAAGACCCGATGACCTCGCTGAATCCGGTGCTCACGATCGGCGAGCAGATCATGGAAGCGGTGCGGCTGCATCTGGGCTACAACCGCCGTGAAGCGCGCGATAAAGCGATCGAAATGCTCAAGAAAGTGCGCATTCCGTCGCCCGAACCGCGCTTGAACGACTACCCGCATCAATTCTCCGGCGGCATGCGTCAGCGCGTGATGATCGCGATGGCGCTCTCGTGCAACCCGCAGTTGCTCATCGCCGACGAACCGACGACGGCGCTGGACGTGACGATTCAGGCGCAGATTCTCGAACTCATGAACGAGATGCAGGCGGAGACCGGCGCTGCGATCGTCATGATCACGCACGATCTCGGTGTCGTTGCGGAAGTCTGCAAGAACGTGCTCGTAATGTACGGCGGAAACATGGTCGAATACGGCACGGCGACCGACATTTTCAAAAACCCGAAGATGCCGTACACCCAAGGGCTGCTCTCGTCACTACCGCGTCTCGATGCGACCGAACGCGAACGGCTCGTTCCGATCAAGGGACAGCCGCCGAATCTGCTCAACATGCCGCCGGGATGTGCGTTTTCCCCGCGCTGCGCGTACACGATGCCGATCTGCAGTGAACCGGTCCCGCTCTATGCATTCGGTGACGGCCACGTCGCGCGGTGTTATCTCTACGACGAACGCGCCGGAGATCAGCGGCCCGATCGGGTCGAGCCGCAGACGGCTCCGGTCGTTGAACAACCGTGATCCAGCAGCTTCTCGAGGTCCGCGACCTCTACAAGTATTTTCCGATTCACGCCGGACTGTTTTCCCGCCACGTCGGCGATGTCAAAGCGGTCGACGGCGTCGACTTCACGATCGCCCCCGGCGAAACGCTCGGCCTCGTCGGTGAATCGGGCTCAGGAAAAACGACGATCGGGCGTCTGATTCTGCGACTGCTGACCGAGTCAAAAGGCGAGATTTTCTTCAACGGCCAGGACGTCACCAAGATGAATTCGTCGCAGATTCGCCGCCTGCGCCGCGAAATGCAAATCATCTTCCAGGACCCTTTTGCGTCGCTCAATCCTCGCATGACCGTCGGCGACATTGTCGGCGAACCGCTGCGGATCCATGGCCTCGCTAAGGGCAAAAACGTCGACGAGAAAGTGCGCGAGCTGCTCCAACTCGTCGGCCTGCGGCCGTACCATGCGAACCGCTTTCCGCACGAGTTCTCCGGCGGCCAGCGCCAGCGCATCGGCGTGGCGCGCGCGCTTGCGGTCGATCCGAAGTTCATTGTCTGTGACGAGCCGGTCTCCGCGCTCGACGTCTCGATTCAGGCGCAGGTGATCAATCTGCTCGAGGATCTGCAGCACAAACTCGGCCTGACCTATCTCTTTATCGCCCACGACCTCTCGGTCGTCCGCCACATCTCAACGCGCGTTGCGGTGATGTACGTCGGCAAGATCGTCGAGCTCGCCGACCGCGATGCGCTTTACGAAAATCCGCTGCACCCTTATACGCAAGCGTTGCTTTCGGCGATTCCGATTCCCGATCCCGATATCGAAGCGCGACGCAAGCGGATCGTGCTGACCGGCGACATTCCGTCGCCCGTGAATCCGCCGTCGGGCTGCCGTTTCCACACCCGCTGTCCCGTCGCTTTCGATCGCTGCAAAACGGAAGTTCCGGCGTTCAACGATTACGGCACCGGCCACTTCGCGGCGTGTCACTGGGTCGAAGAGCACGGCGGCAAAGCGCCGAATCTTACAAGCGGCCCGGTTGTAATAAGCCAATCGTAGATCGCTCGAAAAATAAGGGACGACCCATTCGGTCGTCCCTTTGCATATCACCTTATGCGTTACGCTGCTTTTTTGCGGCGACCGCCCTTGCGAGCGCCCTTCTTACGGCCACCGGCCGCTTTTTTACGTCCCGCAGCTTTACGCGTCGACTTCTTGCGTCCACCGGCGGCTTTCTTACGTCCGCCTTTTTTGCGTCCGCCGGCGGCTTTTTTACGTCCGCCTGCGGCCTTTTTGCGTCCGCCTTTTTTGCGTCCGCCCGCAGCCTTCTTACGTCCGCCCGCGGCCTTTTTGCGTCCGCCTTTGCGCGTCGCTTTCTTCCGTCCGCCTGCGGCTTTCTTGCGTCCACCCGCGGCTTTACGCGTCGACTTCTTACGGCCGCCCGCGGCTTTGCGCGTTGCTTTCTTACGGCCACCGGCCGCTTTACGGCGGCTGGTTTTGCGGCGCGCCTTCTTGGCTTCGCCCATGGTTTCACCATTCATCATGGTATCGGAGTCCATTCATTCCTCCTCGTCCCCCGGGGGACGATAAGCGTTAGTTGGACAGCGCAACACTACATGCGCTTTAAGCGCACTATAAAGGATTTTCGACAATCATGCAAACGCGTGCGCGTACGCGCACGTGCGCGCACGCGTACACGCGCGCATACGCGCGTACGCGTAGAGGGGTCTGGGTTTGCCCGGGTCTTGACCCTCGGAGTATACTGAACCCCGTGAAAAAGCCCCTGATTATCGTCGAGTCGCCGACCAAGGCTCGCACGATCAAGAAGTTTCTCCCGGCGCGCTACATCGTCAAAGCGTCGGTCGGCCACGTGCGCGATCTTCCGAAGAGCACGCTCGGTGTCGACGTCGAGAACGACTTCGCGCCGAAGTATCTGACGATCAAGGGCAAGGGCGACGTCATCAAAGATCTCAAGAGCGCGGTGAAGAGCGCGAGCGACGTCTACCTCGCGACCGACCCCGATCGCGAAGGTGAAGCGATTGCGTGGCATCTGGCCGAGTTGCTCAAGCTCGAAAACCCCAAACGCATCGAACTTCATGAGATCACCAAAGACGCGGCGCTCGCGGCACTCAAGGATCCGCATCAGATCGATATGGATCGGGTGAACGCGCAGCAAGCGCGCCGCATCCTCGACCGTCTCGTCGGCTATAAAATCTCGCCGTTATTGTGGGCGAAAGTCCGCGGTGGTCTTTCGGCCGGTCGCGTGCAATCGGTCGCCGTCCGGCTGATCGTCGATCGCGAACGTGAAATCGACGCGTTCGTTGCGCGCGAGTATTGGACCGTGACGGCGAACCTCTCGACGCATCGCGATCCGGCGCTCGTCTTTCCGGCCGAACTGGTCGCGCGCCGCGGCGAGAAATACGAGATTACTAAGAAGGAAGAAGCGGATACGGTTTTGGCTGCGCTCGACGGCGCGGACTTCACCGTTTCGTCGGTCAAGCGGCGCGAGGTTCGCCGCAACGCGCCCGCGCCGTTCACGACGTCGACGCTGCAGCAAGAGGCTTCGCGCAAGCTGAGATTGCGCGTCCGCCGCACCATGCAGATCGCGCAAGCGCTCTATGAAGGCGTCGATCTTGGCGGCGAAGAGGGCACGCAGGGTCTCATCACCTACATGCGTACGGACTCAACGCGCATCAGCGATGCGGCCCGCGAGCATGCCCGCGAGTACATCACCGCTACGTATGGCGAAGAATTCCACGGCGGCCGGCTGCACAAAGTCCGTGAAGGCGCGCAAGACGCGCACGAAGCCATTCGTCCAACCTCGGTCTTTCGTACGCCGGCATCGGTTGCGCACGTGCTCAAGCGCGACGAGCTTCGGCTCTATACGCTCATCTGGGAGCGCTTCGTCGCATCGCAGATGGCGGCCACGGTCCTGGATCAAACGACGGTCGATATTGCTGCGGGCGAGTACACGTTCCGCTCTACCGGCAGCGTCGTCAAGTTCGCCGGCTTCACGCGCGTCTACGAAGAAGGTCGCGACGATGAGGCGAGTGCCGAAGCCGATGCGGCAAAACCGAACGGTGCGGTCAAAGGCAAAGGCAAAGTGCGGCTGCCGGAACTCCACGAGCAAGACGCGCTGGATTGCTCGAAGCTCGAACCGAAGCAGCATTTCACCGAACCGCCGCCGCGCTACACCGAAGCGACGCTCGTGAAAGCCCTGGAAGAGAACGGCATCGGACGCCCGTCGACGTACTCGACGATCGTCGATACGATCCAAGCGCGCGGCTACGTGACGCAAGAAGATCGCCGTTTCAAGCCCAGCGATATCGGCATCGCGGTCAACGATCTGCTCGCCGAGCACTTCAAAGACATCGTCGATCTGAAGTTCACTGCCGGCATGGAAGACAGTCTCGACAAGGTTGCCGACGGCAACGATGACTGGGTTCGCATTTTACGCGAGTTCTACGGTCCGTTCGCGACCGAACTCGAAGAGGCGGAGAAGAAATTGCCGCGTCTGGAAATCAAGGACGAACCGACGGACGAAATCTGTCCGAACTGCAGCCGTCCGATGGTCATCAAGACCGGACGCTTCGGACGCTTCATTTCGTGTACCGGGTATCCGGAATGCAAAACGACGAAGCCGATCGTCAAAGACACGGGCGCGAAATGTCCGAAGGACGGCGGCATGATCGTCGAGCGCCGCTCGAAGAAGGGCCGCACGTTCTACGGCTGCGCAAACTATCCGAAGTGCGACTTCGTCTCGTGGGATCGCGTGATTCCCGAGCCGTGTCCGGTGTGCGGAAGTTACGTCGTCGCAAAAACGCGCCGTGGCGGCGTCGTCCAACTCGAATGCTCGGCAAATAAAGAACACGATGTCTCCTCACTCGCCAAGACGGACCCCGGTGACGAAGCCGGCGAGGAACGCGAACTCGCGGAGGTTTAGTCCGTGCGGTTAACGGTCGTCGGAGGCGGGCTTGCGGGCTGCGAAGCCGCGTGGCAAGCCGCGCAGCTTGGCGTGGACGTCGATCTCTATGAGATGCGTCCGTATCGCAGCGGTCCTGCGCATAAGACGGGTCATCTTGCCGAACTCGTGTGCAGTAATTCGCTACGCGGGGCCGCCCTTGAAAACGCGGTTGGTCTTCTGAAAGAAGAGCTCGCGCGGCTCGATTCGGTCATTATCACGTCAGCGCGCGAAGCCGCGGTTCCCGCCGGCGGAGCGCTTGCGGTGGATCGCGAGCGATTTGCTGCGGCGGTTGAATCGCGGATCGCGGCGCATCCGGGTATTGCGTTGCATCGAGAAGAAGTGTCGGCCATTCCACGTGATCGTCCGACGATCGTTGCGTGCGGTCCGCTTCCCGGCGATGCGCTCTTGCATGACATCGATGCGATCCTTCGAGCGGCTCAGGATGACACGAGGGGTCGCCTCCACTACTTCGATGCTGCTTCGCCGATCGTCTCGGCGGATTCGATCGATGAGACGCCGATGTATCGCAAGTCGCGATATGAAAAAGGCGACGGCGACGACTATCTCAACATTCCGCTCGATAAAGAACAGTATCTGCAGCTGCTGCACGATCTGCGCACGCTCGAACGGCATCAACCCAAAGACTTCGAAGCCGAAACAAAATACTTCGAGGGCTGCCTCCCGATCGAAGAGATGGCGGACCGCGGCGATGACGTGCTGCGATTCGGACCGCTCAAGCCGGTCGGTTTGCGCGATCCGCGTACGGGCAAGACGCCGTACGCGGTTGTTCAGCTGCGCAAAGAAAACGTCGAAGCCACCGCGTTCAATCTCGTGGGTTTCCAAACCCGGCTGTCGTGGCCGGCGCAAAAAGAAGCGTTCGGAAAGCTTCCCGGACTCGCGAACGCCGAATGGTTGCGGCTCGGCGTTATGCATCGCAACACGTTCATCGACTCACCCCGTCTACTCGATTCGCAGCTGCGGTTGCGGGGAACGCAGTCCATCTACTTCGCGGGACAGATCACCGGCGCCGAAGGGTACGTGGAAGCAGCGGCGTGCGGCGCGATGACGGGTATTCACGCGGCTCACGCTCTACTCGAGCTGCCGGCGGTCGAGTTTCCGCGCGAAACCGCATTCGGCGCCGTCGTCGCGCATCTTCAGAACACCGAAACGCACGACTTCCAACCCGCGAACGTGACGTGGGCGCCGTTCCCGCCGCTCGAACGCGAAATCCGCGATAAAAAAGAACGCCGCCGTTTGATGGCCGAGCGCGCGCTCAACGCACTGGACGTCTTCAAACACGAACTCGCCGCTGCGAGTCAGGTGTTCACGTAGTTCCTATTTGATCCCGTACGTGATCGTTACGTTCGATGTGACGCTGACGGTGACGTAATCAGCGTCAGTGTTGTCACTACCAGACGGAAATTGAGCGCCCATCGCGCCAACCATATACTGCGAGCTGCAGCTGCCGTCGGGGCTGCCCTGATCGAACGCATTGACGTTCGCGACGCCGCCCAACGCAACGCCGAGCTGCTTTGCGATCCCGACGGCCTTCACGTGAGCTTCGCCGATCGCGTCCGCGCGCGCTTTCGCCATCGCTTGCGCGCAGTCGGCGTTCTTCAACAGCACCTGCGCCATATTTAGCCGGACGTTCTTCATGCCCGCAACGACGGCACCGACGCTTACGATGCCGGACTTCATCGTCGCAACCGTGGGATTCTGCACGACGGCGGTAACGGTCGCGTAATTGGAGTAGCCTCCCGCAGAAAACGACAGCGGCAATTGGACCGAGGAGCGTTCGGCTCCGGCTTTTACCAGCGCATCGACCAGTGGCGCAAGCGTTTCCTTATCGAGGGTGCTCTTATTGTCGATCGAGGAGAGATCGAGCGCGATGCGGGCGCTCGATGCGGGTATGCGAAGAACCGACGTGCCGTTGACGGTGATGCCGTGCGCGCTCGGCGCCGCTTGCGAACTGCGAGCCATCGGCGGAGCGGCTTGTGCGCCGGCAGCAACAGGCACAAACAGCGAGAATGCAAGGAGAACAAGCGTCTTCTTCATAGGCCCTTCTTGGGAGAGTCGAGCGAGCGAGCCTGCTTGAAACTCCCGAACGGACTTTCGGGTATCTGCGTGACGATATGAAAATTCGATCGACGACGATTGTCGCCGTCCGCCGGAACGGTGCATTGGCCATAGCGGGCGACGGCCAGGTGACTTTGGACAAGACAATCGTCAAGCACAGCGCGCGCAAGGTCCGCAAAATCGCGGGCGGCAAAGTGGTGGCGGGCTTCGCGGGGTCTGCTGCCGACGGGATCACGCTGCTCGAGAAGTTCGAGAACAAATATAACGAGTTCAAAGACGTGACCCGTGCGGCCGTGGAGCTTGCGAAAGATTGGCGACAGGATCGCGCGCTGCGCCGCCTGGAGGCGCTCCTTATTGTCGGCACGCCGGATCATCTCTTCGTGCTTTCGGGTACGGGTGACGTCATCGAACCCGATGAAGGCATTGCCGCAATCGGAAGCGGCGGCCCGTACGCGCAAGCCGCTGCAGCAGCGCTCGTGCGCAACAGCAGTTTATCGGCCGAGGAGGTCGTGCGAAAGGCGCTTGAGATCGCTGGGGAGATTTGTATCTATACCAACAGCGATATTACGGTGGAGACGCTCTCATGACGGCTGTAAGCGATTCAATCGGCTTGACGCCGCGGCAAATCGTCGAAGCACTCGATAAGTATATCGTCGGACAAGCGAAGGCAAAGCGCGCAGTTGCGATTGCATTGCGCAATCGTTACCGCCGGGCGCGCGTGCGCGACGATCTTCGCGAAGAGATCACGCCGAAGAACATCTTGATGATCGGTCCCACAGGCGTTGGAAAAACCGAGATCGCACGCCGTCTCGCAGGTCTCGTCGGCGCACCTTTCGTCAAAGTCGAAGCAACGAAGTATACCGAAGTCGGCTATGTTGGACGCGACGTCGAGTCGATGGTGCGCGATTTGGTCGAAGCCGCCGTTCGTATGGTGACGGAGGAGCGTCGGACCGAAGTTGCGGAGCTTGCGGAAAAGCAAGCCGTAGAACGTATCATCGACGTGCTCCATCCCGAAACCGCGCCCCGTCAAGCGCAAGGCGGAAACAATCCGTTCTCCGCGACGCTCGGTTCGATCTTTGGGAGCAACTTTCAACCGGCGCAGCCGCCTCCTCCGCCGCCCGCGGCACCGCAGGGTGAAATCCAGCGCATTCGCGAGCAGACCCGCAGCGAAATCGAGCGCGGATTTTACGATGTTCGCCTCATTGAGATCGACGTTGAAGAAACGCCCACTTTGCCGATCGGCATCATGGGCGGCGGTATGGATCAAGGCGGCATGGGCGGCGGCGATCTCGGCGAGATGCTCGGCGGTTTGATGCCGAAGAAACGCAGCAAGAAGCGCGTCACCGTCTCGGAAGCGCGACGCGTCTTCGCGCAAGAAGAAGCGCAGAAGTTGATCGACACGGATGCAGTCAAACGCGAGGCGTTACGCCGCGCGGGCGAGGACGGCATCATCTTCATCGACGAGATCGACAAAGTCGCCGGGCGTGAAGGTTCGCGCGGTCCCGATGTTTCGCGTGAAGGCGTGCAGCGCGACATTCTGCCCATCGTTGAAGGCTCGACGGTGAACACGAAGCACGGGCCGATCAAAACCGATCACGTGCTCTTTATCGCCGCCGGTGCTTTTCATATCAGCAAACCATCGGATTTGATTCCGGAATTGCAAGGACGGTTTCCGATTCGCGTCGAGTTGGATTCGCTCACGGCTGAAGACTTCAAGACGATTCTTACCAAGCCGAAGAACGCGCTGATCGAGCAGTACAAAGCGCTGCTCGGGACCGATAATGTATCGCTCGAATTTACCGAGGATGCCATCGCGCAAGTCGCCACGTTCGCAATGCAGGTCAACGAGCAGAGTGAAAATATCGGCGCGCGCCGCTTGCACACGGTCCTCGAGCGCCTGCTCGAAGACGTCAGTTACGATGCGCCCGATTCAACGGGTACGGTGACAATCGACGGCGCCTACGTGCGCGATCGCCTAGCGGACATCGTTCAAAATAGCGATCTATCGGGGTACATTCTTTAAGCCGGTTTTCATTTCGCTATCAACGGCCGGCGCTAGGATGGTAGCATGCTCAAGCGCACTCTCTTTGCAATCGGCGTCCTCGCCGGAATTGGGCTCGTCGCTTGTAATGGCAGTAATCCAAGCGTAAACCCAACCCCCGGACCGACCTGCAATCCCAATGTGACGTCGCAATTGGTCTATCCGCCCGCCGGCGCAACGAAAGTGTCCGCGACGATTTCCGAAATCGTCGTTGCGGTCAGCTCGCCGCTGCCGGCAAACGAGTATAACCTCGCATTGACGAATACCTCGAACGGCTCCGTGGCATACACCGCAAACTTTTTAAACGTTATTCCGGCGAGTCAATTGCCCGCCGGTTCCGGGTCAACGTCGATCCCGAATCCTACGTACGAAGCAGTGGGGCTGGTGACGTCGCTCTACGCGAATTTCTCACCGGGCACGACGTTGCAAGCTGCGCTCAACGTGCCGACAACGAATTGCACGCCGTTGACCATTCCCGGCGGAACATTCACGTTACAATAGGTACGGAACAGACGCATATCGGAAGAGATATGTGCAAAACGCATCTACGTGAGGGTTAGCGCTTATCCGCGCGCCCTCATTTTCGTTACGCTAGCTTAACGCGCGCCGGCGACGCGCGCTTATTGCTGCTTTTATGAGGTGCGTTCATGCATACAGTTCACCGGGCGGTGGCGAGTTCACTGATTCTCGCCCTTGCCCTTGCCGCGTGTAGCGGTGGCGGCGGCAACTCCTCGTTGCCGAGTGCCGGCTCATCGCCGGTCTCCCCGCAGGGTTCCAACATCAATCCTCCGTCGCGCGCGCAGGCAATCTCCGTTCCGATGACGCGCGGGCGCTTGGCGTTTTCGGACGCCGGGCGGCGAGCTGCTACTGCGCCCGTCAGCATCGCGGTCGTCTTGAACTATAATCACCAGGCCGAACTCGATGCGTTTATCGCGGCACACAGCGGGCCCAACGGAGGACACGCGTTCCTCACGCCCGCGCAATTCAATGCCTCTTACGCACCGACGGCGCAGCAAGAACAAGCCGTTGTGACTGCGCTGCAACAGGCAGGCTTTACGATTACGAAGCGCTATTCGAACCGCACGGTGATCGACGCTGCCGCGCCGACCGCGACGGTGGAGCGTTTCTTCAGTACCGAAATGCATACGGTCAACCAGGGCAAGTACGGCCAGCGCTTTGCGAACTTGAAGCCGGCTACGGTGCCGTCATCGATCTCGCAATATATTCGCACCGTCTCGCTCAGCAACGTCGTGATTGCCGAAACGCAAGTCGAACAGGATGGCGGTCTTACGCGTTCGCACATTACGGTAACGCCGGGCACGAAGCCCGCCGGCGGCTCACCGAGCCACGAATTGCCTGAAGCGATGCGGACGATGGCGTCGGGCTGCTCCGGTCAGTTGCTGCTCAATCCCGGATTCGAATCGGGCAACGTTAACTGGAGTACGACCTCGGGCGTTATTACAAACTACTCGCCGTACGCGTACCAAGGCAATTGGTTTGCGTGGCTTGACGGTTATACATCGCCGGAAACCGATACGCTCGCGCAGACCGTGTCGATCCCGGCCGGCTGCACTGCGACGTTGACGTACTATTTGTACATCGGCAGCAACGAGCCGAACTCACCGATCGATACGCTCAAGCTCACGGTCAACGGCACAACGGAGCAGTCGTTGTCGAATGCGAACCAGACGAACGGCTACTACGTGAAGCAAACCGTGAATCTCTCGGCGTTCGCGGGCGGCAACGCGACGATCAAGTGGACGTCGCAGCAAAACGGCGGATACGAAACCGACTTCTTCATCGATTCGACCGCGTTGACGCTCAGCGGCGGATCGACGCCGACGCCGTCACCGACGCCGACGGTCAAGCCGACCGCAACACCCACGACCGCACCGACGCCTACGCCCACCGCGCATCCGACGGCGACGCCGACTTCGACGCCGGCGCCGACACCGACGCCCGGATCGGGCTGCAATGGCGCCGCACCGGATAACGGCGCGCTTTCGAACTCCAGCGGTACGCTCGCAACGGGTGTTGCCAAACCGTTTGATTATCCCGTGCAACACGGCTGCAACGGCGCAGGCTACACGGCCGCCGTAATCATTGACGATCCGGTGAACACCAGCTACCTGCATAGCTATCTCTCTGCTGCCGGTGTTACGCAAACCGGAACGGTAACGAACGAGGCCGTCGACGGCGGCGGCAGCGGCGATGATCCCGAAACGGATCTCGACGTGCAAACTATTGCAGGTCTTGCGCCGGGCGCGAACATCATCGTCTACGACATGGGTTCGCTCACGGATCAAGCGATCGAAGACGCGTACAATCAGGCGCTGAGCGACGGAAAAGCGGTTGCAATCAATTCGTCCTTCGGCGGATGCGAATCGAGCGATCCGTCGTTCGAATCGGCGACGAATTCCATCGCGCAGCAAGGCGCATCGGAAGGCGTCGAATTCTCAGCATCGTCGGGTGACTCCGGCTCGAACGAGTGCGGCAGCAACGACAATGCCGAGGGCGTCAGCGCTCCGGCCGGCGATCCGTACTTCACGTCGGTCGGCGGCGTCAACTTCAGCTACAACAGCTCCGGCGTACTGACTTCCGTCACGGCGGGCAGCGCCTCGTGCGGCAGCTCGAGCGGCATGTGCTACGGCGGCGGCGGTGTGTCGACGGTCGTCGCGCTTCCGAGCTGGCAGAGCGGCATCACGGGCGTGATTACATCCGGTCGAAATCAGCCGGACATTTCGCTGCCGTTCGATCCGGTCGCCGTTTACACGGGTGGATCGTTCGCGTCGTATCTCGGAACCTCGTGGTCGTCGCCTGCATCCGTGGCGTTGTTCCTCGAAGCCGATCAACTCCATGGCGCAAAGCTCGGCTGGCTGAACTCGACGCTGTATAGCCTCTTCAAATCGACGGGCTACAACAGCTACTACACGCCGTGCACGTCCGGCAATAACATCGCCTACTCGTGCAATGCGTCGCAGTACAATCAGGCAGCCGGTATCGGCACTCCGAAGGGCTGGGCCCTCGCGAACGCGCTGTAAAATCAGCAGCGTTCGATGACAAACAACGGCCGGCGGATAAAAACCGCCGGCCGTTTCGCGTTACTTTTGCTTCTTCGCAATCGCGCTTGCGAGCTGGTCCTTCGTCATGGACGAACGGCCCCGGACGCCGAGCTTGCGTGCGCGATCCATGAGTTCGCGCTTGGTGTGGCCCCGCTCGTCGACCCCGCGATAGGTTTTCTTACGTGGATGCGATCCGGGCGGCCCACTTTCGGCGGCTTCGGGATCAGAGGGTCCGCGTTTCTTCTTGGGCTCCCAGCGGTCGCCGACTTTCTCAAAACTGTGTTTGAGCGAGGCGTACGCCACGCGGTGCGCACGGCCACCCTCGTCGCCGTACTCCCGTTCCGCGTTCTCGAGCGTCTTTTCGTAAGTATCCTGGGCCTTCTTAGGCGAGCGCTTGAGCGTCCCCGGCATCTTGGATCTTGGCATGGATCGTAGGTACCCGCCGATGAGACAAATCCGGGCATGAAGCTGCGCTTTGCCGTGTAGAATAAACGTCCATGCCCTATATCCGCGAGATCATCACCGACGGCCATCCGACGCTTCGGAAAGTCGCGAAGAAAGTGGACCCGAAAGAGATTTCGGACCCGCTGTTTCAGCAGCTGATCGATGACATGTTCGAAACGATGTATGCCGCGCCCGGCGTCGGGCTCGCCGCGCCGCAGGTCAACGTTTCCAAGCGTATGTTCGTCATGGATATCCAGGATGACGATAGCGAACCTGCGGTGGTGATCAATCCGAAGATCGAACACGCGGAAGAGGAGGTCGAGTTGACCGAAGGATGCCTCTCGGTTCCCGGATACGTTGGCGAGATAACGCGCTTCCGCAAGGTCGCAGTGAGCGGCCTCGATCGCAACGGCCAAAAGATTCGTCTCGAAGGCGAAGGGCTGTACGCGCAGTGTCTGCAGCACGAAATCGATCACCTCAACGGCGTTCTCTACATCGACAAAGCAAAGAACGTTCGCATCCCGCAAACCGAAGAAGAACACGAGATCGCCGAAGCGGCTAAAGCCGAAGCCATCTAACGCACTTGCGCACGCTGTTTTTCGGCACGAGCGCGTTTGCCGTTCCGAGCCTGCACGTACTGGCCGCGCGTACGAATGTCGCGGCGGTCGTGACGCAGCCGGATCGTGCCGCCGGACGCGGACACAAATTGCAGCCGACGCCGGTTAAAGCCGCGGCGCTCGATTTGAGCTTGCGCGTGTATGAACCGGCAAAGCTCAAAGAGTTCGTCAAGGAGATCGGTAGTGAATCGTTCGATCTCTTTGCGCTTGCGTCGTACGGCCGCATCTTACCGCAGGCGCTGCTCGATCTTCCCAAGCTCGGCGCCTTGAACGTTCATCCGTCACTGCTCCCGCGCTATCGCGGCGCAACGCCGATTCAAAACGCGTTGCGCAATGGCGACAGTGAGACGGGCGTCACGATCATGCTGATGGACGCCGGCATGGATACCGGCGACATCGTGCTGCAGGAACGCGTCGCGATCGAACCCGACGATACCTACGGTAGCCTCCACGATCGATTGGCGCTCTATGGCGGCGAACTGCTCGGCGAGGCGCTCGATCTCGCGACGAAGGGAAGAATCCCGCGTCGTCCGCAAACGGGCGAACCCATCGTCACCGCACCGATTTCTAAAGACGACCTCACCATCGATCCCGCATTACCACCCGAGCGGATCGTCGCGATCGTTCGCGCGTTCTCACCGCAGCCGGGTGCGCGTATCGACGTTGAGGGCGAAACGATCAAAGTGCTGAGCGCACACGTCGAAGGCGGCGAACTCGTTCTCGACGAGGTAATCGCGCCGAATCGCGGACGCATGACCGGCGAAGCGTACCGCCAATCGCGGCGCGACCGGGAAAACGCGGGTTTCCGCGTTCAGCGGAAACCCATATGAACGCGCGCGAAGTCGCGCTTCAAACGGTACGCGATGTCTTTCCGCAGAGCGGTTCCGGTCCCGAACGGGGCGCGCAGGAAGCCCTCGACTATCGCGTGCGCAAAGCGAATCTCGCGCCGCGCGACCGCGCCTTTGCGACGGAGCTCGCCTACGGCGCGATCAAGATGCGCCGCGCGCTGGATTGGTATCTCCATCCGTTCATCGGCGAGCGCGCCCACCAACTGCCGCCGGTCATTCGGGAAATTCTACGTCTTGCGGTCTTCGAACTCGTTTACACGAAGCCGGACGAACACGCAACCGTTTTCGAATTCGTGAATCTCGCAAAACACCACGGACACCGCGGCGTCGCGAATCTCGTCAACGGCGTGCTACGTTCGTTTTTGCGCGAACGCCCGCGCGAACCGACGCGTGAGGACTTCGAAACGGAAGAAGACTATCTCGGCACGCGCTATTCGTTGCCGACATGGATCGTGCGTCAATGGCAGGCGACGTTCGGCGATCAGGTTGAAGCGATTTGCATCGGTGTCAACGAACCCGCGCGCACGTCGGTCACCGTCAATACCGTCAAAACGAAGCCGGATGAGATCGTCGAGCGATTCCGTGCCGACGGCGTCGAGGCGGAGCCATCGCCTTTGGTCGGTGAGTCGCTCTCCGTGCGCGACGGCGGCTACGCGCGTCGCAACGAACCCACCGCCGGCGGCGCGTGGTGGATTCAATCGGAGAGCAGCGCGATGCCGGCGGACGTGCTCAATCCGCAGCCCGGCGAGGCGATCCTCGACGTGTGTAGCGGGCGCGGCAACAAGGCCCTGCAGATCGGCGCCCGGCTCGCCGGTGACGGGTCGTTGGCGTGCATCGAAATCGACGAGCGCAAAGCCTCGATACTTGGGCAGCGACTGGAGCAAGCCGGAGTTGCGGCGGGCGTGGTTGTCGGAGACGCGACGCAAGAACTGGTGCGTCCCGAGCAGCGTTTCGACCGAATCTTAATCGATGCGCCGTGCTCCGGCGTGGGGATCATCGGCCGTCATTCAGAGGCGCGGTGGAAGAAGCAGCCTAGTGACGGCGAACGTCTGTCGGGGACCCAACGCGCGATTCTAGACCGGATCGCGCCGGCGGTCTATGAAGGCGGCGCGCTGGTGTACGCCGTGTGTTCCACGGACCCACGGGAGACGATCGAGGTCGTTGAATGGCTCCGGCGTCATCACAATTTCGAGCGCGGACTTATCCCCGCTCGCTACGAGTCATTTGTTACCGACGAGGGCGATGTCCGCATCGCGCCTGGAATCGGCGGCCGTGACGGATTCTTTATCGCGCGATTGGAGCGCCGGTAGTATACTGCCGGTACGTTGTTTACTGTGAGCTGGTTCGCGCGCATAGAACAAGCATGCGCTGCGTTTATCGAGCGGGCGTTCGCGAAGACATTCCCGAGCGATCTCGAGCCCGCGCAAGTCGCGCGAAAGCTCGTGGCGACCATGGAAGCGCGCACGCGCGGCGAGGACGGCCATCTGCTCGCGCCCGGCTCGTACATCGTTTACATGAACGCTGACGACTTCGATCGCCTCGCCGAGCACCGCGCGTACCTCGAGCGCGAATGGGCCGAGCTGCTGCGTGACATGGCGGCGCGGGTCGGCGTCTACTTTTTCGATGGTGGCCCGAACGTCGAGATGCAACCGCGTCCCGGCATTCCGGTCGGTATGGTGGACGTCAGCGTTGCGAGCGACGTCACGATTTCTATCCCAAACGCCCCTCCGCTGGCGCCTCCGAAGCGTTATCATTTACGTATGATGAAAGGCGTGCCGGCGTACGGGGTCTACTTCATCGACGGCCGTGCCTCGATCGGCCGAAACGAAGATAGCGACATCTTCCTCGTCGATCCAAGCGTCTCACGCAATCACGCCTCCGTGCAGGTCGAAGATGAGGGCGTCATGGTGACCGACCTTGGTTCTACCAACGGCACCTTCGTGAACGGCGAGCGAATCGCGGGGAGCCGGCATCTAGCCTCCGGCGATATCCTGACCTTCGGCAACACGCAAATGCGGCTGGAAGCGCGCGAATGAACGCCGCGCACGCGCGGGTGGGATCGCTCGAGATCGTCGCGATGCTCTTTGCGGTCGCGATCGTCGCGGCGCGCCCCCGCGTACGGCTAGCGGAAGAAGGCGGCGTGCTTACGCCGGTGCAAGCGCAGCTGCGCGTCATGGAAGTTGGAAACGCGCGTCACTTTGACGGCACATGCCCCCTTGTCATCGGTCGGGGCAACGACGCGCAGCTCGTGCTCTCCGATCCGGAAGTCAGCCGCCGGCACGCGCGGCTGGAAACGCAGAACGGCACCGTCTTTCTTCGCGATCTTCAAAGCAGCAATGGAACGTTCTTGAACGGACGCCGGCTGACGAGCGCCATCGAATTGCGCGAGGGTGACGAGGTCGACGTGGGTACGACTCGATTGGTTGTGGAGAAATTACGTCCGTGGACGTAGCGATTCGTGGCGATCGCGCGTCGTGTCTTTCGTTGCAGATCGGGCCGCGATCGTGGCTCTTTGCGGTCGCGCGCGGGTTCGGTACGATCGACGGCGTTGCGGCAGCCCCCGCGACGCTCGCGCGCGTGCGAAGCGAATGCGAACGCCGTTTGAAAGGCGAGCGGTTTCGCCGTGCCGTCGATCGTCCGCAAGCGGCGGCTACGGCGCTGCTCGGCGTGCTTTCACGCGTCAACGGCGACATCTTCTCACGCAGCGCATCGCACGATGATTACGTCACCGCCGGCTGTTCCGTCACGGCAACGCTCGTAGTGCGCGGGCATGCATACGTCATTCACAGCGGCGGTACGGCTGCCTATCTCGCGCACAAAGGCGAAGTGACCGCGCTCACGGCAGAGGACTCGCTCGACAGCGTGACGCCGCTGCTCTCGCGCGCGCTTGGCGCCGCGTCGTCGCTCGACGTTTCGGTTTCCAGCGTGAACGTGGACGCCGGTGACGTGATGATTCTGATGGGACATCGCGTGCGCGGTGAAGTCGACCGCCGCGCGCTCATCGCGCACGTCGAAGAAGCCGGAGCCAACGAACACATGTTGGTCGTACGCTTCGATGACAGCGATCGCGCGATGGACGAACTCGTAACGGCGGTTAAATCACCGGTGCTGCCCGACGTTCGCATTCAAACCGGGATTGCGACGTTGACGCTGCTCTTTGGATTCTTGATCACGACCGCGTGGCTTCGGTAACGCTCATCGCGCGGCGCGCGATCACCGCCGCAATCGCATTAGCGATTGCCGCGTTCTTCTTGTCGTTCGCTCCTGCTCGAACGCTCCAACCGGTGTGGTTGCCGTTGGCGCTCGCCGTGTTAGCC
Source organism: Vulcanimicrobiia bacterium (assembly GCA_963765935.1). Lineage (GTDB taxonomy): Bacteria > Vulcanimicrobiota > Vulcanimicrobiia > Vulcanimicrobiales > Vulcanimicrobiaceae > JAMXLG01. Next base: position 546,980 of record CAVXXX010000001.1, on the reverse strand, counting down.
GCGTTTTGGATGCTGTGGCAGCCGCTCAATGCCGTCCGCGACGATGTAATTCCCGCTATTGCAATCGTCCTTTCTGCGCTCGGTCTTGCCTTGGTCGCGCGGCTTTCGCCCGATCTCGCCCAAAAACAACTTTGGTGGTTGCTCGTTTCGCTCGCGCTTGCCATCGGCTGCGGTCCGCTCTTTACCCGATTCCGCGCCTTTGCTGCATATAAGTATCTCTGGGTCGTCGGGTCGCTGCTGCTCTTCGTGTTGTTGCTCCTCTTCGGTCAAGAAGTCAACGGTGCGCGTTTGTGGATCCGAGTCGGACCGATTCAGTACGAACCAATCGAACTCATCAAGCTCTTCATCGTCTTTTTCCTCGCCGCGTATCTTGCCGAGACGGCCGACGTCATCGCGAACTCTCGCCCATGGTCCGTGCGCGCGAATCTGCGCTATCTCGGCCCGCTCTTCTTGGGCTGGGGCAGTTCGATGGCGATTCTTGTGCTACAGCGCGACTTGGGCATGGCAACGCTTTTACTTGCGACCTTCGCAGCGCTGCTCTACGTCGCAACGCGCCGCATCGATCTGGTGCTCGGTGGGATCGTCGTGTTTGCGCTCGTCGCCTTCTGGGCGGTACATCATTTTCCGTACGTGCAGACGCGTATCGCCGTGTGGAACGATCCGTTTCGCGATCCGCTCGGCGCCGGGTATCAAACATCGCAAGCGTATTATGCGCTTGCTGCGGGCGGGGTGTTCGGCACGGGCTTTGGCTCGGGCCACCCGAGCTTCATTCCCGATGTGGCGACCGATTACGTCTATGCCGCGTTTTCGGAAGAGTTCGGCCTGATCGGCGCGGTTGCGCTGGTTGCCGTGTTCCTCGTGTTAGTGCGGCGCATGCTGCTCGCCGGCGCCGAACAACCCGATCTCTACGCGAAATTGCTTGCGGTCGGCATGGGATCCACGCTGGGATTCCAAGTCTTCATTATCATCGGCGGCGTGATCGGAGTCTTTCCGCTCACCGGCATCACGTTGCCGTTTCTTTCGTACGGCGGCAGCTCGCTCGTCGCCAACTTTCTGCTCGTCGCGCTCGTCTGGGCGATGAGTTCCCGTCTATGCGCACCACAAGCGTCTCCCTCGTCGTCATTGCCTTAGCCCTCGCCGCGATTCTCGCGGGCTTCTTGAGCGGTCAAGCGGGTACGCATCCGCCGCAGATCGTTGTTTTGCATCCCGTCGCTTCGCCGAGCGTGCACGCCGTAATGCATGGTTACTCGGACAGCCCGATCGTCGATCTGTTTTCCGACGATGACGTCGTCGTCGATCGCGCGCAGGCCGCATCGACGTCGTGGTTTCCGCAGCGACTCTCGATCGTGGTTGGACTCTGCGGTCAATCCGCCGCGCTCGACGCGCAGTTCTTACGTCTCGGGCTGCCGCTCGCGATCGATCTCGATCCTCACGGTAGCGACGCCGGCCGCGTCGCCGAATTTGTATCCGCCCAAGGGCTTGCTTTGTTGATCCATGTCGGTTCGGCGCCTTCGAAAGCCGCGCTCACCGGACTGATGAAGCGCTTCGGTCACATCGACGGGATTGCTTCGCGCTCCTCGAGCGGCATGGTCGACGCGCTGCGCGGTACGAACTTGTTGTTTTTCGACGAACGGGGCATTGCCGATCCCCACGCATTCGCCTTAACCGGCGTTCGTTTCGTCGCTCGGGACACGACCGTCGACGACCGTTCGTCGCCGGCATACATTTCATTCATGCTCGGTCGCGCCGCGATACGCTCGCAACGCGAGGGTCGCATGGTTGTTCTCATGCGTCCAATGCCAAACTCGCTTGCAGCACTAACGGAGTTTCTCGGGACGAGGAGTGCGCAAATCGTGACGCTAACGCAAGCTCGATAGTTGTTTGGAGTGAAAGGAGCATCCACGTTCATGGAGCGTTTCACCAAGATCGGCATTCTGTCGCTTGCGGCGCTGGTGGCGCTCAGCGCCTGTTCTAAAGGGAATCAATCGACGTCGACGACCACTACGACGGAGCAAGGCGCGTCCGCATCGCCCATGGAGAGTGCATCAGCAGCACCGTCGGAGAACGCGATGTCGAACGCCGCGTCGCCCGGTGCGGCCGCATCCGTCGCGGCAAACGGCGCAGCCGCAAGCGACGGCGCGAAAGTGTATCAAACGAATTGTTCGAGCTGTCATCAAGCAACGGGACAAGGTGTTGCCGGAACATTTCCGCCGCTCGCAGGCAATCCGGTCGTTACCGGTGATGCGACAAAGGTGATTCACATCGTCAAATACGGCTTAAATGGAAAGATCGACGTCAAGGGCACTTCGTACAACGGCATGATGCCGGCATGGGGACAACAGCTCTCCAATGGCGACGTCGCTGCAGTCGTTACGTACGTTCGCTCGTCATGGGGTAACCATGCGAGCGCCGTCACCGAATCGCAAGTCGCGGGCGTTAGTAAATAACACGTCGCGCGTTGTTTGATCGGCGGGAAAGAACGTTTCGATCATCAGTTCGGAAACCGTCACGTCCGCGGCAGTGCCGAACGTCGCAATCGTACTGATAAATCGTAGCTCGCCGTCACCGTGTCGCAGACGCAACGGGACGGCGAGTTCGCTTTCCGCGTGAACTGCTTCACGATCGCTGCCGTGCGGATATGCGATGAGTTCGTCATAGAGCGCTTTCAAACGATCGCTGCCCGAGAACCGCATCTGCCGGCGCAATTGATCGAGTAAGTGCGCGCGCCACTCGGCGAAGTTGACGATCTGCGGCGCCATGCCTTGCGGATGCAGCGCGACACGAAGTCCATTGACGGGCGGTCGCAGCAATTCTTCACTGACACCGACCGTAAAGATCGCGGCGGCGGCGTTCATGTCGATAAGATTCCATTCGCGGTCGACGATCACGGTCGGTACGGGTGTGTCGAGCATCGCCGAGAGGATCGATCGGATCGACGCCATCGGAGGCTCTTCCAGCGAAGCTGCGCTGTACATCGGCGCATATCCCGCCGCGAGCAGTAGAAAATTCCGTTCGCGAAGCGGCACGTCGAGCCGGTCGCTCAATCGCACGATAACGTCCCGGCTAGGTTTCGATCGATTCGTCTCGATGAAGCTCAAATGACGGGCGGAGATCTCGGCATCCATCGAGAGTTCGAGTTGACTCAGACGCCGGCGTTCGCGCCAGGTGCGAAGAAGACTGCCGAGAGATTCCTGTTCCAGCGCTCTCATGCATCGAACAACACGGTCAGCATCGAAACGGATCCACCATCGATGCCTTCGATCGGAAATGATACGCGATCTCGTTCATCGGACGCACCCATCGCATAGAGCAGCGGCAGGTAATGGTCCGGAGTCGGCGCCGCGAGCTGTGCGTCGCGCCCCATCTTTTCGTATTCGATTAGCGGCGCAAAATCACGCTTCTCGAGCAACTCGCGTGCCGAGGCTTCAAACCGTAGCGCCCAATCGAACGGGTCCTGGGGCCGGCGCCCCCAGGCGTATGCGTGAAGGTTGTGAATCATGTTGCCGCTAGCGACAACGAGTATGCCGTCGTCGCGAAGTTCGCGTAGACGTGTGCCGAGATCGTAGTGGAACGGCGGCGGTTGGGTCTCGTCAATACTCAATTGGACGATCGGAATCGACGCATCCGGAAAGACGTGGCAGAGGACGGCCCACGTGCCGTGATCTAATCCCCACGATTCATCACCGCGTACCGGCACGGGTGCAAGCAACGTGGTTATGCGGCCCGCGAGGCCACGATCGCCCGGCGCGGGATAATGCACATCGTAGAGCGCTTTCGGAAATCCACCGAAATCGTGAATCGTGCGCGGATAGTCGTTCGTCGTGACGTGAGTCGCAGGGATGTACCAGTGCGCAGAAATCGACACGATTGCGCGCGGTCGCGGTAACGACGCACCAATGGAGCGCCACCCTTTCGTATACGCGTTATCATCGATTGCGTTGAGCGGATTCCCGTGTCCGAAAAATAGGACCGGCATACGAGTTGCCATCGTTGTGGACTACCACGCATGTGAAGTCACGCCTGCGCGCAGATGAATTCCATGTGCGAAAATACGGACATACGTCCCATTGTGGACGCGTAAGCCGTCGAGTACGATGGCGATGTGAACCCAGGCAACTGACGAGGTGTGACATGGTGCCGATTTTTCGCACGCTGCTCTTAACGAGCGTGACGCTTTTCGTTACATCGTGCGCGAGTGGAGGAGCGGGCGGAGCAATTCCATCGCCGCAACAGCCGGGCAGCGTTGTGTCGCAAGCCGGCGCAGTGGCATCGCTTGCAAGAGAAGGGCGGCACTATGTCGCGCAAGCGTTGCCCGCGAACTTCGTTCCGTCCGCGATAATGCCGAGCGGAGCGATCCCCGGCTCCCTCGGAAGAGATGCGGCAGTCTTCCATGACGGACGCATCGACAATTTGGGAACGTTCGATGCCGAGTATGCGGTTGCGTTCAGCGTGAACCGGCGCGGGGAGGCCGTTGGCGCATCGACGAGGGGTCAAGGATTTGACGGCGTCGACGTTCCAGGACGCGCGTTGCTTTTTACGAGCGGCAAGGTACAAGAGTTGCACGGCTTGCCGGGGACGGATTTTAATGATGCCCGGGCAATTGATAACGCCGGAAACATCTATGGCGGCTCGGGTTCGCGGCTGAACGACAGCGGCCCGCGCACGATTCAACTGGTCAGATTCACCCCGGGTGAAAACGCGCAACCGGTAACGCCGGTACTATTTTTCAACGACGAAAATGCCGACAGCCACATGACGATCAATGATCGCGGCATCTTCACGGTGACGCGCGCGGGTGACGGCACTGCTACGTTCCCAAATCGCGCCTTCGTTGGCCACGGGCTCACGATCGCGCCGGTTATCGGCACGGAAGAAACGGAAGCCGCGGGTATCAACGACCGGGATCAAGTCGCCGGCAGTTTAGATACGGTGGGCACGCAGCCGCTTCAAACCTTCGGATTTCTTCATGACGCTCGAGGAACCAGGCGGCTTTCGCTTTTTCCAACAGGAATCAACAATCGCGGAGCGATCGTGGGAACGGATTCGAGCGGTGCGGTGCTGATCGAACGCCGGGGAACCACGTATCGGTTGAATTCACTTTTGGAATCGCCGTTGCACGTTTCGTTCGTCGTGCGCGGTCTCTCTGAGAGAGGTGAATTCGTTGTATTCGCCGGCCAAACGTACTATCTCGTGAAACCCGATCGTGACCCCTCATAAGCGGGGGAGGAGCAATGGCATGCGGAAAGCGTTTGCACGGAGGTATTCGGATGAAAGAAGATTCCCAAGAACGAACTCGCGCTGACGCGCTCAAGCAAATCGTCATGCTTCCCGCGCTTGCTGCCGCGTTCGCAAGCGGCGTAGCGCCTGCACTAGCGGCAGATAACAAGAAACAGTTCCACTATCAAGACACGCCCGGCAAAAACGGTCAAAAGTGCAGTGCATGCCGGTTCTTCAAAGCCCCGTCGGGTTGTTCGATCGTAACAGGAAAGATTAGTCCGAACGGCTGGTGCGTCGCCTGGGCAAAGAAATAGTCATTAGTGCGGCCGCCATAGCGAGTTTATGATCGTTGTTCCATGGCGGCCCCACTGCTTTGCGCATCTCCGAAAAGTAAGCATCGAAGTTCTCGATGCGTAACGCCTCGCTCACCGAATCGACCACTTTCTTCGCATCGTACCAATGGACGGACCAGTCGCGTGCCTGCGCGGCGGATGCGAGAGCTTCGCGGTACATCACCCAGTCGGCAACGTTTCGTGAACGATAGTCCGTGATTCGTTCGGCAATGGTGGGCGGAAGTGGCGGGCACGTGCGAAGAGCGATGCCGACGATGCCTGGTATCGCGGCCGCCAAGTCGTCTAGCGCAAGTATTGCATGCCTCTCGGCTGAGACGCGGACCCGCTCGACTAATGCCACGGCTTGCTCGATCGGAAGCATCTGGCCTTCATGATGATGGGGAATACTCGGCAAAGCCTCGTCCACGAGCTCTACACGGCGCCGGTCGAGAAACGTCCCGTCATGCGCGATCGCCACCAACACCGCCCATCCACCGTGATCGGACACACCGACGACCGCACCGTTCTTCGACATACGAAGAATCGTTCGCTTATGTAGGCCAGGGTCATTGTCGCACGCGAGCCTAGGAAGTGACCGTAGGGTACAATACCACTTCCAATGGCAGTGCATCAGGTTCACTCCGGCAGCGACTGGGTGCGATGGCCCGCATTGCTCGATAAACTCGACGTCGCGGTTGCCATTGCGGACGCGCAGGGCGCAGTGACGTTCGCCAACAAAGCGTTCGAGCGTGCGTTCGACCTGCGGCGCGGTGAGCTCTTGGGCAAACCAATCGCGAAAATTACGACGCAGTTGCGCGACGCCGATGGACACTACCTTACGCAGGCGACACTCCCCATTGCTCGCGTGTTAAGAACCGGCGAACCGTTTCGTCCGCGCGAGCTTTTCTACAAACGTTCCGATGGGCAAACATACTCTTGGCTCGTTTCGGCGGAACCTGTCTTAGCCGACGACGGTTCGCTCGGCGCCGTGCTGCTGACTATTACGGACATTTCCGAACTGAAGCAAACGATGCTTGCGCTCGAAGTGACCGAGAAACGCTTTCGCGAGCTGGCCGAGCAGTCACGCGACCTAATTGCGTATGAGAATCTCGAGGGCGTATTCCAATATGTATCGCCCGCGAGCTCGATAATTCTTGGATACGAACCGTCAGAGATGATCGGGCACAACAGCGAAGAGTTCGTGCATCCCGGCGAAGTGGCGACGTTGCGCGAGCGGCATTCCAATCTGGATGAAGAGTTTTTTCACTATGTATTCCGCGCCAAACGCAGAGACGGTTCCTACCGCTGGCTGGACACGAACTGCAGCATCGTGCGCGATTCCGAACGCCGGCCTGGAACGTTCATGGTCATCTGCCGTGACATTACGGAAGGCCGCCAAGCGGCGGAGGCGATCAAAAAGAGCGAGGAGGAACTGAACCTCGCGCAGGAGATCGCGCATCTTGGGAGTTTCGAACTCGACTGCAAGACTGAGGAGATTCGCTGGTCGCACGAACTTTATCGGATATACCGCCTCAAACCCGAAGAGTTCACGCCGGGTGCAGATTCACTGACGACGCTGACGGATCCCGAGGATGGAGAACGGATTCGTTCGGCAATGGCGGCAGCGCGCGACAAGCATATGCCTTACGAATTCGAACATCGAATCATCTGCGGTGATCGATCGCGTCGATTGGGGTTTCAGCGTGGACGCTACAGTTACGATGCGTCGGGCAACGCGGTTCGTCTGAACGGTACCATTCTTGATATCACCGAACAAAAAGCCGCGGAGGAACGCGCCGCGTTTCTTGCTGCCCATGACCAGCTCACGGGCCTTGCCAACCGCCTGGTGTTCTCCGAGTATGTTTCTCAGGTGATTCGAGGGGCGCAAAAACGCGAGGAGCAAGTCGCTGTACTTTGCGTCGGAGTGGATCGCTTCAAAACACTTAATGATAGTCTGGGCCATGCGGCCGGTGATGCTCTGCTCAAAATCGTTGCGGAACGGATTCAGCTTTCTCTTCGGAGCGGCGAATTTGCATGCCGGCTTGGCGGAGACGCGTTTTGTCTTTGCATCGAGGCTACCGGTGTCGACAATATTCTTTCATGCGTCACACGTGTGCACGGTGCACTCAACGAACCGTACGACCTTCCGGAGCAGCGCATCACCATAACGACGACAATTGGCGTCAGCGTTTACCCGAACGATGCCCTCGTCGCCGACGATCTGATCGTGAGCGCCGAGGCAGCGATGTATCGAGCGAAGGATGCCGGAAGAAATAGCTTTCAGCTTGCAAAACCCGAATTTCAGAAAGCGGCAAAAGATCGCTTGACGATCGAGCAAGATCTGCGCGATGCCGTCCGAGAGCAGCAACTCCTGCTGCACTATCAGCCAATCCTAGACCTGCGCACCGGCCGAATAGCCGGATGCGAAGCGCTCCTAAGATGGAACCACCCAACGCGCGGTTTACTTCAGCCGGAGGGGTTCATTCACGAAGCTGAAGAGACAGGCCTCATTATACCGATCGGCGAGTGGGTGATTCAGACTGTATGCGGCACATTGACCGCTTGGATCGAACGCTACAATCGCGACCTCTTTGTAGCGATAAATCTCTCCGCAAGACAACTCCAAGATGTAGGCCTTCTCTCGCACATTCAACGATCGATCGGAGCCGTAAAGCATCTCGCACGGCATTTGGAATTCGAATTGGTCGAGAGTACCGTCATGGCCGATCCCGCCTCAGCACTGCGGTTGCTGGAGCAGATGAAGGCTGCGGGCGTGCGCGTTGCCCTGGACGATTTTGGTACGGGATATAGCTCGCTCGCGTATCTCAAGCGGTTCCCGCTCGACACCGTAAAGATCGATCGCACGTTCGTTCGAGATCTGGAAACGGATCCCAGCGACGCCGCAATCGCGGAATCGATCATCACGCTCGGACACAGTCTCGGTTTGGACATTGTGGCGGAAGGCGTAGAAACTGCCGGTCAGCTCTCGCTCTTGCGACACCTCAACTGCGACAGCATCCAGGGATACTACTTCAGCAAGGCCGTTCCAGCCGATGACTTTGGATCGATGTTATCCTCCGGAAAATGCCTGGAAACCGGTTTGAGAAATTAGAATCGAAGCGAGGTAACGTACGAACCGACCGACGTATACGACGTAGACATACAATGAACAGCATACGATGGGTGGTGGGAACTGGAGCCGTGTAATAAGCACCGTTCATTGTTGCCGGACTAGGCGGCAGCTTCACTCGCGCCAAACAAAGACGGTGGCAACACCGTCGAGCGTCCCGATGCCGGCAATCGATCCGGCGCTATCAATAGCATAAGCGGATTCGAAACGCCAGCCTGCGGGATGCGGTAGATCGTCCAGACGCTGCAATATTCCGTTTCGCCAACGGAATGCAAAGTGTCGTCCTCCGGCGTTCGTCAACATACCCACAACCGTACCGTTGTCGTTGACGCCGTACGCAACGCTGCGCGGTGAACGTGGAGCAAGCGCGATGCGTCGTCCAGCGCTGTCCCATGCAACGGCATGCGGTACGCCGGCGCAATAGGTTCGGCCCGTGTGATCTGGGCTGAAGAAGTTCGTTGTCATGCAGTCCGTTCGTGCAGGCGCAGCATCGGCGCCGACGGTAAATCCGTCGCTGTTGATCGCGAGAGCGTCGCCAGGACCGAGTTCCCGCAAGTGTTCGCCGAACCAGCGTGCGGCAACCGTTTTTTGGATCAATGTATCAAGATTGTCCGGTGCGATCTTCCCGTTGAGATAGGGGCGATAGCCCGCCGCCCATTGACCGTGAACGCTCTGAACGACGCCGCGGCCCAAATTACGACAGTTCGAATCGCGAATCACATAGGCGTACGGAGCGTACTGTTCATATTGCTCCTGCATCACTTGAAATGAACCCGCACCGGTTCGATCGATTGTCAAGGCAACGCGTCCGTCGTCATCGCCTCCGAATGCATGCTGATCAACGGAATCTCCGGAGTCAACGCAGGACGGCAGCGGCCATCGCGCTGCGGAGTAACGGCGCCACCGCTGAACCTCAAACGACGTGCCACTGTAGGCGCCGCTCCAATTCGTCGAGGCCGTTATTAGCAGTTCTTGCCCGGCGCTTGCGACGCCCGCAGAATCCACGCGATAGTTCGGATCTTGGTTTCCGCGGCCATCGTCTTGCGCACCGGGCGCCGTCAATACGTTGAGTGCCGTAAAGACTTGTGGCTCGCCGGCGCCGTTCCAGCGAACGGCGCGAATGCGGAACGTGCGATCCGTTGATTTCGCGATCGCCGCGACGGTGCTTTTTGTGCCAAGCACGACCTTCGGCACATCGCCTTCCGGATCGATCGTAAAGCCCAGCGGTAAACTGAGGGCGCGTACCAGCGCAACTACTGCAAGAACAGACAACACTACATTGACCTCCACGTACGCTCAGAGTGCCTCAGCGATTATGAGAATTCGGATGGCGCCGAATCGACATTGCGACGCGCAACGTCGCGAGCGCCATCGCCATGGAGGCCGTGTCGAAACTTCGGCGCGGCACATGGCCAGCGCTCGTGCTTCGCCTAGCGTCTGCGCTAGCGCAGCTTGCCGTTCATAGAGATCTCCGATGATCGCGGCGGCTAAATGCGCTGGTACGATTGCGCGCACGAGCAGCGCTTCGAACTCCATCGCCACGTCAGCGGTCTCCCCGAAGGACGAGTCCACGGGACATCGCGCGGATGTCACGCTGCGCAGCGCGTACCGCTTCATGTCCCGCTGGCGTAATCTCGTAGCGACGTCGCACGCGATTGTCCCTCGCAAGCGTTCCCTGCTCGACACTCGATCGGACGAGGCCTTTACGTTCGAGCCGATCCAAGGTGGTGTAGATCGCTCCGGTCGAAACGTCGCGCGCCGTTCGCTGCACGATTTCGTCGCGAATCGCTAAGCCGTAGCCGGCATCGGCTAGACGTATTACCGCCAGAAGCACGAGATGCTCGAAGTCGCCCAAGTACGGCCGGCTCATAACAAGCGCATTAGACCTCGCTGTTGACATGTCCTACAAAGTAGTACTATTATGCCGAACATGATGTTGCGAATCACTGCGAAGCATGCACTATTTTCTCTGGCAATGTTCTCTATGGCGATTGCTCCGTCGTTCGCAGCAAGTTCGGGAACGCCGCCCGTCGATTCTATCCGAAAGATCGTCGACGCAACGATTCCACCGCTTATGGCTAGAGACGGCATTCCCGGTATGGCGGTCGCTGTCGCCGTGGACGGAAGAACGTACGTTTTTAACTACGGGTTTGCTTCGACGAAGCCACGTACGCCGGTTACAGACGACACACTCTTCGAACTCGGATCGCTCAGTAAAACGTTCACGGCTACGATGGCATCGTGGGCGCAAACGCAGCATCGTCTTTCGCTCGCCGCGCCGACCGATAAATATCTGCCAGAACTCGCCGGCACGCCGTTCGGAAATGTCACTCTGCTCAGTTTGGGAACGCATACCCCGGGTGGTTTTCCGCTGCAAGTCCCCGACAACGTTACGAGCAACGCTGCGCTGATGCGTTACCTCGAACAATGGCGCCCGCAATACGAGAGCGGAACGTATCGAACGTACTCCAATATCAGCATCGGTATGCTCGGAGTCATTACGGCAAAGAGTATGGGTGAGGATTTTCGTTTGCTCGTCCAGCGGCGCCTATTTCCTGCGCTCGGCTTGAAAGACACGTTCATCGACATTCCCGCGAATGAACTTTCGGAGTACGCCTGGGGCTACACCGATAAAGGCGAGCCAATCCGCATGAAGCCTGGAATGCTGTGGCACGAGGCGTACGGTATTCGGACAACTGCCGCCGACTTAATCCGCTTCGTTCAGGAGAATATCGATCCGTCGGGTTTACCCGTTACGCTGCGGCAAGCAGTTACGGAAACGCACGCGGGGTATTTTCGAGCGGGTCCCATGACCCAGGATTTGATTTGGGAACAGTATCCGTACCCCGTCGCGCTCGCGTCGCTGCTGGACGGAAACTCCTATAACATGATCTTCAACGCGACGCCGGTTCGCGCAATCGTCCCGCCCGAAGCACCGCATGCGAACGTTTGGCTCAATAAGACCGGCTCCACGAACGGTTTCGGAGCATATGCGGCCTTCATTCCTTCGAAACGGTTAGGGATCGTTCTACTTGCCAACAAAAACTATGCGATTTCGGATCGCATCGAAGCGGCGTATCGAATTCTTAGCGCGCTGTGATGAACGCGCCGTAGATCCTACCCGGTACTACGTCATCGGCGTGGTGGTTGGCGTAGCGATCCACCAAGTGTGGCCATCGGGATCGCGCAATCCATATTCTCGCTGACCGTAAGGCTGATCCGTCGGCTCGCTCAAAATTGTCGCGCCCGCTTCCAGTGCGGTGTTAAAGTGAGCATCGACGTTCTGCACATAGACCGTAACGCCGCCACCCGCGGCGCCGAGCGCCGCAGGCGTTGCTAACTTTGCGGTTTCGCTCGCAAGGTGCAACCAGATGCGCCGAGTCCCAGCGCGGACTTCTCCATGCACGGCGGTTCCGTCGGGCGCACGCTCGAGGCCCGCCGATTCGAACCCCAGCACGCGCACGAGGAAGTCGTGTTCGGCCGCGATGTCGGAACACGCTAATACCGGAATAATATCGATGACGTCTGTCTTCAAAGTGCTCCCTCCTCGGATTGTATCATGCCGAACGATGCGGGCGTCGGGTTCCCTTACGTTAGCAGCCGTCAGTTAGTTCAATGTAGATCACACGATCGTGCAGGAAGGCAATGCGTTCATCTTGCTCGCACGTGCCCGCAATTATGTGTTTGTACGCCAACATGCTGACGTTGGGCATATTTCGAATTGCAAACGGTGTTGCGGCTCCATAAATCCGCTCGACCCGCTCTTGTGTCTGTCCGAGCGCAAGTTCATGAACCGTTTTTATATTGCCCAGCGATGCATTCTGTACTGCGAGCGGCGGCGGTGGAACCATCGCTGCAAGAACCGTGCTGTGCCACGCGCAGCAACCCTGGCCATAAAATGCGATGTGCTGGTTGGCATCATAGACGACGGTGCCCCTTGGCGGCCCGGCATTGCCGTAGACGAAATCTGTGCCGAGCCTCGGCCCGCCCTCTGCCGCATTCCATGCCCGGCCCTTCGGGAGAACATCTTGGTAGATAAATCCGTCGCTAAACGGGATGGTCGTGGCGTGCGCACCGCGCGGCAATTCAAACGCTTCCCCAATTGAGGGGAGCCACATCGCGAGGCGCCAATTCCTGCACTCCGCTTTGTAGTAGCGCACGCAGTCGTTTGGAGGCGCTACATCCTTCACCGCCGGGCGGGGGTACGGCAAAAACGGCGCTGCCAGTGCGATCGTAATGACAGCGATAACGCGCGTAAAAAGCATTGAGGTTTATTCTATGCGGCCGCGCTCGAAAACTCAACCCGAAACAGATGATCTACATAGCCATAAAGTTCGGGTTCGACTTTCCTTAGCCGCAGCTTCGTCGCGCGGGGCCAATGTGATGTCACGTCATTAATTTCCACGTACGCGCGTAGCGCCTCGGCAATTATGTGGAATTAGAGCGATCTCCGTCTCGCTGGCGGGTGCGCGCGATAACAGGTCGAAGCGGGCAAGATGCGGCCACGTCTCATGATCATCGTGGTCCTAATTGGGCTTTCGATCTTCATCAACTACATCGATCGCGGAAACTTAGCGACCGCGGCGACGCTCGTTGAAAAAGAACTCCATCTCTCACCATCGCAGCTGGGCTTTTTACTGACGGCGTTCTTCATCACATATATGCCGATGCAGCCCGTGGTAGGCTGGCTGGTCGACAAATACACTGCGAGTCGGGTGCTCGTCGTGGGATTCCTCATTTGGTCACTAGCGACATTACTTAGCGCATTTGCAGTCGGGTTCGTGTGGCTCTTTGCTTGCAGGCTGCTGCTCGGGCTGGGTGAGTCCGTCTCGTTCCCATCGATGGCAAAGCTTTTAGCAGAAAACGTAAACGAAAAGCAGCGTTGTTTCGCCAACGGTATTATTCAGGCGGGCCTGGCTTTCGGGTCGGCCTTCGGAATCTTCGTTGGCAGCGCGGTGATCGCGGAACACGGTTGGCGTCCGTTCTTCATTGGTTGCGGCGTAGTCAGCATGCTGTGGATCGTCGCCTGGCAGTTCGCATCGCGTGGGCACCTTCGTAAACGAAGCGAGGACGTGCGAGCGGCGGAAACGCCTGGTTTCGACCTCATCCTGCGGGAGCGGACGCTTTGGGGCGCATCACTCGGGCATTTCGGCGGTAATCTCGTACTGTATTTCACGATCAGCTGGATTCCGTACTATCTAGTGCACGAACGTGGGTGGTCGATATCGCAGATGGGAATTATCGCGGGGTCTGCATCGCTGGCTGCTGGGCTAACGATGATTGTTTCCGGGCTCATCTCCGATCGCGCAATCCGCCACGGCGCGTCGCCGACCTTTGTAAGAAAGACGGCGTTTGCGACTGGCGGGCTGGGCGGCGCAATTTCGCTGCTCGGGTGTGGATTTTCGCACGGTGCGAATGCTTCTGCAGCATGGCTTCTGGCTGCCGGCTTCTTTAGTGGAATTGCCGCTCTCAATACGTACGTCGTTGCACAAACGAAAGCGGGAGACGCGACGGGGAAGTGGGTCGGCATTCAAAATATGTTAGCAAATGCCGCCGGCCTGATCGCTCCCTTGGTCACCGGAGTGCTGGTCGAGGCGACCGGAAACTTCAAGCTGCCATTTGCTTTGGCCGCACTCGCGGCGCTTGGGAGCGGTCTATCATGGACGCTGCTGACGGGAAAGATCGAACCGATCGATTGGAAAACGCGAGCAATTGCTCGCGCTGCACCTGCAGTCGCCCTCGTTAGATAGATCCCGCCCCGATACGGCGGAAGCCGCCGGAAAAGGACGGTTAAATGGGGAATGTCATTTGACATGAAATTAAGCATGGCGCTTCGCCTTATGACGGTGGGGTTATTGGTATTGTTGGGCGCCCGCCGCCGCCGCATAGCCACTACGTCTTCGCGTGGACAATGGAAACCCGTGATCCCGCAAGTGCGTGGTACAGTCCCGGCAAGATGGGCAAGGACGCGCTAGCGGTTTTCGACGTTTCGTCATCGGCCTCACCGAGTTTTGGAAAACTCGTCGCGTTTCTACCGGTTGGCAACGGTGCGAAAGCGGCACATCACACTAACTATGTCTTGCCATCCGACAACGTGCTCTATGCAAACGACTGGAAGGACAATCAGACTTACGTTTTTGATCTGAGCGCCCCAGCGAATCCGAAACTTCTTCGTCGGTTCGGCAGCGTCGGCAACTACTCTAATCCGCACACATTCGTCTATCTTCCGAACGGAAACACGTTAGCGACGTTTCAGTACGCGGGAGGATTTAACAAGGGCCCGGGCGGGTTGGTCGAATTCGATCACAATGGCCGCGTGATCAAGACGAGCTCTGCGGCCGACCCGCGCATTGATCCCAACATTCGACCATACAGCACGGCAATTTCGGAAAATCTAGACCGTGTCGTGACGAGCAGCGGCGATATGGAAGGGGCGCAAAAGAGTCACGTCGTCCAAGTGTGGCGTCTTTCCGATCTGAAGCTTGTCAAAACGATCTCGCTGCCTAAGGCAGCCGGGTATTACGTCGATCCACCAAACGATTTCGGAACCTCGGGCGCTGAGCGATGGGAAAACGGTTGTCGTGCCGACCTTCAATTGCGGATTGTTCCTGGTCGACGGACTTGGCGGAATGAGCCCATCGTTGCGGCACACTTACGACTTTGGCGGCCGCAGTTGCGAGGTGCCGCTCGTCGTTGGCCGTTATTTCGTCATTGCGGTCGAGAGTAATCACGCCCTCGTTAGCCTCGATAAGAGTAACCCCGCGCACCCGAAAATGATTATCCAGCTGCTTCTGGCAAACAGCGAATATCCGCACTGGATTGCGGGCCAACCGAACGGCGATCGTATCGTCATTGCCGGTTTAGGCGCACTGGCGACGCATCTGCGCTTTGCGACGATCGATCGCGCGACCGGCAAACTTTCGTTGGATGCGGAGTCCATCGATCTCGATCGTACCTGGCCCGATGGATGGAAGGGCGCCGCCGTTCCGCACGGCACGGTTTTCAGCAACGAATAGGCGATCCGGCGAATTGGGGTTTAAGCCGCATTTGTAAACGCGCAGCGAAACAGTCGGTCCACGTACCGGTACAGTATCGGATCGACTTTCGCTAACCGTATTTTTGTAGCGCGTGGCCAATGCGACGTGACGTCGTTAACCTCCACGTACGCGCGAAGCGCCTCGGCGATTATGTGGAATTGACCTGAACCGCGCCGCGCTGCGGGAGGGCCCTACAAACAGTTTCTTCGAAAGCAAGGTCCGCCCGCTGAGGCGGACCTGTGGCGCCAACTTTTCGACGCGCGATTACATCGCGGGTTTAACGGGGAGATTTGTCTGCGGACCTTGACCGCCGACCTGTTCGATAGTTTCGCCCTGGGCGATTGACCAGTGGTGCACGCCGGCCGGAACCATGATGAACGAACCTGTCGGCAACACTTTCGCGTTCGCTTTGTTCACTACGTCGCCGGTGCCGAAGAGAAGGGTACCTTGGATGACGGTAATGTACTCGTCGTGTGCATGGTAGTGCGGCTTGTTCGTGTATCCGTCCGGCATTTTAACGCGTGTAATTGCGTTGCCCGATTTATTCGGATCACCAACGAACGTCGTAAGGAAAAGGCCTTTGGATGCACCCGTTCCAGCCACCCAGTGTAGATTGTCGGGCGTGAAGGTCAGGGGATTTCCCGACCCGGCCGCGAGAGCGGCGCCAGCGCCAAATGCCAAGCTGAGCCCGATGAGGACTGAGGTAAGCAATTTCATCGATTGAAGCTCCTCTGTTCGGATTGTTGCAGCATATGTGACACAACGGGATAAGACGCCGAAGAAAACCAAGGCATCTAGGCGGATCGTAGCACCGCGTCTGCGGTTAGGGAACTGCCAATATGCCCAAATCTAACCGGCGCAGCAACCACGAGCTGCCTTGGCAGTCCTTGCTTCAATGCACACGTCGTCGACGGGCGTTTAAGACGCGTGGCTCACGCGACGGCTGGTCTTTGCGCGCTAGAACATATCTAGGCCGCGACGGTAAACGCACATCGGAACAGGCACTCGACGTAGTCGTAGAGCTGGGGGTCCACGTTTCGTAATCGAATCTTCGTTGCGCGCGGCCAATGCGACGTCACATCATTGATCTCCACAAACGCGCGGAGTGCCTCTGCAAAGTATTCGTCGATTCCGGTTGCGGCGTATGGGGTGATAAATTGCGTTGCGTTGGCAAAGAGCCGACGCAACTCAGGGTCGATGCCGGAGTGATAGACGCCTCCGCCGAGAGCGCAGTCGAGTGCATGGCCGAATTCATGGGCGACGGTCATCGGACTGCGCGAACGAAGGTAGACGGTTCGTTCTTCGACGACGAAGAGTCCAGCGGGCGGCGCGGGCCAAAGATCGACGTCGATTCCGAGACGCGCAAGCGCGGGCGATGCAGATGCGTAGCGCTCTCCGCGCCGAAGGGGTGCGACGCTAATGCCGTGCGCAATCGCAAAGCGAAGTGCGTCGGTTCCGTAGCGTTGCAACGTTTGAACGATGGCGGCGACGGTGAAGCGGCGGTCGGTGCGAACGAGAGCAACGGCGAGCGAGGCGCAGTCGTGCATCGCTGCAGCCTCTCATTGCCGCATTGCAACGCGATGTCGCGCGCGTTACCGGTGCGTTTCGAACGTGAAGCCGCGGTTTTATGTTCGAACGACGAGTACGGGAACGTCCGAGCGCCGTAGTACGCCTTCTGCGACGCTGCCTAAAAACAGGCGCGAAATGCCCTGGCGTCCGTGTGTTCCGAGCGCGATCATATCGACGTGCTCTTCCTTTGCAATGTTCAGAATTTCATCGGTGGCGTCGCCCTCGCCGGTCAATTCGATCGACGTAATTCCGCAGTTCCGGCATGTCGTCATCGCTTCCGCGAGAATCGTTCTTGCATCGTCGCGCATCATTTCAATGGCATCGATCGGGTACGGCGTTTCGTATCCCGCGACGGCGAGCAATTTGGTGACGTCCACGATATTGACGAGAACGAGCTTCGCAGAAAACGCCTTTGCGATCTCAGTCGCATGGCGCAGGGCCGCTTGCGATGCTTCCGATGCGTCGACGGCCACGAGAATTGATGCAATCATCGATTGTTAGTCTAAGCAGGATACGGGAAGCACTTGGGAACGTTACGCGAAGGACGCCTATCCCGCAAGGGCGTAGGTTCGCTACGTGAAGCGGGTGCTGGTAGTCGACGACGAACCGCAAATTGGTGAGGTACTCCACGCGTATCTCGAGCGCGAGGGCTTTGATCCCATCGTGCGTGCGACCGTGAGAGATGCGCTCGCAGAGGTTCAATCATCGCCGCCCGATCTGGCAATTCTCGATATCACGCTTCCCGACGGCAACGGTCTCGACGTGTTGCGGTCCGTTGCGGAGCGCCGCATTCCCGTCATCATGTTGACGGCGCGAACCGAGGAGATCGATCGCATCGTCGGGCTCGAGATGGGTGCTGATGACTACATCACCAAGCCGTTCTCCACGCGCGAAGTTATTGCACGAGTTCGCGCGGTCTTGCGTCGCGCTGCTGCGGATGCGAGCGGTGAGTCGAGCGGACACCCCATTCGAATTGATGCGCTCGAAATTGATCCTGCGGCACACGAAGTTCGCATGGCGGGAAATTCCATTTCGCTAACGCCGGCGGAATTCCGGATCTTGACGGTCCTCGCCGAACGTCCCGGCCAGGTCTTCACGCGCGGTCAGTTGCTCGACAAGATCGACGACGACGGTTCGATCTTTGAACGGACGCTCGACCGGCACATCAATAATCTGCGCAGAAAAATAGAACCGAACGCCGCAGAACCGGAGTACGTACTCACGGTCTACGGCGTCGGTTACAAGATGAAGAAGCTCTAGGGTATTTTAATTTACTGAGGCAGTTACGTGGTGCGCGCAGCCCGCGCAATGTCCCTGAAGACTCACCGATCCGCCCGTAATTTCAGCGCCGAGGCGCTTTGCGGCTTCACTAATGACATCTTCCGGAAGCGAAAACGCAACGTCCGAAACCGACCCGCAATCAACGCAACGGAAATGTGCGTGCGGCGGAGCGGCCGCTTCATAGTAGGCGCTGTCCGCGCCCGGAAGGGCGATCTCGGCGACGAGTCCCATGTCGCGGAGACGAGTGAGTGCCCGATAGACAGTAGTAAATCCGATGCCGGGCCGCCGCGTCCGTGCGAGTTCGTAGAGTTCGGCCATGGGAAGGTGGCGTCCAACCCCTTGCTCCTGGACGATATCGTAAACTAGTCGATGGTTCTTCGAGAGCCGGCTCTCGTCCAATTCAACGGCGTTCATGGTACCTCGGAGATTCTATCACGTTGTCTCGGCCATGTCGAAAGCGAAAGTCGATTCCGTGATGGGCGAAGCAAAAAAGTGAGTTAAAGCAGCAGCAGACAACGCAGGCATTCGCCCGTGCAATTGGCGACGGAGACTGCGTTGGCATGTGACGAGGGTACCGTACGGGCGAGAAGAGTTAGTGAAAAAGTCTTCCACTAGCCTTCCTCAGCGTATCGTCGCCTTCTCGTACGCTCGTTGCATGCGACACGTACGTGCTAGCGCGAGCCTTGACTGCGGCTCGACCGTCGCCGAAGCACTCGTTCCACGGTTCTTCGAGCTGCAAAAGGACCGTTCGGGAGCCGTTCGCATGACGCTCGAAGTCCCACTCGATGATTTCGGATTACCGACGCACATCGCTATGGCGCGCGACGTCGAGATTCACGTCTCTCGCGAACGTGATGAGGACAACCTCAACGATGTGTTTCGCGTGGTCTGGCATCCGGCGGGTGGTGGACCGTTTCCGGATTTCAAAGGAACGTTGCTGGTGTGGTCCGAGGAAGATCCGGCTCAGGGATTCATTGAGCTGGACGGCGAGTATCAGGCTCCGCTAACGGTCTTCGGCGAGGCCTTCGATGCCACGATCGGCCATCTGATCGCCGAACGCACGGCAAAACATTTCCTCGAAAAAGTCGCAGACGGAATCAGCGCGATTCGCACGACGAACGCTTGAATTCGGGATGAAGATCGTCGTTGCGACGGACGGCTCACCGATTGCTCGTCGCGCGCTCGTCGCGGCGTTGGATCTCGTCCCGAAACTTTGCGTGCCGGCCGACGTTCATGTCGTTGCCGTCGTCGATTACGTTACGGCCCCGGGCGGCCTTGGGAAAGCGCCGGCGGCCGCGCCGGATCTCCTAAGCACCGACGCCGAAACAGCTCTCGTGGCTGCCCGCACCCTGGCGAGTGAAAAGGGCGTTCCGATCGAGACGGCGATCCTGCACGGACACGTCGCTCATGAGGTCCTCGGATACGCCGAGCGAAACGATGCCGACATGATCGTCCTCGGGACTCACGGCCGTCAGGGCCTTGTCCGGGCCATGTTGGGCTCTGCCTGCGAAGCGATCGTCCGCGAGAGTACCATCCCCGTCCTGACCGTCCGTTCCGACTCTGCTCCCTAAAGAGACAAAGGTCGGTCCAGCTCTTGAATTTCCCCAGCTTATTAGTTTTAATAATATCCTATCTATCATGGTGAAAGCAGCAGTAGGCACCCCGCCGGCGGCGGACGGTATCGTCAAGGGGCCGATCAAGTCGAAGACGGTCTTCCCCGTCCTCGTGCTGCACCTGCTCGATCTACAATCCGATCACGGCTCCGGGCTCATGGCGAGGATCGAAGAGATCTGCTCCGGCCTGCTCGCCGTGAATACGAACACGATCTACCCGTTGTTGCGCCGATTGGAAGAACGCGGATTCATCGTCGGAGAGTGGGAGCACCCGACCAAACGGTCGCGGCGGTTCTACCGCATCACCGACTCCGGACGCGAACGACTCGAACGCATCAAAACGGGAATGCTGCCTTACCTCGATACGCTCGCCGGGTCCATCGCCCGCCTGCGCCGCGAACTCTACGTAAAGTAAATACCGCAGTTGAACTGCGGAGGAGAGACTAACGAGCATGAGCACCTACCAAGCCCCGCTGCGCGACATGCAGTTCGTTCTGAAAGAACTTGCAGGTATCGACGAAGTCGCAAAGTTGCCCGGATACGAAGACGCCGCAGACGTGTGGGAATCGATTCTTGAAGAGGCGGGTGCGTTCGCAACCGGTGTGCTCGATCCGCTCAATCGCGTGTCGGATGTCGAGGGCTGCACGTTCGACGACGGTAAGGTGACAACGCCGAAAGGCTTCAAAGAAGCGTATAAAAAGTTCGCGGACGCCGGTTGGATCGGTTTGCCCGTTCCGGGTGAATATGGCGGCCAAGGGTTGCCGCAGCTTTTGCTCGGCCCGACGCTCGAAATGTGGAACGCGTCGAACATCGGCTTTGCCAATGGCCCGCTGCTCAATCAAGGCGCGATCGAGGCGATCGAACTCGTCGGCAGCGACGAACAGAAAAACAAGTGGATTCCGAATCTCGTCTCGGGCAAGTGGACGGGCACGATGAATTTGACGGAGCCGCAAGCCGGTTCCGATCTCGCGCAAGTGCGCACGAAGGCTGTTCCGAACGGCGATCATTATCTGATCACCGGCGAGAAGATCTTCATTACCTTCGGCGAGCACGACATGGCGGAGAACATCGTCCACCTCGTTCTCGCGCGTTTGCCCGATGCGCCCGAGGGCGTGAAGGGCATCTCGCTCTTCATCGTTCCGAAGATGCTCGTCGACGACGACGGCAAGATCACCGAAGCGAACGACGTCGTCTGCGCCGGGATCGAGCATAAGCTCGGCATTAACGGCAACCCGACGTGCACGATGAAGTTCGGCGAGAAGGAGAAGGGCGCAGTCGGTTATCTCGTCGGCGAACCGAATCGCGGTCTCGAGTACATGTTCATCATGATGAATGCAGCGCGTTTCTCCGTCGGCGTGCAAGGCTACGCGGTTGCCGATCGCGCGTATCAGCATTCGCTCGAATATGCGAAGGAACGCGTGCAGATGTCCGATGCGGCGACGCGCGATAAGACCCCGGTACGCATCATCCAGCACCCCGACGTGCGCCGTATGCTGATGTGGCAGAAGGCAAACCTTGAAGCGATGCGCGCGCTATCGTATGTTACCGCGGCATCGCTCGATATCGCGAACAAGCATCCCGATGAAAAAGTGCGCAAGCAGCACAAGGCGTTCGTCGAACTGATGATCCCCGTCGTCAAGGGCTGGTGCACGGAGACTGGTGTCGACCTCTGCTCGGTTGCGCTTCAGATTTTCGGCGGCATGGGTTACGTGGAAGAGACCGGGATTGCCCAACAATATCGCGACGTGCGCATCACGACGATCTATGAAGGTACGACCGGTATTCAGGCCCTCGATCTCGTCGGCCGCAAGCTGATTCGCGACATGGGTGCGTCGGCGACGGCCGTAATCAAAGACATGGAGAAGTTCGCGAAAGAAGCGGCTGCTCATGATAACGCCGATGTCAAAGCCATCGGCGAAGCGCTTCTGAAGTCGATCGCGTCGCTTGCCGAAGTGTCGCAATGGATCGGCATGAACGCGATGGGCGATCTGCGCAAAGCGTTTGCATGTTCGGTTCCGTACCTCAAGCTGTGGGGTATCACCGCCGGCGGCTGGCAGATGGCTCGCGCGGCGAAGATCGCTGCCGAGAAGATTGCTTCGGGCGACAACGATCCGTTCTACGTCGCGAAGATCACGACGGCGAAGTTCTTCGCTTCGCACGCGCTCACGCAAGGTGCGTGGTACAAGCGCCAGATCATCGACGGGGCCGGCGACGTGATGTCGCTCCCGGAAGAAGCATTCGAACTCGATCGTAAGATGACGGTGACTGCATAACCACTATGGGTTTCATCCGAACTGAAGACAGAGCCCTTCGACAGGCTCAGGATGACAGTGGCGAGATTATCCGAATCGTCTGGTTGGATAATCCGCCCGTCAATTCACTTTCATTTGCGCTCTCCGGTGAGTTGCTCCCGATCGTTGAGGCTGCTTCGGCAGACCCGAACATCAAAGCCGTCGTCTTTGCCGGCGCCAGCGGGATCTTCTCCGCCGGTGCGGATATCAACGATTTTTCGATCGAGCCGACGCCGGAGACGCGCACCATTCGCGACGTTATCGCGGCCGTCGAACGC
This sequence comes from Vulcanimicrobiia bacterium, assembly GCA_963765935.1. Classification (GTDB taxonomy): domain Bacteria; phylum Vulcanimicrobiota; class Vulcanimicrobiia; order Vulcanimicrobiales; family Vulcanimicrobiaceae; genus JAMXLG01. The sequence continues at coordinate 524,232 of CAVXXX010000001.1, read as the reverse complement.
AGCGAAAAAATCTTCGTTGCCGCGATTGAAAAGAACGCACTTGGCGGTGGACTCGAACTCTCGCTCGCGTGCGACTATCGCATTGCAGAGAAGAACGCGCGCGTCGGTTTGCCCGAGATCAAACTCGGTCTCTTGCCCGGTGCCGGCGGCACGCAGCGTCTCCCGCGCTTGATCGGTGCACAAGATGCGCTCGACATCATGCTCAAGGGCCGCAACGTCAAAATGGATGAAGCGAAAGAAAAGGGCATCGTCGACGAAGTCGTTGATGGAAATTTACTCGATGCGGCCGTGAAGCTTGCGCAAAACGTCCTTCGACAAGCTCCGGATGACAAGGGGAAGCGACGTATCTCGAAGCGTCGCGTGGAGCTAGGCAAAGGGATCACGCCGCAAGCGGAGCCGTTTGTTGTTTCACAGGCGCACAAGATGGTGCCGCCGGAAGACAACGGTGGTCTTGCGGCGCACAAGCTGATCGACGCGGTGGAGGCGGCATTCGAGCTTCCGTTCGAATTCGGCATCGCGCGCGAAGCGCGACTGTTCGAACAGCTCGCGCGTTCCGCGCCGTCGTTCGCGCTGCGTCACGTGTTCTTCGCCGAACGCGAACTCTCGAAAATTCCCGACCTTGGGTCCTTCGACAAGCTCAGGATGACACAGGTGCAAAAAGCCGGTGTTATCGGGGCAGGCACGATGGGAACGGGCATCGCGATTACGTTCGCTCAAGCCGGCATTCCGGTCACCGTGATCGACTCCAACGATGAAGCGGTCGATAAGGCAAAGCAAACGGTCTTCGGCATGTTCATGTATCAGGTCCAAAAAGGCCGCATGACGCAAGAGGAAGCGTGGAAGCTCGGCCAGTCGATTCAGTTCACGCACGAATACGACGAACTCGCGGATGCCGACGTCGTGGTGGAAGCCGTCTTCGAGAACATGGACGTCAAGAAAGACGTCTTCAAAAAGCTCGACGCAATCGTGAAACCCGACGGTATTCTCGCATCGAATACATCGACGCTCGACATCGACGAGATGGCGTCGGTAACGAAGCGACCCGATAAATTCGTCGGCCTGCACTTCTTCGTTCCAGCCAATATCATGCCGCTGCTCGAAATTGTGCGTGGCAAAGAGACATCACCCGAAACGATCGCGACCGCGTTCAAACTCGGTAAGACGTTGAAGAAAACTGCAGTGCTCTCGGCGAACGCGTTCGGCTTCATCGGCAACCGCATGGTGTTTGACTATGCGCGCGCCGCCGGCGAACTCGCGGAAGAGGGCATCTCCCCTGCGCGCATCGACGCGGTTGCGAAGAAGTTCGGCTTCCCGATGGGACCCTTCGCGATGGGCGACCTCTCCGGTATCGACGTCGCCTGGCATATTGCGAAGGCGCGTCCGGATATCGCGAAGGGGCGCACGAGCGTGATCGACCGCCTCGTCGAGATGAAGCGGCTCGGTCAAAAGACGATGGCCGGCTACTTCAAGTACGACAAGAACGTCGGCAAAGGACGCGAGCCGATCCCGGATGCTGAAGTCGAAGCGCTGTTCAAAGAAGAGGCGGCAAAAGCCGGCGTTAAACCGCGTGACGTTGCCGATCGCGAAATTCTCGATCGTCTCACGTTTGCGCTCATTAATCGCGGCGCATATCTGCTTGAAGAAGGCGTCGCCCTGCGTCCGGGTGACATCGATATCGTCTACGTGTATGGGTACGGATTTCCGCCGCATCACGGTGGACCGATGTGGTACGCCGATGAAGTGGGCGTGAAACACGTCTACGATCGCGTGCGCGAGTTCGGTTGGGAACCGGCGCCGCTGCTGAAAGAGATCGCCGAAGCCGGCGGTAGCTTTGCTCAATACAAAAAGGGAGAATTAGTCCATGCGTGAGGCGGTTATCGTCTCCGCCGCGAGAACGCCGATCGGTCGCGCGTTCCGCGGTGCGTTCAATCAGACCCCTGGTGCAACGATGGCGGGACACGTTGTCGCCGAAGCGCTCAAACGTGCCGGCGTCGATCCTGCGCAAGTTGAAGACGTCGTCATCGGTTCCGGTCTGCCGGAAGGTGCAACCGGAAACAACATCGGACGTACGGCTGCGTTGCGCGCCGGATGTCCGGTAACGGTGCCCGGACAAACCGTAAGCCGCTATTGCGCCTCGGGTCTCGACGCAATTGCGTCGGCGGCGAAGCGCGTCATGGTCGATAACGCCGATGTCGTCGTCGGAGGCGGCGTCGAATCGATTTCGATGGTGCAGAACGATCTCAACATGAAGTACTACACCGAAGAGTGGCTGCTGCGCCATACGCCGGATGTCTACATGCCGATGCTCTACACGGCCGACAACGTCGCGAAGAAGTACAATGTCTCGCGCGACGCGCAAGATGAATATGCGCTGCAGAGCCAGCGGCGTACCGCCGCAGCGCAAGAAGCGGGCCGCTTCAATGCGGAGATCGTCGAACTGCCGTCCTGGAAATTCGTACAGGACAAAGAGACGGGCGCCGTGAGCGAAGTGCACACGGTGTTGAAGAAAGACGAAGGCAACCGTCCTGACACGACGCTCGAAGGCCTCACGCAACTCAAAGGTGCCGTCCCGGGAATCAAAGACACGTCGATTACCGCCGGCAATTCGTCGCAACTTTCCGACGGCGCAGCTGCAGTCGTCGTCATGGACGCGAAGCTCGCGGAACAACGCAATCTCAACCCGCTCGGATTCTATCGCGGGTTTGCCGTCGCGGGATGCGAGCCGGGAGAGATGGGCATCGGCCCCGTTTTCGCCGTACCAAAGCTGCTCAAACAACACGGCTTGAAGATCGACGATATCGGCCTGTGGGAACTCAATGAAGCCTTCGCCGTGCAAACGATCTATTGTCGCGACACACTCGGCATCGCGAACGACCGGTTCAACGTCGACGGTGGGGCCATTTCAATCGGCCACCCGTACGGCATGAGCGGCGCCCGTATGACGATGCACGCCCTCATCGAAGGCAAACGCCGTGGCGCAAAATACGTCGTCGTCACGATGTGCATCGGCGGCGGCATGGGCGCAGCCGGCCTCTTCGAAGTCGCCTAACCCCCGTGTCATCCTGACCTTGTCGAAGGACCGATTCTTATTTATTGCTTGCCGAACGAATCCGTGATGTCGAAGTAGTACGACTTCGTCTTATCGCTGTTATCGCACCCTACATCCATGATATCGTAGCTTTTGCCGTCTCTATGAACGAGTGATTGCTTCAGCTTCTTTACTCTTCCCGGCTTGCACGAGAAGTGGCCCGCGATGTATCCCTCTTCAAATTTGATTCCAAGAAAATCGGTGGAAGCGCGAACGACCACCGCATCATCGAATGAACTTCCGTCATGAAGGAGCGGAATCTGCGAGAGGGGCGCAAGTTTTGCGACGCCGGCATCCGTTAGTGCCTCGCCGATCGATCCAATCGTCGAACCATCTTTGTCAGGCCCAAACCAGTATTTGATGTCGTCGATGACGATGGCACCGTTCGCTGCATCTTTCGGGATCGCCGAATACGGATCGCCGATGTGCACGCCGGCGACCATCGTCTCGTCACGCATCGTCGGCAATTCGGTTCGTCGTTTGACGATCGATGCCACGGTCACGTACCCGCGTTGAATTCCGACGAGCTCGGCATACTCTCCGTGCGGAGAAAAATAGATCCATTGCATCAGCCTCTCGTTTGCGAAAACAAACATCGGCTCACCTCGTTCGCTGACGAGTTGCGTCGCAGTTTCCCCGAGACGTACGCCTGGAAGTGATGTGCCGGTCTGTGCTGCCGGTGAAGCCGAGGGCACGGGTGCGACGGGCACTGTGGCGCCTGGAGCCGGTGTCGCCAGTGCGAGGACGAGTGCGAAGAGTCTGTCCATGTAACGTTCATCGGCCGACTCCCGTATTTGCGTGACTGTCTCGTCGCCAGGTGCTGATATTCCAAAGATCGCTGCCGAGAGGCACCGCCTCGATGCCCTGGAGATCGCGCCGCGCGACGACCGACGACGGCGTCCATACAAGGGTGTAAAACGGCAAATCGTCGATCAAATGCCGTTGGATCGCATGATAGATTGCCGTGCGTTCGTTTCGATCGTACGTTTCGAGTCCGCGCTGCACGAGCTGGTCGACGTCGCGATTCGAATACCCGGACAGATTATTGCCGTTCGGTGGTAGTGAAGACGTCGCGACGAAACGTTCGTCGTTCGGATCGGGTGAGATCGCCACGAACGAAAACAGTGCGATCTGATACTTGCCGCTGGTGAGCAAGCCGCGATCCACGCTGCGCGCGAGTAAGAGATTTGCAGGCACGTTCTTTATCGTGAGGTCGATTCCGATATCGCGTAGCGCCGACTGTACGCCGATTTCCAATCGGTAACGCTGATCGTTGCCCGTGGTACTCACGAGCGTCAATTGTGGATGCGAGTATCGCGAGCGTGCCAACTCTCGACGCGCGGCCTCCCGGTTAAAGGGATAGAATCCAATCGAGGGATCACGGGCCCAGGACGATGGGGCCTGATCGAGCGGCGCCAGCCCGCCGAAGCCATACAGATAGGAACGGCGCAGCAGCGCGGGATCGAGCGCATACGCGATTGCGCGACGCACGTGGATGTTGGTTTGCGGTCCGCTTCCGGGCCGAAGGTTGAAACTCAAATGTTCCCATTCGAGTGTATTGGTTGAATGGACGGCAAGCTGCGAATCGCGCTGCGCTTGCGCGAGGCTCGTCGTATCAAGCAGCAACGCGGCGTCGATACTGCCGTCGTGCAGTGCATTGAGTACGGATTGGTCGTCATGCATGAAGCGCAAGTCAACACGATCGAACGCAGGGCGATTCACCGCGAACGGATTGCGTTCGAATTGGACTTCGTCGCCGCGGCGCCACTGGACGATGCGATAAGCGCCGGTCCCGATATACCCGTTAACCTTGTGCGCCGGCACGATTGCGCCTTGCCGCCCGCATGCAAAAAGCGAGAGCGCCGGCGCGTAACGTTCGCGCAACCGAACGCGAACGGTCCATGCATCGGGCGCATCGATCGATGCGATACGGTCGTAGCCTGCATGCGTCGGCACGTTACGGTTGGGATCCGTGAGCGCGCGCCAAGTGAAGATGACGTCGCGTGCCGAAAATGGTACGCCGTCTTGCCAGCGCACATCGCGACGCAAACGATAGACGATGGTGCGGCCGTCGTCACTGATGCCGCCGTTGGCGTGCGAAGGTACCGTTAGCGCAAGATCCGGGAGAATCGCGCCGCTGGGTCCAAAGCGCACCAATCCGTCGTACGCCAGTGTAATCGGATCGTTCGCAACGGCGAGATTCGCGAGCAGCGGATCGAGCGAATCCGGTTCTTCTGTCGTCGCCACCACAAGCGTTGCAGCCGGGTGGTCGATCGTGCGATGCGCGCGCGTGCATCCGGCCGGTATCAGCATTGCAAAAACGATCGCTAGGGCGCAGGCAGGCCGCATGTATGCGTGTATACAATCTCGGCGGTATGCTTCCTGTAACCGTCGCCTACGCGGCACCCGTCGAACACGGCAAGCATCTTCTCGACATTTACCGTCCTTCGCGCGCCGGCCGCCATTCGGTCGTGATCTTCATTCATGGCGGCGGACTCACCGAAGGGGATCGAACGTGGTATCGCGCCGTCGGCGCTTCGCTCGCGGCGGGCGGATACGTCGCGGTCATTCCATCGTATCGGTACTATCCGGCCACGAATCCGATCGGTTCGGCGCGCGACATCATCGATGCAGTGCGATGGACGGCGACCCATATTGCCCATTATGGCGGCAATCCGAAGCGTATTATTCTCATCGGACATTCCGCCGGAGGATGGATGGTCGATTTAGCGATGATGAATCATCAGCTCTGGATCGGCACGGGATTCTCGCACGCGCCGGTCGCTGCCGCCGCATATCTCTCCGGTGATTTCGCTGACATTACGTATCCCGCGAGGGGTGAGTCGGCTGCCGACCGCGCCGCGGACCGTAAGCTGCTCGGTCCTCCGGGAGAATCACGCGCTCGTTTTTCTCCGGATCGTTACCCGCCGGCGGACGTCCCGTGGCTGCTCGTGTGCGCGACTCGCGACGATGCCGGAGCGTGCGGCGATCGCGATGCCTATGCCGCTGCGCTGCATCATGCCTCGATTCCGGTCACGGTATTCACCGATCGCGGAACGCATATGGGCGAAGTCGAACATCTTCGCACCATCGGGTCGCAATTTCGAACGGTGTTCGATGCATGGGCTTTGAAAGTAATGTGCCAATGAGCGTGCTGAAACTGCAGAGCACAGCCGATGCGCTGGCGACGCGAATCCGCGAGGAGATTCTCGACGGAACGTTCGCGGCCGGCGATCCGCTGCCTCAAGAAGAGATGGCGGTTCGCTACGGCGTGAGCCGTAGTCCGATTCGCGAAGCGCTGCGTCAGCTCGAAGCTGAAGGCTGGATCATCTACCATCCCAACCGCGGCGCGTTCGTGGCAACCGTAAGTGCGGAAGATATTCGTGAACTCTTCGAAGTTCGACGCATCCTCGAGATCGGCGCGTTGCGTCTCGCGATGCCGAAGCTCGATGATGCGGCCCTCAAGCGCATGCGCGAAATCGATCGCTCGTTACGCAAAGCCGGGAGACCAACGAAAGAAGCGACGCAGCTTCACCTCGATTTTCACGTCGCGCTCTATGGACTTGTCGGCAATCCGCGGCTGCTCGCCGCAATTCGCGCCCATCACGTTCGCGTGCAGCGCCTTCCGAATCCGAGCCAGAGCGTCATGGGCGTCGTTCGCGTCTCGCGAGATGACCATCGCGCCCTTCTCGATGCGCTCGAGCAGCGAGACCTCAAAGCCGCTGAGCGAGCGACGCTCGCGCATCTGGATCACCTCGAAGACACGATGCTTCGCGCACTCGTAGAGGGGGCATAGCGGTCGAGTAAATCGGCGATCGCGCCGGCACCGCGTACAAAATCGCTCAATCGGACGTTTTCGTCCGGCGCATGCTTCCGTGAACCGGGATAACTGCATCCGATGCTTGCGAAGGGCACGCCGAGGTGGCGAACAACGTGCGCTGCGGGCCCCGTGCCGCCCACCATCGGCGTAACGAGTGGATCGCAGCCGTAGTGTTCGCGTAGGACATCGATCGCGAGTTCGATGAAGGGATGATCCGGATCGCTGCATGCCGCGCGCTGTCCTTCGCGAGCAACCAATTCGATGTCACCGAAACCGTGTTGGCGCAGATGTTCGCGTACTGCGTTCAGGCAACGCTCCGGATCCTGATCGGGTGCCAAGCGAAAGTCGATGCGCGCATGGGCGCTGCCCGGAATCACCGTCTTGTTTCCGTTCTCGATGTGTCCGGCCCAGATCCCGGAGATGTTGCACGTCGGCAAGAACACGGCTTCACGCTGCGCGACACCTTCGCGGCCGCCGGCGAAACGCTCAACACCGTACTCCGCGCGATACGTCGCCGCTTCGTCCGGCATATCACGCAGAAGTTCGTACTGGCGCGCAGTCGGTCCGGTCAACCCCTCGCCGAATCCGTGGATCGTGACGTTGCCGTCGCGATCGCGCAGTGTCATTAATGCGTCTATCAATCGCCACGCCGCGTTTGGTAGTACGTGCGCCCAACCCGAATGCGCGTCGTGGCGCAGCGTGCGCGCGATCAGTTCGACATAGAGTAATCCACGTACGCCGAGCCACAAATACGGACGCCCGTCGCCGTCAACTTGGCCGGCCTCCCAAATGCATGCATCGGCCGCCAGTAGATCGCGATGTTCGAGGATGAACGGCTCGAGGTTAGGGCTTCCGTTCTCCTCTTCGCCCTCGACGAAGAAGGTAAGGGCAAGCGGCAGTTCATCACCGTAACGTTCGCGCAGCACGTCGAGCGCCGCCAAACGCGCGACGATTTCACCCTTGTCGTCCATCACGCCGCGCGCAAACAGTTTCCCATCGCGCAGCGTCGGTTCGAACGGCGGTGTCGTCCACGCGTCGATCGGTTCGGGCGGCTGCACGTCGTAGTGATTGTACAGGAGCACCGTTCGCGCTCCACTACCAAACGTTCCAACGACGACGGGATTTCCGGCAGTCGGTAAAATGCGCGCATTCACGCCGCGACGTTCGAGTGCGCGTTGCAACCACTGCGCGGCCTCGACAATCCCCGTCGATTGGCTTGAAACACTGGGAATACTCGCAAACTCCGAGAGTTCGGCAACGTACCGCCCGAGATTTCGCTCGACATACGATGCGGCATCCATCATTTCGGCAGACTCGCATCCGGGATCACGATTCCGCCGTTCTGCGCGATCCAGGCCATCGTCGCGCCCAACCATTCCATGAGGCCTTGCGGGTCGTTGGGTCCGTGCCCCGCTTTCGAGTCGGCGATCATGCGAACCGGCGCGCCGTTTTCCGCGAGCGTTTTATAAAATTCGATCGCTTGCATATAGGGAGCCCGCGTGTCGGCGAGTCCCGCGATAATAAGCAGCGGCGTTTTCTCTTGTGAAGCAAACGTGAGTGGCGACTCCGATGTCAGCAAGGCCTGATTCGACGCCGGTTTGTCGCCGAAAAACCGGCGCGTGATATTCGGACTTTCGGAAAGCGCGTACTCCTGCAGCAAATCGGTCACCGGGACTTGCGCGACGGCTGCACGGAATCGCGTGCTGTGCGTGACGATCCACGAGGTGAGATAACCGCCGTAGGAGCCGCCTTCGATGAACGTGCGCGCCGGATCACCGATGCCTGAAGCATCGAGCGCGTCGAGGCCGGCGAAATCGGCCGCCATCGGAACTGCTCCCCAATTCTCGACGATCGCTTTATACGACCAGTCGCCGTATCCGTCGCTACCAGGCGGATCGGGACGGAAGTAGACGTATCCGTAGCTTGCGAGATACTGCGCGAACCCGTCGAAAGCGGCGTCATCGGCGCACTGCGGTCCGCCGTGCGGTTCTACGACGACCGGCGCAGTTCGCAGCGAGGCACCGTTACTTGGGAGCGTCAACTGGCCGTGCAGGGTATGTCCGCTACCGTCGCTCCAGGTGAAGAGACGTGTCTGCGCGATCGGAAGATCGCGCGGCAAGGTAATCAAATGGGTCACTTGACGCGTTGCACCGTCAGGATCCCGTACGTAAAGCTCGTTTGGCTGCGTCGGTGTCGACCAGATATATGCAATGCGGCCCGTATTCGATACCGAGAATGTCTCGGCGGAGCCCGCGTCGCTCGTCAGTGCTTTCGGTTCGGCGGCACCTGAGGGATCGAGCTGATAGAGACGCATTGAGACGCCGTCGAGTAGATCGACGATCAAGCCGCCCTTCGACCACATCATCGAGCCGTTCGCGCACGACCAAAGATCGCGATCGAGTGAAGCGCTCACATCATGACCGTTGACGAACACGTCCTCGCGCGAGGGTAATTTCCCATCCCATGAGTGCGCGTAGGCGATTTGGCTTCCAGCAGGTGCGAATGCAGGCGCGGCGCTGTGGGGGTAGGCGAAGAACGGATGATCGACAACCTGCTTCGGGTCTGCGCTCGCGGTCTCCAGCGCCACGTACTGCGCGTGTTCGAAATCGCCGTAGACGGGCGTGGGCTGGCGCACGACGACGAGTTGCTTCGAATCCGCGGACCACGACGGATCGTGATCGGTCTCGGGACCGCCATACGACCATCCGTCGCCGGTAAGACGTCGCGTAGCGCCGCTTCCAACATCAACGATCCAGACGTCTCTTTGGGCAGGGCGCGTGTCTCGGTAGTCGTTTTCCAAGTTCATCCAGTGGAAGCGCGGAACGCTCATTGTTTTTCCGCTCGTCTCGACGGCTGCAATCGATGAGCCGTTCGGCGCCCACGCAAAGCCGATCACATTGCGCGTTGCTTGCGGATACTTGCGCAGCGTGACGCCGCGCGTGTCGGTGACGACGATGGACGCATTCCCCTTCGCATCAGGCGCCATCCACGCGATCCGTTTCGAATCGGGTGACCAACGCGGATGGGTGAGAACCGACGAGAGTTGGCGCATCGCGCCGTTCGCAATATCGACCAACTCATAGCCGGTGTCGAAGCTGTCGTCTTTGAAGTTTGGGTGTCCGACGCCGATCACGGCCTGGGTTCCATCCGGTGACAGTTGCACTTCGTCGATGAACCCGGTTGCGGTCGCATCGCGCAGCGTCCACGGCCGCGCGTTCGCCACGCCGGCCGAGATCGCTAAGAGTACGGCAAAACAAATGAAGAGTCGAGAAATCCGCATCATTCAACCCCCGCTTTCACCCGGAGATTGTATACACGTATGCGATTTACCTCTTTAGCGTCGGCTTGCGAGCGCCTTCTCTTCAGCTGCAATCCGTACGGTTAGTAGCATCGCGTTGAGGACGGAAAAGATAACGGCGATGGGCCAGGCGCCAAACGCCAGCGGTAGCAGCGCAATTTCGAATATGACGATCGCGTAATTCGGATGCTTTATGAAACGGTACGGTCCGCTGCGAATCAGAGGCGCGATATCGAGCGTGATGATCCGCGTCGTCCAATACGGTCCCAAGGTTGCAAGAACCCAAAGCCGCGCGATTTGCAGAAGGAAGAACGCTGCCAGCAGCCACCAATTCGGCACCGTCGCCGGCCGGACGAATACGAGAAGCGAGATTAGCCATGCGGCGTGCAACATGATGAAGAACGGATGCTGGCCGGCGGCAACTTCGATCGCTCCGCGCTGACGCAGACGGCGCGTGTTCCGCTCGGCATAGAGAAGTTCCGCGATTCGTTGAATGATGACGATCGCGACGACGAGGTAGAGAATGCTCACGGTTCGAGCGTGACGAACGCCGCCGTAAATCCGGGACCCATCGCCGAGAGCAGCGCGCGCCGCCATCCATTCGACGAAAGAGCACCGTCTTGCAAGGCGCGATCGAGTACGAAGAGCAGCGTAACCGACGACATGTTTCCGTACTCGGCGAGCACTGCGCGCGAATCCGCAAGCGTCCCGTTTTCTCGCCCAAAGGCCGTTTCCAGCGCATCGAGCACCTTCGTTCCTCCGGGATGCGAAAGGAAATGATCGATGTCGTCTCGCGTTAATCCCGATTCGGAGAGATATGCATCGACGACGTCACGCAGTTCCGATTCGATGAGTTGCGGAATATCACGCGAGAAGATTGCCGACAGACCGTCTTCGGCGACGTCCCAGCCCATGATATCGAGCGTCGATGCAAAGGTGTATTCGCCGCTCGCGCTCACGCGCGGTCCACGTTCATCGTTGCTGAAAACGGCGGCAGCAGCTCCGTCTCCGAACAGTGCCGTTGCGACGATGTTGCTCTTCGTGAGTTCGTCGCGGCGGAACCACAGCGCGCACAGTTCGACCACGAGGAGCAACACGGTAGAACCGGGGTGAGCATCCGCAAGCGCTGCCGCACGCGCGATGCCGACGGCACCACCCACGCAGCCGAGTCCGAAAATCGGCAGTCGCCGCACGGTGCGTTTGAACGGCATGCGATTCATGAGGAGCGCATCAAGACTCGGAGTCGCGATACCGGTCGTCGAAACAACGACGATCGCATCCACATCTTCGATCGCGCGTCCCGCGCGACTCAGTGCGGCGCGAGCCGCCTCTTCCAGCAGACGCTGCGCATAGTCGAGATAGATCTCGTTGCGGTCGCGCCATCCATGTGTGTCGTAATACCAGTCGATGGGAACGCATGAATAGCGTCGCGCAATTCCCGTATTCGTAAAGACGGGGAGCAATCGCGCGACGACGCTGGACTCGCTAAATTGTGCGCGGAGACGCGCGCTAATATCCGTCTGGTCGAGAACGTACGGTGGGACGGCCGTTGCAACGCCCGCTATTCGGGCCACCGTACCTCCACGATGTTATGCTTTCGGTGAAAAGGCCGTGCACCAGCCGTTGGGATTAATCGATCCCTCGACCACCTTGCATTCGCCATCTGCTGAATCGTTTTTTCCTGGGACGAATAGCGAACATTCGCCACACTTCTGATTGCCATTGGGCTTGTCTTGATATTTGAACTGAGACTTCGAGCCTTTTGCTTCGGCGATTGTCGTGGTCGTCAGAAGAAGTCCCGCGAGAGCGGGTAGTACGATGAATTGCTGAAGAGCTTCCTTACGGTTCACAACTGCCTCCCCGTTAAACGAGAGCCGTTTGGAGACTTACGCTTGCTAGCCCCTGGGGCCTCTACTGCAGTCTATGGGGGACTATTGCGTGAGAAAAATATAGTACTTGATCGTTCCGTTAAAGGCTTGCGCCGTTGCGAGCAGGCGCGCATTCGCCGGTCGTGCTTGGTTAGCAGCGACGACGGCGAGCGTCCCGGGTACTAAGCACGACTCGTCCATACGTTCGCGAATCGGCATCTTGAGATCGCGAAGGTAGTACGCGAAGAGCGTTAACGAATTCATAGCATTGAGACCCTGAAAACAAATGCGTCGTGCTTCGGGTGCGTACGCGCGAACGGTGAGAAAGAGATCGCGGTTCTCGTATTGGTAGGCCTCGCCGGCGGCCGGAAGGTACGAGATGAAGTACGCCTGGCAGAATTGCGAGAGCGCGATGAACGCCAGGAGCAGAAAGAGCGCGGCCGCAATGCGCGCGTAGCTGAGCTTCTCGATCGCGCGCCATGCAAAGGCGAGGCCGATGCCGGCTAGGATCGCCGCGAGCGGCGCACCGATCAGGGTGCGAAGGAAATGTGGAACTCCGTCGTTGGTGATCGCGCCGCCGATCGGATAGAGCAGAAGCCAGACAAGGAAGAACGTTCCGATTCCGGGTCCATACAACGTGAAGGAGGCGACGAAGCCGATCGCCATCATCGGGAGCATCCATAAATACAGCACGCCGAATGCCGGGCCGTGCTGCATGTTTCCATCGCCGCGGAAAAAAAGCGGACGCAGATCGAAGTGCGCGAGATAATTCGAAGCGAAGAGCCCGAGACTCGAGTGATTGATTCCGGCTCGGAACGTCGAGATATATGCGTCACGCCAAAAGAAGGCCGGTTCTGCAATCACGCTGATGGCAAGGGGCGCTACGATGATTGCAACGAGCGCTGCGCCTACCGCCACTCCGCGAAACGCGCGCGCCGAACGCCGAAAGTCGATCGCAAGGAGCGTTGCAGCGAGAATGAGCGCGTCGGGGAGCGCCGCGCGATATGAGTATGCGTCAATTCCGAATAGCGCACCGGCAAGGGCAAGACGCGGGACGCTGCGATCCTCAATCCCCGCACGCAACGCCCACAGGCCACCCAGCAGAAAGGGAAGCATCGCTGCGTTTTCCCAAGCGATACGTGAAACGGTGATCTCCCACGGAAGAATCGCGGATACCGCGCCTGCGCAAAGCGCGCTTACACGGTCCTTCGTCAAACGCTGTGTGAGACCGATCGTGCAAGCAATTGTGGCCAATCCGTAGATGACTGCCGGAAAGCGATATGCGGCCGCGTTGTAGCCGAAGAAGAGCGACGAGAGGTACTGACCGATGCCGTAGAGCGGCAGATAAAAGATACGATAGTCGAAAAACGGCCGCAGGGGCGCGCGGTGCGCAAGCTCGTCGAGCACGCCGACAAGGCCCGCCATTTCATCCGGATGGATTGCCGGAGGCATCGAACCAAGGCGCCAGACGCGCAATACGAAACCTACGGCAAGAATGACCGCTAGAGACAGCGTCCAAAAATCGATGGAGACGCGGCGATCCCAAGGGCTCTGAAGATTTTTTGACACCGACTGCCCTATAGTTGAGTGAACTTGCTGCTACGGAGGAGCATCGTTGATTCCTTTTCTCTTCGCCGTGACGATAGCCGTCGCGTCGCCTTCTGCGTCGCCATCGGCTTCGCCATCGCCCACGCCGACCGCCAAACCGGTCTATCAAGACATGAACTGGCGCGAAATCGGACCCGCCTTACCGGGCGGACGCACGTCGAACGTCGTCGGTAGCGCGAAAGATCCCAACCTTTATTATGTCGGCGCTGCGGGCGGCGGCGTTTGGAAGACGACCGACGGCGGCCAAACGTGGCAACCGGTCTTCGACAAAGAACCCGTGGCGTCAATCGGCGACGTCGCGATCGATCCGAACAACGACCAAACCGTCTGGGTCGGGACCGGCGAGGGCAATCCGCGTAACGACGTGATCCCGGGTGCCGGCATCTATAAGACGACCGACGGCGGCAAGACTTGGCAGAAGATGGGCCTCGAGAAGACGCGCTCGATTACGCGCGTGCTCATCGATCCGCGCAACTCGAATCACGTCGTCGTTGCCGCGCTCGGCGATATTTTCGCGCCGAGCGAGGATCGCGGCGTCTACGTTACGGACGACGGCGGGAAGACGTGGACGAAGACGCTTTATCTAAGCGATCGCGCCGGCGCGTCGGACCTCGCGATGAATCCGAAGAATCCGAACGTCATCTTTGCCGGAATGTGGCATTTCGAACGCAAGCCATGGACGACGGTCAGCGGCGGCGATGACGACGGTCTTTATAAATCGGCCGACGGCGGGAAGACGTGGACGCGGCTCACCGGACATGGTTTGCCCGACGGAACGACGGGTCGCGTTGGGCTCGCGATCGCGCCCAGCGATCCCAATCGCGTGTATGCATTGATCGAGTCGAGCAAGGGCATTCTTTGGCGCTCCGACGACGGCGGTACGAATTGGACCATGACAAGCAGCGAGACAATGGTCGATCAGCGGCCGTTCTACTTCTCGCATCTCGCTGTAGATCCGAGCGATCCGAATCATGTATTCGGCGTGTCGATGCTGCTCGTTAGCTCGCACGACGGCGGCAAATCGTGGCGGCCGGTCTTCAGCCTTCCGCACGGCGATCTTCACGATTTATGGATCGCACCCAACGATTCCAAGCGCATGGCTGTCGCGCAAGACGGCGGCGTAACGCAAACGCTCAACGGCGGCGCTACCTGGTTCTTCGCGCGCAATCTGCCCGTCGGTGAAGTCTATCATGTCGGCGTGGCGATGACGGGCAATCCGTACTGGGTTTGCGGTGGATGGCAAGACAATAATGCGTGGTGCGGACCGTCGCAGTCCACGGATCCTTCCGGCGTTTTGAACAAGGACTGGATCAACGTCAATGGCGGCGACGGCGAGTGGGCCGTTCCCGATCCAATCAGTACGAACATCATGTGGTCCGATGCGCAGGGCGCAGCCGTCGTTGTTTACGACAAGGCAACGCGCGATGCGCTCGGTACGCAGCCGTACGTTGCGCTCACCGGTCATCAGTTCGACTTACGCAAAGCGAAATATCGCTTCAATTGGGATTCGCCGATTGCCTTTGCGCCGTGGAACGGTCACATCGCCTGGGTGGGCGGTAATGTCGTCTTTCAAACTAGCGATCGAGGCATGCATTGGAGGCCGATCAGCCCCGATCTGACGCTTAATGAAAAGAATCATCAAGCACCGCCCGGCGGACCGATCACGCACGATGTTTCGAGTGCCGAGAATTACAACACAATCCTGGACATCGAAGGCTCCTCGCTGCGTGAAGGCGAGATTTGGGCCGGAACCGACGACGGACAGGTGCAGTATACGGTCGACGGCGGCAAACACTGGCACAACGTAACGCCGAAGAGCGTGCCGGATCACGGCGCGGTCGAAACGGTCGCGCCCTCGATGATTCACGACGGCACCGTTTACGTGAGCGTCGATCGCCATCTCATGGGCGACTACAAACCGTACCTTCTCGTTTCGAACAACTTCGGCAGAACGTGGACGGACATGGGCACGCATATGCCGGGCGATGCTTGGTACGCCCGTTCGGTGCGTCAGGATCTCCACAATCCCAACATTGTCTACGCCGGAACCGAAACCGGCATGTACATTTCCTGCGACAACGGCGCGAGCTGGCACGATTTCAAGAACAACCTGCCGGCCGTGTCGGTGCGCGACATCCGGTATCAACCGCAATGGGATGATATGGTGATCGCGACGCACGGGCGCGCGCTCTACGTGATGGACGATCTGCGTCCGTTGCAAACCATGGGATGCGGCAAACCGAATCAAGCGTTCGTCGTTTCGCCGCGAACTGCGTATCTCTACAACATGCACGGTGATGATGAAGGTATCTACACCGATTACGCGGGCCAAAATCCGGACTATGGTGTTGCCTTCTACTATTACCAACCCAAACCGGGCGCGAAGCCGCCCGTGTTGCAGATTCTCGATGACCACGGCCATGTGATTCGCACGGTGCAAGGGAACAAAGAGGCACCGCTTTTCGGACCCCCGGCGGATCCCGATGCAAAACCGAAACCCGCGATTCCCAACGACGCGGGTTTGCAGAAGTACACCTGGAACTTCGGCACCGACGGACCGGTGAAGTGGAACGGTGCCGGGAAGTTCTTCAAAGGCCCGGACATCGGGGCGATCGTCCCGCCGGGAAATTACGGCTATCGGATGACGGTCGATGGAAAAACGTTCAGCGGTCGCTTCGTCGTCAAAGCCGATCCCGATACTCGGTTCACGCAAGCGCAGCTCGTCGAATCGTACAACTACTCGATGCGCGTCAACGCAAAATTCTCCGAACTCGACGTCGCGCTGAACTCACTCGATGATGTCAAAGCAGCACTGGAGAAAGCGAAGGCCGCGGCGCAAGCGAAGAACGATACCGCGAGCGTCGGCGCCATCGATGCGGCCTTGCAGAACCGCCAAAACATGCAAGACGACCTAACCGCAAACTACCAGGGCTTTGAAGATTTCATTCAGCGTCCCGGAAAAGTTCGCGAAGATCTCTCGCAAATTGCCGGCACCGGAATCGTAACCCCGGCCGCCACGGACGTGGAGTCGCGTACGTACGCCGAGTTTGCACAAAATGTTCACGCATACAACGATTACGTTGCAACGCTGCCGGCGCTCAACTCGAAACTCAAGTCCGCCGGATACGACGATATCCCCACACCCAAACCAATGACGCCCTAAACAATGTCATCCTGAGCAGTCGTCTGTCATCCTGAGCTTGTCGAAGGATCGCCTCAATTCAACCGCTTGAGGCGATCCTTCAATTATCTGCGCAGCGCTTCGGCGTCTTCCGTCGGATCGGCGATCGGATCGATCGGCTCGTTCTCGGGAATCGTCGGTTCGCCGGGTGCGGGGTTGGGTGGATTCGGCGAAACGGGGCCCGGATCGGGACGCGGCATTTCCAAAAGAATAGTCATAGCGGCAATAGCGTACCCCGCAACGAATGCCGCGTATCAGACGGAGGACGTTGATTGAACGCTCGGTGGATCGTTATATCCGCTTGTCTTATCCTCGCTGCGTGTAGGGCGCCACAACCGGCGACGACGGCGTCGCCGCAACCCACGCAGACAGCGGCGCAAGCGGCATTTGGACCTGTTGTCGATGCGCACGCGACGATCGCGCCCAAAGACTTCGGAGCACTCGCGTGGCGCGAAGTTGGTCCGGCTGTGATGGGTGGACGCCTCGACGCTGTTGCGAGTGTTCCCGGCGATCCGACGACGATTTATCTCGGACATTCTTCCGGCGGCCTGTACAAATCCACCGACGCGGGAACCACGTTCAAGTCGATCTTCGACCAAGGGCGATCGTCCTCGATCGGCGCTGTCGCCGTTGCGCCGTCGGATCCGAAGACGATCTATGTTGGTACCGGAGAAGGGTTTCCACGAAATACCGCGGCGCTGGGCGACGGTGTATATGTTTCGCACGATACCGGTGCGACGTGGCATCAAATCGGTTTGCAAAACACGCAGCACATCGCTCGTATCGCGATCGACCCACGCGATCCGAACACAGCGCTCGTTGCAGCGATGGGCCCGGAGTTTACGAGCGGCGGCGATCGCGGAATCTATCGCACGCAAGATGGCGGAAAAACGTGGACGCGAACGCTCTATGTCAATCCGACGACCGGCGGTGCCGACGTCATCTTCGATCCGACGAACCCTTCGATCGCGTTTGCGGGAACGTTCGACTATTTGCGGCAGCCGTGGACGTTCCGCGGTGGCGGTGTGGGAAGCGGCTTGTGGAAGTCCACGGACGGCGGAACCAGCTGGAAACGGCTGACCGATCCGAATTTGCACAACGGGCTGCCGGGCGGCATCATCAATCGTGTCGGCGTTTCGCTTTCGGCGCACCATCCGAATGTCGTTTATGCAATCGTTCCGACGTCCAAGAGTGTCCTCTACCGCTCAAACGACGGCGGAGATTCGTGGAAGCTCGTCAATGCGGATAAGGATCTCGTCTTCCGTCCGTTTTACTTTTCGCAAGTGCGCGTGAATCCGGATAATCCTGAGGACGTTTGGATCGTCTCGGGCGGGCTCGAGCGTTCGAAAGACGGCGGCAAGAAGTTCAAAGGCGTCAACGCAGGCGGCGACAATCACGATCTTTGGATCGATCCCACGAATCCGAAGCGCGTGCTGCTCGGCAGCGACCAAGGCTTCAACATGTCGATGGACGACGGCGTTACCTGGGATTACATCAATACGGTGCCGTTCGGGCAGGTCTACCGAGTGGGATACGATCGCGAACTGCCCTACCACATCATGGGCGGTTTCCAGGACAACGAGGTGTGGTGGGGTCCGAACAGCGCATGGAACGGCACGGGCGTCGGAAACGGCGCATGGCGCAACATCGTGGAGTGGGGTGACGGACAATATGCCAAGCCCGATCCCGCAAACGCGAACGTCATCTACACGAACACGCACTTCGGCGACATTACGCGGCGCGATCTTGCCAATGGGGAAGCGAGATTGATCGGGCCGCAACCGCTGATCACGTTCGGAACCGGAGCGGGAACGTTTCGTTATCGTTTCAACTGGAGCGCGCCATTACTTGTATCGCGCGTTTCACCGGGTACGGTTTATTTCGGCGGTAACGTGCTCTTCCGCACGCGCGACGCGGGCCAAACGTGGAGTGCGATCAGCGGTGATTTATCGCAATCATGTCCGGCATCGTATCTCGGCCGCAGCGGGGGCCCGATCACGCACGACAATACCAATGCCGAGGCCTATTGCACCCTCTATGCGCTCGCCGAGAATGCGACGACGCTTTGGGCCGGAACCGATAACGGTCACGTCGCCTACTCATCGGACGGCGGCACGACGTGGACCGATATCAGTACGAAATTCCCGGGCCTAGCCGCACAGTCGTGGGTGCAATCGATCGAAACATCGCAGGTCGACAACAACGTCGTGTATATCACGTTCGACCGCCACCGTTTTGGTGACACGAAACCCTACGTCTACGTGACGCGCGATGGCGGCAACACGTGGTCGCCGATCGTAACAGGGCTCAATCTCTGGGCGTATGCCGTACGTGAAGATCCCAGGCAACCGAACTTGCTTTTCGCCGCATGTGAAGACGGTGTTTATGCGTCGTACGATGCAGGCCGCCACTTTAGCGAACTGCGCCTGGGCATGGTTCACCTTCCCGTCTACGACCTCCAAATCCAACCGGATTTCAACGACCTCATCGCCGGCACACATGGCCGGGGCTTCGCGATTCTCGACGACATTACGCCGCTAGAAAACCTCGCGAGCGCAACGCAGTCGCGCGTCGCACTCTTTCCCCCGCCCGTTGCCTGGCGGTATGTTGCGCGTCCGTTCCGTTACGTCGGGCGCGGTGAATTCATCTCGGACAACAAACCGTACGCGACCGTCATCTCGTACTACCTGAAGCCGACGCCAAAACCGAAGACGACGCCAAAATCGAAAAAGAAAGCCCCGAAGGAAAAAATCGAACTCGACATCCTCGACGGCACGAAGATCATCAAACACCTCGAGGGCACCGCGGCGGACGGCGTGAACCGGGTTACATGGGATCTCACAACGGACACGGCCGGTGGAAAGAACGCAAAACAAGATAAACGTCCGTTCTACGTGTTCTACGACCTCCACGTAACGGGTCCCGAAGTGCTGCCCGGGACGTATACCGTGCAACTGAAGGCGCGCGGTCAAACGCTTTCCGTTCCCGTAACGGTCAGACTCGATCCCAAGGTCAACGCATCGAACGCCGATCTGCAAGCGCAATACGACACGATTGCAAAACTCGCCGATATGCAGGAGCGTGGAGAAACGTGGATCGCTCAAATCGAAGACGACCGCAAACGCTTAGGTAAGAAAGACCCGAAGCTCGTCGCGCAACTTACCACACAAGAAGATACATTACGCAACGGGAACGGAAGCCAAAACGCCGGCTATACGTCACCGGCGCAGATCGTCGATCAGCTCGCGTATCTCCGCCACATCATGACGACATCGTTCACCGGCCCAACCCAAGCGCAAGCAGATGAAATAAATGCCTACGCAAAACAACTCGACGATGTTGGAAAAGCGCTTCAACCTCTGTTAGATAGGGCAAATAAAGAACAAAAATAACGAAGAGCTTAGGGCGCTTCCGCTGAGAACGCGCGGACTTCTACGTAGCCTTCGACGATTCGCGTTTCAAATGTCGGTTGATTCAGGGTTGCGGGACCGTTAAGGATATGCCCGTCGACGAGCGCGTAACGCGAACCGTGCCACGGGCACGTGATGCTGCAGTCGTCGACGGTGCCTTTATGGAGCGGGCCACCGAGATGCGCGCATGAATCGAGGAGCGCGAATATCGTGCCGCTGTGGCGCACGAGGACGATGTCGCGCTCCTTCAACTTCGCACGATGCGGTTTGCCGTCCATCAGTTCGTCCATGGGCAAGAGACGAATCCATTGCGTCGGCAAATCCTCGGCCGCCGCGTGATTGACGCCTTGGTTTTCGCCGTAGACGAGATGACCGCCAAGTCCGGCCCCGATCGTTGCCATCCCGTAACCAAGTAGCGATACGAACATTCCCGCTGCGCGATCGCGCTTACGCAAAAAGAACGACGTCGCGTACAGCGTTAGCGCGAGCGTGTTCGATGTCGCGTGCACGACGCCGACACGCGCTGGGCGCCCGTATGTTTCACTCCAATCCGCCAATCCCGTGAGCGCGGCGCCCACCGCACCGATCATGCCCGTCGCAACGCAGATGTCGGCTGCGCGCGCGGTGTCGGGCCGCTTATCGATGAGGTGTAGCGTATCGAAGACCGCTGCCATCGTCCATGCGCCGATGGGGAGATCGGTGAGGATCGGATGAAGCGGGTGTCCTACCCAGACGCCGTGGAGAAAATTCTTTAGCGAACGCGGGTTGCGCAACGCGCGCTTGATCGCCGGCTGAACGGCGCTCGCAAGCTGCTGGAGAATCGGCTGGTCTTGCGTAGCACGAACGATGCCGTCGAAGAACGGATTGTTGCCAAACGACGACGCGGGTTGCTGATCCGCCATGATTTGCGTGTACCCACTCGTTCGTACTCGGGAATCGCCGGGCAGAGCGT
This sequence comes from Vulcanimicrobiia bacterium, assembly GCA_963765935.1. Taxonomy (GTDB): domain Bacteria; phylum Vulcanimicrobiota; class Vulcanimicrobiia; order Vulcanimicrobiales; family Vulcanimicrobiaceae; genus JAMXLG01. The sequence continues at coordinate 503,007 of CAVXXX010000001.1, read as the reverse complement.
AACCCACGCAGCCGAGAGCACTCCGATCAGTCCGCCGAGAAGGATTGTGGTTTGAATTCCGACGGCATCCGCGAGAAAACCGCCGGTCAGCGAACCGAGCGGCAGCGCGCCCCAGATGACCGTGCGCATCGTCGCATTCATCCGTCCCATCATCGTGTCGCTGACAGTGAGGACGCGCACTTCTTGGTCGATGATGTTGAAGATGGGGCCGGTTAGCGAGAGAAGAACGCGCCCAACGACGAGCGACACGATCGGAATCGGCGTGATGAGGAACGTCAACTTCGCGATGCCGGAGAGCGCGGTCGCGCATGCGAGCGTCGTTCGCGGGCCTAGACGTGCCGCAAGCGGCTTCGCAACAGCGCCGCCGAAAATGCCGATGTTCGCGAAGCCCATGAGTAAACCGAACATGACCGGCGAGAGATGAAGCACACGGTACGCGTAGATCGCGAACACGGTCGTGACCATCGAGCCGCTGTAGTATGCCGTTGCGCTCGTGAGGCCGATGGAACGGAGCGCCTTATTGTCCCATACCAAGCGGATGCCTTCGAGAAATTCGTTCACGAATTGCGCAACGGCTCGGTCGCTCGATTTTGGCGGCTCGATCGTTTCTTCGACTTTGAGACGCGCAAGCGAAAAGCTCGACACGATGTAGGTGGCGCAGTTGAGGATCAACGCCAGCGGCGCGCCGACGAATTGGACGATTGCGCCTGAACTGCTGTTTCCGATTGCTTCGGCCGCCGATGCAGTCATCGTCATCTTTGCATTTGCTTTACCGAACTCTTTGCGCCCGACCAATGTCGGCACAAACGCTCCGTACGCTGTATCGAAAATGACGTTTGCCGCAGCCGTGATCGCCGCTACGACAAAGAACTGCCCGAGCGAGAGCCGGTGGAAGAAGAATGCGAACGGCAGCGAGCCGATCGAGAGCACCCGTACGATATTGGCCGCCATCATGAGCGGCCGTCGTTTAAAACGGTCGACGATGACACCGACGAAGGTCGCAAGCAACGCGATCACGCCAAACTCGAGGCTTTGCAGCGCTCCGACCTGACTGGCCTTTGCATGGAGCACCAGAATCGCGATTGTCGGGAGCGCGAAGATGCTCAGTTGTCCGCCGAGTTGAGAGATGGATTGACCGCTCCAGAGCAATAGGAAATTGCGCCGGTGCATGAGGTGTTCCGTCACTCTTTAGTTAACGGCTCTCGCGGGTAGGACGTTAGCGTGATCGATGTTTTGATTCCGACATATTCTCGTAAAACCGGCTTAGCGATTACGCTTGCAAGTCTCTTCGGACAAACATTTCATGACTTTTCCATCACGGTTGCCGACCAGACTCCCGACGACGAGCGATACATCGAATCGCCCGAAATCGAAACATTGATTGCGGCATTTCGGTGGCGCGGCGTCGCGCTTGCATCGGACGAACGGTTGGCTTTCATTCCGGCGCCGCTCGTCGGCGTCCGGCATAGCGTCGGCGCGGGCGATTCGTTTACTGCCGGCGTCGCACTCGGCCTTGCGGCCGGGTGCGATCTGATTGATGCCGTTTCACTTGGCGTTCTTGCGGGCAGCGTCTCGGTAACGAAGCCGCACACGTCCGTGGTTACATTGTCCGAGTTGCTCGCTACCGTTAAATCCGCCCGGACTCCACCGTCAGAACAAGCTTGCCGGTAATTCCGCCGGATTTGCTCTGTTGCAACGCTTGCGTCGCGTCGCGAAAATCGCGCTCGGCGGCAATCATGACGCGAATCGTCCCTTGTTCGACCATGCGCGCCAGTTCACGGAGTCCCTCGTGCGACGACTCCGGGGTTTCGTTCATCACGATATTCGATGCTTGCAGGCCACTGCGTTTGGTCCGCTCGATGTCGAGCGAACCGATCGTTGAAATGATCCATCCGCCGGGCCGCACGGCAGCCTGCATCGGCGCGATTGCGTCCCCATCGCTGACGACGTCGAGCAACGCGTCGGCCCCGTTTGGAACGATGCGTTTGATCGTATCAACGACGGATTGCTTGTTATAGGCGATAAATTCGTCAACGCCGAGTTCGCGCGCTTGCGATTCGTGACCCGAGTGGCCCGTGCCGATGACGCGGGCGCCGCGCGATTTTGCGATCTGCGCAGCGAAACTTCCGACGCCGCCGGTTGCGCCGACAACGACGAGAGTCTGTGCTTGCGCGAGCTTCATCATATCGAGCGCAGCGAGCGCTGTGAGGCCGGCGGTCGGCAGGGCTGCTGCGTCGGCATCGCCGACGCCTTGCGGAATGTGCGCGATCGGCTCGGGTCTGGACTTCTCGGGGACGAGCGTGAATTGCGCGTATGCGCCATATTTTCGCGCGATTCCGAAGATGCGTTCACCTTGCCGGTACTCGTTGACGCGATCTCCAACTGCGGAAACGACGCCCGCAAAATCTTGTCCGAGGACGAAGGGAAGCGGTTTGCGTCCCCCATCGCGGACCTTCCAATCCACGGGGTTGACCCCCGCAGCGGTAATACGTACCAGAATTTCATCGGGGCCGGGCTGCGGGGCGGGAATTTCGCGCAACGTGCCCTCTTCACCCAAATGTTCGACGACTATAGCTTGCATAGCACTTACTCTTCCCAAAGCATGGCGGCGCCGCGCACGCCGCTCGAATCTCCATGGCTTGCGCATACGATGGGCGTCGAGAACGTATCCGAAAAGACGTACGGTCGCATCAGCGCGGGCACGTTCTGATACAACCGCGCGATATTCGATACGCCGCCGCCAAGGACGATCGTGTCGGGATCAACGATGTTCACGATCATGGACAACGCGCGCGCCAAGCGGTCCTCGTAGCGCTCGATAGAGCCGTCCCGTTCGAGCGCGGGCCCGGACAAGAAGGTTTCGATGCATCCATACTTGCCGCAATAGCAGGCAGGCCCAGGCCGTTCATCGGTGCTTGGCCAAGGCAACGATACGTGTCCCCACTCACCGGCGATTGCGTTCGGTCCGTCGTGAAAGTGGCGGTCGACGGCAATGCCGCCGCCCACTCCTGTCCCGAGAATCACGGCGAACGCCACGCGCGCGCCGGCGGCGGCGCCGTCGGTCGCTTCGGAAAGCGCGAATGCATTTGCGTCGTTCGTCATGCGGATGGTGCGCCCGAGTGCTGCTTCGAGATCGTCGCGCAGCGGCTTTCCTAAAAGCCACGTGCTGTTCGCGTTTTTCATGCGGCCCGTTGCAAACGAGACCGCGCCCGGCGTTCCAATACCGACGGTCCCGCGTTCCCCGAGTTCGCGTTCCGCGCCCTCGATCAATTCTACGATGGTGCGCACCGTTGCGGCGTAGTCGCCGCGCGGCGTAGCAACGCGCCGGCGAAGCAACGTTTCGCGTTTTACACCAAGGGCGATGATTTCGGTCTTCGTACCGCCAAGATCGATTCCGAGCCGGAGCATTCGAGATTGCTAGCGCGCGGCTTCGCGAATTCCTCCGGCAGCGTAGCGAACATCGTCTACGATCGCCGTTGCGGCGCGGTGCGCAAGCGCGAGCGTCTCGTTGACATTCAACATTCCGTTGGTGATTTGCGCGGACGTTGCGATGTAGAGTCCCGGAGCCGATGTCGAAAAACCGGGAAGCCGTCCCGAGTATCCGACCACCGGAAGCGCAAAAACCGACGGCACGCGCGAGACACGAAATGCACGGATGCTTTCAGGCTTGAACGACGGATACATCTTCGCAAGCGCAGTTGCCGCTTGCGAACGCATCTCCGCATCACCGCGAACAAAGAACGGGTCCCGCGGCGTACAGTATCGCGGCAAGTAAACCAAATGGCGATGACCGAATGCCGAAGGCTCGACGAGTGCCGTCATTTCGATTGCAGCGGAAAAAGGAATCTCCGGATCCGCAATGTGCGTGACATATGCATTCCCGAGCGGTTGATCCAGCAACAGCGACACGCACACCAGTCCCTGATAGTCGATTGCATGAAGACGGTCGCGTTCTTCGCCGCTCAATGCATCAGCAATTCGCGCGATCGCCGGCGTAGGGAGTGCCATGACGACTCTGTCGTAGAAACGAGGGCCTTCCGCAGTTTCGATCGATAGTTGCCGGTCGACGCTATCGATGCGCTCGACCAGCGTGCCCGTTCGAATTCGAACGCCTTCGCGCACGAGCGCGCGTGCAAGCGCGTCAACGATGGCGGCATACCCGCCGCTCACGTAACCGAATCGTTGCGTTCCGCCTCGATGCGCGGCAGCCTGGCGGCGTTTGATCATCGCACAGATGAACGCGGCATTGCACCTGCGATATTCCGTGCCGAGTCTCGCACGAAGCAGCGGACGCCAAACGCGCTCAAACGCGGTATCGCCCGATTCTTCGCGCAGCCACGTCTCGACGCTGACATGTTCGAGATCGTCCCATTGCGTGCGGCGATGCGTCCGTCGAATCATGCTTGCAAGGCGGGCTTTATCAATGATCCCAAGGGCCGGAAAGCGCAGGCGATCGAGGGCGGACGTAAACGGATGCATATGTCCGTCGATGAAGAAGTTCGTGCGGACGTTCCGCCAGACGGTCTTACGATCGAGTTGCAAGTCGCGCAAGAGCGAAAGCAGCGCGGTGTCGGTGCTTGAGATCACGTGGAAGTGACGGTCCCACGTGTTGCCGCAGAGCCGCCACGGTGCGGCAAGACCACCGAGTTCTCCGCTTTGTTCGTAGAGCGTCACCGACCATCCGTCACGCGCGAGCCGAAGTGCGACCGTCATGCCAAGCATGCCGCCGCCTACGACCGCGCATCGCGTCATGCGAACGCGCCTTCGACGATCTGGTCCTCGTGCATGAAGTAGGCCGATCCGCACGACTTGCACGTGAGGTCGCGATCGAGCAAATGGCCGCAGCGACAGACGTACCCGGCAACCCGCGCCGGGTTCCCGATAACCAAATGAAAATCCGGAACGCTCTTGGTGAGTACCGATCCCATTCCGACCATCGCGAAGCGGCCGATGACGAGATCGTTGCCGATCGTGCAATTCGCACCGATCGTCGCTCCTTCGCGGACGAGCGTCGGAAGGGTTTCCTCATCGGGATCGCTCGAGCGTAGCGCACGTAAATCCGGCGTCGTTGCGCGGGGAAACCGGTCGTTGGTAAAGACCGTGCCGGCGCTGACCATTACCCCGTCTTGAATCGTCACTGCCGCGCAGATATAAACGCTTGCATTGAGTTTGCAGCGATTACCGATTCGCACCCCGTAGGCGATGTAGGTCTTCTCTCCGATGATGCACTCTTCGCCGATCGTCGTGCCGTGTCGAATGTGAACGTTATCCCAGACCGAGGTCCGATCTCCGATCTGCACGTCCTCTTCGACAATTGCCGTCGGATGAATGCGCACGCTATTGTGGTTCATAGCTCACTCCGTAGCGTACGAGCGGCGTCGGCAATCGCCGACGCGACGTACATGACGTGTTCGTAGGTATAGCGTTCGTTGATGGGCAGCACGAGAACGTGCGCGAGCGCTTCCGCCGCGCCGGGAAACGACTCCATCCGGTAATCCAACGCTTGCGGCCGCGCGAGCGTGAAGGGAAACGAACTCGTTCCGAAGGTGCGCTTTTCTTGGAAGATTCTGCACATGAACGCGGGCTTTTGAATGTAGCGCGGCGCGGACGAGATCTTTGCGTCCTTGAGGACCCTAGCGAATGCCGGCGGACCACCGGGATAGACCTGCGGATCGATCCGGACCGCGTACTTCCAATACGAATGCTCGGCGGACAGACTCGAGCGCGGCGTTTCAATTCCCGGAATACCGTCCAGTGCAGCGGTGAGCTGGCGCGCGCGTTCGCGCCGGATCAGCACGTGATCGTCGAGTTTCTGCAGTTGCGCGAACGCGACGGCGCCTTGAAGTTCCGAGAGACGATAGTTCAGTGCGAGGAAGTAATGATCGGGATTGCTATCGCCATATCCCCATCCCTTATTGATGAAGAGATACATCCTGCGCGCAAGCGCATCGTCGTTGGTGACGACGATCCCGCCCTCACCGCACGTGATGTGTTTCCCTTGCTGCAAACTGAAACAGCCGATTCTTCCAAGCGAACCCGCACTTTTGCCGTTATATGTTGCGCCGAAGGCTTGAGCCGCGTCTTCGATGACCGGAATGCCTCGCGCATCGGCGAGCGCCAGAATTTCCGCCATTTCCGCGGGATTGCCGAAGAGGTGCGTTGCGATGATCGCTCTCGTGCGTTCCGACAACACGCGTTCGATCGAGCGTGCCGTGATGTTGTACGTTTGCGGATCGACGTCCGCGAAGACCGGAATGGCGGCTTGATAGAGAATCGGCGTGAGCGCACCCATGTCGGTGACCGGCGTCGTAACGACTTCATCACCGGGTTCAAGATCGAGCGCTGCAATGGCCGTGTGGATCGCCGCGCTTCCGGACGCGCATGCATATGCATAACGGACACCCAACAGGCGCGCGAAGTCACGCTCGAAGAAACGGACGTACGCGCCTTTCGTGCTCGTGAGGGTTCCGGAGGCAAGCACGCCGTCGAGCGCCCCCGTTTCTTCCGGGCCGAAGCTGCGTCCGGATCCATCCTGATCGTCCGGAAGATGAACGTATGGTTGCTCGACGGTGTGCATATGAACAGCCTACCTGACAAGCGCATAATCGCGCGTAAGGAAAGCAGGCTATTCGCGGTAGAGCGAACGTCCCGAAAGTTGGCCGCAAACGGATGAAATTAGGCCCAGCGGCCCTGGGTGCGCCGGCACCCTGTCCGATACCATAGCCACGCTATGCGAAAGCCACCTCTGTTTGCCATCGCTTGTGAACTTGCGCGATGTTTCGGGCCGTACTTCGGAACCGTCCGCGTCTTTTACGCGAAGACGAAGATTCGATTTTACACGGGATAGTAGGGCGTGACATTCGTCAGTAAAGCCATTGAGCCGGAGGGCGAAACCTTCGACGTCGCGGCGATGAGTAAGGGGGAACCGTCACTACCAGCCGGGTTCCGCTTCGGCGAAGATGTGTTGAAGGTCGGCGTAGTCCAAAGGTCCTGGCGCACGACGAAGGACGATCGCGGCGACACGTATCTCAAGCGACACTGGTTCGAATTTACTACAACGGATGGCCGCACCGCCGTCGTGTATTTCGATCGCGGTGCGAAGCGCGGGCATTCCCGATGGTTTCTCTTTACGCTAGAATGAAGAGACCAAGACGATAACGAATATCTCTAGCCGCCGCCTAAGCTTAAAGTCGAGGTCTACTATGGACCCCACACTAGAAATTACGGCGATGCCCGCTCCTCAATGGCTCTTCGGGTATGAGATTAGTGAAGAGCAGCGTCTCCTTTTTGCGCGCCTCTATTTAGAATTCGCGCGTTCGTCTTTCGAAGGCCCTCTCCACGAACAGCCTCGTGAATCCCTAAGCGGATTTCTGGATCGTTGTACCGAGCGGGGGTTACGTCTTGCGGTTCCACGGGAACTCGCCATCGATATTTTGCGTCGCCCCGACGTCTTCGGTTGGGCTCATCCCATTGCGGAGTACGCCGCGCTTCACGCAATGGGCAAGGCGCGTTCCGTGTTCGAACGCGGACGCGCGATGATGGCCAGTCGCCGGATCGCCAAACACCGCTCCAGGTGAAGGGTTAACTCAAGCTGAGCGGGCGGTAACGAATGCGCTTGGGACGCGCAGCCTCTTCGCCAAGCCGTTTGATCTTGTCCGCTTCGTATTCCTGATAGTTCCCCTCAAAAAGATACACTTGGCTGTCGCCCTCGAATGCGAGAATGTGCGTCGCGATTCGATCGAGGAACCAGCGATCGTGGCTAATCACCATGACGGTGCCGGCAAATTCTGCGAGCGCATCTTCGAGCGCGCGCAATGTTTCGACGTCCAAATCATTTGACGGTTCGTCGAGCAGCAACACGTTCGCACCGGTTACGAGCGTTTTCGCGAGATGAAGGCGGCCGCGCTCGCCGCCGGAGAGTGTGCCGACCGGTTTCTGCTGATCGCCGCCTTTGAAATTGAAGCGGCCGAGATACGCGCGGGACGGCATCTCGAACTTGCCGACTTGCAAAATATCGAGTCCGCCGCTAACGTCTTCCCACACGGTTTTTGCGTTGTCCAGCGATTCGCGGCTCTGATCGACCGTCGCGAGTTTTACGCTCGGACCGATGATGATGTCGCCCGAATCAGGGCGTTCCTTGCCGGCGATCATGCGGAACATCGTCGTTTTGCCGGCGCCGTTGGGACCGATGATGCCCACAATTGCGCCCGCCGGAATGACGAAGCTCACGTCGTCCATCAGCAGACGGTCGCCGAAGGCTTTACGAACGTTCTTAAACTCGATGACTTTCTCGCCCAGGCGCTCGGCGACCGGAATGAATATTTCTTGCGTCTCGTTGCGGCGCTGATAGTCGTAGCTCGAGAGTTCTTCGAAGCGCGTGATGCGGCTCTTGCTCTTCGATTGGCGTGCCTTTGTGCCTTGGCGTACCCACTCGAGTTCGCGTTTGATGGCCTTTTGGCGCGCGGATTCGGCGGCTTCTTCCTGCTTCAGCCGTTCTTCTTTTTGATCGAGCCACGAGCTGTAGTTGCCTTTCCAGGGAATACCCCGGCCGCGATCGAGTTCGAGGATCCATTCCGCCGCGTTATCGAGGAAGTACCGATCGTGTGTGACCGCAACGACGGTGCCGGGAAAACGCTGGAGAAATTGCTCCAACCATTCGACGCTTTCGGCGTCGAGATGGTTCGTAGGCTCGTCGAGCAACAGCATGTCAGGCTTCGAAAGTAAGAGCCGGCAAAGGGCTACCCGGCGTTTCTCGCCACCGGAAAGCGGACCGATCGTCGCATCCCACGGGGGCAAACGCAACGCATCGGCGGCGATTTCGAGTTGCTGCTCGAGATCGTCGCCAGCCGCGGCGATGATCGCTTCTAAACGCGATTGCTCTTCCGCAAGTTTATCGAAATCCGCGTCGGGATTTGCGTACTCCGCATACAGCGCTTCGAGGCGATTACGTGCGTCGATCAACTCGCCAAGACCGGCTTCGACGGTTTCGCGCACCGTTTTATCGGGATCGAGTTTCGGCTCTTGTTCGAGAAAGCCGATGGTTAGATTTGGTGCCGGCGCGGCGTCGCCGTCGAATTCGGTGTCGGCGCCGGCCATAATGCGCAACAACGACGACTTCCCGGCCCCGTTGAGACCGAGGATGCCGATTTTTGCACCGGGGAAGAAGCTTAAGGAGATGTCTTTGAGGATCTGACGCTTCGGCGGAACGACCTTGCCGACGCGATACATAGAGTAGACGTATTGCGACACGGCACCGACGCTTCGGGCTAGCGGCCGATCAAACCCGCTTCCGCGAGCAGCGCTTTGACGTCATCGAACTGTTTGCGTAAGGAGTGGACTTGGGCGATGCGCACCGTCGGGTCGGGTGCGAACTGTTGCGCTCGCCATGCTGCGACATGTGCTTTTAGATTCTCCCACGCCACGCGTTGAATGCTTCCCTCGGGATAGCGCTGGAAGGCATCGTCTGCATGCGCGATGAGGAAGCTTGCTTTGGCGAGTTCGAGGTCGATGTCCACGCCTCTAGCGTACCCAATGCGGCCTCGCCGCCACTGAGCCTGAAGACTCTGGCGTGTTGCATCCTTTCCACTACGGCGTGGGGTCGCACGATTGTTGTTCGTCAGGGAGCAGCGCTCGCTAGGTCGGTTATGGTGTTGAGCGCATCGACCATCATGTCGAGCGTTGTAACGAGCGCGCCGCGCTCGGACCACTCGATCTGGTCGCGCAACTCTGCGTAGGCGTCGCGGAGGTGAACGCGCGGCACGCTCTGCGCTCCGCGCAGGAGAGCGTCGATCGCCGCGAAGGCCGTCTCGACGCGCGTTGCAAACGGCACAACTTCCGTGAGCGCGGGCGTCTCCGTCGATTCATACATCGTCGCGAGGGCGAGATTCGCGAGACCGAGACGCTGTGTGGCGGCCATGATGCCGAGCGCGGTTTCGCGCGGGATATCGTCGTTTGCCTTCGGCTCGCTCAGCATGCGCTCGAGCGACGCTTCCGCCCTTGCGCGCGTGCTCCACACGTGCGATCGCTCTTCACGAAGTTTCGGAATATCTCGCGATGCGGGATGAATCAATCCGGTGAAGAGGCTGCGGGCGTAGCTGCGGTCCGCGGCGATTAGATCGAGAAGGCGGTCGCGCGTATGCGGCGCTTCCCACGTCGGCCACGCGACATAACCTAACATCGCGATTCCACCGCCGATCAGCGTCGCAACTGCACGGCTTATAATTGCGGCGTGTTCCGGCGTTCCGACGAGCGAAAGAATGAACACCACATATGCCGTAACCGTAACGGTGTAGAGTGCGTAGTTGAGTTGAAACGTCGTATAGCCGATCGCTGCAAAGAAGATTGCAAGCGCGAGAACGACGTGCGGCGTATCGGGTAACGCAAGTACGAGCGCGGTCGCAACCGCGACGCCGATCAGCGTGCCAAGAATGCGCGCGAAACCGCGCGAGAGCGTCGTCGTGAAATCAGGCCGCAGCACGAGCGCCGCCGTCAGCGTCATCCAGTACCCGCGTTGAATCGGAAGGAGATGGGCGAGCGTTCCCGTGACGGCGAGCGTGATCGCAAGCCGCAGCGCGTGACGACCGAAGGGTGCCTGAAGAGAAAGATTGGAACGCAGGATCGCGAGCGACTCCGCTAGATCGAACCATTCGAGATTCGGACCTGCCGCGTGACCCAGCGAGCGAGATCGAAGTGGCACGGAAGCGTTGCGCCAGACGGCGCGAAGCTGCCCGAAAAGTGCGCGAACCTGCTCGTCGGAGCTTTCAACGTCGAGTTCTGCGCGAAGCCGGTCATCCTTCGGCGCCCGTGCGTTTCGAAGCGACGATGCGATCATCTCGAGCACGCGCGCGGTGGTTTCGCGTACGGGCAGATACGCGGCGCACGATGTGGCCGCAATACGTCCGAGCGTCGCGCGAATCCGTTCCGCTTCATCGAGCAACGTTTGAAATGCCGCGAAGGCGACTCGGCGTCCGAACGGACGCGGATCGGCAAGCGTCGATGCGACTTGGACGAGCGACGTCGCGGGTGGCAGCGTCGGACGCGCGCAGTCGATCGTTCGCGCATAGGATGCAAGCGACGAAAATGCCGTGGCGAGCGCGTTGCGTTCCTCGGGGTACCGCTGCACGGGCCAGCTGAAGACGAGCAAAAGCGTCTGAATCAATCCGCCGGCAATGACCATCGCAGCGCAGGCGAGTGACTGCAGCGGCATGAGCGGAAAATTGCTGAAAATCACGAGCGCGATCGTTGCATTGACGCCGACGGCGGAGGCGGGCGCTCCGAGCGACGAGATCAACCCGTAGCCGGCGCCCCACAATGCAAGCGCAAAAATTTCGACGATGGTGAAATGTGCCGCGCTCGTTCCGGCGAGCGTCGAGATGGCCATTGCGATCGCCATCGCGATCATCGTCGCAGCGCGCGTCCAGTAGACGCCCTGCAACGATGCAAACCCGGTGCTCATCGATCCCATTCCGCATGCAACCGCGAAGAGCGGCTGACGTGTGGAGAAACCGATCAGTATGCCGAGCGTCACGCCGATCGCGCATCGAATCGCGAAAGGGCGATCGACTCCCTTCCAGTCGACGCGAAGGAGCGACGAGAGAAATTTAGCCGCCAACGGCGACGGGCGCGTGTCCGAAGAGCGGCGGGATGAAGTGTCCCGCCAAATATGACAGCACGAAGACGCCGCAGCCGAACGCGACGATCTCCAAGCCTTTGCCGATCGGACTGCGGTTGCTCGTGCTCGCCGCATATGCGCCTACGGCAAACAATCCCAGCACGGCGAGGATCAATGAAACGACGGCCGATGCTGCCATAGACAGCGGCAAGAAGAAGGCGAGGATCGGAACGATCGAGCCTGCGGCAAACGAGAGCGCCATGGCGAACGGCGCGCGCAAACTTTTGTCTTCAGCGACGCGCGGATCGATTCCGAATTCGTCGCGCATCATCTCATAGAGGTAGATGTCGGGATGCTGCGTGAGGCGTGTGACGATCATCTGCGCTTCTTGCGCGCTAAAGCCTTTGAGTTTGTAGTACGCGACTTGTTCGGCGAACTCGGCTTGCGGATCGGCAGCCATTTCGCCCTTTTCCATGTCAATGGTCGCCTGCACCACTTCACGCTCGGATTTTCCGCCGAGATATTCGCCGACGCCCATTGAAAGCGCACCCGCAAGCAGCGCCAAGAACCCGGTGATGAACACCGCGCTGCGGTCGCCTTCGGCGACACCGACGCCCGTGATAATGCCGAGGGTCGTTAGGATCCCGTCCTGCACTCCGAAGACGATCTCGCGAACGCTGCGCTGCCTTTCCAGCTGTCGGCGCTGCGGAGTATCGGGAATCCGCGGCTGCACGTGATGCCAGCCCGGTACATCAACAACGATCTCCGTAACGGACGGCGTTAAGAGCGGGTCTTCCTGGGACGGCATAGAGCGGTGGTTCATATCCGGGAGAGCGAATGGCCTTCCATATGGACGAATTCGGCGCCCCTAAATTTCGGCGGCTCGGCGTCGACGTGCTCGTCGTCGAAAGCGCCGGTGAGAAACGTTTGGAGAGCCAGGAACGGATATGGCGGTTGCACGCCGACTCTCGCGCATGGGATGGAATACGCGAATCCGTTCCCGGAATGAACAATTTAACGCTGCTTTATGATGAGCGGAAAGTCTCGCCGGCAGACTTGGAACATCGCGTGCGCACTGCGTGGAACGTGCCGGGTGAAGGAACAGCGCGCGCAGCGCGGCTGCATCTTCTCGCCGTTCGCTATGGCGGGGGGGATGGACCCGATCTACCTGCGGTTGCAGACGCGCTTGCGCTTTCGGAACGCGAGGTCGTGGCGCTGCATGCCGGCTGCGAATACATCGTGTACTTTCTCGGGTTTCAACCGGGATTCGCGTATCTCGGCGACCTCGACGAACGGTTGCGCCTTCCGAGGCGCGATACGCCGCGTGCCGCCGTTCCAGCGGGCTCGGTTGCAATCGCACTCCATCACACGTCCGTCTACCCATTTGCCTCGCCCGGCGGATGGCACATTATCGGAAGCACCGATGTGCCGGTGTTTGATCCAACCGCCGGAAAAGCGTTGTTTGCTCCAGGCGATCGGGTGCGTTTCAAACCCGCATGACGGAACTCATCGTTGAGCGGCGCTCGCCGCAAATGCTTGTCGTCGATCGCGGACGATTCGGAGCGCGGCACGAAGGCATTCCGTGGTGTGGGCCGGCCGACGCGCTTGCGTTCGATGCTGCGAACATCTTGCTGCGCAATGATGCCCGTTGCGCGCAAATCGAAGTGCTGCTCGGAGGAGCGGAGATTCGCTTTACCGCGCCGCTCGCGTTTGCAATCGCCGGCGCCGATTGCGACGCGATGCTCGACGGGCGGCGCTGCGCGAATTGGGGGAAGCACGTAGCGAGCGAGGGTTCCATCTTGCAATTCGGACATCCGAAGCGCGGCGTGTATTCGTATCTCGGCGTAAGCGGCGGCGTCGATGTTCCGCTCGTGCTTGGATCGCGAACGACGGATGTTGCCGCAGCGTTCGGCGGGTTTCAGGGACGCGCGCTGCGCGCGGGCGACCGGTTGCGCGCCGGCGCTCCATCGGTTTGCGCGGTCGGCACGTTTTCCGTCGCGCCTCCGCAGCTGAGCGTTTTCACGCACGCCTATCACGACGGAGCCACATCCATACGTGTGATTGCGGGCGGTGAAATCGAATCGTTCGACGAGCGTTCGCGCCGCGCGCTGTGGGAAAACCGCTGGCGTGTCGGACATGAGAGTAACCGCATGGGGTATCGTTTGCATGGCGAGGCGCTGCGCTATGAAGGCGAACAGCTAGCTTCGCACGGCGTGTTTCCGGGAGTGATTCAAGTGCCGCCCTCGGGCGAGCCGATCGTGTTGCTCGCCGATGCGCACACCACCGGCGGATACCCAAAGGCGGGCGTTGTGATCGACGCCGATCTTCCGCTGGTAGCGCAGGCGCGGCCGGGCGAGTTGCTGCAATTGCTGCCGGCATCGGACGATGATTTCCGACGCGCCGCGACGGCGCGCGCGGCTTACCTGCAAGCACTTCGGACCCTCGCCGCCGAACGCAGCGGTCGATGAATGCAATCGATCTCAACGCCGATCTCGGTGAGGGCTGTGGCGACGACGCTGCCTTGATGGCCATTGTCACGTCAGCGAATATTGCGTGCGGAGGCCATGCGGGCGATACGGAGACGATGCGTGAAACGATTCGCCTCGCATTGCGTCACGGCGTCACGGTCGGCGCGCACCCCTCGTTCCCCGATCGAGAACATTTCGGGCGCGTGGAGATGGAACGCGCACCGCAGCAGATTTACGATGACGTTCGTTCGCAAATCGATGCGCTCGCGACGATTGCCCGGGAGGAAGGGACAACGTTGCATCACGTCAAGGCGCACGGAGCGCTGTATAATGTTGCCGCTCGTACTATCGCCGTCGCGGACGCGATCTCGCGCGCAGTCGCCGATACATCGACGTCGCTCCTGCTCTATGGGCTCGCGGTCGGCGCGCAAATCGAAAGCGGTCGCGCCCACGGTCTGCGGACGGCCGGCGAAGGCTTTGCCGACCGCCGGTACATGCCCGACGGCAGCCTCGTTCCCCGTTCCCGGCCCGACGCGCTGATCGAAGATGAAGAAGAAGCGGTCGCGCAAGCGCTCTCGCTCGCGAAGGACGGACGCGCGCAAACGATTTGCCTGCATGGCGACAGTCCCCATGCGATTGCATTCGCGCGGCGCATTCGCGATGCGTTCGCACGATCGAACATCGCCGTTCGAGCACTTACCGTCGCGCTATTCATGCTTCTCGTGCCGGTCGCCGCATTCGCAAGCATAAGTGCGCAAGCGCAAGCCGTTCTCGCGACCGAAGCGCGTTGGACGCGAGCGGTCGAAGATCACGATCCCGCGGCGCTCGGCGCGATCCTTGCAACCAATTTCGTGCACACGAATTATCAAGGACGCGTTCGGTATCGCGACGACGAACTGAAGCTGGTGCGAGAGCCCAAGCCGTATCGTCAAAACACTAGCGAGCAAACCGTCGACTTCGTCGGCACAGCGGCCGTCGTCCACGGACTCAACACGATTACGGAAAGCGGACGCGCCGTGTTGCGCTTGCGCTACACGGATGTCTATGCATTGCGCAACGGAACCTGGATCGCAGTATCGGCCCAGGAGACGGCGATCTCGAAGTAACGTCTCATAGGCCTAACGGACTATGAAGCAGGGAGGAGATTTGCGCCGCCATAATCGTGCTGCACCCTTCCCGCTACAAGGATGCATCATGGATAAAGTCATTTCGCTCGCGTGGCGCTGCGCCGTTGTAGCAGTCGCCACTACGCTCATTGCCGCGTGTTCAGGCGGCGGCGGTACATCGATGTCGGGGCCTTCCGTCGTGCCGGCGCCGGGGAATCCGGGAACGACTCCGCAGCGTAAAGACGCGCAGGTGCTCGACAGCAAAGGCAATTTGATCGCAACGATTCCGGCGAGCGCGTTCAACATCATGCACTACGATCCGGCTACCTTCCGCGCTCATAGCCTTCCGCTGGTCAGCGCAAAAAGCGGCGTAAAGCCGATGACCAATATCGCATATCCCGACGACATGAAATACTTGGGCGGTCGAGTCTATACGATGGCCAAGGAGTGGGACATCTACGTAAACTGCCAAAACGAGTCGTGCTGGGGGCGGCCGGAAGAGTTTCAAAACCGTCTCAACAGCAGCACGATGGTTCACGTCTTGGACCAATACGTGGGATCGAAGTCAACTGGACGCTACAGTTTCGGCGGATCGGTAAGCGTGATGAATGTCGTGCCCTCGAGCGGCAACACGTTCTCGGTTAATGACCTCGTGACGGTCCTTCAGGGCGTGGTCAACGGTACAACGCACCCGCCGGGATACTCGCAGGTCTATCACATCTTCCTACCGAGCGGCTACGATACGTGCCAGATCGCCGGCGTTTGCTATTCGCCGGACAACACTGCAAATTGGTATTTCTGCGCATATCACACGAGCGTCGATTTGCCGGCCGGGCACGTGATCTTCACAGTGGAACCGTATCAAAACGTCAACGGCTGCGCCACACCGGAGCGCACCGTCGCCTACCAACTGGAAGAAGCGACAGGGTCGACCCTCTCGCATGAATTCTTCGAATCGCAATCGGACCCCGATCCCGGCAAACCCGCCTGGATCGACGTAAACGGAAATGAGATCGGCGATGATTGCCGTTTGCTCTATGAAAACATCAACCTGAGCGGCGGCAACTGGCTAATGCAAATGGAGTACTCAAACACGTACCACGCTTGCGCAGACGGTCCGTAAGTTCATCTACGTCAACGATGCAAAAAGGGCTCCGCATGATGCGGAGCCCTTTGACGTTACTGCGGCAGTGGCGCCTTAACCGCCGAGTTCTTTGCCGAGCGGCGCGAACGACGTTGACGAAAACGCGCTCGCCGAGTGGGTTGTGCTCAAGCGAATTCGCCGGTTGCGATAATCGACGGAACGGACCGTTACTTCAATCGCCTCGCCGATTTCATACTCTTCGGGATTGGCTTCGCGATCGGAGATACTCCCGATAACGCCGGGTGCGATTTCGACTTGCAGGCGCGGCTCCTTCGCCACAACATGCCCTTCGGTGACCGTACCGTGTTTGAGCACATTCGAATGATCGCGCCAAGGATCGGGCAGCGCCGCCTTACGCGAAACGGCGATCTTCTTTCCGCCTTCATCAATACGCAGCACTTTGACTTGAAACGAATCACCGATATTGACGGCGTCGGTCGGCTTCTCTAAACGTTCGAATGCGAGTTCCCCGATCGGCACGAGCGCATCGACCCCGCCAAGATCGACGAATGCGCCGAAATCCGCGATGCGGACCACGGTTGCGCGACGCTCTTCACCGACATGCAGCGACGCGAGCAGCGATTGACGCGCGGCGCGGCGCTCTGCTTCGGCCGCGCGGCGATGCGACACGACCAAACGCTTGCGCTTTTGATCGACATCGATCACTTTCACCGGCACATCTTTACCGACGAGCGATGCGAGCGATTCACCTTTCGGCACGCGCGTTTGCGAGGCCGGAAGAAATGCGCGATATCCCTCGACGTCGAGTAACAACCCGCCCTTGATTTCGGATTTGACCTTCGCGGCGATCGTTTCGCCGGTTTCTTTCGCACCCGAAATGCGCGCCCACGTTTCTTGCGCGCGCTTTCTCCCTTCAGCAGCCTGCGCTTGTTGTGCGCTCTGCGCGGTCGCTTCCGCTGCCGGCGTTTCCTCCGATGCAGCTTGCGGTTCCGGGGGCAGTTCGAGCGGCGCCGGCGCAGATTCCGCGAGCGGTGCTTCGGGCTGCGGAACGAGTGGGGCTGGGTGGTCCTCTTTAAGCTCTTCGTTATCCATCATGTATGCCGAGCGACGGGTTCCCGTGCCCGAGGGCGCGGCCCTCTGTAGTATTCCCGGGAGCATGTAAAAAAGCGACGAACTACCCTGGCCTTCCCAAACAAGAGGAGAGTCTTGCACGATGCAACTGGGGATGATCGGACTCGGGCGCATGGGCGCAAATATGGTACGCCGCCTCATCCGCGCGGGACACGAGTGCGTCGTTTACGATCGAAGTGCTGATAACGTTCGTCAACTTGCTTCAGAAGGCGCAATCGGCGCTTTCTCACTCGAAGAACTCGTTGCTAAGTTGAACAAGCGTCGCGCGGTGTGGATGATGTTGCCCGCCGCCGTTGTTCCGGAATGTGTCGCGGAACTGTCACCGCTGCTCGCGAGGAACGACATTCTCGTCGACGGCGGCAATTCGTATTACATCGATGATATCGCGCGTTCGCGCGAACTCACGCCCAAGGGCATTGCATATATCGACGTCGGAACGAGCGGCGGCGTATGGGGCCTCGAACGCGGGTATTGCATGATGATCGGCGGTCCGGACGACGCTGTTGCATACCTCGATCCTGTCTTCAAGGCGCTCGCGCCCGGACGTGGCTCGATCGATCGTACGCCCGGCCGACCGGAACAGAAGGGAACAGCCGAAGACGGCTACCTACATTGCGGTCCAAGCGGTGCCGGGCACTTCGTGAAGATGATTCACAACGGCATTGAGTACGGCATCATGGCTGCGTACGCCGAAGGCTTGGGCATTCTCAAAGGCGCGAACATCGGAAAGCAGACGCACGCGGCGGACGCGGAAACGACGCCGTTGCGCGATCCCGAACACTATCAATACGACATCGATCTCACGGACGTCACCGAAGTTTGGCGGCGCGGCTCCGTCATTGCATCGTGGCTGCTCGATCTCACTGCCGCTTCTTTTGTGAAAGATCCGGACTTGAGTGAATTCGCCGGACGCGTCTCCGACTCGGGCGAGGGGCGCTGGACGATTAAAGCCGCAATCGACGAAGCCGTTCCCGCTCCGGTGCTCACCGCTGCTTTATACGAACGCTTTGCATCACGCGGCGAAGCCGAGTTCCAGAATCGAATCCTCTCGGCAATGCGCTTCCAATTCGGCGGCCACGTAGAGAAGGCAGCGACGTAACCTCGGACTTGTCATCCTGAGCTTGTCGAAGGATCGTCTCAATTCAATGCTCCGTAGCGATCCTTCGACTCCACTACGTTCCGCTCGTGATGACAAGCGACGTAACCTCCCCTTGTCATCCTGACACTGCGCGCGTTAGTAGGATGTCGGAGATGTGGGTTGCGAGTAGGGTGTCGCGCGAGACGAGTACGGCTTTCTTGCGGCGTTCGTCGATTCGTTGGATGGTGAAACCGTAGGATTCCCATTGGTCGAGGTACGTCGCGGGGTCGTCGCCGGCGCTTGAGATGAATTGCGGTGCGAATTCTACGATGATGCGCAAGGGACGGCCACGATCGGCGAAGAGCGATGTGCCGCCGCGAAAGATCGCGGTTTCGGCGCCTTCGGCATCGATCTTCACGAGGTCGAATGAGCCGTTGCGCGCTTTGAGAATTTCGTCGATCGTCGTGCTTTGGACTTCGATCTCGCGGCGCTCGAACGACATACGCGGGATTTGCTCGAGGCCTTCGACGAGCGTTCCGTTTCCGCGGTGACGCACCGCGCTGAAGAAACGAAGCGTGCCGACCTTGTCGCTCACCGCGCGTTCGTCCACCGTTCCGATGTGTGCCAGTCCGTTGATCTCGAGATTGTCGCGCACGATTTGCGCGAGATCCGGGTCGCATTCGAATGAGAGCACGGATCCCGACGGTCCCGTGCGATGAGCCATCAACAGTGAGAAGACGCCGACGTTGGCGCCGATTTCCAGGATGTGCATTCCCGGTTTAATGACCGAACGCAGCACGGCGTCGGTGTATTCTTCGAACGCGCCGTCCACGATTAAATGCGGCGCAATCGAGACGTCGCGCGCATCGACGAACATTTTGTAGCCGTTCGCGGTTCGGAGAAGCACGCGGTCCCTGCCGACGTACACTGCATTCGGTTTCATCGACCGCGTGCTTTCTACACGGTTACTGGCAAATCTGCCCTCCGACGGTCGTTTTCGCGAGCGCCGGCACGTTCGTACTTGGGAAGGGTTGATTTCCGGCGGCACGCGGTACGCACTCGCGCTTGAGAAGGTACGCCATAATGGCCGCGTAGTTGTCTTGAGAGAGCGAGCCGGGAGCGCTGAGCGGCATTTGAAGCCGGACGATATCGTACATCTGAGAGACGTTCAAATGCGAACGCGCAAGGGCCGGTCCGTCGAGCGCAGGCGCCGAAACACCCTGCAAATTTGCTCCGCGACATGAAGCGCAGTGGGCTTGATACAGACCTTGTCCTTGTGAAACTTGCTGTAGTGTGTACGGTGGCGGGAACGGTTTGTCCGGTCGTATCGTTTTGCGTAGTTTGCGTGGCGTTCAAGCGGTATGCAACGACGCGCGCTTTTCCTAGCTTTGGCAGATTGGGTGTCTGCTGGTTCCCCGCTTCGCCCGCCATGACGATGACGTATTCGTCTCCATCCGACGCCTGATACGCCGCGAGCGGAGCGGCAACCGAAGCGCCGGCATCATCATGCCACAATTCTTTTCCGGTCTTTGCGTCGAGCGCATAGACGCGCCCGCTGAGATCCGTGGTAAAGACAAGGCCGTTACTTGTCGTCAATGCTTCGCCTTGAGCGGAGTAAGGCATTGGAAAGTTCCACGCGACCTTGCGGCTATTTACGTCAACTGCCTGTACGCAGCAGCGGTCGTTTCCGTGCACGACGTATCGTACGCGGCGCGTCGCCGAAACCGTGAAGCTGCTGGAAAACACGTTCCGCCTCGTCAAAATCGCACTGATCAACGAGTTCGCCATGCTCTGCGATCATGTGGACGTCGATACGAACGAAGTGATCGATGCGGCTACAACAAAGCCGTTCGGGTTCATGGCGTTTACGCCCGGACCGGGCGTCGGCGGGCATTGCATTCCGCTCGATCCACTCTATCTTTCGTGGAAGGCTGAACAGCAAGGCTTTATCGCTCGCTTCATCGATCTGGCCGACCAAGTCAACACGCAAATGCCGGCATATGTCGCCGAGTTGGTCGCCAAACGCGCTCAACGATCGCGCGGCTTTGAAAACTTTCAGCCTGGCAAGCAAGGCAGCGGTTTTCGGCGCATCGAGAACGAATTGTGAAGGTCTGTTCCTCGCTGCTTCGCCCTTGCAGGCTACGCTAACGACATGCAACTTCTCAACGCCTTCATAGCCTTTCTCGTTCGCGGCGGCCCGGCGATGCTAGCATTGCTAGCGTGCTCGATTCTCGTCGTGGCGATTATTTTCGAACGCGTCGTCTTTCTCGTTCGCCAGCGGGCCGACGCGGAGCAGCTCGTCGACGCCATCAAAGCGCGGCTTGAAACGGGCGACATACGTGCGGCAATCGCGGAATGCGACCGAAAGCAGACGGCGCTCTCACGGATCTTGAAAGCCGGCCTCGAACGAGAACCGGCGACAAAGTCGGAACTGAACGATGCGCTCGCCGTTGCGCTGCGCAAGTATCTTCGTCCGTTCGAGCAGAACCTCGCCGTCATCGGCACGATCGCCGTCATTGCACCGTTCATTGGGCTCTTCGGAACCGTGCTCGGGATCATTCGGGCCTTCGACGATATCGCGTTGCGCGGAAATTCGAGCCCGGCTATTGTAGCTGCAGGCGTAAGTGAAGCGCTCATTACCACGGCGGCGGGCTTGTTCGTTGCTGTTACCGCCGTCATTTTCTTCAATTTCTTCAAGAATCAAAATCGCGTCTATCGGGAAGATGCGATCTGGGCCGCGGAGGAGCTCGCGGATCTTCTCTCGCGCCGTCAGCGGGTCGTAAGCGGCTAACGGCGTGCGTAAGATCTTCCTCTGGGGTCTTGCGTTCTCGCTGTTCGTTCACCTCATCGTCGGCGCCATCGTTGCTTCTTACCGGCCGCCGCGCGTGGAACAACCGGAGCGGTTGATCGTTGCCCACGTGCATACGGTGACGATCGCAACCGCAACACCGAAACCCACGCCGCGTCCGACGCCGAAGCCCGTTGCAACGCCGCGTCCGAGCGCGACACCACACGAATCCAAAGCCGCGCCTCCGCTGCGGCTCAACGTCCCCAAGGCGACGGCGATGAAACCGAAGATGCGAACCGAACGCCGCTATGTTGCGCCGCCGCGCGGATCGGAAAACGGCGCACCGGGCGCGAACGGCAATTCGCAAGGCAGTGGTTCGGGTACGCGCGGTAACGGTTCGGGTGCGGCGTGCGCGAATCCGAATGTTCCCGCGCACGTCATTCAAGCCGTCGATCCGGTCTATCCCGATTCCGCCGCAAAGGATCAAATCTATGGCACGGTCCTCGTCGCGGTCACGCTTTCCGATAGCGGAGCGGTCGTCTCTACCGTCGTATCAAAATCGTCGGGGAACGCAGCACTCGATGCTGCAGCGCTTCATGCCGCACAGACGTCGGACTACGCACCGGATTATGTGAATTGCCGTCCAGTCGGCGGCACCTACATTTTCCGCGCGATCTTCGAACCCAATTAAACGAAGAAGCAAGCACTGGTTGTGGAGGACTGTGCTCGCTTCTCTATCGACCGAGGGCTATCAAGTCGATGCTGGACCGTTGTATGCGTGTGATTCGATTACCGGCCACGCGTGCAAACGTTGGCAGCGATAATATTTGTTGATGGGACCGGTTGCGTCCGGCGCGGGCTCTAACGTTTGTGCGGGCCGATCGTGTGACGGAGTTCGTCAATGCGAGGGATCTCCTTAAACGCGGGATGCCGGAGAATAAAGACGCTCCAGGGATCGCGGCTCTCGATGCCCGAGCGCAGAAGCTCGCGCGCGCGATCGAAGTCGTTCAGGCCGACGAAGGCGACTGCGCGGTTCACCGGGGAAGCATATGCCCATCGTCCGCGATCTTCCAGTTCCGTTACAAGCTCTTCGGCGCGCGCGCGCATGCCCGACCGCGCCGCAGCAAATGCTGCGATCGCAATGGTTTGTTGCCGGTACGGATCATCGTGTACCGATTCGAAGACGTTGATTGCTTCGCGGCAACGGCCAGACAGCGCAAGGCCGCATATGAGATAGTAGCGCATGAGGCCGTGGGATGCGTCGAGTGAAAGTACCGCGTCTGACATATCGGTCAGCGTCGTGAAGTCTTCGTGAAGCATTGCAATGGCGGCTAAGGTCGTCATTGCTCGCAGCGAAAACGGCTCGCGCGCAAGAACCGATTCGATTTCGGACGTCGCGGCCTCATAGTTTCCGACGATGCCGAGGAACCATGCTTTATCGAGCCGGCTCGAGGAGTTTGCGGGATCGAGCCATGTCCCGCGTTCCAGCGCTTCGTAAGCTGCTACGAAGTCCCAGTCATGAAAAAGGTGAACGTCGCCGAGCGCTATGTGAGCCTCGACGTTGTCGGGATCCAGTTCGAGCGCCCGCTGCGCTGCCGCTCGCGCACGACTGAATGCAGCTGAAGGTTCGGCGAACAGCAACTCGGCAGCGAGGAGATTTGCTTGTGCGATGCCGGCGAGCGCGCCTGCGTGTTTCTCATCGGCTGCAAGCGTCGCTTCGAACGCAGAAATCGCGTGTTGCAGCGATTCGGTGGTGCGGAATTCTATCAGAAAGCGTCCTTCGACATAGGATCTCCACGAGGGACCGCGTGTCGGCGCTTTGTGGGTCGCCGTTTGAACGGGAGCGGCAAAACGATAGCCCTGGCGAGCCGTCGTGACGATGAAGGTTTCGCCGGGAGAGTACGTTGCAAACGCTTGACGCAAAAGAAAAACGTGTTGCGCGAGGTTTGCTTCCACCACGTCTTCATCGCGCCAGAGCGTATCGAGTAGTTCCGACTTCGTGATGACGCGGTGCGGATGTTGGAGGAAGTAGTGAAGAAGCGCACCCGTTTTTGGTTTGAGCGGGATGTCGACACCATAACATTGCAACTTGCTGCGTTTGGCATCATACGTGAAGGAGCCGAATGCGTAGTGCATCGCGGCCGCCGTTCCATAGTTTTCCGGGGACTCGCGGTTCATCTCGCGAGCGGCATCGACGGTTCGGCGATGCCGGAGAGCTGCAGCGCGGCCCGGAGTTGGTGTGCGAACTCGGTCCGTTCGTTCTCGGGCAGCACCATCGTGCTGCCGAGTAAAACGACGGCGGTGATATCCGCAGCACTGCGCACGAATTGCGCGAAGCGCCGCGGAGCGGATTGTTTGAATGCGGCAGTAGCCGCCATCAAGATACTCATTCCTTCGCCACGCGCGAAGCGCAGCAGCGCTTCGAGGAACGCGCGCAGCGCCGGATCAGAACCGGGTACGCCGCCGACTTCGAGCGGATAGCCGATGTCGATGCGCTCGGCGAGCGCAGCTGCGACCATATCGATGTTTTCAAACGGGCCGAATTCGCGCTGCGGCAGACTCGGAATTGCGAACATGTGCATCGCATCGAGCACGTTGCCGTTTGCGGCACAAACGGAGAGCGCGTGACGATACCACCGTTGCGCCGCGTCGCTCGCGCCGCGCGCATCGAGCGTCGCGCCGAGCGTCGCTGCGGCGAGGCCCGCAACCGCGTTATATTCGCGAACGGACGCGATCGTGAGGGCCTCTTCGGCAATCGCTTCCGCGCGTTCGAGATCGTGCTCTTCGAGGAAGTGGCGCGCAACCCACACTAAGATCAGCGTCCGGTCCCACGCGAAGCGCGGACGCGTACCCATAATGTCCTGCGCCGACCAGGTATGGTGCGTCCGCAACGAGATTTCCCCGGTCAAACTTCGCGCAATGGACGCATCGGGATGCACGTGAGCGAGCGCAACATCGGCGAGCAGCGCGGACATTTGCGCATCTTCGATCGCGCCGAGTCGAAGGCCGACCAGCGCATCGAACATGCGGCACCATGCGACGCTTCGCAAATCACTGTTCTGCAGCGCGACCGATTCTAGTGCTTGCGTGTCGCGTCGCGCGTCTTCGGTTCGTCCTTCGCTGAGCTCCGTTTCGACGATTGCACGCTCGGCACGCGTCGCAAAGCGAGATCGCGGCGGTGCGAGCCGCCGCATCTGTTCGGCCGCGCCGCGCATTCCGTGCACGTGCCCTCGAATCCGTGCACGCAAGAAGTTTAGGAACTCGAGTTCAAACCGCACCTCGCTGCCATCGTCGCTGGGATCACGTAGCATGGTGCGCAATTCGGATAGCGTAGCGGAAGCTTCATTCTCCTCGCCCGCGATCGTTTGCGACTGCGCGGCGAGCGCTAATGCGACGGAGCGGTGCTCGCGCGGCGCGTCGAGCGCGCTCGCGAGCGGGATGTATTCTCCCGAATCGAGGCGGGCGTGAAAGAGCGCAGCGGTGTGGCGCTGCTTTGTGTGCGTGTCAAGAACGGGATAGATCCGTAGAATCGATTCCGGTTCGGTCTCGGAGAGCGCGTTTTCGACCAGGACGTCGGCGCCGCGCGCGGGCTCCGCTGAAATGTCGATGCCGCGGAGAAGTTCGCGCACGCGATGCGCGATCGCGCGTACGGCGAGCGCCCGTCGACGGAAGAATTGCCTCCGCGATAGGCCGTATTGCTTTGAGAGCCCGTCTTGTGTCATCGTCGCATCGAGATCGCATGCACGGACGAGATCGTACAAGTGACGGTCGCCTGTATTGGAACCGAACGAGGACTCGGCGAGCATTCGAACCATTGCGATCGCGTTTTCCTCATCGAGCGCCGCGCAGAGTGGTGCGACGACCGGCAACGTCGAGAGCCGTTCGAGGTTACGCGCACGCCGCAGCATCGCGCGTACGTACCGTTCGGTGGTGGAGAGGTCGAGTGCCAACACCATCATGCTTCGTCCTTATCACTGTCGCGGCCGAGTGCGACCGCGTCTCAAAAAAGCCGTTAAAATACCATCACACCGGTCAGCATACGACGACCGGCGATAAATAAAAATCAACGGTGCCAACTATTCGTCGTTTTCATAAGAGAGCAAAGGTTGCTTCCGTTCCCTGCGTGGAGTCCGTTTGTGAGCCGATGGGTGTGTCGGCTTTGTCACTCACACTTCACTTGAGAGGATCCCAACGCATGAAGCGATACGCGTTCCGGCATCCTTTATTAGCGCTGATGTTGACCATCGTATTTGCAAGCCAGGGAACATGGGCACTGGCGGGCACCACGGGTGGCATCACCGGCACGGTAACGGATGAATCGGGAGCTCCAGTCGCCGGGGCGTCAGTCAAGATCGTCTCGGCTTCTCAAAGTGGGTCCGCAACGACGGACGCCGGGGGAAGATTTAACTTCCTCTCCTTGGCACCGGACACATACACGGTGGCCATTGAAAAAGACGGATACAACCCGCTTTCTTACGCGGGCGTAACTGTTTTTGCAGATAACACGCTGACGCTGTCCTTCCGAATGACGAAGGCACTGAAAACGATTGCCAAAGTATCGGCAACCTCTGCGGGAAATTTGGTGAAATCAGGCGTCGGTTCGGACATCTATAACGTCAACTCGCAAGCGATCACCACGGCCGGGGCGCTCGGCGGCGGCGGTAACTTGAACAGTGCATACTCCGCGATCTCGTCGGTTCCGGGCGCAGTTGTGCCCGCCGGCGGTATGGGTTGGAATCAATCCACCTACGTTCGCGGTTCGCAATCGTTCTTTACCGGCTTCGAGTATGACGGTATTCCGGTAAACCGCGCGTTCGACAATTACAACTCTTCGACCGAGTCGAATCTCGGATTGCAAGAGCTGCAAGTCTACACCGGCGGCGGTCCATCGTCGTCGGCGTCCGCGGGTACCTCGGGTTTCATCAACCAGGTCTTCAAGACCGGTACGTATCCCGGGTATCTCGATCTCTCCGGCGGCATCGGCACGCCGGTGTATTATCACCAAGCAAAAGTTGAAGCGGGCGGCGCAACGCCGGATCGCCGTTTCAGCTATTACGTCGGAATAAGCGGATACAATCAAGGTTCTCGTCCGCTGAACAACGACAACGGCGCACCTTTAACCACTGATCCGAACGCCGTTTATACGGGTCAGAGCAACGTCGGAAGAACAACTACGTATTGGCCGGAATACCCTCGCTAGCGCAGAGTGCGTACCCGGAACAACGCTTGATCCGAACCCGCTCTGGGGTGGCGGTGTAGTGCCGGCGGTTGGACCGCTGACGTACTATCAAGCCGACCTGGCTACGGCATCCGGGCGCTTTTGGAATAAACTCGAACTGCTACGTTCCGTACCCGGGAATTGTGGTGCCGATCGGCGATCAATCTCGCGCAAATCGCCGACCGCGAAAACGTCGTGAACTTCCACTTCCGCATTCCTCAAAAGAACGGGACTTCGGATGACATCCAGCTGCTCGGCAGCTCATCGATGCTGAACTCGCAATACTATAGTTCGTTCAACGACATCGGTGGATACGGAATCAAGCACACTAGCGATGTTCGGGACACAGTACTGCAATCCGGCGACGAGTACACAACTCAACGGCGCCGCATGTGCGCCGGCCGCGAACGTCAACTACCCCGCGTATACCGACGCGGTCGTGTACAACGCACCGTTCGGAACGCCGATCACGGGACTGACGACTACGAACGTACTTCCAGCCGGACAGCAATCCGAACCGTCAATTCAATGCCCAAATTCCCGCGGATAATCGCGACGGCATCTTCAATGACACCGGCATCGTCAAACTGCAGTACACGCACCAATTCTCGAGCAATGCATTTGCGCGTATCTTTGGGTACACGTTCTTCTCGGACTGGACTCAATCGGGCGCGCAAAATGCCTTGCAGACATACCTCTTGGGCTGCACAGGTCCGTGTCCCGGCGCCGGCTCCATCGCCGCAAATTACGACCTGATCACCCACACCGGCGGCGGACAGTTAGAGCTCGTCGATCAACTCAACAGCCAGCACTTGCTGCAGCTTACCGCCAACTACACGCAAGCGAACGTCGTCCGCTTCAACAATACCGGGCTACATCGGCCGGCGCTTCGCCGATCGGCCTCGATTAGCCAGAGCGGCGGCGTCTTCTCGTGCTGGGATCCGACGACGGGTCACGACTGCCGTGAATTCGTCGGGAGTCGCTTCCAGCTGCGCACCGGGCGGCTCCTATCAAAGCAACGCGGTTGCGGGCCCAACGGGACACCGCCTGGCGGGAAGCCCTGCCGCAGCGGCCGGCGCGCAATGGGTCACGCTGTGGAACGGCAACGCAAGCGGTACGTACAATACCGTCAAGCCGAAGTTCACGTTCGTCGCGCTGAGCGATCAATGGCGTCCCAACGATCGCTGGCTCGTCAACGGGCAACTTCGCTATGAAAACTACCTCTACGATCTCGTATCGAATCCGGGCATTGCTACGGATTTCTACGCGCAAATCGTCCAGAACGACGTTTGCACCAATTCGTCAGGAGTAGTACTCACGAGAGCGCTGAAGCCGGGGCAGCCTCCGCCCGCGCCGGTGATTTATACACCGACGTGCGCGGCTGGAACGCCGCTACCTGCTACGGACAACTATCCGGCGGGTATCCCCGTCGGGATATGCGCATCCGGCGTTCTCGGCCATCTCGCCACCGTCGTACTCGATCTCCGACCTCTCTCCGCGTATCTCGTTGACCTACACGCAATCTCCGGATACCGTGTGGCGCGCATCGATCGGACGCTTCACCCAGCCGCCCATCTCGGCGTCGGTACAGTACCTCAACGTCTCGGGCAATTCGTTGAATACGTGGAACGCTACGTTGCCACTCGGCTTCTACTCGCCGTTCCACCCGATCCCCGCGATGAGTGCTACCCAAGCGGATCTTTCGTTTGAGCACCATTTCCATGGAACGGATATGAGCATCAAGCTCACCCCGTTCTACAACTGGACGTACGGCTATCAAGAGCAGTCGTTCCTCGGGCCCGAACTTCGTAACGCAAGCGCCTGTCGGCAACTTCCGTTCCGAAGGTGCGGAGTTCGCATTCACAAAGGGCGACTTTGCGAAAGGACGGTCTCTCGACGCAACTAGCCCTTACGTACACCTTCGCACGCGTTCAATACGCCCAATTGGTTCGGGTCAAACCAGTTGAACGGGGTAAACCAAGCCATTTCGCAGTATAACTTGTTGACGAAGGGCGGCGGCGGTTCGCCGTACTACTGCTCGGGCGGCGCGGACGCTGCGGGCAATCCGAGCCCGGGTGTTGCGACACCGAGTTGCGCGTGCCTTCGGCGGAACTCCAGTCACCAACCCGTATTACAACAATCCGACGCAAGGGCTCTTGAATACGAGCGGATGGTATCCGGCCGGCAATCTCGGATTGTCGCCTACCAACAATCCATCAACGACCTACTTCGACGTACCGTGGAACCTCTCGTGGCTCCTGAATTGGCGCAAACAGAAGTTCTCGACGACGTTCTCGTTGTCGCTCGCCCAGGGACCGGGTTATGGCGGCCCACTCGACATCACTGGCATCGATCCACGCACGTGCGGTGCGAATTCAAGCTCAGGCGACCCGCATACCGTCGACCCGACTACAGGACGGTGACTGTAGTCCCGGTAACACCGATAACGGCGCTTTCGCCAGGTACCGATCCGTTCAAGTGCGATGCACTGACGGCCGTCGGAACGTTGTCGAATGCCGCGGGTCAGCTGTACATCCCGAATCCGCAAACGGGTTCATTTGCGCTACCCGGGCAGTATCGCGAACCGTGGATCATGGTTGGCAACCTCGCGTTCACGTATGACCTTACGCCGCGCATTTCCGCGAACATAACGCTCGCGAACATCTTCCACACGTGCTTTGGTGGAACATCGGCAGCGTGGACGACGGCGTACGGACCCTCACCGAACGTCTGCGCCTATCAACCTGCAGGTCCGTCAGGCGTAGGCGAATACGTATCGAACTTCTACAACGGTACGAGTCCAAACGATGTGGCGGCCAATGGCGTTGCTCCACGGCCGTGGCAGACGCAATCGTACCTACCGACGCAGGCGTTCGGAGACGCTGCGGGCACGATCCCGAGTCCGTTCACTGCGTTCTTCCAACTGACGGTCAAGATCTAAGGATCTAATCGGTCAACGAAATCGAGGCCGCCGGATGATTCCGGCGGCCTCGTTACATTCAGGGCGACAGTACGAGAAGTTCGAAGGTTCCGGGAACGACGCGATATCGGTCGCGGTACGAAGTGGCGTTCGGATTTTCGATCAGTTTTGCGGTAACAAGAAAAACGTTGCCGGTCGCCGGGTCGAGCGCCATCGTTCGCGCGCCGGCAGCCGTTGCGGCGTTTTGCGCGACGGAATAATGGCCCGGATCATCTTCGTGCACGACGGTCAGCGTCGCGGCGCGTCCGTTTGAAGCAAACGCGAATCCGGTCTTTGCATCGAATCGCGTTGCGTCCGTTCCCGCGCCTGTTGGTACGGTCGCGATCACATTGCCGGTTGAGGCGTCGACGACGCCCATTTCGCCTTGGCACGCGGTAAAGAGCCGGTTGTGCGCTTGATCCATCGACAGTCCCGAAGGACTCTTGCACGAGCCGAGCGGGAACCGTTTGACGATCGTTGCCGTCCGCGCATCAATTGCGACGATTTCGCTCGTGCTCTCGATATTGTCGTAGACCATGCCCTTTCCGTCGACCGCGGGGAATTCGGGCCGTCCACCGAGCGTAATTGTCGCAACCACGCGATCCGTTTGCGCGTCGATGACCGTCGCATCGTTGCCCTCGCCGTTGAACGTGAAGACGCGTTTTGTCGCGGGATCGTACGCAATTCCGTCCGGATTTTTTGCCGGCGTTGCAATTTTATCGAGCGTCTTCAACGTCGATAGATCGAAGACGGTGACGCTTCCGTCGGCTCCGTTCGACGTGAAGCCTTTGTTCAAATCGTGCGCGATAGCGATTCCGTGAACGCCTGGCGTATTGGGAATGTCGCCGGTAACTTTACCGGTTTGCGGATCGACGACCATAACATGCGTCGAGCGCGAGATGAAAAGCCGCCTCGCCGGTGTGTCGTACGTGAGGTAGTCCCAGCCGCCGTCACCGCCCAAAACGTACGTTGCTGCGACGTGATAGTTTGCGGTAGCGGCAGGCGCCTCTAACGGAACCAAGAGAAAAAGAAGTGCAAAAGCAGCAAGTTTCTTCATGCCGCCGTATCAGCGAGCGCCGTTACTCTCTCCTGCCGATGCGTTCCCGGGATAACGGGTCGCAGCTTCGCGTGCTATCGTTCGCTTACAGAGGTGTACGGGAATGAAACGATTCGTTGCGCTCCTTGCGACGTTGCTCTTTTCCACGGCGCAAACGCCATCCGCGCAGATGGCTCCGGCGAGCTCCGGTTTGCCGACGATTCGCCATCTCGTCTACCGGTTCGGATACAACACGAAAGCCGCTGATTCCGGAAACGGCACGGGAACGACCACGATCGATATTACAGGTCTCGCGCCGGACGGCGGTCTGCTGGTACATGCGACCGATGAGTGGTGGAACACCGTCAACCCGAAGCAGACGTCATCGTGCGAGATTCATCCCAACGGAAACGTGGAGTGCCCCAAACCGCCCTACAATCTTACCGGCATTCAGGTCACGGTCATTCCCTTACTCGCGCGCGGGTTCTTCAGCGGATTCACGTCCAATCCCAGTGCGACGGCAAACCGCAAGTACAGCGTTCGTGCGTCGTTTGCACCGGGCGCGCATTCTGGATTTGCGGGCCAAATTTATACCTGGAACTCGGACTTCGCGCTCAATGGAGCCGGTACGGTTCCAAATTCGGCGCCGCTGATTCTGATTCACTCGAAGGGACAGATGGCGCAGCAAGCCGGCCGGTACATCAAAGCGAACGGTAAATACAACATCGTCTACGATCCGCGGATCAAGATGCCGGCGATCGTCAATTCAGAATGGACGTTTGTGCCGCGCGTGACGGTGAACTATTACACCGTCGAGATGCGGCTCATCCGCGCGGGACCGCAGGGAAGTCAATGATGATCGGTTCGCTTCGCCGGCGCGCGTGCTAACATCTCGTCGATAATTTCGACGATTCCATTCGCTGCTGCATCGAGGAGTTTGCGTCCTTTCTCCGCCGTCGCTTTCGTCGGGTCACCCATGACGCCGGTTTGTGATAACGCGCTCCAGTGCTCCATCATGACCAGCGGTCCATCGCCGCCGACGAGATCCGTCCAATAATTCTTCGTCGGCCGGTGCGAGAGTTCATGAACGGCTTTCGACATATCGACGAGGTCGGGACGAATTGCGAGATAGAGCGACGTCTCGAATTCGCATGCATGATTCATGCCGCCGATGCGTTCCGATTCGCGTAGCGACTCTGCGACGTCGCGAACGCCGGGTGCCGCCCAGTAGTTGATTGCCGCAGCGAGAACATCCGTTTGAACCACCGTCAAGCGCGCGATGATGTCGATGAAGGGCGTGTTGCTGCCGTGTCCATTGACGATAAGTATCTTACGAAAGCCATGGTGCGCCAAGCTGCGGCAGACGTCCACTCCGTAGTCAATGAGGGTATGGGCGCCGATCGTAATCGCGCCCGGAAAATCCATGTGATGCGGACTGTACCCGTGATTGATTGCCGGGACGAGCAAGGCGCGATCTCGCGCACGTGAAACGGCCTCTTCGCACACGGCGTTGCAGAGCCGCAAATCCGTATCGACCGGGAGATGCGCGCCATGGTCTTCGATCGTGGCAATCGGTACGACTGCGACGACGCTGCGTGCAGCGGCCTCTTTGATTTGCGGCCACGTGAGGTCGCCGTAGCGATAACTATCTTCCATGACGTTCTTACTATAAAGAAGCGAGCGCTAAAAGCCTTTCGTGCAATTGCATATTCCAAAAAAGATGACCGGGACATACAATCACAGATACCGACGGAGGTTTGCGTACGCTGTGAAAACGCTCGTCGCAGGATTTGGTAATGCGCTTCTTTCCGATGCCGGATTGGGTTCGGCCGTCGCGCATCTCGTGGCGAAGGCCACGTTGGGCCCCGGCGTGCGGGTCTTAGACTTTGGAACCGGCGGCATGCATCTCGCGCTCGAGATGCTCAACGGCTATGACTCGGTCGTTATTGTCAGCGCGGTCGCGCTACCCGGAGCGCCCGGCACGGTGTTTGCCATTGAGATCGATGCGGATCGTAACTCGTGCGGCGATCGTCCCGCGAACCCTCACGCAATGGATGTGGACAACGTGCTGCGTCTCTACGCCGTTTTGTGCGCGCAGAACCGGCTTGAACGCTGCGCCCGGATCGTCGTCGTCGGCTGCGTGCCGCTTACCGTTGGCGAAGGCGTGGAACTCAGCGAGCCGGTTCGCGGCGCGCTGCCTGCCTGTATCGAGCTCGTCCGAAGATTGACGGAAGCTGCCGTGATAGGGGCGCAACGATAAGGAAACGCACGCTCGGTACTTTTGAAGAGGCGACAGTATGGCAGGAAAAGTTGTTGGTATCGATCTCGGCACGACGAATTCCGTCATTGCCGTAATGGAGGGCGGGCAGCCGGTCGTGATTCCCAATGCGGAAGGCAGCCGCACGACTCCGTCCGTCGTTGCATTTACAAAAACCGGTGAACGGCTCGTCGGACAATTGGCAAAGCGTCAGGCGATCACGAACCCGGAACGTACGATCTCATCGATCAAGCGAAAGATGGGGACGGATTATCACGTCAAGATCGACGGCAAGGAATACACGCCGCAAGAGATTTCGGCGATGATCCTGCAGAAGCTCGCGAACGACGCATCAAATTATTTGGGCGAACGCGTCGAGCGAGCCGTAATTACGGTGCCGGCCTATTTCAATGATGCGCAACGCCAGGCAACCAAAGATGCGGGAAAGATTGCCGGTCTTGAGGTGTTGCGTATCATCAATGAACCGACGGCGGCATCGCTCGCCTACGGGCTTGACAAAAAAGAACACGAGACGATCCTCGTTTGGGATCTTGGCGGTGGAACGTTCGACGTCTCCGTCCTGGAAGTCGGTGATGGCGTCTTCGAGGTGAAGGCGACGAACGGGGATACGAATTTGGGCGGCGACGACTATGACAAGCGCATTGTCGATTGGATCGTCGATGAATTCCGCAAAGACCAAGGAATCGATCTCAGTAAGGACCGCCAAGCACTGCAGCGTCTGAGCGAAGCAGCGGAAAAAGCGAAAGTGGAACTGTCGAGCGTGGTGCAAACGACGGTGAATCTGCCCTTCATCACGGCAGATCAGAACGGCCCAAAGCACCTCGACTACACCCTGACACGCGCAAAGTTCGAAGAACTAACGAGCGATCTCACCGATCGCTGCGTAGCACCCTTCAAGAACGCGGTCGCCGATGCGAAGCTCGATGTGTCGGAGATCCACGAAGTGATCCTAGTCGGCGGCGCGACGCGCATGCCCGTGATTCAGGGACTCGTCCGCCAGTTGACGGGCAAGGAACCGAATCAATCCGTGAATCCGGACGAAGTGGTTGCGGTCGGCGCGGCGATTCAAGCCGGCGTGCTCGCCGGGGAAGTGCGCGACGTTGTCCTGCTGGACGTCACCCCGCTCTCGCTCGGCCTTGAAACACTCGGCGGCGTTACGCACAAGTTGATCGAGCGCAACACCACGATTCCGACGAGAAAATCCGAGACGTTTACGACTGCGGAAGACGGTCAGACCGCGGTCGATATTCACGTCACACAAGGCGAGCGAGAAATGGCGTCCGATAATAAGACGCTCGCGCGTTTCCGCCTCGAAGGCATTCCGCCGGCGCCGCGCGGCGTGCCGCAGATCGAAGTCACGTTCGACATCGATGCGAACGGAATCGTGAACGTGAGTGCAAAAGACCTCGGAACGGGCAAGGAGCAAAAAGTCACCATCACCGCGACCTCCAACCTCAACAAAGATGATGTCGAGCGCATGGTGCGCGAAGCGGAAGCAAACGCGGCGGAAGATCATCGCAAGCGTGAAGAAGCGGAAGTGCGCAATCAAGCGTCGAGTCTGATCTATACCACCGAAAAATCGCTCCGGGAAGTCGGCGATCGTCTCGATGCAACCGCGCGCGGCGACGTTGAATCGGCACTCGCGCAATTAAAGAGCATCGAGCAAAACGGTACGGCGCAAGAGATTCGTTCCGCAGTCGAACGTTTGCAGCAAGCGTCATACAAGATGAGCGAGCTCCTCTATGCCGGCACCAGCGGCGGTGACGGCGCACAGGGTGAAGCGCAGCGCGAGCGGCGCACAACGACGGGAGAAACGAGCTCCGCGCCGAGCGAGGATGTCATCGACGCGGAGTTCCGGGAATCAAAATAGCGCGGCGTCGCAACCCGCTCACCGGCGAGTGGGTACTGGTTTCGCCGCAACGCACCCATCGTCCGTGGCAAGGCGCCGTCGAACGGCAAACGGCAGCGCACGTACCATCATACGATCCGGAATGCTACCTCTGTCCGGGAAATCTACGCGCAAATGGAGAGCGCAATCCGCGATACGAATCAACGTACGTCTTTGCGAACGATTTCCCCGCGTTGCTGCCGGAGCATTCCGCGGAGATCGTGCAGACCGATCCGCTGTTCCGCGTCGAGAGCGAATCGGGTCTGTGTCGCGTGTTGTGTTACTCTCCACGACACGACGTCCCGCTCGGGCAGATGGATCGCGATGCGGTCGTTCGTGTCATCGAAATGTGGGCCGAGCAATATCGCGAAGTAGGAGCAGACGATCGCATTGCATGGGTTCAGATCTTCGAGAATCATGGCGCTGCAATGGGTGCGAGCAATCCGCATCCACATGGACAATTGTGGGCGCAACAAACGTTACCGAACGAGGCGCTCAAGGAATACATCGCGCAAAACGACTATTGGAACGAGCACGACTCGTGTTTGCTTTGCGACTATGCGCGACGAGAGCTCGAGCTGGGCGAACGGCTCGTGTTTTTCAACGAGCACTTCGCAGCGTTCGTCCCGTTTTGGGCCGTATGGCCATTTGAAATGCTCCTCGTGAGCCGGCACCATCTCGTCGCACTCGATGATCTCGATGATGGCGCGCGTCACGATCTCGCGGAAGCGATCGCCGCAATCGCGCATCGGTACGATGGTCTCTTCGGCGCGCCGTTTCCGTATTCGATGGGCTTTCATCAGCGTCCGACCTTCGGTGAGAGCCATCGTGCGTGGCACCTTCACGCACACTATTATCCGCCGATGCTTTCCGCAACGGTACGAAAGTATTTGGTCGGATACGAGCTGTTGGCGCAACCCCAACGCGATATCACAGCGGAAGAGGCTGCGCTACGATTACGGAATTCACGAGAAATGACGTAGCGGCCGGGCGCCTGTCGGCGCTGGTCGTAATGTCCAGCGTATACTGCTTAGAGTGACGACGGATCACGATGTGCTCGTCCTCGGCGCCGGACTCGCGGGAATGCGTGCTGCACTCGAGGCGGCGCATGCCGGGGTTGACGTTGCAATCGTTTCGAAAGTTCACCCTGTGCGCAGCCACTCGAACGCCGCGCAAGGCGGAATCAATGCGGCGCTCGGTGAGGGCGATTCTTGGGAGACGCACGCATTCGATACGATCAAGGGAAGCGACTATCTCGCGGATCAAGATGCGGTCGAAATCATGTGTCGCGAAGCGCCGGCGCATCTCGTCGAGTTCGAGCACATGGGCGTTATCTTTTATCGAAGCGACGACGGAAAGCTCGGCACGCGCGCGTTCGGCGGAGCATCGCAAGCACGCACGTATTTCGTCGGTGACATTACGGGCCAGGCGCTGCTTGTAACGCTCTACGACCAGATCCTCAAAGCCGGCGTGCGCGTGTACGAGGAATGGTTCGTCACGGCGCTTCACGTCGGAGACGGATGCAAAGGCGTCGTCGCGATTGAGATGCTGACCGGCGAGCTGCATCTACTGCGGGCTAAAGCCGTGATCGACGCGGCCGGCGGGCTCGGACGGCTCTACGAACCGAGCACGAACGCCTTGATCTGTACGGGCGATGGTTACGCACTCGCATATCGCGCGGGCGCGCCGCTGATGGATATGGAGATGGTGCAATATCATCCGACGACGCTCGCCGGCAGTGGATTTTTGATGACGGAAGCGGCCCGTGGCGAGGGTGCGTATTTACTCAACGCCGACGGCGACCGGTTCCTCGCGCAGTACGCACCAAACAAGATGGAGCTTGCTGCTCGCGACGTGATCTCGCGCGCGGAGACAATCGAAATCGCGCAAGGCCGAGGCGTGGACGGAAACGTGCTGCTGGATTGCCGGCACCTGGGAGCGGACATGATCCTCAAACGGCTGCCGCAGATCCATGAAATGGCGCTGGATTATCTCGGCATCGACATGATTCACGATCCGGTCCCCGTTCGACCGGGTATGCATTATCAGATGGGCGGCGTAAAAACGAATGTCAACGGTGCCACCGCCGTGCCCGGATTGTATGCTGCCGGAGAAGTGGCGTGCGTGAGCGTGCATGGCGGAAATCGTCTCGGCGCGAATTCTCTGCTCGATACAATCGTGTTCGGGACGCGAGCCGGTCACGCGGCCGCCGCATATGCGCGCACGGCATCGCGCGCGAGAGCCGGCGAAGCGACCCTCGCATCCGAGCGAGATCGCATCGCCCAGTTCATGGCACGTCCGTACACGGGTGAAACGCACGCCAAGTTGCGCTTGGAGCTCGGCACGATGATGGATCGGTACGTTGGCGTCTATCGCGACGAAGCGGGACTGCTAACCGCGCGCGAAACGTTGCGCGATCTTCGCCAACGGTACGACCGTGTCTCGGTCGGCGATAAAGGCCGTGTCTTCAATCAAGCGCTTCAGTTCGTGCTCGAGTTGGGATTCATGTTGGATTGCGCGGAAAGTATCATAGAAAGCGCTCTCGTCCGAAAAGAGAGCCGCGGCGCGCAGGCGCGCACCGATTTTCCCGAGCGCAACGACGCTGAATGGCTCAAACACGTCCTGGTAACGTGCGGGGCCGGTGGGCAAGCAGAAATTTCGTATCTCCCGGTCACGATTACGCAATGGAAGCCCGAGGCGCGCGCCTACTAATGCGATTCACGATCGAAGTCGGCCGGTACAATCCCGAAGACATCTATGCCGGCTCGGCAAGTGCGCCGCAATACTACCCGCCTCCCTGGTCGCAATCACCGCCACGGCGGTATCAAGCGTACGACGTCGAGCTTCCCGAACACGCGGTCGTGCTGGATGCGCTGATCGCTATACGCGAATACCAAGATGAATCGCTTGCGGTTCGGTGCGCGTGCCGAAGTGCAATCTGCGGATCGTGCGCGATGTGGATCAACGGTCACGCGCACCTCGCGTGCAAGAGCAAGCTGACGGCGTTTACCAAGGATGGGAAAACGAGAGTTGAAGCGCCCCCGTCCATGCCCGTGATCCGCGATCTCGTGTGGGGAATGGATCCGTTTTGGAACAAGCATCGCGCGGTAAAGCCGTGGCTTCAACCGAAAGAACCGGTTCCACCGCCGCTCGTTGAATATCGCGTGCCCAATGCGGCGATGGAAGAGCTGATTCAAGAGGTAAGCTGCATCAGTTGCGGGGCGTGTCTGATGGATTGCGAATCGTATGCGATCAACTCGGAGTTCCTCGGACCGCAAGCGCTCGCGCAAGCATATCGATACGTGGCGGATCCTCGGGATAGTGCCACACACGAACGGTTGGGCGACTACAGCAAGGCGGGCGGCGTGTGGGACTGCACGCATTGTTACGAGTGCGTTACACAATGCCCGAAAGGCGTCGCGCCGCTGGAGCAGATTCTCAAGCTTCGCCGGCTCGCCGTTGATGCGGGCTTCACGAACAATCCCGGCACGCGGCACGCCGATGCATTTGCCGATTCGGTAAAACAGAGCGGCCGCCTCAACGAACTGACGCTGCTTCCGAAATCGATCGGATTCTTTAACGTGATCGAGCAAATCAAGACGCTGCCTGCGGCGATTCGCATGGTGCGCGCCGGTAAGCTGCCGCCATTGATTCATCGCGCGATACCGCGAGTAGATCGTATCAAAGCGATCTTTCGCCGCGCCGGAGGACGTTTCAAATGAAGGTTGCGTTTTATCCCGGGTGCGTCTCGAAGGGCGCCTGCCCTGAACTCTATGCGTCGGCTAGAGCGATTGCGGAACCGCTCGGGCTTGAATTGGAAGAGTTGACGGAAGCGCCGTGTACGGGCGCCGGCGTGCTGAGCGAACAGAATCCGGAGTTGGCGGATACGCTCAATGGTTTGACACTAGCGATGGCAGAGCACAAGCGCGCCGACGTGATGACGATTTGCAGCACGTGTCAAGGCGTGCTCTCAGGCGTCAACTACCATCTCGCCAAAGACGAGCAGCGGCGCGACAAAGTGAACGAAACGCTGCGCGAGCAAGGATTTGAGTATACCGGCACGGGGCATGTGAAGCACTTGCTGTGGATGCTCTTTGAAGATATCGGGATCGATCGCGTTCGTTCGGCAATTCGGCGAAAGCTCACCGGACTCAAGATCGCACCGTTCTACGGCTGCTACATTTTGCGGCCTGCGGAAACGCTGGGTTTACAGGAACGCCCCGAACGCCGCGGCTATCTCGAGCAATTGATTGCGATGCTCGGCGGCGAGCCCGTGGAATATCGTGGCGCAACGAAGTGCTGCGGATTCCCGATGCTCACGTTCAATCGTGAAAAGTCGCTCTCGATGGCCGGAAATCACATCCTCGAGGCAAAGGACAAGGGCGCCGATATGCTCGTTACGCCATGTCCGTTGTGTCACTTGAACCTTGATGGTCAACAACCCGATGCAGCGCGAGTCGTGAAGAGAGAAATCGATGTGCCGATTCTGCACCTGCCGCAACTCTTGGGTTTAGCGTTCGGAATTTCGCCGGAGAAGTTGCGTTTGAACCGTCACGTCGTTTCAACCGCGTCCGCGCTCGAGAAAATCGAACTCAAAGTGTAGGACTGCGCTGCGCCGACGCTATGTAAAATGAAAAACCACCGGAGAAATCGGTGGTTTTCTACTCTGGTAGCCCCAGCGGGATTCGAACCCGCGTTACCGCCGTGAGAGGGCGGCGTCCTAGGCCTCTAGACGATAGGGCCGCTGGCTCCCGGGCAAGGTCTCGAACCTCGAGTCTCCTGGTTCAGAGCCAGGCGTGTTGCCAATTACACCACCCGGGAATGGCAGCGACGGTAATACTACACGGGCACCCGCGGGTCTTGCAAGTGCTTGAGGCGACGGCGGTTCTTCGAACCGTAGGTTTCGGTCTGACTGTGGCAATTCGGACACAGCATTCGAAGGTTCTCCAGGCGATGGTCGTCTCGAATGCCATTGATGTGATCAACGTGGACTGAGAGCGGTTTCCCGCGCCATTCGTCAAGGCCACACTCTTCGCACTTATTCAATAGAATGCCGGCGCGCAATAGCGCTTGCTTTACGGTCCGTCGCGATTTGCTCTCGCTCAAGATTTTCGGCAAAGGCCAAGCGCGTGCTCGTGCCGTTAGCTCTCCGCGTCGTACCGCCTTTGTCCACGACGCAGCGCAGAAACCAAAGCGCAAGCGACACTCACGATAACTGTGTCCTTCGTCATAGTAGGCCTGCACCTCAGACCAATCGTACCGGCGCCGACGATCCCCGAATTCTCGCTCTCCCGCTTCGAGTTGGCCTCGTTTGACGGCCTTGACCCACGCGGTGTGTGAGAATCCGAATCGCTTTTGACACTCAACGAACCCGTGACCCTCATCGTGGTATTGCTGAATTGCTTTCCAGTCGTAGATCAAACGCGGCATATTGCTAGTGTAGCGAACAAGCGTTCGTATGTCTGTAGCCAAAATGTTGCCGAATTGTTGCCGTCGTGAAGCTGAGCGCCGCATAGGGTAACGTCGGGCGTATCGACAAAGAAGCGGCCTTCCCTGAAAGGAGCACTCGTTGCAAGCGATCGTCCTGGTCGGCGGTGAAGGCACCCGGCTTCGTCCCCTGACGTACGGCACTCCCAAGCCGATGGTTCCGATCATGGGCGTCCCGTTTCTCGCGCGCACGATGGAGCGGCTCCATGAAGCCGGCATTCGCGACGTGATTTTGCCGGCGGGCTACATGCCGGAAGCGATCAGGGAATACTTCGGCGACGGCTCGCAACTCGACATGAATATCACCTATGTGATCGAGGAAACGCCGCTCGGCACCGCCGGCGCGCTAAAGAACGTCGAAGAGTACATCACCGGTCCGTTTTTTGTATTGAACGGCGATATTCTCACGAGTCTGGATTTGCGCGCGATGATGGCGGAGCACGCCGTAAAAGGCGGCATCGGGTTATTGCATCTGATTCCCGTCGAAGATCCGTCCGCGTTCGGTTGCGTCGTTCACGATGCCGACGGACGCATCAGTGCGTTCGTCGAGAAGCCGCCGCGCGAAACGGCGCCGACCAACGAAATCAACGCCGGCACGTATCTCTTCGAACGCGAGATTCTCGACATGATTCCGGCCGGTCGTAACGTCTCGATCGAACGGGAGACATTTCCGGAAGTGATCGCGAGCGGCAAAGGCCTCTACGCGTACACGACCGAGGACTACTGGATCGACATCGGACGCCCCGAGCAGTATCTCGCGGCGCACGTCGACATTCTATCGGGACGGATGCCGATGCTCGAAGCCGAGGGCGGGGTCAGCGGTGAGGGTGCAAGCGCGCTCGACGGCGTCGAACACGTGACGCTCCCGGTCCACGTCGACGCGGGCGTAGTCATCGACCCTTCGGCAACGATCGGCCCGAACGTCGTCCTTGGGTCGGACGTTTCGATCGGAGCCGGCGCAATCGTCCGCAACAGCGTGCTCTGGGATGGTGTCCGTATAGAGGAAGAAGCAAGCATCGAAGGGACTATCATAGCGAGCGGCGCGATCGTGGGTGCAAGGGCACGGGTACCGGCGGGTGCGGTAATCGGACACGATGCCGTTATCGATCCCGGGACTACCTTAGAACCCGGCGCCCGGGTGGGTGCAACCCAACCGATCCGGCGCTAGTTATACCAAGCGTCGGCGTTTTCTTTAGGTTTATTGCCGTAACGCGAACGGGTACATTTGTACCCGACGAACCAGGGAGGAGCTTCCTAATATCGTGCCTCCCGAGTATCCCTGTTACTGCAAGATTGGAGGAGCGATGACGCCGAGAACCGTCGACGCGCTGGAGTTACAAGCGGTGCCGCGTGTCCTTTTGCTCGGGTCGTATCCCCCGAGAGAATGCGGGATCGCGACCTTCACGCACGATGTCGTCACGTCGTTCGACAAAACGTTCGGGTCGAAAAGCGACGTGATCGCGATCGACGAGCCGGGCGGCGAGCCGCGCCGCTATCCGCGCGAAGTCGTCGCGCGCTTGAGCGAGCAAGACCGCTACAATTATCGCGAAGTGGCTCGCTTCATTAATAATCACCCGGCGCAGCTTCTCAACATCCAGCACGAGTACGGGTTATTCGGCGGCGAGCGCGGCGAATGGCTCTGCGATCTGCTCGACGACGTGGAGAAGCCGATCGTCATCACGCTTCATACCGTTCTTCCCGATCCCGATGAGACGATGTTGCGCGTGACGCGCAAGCTCTGCGAGCGTGCGGATAAGGTCGTCTCGCTCTCCGGTACCGGTTGCGAATTGCTGCGCACTGTCTACGGCATCGATGCATCGCGCCTAGCCCTCATCCATCACGGCGTTCCGGACGTTCCGTTCCAATCGACCGATGCGGCGAAAGCCTCGTTCGGGATCGGACAGCGTCTCATGATTTCGACCTTCGGATTGATCAATCGGGGCAAGGGACTCGAGTACGCGATTGAAGCGATGCGCGAAGTCGTAAAGCGTCACCCGGAAGCGCTGTATCTGATCCTGGGTGAAACGCATCCGGTGGTGCGCCGTCATGAAGGCGAGTCGTATCGCGAGTCGCTGCAGCAAATGGTACGCGAGTACGGCTTGCAGAACAACGTGCAGCTCATCGACAAGTATCTCGATTTCGACGAGCTCGTGACGTATCTGGCGGCGACGGATATCTATCTGACGCCGTACCTAAACCCGGTGCAAATTGTAAGCGGCACGCTTGCCTATGCGATCGGGTGTGGAAAGGCCGTCATTTCCACGCCGTATCTCTACGCGGAAGAACTGCTCGCGCACGGCCGCGGATTCTTGTGTGCGTTCCGCGATGCACCCTCGATCTCGGAGCGTCTGCTTATGCTGCTCGACGATCCGTCGCTTCGCCGCGCAACGGAACGGCGCGCGTACCGCTTCGGTCGGCAAATGACATGGCCGCACGTTGCACGCCGGTACGGCGAATTGTTCCTCGAGCTTGCACCGCCGTCGCACGTCGAACTCGTTACGAGCGCTTGACGAACGAGCTTCCTTCACTCGACCACGTCGTCGTCCTAAGCGACGACACCGGCATCGTCCAACACGCGACGTACTCTGTGCCGAACCGGTCCACCGGTTACTGCACGGATGACGTCGCACGGGCGTTCATCGTTGCGTTGATGCATCAGAGATTGCATGCGGACGATCCGGTATCGATGCGCCTGGCATCGACCTATCTCTCGTTTCTCCACGACGCGCAGCTGGCAGATGGCCGCTTTCACAATTTCATGAGCTATGCCCGCGGCTGGCTCGATGATGTCGGAACGCATGATAGCTGCGGGCGAGCGCTGTGGGCACTCGGATACGGCTTCCATTTCGCGCCCACCGATGCATGGCGAACGCTTTGCGCGCAGATGCTCGATCGCGCGCTGCCGGCGCTTGAGTGGCTCGAATTTCCCGCGCGCAGAGTCATATGCGCTGCTCGGCTTGCTGCATGCCTATGCCGCCGCGCCGCGACCGCTCTACCGCGCCGCCGTCGAACGTCTGGCGTCGGCATCGCTCGAGCGGCTCCGGCAAAACGGCGACGAAGGCTGGTATTGGTTCGAGGACATCATGACGTACGACAACGCGCGGCTTCCGGAGGCGCTGCTGCTCGCCGGTCGCGCGTTAGGTAGCGACGAGATGATGGATGCGGGACTGCGGACGCTCGATTTTCTC
The DNA here is from genome assembly GCA_963765935.1 of Vulcanimicrobiia bacterium. Classification (GTDB taxonomy): domain Bacteria; phylum Vulcanimicrobiota; class Vulcanimicrobiia; order Vulcanimicrobiales; family Vulcanimicrobiaceae; genus JAMXLG01. The sequence goes on along the minus strand of CAVXXX010000001.1, from coordinate 459,666 downwards.
GAAACCGTCGTTTTTGAAAACGGCATTTTCGTTCCGATCGGTAGCGACGAGTGGTACCGCCGCGGCGGCACGCGCGCTCGATTTGCACAACAACCTCTGGAAGCCGTCGCAATGATCGACGCCGAGCTGGCCGCGTTCGCCGTGGACGAACGTCCCGAGCGCTTGGCCGCGGCTTGGCGCGCGCACGCATGGTATCACGGGACAAATGCACTCGGCGTCGCACTTGCCGTTCCCGGCGGCGGATGCTGCGACGGACTCGACGCAAACGGTGTTAATGCCAATATGGGGGCCGAGTCGACGCTTGCGTATCTCGCATCCGCGTACGCGCTCGCCCTACGACAAAAGCAGCCTTCAGGCGCATCGTAACCGTGCGCCGAGGCCGATTTGCCTTGCGCGGCGAAGTATTACGAGATGATGATCCTGGAGTCCGAAACGCTCAACGACGTACAAGCCAAGGCCGTCGCCCACACCGACGGTCCTGTTTTGATATTCGCAGGCGCGGGGAGCGGAAAGACGCGTGTGCTGACGCACCGCATTGCGTATCTGCTCAATGAAAAAGGGGTTGAGCCGGACCGGATTCTTGCCGTAACGTTCACGAACAAAGCGGCCGGCGAAATGAAAACCCGTCTCGAACGCATGGTTGGATCGCGCGCTCGCGATCTGTGGGTGGGGACGTTTCACTCGATGTGCGTGCGCATGCTGCGCCGCGATGGAACGAAGGTCGGCATTTCGCCGAACTTCGCCATCATTGATGATGCCGATCAGCGCCAACTCGTCAAAGATATTCTCGACGACCTCGATTACGATGAGCGTCAGCTTGCACCCGGTGCGTGCCTGCACGAAATCAGCAAGGCGAAGAATCAGCTGATTTGGCCGGACCAATTCCATGAGAAGCAGACGTCGTTTCTCGGCGAGCGCATGGCGAACGTCTATACCGAATACGAACGACGTTTGCGCGAATCGAATAGTCTTGATTTCGACGACTTGATCGTTCGCACGATCGATCTGATCGAAAAAGATCAAACCGTTCGCGACAAGTATCAGAAGAAGTTCCAATACATCCTGGTCGACGAGTATCAGGACGTAAACATCGCGCAGTATCGTCTCGTCGCGTTGCTCGGGGCGAGGCACAAGAACGTCACGGTCGTCGGCGACGACGATCAGTCGATCTATTCGTGGCGCGGCAGCGACTACCGCATGATCCTGCGCTTCGAAGAAGACTTCGCGGGCGCGAAAGTGTTCAAGCTCGAGGAGAACTATCGCTCGACGCAGCGTATTCTCGATGCGGCAAACGCGCTCGTTGCGAACAATAAGACGCGCGCGAAGAAGAAGCTCTTCACGCGCCGCGCCGAGGGCGAGGCCATCACGGTTTATCCGGCGGCGACCGAACGCGACGAAGCGCGCTACGTCACCGAGAAAATCAAGGAGATGGTACGCGACGGCTCGGCCTATCGCGACTTCCTGATCCTCTATCGCACGAACGCGCAGTCGCGTGTGTTCGAAGAGGCAATGATTGCGGACGGCATTCCGTATCGCGTCGTCGGCGGCGTCGGGTTCTACGCGCGCGCCGAAATCAAAGACATCATCGCCTACATGCGCTACGTGATGAATCCGTCGGACGCGCTTGCGTTCAAGCGGATCGTCAACGTGCCGCGACGCGGCATCGGCGCGCAGACGCTGAGCGCCCTCGTGAGCGCGGCGACCGCGCGCGGCATGTCCGTGGGCGAAGCCGTTTTCGATAGCGACCTCTTGCGCGAAGCGGTTCCGAAGAAACTCAAGGAACTCGAGCGTTTCGCCGATTTGATCCGTAATTTCCGTGCGCAAGCCGAATCGATGAGCGTCTCCGATCTGCTCGTCAGCGTGATGGAAGATTCAGGCTACATTCGCGAACTGCAGGCTGAGGAAACGCACGATGCGCGTGCGCGCATGGAGAACTTGCAAGAGTTGCTCGGCGTGGCGCGTGAGTACGAAAACGCGGAACCGGATGCGACGCATGCCGGATTCCTTGCGAATATCGCGCTCATCAGCGACCTCGATGCGCTGGATCCTGACTCGTCGTACGTCACCTTGATGACGATGCACGGCGCGAAGGGGCTGGAGTTTTCGCAGGTGTTCCTCACCGGTCTCGAAGAGGGCGTCTTCCCGCACAGCCGCGCGCTGACGGATATGACGGAACTCGAAGAGGAACGGCGTCTTGCCTACGTCGGTGTGACGCGCGCCATGGACCGGCTGTTCCTGTCGTTTGCGCAGCGCCGCGCGATCTTCGGAAACACGTACGCCTATCCGAAGTCGCGGTTCATCGAAGAGATGCCGGGGCTCGAGCATTTGGAGAGCAACAGCGTCGTGCTGCCGCGTCCGTCGGGCGGCCGTTGGCGTGAAGTTTCGATTCACGAGTCCGCGGGCGCGGGACTCAACATGGATCTGCAAGACGGCGATCGCGTGCGCCATCCCAAGTGGGGCGAAGGCACGATTCGCGGCGTCGTCGGCGCGGGCGGCGATGGGCTCATCACGATCGACTTCCCGAACGTCGGTCAGAAGATGCTCATGCTCAAGTACGCTCCGCTCGAGAAGATCTAGCTCCGCGACCTATGATACGCGTCGCAGTAGCAGGCGCGTTAGGCCGGATGGGCCGCGTCGCCGTTCAGGCTATGCAGAATACCGCCGGCGTTTTATACGCCGGTGGTTTTGCACGTACGCGCGTGCCGGATGAACGCATCGTCGATGACCTCCACGAGCTCCTCACCGAAGCGAAGCCGGACGTGCTGCTGGACTTGACGACGCACCCGTCGTCGTTCGATATCTCGATGAGCGCGGTGACCCACGGCGTTCGGCCGGTTATCGGAGCCACGGGGTGGCATGCTTCCGAGCGAGAAGCGATTGATGCGGCCGCGCGCGAGCGCGGCATCGGTGCGCTAATCGTGCCGAATTTTTCGCTCGGAGCAATACTCATGATGCGGTTTGCCGAAGAAGCGGCGAAGCTGTTTCCGAGTATCGAGATCATCGAGTTGCATCACGACCAAAAGAAAGACGCTCCATCGGGCACGGCCCGGCTCACCGCGCAGCGCATCGCCGGCGCCGGCGGTCCGGCGGACGTGCCGATCCACAGCGTGCGTCTTCGCGGATTGCTGGCGCATCAGGAAGTGCTCTTTGGAACCGACGGTGAGGTGCTGACGATTCGTCATGACTCGCTCTCGCGTGAATCCTTCGTGCCGGGTATGCGCGCGGCGGTGCGTGCCGTGATGAACGTCAACGGGCTTCAAGTCGGTCTCCCGGTGGACGCCCTTCGACAAGCTCAGGGTGACACGAATGGTTAGCGTAGCGGTCGTCGGCGCGACGGGTGTCGTTGGAGAAACGATTCTTCGCGTGTTGCAAGAACGGCGCGTTCCGGTCGAGCGCGTGGATAAGTTTGCGTCGCGGGCGCGCGACGGTGTCGAAGCAGCCAGTGCGGAGGCGTTGCGCGAGTACGATGTCGTGTTCTTTGCGAGCGGTGAAGATGCAAGTGAAACGTATGCGCCGGCGCTTGTCGAGCGCGGGGCGGTCGTGATCGACAACAGTTCCACGTTTCGCATGCGCGACGACGTGCCGCTCGTGATTCCGGAAGTCAATGCGAACGTCGTCCGTGGCGAGCATCGCCTGTTCCCGGTAGCCAACTGCACCGCGATTATTTTATGTACGGCGCTCGCACCGGTTCGCGATGTTGCCGGCTTGCGCGTGGTGCGTGTCGCGACGTATCAAGCGGCAAGCGGCGCGGGCCGCGCAGGGCTCGACGAGTTGTTTGCCGGCGAACGAGCAGTGCTAAGCGGCGAGACCGAAGCTGAACCGAAAACGTTTCCGGCCCCTCTTGCGCGCAACGTGATCCCGCAAGTCGGGCGTTTCGATGCGAGCGGCTACTGCGGTGAAGAAGAAAAAGTCCGTGACGAGACGCGCAAAATGCTCGGTCTTCCATCAGTAATGGTAAGTGCCACGACCGTTCGCGTCCCCGTGCGCACGGCGCACTCCGAAGCGGTGTGGTTTGAAACCGAGCGCGAGACCGGCGTCGACGAACTCGCGCGCGCGTTCGAACGCGCACCGGGCATCGTTTTTCATCGCGAGGGCATCGTTACACCGCGCGACGTCGAAGGGCAAGATCAGGTGCACGTAGCGCGATTGCGCCGCGAAGATGAATCGTCCAAGCGGCACTTCGTGCTGTGGTGTGCGGGCGATCAACTGCGCAAAGGCGCCGCGACCAACGGCGTGCAGATCCTCGAACTCTTGCTCTCGCGAGGATTTCTCCAGCCGTGAACGTGACCGGATCGGTTGCGGTACTGAAATTCGGCGGCACGTCCGTCGCAACGCGCGAACAGCGTGAGATTGCGTTTGCGCGCATTCTCGATGCGCGCGAGGCGGGATTCGCTCCCGTAGCGGTCATCTCTGCGATGGGACGCGCGCCTGCACCTTATGCGACCGATTCGCTTCTCGGGCTCGTCGGAGGAGCGATCGGTACGCCGAATGCCGATGTGCTGCTCGCATGCGGCGAGCTGATTGCCGCAGCCATCTTCGCGCAGGAGTTGTGCGCGATGAATATCAACGCGCGCGCATTGACCGGCGCGCAAGCGGGAATCATCACCGACGAACGCTTCGGTGATGCAAAAGTGTTGCGTGTCGAGCCCGATGCCGTGCTCGAGTTGCTGCAAGCCGAAATCGTTCCGGTGATCGCCGGATTTCAAGGCGCGAGTGAAAACGGTGCGATCACGACGCTCGGACGCGGCGGAACGGACCTCTCCGCAATTGCGATCGGTCACGCCCTCGGTGCGGAACGGGTCGACATCTATACCGACGTCAGCGGCGCCATGACGGCAGATCCGCGGCGCGTTGAAACCGCACATGTCATCGATCGCGCGTCGTTGGAAGAGATGACGGAACTCGCCGAACACGGCGCAAAAGTCATGCACCACAAGGCGGCGAGTTACGCGCAGCGCCGCGGCCTGCGATATTCGATCAAGGGGTTGCAGACCGACGTCGGCACCCTCGTCGACGAGCGCATCGACGAGGAACGTCCCGTTACGGGCGTCACCTCGTCGGGCCGTGTCACGTGGGTGCGCATTATTCGCGGCGATATCGAAAATCAAACGCGACGGATGCAGACGGAACTCGAAATGTTCCGCCGCATGGCGGACGCCGGAATCTCGATCGACCAAGTGACGATCAATCAGGCCGGCGTTGCATTCGTCGTAGACGGTAATCGTGGAGCGGATGTGCGCGAACTACTCGGCGACTTGAATCTTGCCGTGCGCGTGCGCGAAGGATGTTCGAAGATTTCGGTCGTTGGTATGGGGATGCGCTATCTTCCCGGCGTCGTGCTGCAAGTGGTCGAGGCGCTGAGCCGCGCGAACGTCGAAATTATTCACTGTACCGACAGCAACATCACGATTTCCGTGCTCGTTCCGGAAGCGGACGTGGCGCGGGCCGAAGCGGCCGTCCACGATCGTTTCCATCTCGAGGGAGAAGCCCCATGAACGGACTTGGCACCATCATCACCGCGATGATCACACCGTTTGATGCAAACGGCAACCTCGACGTCGCGGAAGCAAAACGTTTGGCGCGATGGCTCGTCGATCGCGGAAACGACGGCCTGGTGGTCGCAGGCTCGACCGGCGAAGGGATGATGCTCGACGCCCGCGAGCGCAACGAGCTGTTCCGCGGGGTCAAACATGCGGTCGGTTCGGATGCGGCGGTGATCGCAAATGTTGGAACGAGCGATGTTCGTTCGACCGTACAGGCTGCGAAAGAAGCGCAAGCTGCAGGCGCCGATGGATTGCTCGTTGTGGTTCCGCCGTACATCAAACCGACGCAGACCGGCATGCTCGGCTATTTCGGTGCGGTCGCCGACGCGACGCCGCTCCCGGTTGTCGTGTATAACATCCCGGGCCGGTCGGTGGCGAACATGCTTCCGGAGACGCTGCTCGAGCTCGCGCGCCGTCATCGCAACGTGGCGGGCGTGAAAGAGTCGAGCGGCGATCTGAAGCAAATCGCAACGGTCGTGCGCGATCGCGCGGACGGTTTCAAGGTGTGGTGCGGAGACGATCATCTCTTCTTGCCGTGTCTTTCCGTCGGCGCCGACGGCGTCGTCGGTGTGGCATCACACCTATGCTCGCGGGAATATCGCGACATGCTCGCGGCGTATGAATCGGGCGATGTCGCAACGGCTGCATCGATCCATCGTTCATTGCTCGAATTGATCGACGCGCTCTTCGCAACCACGAACCCGATCGGTATTAAGTGGGCGATGAATCAACTGGGCTTCAACGCCGGTTCGTGCCGGCTGCCGCTCGATCAGATTCCCGCTGCGGTCGCGGATCGTTTGCGACCGCTGCTCGCACCGTATCTCGCGCACGCATAGTGACTTCAGTCGAAATTCTCGGGTGCCGCTTGGATTTGCTCGATGCGGATCAAGCGACGGATCGAATCATGCAGTTCGTTCGCGATCGCTCCGCCGCGCAAGTCGTCACGCTCGGGACGGAGATGGTCGTCTATGCGCAGCGCGATCCGGCGTTTCGCGATGTCGTCAATCATTGCGCCCTATCGCTCTGCGACACGGTGGGTTTGCTCGCCGCGGCGCGTCGCCGCGGCGTGCGGTTACGCGAACGCGTCACCGGCGTTGAGTTAGTCGAACATCTCTGCGCGCGCGCGGCGCGCGACGGCATCTCCGGTATATTTTTTCGGCGGCGCGGAAGGCGTCGCCGGCGATGCGGCCGCCATCTTGGAAACGCGCTTTGCGGGCTTGCACGTGGCGGGGACGCGTAACGGATTCTTCACCTCCGAGGACGAGCCGAAGATCGTGCAGACGATACGCGAAAGCGGCGCCGGATTGCTCTTCGTGGGGCTCGGTTCGCCGCGTCAAGAAATGTGGCTCGCGCGCAATCTGCAAGCGACGGGATGCGGCGCTGCAATCGGTGTCGGCGGTTCGTTCGACGTGTTGAGCGGACGCGTGCCGCGCGCGCCGCAGATGTGGCGTCGCTTGGGCCTGGAATGGCTGTACCGGTTGATTCGTGAACCGCACCGCTTCCGTCGGCAACTTGCGCTTCCGTATTTTGTATGGCTCGTCATGCTCGAGCGGTTAGGATTCGGGCGGCAGAAGGGAATGAGTAACACGTGAAGGCGATGATTCTGGCCGGCGGTCTTTCGACGCGCCTCTACCCGCTTACGAAACAGGTGCCCAAACCACTCGTTCCCGTGGCGGGCGTTCCGAATGCCATTCACCTCATCAAGTACTTGAAGTCGTACGGCTACGATGAAATCGCAATCAACGTCCACTACCTTGCCGATGCGATTCTGCAGACGCTCGGCGACGGTTCGGCGTTCGGCGTGCGGCTGACGTATCTCCATGAAGACGTCCTGATGGGAAGCGCAGGCGCCGTCAAGCCGCTGCAAGCGTACTTCGGCGATCGGAATTTCGTCGTCGTCGGCTGCGACGATCTGACGGATCTTCCGATCGATCGATTGATGGCGATGCACGAAGCGAAGAATGCCGTCGCAACAATTGGTCTCGTCGTTCGCCCGAAAGTAGATCAGTACGGCGTCGTCGTCGTCGATGATGACGGCCGAATTACGGGATTTCAAGAAAAACCGGCTCCCGGCACCGAGCGCAGCAACCTCGTGAACACTGGTATTTATGCATTTTCGCCGGAGATTTTCGAGCGAATTCCCGAGGGCGAATTTTATGATTTCGGAAAGCAAGTGTTTCCGGAATTGCTCGCCGGCGGGAAACGGTTTTACGGATACGATGCGCGCAATGCGTATTGGTGCGATATCGGTACGCCGGATGAATATCGGCGCGCGAGCGCAGACGTCGTCAATGGACTCTTTCACATACCCGGAACGCGAGCCAATGGGGTCGATCCCACCGCGCGTATCGACGCGTCGGCAAAGATCGATGAAAACGTGTGGATCGGTGCGCGGGCGCAGATCGGTGCAAACGCGCGGATAACCGGCTCTTCGGTAATCGGGGACGACGTGCGGATCGACGCCGGAGCCACGATCGAAAACAGTATTATTTGGGAAGCGTCGATCATCGGTAGCGATGCGGTACTTCGCGATTCGATCGTGGGCAAAGAGTACCGCGTCGCCTCGTCGGCGTCGTTGCGCGACGCGGTCGTTGCGAACGAAGAAGTAGCGATCTAGGACTAGCCGGACAAACCGTAAGGCGGTAATGAGCCGGTGATGTACCACCGGCTGGTTGATTTTCTTTTTCCGAAACAATGCGCATCGTGCCGGCAACCCGGCAACGGACTGTGTGAAGGGTGTGCACCGGCGCACGCGCCGATTGTCGAGCGCCGTCTAACGACGTTAGATGTGGTGGGACTCGGCGAATATACCGGGCCCTACCGCGACGCGGTGTACGCCTTGAAAGACGGACGTCGCGACGTAGCGGAAGCGCTTGGGTCGCGGCTTCGTTCGCTCGTGTCGGCACGATGACATCTTAGTCCCGGTTCCCACGACGTCGCCGCGCAAACGCGTCCGCGGCTTCGATGGTGTCGAACTGATGTCGTGCGTCGCCGGTATCGAATCGAACGCGGTGACGTTTTCCGTATTGAAGTGCGTTTCTCGGGAGAGGCAGCGCGGCCGAAACCGAGTCGAGCGGCTTTCGGCGCATGGACGCTTCCTCTGTATTAGCGATGTCGTCGACGGATGCAACGTCACGCTCGTCGACGACGTGTGCACGACCGGTGCGACATTGGAAGACTGTGCAGCGGTCCTGCGCGCCGCGGGTGCGAGGGTCACAAAAGCATTCGTCGTCGCCGTCGCGAACGGGAGGGCGTGACCCCGCACGACCGGCTCTTCATGGACCGCGCATTCGAACTCGCGGCCCGCGGAATTGGGTCGACCGCTCCGAATCCCGCGGTCGGCGCGGTTGTCGTGCGCGACGGACACGTCGCCGGCGAAGGATATCATCATCGCGCGGGAGATCCGCATGCCGAAGCAAATGCGCTTGCGCAAGCGGGTGACGCGCGCGGTGCAACGGTGTATGTCACGCTCGAACCCTGCAATCACGTCGGACGAACGCCGGCTTGTTCGCGCGCATTGATCGATGCCCGTGTGGCGCGCGTCGTAATCGGTACGCGCGATCCGAATCCGAAAACCGACGGCGGCGGAATCGCGTCATTGCGCGACGCCGGTATTGCGGTGGACATCATCGACGACCCGCGCGCCGCCGCATTGGTCGAGCCGTTCGCATACGCGGTCACGCATCATCGTCCGTTTGTCGCTTTGAAGATGGCGATGTCGCTTGACGGACGGATCACGTCGCAACCCGGCGTGCAAGAGTGGATTACGTGCGAAGAAGAGCGACTGTACGTTCGCGACTTGCGCATTACTTACGACGCGATCATGGTCGGGGCCGGAACGGTCCGCGTGGATGACCCGCAGCTCACCGTTCGTCCGCCGTCGCACCGTTTACGCCCATTCAAACGGATCATTGCCTGCGAAACCGACACGATTCCGGAGGACAGCCGCGTTTTTGCTCCGACCGAAGATTACGACCGGACCATCGTGCTTGCGCCAAGCGGCGCGCGCGATCGCTTTGAAAATGTACGCGACGTTGCGGACGTGTTGTTTGTGGGCGGGAAGAACGAATCGGAATTGAATCTGCGCGACGCGATGGCGGCGCTGCGCGAGCGTGGCGTGCAGAGTATTCTTTGCGAAGGCGGTCCGACGCTCGGTGCGCGGATGATTGCCGCCGGTGTCGTCGACCGGTTCTATTGGGCAATCGCGCCGGTGTTGCTCACCGCACGAAATGCGGTTGCGGTGTTGGCCGGCGCCGACCTCGCAACGCTTCGCCGGAGTTTTCGGTTCGACCGGATGGAAATGGTAGGACGTGACGTTGTGTTGAGTGGGCTTTTCGATGTTTAGCGGATTGATCGGCTATCGCGGAACGGTCGTATCACATGAAACGCTGAAAGACGGCGGGGTGACGCTTGTGATCGCGAGCGAGGGTGCGGCGGATGAACAACCGGAGATCAAGGATTCGATTGCAGTCAACGGCGTTTGCCTCACCGCGACGGCGGTAGACGGCGATCGCATTCGTTTCGACGTGATTCCGGAAACGATCGCACGCAGTAACTTCTCCGCGCTGACACCCGGCGAACGCGTCAATCTGGAATATTCGCTGCGAATCGGCGATCGCATGGGCGGCCACTTTGTGTACGGCCATGTCGATACCGCTGCCCGCGTTCTCGCGCGTACGCCCGAAGGACAAGGGGAGCGCGTACGCATCGAACGCCCTAAATTGCTTGCGCCGATGATCGTTGACAAAGCCTTTATCGCCGTCGACGGCGTGAGCCTCACGGTTGCCGGCGTTGGCGACGATTGGTTCGAGCTGGCTTTGATTCCGGAGACGCTTGCGCGTACGACGCTCGGGGAACGCCCGGTGGGCTCGCTCGTGAATCTCGAAGTCGATCCGATGGCACGCTATGCCGCGAGCGTCATTGCGAGCATGAAATGACGCGGTTCAAAGACACCCTTGCGGAAAACGCGCGCGTCTTCGAAGCCCGTTTACCCGTTCAGTGGGCCGATGTCGATATCGCGGGCATCATGTACTTCCCGACGTATTGGCGCTTCGCCGAGTACGCGGAAATGGAGATGTTCCGCGAACTTGGTTTTCCGTACGATCGCGTCTTCGAAGAACTCGACTTTTGGTTACCGCGCGTTCGCGCGGAAGCGGAGTATCATGCGCCGGCGCTCATGGGCGATTGGCTGCGCATGCGCACGCACCTCGAAAAAGTGGGCGCATCGAGCATCAGATGGAAGACCGTCATTTTCAACGAGCGTACGGAACAGGCGATCGCCGTGATGTCGCTAACCGTCGCGTGTATGGACCGCGAAACGAAGAAAAGCCGCCCGCTCCCACCGCAACTGCGACAGTCACTGCTGCACGCCTCATCGAGGAACGTCGCGCATGGCTAGTAACGCAAAAGTTCTCGGCTTCGGTGGCTTCTTTTTCCGCGCAGACGATCCCGAAGGACTGGCCGCGTGGTATGAATCCGCCCTCGGCGTCACAAGAACGTCGGCGGACTCCGACCACGAGCCATGGATGGCAGACGCGGGTCCGTTAGTGTTTCAGCCGTTCGATCGAACGACGGACATGTTCGGAGAGCAGAAGTTTTCGTTCATGCTCAACTTCCGCGTCGCGGACCTCGACGCGATCGTGGAGCAGCTTCGAGGGATGGGCGTCGCGGTCGCCGTTGACCCGGAAACGTACCCGTACGGACGCTTCGCCGAGTTGAAGGACCCCGAAGGGAATCCCATTCAGCTCTGGCAGCCGTAGGCGCCGCGTCGCCGCTTTTAGCGGCTTGACATTTGTAAAGTCGGGGCCTACGGTGGGGGCATGAGCCTCTTCGCCGATTCACTCAACGCGGCTATGGAAGCCGCGGGCCTTTCCGCTTCCGAGCTTGCGCAGCGAACCGGCGTAACCGAGTCGGCGGTATCGCTGCTGCGCTCCGGCCGGCGAGAGCCATCGTATCGCACCTTGCAACGGCTGACCCGGGTGCTTCCGGAATTGGCGCCGTCGGGAGAGCAAGAGCAGAGCCAATTCGATTCGATCGAGGATGCGATCGATGATATTCGCGCCGGCAAGATGGTCGTAGTGCTCGACGACGAGGACCGGGAGAACGAAGGCGATCTCGTGATGGCGGCGCAGATGGTGACGCCCGAAGCGATCAACTTCATGCGCAAAGAGGCCGGCGGACTGATCTGCGTGCCGATGCTCGGCAATCGCCTAGATCATCTGCAGATCCCGCAGATGGTGAGTGAAAACACCGCCGTTCACGAGACGGCGTTCACCGTTTCGGTCGAAGCGCGGGGTGTTACGACGACCGGCATTTCGGCGCACGATCGCGCGGCGACGATCAAAAAATTGATCGATCCGAACGCGACCTCGACCGATTTCTTGCGTCCGGGGCATACGTTTCCGCTGCGCGCCCGCGACGGTGGCGTGCTCGTTCGTGCGGGTCAAACCGAAGCCTCCGTGGATCTCGCGCGCCTTGCGGGGCTCTATCCGGCCGGCGTGATCTGCGAAATCATGGCGGAAGACGGAACGATGGAGCGCTTGGACGGGTTACGGAAATATGCCGACCGCCACGGCCTTCGGCTCATCACCGTAAAGGATCTCATTGCATACCGTATGCGAACCGAAAAACTCGTAAAAAAGATCGCGGAGTTCACTCTGCCGACCACGGCCGGCGATTGGACGGGCGTTGCCTACGAAACAACGATCGACGGCAACACCCACGTCGCGCTCGTAATGGGCGATATCAGCGACGGCAAGGACGTGCTCGTGCGCGTGCACTCGGAGTGTTTGACCGGTGACGCGCTTCATTCCATTCGCTGCGATTGTGCGGCGCAACGCGACGGTGCGATGACGATGATCGCTAAAGAAGGACGCGGCGTCTTCCTGTATCTGCGGCAAGAAGGGCGCGGCATCGGCCTTGCCAACAAACTGCGGGCATACGAACTGCAAGATCGCGGCGCGGACACGGTTGAGGCCAACCTCGCGCTCGGGCTGCCGGTCGACAAACGCGACTACGGCATCGGATCCCAGATTCTCGCCGATCTCGGGATCAAAGAGATGCGCTTGATCACCAACAATCCGCGCAAGATCTTCGGATTGGAAGGCTATGGGCTAAAGATCATCGGTCGCGTTGCGATGCAAACGCAGCCGACCGTGCACAACAAGCGATACATGGCGACAAAGCGGGCCAAACTCGGACACATGTTCGACGAAACGGTTGCGTCTTGAAGCCGAAGAGCGAACAAAACGGACGTCTCAATGCACTGCGCGCGCCGGATTGCGCGGGCAAACGTTTTACAATCATCGCAGCGCGATTCTACACGCAGCTGAGTGACTGGCTCGTGGATGGAGCGAAGCGCGCGCTCGCGGATTGTGGCGTCGATGCGCATGACGTCAAGGTGTTCGATGTTCCGGGCTGCTTCGAGTTGCCGCTTGCGTGCCGCCTGGTGATCGAAAATGAAAGTGTCGACGGCGTCGTTGCCGTGGGCATCGTCATTCGCGGCGAGACTCCGCACTTTGAGTTTGTCGCCGGCGAATGCGCGCGCGGCATCATGGACGTGCAACTTGCACTCGGCGTGCCGATCGGCTTCGGCGTGCTGACCACGGATAACATGGAGCAAGCGCAAGAGCGCGCTGATCCCAAACATGGCGATAAGGGCTACGAAGCCGCCATTGCGGCTGCGACGCTCCTTCAGATTCCGAAGAAATTACCGCGAGCGGGGTTCCGGGCATGAACGAAGATATCGACGACGATCTCGATCCGCCGGTTGATGAAACGGACAACGGACCGGAGCCCGTCATCATCAAAAAGGATGACGACGAGCCCGACGATGCCGACGATACCGACTAGACTGCGGCTGCTTGCTGGACTTTGACCGCTTCGAGGGTGAGTTCGATCTCGATGTCCTCGCCGACGAGTAGGCCGCCGGTCTCCAACGCCTGATTCCAGGTGAGGCCGAAGTCTTTGCGATTGACCTTCGTCTTCGCGCTATAGGCAATACGATCGTTGCCCCACGGATCGTTGAGGCGACCGTCGACCGATGCGCTGAGCGTCACCGGACGCGTCGTGCCGTGAATCGTCAGGGCGCCGTCGATCTTGAAATCGTCGGGCGTTCCGCTGATCCGCGTGCTACGGAACGAGAGCTTGTCGTGAAGTTCGACGTGGAGGAAGTCCGCCGAACGCAAGTGCGCGTCGCGGTCCGCAACCTTCGTGTCGATTGAAGCTGCATCGATTTCCGCATTCACGGAGGTTGGCAGGTTCGTGGTTTCGTCGACATCGAGATCGACGCGGAACGAGCCGAAGCTGCCGCGGACCTTCGAAATCACCATGTGTCGTACGACGAACTCGACCTGCGAATGGGCCGGGTCGAGGGCAAAAGCCGTCATTGTTCTAGCGTTCTCCTTTGGTATAGCTATATAACATAAGTAGCTTACAATACATAAGTAAATCACGCAAGGGCAGGACGCTTGCCTGGCTACCGTTCCAAAGGAGGGGTTCTCTTACCAAAGTCGCATTTGAGCAAGCCCGGATTTGCGCTTCCGGCGCAGGTCCATCTTCAAATGACGCCCGGAGGCTCCGACCCAGTGGAAGACAAGATGCTGACTTGTAAGGACTGTGGAACGCAGTTCGTTTTCTCTGCGCGCGAACAGCAATTCTTTGCGGAGAAGGGTTTTATAAATCAGCCGCAGCGCTGCCGTGAGTGCCGCCAAGCACGCCGCGCGCAAAGCGGTGACGGTGCGCCTGCAACGCAGCGCCCGAGCTTTGAAGCAGTTTGCGCCGAGTGCGGCGTCACGACGACTGTCCCGTTCCGTCCGCGCGGCGATCGTCCGGTGTACTGCCGCACCTGTTATACGGCACGCGTTCCAGCCGGCGTCTAGAACGCCACCTCGCATGGACTCATCGCGCCGGGCCCGAAGCTCGGCGCGATGTCTTTTACCGACGAAGATCTCTCCGCCGTAACGTGGGACGGCGATGCCGTCTCGTACATCGATCAGCGCTTGCTTCCACACGAACTCGTACGCAAGCGCGCGCGCACGGTGGATGACATCGAAGAGGCGATTAAAACCCTTGCCGTGCGCGGCGCGCCCGCGATCGGCGTCTTCGGTGCGTACGGTATCGCCCTCTTGCGCAGCACGACGCGCAACGATGACGAATTCCGCGCTTCCGTCGAACGCGTGCGCCATGCACGGCCGACCGCCGTGAATCTCGCGTGGGCCGTCGATCGTGTTACGCACTCCGACGATATGCTCGCGGAAGCGCAAGCGATTCATCGAGAGCAGATCGCAATCGACAAAGCGATCGCCGACGCGGGTCTCGACGTGATCGCGAAGAACGCGAAGATTCTCACGCACTGCAACACCGGGCCGATTGCAACAGCCGGCGGCGGCACGGCGCTTGGCGTTATCATCCACGCCGCGCGCGCCGGGAAGAAGCCACACGTGTTCGTCGATGAAACGCGTCCGCTGCTGCAAGGCGGACGGCTGACGTATTTTGAGCTCGCGCACGCGAACGTCGACGCAACCTTGCAAGTTGACGCCGCTGCCGCGATCGCGATGCAGCGCAAAGGCATCGACCTCGTAATCGTCGGCGCCGATCGCATCGCGCGCAACGGTGATACGGCAAATAAAATCGGCACGTATGGACTTGCGGTACTGGCAGCGCACCACGGTATTCCGTTTTACGTGGCCGCGCCTCGCAGCACGTTTGATTTCTCGATCGAAAACGGCGAAGCGATTCACATCGAGGAACGGCGGCCGGAAGAAGTGACGTCCTTCGGTCCCGCAACCGTTGCAATGTCGGGTGCGCACGTGTACAATCCGGCGTTCGACGTAACGCCCGGACATCTCGTCACCGCCTTCATCACCGAATACGGGGTCGTCAAACCGCCGTATCCGGAAACGGTCCCTTCGCTGCAACAGCGACCGAGTTTCAGCGCGCTCGTCTAGCGCGGCGCAGCGATGGCGGTTTCGGACTTCCGGTTTACGACGCAGATCGGCGCTTCGCCGGACGTCGTCTTCCGCATCGTCGCCGACTTACCGAAATACGGCACGTGGCTTCCCAACTCCAGCGCATTCGCCGGAACGAACAATGTCACGCCGTATCCCGTGCGGGTGGGAACGACATACGTCGAGGCACCGCCGGTCGAAAAGTCCGGTGTGGTTACTGAATTCGACCCGCCGAGTCATATCGGTTTCCACCAGATCGTGCAGATCCGGCGGCCGATCAGCGTCGACGTTGACGCGCGCATCCGCTACAGTTTCGAACCGAAAGACGGCGGAACGTTCGTCATTCGCGAGTTGCGCCTGACGTGGGATTTACCCGGTCTCTTCAAAATAGCTACACCGCTGCTGATCTCCGGTTTTCGAAGGGAGAATGTGCGAACGCTTGCGCAGCTCAAGCGATACGCGGAATCACCGTGAAGTATTACGAGTTTGTGGATAAAGCGCCGAAGATCGGTTCGCTCGTTGTCATTGAAGGCACCGAACGCGCGCTCGCGGAGCGCGCCGTGGATGCGGTGCTCGATCGTCTGTTGCCGCTCGATATGCGTGACCTCAATCTCGAACGGTTCCCGGCATCGGAATGGTCCGATGCGGGACGTGTGCGCGAAGCGCTCTCGGCGATGCCGTTTCTTGCCGAGCGCCGCGTCGTGCTCGTTACCGACGCGCAGGCACTCAAAGCACAGCCGCGCCGCGATCTGCTCGCCGTGGCGGAAGACGTGCCCGCGGGAAACACGCTCGTTATCACGGATTTGCTCTCGCCGCGTTCGCAGCGTCCGCAACCGCTCGGGGGGCAATTGGGCCGGGCGGCGTTGCGCATTGACACGACCGCGAACGAAGAGACCCGCACGCGCTTCATCAACGAAACGCTCGAGCGGCTCGGCGCGACGGCGGAACCGCGCGTCATCGCCGAACTGACGCGCAGCGAAGTCGAGCTCGCCGCCGTGCGCAACGATCTCGAGAAGCTCGCGCTCTCCGGCAAGAAGATCACCTATAAGGAACTCGAGAGCGAGTCGCTTGCGATCGAGGACCCGAAAGCGTACCTCTACGCAAGCGCGCTCGTGGAAGGCAAGATCGCGCAGGCAATGGGGATTGCCCAGGAGTTTTTCGCCAACGATCCGCGCGGCGCGGCGATCCCGCTGCTCTCGGCGCTTGCGACGGAGTGTTCGTTGATTTGGGAACTGGCGCGTCCCGGCGGAGAGCTGCCTGCGCGCGCTCGATGGCGCGAACGGGTCCTTCGGCCCATCGCCGCGCGTATCGGCGAGCGGCGTGCGCGCGTGGCGTACGAACGTGCGGTTCGGGGAGTCGAGTCGGTTGTCACGGGGACCGCGGGCAGCGATCCCGACGATCATCGCACCTTGGTTGAACGGATAACGGCAGAGCTTTCGGCCCTTAGCCGCCGATAACAAACTATAACTATGGAAGTCCTCTCCCCGCAGGAGGCCGGGACGAGCGACGCCGATCCGAAGCACGAGCTTCAGAGCGACGTCGAGCGTGCGCGTGCCGAGCGCGAAGATCTCGAGCGTCAGATTCTGTCCGATCGCGAACGGCTCGGCGAGATTCGTATCGCGCTCGATGCCGCCATGAACGCGACGTGGCGCGACGTCTTCGGTCAACAGCAGGCGATGCGCGAGCGCGAAAACATCGCATCAGCGCTGACATTCGGCTGGCTCAAGGAGTATCAGTGGTTCGCGATTGCGGCAGTCGTCGGACTTGCGGCAGGCGCGATCGCGTTGCTGCAAGCTACGGGCGCATTCGTATCGCTGGGCGTCTATCTCGCTCTCGCGCTCATCGGTTACTTCGTTGCACGCGATCAATGCTTGATGCTCGTCCGTAAAGCGCGCTCATCCTATCTCGCAGACGACGGGAAGGACGTGCGGTTCGTCGCGTTCACGCACTACGAACCGGGGCTGAGTCATCCGCTGATCGGATTCGACGGACCTCGAACCGGCACGATCAAGGATCGCGCGTGGAAGATTCCCGGCGTTCGAGAGAAGGACGCGCTCGAGGAGACGTTTGTCGAAGTAATCGATGAGCGCGGGAGCAACGTGCTGCTGACGCGGTTCCCCGATAAGAAGCCGACGCTCGTGCACGCCGATCTCGAAAATCCGTTCATTCGCGCCTACGGCGTCTTGTTTCAGCGCGCGCTCGAACGCCATTTGCCGAGCGTCACGAAGCAAGCCGATGAGTTTCGTTCGGTCGTGCAGCACTTCGGTCAGCGCAGAATCCTCGACGAACGGCTGCGCAAAATCGAAGCGGAACTGCACGAATTCGACGGGACCGCCGCAATCATGCGTTCGCTGCCGGTTTCATCGGTTGTGCGCAACAAGCTCCTTCGGCAAGTCGTGCTGTTTCGGCTCGGCGACCCGGCCTCGCGTCGCGGATTATTTTTGGTGACGGGCGATCGTGCCGATCCGACGGATGTGCTGCAGACCCTCGCGCGCGCGAGTGCCGCGTCGTTGCTGCACCTCTCGTTCTCGCAGATAAAGATCGGATACGTGGGACAAGGCGCATCGACGGTGTCGCGTCTCTTCGATTCGGCCAAACGCACGCGCGCGATTCTCTTCATCGACGAGGCGGAACGGTTCTTCGCTGCGAGCGGATCCGCGGCGTATGAGTCGATGCGGCGCGAGGTCGTGCAAGCGATCGTCAAAGAATGGGACGCGCTCGACGAGAACGCCGATGTCTGGATCGTTGCCGCTGCGAAATCGCGCGACGACCTCGATCAAGGAATGGTGGCGCGCTTCGGCACGGTCATTGATTTTACGCCGCCCGATGCGGCGATGGAACATTGCACGACCGTTATCGACGGCGCTGCTGCGGCCGTTGAGCCGGTCGAGGCCGTGGTATTGCCCGAGCTCGTCGTCGCGCGAGTGCGTTTGCTCTCGGCGATGTTTGCGCACGTGGACACGATGGAATCGCAAGGGATCAGCGTGCCACGCGCCGTGCTCATTGCGGGCCCTCTGCAACCGCCGAAGCAATACGTCATTGAAAGTCTCATGGAGCAGACGTCGCTTCCGCTCATCGACGCGCCGATCGACGAAATCGATGACGCGATGTTGCGAGCGCGCGATTGCGGCCGCGCACTCGTCGCGGTCGACGTTCCGGAGTATGCGGATCCCGGCGCCCTCGCGCATCTCGCCGTGTTAATCGACGAACTCGAAGCAAACAAGGCGGCGGTCTTCATTTTGGCGACCACCACGGATGCCGATGCGGTCGATCCGGAACTGCGCGCACGTTTCAGAGAAACGATCGATTTGCACGAGCTCGACGCGGAAAGCCGCCGGGCGCGGCTGCGCGAATTGCTCGATGGGAAGCCGCTCGAGTTCGAGCTCGAAGCTACGCTGGAAACCCTCGAAGCGCGGACCGACGGAATGACCGAGGAGCAGCTGCGCCTTTTCACGGATGAAGCTATGCGCAAGGCTGCACTGCGAGCCATCGATTCCGGATTGCCGGACCATATTTTGATCGAACTGGCGGACTTCGAGCTGCGCTCGCCGGCCGCTCCGGTTGCGACGAAAGGCGACGAGGCAGCGCTCTAGGCGGGGGCGAACGGAGCCCTTCGTCCCATGGATTACCGTACGTATGCCTCGCCGTTCTCTTGGAGATACGGCCGCGCCGAGCTTCGCGCGCTCTTTTCCGAAGAGGAACGGCGGAAACTCTGGCGCGCGGTGTGGGTTTCGCTTGCGCAGGCACAGTCGCGCCATGGGCTCGTCACCGCTGAAGAAGCCGCCGACATTGCGGCGCACGCCGGTGAAATCGACATCGATGCTGCGCTCGAGATCGAGCGCGAGATCCACCACGATCTCATGGCGGAGATTCGCGTTTTTGCATCGCAGGCGACGCGCGGCGGCGGAAAGTTGCACCTCGGCGCGACGTCGATGGACATCGAAGACACGGTTGAGACCTATCGGCTCCGCCGGGCGCTTTCATTGGTCGGTGAGAATTTGGGCGGCTTGCTCGGCGTGTTTGCCGGCCGGATTCGTCAGTATAGCGACCTCGTCTGCATGGCGTTCACGCATCTGCAACCCGCCGAACCGACGACGCTCGGATACCGCCTTGCGATCTACGCGCAAGACGTATTGATTGACGACACCAATTTGCGTTTCGTTTTCGAGCAATTGACGACCAAGGGATTGCGCGGAGCCGTCGGAACGGCGGCGTCGTACGAACATCTCCTCGACCACTCGGGTGGATCCGCGCGACATCGAACGCGAGGTCCTGCAGCGCTTCGGCTTGGAAGCGCGCGACGTCAGTACGCAGACGTACCCACGCAAGCTCGACTATTTGCTGCTCTCGGCGCTTGCGGGTTTGGGCGCGTCGCTTTCAAAATTTGCAGCCGATATTCGTATCCTTTCGAGTCCGGAGTTCGGCGAAGTCGCCGAGCCGTTCGGGAAATCGCAGGTCGGAAGTTCCGCGATGCCGTTTAAGCGTAATCCGATTATGTGCGAACGCATCGATTCGCTCGCGCGCTTGCTCGTCGGTTACGCCGACGTCGCATGGCAGAACGCAGCCACCAACTATTTGGAGCGCACGCTCGATGACAGCGCGAACCGGCGAACGATTCTCCCCGAGGCGCTGCTCTGCGCCGATGAGATCGTCTCGCTTGCTCGCAAAGTCGTCGACGGCATGCGCGTCGAGGAGCGGCGCATCGCGCACAATCTTCGAACCTATGGGCCGTTCGCCGGCACCGAAGCCGTAATGATGGAAGCGGTTCGCGCGGGCGGAAATCGACAGGAACTGCACGAGACAATTCGCGGCGCTGCCATGCAAGCGTGGTCGTCACTTGCCGCAGGCGAAGATAATCCACTCGCGCAAACGCTCTCCGCAGACCCGTCACTCACCACGCTCGTGGACCCCGCGGAGATCCGGCGTCTGCTCGATCCAAGCAAACACGTAGGCACCGCCCCGCAACGCGCACGCGCACTCGCCGAAAAAATCGACGCATTGCCACAATTTCCGCAACAGAAAATCGTAGAGGTAACACGATGAATTCGCTCGGCGAAGTCCCGATGTCAACAACGCTCGCGGCGTCACGTACGTTTGGGGCGCCCTGGGGGAATCATCGCCAGTCAAAGCGTTTACGCGCCCCATGGTTCGGGGGCCCCGCGAAGCGGGGGGCGCGCAGCTTAGAGCGGAGCGCCTTTCAAACGGGAGCCATGCTCCCGTGAATAAAGGCGTAGAAATTGCTCGGGGCAAGACGAAGGTCTTGTTTGAAGCTGCTGGTTCGCCCGATCAGCTCGTGGTTGCGCAGACGGATTCGATTTCGGCTGGTGACGGTGCGCGACGTAATGAAATTTCGGGGAAAGGGCGTCTTGCGGCGCAGACAACGGCGCGCGTTTTTCGCCTGCTCAATCTTTGTGGACTGCCGACGCATTACTTGAACGGTGGCGAAGACGACGACAACAACGAGATGCTCGTGCGCCGTTGCAATATGATTCCGCTCGAAGTGGTGGTGCGCGGTGTCGCGGCTGGATCGTTCGTGAAACGTAACCCGGGCGTGCAGCGCGGAGCTTTGATGGTGCCGCGCGTCATCGAGTTCTTTTTCAAAGACGATGCGGCGCACGATCCGATGATCACGCCGGATGCCATCGTCGGGCGCGGGATTGCCAATCCCAATGAAGTCGGCGTGATGACCGAGCTTGCGCGTTTGACGTTTGAGATTCTCTCGCATGCGTGGCGTAAGCGCGACGTGCTGCTGGTCGATCTCAAAATTGAATTCGGACGTCTTGCCGGCGGTCCGGATAAGGGGCAGCTCGTGATCGCGGACGTGATCGACAACGACTCGTGGCGGATTTGGCCGCAAGGACGCGAGGAGTTGATGCTTGACAAGCAGATGTATCGCAACCTCGAGACGGTCGATGATGCGGCGCTTGCACGCGTGAAATCCGCATACGAAGAAGTAGCGGACCTCGTTGGAACGTTTCCGGTGATGCGTCCCGGGATGGCGGCGGTCGTCGGCGATTCGCCCGAGCGTTCCGAGTCGATCAACGCCGTCGTTGCTGCACTGCAGCAACTCGGTTTGCCGACGGTACGCCACATCGCGAGCCCATCGAAGACCCCGGGATACGTTCTGCAGTTGGTTCAGCAGCTTGAAGCGACGTTCGCGCGCTTGTTCTTCGTCGCCGTCGATGAAGATGGAAGTTTGCGCGCAATGCTCGATTCGGCATCGTCGTCACCGGTGCTCGATTGGCGCGGCGATCCGCAAGACCTCGCGATGGATTGCGCAAAACTCCTCGGTCTCGAGGATACGGTGCTTTATGGCCGCACGTTGCTGATGCAGGCCAACGCGCGCTCCTCCGTGCTGCATGCTGACGCGATGTTGCAGCAGCAGACGCAAGTACCGACACCGCAGGGGACGGCAATTGGCTGAACTCGATGTTTCCGGCGTCGCGCTGCGAAGCGACGAACTTACATCGATCGAGCAGACCCTCGGGCGTCCACCGTCGGTCGTCGAACTGCATGCGTTCGACGCGCAGTGGAGCGAGCATTGCAGTTATAAGTCGAGTCGCCATCACTTAAGAAAACTTCCGACAACCGGGCCGACGGTGGTCCTCGGACCCGCGGAAGATTCCGGCATTTTGCATCTCGGCCAACATCGCGGCGAACGTTACGGCATTGTGATCGCGCACGAGTCGCACAACCACCCCTCGCAAGTCGTGCCGTTCGAAGGGGCCGCGACCGGCATCGGCGGCATCGTGCGCGACGTATTGTGCATGGGTGCGGAGGTCATCGCGGTTGCCGATCCGCTGCGCTTCGGACTGGTCGACGATGCGCAGTCGCACCAGCGCTACGTTGCGCAAACCGCGGTCGACGGGATCAGTGCCTACGGCAACGCGATCGGCGTACCGAATATCGCCGGCGACGTCTATTTCGACGAGCGCTTCGACGACAATTGCCTTGTCAATGTCGTCGCAATGGGAATCGTCAAAGAATCTGAGATCATCCATTCCTACGCGCCGAACGGTGCGGATGGCTGGGATATCATTCTCGTTGGCAAAGCGACCGACCCGAGCGGGTTCGGCGGCGCGTCGTTTTCGTCGCTGACGCTTGATGCCGCCGATGAAGAGTCCAATCGCGGTGCGGTTCAAGTTCCCGACCCGTTCCTAAAGAACGTCCTGATGCGCGCCAGTTATGCCGCGTTCGGCTACTTGCGCGAACAGAACATTACCGCGGGTTTCAAAGATCTCGGCGCGGGGGGCATCATGGGATGTTCCGCAGAGATCACTTCGGCGGGCGGATACGGTGCCGATATCGATCTCGATAGAGTCAATGTAGCGATCGACAATCTCAAGCCTGAAGTCATCGCCGTCGGCGAAACGCAGGAGCGCTTGATTTGGGTCGTGCCGCCCGGCGTGACGTCTCACATCTTGCGCATTTATAACGATGAGTTCACTCTGCCGGAGATCGCGCACAACGCGCGCGCAACCGTTATCGGCACCGTCACTGCGGAAAAGCGGTACGTGCTGCGCCATCGCGGACAGATCGTGATGGACGTTGAGATCGACTTCCTCACCGGAACCATTCGCGATGAACTCCCGTACGATGAAATTACCGTAACGGATCAAGTCGTTGACGAAGCGCCGCTCGTAACCGGCGTGCAGATGGACGAGCTGCTCGAGCGCATGTTGCAACACCGCGACGTCTGTTCCCGCGAACCGCTCTACCGGCGATACGATTCCGTCGTTCGCGGCGCAACGGTCCTTCCGCGCGGCGCAGGCGATGCAGGCGTACTGGCACCCGTCTTCGGCTCGACACTCGGCGTTGCGCTCTCCGTCGCCGGAAATCCGCGCTACGGCGGGCTAAACGCGCGTCTGGCGGCCGAACACGCGGTGTATGAAGCCGTGCGGAAGTGCGTTGCAGTCGGCGCGCGTCCGATCGGTCTCACGGATTGCTTGAATTTCGGAAATCCGCGCAATCGCGGGCATCTCGGGGATTTCGTCGGATCGATCGATGGCCTCGCGACCGCTGCGCGGGCGTTCGAGACGCCGTTCGTCTCGGGCAATGTTAGCCTCTACAATGAATCCGCGAGCGGCAAGGCTATCCCGGCGTCACCGATCGTTGCGTGTATCGGTTCGATCGCCGATGTTTCCAACGTCGTGGCGCTCGGCTTGAAGCAGGCCGGTTCCGTGTTGTACTTTGTCGGCCGGCCCCAATCGGCGCTCGGCGGTTCCATCGTGCTCGACATCCTCGGACGCCACGATCCGCGCTTGCCGCGAATTGATTACCGGGCCGTGCGCGCGCAGCACGAGATGCTGCTCGAGGCGGCGCAGGCGAGCGTACTTCGTGCCATGCATTCAATCGGCAACGGCGGACTGCTTGCGGCACTTTGCGAGATGGCATTTCCAACGTTGCGCCGCGGCCACAAACCCATCGGCGTGCAGGTCGACGATCCATGGCAATGGACGCACGGCGCTGTGGGTGATATCGAGGCGCTCTTCGGTGAATCGGGCGGTTTCATCGTCGAAGTCGCAGCGGAAGATGTCGAAGCGTTCGAAGGCATTGCCGATGATGTCGAAGGCGTCCACGAGATCGGCGTCACGATCGATCAGCCGGTGCTTGCCGTTGACGATGAAGCGTTTGACTTGAACCGTTTGCGTGAGCTCTGGATCGCGCCGTTGCGCGAGGTATATCCGTGAGCAAACGTATCGCCGTGCTCGTCTTTCCGGGCACGAACTCCGAAGAAGAGACGCTGCGTTTGCTGCGCGACTGCGGCGGCGATGCGCATCTGTTGCATTGGAGCCGCGCCGCGCTGCTGCCGAAGTTCGACGCCTACGTGCTTCCCGGCGGATTTGCGTACGAAGACCGCATTCGCGCGGGCGCGATCGCCGCGCATGACGAGATGATGGACTACGTCATCGACGGCGCACGCGAAGGCAAACTCGTGTTCGGCGTCTGCAACGGCGCGCAAATTCTGCTCGAAGCGGGGCTCGTTCCGGGAACCGGTGAGATTCGCCGGCCGACCGCCGCATTCACGCGCAACGGACCCGTTCCGCATTTTGTCTGCGAACATACGTGGGTGAAGCTTTCGATCGATCCGAAACGCTCGCCGGTCACCGCCGCGTTGCGGCCGAGCGAATTGATTCCCGCGTGGGCCGCGCACGGTGAAGGACGTCTTGCGGCCGACGAGGGCCATTTGCGCGAGTTGCAAGACAACGGTCATGTCGCATTCGTATACGCGCATGCGGACGGTCACGCCGATGCAAGCGCGACGCCGAATCAGTCGGCGCTCAATGCGGCGGCGCTCGTCAATAAAGAAGGAAATGTGCTCGCGATCATGCCGCACCCGGAACGTGACGGATGGACGTTCAATCATCCGCATCGTCGCGGAGGTTATGGGATTCTCGAGCCCTCGGGCGGCGCCACGCTTTTTCGTAGCTTCGTCACCGGAGTAAATAGCCGTTGAAGCGAACCGTCGCCATTTCTCTCAAGATCCCCGATAACGCCGCGTACACGACGTTGACGACGCTTCAGCGCTTGCAACTCGACGTCGATCGCATTGAACGCAACGAAATCTGGGTCGTCGAGGATGAAGGTTCACCCGATGATTTCATCGCTCGGATGGAATCAAACGAAACGATCTTCAATCCGAACAAGCATAAGCTCGTGGATTTGGGAATCGATGAACCGCGGCCGGGTGAAGTCTGGATCGCCGACCACTTCGCCCACGATGAGACGCGCGAACATCTCGGCGGAAAGAAGATTGCGGGTATCTCGCGTCCGCGACGCTACGTGGGATGGCGTTTATTCGATCGCGCCGGCGCGCCGGTCGATGGACCGGTGGTGCGCGCGGCCGCCGAGCGGCTGCTGTGCAATCCCGCAATTGAAAAGGCTCTCTACGAAGGAACACGATGAATCGTCCGTACACGATCGCGACGCTCGGCTCGCACTCCGCGCTTCAGATTCTCAAAGGCGCACACGATGAGGGATTCAAGACGCTGGCCGTTGCCAATCGGGATACGGAGACGCTCTATCGCTCGTTTGCGTTTATCGATGAAGTTATCGGCGTCGATTCGTATTCCGAATTTCCGTCGCTGATCGGCGAACTCGAGAACCGCAAAGTCGTCATCGTCCCGCACGGATCGTTCGTCGCGTACCTTTCGCTCGAAGAACACAAGAAGATGACGATTCCCTACTTCGGGAACAAAGCGGTGCTTGATTGGGAAGCGAGCCGCGAACTGCAGCGGGAGTGGCTCACAAAAGCCGGCATCATGATGCCGCGTCAATTCAAGACCGGCGCGGAGATCGATCGTCCCGTGATCGTGAAGCTCTACGGCGCGGGCGGCGGCAAAGGTTACATGTTTATTCGCAACGCGCAAGACTTCGAGAAGCGCTCGAAAGAACTGAAGAAGGCCTACACCATCCAAGAGTACATCATCGGCGTTCCGCTCTACATTCACTATTTTTATTCGCCGCTGCAAGATCGTCTCGAGATCATGTCCATGGACCGGCGCTACGAGACGAACGTCGACTCACTCGGACGCATTCCGGCCGCCGCGCAGGAAGGCATGGACGTAAGCCCATCCTACGTGGTGGTGGGCAATCAGCCGGTCAGCTTGCGGGAATCGATGCTCGCCGAGGCGTTACGGATGGGCGAGAACGTGGTACGAGTGAGCAAGGAGATCGCGGGTCCGAAGGGACTCTTCGGTGCGTTTTGCATCGAGACGATCATCACGCCCGACATGCAGTTCTATGTGATGGAAATCTCCGCGCGAATTGTCGCCGGAACCAACCTCTTCATCGACGGCTCGCCGTATTCGTACCTGAATTATTCGGAGCCGATGTCGACCGGGCGGCGCATTGCCCGCGAGATCAAAAACGCACTTTTAACCAACAATCTTCGTTTAGTATTGGATGATTCGAGCCGGCTTTAAGACGCTCGCGGCTGCGACGCTCGCCGCGACACTGATTTTCCCGCTCGAGGCGCGCGCTGCCATCGAAGCGGATCCGCAAGTGCTCTACACCCAGATGAAAGCGGCCTATCAAAAGGCCGCGGAGCGCAACTGGGACTTCATCGATCAGGAGTTGTACCTCTCGACGATTTTCGACGCCGGACGCGCGTACTCGCTGCAACGGCCAACCGATCCCGCCTACGGCGAAATCGCCACGCTCGCCGTTGCCGTCGGCACCGGATTGCACTACGATCCGCTGCTCAATCACGACGGTGCGGCGTGGTACGTGCGCGAGGCGGCCAATTGGGTGATCAAAAACTCCGGCGATCCAACCGTCGTACGTAACGCACAGGACCTGCTGCAGCGCGCGAATGCCGAGGATGCTCCGGCCACGCTTGCGCGGCTTGCAGACGACGACGCCGCGCAGAACGCGCACGACTATCCCGGCGATGTCGATGCCGAGTTGCAAGAGGTCGAAGCCCCGTGGCGCGCGTGGCTATTGACCGGAGATCCGTCGTGGCGGACGCTCGCATTTCAACGCGCCGCGAATGAGAAATTTCCGCTCGCTCATCTACCGACGAGCTACGGTCCCGAACTCGTACGCGCCGTGCAGATGGCAGCCGCCGGGACCCTAACCGGCGATGCACCGGGCGATAAGGCAAACGCCCAGACGATTCTGCAGCGGCTGAAGAACATGACGTCGCCGTTGATTATTGCAAGCGTCAAAGCGGTTCCGCATGACGTCTATCTCTCGACGCTTGCGCCGGCCGATGAGTACTTCGGGCGCATGGGATATTCGGTGCTCGGAATCCAGAACGAGTTGAAGCACATCAACTTCATGCTGAACTATAATTACGGCAACCGAGAAGCCGGTCAAACCGTCCTCGTTGCCGACGCGATCATTTCGATGCAGCATGTCTATCCGCGCGACCGCGACATGCCGAAGCTGCTCTACTCGGCGATTACGACGCTGCGGCGGATGGACGCGCCGGAGGCGAAGAACTTCGAGGGTCAGTTGCGCTCAATCCTGACTACCGAATATCAGGATTCGCCGGAAGCGCGAAACGTCTTAACGCCTGCCACACCGCCGTCGTAGAGTAGAACCATGGATGTCGTGATCGCGGACCGCCTGCAGTTTGCCTTCACGATCATGTTCCACTACCTGTTCCCGATCACGACGATGGGGCTTGCGCCGTTCGTCGCGTGGTTCACATGGCGCGCCTATCGAACGCAGGATCCGGTCGAGGCCGCGGCCGCTGCCTTCTGGACGAAGATATTTACGGTCGGTTTTGCGATCGGCGTGGTGAGCGGCATTCCGATGGAGTTCCAATTCGGCATGAATTGGGCGGGGTTTTCTGCACGCGCAGGTTCCGTGGTCGGACAGCCGCTTGCGATGGAAGGCATCTACGCGTTTTTCCTTGAGTCGGTCTTTCTCGGCGCGCTCTTTTATCAGCGCAAAGCCATACCGTCCGCACTTCAGGCGGTCGCCGCGATATGCGTTTGGCTCGGATCGTGGACATCGGGATTTTTCATCGTCGTGACCGATGCATGGATGCAGCATCCGGTCGGCTATACCATTGCGCGCGACGGGACGGTTCAAATGGCGAGTTTATGGACCGTGCTTACGTCGCGCTTTGCGTTCTGGCAATATACGCACGTAATTTCCGGCGCTCTTATCACGGGTGCGTTCGTGGTCGCCGGTATCGGAGCATACTACCTGCTCTCGCAACGTAACGAAGAGTACGGACGGCGTTTTGTTCGCGCCGGTATCGTCGTCGCGTTGGTCTTTTCGCTGATTTCGATCTTTCCGACGGGCGACCAAAACGGCAAGGACGTTACCGAATTTCAACCGGTGAAGCTTGCCGCGATGGAAGGCTTGTTTGAGACCAAGAACGGAGCGCCGCTTGCAATTATCGGCATGCCCGATGTCAATGGCCAAGCGCTCATCGATCCGGTGATCGTGCCCGACGTGCTCAGCTTTCTCGCGTATGGGAATTTCAATGCGAACGTCAAAGGGCTGCGCGAATACGCGCATGCGCTTTGGCCGCCGGTCGAACTGACGTATTACGCGTACCACGTGATGGTTGGGCTCGGAACGATCTTTGCGGGCATCGGTGTGCTCGCCGCGTTCTTTCTGTGGCGGAAGATGCTTTTCGGCATGCGCTGGCTCCTATGGATCGTGATGCTTGCAATGCCGTTTCCGTACGTTGCAAACGAAGCGGGATGGGTCGTGACGGAAGTAGGCCGCCAACCGTGGATTATCTACGGATTGATGCGCACCAGCGACGCTACGTCGCCGACGGTCGTGACCGGTGAGACAATCTTTACGATCATCGGATTCCTCGGGATGTATTTTATTCTCGGCGTCTTGTTTCTGTATCTCGTCTTGCGCGAGATCGGACACGGGCCGGGCGCGGCGCCGTACGAAGCATCGATTGAAGGCGTCTCGTGAGCATCGTTGCGTTTTTGCTCGTCGCGTTCATGATCGGCGGCTACGTCATACTTGATGGATACGATCTCGGCATCGCATCGATTGCGCCGTTGCTGGCCAGAAACGATCGAGAACGCCTTGCCGCGATGCAAGCCATCGGACCATTTTGGAATGGAAACGAGGTGTGGCTTGTTGCCGCCGGCGGGTTGCTCTTCGCGCTCTTCCCGAAGGGCTACGCCTCATCGTTTTCGGGATTCTATCTTCCGTTTATCGTGGTGTTGTGGCTGCTCATGGGCCGCGGTGTTGCGCTGGAACTTCGCGAGCACTACCCGAGCCGGCTTTGGCATCAATTCTGGGATGCGTGTTTCAGCGCTTCGAGTGCGTTGTTGATTCTGCTGTTCGGCGTGGCGCTTGGAAATCTCATTCGCGGTGTTCCGCTTGATGCAGGCGGTTACTTTTTGGGGACGTTCGGTTTTCTGCTCAACGGCTACGCCCTACTCGTCGGTCTCTTCGCGGTTGCGACGCTCGCGCTGCACGGTGCAGCGTTTATGGTCTTGCGCGTTGACGGCGTTCCCGCCGAACGCGCGCGTGTGATGCTGCCACGGTTGTGGATTCTCACGCTGGTGCTGTTCGTGGCCGTCACCATTGCCACGTTTTTGACGCGCTCCGATGCGCTGTCCAACCCGTGGCTCTATGCGCTCGGCATTTTGGCAGCCGGAGCGTTCGCAGCGGTGTTCATTTCAGCAGTTCGCCGCGCGGAGCTTGCGACGTTTCTCTCGTCATCCGCATTTATCGCGCTGCTGCTCGGCGTGACGGTGGCCACGATGTATCCGAATCTGCTGCGCGGCTTTCCGGATGGTCGCGGCAGCCTGTCGATTTTCGACGCTTCGCCCTCACCTGCAGCGCTCGTCAGCGCGTTGGGCGTCTCGATCGCCGGGATGGCGATCGTCGTCGTGTATACGACGCTGTTATGGCGCAAATTGGCGGGAAAGGTGCGCGTCGGCGAGTAACCCGCCCGCGTGCTGGATTTCGTCTCCCAGGCGCTTGCATCGTACGACCGTTCGCGCTTGACCCTCGCCTCGATCGGAAGTCACTCGGCGCTCGAAGTTGCATACGGCGCCCGCGCCCAAGGCTTGCGTAACCTCGTGATTACGGCCAAAGGACGCGAGCGGACGTACACCGAGCATTTCATTCGTAAAGAGACGCCGGTCGCGCGTGGATGTGTGGATGAAGTCATTGAAATCGACACATTTCCCGACGTTCTCCTCGAAGATGTGCAGAAGCGCTTACTCGATGCGAATGCGGTGTTTCTCGCGAACCGTTCGTTCGAAGTGTATTTGCATCAAAAGTATAGCTACGATCAAATCGAACGCGGTATGCGCGTCCCATTCTTCGGCAACCGCTTCTTGCTGCGCGCAGAAGAACGAGATGAAGCGGGCAATCAGTATGCGCTGATGGAGCGCGCGGGAATCCGGTATCCGTTGCAATTTAACTCGCCGGAACAAATCGACCGATTGGTAATGGTCAAAGCACCGCACGCCAAGGTGAGCTTTGAACGCGCGTTCTTCCTCGTATCATCGCCGCAGGAGTATCGCGAGACGAGTGCGCGATTGCTCGAGCAGGGCATGCTCACTGAGGACGGCTTGAAGGACGCGGTGATCGAAGAGTATCTTCTCGGTCCGTCCATCAATCTCAATTTCTTCTATTCACCGATACTCGGCGAACTGGAGTTGATGGGCACCGACACGCGCCGTCAAACCAATCTCGAAGGCTTCCGGAACGTGCCGCCCGCGGTGCTGGACGCATTGCGCAATGTGCCGATGCGCTTGGAAGAAGCGGGTCACATCGCAGCGACGCTTACCGAGTCAACGCTCGAGAAGGCATTTGAGATGGGCGAACGCTTCGTCAAGGCCACACGGGAAACGAATCCGCCGGGAGTGATCGGTCCATTCGCACTGCAATGCGTCATCGTCGCAGGGCCACCAAAAGAATTCGTCTGCTACGACGTCTCACTTCGGATTCCGGGATCGCCCGGCACGCGTTACACTCCGTACTCCGCCTATCGCTGGGGCCGCGACGTTTCCGTTGGCGAACGCATCGCAATGGAACTAGTCATGGCCCGCGATACAAACCGCCTCGAAGAAATCCTAACGTAACGACGCCGCCGTCCCCTGTGTCATCCTGAGCTTGTCGAAGGATTGTGACGCGCGTTTGAATTGAGGCGATCCTTCGACTGCGTTCGCTTCGCTCACTTCGCTTAGGATGACACTAGGTGTGTTGGAGGATGTTGACGAGCTTGCCGAAGGGGTCGCGGACGAAGAAGCGGCGGACGCCCCATGGTTCGTCGGCGGGGCCATATTCGATGATGAAGCCGGCGTTGCGCGCGCGACGGAGCGCGGTTTCGACATCGTCGACTTCGATCGAGAGATCGGGCGTCGGCGTACCGGAACCGCCTTGCGAGGCGATTGTGATTTGTACCGTCGTTTTTTGTGACGATCCGTACGTTGCGATCCAGCCCATGTCCATCAGAACGTCGAGGCCCAGTACTTCACCGTAGAAGCGTTCGGCCGCGGCGAGGTCATCCGCGTGAATGTCCGCGACGATGCGTTTGACCTTCATGCGAATGATTTAGCGAGCGCGGACGACGTTGTGGCCGGGGATTGAATCGAGCGCGTCGGCTACTTGATAGCCGAATTTGCGAAGTTTGTCGGCGATGTCGTTTGCGGAAATCGTGGTTTCGGCGAATATCGCATAGCCGCCGGGAAGGATCGCGGTGCGCAGCGTGACGAGATCCATGTCCTGGAGCGTTCCAAAGCTGTCGTAACACAGAGCCCGATCGACGAGCGGGCCCGCCGGCGTGTCCCCGGCGATGATGTTGTGCAGGCATTCGTCCAACGCGCGGTCGGAGACGCTCCGGGTGACTTCCGAGGTCGTGTCGCAGACGACGATCAGCACGTCCGGGCGAGCGGCCGCAATATCGAGTGCTGCGAGAGCGCTCCCGGCGCCGAACGTCAGCATCCGGCCATCTCTCGGGATGTCCAAAACGGGCAAGAGGGCGCCCGATATATTGGGGTCGTTCGCTTCCATACCGCTACCTGTTCGGTTCCGGTGCTTGCTTCACTTGCCTGGTGGTTGCCCTTTCATCCTATGCGTGGTAGATTGAGGCGTCTAGGTTTCGCGGTCTGGTTCCCACGTTGGGCTAAACGAGTCGATTCCCGGAACAATGATCACTACGTAATCGAGGAGTCCTCGTTTTAGCATGTACCAAGATGAATATTTGAACTGCGTCGATTGTTCGCGTCAGTTCACGTTTTCCGCCGGCGAGCAAGAGTTCTTCGCCATGAAGGGCTTTGCCAATAAGCCGAACCGTTGCCCGGATTGTCGTGCGGCGCGTAAAGCGTCGGGCGGCGGCCGTCAGGGCGGCGGAAGCCGCGGCGGTTTCGGCGGCGGCGGCGGCGGCGGCCAGCGCGAAATGTTTCGCGCGACCTGCAGCCAGTGTGGCGGCGTGGCGGAAGTCCCCTTCCAACCGCGCGGCGACAAGCCGGTTTACTGCCGCGACTGCTTCCAGTCGCGTCCGTCGTACCGATAAACTCTCGCAAGGGAAATAGCAAAAGACCCGCAACCATGCGGGTCTTTTCATTTTCTTGCGCGTTTGGAGGTAATTATGGCGACGCAGACCGTTCAAGAGCGCACCGGAAAACTGACGGTGCGCGGCAATCCGTTGACACTTCTCGGACCGGAATTGAAAGTCGGGGATCCAGCGCCCGATCTGCATTTGAGCGCGGCGGATTTATCGGTGAAAACACTCGATGATCTGACGGATCACGGCAAGCGCGCCGCGATGCTGATCGTCGTACCTTCGCTCGATACGAGCGTATGCTCGACGGAGTCGCATACGTTCAATACGCGGATCGGCGAAATCGATGAAAAGGTATGGGTGTACGTCGTAAGCATGGATCTGCCGTTTGCGCAAGCGCGCTGGTGCGGCGCAGACGGCGACATCAAACTCGAGATGCTCTCCGACTACCGCGACCACCGCTTCGGATACGATTACGGCGTTCGCATCAAAGAGACAGGGCTTCTCGCGCGCGCAATCATCATCATCGGCGGAGACAAGCGCATCAAGTACGTGCAGCTGGTTCCGGAATTGACCAGCGAGCCGAACTACGACGACGCCATCAAGGCGGCTGCCGCCGCTAAGTAACCCAAAGGGGCGTAGCGACATTGGTCGGATCGCCCCTAGTGGGGGCCTCTCGTGCGAAGGACGAATGACGCCGCTCAATGCCCCCGACCGTTTTTATCCTCGATTTTGGCGCGCAATACAGCCAACTGATTGCGCGTCGTACGCGCGAGCTCGGCGTCTATTGCGAAATCGTTCCGTTCGATGTGTCGTGGTCTTCGCTCGCATCGCGTAACCCCGCCGCATTCATTCTCTCCGGTGGTCCGGAAAGTACGCTGGTTGCCGGGGCCCCCGATGTCGACTCGGGGATTCTATCGAGCGGTTTACCGATTCTCGGTATCTGCTACGGCATGCAACTCGTCGCGCGTCATCTCGGCGCGGAATTAGTGAAGCTCGACCACGCGGAATACGGCCCGGCGACACTCTCGATCGAGCATTCGGAAGATCCGTTTTGGCAAGGAATCCCGGCGCAGTGGCGGGTGTGGATGTCGCACGGTGATTCCGTCGTGAAACTGCCGAACGGATTCAAAGAACTGGGTGCAACGCCGCGCTGCAATATCGCAGCAATGGGTGACAGCGCGCGGAAAATCTACGGCGTGCAATTTCATCCCGAAGTTTCGCACACCGAATTCGGGACGAAAGTTCTTTCGAATTTTCTTCACGCCGTCGCCGGGCTCGATGCGAGCTGGCGCATGGAAAACGTCGTCGATTCGCTCATCGCTGAGATTCGCGCCAAGGTCGGAACCGACAAAGTCATCTGCGCGCTTTCGGGCGGCGTCGATTCAGCCGTCGCGGCCACGCTTGTGTCCCGTGCGATCGGCGAACAGCTCACCTGCATATTCGTCGATCACGGACTGCTGCGCAAGGGTGAGGCGGAATCGGTGCTACAGGCGTTTCGCGACGTCTTGCACCTCAACGTCGTCGCGGTCGATGCACGCAGGCGTTTCTTAGATAAGCTCGTCGGCGTTGAAGATCCGGAGCGCAAGCGCATCATCATCGGTCACGAATTCATCGCCGTCTTCGAAGAAGAAGCAGCCAAGATTCCGGGCGTCCAGTACCTCGTGCAAGGCACGCTCTATCCCGACGTCATCGAATCGAAGACGCCGCAGAGTAAGGCCGGGCACAAGATCAAGTCACATCACAACGTGGGCGGCTTGCCCGAGAAGATGAACTTCCAGTTGATCGAGCCGCTGCGCGCGCTCTTCAAAGACGAAGTGCGATCGCTCGGGCGCGTGCTCGGATTGCCGGAACACGTCGTCCAGCGTCAACCGTTCCCGGGGCCCGGACTCGCGGTGCGCATCATCGGTGACATCACCGATGAACGCCTCGAGATCGTGCGTAACGCGGATGCAATCGTACGCGAGGAAATCGACGGTGCACGCGAACTTCAGCCGCATCCTTGGCAGTACTTTGCCGTGCTCACGCCGGTTCGGAGTGTCGGCGTCATGGGCGACGGTCGCACGTACGCAAATCTCGTTGCTGTGCGCGCCATTACGAGCGAAGACGGCATGACGGCTGATTGGGCGCGTCTGCCGCACGCGTTGCTCGAGAAGATCTCGACACGCATCGTGAACGAAGTGCAGGGCGTCAATCGGGTCGCCTACGATATCACGTCGAAGCCTCCCGCGACGGTGGAGTGGGAATAGCTATGCGAGTTCTCGTTGTTGGCAACGGCGCGCGCGAGGACGCGCTGTCGTGGAAGCTCGCGCAATCGCCTTCGGTTCAGGCGCTTTTCGCTACGCCGGGTAATGCCGGTACGGCATCGCGCGCAACCAATTGGAACATTCCGGTGACCGACGGAAAAGCGATCCTCGAGCGGGTGCAAGCCGAGAACATCGATCTCGTCGTGCTTGGTCCGGAAGTTGCGATTGCTTCGGGAGTCGGCGATCGTTTGCGCGACGCCGGAATTGCAACCTTTGGACCCAATCGCTCGGGCGGCCGGCTCGAGTCGAGCAAAGTCTTCGCGAAGCGCTTCATGGAACGCCACGGTGTTCCAACCGCGCGCGCGGCAATCGCGCATTCGCTTTCGAGCGCGATGCGAGCGCTCGATGAATGGGCGGGTGACGGCGTCGTGGTAAAAGCGGACGGACTTGCGGCGGGCAAAGGCGTCGTCGTTTGCGATAGCGTCGATGAGGCGCGCATCGTGGTCAGCGACTGGTATAACAACAATCGCATTCCGGGCGGCGGAACCGACGTGTTACTGGAAGAGCGTTTGAGCGGACGTGAGGTGAGTGTGTTTGCGCTGGCAGAC
The DNA here is from genome assembly GCA_963765935.1 of Vulcanimicrobiia bacterium. Taxonomy (GTDB): domain Bacteria; phylum Vulcanimicrobiota; class Vulcanimicrobiia; order Vulcanimicrobiales; family Vulcanimicrobiaceae; genus JAMXLG01. The sequence continues at coordinate 424,371 of CAVXXX010000001.1, read as the reverse complement.
GGACGCGCGATGGTGCCGATGGCTGCAGCGTGCGATTACAAGCGCGCGGGCGACGGCGATACGGGTCCGAACACCGGCGGCATGGGCGCCTACTCGCCGCCCTACGACTTTCCCATCGATATGTACGATCAAGTTCGCGAACGCATTCTCGCACCCGTGTTGCGCGGATTGCTTGCCGAGGGCGAAACCTATATCGGCGTGTTGTACTGCGGCTTGATGTGGACCGAAGACGGACCGTACGTCATCGAATTCAACGCGCGCTTCGGCGACCCCGAAACGCAAGTGTTGATGCCGCGGATTAACGGCGACTTCGCGGGACTCCTGAAATCGTGCGCCGACGGAGCGATGGATCTCACGCTGGCGACGCTTTCGACACAGAGCTGCGTCGGCGTCGTGCTGGCAACGAACGACTATCCGCGCAGCAACACACCGCTTCACGGATTGAATCCCGACGTCTCTTTGCCCGCGGGCGCGCAAGCGTTTTGGGGCGGCAGCACGCTCATCGACGCAACGGTTGAGACCGGCGGCGGACGCGTGCTTACCGTGGCGGCGCTCGGTGAAACAATCTCCGATGCGCGCAGAGCGGCGTACGATGCGGTGAAAGCGCTTGCGGGACGTCTTGGCACCAACCAACTCAGCTATCGAACGGACATCGGAGCAGTACGATGATGGCGACAGAAAAAATCGTGGATCGCGTTGCGATCGTCTCAGTTCCCGTTGCGGATCAAGATCGCGCAAAAGACTTCTATGTCAACACACTCGGCTTTACGCTCGTCGCGGATCAACCGATGGGAGACGGCGCGCGTTGGGTACAAGTCGCACCGGGTTTCGGCGGCGTGAGTTTGACGCTCGTGACATGGTTCGAACAAATGCCGCCCGGTTCTCTGCGCGGAATGGTGCTTTCTACGAAAGATATCAACGCCGCGCATGCGGAGTTACGCAAACGCGGCGTTGCGATCGACGAGATTGAAGAAGCGCCCTGGGGACGTTACGCGACGTTTGAAGACGTCGACGGTAACGGGTTCGTGCTCCAACAATCAGCCGGTTAACCCTTCGGGAATTGCCGCAATCCGACGATCGCGCCGTTGGGGTCTTTCACGCTGGCAACCAGCAGCCCGTTGCTGACGTCCGTGACCTTTTGCTCCACCGTGCCGCCGGCTTCTTCGAGCGCTTTTATGGTCGCCGCGATGTCCGTGACGGTCCAATACGCAACTGCGCCTGGTCCGTTTTTACTTGCGTGCGGGACGAGCCCGATTTCGATATCGCCGTTCTTATAACCGACGTACTGCGGCGAATCCGCGTAGGGGTCGGCTCCAATAAGCTCACGAAAGAACTGCTTGGCTTTGATTATATCCGGCGTCGAATACAGGATGAGGGAAACGTCCTTCAATGTTCCATACTCCTTTCGTCTCTATGACGGAACGAGCGCGATGAAACGTGACCGTCGACGGGCGTGGGGCGCGTGAAAAGTGCGGATTGGCTTGCGGAGCGCTTTGAGGCCGCCCGACCGCGGTTGCGGCGCATTGCGCAACGGATACTGGGATCGGCGGCAGAATCGGACGATGCGCTCCAAGAGAGCTGGTTGCGCATTAGTCGTGCGGACACTGAGGCCGTTGCGAATCTCGATGGCTGGCTGACGACCGTTGTAGCGCGGAACTGTCTCGACGCGCTGCAGAGGCGCACGAGCCGGCGTGAGGAGTTAACGCGCGACGATCCCCGCCATGATGTCGCCTCCAGTGCGCCGGGTGAACGTCCCGAAGAAGAAGCGGTGCTCGCCGATTCGATCGGCACGGCCCTCCTGATCCTTCTCGATACGCTCTCACCAGCGGAGCGCGTTGCATTCGTCCTGCACGACATGTTCGATGTGCCTTTCGAGGACATCGCTACGATCGTGGAGCGCACGCCCGAGGCGGCACGGCAGCTCGCTAGCCGCGCGCGCCGGCGCGTGCGGGGCGCATCGGCGGATCGCGATCCTGCGACGCAGCGTCACGATGAATTGGTGCGCGCGTTTTTCGAAGCCTCGCGCGCGGGAAATTTCACCGCGCTACTCGCGCTGCTCGATCCCTCGGTCGCGCTTCGCGCCGATGCCGTCGTGGCGACGATGGGCGCTGCGCCGATCCTCCAAGGCGCGAATGCCGTCGCAGATACGTTCGTGGTGCGTTGGCGCGGCTCGGTCGCCGCACAACCGGCCTATATCGGAGACGAGCCGGCTGCGGTTTGGGTGCAGAAGGGTCAGAAGCGCGTGCTCTTCCGGTTCACAATTGCGGGCGATCGTATCGTGGGAATCGACTTGGTTGGCGATCCCGATATGCTCGAACAGGCAGTCATCGAAGAAACCGTCTAGCGATCGCGGTTGCTCGCCGACTTCGGGGTAGGATTGGCTCATGAGCACGATGATACAGGGTGCCATCGCGGGCGCAGTCGGAACGATGGCACTTGATGTGACGAGCTATGCCGACATGGCGTTGCGGGCGCGTAGTTCGAGCAGTTTGCCGGGTGAAGTCGTGAAGCGCATGTCTGCGCGCGCGGGTATGCCGATAGAAAACGACAACCGCGCAAGCGCGCTCGGTGCCTTGACGGGCTACACGGTCGGCGTCGGGGTCGGCGTTCTCTACGGCGCGTTGCGCTCTCGTATCCGCCGCACGCCATTGACGGTCTCTGCGCTCGCCCTGTGCGCTGCAGCAATGCTTGCGAGCGACGTGCCCGCTGCCAGAACCGGCGCGACCGACTTGCGAAAATGGGGGTTTACCGGCTGGATATCCGATGTGATACCACACGTTGTCTACGGATACGTTACAGCCGCAGTATTCGATGCGATCGACGCAACGCCGGCGATCATCGAAGAGATCGACACCGTCAATACAACAGTCGTTGAGATCGAGGATCTCAGCGACTAGACTCCGGCTCAGATTAAACTGAGCTGGAGCGGTACGTCGGCGACGATGCGTTCGAGATGGCGCTGCGGAGCGGTATCGCAGGCGGCGTGCACGCGGGAGTCGATCGCTTCGGAGATCGCGCGCGGCGCGTATTTGCCGCGATAGAGATCGGCATATTGCGCGATCATTTCGGGGCGATGTTCTTTTAAGTAGCGAAAGAATTCATCACGGGTGACGTCGTGAAGATTGAGCGTGTTGTGCCACACCCGGCGCGCGCCCGCATCACGTGCCGCGCGCACGACGGCTTCGAGTTGTTCTTGCGCGTCGGTAATGCCGGGAAGTACGGGCGCAAGCGCAACGTTGACATCGATGCCGGCTTCTGCGAGCATGCGCACCGCGCGGAGCCGCTGACGTGGCGGTGCGACCGTTGGTTCGATTTCGCGCGCGAGCGCCTCATCCATCGTCGCGATGCTTACCGAAACACGCGTGCCGGCAACGCGCGCGAGCGACTGCAGCACGTCGATGTCGCGCACGATCAACGGTGAGCGCGTGATGATTCCGGCCGGCGTGTGATAGTCGCGGAGCGCTTCTAAGATCCCGCGCGTAATCCGATAGCGCCCCTCGAGCGGCTGATACGGGTCGGTGGCCGTGCCGATTGCAACGTCTTCGTGTTTCCAGGATCGTTTGGCAAGCTCGGCGCGAACGACGGCCGCCGCATTGACCTTCACGTAAATCCGCGTGCCCCACTGGCGCATGCCGTCGGCCTCGAGAAACGTGTGGGTGCGCCGCGCGTAGCAAAACCGGCACTGGTGGTAGCAGCCGCGATACGGGTTGATCGACCACTTGAAGGGCATGCCGGGGACGGCGTTGATGACGCTCTTTGCCGTTTGTTCGATCACGTCGACGCCGCGCATGGGTTCACTATACCGAACATATGTTCGATATGCAAGCCGGAGGGTTACGTGTAACTCTCTGGCTGCACGGAGGTTAGTATTGAAGGCAATGGCCTACCGATTTCAGCCCAATCCCTACGGCGGCGTGGCGACGACCGTCAAGCCCCAATCGATGCTTGGACAAGTGCTCGGCATCACGGCGCTCGGCATGTGTATCAGCGCGCTTGCCGTCTACCTGTTTCCGAACGTCGGAACGTTCAGCTGGTTAGCGTTCATCGGCGGATTCATTCTGCTCTTTGCGATCAACGGGACGCGCGCGAATCAGGCGCTCTCGCTCACGCTCTTTTACGTTTTCACGTTCCTCGAAGGGCTCGCGATTGCGCCCATCGTTACGTACTATCTTCACCAGCCGAATGGTGCCGAGATCGTCTTCAACGCCGCACTCACGACCGGGCTCGGTATGTTCGCGCTCGGTGCGATCGTGTACGCGACGGGCCTCGATCTGCGGCGATTCTCTGGACTTTTCTTCGGCGCACTGCTGCTGCTCGTGGTGATCGGCATCGTCTCGATCTTCGTGCACTTCCTACCGCCGACGGTCTATTCGTGGGCCACCCTAGCGATCTTCACCGGTCTCGTCCTCATCGATTTTGCTCGGCTGCGAGCGGGCGGCGATTACCTCACGCCCGTCCAAATGGCGGTGCACATCTACCTGGACGCCGTGAACATCTTCCTCGCTCTCCTCAATATTCTGGGCAACCGCCGCTCGAACGACTAGCCGGGAATTGAGCATCACCGCGGCTACCCGGCTTTTATCTAAGCTGGAACACCCGTTCGTGTGTTGAAATAGGCATAACGGATCATGTGCGGGATTACGGGGATCATGGCGCCGGGACGCGACGCAGCGCGTTTGGCGTACTTCGGGCTTTATGCGCTTCAGCACCGCGGACAAGAGTCGGCGGGTATCGCTGCGGGCGACGGCGGCACGATTCGCTCGCACAAAGACATGGGCCTTATCGGCGCCATCTTCGACGAAGAGTTGCTCGCGCAGCTCTCCGGATATGTCGCCGCCGGACACACACGCTACTCCACGACCGGGTCGTCAGTCGTCGTCAATGCGCAACCGCTTCTCGAGTCAACCGAGATCGGTGATTTCGCATTTGCGCATAACGGCAACTTGACCAATACGGACGAAATGCGCGAAGCGCTTTCGCCGACGACCACGCTCCAAGCTACGTCAGACTCCGAAGTAATGGCGAAGACGATCGTCGAGGCGCCCGGCTCAATGCTCGATCGCATCAAGCACGTGCTAGGCGTCGCGCGCGGCGCGTACTCGATCGTGCTCTGCACCAAGGACGAGCTCTTCGCGTTTCGCGACCCCTGGGGCGTGCGTCCGCTTTGCATCGGATCATTTCCGGATGGCGGCTATGCGGTTGCGTCGGAATCGTGCGCGCTGCCGACTATCGGCGCGCAATACATGCGCGAGGTTGAACCCGGGGAAGTGATTCGAATTACTTCGCACGGTCTCGAATCGCACCGCGTGGTGAGAGAAGATGCGCGTCCGGCCATGTGCATGTTCGAGTACATCTATTTTGCGCGTCCCGATTCGACGCTCAACGGCCGTTCGATCTACATGGCGCGCTATGCGATGGGCCGCGAACTCGCCAAAGAGCATCCAGTCGATGCCGACGTCGTTATGGCTATTCCCGATTCTGCCGTGCCCGGCGGCATCGGCTATGCGACGGAGAGCGGGCTGCCGTATGTTGAAGGTCTGATCAAGAACCGCTACATCGGACGCACATTCATCAGCCCGGATCAAAACATGCGCTCGCGCGGCGTGCAGCTGAAGTTCAATCCCGTAGTGGAGAATCTGCGCGGCCAGCGCGTGGTCGTCGTCGATGACTCGATCGTGCGCGGAACGACGACGCCGCGCATCGTGAATTTACTTCGTGAAGCGGGCGCCAAAGAAGTGCATCTTCGCATTACCTCTCCGCCGATCAAGCATCCGTGTTATCTCGGCGTCGATATGGCGACGTACGATGAATTGATTGCTGCGAATTACACGATCGAAGAGATTCGTTTGAAGACCGGGGCCGACTCGCTGGGCTACCTGAGCCTCAACGGTCTCATCGCAGCCACGGGACGCAAAGGCGACGAGATGTGTCTGGGCTGTCTCACGGGCGTTTATCCGAACGTTCCCCTCGCGCACGAACCGCGCGCAGTTGCCGGCTAGAACCGGCGCGTGGTCGTTCTCCTAACCGGCGGTTCGCGCGGCATTGGAGCGGCTGCGGTCCGGGCGCTCCATCGGCACGGTCACGATGTCATCTTTACCTATGCAAGCAAAGGCGCACAAGCAGAAGCACTCGCGCAAGAATTAGGCACGCGTGCTCGCGCGATTCATTGCGATCTCGCCGATCATGGACGTTTGCCGGGCGTCATCGACACGTGCATTTCTGCATACGGGCGTATCGACGTCCTTGTGAATAACGGCGCGATTTTCTCGGAGAACCCCTTTTTTGCCAATGACTACGATGCCTGGCGCCGCGGCTGGGAACGGACGTTTGCGATCAATCTCTTCGGTACGGCGGATCTGACGTATCTCGCGCTGCAACACATGCGCAAGCAGGGTGCCGGAAAGATCATCAACATCGCATCGCGCGCCGCGCATCGCGGCGAGTTGAGTTTTGCCGATTACGGCGCCAGCAAAGCGGCCCTTGTCAATCTCACCAAATCGATCGCGCGTTCATGCGGTAAATACGGCATAAGCGCCATCTCCATTGCGCCGGGCTTCATTGAAACCGACATGGCGGCACCCGATCTGGAGATTCCGCAGCGGCGCGCAGAACTCGAAGCGGAAGTTCCGCTCGGATACATTGGAACGGCGGAAGAAGTCGGCGAAGTGATCGCATTCTTCGCATCGGAAGCGGGCAATTATGCTAACGGTGCGACGATCGATCTCAACGGCGGCAGTTATGTACGCTAAGGGCCGGCTTAAGGTCGGCTCGTCGATGCATGATCGTCTTTAAAGAGTCGCCGCTGGTGCTCACCGACGGCGGCTTCGAACCATTTACGCTGTTGGACGATGCGCAAGGGCGAGAGAGTCTGCGCACGATGTATGAGACGTACGCGCACATCGCCGCGAAGTTCGATTTGCCGATGCAGCTTGGAACGCCGACGTGGCGCGCGAGCCGGAAGTGGACGTCGGACGTTGCCGAGATAAACGCACAAGCTGTCTCCGTCGTTCGTGAGGCTGCATCTTCGACCGGTGCTCGCATCGTAATCGCGGGCCTTATCGGTCCGTCGAACGAGGGATACGATCCGTCTAACGCGCCGACTACAGCAGATGCGCTCGCGTATCACCGGGAACAGGCAACGGCGCTTGCATCGGCCGGCGTCGATTTCTTGTATGCGGCGAGTTTTCCGGCGATCGATGAGTTGCACGGCGCGGCGCGTGCCATGAGTGAAACGGCACTGCCGTTCGTCCTTGCGCCGATGCTGCATCCCGACGGTACGATGATGGACGGCACGACGCTCGCTGCCGCAATCGAACGTCTCGATCGCGACCCGGCAGCGCGGCCGTGGCATTACCTGCTCGGATGCCTGTATCCAACGCAAGCAGCCACAGCATTGGAATCACTCTTTCGAACTGCGCCGGCGCTCGCACATCGCGTGGTGGGACTCAAAGCCAACGCATCGCCAACGCTGGAGGTCTCATCGCCCGAGGAGTTCGCGCGCGACCTCTGGGACTGCGCGTCGACCTTCGGTCTGCACGTGCTCGGTGGCGGCTGCGGAACTGACGCACGTCACATCGAAGCGCTCGCCGTTATTTCGCGCTAGGCGTCAGAGGTCAGCCTTGCATTTGAGCTTGGTTGAAATCAAAGCGCACGAACCCATTTTTCGCGTCTTCGAAACCAATTTTGTAGGTGTCGAAGATTCCGTCTGCATTATCGAACCCGCCGACAGCAACCGGAAGTACTTTCTGCGGCCGCATGAGATAGAAGTCCGAGGCGAAGAGCATGAGCGCAAGATGTTCGAGTTCGGAGTCGAGAGGGAGTCGCATGAATGCGCGCTTGCAGAGCGATTCAAAGTACGCGCTTCGCACGTTTGCCACAAGATTCACTCGCTGCAATGTTGCGAACGAGCCTAACCCGATTTCTACTGCATTGCGATAGAATTCTTGTGCCGATTCGTACGGCGGGTCCATCATGATGACGTCGACGTTTCTCGCGGCGGCTCGTGCAATGCCGATCGGTGTGTTTTCCGTAACGCCGCCGTCACAGAATTGTTGCGGACCGGAACCGTCGGCAGCGGGAAGAATCACCGGATCGAATGCGATGGGAATTGCAGCGGATGCCTGAAGACTGTCGACGAGTAGATCCGGTGTCGCAGGACGGAGGACGGCGTTGGGACCGACGGTCGAGCGCAGCGCCAAACGTGCTCTTTCCCGTAGCGCCGGATTTAGCGGCTGCGGCGTGACATAGAAGTATTCCGGACCTTGTCGCGTGAGATTTGTGAGGGTCCACGCGAACGGCATGACAACTTCGTGGTTTGGATCGATGTGTTGTTCGAGAAATTCTCGCAGATGCGCGCCGTCGATGACGCCGGTGACGTCGGATGAAAGGCCGGAGGCAAGGCCAACGGCTTGCGAAAGGCGAGTGCCCACGCCGGAGTTCTGATTTTTAATCTTGGCGTATTGTGGTTTCAAGCGAACGGCGTGCTCGTTCGCGATCGTGTACCAGAGCTCTCGCAGTTTGCCGTACTGCGCGGTTGCGACCATGTAGCCGTTCAGCGCACCGATCGACGTTCCACAAATAAAGCCGTACGGAGCTAGCGGTTGCCCGTCCTTGATCCGGCCTGCTTGCGCCAAATAGTCAATGATTCCGGCTTCGTAGGCTCCGCGGGCTCCGCCACCGCTAAGCACGAGCGCCCGCGCAACGCGGTTCGGATGATCGCTTCGAATCGGTGCGTTAAGCGCAGAGCCGACGGGCGCTGCGACATCCGCGCCAAGAAGGGCGGTGATTTTCAAGAACGCCTCTCGCGTTAATCCTCCGTCAGGCATGCGCTCATCGTACCGTGACTTCGGAGCCCCTGCTGTCCCGATCTGCACCCTACCTAATTTTGGGTATGTCCGCCGCAGTGCATGGCGGCCTATTCTCCGGTGCAGGAGGTATTCTGCATGAGAAAGGTCGCTGCCGCAGCGCTTGCCTTGAGCGTTATAACGGCTGCTTGCTCGGGACACAACGGCTCGGTACTCCCATCTGCCGGCTCCGGCAGTTCGCCGAGTTCGATCGGCGCTAAAACATCGCGTACCGCTGCGGCAGTAACCGCTCCGGCGGGATGGGCGACGACGGCCACACAAGTTTTCTCACTCTCGAATGCAACAGATCTCGGAACGCTTTCGTCCTCGAAGACGATCACGGTCCGTCTTGGCCTACAACTGCATAATGTCGACGCGCTCAAGAGCGCCGTCGCATCCGGACAAACGATCTCTCCAAGCGCATTCAACGCGCAATATGCTCCCTCCGCAAGCGACGTGCAAGCGGTCACGTCGTATTTGCAATCGAAAGGGCTCACAAACATTACCGCCGAGCCGAATAGTGTGATCGTCAGTGCGACGGGCACGAGCGCACAAGTCGGCGCGGCATTTAATACGACGCTGCATTCATTCTCGCAAAACGGTGCGACGGTCTATGCGAACACCGCGCCTGCGTACGTGCCGGCGAATCTCGGAAAGATCGTCGTCGCCGTGATGGGTTTGAATGACGTGCAAACGTTCAAAGCGAGTCCGAAGAAAGGTTCGCCGCAGCCGGCACCGACACCGAAGCCGACACCGACCGCACAACCGGAGACGCCGTGCGACGTGTACAGTCTTGACATCATCGGACTGCCGTCGCCGCAACCCGAACCCTCGCCGGTGTCGAGTCAGGTCGGATGTTTGCGCAACTACACGCCTTCCGACTACTGGCGGGCGTATGATGCGATGAACGTTCCGGCTGCGACGGGCGTGAACGTCGCCGTCATGGCCGAGGGCAACGTGACGCAATCCGTGTCGGATTTGCGCACGAACGAACAAGGCGACGGATTGCAGCAAGTGCCGGTCGTGGTAAAACAAGTCGGCGTTGCAAGCACGGACACTGCGGGCGACGATGAGTGGACGCTCGACATGACGGCGTCCAGCGGCATGGCTCGCGTCGTAAGAACCATCTACCTCTACGATACGACGTCGCTGACTGATAGCGATATCGCGCTCGAATACAACCGCTGGGTCACCGACGATCTCGCGAAGATCGGGAACTCGTCGTTCGGCGGTTGCGAATTCGGTCCGTATCTCGACGGTTCGATGCTCGTTGATGACGAGATTCTGCTCGAAGGCGCGGCGCAGGGTCAAACGATGTTCGCATCGTCGGGTGACACCGGATCGTTCTGTTCCGTTGGAAATCCCAACGGCGTTCCGGGCGGCGCACCGTTCGTCGAGTATCCCGCAGCGTCGCCGTATACGGTTGCCGTCGGCGGCACGACCCTCGCATCGATGAGCGACGGTTCGTATCAAGGCGAAGCCGGCTGGAGCGCGGGTGGCGGCGGCATCAGTCAATTCGAATACTCGCCGTACTGGCAGCAAAGCGTTCAGCCCGCGGATGCAACCGGAGTTGCGGGATTCCGGGGCGTGCCCGACATTGCGATGGATGGCGATCTACAGACCGGCATGATGCTGTATATAACCGGCACCGGGTGGACGACGATCGGCGGTACGAGTTTGTCATCCCCGCTCGCGGCCGGTGTTTGGGCGCGCATGTTGCAAGTGCATCCGGCCCTCGGGTTCGCCGCACCGCAACTCTATAAGGAATACACATCCAATACCGCCGGAGCGAACACGAGCGTCCAGCCCGTTACGCGCCCCGTCGGCGGATTCCACGACATCTTGATCGGCGCCAACGGCGCCTACACGGCACTCCCCGCCTACGACTACATCACGGGATTAGGAAGTCTCGATGTAGGCGTGACGAGCCAAAAGCTGTAGGGTGCCTCCTACAACTAGCGATTCCTCAGTTCGCTAGAAACGTGCGCGCCGGCTGACTCCGGTCGGCGCGCACCCACAAGCATAAGGGTCATCCGGCATCGAATATTGCCGGGTGACTCGTTTGATGTGGGGGCGCATTTGCGCTTCGGCGATCGTGCTCGTAGCAACGGTCTTGGCCGGTTGCGGCCCGGGCGATCGCGCGCATCAGCCGCACGTGCTGCGTATCGCCTATCCCGGTGATCCGGCGTCGCTCGTTCCGCTGATCGCGATCGATCAGGACGTCATCGGTCTCGACGCGCTGTTCTGCGAAACGCTCGTCGGGCTCGACGCCGATAATCGCGACGTTCCGATCCTCGTCACGCGGGTTCCCTCGCGTGAGAACGGTGATATTTCAGCCGACGGCACGCGCATCACGTATCATTTGCGCCGCGACGCACGTTTTGCCGACGGCGTGCCGTTTACATCCGCTGACGTGGCCTTCACGTATCGCGCGATCTTCGATCCGCGCAATCGTGCAACGTCGGTCGAACCGTATCGCCGGATCGCATCATTGCGTACGCCGGACGATCACACGGTGGTGATTCGCTTGCACCAACCGTGGAATGCGGCAGTGCGGGTGCTTTTTGCGCAGTCCGATTATCCCTACGGCATTTTACCGAAGCACGCATTTGCGGATACGAAAGTCGTCGGCACGCCGTGGGAAGAAGCGCCGTTCGGCACGGGTCCGTTTCGCGTCACACAATGGATCCGCGGCGATCGCCTCGTCCTCGAGCCGAATCGGTACTATCCGCGAAAACCGAAGCTCGCCCGTATCGTGATGCGGATCGTTCCCGATCAGAAGTCCAACTTCGTCGCGCTGCAATCGGGCGCCGTCGACGTGGGCCGATTGAATCCGGATGATGTCGAACAGGCCGAACATCTTCCCGGCGTGCGCGTTCTGCGCATTCCCGAGAACGCGACCGGGTTTCTCTACTTGCAAACTCAAGTACCGCCGACCAACGACGTGCACGTCCGGCGCGCGATCGCCTATGCTCTCGATCGGGCCGAACTTGCGAATGCATGGAAGCGCGCGTATCCGAATGCGACGTCGTTTCTGCCACCACCGGTCATCACGTGGAAGAGCGTAGCCATTGCTGCGTTTCCACACGATCTTCGCGCGGCGAACCGTGAACTCGATGCCGCCGGATGGCAGCAGCACGATGGCGTACGCATGAAGGGCCCTGATCCGCTCGGAGGGCTCATCGGCGCCAACGCCGACGATCCGATGGCGGTGCGCATTGCCACGCTCGTTCAATCCCAGCTCGCCGCGGCCGGGATTACGCTCTCCGTAAAAACGAATCCGACCCGGACGTGGTTTAGCTTTTCGGGGTTACTGCGCAACGGAAAAGCGGCGATGGTGACCGAGTCGTGGGTGGGCGGCAGCGATCCGGAGCAGTCGGCGAATCTGCGTTGCGTGCAAGCCGTGCCCGGCGGATCGAATCATTCGTTCTATTGCTCGAAGCGCTTCGATGCGCTCTTCGACGATCAGGCGCGAACTCCAAGTACGGCGCAACGCGAACGTGATTTCAACGAGATGCAAGAACTGGTGCGCGAGGACGTGCCCGTGATTCCGCTCTACTACGAAGTCTACTTACAAGGTATCAACACGCGCGTTAGCGGCTATCAAGCAAACATGCTGCGCATCCCCGTCCACGCGGAAAACTGGGACGCACGCTAACGCACATACAACTCGCTCGAGCGGTTGTCCGGGGATTCCCAGCCGGCACGGGCGAGTTCGGGCGTATTTGATTCGTGTTTGGGATACCCGACGCAGAGATACGCGATCAAGCGCCAAAGTGGCGGAACATCGAGTATTTCCGTGACGAGGGCGGGTTCGAGAATCGAAACCCATCCCGCACCGACACCTTCGGCACGGGCCGCGAGCCAAAACGTGTAAACCGCCATGGTTGCCGAGTACGCGAGCGTTTCCGGCATCGTCGTCCGTCCGAGACCTTTTCCGGTCAGCGTTTCATCATCGCAGAAGACCGCAAGATGCACGGGCGCATCGCGTAATCCCGAGAGCTTCAAAGTTGCGTAGCGCTTTGCGTCGTCGCCGGTATAGCCCCCGAGCGCGCGCGCGTTCTCGCGTTCGAACGATGCAACCACGGCGCTCCGCCGCTCCGGCGAACGAACTTCAACGAAACGCCAGGGTTGCGAATAGCCGACCGACGGCGAGAGTGACGCCTCGCGAACGAGGCGCTGGAGGAGGCCATCGGGGAGTGGATCGGATTTAAAGTGGCGCACATCGCGGCGCCATTGAAACAGCTCCGCCAGCTTCGAGCGAAATGCTTCGTCGAATTGCGGAGCGTTCACGTTTGCGGAAACGTGCCCTCCCGCACTGCTGTGGCATAATCGCGCAACGCTGCTGTGGATGCGGCGCCGATTTCGGCGAAACGTTGCGCAAACGGCGGCGAATGGGCGTACATTCCGAGTAAGTCGTGCAATACGAGAACTTGCGCGTCGCACGACGGTCCCGATCCGATGCCGACGGTGAGAATCGAGAGACGTTGCGTGAGTTCGCGAGCGATGTCGAAGTCGATCACTTCCAGCACGATCGCATATGCGCCGGCTTCTTCGATCGCGAGGGCATCTTCCAAAAGACGGTCGCGATGCGTGCGCTTGCGATAGCCCGGGCCGAGGCCGGCGGTCTGCGGCGTTACGCCGATATGTCCCACAACCGGAATTCCCGTACGCGCAATCGCGCGAACGCGATCGGCTTCGTGCACGCCGCCTTCGAGCTTCACGGATTCCGCGCCGGCTTCTTTCACGAAACGAATAGCGTTGCGGACTGCCTCCTCGTTACTCACTTGATACGAGCCGAACGGCATGTCGCCCACGATATGCGCGCGTGAAGTGCCGCGTGAAACGGCGGCGGTATGGTGAAGCATTTGTTCCATTGTCACCGGCGTCGTTTCGTCATAGCCGAGCACGACGTTTCCGAGGCTGTCGCCGACGAGAATCCAGTCGATTCCGGCCTCTTCGGCAAAGCGCGCAAACGGTGCGTCGTACGCCGTCACCATTGGGACCGGGGTCGTGCTTTTTCGCCGCTTCAGGGCTCCGGCTGTGACGCGACGTAGCGCCGGGCCCTGCGCCGGCTCATACGGCCGCGCGTCGTCTTTTGCGATGCTGTTGGACGCAACCATGCAAGCTCGTTTCGGGCTAGAAGCGCGCGGGTACTCCTTTGCCTATGAGTACGGAAAATCGCCATAGCATCACCGAAGAAGTGAAACGAGGCGCGCAGGACGTGCGCGACAGCGCTTCCGAGGCCATGCACCATTCGGCTGCGGAAGCAGAACGGACGCGACGCGAGACGGCCGGCGACACGATGACGCCGGGCGAGAAAACCGCCTCAGCCATCGACGAGGCGAAAGAACGGATTGAAGAAGGAGTCGATAAGACCAAGCGGAGCGTCCGCGACAACACCTAGGACGCCGCAGAATCGCGCGCTGACTCCCATGCGAGCAGCGCGCGTTTCTTTTCCGTTCCCCACTTGTAATTTCCGACGAGGCCGGTATTCGCGATTACGCGATGACACGGGATCAACACCGCAACCGGATTTTGACCCAGCGCGTTTCCCACCGCTCGTGCCGCATTTGGTTCGCCGATGTCGCGAGCGAGTTCGGCGTAGGTTTTAACGGCGCCCGGTCGCACGTTGAGTAACGCGTTCCACACGCGCAGTTGAAAGTTCGTTCCCCGCACGTGTAATTGAAGGGGAGTGTCGTCATCGCCGAATGCGCGCGCCGCGATCGTTTCTGCGACCGCATCATCGTGTTTGAAGGTTGCCTTTGGGAGCGGTGTGCGCGACGGATCGAACGTGAAGCCGGGCTCGACGAATTCGAGCATGGCGACGCCGCGCGGCGTCGTTGCGGCAAGCATCAATCCAAACGGCGTCTGCGCGACGCCGTACGTCACGTCTAACCCGGCACCACCCGATTTATACTCACCGGGCGACATTGCATCGATTGAGACGAAGTGATCGTGCAAGCGTGCGGGGCTCGACAGTCCAACGTCAAGCGCCGCATCGAGCACGCTTGCGTCGCGATCCAGAAGAGCTTTGGCCGATTCGAGCGTAAGCGCGGCCAGGAACTGCTTGGGCGTGACGCCCGCATAACGCTTGAAGAGTCGTTGAAAATGAAAAGCGCTCAAGCCAGCGTTGCGCGCGACATCGTCGAGCGAGGGTTGTTCGTGTCGGTGCTCGATGAGAAAGTCGATGGCTTGTGCCACCCGTTCGTAATCCGTGTCCATGCGTCAATCCTACGGCGCGGGCTCCCGCCCGGCGACCCGGTTGTTGCTCCACGATCCGGGTACAAGCAAGAGAGCCGGTTTACTGCACAAACAGGGGGAGGCACCATAGCAGTTGCGGGTCTGATGCGTTCGCGCATCAACGAGCGGCTTGGAAGGGCCGCTCGATTTCCGGTTACGCTGATCGTTGCACCGGCCGGGTTCGGGAAGACGGTGGCGCTGCGCGACTACCTCGCGACATCGCGCATTGAGGCGGCATTTTATGACGTACCGCGCGAAGACCGTACGCTGCTTGCCTTTGCGCACGGGCTGGCACGCGCGCTCGGGACAATTGCTCCCGCCGCAATAGCGACGTTTCCGCAATTACAGTCTCGCGTTCTGCAAGAACCGTCGCCGGTTACGACGATCGCCGAGTGGTTTGGGGAGCATTTGCGGCGCGTCGTCGCCACGGTCGTAATCGATGACTTGCATCATGCATCGATCGATTCGCGGGTCGTCGATCTCGTCGTTGCATTGATCGAACGCACGACAGGGCGCATCAGCTGGATCATCGCAACGCGATCGGACGCGGGTCTGCCGATTGCGTCGTGGCTCGGCTATGGACGAATCGACGTTCCGATCGGCGAAGACGATTTACGGTTCACGGAAGATGAAGCGCTCGCGGCGGCAGAAGAAGCTCGCGCCGGAATTGCAAGCCACGAAATCGACGCGCTCCGCGAATTGACCGGCGGATGGCCCGTCGCACTCTCCATCGCGTTACGCACGCGCACGCATTCGACCGATTTGCGCGTCGCGACGGCGGGCGCCCGGGAAATGGTCTACCGGTATCTTGCCGAGCAAATCTACTCGGGCCTCTCCGTTGGACAACAGGCCTTTTTGCTCGATACGTCCGTATTTTCGTCGTTCGACCGTTCGATCGTCGATGCGTTGGGCGGTTCGAATGAGGTCCTCGACGAGTTGCGGCGCGGCGCGAGTTTTATCGGGGAGATATCGCCCGGACAATTCCGATACCACGATCTCTTTCGGGACTTTCTCGATTCCGAACTACGGCGCAGCGGAAGCGATCGATGGGCGAACGCGCACTTGCGCGCGGCGCGAATCCTGGAGGAGCGCGGCGACTCTGCGCGAGCGCTCGCGCTCTACACATTGGCGGAAGATCGAACCTCCGTCGCGCGGTTGCTCGCCGATCACGGCGCCGATCTTTACGAGCGTGGAGAAGCAGAGGCGATCTCCGCGGCGCTCGCGCTTCTCGATGCCGGCGGCGTTACCGACGCGCGCGTCCTCGCCGTCAAAGCGATTGCGCTCTCCGGACGCGGTCACTTTGATCTGGCGGAGCGCGACTTTCTCGACGCGATTGCGCGCGCGGACGACCCAGATGCTCGCTTATCGATCGTGCACCGCTATGCGATTGAACTGATTCGCCACGAGCGCGATGCCATCGCACTGCTCGCGCCGTACGCCGGCGACAAGACGATTCCGCCGGAGCGGCGCGTGCCATTGCTCGGAACGTATGCCACTGCTCTTGCGCGCCGCGGACTGCTGGAGCGCGCCGTTGAGACGATTGCGACGGCGATCGGCGCAATTAATGGCGACGTTTCCGACGGCGAGCGCGCTCGGTTCTACCAACAAGCCGCGTACGTTCACCAACTCTTGCCGGATCGCGGGAACGCGTGGAACTATGCCAATCTCTCGATTGAGCTAGCTCGCGCGCACGGTCTCTTCGATGTTGCGGCGCGCGCGTACAGCGTCTTATATACGATCGTGTACGACGACGAGGACGATCCGATTGAGAGCCTTGCGCTGCTCGACCGGCTCATCGAAGCCGCGCGTAAGAGCGGCGGCGTGCAAACCCGAATTTACGGATTGCTCGCCTCAATGGATATCGAAGTCGATCGTGGCGATGATGTCGCAATCGAGCGATTGGATCGGGAGATTGCGCGCGCGGAAGCAACGCTGCCACTCACGAGCACCGAAACGCTTATGCCCGCGCGCGCGCTGCGCGCCGCCTGGGACGGCGACTTCCCGACGGCATATGAAATTCTCGCTCCCAGCGGAGACGCGGTCAGCGGGAGCGGACGGCGCGCGTTGCGGTGGGCCGAGATCGCGCTCTACGCGCTCGCTGCGGCGAACGTCGATGAAGGCGCCGACGCCATAGCGCGCGCGCTGGAGTCGCTCGCCGGCGTGAAGCATGCGTCGCGCCGGACGGTTCGCGCGCGGCTGATTCTTGCGCTTGCCGACTTAGTCGGCGGGCACACTGCTGCAGCGCATCATCTGCTCGTAGAAGCTGAGAGCGATCTTCCACGCAACGCGCGGCGGCTTGGCGCTTTGGCGCATGCCGTACGTACATACTATCGTCGCGCGCTCGGACAGGGTGAACCGTCGGAAGTTGCCGCGGCGCTCGAACGCCTTCGTGCGGCACATTTTGGAGGCATTGCGCGACTGCTCAGCGCGTTGCCGTTACCCTCCACGGGCGACGGTGCCGGCTACGGCGTACTGACGCCGGCAGAACGGGATATCTTGGCGCTTCTCGCCCAAGGCGCGAGCTCGAAAGAGATCGCAGCACGCACCGGAAGAAGCGCGCACACCGTTGACACACACATCCGCTCGATTTGCAGAAAGCTGGAATGCAGCGGGCGCCGCGAGGCGGTCGCGTTAGCGATTCGTTCGGGCTGGGTACGGAGCTAGGCAACCTCCATGCCACGAACGCTTGCTGTAGTACTTGCTGTCGCACTGCTTGCGGGTTGTTCCGCATCCGGAACATCTCCGTCGATTCCGCCGTCCGGCAGCGCCGCGGGCCATTCCCGCGCTGCACAGGACGGTGCATCAGCGTTGCCGGGCGGGGACGGCGCTTCCGCCTTACCCGGCAGTGACGGCGCCTCGGCTTTACCCGGCGTCGTGGCGGCGTGTAAACCCTCTGTGCCGCAAGGCAGCGAAAGCTGCACGCTTGCGCTCAGCGTAAATGCGGGTGCGATCAACAACTCGCAATTGCCCGAGTCGCTCGTTCCCGGTTACCATCCGGCGGATCTCCAAGCAGCCTATGGACTCAGAGGCGTCGGGGTGGAGACGGTTGCAATTGTCGACGCCTACGACGATCCGACCGTTGAAGCCGACTTAAACGTGTATCGAGCGACGTTTGGTTTGGGTTCGTGTACGAGCTTAAACGGGTGCTTCCAAAAGATCGACGAGCACGGCGGCACGACCTATCCCGCGTTCAACATGGGTTGGTCGGAAGAGATTGCCATCGATACGGAGATGGTGTCGGCGATTTGCCCGCATTGTTCGATTCTGCTCGTGGAGGCGAACTCGGCGTCGCTCAATGACCTTGGCGTCGCGGTCAATACAGCGGTCGCGCACGGCGCACGCGTTGTGAGTAACAGCTACTACGCACCGGAGTGGAGCGGCGAACGCAGCTACGATTCCTATTACAACCACGCCGGCATCGCGATGACCGCGAGTTCGGGCGATGCGATGTATGCGTCGTATCCCGCCACGTCGCCGTATGTAACATCGGTTGGTGGAACGACGCTCAAACACAGCGGTTCGTATTCGCAAACCGTATGGAAAAACACCGGTCACGGATGCAGCAAGTACGAGGCGCGTCCCTCGTGGCAAACGTCCCTGACCACATGCGCAACAAGATCCGCCGTCGACGTCGCCGCCATTGCTGACCCGATCGCCGGCGTGTCAATGTTCGACGCGCAGGCCGGTGGCTGGCTCGTCGCGGGCGGCACGAGCGTCGGCGCACCGATCATCGCCTCGGCCTATGCGCTCGCGGCCAACGGAGCGACGACGCCTTACATCTATGCGCACCGTTCGTTACTTACGCACGTCGAGAGCGGCATCTTCGGCGTCTACACCGGCCTCGGATCGCCGGCAGGCATGGGCGGGTTCTAAGCGCCGCTTAATAGCGAGATCGTAACGCTTCGCGGGCGTCTGCGGCTCGTGAGATGCCGAAGCCACTGATAAAGCGAAATACGGCTTCAATTTTTTCGCGAGTTAACCCGCTCGCGTACGCAATATCGAGATGGACGTTGAATGAAAGACCGAGCGTTGCGTACTGCACGTCGGAAAGGAGCGCTAATAACGCGCGTTCCTTAATCGACAGATAGGGACGGCGCCAAGTACGTTGCACCTGCGTGTTGAGTGGACCGGCAACTGCAGCGAGCATTTTTAGTGTCTCGAGTGCTTCAAACGCAGGCTCGTCGGTCGAGTCGGCACCTGCTCGAAACGGCTCGAACCGTTTCTCGAGCTCTGCGATCCGCGCAAGAGCCGTCAGCGATCGCGGGTAGCCGCAATAGGGCGCGAGGTGGCGAGCAGTTTCGCGAAGGGAATCGAACGAGACGCCGTTTTCGATGGCGAGCCGCACGTGCAAGTCAAGCGAAATATCGAGGGCGCCCGAACAAACGTCGTTGCCCACCGACAACAAGACTTTCTCCCGTTCGCTCAGACCCTCGACCGCCCAGACGGTGTTTCGGGCCGAGAGTGCGGCGTGCTCGAACTCGACATCGATTTCAGCAATGACGCCAAGTGAACGATTCATCGCATCGACGCCGCAACGATTGCGGCAAGCTCGGCAACGTACTGCTTTATGTTTTCCGGCTTGTCCAAGACGACTGCTAGTAAGAGGCTCGACGCGATCATCTGCGCGGCCACTTCAGCGCGATTGCTTTTTCTCGATCCGCGCGAGCGGCGACGTATGAACTCGCTCAGGCGACTTATTCCAGACGTGCGTATTTCTCGCAGCGTTCTTGAAATCGGCCGGTGCGATGAAATCTCTTTGAAGAGAATATGCGCCTGCAGCGTGTGGCGCTGGAGCCAGGAGTAGAGGTTTGCAATGACGATGCGCAATGCGCGTTCCGGATTTTCTTCGTCACGCGCTGCCGCAAATGCCGAATCAAGCGCATGGAGAATATTATCGCCTTCGAACACCGACTTGAGCAGCGATTCCTTGTTCGCGAAATGGTAAAAAATGAGGCCCGACGGCACTCCTGCCGCCTCCGCTATCGCCTTCGTACTCGTGGCATCAAACCCGTACTCCGCAAATAATCCGGCGGCTGCATCGATAATGCGTTTACGCGCACCGGGTTCGGGAGCTGCGCTGCTGCTCGACATCGTAAGCTGAACGCTACGAAATGACTGAGCAGGCGGTCAACAAGAGTGCGAACGCCTGCTGCCACTGTTTGACCGATCAGTCAGCGTGGAATAACGCCGTCTGGAGAACGAAACGTGCAACAACGTTATGAGATTCCGCCAAAGGAAGGGTTCGTCGTTACGCAATTTCTCACCGTCGCCGACGTCACTCGGGCGATGAAGTTTTATACCGAGGTTTTGGACGCGACCGTCGTGCGTGAGGGAGAACCCGCAATTGTTGCGCTCGCCAACAGCTGGATCATTTTTAACGTTGGCGGCGGCCCAACTGACGACAAGCCCGGCGTAACGCTACGCCCACCGGCGTCCGACGAAACGGTGAGCGCCTTCATGAACCTTCGCGTTGCGGATATTCGTCAGTGTTACGATCGCTGGCGCTCTCGCGGAGCAACGTTTCTGACCGAACCGAAGGACCACAGTTCGGAGATCCGCTGCTATATGCGCGACCCCGACGGCTACCTCATCGAAGTCGGACAGAGTAGAGGATAGTACACCAGGATGGCAGCGACTCTTCCCGCGGAGGTCGACGTCCTTGTCGTGGGCGCCGGGCCCATCGGTTTAACCGTAGCCCTTTCCCTTCAGGCTCGCGGGCGCGACGTAATCGCCGTCGACAAACTCGACGAAGCGAGCATGGAATCGCGCGCGGCGGTTGTTTATCCCGGCACGCTGGAGATTCTCGATGCCTATGGCGTCGCGGAACGGCTGGCAGCGAGCGGAATTCGGAGCGCGCGCTTCACCATTCGCGATCGCGATCGCATCCTTATGCCCGTTCCTTTTACGCAGCTGCCGACGCGCTTTCCGTATGCGTTGCTCATTGCGCAGCATGTTACGGAATCGATTATTTCGGAGCGGTTGGTTGCGCTCGGCGGACGCGTGTTTCGACCGTTCGCGGTGACGGATGTCACGCAAGACGGTTCCGGCGCGACCGCGACGTTCGCTGACGGGCAACACGTTCGAGCGCGATTCGTCGTCGGTGCCGACGGCGTGCACAGTACGGTGCGGGATCGGGCCGGGATTCCATTCCGCTACAGCGGTGAACCGGCTTCATACGCGTTGGGAGACGTGCAATCAGCCTCGGGACTCTCGAAGGATGAATTGCATGTCTATTTTTCGCCGGCGGGACACCTCGTCATCGTTCCGCTTCCCGATCGTATTCATCGTATCGTCGGACACGTCCAAAAGGCACCGGAACATCCGGATGCCGCGTTCCTGCAAGAATTGGTGCAGACGCGCGGCTCCGAACGCGTTGCGCCAACGATAAGCGACGTGACGTGGTCCTCGCGCTTTTTAGCGCATCATGCTCTTGCGGATCGTTATCGCTCGGGACGCATCGTACTCGCGGGCGATGCGGCGCACGTGCACAGTCCACTGGGCGGACAAGGCATGAATCTCGGAATTCACGATGCCATCTATCTCGGCAAAACGCTTTCCGCAATTCTTGCCGGCGAGCCCGACCGTCTGTTAGACGATTACAGTCGCGTTCAACGCAAGATCGCAAAGCAAGTCATTTGGATTACGAATCTTCTCACGCGCGTGGCGACGCTGGAAGGCTCCGCAAAGACGGCGCGCAACGCTGCGTTGACAGCATTGAGTCCCCTAATCCGGCGGAGCCTCGCGTGGCGACTGTCGCTCTTGTATCTGAGGCCGCATTGACGCGTATATAGCGTGTATGTTATATAACGAATAGGCTATGAAGGTAAAGCTCGATACCAAGCAACTGGATGCCACGTTTTTTGCCCTCTCCGATGCGACGAGACGCGCAATCTTAGTGCGGTTGGCACAGGGCGAGGCGACGGTAAACGAGCTGACCGAGTCCTTTTCGATCAGTCAGCCTGCGATTTCCAGGCACTTGAAAGTCCTTGAGACCGCGGGACTGATTCGGCGGAGCCGCGACGCGCAGCGCAGACCGGCGCGCGTCGAGACGCAGCCTATCGTAGATGTGGCGACCTGGATCGATCGCTATCGCGAGCTCTGGGAGAGCACCTATCAACGACTCGACGTGCTGCTCGCCGGCGAGATGAAAAAACGCAAACATCGAGAGTAACGGAGGGAAAGCCATGCCTTCAAAACTTGACGTTACGACACCGTCCGACCGGGAAATCCGCGTAATGCGCAGGTTCGATGCACCGCCCGAGCTCGTTTTCGAATGCCACACTAAACCGAAGTACGTAACGCAATGGCTGTTAGGTCCGCCGGGATGGAGCATGCCGGTCTGCGAGATCGATCTCCGTCCGGGTGGCCGGTACCATTACGTCTGGCATAACGATGCTGACGGAACGGAGTTTGGCGTGCAGGGCGAGTTTCGCGAAATTGTTGCGCCCAATCGCATCGTCAATGTGGAGACGATGGATGGCGTGCCGGGAGAAGCGTTATGCACGACGACGTTCGAGAAATCCGGCGACGGCACTTTGTTCACGCTGACCATGCAATTCGAGTCGCAAGCGCTTCGCGACGGTGCACTGGAATCCGGGATGACCAACGGAATGTCGATGAGTTACGACCGGTTGGATGACGTCGTGGAAGGGAAGGAAGTGCGTTCATGAGGCGCGCGTCGAGCTACGCAGCAATCGTCTTTTCCATTGCGGTTCTCGCATTGCTCGCAGCGCTTCATGTGCTGAGTCCGGAGTTCGATCCCTCGTGGCGTGTCGTCAGTGAATACGCTAACGGGCAGCACGCGTGGGTGCTGACACTCATGTTCACGTGTTGGGCAATGAGTTCATGGACCCTTGCGTATGCGATTTGGCCGTATGTAACGACACGCGTGGGTCGCGTGGGGTTGTGGGTGTTGCTCGTGGCCGGATTTGGCCAATTGTTGGCGGCAGTCTTTGACATCAATCAACCGATGCATGGTTTGTCGGACTTGCTTGGCGCATTCGGCTTTCCGGCGGCCGCGATGCTCGTCAGCGTCTCACTCGCGCACTGCAGGTCACCACGCGGCGGTAAGGCGATGCTTTGGTTTGCGAATCTTACGTGGGTTACGACTGTTGCAACGATTGCGGCCGTCGTTCTGCTGTTTGTTACGTACACGCATGCGGGAGGCCATGTTCCCGCGGACGGGAAGCCGCTGCCGATCGGGACCATTTTGCCGAGCGGGGTCGTCGCGGTCGTCGGCTACGTAAATCGCTTGTACGTTCTCGTTTCGTGCGTTTGGGCCGTTCTCGCGGGAAAGACGGCGCTGGAGTTCACGTCGCCTCATCCGTCAGCCGGTCAAACCCGCGCAGTGACGGAAACAGTACGGTCCACAGTGCAATAACGATTAGCGTTCCGATACCGCCGAGCACGACGCTCGGTGCTGCACCGATGAGCGATGCGACCGCGCCGGATTCGAATGCGCCGAGTTCGTTGGATGCGCCGATGAAGATGTTCTCGACGGCCGAAACGCGACCGCGCAGCGTGTCGGGCGTGCCGAGCTGAACCAGGGCGCTTCGAATCGTAACGCTCACGACGTCACACGCGCCGGCGAGCGCGAGTGCGGCGCATGAAAGCCAGAACGAACGCGATAACCCAAAGACGATGGTGAAAATGCCGAAACCGGTAACGCACCAGAACAACAGGCGACCGGCGTTGCGCCGTATCGGCCGGCGCGCGATCAGGATTGCCACGACGGCCGCGCCGATTGCGGGCGCGGCGCGCAACACGCCAAAGCCGACCGCGCCGACGTGCAAAATTTGCGTGGCGAATACCGGAAGCAGCGCGGTCGCGCCGCCGAAAAGCACGGCAAAAAGATCGAGTGAGATCGCGCCGAGGATGACCTTGCTGTCGAAGATGAAACGCCCGCCCTCGAACGCGGTGTGGAGGATCGACTCCTCGGTCCGAGCCTTTCGCCCCGGAGGACGCGGCGTAAGGAATCCATACGCTACCGCCGCGACGAGTTGCCCGATTGCGGCGGCAGCGAATGCAAATGGGACGTCGACCGCAATGAGTAACCCGGCGACGGCAGGTCCGGCAATCGTAACGAGTTGTGCGAACGACGATGTCAGTGCCGATGCGCGTAAGAAGCGTTCGCCTTGTACGATTTGCGCGAGAATCGATCGCTGCGCGGGAACAGCGATTGCAAACGCAGTCGACTGGATCGCGAGCGTCACGAACCAGGCGCCGATCGATCGTGTGCCGGTGAGTGCAAGCCAGACGTATGCGAGCGAGCAGAGGAGATTTAAGACGTTGAACCCCACGTTTAAGACGCGGCGGTCGACGCGATCCGCGAGTACACCGGCCGGGAGCGCGAAAAGAAGTTGCGGAAGAAACGCGATTAATCCGACAAGTCCGAGATCGAACGCGCGATGCCTGATCGCATAGACTTGCCAGCCGATTGCGACGTCCGCAACGGACGTTGCAAACCAGCCGCTTTGGCGAGCAATGAAATACGCGAGAAACTCACGGTGTCGAAAAAGGGCCCGGAGTTTTTCCGGGCCCTTTGAATTGAGGTGATCCTTCGACAGGCTCAGGATGACACGCGGGGCTAGGATGACATCGCGGCGGCGGTTGCGCCGTTGGCGTGCACCGGCGATCCGGCGAGTGTTTCGACGTATGACACGAGCGCGCGAACGGGAGTCCCCGTCGGGCCCTTTGCTTGCCAGGCGGAGTCGTTGTCGAGATATGCGGTGCCTGCGATGTCGAGGTGGATCCACGGCGTTTCGGCGACGAACGACTTGAGAAACGCACCGGCAGTGAGGGTGCCTGCGGCGCGCCCGCCCGTGTTCTTCAGGTCGGCGATGTCGCTCTTCATCGCGCTGGCATAGTCTTCATAGAGCGGCATTTGCCAGTATCGCTCGCCCGTCGATTTTGCGACGTTGAGGAATTGCTGGACGAAGTTGTCGTCGTTCGTTACCGCGGCGCTTGCAGCGTGACCGAGCGCGATGACGCAGGCTCCCGTCAGCGTCGCGCAATCGACGATCTTCGTTGCGCCGAGTTTGTTCGCGTAGCAGAGCGCATCCGCGAGAATCAACCGGCCTTCGGCGTCGGTGTTGATCACTTCAATGGTCTTACCGTTCATCGCTTTGACGATGTCGCCGGGCTTCGTCGCTTTACCGCCCGGCATATTCTCCGTCGCGGGAACGATGCCGACGACATTGATCTTCGGCTTGAGTTTGCCGATCGCGCGCATCGCAGCGATGACCGCAGCACCGCCCGACATGTCATACTTCATCTCTTCCATCCGCTCGGGGGGCTTGAGCGAGATACCGCCCGTGTCGAACGTGATGCCTTTACCAACGAGCGCAAGCAGTTCTTTGCTTCCCGGATCGCCGTTGTACCGCATGATGATGAATTTCGGCGGTTGGACGCTGCCTTGCGCGACGGAGAGGAACGAACCCATGCCTTCGCTCCGCGCGCGCGCTTCGTCGAATACCTCAAGCTCGAGGCCGGCTTCCTTCGCGCCCTTCGTTGCTTCGTCGGCGAGAATTGTCGGCGTCATGTCGTTCGCGGGTGTTATTGCAAGGCGCCGCGCAAAGTTCACCGCTTCGCCGAGCGTCGTACCGCGGTTTGCTCCGGCTTCGAGCGTTTGCGCATCCGCGCTGTTGCCGAGAATCGTGACCGTCTCCACGGTGTTGCGTTTCTCGCCGTCGTCTTGGTAGAGCCCCGTATCGAACGATCCCGAAATTGCGCCTTCCGCTACGAAGGAAGCGACGAGGGTTGCATTCGCCTTAGCCTCTTCCGGCAACGCGATCGCAATCTCGGTAATCTTGCGACGTCCGAGGTAGCGAACGGCTGTGCCTGCGTAACGCGCCAGCATGTACGGTTCGAATTTGTCCGCGTCACCCAAACCAACGACGAGCACGCGATGGAACGGTTGATCTTTCGCGTGGATGAACGCGATTTCGGCGAGTTTGCCTTTCATTTCACCGGACGAAATTACGTCGGCGATTGCGCCGTTGAGCGCGGCATCGACGGCTTTCGCTGGGCCGGCGAGTTCACTGCCGGAGAACACCGGAACGACCAGTGCGCCGGAGCGTACAGCGGCCGGCGCATCGTGTGCGATACGGACTTGCATGGGCTACCTTTCGATTGGGTGAACTACTGCGTCTGTAGATGATAAGAATCGCCTCATACCTTCGTCTGTTGCGCTCCGTTGGCCCTTCGGGGGTGCGCCGGTGAGCGACGAAAGTCGGAACCAAGACGCCTACACGCGTGCCGGTGTCGATATCGCGGCCGGAAACGAAGCGGTCGCGCGCTATAAATCGGTACTCGGTGCGTGGCGCCATCCCGATCAGCTCGATGCCATCGGCGGGTTCGGCGGTGTCTTTCGTTTGCCGGGGAGCGGCGATCGCGCGCTTGTTGCGTCGGCGGACGGCGTCGGCACGAAGATTTTGATTGCGGCGGAATTGCAACGCTACGACGGCGTCGGACGCGATCTCGTCAATCATTGTGTGAACGACATTTTGGTCGTCAATGCGTCGCCGATGTTCTTCCTCGATTATTTCGCTGTGGGAAAGTTGGATCCGGCGGTTGCAGCAGCGGTCGTCGAAGGATGCGCGATTGCGTGCCGCGCGCACAACTGCGCATTGCTCGGCGGTGAAACGGCGGAGATGCCGGGGTTGTATGCACCGGGACATTTCGATCTTGCCGGAACGATCGTCGGAATCGTCGACATCGACGACCTTCCGAAGCCGGAGACGGTTGAAGCGGGCGATGCAATTATCGGTTTGCCGGCGGTCGGATTACACACGAACGGATACTCGCTTGCGCGCGCGCTCATTGATCGCGATGAATGGAACACACCGTTCGACGGAACCACGTACGCTGATGCGTTACTTGCACAGCATCCATCGTATTACGATGCCGTTCGGGCAATTCAACGTGTTGTGCGTGTCAAAACGATGGCGCATATCACGGGTGGCGGCCTCCTCGAGAACGTTCCACGCACGCTGCCCTCCGGCGTGAAGGCGGTGTTCGAGCAGTCGCGGTGGACGGTGCCGCCGATCATGGCGGAACTCGTACGCCGCGGCTCGCTGCGCGATGATGAAGCGTACCGTACCCTCAACATGGGCGTCGGATACACGCTCGTCGTTCCGGCCGCCGACGCGCAAAAAGCCGTCGAAGCGGCGCCGGGCGCGCGTGTCATCGGACGGATCGAAGTGCATCACAGCGACGAACCGCAAGTCGTCGTGCATTCCGCGCGTTCGTAGGTCACGTTGTTTGCGAATCTCATCGTCGAACTCGACGAGCGGTACGATACGGAGCGCGTTGCGCGCGAGCGCCGCACGCTTGAATCGATGGGAGTTGCGGTCGCGGTCCATCACGGCGCACCCGATCGCGTGCTCGCGTGGATCGACGACGCATTCGGCGGTACGTGGAGCAGCGAAGCGTACCTTGGATCCAACGTCGTTGCTTTGCGCGACGGCAAACCGGTTGGATTTGCATCGTTCGATCCGCAAGGCTTGCGTTTCGCGTGGCTGCGCGGCGCGGCGGCGGAAGAAGGCAGCGGCGTCTTCGGACCGTTCGGCGTTATACCGGAAGAGCGCGGTACGGAGCTCGGTCCGGCGCTCCTCGCGATCGCGCTGTGCGAGCTGCGCGCGCGAGGATACACGCGCGCGATTATCTGCGCGGTCGGGGCGCCGGCTTTGGTCGCATACTACACGAGGCATAGCGGCGCACAGATTGCAGAAGAATTCGATCCGCTGCAATTTATCGGCCGTCCTCCGCGCACCATCATTCTTGCGTCAGGAAGCGGTACGAACGCGCAATCGATCATCGACGACGTGCATGCGGGATTGCCCTTGAATCTCGTCGCAGCGGTCAGCAATCGTGTCGATGCGTTTGTGCTGGGGCGGGCGAGACGAGCGGGAATCGCCGCCGAAACAATCGTCTGGGATCGGGCGCAACAATCGCGCAAGCAGTACGATGATGCATTGCTCTCGGCCGTCGCTGCATTCGAACCGGAGTTAATTCTGCTGCTCGGGTGGATGCATTTGCTCGACGTGCGCTTCGTCACAGCGTTTCCTGAATTGGTCAATATCCATCCGGCGTTTCTGCCGCTTGATTCGAGTCGCGATATCGTCGGAATGCCGGACGGCCGCGAAATACCGGCATATCGGGGGTCGCACGCGGTACGCGATGCGCTTGTCGCCGGCTGCTCTTGGGTCGGCGCGACCGTGCACGGTGTAACGCTGGAGACCGACCGAGGGCCCGTTCTTGCGCGGCGTCCTCTGCACGTTAGCAAGGAAGAGGACGAAAGCGCAGTGATGGAGCGCCTGCATCCGATGGAGCACGAAGTCCTGCGAGCAGCCGTTCGCCGTTGGCTGTACGAGCGATAACTCGTCCCCACCCGCGGGTACCACTTTCTCATGAAGTACACTAGCCTCGCGCTTGCGGCGCTGCTCGCTCTCTCGACCGGTGCGGTCGCGACGGCGCAAGAAACGCAAGATCAACCGACGCCAGGAACCACGACGCAGCAAACGACGACGACAACGACGACGACGGTCGATCCGAATGCCGACGTCAACGATCCTGCGGCGATGGGGCCGAGCAATCAATATGGCGATCCAATTTGTGGCACATGGGCGAACGGCACGTGGACGCCGAACGGGAAATGCCCCAGTTATGCCGTTGGACCGCATCGCTCGCGCGTTGCGGGAACGATCACGGCCGTCAAAGGCCACCTCGTTACCGTTCAGCAAGCAACGCAAACCGTTGTAGTTAACGATCAACCCGCACTCGACCGCATGCAGACCGGTAAGGTCGCCGTCGGGCGTCAGATCGTCGCCTATGGCTACTGGGCCGGCGGCAATTTCTACGCAACCGTAATTGAATAACGGGATCTCAGACGGATAAACAGGGGGCGGGTGAGAACCCGCCCCTTTACATGGCAGCGTCGCCGCTTGAAACGGTGCACCTTAAACGCAGTCTCGGACTGTTTGACGTTGTGCTGTTCTTTGTGATCACCGGCTCGAATTTGCAGTGGGTCGCAACGGCCGCGGCCGCCGGAGCTTCGTCGGTTTCCGTTTGGATCATGGGCTGCTTTGGAATGTTCTTGCCGCTCTCGATCGCTGTCGTGTACTTGAATTCCGTCTACCCTGAAGAAGGCGGACTCTACATGTGGAGCAAGCACGCCTTCGGAGCGTTCAGCGGATTCATGACCGGCTGGACCTACTGGACGACGAATCTCCCATACTTTCCGGCGCTGCTCTATTTCATGGTCGGCAACGCACTCTACGTCGCGCCCGGCGGCGAAGCGCTGCGCACGTCGGCGACGTTCTTCATTTGGTGTTCCATCGGCGGACTCGCACTTGGAACGGTTCTGAACATTTTTGGGCTCGACGTCGAGAAGTGGTTGAACAACGTCGGTGCGCTCGCGCGCTGGATCGTCACGCTGTTATTGATCGGCATCGGAATCTACGCGTGGAACCGGTTCGGTGCGGCGACACCGATGAACGTGCAGACGATTCGTCCGGCGGTGAGCGTGAAAGATTTGATCTTTTGGTCGACGATTGCGTTCGCATATGTCGGCCCCGAATCAATTTCATGCATTGCCGGCGAAATCAAGAATCCGCGCCGTTCGATTCCGCTTGGCCTCGCGATCGCCGCACCGCTCATCGGCGGAATTTACATTCTCGGAACGATTGCCGTTCTCGCGGCCGTAAAGGCGGATTCGGTGAACAGCCAATACGGCGTCGTCCAAGCCATCGAAAGCGTTGCGTCACGTGCGGGGTGGTCGCTCTTAACGCCGGTCACCGCGGTGCTCGTTGCGATCAGCTGCATGGGAAGCGTCGGCGCATGGCTTGGTTCAGTCGCGCGGTTGCCCTTCGTTGCCGGACTCGACGCGTATCTCCCAAGAGCGTTCGGCAAGATGCACCCGAAATACGGATCGCCGGTCGTATCGCTGCTCACGCAGTTCGCACTCGCGGCGATCGTCATCGTTCTCGGTCAAAGCGGCACAAACGTACACGGCGCATACGACGTGCTCGTGAGCATGACCGTGCTCGTTACGATGGTCCCGTTTTTATTCATCTTCTCCGCGGCCATCAAAGTCCGGGCCCCGTCGGTTGGAGTAAGTATTCCGGGCGGTCATTTCACGGTGGTCGCGGCGTCGATTGTCGGACTAATCACGACGATCTTTGCGATCGTCTTTTCGACTATTCCCGCGGCCGACGAACCAAATAAGCCGCTTGCCGTTGTAAAAATCGTCGGACTGACGCTCGTGTTGCTTGCAACCGGCGCCATCTTTTACGGCGTAGCGGCGTGGCGACGGCGCCGCGCACTCAAAACCGTTGTCGCCTAGTACCGAACAATCGATTTCCACTTGTATCGTTTAAAACGGTTCTTGTTTGAGCCCGGGATAGTCGTCGGGTCGTGGGCCGAGCGGTTCCCATAGGAAACGACGAGCCGATGCGTCGATTGCAACGTCGTTGATGCTCGCCTCACGACGGCGCATCAAGCCGTGCTCGTCGAATTCCCATTGCTCGTTGCCGTAGGCTCGAAACCACTTTCCGGACGAATCGTGGTATTCGTATTGAAAACGTACGGCGATGCGGTCGCCTTGGAACGCCCAGAGATCTTTGATCAAACGATAGTCCAGCTCGCGCTCCCACTTGCGGCGTAAGAATGCGATGATTGCCTCGCGGCCTTGAAAGAATTCCGAGCGGTTTCGCCACGTGCTATCGAGCGTGTAGGCTTGCGCGACGCGCTCGGGGTCACGCGTGTTCCACGCGTTTTCCGCCATGCGGACCTTTTGAGCCGCCGATTCAAGCGTGAACGGCGGCAGGGGCGGTCGTTCCGTTGTCGTCATTTACCACCTATGTTACAGCAACTGGCACTTCGCGGAGCGTATTTTTGGTCCGCTTGGAACGAGCAGCTCGGTATCTTCAGCAACGCGTTTTTAATCGGCACGCCGGACGGCTTCGTCGCCATCGATCCGCTTCCGCTCGATGATCGATCGTACCACCGCATAGAAGAGTTGGGCGGTATATCGATCGTTTGCGTGACGGTGCGCGAACGCGCGGAGACGGCGCATGAGTTCGTCCGGCGTTTTGGCGCGCGCCTAGTGTCGTCGTTTCAGGATCGGGAAGTTGTTGCGCCGGGTATTGCGGCAGTTGCGCTCAAGGCGCAACGGGACGGCGCTGCGTGGGCCCTGTGGATGCCGGAAACGCAGACGATTTTTGCCGGTGATGCGCTGCTAGGCTCGCCGGCCGGCGCTCTTTCCATGCACGATGCGCCGCTCTATCTCGACGTGCGTCATGCGGCGCTGGGGTTGCGCCGGATGCTAACGTTCGACCCCAGGCGGTTGCTCCTCGCGTACGGGCAGCCGATTCTTGACGATGCGTATAACCGCCTGTACCAATTGCTCTACGCGCACGCCGGAATGGCGGTTCATCGCGTGAATGTCGAGGAATTGGACTTCACCGAGCTTCACGACGAAGGCGAACCGATGATGTATGCGTGTCGCGACGCTGAAGTTGGCTTCACGATCGGCGCGCGCGGCTTAGGCTACCGCGTGACGACGTTGCCGCCGGGCAAGCGATTCTGTCCGCTTCACACGCATGCGCGCGAAGAAGAATTGCTCTTCGTTCTTGACGGCGAGCCGAGCGTGCGTACCGCGACGGAGACGATACGTTGCCGCAAAGGCGATTTTGTCGCGTTTCCCATTGGCGAAACGGGAACGCATCAAGTGTTGAACGAGAGTGACGCTCCAGCGACGTTCATTCTGCTCGCGCGAACGGAGTGGCCCGAAGTATGCCGGTATCCGGAGTCGCACAAAGTGCTCGTCGATCTTCAAGTGCCCGTTGAAACAGGCCGTCCGTTTTATCTGATCGCAGACGGCCCGCAATTGGAGTACTACGATGGCGAAGCCACGTAAGTGCAGCGTCACGCGCCAACTTTCACGAGCGCCATCGCCCAGGCGAATACCCCGCCTTGCTCGGTTCTGATCTTTGCGTGAAGAAAGCCTTCACTGACGATTGAGAAGATCAAAAATCGACGTTCGCGAGCGGTCAGTCCTCGGGAAAGGTTAGCGCGACATGGAGAAGCTCAAAGGGTGGCGGCACAAAACCTATGCCGACCACAGCGGTTTCCGCTCCCGTAGCCGCCGAGCGACGCGTTCTTGAGTAAATCAGCTTCGACATATTTGCATCGCGGCGCTTCGCAGAAGCTGCGCGAGCGAAGCGGATTCAGCGAGAAATGCGTCGTGCCCGTGATTCGTTTCCAGTTCGAGGTATGTGGCGTTAAGGCGCAGCGCGCAAGCGCGGATATCTTGGGGACGAAAAAGACAGTCGGAACTGATGCCGAGGAATGTGACATGCGGTCCCGCCAACGATCGCCCGCGAACGTCGAAGGCGTCCATTGCGTGAGTAAGCGTTGCATATGTCCGCGCATCCATGCGGCCGGCGAAGCGATCGGCTTGGAGATCGAGATAGCCTTCGATGTCGAAACGCGAGGGATCGTTGCGATCGGGCAGCCGGCCGTGGCGTGCGTTGAATAACTCTTCGGATTTATAGGTCAGCATCGCCAGCTTTCGCGCGGTGCGCAGGCCGCGAACGGGATCGAGTTCTAGACATTCGCGCTGAATCGCGTTGAGGCCGATGCCCATTGCGCTGTGATGATCGTGAGCGCCGATGACGATCGCACGATCCACTCTTTGTGGCGCATCGAGCGCCCACTGCAGCGCTTGCATCCCACCGAGCGAGCCGCCTATCACGAATGCTAGTTTTTCGATTCCGAGTTCGTCGAGCGCGCGTCCTTGCGCCCGCACCATATCGGCGACCGTAACGCGAGGCGCCCAGGTCGATCCATAACAGCTCCCGAGCGCGTTGATGCTGACGATGCACCAGTGCTCCGGATCGAAGAGCGAACTTTCACCGACAATGCCGGGCCACCACTCCGCCGCGCGACTCGAGCCCGTCAACGCATGGTTGACGAGCACGATGTTGACGCGTGAATCGGATGGAAAGCCGTAGACGGTGACGCGCTGCTGCACGTCGTGCAGCAGCGTGCCATCATCGAGCCGCAGCGGCTCCGACATTGACGGTGAGTTCGCGCACGGCTACTCCGCGACAAGCGCTTGACGAAGGTCCCCGATGATATCGTTAATGTCTTCGATACCGACGGAGAGTCGAATCGTCGAGCCGTCGACACCGCTACGCAGTCGTTCCTCGGCGGTCAATTGCTGATGCGTCGTGCTCGCGGGATGAATGACGAGTGATTTTGCATCGCCAACGTTGGCAAGAAGCGAGAAGAGCTTCAAGCGATCGATGACTGATTTCGCTTCGCGTTCGGTTCCGTTCACCGTGAACGTGAGGATTGCTCCCGCGCCGTTAGGAAGATATTTGCGTGCACGTGCGTGCGCGGGATCGCCGGGCAGCCCCGGATAGGACACACGCTTGACCCACGGATGCGCCGAGAGAAACTTTGCTACCGCAAGTGCGTTGCTACTGTGTCGTTCCACGCGTAAGCCGAGCGTTTCGATTCCTTGCAAGAGCAGCCACGCGTTGAACGGGGAGAGCGCCGCTCCGATATCGCGCAGCAGCTGCACGCGGGCCTTCAGGATATAAGCGATATTTCCGAAGACCGGCGCGTACTGCAGGCCGTGGTACGAAGGATCCGGTTCTACGAATTCCTTGAAACGGGGATTGCTATCCCAAGCGAACTGGCCGCCGTCGACGATGACGCCGCCGATCGCCGTTCCGTGCCCGCCGATGAACTTTGTCGCGGAGTGCACGACAATATCCGCGCCGTGTTCGATCGGCTGAAGAAGATACGGAGTCGCAAGCGTGTTGTCGACGATCAGTGGAAGTCCGTTGCGATGCGCCAGCTCCGCAAAGAGCTCGACATCGAGCACGTCGATCTTCGGATTTCCGATCGTCTCGCGCGAAGATCGCTTTCGTGTTCGGGCGTATCGCCGCTTCGACCGCATTGGGGTCGTTGAAGTCAACGAGGCTCACCTCGATGCCGAAACGTTTGAGCGTGTGAGCGAAGGCGTTGTACGTTCCGCCGTAGAGCGACGCGCTGCTGACGATGTGATCGCCGGTTTTGGCGAGATTGAGAATCGAATACACGACCGCGGCTTGTCCGCTCGAGACGGCGAGCGCGGCCGCACCGCGTTCGAGCGCCGCAACGCGCTGCTCGAAGACGTCGGTCGTCGGATTATTGATGCGCGTGTAGATATTGCCGAACTCCTCGAGAGCGAAGAGTTTCCCGGCGTGCTCCGTGGAGTCGAAGAGATACGAGGTCGTCTGATAGATTGGAACGGCGCGCGCCTTGGTCGTGGGGTCGCCGTTGTGGCCACCGTGAATTGCGAGCGTGTCAAATGATTGCGTTTGACCGGGTTCGAGCGTGGTGCTCATGATTGGATGTGTGTCCTTTTCCCCGTCATGAGAACGCACGGGCATCGTGCGCGACGGGAGCATCGAGGAATGAGTCATCCCACAGCGCGTAGCGTGGGAGTTCGAAGTGTCGCGGAAGATCCGCGAAGAGCGGCGCAACCGCAAGCGCCGGTTCGAGCGCGCATTCGCGCCGCCCGAAGTCGTAACGTTCACGGAGCGCGCGAAGCGACGTCACGACGTCGCCAAGTACTGCCGACGCCGTCGCCGCACCACCGGCGCCGCGTCCGCGCATGGTCAACGGACCGGCATCGCGAGCAATGACGCGCACGATGTTTTCGGGACCGGAAATGCCGGCAAACGGATGGTCTTGCGGCACGAGGACCGGCGCGACATCTGCGAATGCGCCGTCGTTGCTTCGCACCGCTGCGGCGACCAGGCGGATGCGATAGCCCAGCATGTGCGCGCGTGCGACGTCGCGTTTGGTGACCTCCGCGATGCCCGTGTGACGAATGCGCGGCGAAATGATCGCAAGATGGAATGCAAGCTGCATCAGCAGCGCGAGTTTGTGCGCGGCATCGCGTCCGTCGACGTCGTTCGACGGGTCGGTTTCGGCATAGCCGCACGCTTGCGCGTGGGCGAGTGCTTCGCCGTACTCGGCCCCCGCTTCCATTGCGGAGAGAATCGCGTTGCACGTGCCGTTCAATACGCCGGCGAGTGCATCGATCCGGTCGCCGGCAAGGGCGTCGTCGAGCGTGCGTATGACGGGAATCGCACCGCATGCGGCAGCTTCGAATCGTAGTCCCGCACGTCTCGACGCGGCGAGCGCGTGAAGGCGCGGACCCTGCGTTGCAAGCAGATCTTTGTTTGCAGTCACGATCGAGCGGCCGCGTTCCAGCGTGCGTTCGATGAGTTCTGCCGCTTCTGAGGTTCCGCCGATGCATTCGATCACGAGATCGACGTGCGGATCGTCTACGGCGGCCCGCGCATCGGTTGTGAAGAGGCGTGGATCGATAGAAGCGCTTCGTGGTTTCGTAGCGTCGCAAACGGCGATTGCGCGCAATTCGTATCGCACGCCGCTGCGTCGTTCGATGGTGTGCCGGTCGTGCAGTAAACGTTCGGCGACCGATGCACCAACCGTACCGCAACCGAGCAATGCAATGCCCGCGGTAGATTCCATTCCTCTGGCCTCCTTTTGCGACGGGAAAGCGAGGAGTGATAAAAAACGACGCCCCTCGCCATGTCGGCGAGGGGCGTCGTCTGCGATCATATTGTCCGTTTACTACACGGTTCGCTCCACGACAGCCCACGCCGCATGCATTTGCATACAGCACATCGGGCACATCATGGCGGTGGTCGTAAACATTTCGGTCAGGCTATCACGAGCATTTGCCGTACGTCAACCCCTAGGGACCGACGCAGCGCGTCGTGACGGAATCCTGACTGAAATATGGCGCCGCGCTCCGGACACATAGTATGAGAGCTGGTATGTTTTGGTTTGCGAACGGCGATGGGCGTCGGTGACGGTAAACGTGAGGGTGCTCCCGCCGCCCGAATTAATTTGCAATGGGATAACATGATGGACTCCCGGCCATGGGGCTGCAGTAGCGGCAATACTTGGATTGGAGATGTTGGAGATGGTGAAGGGACCGCTATCACCGGTTTCGATGATTTCGATATTCGCGATGCCGCCGTTGGTCGGTACCGATAGCGAACTGTTGAGAATTGTCCATGACGACGTGCGAACGACGTGCGTTAGCTCCGGAACTCCGCTCGAGTTCTCGCCCGCTATCCATGCATCGCCGTTCTTGTCGAAGAACGTGGAATATAGTTCGTAGTACGAGACCGGCACGATTTGCAGATTCGTCGCGCCGAACGCCGATGATGGATCGACCAGGTCGATACTCGATGTCCCGTCGGCAAGCGCCAGACGCGAAGCCGTTCCGGCCGACGGGAAGACCGATATTCCGAGCGGGTTTGCTCCATTTTCGAGCGTCGCCGTGTTCAATGTGCCGCCCGGTGTAAGTTCGCCAATGATTGACGCCGGCGCACCAAAGGCCAAGAGTGCGGCATATGTATTCCCAGCACCGTCACTTGCGAGTCCTTGTCCGTAGTAACTTCCCGGCGCCGCAACCGGTGTAGTCACCGCGCTGCTCGTCCCGGTGTTGACGTAATAGATGTTTCCGTTCGATTGCGACTGCAGATAGACTCCTGGATTTCCGCCGATGTTCGGTGCAGCGGCGACTGCCTGGGGATAGTCCGTCTGGGATCCGATTTGAACTGGAGGCGCGCTCGGGAAGCTGTACGCGCAGTTCGAACCCGGAATGATGTAGCCGGCCCAGTTCAGATATTGCGATTGATCCTGTCCGAAATACCAAACGTTGCCATTGCTGTCCGTGCCGACTGCGAAGGGCGAAATTGAATTGGGCAGCGATACCGGTTGTGGGGAGGCAGTGATGCTCGTATAGCATTGGAGCGCGGTATCGGTCGTATTACCGCTGTTGCTTTCGTGATCGGCGAGCCAAATATCGCCGAAGCTCGACGTGGTGATTCCGGACGCATAGTACGACAGACCGACGTTCGGCGCAGCGGATGGATTCGATGGATCCAGTGTGCCGAGTATCGTGCCGGTCGTTTGCGCGGCGATGTAATTGAACGTTCCGTTACCGGCCGTAGAAAAGAACATTTGGTATGGGAACGTCGTGCTCATTGGGAACGGCTGCGATATGACGGCGCCCAACAACGCGAAGGTCGCCGATTGAACGGTCCTATTCGGCTGCGCCGAAAACGTAATGTGGTCGATTACATTATCTGCCGAGTTATAAGCGATCGTGCCATCATAGGCATACTTCACCGCGCCCAGATCCTTTGCGCACGTGATCGTTGCCGTCGTGCCGCTGAGCGACGACGCCGGCGAACATTGTGACGAAGCGAGTGAGAGCGACACGCCGGCGCCCGTCGTATTGAGCGTCACTTTGACCGGCGACACGAACGTGTCCGTGAGGATCGCCGCTCCGCTCGAATCGCGCGGCGTGATTCCGAGGATTCGCGTCGTCGGCGTGCCTGCCGGCCAAAATTCGGTTGACGGTGTCACGCTTGGATCCGGGCTCTGCATCGTAAGATCGACAGTCGCAACGACGCCGGTCAGCGTGAAATTGATCGGTGGCGCGGTCGATCCGGGTGTAACGTCGATAGTTCCGGTTTCGAACGTCGCTAGCGGCGTATCGGACGGGCTTGGATTTGCAACGCTGTACGTATTGATGACGAAGCGGTCTTGACCGAAGGGTGCTTGCACATCGAAGGTGCACGTCTTACTGCCGTCGGCATTTTGCGTGCACGGCGTCGGCGTTGTCACCGCGAACGTCTGCGACGGGATCGACGACGGCGATGCGCTCGGCGCGGGGACGGGTTGCACGGTAATTTGCACCGATTTGGTGTTCGGTGAGACGTAGGCTGGGCGTCGGGACGATGATGCCGATTGTTGCGCCGGAATCTTCAGCGAAAGCTTGGCGTTCGTATACCGAAGCGGCGTGGAACCCGGCCCTGCGACTGTCGGAAGGGCCGAAGAAGAGCCTTGACCACCACCGCCGCATGCGGCGGCGAATGCGGCAACGGCGAAGAGCGCGATGACGAGATAAGGACGCAACGAAACAGCCTCTTCTTAAGCGAGCGGTACGTTGATATGTATCGGGCGTTTTGTCTGGCGCCTACAGGGCCATAAGGTTCAGATGAGCGACGAACGTGAAAAACCGGAAGCCCTCAGGATCAAAGAAGAGGCGCAGGAACGCGAGCGCCAGCGGCTGGCCGCGGTCAACGATCTAGAAAAAGCGGACCACGGATCTGAAAAAGGCGCGGACCTGGCGGCGCATCAGAACGAGACGCCGGCCGAGGAACACCGCTCCGGGCGGCTACCGAACCAGAAGCGCTAACAGCCCTTCGCGCGCAGGTCCTTCTCGATCTGCGCTTTCTGATTGCTGTCGTAGATTCGTTCTTGGCGGCTCGTGCTCGCTAATTGTAGCTCCTGATTGAGGTACGCGATCACCGCGCGATCGCCGTCACACGATCCGTAAATCGTCGGCGTGATGGGCGCGATCGTAGGATTCGCACTCAACTGCGGCAGGTTGCCGCTTGTGAGAACGCCGCCGTTCCATCCCGGCGTCAGCGTCGGCATCGGTTCGATCGGCGAACGCGTGTTGATTTGATATTGCAGTTGCGTGATCTGCCGTTCGATTTGCGCGCGATCCGCAGCGCTCGTGCCCGGCAAGTTCGCTTGGAATTGAAGGTTCTGAATTTGCTGCCGGTCTTGCGTCGATTGGGGGAGCGTTTGGGCGAGAGCAAGCAGTGGCACGGCTGCTATACCCATTGCGATCAATGCTGCGCGTAGCGTCATCATGCTTCTAGGTATACCATCTATGGCGTCCACGCGCGAACTTGTCCTTTGATGTCGCTCGTATAGAGATGTCCGTTGACCACAATGGGTCCGACGACGCCCATGCCGCTCAGCGTTGTGGACCACAACTGCGCACCCGACAATGCGTTGAACGCGTAGGCGACGCCTTTGTTGTAATCGTCCACATAGACGACGCCGTTTGCGATCGAGATTTGGGAGCGCAGCGTATCGTCCGTCGTCGTGGCGCCGTCTTCACCGAACGTCGCATTCCATACCGGCGTCGGATTGAGCATGCAGTTGTTGAGTGAGAATGCTCCGAGTCCCGGTCTGTAGATGCCTTCGGTTGCGGGCAGGCCGACGTAAACGTCGTTTGTTGCCGGGTCGTATGCCGGGATGCCGATGAAATCACCGTTATCCGTGGCGATCGACATTTGAATTGTCTGCTTCGGGCCGTTATTGATTGTGCTCACGTCATAAAGAACGAAGAGTCCCGATTTATTGACGGCCGCAAGCATTTCGTTGCATCCCGGCGGGGTAAAGAGCATCGGGGTTCCGCCGTAATCGGAGTCCGACCCTGGAGGTAACGTGGCATAGCTATGCGCGATGACGGTTCCCGCGTCGGGCGAAAGTTCGACGATCTGCTCTGCGTAGTCCAGCGCTTGATTCGGCTGCGTCGTCGTGTCGGCGTTTCCGGTTGCAACGAAGACGTTGTTCGTCGCCGGATCGATTGACGCACCGCCGAAGCCCCAAATGCCGCCGCCGCTTTGGCCTTGGGTTGGATAGAACGTGTTGAGGAGCGACGGACCTGCGGTGTTGATCGCGACGATTCTTCCATACCACGGTGAGAGATCGCACGTTGAGGATGTTTCCGCGTAAAGATACCCGTTCGCGGGATTGTATGTTACCGCGGCTTCGATAAAATTGAGATTCGCTGGGCTTGCGACGCTGATGGGCCATCCGGAAAGTTCCGCACCGGTTGAAAGATTGATCGCATGCACGTTGGCGGCGCCGTCGGGAAGATAGACACGGTTGCGAGCGCGATCGAGCGCCGGTGCACCGTACGGCCCGAAGGTAAATGATGAGCCGTTGCAGCTGTTTGATGATGTCCCAAGCGCCGGCGATGTCCACACGAGCGATCCCGTATCGGCATTGAGCGCGTACGCGTGTCCGCTTGCGCCGTTGACGACGAGGAGATTGAGGTTCGAGCCGTTGACCGCGACGTTGGCGGCGTAGACCGGTTCGCCAACTTCGCCGCCCGCACTAAACGCAGACGGCCACAAAGCGTGCAATCCGGAGACGTTTGCCGCGCCCAGTTTGGTTTCGTTCGGGTTATAACCGGTTCGTTGCAAGTCGAACGCGGATTGCGGCCAATCGATGCCAGCCCCGGGCGTCGGCGTGGGTGTGGGCGGCGGTCCGCCGTTCAGTCCGGCGTTGTAGTGCGTTTGAATTTGCGTGGGGGTCAACGCTCGTCCCGCGTACACCGCGACTTCGTCGACGGTACCGTTGAATGCGGGATCGACTCGTTGGGCGTCATCGCCGATGGAGAATCCGTAGGCGGATTGGTAGTTCGTGAACGTGCCCGTCTTTGTTGCGCTTCCCGTTTGCGTTCCGTTGACGTAGATGCGTCCCGTTGAGCCGTCATACGTTGCGACGACATAGTATGTTGTGTTCGGCGCAAGGTTTGTCGATGAACCGATCTCCAAACTTCCGCTGCTCAACGCGAATTGCCCGGCGATCTTTCCGCCGGCTTGGAACGCGAGCCCGTACGGCGATTCCGAATTATCGCTTCCGTATCCGGTCACGAACGTAAATGCGGTCGGGATTGCGGAGAATCGAAGCCATGCTTCGATCGTGACTGCCGACGTTGGCGTAAGAAGTGAGCTCGATGGAAACGCGATCGTTCCGGCCGACGTGGCTTGTCCGGGGAGCGTCATTGCCGTGTCACTCATGGAGGGAATGAGTCCGGTAATGCCTTTGGCGATCGATGAGCCGATCGTGCCGTTCAGGCCGTGTCCGGATGCATCGTTGGCCGTCGTTGCGGTATCGTCGAGATGATAGTATGCGGTCGGCGCATCGTTGAGGATCGTCGTCGTATACGAGGCGCTTTGCATCGGCGTCGGCGTGGGAATGGGAGTCGGCGTTGGGGGTGGTGTTGCGGCGGTTGTGCCCGCGGTATAATGATTTTGAATCTGCGCAGCGCTCAGCACGGTGCCTGCATACACCGCGACTTCATCGATCGTTCCGTTGAACGGCGGATCGTCTTGTTGCGCGTCGTTGCCGATTGAGAAGCCGTACGTTCCGTAGTAATCGTTGAGCGTTCCGGATTTCGTACCGGTCGCGGCGAGGACGCCGTTGACATAGAGATTGCCCGTCGTTCCGTCATACGTTCCCACGAGATGGTATGTGGTGTTCGGTGCGAGCGCCGTTGGTGCGATGACGTCGAGCGTTCCGGCACTGGTAGAAAATGACGCGTACGGTTTACCGGTATATTGAAACGCGAGCATGTATGGCGCCGCGGCGTTGTCGCTGCCGTACGACGTGATGCAGGTCCACGACGTGGGAATCGTCGAGAAACGAACCCATGCTTCCAGCGTCACTTTGGCGGCCGGCTCGAGCGCAGAAGTGCGGGGAACGCTTACCGTACCCGCGAGGCCTTTGGTTCCGGTAAATTGCATCGCCGTATCGGTCCCCATGATAAGCCCTGCGACGCTCTCGGTAACCGACGATCCGACGGTTCCGTTGAAGTGATTTGGACCGCTATCTAGGGCCGCCGTTCCGGTGTCATCGAGCCGATAGTAGGCGGTTGCGCCGTCACCAAGGATGAGAGAAGCGTACGATGCGGCCGCGTCCGCATGGGTGCGTGCGGATCCCGGCGCCGAAGGCAAGAGCGCCGATTTTCCATGCCCGCCACACCCGGTAACGATGAAACAGATTGCCGTAAATGCGGCGCAACGAAAAATCTCTGCTCGCATGAGCAACAGCGTAGTGAACCGCACGGTTGCCTGCGAGGGGCGGAAGCACCAAGACCCGGCCTGAACGTCTTAAGCAGCGATCAGTGCGAACGGCAGATTCGGATCCGCGGAAAGGCTCAGCGGATCGACTTCCACGGCATCCTGCTGAAAATACGCCGCCGCCGCGATCATCGCAGCGTTGTCCGTGCAGTATTTCGGAGGCGGCACGAACGCGGGAATGTTGCGCTTGCGACTCCACGTAACGATGGCGTTTTGCAGTGCGGAATTTGCTGCGACGCCGCCCGAAAGAACAATTGCCTCGTAATCGGCGCCTTCGAAAGCGCGCGTGACGCGTGCGATCAGTACGTCGACGACGGCAGCTTGAAACGATGCGGCGACATCTTCACGCTTCGCGCGCCGGCCTTCGTCCGATTCAAGAAAGTAGCGTACCGATGTTTTTAGTCCGGAAAATGAAAGGTCAAGCGTTCCGGGATCGGGACGATGGCGTGGAAACGCAAACGCTTTGGGATTGCCCTCGCGCGCAAGTTTATCGAGTTGCGGACCACCGGGGTAACCTAGCCCCAAAAGGCGCGCGGTTTTATCGTACGCTTCACCGGCAGCATCGTCGCGGGTGCGTCCGATGATCCGCATGTCGATCGCGGAATGCACTTCGACGAGTTGTGAATGGCCGCCCGAAACGAGCAGCGCCAAAAACGGAAAGGGAATCGGTTCGGCGCGATCGAGAAACGCCGCGAAGATGTGTCCGTGTAAATGATTGACGGCATAGAGCGGTTTGTCGAGCGCAAACGCAAGCGCTTTTGCCGCGGCAACGCCGACGACGAGACTTCCGATCAAACCCGGCCCGCGCGTCACGGCGATGCCGTCAATTTCTTCCAGCGTCGTGCCGGCGCGTCCGAGCGCGTCGTCAACTGCTGCCGAGAGCAGCGCGACGTGTTGCCGGCTCGCGATTTCGGGAACGATTCCACCGTATTTCGCGTGGAATTCATCTTGATTCGTCGAAACGCTCGAAAGCACGGCGCGGCCATCGCGAACGACGGCGGTCGCCGTATCATCGCATGAGGTCTCGATACCGAGTAGGAGCATAAGCGCTCTATTCGGCGTGGCGCAGCGTCAAGACATGCAACGTACTGCGCGCGACCGATTTCGCCGAGAACGGAAGCGGTTGCAGCGTGCCGGCGATCCAAGCCGCGGCGGCGTCGTCGTAGTAGTGGGAGCCGACTTCGCCGGACTCTCCCGTTGGAACTGAAATGCCGCCGGCATCCCAATTGCTCGTGTCCCAGACCGCGCGAAAGCCTTGCGCGAATCCGGTCTCTTGTAGGTGGATCGTGTAGTCGCTGCCGTCGCCCGGTAACGAACGGCCGCGCAGGAATCCGTACCACATCGGCGAGAGCGGATGCTCGACATCGACAGCGCCTTCTTGACTCCATGGGCGGCGCGACAACGGATTCTCGAAGAGCATTCCCTCGGCGGAGAGCCGGATCGCGCGCCGTTCCTTCGGGTCCCTCAGACGCGTCATGAGGAGCGCAAGGGACGTATTTTCGGATTCGAGATTGGTCCTCATGTCGTACGCCGCCGTCGCCAGACGAGAATCGGGATCGAACCGGCCGTTCCACGCGCGCAACTGCTTTGCGTCCAAATCGCGCACGATTTCCATATCGAGCGGTGAAAACGTGTCGAGCTGCATCGCACGAAAATACGCCACGTCATAGAGCGAGCGCGCGTGTAAGAGCGATGCGATGCGCGCCGCGCGGTACGGCGGTTCGAACGCGCTCGAGAGCCGGTATGGATAGCGCTCGCCGTACATCTTGTTGTTCGCGCTGAGGGCAATCGCCGTTCGGGACGGAACGCGCGACGGAAGGGCGTCGAAGTTCACGAACCGCACGGCAGAGCGAAGTGCTGCGAGAGGATGCGCATAGCGGCCCCATGCAGGGTCCACTGGAATGAGTCCGGCGAGGTGGTACGCGACGGAGCCGGTTCGATCGGCGAGGATAAAATTTTCGGGTGCGCCGGCATACGACGCAAGCGCCCGCGTGGCGTCATCGATGTTCCGTGCAGAATCGAGTGCAAGGAGTGTCGTGATGCTCGTTCGCCGCTGCCAATACACGGGCCATCGTACCGCCGTGGTCGATCCCGCTGAATCATCGACGTAGAACTCGATTGCCCCGCGATAATACCTCTTCACAACATCGCGCGAAAATCGAACGTGGAAGCGCTCGATACTCGCATGCGCGCGCGCATGAGACGTGCCGCGATAAAGAATCGTCGTCGCGACTTGCGCGTTGGTTGCCGCCCAAGCAACACGCTCGTTGTGTCCGAGAACGATTCCTGGCAATCCTGGAAGTGTCGCGCCCGCGGCGTGAAAACCCGGTGCCCGCAGGTCGAGTACGTACCAGATGCCGGGAATTGAAATGTCGACGTGCGGATCG
Organism: Vulcanimicrobiia bacterium; assembly: GCA_963765935.1. Classification (GTDB taxonomy): domain Bacteria; phylum Vulcanimicrobiota; class Vulcanimicrobiia; order Vulcanimicrobiales; family Vulcanimicrobiaceae; genus JAMXLG01. The sequence continues at coordinate 380,121 of CAVXXX010000001.1, read as the reverse complement.
TTCGCAATCAGTGCGCCGCGGTCGCGGCTGCGCGCGGCGCCCGCCGCCCACGCATTGCTGCCGATTTTTTTCGACTGATGAAGCGCGACGATTGCGTCGCTCGCGCATGGCGCAGGGCCTGAAGTCGAAGCGCTGCGCGTGCCGTCGACGGCAACATCGTAACGCGGATCGGAGAGCGGAAACTGCTTGGCGTAACATGCCGCGCCAAGCTTATGCCATGCTTCGTCGCGGGCGAGCACATCTTGCCATGAATCGCTCAATTCCAGCGCCGCCATCGTAGCGACCGCGATAGAATCTTCGGGTGCCCACGCTCGCGGATGGTACAGCAACATGCGAAACTCGACCGGGAGCGGTTGTGTCCGTATCGCCGCGTTCGCGCCCGCGCTGAACGCATCGAGTGCACGACGCGTGGTTGGATCCGCAGCAAGCCATTGACGATGCGCGATTCCCGCGATGTCGATGGCGCGCATCTCTTCGTCTCGCGGCAACGCGCGTGCACCGAAAACTTCGCTCAAACGGCCGTATGCGTACCGGCGCGCCAAGTCCATTTGAAATAGCCGGTCCGATGCTTCGGCAAACCCTTGTGCGAAGAAGAGATCGTGAAGCGTTGCCGCCGCGATATGCGGAACGCCGCGCCCATCGCGCGCAATTGTTGCCGTTCTGAGGACGCCGGGCGTTACGATCGTTCCGTCCGTACGCGCAATGCTTACGGCGCCGATCGCGACGTTGGCCGCATACCAAACCGTTGCCGCCGCGAGAAAAGCAACCATGACGGCAGCGTGGCGGCGAAGGCGCACGAGCACGGCTGCCGATGCCGACGGGTCACGGCATTCGAACCACCGCGCGTCCTTCGCAACGAAGAAACTCACATCTGCTTTAACAACGATGGGAGGTTAAACGTGCCGGGTACGAGCCGGACAAAGTTGCGCTCCTCGCGCAATATGAACCGTTTCGACTGCGCGAATTCGAAATTCGCCATCGCTTCCGAGTCGGCGCGAAGCCGCGCCCGGTACCGCTCGTAAGCTTCGAGCGAGTCGAAACCGATGATGCCCCAGGCGATGTCGTTCGTGCCTTCGTAGGGGAGAAAGTAGCCGATCAAGTGCCCGCCGCCGCGTGGAATGCTCTTCGCCCAGTTCGCAGCGTACTGCGCGAACGCGTCGAGTTGAAACGGATCGATCTGGTAGCGGATCAAACACACGATCACGGTATCGTTCCCCTTATCGAGCGAAGCCCCAAGCAGGCCCGGCAATGCGGCACATGCCGTGCCGAGCGCAAGAATCTCTCCGAGGGCTTCCCGGCGAGTCGGCTGCTGCACGACTCCCTTGTAGCACGCGGTTATTTCGCGTGCGGGTGAAGTGTCGCGATCAATGGGCGGGCGGTCCGCATCTCGAGGTTCGTTAAGACGGTGACGGCGCTGCGTTCCTCCGGGACGATCGCGTTGTAGCAATAGCCGCCGGATTTTAGCGAATATCCGTTGTGCCAGAGTTCGCGAACGCCGTCGCGTGTGTCAGGCACCCATCCCATCGCGTACGGAACCGGGCGACCATCTTCGAGCCGTCCCGCCGACCAGAATGCATCGAACGATTCCGCCGTCAACAGCTGCCGCTCCATCAACGCGATGTTCCAGAGGGCGAGGTCGTGCGCGGTGCTGACAATATCTCCCGCGCCGTAAAGAAGATCCAATGTGTACGGCTCTTCGACGGGAATGAAGGCAGCGGTTTCGTACGGCAGCGCGACGGCGAGCTGCTGCTGCGCTTCGAAGCCTTGCAACGTCCGTTTCATGCCGAGCGGCGAGAAGATGCGCGACTTCAAGAACGTGCCGTAGTGCATGCGCGATGCGAGCGCGACAATGTGCGCAAGCGCGATGTAATTGACGTTGCTATAGCGGAATGCGGTTCCCGGTTCGAAATCGGGCTCGTCGGTCGCGAGAATTGCAAAAAGCTGGTCCGGCGAAACGGTTCCGCGCGTCGGCCAGGGATGTTCGTTGCTCTCGGTGCTGTCATGAAGTCCGGCCGTATGCCATAGCAGCGTGCGCAGGGTGATTGTAGCTGCGTTCGGCAGCGATGGTACGAATGCGTCGAGGCGGTCGTCGAGCGAGAGCCTTCCGGATTGTACGAGCAACAGGATCGCGGCCGCCGTGAATTGTTTGCTGATCGATCCAATGGCGAAGGGCGTATGCACCGACGCCTTTTCCGCGTTCGCAATATTCGCGTACCCTGAACCTTCTTCGCGTACGATCGCGCCGTTGGTGACGACCGCAATCGCCGCACCGGGAAATGCCGTCAACACGGCGGTCAGTCGCGCGTGAAGCGCATCGGCATGACGTGCGGCGCGCAAATCTCGAGTCCGTCGAAGCGACCGTCGCGCAATCCGTTGAATCGAAGCGTCAAAGACGAGCCTTCGATCAGTGCGCAGTCGTTCGCGAGCGGGACGATCGTCATCACTCTTTCGCTCGTTTGCGCGCCGGCGAGACTGCCGGGGAGCGTGATTTTTACCGCATCACCAAGCTTTTCGATTGCGACGGCGCCGTTCGAGCGCGACGTGTAGCGTCCCAGCATCGGCGTGCGCTCTACACGTTCCGGGCCGGCTTGCTGCGCATTCGGGTTGCGCTTGAGGTGCAGTTCCAGTGCGCCGAGGATGTTGACCGTCAACGCCGAGGGTTCGCCGAATTCGTCGAGATCGAATCGCACCGTCGGCTGATACTTGACGAAGAGTTCGTTCTCGGGACGCAGCGCAAAGACGTCGAAGTGTTCGTGCTCGAGGCGTCCGTTGAGTCCGATGAATTGCAGCGCGAGTTCATCGCCGCTGCGCTTGACCGTCGCCCTGCCGTAGAATGCGTCGTCGTAGACGCCTTCGTACGCCGAGAGCGGACGCGATGGTTTTGTTCCGCCGATGCGGGCGCTCTCGCGCTCGCGCCGCATGAATTCGAGGCGTTCTTGCCCTTCATCGCGCTGCTCTTTGAAATGCACGAGCCAATTCGTGGATGTTACTCGGAGCGCATCGTCGAGCGCGCGATAGAGGAGCGCCTGCGGCAGCGCGCTTCCATCGGCGTTCGCGAGCGCCGTGATGCCGAATCCGATCCGAGGGACGACGCACGCGACGGCGGTCATGCCGTCGATGTTTCCGCTGTGCGTGATGACGGTTTCGCCGCGATAGGAGAAGAGAAACCAGCCATATCCATAGCTCAAAAACGAGGCGTCTGGGAACATTTCGCTCCACGGAGAGGCGTACGCAATCAACATTTGCGGCGTGTGCAACGCACGCATCGACCCTGAGGTCATCAGACGCACGCCGTCGAGCGTTCCGTCGCCGAGGTGAAAAAGCAGCCAACGGACCATATCTCGCGCGCTGGAATAGATCGAGCCCGCGGCATTTGAGTTCGTGCCGTAGTCGTGCGGAATCGTGCGCAGCGTTCCGCGTTCGAGTTCTGCGTGCGGCGAAGCGACATTCGACATGTCGGAGATGTATTGCGGATGAGCGTGGCTGCGATTCATGCCGAGCGGTTCGATAATACGCTGCTTGATGAACTCGTCCCAAGAAAGACCGCTCGCTGCGCGGATCACCTCTCCCGCCGCAACGTACATGATGTTTTGATAGCCGAAGGCGGTGCGGAATCCCCAGCTCGGCTCGAGATGTTGCGCGCGCGCCAGCACCTCGTCGATATCGTAGGCGCTCTTATACCACATGAAGTCGCCGCGCGCGAGCCCGCTGCGATGCACGAGTAAATCCCGCACCGTCATTTCGCGCGTCACGTAGGGATCGAACAACCGGAACGCCGGCAGGCGATCGATCACGCGCGTGTCCCAATCGAGCGCGCCGTCGTCCACGAGCATGGCAAGAGCGGCGGCGGTGAACGACTTCGAAACCGAGCCGATCGCAAAGAGCGTATCCGCGTCGACCGGATCGTTGCGCTCGATGTTGCGCACGCCGAATCCGCGGCAGCTCACTTCGCGGCCTTCTACGAGGAGCGCGTAGCCCAGACCCGGGACCCGATAGCCGGCCAAGGCAGACAAAATATCGCTCATAAAGCGATATATTGGCGAACCGGCGCTGGTTTACATGCGTCCGGTGGTCAAGGAAATCGCCCGCGCCGCTCGGGCGGAATCGTTGCGAACTGAGTGGGGATAGCCCGCCGCAAACACGCAGCACTCGCCTGCCGTCATCGGGTAATCGATGCCGTTGACCACGACGACAATCTCGCCGTCGATCACGTAAACAACGTCGATCCCTTCGTGCGCCAGCTCGTTTTTGAACTTAGTGCGTGGTGCGAGGTTGAGCGCGATAAAGTCGAGATCGACGCCGGGCAAGTGAATCGCCTCGTAATCGATCCCCCGTCCCCGATTGACTTTCTTGCGCGTTTCCGGTCCCATGAACGTCGGACGCGAACTCTGCGCGCTAAATCCCAAGAACGACCCGAGATCGTAGTCAAAGAATTTTGCCAGCCGGGCCGCGCGTCCGAGCGAAATATCGGTTTCGCCGCGTTCGAGCGCACGGATGAACGAGGCCGAGAGTCCGGTCGCGTCGGCTATGTCACGAACGGTGACGCGATTGCGCTCGCGTAGACGCTTGAGAATGGTGCCGACGTCGGGAACCGCCACATCTTTCATTCGTTCGCGTTTCAGGTGTGCGGCGTGCGAAGTCCTCTACGCTCGCGGCCAGTACTCCGGGTCGCGCTTTTCGTAGGGAATCGCAGCAAAATCCGCACGCAACGCGCCGGGGCTGTCGGCGTAGAGCACGCGCGTTGCGAGCGGAGCGAATTTCCCGTAAAAGTGGTGCGTGGATTTCACGATGATGATTTTCGCAGATCGCAGGTCGATGCCGAGATTCGTGAACGTGGTGGGGCTGAAGACTTGCGACCGGATGGAAACCAAGACGAGATCGATTCCGCGCGCATGAACCCACGCGCTTCGGCCGTACGGAACGACGCCCGAGTCGTCCATGGCCTCTTGAACGTGATGTTCGTCCAAGGCACGAATGATGACGTCGGTGTCGACCGGCATGCCGGATGCTGGTCCGAGTTTGCCTCCGATGCGTAGCGTTAGCGTCGCACCGACGCCGGCTTCAAAACACAGATCGACCGAAATCGGATCGTAGTACGTTCCGGAAACGACGTGTTTCGCGCCTCGATCGAAGAGATAGTGAAGGAAAAACGTGCTGTCTCCGGGCGCGCCGCCGCCCGCGTTGTCGGCGGTGTCCGCGATCACGGTCGTACCGTTCGTATCGGCCAGTGCGAGATCGATCGCTTCTTGAAACGGCATCGGTTGCAACGCCGCCTCTTCGCGAATACTGCAGAAGCGTTTGCCGAACTCCTGTGCGATTCGAGAGGCGAGCTCGCGGTCGCCGTCCGCGATCGCGAGCATTTTTGCTCCGGCGCCGCGGACGTCGCCGTAGGGAAATCCGTGGACCAGGCTGAGCGAAAGCACGTCGTTCCCTTCGCGCGCGCGCATGTCATCGACAAAACTCCGCAACGGCTCGCGCGTGGTTGGAAAGAGGCCGTTCGTCCGGCAGTCATACACCGCAGTCACCGGCGCGATGGATCCTGCCGCTGCACGGGTACACAGACGATAGAGATCTCGCGCGCGATCCACGATGTCGACGTGCGGATATTCCTTATAAGCAATAATGACGTCGGCTGCCGCGCACATCTCATCGGTCAGATGCGCGTGCAGATCGAGCTCGGCGCCGATGATTGCGGAGCCCGCGATTGCGCGCACGCGCTCGAGCACGTCTCCTTCGCAGTCGTCGTATCCCTCGGCGACCATTGCGCCGTGGAGATAGAGGAGCACGACGTCGACCGGCATCGCGGCGCGCAAGTCATGCAGCAAGCGGTCGCGTAACTCTTCATAAACGCCGCGCACGGTTTTTCCGGCAGGTTCGGCGACAGCGGCGATGCTTTCGATGACGTCGTGTCCATCGTGGGTAGCCATGTCGCGCCATGCGAGCATCGACGCAAAATCGGGGAAGGGGTCGCCCGCGATGCCGTTTTGTGCGAAGGATGCGCGGCCGGTCGGGATCGGCGAGAACGTGTTCGTCTCGGTGACCAGGGCGGCGGTGAAAATTCTCAAGCGCACTCTCCATCGGTAGGACCCAGCCTGCTTCGAGCAGTATTTTGTTGAGTGCGCCAAAATATCATCTTTTGCGCCGGCGCCCTCGCTGCGCTCCTGCTCTCCGGCTGCACGAAGGGCACGCACCACGCCGACGCCTCGTCGGTGACGCTCGGCGTCGTGGGCGAGCCGCATACGCTCAATCCGTTGCTCGAACAGGGCGGCATCACCGCAACGATCGGTCCGGTCATCTTTTCCTATCTTTTGACGATCGATGCGCAGGGCCGCTTGCGGCCGGATTTGGCCGAAGCGGTTCCGAGCGCGCGTAACGGCGGGGTTTCCTCCGACGGATTGACGGTGACCTACCATCTTCGTCACGGCGTACGATGGCAGGATGGGCAGCCGCTCACTGCTGCCGACGTCGTGTACAGCTACAGAATGGTCATGAATCCCGCGATCAATGTGCCCTCGCGTACCGGTTACGATGAGATCGCGCGCGTTAGTGCGCCGGATCCTTATACGGTTCGCGTGCGATTGAAGCACCGTTTCTCGCCGCTCTTCTCGGACTTTTTTGCGCCGGACAATAACTATCCGGTGCTGCCGCAGCACGTGCTCTCGCGCGAACGGGACATCAATAACGCAGCGTTCAACACAATGCCCGTCGGCAGCGGGCCGTATCGCGTCGAGGAGTGGTCGCACGGCGATTACATTCGGTTCGCCGCGAACCCCTCATATTTCCGAGGCGCACCCGCAATCGCGCATCTGACGTTGAAATCGGTTCCGAGCGTGACGACGCTCTATGACGAATTGCGAACCGGAGAACTGGATTCCGCATTTGTCACGCAGGCGCAATACACGCATGACTTCCATCCGATTCCTGGCGTTTCGGCCGCGAAAACCGATAGCGGCGGCGCGGCCCTTCTGGTGTTCAATGTCGGCAGTTCGCGCTTGGACGATGTACGCGTTCGCCGTGCGCTCGCGCAAGGCGTCGACTACGGGCGCATCGTGCATGACGGGACGAGAGGCGCGCAATCTACGGCGGGCGCTCCTGCCGGTCTGTTCGGTGCGACATACGATCCGTCAGTTCGTCAGTTTCCGTACGATCTCGCGCGAGCGAAGCAACTGCTCGATGATGCCGGTTGGCGGCAAGGGCCGGGCGGGGTGCGTTTGCATAACGGCGTGCCGCTGGAACTCAATTACGCGTACGACTTACAAGAGGCGGAAGGCACAAACTTCGGCGTGCTGTTGCAACAAGCGATGCGCGCGCTCGGTGTGAGAATCACGCTGCGCGGATATCCGACGCAAGTCTTCACGGCGCCGGCGAAAGACGGCGGGCCGCTGCTCTCGGGTAAATTCGAGGTCGCGTTTGTGCAGCTGATCGCGCCGACGGATCCGGATTTGAGCTGGTTTTTCGGCTGCGATCAGATGCCGCCGAACGGATTCAATTTCTCGCGCTTTTGCGACGCGAAGGTCAGCGCGGCCGACGCAGCGTCGGTTGCAAGTTACGACTGGAACGAGCGGCGGCGGCAGTCAATCGCAATCCAGGGCCGCGTTGCAGAAGAAGTGCCGTTAATCCCACTGTGGCAGCAAGGCCACGTTGCCGTTCACATCGACTCACTCAAAGGCGTCGATCCGGCGCCCACATCCTCACTCTGGAACATCGCCTCCTGGCGAATTGAACGAGGGCCGTAACATGCCGTGATACGGCGTTCCACTACGGTAGCCATTTGGTCGCGGGGACGCCCGCATTTTCACATCGTGTGAAAATGCTACTTGCTGACTTTTCGCTCCCGCGCATCCTGCGCTCCGCGAAAAGCTCCAACACCCCGCGACCAAACGGCTACCTACGTGGAACGCCGTATCACGGCATGTTACTTGTGTGAGGTGTTATTTCGCTCCGTAAAGCATTCGAGCTATGCGGAGGGCGATTGATTCTGGGTCGGCTGTTGTCTGGTTCGTGAGTACGATGATTTCTAGGCCGTCTGATAGGAAGACGAGATTCATTGCTCGTGCGCCGAGCGTTCCGCCGTTGTGCCAGATGAGGCGGCGGCCTTCGTCTTGTCCCGCCATCCAGCCGAATGCGTAGCCCTGGGCGATATTGTTTCGCTCGTCCTTTTTGACGAGCGCGGGAATTCCGGGCGGCGGCGTGATTGCGGTCTTGACGGAATCCGGTGAGAGGACGTTGCCCGAGAAGAAGGCGCCGTCCCAACGAACGAGATTCTGCGCGTTCGATGCAAGCGCGCCTGCCGAGTTTGCCCACGACATATCGTAAACCGGCAATGTGACGTAACGCTTCTTCACGTAGTCGTAGCCTTCGGAGGTGTTGGAGCCTTGAGGCGGCGCGGTAGTCATAAATTCCGTTGCGGCAAGCTGCTGCGGGACCAGAATCGCGGAGCGAATGTACGCTTCGTACGGTTGTCCGCTCATTTTTGCCGCGAGCATTCCGAGGATCGCGTAATTCGTATTGCTGTACGACCACTTCGTGCCCGGCTTGAATTGGAGCGGCAGTTTCGCGCCGATATTGACGTAGTACGAAATGGGATGCGGTTTTAGCGTTGCGGCGGTGACCTGCGCGAAGAGGGCCTTGTCTTCCAAATAGTCGTGCAGGCCCGTCGTTTGGTCGAGTAATTCGCGGATCGTGATCTCATTTGCGTGCTGCACTTCAGGGAGATAGCGCGCGAGCGGAGCATCGAGCGAAATGCGGCCGCGTTGGACGAGTAACATGACGCCGGCCGCCGTGAACTGTTTGGTGATCGAGCCGATCTCGAAAACGGTGTCCGCGGTGACGGGAAGACGCGCGCTACGATTGCGCAATCCGTAGCCGGCCGAATACAACAGCGTACCCTTACGCCCGACGCCGATTTCGACGCCCGTCAAATGTTGCGTTGCCATGGCGTCGCGCACGATGGAGCCGATCGTGGCGGTTTGCGTTGTGCTGAGCGCTGCAGCGAATACAAGCGAGAGTCCGATCATTATCAACTACTCCACGTCTTGGGCGGCGAGCGAAGGAGAGAATCCCCACACATCCTCGGGGCAATCGATGCAACCGTTCCGGTAGATCGCCGACGGCGACCGGTCGGAGGCGAGAAGAAGCGGTCCGTCGAGATCGACGATATCGCAGCGTTGGGCGACGACGAAGGCGGGCGCCATTGAGAGCGACGTTCCACCCATGCATCCGACCATCACGCTCAAGCCGAGCTCCCGCGCTCGTGCTTGCATGCGCAGTGCTTCCGTGAGGCCGCCGCACTTATCGAGTTTGATGTTTATCGTATCGAAGCGCCCGAGGAGCGTCTCGATGTCGTTCACCGTTTGCATGCTTTCGTCGGCGGCGATCGGTATCGGTGAATCCAGGTCGTCGAGATCGGCGTCGCGCTCGACCGGCAGCGGCTGTTCGACGAGTTGCACGGCACACTGAACGAAGGTGGGAAGCAACGTCTCGAGCGAGGCACGGGTGAGTCCTTGATTACCGTCGACGCCGAGCCACACGTCGGGACGCACGCCGCGAACGGCGCGCACGCGCTCGGCATCGCGGCCGTCGCCGGTGAGTTTGAGTTTGAGCGCCGTTGCGGTGGCAAAGTCACGAGCTCGTTCGGCCATTTTTTCCGGCTCCGCCGCGCCGACCGTATACGTCGTTTGAACCGGCCGCGGTGACGAGGGCAACCCCGCGAGGCGCCAAACCGGCACCATTTCTCGCCGCGCACGCAGTTCCCATAGCGCACAATCGAGGGCGTTTTTTGCGCCGCCGGCCGCTAGCGACGCAGTCACTTCGGCGAGTTCGGCAACGGTGGTTGCACGTTGCGCCGCCGCAATGATTTGCGCGCTCATGCTCGAAGCCGTTTCATTTTTATAGTAGACGCCGAGGGCTTCGCCTCGGCCGCGATGGCGGCCGTCGGTGACTTCGGCGACGACGAGCTCTTGATCGGTCCACTCGTATCCGGTGATGCGGAATGGGTAACGAAACGCCCATGTCTCGGTGCGAACGGAAACTTCCATACAGGGTTGGCCCCTCCCAGAAGCAATATTTAAGCGTATAGGACAAAATATCATCCCATGATCTCAGCTTCCGAAATTGGCCGCATGCCCCGGCGGCCACTTCCAACGGGCGTCCTGATGTCGCCGCCCGATTTCTTCGCGGTCGTCGATATCAAGAATCCGTTTATGGAAGCTAATATCGGCGCGATCGATGCGGCTGAAGCTGCGCACGAGTGGAGCGCACTACGCGCTGCGTTTGAAGCGGCCGGCATGCGCGTTGAGATGCTCGATCCGCTGCCTGGTTGCGAAGACATGGTATTTACGGCGAACCCGGCGATCTGCGGACGGAACGCGCGAGGGGAACGCGTCTGCGTCCTGAGCCGGATGCGCTATCCGTCACGTCAGCGTGAAGTCGCGGCGCATGCCGATTGGTTCGCGGCACACGGCTATCGGGTCGTCGAACTCGACTCAGGCATTGCGCGGTTCGAAGGCGGCGGAGACGCGGTGTGGCATCCCGGGCACGCGTTGCTCTGGATGGGCGCCGGACCGCGTACCGATGTACGCGCGCACACGGCGATCGCCGAAGCGTTTGACGCGCAGGTTGTGACCTTGGATCTGGCAACCGAAACGTTCTATCATCTCGATACGTGTTTTTGCGCGATTGACGAACGCACGGCGTTGATTTATCCGCCGGCGTTTAGCGCGCGCAGTCTCGAAGCGTTGCGCGAAGCGTTTTCCGACGTCATTGAAGTCAACGAGCGAGAAGCGACCCTTTTCTTCGCGTGCAATGCGACGGCGTGTTTCGGGCGAACCATCGTGATCCAAGACGGCGCGAGCGAGACGGCTGCCGCGCTCACTTCACGCGGTTTTCAGGTCGTTCCGGTGGAGACGCGCGAATTCATGAAGTCAGGCGGCAGCGCGTATTGCATGAAAGCTTATTTGGAAGCGTAGGCGCACTGTTGTGTCCGGGGGCGAACGCGTGAAAATGGGAAGCATGAGTACAACCGGAGGTGGCGTTGTGCTTCACGCTATGGAGAAGGTAGCCGCCGGAGCGTGCCTTGTCGCCGCGCTTCTTGACTGCAGCAGCGCAAACCCGGGCGCGGTTCAGTCGACCCCAAATCGCGCGAGTCATCCGGTAAAGGTCGCCATGACGCCGAAGGTACGCGCGGAGAACATTCTTGCGGTCAGATATAGCGGCAAGTGGGAGTTTATCTCGCATCGCGCAGACGGACGCTTTCGAGGCGATAGCGTACGTTCGTTTCGTCCCGGCGATTCGATCACAGTCGTGTTTTCCGGAAGCCGTTTGCGCATCTATGGCATTCGAGGGCGCAACGGCGGTACGGCGAGTGTCGTGCTGCCGGACGCCCAACCGGTCGAGATCAATTTCTACGCACCGGCGAAAGAGACGCACGCGCTTTTATACGATAGCGGGCCTCTAAACGGGACGATACAAACCGCTGGAATTATCGTAGTCGCGCCGCAACCATCGCGTCGACAAGGCTACGTCAATATCGACGAAATGGAGACACTCACGCGGTGACGCCGGTCGACTTCTATCCATACGCCTGGTGGAGATCGGCGATCATGCGCGTCAGGATGATGTGGAAGTTTGCGTTGTGTGTGGGGCCTTCCCCGTGAGCGACGTTGATATCGTGCATGACGATGATGTGCACGCCATGCGTCATCAGATGCTCCATCATGTAGCCGCAATCATATTTGCCGGTCGGCATGATGCCGTCGTGATAGATCGCGATTGCCATACTGCGCCCGTCCTGCGGAGAGATTCTTGGCTGCGAGGGTAGCGTTACATGATTAAGCGCGAAAACCGTTGCGGTATCACGGACGGCGAACGTGAAGGTTTGTTGGAATGCAGCGATCTTTGCTTTGCCGTACTCGCGCTGCAGTTTCGCATATTCACTCGCGGCTCGCGACCCACCGAGCACGTGGAAGAGACGAGCGCTGTCGAAGTGCTTGGCGCCCCCGCCCGCTTCAACGATCGCGACCGTCAAGCCGAGATCCGGAGTTCCTCGATAACTGTGTTCCGTGTAATTCGCCGGTAAAACGACGTTAATTGAACCATTGTGAGATGACGGCAATGCAGTTGCAAAGACTGCTGCTGCACAGGCGAAGGTTAGTAAAACGACTCGTAATTTCATCGCGCTTGCTCCCACGGCCGACGGCCATGCTGCGATCTTGCGATTTACTCCCTTCTAACAATATGCCCGTCGCGCCGGTCAAAACAACCGCGGTGCCGACGTGGTGGCGCGGGCGATTTCGAGCATCTCGTGCATCGGTGGAAGATCGCCCGGGTGGACGCCCGCGTGGCGCCAGACGATTTTTCCGTCTCTATTGATGATTGCGGCTCCGGGCAGTTGTGCGCTGTCGCCTAAGCGCGTTGCGGCCCAATTCTGCCGGAAGCCCGCCGCGCGGTTCTCCTTGCGGCGTTCCTTGAGAGCCGGATCGCTGAAGAGCCGGAGCAGATTGAATTGCCCGAATCCCATTGCCGCGTACGTTTCTTTTGCCGCATCCGGAATGCACCGTGAGGACATGCCGTATTCGCCGCAATGACGGCGAACTTTTTCGTAGTCGCCGATCACGACGAAACGTACGGCAATGCCATCGCGTTCGAATTCATCCTCGAGCTCACGCAACTGCGCGAGCGGTTCAGGGAAAAACGTTCAACCGACGTGACGCAGCCAAACGATAAGCGCAGGCCGCGGAATATTCAGCGCCTCAACGGCTGCCGGCGGATATTCGGACATGGAGCGTTCGATTGTGCAGTGTTTTGATGCTGTCCTTCGACAGGCTCGAGGATGACACGGTGGGTGGCTCAGGATGACACAGTTAGATTCGGGCGCTTTCGGCTCCGAGGCGCCAGAGGCAGAGGAGGAGCGCGATGATGGAGATGAACGCGAGGAGCGGTGAATAGAGCAGGCCGAGGAGCACGAAGAGCGATGAGAGTGCGACGAGAATCGGATAGGCACTTTCCGAAGTGAAGATGCCCAAGTCTTCGCCCGCGGTCTGTTCCGGTTTGATGTCTTCGCCGTCTCCATCGATGTGCGCGTTTCTTTCAGCGACGACCGCATAGAGTGCGGCGAATGCAAGCGCCGCCGCCATAATTCCGAGCAAGATCGTGCCCGTCGCTTCTTCGTGCGCTACGAAAAAGTAGGCGACGGCGATTGCGACACCAAATGCCGTTGAACTCAAGAACAGACCGACGAATGTTTTCATGGTGTCATCAAGTCCCATGCCGGACGGCGGCTCGTGATCGGCGGGAGCGTTTCGAAGTTGTGCTCGGGCGGTGGCGAACTCGTGGCCCACTCGAGCGAATAGCCGCCCCACGGATTTGCCGGGACGGGGACGTGCGCGAATGCGGATAAGAAGACATTGATGAAGAAGAGCAGCACGCCGATCGCCATGATCGCGCCGCCGGCGCTCGCAAGTCCATTGAGCAGCGCAAGATGCTCGATGTTCGGATAGGTGTAGACACGTCGTGCCATTCCCTCGATCCCCATGAACGCCATCGGTAAGAACGTGAGATTGAATCCCACGAACATCAACCAGAAAAACCATTTGCCGAGCGTCTCGTTCAAACGCACGCCGAAGATCTTTGGGAACCAGAAAAACAACGCGGAGAAAAGCGCGAACATGCTGCCGCCGCCGAGCGTGTAGTGGAAGTGGTGCACGACGAAATAGGAGTCATGCACTTGATAGTCGATCGGCGGCGAAGCCACCATTACGCCCGTGATGCCGCCGAGTAAGAAATTGAAAAGAAAGCCGAGCGAGAACAGCATTGCGGTTGTGAACTCGAGCGAACCCTTCCACATCGTGCCGATCCAGTTCACGAATTTGACGCCGGTAGGAACCGCAATAAGAAATGACACGGCGGAGAAGAACGGATTGCTCACTGCGCCGGTGGTGAACATGTGGTGTGCCCAGACGCCGATCGAGAGACCGGCGATGGCAAACGCCGCGATCACGAGTCCGACGTACCCGAACACCGGCTTGTGCGAGAATGTCGCGATAACTTCAGTGACGATGCCGAAATAGGGCAGCACCATAACGTAGACTTCCGGATGGCCGAAGAACCAGAAGAGGTGCTGGTAGAGGATCGGGTTACCGCCGTACGTGGGATCGAAGAAGTGTCCGCCGAGATGCCGGTCAATGAGCACCATCAGTAAAACGGCCGTGAGCGACGGAAACGCCATCAAAATCAGCAGCGCGGTCGCGATAATTTCCCAGGTGAAGACCGGAACGCGCCACATCGTCATACCGGGCGCTCGCAGAAGAAATACGGTAGTGGTGAGATTCACGGCGGTGAGAATCGTCGATATGCCGGCCATCAGCACGCCGATGGTCCAAAGGTCGTTACCGGCTCCTGTTCCTTCGCTGATTTCCGAGAGCGGCGCGTAATTCGTCCAGCCGTTCGCACTGGCACCGCCGTATGTGGCGAAGCCGAGGAACATAACGATGCCACCTAGCACGAAGAGCCAGAGCGACGTGGCGTTCAAACGCGGAAACGCCATGTCGGGCGCTCCGATCTGCAGTGGAACGATGTAATTCGCGAGTCCCAAACCGAACGGTGCGATGACGAAGAAGATCATCGCGGTTCCATGCAGCGTGAAGATTTCGTTGTAAAGGTGCGGCGCGAGCAGCGTGTTGTCGGGGCGCGCAAGCTGTGCGCGGATCATCATGGCGAGGATGCCTGACGCGACGAAGAACGTCATGGTCGCGATGATGTACATGATGCCGATCTTTTTGTGATCGGTCGCCGTCAACCACGCGATCACGGCTTGATTGCTCCATCAGATGCGATGTACCGGTCGTATGCGCCATCGGGAACGACTTGGACGACGAAGGTCATGAGCGCGTGGTCGAGACCGCAGAACTGCGCGCAACGGGAGAGATACGATCCCGTCCGGCTCGGTGTGATATCGAAAACGTTGGTCATGCCGGGAATTGCATCGCGTTTGAAGAGAAAGCCGGGCACCCAAAACGAGTGGTTCACGTCGGCAGTTGCGAGATCGATCTCCGTGGTACGGTTCAGCGGCAGGTAGAGCGTGGGCGGCTGCAGCGGCGTGCCGGTCGACGTTATACGATCTCCATTGTAGCCGAAGCGCCAGGACCAGCGGAACGCGGTGACGCTAACACGGTTCTCGGGGCGTGCGACTACGTGGTCGACCGCCATTTCATCGTGAAACGTCAGCAGGAAGAGCCCGATCACCATGAGCAGCGGGATAATCGTGTAGATCATTTCAAGCGGCGGATTTCCGCTGAAGTGCCGGGCCTCATGGCGCTCGCGGCGGTACGCAAAAACACACCACAGAATCGCGCCGTAAACGTAGATTCCGACGAACGCGCCCGCGCACACGAACACGATCCAGCTCTGCTGCATCGTGCCGGCTTGCGCAGTTACCGCGTGCGTCAACCACCACACATCGGCGCTTTACCCAAGCACGCGTAAAAATTCGCGCGCGGGGGTAGCATTGAACGTGTCGAGTTCCGCACAAGGTGATGTTCGTCATCGTCCGCTCCCCGTTCGAGCGCATCCGCTCGTTTTTGGGACCGTCCTCTTTCTTGCTTCGGAACTCATGTTTTTCGCGGCGCTCTTCGCTGCGTATTACGATTTGCGCGCGAATCGCGCGGTGTGGCCGCCGCCCGGCGTGCATCTCGACGTGCCGGAATCAGTCGTCGGTACGATCCTGCTGTTTATTGCGAGCATCGTCATGGTCTTGGCGACGAAGGCGATGGACAGGCAACGCATGACGGCGGCGCGGTGGTGGACTGCAACCGCGGTCATCGCAGCGCTCATGTTCATCGGGCTTTCCATACATGGCTACCTGGACAATACGTTTACGATAGCATCGAACGCGTACGGGTCGATCTATTACGCGATGACGGGCTTCCATCTGTTGCACGTTACCGTCGGCGTCGGTATTTTGCTCGCGTTACTCATCGGGATGCGCAGCGCCGCGCTTCGCGCCTACCATCGCGAAGGCGCCGAAGCGATGACCTATTACTGGCACTTCGTCTTTATCGTCTGGATCGGAATCTGGGCGACCATTTACCTCGTCCAATGATCGTGAAAGATCGCGCGATCGCCGCTACGCTGCTGCTTGCGATGCTCGGAGCGGCGCTCTTCATCGTCTCGTACGTACTCAACGGCGACCGCCTTTACGAAGGGCTCTCGCTCGCACTTTCCGCGGCGGGGTTGTGCGGTGCCGCAGTCGGTTGGGCGTTTTGGATTCTTCCGGAAGAGCAGATCGAGGAGGCGCGGGACGAGTATCCCTCCGATCCGTGGGATCGGGCGGCGGAAGATGTTGAGGCGGAGAGCGGCATCGTCGATGTAACGCGCAAACGGCTGCTGACACGGATGCTTTATGCTGCTCTTGGTCTCTTCGGCCTCGCGCTGATCGTTCCGATTCGATCGCTCGGACCCGGCACGATCGATTCGGCGTTTCAAACCAAATGGCGTAAAGGGATGCGCATGCAGCGCGAGGACGGAACGTTCGTCAAAGCGGGCGACCTCAATGTGGATTCGGTTGCGACGGTCTTTCCGGAAGGAGCGATCGGTGACGCGCAGTCGCAAACCGTGTTGATTCGCGTTTCGGAAGACCTTTCGGGAAGTGCGAACGGCTACGTAGCGTACTCCAAGGTTTGCACGCATGCCGGCTGTCCCGTTGCACTTTATCGGACCGGCGCGAAGCAGTTGATGTGCCCGTGCCACCAGTCGGTCTTCGATGTCATGCGCGATGGCGCCGTTGTCTCCGGTCCCGCGGATCACGCGCTTCCGCGTCTTCCGATAGAAGTGAGTGCCGACGGGTATGTGCGCGCAACGGCGGATTATCCCGAGCCGGTAGGTCCCGGATTCTGGGAACGTTCGTGATTGAGCGGTTACTAGATTGGGTCGACGACCGGCTGGGAAGCGCGCATTTCGTCAGTCATGCGCTGCGCAAGGCCTTTCCCGACCACTGGTCGTTCATGCTCGGCGAAATCAACATGTACACGTTCATCGTGTTGTTGGCGACTGGAACGTTTCTCGCGTTATTTTTCGACCCGTCTGCCGCAAAGACGACGTACACCGGGCCCTACACCTTGCTCGACGGAACCCAAGTATCGCACGCGTACAACTCCACGTTGAAGTTGAGCTTCGAAGTTAACGGCGGCCTGTTGATGCGTCAAGTGCATCACTGGGCGGCGCTTATTTTTATCGCCGGGATCTTCACGCACATGGGGCGGATCTTTTTTACCGGCGCTTTTCGCAAGCCGCGCGAGATCAATTGGCTGATCGGGCTCTCGATGCTCATGCTTGCGATGTTCGAAGGTTTTGCGGGCTACTCGATGCCGGACGATTTACTGAGCGGCACGGGTCTGCGCATTGCCGTTTCGATTCTGCTCTCCGTTCCGTTCGTCGGCGCATATCTCTCATCGTTGCTAACCGGAGGCGTGTATCCCAACGCCGATGTGATGCTGCCGCGGCTCTTTATCACGCACGTGTATCTGGTTCCGGCGGCGATCGCGGTGCTGATGACCGTGCATCTCGCGATTGTGTGGCGTCAAAAGCACACGCAGTTCCCCGGTCCCGGCCGCAGCGAGGAGAATGTTATCGGCACGCCGCTTTTCCCGCGCTATGCAGCGAAGTCGATGGGGTTGCTTGCCGCAATTGTTGCGGTCGTCCTTGCGCTCGGCGCAATCGTGCAGATCAATCCGGTTTGGGTTTGGGGCCCGTACGAGCCTTGGCAGATCCTCAGTCCGGCCCAGCCTGATTGGTACGTCGGATGGCTCGAAGGCGCGTTGCGCATCGGACCGCCCGTTGCGTTTCATTTCTTCGGCCACATGATTCCGTCGCCGTTTTGGCCGGCGGTGCTGCTCCCCGCGCTCTTGTTTCTCTTCATTGCAGCCTGGCCGTGGATCGAGGCTGTATGGCTGGGCGATCGGCGGTCGCATCACTTGCTCGATCTTCCGCGTAACGTTCCCGTGCGTACCGCAATCGGTGTTGCAATCATGTTCTTTTGTTTGGGCTTGCTGCTGGCAGGGAGCGGCGACGTGCAAGCGCGGTACGTGCACGAACCGATCACGACGATCACGCGGTTCTATCAGGTTTGGTGTCTGGTAACGCCGGTTATCGCGTTCTTCGTGACGTACGGACTCTGCGTCGAATTGCGAAGCCGTTACGGCGTTCACGAAGCGCCGCGCGTGCGGTTGCGCCGCAACGCGGAAGGCGGCTTTGATGAGGAGCCGATCGCGTGAGCATCGCGTCGCTCGCGTCTTGGATTGCCGCGCTCGGGATGCTCGCGCTCGCGCTCTCGCCGGCGATCGATGCGCGGGCCGATAGCTCGTTCGGCTGGCACATGGCGCAGCATCTGGTGCTGCTCTTTGGCGTGTCGTTCTGTATCGTCGCGGGGCGTCCGTTTCAATTGTTTTCGTCGCTCGCGCCGAAAGCGATCGTCGCGAGAACGGTTCGGGCGACGCGCTGGACGCACGTCGCCGCGCATCCCGCTCTGACGCTCAGCGTTTTCGTCGCGGCGATGTGGGTGGCGCACTTCTCGGGACTCTACGAACTTGCGCTGGAGCGGACGTGGGCTCACGTTGCCGAACATGCATTGTTTTTAACTGCCGGTGTCTTGTTTTGGCTTCCGGTTCTCGCACCACAGCCGTTGCGTCCGCTTCCGTATCCGGTGCGATTACTCTATCTTTTCGTTGCGCTGCCGCAAGGTGCGCTCCTCGCGCTTGCGCTTGCGAGCGCACACCGCGTCCTCTACAGCCACTACGCAGCGGTTAGCGCGACGGCCGCGGCGCTTGCCGACCAAAGCAACGCAGCCGCAGTGATGTGGATCGGCGGTGGTCTGATCCTCTTTGTTGCGTTTCTTGCAACGCTCGGCGTATGGGCTGCGCGTGAAAACGCGGGCGGCGATGCAGTGCCTGGAGGACTCTCATGAACTTCGGCGCGGTCGCTCTTGCGATGAGTGGTGCGCTCTGCATCGCGCTCCTCGGCGCCGGAACCGCTCCGGCGCCGACCGAACCACCGATCCTCGTCACGCCGCCGAAGACACCGAAGGGAACGACCGTGACGCCGCCGCCGAGTTCGACGGTTCCATCATATACCGACGCGCAGGCACGTATGGGACAGACGCTCTTTTACGAGCATTGCGCTGAATGCCACGGCGCCGCCGGCGAGGGAAATTGGGCGCCCGCGTTGCTCCTGGAAACCGGCAACGTTCAGTGGCAGCCGGTCTACTACGTCTACTCGTACATGCAGCAGCACATGCCGGCCGGCGATGCGAACGCGCTCCGAAAAGATGAGTACATCAACATCATGGCGTTTTTGCTCAAGTCGCACGGTCATGCGGCGGGGAGCTCAGCGCTCACGGATAAGACGCTGATGGATTCAGGCGCTTTGTTGGGAGCGAACCAGCCGTGATCAGTTACCTCCGCTTCGCTTTCGCGATTGCCGCAGCCGTGCTCATCAGTGCATGCAGCAACGCGTCGGCTTCATCGTGGCAGGCCGTAACGGATGCACGGCTACGCAACGCTGATAAGGATCCCGGATGGTTGATGTACTTGCGCACGTACAACGCCGAAGGACATGCGCCGTACGATCAAATCAACGGATCCAACGTCGGAAAGCTTCGCGTCGTCTTCACGCACAGCGTCTCGATTCCGATCGGCTATGAGTCGCCGCCGATGGTCAACGGCCGCATCATGATCGTAACCACACCGATGGACAACGTGTACGCGCTTGACGCCGTTACCGGTGAAAAATTGTGGGAGTACGATCATGCGCCCGATATCCCGAAGGTTACGCTGCGGACGGTTTGTTGCGACTTAGATAATCGCGGCGTTGCGATGTACGGCGAGAACGTCTATCTCGGTACGCTCGACAATCACGTGATCGCGCTCGATGCGCGCACCGGCAAAGAAGTCTGGAATGTCACGAAGGAGCCGCCCGGCGTGGGATACGCGATGACGTCCGCACCGCTTGCCGTGAACGGAAAAGTTATCATTGGCGCAGGCGGTGGCGAGTACGGTTCGCGTGGCGTGATCTTTGCGCTGGACGCGAGAGACGGGCATGAAGTATGGCGCTTCTACACCGTGCCGTCGCCGCACGATCCGGGCGGAAATACATGGCCGAATAACACCTACGAACACGGCGGTGCCGACCCGTGGATGACCGGCAGCTACGATCCAGAGACGAATACCGTCTTTTGGGGCACCGGAAATCCGTCGCCGTGGCTGTGGGTGCAGCATCCCGGACAGAATCTGTACTCGGATTCGGTGGTCGCGCTCGACCCGGATACCGGAAAACTCAAGTGGTACTTTCAAGAAACGCCTAACGATCCGTGGGATTACGATGCAACCGCGACGTGGGTGCAGGCCGATCTTGCGGTCAAAGGGCAGATGCGCAAGATCATCTACCAGTTTGCGCGCAACGGCTGGCTCTACGTTCTCGATCGCACCGACGGCGACCTGATCTATATGACGCCGTATGTAAAGGTTACATCCGTGTTGGGATACGATCGCAAGCGGCGCATGGGGATCGTGGATGACCAATTGAAGCCGCGCATCGGTCAGCAAATTTTTACGTGTCCCGCGTTCTTCGGGGCAGATAACTGGTGGTCGTTTACGTACGATCCGCAACTGCACTACGCCGTAACGCCCGGTATGCAAACGTGCATGTATCTTTCCGGTCTGAAGCCGCCGAAGGCATTCAACGCCGGTGCATTCCAAACGAACGAAGGATTTAAGGTCATGCCCGAGCCTGGAAACAAGAACCTGGGCGCGATTCAAGCCTTCGACTTATCGACCGGCAAGCGGGTATGGCGCCATCAAACGCCGTTGCCATGGACGGACGGCACGCTCTCGACCAACGGCGGCTTGGTGTTCAGCGGAACACCCGATGAAAAATTCCAAGCGTTCGATACAAAGACCGGCAAGGTCGTGTGGACGTTTCACGCGCGTTCGGGATTCGTCGGCCAACCGATGAGCTACGTGGTTGACGGTAAGCAGTACATCGCCGTGCAGTCGGGATACGGCGGAGTTGCGCCGTATTGGGGCGGGAAACAAGTCGCTCCGATGTTCAAGGGCATTCCGCTCGGCGGAACACTGTACGTATTTTCGCTGTAGCCCTGGTAGCATGGCAAGCGCCTGGCTGGGTTATCATCGTCACGGCTATATACTCTTTCGATGAGGGTGCGCGTCGGGGACCTGTGGTCCGATGTTCCGCCATTACCCGAGCTGCGCATCAGCGCCGGGGATTTATACATCCGCTTTCCGACGCTGCGCTCCGCCGAGCGGGCGCGCGAGCATTTAAGCGATGCTCGTTACAAAATTTGGTCGTATACCGATAATCCGTATCTGATCCTTATGCCCGGCGTCGATCCGCTCGCGGCATTGCATGCCATCGTCGACATTTCGACGCCGCCGGAGCGCGCGGACACACTTGCTGTGTTGCGCCCTTCGGGCGCTGCAATTGATTCTTTGGACAAACTTTCGGCGCTCTCGATCGAATGTTTGTGCAATCGCCTATCCGCGAACTGGCTGATCGATCTGCTGCGACGCCAGGAATTCACGTCGGTGTTTCAGCCGATCGTCGGTTCTAAGGAGACGGAAGCGGTCTATGGTTACGAAGTCCTCGTGCGCGCGCACCGCGACGGCGAGGTCGTGGATACCCAGCGCATGTTCGCCATTGCCAAGAGCTCGCATCTGATGTCGCAGTTGGATGCGCTCGCGATGCAGACGGCGCTTGCAACCGCCGCCAAAAATAACGTCAAGGAAACGATCTTTATCAATTGCTCGCCGGCGCACATGCACGATCCGTATACGCGTGTTGGAGAAGCTGCGGCTTATTCGCGAGAACTGGGACTCGAGCCGGCAAACGTGGTTCTGGAAGTAGTCGAGACCGAGCAGCACGACCGCGAGCACCTGCGTGCGTTCATGCTTGCATGCCGCAAGCATGGCTTTCTTGTCGCGCTCGATGATCTTGGTTCCGGTTACGCGTCGCTGACGGTATTGTCGGAGCTTCGGCCGAACATGATCAAGTTCGACCGCGATCTCGTTCGCGCCATCAATAGCGATCCGTATCGCGCATTAATCGTAAACCGGTTGATCGAAGCGTCGCGCATCCTGGGTTTAACGACAGTCGTTGAGGGCGTCGAAACGCAAGCCGAACTTTCGTGGGCGGCTGCGAACGGCGCAACATACGTTCAGGGAAATTTTATCGGGAAGCCTGCCCCGCTCCACTAGTAGCTTACGAATTCACGAACCCGCGAACCGTACGTGTGGCGAAGAAGACCCATGCGAATACCGCCAGCAATGCGGCCACGAGGATAATGCTGACTGCAATATCCGGCAACGGCGCTTTCCAGCCGAGCACTTGCGCGAGTTCGTACGCGGCAACCGCGACAGCGAAGAGGGTAACTGACCAAACCCACACACGCATCACACGCGGAAGAAAGCCGGAACGGTACGACACCATCCGATGAATCAAGAGCGAATCGAGGGTGTCGGTGCAGATCATCCCCGCGCAGAACATCGCACCGATGAGGATTGCCCCAGTGATCCCGGCATCGACACTGAACGCGAGCGCATATGTCGCGACCTGGCTCGACGTTTCAAAGCCGAAGCCGAAGAGTAATCCAACCGGAACCGCGGCGAACGGCGATGTTGCGCGTTGCAAGGGCGCGGGAAGCAAACGCGTTTTTAAGCCGGCGACGCGATCGTTTTGTCCAAGTTGCAACTGCCGCACATTCAATGCGGCAAGCGCGAGCAGCACCACAATCGATAGCCACGTCCCGGCTCGTTCCAGTGCGGCGCCATGCACGGCGAAGCGCGTCCCGATGAATCCCACAAGCGTTGCAATCGCGAGGACCATGATCGTGTGTCCACCGGCAAAGAGTGCGCCGATGAAACGCGAAAGAAGTGGTGCGCGTCCGATAGAGTTGCGCGTCATCGTATCGATGGCCGCGAGGTGATCGGGGTCGGCGCCGTGGCGCAAGCCCAGTGCGTAGACGGTAAAGGCGGTCGATACGATCATGCTTCCCCCGGATTGTACCAGACGATTTGGATGGATGTAATAAACCGGCACGGCTTGGCGTAGTACGGATAGAATGCAAATGCGGATCGAACGCGGACTCTTTGATTCCCTCTTCGTCGAGGAATATGTCGGTGTGCTGTCGTTTGCGCGGCGAATCGCCGGCCCGGCGGCGGCAGAAGATATCGCCCAAGAGGCCTTTGCGGCGTTGTACCGTGGGGGCCCGCAGAACCCGCTCCATGCCAGGAACTGGCTGTACCGCACCGCCCTTCACCGTGCGCTCGATTTTCTAAAGCGGAATAATCGCCGGCGCGAACGCGAACGGCGAATTGAACCCGCCGATGCTCCGCCGCCGCCGGCCGAGCTTCTCGAGCGGCGCGAAACGCGCGAACTTGTCCGGCGAGCGTTAAGCAAATTAAAGCCGGCCTATGCCGCCGCGTTATCGTTACGGCACAGCGGCTTTTCGTATAAGGAAATTGCCGCGATGCTCGACATGCCGGTCGAACGCGTCGGAGTCTTGTTGATGCGCGCTGAAGCTGCAATAAAAAAGGAACTGAGCCATGTTGCGTCACCTGAATGATGCCGTTCTTCGCCGCTATGTCGACGAACCGGATGCGTTGCTGTCATACGAGAAGCAGCATCTCGTGCAGTGCTTGCGTTGCCGGCAAGCGTTCGATGAAAGTCGCAGGAATGCGCGATCGGCGGCGCAGGTGTTGAACGATGCAGAAGAGCCCGTGGACACGGCAGCAGTGCGCGCGGCGATTCTCCGGCGCGCGCAACGTCCCGGAGACGATGTGTCCGCACAGACACGTATGTCGCGGTCGCGGGTCGATGCCTGGCGG
Organism: Vulcanimicrobiia bacterium; assembly: GCA_963765935.1. Lineage (GTDB taxonomy): Bacteria > Vulcanimicrobiota > Vulcanimicrobiia > Vulcanimicrobiales > Vulcanimicrobiaceae > JAMXLG01. The sequence continues at coordinate 356,233 of CAVXXX010000001.1, read as the reverse complement.
TCGTTCACCGGTGTTGCGGCCGCGCTCGTCATTGCGCTGCTCTTCTCATATGCGCCGTTCCGCGCATACGCCCAAAGTTTGTTGACGATCTTCGAACCGCGCGACGTGACGCCGATTTCGGTGACGCATGCGGATCTCGAACAATTACACACGGTTCCCGAATTGAACGAACTAGGAACGGTGCGTGAAAGCGGAAACGGCTCGGCGCAGCGCTTCACCTCGCTTGCGGCCGCAGCGCGGTTCGCGCAGCAAATCGTCTCGCATCCGTCATATCTTCCGGCTACCGTGCCGCACACCACCGACTTTCGGGTTGAGCCGCGGCATGTGGTGCGCTTCACATTCGACGAGCGCAAAGCACGAGCAAGCGCGGCGCACAAACACCTCACGTTGCCGGCGCCGCCCCCCGGTCTCGACGGCGCGACGCTGACGGCAGAAGTGGGACCGTTCGTCGTGCAGTCGTACGGCATGCAGCTGGAAACGCTGCACGGGAAACGTCCGATGCACGATCGTGGGTTTCCGCGAGATGCGGTGCTCGTCGCGGAGGGGCCCGTTCCCGCCGCCCGTTCAACATCGTTGAGCGCGGACACGATCGAGTCGTATCTGCTTTCGCTGCCGAACGTTCCGCAGGACGTAAAGACGCAAATCCGCGCGATTCGCGATCCCGCTTCGACGCTGCCCATTCCGGTTGCGATCGATAAGACCACCGCGCAGCCGCTAACCGTTCACGGTGCGCGCGGTCTGCTGATCGGCGATAATACCGGCGTTGGGAGCGTCATTCTGTGGGTGTCGCGCGGCAAATTCTACTGGGTTGCCGGCGGCTACTCGGCAGACGAAATGACGAAGGTCGCGAATTCAATGACACCGTGAGGCAGTCATACGCTATCGAGACGCGCGATCTCACGAAACGCTACGGAGAGCGCGCGGCCGTTACAAATCTCACCGTTCGCGTCGCGCGCGGTGAGGTCTTCGGTTTTCTCGGACCAAACGGCGCCGGGAAGACGACGGTTGTAAAGATGATCCTCGGTCTCGTGCGCCCGTCATCGGGCGACGGCGCAATCCTCGAGCGGCCCTTGGGTTCGCTCGAAGCCCGCCGTAAGATCGGATATCTGCCGGAACTCTTTCGCTATCAAGAGTGGCTGAGTGCACGAGAGATTTTGGCATGGCATGCCGCGGTGCTTCGTATCGAGCGTCGAAAACGCGTTGCGGAGATCGACGACGCGTTGACACGCGTTGGGTTAGCTGCGCGGGGAAACGATCGCATTGGTGCGTTTTCGAAAGGTATGCAGCAGCGGCTTGGGCTCGCGGTTGCGTTGATCGGTTCGCCGGAATTGGTGATCCTCGACGAGCCGACGTCTGCCCTCGATCCGGTGGGGCGCGCGGAGGTGCGCGCGTTGCTCTCCGAGTTGAAAGAGCGGGGCACGACGGTCTTTTTGAATTCGCATTTGCTGACCGAAGTGGAATCGGTCTGCGATTCGGCCGCGATCATCAGCGAGGGCACGATTCGCGCGCTCGGTTCGCTGGACGATCTTCTCGGACGGCCTGCCGTGCGGATTGCATTCGCGAACGGAACGGCGGCATTGATCGAGGATGTGACGACCGCGCAGATCCCTGCTATTGTGGCGTCGTATGCGGAGCGCGGCGCGCAGATCGTGTCGGTCGTGCCGGTTCGCCAAACCCTCGAAGAGCGCTTTCTCGAAATCGTACGGAGCAACAACAACCATGAACGTGCTGCTGATCGCCTCACTCACACTTCGTGAAGCGTCACGCCGCCGGTTGGTTCTCATGGCGGCGATCGCCACGGTCGTACTCGTCGCGCTGACCGCGCTTGGATTTCACGCTCTTGCAACGATGCATGAGGCAAGCGGAAGGCGCATCGCGCATCAAGACGTGCTGATCGCTACGAGCGTGCTCGAAATCATGATGGCGTTTATGTTTAGCTTCGTCCTTGCGCTCGCGGCGGCGTTCCTTGGTGCGCTTTCGACGGGAGCCGAGATCGAGAACGGCACGCTGCTCGCGATCGTCCCGCGACCGTTCCGGCGCGCCGAGATATTGGTCGGGAAGTGGCTTGGTAACGCGGTGTTAGTAGCGGTCTATGGATGTGCGATCGGAGCGCTCGAATTTTTGGCCGTGCATTGGATGACGGACTATCTTCCGCCGCATCCGGTACAGACCGTTGCGTTGCTTGTTGCGCAGAGCTTGGTGATACTTACGTTGACGATGGCAATCAGCGTGCGCCTCTCCGCGATCGCGGCCGGCTTTGTGACGGTTGTGCTCTTCGGTATCGCATGGATCGCGGGCATCGTGGGAACGTTCGCGGCCGTGTTTCACAACGCGGCCATCCGAAGCGCGACAACGGTGATTAGCCTCATCATGCCGAGCGACGGTTTGTGGCGTGCCGCATCGTTTTCGATGCAGCCGGCCATCGTTCGCGCAACGATGCCTGCGAACGAAATAAATCCGCTCGTCCCGTCAGCTCCGCCGCCGATGCCGTTCTTTGTCTGGTGTGTCTTCTGGTTCGCAATCGTGTTAGGCGCTGGAATCGGTTCGTTTCAGCGTCGAGATATCTAGAGACGATCGACGTCGACGATTGCTTTTGCAAAATCCGCAGGCGCTTCTTGGGGTACGTCGTGGCCGATGCCGTCGAAGATCCGGTGTTCGTATTTGCCGGCGAATTTATTCCGGTATGCGACTCCGTCTTTCCCGGGACCATCGAAGTCACTCGCAATAGTAATCGCCGGCGCGGCGATGGCCGGCCCTGCGAACAGACGGTTTTCGAGATCGGTGTATTTCGCTTCACCGTCGGCCAAGCCGAGCCGCCAGCGATAATTGTGGATCACGATGGCGACATGATCGGGATTCGCAAATGATGCGGCCGTCCGATCGTAGGTCGCGTCGCTGAAGTTCCATTTCGGCGATACGATCTTCCAGATCAATTTGTTGAAGTCGTTGCGGTAGTCGCTATAGCCGGTTTTGCCGCGCTCGGTTGAGAAATAGTATTGGTACCACCATCCCAGTTCGGCTTTGGGAGGCAACGGGTGTTGTTGCGCCTTGACGTTCGTGATGAGATATCCGCTCACCGCGACAAGCGCTTTGCAGCGCTCGGGCCAAAGGGCTGCGATAATGGCCGCCGTTCGCGATCCCCAGTCGAAGCCGCCGATAACCGCTCGTTTGATCTTCAGCGCGTCCATCAAAGCGATGATATCGAGCGCAACGGCGGCTTGCTCTCCGTTGCGCAGCGTGCTGCTCGATAAAAATTGCGTGGAACCGAAGCCGCGGATGTAGGGAACGATAACGCGATATCCCCTTGACGCTAGCAGCCGCGCGACATCGACGTAGCTGTAGATATCATACGGCCAGCCGTGCAGCAGAAGGACGAGCGTGGCCGTTCGGCGGTCCGGCTTCGGCGTAGCCGACGTTCAGCACGCCCGCATTGACGTGTTTGATGGAAGCAAAGGACGTCTCTGCGGCGAGAGCCGGCGAGGCCATCATTCCGAGCTGCGCACCGGCGATCGTCATCGCCGCATTCGTCAAGAAGCGGCGCCTGCCTAATCGTTTAGGAATGGACGTCCCTCGTGTGCGACCAGCAGGTCGTGCATGTCGTTGGCGTGATCCTCTTCTTGCGCGAGGATGCCTTCGAGCATGATGCGTGTCGTCGGATCCTTTTCACCGAAATACCGTACTAACTCGCGGTAGTGCTCGACGGCGATCCGCTCGGCAACGAGATTCTCTTTGATCATCTCGACGAGATTTTGCGCGTTGCCGTATTCGGTGGCCGAGCGCGTATGCAGGCCCTCGGGGTTGAGGTTCGGCGTGCCTCCGAGTTGATTGATGCGGTCGGCGATTTTTTCCATGTGCTCGCGCTCGTCGTTTGCGTGCTCGACGAATTCTTCTTTGACGCTTTCGCTATCGATTCCAACCGCTGAAACGGCGTGCATCGTGTAACGAAGAATGCAGACAACTTCGGTGGCGAGCGCGGTTTGAAGCAGATCGATCGTCTGCTGGACTTCGCCTTCGTAGTTTTGCGTGACGGCGCCGCGCTCGATATGCTCTTTCGCGCGGCGTCGAAGTTCGGTGATGTCTGCGATGAAGGGATGCTTAGCGGTCGTCATTAGCTCTATCTCCCGGCGAACGAAACAAGCGCAGAAGTTCGGGCGAGTGCCGCCGTTTCATTCAAGCATGCACGCTTGGGATAGAGCGCTCAAGCGAGTTGTGGCACGCTTTCGACCGGGGAGGCTCGTTATGCGCATCGTCTGGGTTATTCTTTTTGTACTCGCCGGGTTTGTGCCGCGGGCGGTCGTTGCGCAATCCTTGAGTCCCTCGGTCCAAGCCGCAATCGTCGCCGCGGTGGAGAAGGAACGCAAGGCGTACGGAGGCGTCTCGCCCGTCCCCGCGGTGCTGATCGGCGTGTGGGACCATGACCGGTCGTACGTGCACGCGTTCGGCTACGCGGACCTTGCGAAGCGGACGCCGTTGAGCGCCGCCGATCACTTTCGCATCGGAAGTAATACAAAGACGTTTGTAATCAGCGTCTTGCTGCAATTGATCGACGAAGGGAAACTGCGGCTCGACGATCGGCTCAGCCGTTTCAACTTGGGCGTTACGATTCCGAACGCGCGCAACATCACCGTTCGGGAAGTGTGTCAGATGCGAAGCGGGCTTTTCGAGGCGTACGACACACCCCAGGTCGCTCGCATCGACCCGAAACCGACGACGATATTTACCGCACGTGAGATGGTCGGGTGGGCCGTGCAACAGAAGCCGTACTTTCCGCCGGGTACGTCGTATCGCTATACCAACACGAATTACTTGATTCTCGGATTGATCGTCGAGGATATCACGAAACATCCCGTGGGAGAAGAAATTCGCACGCGTCTGATTGTCCCGTTCGGACTTACGCAGACGAGTTATCCGTCAACGCAAGGCATGCCGCAACCATGGGCGCGTGGATACGGACTGAACGATCGTGACGAGTGGGAAGACGTCAGCGGGTCGATTCCGGTTTCGCTGATGGGATCGGCGGGCGAAATGGTCTCCGATATGGCGGACATGAAGCGCTGGACGCAATTATGGACTACGGGAAAGACGACCGGTAGTGCCACGCAGCGAGCGCGGATGGATTGCGTTCCAACGGGCGAGGGCAACCTGGCCTTCGGTCTTGGCTCGGGTTGCAGTGCCGGATGGTACGGCTATACCGGCGGATTACCGGGATACAACACCGCGAATTACTACTTTCCATCAAAAGATCTGACCGTCGTCGCATGGGTGACGCTGCAACGCGAGAAACCGTTTCCCGGAGTAGCGAATGCCATCTTTCGCGACATCGCGCGCATTATGACCCCATCCAATGTTCCGTTCGTGAAGTAGCGCAACGCAACGGATTTTTTTCCGAGACGTATCTTTCGGGGGCTGCCGTTCGTCTTCAGAAGAGAAGAAATAAGGAGACGACAACATGACCATTGGTAAGATGAAGACGCCGGCGATCGTATCGGCGCAGGAGTGGGAGGCGAAGCGCCAGGAGCTGCTGGTGAAGGAGAAGGCGCTGACGCGCGCTCGTGATGCGCTGGCTGCCGAGCGCCGCCGCATGCCGTGGGTTCCGGTCGAGAAGAACTACGTTTTCGACGGCCCGAACGGGAAAGTCACGTTGCTTGACCTCTTCGAGGGGCGCCACCAGTTGATCGTCTATCGCGCGTTCTTCGAACCCGGCGTGTATGGGTGGCCCGATCATGCCTGTATCGGTTGTTCGTTGATGGCCGATCAGGTCGCCGACGTCGCGCATCTCCATGCGCGTGACACGACGTTTGTGTATGCGTCGCGTGCGCCGCAGGCGGACATCGAACGCGTGAAGGCTCGAATGGGTTGGACGTTCCCATGGTTTACGATCACCGATTCGTTCGACGCGGACTTCGGCGTGGACGAGTGGCATGGGACGAACGTGTTCTTCCGAGACGGCGATAAAATCTACCGTACGTACTTCGTCCACGACCGCGGCGACGAGGCGTTGGGCGGCACATGGGCCTATCTCGATATCACACCACTCGGCCGTCAGGAGGCGTGGGAAGACTCGCCGGAAGGCTACCCCAAGACGGAACCGTACAAGTGGTGGAACTGGCACGACTCCTACGGCAACGAAGCCGTTAGCAAAGAGTGGAGTGAAGTCAGCGACGCCGCGTTGGAAATTCTGAAGCCGCAAGGCGCGCAAGGGTGACGTCGCATGTTGGTGCTCGCGCATATTATGGGTCTGCCGGTTGAGGAATTCGCGCCCTTTGCGACCGCGATGGCGGGTGGTGTGCTCTTACCGCTCGCGTCGGTGATGTACGGGGTCGTCGTTCGACGGAGACGCAATTAGGATGAACGATACGGGCGCGCTCTTGCCCGTGATGGTCGAAGCACGCGACCGCTTCATGGAGCTCGTCGACGAAATCCGACCCGAGCTCCATCGCTATTGCTCGCGCATGACCGGTTCGGTTTTCGACGGCGAAGACGTCGTTCAAGACACGTTGGCTAAAGCGTATTACGCGTTGGGGCAGATGATGGAACCGCCAAATCTCAAACCGTGGCTCTTTCGCATCGCACATAACACCGCAATGGATTTTCTCAAACGATACGAACGGAAAAACGTCGAGCCCGTTGCCGACCTGCCGGAGCGCGCGCAAGTCGAAGAGACCGGTGTCGATCCGGAACTCGTTGAGTCGGCGCTCGGTGTTTTCGTCGAGCTTCCGCCGGTACAGCGCAGCGCGATCATTCTCAAGGATGTCCTCGGGCAATCGCTCGAGCAGACCGCAACAACGATGGGAACGAACGTCGGTGCGGTGAAGGCCGCGCTTTCAAGAGCGCGCGCCAACGTCGCGCGGACATCGCGCGACGGGCTCGCGCATTCCGCCCGCCGGCCGTCGGCAGAGCAGCAAGCGACGTTGCGGCGCTACGTCGATCTCTTCAACGATCGCAATTGGGACGGGCTTCGCGCCTTGATCAGCGAGGAGTCGCGACTCGATATGGTCTCGCGTTGGCAGCGGCGCGTGATCGACGCGGGTTACTACGACCGCTACGCCGAGATCATGAAGACCGAAGATATCCGGGCGGAAGCGGGTTGCGTCGACGACGTTCCGGCAATTGCCGTATTCAGCCCTGCGTCGAGCGCTGAGCCGGCGTACTTCATCTTGCTTGAATCAAGCGGTGACACCATCTCGCTCATTCGCGATTTCCGCTACGTGCCATACATCGCTGAGGATGCGCGATTCGTACCGACGTCAATTTCGTCCAGATGAGCTTGTGCGCTCACGGCCTAGTATTCTCGCATGCTTCGAAAGACTGCAGCGCTTTTCTTTGGACTGACCCTTGTATCTTCATCCGCGAGCATCGCGGCAAATGCGTCAAGCATCGGACATGACGGCAGTCATGATTTCGATTTTAACTTCGGTACGTGGCGCACGCACATCATGCGAACCCTGGATGCGCCTTCCGGTGCGCATACGTCCGTAAGCTACAACGGGACCGTCACCGTTCGCAAGGTTTGGGGCGGTGCCGCGAGCGTCGAGGAAGTCGAAGCGGACGGGCCAACTCATCTCGAACTTCTCAACGTTCGTCTTTATAACGAGCAATCGCATCAGTGGAGCCTCAACGGCGCGAGCAGCTCGGACGCTTCGCTCTCTGAACCGATGTTCGGCGAATTCTTCGATGGTCGCGGAACGTTCTACGACCAAGAACTCAGTAACGGCCGCACAGTGTTGGTGCGCCAAACGTTCTTCGATATCACGCCGTCATCGTATGCGTTCGAACAGGCCGTCTCCGACGATGACGGCAGGACCTGGCATCCGAATTTCACGGCGAAGCTCACGCGGGTCAGCGCAACCGCGCCTTCGGAAGGGCCGAGATCCACAACAGCGACATCGCACGACTTCGACTTTAATTACGCGACGTGGTCGACGCACATTACGACGATCGATCGATCGCCGAAAGGCGGAACCTCAAGGGCAACGCTGACCGGAACGGTAGCGGTGCGGAAGATCTGGAACGGACGAGCGTTCATGGAAGAGTTTAAAGCCGGAAACGCGGGAGGATCCATTGAGGGTCTCACGCTCTTCCTGTATGACCCGCAAACACACGAGTGGAGTCAAACGTTTGCCGGCAAGGGTGACGGCACATTCGAGCGATCCATGATCGGCACGTTCAAAGACGGACGTGGGGAACTTGCCGCGTTTCCTTCGCCGCACGACGGCAAGATGGAACTCGTGCGCGAGGTTTGGAGCAACATCAAGCCGACCACGCATCATTTCGAAATTCAATACTCCGACGACGGAGGTGCAACGTGGCACGCGAATTTCATTGCGGAGTTGACACGCATCGGACCGGGCCTCTGAATCCAGTGTTCGCGATATTGTGAGGGAGTGACACCGGTGGCGCGCTTAAAGAATCGCGCAAAGTAGTTCGGATCGTCAAATCCGACACGGCGTCCGACTTCCTCGATGGGGCCGTTCGTGTTCCGGAGCAGCGCCTGCGCGGCGAATGCGCGGCAGCGCGAAAGGTACGCGTACGGTGTCATTCCTTCCGCCTCTTTGAACTGTCGTATCAACACGAACGGGGAAAGATTTACGATCGTCGCCATGTCGTCCAACGTCAAAGCATCGGTCACGTGGTCTTCGATGTATCGCTTCACACGCTGCACGCGAAACGACGCCGCCGCTGGCCTCGCATCGCGACCGTACGATATTCGCGATGCCGTTTCGAAGATTTCAAAGATAAGGGACACAAATGCATCGCTTGACGTCGAGGCCAGTGCGCGAACGACCATTGCGGAAAGTCCGGGAAAACGAATGGCGTCCCGCGCGAACGGACGTCGCCGCACCGGCATCGATCGCGCCTGCAGGCAAAACGACGACGACGTGAGCTGGAACACCACCATCGAAATCGCAAGGCCCCGATGACACTCGCGTGTCGCCCGTGGGCCAGATGGGTCCGATCGTCGTTCTCTGCGCGTATCGCCGTTGGTGTGCTGAGGCGATACGCTGCTGCGAGGCGCGTCGCATGAAGAGATTCGAGCGCGATGTCCACTATCGAGGATTGTATGGCAGGAGTGGCCCCTCGTAACGTGCCACTTCGTCGAACTATGAAGGGGCCACTTCGCCTCGAGCCGCTCTTCCCGGATCGGACGACCGGCGAGGCGCTGGCCGTGCAGCTCGTGCGGCGACTGCGTAACGCTATCGAGACGGGGGCCTTGCCGCCCGGTACGAAGATGCACGGCTCGCGCCAGCTCGCCAAACAACTCGGACTCGGTCGTAACACGGTCGCTCTTGCTTTTGAACAATTGATCGCCGAGGGATATCTCGAGGCGCGAATTGGTTCGGGAACGTATGTCGCGTCCACGGACCTACGCTGGCCGGCGGAAATACATGCAAGCGAAACGGTGAAACCCGAGAACGCGCGTCGTATTGCAGCGTTGCGCACCTATTTCGACATTGCCGCAGGAGCCGGTCCGTTGCGTCCCGGTACGCCGGCGCTTTCGTTGTTTCCAACCAATGCATGGAACCGCGCAGCGCGACGCGCATTTGATGCGCACGACGGAAATCTCGGCTACGGACCATCGAGCGGGCTGCGTTCGCTGCGGGAAGCTATCGCGCTGCACGTCCGGCAATTTCGCGGGATTACCGCTCAACCCGAGCATGTCATCGTCGTCGAAGGCGCGCAGGCGGCAATGCACCTCGCGGCTACCGTTTTGAGCGATGCGGGTGACACGGTCGCTGCGGAAGATCCTTGCTACGCGCTGGCGCGCGCCGTTTTCGAATTGCATGGCTTGCGCATTCATCCCACATTGGTGGATGGCGACGGAATTCGAACGGCGTCGCTCCCGCGAAACGCGCGTCTCGCGTTCGTAACGCCGACGCATCAATTTCCGCTTGGTGGAACGCTTACGCTGCCGCGGCGATTGGAGCTGCTTGCGTGGGCGGAAGAGCGCAAAGCGTACATTCTCGAAGACGATTACGATAGCGAATTCACGGCAGGTGCGCGACCGCTGCCGGCGCTGCAAAGCTTGGATCGCGACGAAAGAGTCGTTTATATCGGCAGCTTCAGCAAAACGCTCGCGCCCGCCATTCGGGTGGGATACCTTATCGCGCCGCCTCACCTCGCCGATGCTTTTCGGGCGGCGCGCGCGACGACGAGCCTCGGCTTATCGGTACACGTGCAAGCCACACTTGCGCGCTTTATTCACGAAGGGCACTTCGCACGTCATCTCCGCCGGATGAATGCCGTCTACGAAACGCGACGTTCGGTTCTCGCGAACGCGCTCGAGCCAATTTGCCGTACATCGTTCGATCTTGGTCCGATGCAGGTTGGTCTTCATGTGGCGCTCGTTTCACGGAGGCCGTTCCCTGACCAGGAGCTTTCGCTTACGGCGAACGGGCAGCGCCTCGTCGCGCTGTCCAGCTTGTGTCTAAAGCGGCGCGACTGTTACGGATACGTGCTTGGCTTTACCAACGGCGATCCCGAAGAACTGCGCGACGCGGCGGTGCATCTCGTAGGTATGCTCGAAGACGCGAAGATCAGGGCGAGGGCGGCAAATACGTGAGCCCGGCGCGTTCGAGAATTCCCTTACCTTCGCCGGTGAGAATGAAAGCCGCGAAGGCTTTTGCTTGTTCGGGATGTGGGGCATTGCGCATGACTGCGAGTGTGTAGCTAATCTTTTCGGACATCGAGGCAGCGCCGGGCAGCGGGAAGTAGTGAAGGTTGCGTGCCACGGCTTCGGTTTTGTAGAAGAAACCCGCATCCAGGTCTCCCGTCTCAACTCGGGTCAGCAGCGTTTCTTCGGGAAAGACTTGCGCCGAATTCGCGTCGTCGCCGAGGATTCGATGGGCGCCTTCGGCTCCCGCGAGCATCGTCACCGCTTGCACCGTATATGCACCCTTGGGATCCAGCTGCGGATCGGTGCGTCCGATGCGAATGCCGGACGTTTCGAGGGCGGAAACGACTGACGTCTTGCCAAGGATCACATCTTGAAAAAGCGCGTTGGATTTCGATTTATCGCTCCAACCGATGCCGAGGCTCGTGCTTGCAAATGTTTCCGACTTCTCGACCTTCGATCCCAGGCCCGATACGAGTTTGGGATCCACGCTAATGAAAACGTCGGGATCCTTCAGTCCCGATTCGATGAAGTTTGCGAGCTGCTTGCTGCCTCCGCCTTGCCCTTGAAAATCGATGCCCCGCGTTGCAAGCGCGGATTTGATGGGTCCCTCCATCGGCGTAATGAGCGAGCCGGCATAGAGAACCGAGACGGCGGCGTTGCCTTGTGCGAGAGCCGGGGTCGCGAAAGACGCGACGACAGCCCCGAGTACGAACGTGCTGCGGCGCATGCCTCTATCGTATCACGGACGCTGCGCGATCACGATAGCGAATGCTTCCTCGACCTGCTCGCGGGTGCAGGCTTGCGTCGATCCGAGCGTTGTGGCACGCTTGATTGATGCGGAGTTCTGCGCTGAATCGTCTTCTTGCGCTGTTTTGCGCGTTTCTTGCGTTTTCGCCGGGTGCGTCATCCGCGCAAAATGCGCTCGGGTCTTCGACATCGTCGAAAGCCTCGCCGGTTACGATCAATTTGTGTCAGCCGATGATCCAAAACAATCAACTCAACACCCCCTCGCCGAATAACGCCGCCTCGTGGCTTGCGGCGCAAAGCAACGGCATGCAGATTCAGTTCACGAACGAAGCGAGCAAAGTCGCGGATTTGATCAATTTCGACGTTCGTTCGAACGGCGTGCAATTCGTGATCCGTGACGTCGGCACGTTTTCGCCCGGCGTCACGATCGACCACCGGTTTCGCAATGGTGCCGGGCAAGCATTTGTGTTGCCGGCATTTATTCCACCGAATGTCAAGTGCCGCGTAGCATCCGTGCGGTTTACCGACGGAACGGTGTGGCCGGTGAAGAACGCGTCGAGCACAACGGCGTTGAGTGCGAATCCCACATCGGTGTCGATGTCGCTCGATACCGACTCCATGCTTGTCATGGTATCTACGACGGGCGTCGTCGGCGGATTTACGGAAACAAACAACTGCGACGGCGTCGCTGCAATTGCGGTTGCGACGACAGCTCAACGCGCCGCAGTCTACAACATTCGTCCCCTCGGCAAGGGAACGTGTACGTTGCACGTGAGTGACGAGGGACGTACGGTTGACGTTCCGATCAACGTGCAGTAGCTGCAAAAGGCGCTTCTGAATTGGGATTTGAGCCGCGGCATATAGGAGACTCGTTCGATGAAACTCAGCTTTGGCGTGATCGTTGCTATGGGAGTTGCCATTGGGGCGGGGGTCGGCGCCGCTACCGGTCACATGGCTTCCTATGTCGGAGTCGGCGCCGCGCTGGGTGCTGCTGTCGCTGCCGGCATCTCAAAACGTTACCGCGACGAATAGGCGTCTTGCACGCGAAAAACCGGGTGGATCTCCCAAAGCGATCGCGCACAATGGCCAATTCCCCGGCCACCTCCATCACTGCCATGTTGCGCATCATAAAAGAGTTGGCCGGTCACGGTAATGTGTTGTCCTTGGCTCAACGACTTTGCAAACGCCTCTGATGCGTCGACACTTTGGGCGAGGTTGCGTTGGCCGATAAAGTACGGATTGGGCACCTCTACAACCGCGCATGTGGACGCATGCGCCGACGGTGCGAGATCGATATGGAAGTCACCGTCGTCCTGCTCGCAAACAGAAGCGAGTACGTATCCGGACGTCGTAACGAAATCGCCCTCCTGAAAATCAGCGCCACCAAGCGCGATAGCGCCAGGAATTCGTCGATTATCGAATTCCACAGCAAGTAGCGCGAAGAACATCGGTGGGTGTTGGCCTGTCTCGGCGGCCGTGTCTCGAGCGACTGCGCTTGCTGCAGCGACGATCGAGGGCGTGATGGGCCTCAGCCGCACTGTTCTGGGCCCGGTTTCCATGAATCGCGTCCCACTGCCCCAGCGATATTGCAGGACGAATGGCGCCGCGTTCGCAGCCGAGGACTGTGAAAGCTGCATCGCTTGATGAAGCAGGCGTGAGGCTACAGTGACGCTTTGCGTCGTCGGCTGAATGTCTGGCGCATTGATGAGGTCATCGATCGCGACGTCGCGTGCACTACTTGGGGATTCATTGCCGGGAACCGACGTCTTAATCGGCCACCGAGCCGATACCGCGCCCGGACCAAACGCGCAGCGCGCGTTAGCCTTCGGGTTGGGCCGAACCGTGCCGGCGCAGCAGACGTCGCTCCAGAGTACGAGCGCAACGAGAATTGCAATAATGGTACGCACGAGACACCTCCTTTGCGCTCTTTGGATAGCATGACATGCCGAATCCGCCCTATGATCGTAGCATGGTGAAAACGATACCACTTCTTGCGGTTGTCTTTGCGATGCTTACGTGCGGTTCTGTAAGCGCTGCTCAAACCCACAGCGCGATCGTAAAGGTCAATCGATGCGACCCGGCAGAGAACCTCAAACAAACCGCGACGTACGGTCCTTACGTTCCCGGCTATTATCCTTCGCACGGCCGCTACTACTGGAACGATCCTTACGGACGCCGGTACTATCAGTACCCCGTATCAACGTCGACGACGAGCTCGCCGGAACTCGCAATTGACTTCGTCAACATCGGCTCGAAGCCACTTAAGAACATCGAGTTTGCCCTTGTTGCAAAGGGCCATGTCGTTGCGGAAGTGCGCGATGTTGGGACGTTTTCGCCGGGGGCCGAAATCAAACATCGGTTTGGTTTAAATCCGAATGTATTTCCCCTCGGTACCGGGCTCGCGCAATGCGTACCGCTACGCGCCACGTTCGATGACGGGACGGTATGGACGTCTCCGCATCTGCCGCAGTCGCAGCTATGAGATGAGATGATGAAGCGGGCCATGCGCCACTGCATACTCATCGGTATTGTGGCTGCGATTGGCATCGGCTATTGCGCGCAATCAGCGTTAGGGCAGGCGGCGTCCTCGTTCGGTCTATACGTGTATCCCAACAAAGGACAAAGCGAATCCGAGCAAAGCGGCGACGAATCGATCTGTTATAAATCTGCGGTCGCCAAGACCGGTATCGATCCCGCCAACCTGCAACCCGTCCCGCTTCCGCAACCGAGCGCGCATCAGGGCGGTGCCGTTCGTGGTGCTGCTCGAGGCGCGGCCGCAGGAAGCATTATCGGCGCGATCTCCGGTAACGCGGGAAACGGCGCTGCGATAGGCGCGGCGGCAGGCGGGATGCACGGCTATGCAAGCCAAAGGCGGCTCAATGACGCGCAGGAGCACTATGCAAAGGCAAGTGTTCAGGCGCAGCAATCACAGCAAGTCACTACGTTCAAACGTGCCTACGAAGCATGTCTACAATCAAAAGGCTATACGGTGAAATAGCCGGACCGTGACGCAGTTTCTTTTTTATTCGAATCCCTGGGTGCTTCCGGCGGTGATGCTCGTCGTATTGGCGTTGTCGATCGAAGTACCATATCGCATCGGGCACCTGCTCTTGCCTCGGCTTCCCGTGAACGACGATGCGTGGAACATCGTGCATGCGGGTCTCATTACGTTGGCAAGTTTCGTGCTCGGCCTATCGTTTGCGCAGGCATCGGCACGTTTTGATGGCAGGCGCGCACTCGTCGTGAAAGAGGCGAACGCGATCGGAACAACTTGGCTGCGTGCGAACCAACTCGACCCGGACGCAGAGCGTCGATTCCAGCAGCTTTTGACCGACTACACCGCCACGCGGCTCAGCGCGTATGAGACTCCAAGTGCGTCACCGGCGCTGTATCGGCAAGCCATTGTACGGAGCACGCGCGATCAAACGTTGCTATGGTCGATCGCGTCGTCTGCGTCGCGTGCGCACAGACCGAGCCTTGGACTATCGTTGTTGATGCAGTCACTCAACGATACGATCGATGTGTCGAACGAGGTACTCCAAGCTGCGACGAGTCACGTGCCGACGGCCATTGTCGTCCTTGCATTGGCGTTGGTGGCATTGAGCACGCTTGCGACGGGGCTGCGCTTCGCGCGCGACAAGTCGAGGCCCCTCGTTTTGAGCGCGATCTATGTGTTAGCATACGTCATCGTCATCGAAATGATGATCGATTACGACCGGCCGGGGACGGGCTTTGTTACGATCAACCTCAACCCGATGAAGCGACAACTACTCTCAATGCAGGGGCGCCCCGATCCAGATTTCGCGCAACCAGATCGATGAAAGCCGGCGAATATATTATGCATCGTGTGATCTCTGAAGCGAAGCGATCATTTTTGTTAGGGCGTCGAGGCGCTCCAATACGACATCTCGATTTGAACCGGTACCGATGAGGTCGAGTGCCGCTGCAACGCTTCCCGCCACACCCGCAATCGTTGCGGATTCATCCGGTGCATAGGCGTCGCCCGATGCTTTTGGGCCAAGTGTGAGCGCGCCGAGTAGGCGGCCGCGCGCGACCATCGGAAATGCGAGTTCGCCGGGCAGCTTCGTTTGCACGTCGTGCAGATCCAGAACTTTTTTCCACGCGCGCAGCGATACGATCGCCGGATCGTTCTCGCTAATGTGTCCGTAGTGCCCGTTCCCATTGCTTAGCAGGACGTGAACGGCCGATGCGTCCGCGTGACGCTCGAGGGTCTGCGCCGTGCGCTCGAGCAGAATCGTCGCATCAGTAACATACGCTGCTTCGCCGGCAAACCGCTGCAGCGCGGACTCGTCCTCGTGGCGTTTTCGGAAAAACGTTCGATCAACCAACGCGTCGACGGAGCGATGAATGAACCGCATCGAGAAACCGAGGACAAGGACGAGCGCAACGTTCGCGATGGCGTTCGTCTCGTGACTGGCGTTCTCGAACCAATTCGTGAGCAGCCATTCGAGCATCACGAAACAGCCGACCACGATCGCCGAAACAATCGCGAAAACCGCGGCTCGATTCAGTACGAAACCGATGTCGAATAGCCGTCGACGAACGGCGGCATATCCGATTCCCAGCGGGACCAAGAAGAGCGCGGCGTTGCCGGCGTTCAGGAAGCCGGCGCGAACCGTGGACGGCATGGCGATATCGAAGGCCGAGGCTGCAGCGCTGAGAAACCAAACTGCCCAAAAGATGCCGAACGTCGCAAAGACCCATGCGATTCGGGAGCGATCGGCTCCGTTCGCCGAGCGCGCTGCAAGCCAACCGCAAACCATCAGCGGTGCGACGGGAACTGCGTACAGCATCAGCGTCCATGCCGGAAACGAAAACTGCGGATCGAACCACATGTGCGCGATTGTCGAGTACCGCAGCACGTCCGGCACGTCGCACAACACAGCGAGGATGCACGTTACAACGCTCCAGACGGGGCGCCATGCGTAGATCGCAAGCACAACGTAAACTGCGTTCCACAGCAGTACTGCCGCGATTAAACTCGCTGCTGAAGCCCAAGGTGCCGGCCAGTATGCCTGCCCCGCGGCGGTTTCCAGTGCTTGAAGTACGAGCGCGAGCGACAACAGCCGCGTCGTACGCGTGTCGGGTCCACGAGTTGCGATGAGCAGCGCAAAAAGCACGATCCAAAGCACGGCGACATAGCGAATGAGGTCGCCCCATTCGAACTTGGCACGCTGCGGTACGAGTGTAACGGCAATCGTGCGATCATTGCGCCGTATATGAAAGTGTACGGGCGCATTATTGATGCCGAGGTAGTTCTCCTCGGCATATTCCCGTGCATCGATAATGTCGCCGCGCCGAATTCCGGCGCGCGCAGCAGGGCCATTTGCCGCTACGACGATACGCTCGAAGGGGACGTTCCTGGACGCTACCTGCAGCCCGGATTCGGCGCGCCACGGGAACACCGCGAGCGTTGAGAAGCCGGCGAGACCCATCAATCCCGCAAAGATACAGAGCGTCACGATCCACCGGCGCGCCATGCGCCTACCTACGACGGCGGCTGATCGAAGTCCGTCGAAAGAAACCTGCGACCGGTTCACCCCGCTGGTTTTTGAACCGCTGCGCGCGCTGAGGCATATCTACAGCACAATGAAAACGCCAGTTCCCACATGCGTACTCTCCTCAAAACTCTACAAGGTAGCCGGTTATGAGGCATCGGCGTTCTTGTCCGCCCCGTGTGAGGTTGGAGGCCGCGCGCTTACCGCTCAAACGCAATCACTGTCGCGACGAGGCTCAGTTGTGTCTATCATAATTGTTGCGAGTCTCATATTTGCAATTGCGATCTTAGCCGTTGCGGCAGCCAATGCGGACGCACTTCCAACAAGTAACAACGCCGTAATCGTGCATTACTCGGACAAGATTAGCTTTGGTGCCGCAGCGCCCGCCGGGGACACGGCAGATGCCGCTATCTCGCGGCTAATCGCCGGGCAAAGTCAGCGCGCGCATCTCGGCATCGAAACGCCGAAG
Source organism: Vulcanimicrobiia bacterium (assembly GCA_963765935.1). Classification (GTDB taxonomy): domain Bacteria; phylum Vulcanimicrobiota; class Vulcanimicrobiia; order Vulcanimicrobiales; family Vulcanimicrobiaceae; genus JAMXLG01. Next base: position 338,883 of record CAVXXX010000001.1, on the reverse strand, counting down.
CATTTCATCGCACCGATCTTCCAGAAATGGTCGCAACCACTCACGGACGGGCGCTCGAAAAAAGCCTTCCGGCGAAAAGCCGGAAGGCTCGATGATTAGTAAGTATCCGCTTACGCCGTGACGGCGGAAAAGATGGGAGAAGACGGCGTTCCTTCGTGTTTTGCGACGTCGAAGCGGTCAAGGTTCATGACCTTTGTCCATGCGGCGACGAAGTCGTCGACGAATTTGCGGCCTGCGTCCGAACCTGCGTAGACTTCGGCTATCGCTCGTAATTCGGAGTTCGAACCGAAGATCAGATCGATGCGAGTTCCGGTCCACTGCTTGCAGCGCTGCCGTTGCGGCGTTCGTACAGTTCGTGCTCGTGGTCCGATCGCTGCCATTCACCGTTCATGTCCAACAGGTTGACGAAGAAGTCGTTCGTGAGTGACTCCGGCCGATTTGTGAAGACGCCGTGTTTGGAACCGTCGGCGTTCGTATCGAGCACGCGCATACCGCCGAGCAACACCGTCATCTCCGGCGCGGTTAGCGTCATCAGTTGCGCTTTGTCGACGAGCATCATTTCGGGCGGGATACCGAGATCGCGTTTGATGTAGTTGCGGAATCCGTCGGCTGCAGGTTCGAGCACCGAAAACGATTCCACATCGGTCCACTCCTGCGATGCATCGGTGCGTCCCGGCGTGAATGGTACGGTGATGTCGAATCCGGCGTTCTTCGCGGCCTTTTCGACGCCGGCGCATCCGGCAAGCACGATCAGATCGGCGAGCGATATCTTCTTGCCGCTTTTCTGCGCCGGCATTGAACGACCGCTGAATATCTTCGAGCTTCTTCAGAACCGTAGCTAACTGCGCTGGACGGTTGACTTCCCAATCCTTTTGCGGTGCTAGGCGAATGCGCGCACCGTTCGCACCGCCGCGCTTGTCGCTTCCGCGAAATGTCGACGCCGAAGCCCACGCGGTCGAGACGAGTTGCGATACCGAAAGCCCGGAGTCGAGAATTTGCTTCTTGAGCGAGGCGACGTCGTTTTCATCGACAAGCGGATGATCGACTTTCGGAACGGGATCTTGCCAAATAAGCTCTTCCGCAGGCACCTCCGGTCCGAGATAGCGCGAACGCGGACCCATGTCGCGATGGGTCAGTTTGAACCATGCGCGCGCAAATGCGTCGGCAAATTCATCGGGATGCTCGTAGAAACGCCGCGAAATCTTTTCGTAGATCGGGTCGTAGCGTAGCGCGAGATCGGTGGTCAGCATCGCCGGTTTGTGATGTTTCGAAGGGTCGTGCGCGTCGGGAACCTGTGGAGCGCCGTTCTTCGAAACCCACTGTTTGACGCCCGCGGGACTCTTCGTCAGCTCCCACTCATTTTTGAAGAGCGACTCGAAGAAGTTGTTGCTCCATTTCGTCGGCGTCGTGCTCCACGTTACTTCCGGTCCACCGCCGATCGTGTGCTCGCTGTGCCCTTTCCCGAAGCTGCTCTTCCATCCCAAGCCTTGTTGCGTGATTTCCGCTGCTTCCGGTTCTGCGCCGACGTGCGAAGGATCGCCCGCACCGTGCGTCTTGCCGAACGTGTGTCCGCCGGCGATCAACGCAACCGTTTCTTCGTCGTTCATCGCCATGCGGCGGAACGTCTCGCGAATATCTTTTGCCGCCGCCAAGCGGATCAGGATTACCGTTCGGCCCCTCGGGATTCACGTAGATGAGTCCCATCTGCACGGCGGCAAGCGGATTTTCGAGTTCTCGTTCTCCGGCATAGCGCTCGTCAGCGAGCCACGTGCTTTCCGGGCCCCAGTAAATCGACTCATCGGGTTCCCACGCATCGGGACGACCGCCGCCAAAACCAAATGTCTTGAAACCCATTTCTTCGAGGGCGACGTTTCCGGCGAGGATGATGAGATCGGCCCAAGAGATTTGCTGACCGTACTTTTGCTTGACGGGCCACAACAAACGACGCGCCTTATCGAGATTCACGTTGTCGGGCCAACTGTTGAGCGGCGCGAAACGTTGTAAACCGCCGGTGGCGCCGCCGCGACCATCGGCGATGCGATAGGTGCCGGCGCTGTGCCAGGCCATTCGGATCCAGAGCGGGCCATAATTTCCGAAATCTGCCGGCCACCATTCTTGCGACTGCGTCATGATCGCTGCGAGATCGCGTTTCACCGCGGAGAGATCGAGCTTCGCGAACTCCTTCGCGTAATCGAAATGCTCTCCAAGCGGATCGGATTCTGCAGAGTTCTGACGCAGTATCGACAGACGAAGTTGTTCGGGCCACCAATCACGGGTTGCGTGGCTTTTGCGGGTTTTATGAACGGGACATGCGGTTTCGGACACGATTCGATCTCCTTCATGGCGAGCAACATCTCGGACCAAAGGGCTGGTCTCTATCGTAGTCCAGGACGTCACCAAACCCAAGCCAATGAAACCAATGCCGTTCTATTGAGAACGCCTATGAACGCGCAATCCGCTTCAATACCCCTTGCGCAACGCGGGCGAGTTCACGTAGCGTGGCTTGGCGCGCCGAGCTGCGCCGAAACGCGAGGCCGATCGGGCGGCTTGCACTCGGTGCGGCAAGCGGACGAAAGACGATCCTCGATTCGTTTCGTCGCTGCGTCGTTACGTAGGTTGCAGGAACAAGCGTGACGCCGAGGCCCGCATCGACGAGATGCAACACGGTTTCCAGACTTGCGGAACGGAAATCGCCGGAAAGGTTTTTTCCAAGCGTGGGCTCGCTACAAAACTCCAGCGCCTGGTCGCGCAAGCAATGGCCTTCGGAAAGCAGTAGCAGCTCCGATGGATCGATCTCGGAGGGATCGATGGCGCTGCGCGCGGCCAGCGGATGCGTTTCGTACAGTGCGACGAGCAACGGCTCGTCGAAGAGCGGAATGAGTGCGAGTCGTTCATCGTCAACTTGGGTCGCGATCATTGCAGCGTCAATTGCTCCCGCGCGTAAGCGGTCCAACAGTAGCGCTGTCTGTTCTTCGACGATCGCCGGCAAGAGGCGTGGAAGCCGTGTTTGCATTGCAGGCAAGAGATGCGGCAATAATTGCGGCGCTAGCGTCGGAATCAGTCCGAGGCGGAGCGTCCCGCCGAGCGGGTCCAAATGTTCGTGCGCGGCGGCGACGAGGTCGTCGACGGCGCCAAGTGCGCGGCGCGCGTGATCGAGTACCGCGCGCCCGGCATCGGTGGGCTTGAGTCCGCGCGCCTCACGTTCGAAGAGCGTCACGCCGAGTTCTCGTTCGATTTTCGCGATTTGCGCGCTCAAGGTCGGCTGTGTGACATCACAGGCTTCGGCTGCACGGGTTATGCTCTGATGGCGCTCGACGGCCACGAGATAGGCGAGGTCTCTAACGTTCATCTCGTCCATAGACTACAGCTATGTAAGAAAAAGTTACCATCGGATTGATTGGTGGGCACTCCGGCGGTAGGCTTTGAGATATCCGCATCGGGGGTAGCCGGTCGAGCGTGAGCCTCTTGGGATTGCGTGAATTCACGCGCATGCGTTGGGACCCGCGGCTGCTCATCGTTGACGCACGCGAGGCGGTCTCGTCGCGCTCCCGGCCGCTAGACAATCCGTTTTTCAGTTGGGTCCGAATCGCCGGCCGTTCTGAGATCGACGCGCTTGCGGGGGACGTTTCACAGCGCCATCTCGTCATCGTGCACGAGGACGAAGAACGTGCGCTCGACCTCGACCACGTGTTCGCGGCGCTCGAGATTCAGTCGGCCGCGCTTGAAGGCGGCGAACGTGGATGGCAAGACGCAGTGCTCGAGGAGAGCGCGCAGATGCATGGCGACGCGCTTGTCATCACGATGAATCAGCTCGCATATAATCGGCGGCACTATCTTGTCATTCACGACGGCCGTGCGATTGCCGTACAACCGTCTGGTTCAGTTGCTGCGATACGCGAAGAGGCGCGCCACCACGGTGCGCACATCGAAGCGATTGTAGATGTTTTCTGCGACGCTTCCGTTGGCGAGCGGTTAGCGGACATCGTGCAGGCGCGCTACTATGGTGCAAACGCGCTCGAGGCGAGCGGCAACGTACTTGATGTGTGCGGGATCCGCTTGCACCGAGTTGACATGGGCTCATTACACGTCAATGAGAAGGCATGTTCGATCCGCCTCCCCATTGAGCGATAGGATCTGAGACAGGCAGGCACCAGATGACGCTGCTTACTCCCATCGCTAAGATTACACTACCGTTCGTTTTCTTATTTGCTTTCGTCACGGGTATGTCGCACGCCGAGCTGCTTCAGCGCTTTCATGTTCTCGGCTTTCGCGTAACGACCGATACCACTCGCCCCCGAGTCGACGTCCCGTTTCACGTTACGCTGACCGTTCACGTTCGCGAACGCATTACGCAGTTGGAGTACCTCTCTCTGCCTACGTTCTCTGGCTTCAAAAGTCTTGGAGACCGACACCGTCTCACGCATGTACGCGGCGATGGCTCGATGTATTCGGAGACGTTGACGCTAGTGGCACATGGGCCCGGGCCAGTCGCCATTGGGTCCGCGTATCTCGACGCAGTGGATTTGCGCGATGGAAAAACGAAGCGGTTCATCTCGAATGATCTTATCCTCAACGTTATAGGAACCGCACTGCCGAGTGCGCCGGTAAAGGTGCGCGCCATCTTGCCAGCCATTTTGGGGCTGCTGCTTCTTGCAGTCGCAATCTTCGTGTTCTGGGCGATTTTCCGCCGTTGGCGTCGTCGAGCCTCAGCCTCTGATCCTGCGCAACCGTTAATCAGCGAGCCATTGCCTACGCCGGCAATTGACCTCACGGAAGCACTTGCGAACCTACGAGCACGGCGTGATCGTTCATCGGTTCTACGCGTGCGCGAAGCACTTTGGAGCATCGCGGGTGCAAGTCAATTCGAAACGCTCGGCGACTTGTTGGAACACGCGGAGGCACGCCGCGACGGCTTACGCCGGAGGCTCATCGCGATCGAACGCGCGGCGTTCGTGCATGACACACGTTTGCAGCAAGCCATAGACGACGCGCTCTCCGACGACGAACACAGTTTCGCACCATGACGTTCGCGCATCCCTGGTACATAGCTGTTGCTGGCATCGTCGCCGTGGCGTTCCTCGGACTTTACCAGTGGGGTGAAGCGCGCAAACACGCGCACGTTCTGCAATATTCGAACCTTGCGTTTCTCATTGGGGCAACACAGCCACGAATGTGGATACCGCGGGTTTTTTCGGGCGCATTGGTGCTTGCCGTCACGCTTGTGGTGATCGCGCTCGCAGGGCCGCGTGTACACGCAGCTGTTCCAATCGCCGGTTCCGTCGTGCTGTGTATCGACACATCAGGATCGATGTCTGCACGAGATGTAGAGCCGACTCGCGCCCAAGCGGCGGTCGCTGCCATGCGTGCGTTCATCGATCGCACGCCGAGCACTACTGCGATCGGCGTGGTATCGTTTGCTACCGGAGCGCAAGCAATTATTCCGCCGACGCGCGATCGCGATCAGCTGCGCGCGGTCCTCGAAGCCATTCCTCCGCCGAACGGAGCGACGGCAATCGGGGATTCCCTCTCGCTAGCGCAGCGAATTCTTCCGAAGAGTGGGCACCGCATCATCGTACTCATCACCGACGGCGAAAACAATTATTGGGAGGATCCGATGGGCGCCGCGCAAGCGCTAGCGGCCCAGCACATTGGGATCTACACAGTTGGTATCGGGTCGAACTCCGGAGCGCTCATACCCGGCACGCAGGAAGGCGCGGGTATCAACGAAGAGGCGCTGCGCGCATACGCAGCGGTTACTGGAGGCGCTTATAGCCATGCAGATGATGCGGTGGCGCTACGCGAAGCGCTCGTGCAGTTGGGCAAAAGCACCACGCTGCGGCCGGTAACCGTCGACATTTCGCTAGCTACCGCGGTTGCGGGAGGCATACTCATGGCGCTGACAATCCTTGCCGGATTTGCTGCAGGCCATTTTCTATAGTTCATGGTGCACGTAGATACTCGGCGAGGAAGTTCGCCGCGGCCGTGTCGGCGCGTAGCCACGAATCCCAACGCAGAAAGGTATGGGCTTCGTTCGGCAATACCATGACCTCGTGCGGAATGTGCCCGGCTTGCAACCGCTCTGCGAGATCGACCGTTTGATGGAAGTCGACGTCGGGATCTTGGTCGCCCTGGATCAGCAGCACCGGTGAATGCCACGTCGCCATTGCACTCTCGGGTGAGGAGTTCCAAGCGAGTTTCAGCCACGGATGCAGGTCGATGTCGTCGGCGCCTTCACCGTATGCATGAAAATAGCCGATCGCGTCGTGCATCAAGTCGTGCACGCCGCTGAAGTCGACGCCGGCCTTGAAGACCTCGGAGTTGCGCGCGAGCGCAAGCGCGGTGAGATATCCGCCCCAAGAACCGCCCCAGATGCCGATGCGGTTCGGATCGATCGATCGTTGCTGCTGCAGCCACCGCGCGCCGGCGAGCACATCTTGATATTCGCTCGCACCGCTCCACGCAGTGCGCGCCGCGTAATGGAAATCGTGGCCGTAATTCGTTCCCGACCGGTAGTTAACGGAGAGCACCGCGAAGCCGAGGCTCACGAGATATTGATCGACGGCATAGCTGTTCGCGTAGTAGTCCATAGGATTCCACGTGAGCAGCATCTGACGCATTGGGCCGCCGTGCACAAAAATAACGGCCGGTCGGCGTTCTTCGCCGCCGGTCGTAAAGAGCTGTGCGTGAATCAGCGTTCCGTCGGGCGCGTGATACATCACGTCGCGCGGCGTTACGAGCGACGACGCTGGAAAGTCGGCCGGCATCAATCCCGCGTCGACGAGATGTTCGTGCGCGCCATCGGTGTCTGCGATCGCGATGAGCGGCGGCATCTGCGCGGTCGCGCTGCCATAGGCGATTCGACCGCCTTCAAGCGGCAGCGGCCACCACTGCGAGCCGGTTCCGCGCGTGATCGCGCTGACGCGCCCAGTTTGCGCATCGACACGAAAAAGATGCCAGCGATCGATATCGTCCTCGCGCTCTCCGGTGTTCGCGACATAGATGAGCGATCGTCCATCGCGTGATGCGGTCATGCTGACGACGGCGTATGCACCGGACGTCAGGCGCCGCACGCCGCGACCTGAAGCCCGAGTAACATAGATGTGCGGCCATCCGTCGGCTTCGCTCAAGAACGCGACATCGTTGTTTCCAAGCCACGTCAGGTCGACGTCGCCGCCTTGCGTCGGAAACGACGCTCGCGACGTATCGGCGCTCGACCACACGCGACGCGCGCTGCCGTCTGAAGCGCGCGCGATCCAGATCGACCACGGCACGACCGGCATCGCGAACGGCGAAGGAGCAGCTCCGCCGGCACCGGGCGTCCGCGCAAATACGACGCTCCCGCCGTCCGGCGACCAGCGCGGTTCCGTATCGTTTCCAGTCGACGGCGCGAGAAATTCAAGCGGTCGATCGTCGCCGCGATAAACGCCGATGAATGCATGGTCGCCGCGCTCGGAGACGAACGCAAGCGCGTCGCCGGCAGGGGACCATTGCAGGTCGCGATCGCGACCTACGTCATAAAAAAGGCGCGCGGCGAGCGCGCTACCGGTCGTCGGCGCACTCCAAACGGCACCGTCGCGCAGGAATGCGACGCGCGATCCGTCGGAAGAGAGTGCGGGCGCGTACCCTTCACCGAGATCGGATTGCGTGCCCGTCGCCGTATCCACGGAGAAGATGTGCGGTGCGGGCTGATGTACGTTCAGCGACGGATTTTCGGCATTGCCGTGCGTGTAGACCAGGCGCGATCCGTCGCGCGAAAGCTGAAGCGAACTGACGGATTGTCCGTCATCGCTCGCGTAATCCTCCACCCGCAGGGGATGAAATTCGGGCGCGCGCGCGATCCAAATGCTGCGCGCTCCCCGCTGATCGATCTCGTAGGCGAACGTGCGTCCGTCGCCGCTAGCTACGAGCGACATCGGAAACGGATACGAGAGGATTTGCTCGAGCGAAAAGTGCGGGGTGGCCGCCGGCGCCGCAGCAAGAAGGAGAAGCGATGCAAGAATCGTTCGCGACATACCGGTGATCATACGACGCCGGCGCAGGAAGGCCTCATCGCCGCGCGATACGTCAACGCAATGCGGCGTTTCTTTGGATCTCTCTTGATAATGTTCGTTGCATCACAATGCGGAATCTCGCGCGCAGACGACAGTCTGCAAGCACAACTGCGGACGCTAACCGCGCACTATGCGGGAGACGTGGCACTCTACGCCGTTGACGTGAAGAGCGGCCGCGCCGCCGGGCTCGATTCCGACACGCCGGTGCCGACGGCATCAACGATCAAGCTCGCCATTCTTTTCGAAGCGCTCAAAGCAATCGAGGCCGGCGAGGCGCATTGGAACGACCGTCTAACCCTCACGCCGGAGAATCAAGTCGAAGGGTCGGGCGTCCTCAATCTTTTCGATACGCCGCTCGTGCTGACGTTCAAGGATGCGCTCACGATGATGATCGTGCAGAGCGATAATACCGCGACGAACTTGGCGATCGATCATCTTGGCCTCGCTCGCATCGACGAGCGGCTGAAGTGGCTCGGCCTGAACGACACGTGGCTCTACAAGAAAGTCTTCAAACCGCCGACGGGCGATGTGCCGGCGGACCAGCCGAAGTTCGGCCTCGGCAAAACAACGGCGCGCGAGATGGTTGAACTGATGCAGCGATTCGCGAACTGCAATCTGAACGCGCCCGGCGATGTCGCGCCACCCACGCCGCAGCAGCAGAAGCTTTGCGATGTCGCGCTCGCGATGTTGAAGAACCAATCGGACCGTGGCGGTATTCCGCGGTATTTAGGAGATCTTACCGTTGCGAACAAGTCGGGCGCGCTCGATGCTTCGCGAAACGATGTCGCGATCGTGTATGCCATGCACGGGCCGATCGTGATCGCGGCGTTCACATATAACAATCACGACCGAAGCTGGACACCGGATAACAGCGGTCAACTTTTGATCGCCAACCTGGCGAAGACGATCGTCGACGCCTGGAAGTAGCGCTTCATGGGAGGCGCACAGCGTGCGACTACGAAGGCACGCAACCTAAAAACTTGATACTGTTGACAAGATAGAGCGACAATAATAGGAGACGGGTTGGGAAACGCTTTTTAGCGAGGTGAGAAGTGGCTCTATGAATTCTCAATTTGTAATGGCAACGCTTCTCGGGAGTGTAGTCTTGTTGTCTGCTTGTTCGGCGGGCCGCGAGAATTCGATTCAGCCAAGAAGAGTTGCGCTCGGTCTCGAAAAGTATGGCGCGTTAAAGCCGGTCGTTTTGCCGCGTTCGATTGATCCGACGGGTACGGTTCATGGACTTCCCGCTGGCGCTCGTGTCTTCGTTGAACGCTATTCTCTGGTTAGCTACGAAACCGAAGTTGGCGGCCACGCGATGCAGGAAAGTGTCCCCGTTTTTAATGTTGTTTCCGCAGTGCACCGCGCTGACGGACTGATTCTCAACACCGGAACGCGCGTTTTGAAGTTCCCTGCTAACGCGGAGATTTCTCCATCCTCCGTTCATGCATTGGGTTTTTTTGCGGCGAGCCAGCCGTTGCCGTCGTACCTTATCGGGCGTAAGCCGGACTACGTGGTGCCATGACGCTGGTTCGGTTTTTCGCGTTGCGTTCCCTAATCGGTGCGGTAGTCATCGATCCGCGATTCGTTCCCGCGAGAACCGTGTATCGAGCCGTCTAGCGAAAAAGCGACGAATTGTGCATCAACGCCATCTTAAATTGCTATCTTGCCTATTGATTGCTGCGCTCGCGGCGTGCTCAAAAGCTCGGCACGTCGACGAGTGCCGGGAAGAACAGCTGGACGGTTCCGGGCGTCCTGCGCATCGGCAGCGCGGAGGAGCCCGATAGTCTCAACTTGATGTTCGGTCACACGATCGCCACGGCGCAGATCGATTGTTTGGTCTTTTCCTTTATCCTCAGAACTGATGCCAACGGCAACATGTTCCCCGATCTCGCGACCGGCGGTGCCGACGACGCAAAACGGCGGAATTAGCGCCGACGGAAAGACAATTACCGTGCATTTGCGCCACGGCGTTGTCTGGTCGGATGGTGCACCGTTGACTGCAGACGACTGGCTCTTCACGTATCACGCGGTGCTCAATCCGCGAAACAATACGAAAACGGCCTACGGTTGGAACGAGATCGCATCGGCGTCCGCGCCCGATCCCTACACGATTGTGATGCACCTCAAGCGGCCAACCGTCGCGGCGATGGAAATTCTGACGATGGGCGGCGATGCATATCCGCCGCTTCCCGCGCATCTTCTTGCGAAGCTTCCCGACATCAACCGTGCACCGTTCAACAGCATGCCGATTTCGAGCGGTCCGTTCATCCTCAAACGATGGGATCGTGGGAACGAACTCGTTTTCAACGCGAACCCTCGATATTTTCGCGGTGCGCCGGGGCTGAAGCAACTCGTCTACAAAATCATCCCGAATCCCGATACGATGCTGGACGAACTGCGCTCGCATGAAATCGACGTCTATCCCGACGTCAACAAGAATTCGATCGCCGCTCTTGCCGGCATCTCGGGCATTCGCGTCGAGCATCGGCTGATCGCATCGTGGCAGCACCTCGGCATGAACATGCGTAAGCCCGAGCTCGCCGACGTTCGCGTGCGACACGCGATCGCGATGGGCGTCGATTGGAATCGCATCCTGCATACCGTTTACCGCGGTTACGGACAGCTTGCGGTCTCCGATGTCTTTCCGCAATCGTGGGCGGCGCCGGCGCTGCCGCCGTACCGCTACGATCCGGCGGCTGCGCGCGCGTTGCTCGCGTCTGCCGGTTGGCGGATGGGTAGCGACGGCGTGCTGCACAAAGGCTCGCTCGCGATGCATTTAACGATCGCTGCGACGACGGACAATCAGCAAAACGAGCGCGCCGAGGTGCTCATGCAATCGATGCTGCAACCGCTCGGTATTGCACTTTCGATCCATAATGCAGCGGCGAATCAGTTGTTCGCGCAAAACGGGCCGCTGTACGGCGGCACGTACGATATCGAATGGTCGCAGGCGTACAACGGCGCCGATCCTGACGACTCCGGCTCATGGAACTCTCACTTCATTCCGCCCAACGGTGCGGACACGAGCTGGCTCAACGATCCGATCGTCGATGAGACCAGCAGCGCGGCCGCTCGTACGTTCGATCAAACGAAACGCAAGGCGCTCTACCAGCGTGAGGCCGCGCGCATTCGCGAGCTGGATCCGGCGGTCTTCGCGTTCTGGCACGAAGATTATTACGCGATCAACACCGATGTAAAGCACTACGAACCTGCGGCGTTCATCGCCGACGAATGGAATGCGTGGCAATGGCAGATCTGAGCGACGTCGAGACCCGAATCGACGCGTATCCGCACTGGCCTCTTGAAATCTGGCGCCCTGATGTGCCGGGCGGCATCGAACGGATCTACACGCACTGGTCGGCGTACGACTACGAGAAGGTCTTCCCGGCGTATCACTTTTGCGTCGCGATCAAACCCGGAGCCGGCATCGTCGTGGTAAATACACATGATGTGCGGGAGAATATGCGCGATATCTACGAATCGCCGGAACGGCCATACGCGGCGCACACGCGCAACCGAAATTCGCACGCCCTCGGGATTTCCATCATGGCGATGCAGGGGGCGACGCCGCAGGACTTTGGCGCATATCCCCTCACCGAAGCGCTGATCGACGCACTCTGTCTCGTCGGCGGAAGATTAGCGGCGTTCTACGGCGTGCCGATCGACGCCGATCACATCATGTCACATGCGGAGGCCGCGCTGCATGACGGCTATTTCGGCACCGCGGAAGACGAACGGTGGGATATCGCGCGGTTACGTCCTTCAGCCCAGCCGCTCGAACCGCGCGAAGCGATCGTCGTCGGGGATGATCTACGCGCACGAATGCGGCGCGCGATCGCGCGATAAAAAAACAACGGGCGCCCGGCGTGGGCGCCCGTTCTCTTTTGCGTGCGTAGTGCTGTTAGAACTTCTGTTGAATAAACAGTTCCACCGCGCGCGGCGTCTGAGAGACGTTTTGGTAAATGTAACCCGTAGACGGGAGCGGTTGCTGACCGGCCACCGGATAGTTGGGCGAACACCCTGCACCCAGTACGGGCGTGTTCTTCTGCACGTTCGAGAAGCACGGGATCGCCGGATTGCTCGGATTGTTATTGTTGAACAAGTTCGTGACTTGCAACCCGAGGCGAAGGTTTCTCGCCCGGCCCATATCGTATGCGAGTGTTACGTTCGACCACCAGTATGCCGTCGACCACAGCTCCGGCAGCAGGTGAATGGGCTTCGCCAGGAAGCTGCTGGTGCTCGCGCACGTGGAGTAGTTGGGGTAGCCGACGAGATTGAACCAACTCGCGGTAGCAGCGCATTCGCCGGTTTGGTACGGCGATGGCCCTTGATAGTAGACCACCGGGAAAAGATGCCAGCGATCGGCGTGTACGTCCGCGGTCAACGACGCACTGATCAACGGATCGTACGCGCTGCGAACAACGGGCAGAAATGCCGGAAGGCCGGACCCGCCGTACGAACCGGTTAGCGCCGACGTAATGTTCGTCCAGAAACTATCGTACGTCGCGGAGAGCCAGTACGATATGCCGTTCTTGCGCCGATCGAGATGATTCAGTCCGAGCTCCGCGCCGAACGATTCACGAAAACCGCCGTTCGCGGCCTGGGTCGGGCCATACGTAACCGCACCGGTGGCGGAGTTGACGGCGAGCACTGGACGGTACTCGTAGAACACGTTCGAGGCTCGGTTCCAGTACGGTCCGATTCGAAGCGAGGTGTCCGGGTCGAACTCGTGTTCATACATCAGATCGGCACTGTGGAAGATCGTCGGATCGGCGCTAAAGACACCGCCGGGATTGTAGAGCGTTGAGCCTTCGCGCCAGACGTACGCCGTTCCGACGAAGGACGTTGAATCGGTCCACGATCCGCGGATGACGTTGCGGTTGTTCATCGAGTATGTAGCCGCGAACGTCGGATTCCAGAGACCCACCGAGTACGGACCCCCGGGATACGAAACGCCGCCAATGGTGCTTGCGGGATAATCATAGTACATACGCTGCCAGCGAACGCCCGGCTCGAGGACCCATTTGCCTTCGCGTAGCGTACCGTTCACGTAGAACGACGGAATATGGTCCGGATACGTTGAGAGCGAATTGATTCCCGGCCACGAGCCGTCGGGATTCATGTAGAACGTGTAGTACGAGTTGTCGAGATTCTGATCGTATTCTTCGCTCACGCCGGCGCGAATCGTCGCGTTGTCGCTAAGTTGGTTGGTGTAATCCAACGATCCGAGCCACATCTCCGAGCGACGATCGCCCAGATATCCGGTTTCGAAAAACAGATCTTGCTCTGCGCAGAGCTGGCCGTTCGGATCGACCTGGATCGGCGTGTTGGGTGAGTATGGATATGCGGGGCAACTGCCGGGATGAAAATCCGGACTATTTTCAATTGCCGCGTTATTGGCATCGACGATCGGTTGATCGAAGATGTACTCGTTGAAGTTTTCGGCAAGACGCAGGGCAAACGACGAGTGGTCGTTGATGATGTGGTTCCATTGCAGCTTGCCGATGCCCGAATAATGGTGCCAGATGTTGCCGCCCATGCCTAACGTCGCACCACTCGCCGTACCGAAATAGAGGCCGGCCGGACACGTTTGACCGTTTGGTGCGTTACCTCCAACCGCTCCGGTCGGCGTGGTAGACGACACGGTATATCCCGGACACGGGACCGCCGTCAACGGGAGCGGCTGTCCGGGACTGTTTTGTTGAAATCCGTAGCCGAAGATGAAATCGCCCAGACCGTTCTGGATCAAGAATTGGAAGTCGTCTTTGTTGTTTGGACGGTAGTGGAAGTTTCCGATGATGTCGGTGGTATAGACCGGGCCCGGACCGTTGAATCCCTCGACGACGAGCGCGGGATAGGATGCGCCGGATGCAAATTCATTTTGCGATCCGGTCTTCTGAGCGCCGACATACCATGACCAGCGACGATCCGGTGATGCTCCGCCATACTCGAACGTGAATTGCAGGAGTCGATCGGTAACATCTGCGCCGTACGCGATCGTTCCGAAGCCGGGATATGTACCATTCTTTATGACCGTATTAATGGTGCCGAGTCCCGCATCGGATGTCTCCGAACCCAGTCCGCCGGTCGAGACTTCGACGTTCGCGACGCCGATGTTGGAAAGATTCGTCGTAAAGAATCCCGTGATACGATCGCGGATCGGGATTCCGTCGAACTCGTACTGTTCGTCGGTGACGGATCCGCCGTGAATGCGCGGCTGCGTACTGAAGCCGCCGACGGTAATGCCCGGAACTGTATCAATGTATTGATAGAGCGTCTTCTGCAGATCGTTTCCGCCGGAGACTGCCTCGAGCTGTTGACCGCTTACGGTATACGTGTCGGTCGTCGTGTTCGGCTGCAAGAGACTGGTTGCAGCGCGAGCGCTGACGTTCGCGATGACGTGCAGTTCCTTTGTGAGCCGCTGGTTGAGCCGCACGACCACGGCCTGGTACGCCGTTACGCCGGGAACACTCACCGACGCATAGCCCGTAAATTCGAATGACACCGTGTACGTGTCGACGCTCAGCTGCTGCAGCGTGTAGAAACCGTGACTGTCGGTCACGGTGCTGCTCACGCCGCTGGGCGAGCTTGCGGTAACCTTGACGCCGGCCAACGGCGCTCCGCTTTGCGCATCGTTCACGACGCCGCTAATGGTTCCAGTCGTGAGTTGCTGCGCGACTGCGCCAAGTGGGAGCGCTGAAAATCCAAGCCCGAAGAGCAGGAGCAGGAGAAGCGATTGCCATCGGGTCGAGAGCAGAAACATCCAAGTCCCTCCGAAGGTCCCCAAGACAAAAGAAAAGCGACCGGCGTGATCCCACGCTCGTTCGCTGAAAACTTAATCCACTGTTAAAACGACTTTCCCTGCCGCTCCAGGTCAGCCGTGCAGCGTCTTGGCCAATCCCCTCGGGGCGTCGCTCTCGACGTACCGGGCGCGTCCGACGTGCAGTGCCAGCATCTGCGCACAGACAAGCCACGCCAGCGTGTTGAACGCGATATTGACCACCGGCCCCAGCATCGGGATATCGCCGATGCGTCCCCCGATGACATACCGCAGACTCTCGGCTTGAGCTGCTTCGAGAAGCGGACGATTTACGACCTCGCGTGCGTCATCGTCGACGATTCCGAGGATTGCGCAGCCCGCGTCGAGCATGGCGACGCTTCCGCGGCGGAACTCCCCCGCCGAGAAGCCCTCGGCGTGAATGTAGCTTGCCTCTTTGAGCTTGAGCGCGCATTCGTTAGCGATCGGAACGCCGTAACCGGCGCCGACAATAATGACGCTGCGCCGGCGAGCGAGTCGCTGTGCAGCATCGGTGATCTCTTCGACGCCCGGTCCATCGAGCCACGCGCGCACGTCTTCCGCCGTTTCGGTTAGCGTGCGTTCATTGCGTGAGTGCGAATCCGACATCAATCCCGCGGCCCAGAGCAGAATTGCCGCGGTCGCCGTCACGCTCTTACTCGCCGGCACGGCGACCTCCGGACCGGCGCCCACATCGATGGTTACCATTGCGCGGCCGGCAAGGGGCGAGTCCGGCGTGTTCGTCAGCGCAATGAGTTCGCGCGGCCGGAGAATATCGAGCGCGCGCAACAGATCGTCCGACGCGCCGCTTTGGGAGCACGCAATTACGACCGCCTCGCGGTACGCGTGATTATCGAGCGGTGCTTCCGTCGTTGCGAGCGCGTGCGCGCGAATGCCCCGCCGGCGAAGCGCAAGCGCGCCGAGTTGCGCCATGAAGAGCGAACTGCCGCTGCCGAGCAGCACGACCTCGCGTCCGTGAATCGCGCGCGCCAGCGTATGCGCGCGATCGGATTGCGCAATCGCGCACCACACGTCGGGCTGTTCGCGGATCTCGCGTTCGAATTGCTTTCCGAGCATTACTGGCCCGCAATCGCCGAGAGCGCCGCGCCGCGTACGCGCGCGAGTGCTGCAGCGCCACCGCGTACATCGTCGCCCATCCACTGGTTGATCAGGAACGAGAAGGTGACGACACCATGCGTCTTCGTTTGAATGAATCCCGAAATAGTGCGCACATGGCTGACGCTGCCGGTCTTCGCGAAGACGTGGCCTTGCGCGGGCGTTCCGAGAAATTGATGCCGCAGCGTTCCCCGCACGCCCGCAATCGGGAGTGCGTCAATGATAATGTCGCGATACGGGCTGTTCCAATCGCTCTGCAAAATCGCAAAAAGATCGCGCGGCGTAATGCGATCGTAACTCGAAAGACCCGAACCATCGTTGATCGAGACCGTCGCGGGATCGACGCCGATGAAGCGTAGATAGCGCTCCTCCGCGATGCGTCCGTTTTCGTCGCTCCCCGGTTCGCCGCGCAGCGCGACGCCAAGCTCTTTGAGCAGCAGCTCGCCCATGAGGTTGTCACTCGGATACCAAAACCGCTGCATCAATTGCGGCATTATAAGCGAATCGTGCGACCAAAGCACCGTCGAATGCGGCGGAGTCTTCCCGTCGTGAATGTGTCCGGCCAGCGTGATACCGTGCGCTGCAAGCGCGCGCGCGAAGACGTTGCTGGCATAGGATTCGGGATCGGGAACGCTTGGCGCGATGTCGCCTGATGGCTTCGCGCTCAGTGGATAGGTGCCGACGAGTTCGATCGTGTTCGGTGCATTCCACGACCGCACGAGATCCGAAGTGTCTTCCGAGCCGCGCGCGCCCGTTTGCAGTTTGTTTTCGATCGTGAACGCATCGCTTTGCGGATCAACGTGCAGGATCACCGGCGCGCCAACCGATGTTCCGGGCACCATATTGACGTGCACGACGCCGTCTTCGAGCTCGAGCGCGCTGACGACCGGCGCGTAGTAATAGGGAAGATCGTCCCACGACCATCCGTATCCATAGCGCTGCGCATCGTCGTGCGTGGCGTCTGCAACGAGATCGCCGCCAACGCGCTTCACGCCAGCAGCGCTCAGCGATGCTGCTGCGGCGTTGAGATCGGCGGCGCTAAGGAGCGCGTCACCGCCGCCGCGCAGGTATATGTTTCCCGTGACGGTGCCGCCGGAAGTCGCGCGATCGGCGAGCACGCTCGTCACATAGGAGAAGTTCGGGCCGAGAACGTGAAGTGCAGCCGAGCCGACGAGTAACTTGAAGTTCGAGGCAGGCATGAACTCTTGGTCTGCGTTGCGTGAGTAGAGCAGCGTGCCGCGCGCCGTATCAGCCGCGATGAATCCGACCTGCGCGCCGCGCAGTGCGCGATCTTTGAATAATGCGTCGATCCTCTGATGTACCGCTGCAATCTCTGCCTGCGTCCATGGCGATCCGCCGGAAACCGGCCGCGGCATTGCTGCCATCAGGACCGCACAAACTGCGAGCACGCTGAGATGCCGTGCGAATTTCACTACGCAGCTTCCTCCACCAACGCGTAGGTTGGGTCAACAGAGTTACGTCGCCTGCTAACGAAGAGAGGCAATATGACGCCACTGCCCTCGCCCGCGCCAACGCCGAACGTTCCGGTCTACTTTGGTCGTCCGGCCATACGTATGGCGGTCGATGCGCGCCCGCTTGGCTTTGATCCCGACGGCAACGCGCGCTGGCTCGTCGTCACAAGGTTCTACGATGCGCAAAATAAAGCGACGCGAATCATCGCGAACAGCGACTTCGCGTATCACTCGAACGATGGCTACGTTCAATGGCAGACTCGTCTCGCATACGGGCAACCCTCGGCCATTCTCTCGACGAACGCAGACGGACCGCTCACGATGACGGTTGTTGCGAACGAGCCGCGCCTCGCGAGTGTGACCGTGCAGACGAACACGCGCACGTGGCGCGCGCCGCGCGTCGTTGCGAAGGCGCTCGGACCGCATCTCGTGCAGATCGGCTGGTTTCCGCGCGAAACCGGCGAGGTACGGATCTTTCGCGCGGAGTCCGGCGTCGCACGGCGTCTTCTCGCGTTGATTGCCGGTCCAAGCTCGACGTTCCGTGACACTGCGACTGAACCAAACCGCAGCTACCGGTATATCGTCGAGCGCACGGGTTACGAGCCGGTGCGTCTCGCGGTTACGACGCCGGCTGCGCCGCCTGTGACGTCGCTCGAGAACGTGCGCGGTAAAGGTATGTGGCTCTACTTCACCTCCAATCCGCTCGACTCGATCTATTTCAAGCACCTCGATCCGGGTGCAATCGTCGACCAAGCCGTACGCGCGGGCCTGCACTACGTCGAGTTGCGCACATCGTATGGTGCGTATTGGGAAATCACGCCCGAGGCGAAGCCTACGATCGATGCGATCGTCGACGGTCTTGCCGCGCACGGAATCAACACGATCGCATGGGCCGTTCCGCGCGACGAAAACTTCGACGATTTGCAAGCGGCCGTGCGCGGCGCCTACTATCGCACGGCGAACGGAACGCCGCTCGACGGACTCGCGCTCGACATCGAGCGTGGCGACGATTTTATGGGCGGTTCGCCGCAGGGACTCAACGCGCTGTGGCATTACGTCGAATTCGTTCGCAATGCGATGGGCCCGGCGTATCTCATCGTGCCGACCGTCGAGGACGCATATCTGGAGCACCTCGACGACCGGAGCTATCCCTACGCGCAAATCGCGCGCTACAGCAGTGCGCTCCAACCGATGACGTACTGGCGCATGATGCGCCGGTCTGCGACCACGCCGCAAGAGGTCGAACAAATTCTTCAAGCGTCGTACGATACGTTGTTGCGCGATGCAGGGCGACCGATTCCGATTAGCATCGGCGGTCAGACGAGCGCGGTCGGCCGCAATGGAGCACCACCGGCGCAAGAGATCATCGCTTCGCTGGATGCCAGCAAACGCATGGGCGCACTCGGTGAATGTTTCTTTGCCTGGAGCGGTACCGAGCCGTACCAGTGGGACGCGCTTGGAACCTATTTGTGGCCGACGGATTCCCGTTAAGGAAGGAACAGCATGTCGAAGCTTTACGTCAACAGTTTCTCGATCTCGATCGACGGGTACGGCGCGGGTCCTCATCAAGACCTCGAGAATCCGCTCGGCGCCGGCGCCCTTGCGCTGCACAATTGGCTCATCGGAACGCGCACGTTTCAAGAGATGCATGGGGAGGACGGCGGCACGAAGGGCGTCGATGACGATTTCGCCGCGCGAGGCTTCGATAACATCGGAGCCTGGATCATTGGACGAAATATGTTCGGACCGATTCGCGGACCGTGGCCGGACGAAGCCTGGAAGGGATGGTGGGGAGACGAGCCGCCCTATCATGTTCCGGTCTTCGTCCTTACGCATCACGCGCGAGAACCGATCACGATGAAGGGCGGCACAACCTTTTATTTCATCACCGATGGTATTGAAGACGCGCTTCGAGCGGCGACGGAAGCTGCGAGTGGTCGCGACATTCGCGTGGGCGGCGGCGTCGCTACGATCCGACAGTACGTGCAGGCCGGGCTGGTCGACGAGCTCCACATAGCGATCTCACCGGTCCTCCTCGGCTCGGGAGAACATCTCTTTTCCGGCATGGATTTACCGAAACTCGGTTACAGCGTTGCGGAACACGTTCCCACACCGGGCGCAACGCACTTCGTCCTGAAAAAAAGTGAGTAACGTAACGATCAAACTCAGCGGAGCGGCGCTTCGCGACAACGTTCGATGCTGGAAGCAGCGGTTGCGAGTGGGCGTGAAGGCCGTCGTCAAGGCGGACGGCTACGGATTCGGTTTAGAAGAATTGGTTCGCGAGCTTGATGGTATCGCCGACGGATTTGTTGTTTCCGACGTCGACGAACTGGAACGGCTGCGTTCGTTAACGCGAGCGCCGGCCGCAACACTGTACGATGGCGGCCCGGAACACGCGTGCCGCGCAGCCGATCTTCACGGCGTCGTCAATGTTGCTCGGCTCGATTCGCTTGGAGCGCTCGCCGCAAGATCGAATGCATCGGAACTGACGGTCCGCGTTGGGTTGCGTTTAGCGGCGGGCTGGTCTGCGATTGACATGGAAGATGCCGCTGAGTATGCAAAGCTTCTTTCCGCCTCCGGGATGCGCGCCGAGCTGTGGACGCATTTGAGTAATCCCGAAACGGAATCGCAAGACCGCGAGCAATTCGCGCGATTCGTTGCGATGTTTCGAGAGAACGGCGTTGAAATCGTAGGCGAGGACGTCGAGAGTACCTTTCCGGCAGCTCGAGGCTGTATTTGGGGCAGCAGTATACGTGTCGGTGTTGGACTCTTCGGCTCGGGAATGTCCGGGAGTGCGAACGGACGGCTAACGTGCGCGATTGAAGTGCGCGCGCCGGTCCTCGACCGCATCCGTTCCCGTGGCCACCTCGTCGCAGGCTATGGTCCCGCAACGCTTCCAATCGGCTCTCACGTTAGCGTGCTTCGCTGCGGCTATAGCGACGGTTTCCCGCGCGTTACGCAGCCCTATCGCACGATCGTATCTGTCGGTATGCAATATACCGTAGTGCGCGATGCGGTTCGTGGTGACGACTTTGCACTTCTCGGAGCCGACGATGACCTCGACGAACTCGCTACTGCAGCACTAGTATTACCGCATCAAATCGTGACGGGGCTCGGCCTGGCATTTCAGCGGCAAGAGCGCTAAACTTGCCGAAGGGCCGTTGTCTGCAAAAACGACGCATACCACGAATCGTGCGTGAGCAGGTCGTCGTGTAAAACATCTGTCGTGAGAATGAACGTTGCATCGCGCGTGCGCAGTCGTTCTTGCGTGATGTCCTTCGCGAGCCAAACATAGATGTTTGGGGTTTGCATCTGCAGCATTCCCATGAGTGTGACGTTGCCCGCAATCGTATCATTGGTGAAAATCGTGAGAAGATGATTGTTTCCAGTGCGCGCCCATGCCGCAAATGCGTCGAAGTATCCATAGGCTGAATCGAACAGGACGACGTCGGTAATCTGCCCGTTCATACCCCCGCGGGTGAGCACGCCGCCGGCACCGCCGTAGCCTCCGCTGTGCGCGGTCAACACGATGCGGCCCGGCGTATTGACCGGCGAAACGCCGGATCGTTGGAGCCACGCGCAGACGTCCGTCATGAAACGCGCGAAGCCGTTCTCGTCGAGTTCCAATTTCCCGTCGCCCGAGTCGGGGGCGTTTGCCGGTCCTGACGGGACGATGAGAATGGCGTTGCGTTGACTTGCGACGAGTTGTTCTCGCAAATGATAGATCGATAGCGCCGACGCGACGTCGTGGTTCCAGCCGTAGAAGTGCACGATTGCATCGATCGCGCCGTTCTCAGGATGCCAGCGATCGGGCACGAAGATTGCAACTCGCGCATCGCTGTAATGCGTTGCCGCGTCATAGAGTTTGCCTTGATACGTGTGTCCGTTCGCCCGGCTTGCGTGCGGGAACGGGCCGGATGCGAACGGGACGATAAACGTTCTTCCGCCGGCGACTTGCTGCGGTGGTTGCAAGGCCGTCGCGGCAATTGCAGCAACGGTGGAAGCAAGAAATTCAGCACGATCCATCGGCGCGGAATTGGCGGCCTTGCGAGGCCGGTCCCGCGTTCCATATTTCAAACAACTATTAGAAATCTAATTGACGCGCGTTCAGCTCCGTTGTATAGTGCTATTACATTCGTAATAGTTCGGAGGCAACGTGTCCCGAAAGAAGTCCCTCGTGCTGACCGACCACGAGCTGCGGCTCATGAACGTTCTCTGGAATCTCGAGCGAGCGACGGTAGCCGAGGTGGTCGCGGCGCTTTCGCCGCCCCCGCTCGCGTACAGCACCGTCCTCACAACGTTGCGAACATTGGAACAAAAAGGCTACATCGGCCATGAAGAAGACGGCCGCGCGTACGTCTATCATCCGATCGTTGCGCGAAACGCCGCGGCGAAATCGGCAACGCAGCATCTCTTGGACCGGTTCTTTGGAAATTCGCCGGGCGACCTAGCCGTAGCGCTTCTTGACGATGCGCACTTAACCGATGCCGACGTCGCGAAAATCAAGCGTTTGCTGCAACGGCGGAAAGGCACTGCGTGATCGAGGTTTTGTTGAATAGCCTCTGGCAAGGGGCGTTCGTCGTGGCGATTGCCACCGGCGTAACGGCATTCGTTCCGCAGCGCCACGCGGCAACTCGCTACGCGGTGTGGTTCGCGGCGCTCATTTCCCTAGCGATTCTTCCCCTCAGCGGCCTAATCTCGTTCGGCGATTCGCCTGCGATTCCGAGTTCGGTGATCCGCACGACCACCGTCGCATCACACCTTACATCGCAGGCCGCGAATGCCGAGGGTTTGTGGCTTGCGACGCTTTGGGCCCTCGGTTGTATTGCTTGTATGTCGCGCCTCACGCTGAGCTATTTCACGATCGCACGAATCGCGACGTCGTCGGTTCGCGCCCCGTACCTGGGCGAAGACGTTGTCGTATCGCCGCTGATTTCGATCCCGGTCGCGACCGGTTTCGTGCGCCCGCTGGTCATTCTTCCGGAACATGTCGCTAATGCGCTCGATCCAGCGGACCTCGCGAGCATCTTGGCACACGAGCGCGCCCATATTCGCCGAAACGATATCGCCGGCAACCTCATTCAGCGGCTCGTAGAAGCGCTGTTGTTCTTCAATCCGTGGGTGTATGTTATCGGACGCCAACTCGTGAAAGAGCGCGAAGCTGCATGTGACGATTGGGCCGTTCGCGCGTCGAGCGATCCCGATCGATATGCCTCGTGCCTCGCTGCTCTAGCTCAGCGAGCTCCGCGTACTACTACTCCACTTCTCACCCCAAGCGCGATTGGCTCCGGACGAATGTTAGTCGGGCGTATCGCGCGGATCGTCAACGGAAAGGCTGGTCACGTGAAAATCAACTATGTCGTCGTTTCGACGGCGATTGCACTGTTCGGCGTGCTTGGTTTCGCGTTCCAAACGCCGACGACGCTTGCGTCGACGGCCGCGCTCGTCGCCGCAAGCAGTTCGAGTATGCCTGCGAAGTGCTCGGCGAATGTGATGGTGCTCAACGCCGTTCCTCCGGACATCCCAAGCTCATATCTAAAGGCACACCCCCATGCACAAGCTGAGATATCGGTCACCGTGCAGGCCGACGGCACGCCCACGCACGTGATGATGGTTGGCGCGAGCGACGAAGTCATCGCCAAGGCGACAACTGAGGCCGCGTTGCATTCGACGTATAAGCCGGAAGTCCGAAACTGCAAGGCCGTCTCTGGCGGAAAGTATCTCTTTAAGGCGCAAGTCGGTCCTTAAAAGCGTTGGATGATTACGTGAAACATGGAGTAGTGTTCCTAATCGCCTCGCTCTTTTTCACAACGGCAGTGCCGCTCCGGTCAGAGCCGGCGCCCCGTCCGATTACGACGCAAATGGTGAACCACATCGACTCAGCCGTAAAGACGGCGCTTGTGCGCCAGCATGTAGCCGCGATTTCACTCGCCATTGTCGAAAACGGCGAAGTCGTCTATGCCAATGGCTACGGTGTACGCGAAATCGCTTCAGGAGCAAAAGCCGACGCGCAAACAATCTATCCCATCGGCTCGAATACGAAGCAGTTTACGGCCGCGGCGATCTTGCTATTGCAACAGCAAGGACACTTGAACGTTCAGGATCCAGTTGCGAAATATTTGCCGGAAGCCCCGCATGCCGGGGAAATCACGATCGAAGAACTTCTCGAACAAGTTTCCGGCCTGCCGGACTACACGCAGACTCCGCAATATGCGAAGGACTCTTCCAGAGAAGTCACTCCGGAGCAAATGCTTGCGGCGATACGAAACGCGCCGTTTGCGTTCAAGCCTGGAACCAACTGGCAATATTCGAACACCAACTATCTTCTGCTATCGATGGTCATCGCCAAGGCTTCCGGCGAGTCGTATCAGGCTTTTGTCCTCAACAATCTTTTGAAACGTCACGATCTTTCGACCGCTGCCTTCGATACTTACGCGCGCAGCTATCCAGACGAGGCGCGCGGATATACAGCGTTCGCGATGGGTGCACTCCACGACGCACCTCACAGTGCTTATAGTTGGTTTCAAGGAGCCGGCGATCTCATGATGAGCGCTAGCGATCTCGCTCGTTGGGACATTGCCCTCGATTCGGGTTCAGTTGTGTCGCCTGCGTCGTTCGCGAAGATGTCAACCGCGAAAAGACTGCCCAACGGAACGTCCACGGGATACGGGTACGGATTGAGTGCCGGGAACCGGTTTCTCGGCCACGCGATCGTCGGGCACCTTGGTGGTTTCCCGGGTTTCATCAGTGAAGATCTGACGATCCCGTCGGACCATGTCGCGGTGGTCTTACTGGGGAACAGTGATACCTTCAACCCTGTTCCCATCGCTCACGACATCGTCGCCACGATCTACGGTCAATCACTTGCGCACGACCCGCCAAAGGCATTGCCGGAAACGAGCGCCGAAGCGTCGCAGGCACGTATCTGGTTGGAACGCGCTCTTGCAGGCAAGATCAACAGCACGAACGCAACGCCTGAGTTTACGCAGTGGCTCATGCCAACGCAGACGGCGCAAGCATCGGTGGAAACGGACTTACGCAAGCTGGGCAACCGCCTTGGCGCGCCCGTGGTGATGCGTCTTGTGAGTCGTGAAGGGCCTCCTGGCGTTCATGCCTTCGATTATCACGTGACCTTTGCGAACGACGTGATCGATTTTCAGTATGCGCTCAGGCCGTCAGGGAAAATCGATTATTTGAACTTTGCGCCGGTGTACGATTATTAGAGACCATATTTCGCCGCGGTCATGAGGGCGACGCGTTTTGCGTCGCCCTCATGATGCGCTAGTTTATGTACGGTGTCGCGGATGTATAATACCGAACCCAGTAATCGATCAGCTGTGGAAATTCGGACAATGCCGCGACACGGCGTGTCGTCATCATTGCGAATCTCCTCCTGTGCTACGTGACGGAGATCCGTTTCGGCTGCGCTTCCGGATGACGATCTAACGTGATCGTCATCATTCCGTCGGCAACCTTTGCTTTGATCGTCTCGGCATCGACGTCTTCCGGAACGGAAAAGGAGCGCGAAAACGTACGACGCTCGCTCTTACCGTTGATCGACAGGATACCGTCTTTTAAAGTCAGCTCGACGTTCGAGGCGTTGAAGCCGGGAATCGGAACTTCCACGATATAGCCGCCTTCGGTGCGGCTTACTTCAAAGCCGTAGTCCCAGTTTCTAATCATTCCCTGAAAGGGATCGAAGCCGAAGAGGCTTTGTAGCGGAGACCAAGCTCCGGCGGAGCGTTCAGCTACGCTTTGGCCATTACGTGCGAGAGCGCTCATGGGGTACTATTTCCTCCTATCTCAGCGGTGAAAGAGACACTCTACAAACATAATTTTATTTCAGTTGGCACTGTTGTCAAGACACTGCTAGCGTTCGAGGTACTATTCCGTTGCCTGCTTTTTAATGAGCCGGGCTAGCCGGAAGAGGTTGTCTTCGCGGTAGCGCGCGGCGACGAGTTGTACGCCCATCGGAAGGCCGTTGCGATGGTTTGTGCACGGCACGACCATCGCCGGGTTACCCGAGTAATTGAAGAGGTCGCCGTAAGCGGTTAGTAGTTCGTACGGCTGCGGCGGCTCGCCGTGAGGAAATGCGGTCGTCATTGCCGGCGGTGTGATGAGCACGTCGTAGCGGTCGAAAAACGACTGCCATGCCGCGATTGCGCGATCGCGTGCGTCGAGTGCGCGGAAATAGGACGCAAGCGCGACGTCGCTGTCGCCCTGCGGTCCGAATGCATCGGTCATGTATCCGATCAACTCGCCGAATGCACGTAGGTTTTGCTCCACGTAGATCGGTGGCAGGGCGGCGCGCTCGACGATGCATGTACCGTCAAGCGATCGTGCGACGCGTTCGACCAGTTCACGAAGTTCGTCGGCGACGGGCAGTCCGTCGATCGAGGGGATGAAGCCGACGCGCAGGTTGTTGCGCGAATGCATCGTGTCGAGTTCCAGTAGAACGGGTGCTACGTCGCTGTCGTGATTGTCCGGTCCGGCGATGATCGAGAAGATGAGTTCTATATCGTCGAGCGTGCGCGCGAGGGGACCGACGCATGACATAATGCGCACGGGACGAGGCGGATCGCCCGGTATGGGAAAGACACCATGCAACGAGACGCGGTGTTCGGTCGGCTTTAAACCGAAGATGCCGCAGAAGTGTGCCGGGAGACGGATCGAACTTGCGAGATCGGTGCCGACCTCGAACGGGGCCATGTGCGCGGCGACGGCCGCTGCAGCGCCGCCGCTCGAACCACCGGGCGTGCGCGAAAGATCAGCGGGATTGTTCGTTCTTCCGAAGATCGGATTGGATGTTTGATGGTCGGCCAGTAAGGGCGGCACGTTCGTCTTTCCCATCAAGATTGCGCCTTCCGATTTGAGCCGCGCGGCAACGGTTCCGTCGAATTGTGGAACGTGATCGAACGGAGGGAATCCGATCGTGCTTCGCATCCCGGCTGTTGCATGAGCGTCTTTGAGCGTGAACGGGACGCCGAACAATCGTCCCCGCCCTGGGCCGCGCGCTAGCACTCGGTCGGCCTCAACGGCGTGCGCGCGTGCACCATCGGCGTCGAGAATGACGATCGCGTTGATCGAAGGATTCGACTCTTCGATTTGCTCGAGATGCGCGTCGAGCGCCTCAACGCAACTGACGTCTTTCGCCGCAATCGCTGCTGCAAGCGCGGTGGCGCTTGCGGTGTTCAGGCGAGCGGTATCCATATTTCCGTGACTCCGGTTCCGGTGTGCGGATCAAAACGGTCGTCGTAACGCTCGAAGTACGGCGCATCGGCGACGGTTAAATGCGATGAGGGCAAGTACGCGTTCCAGATGGCGTTCCACGTCTTCGGAATTTGCGAGATGTGATCGCGATGCGTGAATACGGCATACGGGCGCGCGGCAATGCGTAATCGGGCAAGTTCGCTCGGCATTTCCGAGAACGACCGCACTTCGACACCGCTGATATACTCAATGTTGCCTTCGGCGTCGTTATTCGACATGATGCCGTAGGTGCACGTGCCCGCTTCATCGGGAATGTTACCGATGTACGGTGCGAAGCGTTGCCATTGAAACGGTATGCGTGACGCCGTCTCGATCGTGTATCGCTCGAGCAGACCGGCGATCAACAAGACGCGGCCGGGCTCGATACGAGGTGTCTCTACTCCCGCGTCAATCGGTTGAAGGCGGCGTACGGCGTCAATGAGTGCGAGGCCCTCAAGCGATGCGCTCGCACGAACGTCTTCGGGAGTCGTGCCAAACTGCTGTCCGAACGCGCGCGTAAACGCTTCGTGCGAGCCGTATCCCGCCTCGAGCGCTACCGCTAAGATGTCATCTGCCCCGCCGGCGAGCGTACGAGCCGCTTCGCTAAGACGGCGTCCGCGCGCGTATCGCATGACCGAACGTCCCACGGCTGCGGCGAACGCGCGCGTCAGATAGAACGGCGAGACGCCGCTCACGCTTGCGATATCTTCCAGCCGAAGATCCTGCGAAAGATGACTCTCGATGAACCATATCGCTTTCGCGACGGGATCGTTCGTAACGGCGGTCATAGATCAATGGTGACGGAAATCAAGATCGCTGCGTTTGATTGATTTTGCTCTGCGCTAGGTAGGGAAGCCATCAAATGACGGTACGTCGTCCGGGATCCCGTCCCACGGTTGCGCGTATCCGACGTTGATATGGAACTGCGGCGCGAATGCGGACGGATCGTCGAGGCTGGAGGCGGCGATGCCGATGGCCTCTTCGTTTTCGCCGCCGGATATGCGGGCGCCGCACGTTGCGCAGAAGCCGCGTTTATTTTGTCCGCCCGCGTCACTCTGCGTCCAATAGTGGCTCAGCTCTCCGCGCACTACTGAGAATGCGGTCTTCGGAACGTAGATGACCGGAACGTACGGTCCACCGCTGCTATGCTGACAATCGCGGCAATGGCATTCGAACATCGCAAGCGGTGCGCCGGAAATCTCATAACGGAATTGTCCGCAAAGGCATCCGCCGGTGAGGTTGAGGGGTACAGCACTCATATCTCGCCCGCTTCAATACGCGGACCCCGGATTGCTGCAATGATTGGCGTAGGTGCTTCGTTGCTTCCTCGAGCATTAACGACCATACTGGAGAGATGAATGTTGGTTCACTCTTGGTGCTCGCGCTGCTCGCAGCTGCCGGCGGAAGCAGCGCGACGCTTCGCGATTCGAACGTGACGTTTAAGCAGGCGTTGCACTCGTGTGGCGGAGCGCTGGGATCGGTCAGTTTCGCGCTCGGCCATGCGCGAATTGCCACGCTCCCCGGCGTCGATATGGATGAATCGCCGCCGGGCCCGATTTCAATGATCTCGGTTGTATTGCAATCAGCGTCCGGCGGTCAGTCAGCGAAAGTTACCATCGATCAAACGCACCGCACCGTTGCTGCGAAGAACGTTCGCCTGAAAATGAGCGGCAGCGTCGCGTGCATCTTGCCTGATTGAACGCGGGCGTAGCTTAGCGGCGGCGGAAGAAGCCGTCGAACACGACGTGCCACGTGCGGCCCGCGTCGGTGGAGGCGGTCCAGTACTCTTCGAAACCGTTCGCGAGCGGACGAAATAGCACGCGGTTGTTTTCGGTGACGCCGGGTTTCGGGTAATCGACCCCGCTGATCAGGATCCCGTCTTTCGTCATGTTGCCGCGGAAGATCAAGACGGCGCCGTCGTTTTGGAAAAACGTTTGGACCCACTCTTTGCGTGTGTCGTCGTATCCGGAGTAGCCCACGCCTTGGATTGTGCGGCCGTGCCAATGCTCGAGTAACGCGCAGCCGTCCATTTCGGGCGTTACCTCGTCGGTGCCGATTTGTTTTCCCGATTTGTCGAAGACGATGTAGGTGCCGATGAAGTAATCGAATTCGCGGTGATGCGGCGTCGCGCATGACGGGGCGATGTGCGCCGGCGCTGCATGGGCGTACGCCGGAATCGTACATGCCGCGAGCGCAAAGGCGAGCTGCGGCAAGAGGTGACGCGTCTGCATGTTGGCTCTAACATGGGGATGCGGGCTGTTGTGACGTGGTGGTCCTTCGACAAGCTCAGGATGACACGGACGCTCACTATGACACGGGGGCTACATTTAGAGCGTTTGGATGTAGGCGGAGACGTTGCGGACTTGGTCGTCGCTTAGGAATTGGGGATAGAGTTTGGGCATGGGGGGTTGCGGGTCTTTGATCCAGGAGTCGGTCGCGCCGAAATCCATGCGTGATTTTTCGTCGCGTAGCGATGGCCCGACGACGCCGCCTTCGATGCCGGTTGGGCCGTGGCACGTGGAGCAGTTGTTTTGGTAGATTTGCGCGCCTTTCTTCGCGTCGCCGCCGAGCGTTGTCGACGTTCCGATCGTCGTGTCGGATTTCTCTGCTACCGCGGGCGCGCATCCGCATAAAGCGACCACAAGAAGCGCAAGGGCGTAGATTCGACGTGGCATGGGTCCTCCTGCACGTGGAGTCTACCCACAATCGGGGAACGCTCTAGTTTACGATGATCTTGGCCGCGATCGCGTTCGTGCTCGCCGTGCAAGGGCTGCCCGATGACGGACAGACGCTGTACATGACGCACTGCTCGTCGTGTCACGGTGACAACGGCCAAGGTTCGAACGTAGCGCCTTCGTTGATCGGAAAATCGGCGGCGGACATCCATTTGATGCTGGATACCGGCCGGATGCCGGCGGCGGTGCCGTATATCAATGAAGTGCACAAAATGCCGGGCTTCACGCAGCCGGAGATGATGCAGATCGTGAAGTACGTGCAGTCGTTTACGCCAGGATCGACGGATTCGTCGCTGCCGCGTATCTTGCCTGGAAACGTAGAACGCGGACGGGCGCTGTTCAATGAAAACTGTGCGCACTGCCACGGCGTCGCCGGTAACGGGGCATCCGTCGGGTATAACAACGTTGCGCCGTCGCTTATGAATTCTACGGTCTTTCAAGTGGGCGAGGCGATTCGCGCCGGCCCGGAAGTCATGCCGCGGTTTGGTCCGGATGTCCTGAGCGATCAAGATGTTAGCGATATTGCGCGCTACGTCAACTATTTACAAACGCAATCGGACCAACCCGAAGGTATCGATTCGGGTGGATTGGCGCTCGCGCACGTTGGGCCGGTCGCCGAAGGGTTGATCGCGTGGATCTTCGGGATCGGTTTGTTGGTGCTATTCTTACGCCGCATCGGGACGTCGACGACCGAAGAGCGCAAGTTATAAGCGTTTCGCGCAGGTCGTTTTGATGCTGACGCGTTGACCTGATGCTTCCGTAAAGGACGTGTCGGTTTCGGTGTGCCTGTCGTCGAGCTTTGTGAATACGCGCGGATCGTTTGTTGCTGCGCCGTGGAGTCTGGGGTAGGTGATTTCCGTCCACGTCATGCCGCTTCCGGTCCACGCCGGTGATGCGCTCACGTCGTACGCGCCATAGTCATCCATGGCTATGTCGAGCCAACGTTGGGTCGTCGCATCGTAGGTGATGTAGTCGGTGTTGGTAATCGTGATGGGATTCCACGGCACCTTATCGGTGATTGTGCGCGTGATCATCCAGTAGCCGTCGGGACTGATCGTTGTCGTCGCGTGCTGCGCGAACGGGTGAGGACGACGGGAACTTGCGACTTCGCAATCCCAGCTTCCTAAGAGAAACGTTATCGGACTCCAGTTCGGCTTTGGATCGCGGGGAATCGGCGTGTGTTCGACTTGCTGAGCGCCCGCGGGCAGCGCATAAACCAGCGATGCAATCAGTATTGTTCGTATGCAGACGTTCTTCAGTTGGTTTCTCACTCGTGTAGCGTAGCGCCTGATCGGTTCACGTGCGCGTGAAGTGTTGATGATGCCGGGTAAAAACGGCTTATGAACGCGAGTGATTTCCTAATGCGCCGTCTTATGGACTGGGGCGTTACACGTATTTACGGCTATCCCGGTGACGGGATCAACGGCGTTTTGGGCGCCTTACAACGGCTCGAGGGCAAGATTCAATTCATTCAGGTTCGGCATGAGGAGATGGCTGCGTTCATGGCATGTGCGCATGCTAAATTCACCGGTGAAGTCGGCGTCTGTATGGCGACGTCCGGGCCGGGCGCGATTCATCTTCTTAATGGTTTGTACGATGCGAAGATGGATCATGTGCCGGTCGTCGCGATTTGCGGACAAGCGGCCGCAATGGCGCTTGGTGGATCGTATCAACAGGAAGTTGACCTGCAACAACTTTTCGAGGATGTCTGCGACTACGTCTATACGGCATCGAGTCCGATGGCCGTTCGGCATATTACCGACCGGGCGTTCCGCACGGCGATCGGCCATCGCGGCGTGGCGGCGATCGTTTTGCCGAAAGATATCCAGGAAGAGAAGTACGTCCACCCGCCTCACAAGCACAACACGATTCATTCGAGTCCTGGAATCACGCTGCCGGTGAGCGTACCGCCGCCCGCGGCATTACGCGCTGCCGCGGATATTCTCAACGCAGGTGAACGCGTTGCGATGCTCGTCGGCGCCGGATGTTTGAATGCAACCGACGAGGTGATCGCAGTTGCGGAACGCTTGGGTGCCGGCGTTGCGAAAGCGCTGCTCGGGAAGGCTGCGGTTCCCGACGATCTGCCGTTTGTCACCGGAACGATCGGCCTTCTTGGGACGGCTCCAAGCTTCGAGCTGATGGAGAAGTGCGATACGCTGCTCATGGTCGGCACGTCCTTCCCATACGCGGAGTTCTTGCCGAAGGAAGGAAAGGCGCGCGGCATTCAGATCGATATCGAGCCGAAGAATCTCGGGTTGCGCTATCCGACGGAGTTGAATCTGGTCGGCGATGCCGCGACGACGTTACGCGAACTGTTGCCGCTGCTTCAGGCCAAAACCGATCGCTCTTGGAGAGACGGCATTCTCGAGTCAATGACAAAGTGGCGCGAAGATGAGCTGGCGCGTGCGAGTGTTAGTGCCGATCCGATCAACCCGCAGTACGTCTTTACCTCGCTCAACGAGCGTCTTCCCGATAACGCGATTTTGACCGGCGATGCCGGAACCGCGACGAACTGGTATGCGCGCAACATCATGATGCGTCGCGGAATGAAAGGCTCGCTCTCGGGGGGACTCGCGACGATGGGCTCCGCCGTGCCGTATGCGATCGCTGCGAAATTCGCATTCCCCGATCGCGTCGCGATTGCGTGCACCGGTGACGGTGCGATGCAGATGAACGGCAACGCCGAGATGTTGACGGTCGCTAAATACTGGAAGCAGTGGTCCGATCCGCGTGTGATCTTCCTCGTGCTCAATAACGAAGACTTGAATCAAGTGACGTGGGAGATGCGGATTATGAGCGGCAATCCAAAGTTCGACCCATCGCAGAACTTGCCGCAGTTCAATTACGCGAACTATGCCGAACAGCTCGGGTTCCTCGGCATCCGAATGGAGAAGCCGGAGGACGTCGACGACGGTTGGACTCGAGCCTTTGCGTCGGATCGACCGGTTATTGTCGATGCGTGCGTGTCTCCCACGATCGCCCAGCTTCCACCGCATATTACGTTCGAAGAGGCGCACAAGTACTTCTCGGCACTCACCAAAGGCGATCCGCAGGAAGGCAGCATCATCAAAGAGTCGATCAAGAGTATGATCGCGGGCACCGTTCCGGGCGGGGACCGCAGGTGACCGCAGCGGCGATGCGGCGCACGGAAGCGCCGATTGACGCGTTACAGGTCTCGGTCTATCGCGTTCCAACCGACGGTGGTCCCGAATCGGACGGAACCGCGGTTTGGGACGCGACAACAATGGTGCTCGTCGAGATCATGGCGGCGGGTGAAACGGGCATCGGCTACACGTATGCCGATGAAGCGACCGCGAGCGTCATTCATTCGGAGTTTCGTGCAATGCTCGAGGGCGCCGATGCACTCCAAACCGGAAAGCGCTTCGCCGACATGCAAAGCCGCATTCGCAATCTCGGGCGCGACGGGATTACCTCGATGGCGATCTCCGCCGTTGATGTGGCGTTATGGGATTTAAAAGGAAAGCTGTTGGACGCGCCGGTGTGCGCCTTGCTTGGTGCAGCGCGCGATGCAGCGCCGGTGTACGGAAGCGGCGGATTTACCTCGTACAGCATCGAGCGCCTGCGCGATCAGTTGAGCGGGTGGGTGGAGTTCGGAATTCCTCGTGTCAAAATGAAAGTGGGGCGGGAGCCGTCCGCGGACGTGCAACGCGTTACCGAGGCGCGTCTCGCCGTCGGAAATAACGCGGAACTTTTTGTCGACGCGAACGGTGCGTATTCGCGCAAACAAGCGTTGCTCTTCGCGGAAGAGTACGCGAAGCTGCGGGTCAGCTGGTTCGAAGAACCGGTGTACCATCAAGACTTTGAAGGTCTGCGTCAGATACGCGAACGGGCGCCGGCGTGCATGGACGTTGCATCCGGCGAGTACGGCTACGGACTCTATCACTTTTGGCGGATGCTCCAGGCGCAGACGGTCGACTGTCTCCAAGCCGATGCCTCCCGGTGCGGCGGGTTTAGCGGCTTACTCGCCGTTGACGGACTGTGCCAAACGGCCATGATGCCGCTCTCCACGCACTGCGCGCCACACCTGCATCTGCATGCCGCGCTTGGCTGCAAGATGCTGCGGCATATGGAGTACTTTTACGATCACGCCCGGATCGAGCGCATGTTCTTCGACGGCGCGAGCGATCCGATTGACGGAAATCTCGCGCCGGATCTGAGCCGGCCGGGCATCGGATTGACATTGAAGCGCGCGGACGCGCAGCCCTATCAGCTCTGAGGAATGCAATGATCAAAGTTCTCGGCACAAAGGAGAGCGTTGAACCGTCCCGCGTCGCGGTACGTGCGAGCGGGCTTGAGGATGCATTGCGCGCGGAAATCCGCGGTGAAGTGCGTTTCGACAACGGATCGCGCGCAATGTATTCGACCGATGCGTCAAACTATCGCCAGGTCCCGATCGGTGTGGTCGTCCCGCGCGATGCGAGAGATGTCGAAGCGGCAATTGCGGTGTGCCGGCGCTTCGGTGCGCCGATCGTTGCGCGCGGCGGCGGCACGAGTCTCGCAGGCGAGACGTGTAACGTCGCGGTCGTAATCGATTTCAGCAAATATATGAACGCGATTCTGGAAATCGATTGGGATCACAAACGCGCGCGCGTACAGCCCGGTGTGGTCAATGACGATCTGCGTCACGCGGCGGAGAAGCGGCATTTGACGTGGGGGCCCGATCCGGCGACGCACGACCGCAACACGTTTGGTGGAATGCTGGGGAATAACTCGTGCGGGATGCACGCGCAAATGGCGGGCAAATCGGATGCGAATACGGAGTCGCTGGAAATTCTCACGTACGACGGTGTTCGCATGCGGGTGGGGCCGACGAGCGATGAGGAGCTCGAGCGGATCATCGCAGCGGGCGGTCGCAAGGGCGAGATCTACGCGAAGCTCCGTGAGTTACGCGACCGGTACGCTGATCTGATCCGGCAGAAGTTTCCCAAGATTCCGCGCCGCGTGTCGGGACTTGCGCTCGACCAACTGCTTCCCGAGAACGGATTCAACGTTGCGCGCGCGCTCGTCGGATCGGAAGGGACGTGCGTGACCATTACGGAGGCGACGGTGCGGCTCGTGCATAGTCCGCCGCATCGCGCGCTTGCGCTCTTTGGGTTCAAAGATATCGGGACGGCGGCCGATCACGTACCGTTCTGCAACGAACATGGGCCGATCGCGCTCGAGGGCCTTGATGAGAGCATGTTCATGTACATGCACGACAAGGGTCAGTCGACGAAGTCGCGCGAGATGTTCCCCGACGGCCGCGCGTGGTTGATCGTCGAGTTCGGCGGGGAGAGCGCCCAGGAAGCCGACGATAAGGCCAATCGCCTCGCGAAAGACTTTGAATCGCGCAAAGATGCGCCGACCTACGCATTGATCAAGGATCCCGAGCAAGAGGCGCGGTTGTGGGCGTTGCGCGATGCGGGCCTTGGATCGACCTCGAAGATTCCGAATGAGCCGGACTTTTATCCGGGGTGGGAAGACTCCGCGGTAGATCCCAAAGATCTCGGCCCGTATTTGCGCGACATTCAAGCGCTGATGAGCGAGTTCGGGTACCAGGCGTCGCTGTACGGACATTTCGGGCAAGGGTGCCTGCACTGCAGCATCAACTTCGATCTGTACACAGCCGAGGGCATTCGGCGTTATCGCGAGTTTGTGACGCGCGCGGCGCATTTGTGCGTGAAGTACAACGGATCGCTTTCGGGAGAACATGGCGACGGCCAGGCGCGCGGGGAGC
This sequence comes from Vulcanimicrobiia bacterium, assembly GCA_963765935.1. Lineage (GTDB taxonomy): Bacteria > Vulcanimicrobiota > Vulcanimicrobiia > Vulcanimicrobiales > Vulcanimicrobiaceae > JAMXLG01. The sequence continues at coordinate 303,727 of CAVXXX010000001.1, read as the reverse complement.
TGCTGTCGATCATGTTCGGCGACGAACTGTGCAATGCGTTCTGGGAGTTCAAGACGATTTGGGATCCCCAGAATAAGATGAATCCGGGGAAGGTCGTTCGCCCGCATAAACTCGATAGCGATTTGCGTTGGGGTACATCGTACGAACCGTGGAATCCGCGGACGCACTTTCAATTGAAGGGAGATAACGGCAGCTTCTCTTACGCCGCGAATCGCTGCGTCGGAACGGGCAAATGCCGCAAGCACGATAGCGGCACGATGTGTCCGAGTTACATGGCGACGCGTGAGGAGAAGCACTCGACGCGCGGGCGCGCGCGGTTGCTCTTCGAAATGTTGCGCGGCGATCCGTTGCAGCGGACGTGGAAAAACGACGCGGTGAAAGATGCGCTCGATCTGTGTCTTTCGTGTAAGGGCTGCAAGGGCGAGTGCCCCGTGAAGGTCGACATGGCAACGTATAAGGCGGAGTTTCTGTCGCACTATTACGAAGGCTCCGTGCGGCCTGCGAATGCCTATGCGTTCGGGTTGATGATGTACTGGGCGCGAATCGCGGCGAAGATGCCGTGGCTTGTGAACGCGGTTGCGCGCACGCCGGGGTTGAATTCGCTTCTGAAGCGGCTCGTGCGGATGGACGCACGTCGGAGAATTCCGGCGTTTGCGACGCGGACCTTCCGGTCATGGTTTGCCGCACACGAGGCGCGCAATGTCGGCAATACACGTGTGATCCTGTGGCCGGATACGTGGAACGATCATTTTCACCCGGAAACGGCGATTGCGGCAGTTGAAGTGCTTGAAGACGCGGGATTTCATGTGACGATTCCGCGCAAGCCGCTGTGCTGCGGGCGGCCGATGTACGACTACGGCATGTTGGATCATGCGAAGCGGATGTTGCACGAGATTCTCGATGAACTTCGCGAAGAGATTCGCGCGGGGACGATCGTGGTTGGGCTCGAGCCGAGTTGCGTGTCCGTGTTTCGTGACGAGATGGTCGATCTGCTTCGAGACGATCACGACGCCGAGCGTCTTGCGAAACAGACGCTTTTGTTCTCGGAGTTTCTGACGAAGTATGCGCCGGAGTATCGGCCGCCTACGCTCGACGGCGTCGCTATCGTGCATCAGCATTGCCATCATAAGGCATTGTTGGATGCCGATGCGGAACGGGCGCTGTTGGATAAAACGGGCGTGGCGTATTCCGTGCTCGATGACGGCTGTTGCGGGATGGCCGGCGCGTTCGGGTTTGAGGAAGGGCACTACGAGGTGTCGCTTGCGATTGGGGAACGGGTGTTGCTTCCTGCTGTGCGCGGTGCAGATGCTTCGACGATTATCGTTGCGGATGGGTTTAGCTGCCGCGAGCAGATTGCGCAGACGACGGATCGGGTTGCGTTGCATCCGGCGGAGCTGTTGCGGCTGGCTGTTGATCGAGGCGATCCTTCGACGGAGCCTGTCCTGAGCGAAGTCGAAGGGCTGCGCCTTGCTCAGGATGACAAGGTGATGCCGACGATGCTGGTTGGGGTGGCTGTTGGGGTTGTGGCGGCGGTTGTTTGGTGGAGGTTGCGGTGATGCGGCGGCGGGTGGTGATTGTTGGTGGCGGATTTGCGGGATTTTCGGCGGCGCGGGAGTTTGAGCGGCGTTGGAAGGGCGCCGGCGATCTGGAGGTTGTGCTTGTCGATCGCAACAACTTTATGCTCTTTACGCCGATGCTGCCGGAGGCCGCGACCGGAAGCGTTGAGGTGCAGCACATTACGGAGCCGTTTCGCGAAGAACTCAACCGCGTGCGTTTCGAGCTTGGCGAGGTTTTGAGCGTCGATGAAGCTCGACGAATTGTGACGCTTCGCCATCCGCTGACGAATGAATCGAAGGCGCTGCCGTACGATGAGCTCGTGCTTGCGCTCGGGTCGGCGGTTTCGACGATGGGCATTGACGGCGTGGAGCGGTGCACGTTTCCGCTAGGGACGCTGACGGATGCCGAGCGTTTGCGTAACGCGGTCATTGCCGCGGCGGAGGTTGCGTCCGAAACGATCGATCTGGTCGAACGTGACCGATTGCTGCGGTTCGTCGTCGTGGGCGGCGGATACACGGGCGTCGAGACCGCCGGTGAGTTGAGCGCATTTCTTCGTTCGATTCTCCGGTACTATCCGGCACTAAATCCGGAGATCGTGCGTGTCGTCGTCGTAGAAGCGGAGAAACGGTTGTTGCCGCATCTGCCGGATCGTTTTGGAAAGTACGCTGCGCGCGTTTTGCGCGACCGTGGGATTGAAATTCGCACGGGCGTTAACGTCGATGCCGTCGATGCCGCGGGCGTGACGCTGAAGGGAGGCGAGCGTTACGAGAGCCGCACCATCATTTGGAGTGCTGGGACGGAACCGGCGCCGTTAGTGCGGCGTCTGGGATTGAAAGTATCGCATCAGGGCGCAGTCGAGACGGCGCGTGACTTGTCCGTTGACGGGCATCCGCATTTGTGGGCGATCGGTGATTGTGCGGCGATTCCGAAGAAAAACGGCGGAACGTACGCGCCGCTTGCGCAGAATGCGACGCGTGAAGGGCCGTTGCTTGCACGGAACGTGCTTGCGCGGTTGCGCGGAAAGCGCACGAAAGCATTTGCGTATCGCACGCTTGGGCAAATGGCGTCGTTTGGGAATCGGCATGCGGTAGCGCTGTTACCGGGCGGGGTGATGATGACGGGCTTTCTTGCGTGGATGCTGTGGCGCATTTACTATTTGGGGCGCTTGCCGGGGGTTTCGCGGAAGGCGCGCGTTGCGGTGGATTGGACGTTGGGGGTTACGTTTGGGCGGGCTGATGATGCGATGCGCTCCTTCGACAGGCTCAGGATGACACGCGGATGAGGCTTCAGGATCGGGTGGCGATCGTTACTGGTGGGGATACCGGGATTGGGCGGTCGATTTCGACGGCGATGGCGCAAGAGGGCGCGCGTGTCGTTGTTGATTATGTCGGGGATCGTTCTACGGCTGATGCGCTTGTCGATGAGATCGAGAATTTCGGTGGCCGCGCGTATGCGGTCGAAGCGAACGTGGCGGAGCCCGCTGATGCGGAGAAGCTCGTTAAAGAGGCGGTCAAACATTTTGGGCAGCTCGATATCATGGTGAATAATGCGGGGGTAGAAGAACAGCACCCATTTCTCGAGATGCCGTTCGAAACGTATAAGAAAGTGATCGCCGTCGACCTTACCGGTCCGTGGCTTTGCTCGCAATATGCGGCACGGCAAATGGTTCGTCAACGAGCCGGCGGACGGATCATCAACATCAGTTCGGTTCATGAAGAATTGACGATGCCGACCAATGCACCGTACTGCGCGGCCAAGGGTGGCCTGCGCATGTTGATGCGGACGATTGCGGTCGAACTTGCTCCGCATAAAATTACGGTGAACAACGTGTGTCCCGGTGCGGTCGATACGCCGATGGACGAACGATTGAAAGAAAATAAGCGCAAGTATGAAGCGCTGCTCGATGAGATTCCGCTGCATCGCTTGGCAAAACCGGAAGAAGTTGCGGCGATGTGTATCTATCTTGCCTCCGACGACGCATCGTATGTGACCGGCGCATCATTTACGATCGACGGGGGCATGACGAAGCAGTCGGGTAGCCTGTGAACGCGCGAGTATCGGGATCTGGCGAGCGTATCTCGACATATGAAGTCGCCGATACGCAAATGTCGGTCGGCAGCACGATCGGCGCTCCGAAAGGCGCGTTTATTCTCAAAGCAAACGGCGCGATCGATCGCTTCTTTTCGATCGACTCCGGTCACATCGTCATCGGCGGGATGCAAACCTATTACTGGAATCCCGTAACGGATGTGAACCTCGGCAAACTGCCCGGCACATGCATCATCCATCCGGAGCGTCAAGAACACATCTACGAACTGAACAACGGCGTAACGGTTCGCGAGCAAGTGTTCATGCTCAACGGTCAGCCGGATCGCGAGCGCGCCGATCCGGCAATTGCGTACTATCATGTCGAGCTCGAAAATATGTCCGGGCTCGCCGTGGATATGGCGTCGATCGCCGCGGCAGATCTTCGCGGCTCGCTTGGAAACGACGTGCGGGCGCGGTATGACGAACGCCGTCACGCGATTCTCGCGACAAATACATCTGAGCCGGACTGCGGCCGCGCGTTTGCATGCAGCGTCAAGCCGTCGCACTGGGAGGTCACCAACGACCACGGTAAATGCAGCCGCATCGATTACCCCGGGCCATTGTCGCAGCGCATCGTCCGCACGGGCGCCGAACATATTGCTCTCCTCGAGCATCGCTTTCGTCTCAAGGACAAGGGCCGGTTTGCGATTACCTATATGCTCGTTGCCGCGTCGCACGGCACGCCGGAACTTCGGCGGATCCTCGATCGCGCGCCGAACCATGCAGAGGCCGCACGGCGAACGCACGAACGGTATGATGCGATATTGAATCGCGCCGTCGTGATGACGCCGGATGCCGACGTGAACCGTGGCGTCCTGTGGGCGAAGGCGAACATGCTGCGTACGCAACTGTTTTCGCCGACCGGGTGGTGCTTCGTCAACGATCCGACCCGTTCGAATAACAGCGTCGCTCGCGATACCGCCTGGTTTGCATTTGGCTCCGATTATGTTACGCCGGATTTTTCGCGCGAATCGCTCTTGTGGTATCTCGAGCACATGGAGCGCAGCGGGATGGCGGTTGAATATTACGACATTCGGAACGGAAAGAGCGGGGATTACCGGCTCAACATCAACGACGATACGCCGCTAGTCGTTCTTGCCGCATGGCACCACTATAACGCTACGGGAGATCGTGCGTTTCTCAAACGGGCGTACCGTCCGTGCCGGCGGGCCGCAGACTACATCCTCTCGCAGCGCGACGAACGCGGGCTCGTATTTTGCACAGCGCGCGGTAACGCGGATTGGGGAATCGCCGGTTGGCGCAACGTGATCGACGGCTATCGTATCAGCGGCGCGGTGACGGAAGTGAATTCGGAGTGCTGCGCGGCATTAGGCGCGGTCGCGAAGATGGCGGCGGAGCTCGGCAAGGCGGAAGATAGCGCCCGGTACGGTGTTGCGTCGCGCGCGCTCCGCGATGCAATGAACGACCATCTCGTCAATCCGGAAACCGATCTGTACTATTTGACGATTGACGTCGACGGAACGAAGCGCACCGATGTCACGTGCGATCTCGTCTTCCCGGTGATGTTCGGCGTCGCGGACCGGGATCGCGCCGCGCACATTATTACCCGGCTCAGTGTCGAGCCGTTCTGGACCGAAGCCGGGATACGCACCGTGCCGCGCGATGACATCGATTACGCGCCGACCGGAGCGTACGGGTTACGGGGCGGGGTCTGGGTCGGCGTTACGTTTTGGTATGCGTTCGCAGCGGCGCGCTTCAATCCGGATTTCATGGCGTCGTCGTTGCGTGAGAGTTTCCGGCACTACTCGCGCGATCCGCGCGGCAATAATACCGTTCCCGGACAGTTCAGCGAGTGGCTTCACGGGGAGACGCTTGCAAATCAAGGCATGATGCTCTCTCCATGGTTTCCGCCGCGCTACGTGTGGGCCGCGGTCGAAGGCGCAGCCGGGCTCGATGTCTCCGAAGGTGAGCCGAGCTGCAATCCGCGACTTGCTCCCGATTGGCGATGGCTCGGCGTTCGCAATCTTCGGTTTCGCGGCGGTTACGTGACCTGGTTCATCGCGCGCGTGCCGGGTGAAGTGATGTACGCGACGTTTCGCTTTCGCAGCGATCTCGAGTACCACGCGTACGATCGCGATGTCACCGACGAACTGTTGGAAGCGACGAGCGAAGAGGTTGCGCCGATTCTGTTGGAGCGCGACGGAGAATTGGTGCTCTTTGTGGGTAACACGGCTGACCGGACGGTTTCGACGTCCGTGAAGTTCAAGAAAGACCTCCGAGCGACGTTCGACGTGAAGCTTTTCAGCAGCATGCGCGGAGAGTGGATCGAGGAAAAGCGAACGAGCCGGGAACTCCACAAGGGTATCGCCGTTCCCGTCGATCGTCGCGGCTTTTCGATCGCGGAATTGCGGAGGCGCGCGCAATGAGCGATCACGCTTCCTATCGCCTGGGGATCAGCGAGTTTACCACGTCGCCGTGGTCGTTTCAACGCGATGTCGAGCGATATGCCGCGCATGGCATCGATGATATCGAAGTGTGTGAGTTCAAACTCAATCGTGACGACTATGCACCGCAGCTGGACCGGATTCGGGAAGCGGGGCTTGGCGTCAGTTCCGTGCAGACGACGATCCATTCGCTTTTCGTTGATTCGCTTGTGCCGGCTCCGACGGATCCGGCGGACCGCCTCGCGCATATCGTGGCATCGATCGAGCGGATCGCGCCGCACGTTCCCAAAGGAACACCGTTCAATGTTATCACGGGCGCGGCTCCTGACGGGGACTGCGAGCGTGTCTACCGCTTCGCGCTCGATGCGCTTGGGCGTCTTGCGGACCTTGCAGCGTCGTACGGGATGCGCATTGCGTTCGAACCGCTCAACCCCGTTCTCTACAACTCCGATACTGCGCTCTCGGGTCTCGACGATGCGCTGGAACTCGTGGAACGGATCGATCATCCGGCGCTCGGGCTCACCTGCGACACCTGGAACATCTTTCAAACGCCCGATGTTGCGCGCGTGATTCGTGAGTGCGGCAGGCGGATCGTTCTGGTTCAGCTGAGCGATTGGCGAAGACCGCATAGCTTGGCGGATCGCGTTTGTTTGGGAGACGGTAGCATTCCGACCATCGAGTTGCTCGCTGCGATTCGCGCGGCGGGTTACGAGCGGCCGTACGTGGTCGAAATTTTTTCCTCTGAATCGATGGCGGATTCGTTGTGGAAAGCGAACCTCGATGAAGTCATCGACCGGAACATCATGGCGTTCGAGCGCATGTGGGAAGAGACGTCCGTTCGGGCCGGTGACAGGGTGCATTCGTGATTCCGGCGCGGATTATCGATATCAGTCAGCCGGTGTTTAGTAATTGCCCGCAGTATCCCGATACGACGCCACGGCCCGCGCAAGTGCACTGGATGTATATCCATGGCGTCGAGCCGGTCAATAAAGAAATCGTCGAAGTGAGTACGCACACGGGAACGCATTGCGATGCTCCGTTTCATTTCTTTCCCGACGGCATGCCCGTCGATCGCGTTCCACTGGAACAGTATGTGGGCTGGGCGACGATCGTTGATGTGCGGGGGAAGGCGCCGGGATCGGCGATTGCGGCGTCGGACCTCGAGCCGTATCTCGACCGGATGGAAGCCGGCGATGTCGTGTTGCTCAACACCGGTTGGGGCCACAAACGCGCGAATACGAAAGAGTTCCTCACGGAGTATGTATACTGCAGCGGCGACGCTGCGGAAGCGATCGTTCGCGCGGGTGCGAAGGGCGCGGGGATCGACGCGGTGAGTTTTGGCGGATACAACGATCCGGCGAAAGCCGGACCGTCGCATCGAGCGCTGCTAGGCAACGGGAAGTTTATCGTCGAGGAGTTGTTCTTTCCCGATGATGTGATGGATGGGAAACGGCGGCTGTTCGTCGGTGCGCCCGTGAAGTTGCGTGATTGTAGTGGAGCGTGGACGCGTGCGATGTTATGGGAGTTTTGAGATCGGTGTCTGATCGCTGATCCAATTCGTCTCCCACGTTTTTCCATGATCGCTTGAAAACGCTTGTTCGAAGTGCGGACGCGTACCGCCGCTCCAGCGGTAACGCACGATCACCGGGGTGCCTTTCCATGTGTCGTCGGCGTAAAAGTCGCCGATGCCGTTCGAATTGAAGTGACCAACCTGTGGGGGCGGTATGAGGCCGCGTTCTCTCGTTCCCCACCATAGCGTCCATTGATGCGTTTGCGCGTTGTACATCCGCAGCGTGATGCCCGCGATCGTGCGATTGGGACAGTGGATGTTCGCCTCTTCGAGATTTCCGCTGCCTCCCCAAATGCCGCCCCAAACGGAATGCGTTTCGCCGGTCGCATCGCAATCGTACCAATCGTGGCTGCCTTTGAGCCGTTCTTTGAGTATGCGAAAATGGTAGTGCCATGTGCCGAGAAGGAAATCAAAATCCTTGCTTCCATCTCGCGTCGTTGGGGTGATGAATGCGTCAGCGCCCGGCTCTGCGCCGCTTGCGATTGCCGACGGCAGCGTGAAGGCGACTGCGACGCAAAGCGCCAGAAACTTCATCCTCATGGGGACTATTATAGTAGGACTATGAATATAGTCAAGGTCCTTCGAAAGCGGCGGAGCGCCGCAATCCTTCGACTTCGCTGCGCTCCGCTGAGGATGACAGGAGGGCTTATCTGATGTTGTAGCGGTGTAGGAGTTGTTGGCGGAGTTGCATTGAGAGCATTATTGGTTTGCGTGCTGCTTGTGACTTCATGGCCGCGGTTACTGCGGAGTCTTCAGTGCAGCCGATGGAAAGGTGTGCGATGAAGGCGGGGGCGCTGGTGCTTGAGACGGACGCTTGTCCGACGATTGTTCCGAAATCGTCGATGGCGTTCGCGGCGAGTAAGAACGGTGTACCGCTGCCGACGAGACTATTCAAGTCGACGCTCTTCCCGTTGTGGTAGAGAAACGCTCGTGACGACGTGAAGGTCGCGTTGAACGAAATACCGACGACGTCGCCTTCATCGTTGATGCCGTTCCCGAAGCTGTACGAATCTCCGGAGAGCAGTGGAAGCCTGATCAACTTGCCGTCGTGGGTGTAGAGGAACGCGATAGGACGCAACTTGCCCGCGGCATCATCGGCTCCCGGCATGTTGATGAATCCCGTTACGTCACCACGATCGTTGATCGCTTGCGGCGTGTTCCATGCGTGCGTGCCGGGATTGAAGAGCTCTCTGACGGAGCCGTTATGCCATTCAACGACGTGCAATGCGGTGAAACGTCCGACGGCCTGATCGCAAATGCCGGAGATTCCGACGATTTGACCGAGATCGTTAATTGCCGTCGCCGCACCGTCGGGATCGCCCGAAAGCGGCGGCAATTGATGGACGCGATTCGATGCATCCCACACGACAGGCTCGAACTGGAACACTTGTCCGTTCGTGCATGTCGGATCGTGCGTCGTGTTTTCCGCCCATCCGACGATTTGTCCCCAATTGTTATTACCGGCCGCATATCCATCTTCACCGCCGAGCGTCGGCAGCGGCGTCATCACGCCGTTTTGATAGCGAAAGCCGACGCAAACGTGTCCCGTCGGAGTGAACACCGGTAAGAAGAAGCCGGTGCAGCTCCACGGTTCGTTGTACGTATTCATTGCGGCGGTTTCTGAAATGCCGGAGATAACACCGAAGTTGTTGAGGTTCGGCCAGGAAATCGCGCTGTTTGGACCGCCGAGCGTTCCGAGATTCTTCGCGGTGTTCCCGATCCATAGCGCGGCATTGGATACGACGTCGCCGGTTGGGTCGGCCGATCCCATGACCCATTGGCGCGCGTTGATTGTCGCGGCGCTACCGAGCGCACCACCGAATGTTGGTAGTTCGCTGACGTGATAGACAACGTTCGCGTTCGCGTTCGACGAACCGGATGAGTTCTGTGGCGGGTTCGATGGATTCGATTGCGAGGCACCCGAGGACGCGGGCGGCGTCACGCCGCCGGATCCACCGCCTCCGCTACAAGCGGCAACGGATAAGGCGCCGACAAGGGCCAGAATAGGTTGTATTCTCATACGATCTCCTCTCGCTGCTCTGACCGTAGCAGCGAGAGGAGGGATCGTCGCTCACGATAAGACGCGGGCGAACACAATCAGACGTTACGCCGTCAACGGGTTCATGGCGTTGCTGGAATCGACGAGTGTAGGATCGGGGTGAACGTTTTGCGGTCGAGCGCGAGCGATGCGTGCTCTTGCACGATCAGCCATTTGCCGTCGATCTTCCGATAGACGTTCGTCACACGCGCGGTGATATCGTAGGGCTTTCCGTCCTTACGGACTCCGGAGACGTGTTGTAGGCTGCGGCCATACCCGATGTCTCCGCTCGCCGCTACGACGAGGTCGCTGATCGTATAGTGCAGCGGTCCATTGAACATCGCAAAGAAATGCGTCCACGCTTCACGATACGCGTCCCAGCTAGGCTCCGCGCCGGGCGGTCCGACAACGTCGAAAACGAACAACGATTTTCCGGGCGCATACACGGACATCATCGCATCGACATCTTTGTTGTTGAATGCGGTCTCGAATCTCGTCTCGAGCGCGCGCAACTGTGAGAGGTCGTCACTCGGCATGCCCGCCGTCCCCGCCGGCATCCCGATGAGCGCGAGTAAGCCTAACGAAGCAAATAGTCTTTTCATACCAGCATCGTTACCCGCGAGCGGCGCGAACTAGCGCGCTTGACGGCGGATTGTCGCAGGCGAGACGCCGTGCAAACGGCGCATGTGACGCGAGAGATGGCTTTGATTCGCAAAGCCGGATTGCAAGGCGATATCGGCCAGCAGGTCGTCGGTGTGCACGATCAGATGCAAGGCGCGCTCGACGCGCGCGTTGATCACGTACTGGTGGACCGGGAGACCGACCGACGATTTGAATTGAACTTTGAAATGCGATGGGCTTACGCGCGCGAGGTTCTGCGAGTTCCGCGAGCGAGAGATCGCGCGAGAGATTGTCTTCAATGTAGTCGAGAACGCGCGTGAGTTGCCGCTTCGGCATTCCGGCTGCGCGCCGCGCGACTTTGGGACCGTAGTTTTTTAAGAGTCCGACGGCGAGCGCGGAGCCGAGACTCTCCGCATAGAGCCGCCCGAGCGGTGCATCGGAGTCGAGTTCGTCGAGAAGGCTCCAACAGATGCGTTCAAGCCGCGCATCCTTCACGTGAAGTTGCGGTGCGATTGCGACACGGTCCGAATTCAATCCGAGCGATGAAGAGATTTCGCGCATGAACCACGGTTTGATGTCGATCGTGAGCTTGCGGGTCGGCGCGGAGATTTCCCAAATGCGCGAATATCCGGCTGGAACGACCTTGATGTCGCCCGGAACTTGCAGACGATGCATGCGCTGATCGTCGATGCGGCTCGTCACAAGGACCGGCGCTCCGACGTGCATGCTGATACTGTGATCTTCATAGAATTCATCGGAGTACCCATCGCTCGCGTCGTACAGAAACGCAGTAAAGCCGCGCCATCCCTGGTCGCGGCTCGACGAACATACGCGAAAAGCAATCGGCCGGTCGACGCGTTGAACCCACTCGCGCTCTTCCATGCCCGGGCAACGCGTGAGTGCTGAGGTTGTGACACGAAAGTGTCGTCGAATAGCAATAGCGAACGCTTTTCACTGGAGGGTGTTTATGCGCTTTTTCTCGAGCCTGCATGGTCGCTGCGCTTGTTCTAGTTACAGCGTGCAGCGGCGGTAGCCAATCGGGCCAATCGAATGTAGGTCCCGCGAAGCAAGATCCGGCTTCGAGCGCCGTTATTAGGCGCCTATTATCAGGACCAGCGCGCGGCGCAACGATCTACATCGTGCCGGCATTTACCCTTCGAGATGGGATCGTTACGAGGACATTCCCGGCTACGGCTAACGTCGAGCGCTCGGCGAACGGAATCACGGTTACGTATCAAAACATGAGCTATCATTTTTCGCATCGAGCTTCGATCACAAAAAATTCCGGAACATACCGGTACGCTGTTTATCCTCATCAACACGTCCCCAACGAACTCAATGGCTTAAAACCGTCATATGTGGTGCCGTAGTTCGGGCGTGAAGGAAACGCTTGAACGACGGCAGTTCAGCATTTGCATCTATCTTCGAGCGGCGCGTGCTACTTCAGACCAGTACGTTGAAGCATCTATTCGATCGCGCGCGTAGTCGGCCGACATTCCGTCCGGTGCAATGTCACGAAACACGCCCAACGCCAGCCATAAAACGGTCATTGCGCGTTGGTCGAGGTGCAAAAGTCTACTGTAGCGGAATTCTCGTTCTGTTTTTAAATTGTCGGCTTTGATGGCGGCGACATATTGCTCGCGTGTCTCGTGTCGTGGATTTCTTTAGGGTTGGTGCAGGGAGGAAAGAGTCGTCCGTCCGGTTGTCGCGGTGGCGTTACACAGCCCTCGGGCCTGTTCTTTGGGTCGAGGGGATCGTAGCCCGGTTCATAAGCCTGTTCGATCGCGGCAAGTACGTTTGCATACCCTTGTACGAAGGTTCTACGGGTTGCGATGAACTTGTCCGGCGTTAGCGACTCAACGTCGACGGAACCGTCCATCGCGACCGTCGCAGTTTCAAGGTCGACGAGCGAATGCGAGGCTCTGTACCTCTTCAAAGCCTGAGCCGACGAATTGACATGGGCTGACGTGATTGCTTCGAAAGCACCATTGCCAGTATCGGCGATACACGCCCCATTCCAGGCTATGAACGCGACCACGAGCCCGGCGACAACGCGTAAATGCGGAAACGCAGTCATCTTTCGCCCCTTAATACGTAGAGCCAGGCGCATTTACCACCTCAAGCCAGTCACGTGAGCTCCATGTTGTTAAAAACGGTTATGACACAGCGCTCGCGCGATGGCATCATAGGGAGGCCTATCTGCTCAACTCTCTTTACGAGTTATGTTAGCTGTAGTTCTTGCGATCCAACTGCCATCGGCCTTTTTCGGGCTTTCCTATCGCGGCATTGGTCCGGCCATCGCGGGCGGCCGAACGACCGCCGTTGCCGGCAGCGACAAAAACCCGCAACTATACTATGCAGGCGGAGCAGGTGGAGGCGTATTCAAAACTATGAATGGTGGCGCTTCGTGGACGCCACTGTTCGATAGGCAGCCCGTAGCGGCGGTCGGCGCAATAGCGGTTTCGCAAGAGAACGATGATGACATCTGGGTGGGAACGGGAGAGTCTAATCCTCGAAACGATGTCGAGGAAGGCGACGGTCTGTGGCACTCTATTGATGGCGGTAAAAGTTGGATGCACGCCGGGCTCGATGACGCCGGATCGATCTCTCGCATCTCGATCGATCCACGCAATGAACATGTTGCAGCGGTTGCCGTACTCGGCAGAATATTTCGCGACGATCGCAATCGGGGGGTCTACGTTACGACGGACGGCGGCAAGGATTGGACGAAGACGCTCTTCGTTTCGCAATCGAGCGGCGCTTCGGACCTTGTACGCGATCCAGAAAAGCCATCCACGCTCTACGCGGGATTTTGGCAGTTCCGCCGCACGCCGTGGACACTCGATAGTGGCGGCCCCAATGGAGGCGTTTACCGTTCCCTTGATAATGGCCGCACCTGGAAAAAATTGACGAACGGACTGCCGCAAGGACCAACGGGAAGAATTGGTCTCGCAGCAGCTACACACGGACGTGTCTATGCGGTCATTGAATCCAAGAAAGGCGAACTTTGGCGTTCGAATGACCGCGGCGCATCGTGGACGCAAATGCCGCACAGCCCGTTGCTCGGTTCACGTCCATTTTATTTTTCAGCCATCTTCAGCGACCCCGCGAATAGGGATCGCCTTATTAATGTCGCCCTCGTACTCTCCGAATCCACGGACGCCGGTCGTTCATGGCATATCATTTCCTCTAACGCTGGCTGGGACTATCATTCTGTCTGGTGGTCTAACGATGGTAGGCGAATCGTCGTAGGTAGCGACGAAGGCGTCGTTATTTCAGATGACAGCGAGAAGACAGTGTCGCAACCCTACGATTTGCCGCTTGCGCAGCCATATCACCTTGGATACAACAACGCTGTCCCGTACTACAGCATCTGCTTCGGTTTGCAAGATAACAGCACGTGGTGCGGTCCTTCGTCGAGCGACAACGGCATCGGTGTGCTAAACCGTGATTGGTATCAGGTTGCGCCGGGCGATGGAATGTGGGCGCTCTACGATCCGACCGACTCGGACCTTGTTTGGTCTACATCGACGAATACAGACACCGGCCAAGTCTATCTGACGGATCTTCGTACGCGTCAGCAGCGTGAAGTTTCGCCGGACGCCGAGATGAATGACTATATGGCAGCAGACGTTTTGAAATACCGCTTCAATTGGGAGAGTCCGATCGCGTTCTCGAACGAAGGTAACGCGCTCGTTGGGGGCAACGTTCTGTTCCAGAGCCGGAACCGCGGGCAAAGTTGGACCGTTATTAGTCCCGATCTTACGCGCAACGATAAAGCCCGGCAAGTGGCACCCGGAGGTTCGATCACTCTCGAGGAAGCGGGCGCGGAAATATACGACACGCTTCTCGATATCGAGGTCTCGAAGCTCGATCACGCCATTTGGGTTTCCAGCGATGATGGTCTCGTGCATGTTACCCGGGACGGCGGCATTCGCTGGGAAAACGTTACACCGCGTGGCTTGCCTGAAGGACGCATCCCGACAGTAGACGTCGGAAACTTCAGCGCAAAGACGGCATACATTGCGCTCGATCGCCACATGATAGGGGATGACCGGCCTTATATCTATGGTACGGACGACGGCGGAACCACGTGGCGCTCACTCTCCGGAAATCTACCTAACAATGTTTTCGTACGTTGTGTTCGTGAGGACCCCAAAAACGCGAAACTACTTTATGCCGGCACGAGCCGAGGCGTCTACGTCTCGTTCGACCGCGGTGAGCAATGGCAAGCGTTCCGCTTGAACATGCCCGCAACAGCGGTCTACGATATTGAGATTCAGCCGCAAATGGATGATCTCTTGGTAGCGGCGCATGGACGTGGAGTCTGGATCCTCGATGATTTGACGCCACTGCAAAAATACGCCGGCGTAAGCGATGTAACGCTCTTTCAGCCGCGCGATGCGTACCGCATGACGCAGAACGCGCCGGTGAACACGTTCCCGAGCGGACTTCCCGGCAGCCTGCAGCCGGCAAATGTATTTGTGGGACCTAACGTCCCATATGGCGCGTTGCTCACCTATTACCTTGCTCATCCGGCGAGGAACGCCACGATCGATGTTATCGATTGTGATGGTCGTGTCGTTCGACATCTACGCGAGGACAGCGTTCCTCGCGCAGCCGGTATAGATCGCACGTCGTGGGACCTTGCCGAAGACGGGCCGGTGAAGTGGCTTGGTACGTTCGATCAAAATCAGGGGCCGGATACGGGCGCGGAAGTCATTCCTGGAACGTATACCGTGCGCCTGAGCGCGAACGGCCTCACGCAGGAGAAGATTGTCGTCGTAAGAGCAGATCCGCGCGATACATCGTCTCTCGAGCAGGCCAAGAAGCGCCATGCGTTTCTGCATCAGTTGAACGACGATTTGTCGGTGGTCGATACGATGCTCAACCTGATCGACGCAAAGCTGAAGAACGCGCCGGCGAAGGCATCTACGTTGCGCGCCTTCGAGCGTGAATTGACGCTAATGCCAAGAAACATTGAAGATCTCAACGGTCCGGGTGGCTTGCGGGAGTCAATCATGGATTTGCTTTCTCGAGTAAGTAGCCAGTCGTTTCAAGCGCCGACGCAAACACAAGCCCGGCTAGGAGTACTTTATCATCGACAAGTTCTGAACTTTGAGCAAGACTCTATGATTATCAAGTGACGGAGACGTGTAAAGAAACTTATGGCGAGACGCATTGGCACATGCGGCAAAACGCGCTTACTGACGATTCTTTTCGTCGTCACGTTAGCGTTGCCCGCACACGCTGTGCCAAACCTGACAAAACACTGTATCGATCCGCGCAGCCGACAATTCGACTTTTGGCTTGGATCATTTCGGGTTCGGAACTACGCCGGCCAACTTGAGGGAAGAGACTCGATCACGCGCGCCTATGGTGACTGCGTTATACAAGAACGTTTCTGGTCGAGCGACGGTGCGTCATTTGGGTCCAGCTTTAGCTTCTTCGATGCACGAACACAGGAATGGCATTACGTCTGGGTTGACAATCTTGGCGCCTTCGAAATGTATAGTGGAGGGCGAATTGGGAAGAGTATGGTTCTGGAAGGGCAGACGCGTTCTAAGCTTGGCGCAATACGCCTTGAGCGGATGACTTGGGAACCAATTGGACGCGGCCGAGTACGCCAACTGTGGCAAACTTCAAACGATTCTGGAAAACAATGGCATACGATTTCTGATGTTTATTATTGGCCGATACAGGGTCGGTAAAGTCCGTTGGCTCGCATCCGGTCGTGAATTTGTTCGACAAAAAGTGGAGGCCCCTAAGTTAACCGAGTGATGGTCGACACATACTTACAGCTTGTACGTGCAGCGTCGCTCGCGACGTTAATAATACTAATTGTATCGTGCAGCGGCGTGAAGACGACAATAGCACGCGCGGCCGGCGAAAGACAATTCAAGATACATTGCGCGGTGTGCCACGATCCCGCGATAGGCCGCGCACCTGATCGAATGCAACTCGCCGGGCTTGGCAAAGACGAAATCATCAACACGCTTAGAAACGGCAGCATGCGGACGATGGCCAAAGATCTTTCAAATCTCCAGATTGCTGCGATTGCGGCGTATCTTTCTCCGACCGCTGCCGTATCTGTATCGCCGCCGCCCGATCCGCCGAGGTGTCGTCGGAATCGCGCACGATTTTCGATAAAAACGACCGATTGGCAAAACTGGGGTCTCGGCAACGCGAATTGGCGATTCCAGAGTAAACCTGGGTTTTCGGCAGCGGCGATCGAAACATTGGAACCTAAGTGGAGTTTCGCCTTTTACGGAGCGAGATACGCACAGCCGACGATCGCCGGCGGACGCGTGTTCGTGACGAGTCTGCTCGGCGATGCCTATGCTCTTGACGCAACGAGCGGGTGCGTCTATTGGCAGATCAAAAACGCACGCTCGCGTACAACCATGACGATTGCACGTTTGAAAGCGTCACCCAGCGGCTACGCCGCATTCTTCGGCAACTCGGGCAATGGGACACAGACGGTTTACGCTGTTGACGCAGCGGACGGAAAACCGATTTGGATGCGAAAGTTCCAGATTCATGCGCTTGGTATATTGACCGGAGCGATGGCGTTTGACAACGGTCGGCTCTTTGTGCCGTTGTCTTCCGCGGAAGAATCCACGTCTGCAGACGAGAGCTATCATTGCTGCACCTTTCACGGCGGTATTGTGGCGTTGAACGCTGAGACAGGCGAAACCCTTTGGCTTGCGCGAACGATTGCGGCGCAGGCAGCGCCCATGCAAAAAAATCGTGCGGGCACACAAATGTATGGTCCGGCGGGTGGCGCTGTGTGGTCGGCTCCGACCATCGATACCAAAAGAGAATCAATATACGTAGCCACCGGTGACTCGTATACCGACGCCAAGGAAAATGGATCCGATGCAATCATCGCATTCGATCTCAGGAGTGGATCTGTGCGATGGAAATCGCAAGTTACGTCCGATGATAACTATTTGAGCGGTTGTGAGGCACGTAGACTCGTAAATTGCCCGACGCAAACAGGGCATGACTTTGACTTCGGTTCGCCACCCATTTTAGTGCCGCTCGCGAACGGGGGCGCCATCCTCGTCGCAGGTCAGAAGTCCGGCTTGGTTTATGGCGTAGAGCCGACCACCGGACGCATCGAATGGAAGACGCGCGTTGGTAACGGCGGATTGTTCGGCGGAGTTGAGTGGGGCATGGCAACAGACGGCGTCCGCATCTACGTCGCTAATGCGGACGCCTATATGCCGTCACCGCCGGGACGTCCCGGACTTGCAGCGCTAGATCCGGCGACAGGACGCGAACTTTGGTTTACGCCTTCTCCACATCTTTCATGTAATTGGCGCGGAGGCGCAGCGTGTCTTAATGGTATCTCCTCGCCTCCAACGGTGATTCGTGGCATCGTTTTTGCTGGCGATTTGAACGGGCGATTACGCGCGTATTCGGCCAGTAGCGGAAAGGTGCTCTGGGAGTTTGATACTGGAGCGTCTACGTACAAAACCGTGAACGGAACCGTACAGGCAGGAGGAAACATCGATGGTGCATCGGGGCCCGTCGTAGCGGATGGGATGCTATATATGATGTCGGGGTATTTCGGGTTTCACGGCGGCCGACCGACGAATGCGCTGTTAGTATTCTCCGCTCGACATTGAGATAAATGCAAGTCAAAATATTGAAGCGACGTTATATCAAATGCGAGCGTGACTAGCTACGCTAACCTTGCCCGTTTCTTATGCAGTTGTTACTCAATGGCGTCTTTGTCTTTGTCGGCAATAGGTTTCCGTCCGTTCTTAGCGTTTCTAAGTACGACGAGCTCGCGGCCGGCGATGAGCAGATCCTGGACGCGCATTGCTTTGCTTGCTACCGTGATTGGTCTAGCGTGTGCCGAAAATGCGGCAGCGGCTCTTCCGCAGCTTCGTGTTCCCGTCATCGCACAACCGTCGATGAAGGGCAGGGTGGATGAATCATGGGCGCATGCTGCAGCAATATCGTTGGCTTACGACTTTACGTATCGACGTCAAGCGGCGCCGCCGCTTATTGCCTATGTTGCACAAGACGGTGGCGGACTTGATGTCGCGTTTCAGATCAGTGACAGGCGCGCGCCCGTCGCGGTGCAGCGCGCAAACGGGTCTTCGGTTCTTAGTGACGATTATGTTGGAGTATATCTTGCACCGCTTGGGTCCCAGGGAATTGATTACGGTTTCTTTGCCAACCCGAACGGCGCCCGCTATCAGACCTCAACGGAGAACTCGTTGTACTCACCGTCGTGGAGCGTCGCCAGCGGCAGAACTGAAGGCGGATACGTGGTAACAATGCGCATTCCGTTTGCGATTTTGCGCTCGGGTTCTTCCGAGACCTGGAAGGCGCAATTCGTTGTGTCAGGCGCCGCGAATGGTTCGCTGGCCGTATGGAGTTTCTCGCCACAAGCCGGTCTTGTTTCGGATCCTACCTATTTTGGGGCGCTGGGCGGCATCGCGCCGGCATCGACAAATCGAAAAGCCGCGCGGGGACTTCCGCGTATCCAAGTGTATGGCTTAGGCCAAGCCGCCAGCGCATCGTATGGTGGAACCGCATTTCGCTTTGGGGCGGATCTCTCACTGCCTATTGCTTCAAACTCCTCGTTTGTTGCCGCACTTCATCCCGATTATTCAAACGTTGAAATCGATCAGCAGACTATCAATCCAACCGCTTTTACGCGGCAATATACGGAAGTGCGCCCGTTGTTCACGCAAGGTAGTTCATACTACAACAATAACGTCTGCACGAACTGCCCGGTTACACTGTATACGCCGTCTATCGGCGCGTTTTCACAAGGATACGCCGTCGAAGGTACGCAGGGACATTTCGGTTTTGCAGCTTTCGACGCTATTGGTTCTCAGCGTACCGATCAAGCGCAGACACTCGACTATACGTATAAAGACAGTGCTCGATCGATTGGAGCATACTTTCAACGTGTAGAGGCAAATGAGCCTGGAGTCAGCGACGTTGCGACAACGCTGGATCTCTCATACACGAACCAACATTCGCATTTTTTCCTATACTCGAACAACGGCATGGATCGTGGCTCTCTCGTCTCGGACACCAAACAAGGAAATTACTTCGAAGACGGATTTGGATATAGCGACGCGTCCAGTTACTACGTCCTGGCATATCAGCGGGTTGGGCGGTATTTTGAACCATACGATGGATACGTGGCGCAAAGCGATATTGCCGGCTATCTGCTATCCTTGCAGAAAGTCGAGACGTTCTCGGCCAAAGCGTGGGTGCACGATGCAAACGCGGTCATCTTCGCGGGTCGCTACGTCGACCATCTTGGAAATCTCTCACAGATCGATGCGCTCGAACAGCTGAATCTCGATTTAAAGAACCTGTTCGTGTTCAGAGTAACGGCGTCCGCACTCGGGGTGCGCACGCAAGGTGGAGAGTTTCTTCCATTTGACGGTAATAGCGTGACGCTAGGCTATCATATGAGCACCGATACGCAAAGCGGAAATTCGGGCACCCTCGTCGGTAACGCGCCCACATATGTTCAGTACACCGGTGGACCGTACTATCACGGTGAACTAGATGCGTGGAGCTATGTTGCAACATTGCCGATCGCAACGCGAATCCACATAGGAGTCGAAGCCGACGAGGATCGCTACGGTACGAAGTACTCGGGTGAAGAGACGACTGCGCAGTGGCTCGAGCGCGCGAGCCTCGACTTCCAGATGAGTCACGATGCGCAGTTGGATATCGGTGTTCGTCGCCTAATCGGTGCGAATCTTCCAGTATTTTATGCGCCTTTAACGGAAAGCGCTTCAGGTGCGTGCCTGACGAATCCGTACTTGCCCGGTTGTGTCCTTGATGCAACCAATGTGTCGATTGCGTTCCATTTCCTAGCGTCGCACAACGAGTTTTATCTTGCCTACGGTATGCCTAACAGCCTAGCAACGACCCCGGCGGTTCTGCTGAAGTGGATTCGCTACATAGGAGCGGAGAAAGGAACTTGAGCCAAGTCCGATTTGAAGCGTTTGTTTCTCACTCGTTAACTGCGATGCGCCAGTGACCGTCCAAATCTTTTTTCCAGACGGTTAAGAAACGTCCGCTAACCGGTACCGATTCCGAACCCTTCATAAAGACGCACGCTCCCTCTTCTAGCGCCGCAGAGCCATCGAAAGCCAAACTTTGGGTGGCGCAGTGAATCGCGGAAAACTTGCTCAAAGACGGAAGCCGCGCCGCATAGTATCGTGCGATCGCGTCGCGTCCTCGGACGGGTTGACCTTTGCGCGGAATTAAAACTCCGTCCACAAGATAGTCTGCCGCGATCGAGGCGGCATCGTGCCGATGAATCGCCGGTCCAAAACGATTGTTTGCCGCATCTATTTGCGACCGAAGGTCAGCCAGAGTATCGGCCTGGGCGGTGAGAAACGTTGAAACGCTACTAAACAGGAGCGCCTGAATGAATAAGACGATTCGCATGCGCGATAAACGTTTTGTGTCAGATGCTTTGTGACGGAGAAGTAGGCTGCACGCAATGAGAGCCGGCCGCCCCTGTTAAATTTCGTCATGTCGCCATGCGAGCGAAGTGCCATGATAGGCAGATGAGCGTGCGCGCTCACCAACTATCCAACCTTACAGGAAGGCAATCGCATGATGCGTCAATTCTTTCGACGTTCGGCGACCGCATTCGCTATGGTTGCGCTTGTTTTCGGCCAGGTAACATGGGCACTGGCCGGCACGACGGGCGGAATCAGCGGGCTGGTAACCGACACGTCCGGAAGTCCCATTGCCGGTGCGTCTGTCAGGGTCGTCTCCGCTTCTCAAAGCGCGAGTACGGCGAGTGACGTATCCGGAAGGTTCAACTTCCTTTCTCTGGCTCCAGATACATATACAGTATCGATCGAAAAAGAAGGATATCAGCCGCTTTCTTATGCCGGCATCACCGTGTTCGCCGACAATAATCTGACGCTATCGTTCAGGATTGAGAAAGCGCTCAAAACGATCGCTAAGGTATCGGCAACATCGGCGGGTTCGCTGGTGAAAGGCGGAGTCGGCGCGGACATATACAGCGTCAACTCGCAAGCGATCACATCATCTGCCGTCTTGGGTGGTGGCGGAAACCTCAACAGCGCTTACTCCGCTATCTCGTCCGTCCCAGGTGTAACGGTGCCTAGCGGTGGCATGGGCTGGAACCAGCCCACGTATGTGCGCGGTTCCCAGGCGTTCTTTACCGGCTTCGAGTATGACGGCATTCCGGTAAACCGTGCCTTCGATAACTACGTCTCGTCGACCGAATCTAATCTCGGTCTTCAAGAACTGCAGGTTTATACGGGCGGCGGCCCATCTTCATCGGCCTCGGCCGGAACATCGGGGTTCATCAATCAGGTATTCAAAACCGGAACGTATCCCGGCTATCTAGACCTTTCCGGCGGTATTGGCGCACCCACATACTATCATCAAGCAAAGGTGGAGGCGGGGGGCGCGACGCCTGACCGCCGCTTCAGTTACTACATTGGCTTGAGCGGATATAACCAAGGATTTCGGTTTTTGGATAATCAGAACGGCGGGTTGCTGGCAAACGGCCCGACGAGTGTGTACACCGGTCAAAGCTTCGTTGCCGTGGGTCCTCAATTAATCAACGGCGCGGCGCGATCGGAAACGCCTGAATGCCTCTCCGGCACTTCCACGACTCCGGCTTCAGTTGCGAACCTGCCATGGCTCTCACCCGATCTTGGAGGCTCTACATCGGATTGCTATGTGCCGTATAACGGCATATACGGATTCGTTCCGACAGGCCCGGCACAGATAGCTGACCGAGAGAACGTCGCGAACTTCCACTTCCGGATCCCACAGAAGAACGGAACGTCGGACGACATCCAACTTCTCGGCAGTACATCAATGCTAAACACGCAGTTTTACTCGAGCGCCGACGATGCGGGCGGTTACGCTGCGTATACGAATGCGCTCTTCGGAAACGCCTATTGCAACCCATCCACGAGCGTAGACGTCAACGGCAATGGCTGCACACCGACGCCGTATGTCAACTATCCCGCGTACGTGGATGCTACGGTGTATAACGCACCGTTCGGGACACCGATCAAAGGGCTTACACCGCAAGCCTACTATCAACCGAGCAGCCCTTCCACCCGCGCATTCCAGTCGGAGATTCCCGCAGACACCCGTGATGCGCTTATGAATGACACCGGTGTCGTTAAACTCCAGTATACGCATCAGTTCTCCAGCAATGCGTTTGCACGCGTCTTCGGCTACACGTTCTTCTCCGATTGGACACAAGCAGGCGCGAACTCTGCGCAAGACTGTTATCTGAATGGCGGAATTGGCCCGTGTCAATCGGTCGTAGCGGCAAACTACGATCTGATTACGCACACGGGCGGCGGACAATTGGAACTCGTCGATCAATTGACGAGCCAGCATCTCGTCCAGCTGACAGCAAACTTCACAACAGCTAACGTCGTCCGCTTCAATAATACCGGCTTCACCGGTCTTGCTTCGCCGATTGGCATCGTGAGTAATGCCGGCGGAAAATTCTCGTGCTGGGACGAACAGCCCGGCACGCCGCAGTACGACACCGTTGTTCCTTGCGTGCCGAGTGGAAGCGCGTTTGGCCTTTGGGGCTCCAACGCAATCGATGGAGCGTATAATGCGGGAACGCTCGGCCCGAATGCCACGGCGGCGGCCGCGAACTGGGTCACACTTTGGAATGGTGACGCGAGCGGGACCCTGAACACCGTGAAGCCGCAGTTCTCGTTCGTGTCGCTGAGCGATCAGTGGCGCCCCAACGATCGTTGGCTGTTCAATTTCCAAGCTCGTTACGAAAACTACAAGTATGGTCTTGTGACCAATCCGGGCATTGCGACTGATTTTTATGCGCAGATCGTTCAAAACGATGTGTGCCAGAATGCCTCTGGCGTTGTCCTTACGAAGCCGCTGGTTCCGGGGGCTCCGCCGCCGGCACCGGTCATCTACACGCCAAGTTGCGCAGCTGGTACCGTTGTCCCGGGATATCCGAACGGGATCCCAGCCGGATACGGGCATCCGAGCTTCTCGGCGGCGTCGCCTGCTTCGTATTCGATTGCCGACATTTCGCCTAGGATCTCAGCAACGTATACTGAGTCGCCGGACACTGTGTGGCGTGGCTCGATCGGCCGCTTCACCGAGCCGCCGATCTCCGCATCATTGCAGTATCTCAATGCCTCGGGCAACTCACTGAGCACCTGGAACGCAACGTTGCCACTGGGCTTCGACTCGCCGTTTCATCCCATTCCGCCAATGAGTGCGACGCAAGCGGATCTTTCGCTTGAACATCACCTTCATGGAACGGATATGAGCTTCAAGTTGTCGCCTTTCTACAACTACACTGTCGGGTATCAACAGCAATCGTTCATTGGTCCCAACTTCGTCACCCAGGCGCCGGTAGGAAACTTCCGTTCAATGGGAGTCGAATTTGCGTTCACGAAGGGCGACTTCGGCAAGGATGGCCTTTCGACGCAGGCGGCGATCACGTACACGAACGCCAGAGTTCAATACACGAACTATTTTGGCGTTAACCAATTGAACGCTGTGAACCAGGCAATCGCACAATATAACGTGTTGACGAAAGCCGGCGGTGGATCGCCGTACTATTGCTCCGGTGGGAAGGATGCTTCCGGCAACCCGAGTCCTGGAGTTACAACTCCGAACTGCGGCGCTTCCGGCGGTATTCCGATCACGAATCCGTACTACACTATGGGCGCACAGCCATATCTCCAGACAAACGCGTGGTATCCCGGCGCCGACACGGGACTCTCTCCGACAAGCAATCCTTCCTCAACGTACTTCGATTCACCGTGGAACCTATCGTGGATTCTAAATTATCGCAAGCAACGGCTCGCGGCGACATTCTCGGTTCAAGTCGTGCAAGGGTCGTCGTACGGTGGGCCGCTCGATGTTGTCGGCGTTGATCCGCGGGTTTGCACGAGCAATGCGCAGACGTCGGGCATCACACTTGTCTCACCAAACACGAACCCGTTTGCCTGCGATGCATTGACCGCCGGGGGAACCTTCTCAAACGCAGCGGGAGAGTTGTTCATACCGAACCCGCAAACAGGAACGTTCGCCAGTCCCGGCATGTACCGAAATCCATGGATCGCCGTGGGGAACCTTGCCTTTACGTACGACATTTCGCCAAGAATTTCGGCAAACGTTACATTGGCGAACCTCTTCCATACGTGCTTCGGTGGAACGAAAGCACCATGGACGAGCGCGTTCCCGCCGGGAACGAACACTTGCGGGTATGAAGCTAACGGGCTGTACGTATCGAATTTCTACAACGGGACAAGCCCGTTTGATACGGCGGCAAACGGCTTCACTCCGCCGGAGTTCCAGACGCAGTCATACGCGCCGCGCCCATTCAACGACGCAGGCGCCGTCCCATCGCCATTTAACGTGTTCCTACAACTAACCGTAAAAGTCTAAGCGAGCGGCCGCGAGGCAAAGGCGGCACGAAGCTTTCATTCGTGCCGCCTTACTTATCTACAATTCATCGGTGACGTGCTGACGGCAACTCCAGCACACGTGGCACTGGTATAATTCGCTCAATTTACGGAGCTTCACAATCTCACCGCACCGATCGCACCGCGGCTCATTGCGGGCAGAGCGCTCGGTCATCGAGGGGAATCGCTCACGGAGCGGTTCATAGAGCGGATCTATTCCAACAAGAAATAGACCCGGTTCGCGGGCGCGAAGACCTCCCGCGACGACTGAAGCCGCCGCGAGATAATTTTGAAGGCTGAGCTCTACGAGTGCGATTGGAATATGCGGGATCGGTCTCAGCGTTCGCAACGCGTTTATAGCAGCCGTTGCGCTCAACGCATCGCCTCGTTTCGCGGCTATGAATCCGCGTAGCGCGATAACTTTTGACCTTGAGTCGTTTCCTTCAAGGTCCTCGAGCAAGGCTTCACTGCGCGCGTAGTCGCCTTCGGCTGCATAGGCGCAAGCGTCATAAAAGATAGCGAAGTGCTGCTGCGGGTCTAGCGTTCGCACCGCTTCAAAAACGGCATGCGCGTCGCCATAGCGTCCTGCCATATACAAAATCGTTCCGAAGAGTGCGGTCGAGAATGTCGAAGCCGGGTTAGAGGCAAGCGAAAGATCGGCGTGAGTGAGCGCCGCATCGAAGTCTGCAGCCGAAAGTCGCTCCCAAGCAGCGGCGTTGTGCGCCGACGGCGATTGAGGCGCAAGGAGCAAAGCGTGCTCTGCTGCGGCTCTCGCTGCATCACGGTCGCAGTTGAAATAGAGAAAAAGCGTGCTTAGCAGCGAGAATGACTTCTCTCGCGCCGAGTCACGAGCCAGTGCCCGCTGTAATGCCTGCCTTGCTCGCCAATAGGCCTCATTTGCAGGGTAAAGGTCTCTCGTTCCCGCGTTCAAATACGAACTGGCCAAGACTTCCTGCGCCGGCAGATACGATGGCTCTTTGCTGCACGTGGCTTCCAAGATTTCGATCGCCTTCCTCAGCGATTGCTCCGTCCGCCTCTCATGGAGAACGACGGCAGTTTGAAAGTCACGAAAAACCGGTCGCATTGCATCTTGCCGAAGAGCTGACGGACGAATCAAGCTTTGCGCCGACAATCGGTATCCTTTGGTGGGGATTGTTTCGATGAACGGCCGTGTATCAAAGCGTGCCAGGACATTGCGAAGGCGATAGATCGTCTGGCTCAACGCCGTTTCACTCCCGGTACCGGGCCACAGTTCGTCCATTATGACTTCGCGCGGTACGAGATTAGGGCGATGTCGCGAAAGGATGTCAAGTACCTCGCGTTCCTTAGGATGCAGGCGAACGACTTCGCCATTGCAATACAGTTCGCCGGATGCAACGTTGAAAACGAATGGCCCGAAGGAAATCTCGTTACTCACATAAGGTGAGACTCACTAGTGTGAACTTTTGTGACTATTGCGCTGAACTGTAGTTGCTTAGCGGCGTGATTCGTATCTGCTTTGCAAGGTTATAGGCGTTTGTGAGGTCGCTCTCACTGTACACGAGCACGCGCCCGATGACGAGTACCCAAGCGCTGGGCGAAGATACGTGCTTCATGCCGCGGGGTACCGACCCGTTCCAACCCGGTCCCGTGATCAGGTAGGAGCCCTGTTGTGTGCCGGTAGAGCGCGTGCCAACGTAGGCAAAGTCAACGTCGGACGGGTCGGTGAATTGTACGCTGTAATAACGTCCCATAAACGGGGGCACGTGCAAAACCTGCGGTTCCTTACGGAGATCCAGCCACCCGACCGCAAGGAGCGTGTCATGGTTCACGCCGACGGTCATCAGGTTGGAGCGTGAGGCAGCCTGCGCGGCGAGAGGTTCTGCAAAGAGTTTCTTAGGCTCCGTATAGAGCGTATTGATGGGGACGGGTCCGTCGCCGAACCCTTGAACGACGATCGCTCTTTTGAAGTGGTTTACCACGAGGTTCGGCCAAAAGTAAATGAAGAGAAACGTGCCGACCACCCATGCCGCAACCACGGCGGAGGCGAATGTAAGCAGATGCCTCTTTGTCATACGCGATTTCATCTTTTGAGGATTGGGGGCACATTGTACTTGCCATCGAGAATCGTTGCACCGGGCAGATACACGCGCAACCACAGTATAAAATTGCCTGAGGGCGCGGGCAGCCAATTCGACTCATGGCCCGCTGGAACGGCATTCTGGATGTAAACGTCGACGGAACCGTCGGCATTACGGATGAGGCCGGAGCGATCGCTGACGCTGTATCGGTCGATCGCATTCGGCACAAAGTGATTGCGTGCGTCACCCATTGTCAGCGACCAGAACGCGTTGTTCGGCGGAAGTTGTCCTGCCGGAAAGTGCATGATGTAGTTGCGCTGGCCGGACAGTTTATCGCCCTCGGCATCCACTTTCGTGGTCCAGTACATGGCCTCTTGCGGTACGTTAATTGGGCCGGGGAATGTTCCGGCGCAGGCGGCTCGGTACAAGACGCTATTGCCGGGCTCGCCGCATCCGTACATCGTCGTCCAGCCGTTTATTTTTGTGACAAACCCATGCATGAACATTTGTGACGTGATGAAGGCCAGCACGCCGCCGGCGATGATCCCCAGGAAGGCAAGCAAAGTCGAAAGCGCGCGATGACCTTGTTGGTGGCTTTTTAGCGGGAAATCCACACTATCCGCGGTTCGCGACGCAGATCCACTTTACTGTCGCGATTTATAACGCGATCTAACAATAGTCTCAAACACTTAGTGAGGCGAGGGTGACGCCAACGGTTCCGTGGCGATGTTTTCGAAGTTCGGCCAAACCGTGTCTGCCTTCATCTGCTCAACCAAGGTCGCTTTCCGTTGTGGGGCTGCGGTTGCGAGCGCCGCATGATATCGATCCCAATAGCTCTTCACCGACTGCGCGAACGGCGGCAGCCAGTCCGTCGCGAGTTTCGCAGCACTAGCTTGCGATGGGCTTATTGTCACGAACGAACTGTTAAAGCGGTCGATCGCATTTTTTAGCTTAGTCGAATACTCGGCGTTCTTGTTGGAGTCGAATGATGAAACGCTTATCGATTCCGCGAGGAAGCCTGCATAAGCGTTACCCTTTTCTTCGAGGGCCGTATAAGAAACGGCAAGCTGGTTCAAAGACGGCGCGTCGAGGGAATGCTTCGATGATGTAACGACGGCGATTGCGCGGTCTCTTGTCTGCGTAAACGGCACGAGTTGCTTGTGGAGTTCCTGGCCAGGATCCGGGTGATGCGTGCATCCAACCACGCTCGCTACGCCTAGAATCAGAACGAAAGTAATGGCACGACGAAACATATCTCCTCCAGCTATGGAGAACGACGGCCTTGCGTCGTGACGCCGCCGCTCTTCCGGGGATCAACGCCGGCAGGCACTTCGACTGTGCCTTTCAGGATGCTCGGCGCCTCTGTTTTCGCGCCGCGCGAGTGCACTTTTGTGAACTCAGCGCCGAGCAGCAAAATCATCGCGGAATAATAAATCCACAACAACGCTACGAGCACTGAGCCTGCGGCGCCATATGCGGATGCAATACCGGCCTTCGTAATGTAGAGTGAAATCAGCGCTTCGCCGACGACAAATAAAACCGCTGTTGCAATGGCGCCGACCCAGACGTCCTTCCAGCCGATCGATACGTCGGGTAAGACCTTATATACCGAAGCAAAGACCACCGCGATAATAACGACGCTCAAGATGTCGTTGACAATTGCAAGAACGACCGGTGATCCGACGACGGGGATGGTTGAAAAGAACCGGGTCGATAGAAACGTCAGAGCTGCGTTTGCGCCGAATGAAATCACCAGAATAAACCCGAGCACCGCGACCATTCCAAACGATGCGAACCGCTCGCGCAGCATTTGCTTCCATCCGCCCTTCGTCGCTTCGACGTTCCAAACGGTGTTCAGAGCGTCTTGCAATGCGCCGAAGAGCCCGCTCGCTGCTAGAACAAATGCCACCCATCCGATGATTTGCGCGATGACGCTCTGACGCGGTTTGTTGAACTGCGCGGTCACCATGTCGCGCACCGTCGAGGCGGCTTGAGGTCCGGCATGTGCGCTGATCTGGTTCAGGAGCGCGTTCTCGGCAACGTGGTGGCCGTGGCCGCCATTTTGCGTGCCGATGATGAATCCGAGAATTGCGATGAGCACGATGAGCAGCGGCGCCAACGCAAAGATCGTCGCATAAGCAATTGAGGACGCGAGTCTCGGCGCTTTGTCTTGCGAAAAGGCTTGAAACGTACTCTTCAGCTGATTGACGGCTTCGGACATTCTGCTCCCTCCCGGATGTCATGTACCCCGGAGCCGAGACGCCTAAATAGAAGCGCCGTTCCGTTCGAACGGCGCTTCCGGTCTAGCGTTTGCTAAGGCTCATTGGCGGTCGGTATCTTCGACGTCTCCGGACGGGGAAACATCGCCGGACGTTTCAATACGCGCGCGCTCTTTGCGGAGATCGGCGCCGACGGTCTGCGTTTCTTGCACTTGCCGCTTGCCGATGATGACTTCTTCGCCGACAACATCGTGCTTGTCTACGGTCACTTCCTCACGCATTACTGGAATTCGGATGTCGCGTTCATCCGTCGTTTCGCTCTCGTCGGCGACGGTTTCGCCCTCGCCGGGCGACCGGCGCTCAATATACACTTCCTCATGTGTTACCGGCACGTCAACTTGTTGACGTTCAGTAACGGCATCTTTGGCGACGCGCACCTCACCTTGCTGTACTCGTTGCTTGTCAACGTCCAAACGTTCTTCTTTCAAACGCAAGCTTTGCTCGCGAGGTTCGTCGTGTTGAATGTATCCATGCCATTGGCGAAGGACGCCAAGCGCGCGCGGGTCGGAAGTGAAGATTGTCAACAGCGCGCCGTTCTCATACGAGTCCTGATCCGAACGCGGCGCTTCGCCGGTAAAAAAGTCTTTTAGGCGTTCTATGAACGTTGGTTCACCCGCTCGAGTAGTCGTGGCACTGCTCGCATGATGAAGTTGCATGTCCCCCTCGGGTATGCCCAGGCGCTGTAGTTCTGACATCGCCGCTTCCGCGTCGGTCACCGTATTGAAATAGGCCGTTGTCTCGTCCCGTGTATTCATAGAATGAATGCCTCCGTTATGCCGCTTAGTTCTGCCCGGCGGTGAGATGCAGAAAACGCGGTTGCTTCCACAGATGCAAGAGTGCTAGCAACCACCCGTGGTCTTCGCCGATCCAGCGGGTAGAAGATTTAGATGCGAACCGAAAACGACACGTTTGCAATATGGGAGGCAATAAAACGGTACGCCGCCTCTTTCAGCGCCGGCGATTCGCTACCGAACGCCGAACAGTGTCAGCGGATCGTAGACGGACTTCTTGAAGAGCTCGGCCATAAAGATTGTCCCATCGCTGCGCGCGAGTTCTATTCGAAAGAGCTTTGCGAGCTAATCACTCTCCATGCAAGTAAGCCTCGCCAAGGGAGTTGAGCGACCTATTTAAAACGTCGGGAACGCTAAATGACGGCGCATTGCTTTGTGCCGTAACGTGGCACCTGCGCAATGCGCTTCGTGGCGATGATACGATCTGTCGCCTTGGCGGCGATGAGGAAGGGTCGACCGTTGAAGGACTATTCTCGCGAGCCGATGGCGCGATGTACAACACAAAAATGGGCGGCGGAGGCATTGGGCAAATGTGCGCTCCTTTAGTGGGTGTTTTCTTTAATGAGTTCTTGAATATCGATGCCGCGCTTGATGGGATAGAGCAGCGACCATGAGATTCGAAGCGTCGTTTGCGGCGAATTGAGCGGCTTTTGCACGAAGCTGTAGTACAGCACGCTGAGTTGCATCAGTTGATCGCCGAGCTTGAACGTCTTCGACGCACCACCGCCCAGTGGAATCGCCCATTTTTGATTGCCAGGCGCGGTGTAGTTGACGGTGATAATCGGGGCCGTCGATATCGCCCATCCGCCTTTCAAGTTGTAGTTGATGAAGGGCTGGAACAAGCCCGAGTTCACCGGCGGCGCATCGGACTTACCGGCGAACGACCAAAGTTGCGTGACGAGCACTCCCATCACCCAATGTCCCGGCATTACTAAGCCAACCACAGCGGGGCCGACGGACCATTTACCTGTACCGAGCGCTTGCGGCTGAGCCGTTGGAAATTGGAAGATCGGACCCGCGCCCCAAATAAGCGCGCCCGGTTTGGTCTTTGGCGCGAAAAATAACTGCTCTTGCACATCGCTAAGACCGAAGGTAGAACCGCAGCCGAAAAGAGCGCATACCGAGGGCGGCGCAGATGAGGGCTGAACGAGCAGCGGGATAATCGTTCGCGCAATCAAGCTCATCTTGTCGCTCAACATGAACGGCGCAACCGGCTGAATATTCAGGTTGTATTGAAATCGCGCATATGGTCCGAGCGCGTAATTAAAGTTGTTTTGAAACGGAATGACGCCGATATTGCCGACCGGATTTTGCGACGTCTTGATAATCGCTTCTTGGAGCGCTTCGCGCTGCGCCGGCGTTAAGCTACTTAAATCAGGTTGACCACTAGCGGCGGGTGGTGGCGTGGCTTCTTGTTCCTGCGCGAGCGCAGCGCCCGCGGGTAGTAGGGCGGCAAGGATCGCGGCGCCGATGACTTTCTTGAAGAATGATTTCATGGTCTCCCATCTTCGCGGGTGCGCGCTTGCCGTTATCCGCCTGTAAAGCGTGCCGGCGCCCTCAGCGTAGCATTGCGAGTCAGCGCACGAATATCCGAAAATAGCAGTGGAAGGCAATTTCAAAGCCGGATGCAAACGATTGCGTCATGCGAATTGGAATAATCGGCGCCGGAAATATTGGAGGTAACTGCGCGCGGCAATTCGTCGCGAGCGGGAAACACGACGTGAAGCTGAGCTTTTCTCATGATGCTGCGTCGCTTGAGGCGCTCGTGCGCGAGCTCGGACCTCGCGCTTCGGCCGGGTCGCCTGCCGAAGCGGTTGCTTTTGGAGATGTCGTCGTATTGTCGGTGCCGTGGGACGTCATTCCCGAAGCCTTAGCTCGAGCCGGGTCGCTTTCGGGAAAAATCGTCATCGATACGACGAATCAATTCGGCTCGCGTGACTTGCCGCCCGCGGGCACAACGGCTGCATCGTTCAATGCGTCGCGCATAAGTGGAGCGCGCTATACCAAATCGTTTAATACGCTCACCGCGCAGTTTCAAGCCGATGCGGCACGCCGGGGCGGTAGCGAAAAAGTCGTGCAATGGATCTGCGGTGACGACGAAGACGCGAAGCGTGTTGTGGCGGCGCTGGTTGAAGACGCCGGTTATGTCCCGGTCGATGTCGGCGGCGTAAAGACGTGCGCCGTTATGGAAGCGCCGCGGCGCAACGGTGCGGTGTACGGTGAGGAATACCGGGCTGCGGATGCGCGCGCCGTCGTTGAGGCGGTGCGCGCAGGGCGGCCGATTCCGCAGGTGCCGCAGTATGCGTAACTTTTGTGGCGGTCCTTCGACAAGCTCAGGATGACAGGTTGGGCTCAGGATGACAGGGTGGGGCTCAGGATGACAGGGTTGTGAAGGATTCGTTGCGGTGTTCGGGACGGACGGCGAAGCCGAGGAGTGTGAGGAGTGCTACGCCGATGAAGACGGCGATCATGAATGAGGACATCGCTCGGGCGTAATTCGGGCCTTGCGCGGAGGCAAATGTTGTGGCGGCGAGGACGGCGATGATTTGGAGCGTTCCCGATGCGATCAAGTTTCCGACTTGATAGACGAAGCCGGGGAACGTTCCGCGCGCGAGGGACGGCGCGATTTCGTTTAAGTGCGCGGGAATCACGCCCCACGCGCCTTGCACCATGAATTGCATGATGAATCCGCCGAGCATGAGGGTGGCGACCGTAGTGCTGAACGCCCAGAGCGGAATTGCCAGCAAACCGAGTGCCGCGCAAATCACGATACAGATACGGCGACCGAGCCGTTGCGAGAGCCAGCCGAAGAAGATGCCGCCGCAGATTGCGCCGATCGATGCGACGGTGTTGATTTGACCGACGAGTGCGGGCGTGAATCCGTGCTGCTTCGTGAGGAACGTCGCGTACGGATCTTGCGTCCCGTGCGACATGAAATTAAACGATGCCATGAAGAGCACGCCGTATAAAAACAACGGCCAAAAACGGCGGAGCGAATCGAGCAGCACGTCGCCGCCGACGGCAAGACGCTCGCTCGCATGTGAAAGCCACACGGGCGATTCGGGAACTTGCGTGCGAATGTAGAGAATCAAGAGTGCCGGAAGTGCACCGATGACGAACATGCCGCGCCAGCCGATGCGATCGAAGAGCAGCCAGAGCGTGACGCCCGCAAGCAAATTGCCGACGGCGTATCCCTCTTGCAAAATTCCCGAGAAGAGCCCGCGGCGTTCCGCAGGGAGTGATTCCATTGCAAGCGCGGCGCCTAGGCCCCATTCGCCGCCCATCGCGATGCCGAAGATGGCGCGCAGAATCAAGAATACCGTGAAATTCGGCGAGAAGGCGGTGAGCAATTCGATCACCGAGTACAGCGCGATGTCGATCATCAGCGGTGTGCGACGGCCGTATTTGTCGGCGACCCAGCCGAAGATCAATGCGCCGACCGGACGTAACGCGAGCGTAAGCGTTACCGCGAACGCGACGTCCGCGATGGAACGTCCGAAATCAGTTGCGAGATGCGGAACGACGACGATGACGAGGAAGAAGTCGTACGCGTCGAGCGTCCATCCCAGGAAGCTCGCGACGAAGGTTCTCCTCGCCGCGAGCGTCACGGATGGGCGCTCGCCGCCGGTGAGGCGCTTACTCCTGGCGACGGACTGGTTCGCAGGCGATGCGCTCGCGTTCGGCGATGCGCTTGCGCCGGGTGATGCACTCGCACTCGGGAGTTCATCTCCGTAGAGCACGAGCAACCACGTCTCGTCTTTCTTTACTTGCAGTTTCGGCATAGTCAACTCGAAGCGCAACGTTTCATCCTTGAGCTTTGAGTCGGCGTAGTTGCCGATAAAATCATCCGTGTGTTTTTTCTTTTTCACCGATTCGTGGAAGAGCTGAACGGCGAAGCCGCGTCCGCCGATCTGTTCTTTCGGCAGCGTGAATTCCGCGATCGCTTTTCCTTGCAGCACTTCATCCGCGTCGGTTTTCAACCGAATCGACATGAGCGCAACGGTCGCGACGGCTTTCGGATCCGGGTTCACCATCTTCGGCGCATCTTTCGGTAGCGCGGAAGATGCGAGCATCATGTGCGGAACCGGTGCGGCAGGCGATGCACTTGCATTCGGTGACGCGCTTGCACCGGGCGATGCGCTCGCACCCGGTGACGCTGACGCATCGGGAGCGGATGCATCAGGCGGCGGTCCCATCCCGATGTCCGCGCCGTCCTCCGGACTTGCCGAAGGCGAAGGCGACGCTGATGGTGAGGGGACCCAGTCTTGCCGGTGACGTTAAAGCGCAGGTTACATGAAAAGCCTTGATCTTCAGGACACTGCAATCCGCTCTTCGGTGCGTCGGCGAATGCATATGACGCAAAGCCGCCCGGGCCGGGCGTAACATTCATCCCGACCATCGGAGATGTGCTCGGCATTGCGCTCGGATTGACCGGATTCTGTTGCGCGGATTGCGGATTGACCGGCGGAGCCATTCCGCCGGGTGCTTCCGTCCCGCCCGAACCGAAACTACCTTGGCACGCAGCAAGGGTCAAGACCAGCAGTCCCTTCGACAAGCTCAGGGTGACACGGGAGGCGCGTTTCATTCGCGGGAGTCGACCTTTCGGCGGAGTTCTTCGGTAAAGCCGGCAACGGAGACAGTGCGTTTCTCTTCGATGCCTCGTTCGTTTACGTTCACCGTCCCATCGGCGGCTTCTTGTTTGCCGACGACGAGAATATAGGGCACCTTCTGCGTCTTCCAGTGACGGATTTTATAACCCAGCTTCTCATTGCTTTCATCGACGTGCGCGCGCGAGCCCATCCCTTGCAAGCGCGCAGCAACTTCGCGAGCGTAGTCGAGTTGATGCTCCGAGATCGGAGTAACGACCGCTTGAATTGGTGCAAGCCAAGCGGGGAATGCACCGCCGTAGTGCTCGACGAGAATCGCGAAGAAGCGTTCAAGCGAGCCGGCCAGCGCGCGATGGATCATCACCGGCGTGTGGTCCGCGCCGTCGGCGCCGCGATACTTCAGGTCGAAACGCTTGGGCAGCACGAAGTCGACTTGTACCGTTCCGAGCTGCCACTTGCGGCCGATCGCGTCGCGCACATTGATGTCGAGCTTCGGTCCGTAAAACGCGCCGCCGCCTTCATCGAGCGAATAGTTGAGTCCGTATCGCTCGAGCGCCTTGCGAATCGCCTCTTCCGCAATCGGATCCGTGTCGCCGCGCAACTGCGGTTCGCGGGTCGAAAGGAAATACTCGAAATCGGTGAAGCCGAACGCTTTCATCAAACGCAATGCTTCATCGAGGGTTTGTTCGAACTCAGCCTGCAACTGTTCGGGTGTACAGAACAAGTGCGCGTCGTCTTGCGTGAAGCCGCGCACGCGCGTGAGTCCGTGCATCACGCCGGAACGCTCGTAGCGATACACGGTGCCGAATTCCGAATAGCGAATCGGCAACTCGCGATAGCTGTGCTGGCGGCTGCGATAAATAAGAATGTGGCCGGGGCAGTTCATCGGCTTGAGGCGAAAGCGTTGTTCCTCGACCTCGAGCGCGCCGAAGATTCCGTGCGCGTAATTCTCGAGATGTCCGGAAATCTCGTACAGCTTTTCGCTGACGACGTGTGGCGTGACGACCGGCTCGTATCCGCGGTCGCGTAAACCCTCGCGAATAAATTGCTCGATGACGCCGCGGACTATTGCTCCCTTCGGATGCCAGAAGACGAGTCCGGCGCCCGCGTCCTCTTCAATCGAGAAGAGATCGAGTTCCACGCCGAGTTTGCGATGATCGCGCTTTTGCGCTTCCTCGATTTGATGCAGATACGCCTCGAGCTCGCCTTCGTCGTACCACGCCGTTCCGTAGATGCGCTGCAGCATCGCGTTGTGCTCGTCGCCGCGCCAGTAGGCGCCCGCTACATTGAGCAGCTTCACCGCACCGATCTCGCCCGTCGTATGCGCGTGACCGCCCCGGCAGAGGTCGGTGAACTCGCCGATCGTGTAGAGCGTGATGGGCTCGCCCTCGGGGATTTCCCGAGCGATCTCTTCCTTATAAGGGTTGTTCTTAAAGCGCGCGATGGCTTCGTCGCGCGTGACCTCTTCGCCGGTCATTTCATAATTCGTCGCGACGATTTCACGCATCCGGGCCTCGAGCCGCTCGAGATCGTCCGGCGTGAACGGACGCTCGCGATCGAAATCGTAGTAGAATCCGTTTTCTATTGCCGGACCGATCGTCGGCTTGGCTTCGGGGAAGAGGTCCTGGACGGCATACGCGAGCACGTGCGCTGCGGTGTGGCGCAGCTCGGGCAGGCTCGTCATGTGGGCGGTTTCGGGCATAGAGGACGCCGATTCGTCATCGGCGGGATCGATCCTTAGAGCCGGGGGAAGTCAGGGCTAGCCGAAGCGGCCGGTGATGTAGTCTTCGGTTCGGCGGTCCTTGGGATTGAAGAAGAGCTTCGCTGTCTCGTCGTATTCGATCAACTCTCCGCCCGATGCGCCGCCCAACATGAAAGCCGTAAAGTCGGAGATCCGAGCGGCCTGTTGCATGTTATGCGTGACGATCACGATGGTGTACTTCTGCGTCAGTTGTTCGACCAAGTCTTCGATCATGGAGGTGGAGATCGGATCGAGCGACGACGTCGGTTCGTCCATGAGGAGAACTTCCGGCTCGACGGCCAAAGCGCGAGCGATGCAAAGACGCTGTTGCTGACCTCCGGATAACTCGAACGGCGAACGTTTTAGTTTGTCTTTTACCTCGTTCCACAACGCCGCGGCCGTAAGACTTTGCTCGGCGATTTCGCGCTTCTGCTTTTGTGGCATCTTCCTCGGAAGCGCTGCGATCGTATTATCGAGAATTGAGAGCGTTGGAAACGGGTTGGGCCGCTGAAACACCATACCGACCCGATGGCGCAACTCGATCGGCGTTATTTCCGAGTGGTACACGTCCTCGCCGTCCAGCTCCACCCGCCCGGTTACGCGTGCCTTCGGCGTGAGTTCATGAATGCGGTTCAAGCAGCGAAGAAGCGTCGTCTTGCCGCAGCCCGATGGACCGATCAACGCTGTGACGGATCGGGCTTTAAAATCGAGATCGATATCGACAATCGCTCGGTGCGTTCCGTAAAAAGCGCTCAAATTCACGGCGCGTAATGGTACGTCATTTGTGACGCGCGACGGCGAGGCAGTCATCGCGAAATCCTCGACCTCACCGCAAGTTTCGCGACAACGTTCAACGCAAACACTGCAACGATGAGCAGTAGGGCGCCGGCCCACGCTTGCTGATGCCAGCTCTCGTACGGCGAAATCGCGTACGTGAATACTTGCAACGAGAGTTCCGCCATCGGATTGCTGGGGTTGAGTTCCCAGAATTGGCTGCCGAACGCCGTGAACAGTAAAGGCGCCGTTTCACCGGTTATGCGGGCCACGGCGAGCAGCAGTCCCGTAAGAATTGCCGGACGCGCCGCGGGTACGATGATGTGCATCGTCGACTGAAACGTTGAAAGCCCGAGCGCTAGCGCGCCTTCCCGGATCGAAGTCGGCACCGTGCGCACCGCGTTCTCCGCAGTACGGATAATGAGCGGCAGCATCAACACCGCAAATGCAAATGCAGCCGAAAATGCGGAAAAATGCTTGAACGGCTGGACGAGGAGCGTGTAGGCGAACAGTCCGATTGCGATACTTGGTATGCCGGAGAGTACGTCTGCCAAGAAACGAACGGTGCTCGGAACGATTCCTCGACCGAAGATTGCGAGAAAGATTCCGGTCAACACGCCGATCGGCGTTGCGATAACCGTCGCGATGCCGACAATGATGATGCTGCCGGCGATGCCGTTTGCCACGCCGCCGCCCGTCTCGCCGACGGGCTTCGGCAATTGCGTGAGAAAGGCGAGATTCAGCGCGTGGATGCCTTGGAACGCGACATAGCCGAGGATCAAGAGCAAAAACAGGGCTGCCGCGATCGCGCACGCGCTGGTCACGACCAGGCCCGCGACGCCCCGCGCGTGACGATTTCGAATGTTCGAGGCGCGGTGTTTCACGGATTTATCGATACTCAAAACTGCCATTGTCAACGGGGTTGCCGCCGAAATACGGACCACATCAGTAAACGCGCCATACCGTTGACGACGAAACTCACGATAAACAGCAGGAGGCCGAGTTCAAGCAGCGCGCTCAGATAGACGTCTGTCGTTGCTTCGGTAAACTCATTTGCGATAACACTGGACAAGGTGTACGAGGGTGCGAAGAGCGACGCGGCGATCTCCGGGCGATTTCCGATGACCATCGTTGTAGCAATCGTTTCGCCGAGAGCACGCCCAAGTGCGAGGACGAGCGCCGCAAAAATGCCTGCGCGCGCAGCGGGCAGCACGACGTTCCAAATGGTTTCCCATTTCGTCGAGCCGAGCGACATCGAAGCTTCACGCTGATCTCTCGGGACGGCTGCGATCACCTCGCGACTAATTGCCGCGACGGTCGGTAATATCATGAGGGCTAAGATGATGCCGGCCGTTAAAAGGCCCACGCCGTAAATGGGTCCGGAGAACAACGGGATAAAGCCGAGCGTCTTCTGCAACGCCGGCCCGATGTAGTTGCGCATCAGCGGTGCAAGTACGAACAACCCCCAGAGGCCGTATACTACGCTTGGCACTGCCGCGAGCAATTCGATCATCGAGCCGAGGAACGCGGCAATAGACGGCGGAGCAAATTCGGATAAAAATGCTGCTGCGAAGATTCCGACAGTTCCCGCTAAGAGAATCGCAATGAACGAACTCACGACGGTGCCGAAGATCAATGGCAGGGCGCCGAATTGACTCGTGACCGGGTTCCACTGGCTCGTCCACAAAAACTTTAAGCCGAACGCATGGATCGAGGGCAACGATCCGTGGACGAGCTGCGCGAAAAGTAGGACGACGAGCAGTACAAAAAAGCCGACCGCCGCGTAAATCGTCCACATAAATGCGCCGTCGAGCAAATAGATGGATTCGAAACGACTGCGTTTTACGTTGCGCTGCTGCATCGTATTCAATGTTTGATTCGAGGGACTAGAAACGCATCTGGCCAAGCGTGCGGCGTGCCGCTGCTTGTACATTAGACGGCAATGCCGCGTAATCGAGCGATGCCGCAATTTGTTGGCCCGCATTGCCGACCGTCCACACCAGTACATCGTGAAGTGCGCGCGCGCGATTTGAGTCATGCATCGTACGGTAAACCATCGTCCAGCTGTACCCGGCGATCGGATACGACTTCGCGCCGGCTGCATTTACGATAGAAAAGTTTGTTGCGCTGACGTTCGGCTTCGTTGCGGCAGCAGCGCGGACGCTTTCGGCTGAATCGGCTACGTAGTTGTGCGAGCCGTTTTCGAGAAGCGCCGCCGGCATCTGGTTTTCAACCGCATACGCGAGTTCGACATAGCCAATGGCGCCGGGTGTGTTGCGAATCTGGCCGGCAACACCTTCGTTGCCTTTTCCGCCGACGCTGCTCGGCGCGGGCCAGCTCACGCTCTTGCCCTTTCCGACTCGAGTCCGCCATTCGGGCGAAACGCCGCTCAAAAAGTCCGTGAAGATATAGGTCGTGCCGGAACCGTCGGAACGGTGGACGACGACGATCGCCGTGTTGGGGAGAGCAACGCCGGGATTGAGAGATGCGATCTCTCGATCGTTCCATCTGGCAATCTTACCAAGGAAGATGTCCGCAACGGTTTCCCGTTTCAAACGGAGCGGCTTCGTAACCTCAGGCAAATTGTAAACGATCGATTCGCCGCCCAGCGCAACGGGAATTTGAATTACAGGGTCGACTGCACGTTTCAGCTCGTCAGCGTTCATCGGGACGTCCGAGGCGCCGAAGTCGACGGTCTTCTGCGTGAACTGCTGGATGCCGCCGCCGCTCCCAATCGATTGATAGTTGACGGTAAGGTTCTTGTGCTGCTCGCTGTATTGATAGAAGGCTTTCGAGAAGAACGGATACACGAACGTCGAGCCCGCGCCGGTTAGTTGGAGTCCGCCGCCTTGCGAGCCGCCGCTACTGCAACCGACAAGTATCGTAGCTAAAAGCGCGCCTATAAATAGGCGCGCCCTCATTCGAACCCGCGAAGTGCCGTCACCAAAATGCATCCTTATCTATATACGGGAGGGCTCATTAAGACCGCTTTAAGGTAAGAACTCGACAAAAGCAACAGAGGGCACCGATGCGAAGGCCGGATCTAGAGGTCCATGTCCTTGAGAAGTTCGCGCGCCGCGTTTTGCACGTTTTCAGGAAGCGGAACGTAATCTAAGGAAGCCGCGATTTGCTGGCCAGGGCTGCTGACGACGTATTCCAGCACGTCATGCACTTTGCGCGCGCGGTCGCGGTCCTTCATCTCTTTGTACACCATGGCCCATGAATAGCCGGCGATCGGGTACGCTTCCGAGCCGGAAGCGTCGACGATCGAAAAATTCGTGGCGCTGATCTTGGGTTTCGTTGCCGCGGCAGCACGTACGCTTTCTACCGTGCAGCTCACCCACTTACCGGACGCGTTCTGAATTATGGCGGAATCCATGTGGTTCTCGAGCGCGTATGCAAGTTCTACGTATCCAATCGATCCCGGACTATTGCGAATCTGGCCGGCGACGCCCTCGTTACCTTTTCCACCGATACTCGTCTGTGCCGGCCAGCTGACGCTCTTCGCAGTGCCGACTTTGTCATGCCATTCCGGGGAAACGTGGCTGAGGAAATCCGTGAAAATGTACGTCGTGCCGGAACCATCCGAGCGGTGCACGACAACGATCGGCGTGTTCGGAAGCGTCGTGCCGCCGTTTAGTTTCGCGATCCGCGCGTCGTTCCACGTCGCGATCTTTCCGAGAAAGATGTCTGCGATGACTTGACGCGTGAGGCGAAGACCGTTGTGAACGCCGGGGAGGTTATAGACGATGGCTTCTCCGCCGAGCGCGACCGGAACCTGAATAACCGGGTCTCCTGCGCGTTTTAGCTCATCAGCGTTCATCGGCACGTCGGACGCGCCGAAGTCAACCGTCTTCTCCGTGAACTGCTGAATGCCGCCGCCGCTTCCGATCGACTGGTAATTGACGGCAACGTCATTGTGCTGCTGACCGTATTGATAGAATGCCTTGGAGAAGAAAGGGTACACGAATGTCGAGCCGGCCCCAGTCAGTTCGGTTGATGCAAGCGCCGGGGCAGTCAGCGCAAGCGCAAACCCCGCCGCGAGGAGGCGTGTCAAAATGCTGTTCTTCAAGCTTAGTCCTTATGCAGTGTCAAGCGGCTTGCAATGTGCAGCCGCGCACTTCTATTAAGACGAATGCGCGTTAAGGACGCTTTAAAGTTCGATTGCTCGCACCTTAATGCGTCAAAGGTGCAAAACCCGCCGGCGCTTTCTCTTCGCCTTGCACGTGATCTGGAATGATCCCGAGTGACGAACACGTTTCTTTTGCCGGCACGCCGACGTCTTCGACAATCGCTTGCGATGCCGCGATTGGAAGCTTTGTTCCGCTCAATCGTTCCGCATCGAAGCCGCCGAGTAAGTCGGAGAGGCGTGGATCGGTGTCCCGCGGACCTTCGGGGAGATACGGCGATTCATCCGGCAGCGATGCGAGTGCCGGGAGATTGAAGATGCGGCCCAACATCTTTGCAAACGACGTGTGATCGGAGAGATCGCGGACGATGCCGTGATCTTTTGCAAGCGGCGAAATGAGGATTGCGGGAACGCGCGGACCATCGCCGCACGGATGTCCGTCGGGGCAGCGTTCGAATTGCGGAGGCGACATGTGATCGTAGAAGCCTTCGGAATCGTCCCAGACGATGAGGATTGCCGAATCGTTCCAATATTTGCTCTTCGCGATTGCGTTTACGAACGTTGCAACAAACGCTTGCGATATCTGCGAATCGGAATATCCAGGGTGATCGTCGTCTCCTTGAAAATTCATTTGCACGTACGGATTGTGGTCTGCCGGCTTGAATCCGAACGGGTCCGTGTAACCGCCCTTGACGAATACGACGCCGCGATCGCCGAGCGTTCCGTTTTGAATTGCCGGGAGCAGCTCCGTAACATTGTGCACGCCGCGCCAAAAGTACTGATTGTTGCGCAGATAGCCGAAGTATTGCAGCGCATTGTGGTGCGTGACGTACGGCGATCGGCCGCTGCTGCCGGGCTTGGCTCCAAAACCTTCTTGATACCAGCCCCATGGGATCGCGGGTGCGTCGCGTTTTGCGAGCGACGATACATCGTCCTTGATGTCATCATCGTCGCGCTTGGCGTTTGTCGCGTCTCTGCCCGAGAGCGTCAAGAACAGCGTCGCAAATGTAAGAACGTCCTGTGCTTTTCCGGCTGCGGGCGTAATGCCGTTGCCCCACGGGCCGAACGCGGGAGGCAGATCGTTGACGACCGGAACGCCTTGTCCGACGCCGCTCGCTGCGATCTGTTCGTCGCGGTGTCTCGCCCATTGCGTCTGACCGGTTTGCGCGGCGATCAAGTCAATATTGCCCGGTGTCGACGGCCCGTACATGCCTTGAAAGAAATGATCGTAGAGCGCGAAGTTGCGCGCGTATTTCCACAGATATGGAATCGTGTCGCAGTCTTCGAAGGCCATGGTGAGCAGCCCGACGCGCTGCGCGTCTTCGCGAGAATACCCGCGCGCAAGGAGCCCGAACTCCTCCGTCGGCACGAAGAGATCCATGCGGCCGCCGTCCGATTTCGTGATCAACGAGGGACGCGAGTGATCCGCGTCGGCGGAATCCGTGGCGGTGATTCGGAACGGCGTTACCCATTGGTTGCCGAGCGGATCGTATTGACGGAACCCTTGCGTTTGTGCGAGCGTCGACGAGAGGTTCTCCGCGCCGGGGAAGGTGCCGAAATACGAATCGAACGAGCG
This sequence comes from Vulcanimicrobiia bacterium, assembly GCA_963765935.1. Lineage (GTDB taxonomy): Bacteria > Vulcanimicrobiota > Vulcanimicrobiia > Vulcanimicrobiales > Vulcanimicrobiaceae > JAMXLG01. The sequence continues at coordinate 261,035 of CAVXXX010000001.1, read as the reverse complement.
ATTCTCTTGATAAATCACGAAAACGTGTTTGATTTTCTGACGCACGAGCGCCGCGAGCGCATCGTCCGAGGACGCTTGCGGCGCGGGCGTCTGCGCGTGCAGCGGAGCACCGCAGAAGAGCAGCGAGAGCGAAAAGACGGCAGCAAGAATGCGCTTCACGTAAACCTCCGGACAGTACCGAGGACAGCTTCGAAATCAGGTGGCCGTCGACATGCACAACGTTAACAACAGATGAAGGAGGCTCGGGCTTGAAATTCTCGACGATTGTTGCTGCGCTGCTGCTTGCGGCGCTTCCCGCCGCCGCAATCCCGGCGCAGCAGCAGACGGATCGGCTGGTGTTCGCCGTTGTCGTCACGCGTCACGGGGTTCGCAGTATCTCGACCACGCCCGCGCAGTATGCATGGGCCGACTGGCAGCCGGTGGCGCCGAGTTATCTCACGGCGCGCGGATACCGGCTTATGACGTACCTCGGGCAGTATTATCGCCTCTACTTCGGATCGAATGGCATTCCGATATCGTGTACGGCGCCGAATCTGTATCTGTACGCGGATAAGGACCAGCGAACGCTGGAGAGCGGGCTCGCATTGATCGAGGGAATCTGCGGAAATCGGAATGCGATCCCGGTGCACCACGCGGCCGACCTTTCAAGCGCGAGCGATGACGCACTCTTCGATGCGACGCGGTGGGCGGCGGCAAACGATCGTATCGATGCCGCGGCGTCGCGTGGAGCCGTGATGGCTACCCTGCCGAAGCCGCCGCTTCAAATCGTGGCGCAGCACGCGCCGGAATTCGCCGGGCTGCAACGCCTACTGGATACACGGTGCAGCGGGTCGTGCGCGCCCGTTACATCGGGTGAGAGCGCGATCGGCGACAAAGAAGGGCTGAGCGAACTCGGCGGGCCGCTAAAAACTGCGTCGATGTATGCGGAAGATCTGTTTCTTGAATACGCGCAATGCCGGCCGGATGCGCCCGGCGATCTCGCGGATGCGATGCGGCTGCATGTGCTCGCATACGACGTAAATGCACGCAATCGGTATAATGCCTTGGTGCGGGGCGGTACGCTTTTTGCGCACATCGTCGGGATGCTGGAGGCGAAAGCCGGGCGCCCGCATACCGACGTCATGTTTCCCGATATCAGCCACGATAACGTTGTGATCTTTAGCGGACACGATACGCAACTAGGCGCGCTCGGTGGAATTCTCGATGCGCATTGGCAGCCGGACGGCGGCATTGTTGCCGACGATATGCCGCCCGGCAGTGCGCTTGTCTTCGAGCTGTACGCAACGGCCGCGCGCGACTACCGCGTGCGCGTGCGGTTTACCTACGAGTCGATCGAGCAGTTTCACCACTACAAGCTTATTGATGGTGGCGTAGCCAGCGTTCCGGTAACGATGCGCGGATGCGAAGATTCCGATTGCAGCGTGCCGCTGGAGCGCTTGAGCGCGCTTTCACGCTCGATCGAGCGCGAAGGACTGGTGCGCAAGGAGTGGACGCAAGAGTCAAGCGATGCGGTGAATTTCGATCCGCTTTTGAACCCGAAATGGACGCAATGCTCTCTTTAGCACGGTCCAACGTCCTGCGGCCGGGCCGAGGCGTTCGACCTACGAAGGTGCCGTTCGGCTGCATTCCCATCGACTAAGGACACTCGGTTAGCGGCCCCTCGGCAACGTACGATACGTTCCAGAAGGGGCTCGTCGATATGCTGAAACTGCATGCTGAGTCGATCGTCAAAGCTGCACTCGCGCTCACAATCACTTCTCTTTTGGCCGCATGCGGCGGAGGCGGAGGTGGAGGCGGCGGTTCCGCAATTCCAAGCGGGAACGGTTCCGGAGGCGGAGGCGGTAACCCGACGCCTGCGCCACAGCAACATACGCCACCTCCCAATCTTTCGCAGACGCGCATTGGCGTCGCGGTTTTCGGCGACGATTCAAACGGGCCGGGCGAATTGCAAATTGCGTCGCTCTTCGGCGGATCGGGGCAACCGGTTTCGGCGAAAGTTTCGACTTTGCCGTTGCCGTTCATGTTCGATTTGGAAGACATCGCCGTTTCGCCTGACTGGTCGTACATGTTGGTGGCGGACGGCGCGCGGACCCTTCGCGTAGTGAGCGGTTTTGCAAACGGGTCTCCGTCCGTTTCGACTTACACGCTCGACGTATCGCCATGGGGAAACGACATGGATGCGTTGCGTATGTTGCAAAACGGCGACGAAGCCGTACTCTCGCTCGACACGAATAACAAATTGCTGCACGTCTCGGGCCTGCGTAGCGGCAAACCGGTAGCGGCAGAACTGATAGACACGCCGGATCTTCGCAACGGCCTCGTGCTATCGGCGGACAATAAGGTACTGCTCGCGCGTGGCTATAGCGGTCTCACGGCGTACTCGGTCAACAGCGTGACGCCGTCGCAAGGTGCGTTGGGCGGATGGGTTTACCACTCGTTCACGCAAACCGCGAACCTGACGAATGTTCCGGCACTCGAATCGGCTGATGCGCGTGCAGGTGTAGCAATTAGTCCGACGGATTCGACGCGTGCCGTCGTTGTCGGTGGCGGCCCGGCGATTGTAGAGATTACCGGGTTACCCGGCAAAGCGGCGGCGCAGTCTGTCGTGCCGATCACCGGCGTTCGTACGCCCTTCAGCGTTGCGATTTCATCCGATGGCACGACGGCGTTTGTTGCGACTGATTCGGCGATCGCGGTTTTCTCCGGAGTGAACACCGGGACGCTGCAGCAAATTCAGACGTACACCGTTCCCGTTGCTAAAGATTCGCTCGCTGAGATTGCGACGCTCGGCGTGACATCCGACGGAAAGTATCTCGTTGCGATTGGACATCTGGCGAGCAAAGTCACCTCGGCGACGGGCGATCTCGTCGTGCTTCCGATTTCTCCCAGCGGCCTTGGCGCACCGGTTACGACGGTACCGGGCGTCGTCGTCCCGGGTAACGATCAGATTCTCGTGCAGTAACGTGAACGCCGGGATGATAGCCCGCAGCGAAGACGGCAACGATCGGCTCCGGCGTGAGCACTTCCACTGTTCCGCGCGCGGGGCGTCCGCGGTGCGCAAAGTATCCGGCGTCGGACCATTGATGAATCGTATCGCCCAAAACCAACCACGGCTCGCCCTCGAGCGCGATGAACGTTCCGTCCGGTAAGCCGGTGATGTCCGCCATGTACGTACGCTTCTTGCGGTCCTGCAAACGGCTCGCGTGCAGTATGTTGTCGATTGCGTCGGCGCCGGCCGTCGTTCCGTGCACGCTTTCCCACAGCGAGCGGAAGCGCTTGTAATCGGCGTTGCGGCATTCGGCGCAAGGCCGATGCCCCGCACTAAACGCCGTTGCTTCATCGAGGAAGAAGAGGTGCGTCCACCGATTGGGCTGCATCACTTCGCGTTTACGTCCGCGGAATTCGAGTGCGCATGCGATCCAACGCTTCACTTGCCACGGGCGTACGATCTGCTTCTCCGCGTTGTGAATGATGCCGCGATTGCCGGTCAGCGTTCCGCGTCCCGGACGCGCAACTATATCGCCGAACGGCGTTATTCTGTTTTGCAGCGGCATATGATTATGTTATCGCAATTTTGCCACATGCAAAAAAGAAGGCCCGGCGATTCGCCGGACCTCGAAATCGAAAGATGGTGTGCGTGGTAGGGATTGAACCTACGACCCCCACCGTGTCAAGGTGGTGCTCTCCCACTGAGCTACACGCACGCAGAGCCGCGGACAACCGGGGCAGTATACCAAACGGGGTCCGGCGGAGTCAACCGATTGGTGAACGCCGCCCTGTAACCCTTCCTGTACGCAGCGAGATTCCGCTTGCGTATAGTAAAGCAAGCGTGGTAGAGTTGAACCTCGCTATCGGATTGACATGAAAGGAGGCACGTACTAATGACCGCGTTCGGAATCATGAATCAATGTGGTTGGACCGTGCCGCTCTCGCGAGACGGCGACGGCCTCGCTGTGCCTTCGTGTCGAAATCGTAGCGCCGCGCCGACGTAACGTTAGCGCGTTCGATTCGACTCCGAAGGCCTCCAGCGTAACGCTCGGAGGCGTTTTTATTTTCTTTACACCGTTTGTTATTGAGGACAATCATGGACTTATGGCATGAAGCCGAAATCCGTGTGCGTCACGATGATGCTCTTGCTTCCGCCAAACGCGCGCGTCAAGCGCGGCTTTGTGAAAGCGCTCGAAGTACGAGCATCCGCGTGATCGCAGCGGATGGCGCACAATACGCGAGCGATCTGCTCGCACATCTCGCTGCCGTGCTTCGCGGAGCCTCGCGAGCATGATGCGTCGTTGTTCACGTCTGCGCGCAGTATTGCGGCTGACGGTTAAAATTGATCGATCGTCAAGTCGCCGCCGGCCCAATACTGCGCGAACTCTTCCCGATAGCGTTGCGCGCCGTCTTTGTCTCCGAGATCGTCCAACGCGACGCTCATGCCAAAGAGCGCGCGCGGCCGACGCGGATGATGGGCGAGAATTTGTGCGAACACAATCTGCGCTTGTGCGTAGCGTTGCGCGCGTAGCAGCATCGACCCGAGCGCTTCATCAGCGGGATAAAACGGAACGAGTTCCGTGACCGTTGCCTGCGCCTGAACTTGCTGTTGAAGAATCGCGATCGCGGCGTCGAGGTGCCCGGCGGATTCCTGTGCACGCGCATGCTGGATGTATAGCGGCGGTGAGAGGTTCGGAGGCGATGTTTCTAAGGCGCCGAGACGTTCGCTCCATACTGCTGCCGCTCCGTTGTCACCGCACATGCGCGCCGCAGCCAGGCCGACATAGGCGTCGTGTTCGGCGTACTCGACGGGATGCAATGCCCACGCACGGTCGCTCGAACGCAGCGCCGCTTTGCCGTCTCCTAATTCTATCCATGTGTGAGCCGGCATGTGCGCGAGGTGTTCTTCCGGTTCGACGAACGTCATCGCGTCTAATCGCTGCGCGCATGCAATCGCCGGCGTGCGGTCCGGCGCGTTATCATAGATGTGGATGCAGAGATGATTGGCAAAGAGGTGCTGCGGACTACGTGTGAGTACGGTTTGCGTCAATCGAAGGATTTGCGCTGACGTATCATCGGCCGGTGTTCCGTTCGCATTCCAATTCATGCCGTGACGCTCCATCAGATCTTCGACGAGCATCATCGAGCCGTCGTCGTCATCGGGAAACGCGGCGACGTAGCGTTCCATCGCGCTTTGATACGCGGCTTCATCGCGGTCGCGGTCTTCGTACGTTCCGGCATAGCGCGCGGCAACAGCGTCGGCCAGTTCTCGATCCTGCGGCGATGCGACGGCCAGAAACGGCGATGCTTTCGCGATTGCAGACTGCGATGCGGCAAAGCGCGTTGCAGTCAGTCCAATGTTCAGATTCGTGCCGCGCGCGAGGGCTTCGCCCCAATAATTCAGCACGGCGCTGGGATCAACGCGTTCCGCTGCAGCGAATTCATCCGCCGCCTGCGTTCCGGCAAACGCGTAAAGATCAGTAAGGCCCTTGGAAAACGTTTGCGCCGCCATCGATCCGGCGAGCGCGAGTGCGAAGATCATATGAAACTGCGCTGTGGCCCCGCCTCAAATCGTGCGATCGCGTCCCGCCATTCCGTCGGAATGAAGACGCTCGCGCTGTTCACGAAATCGTATGCGACGACGGTCGTAATTCCGTGCGCAGCGCGCATGCCGGCGCTTTCACTCCAAATCTCGTACGCGAAGTCCCACGATTTCGTACCGACGCGTGAGACCTTGATTCCGATCGCGACCGATTCGCGATACTGGAGCTCGCGCTCGTAGGTGAACTGGATGTTCGCCTGGATCATTCCCCGTTCGCCGTTGATCGGTTCGTTCATCACCTGGGCGAAGTACTCGGCGCGAATCGTTTCGCACCAGCGAATGTATGCGACGTTGTTCACGTGTCTCATCATATCGACGTCGGAGAACGGCACGGTGAAGCGAGTGATGAGAGGGAATCCTTCGAGCATCCCTGCGGGCGGTTCTACCGAAGGCGCTGGACAACATCCCCGCGATAGGATAAACTCCCACCTTGTCCAATCGTGGTTGGGCACTTCGGGCGCGTAGCTCAGTGGGAGAGCATCCGCTTCACACGCGGGGGGTCGTTGGTTCAATCCCAACCGTGCCCACCATCTCGGTCAGTCCGAAGTCTACGGCGATGGCGCTGTAGCTCAGTTGGTTAGAGCGCCGCCCTGTCACGGCGGAGGTCATGGGTTCGAGCCCCACCAGCGTCGCCATTCATTAAAAGAGACCCCGGTGCTTTTTGCGCCGGGGCTTCTTTGTATTGTGCGTTCGCGACACGTTTGCAGGCTAGCAGGCCGCCGGGCACGGAGTAACGACGTAAGGACTCGGTGAGGATGTGAACGGGAGGCCTAATGTGAAGAAGCGCTTATGGTTTGCCCTGTTTTTCGTGCTCGCCGCCGGCGGCATAGGCAGCGGCTTGGTCGCCCATTCTAAGGTGGCTGGTGCCGAGACGGTCGTGGGCGACGGGACCCCGACACCGCCGCCGTACATCGGGGAAAATCTATACTATGCACTACCTGGAAAAGCGGACGCAGTCTATGAGCTGCGTGTTAAAGCCACGGCGCTTTTGCGGTCCCTGGGGCACCGATACGAGCCACGATTTACAGGGGCCCCGGCGGCGCCAGTCCAGATGTGATCGTCCAATTCGAGTTTCATAGCGCGCACGACGTGCATTGGAAAGACGTATCGAACGCAATAGCGCGGCGTTTGCTAAAGTTCGCGCGCAAATGGCCACGCTCTTACGACGTTTCGAACGCCGCGTCTACACCGTTGATGCGTTCGGAATACGTTCGACGAAGCGGCCAATAAGGAGATGTACTGCAAGTACGCTAGGCTCCGCGTCCCGCAGAGGCATTTCGCAGTTCTGCCGAGCGCTGGCCGCGTGCCACTTGTGAACAGCGCACTTCTCCTCCGTGAACCGTGTCACGGCGGAGGTCATGGGTTCGAGCCCCACCAGCGTCGCCATCTTAAGGAAGCTCCTCGACCATTCGGGGAGCTTCTGCTTTTCCGGGGCGCTGATTCGACCGGTCGCCCGGCTGGTGTCATGTTTCGCGTATTTGGGATGTAGACTACCCGAAGATGAGGTGATCGCAATGAAACGTTTCGCCATGGTCTTCGCTGTATTGCTTCTTGCGCAGACGGTTGCACTCGCGCAGAGTCCCCCGCCGCCCACGTTTGTTTACAAAGCGACGATGGGAGCCGGTCCAGGCACGGGTTCGATGGACTACTCGATCGATGTTGCGATCGTGGGAACGCAAGCCGACGGCACGCGAACGGCCGCGCTCACAATGCACGCGCCGAAGATGATGCAGTTGAACAACAAGACGCTCGATGCAACGATTTCACCGTTCGGCGCACTGGCCGTCGGCAGCACTGGAGAAATGCCGAAGAACTATAGCCCCTACAATATGGCGGCGGCAAAGCAGATGTCCCAAGCTGCACAGGGACCGATGGTGCAGATGATGCTCAATCCGATGAACACGTTCGCAAACGGTTTTGCGAAAGCGCCTGCGTTAAAAACCGGCGCAACGTGGCACGCGTTTTCCAATGAAGCCATGGCGGACATTCAATATACCGTTACCGGACGCGAACAGCGCAACGGGCGTGACACAGTAATCGTGACGATGCAAACGCCCTCGAGTAGCGGTCCGAGTGTCACCGGCCAAGGCAACTATGACCCCGCTGCGCATCTCGTCGTGGCCGCGCATTGCGAGATTCGGCAGACGGCGCAAGATAAGAACGGACAAATCCTCGACGTAGCAATGTCCAATCCGTAGTTTCCCGATGTTCGTTGCTCTCGTTTTTGCCGCCGCACTCGAGCCATCGGCGTTTGCCTATAATTCCGCGCCGCTACACGCCGTGTACGGATCGCGCGCACAGCACGACGGCGCGGTGACGAGGGTCGTCGAGTTCACTTCGGCCGGACGAACCGTTCACGGCGTGGTCGTTGAGGGCAAAGGGAGCGGAAAGCACCCGGCGGTGCTCTTCGTGCATTGGCTAGGTGACGAAGCAACGACCAATCATACGGAATTCGAGGATGATGCCGGGCGTCTCGCACAACGCGGCGTGACGTCGCTGTTGATCGATGCGATGTGGTCCGAAAAGGACTGGTTCGATAAAGGCCGTTCGACGCAAACCGATTATCGACGGTCGATCGAACAGGTCGTCGATCTGCGGCGGTCGCTCGATGTGTTACTGGCGCAGGCGAACGTCGACAGCGCACGGGTGGCGTACGTTGGACACGACTTCGGATCGATGTACGGCGCCGTGTTAGCCGGCGTCGATCCTCGGCCGCAATGGTATGTGTTAATGGCGGGCACGACGTCGTTTTCGCAATGGTATCTGCTCGGCGAGCAGCCGCCGGACGTGCAAGCCTACGTTGCGCAGATGGCGCCGCTCGATCCCGGAATGTACCTAGCGCGTTCGAAGGCGCGAGGCTTTCTTTTCCAGTTCAGCGCGCGCGATCGATACATCACGCCGGCACACGAACTTGAGTTTTTCCAATCGGCGCCGTTGCCGCGTGCGATGGCCGTTTACGATGTGGATCATTCACTCGCGACACCCGCCGCGCAGCAAGACCGGCTTGCATGGTTAGCCGAGAAGCTGCAGCTTTAGCTACAAAAATCCGAAAGGGACGGGCTCAGGCGTCTAGAATCAGCCCCGGTCCCGTGCCAAGGTAGCTCAGTCGGTAGAGCACGCGCCTGAAAAGTGCGGTGTCGCCGGTTCGATTCCGGCCCTTGGCACCATCGAAATGTGAAAGCCTCGCAGTACGCGAGGCTTTCTTCGTTGAGAGCGTCTAAAGAATGGCGCAACGGCTGGCCGATACCCCTGATATGAGCGTATTTGCCCGCGCGAGCTTCCTTATGCTCGCAGCTGTTCTCTCCATGCTCTCTACTCGGGCTTTTGCAGACGCTCCGTTGCGCGCCGGTTCGGACGTCTCATACGCCCCTCTAGAGTTTTACTCGAGTTCTCACCTTATGCGCGGCTTCGATGTGGATCTCGCCGGCGCACTGGCGCAGAAACTCGGCACCCAGGTCTCCATTTCGAATCACACCTTTGACGATCTCATCCCGGCGGTGAAGAAGGGGTCATTCGATCTGGCCATCTCGGCGCTTTCGGATACGCGAGTCCGCGAAGCGCAAGTCGATTTCATCGATTACATGGTCGCGGGAAGCGGCATGCTGGTGCCGGCCGGCAATCCCAAGCACGTCTTCGAGCTCGGTGCGCTGTGCGGGCTGCGCGTCGACGTGCAAAAAGGGACGTCTCAGGAAGCGGCGCTCGAAGAACAATCCAAGCTCTGTAAAAACATCGGCCTCGCGGAGATCAAGCTGACGGCATTCCCGACAGACGACGCAGCCTTCAAGTTTTTCTCCGGTGGAAGCTCCGACGTTCACGTAACGGACTACCCGGTCGTTGCGTATCTTGCGAAAATCAACGATCACAAGTACGAAGTCGCGGGCCGTCAGTTTGCCCTTGTGCCGTACGGCATTGCCGTTTCGAAGAATAACGCGGCGTTACGCCAACGCGTCATTGCTGCGCTGCAATCGGTGATCGCAGACGGTACGTACGACAAACTGCTGAAGAAGTGGGGACTCGAGCAAGGCGCGCTGCGCAGCGTGCCGCTCAATGCAGGCACGCTATTCACGCATTAGCGTCGCGTTACTGAAGGTGTTTGCGTAGAAAGTCGATCGCGCGGGACACGGACTGCTTGTCGGCCTCCTCGTTGTAGTGTCCGAGTCCCGCGTGACCGATTGAGTTCGGATTGTTGAATCCGTGCTGAGCGTCGTAGCGATAGAACTCGTGTGACACGCCGGCCTCTTTGAAGCGCGCTTCGATTCGACTGACGGCTTGTGGGCTTGCGAAGTCGTCGTGTTCCGCCCAGTGGCCTTGCACCGGGACCTTGATGCGTCCCACGTCGCCGGCATCGGGCGTCGTCACACCGTAGAAGGTCACGACGGCGTCGATTTCCGGGTCGTGCATTGCTGCGCGCAGTGCGAGACCGCCGCCGACGCAAAAGCCGAGGACGGCGACCTTCTTCGAACCCGTCGACTTCAAGTATTGCGCCGCGCCTCGAATGTCTTGATTCGCGGCGTCGCCGAAGTCCAAGCCTTCGACCAAGTGGTTCGCTTCGTCGGGAACGACCGCTTTGCGGCCGCGGAAAAGATCGGGAACGAGCACGCGGAATCCCGCGCTCGCGAGTTTGCCGGCCATCTGTTTGATCGAATCGGTCATGCCCCACCATTCTTCGATCACGACGACGCCGGGCGCATCGGCAGCGCTTCCGTTTGCCGTATAGTAGCCCGGAGCGCGCTGACCGTCCGGTCGCGCAAACTCGATCGTCTCGCTCAAACCGTTACCCCTTCCTCGGAATCTTGCCGATCCAAATTCTCTTTCTTTTCCTTGAGAAGCCACTCGTTGGCGGCACGAACGCGGTCGGGAGAAGCCCGTTCCGCAAGCCACGCCCGAATCGCTTGATCCGTGGTGTGCGTGCGAATCGCTTCGTCGAAGTCCTTGGGCCTTATACCCCACCGCTCCATGACGCCTTTGTCCATCGGGCAGGGGTAGATGTAGTCATGAATCGTTCCGCTTGCTGCTGCACGCGCCTTGTCGTAGACGCGTGCGAGCCAAAGTGCATCGCCGAGCGGCTCGCGGCCGCGGCGCGGAAATGTTTTTCCATCTCGAAAGTCGGTAGCCATACGTCTTTCAACGCCGAGCGGTAGGAGCGGGTTGCTGGGCGAAACCGCGTTTCGTGAATCCGGAACCACGCTGGCGCCCGGCCATTGCAATCGTGATCGCGCTCGTGCTCTACGAGCGCCTGCCTCCAAAGCTGACGTTCGGTCCGATTTGGGCCGCGCCGGTGATCGTCGGCGCGCTGCTGCTGCCGCTATTGTTGTTCGAAGGACGAATGGGACGCAGTTTACGCAGTACCGCGGTAATATCGCTGATTGCGAGCCTGAATTTTTTCAACATCATGTCGGTGATTTTACTCGTCAACGATCTGGTGAATCCGCATACGAAGCATCACGGGCTTACTGCAGCCGATTTGTTGCAGTCGGGCGCGCTGATCTGGTCCACCAACGTCATCGTGTTCGCGCTGTGGTTTTGGGAGATCGACGAAGGCGGCGTGGAGATCCGGGAAGGTATCGCAACGGTCGGGAATTCACAGGCGGATTTTCTCTTTCCGCAGTTGACGCTGCTCGAGACTCACGCGCAGTGCGTTCCGGCGAATTGGCGTCCGATGTTTCTTGACTATCTCTATCTTTCGTTTACGAACGCGCTTGCATTTAGTCCCACCGACGTCATGCCCTTAACGCGCATCGCCAAAGTGCTCATGCTCGTCGAGTCGCTGATTTCGTTTACCACCGTCGGATTGATCTTGGCGCGTTCGGTCAATATTCTCAGCTAACGCTGCGACGGCAGCCGGGCTAGGTCGTGCACGAAGCCGCTGGGTGGGATTTGAAGCGGCCCCCGAAACGGCAGATCCAGCTCGGCGATCATGAGGAACGTTGCTCCGACCACCGCGCCTAAAGCGAGAATCATCAGGAGATGTGCGCGAGCATTTGCGATGCGGAAGAAGTACGAAAAGCTGATCGTAATGGCCGAGACGAAGATCATCATCGCCCACACTAACCCAGGCACGGATTCCGCGTTACTGAAGAACCGCGTGCGGCGTGCATCGAGGAAATTATGCACGTGCGTCAGCGCGTCGGCTTGCGCCGTTTGTTCACCCATCGTCGCGGGTGGGTACGATTGAACGCTATCGACAATCTCGATCGCAAGGCGCTCGGCGGTTCGACTTTGGAAGCCGGCTTTCATGAGCGGCCACTCATCGTGGACGACGATGCCGACGTACTGCAATATTCTCGCGCGCAGCGGCGCGCCGAACTTCGGTGGAAGTGCAAAACTCTCATGATAGAGATCGGCAAGCTCCGCAGCTTCGGTGTCCGCACCTTGTGCGGCCGTATCGTACTCTTGCCACACGGTGATGACCATGAACGTGAGCAATACCGCGAGCACCGTTCCGACCGTTCCCATGATCGGGCCGGCAACGTCGTTGTGCGTGATTCCGTTGGCGCCGCCCGCGTACCGCCGGCGAACGACGTACAAGCCGCCCGCGCAAAGCAAGCAACAGCCGCCGATAAAGACGACGGTTGCAACCCAAAGGGGTAGGCTGTAGACCCACGTCACGCCTCAACCGTTCCCCCAAAGGACGGGTTATGGCCTGCAACGAATCGGGCGGGCTGCCAGTGGACGCGCGGGTATGATGTAATGGTAGCCTGCGACCTTCCCAAGGTTGATGCGTGGGTTCGATTCCCACTACCCGCTCCACGGCGACGTAGCCAAGTGGTAAGGCAGGGCTCTGCAAAAGCCCCATCCGGCAGTTCGAATCTGCCCGTCGCCTCAAAAGTTTTACGATGAGAATCGCGGTAGTGGGAGCGGGTGCAATTGGCGGCTTTATCGCCGCGGCACTCGCGCGTTCCGGCGCCGACGTCGCCGTCGTCGCGCGCGGCGCGCATCTTGACGTCATCCGGCGCAAAGGCATCACGCTCGTCCACAGCGACCTTGGTCCGTTCACGGCTAAGGTGGAGGCAAGCGACGATCTGCGGTCGCTCGGAACGTTCGATGCTGCGTTGCTCACCTTCAAAGCGCATCAATATCCCGAACTCCTGCCGCAACTCGAGAGACTCGCAGAAAGCGATGCCACCATCGTAACGCTGCAAAACGGCGTTCCCTTTTGGTACGTCCGCACGCCACCGCTCCAATCAGTCGATCCGCGTGGACGCATTGCGGCACTTTTCCCGGACGAGCGTGTTGTCGGCGGCGTCGTGCACGTTTCGGGACACATCGTCGAGCCGGGAAAGATCCATCAAAGCGGCGGCATGCGCTATGCCTTCGGAGCGCCGAACGGCGGTACGACCCGCCGCGTCGAGATGCTCGTGTCCGCGTTCGACCGGGCCGAGCTCGCGCCGCAGCTCGATGAGAACATTCGCGCGACGGTGTGGTTGAAGCTCGTGAATAACGTGGGTTTGAATCCCGTCAGCACGCTCCATCGACTCACAATCCGTCAGATGCTCGAGCGTCCGGTTACGCGCGATGAAGTTCGCGCGCTGATGTACGAGGCGCTGGCCGTCGGCCAGGCCTTACGGATCGTGGCGGATGTCGACATCGAAGCACGCATCGTCTACGCCGAACGCTTGTCCGACGTGCGTACGTCGATGCTGCAGGATTATGAAGCGGGACGTCCGCTCGAATTGGAGCCGATCGTCGGCGCAGTCGTCGAACTTGGCGACCGGCTTGGCGTCCCCGTACCGCGCGTGCGGAACGTGCACGAACGTTTGCGCGCGCTTTCGGCGGCGACGGCGTGAGCGTTCCGATCGAATCGCTTGCAGGCGTCGGTGCAAAATCGGCGCCGCTCTTTCACGACCTCGGCATTCACAGCGCGCACGATTTGCTCGACTACATTCCGTTTCGCTACGACGATTTGCGCTTTCCGACGCCCTCCAATGAACTCGGCACGAATGGTGGCGACGAGAACGCGGTCGGCGTCGTCACGCACGTGAAAGAGCGGCGCGTGCGCGGGCTAGAGATCGTCGAGGTCCGGTTGCGCGATGACGCAGGGGAGTTCACCGCCAAGTGGATCGGACGCAACCGGTACGTGATCGGACGATTCAGCGAAGGGATGCGCCTTTTCGTGCGCGGCCGCACGGAGCGAACGCTCGCGGGCGCAGTCGTCAACGTCTCGCACTATTCCCAGCTACGCGACGGCGAGACATATCACGGTGAAATGGTGCCGGTTTACCGCGCGAGCAAGGATCTTCCAACGCGGAAAATCGCAAGCGTCGTCGCGAAGAATCTTCCACGGCTGCTCGCGCTCACGGGTGAAGACCCGTTGCCGCCCGCAATCGCCCTCCAACGTAAATACGGAACGCTCGAAAGCGCCTATCGCGCCGTCCACGCGCCGGCATTGCCGGAAGAAGCGCAAGCTGCGCGCGAGCGTTTCATCTTCACGGAGTTTCTGGTGCTTGCGACGGCGGCCGAGATGCGCCGCACCGAACGGGAACGCGAACACGATGCCGATGCATTGAAGGTTCCACCGCAACTACTCGATGAGTTCGAAGCAGCGCTGCCGTTCCCGTTAACGGCTGCGCAGCGCCGGGTGATCGCAGAGATTTGGAGCGACATGTCGCGCGACGTGCCGATGAACCGGCTGCTGCAGGGTGACGTCGGCAGCGGCAAAACGCTCGTCGCGGCTGCAGCGATCGTGCTGGCAGCGCGAAACGGCGTGCAGTCGGCTCTCATGGCACCGACCGAGATTCTAGCCGCGCAACACGCCGCGAAGCTTGCACCGTTGCTGTTGCCGTTCGGCATTCCGGTCGAAGCGGTATTCGGAAGCCAAGGTGCTCGCGCGCGTAACGCGGCGGTTGCACGTATCGGCAGCGGAGAAGCAGCGCTCGCCGTCGGAACGCATGCATTGCTGACGGAGGGCGTCGACTTTGCGCGATTGGGCCTCGTGATTATTGACGAGCAGCATCGGTTTGGTGTGGAGCAACGCGCGCGGTTACGGGCGAAAGGCGCAGCCCCGCACACCTTGCACATGACGGCGACGCCGATCCCGCGAACGCTTGCGCAATCCGTCTATGCGGATCTCGATGCATCGACGATCGATGAGCTGCCGCCTGGACGCACGCCGATCGAAACGTTTGCGGTACGCGTCAGCCGCCTCGATGAAGTCTATGAATTCGTCCGCGCAAACGTTGAGCTCGGGCACCAGGCGTATATCGTCGCGCCGGCGATCGATGAAGAGAGCGAATTGACGAGCGTCATTGCTGAAGCCGAGCGCTTGAGGAACGAGGTCTTTCCCGATTTACGCATCGGCCTCTTACACGGTCGCATGACGTCACGCGAGAAGGATGAGGCGATGGGGCGTTTCTCCCGCGGCGAAGTCGACGTGCTGTTGGCGACGACGGTCGTCGAGGTCGGCGTCGACGTTGCGAACGCGAGCGTGATGGTGATTCTCGACGCACATCGCTATGGGCTCGCGCAGTTGCATCAACTGCGCGGACGTGTGGGACGCGGCGCGGCAAAGTCGTTCTGCATTCTCGTTTATCCCGATGACAACGTGGAGAGCGAGCGATTGGAAATCCTGACCGAATCGACCGACGGTTTCCGGATTGCGGAAGAAGATTTGCGCATCCGCGGAGCGGGCGAATTTGCCGGTACCGCGCAGTCGGGTGCGGCGGATCTATGGATTGCCGATCTCGTTCGCGATATCGACGTTTACCGCGCAGCGAAGGGGGTCGCGCAAACGCTGTTGGCAAACGATCCTGCGTTACGCAAGCCGGAGCATGCCGGCCTTCGCGCAGCACTCGAACGGCAGCCCACGACGCGTGCGCTCGTCCTTTCGTCATAGTCTGGAGATAGGAAACGGATGCGATTCATTCGACTGGTCCTTGCAGCACTGGCCTTGATGGTGGCCGCGACGGTTGCCTCGCGCGCCGAGGCCGTGGATACGGCGGCGCTAACGGTAACGCGCGCAACCTTGTCCAACGGCCTGCAGGTCGTCGTCGTTCACGATCCGCTCGCGCCGGTCGTTACCGCAGTGCTCAACTATCGCGCAGGATCAAACGAACAGCACTATGACGGGCAGGCGCATGCGCTCGAACATATGATGTTCCGCGGCAGTCCGAACCTCTCGGAGTCGCAGCTCTCGGATATCAGCGAACTGCTCGGCGGAAACAACGATGCGGATACCGGTGCGGAGATCACGCAATTTTTCTTTTCGGCGCCGTCACAATATCTGGATCTCGTGTTGCGCATGGAAGCCTCGCGGATGCGCGATGCGTACCTGTCGCAAAAAGATTGGAACATCGAGAAGGGCGCTATCACCCAAGAAGTGACGCAGGACCAGAGCAACTGGCTTTGGCGTCTGATGTTCAAGGTCGGCGACGCGCTCTACGCCGGGACGCCGTATCAAAAGAACGGGCTCGGCACCCTCAACGGATTTCAGCACGTCATCGACAGCCAAAAACTGCGGTCATTTTACGATGCTTGGTATCACCCGAACAATGCGGTCTACGTCATTACCGGCGATATCGACGGTCCCTCGACGATTGCCGAAGTGAAGAAGTATTTCGGCGGCTTCAAACACACCGCGCTGCCGTCTCGACCGGTGGTGACGTTACACCCGGTGAAGAAGTCCTCGGCGACCATCGAGAGCAATCTTCCGGTCGATGTAGTGAGCGTCGCGTTCCGCCTTCCCGGCTGGGATTCCAAAGATTACGCGGCCTCGGAAATCTTGACCGATCTGCTCAACGATCAGCGTTCAAAGCTCTTCGATCTGGTGGTTTCCGGCAAACTGCTCCAAGCGCAAGTCGCCCCGCTGGAATCGCATCCGCTCGCGTCCGGAACGCTGCTGCTCGGGGTGACGCCGATCGGCACGAACGTGCAAGATACGGTCGCCGTGTTAAAGTCCGCGATCGACGATTACAAGAAGAACGGCGTGCCTGCAGACTTGGTCGAGGTGGAGAAGCGCCGCGAGATTGCAAGCGATGCGTTCAAGGCGAATTCGATCGAGGACCTCGCCTTCGAGTGGAGCGACGCCGTTGCCAAACGTGGAATGAGCTCGCCCGATGAAGAGACGGCGCACATCCAAGCCGTTACGGTCGATGACGTGAACCGGGTGCTGCGGACGTACTTCAACTTCGATCACGCGATTACGGTGGCGGCGATTCCGAAGCACGGCGGTGAAGCGCAGAGCAGCGAAGAGCCCATTGCGAAGGAAAGCAACAAACTGACACTTCAGCACCACGATCCACTTCCCTCATGGGCCGTTGCTGCATTCAAGAACGTGGAAGTTCCAAAGCAAACGCTTGCACCGGTCGACGTGACGCTTTCCAACGGCATGCGCTTGATCGTGGTTCCCGAGCGCGTCTCGCATACCGTCGTCGTCGCCGGTTCGATCCTTTCCAACGAAACGATTCAGGCGCCGAAAGATATGCAAGGTGTCGCGGATATCACCTCCGAGCTGCTGCCGTTCGGCACGACGACGTACAATCGGCTCGAACTGCGCAAACAATTGGATGATATTGCGGCGGATGTCGATGCGGGCACGTCCTTTTCAATGACGGCGCTTTCGGACCAATTCGACCGGGGCGTGGCGTTGCTCGCCGATGAAGAATTGCATCCGGCCTTCCCTGCGCAAAACTTCAGCATCATCAAGCAACAAGATGTCTCCGCGATGCCGGGCGTCATGTCGTCGCCCAGCTATCGCGAGAGCGTTGCACTCAACAAAGCACTCTATCCTCCGGACGATCCCATGCAAGTGACGCAAACGGAGAAAACCGTTGACGCTGTTACGCTCGATTCCGTCAGAAACTGGTACACGTCGGCATATCGGCCGGACATGACGACGGCAGTGGTAATCGGCGACGTTACGCCCGATCAGGTGAAGGCAACGTTCGAGAAATACTTCGGCGCGTGGAAAGCGACGGGACCGAAGCCGGACGTCTATCTGCCGGTGGTCGCACCGAATAAGGCGAGCAACGTCCAGGTGCCGGATCCGACCCGCGTGCAATCGCAGGTGACGTACATGCAAACCAACGCGCTCACGCGCGATAATCCGGATTGGGCGGCGCTTGCGGTTGCAAACGCGTCGTTCGGTTCCGGTGGAAGTTCGATTCTCTTCCACGACGTTCGCGATTTGCATGGACTCGTGTACGGCATCGGCAGCCGGTTTGACGCGCACAAGAATCGCGGCAACTTCGGTATTTATTTCGCTTCGGATCCTGATAAGATCGTCGCCGCGCAGAATCTCGCGTTTTCAGATCTGAGCGCGATCATGAAGAACGGCGTGAGCGACGACGATCTCGCTCGCGGTAAGGCGATGCTCGTCTCGCAAATTCCGCTCCGGCAGCAGAGCTTTAGCGGGATTGCGGCACAGCTCGTTGATTACGCGCAGCTTGACCTTCCGCTGGATCAATACGTGATCGATGCGCAGCGCGAAGTGGGAACCACGAATGCATCCGTCGTGCAAGCGCTCAACAAGTGGGTGCGTCCCAACGACTTCGTCAGGGTGATCCTGGGGCCAGGTCCGAAATAACGGCGCGTGAATAACGCGACCGCCGGCGTCGGCTTCGATATCGACCACACGCTCTGCATCGACAACAAACTCGAGCGCGTTGCGTTTCTTCATCTGCTGGAACAGATCGCAGCCGACGGCGGCCGCGCCCTTGGGTCGCTCGCGGAAGAGACGGAGAACATCGATCGCCTTCTCGCGTTTCAGCGCGCCGGCGGGTGCACGATCGAAGCCGCCGTGGACCGCTTCGTCTCCGAACGCGGCGTCGAGCCCAGTGGGCGTTTCTGCGAAGGCTTCCGCAGGATGGCGCTCGCCATGGCGGAGACGTTCATCGTCCCCGACCCCGAAGCGAAAGCGACGATCGACGAGCTAACGGAGGCCGGCGCCGCGCTCGGTGTGTTGAGCAACGGCTGGAACCCGCTGCAGGTTGTGAAGGCCAGGCGGGCGGGCTTCACCGGCAAAGTTCTCGCGAGCGCCGATCTCGGCGTGCAAAAGCCGGACGCCGCCGCCTTTCGTGCCTTGGCCGCGGAACTCGGACTCGAACCGCGGCGTTGCTTTTACGTCGGCGACACCCCCGACGTCGACATCCCGGGCGCGCTGGAAGCAGGCTTCCGAGCGGTCTGGCTCGACAATGAGGGGAAAACCTATCCGTCCGGTCTCCCGGAGCCGACGCATGTCGTGCACTCGTTGCGCGAGCTCGTTCCGCTTGTCAGCGCGGTTGCGGCACGATGAGTCCGAAGATCACAGGCGGATCGCTTGGGAGCCGTAACTTGAAGTCGCCGAAGGGCACGAGCATTCGTCCGACGCCGGGACGCGTCAAAGAGTCGCTGTTTTCAATTCTGATGCACCGCATCGATGGTGCGTCGATGCTCGATTTATTCGCAGGCACCGGTGCGATCGGGTTCGAGGCCGCATCACGCGGCGCGTCGCGCATTGTCTCCGTCGAGGCGAATCGAGACACGGCGCATGCAATCGAAGAAGCGGCGAAAGAGCTCGGCATCAACGAGCGGCTGACGGTAATGGCGGCTCCCGTTGAACGCGCGCTCTATCGCGTCGAGGGTCCGTTCGACATCGTTTATCTCGACCCGCCGTATGCAAACGAAGTGCCGCTGCAGATCTTCCGCCTGCTGCTCGAGCGAGCGCTCTTGGCCCCGGACGCGCTCGTGATTTATGAACATGCTGCGAAACGAATTCTTCCCGACATACCGGGGTATCGCTCGACACGTGAAGAAGTGTACGGCGATGTCGCCTTGGCATTCTTTGCGCGGGCGGATGGCTGATTGAACAACGCCCCGCGACAAGCCGAAGTCCTGAGCTCGTCGAAGGGTCGGGATGACAATGGGCGCGCAGTGCGCCCGACTCGAGCAATCTATCCCGGATCGTTCGATCCCCTGACGAACGGTCACCTCGACGTCATCGAACGAGCCGCAGTCGCGTTCAGCGAACTGGTCGTCGCGATCGTCGTCAACCCCCAAAAACGCAACCCCATGTTTACGCTCGAAGAGCGCGAACAAATGCTCAAAGAATGCGTCGCGCACATAGCGAACGTGCGCGTCGAGCACTTCCGCGGCTTGCTCGCGGATTACGTCCGGGCGCAGGATGCCGACGTGATCGTCAAGGGACTTCGCGTCGTCTCCGACTTTGAAAACGAGATGTCGACCGCGCTCATGAACCGGTCGCTCTCGAACGTGGATACGCTCTTTCTGATGTCGGATGCAAAATATTCGTTCGTCAGCTCGAGCTTGGTCAAAGAAGTCTTTTTCTTGGGCGGCGACGTGTCGGCATTCGTGCCGCATGTTGTACTCGATGTAATGTCGAGCAAGCGCGCCGCACTCAAACGTTCGTAACGGAGGTATCGTATGTCGGTCTATCGCGTGTTGGATAAATTGGAAGAGTACGTTCATGAAGCGACGTGGCTTCCGGCCGGATATCGCGTGGTTTCCGAAGAGCGGGTGATCGAACTGATAGAGAAAATTCGCGCGTCGCTGCCTGAAGAGGTTGGCCGCGCGAAGATCATCGCGAAGGATCAAGAGCGCGTCATTCGCGCTGCGCAAGAGAAGGCGCAAGCGATCGTCGATCAAGCATCGACCGTGCACGAAGAACTCGTCGACCAGAACGAGATCGTCCAGCGCGCGCGTACGACCGCCGAGGTCGTACTCCGGGAAGCAGAGGAACGCGCGCGCAAGATCAAGGACGGCGCAGACCAATACGCCGCGCAGGTGCTCGCGGAAATGGAAGGGCGTTTGTCCTCCGCGCTCGGATCGGTGCAGAAGGGCCGCGCCGCACTCACAAACGGTCCGCGCTCCGTTGCATCGCCGGCCTCGGCTCCTCTCGCCGACGCGGCCGCTAAGAGCAAGCGCGCCGCGTTCGATCTCGCCTCACATGAGACGGCGGAGCTGGAATCGGTATAGTCGCTCCGTAGGGTTTTATAAGGGCGAGTTGCGAGCATACTGTAAGCATGAGAGCACTCGCCCTGATCCTGGGGATTTTGGCGTCGGCCGTTCTTCCTGCGTTGGCACAGAATCAGCCGACCGGAATTGACGGCATGGTCGTCAGCGCCGACACGCGCAAACCCCTCACCAACGTGCAAATCGCGATCTTCCGAATGCCCCTCGGTAGTGCAGCGACCGCCGTTTCCACCCTCTATACGGATAAACACGGCTTCTTTAGCAATATCTTGCTGGAACCCGGACGTTACGTCGTCACGGCGACGGCCAACGGCGTCCGAACGGCATGCCAGACGTCAGACATCTACCGCGGCGCGGTAGCGCGTGTCAAAATTGAAATGTCGAGGGATCACGAGTACTGCATCGGCAAGGGTGTCAGCAGTTCACTCGTCGTTCCCGGGCAAACCGCGGACGTGTACATCATCCATTCGTAGGCGAAGTCCGCTAGCGAGGAGTGATGTGAATGACGCAGACGGCGGAATCGATACCGGGAACGACCTCAAATCGTTCCACGGAATCGAGATAGACTGTTTCGCCTTCCGTCGCCCGAATGGTGTCGACCGTCGCCTGGCCGCATAAGACATAGGCGAAAAGTAATTCGTCGTCGTCGACGACATAGCGCTGCGCCGAGGTGAGGACTTCGACATCGTGGGCGAAGTCAAGGCGTAACGTCATGACGTTCAAGTCGCGTGCCGCCGGCACGGAGATATACGCCTCGATTGCCGATTCACCGCGGAATTCGAATGGGAGATGCCGCCGAAGGTCGACCGCGGTGCCGTCGACCGTCAGGCGAACGCCTTCGTCGAGCGCGACGATGGTGCGGTCGAAGCCGCGAAAATCGGAGAACGGTCCGTCACGCTCGATCGTCGCAAGGGAGATACGCCATGCAGGCGGAGATTCTGCATCGGCGGCGATTTCATCGGTGATTCCGCCGCCGTTTTTCCAACGCTGCCGCCGATATTCGCTCGGCCGGAGCAGCTGAACCATGTTAGACCGGCGGCGCTTGAACGTTGTGCGCGAAGGCTTCTAGACGCGCGCGATCGATGGCCTTGACGCGGCCGCGATCGAGTTCGACGGCGTTTGCGTTCTTCAAGCGAAGCAGCGCGCGAGCTGCCATATCGCGAACGGTACCGGCCGCCGCGGCAATCTGTGCTTGCGAGAGATTCTCAACGCCGGGAAGTCCGCGCGTCATCCCAACCGACGTACGGGCGTAGCCGAGCAAGAACTTCGCGACGCGCTGCAGCACGTGCGCAAAGGCGAGATCGGCGATCGTGTCGATCGAGCGGCGACGCGCCTGCGAACTTGCAATCAAGAAGCCCAGTGCGAGTTCCGCGTCGTTGCGGATCGCGTGCATGACGGCTTCGCTGGGCAGCGTGACGACCGTCGCATCGGTCAGCGCTTCGGCGCGCGTCGTGGCGCCGCCGCCGTCAAAGGTTCCGCTTTCATTGAGCGTGTCGTGCGTGAGGCGCTCGCCAATCGTATGCGTCTTTCCATCCGGCGAAAGCAGCGTGTAAATCACCTTGCCGCTCTTCACGATGCCGAGGTACGGCCACATCTCACCTTCGTCAAAGATCGTGTCGCCCGACTTATAACTGCGCTCGCTCATCTGACCGGCGAGCTCTTTGATCGTTGCCGCCTTGGCTTGGGTGAACTGCGGAACGTGTTGCAAGAACGTTTCGCCGTCGGCGTTTTCGTCGATGCGTTCGAGCCGAATCGTCCAACGGTTGCCACCCAGATTGCGCGCATCCCACGAGAAACGGCCCGGGCGCAGCTGCGTCATCTCATTGCGCAACGCACGCGGATCGCTCTCCTCATTAATTTCGAGCGCTCCCCCGAGCGTGAGCTTATCGAAGCTCTCGAGGATCTGTTCGGTCTTGCTGGCAGCCGGTAGCGACCGGGCATCGAGCGTGATGGCGGCAGGACGATTTATTGGCATGACCCGCGTTCATTATGTGGGCTCGCTAGGGGTTCCTCGTTCGGCCGTGGGGAATAGTGCCGCGCCATGACTAGTACACCCAACGACAATGACGTCGTCATTCTCGCGGGCGCCCGCACGCCGTTCGGCAATCTGGGTGGTGCGCTCGCGGACCTGACCGCCACGGACCTCGGCGTGGCGGCCGCCAAAGCGGCGATCGATCGCAGCGGCGTACCAGCCGAGCAAATCGATGACGTCGTTTTTGGAAACGTGATTCAAACCAGTGCCGACGCTATCTACCTTGCGCGCCACATCGGCCTGCGCGCTGGCTTGGCGATCGGCGTTCCGGCGCTGACGCTCAACCGTCTCTGCGGCTCGGGGCTGCAGGCGATTTTGACCGCCGCTCAATCGTTGCGGCTCGGTGAATCGACGTACGCGCTTGCCGGCGGGACGGAAAACATGAGCCAGGCGCCGCACATTGTACGCGGCGCGCGCAAGGGTTTTCACCTTGGCGAAAACGTGCAATTCGAAGACTCGCTCTGGTCGGCGTTGACCGATTCGTATAGCGATACGCCGATGGCGGTCACTGCGGAGAATCTCGCCAAAAAATACGGCATCGCGCGTGAAGCGTGCGACGAATTCGCATTGCAAAGCCAGACGCACGCGCTTGAATCGCAGAGCAACGGATACTTTGCGGATGAAATTGCGCCCGTCACGGTGCCGGGACCAAAAGGCGCGCAAACTGCGATCGATAAGGACGAAGGCCCACGCGCGGGGCTTTCGATGGAGAAGCTCGCGAAGCTGCCGGCGCGTTTCGTTAAAGATGGTGTCGTGACGCCGGGCAATGCGAGCGGTATCACCGACGGCGCAGCGGCAGTCGTGTTGACGACGGTAAAGCAGGCGCGCAAAGACGGACGCGAGTGGATCGGCCGGATCATTTCGGGCAGCGTTGTCGGCGTCGATCCGGAGATTATGGGAATCGGTCCGGCGGTCGCAATTCCGAAAGCGATGCAGCGCGCGGGTTTGGCAGAAAAAGATCTGCAGGTCATGGAGATCAACGAAGCGTTCGCGCCACAAGTGCTCGCATGTTTGAAAGACATGGGCACAAATGGTGTCCGCTTGAATCCGCACGGCGGAGCGATCTCGCTCGGTCATCCGCTCGGCGCGTCGGGCGCGCGACTTGCAATCACGGTGCTGAACGATCTGCGCCACCTCGGCGGTGGGTACGGCATCGCATCCGCATGTATCGGCGGCGGCCAAGGTATCGCCGCAGTTCTCGCAGCGGAGTAACCCGATGAACGGCGTGAAGCGGCCGCGGTGGCTGACACCGGGCCGCTTCCTCGATGCAATCGCGATTCTCGTAATCGCGTTCGTCGCGTGGAAAATCTTCATCGCGCCGCGCGTGCTCAAAGACGCCGGCGCCTATCCTGCGCCGCGCGTCGCGTATCAAAAACTCGAAGGCGGAACGTTTCACGTCAGTGATGCGCGCGGACGCGTGCTCTTCTTGGATTTCTTCGCGTCGTGGTGCGAGCCGTGCAAACTCGAGATACCGATGGTCGAGCGGTATGCAAAAACGCATCCAAACGTATCGGTCGTTCCGATCGACGTCGGCGAACCACGACTCGTCGTCGAACGTTTTGCGAAACAATTCAAGTTACGTAACGTCGCGCTCGATCCGGCCGGCAGCGCGCAAGGATTTTTCCAAATCAACGGCTTCCCGACCATCGTTGTTATCGATCCACAAGGCCGTATTCGCGCGACCTGGTCCGGCTTCAATCCCGCAATCGGCATGGCGATGTCGAACGCGGAAAAAAAGTTGCAATAGCGCTTAGCTCTTTCCCCAGAAGATAAAAATACTGATCGCCGCGACACCCATGACCGCCACGGTCGCCCATCCCCACAAGCGCGCGGCAAGAGAACTCCGCCATTTGCCCATGATGCGCCGATTGCTGCAAAAATACACGAGCACGGCAAGCAGCGGGACGGCGACGATGCCGTTGATCACCGCCGACCAGAACAATGCAGCGATCGGATTTAGGCGCGCGAATCCAATGATCATGGCGATAATCATGCCGGTAATCAAGGATCCATAAAATCCCGGCGCGCGGCGCAGCGGCATATCGAGTCCGTGTCTCCAGTTGAACGACTCGGCAGCGACGTAAGCGGAAGATCCGATCAACGCAGGGATGGCGAGCAATCCCGTTCCCACCATTCCGAGCGTGAAGAGCACGTAGGCGGATTTTCCGGCCAGGGGTTCGAGCGCTTTCGCTGCGTCCTGTGCGGATTGAATGTTTGTCAGCCCGTGGCTGTTGAGCGTCACCGCCGTCGTCACAATGATGAAGAAGGCAACGACATTCGAGAACACCATCCCCACATTGATATCGAGATGAGCGTCCGCTATTTCTTCGTCGGTTGCGCCACGTCGCGCGATAAGGGTTTGGCGTCCCATCGACTTCTCTTCTTCGACCATCAAGCACGCCTGCCAGAAAAAGAGATACGGCGTGATCGTCGTGCCGAGCACCGCCATTGCGGTCGTAATCCACGTCGCGTTGAACCGAACTTCGGGAATGACGAGATGACGGAAGACGTCGATCCACTGCGCATGGACGACGAATGCCGTCACGATGTACGCGAAGAGCGAAATCGTCAGCCATTTCACGACGGCGAAGATATTGCGATAAGAGAAGAAGATTTGGAAAACGAGCAAAAGGCCGCCGAAGAGCAGAATCCACACCCACTGCGGTAAGCCGAGGATCATTTGCGAGGAGGCAGCCATGCCTTCCAAATCGGCGCCCGCGTTGAGCACGTTTGCGCCGATGACTGCGGCGCCGAGCGGGTAGAGCATCCACGCGGGCAATCGTTTGCGCATGTTCGTGGCGAACCCAGCGCCCGTCACCATCCCGACACGCGCGCACATTCCTTGCACGACCGACATCATCGGTGTGGTGATTAAGACGAGCCAAAGCATGGAAAAGCCGGCGGTTGCGCCGGCTACGGAATAGGTTGAGATTCCCGACGGATCGTCGTCGGATGCGCCCGTAATGAGTCCGGGTCCGAGCACATCGAACCACCGACGCCACCCCGCGAAGCGAAATTGCCGCTTACTCTTCTCGCTACCGACCGATTCCATGCCATAAGGGGTTACCCACTCACTCGTGCCTGAAACTGTCGCCTTCAATTTCGGCCATGAGCGTCGCACTTGGCGGCAACGCAAATGCCGGCAGCACAAAATGCACGACATTGTCTTTCAACGTCCCGTCGATTGGCCCGATCGGTTTGTCCGCGTGCGCGATCGTTAGTGCGTAATACAACGACGGATCGACGACGAAGGGAAACCACACGTCGATCGTCGTGCCCGATTGCACGTGAATGGGTGCCGTGGAGTCGACCGTCCCACTAAAGAAGAAGTAGCTATTTCCGCCCGGCGTCAGCCAACTTTCAGCTTCGGTTGGTGCGCGGCCTGAAATTGATGTCACTTGTGCGGCTGCGTCCGCGTCGCTTGGCGCAAACGCGATCCTCATTTGATAGCCGTTTAGGTCGTCGAGCAGTTGCGGTTCACGCGAGAAGTCCACGGCCGCTTTTACGCCGCCTATGCCGGGCGGATTCGTCACGTCGCCAAGATGTTCGCCGCCTTGCGGCGTCCACTCATTGCGTAATAGCCACCAACCATCGATTCGAACGAATTCATCGATGCGATGCTGATCGCTCGTGTGCCATTCCGCATTTGCGATGCCGTGCGGCTGGATGATGACAGCATCGACGACAACGTCGCCCTTGGCGACATGCGGCGAACCGAGACGCCCCGCGAGCAGCACGGGAAGATCGTGGCGGATTGCGCGCACCTCCCTGCCTGGTCCGGCGTCGTTGGCCAACGTCACATGAGGAAGTGCGAAGACTAGCCCCAAGGTCGACGCGCCGAACCAGGCGAGAACGGTGCGCAAGATGCCCATGTACCAGGTAGACGCTTGCGTGAGTGGGGGCGTGACTGCGGGTATATGCAGACGTATGTTGGACGGGCGCATGCTCGGCCGGGGTTTAACCGGCAAAGCCGCATCCGATGCGCCGGATCTTGTCGAAGCGCTTCTCACTGCGGCCCGCTCGAGCGCGCCGAAGCACCGCATCCTGTGCATCACCGGACCGCCGGGCAGCGGGAAGAGCCGCGCCGTAGCGGAGTTCGTGCGGCGCTGCGGTGAGGACGCATTCAGTCTGTCACTCACCGAAGATGACACAGCGCTCTTTGCGTTCGTCTTTGCGCTCGTACGGTGCATGGGTCCGATCGCGCGCGGGGCGCAACTGTCGTTCAATGCTATGCAGACCCGGCTCGATTCGGTGAATCCAATTCCACAGATCGTTTCGTGGCTTGGCGCGCACATTGACGCCAATGCTTGGGTTGCCGTGGACAATGTGGAGTTGATTGAAACAGATTCGCGCATCGGGGACTTCATGCTTGCCATGGTTGAGCGATGTCCGCGCGTGCGATGGCTTTTTGCCGGAAGGGCGGCCGACGGATTACCGCTTGGAGCCTGGATGGCGCAAAAGATTGCAAACGCTCCGCTTGTGGTTGAAGCGCTTGGACCGGTATCCGTGATGCGTTCGCTCGAACGCGTCGACGAGACGGAACGCGAACTGCTGGCTGCCGTAGCGCCGCTGCGAACGCTTGAACCGCGACTGATCGACGCGATTCTTGGTGAAGCAGGCAATCTGCTCTTCCGTCGCCTGTTCGAACGCATCCCGGCATTGTTCGAAGTCAATGGATCGGTACGATTGCATCGCGACGTACGCGGTGCGCTGATCGGGCAATTGCACGCGCTGGGCGAAATAGCGTTGCAAACGGCGGTGACGCGATGCGGCGCCGCTCTGGAAGCGTTTGAGCTTTACGAAGAACTGTTGCAAATGTACCTTCGCAACGGCGCGAGCGCGCAGTTGGAAGATATCATGGCCCGGCGAGGACTTGCGCTCGCCGATCATGTGAACTCCGATACGCTCGACGCCGCGCTTCGGTTCGTATCGACCGATTCACCCGGCGTCCGTTCCGTTCAGGCGATGCTTGCTTCACGCCGGGGACAGTACGAAGTAGCGGATGCGCTGTTCGAAACTGCCGCGTGCGAGGCGGCGCAGCCGCTCGCGGCACAGATTCAGTATGCATATGGTTGCGACTTGCTCAAGCGCAATCGTGTCGACTGCGCGCCGATCTTCGAGCATCTCTTGCATGCGAACATTCCGGGCGGTGCGCATCAAAGCGAAATCCGTTCGGCACTCGCGCAGGCCTACGTGTTGTCTGGTCACCCGGTCGCAGCGTTGGAACAGATCAAATTCGCGCTGCATGTGCTGCGCAGCGGCGTAGACCAATCGGTCATCAAGACCCGAGCGGCGTACGTGTATTTTTATGCAGCGCACGACCTCGCGCGGGCCGAGCGCATCGCTTCCGACGCCTTGGCACAAGCGTTGCAAGGACGCGCCTATACCGTCGCAGTGGGTGCGGCTTCGTTGCTCTATAACATCGCTTGCGAGCGCGACCGTCCGAAGGAGGCCGTTGCGGCGCTCAACGTGTTAGCCGACTGCGGAATCAAACTCGGTAGCGTCGCGTTTCAATCGTACGCGGTCATCGCCATGCTCGAATACCACGTAGAGGCGGGAAGTCTCCCGAAAATCGCGCATGCGATGGAAACGCTGAGGGCGTTCGATATTTCGGTTGACTCATTGGCTGCTTCGGAGTCACTCGTCACGGCAGAGGCCATGCAGCGATCGTGGTTCGGAGATTTCGTTAGCGCCTACGAGTTGCTCGAACCTACGATGGTACAGGTGGTCAGCCAGGATTATCTGGCGTTGCGAGAAGCGCAACTCGCATTTTTCGCATCCGGCGCGCACCAGCTCCACGCGTCTCGCGAACACGCCGCGCGCGCATTGATGCTGCTCCAAGCTGTGGATCCGAATGCGCATAAAGCGACGCGCGCAAGAATATTTCTTGGAATCGCCATGAGCGCGAACGGTGACGTAGCGGAAGCGGAGAAGCAGTTCCATCTTTGCAGCGACGCCGTGACGCGGTTTCCGCGACTTGCTTGCGTGCGGGAGACGGCGCTACTGCTTCATCGTGCGCTGCACGGTGAAGAAAACACGGCAGCGTTGCGCGACGCGTTCGCGCGTATGCACCAGCGAGGCGCGGGCGGTTTCGCGATGATGTTCGATGAGTTCCCGCGACCGAGCCCGCGCCTTGATGATGAATCGTTGGTTATCCCCGAGCGGCCGCTGATACACCGGCCGGCCTGAAGCTGATCAGCCAGCGGATTCCAAATTTATCAATCGCCATTCCGAATTTATCGGCAAAGAAGGTTTTCTCAAAGGGCATCAGCGTTTGGCCGCCATCCGAGAGGATGTCAAACGCATGCGCAGCGCCGGCTTCCGTGTCCGCCGTAATCGAAATGCCGAAGTTTGATCCCGGCGCGCCTTCGCGTCCCGGAGGTGCATCCATCGCACTGATGGTTCCGAACGGCGTATCAAGCGAACCGTACATGACCTGCTCGCTAGAGTCAGCGCACACTCCCATTTCGGGCGGGGCATCTTTATAGCGGGCGACCGAAACCGTCCCGCCGAGCGCCGAGCGGTAGTAGTTGAGCGCCTCTTCGGCGTTGCCGGTGAAGAACAGGGTGGGACTAAGCTGCATAACGTGGCCTTTCTCGTTTCAAGTCTGCTTGATGTCAATTCACAATAGCAAATATACTTGTAAAAAGCAAGTCATCAGCTCGAGGTCCAGTTCGCCTTACGCTTTTCGAGAAACGCGCTCGTGCCCTCGCGGAAATCTTTCGTGCCTACCAGCGTTCCGAACTCGAGCGCTTCCACTGCGAGCGCATCTTCAATAGAAAGATGAGCGCCTACATTAATAGCGCGTTTGCAGGCCGCCACGGCGAGAGGCGCTTTCTCGGCGATCGTATTCGCGAGCTTTACGGCTGCCGTCATGAGTTCGTCAGGCGGAACGACGCGATCGACCAATCCGATCTGCAGTGCGAGTTGCGCGTCGATAATGTCGCCGCTCAAGCACAAGAACATCGCCATGCCCTTGCCCACCAATCGCGTCGTGCGTTGCGAACCGCCGTATCCGGGGATCAGTCCGAGATTGACTTCCGGCTGGCCGAACTTCGCTCGTTCGCTTGCAATGCGAATATCACCGGCCATTGCGAGCTCGCATCCGCCTCCGAGCGCAAAACCATTGACCGCCATAATCACCGGCGTATTCATTCGCTCGATTTGGAGCGTGAGGGCTTGGCCGGCGCGTGCTTTCTCCGCACCTTCGATTCCATTCTTGAGCGCGTTGAGTTCTCCGATATCCGCACCGGCGGCAAAGGCCTTCTCTCCCGATCCCGTGATGATGACCGCGCGAACGCTGTTGTCGCGTTCCAGTTCGGTCAGCGCCGTCGATACTTCGTCGAGTAACGCGGCATTGAGCGCATTGAGCACCTTGGGACGATCGAGCGTAATGATCGCGACAGCGCCGTTGCGTTCGAGCAGAATGTTTTCGAAATCAGGCATAGTCGTAGAAGCCCTTTCCGCTCTTACGCCCGTAGCGTCCGGCGAGCACCATGCGCTTAAGTAGCGGCGGCGCCGCCATGATCGGATCTTTGAATTCCTCGAACATGATCTCCGCGATGAAATACGTCGTGTCGAGTCCTACGAAATCCAGGAGTTCGAACGGCCCCATCGGATATCCGCAGCCGAGTTTCATGCCTTTATCGATGTCTTCTTTCGTGGCAAGGCCCGCTTCGAGGCAACGAATTGCGTAAAGGAGGTACGGAATCAGCAGGCGGTTGACGACGAATCCCGGCGTGTCTTGCGCGAGAATCGGCTCTTTGCCGAGCGCCGTCGCGAAGGCGAAGAGCTCGTCGATGACGTCTTGCGTCGTCGCGATCGTTTTCACGACTTCGACCAGCTTCATGATCGGAACGGGATTGAAGAAGTGCAGTCCGGCAACGCGATTCGGGCGCTTGGTTTTTGCGGCGAGCTCGATGACGCAGAGACTCGATGTGTTCGTGCAGATCATCGCGTGCGGCGCCAGCAAATCGTCGAGCTGCGCAAAGAGCTTTGTCTTCACCTCGACGTTCTCGACGATTGCTTCAATCACGAGATCGCAGTTCTTGAGATCGGCGACGTTTGTCGTCGCCGTGATTCGAGCCGCGACGGCATCCCGGTCAGTGGCGCTCAGCTTGCCTTTCTCGACGAATTTGTCCAGGGACTTAGTAATCGTCGCCATGCCCCGTTTGAGGGGCTCTTCAGCGACCTCCATCAACACGACGTTGAATCCGGCCGCCGCGCACGTTTGCGCGATGCCATTGCCCATCAGACCGGCGCCACAAACGCCGACCGTTCGAATCTGTGCCAAAAACGGTTCTCCTACCCTTGATTATGGTTATATAAAGAGCGCAGGGGCTTTTTCTGCCATGCGGTAGACTCACCTTTGCTCATAAAGGAGGACAACGAAGCGGTGCGTACGGCTTACCACGAGGCACTGGAATCGACGCGCTTGGATGTCGTTCGATTGGGAGCGCTCTGCGGGGATGCCATTCGCGTCGCCGTGGAGGCCCTCGATCGTCGCGATGCAACGGGCGGCGCGCGCGTCGTAGCCGGTGACGATGCGATCGACGACTTACGCCGCCGCATCGAGTCGCACTGCATCGAGTTGATTTGGCGCCAGCAGCCGGTCGCTAACGAATTGCGTGAGATCGCGGCGATGCTCGAAATCGCTACTGATCTCGAGCGCATCGGCGACTATGCCGTCGACATTTCGAAGAACGCGATCAAGCTCGCGGACCAAACGCTGCGTCCTCAAAAAGTGGAGATCGATCGCATCGCGGGTGTCGCGCATGGAATGTTACTGGATGCAATGCGCGCGTACACCGAGCGTGATTCGAATCTCGCGAGTCAGGTGATCGACCGCGATGATGAAGTCGACAAGCTCTACAAGCGCAGTATCAAATTATTACAAGAAGAGATGCAAGCCGATCCCGAGCTCGTTCGATCGGGCACGCGCTTCTTGTTCATTCTCGCCTCGCTCGAGCGCGTCGGCGATCGTGCCGGCAACATCGCGTGGCACACGAAGGACATGATCGGACCGGCGTGACGCTCGTCACGCCGCTCGATCGCTCCGAATTCGCGGTAACCGAACGGCTCACGTACCTCAATCACGCAGCCGTCGGCGTGCTCCCGAGACGCACGCGTGAGGCGATCGACGAGTTCGTTCGCGCGCACGCCGAGGGCGGCGTCATGGGCGTTTACACCTACGAAGCAAAGATGCCGGAATATCGCGAACGCATCGGCCGCTTTATCGGTGCAACCGGCGATGAAATTGCAGTCTTGCGAAACACCACCGACGGCGCCAACATCATTGCGCTCGGCTTGGATTGGCGTGAAGGCGACGAGGTGTTGCTGACCGATAACGAGTTTCCGGCCAATGCGATCCCATGGGTTGCGTTGCGCCGCCGAGGCGTGAACGTCCGCATGATTTCGAGCGAGCGCGAACGGATGACGCCCGATGTGCTGCGTCGTGAAATAACCGATCGAACGCGCGTCGTTGCCCTGTCGTGGGTGTCGTTCGGCGACGGATACCGCCACGATCTCGCTGCGCTCGCGGAAGTGGCGCACGAACGAAACGCACTTTTCTGCGTCGATGCCATTCAGGGTCTCGGCGCGTTCCCGCTCGACGTGCGCGAGATGGGGATCGACGTGCTCTATGCTAGCGGGGCGAAGTGGCTGCTCGCGTTGCAAGGCGTGAGTTTTACCTACGTGCGCGAGGAATTGCTCGAAACGTTGTTGCCCGGCGCTCCCGGCTGGCGCTCCATGAGCGACATTTGGGACTTTCTCAACTACGAGCAGCCGTATGCGGATGCTGCGTGGCGGTTCGAAGGTGGAACCCCGAATTTTCTCGGTGCGCTCTCCCTGGAGCGTTCGATCCATGCGATCGAAGAGGCAGGCACGGAGGCCATCGGCACGCACGTGCTCGAACTAACGGACCGGCTTTGTGACGGCTTGCGGGCTCTGGGCGCGAACATTCTCACGATGCGCGGACCGGGAATTTCATCGGGAATTGTAACGTTCACTATGCCGGGATGCGACAGTGTCGCGCTCGGTCAAGCGTTGCAGCGCGAAGGCGTCATCACTACCTGGCGTGCAAGCGGCATCCGCGTCGCACCGCACGGATACAACACAACGGACGACATCGATCGCCTATTGGCGCTCGTTGCGGAGGTACAATGATCGGACTGGTTTTAGCCGCGAATCTCGTCGCAGGCACGTACACGTACAAGACTTCGTATCATGGCTCAGATCTCGGCACCTCAACGGTCACGGTGACGAATAATGCGGGCGCGACGCAAATCAACGAGCAAACCTCCGGGTCATATAGCGGTACGTCGGGCAATGCAAATGCGACGCTGGTACTGAATTCCGATTTGTCGCCCGCGAGTTACAAAGCAAGCGGAACGATGGGCGGCAATCCGATCGCCGATTCCGCGACGATCTCCGGCGACACCGCGCAAGTAACGAATGCGCAGGGCGCGGCGTCGACGTTTAAGTTGAGCGCCGATCAACGCCATTTCGTTGTGGTCGACCTCGGCACGGTCGCCGGCTTTGTCGCGCTCCCTGCACAAATGCAAGCGTGGAAGAACGCAAGCGTCTGCGCCGTGATTCCGTCGTTCGGTCAATCGATCGTCATCGCACCCGATGCGTCAAATGCGCCGGCGCGCCCGGCGAATGTCCCCGCCACCGACGTTGCGCTCGCGTTTCAATCGCAGCACACGCCGTTCACGGTATGGTATAACCCCACGACGCTCGTCCCCGACGAAATCGACGTCGCAGCTCAAGGCGTCGCGATAACCAGGACCCAGTAGCTCAGCGCGGTCATGCGAGATCTCCCGCACGTAATAATTGTTGGCGGCGGATTTGGCGGTCTTTATGCTGCGAGGGGACTAGCGCGAGCGCGAGTACGGGTCACCCTCATCGATAAGCACAGCTATCACATGTTCCGGCCGCTGATGTATCAGGTCGCAACCGGCATACTTTCCGCGGACGAGATTGCATCGCCGCTGCGAGCGATCTTCAGACGCCAAGCGAACATCGATGTTCGCATGGGAGAAGTAACCGGAATCGACACGCGAAATCAGATGGTGCACGTAGAGCCCTGCGATTTGCGCTACGACTATTTGGTGTTGGCAACCGGTATTCGAACCAACTATTTCGGAAACGATGCGTGGGAACAGGTTGCTCCATCGATCGATTCACTCGACGGCGCCGAAACAATACGTCACAACATCCTCATCGCGTTTGAAAAAGCGGAACGCCTTGCATCGTGTTCCGCTAGTCTCGAACAGATTCAGGCAATGATGACCTTCATTTTAGTAGGCGGCGGGACCGTAGGCGTGGAGTTGGCCGGCACAATTGCGGAGCTTTGCCGCATGGCGCTCAACGGCGAGTTTCGGCACATCGATCCCGGTATGGCACAGATTCTTCTCTACGAAGGCGCCCCGCGAATACTTCCCACATTTCGGGAAGACTTGTCGGTGAAGGCACAGCGACATCTGGAAGCGCTAGGCGTGAAAATTCGATCGGGCGTCCGAGTCGATCGCATAGATAGCGGCGGCATTGTGGCGGGTGGCGTTCGTGTTCTCAGCAACACGGTACTGTGGTCCGCGGGCGTGGCCGCTTCCCCCGCCGCTACATGGCTGAACGTTGAAGCGGGACGAGGCGGAAGAGTAAAGGTAAATGCAGATCTTTCGGTTCCCGGACTGCCGAACGTTTTTGTAATCGGAGACACCGCGGAGGTAATCGCCGAGAAGCGCAATCTACTCGGCCAAAAAACTGGTCGGGGTGAGATGCCCGGGGTTGCGCAGCCGGCGATTCAGGAAGGCGAATTTGTTGCCAAGTTGATCGCCGGATTAGCGGAGGGTAAGCAAACGCGTTCGGCCTTTTCGTATGTAGACAAAGGCGATCTCGCAGTTGTAGGACGCGCATTCGCCGTAGCAGACCTTCGCCTTTGGCGATCGGCCGGGTTTGCAGCCTGGTTACTATGGGCGGGGGTTCACATTTTCAACTTAATCGGCTATGCGAATCGATTTCTTGTTGTGGCTCGGTGGGCCATCGCATTTGTCACACGGCGTCGCGACGTGCGGATATTCCGCGGAGGCTAGGCCTTCTGTCTCGCCGTTTGCGTAACTTCGTTGAATATGTCAATAGTGTACGAGGCAGTCTCTTCGTACAGCTCGGCGACGCCTCGCGAAACGTATTCGTTCCATTGCGCGCGAGCCCAAGCATCGCGTGATTCCCAATGCATCAGCAAAATCACCTGCGTCTCATCTTCTTTGGTTAAGAGCAGGCCTTCGATAAAGCCGCCTAGAGTCGGCGCCGTATCCCGTAATAACGTGCCCGCTTGGCGGACGACGGAGTCGACGTTACGTGAGGTAACGTTAAAGGTCGTAACGGACACGACTTTGGCTTCGTCTACCATGGTCACGGTTCAGTAGCCGTTGTCTTTTACAAATGACGACGTCATAACCGCGTCGCTCATTCCGTGGATGAGCTTTTTGTCGGCCGGTGCGACCGTTGCCAGGATGCCGCCGAGTTGAACGCTGTTTTCGCCGGTTACGAAGAAGTACGGCGTCAACCGTACGCGAGCATCGAACATCTTGATCTCACCTTCGGTCCGATCCAAGTAGGGCATACGGATGCGCTTGCCTTTGCGGAAGCGTTGCAGAATGTAGGGCGTGCGATCGAACGACGCGAGCGCAGTTTCGATTGCGGCTTTCCATTCGTCTTTCGTCAGATCGTTTGCAATTTTCACGCCGCGCGATCCCCATGCGAGTTCCGAGAATCCGGACGGTTTGACGACGTAGTCGCGATCGCTTTTGCCGAGTTCGATCAATTCGTGGAAGTCGGAAACCGGCGTTCCATTCACGTCGAGTCCCCAAATCACGCCTTGCGGAGGAAGTTGTCGCGGATCGAGCACCCACGTCATCGGGAAGAGCGCCTTCAATCGCTCGTAGATGTCTTTGCCGAGTTCCGCGCGCCACAATTGTGCGAGCGCCGGATGATGGAAAAGTGCAAACGAGAGTTTCTCTTCAAGCGCCGCTTTCGGAGGAGGCGTGAGCCTAACGCGATTGTGGCGCGCCGCGTACGTCATGAGTTCCCATTTCGGCACGTTGAGCAAATCGAAGAGTTCGAAGTTGCGATAGATCGCGTCGAGTTTCTCTTCGCGTCCGTCCTCGAGGCGCATAAACATCGCCTCTTCGGTGAACATTACGTCCTGCGGCATGACGACATGCGCGTTTGCGATCTCGAGGCGCCGCATCGTCGCAGCCAACCAACGCAATTCCGGTCGGTAGTCGCCGGATTCATCCGAGACGACGATTGCGACCGTCGGTTTTTCGACGCCGGTTGCGTTCGCGAGCATCGCCCCGAAGCTTTGCGGAATGCCGTTGGGTCCGCCGATCGACTCGATGCCCGCCTTACAGTACGCCTCCGCCATCGCACCGACGAATCCCATACCGCCCGGAACGCTGTCGAGTTCCGATGCTGCGAATCCGTCGTCGGTTAGGAGTAAATCGGGTCGTATCACGCCCGGAAGTTCTTGTTTGAAGCGGTTCTGCCGCTCGAGCCGTACGATGTGCTCCGGCTTGCCGCGATCCAGATACTCCGCGATAAACGCGGGCGCAGTGCCGCGCGCGCTTCGATTGTAGAGGTTGTTCAGCGCCCGGTAGAAGGCGAGCAAGTCGTGCCCGATCTCTTCGATCTGCGCGACGGTCTTCGGGGACAATGCAAACGGCTCGGGGCTAACGCGCCACGGGATTCGTGCGCTCTCGTCTTCGGTCTTGAAGAGTCCGGGCGGGACGTTATCCTCGATGAATTGCGCTTGCTCGCGAGCCGTGAGATTCGGCACTGCGGCCGTACAGGACATGAAGAATCTACTCCTCCGGGCGACGACAACAGCCGTCGGGGATCTTGGGATTGCTGAACGCAATGTAGCGGCGCCGCATATTGTTTCCTAAGATTGCCCGCATTCGTGCTTGGTTGCAACCGGTCAACCAGGCGGAATTATTTAATCGTGATGGCGCCCGGAGTGAGCATCGCCTTCTCGACGCGCACCTCGCCGCCGGCATACACCAGCGTGAGATGGAGCGTACCCGTGAGGCCGAGTCCGGCAAGATTCACATTTTCGAGCACCCGCGAGGGGCCTTCACCGGTAATAAACCGCAACGTTGCGCTGCGCGAGAACGAACCGCCGCTCGAGGAGTACGCCTCGGTCACCGGGACCGTGACCTCCGGACCATTACCGGTCGGGGCACTTGGACAGTAGGTAATCGTGACGGCCGTCCCTCGCACGGTAAGCGTTTCTCGGGAACAATGATTCTGCGCGGGTGCGGCCGGCGGTACGACGGCCATAAGTAAAGCAGCGACCAACGACGAGGATTTCATTCTGTCTACTAACGATTCGTCTCCGACAAACATCCCACCCGCAGCCGGCCAAGCTGCCGTACGTTTGACGCACCGAGGTATGCTGTAGATGGTGCCCCGCATCGATCTCATAGCGCTCGATCTCGACGGAACGGTTTTGAACTCGAGCGATCATATCTCTGCCGCCAACCGCGTTGCCATCGCAGGCGCGCTCGAAGCCGGCGTCCGGGTAGTCATCGTAACCGGACGCGGCGCCGACGCTGCCGGCGACGTAGCGCGAGAACTGCGCATCAACCTTCCTATTATTTGCGCCCACGGAGCGCTCACGAAGGATGTCATGACCGGGAAGATCCTCGGCCACATCCCGGTGCCGCTCCAGTACGCCAAACCGATGGTCCAATTTGCCGAAGCAAACGGCCTCGACGCCGCGGTGTACGTCGAGGAGCGCTTCCATCGGCTCTCGGGCCTTCCACCGTATATGGCCGACATGAGCGGACCGCACTGGGTGGAAGTTGAGTCGCTCTCCCGCGTCCTGAGCTCTGCCCCGACGTTCTTGCGCTTCTTCGGCCGCGACGCCGTCAAGGCGATTCGGGAAACGTTTGCCGATCTTCCGGTCCACTTTAAATACGAAACGTGGGGCGATTTCGAAGAACTTGCCGTCACCAGCATCGATGCGACGAAGAAGAACGCGCTCGTGCGCTTGTGCAACGATCTCAACGTTCCGGCGAGCCGTGTACTTGCGGTCGGCGATTCACGCAACGATGTTCCGATGCTTCGTTGGGCCGGCGTCGGCGTAGCGATGGCAAACGCACTTCCCGAAGTACGCTCCGCAGTCAAGCATAGTACCGCGAGCAATGATGACGACGGCGTGGCGCTTGCAATCGAACAGTGGGTGCTGGGACCGCAGGCGGACGAAAAGAAGAGCGCGTGATGGAAAACGTCCCCTCGCCGGAGTACGAGTCGCGTTTACGCGCGATTCTCGAGGCGAACGACTGGGCGGCTCTGCGCGAGTTTTCGCGCAGCGAGAATCAGGTTCCTGATGAAGTCTACGAAAAGGATCAGCACTTCTGGGAAGTGATGATGCACAAGCTGATCTGCAATCGCTTGGATATGCTGTCCAAGCATGAATCATCGCGTATGTGGCTCGCGGCGCATGGATACTCGGCCGACATCGGCGGCTACTGAGCTGACCGTTACCGTACGCGTTCGCGCATTTGCACGGCTGCGTGAATTGCTGGACGCTGCCGAGTTCGAATTGCAGCTGCCCGAAGGTGCGACGCTCGTCGACGTTTGGGAAGCGTTGCGCGCGCGTAATCGGAAAATCGACGCTCTTGCTTCGAGCACCCGCATCGCGCGCAACGGCCACGTCGTCGCACTGCTGCACGAACGGGTCGCGAATGGCGACGAAATTGCCCTCTTGCCGCCGGTCGGCGGCGGTTAGTCCTTAACGTGTTTCGAATCCAGCGCGAGCCGATCGACGCGCGCGACCTCGAAGCGGATGTGCGAACGGACGCCTGCGGGGGCGTTGTTACCTTCGTAGGGGTCGTGCGTGAACGTGCAAACGACGGCCGTGACGTCCATGGTCTGGAGTACGAAGCGCACGAGCAAATGGCACTCGCCGAATTCCAAACGGTCGGGAACGAAGTGCGCGAGCGTTTTCCGGGCGCGCGACTGGCGATCGTTCATCGGACCGGACGGCTGAACGTGGGTGAGGTTGCGGTCGCGGTTTCCGCGGCAGCGCCGCATCGTGGAGAAGCGTTCGACGCGTGCGAATACGCGATCGACCAAGTAAAAGCGCGCGCACCGATTTGGAAGAAGGAACGTTATGCGGACGGTACGGGCGAATGGATCGCAAATGCCTGTTGATCTGCTCGTTGCCCGCGCACGCAACAACGACGTTGCCGTGCTTCGCTACGGCCCTCGACGTCCGCGCGGTGTAACGATCGTCGCCGGCCACGGTTATTCGTCGAGCAAACACAATCTCGATCCGCTCTGTTCGTTTCTCTCCGCGCAAGGTTTCAGTATTTTTAGCCTCGACTTTCCCGGGCACAAGCTCGGCGCGAGCGGCGGAAAGTTGCGCGGAGTCGAAGATCTGTTGGATGCAATGTCGGCGGTGACCGAGATGGCGCGTACGATTGACGACCAGCCGATCTATCTAATGGGTCATAGCATGGGCGGCATGACCGCGCTCTTTACTGCTGCGCGAAATCCCGATATCGACGGCGTCATTGCGATTGCGACCGGATACGGGCGCCCGAGCGCGCTCGCCGCGCTCAAAGCTGCCGGTGCCACGGACTTTCGCTCGTCCTATGTCGACGGCGTGGATCTCTCCGCGCTCGTTGCCGACATCGACGGATGGTACGCGCGCGAACTTCCCAAGCTTGCGGGGCGCCCGTGCCTCTACGTCGCTGCTACGCGTGATGCGATGGTGAGTCCGGCAAGCGTTCGCGAGCTGTACGACCAGGCCCCCGAGCCCAAGACGCTTGCAAGCGTCGAAAGCGATCATACCTACGCCGCAGAACATGCTCGCAGTGAAGTGTTGCAATGGCTGAACAAACTGCACCCGCGCGGATAAAGCTCGCCGGCCGCCCGGAACTGCGCCGGTACAGCCGTCATTTGTTGATTCCCGAAGTGGGCCTCGCCGGACAAGAGCGGCTTGCGGCGTCGCGCGTGCTCGTTATCGGCGCGGGTGGCCTCGGTTCGCCGGTGCTACAATATCTTGCCGCAGCGGGTGTCGGACGAATTGGCGTGATGGACGACGACGTCGTCGACGAAACGAACTTGCAGCGTCAAACGATTTTTGCGACGGGCGATATCGGACGAAAGAAAGCAGAAGCGGCTTCGGACTACGTTCGCGCGCTCAATCCGCTTGTTGCGGTCGATACAATTGCAACGCGATTCGCGCCGGAAAACGCCCGCGAACTCGTGCGCCTCTATGATGTCGTGGTCGATTGCACCGATCGCTTTTCTACGCGCTACTTGATCAACGACGCGTGCGTGCTGGAGCGGAAGCCGGACGTGTACGCATCGATCTTTCGCTTCGACGGACAAGTGAGCGTGTTCGGTGCGCCGGGTGGTCCCTGTTATCGTTGTCTGTATCCCGATGCACCGCCCGCCGGGACCGTTCCGACATGCGCGGAAGGCGGCGTGCTCGGCGTTCTCGCCGGACTCGTCGGTGCATGGCAAGCGAACGAAGCGATAAAAATGATCCTCGGTATCGGCGAACCGCTCGTGGGAAGGTTGCTGCTCGTCGAGAGCCTTGGTGCGCGAACGCGCGACGTTCGATTCGAGCGCGACCATCATTGCGCGGTTTGCGGCGATCGGCCGCTGATTACCGAAGCGCTGCTCAACGAAGAAGAAGAGGAACGTGACGAAGACGACGTCGAGCCGCATGGGCTCGATGATGCGCTCGGCGATGCTGTGCTGCTTGATGTTCGGGAACCGCATGAAGTAATCGTTGCTGCCGTTGAAGGCGCCCTGCACGTTCCGGCGTCGGAACTAGAGTCGCGCCTGCACGAACTCGATAGCGCACGCCGTTACGTCGTCGCGTGCCGCGTCGGTGCGAAATCCCTGTGGGCTGCGCGCCGCTTGCGTGATGCCGGGTTTACGCGGGTACGACACTTACGCGGTGGTCTGCTCGCGTATGCGGCGGCTCGCGACGATTTCTCGTTCTACTAGCGAGCGAAACGATGCGTACAAAACCATTTGGCCCAACGGGCGTTGAACTGCCCGTCATCGGTCAAGGGACGTGGGATATTCCGGAGAGCGGCGCTGCGGCCGATGAGGC
The DNA here is from genome assembly GCA_963765935.1 of Vulcanimicrobiia bacterium. GTDB lineage: Bacteria > Vulcanimicrobiota > Vulcanimicrobiia > Vulcanimicrobiales > Vulcanimicrobiaceae > JAMXLG01. The sequence goes on along the minus strand of CAVXXX010000001.1, from coordinate 220,370 downwards.
AAAGCGCGCGATCCGGCGCGGCATCGAGCTCGGGATGACGCATCTCGATACAGCGGAAATGTACGGCAGCGGTGCGGTGGAACGGATCCTCGGCGAAGCGATCCGCGACATTCCGCGGGATACTCTCTTTATCACCAGCAAAGTGTTACCGGGAAACGCGAGTTACAGCAAGGTTATTGCCGCATGTGACCGCAGCTTGCGTCGATTGAAACTCGACTATCTCGATCTGTATCTGTTGCATTGGCCGAGCGATGTGCCGCTGGAAGAGACGATGCGCGCGCTCGCGGAGCTCGTGCGCGAGGGAAAGACCCGCTTTGCCGGGATCAGTAATTTCGATGTCGACGACATGCTTGATGCCGAGCAGTATCTCGCGAACGTTCCGCTTGCGTGCAATCAGGTACTGTACCATCTGAAGGAACGCGGTCCGGAACACCGCTTGATTTCCGCTGCCGAGCAACACAACGTCGCGATCGTCGCGTACACGCCGTTCGGCCGGGGACGATTTCCGCGCGAAGCGGCGTCGCCCGACGGCGTCCTCGGACGCGTCGCCGCGAAATACGGCGCGACGCCGCGCCAGGTGATTCTCGCCTTTCTTACTCGCTATCGCAACGTATTTACGATTCCGAAAGCTTCGAGCGTCGCTCATGTTGAGGAAAACGCGCGCGCCGGCGACTTGGAGCTCGACGCGCGTGACGTCGAGGAGATCGATGCAGCGTTCCCACTCGGACGCGAGCGTCCCATCGCAACGCTCTGACGGCGAAGCGCTCAAGCAGCGCATCGTGCGTGAAGCACGCGCCCGTGGGGCGGTCGACGTTCGCGTTACCGAAGCGGTAAGCGACGACGAACTGCGCGCGCGTCTGCGCGCGTCGTTCGAGCGCGGGGACCTTAGCACGTGGCCGTACGACGAACGGTATGCAAGTGCGGCGAGCGATCCCGAGACGGTGCTCGCGGGCGCGCGCAGCATCGTCTGTATCGCCGTCCCGTACGCGACCGCGCCGGCGCGTCGTGCGCCGCTGCAAGGACGCGTATCGAATTACGCGTGGTCCGAAGATTATCATCACCGCATGCGCGCGATGCTTCGCGAACTTGCCGGCATCGTTGACGAGCTCGCAGGTGCGCCCGTTACGGCCATTGCATGTGACACAAAGCCGATCGCAGAACGCGCATTTGCCGCGCGCGCGGGACTTGGCTGGGTCGGCAAGCACACGAATCTCATCTCGCCGCGTGCCGGTTCATTCGTGTTTCTCGGAGAGTTGATTACGTCGCTCGAATTGCCGCCCGATGCAATGCTGCGGAAGACCTGCGGCGCATGCACCCGATGCATCGACGCGTGTCCGACCGGCGCGCTGCGCGGCGATTACACGATCGATGCGAATCGCTGCATCGCGGATCTCACGCAGCGCACCGACATGATTCCGCGGGAGATGCGCCCGCTGATCGGCGATTGGGTGTGGGGGTGCGATATCTGCCAGGACGTCTGTCCACCGACGATGCGCGCGCAGCAGCGCGGGGACGAACGCTTCGAACCGTACGATGCAACGACCGCGGCGCCGCCGCTCGATCACCTTCTACGCTTGCGTAGCGGCGAATTCAAGCGCCGGTACGCCCGAACGGCGATGGGTTGGCGTGGCGCAGCGGTGCTGCGCCGCAACGCGGCAATCGCACTTGGAAACGCACTCGATCGCAGTTCTGTCGCTGCATTGGGAGACGCGCTCACCGGTGACCCGCACGTCATGGTCCGTGCGGCGGCAGCGTGGGCGCTCGGGCGTATCGGCTCTCCGGACGCCGTCGACCGGCTGCGAACGCGCTTGGAAACTGAAGAAGATCCGAGCGTTCGCTCGGAAATTGGCGCCGCAATGGAACCGTTCAGCGTTCGCCGACCGTTAGGCAATACATGAAGTCCGCACTTTGCGCTCTCGCGTTTCTCGCCGCGCTGCTGCCGTCGGCAACGAACGCCCAAGATGATCTGCTCAGCCGCATGAGCGCGGTAAATGCAAACCTCCATTCCTTCACCGCAACGATGAAAGCGCATGTTGCAATGACGACGTTTCCGTACATTTCGACTGACTTGAACGCGACGTACTACCATAAAGATCCGGATCGCGATAAGCTCGAGATCACAAGCGGCCTGCCGGGCATCGCGCAACAGTTTAACCAGCTCTACCCAAAGCTTGTGCCGCCTGCACATTGGAATGATGTGTATACGGTCACGAAAGTTTCCGACGACGGCACGGCCACGCGTTTCAAACTCGTCCCGCGCGCGCAGGGTAACGTCGATCATGTGGATGCAACGGTCGACGATAAACGTGCCGTCGTGACATCAATGACATGGACATACGCCAACGGCGGAACGGCCGAGATGACGAATAGCTACGGCAGCGTCAAAGGGTACACGGTCATCACGTCACAGTCCGGTCGCGTGGACGAGCCGCAATATAAAGGCACGATCGCCTCAACGCTCTCGGACTATAAAATCAATCCCGACATTCCGGACTCGGTCTTCGCGCAGACGAGCCAATAACGGCGCTGCGCGAGCCGATGGCTAGCGCAAGCGTTCTTCCGAAAAGTCGAGTGTGCGCTGCAAACGCCGCAGCGTCGTGTTGTCGATCTCGCCGCGCTCGCGCATTGCAACGAGCGCGGCGCGCTCGGCCTCGATCAATCGCCGTTCCGCAGCGAACAACGCATCTTCTTTGCGCGGGTGGCCGCCCGCGTGTTTGCGCTGGTGATCGTACCGCCTCCGCAAGCTCGCGACATGTTCCGGCGGCAATTGTCCTTCGCGCTCGATCGTCTCCAGCTCAGCGAGCGCGGCTTCGGACATCCCTTCCAAGCCCCGCTGAATTTCCTCATCCTCGGCGTCGTCGGAAACGTCTGCCTTTAGCAAGCGGATCGCGAGTGGAAGGGTTAACCCACCGCATACGAGCGTCACGAGAATAACCGTGAACGTGAGGAACACGATGAGGCTTCGGTGCGGAAAGTGCGCACCGCCGGCTACGGTGAGCGGCAGCGCCAGCGCCGTTGCGAGGGACACGGCGCCGCGCAATCCTGACCATGCTGCAATCACCGCGTGCTTCCAATTCGGCGACGGATCGTCCGAAGACGTGCCGATGACGGGAAGATACTCTTGTACCAGAATCCATGCGAAGCGCACGAAGATGATCGTCGCGTTGAGTGCAAACGCGTACCAAAGTACGGTGGTGACGGAGTATTCCGCAAAGACTGCCTGCGCAACGGAATGCAGTTGGAGGCCGAGCGTCACGAAGAGCACGACGTTGAGGAGGAAGACGAGCGTTTCCCAAAAGCCGGTCAAGCGCAGGCGCGAGAGCGGTGTCAAAACGGTCGGCGTATTCCGGTTAGCGAGAAAGCCGGCGTACACGACGCCCAATACGCCGGAGAGTCCGGTCCGCGTGGCGATCGAATACGTGAGGTACGGCAACGTGATCGAGATAACCGATTGCAGCGGCGTATCCTTAATCCGGCGCCATGCCTCGGTTGCGAGTCGCGCGACCAATAATCCGAGCAGAACGCCGCCGACGGCAGATACGATGAACCCGATCGCCGCGCGTCCAAAGCTGAACGTTCCACTCACGGCTGCAGCAACGGCGACAGCGTAGAGAATGAGCGATGCGGCGTCGTTCAGCAAACTTTCGCCTTCGACGAGCGCGATGAGATGTCGCGGCATTCGCATGCGAGCGAGCACCGGCTCCGATGCGAGTTCGTCGGTCGGCGCCACGATAGCACCGAGGACAAAGGCGATCGCCCACGGACTATTCGGAATCAAGCTGTGCACGACGACGGCTACCGCAATCGTGGTTGCTATCACCAATCCGATCGCTAACAGCCAAATTTGCGACGCGTTCTCACGGATTGCGCCGGTCGGTGCGGTGATCGATTCCCAGTACAGCAGCGCCGGCAGAAAAACCACGAGCACGACGGTCGGATCGAACGATACGCGCGGCAAGCCGGGGATGAACCCGAGGATCAGTCCTCCCAGCACGAGCACGATCGGATACGGAATATTGCTGCGGCGCGCAAATGCCACCAGCGGTACCGACGCGCCGAAAACTCCGAGGACGAGCCATACGTCATCTTGCCACATGCCGGAATTTCGGACTTCAGCGAAGAGCGTCCTAAGCCATGTTGGTGATCCTACCGGTCACCGCGTAAGAATCTCATCAATCAACCCGTAGTCGCGCGCCTCTTCAGCCGACATGTGAAAGTCGCGTTCTAAGTCCGCGAGGATCTTTTCACGCGGCTGCCCCGTGCGTTCGGCATAAATGCCGGCGAGGAGTTCCCGCGTCGCGATTAAATCGCGCGCATGAATCTCGATATCCGTTGCCTGACCGCTGATTTGTCCGATCCAGGGTTGGTGGATCAGCACTTTGCTGCGTGGGAGCGCCATGCGTTTTCCCTTGGCGCCGCCGACGAGAACGATCGTCGCGGCCGATGCGGCGAAACCGGCGCAAATCGTCGCCACGTTGGGTTTCACACACTGCATCGTGTCGTACATTGCGAGTGCAGCCGTCACGCTGCCGCCCGGACTGTTGATGTAAATGTCGATGTCGCGCTCCGGGTCTTCTTTTTCGAGAAACAACAATTGCGCCATGACAAGATTCGCGAGCCCATCGTCGATTTGTCCGCCGACGAAGACGATGCGGTCTTTCAGCAAGCGCGAGTAGATATCAAACGCGCGTTCGTAGTTGCCGGTGTTTTCCAGAACGGTCGGTACGAGATGTCCCATAATTCGCTTATAACATCGCGCCGCATCGTTACGTAAGCTTTTGAGCCTCAAAAGCGGCCACCGCAGCGCAGGGTTGTTCCGCGGCGCGCAGGAGTATCCAGCATGAATACGTTGACGCCGCAGCAGCAAGAACGCATCGTCCACCTCTTGGAGGAGGGCAAGACCCTGCGCGAAGTCGAGCGGATCACCGGGCATCGGCGGGAGACGATCTCGCTCTACGGCCGCCTCGCCGGCGTTCTGCCGCGGACGGAAGCGGTACCGGCATCGGTATCCCCTCAGGCGCTCGCCGCCTAGGGACGCCGGGGTGGCCGGCCTGCCTGTCACGAATTCCATTTCTACGGCGTTGGGCTCGGAAAGGGGGGACGAATCAATGGAGGAGGTCTACCTCGCAACCAGCTCCGCGACGGGCGCCCAGACGCGGGTCGAATCGCTCGTTTTGGAGTACCAAACGAAGCTCGCCCGTTATCTCCGGCGCATGGTCGGCGATAGTGAAGTTGCGCTCGATCTGACGCAAGACGTCTTTTTCGCGGCGTATCGCACGCTTCAAGCCGACCCGGATCGACCGCTCACCGCCGGCTGGTTGTACAAAACCGCGACGAACAGCGCGATCTCGTTCCTGAGGCGTAAGAAGATCATTCGAATGCTGCCGCTCGATCGAGATCACGACGTACGCTCCTGGCGTATCGACGAGCAAAGTGCAGCGTCGGTCGATCTTCAAGCGGCGCTCGCGCGCCTGCCCGCAGATCAGGCCTCGGCCGTGCTCCTCACGAGTTACGCGGGATACTCGTCGCAAGAAGCAGCCACCATGTTAGGGACCTCGTCCGACGCAGTTCGTCAACGCGTATGTCGCGCGATGAAGACGCTGCGAGCGGTGATGACGGAGAAGGAATGAAACACGACTGCGCTCGCGCAGAGATTCTGGCCGGTGCAATTGCACTCGGCGAAGCGAGCGAAACCGAACGCGACGACTACCGGCGCCACATTGCGGCGTGTCCGTCGTGTTTGCGCGCGCTCGGCGGCGAGCGCGAAATCGAACGCGTGATGCAAACGGTTCGCAGTGCCGCGGAGAGCGAAGTATGGGAACCGGTGCCGTTGCGCGCAGGCGAGCGTCGTATGCGCACGGTTCGCCGCGCGTGGACGTTCGGCGTCTCGACGGCCGCATTTGCGATCGTCGCGTCACTCGGCATTCACGCTCTCCTTGTCGCGAACGTCGCCACTCCCGTAACCGTCGCAGCGAATCAAGTGCAAGCTGCGCCTGCGCAGCCGTTCCACGTGACGCTGGAACATCGCGCGCAAAGTGCGACCGTCGCGAAGCCGAAGCTCGCGCCCGTAGCGCCGCAGCAGCCCAAGATCGTCGTCGTTCACAACGTCATTACCCTCAAACAAACGGATCGTCCGGAAGCAAAGACCGCGGTGCATACGACGGAAACCACGGTTGCCGCTGATATGCCGGTTGCCGCTCCCGCGACGCAGCCCAAGACGCCGGGTTCGAACGTTCCGGTGTGGCGCCGCGACGAAGCGATGCCGCGCGCGCGGAATAATTCGGTCAACGTCGCGCGCGCCGACACGCCTCCGGTGCTCAACGGTCACGCTGAATCGATTGCCGTCGCCCCGAGTTACACCGTACGTGAAGTCACCCCGATCGGCGGTGACACGGCGATCAATCCGCGTCCCGCCCCGATCGCCTATGCACAAGCTGCCGAAGGGACAACGGCGTTCGAAGTGACGGTTGATGAGCGGGGCAATCCTGTAAAATGCACGATCACGAAATCGTCGGGATATCTTTCGCTCGATGATGCGGTCTGTAAGGCCGCAATGAAAGCGCGCTATTCACCGCGTTTGGTGAACGGCCGTACGACGATCGGCATTTATCGCGATGCGTTCACATTCCGCGCACTACAACCGCAAAACGACCAACAACCATTCCAACAACCGCAATAAGCGCGGCAGTGTCATCCTGAGCTTGTCGAAGGATCGCATCAATGAAAGGGCCCGGCGGTATTTCGTCGGGCTCTTGGTTCGTCACGATCCTTCGACAGGCTCAGGATGACAGATGGGGTTAGTCTACGGATTTGCGGAAGAATGCGAGCATCTTGTCGGCTTCGGGCATGATGCGAAATTCTTCGAAGCCCCAGCTCTTCGCTTGATTGATGCCGCGCGTATTGTCCATTGAAATGAGGAACGTCAACGTTTTGACGTTTTTCTTCATCGCCAACCGCTGAACTTCGCCGACCAGTTCGGCGCCGACTTCAGCCGGCACATTCGGACGCACCCGCAAGCTTTCCATCATTGCGACGTCCATGCCGTTTGCCGCTTCCGGATCTTCGTACCCGGTGGGCAATTTAAAGACGAGCTGCACCATACCGAGCAAACCGCTTTGGTCTTCTGCGATGAGAATCGCGCGACGTCCGGATTTCTGCTCGTTCAGACACATCGCCATACGTTGCGTCCACGTTTCGCGAGCCGACGGCATACCGGTGAGGACGCCATCGCGTTGAAGGCGTTCGATATCGCCAGCCTGAGCAAAGCGCAGGTAGATTTTTCGGGCCACGATGCCGTCAATTCCCCAACTAGGGAGAAGGAGACCTTTCAAGAAACCGCGCTTTTCATGCCGATTTCGCGCCTCCGGTTGACCGCTGCACTGAGCATTTTGGTACTCGCGTCGGCGTGCGGACGCGGGGCAAACGCGAATCATAGTGCCGCAAATGCGACGCCGACCACGCCGAGCACCGCACGCGGCGCCTTGCTCTTCGCCGCAAACTGCGCGGCCTGTCATGGAAACCGTGGCCGTGCCGGGCGGATTGGCCCGCAATTGCGCGATGAACGCAAGAGAAAGTCGGCGGAAGCGATCCGCGCGATTATCACCGATCCCGATCCGCCGATGCCAAAACTTTACCCGGGACAGTTGACGTCGCAAGACGTCGACGATCTTACGGCCTATGTGGAGACGCTATGAGCGAGCGCGTCCTCTACCGGTTTACGCGCGACCTCCGTTTGGAAGATCACGCGGGACTCGCGCAGGCCGCTGCGATGGGGGAGATCGTTCCCGTGTTGGTGATCGACCGGCTACTGGAATCGCGGCTAGGCCGCTCGCCTCGACGCGCCGCGTTCTTTTGTTCAGCGGTCGCATCGCTCGACGAAGCGCTGCGCGAACGCGGTTCGCGTTTGCTCGTGCGGCGCGGCACGCCCTCGAGCGTGTTGAAGAATATCGCTCGCGCATGCGGCGCAAGCGGCGTCGCGTGGTCTGCTGCCTACGACGGCGACACGGCGCGCAGCAACGAACGCGTGCAGTCGCATCTCGAAGAAGCCGGATTGCGCGCAATGATCGTGCACGATGCGCCCGCGGTTCCACCGGAAGAAACGGCTGCAGTGCGCGCGAGCGGCGGAAGCGGGTATCGCGCGTTCGCTCCGTATTTCGATGTGTGGCGCTCGTGCGAACTCGCGTCGTACGAAGCGCCTCTGCTGCTGCACTTCGCCTCGACGGACCTCCAGAGCGAAGCGCTTCCGCAACCGCACGACTTCGGCGCAACCGATCGCGCAATTAAAAGTGGAAGCGCGCTCGCGCGCGCAACGCTGGAGCGGTTTCTTGCCGAATCGGCCGTGCAATATGCCGTCGCCGCGAACGTGCCGAGCGACGATCGAACGTCGCATCTTTCAGCGCATCTCTCGTTCGGCACCATCTCTGCACGAACGATTGTCAGAGCCACGAAGGCGCGGATGGAAGATCCCTTCCTTTTGGCGGAAGAGCGCGCTTCGCTACGTCTGTTTTTGCGCTCGATCGCGATGCGTGACTTCTTCCTGCAACTCGGCTACTTCCATCCGGAAGTCGACGAGAAACCGTTGCAAGAGCGAATGGCGAGTTTCGCGTTTGCGCGTTCGCACGCGGCGCTCGACGCGTGGCGCGCCGGCAATACCGGGTATCCGCTTGTGGATGCCGGCATCCGTCAACTGCATGAAACGGGATGGATGCATCCGCACGTGCGTCCCGTCGTCGCGTCGTTTCTTTGTTTCGATCTCGGCGTCGATTGGCGCACCGGCCGCGACGAGTGGGACCGCTGGCTCGTCGAAGACGACCTCGCGATTGCTTCAGGAAATTGGCAGTGGATCGCCGGTGTCGGCGCCGATATGGCGCAGTTTCCGCGTATTTACAATCCGGAAAAACAACGGCGCCGGTACGATCCGACCGGCGCCTACGTCAAACATTGGATCAAAGAGCTCGCGCACGTTCCGTCGGGTGCGTTGCGCGCGTCGAGCGATTCGGCGGACGAGCAAATGACGCTGCCGCTTTTTGCAAGCGATGCTTACCCGCGTCCGGCGGTCGATCACGAACGCGCGGCGCGCGACTTCCTGGCGAGATACCGCGCGTACGTGGAAGCGCGCGCGACCTAAGCTGCGGGAAGGCGCTCGTCGATCCAGTCGCTGATGACCGGAACGCGGACTTCATCGCCGTGCCACACTTTGATGCCGAAGAAGACGCTTGCGACGAGAAAGACCGGAATCAAGAACGGTTGGATAAATGCGGCGGCCCATCCGAGGAAGGGAACGTCTCCCGCAAGTTGGAGCAATCCCCAAAACGCTGCGAACCCGACGTTGAACCCGAGCGCCTGAAGCGCTTGCTTTTTCAAATAGCGCGATTGTTTGCGATCGAAGAGTCCAAGTAACGCGAGAGGCCACAGCGGATAACCGAGCGCAACGAGCGCGCGCGATTCGATCGGATCCGACGGCTCGGCGACCGTGACGGTTGCGCGCGGCGCGGGTTGCGGTGGAGGAGGCGGAGGCGGCGCGCTCGGGCGCGGGGGAACTTGTCCGCCGAGCGGCTGGCGCGATCCGACCGTTGCGTCGATCTTTTGCGCGAGCCGGCAGCTCGGGCAAGTTCCTCGCTCGTCGCGACACGTCGCGCAAATCGCCTTTCCGCAATCGGCGCACGGCGCGAGCGCGGGAACGTTTGAATGAAAATAGCAGTCCTGCATGTTGCCTCTCCTGTGATCCATATTCACGTACCGGAAACGGGCGGGGAGGTTTCACCCCATCGCGCCGAGGAGTCCGGGCACGAATGACCCGCGGAGAAACGCTGCGCCGGTTGGCGGCGCAAGCCCGGCCTTATTACCCGTATCTGTTCATCGCGATCGTGCTCGGTGTGGTGACCGGGTTGCTCATGGTCGTGCCGCCATGGGCGCTCAATCGGATCATTAGTGCCGTCATTGAGCCGGCAAGCAAGCATACCGGTGAGCCGCAACTCGGCGTGCTGTACATGGCCCTCGGTGCCACGTACGTCGCACTCGTAGCCGCGAATTTCGCAACCTACGGGACGAATTACATCACGACGTGGTGCGGTCAACGGTTCCTCGCAAACCTGCGCCAGCAGCTCTACGATCGTCTCTTGCGCGCGCCGATTCAAGTGTTCGACCGTTGGCGTCCCGGCGAATTGATCTCACGCTTTTCGAGCGATCTGCAAGTGATGAGCGACGCAGTAAGTGTGTCGCTGCCGCAATTGATCACCGCAATCGCGACATTCGTTTCGTCCTTTGCCGTGATGATCTACCTCGACTGGCTCCTGACGCTGGTCTTACTCGTGCTCGCGCCGCTGATTTCCATCGCAGTGTCATTCTTCCAGAAGCTCATTTCTACGAGCATGTCGCGCTCGCAAGCGCGCATCGCGGATCTCTATTCTGCGCTAACGGAAGTGCTCCAAGCGCAGCGTATCGTTAAAGCCTTCGGGCGCGAGCAGTTTGAAGGCAAGCGCTTTCAGAATCGCAATGAAGATTACTTCGGCGCGTTCATGAAGCTGAACCAATTTGTGTACATGCAGCCGGCGGTGATCTCGGCAATCATCTCGCTCGCCGTCATCGCGATCATCTGGTTCTCCGCTCGCGAAGTTCTCGCCGGACGCTTGACCAGCGGTTCTTTGTTCAACTACTGGCTGCTCGTCGTGAATTTGATCAACCCGATGAATCGCATGGCGGCGTTTGTCGGCGACATCAGCAAAGCGATGGTCGCAACGAACCGCGCCTATGAACTCCTCGATCTTCCGATGGAAGAGGAGCGCACCGCATCGCCGCGACCACTACCGGCCGTTCGTGGCCGTGTCACGTTCGAAGACGTAACGTTCTGGTACAGCCGCGAAGAGGCGCCGGCGCTTTCGCGCGTCGATGCGACGATCGACGCCGGCGAAATCGTGGCGCTCGTCGGCCCTTCGGGCGCCGGCAAGACAACGTTCGTAAACATGATTCCTCGCTTCTACATCGCACAAGAAGGCCGCGTTTGCATCGACGGCATCGACGTCACGACGGTGCGTCTTGCAGATCTGCGTTCGCAAGTCGCGATCGTCCCGCAAGATCCGCAACTCTTCCGCGCCTCCATTGCCGAGAACATCCGCTACGGCCGCCTCGATGCAACGGAAGAAGAAGTGCGCAACGCTGCACTTGAAGCCAATGCCGACGAGTTCGTCAGTCAACTCCCGGAGGGCTACGGGACGGAAGTCGGCGAACGCGGCGTCCGTCTATCCGGCGGCCAACGCCAACGCATCGCGATCGCGCGCGCGATTGTACGCGATCCACGCATCTTGATTCTCGATGAAGCGACGAGCGCGCTCGATTCCCATTCCGAAGCACTCATCGAACAGGCGCTGGACCGCCTCTTGCCAGGCCGCACGACGTTTATCATCGCTCATCGCCTCTCGACCATCCGCCGCGCGCACAAGATTCTCTATATCGAAAGCGGCCGCGTCCTCGAATTCGGCACGCACGAGGAACTCATGCTACGCAAGGGCCACTACGCGAAGCTCCACGCCGCACAATTCGCCGTATAGCGCATCACAATAAACGCCAGCATTCACCCTGAAGGTTTGCAGAACGAAGTATGGACTTGCGGATTCGCAGGTCTTGAGTTGGCTTTGGTTTTGATGGATGGGTTGTGCCGCGGGGCGTGTGAAAGCCGCGCGGGCGCAGGATGCGCAGGAGCGCGGCTGAGGCGAGCTCCGATTTTCACACGAGGTGAAAATCGGTGCGTCCCCGCGGCACAACCCAGCCGTCGAAACCAAAGCCAACTCAAGAGCAGCGCCCAGCAAGCCGATACGAAGAGAGGATGGATAGCATCAATCCTATTTCCTTTGGCCAAGCCACCGATTTGCTCGGCAACGCGGTCAAAGGCGCGAGTCTCGAGAACGATCAGATCTCGAACAATCTGGCCAACGTCAACACGCCGGACTACCGGCGTTCGACGACCAATTTCAAGGAAGCGCTGCAGGCGACGCTCGGGACTCCCGCGCCGTCCGATGCGCTGACACTCGAAACCAACGACGACCGCCAGTTCGTGATCGACGGCGCCGAGGCACCGGAACCGTTCAACCCGCAGGCGACGGTCGATAACACGATCCAGATGCGCGTCGATAAAAGCAACGTGGACGTGGATCAAGAGATGGCCCAGCTTTCCGAGAACGCCGGGTACTCGCAGACGATGTCGCAGCTCTTGCAAGAGCAGTATAAATTCTTGCGCCAAGCGATTACGGAGCAGACGAACTAATGGGCTACTACGATTCCGTCGAGATCAGCGCATCGGGTCTCTCCGCCGAGCGTCTTGCAATGGACGTCATCGCGAATAACATTGCCAACGCCAACACGACGCGGACGCCGCAAGGTGGCGCCTTCAAACGCCAGCTCGTGGTCTTCGCGCAAAAGCCGGGCGCCGACGATCCCACCGCCGATCCGTTCAATCCGTCGCAGCCGGAAAAGCCGAACGTCGAGGGTGTCCAAGCATTGGGCATCACCAACGACAACAGCCCCGATCGCCTGGTCTTCGATCCAGGGAACCCGGAGGCGGATCCGCGCGGCTACGTACACTATCCGAACGTGCAGGTCGTCAAAGAGATGGTCGACCTCATGGCCGCTTCGCGCGCGTATCAGGCCAACGTCGCCGCGATCCAAGAAACGCGCTCGATGAGCACGGCCAACATTCAACTCCTCAAGAGCTAGTACCGCGGATATACAGAGGAAGATGGACATCAATAGCTACGGCAACGCGATCAATTCCGTCTCGCCGGGAACCTTCGCCCCCGACATCGCGCCCGGCGCGCCGAAGGCGGAACTCCTGCCCGACGACACCGACCAGACGGCATCGTCGTCGTTCAAAGACACGCTGAACCAAGTGCTGGGCAACGTGAACGACCAGATGGTAACGGCGCAGCAGAAGTCGATGGATCTTGCTCTCGGCAAGAGCAACGACGAAGTCGGCACCGTGAAATCGGTCGAAGAGGCCGCCCTCGCGATGCAGTTCACGATGGCCGTCCGCAATAAACTGATGGACGCCTACACCGAAGTCTCCCGGATGCAGTTCTAGGCTCGTTAAACTCCACGGCTCCTCTTGCCGAAGAAGAAGAGGAACACGCAGCAGGATGCTGCGCGAAGAAATACGCGGCTGGACTACCTGCGCACGAAGGGTGGGGGCCGCGGCGGAACCTGACTGATTGACGGTTCCGCGTTGTCCCCCGTAAAGGGACAGACCGTTTCGTGCGGAGGTTTTTTCTTTTGGTACGTGGGCTCTACACGTCGGCCAGCGGTGCGCTCGTAGCACAAGCGCAGGTCGACAATATCGCGAACAACCTGGCGAACGTGAATACGAGCGGCTTCAAACAGACGCTGCTTCAGGTGCAGTCCGCCCCCTCGTTCAACATCTTCCGCATCCAAACCGATCCCGGACAATCGCCGAAGACACCGCTGCCCGGCATCTCGACGGCGCAGTTCGTCGGCCCGCTCGGAACGGGCGCCCTCGTTCGCGACACGCCGGCCGACTTCCAAGAAGGCGCGCTGCAATCAACGGGCAACGCGCTCGACCTCGCGATCAGCGGCAACAACGGCGCGTTCTTCACCGTGCAGACGCCCAACGGCGTACGGTACACGCGCAACGGCGAATTCGTGCGCGATGCGGCCGGTACGCTTCGCACGCAAGACGGCAACGCGGTGCTCGGAAGCAACGGTCAGGCGATTCAATTGCGCACGCAAGGCGAGATCGCTATCGCGAACGACGGCACGATCACGCAGCGCATCAATAACGCGAATGTCAACGTCGGGCAGCTGCAAATCTCGCAGTTCAACAGCCTCGTGAACCTGCGTCCCGAAGGTGCGAATACTTTTGCGCCGAGCGGCAACGCGCAGCCTGGACCGGCGGGGACCTTCAGCATTCAACAAGGCTTTCTCGAGAAGAGCAACGGCAATGTCGTTCGCTCGATGGTCGATCTGATCACCGCCGAACGCTGGTTCAGCGCGAACGAAAAATCGATCAAGACCCAAGACGATGCTACTCAATCGGCGATCCTCGAAGTCGCTAAACCACAATCATAAGTAGGAGCACGATACTGATATGATGCGAGCCCTCTACAGCGCGGCAAGCGGCATGATCGCCCAGCAATACAACATGGACACGATCTCCAACAATTTGGCGAACGTGAACACGACGGGCTTTAAAGGCAACATGGCGCGCTTTCAAGACCTCGTGTACCAGCAAATTCAAGCGCCCGGCTCACCGGTCGGCGCATCGATCGTTCCGGTCGGCCAGCAGGTCGGTTTGGGCGTGAAGGTCGGTTCGTCGGAGAAGATCTTTACGCAAGGCTCGCTGCAGCAGACGGGCAATCCGCTCGACGTTGCAGTCGAAGGCGACGGATTCTTCCAAATCACGCTGCCTGACGGCACCACGGGATACACGCGCGACGGTTCGTTCAAAGAAGATGCGAATGGATCGATTGTGACGGCCTCAGGATACTTCGTGCAGCCGCAGATCACGATTCCGCAAAATGCCACGGCGGTAAGCATTGGTCCGGACGGCACGGTAACGGCCCAGGTTCCGGGTAGCGCGCAGCCGCAGACGCTCGGACAGCTACAGCTTGCGCGGTTCGTGAATCCCGCTGGTCTCTCGCCGATCACCGGCGGAAACTATTACTCGGAAACTGCCGCGAGCGGACCGCCGGTCGTGTCGCAGCCGGGACTCAACGGCGCGGGACAACTCCAAGGCGGCTATCTCGAATCATCGAACGTGCAAGTCGTCAACGAAATCGTCAACATGATCGTGGCGCAGCGCGCGTACGAAGCAAACTCCAAGGCGATCGGTGCATCGGATCAGATGCTGCAGACCGCCGTCCAGATGTCGCCGTTCCAATAAGCTAGATGACCATGCGCACCACCATCGTTGCCGCCGCCGTCGCCGCGCTCGCATTCTTCGGATGCGTGCCGTCGCCGGCGTGCGCGCAACCTGGGGTACGTATCTCCGGCAAGCGGTTCGAGAAACTCGCGAAGCCCGCGACGCAGTCGATTCAATTGACGGGGGATGCGGAGCTGGTGCAAGCGTATCCGGTGCCCGATCAAATCGTTCCGGCCGGAAACATTACGCTCGCAGCGGGTACGGCCATTTACAACCCCTCGTACATCAACGTTCCGGTGACGATCGACGTCGACGGCAAATTCTTGCGCCAAGTCTTCGTCGGCTATCGCATTCAGGAGTACGTTCGTACGGCCGTCGCTGCGCACGATCTCGTGCCGGGAACGGTCATTACGCCGGACGATGTTACGATCGCGCGCGTGCCGTTCCAAGGGCAGCGGATCAACGGCGCCGACGCGCTGGTCGGACGCAAAGTCACCGGCGCCATGCGTCAGGGGCAACCGATTGCGATCGAAAGCACGCAGACGAATCAAATCGTCAAGCCGGGCAGCACCGTCGTGTTGATCGTTCATGACGGCGGCGTCGCGATTGCCGCAGACGTTGTCGCGCGAACGGGCGGCGGACTCGGCGATGAGATTCAATTGTGGAACCCCCAAACACGCAAGGCGCTCTCGGGAACGGTGGTTGGTCCGGATCGCGTTGAATTGGATATATCCGGAGGAGTACTGTAATATGCGGCGCGCACTTGCACTTCTTGCGATTCTGGCTCTCGCACCGGTTGCCGCAATGGCGGACTCGCTTTACGTTGCCGCGCCGCCGCCGGCAGGACCGGGTCATCCGCTTCGCTTAGGACCGGATCATCGCGCGCAGCAAGTCGGCGATCTTGTGTACGTGCAGTTCGATTTCAACGACGCGAACTCGCACACGAACAACTATTCGAGCAACAAAAACTTCAATACGAACTTTGCGGGCGGCACCGGAAACTTCGCAGTATCGCTCTTGAGAAACGTCTCGTCGATCGCCGGTGCGTCGAACACGGCGACCGCGCAGAGCGCGAGCGGCGCGGACTCGTTCGTCTCGACGATGATGACCACGGTGACCAACGTGCTGCCGAGCGGCGCGATGGAAATTGCGGGCGATCAGGACGTGAATATCAACGGCCGCAAGCAGACGCTTCATATCACCGGTCTGGTTCGCCCCGAGGATATCACGCAAAGCGATGCGGTGCTCGCATCGCATGTCGCGAACGTCCACGCGGACTTCAAAGGTAACGATCTTAAAGATAAAGGTCTGCTCTCGCGGATCTTGAGTTGGTTGTTCTAATGAGAAAAGTAATCTGTGCGTTCTTTGCCTTCGTGCTCGCCGCATCCGCGGCGGGCGTTCCGGCATTTGCGCAAAACGTGAGCCGTCCGGTTCGCGTCCGCGACATTGCCAAAGTGCAGGGCGTCACGGGGAACCAACTCGTCGGGTATGGCGTCGTCGTCGGTCTTCAGGGAACGGGCGACTCGACGTCGGTGATCTTCACGAGTCAAACGATTCAGAACATTTTGCAGAGCTTCGGACTGTCGGTGAGCCAGCAAGGCGTTCGCACCCGCGACGTTGCCGCCGTCATCGTTACGGCGACGCTCCCGCCCTTCGCGCACTCCGGTGACAACGTTGACGTCACCGTCTCCGAAATGGGCGACGCAACCAGCTTGCAAGGAGGCACCCTTGTTCTCACCGAGTTGCGCGCCGCAAACAATCTCGTCTACGCGACCGCGCAGGGGCCGGTATCGGTCGGCGGTTTCGTAGCCGGTGCAAATTCCTCGGGTGTAGCATCCAACTTCACGGGTGCGGGACGGATTCCGAACGGCGCCGTGATCGCGCGTGACATGGTCACGCCCTTGCAGAACGACCCGACCGGTTTCAATTACGTGCTGACTACGCCGGATTATAAGACGGCCGCGAATCTTGCGTCCCTACTCAACGGCCACTTCGGCGGCCGCTTCTCGCAAGCGCTCGATGCGGAAACGGTTCACGTGACGCTGCCGCCCGGATATATCGGAAACCCCGTGCAGTTTCTCGCCGACGCATCCGACCTCTCGTTCTCGCAAGACGAGCCGGCAAAGGTCGTCATGAACGAAAGAACCGGAACGGTCGTGTTCGGCGGCGACATCAAGCTCGCACCTTGCGCGATTGCGCACGGTGACCTGACGATCACGATCACAACCGACAATCAAGTCGTGCAGCCGCAGCCCTTCAGCAACGGCACGACGGCGCGTCAAGCCAATTCTCAAGTATCCGCCACACAGCACGGCAAGCAGCTGACGTTCATCGCGGGAGCCGCGACGCTCTCGTCGGTGGTTCGCGCGCTCAATACGCTCGGCGTCTCGCCGCGCGATCTCATCTCGATCGTTCAAGCGCTACGCTCGGCCGGGTCGTTGCAAGCCGACGTGGAGATTCTCTAATGGCCGGAGATATCACCGGCGTCGGCAAGAACGCATCGTCGCAACAGTTGACGCCGGAGCAGCAAGAGGCGCTCAAGCGTCTGCACGAAGCCGCGACGCAGTTCGAGGGCGTGTTCATGCAGATGGTCATGGACGCGATGCAAGAGACCGTTCCGAAGGATTCGGTCTTCGGTCAGGAGTCGGCGTCGGAAGAGACGTGGCAATCGATGCTCAACGACGAGCGCTCCCAGGCGATCGCGCAAAACGGAGGACTCGGCATTGGCCGCGTGCTCGAAGAGCAGATGCGCGGTCAAGTCTTGTCGGATGCACACCAAGAAGCCCATGTGGATGTCAATCGGAGGACGGAACCGTGACCGATTCCTGGGACGCGTTTGCAGCGGCGCTGCAAGAAGAATCGACCTTGCTCGTGCGCGTTCACGACGCCGCGCAGCGTTTGACCAAAGCGCTCGTTGGAAACGACCTCGCGCAAATCTCAACGGTCGAACGTGAATTGGATTCGGCGCGCCAAGCCTATCAGTCCGCGTCCGGAAAGCGGCGTGGCATGCAAGTGCGCGGGTTCGGTTCGCTTACGCTGCGGCAAGTGTGCGCGTATGCGCCGCGGGCCATCTGGCCGGCTCTCGGAGCGCGCGTACAAGAATTGACGACCACGTCGATTGCACTCGGCATTACGACCAACAACAACAAGTCGCTCATTCTCGGTGGGATGGACCGCCTGATGAAAGTGACGTCGGCGCTGCAAAAAGCGCATAACGATGGTCCCGGCACCTACAAACGGCGCGGTTTTGTTCCGCCGCCGAGCAACAGCGTCTTGGTGAGCAGCAAAGCATGAGCTTTTTCCCGCAGGGTTCGTTCTTCGGCCTTGACATGATGTCCACGTCGCTCCAATCGTTCTCGGTCGCCGAGAACGTGACGAGTGACAACATCTCGAACGTGAATACGCCCGGCGCTTCGCGCCAGCAAGTGGATATCAACGAGCAGGTGCCGCTCGTCGGCTCCCCGTTCATGGCGACGCACGTTCCGGGGACCGTGGGTCAAGGCGCAATCGTTCAGCAGATCCAGCGCATTCATTCCGATGCGTACGACGCGATGTTTCGCGGTGCATCATCGTCGCAGAATTATTACTCGACGCAGCAGAGCGTGCTGCAAGGTATTCAAGCGCAACTCGGCGATCCGAACTCCGGCATCGGCGCGCAGTACGGCAATTTCCAGTCGGCGATCGCGCAGCTCGTCTCGCAAGCCGGCAGCGGTAATCCGTCCGCTGCGCGACAGAACGTGCTGCAAGCGGCGCAATCGCTTGCCTCTGCCCTCGGTTCGGCATCGAACGCAGTCACGACGCAAGAACAGTCCGTGCTTCAGCAAGGGTCTGCGCTTGTCACCAAGGTCAACGGGATCCTGGATCAGATCGCCGCACTGAACGGGCAGATTCGCGCCTCAACGGCCGTCGGCGACAGTCCGAATACGTTCGCCGATCAACGCGACTATTTGATCGACCAGCTCTCGCAATATCTCGGCACGCAGACCTCGATTCAAAGCGACGGCTCGACGCTTGTGACCGTCAACGGTCAGGCGCTTGTCAACGACACGCAAGTGTATCACCTCGCGGCGCCGGTCGTCGGTACCGCATCAAATGGCGCGCAGACGTTTAAGATCGATTTTGCGACGACTCCACCGGCGGCGGCGAGCGCACCCGGCATTCCGCTTGGTTCCGGTCAGCTTGCGGGATTGCAAGACGTCTACAATAACAAGCTAGCCTCGTACGGTACGCAACTCGATCAATTCGCGAGCTCGCTTGCGAACGAAGTCAATCGTGTGACGCAGTCGGCATACGATCGGAACGGAAATCCCGGAACCGCGCTCTTTCAGCCGATCGTTGCAAACCTTCCGATTTCGGCCGGCAACATCAAGTGCGGCATCACGGATCCGAACCAGCTTCCGGTAGCGCTCGCGAATACCAGCGCTGGCTCGCTCGTCGTAAATCTCAACTCGGCGAACAATACGGTCGACACGTCGCAGCCGCTCATTGGTAACGGATCGCTCGCGAATCCGCCGTCAACCGGCCCGGTCCCGCCTGCGCTTACGAACGGTCAGCTGACCGTTACGGTCGACGGCGTTGCTCAAACGTTCAACTACAACGTCTCTGCGGGCGGCAACGCATCGTCAATCAACAGTTTCATCAGCAACTTCAATGCCGCAAATCTCGGCGTAACCGCGTCGTTTGATTCGGCTTCGCAGCGCATCGTCTTTGCGCGTGATCCGCAGAACGAAAGCCTGGCGCTGCGTGGTGCACAAGCGCAAGCGGGCAGTCCAACGAGTCCTTCGTTCTCGATCACGGACCTTAATTGGACTGCGGGTCAACCCACGGCGTCGTTGCTCGGCGTCCTCGGTGCGCAGAATCTTCAAAGCGGCGCCGGCACCGCGGTCGTGCAGAACGCGACCAACGCATTCGCCGCAAGCGACAACGGTGGAGCGAACGCCCTCGTCAAGGTCTTTCAAGCGAATGTGGGCGTCCCGGCGCTCGCAACAACTTCCGGAGCCGGCGTGAGCGCGACCGCCGGCGTCCCGGTCACTGTTGCTCTTCCAGTGACGAACGTTCAAGTCGGACAGATCCTAACGATCGACAGTCCACCGATTGGCGCCGGTACCACGGAGAACGTCACCGTCTCCGCCGTCAGTTTCAATCCTGCGACGGGTCTGGAGTCCGTCACCTTTACGCCTGCGGGCAATCATGCTGCGAACTTCACCGTGCAGAGCGCGCAGACGCAAACGTTGCAGCAGTCGTACGGATCAATCATCACGCAAGTCGGCATCGACACGCAGACGGCGATCACCGGAACGACGACGCAGACGAACCTCGCGAGCACGATCGATGCACAGCGTCAAGCGATCTCAGGCATCAACATCGATGAAGAGACGCAGAACTTGATCAAGTATCAGAACGCGTATCAAGCGGCCGCGAAGACGATTTCGACGATGAATCAATTGTTGAACACCATTATCACCGGACTCGGTGTCGGACAGTAAGGAGGCTAACCGATGCGCATTGCAACGTCGACGCTCTACAACGAACAATCGAGTTCGATCGACAATCTCTACGCGACATACCAAACGCAAGGGCAGCAGCTCTCGACCGGAAAATCGCTCAACGCGCCTTCAGACGACCCGACCGTCATCGCGCAAGACCTCACGGTCCGCGCGGATAACTCCGTCCAAAAGCAATTGGGCAAGAACTTCACCGACCTGACCAATCAGCTGACAACCGTTGACGGGGCGCTCTCGAACGTAACGAGCGCGTTGCAGAGCGCGCGCAACCTCGCGGTTGAAGGCGCAAGCGATACGATCGATGCGTCGCAGCGCGCCGATATCGGCACGCAAATCGATCAGATTCTGAACGAAGTCATCGGTTTTGCCAACTCACAGTACAACGGCAAGTATGTTTTCGCCGGAACAAACGTCCCGACGACGGCGCCGCTCGTGCAAGGCCAGGGCAGCCCGATCACCAGCGTCACAACGCAGGGCAATCTCGTGCAGCAAACAGAAGAGAGCCCAAACGGCACGGCGACCGGCACCGGCGTCACGCTGCAGCAAGCGTTCAACGTGAATGCGCCCGACGGTTCACCGAGTGTCTTTCAAGTGCTCATCAATCTGCGCGATTCATTGAAAAATGGACAAGTCGTCGACGAGAGTCAGGCGTCGGTAAATCTCGCCGGTACGGCGATCACGAACAATACGCTCATCTCGTCGCTGCAAACGAGCGGTGCAGGACAAGTTATGGCGACGCCCCTGACGCTCGACTCAAAGGGCAACGTTGAGATCAATATTGCAGACGGCACGAACCCGAACGGGGTAAACGTCGTTATCACGCCGGGCCCCGGCGTTACCGTCGGTTCGGTCGTGAACCAAATCAATACGCAACTGGCAGGGCCGCCGAACCTCGGAATCACGGCGTCGTTCAATCCGCAGACGCAGCGGCTCTCATTGACGAGTACGGCGAATCCACCCGTTCCGTTCACCGTTACCGACGTCCCGAGCGTCGGCTCAGGCACGACGACCGGTAACTTCGTGGCGGCGTTCGGATTAACGAATCAAGCGTCGACGACGACCTACGTTTCCACGCAGCTCGGAGACGTCGATAAAGCGATCAGCACGACGCTCAATGCGCGCGCCATCGTCGGATCGACGATTCAAAGCTCGCAGACGCTCACGAGTGCGGCAAGTTCACAAGCAAATAACGATACGACCGTGCAGTCGGGCTTGGAAGACACCGATATAGCTAAGGTGACCTCCGAGTTTTCGCAGACGCAAACCGTGCTTCAGGCCGCGTATGCCACGACCTCGCGGCTCGAAGGCAAGACCCTGTTCGACTACCTGTAGGAGCCCTCGAAGATCACATGAGCCTGTCGATGGAATCGGATATGAACGTAAGCGATACGCAAACGATGGTGTTCCCGCGATTCGGGACGTGCACGTTCTCGGAAGCCGACGTCATTCGGTTTCCGTGGGGACTCCCCGGGTTCCCGAATCTTCGCCGGTGGCTGGCGCTCAACGTCGAGGAACAGACCACGTTCGTGTGGCTGCAGTCCCTCGATGACGCTAACGTCGCCTTGCCGACCATCGATCCGTATTTCGTCTTCGAAGACTACGATCCGAAACTGCCTGCATACGCCGTCGCCGCGCTCGAGATCGAAGCCCCGTCGGACTTCACGATGCTCTGCGTCGTGGTCGTAACGGAAAACGCCGAGGACATGACAATGAATCTCTTCGCGCCGATCGTCGTCAATCTGCGGACGCGGACGGGCCGGCAGGTTGTGCTCGAGAATTCGGGCTTTTCGGTACGGCAGCCGATTCCGCGCAAAGCCGGCCTGATGCCCACGGAAGCCGAACCCGCGTCATAAATTGAGGAGGGTCCGGTCCCTTCGACGAGAAGGCCCTGCCTAGCGAATCGCCAAGGAGGGCCGGCCCCCATGCTCGTTCTGAGCCGCAAGATCAACCAGTCGATTATGATCGGCGACAATGTCCGTATTGTCGTCGTTGCCGTGGACCGCGATCAGGTCAAATTGGGCATTGAGGCGCCACGCGAAGTTCCCGTCCATCGCTCCGAGATCTACGAAGAGATCCAGCGTTCGAACCGTGTCGCGGCGGAGGCCGCCGGCGTTCCGCTGCCCGAACCCCAGACGACGGCTGCGACACCGGCCCCCATCGGCACCGCATCGCGCGCGCGGCTCCAGCCGCGAAAAAAATAGCTTCGCTCCTCTAAAACTCCGCTAAAGTCCGCTACCGCCGCTTCCGATACTCCAACGGAGGGGACAGGACGTTCCCCTACAGACTAGTCTTGTAATAATACGCGCGTTACACGCGTTCTCATGGAGGAAAAGTGAGCGGACTCAGCATTGCCAACAACCTGTTGGCCAACAACGTTCAGTACAACCTGAACAACAACCAAAACGCCCTCAAGAACATCGTCACCCAGCTCTCGTCGGGTCTGCGGATCAACACCGCTGCAGATGATCCGTCGGGTCTTGCTATCGCGACGAACCTGCAAACGCAGGTCGACGGCTACAACCAGGCCGTTCAGAACGTTCAAGACGCGAACAACGCGGCGCAAGTCGCGGAAGGCGCGCTCCAGACGACGACCGACATTCTGCAACGCGTCCGCAACCTCGCGGTCGAAGCGGCGTCGGACATCAACTCGAACAGCGACCGTCAGAACCTTCAGGTCGAAGTTTCGCAGCTGCTGCTCGAAGTTAACCGCATCTCGCAGAACACGAACTTCAACGGTCAGTCGCTCCTCGACGGCAGCCATGCCGGTTTCCAGGCGCGTCAACAAGCGTTCCTGAACATCACTGCCAACACGTCGCTCTCGACCAACGGTAACATCGCGACGGCCAAAGGCATCAACTACGGCTTCCTCGCGGCGACCGTGGCTGCGAACAACGCAGCGTTCCAAACGACGGTTGGCGGCACTGTGGGCTTCGGCGCCGGCAAAGGCACGACCGACGGTACGATCGAGCTGCAGGTGATCAACACCGGCGTTTCGATCGCCGTTCAAGAAACGTTCGTCGATAGCGCGACGGGTCAGGTCAGCGTTTCTTCGACGCTCTACTCGACGGGTAACTCGGCGAAGAACGGCGTTGCAAACGCGTTCGACAACGTCAGCGTCACGCTCGGCACGTTCACGACGGCTGACGTCGGCACGACGGCGTACATCAAGATCAGCCAGAACGTGGCTGCTCTGACGAACCCGAACAACCCGGCGTTCAACTTCCAGTCGGCGGCCGCAGAAGGCGATGTCATCCAAGTCGGCATCCAGGCGACGAATACGCAAACGCTGCGTATCTCGAACATCAACCTGGCGCTCTCGGCTGCCAACGCTCCGTCGCTCGGCGCGGAAGACGCGATCGGCCAGATCGACAATGCGCTCGAGCGTTTGCTCAACCAGCGCGCGCAGCTCGGCGCGGTCATCGTTCGCCTCAACGAAGACGCGAACAACGACAACATCGCATCGGTCAACCTGCAGGCCTCGGAATCTTCGATCCGCGACCTCAACGTCGGCGCAGCGACGACCGAGTTCACGAAGCTCCAGATCCTGGTCCAAGTCGGCACCTCGGTCTTGGCGCAGTCGAACTCGAACGCGCAAACGGTTCTCGGACTCTTCCGTTAATCGTATGGATTAGCGCTGAACGCGCTAATCCGAGCAAGCGAGCAATCGCAAAAGAGAGAGCCCGCTCCGGCGGGCTCTCTTCTTTTTTGCCGGTGCAGCCGAAAACAGGAACGATGCCTATTCGGGTCTCCTCAAAGCGCGCGACAGCACCGGCGCAACAAGCGGTTCCATTCGAGCTTCCAGCGCCGCCGCAAGGACAGGTTCAGAAGCCGGCCGGCTTGAGTCTGTGCATGATCGTGAAGAACGAAGAGCGCTTCCTGGAGCAGTGCTTACGCAGCATTCAAGGCATCGTCGACGAGATCTGCATCATCGACACCGGTTCGACGGATCGAACGGTCGAGATCGCGCGCGCGTTCGGCGCGCGCGTCGAGCATCGCGAGTGGCGCAATGATTTCGCATGGGCCCGCAATGAAGCGATCAATATGGCGACGCGCCGGTGGATCATCATGCTGGATGCGGACGAGGAACTCAAAGCCGAATCGCGTTCAGCACTCGAAGCGCTGAAGAGTGCACCCGCCGCGACGACCGGCATCTGGATTCGCTGCTATAACAAATCCGACGACTATCGCGGAACCGGTGAGATGTCGCATGCGCTCGTTCGGGTCTTCCCGAACACCGAACGCGTCGCATTCCGCGGCATGATTCACGAATTCGTGACGCTCGACGGCAGCACGAATGGATTGCCTGCGGTGAATGCGCCGATTTCGATCGTGCATCACGGGTACCTGAAAGAAGTCGTCGAGAGCCGCAACAAAGCCCAACGCAATTTCGAGATCGTCATGGCCGCCGCGCAAGCCGATCCCAACGATGCGTTCAATTGGTTCAATGTCGGATCGACTGCGTTCATGATGCAGAACTACGAGAGTGCACGCGACGCGCTCGAGAAGATGCGCGAGCTCAACGGTACCGAACCTCGCGGCTTTATTGCAAACGGGCACTCCATTCTGGCCGAATTGTACTGCGATAAGCTCGGCGACCCGAAAAAAGGCGAAGAAATTTCGCTCGCCGCGCTGCGCTTCTCGCCGCACTATGCCAACGCACACTTTCAGCTCGGCAAAGCGCTGGTTGCGCAGCAACGCTTCGATGAAGCGCGGTCGGCGTTCCGTGACGCGATCGAAGACGGCAAGTATGCTCACCTTCAGTTTGTCGTCGACGATCAGGTTTCGATTTGGAAAGCGCATTCGGAGATCGGATCGAGCTTTGTGCTGCAGGGCGACGATCGCTCCGCCGTTGCGTGGTTCCGGAAGGGACTCGAGAATGCGCCGGGCGTTCAGCCCCTGATGATCAACCTCGCTCGCGCGCTCGAGCGGCTGTGCGAGTTTGAGGAAGCGGGAACGCTCTTCCGCCGCGTGTACGAAGAGTTTGCTGATGACTACGGCACGCTGGATTACGTCAACTATCTCCTGCGCCGGCAAGACGGAGCAGCCGCGCTTCGCATCATCGACAACGCGCATGCGAAACTCGGCGCCGCGGTTGCGGTTCAATTGCTCTATGCTGCAGCGCAGATTTCATGGCAGATGAACGCTCACGATGACGCCGTCCGCTATCTCGAAATTGCTGCGGAACGCGCGCCGGGCCACGCCGAAGTGTTGAATTGGCTCGAGGCGATCTACCTCGAGCGCGGCCATCACGACGGCGTTCGCCGTTTGCTGGAGCGCGAATGGGCCACGGATCCCACAACGCCGGCTGACTTCGTTCGGCGCTCGTATCATCAGAACGTGGGTGAGAATCACGAACGTGCGCTTGAATTGGCGCAGGCGGGACTCGCTCTCGATCGGGAAAACGAACAATTGCATTACAACGCGGCCGTTGCAGCCGCGGCGTTGGCGCGTCACGATATCGCATTGCAGCATCTGATGCGAGTCCAAACCCCGGGAACCAACGTTCACGTGCCTGGGCTCGTGCTACGCGCGAAGCTCTTGCGGGCCATGGATCGCGCCGATGAAGCCGTTGCCGCGCTCGAAGCCGCCATTGCCATCGATCCGACGAACCCTGATGCACAGAGCGGCGCGGTTGAACTGGCGACACTGTACTTGCAACAGGGCCGTTTCGATCAAGCGGTGCGCATTGCGGACGCGGCATTGCAACGGTAGGTTTTCGTGGACTATTCGATTATCATTCCGGTCTTCAATAAGGCCGATCTAACCAAACGTTGTCTCGAGACACTGCCGGAATCAATTAAAGATGCGGGTACGGGCGAGGTCATCGTCGTTGATAATGCCTCCAGCGATCATACTGCCGCGGTGCTTGCCGAATTTCCATGGATCCGCCTCATCCGCAATGAAAAGAATCTCGGATTTGCGGCGGCAAACAATCAGGCTGCGCATGTAGCCAAGGGCGAATTCCTCGTTCTGCTCAACAACGACACGGAACCGTGGAAAGGCTGGTTGAGCGCGATGCTCGCGCATGCGCGCCGGCCGAATGTCGGCGCCGTCGGCGCGCGTTTATTGTATCCCGATCGTACGTGCCAGCACGGCGGCGTCGTTGTTGCCGGCAATCCCTTCGGCATGCCCGAAGGCACGCCGTACCACCACAATTTCCAAGTGCCGTTCACCGATCCAGACGTCGTGCGCTCACAGGACATGCAAGTTGTGACGGGAGCATGTTTGCTGACGCCGCGGGCCATCTATGAAAAACTCGGCGGTCTCGACGAGGCGTATTGGAACGGTTACGAAGATGTCGATTACTGCCTGAAGGTTCGCCGCGAAGGCATGCGCATCGTTTATGCGGGCGATGCCGTGCTGTATCACTTCGAATCGCAGTCGGGCATTCAGCGCTTTCGGCGCGCGGCATGGAACACGGAACTGCTACAGCGCCGTTGGAGCGGAACGCTCTACTACGATGGTGTAGAGAAGAACATTCCGCGCGCACTGCTTCGTCATCCATTCCGAACCTCGCGAACGCTGACGACGCCGCTTGTTATGCCGATTCCACCGGTTACCGTCGTGGCTCATTCGGTCGAACCACCGTGCGGGCGGGACGCATTCGAAGCCCAGCTCCGCAATACGGAACTTCCGTTTCACCGCGTCTTCTGGGCAATCGGCGACGATGCGCTCGAAACGGCGCGCGAAGCGATGCGCGTTCGAGGCGTTCGGCACCTTGCATTCGTTCGCGGCGACACGAAGCTCGAACCGCGATGGCTCGACGAACTGTTCCGGCAAGTCGCATCGACACCCACCGCGGTCGCGGCAACGTATTCACCCGAGCTCCCAATCGATGAGAACGTCGGAACGCTGGCGGCGGATGGTCGCTGCGTTATTCTTGCACTGCACGCGATTCCGGCGCACGTTCAACTGGAACGTTTCGACACGCTCGACGGGTCGATCGCCGATCTCCTCTTGCGCGTACTCCCCGAGGGCTTCGGAACCCGCGGTGCCGGCCGGGCGATCGCGTCAGTGGGCGCGGTTGCCGAGGACGCAAGTTTCGAACGGGTACATGGGCGCACGTTAGCGACTCTCTCCGATCCCGATCCGCAAGCGCTCGAGCCGTATTTCGTGCCGAAGCAGAAGCCGCGCGGGCTCGTCTCAATCGTCACGCTGAGCTGGAACGCGCCGCAATTCACCAAACTCGCGCTCGCGTCGATCGCTCAACATACGCGCGAACCGTACGAAGTGATCGTCGTCGACAACGGCTCGGGTCCCGACACTCTAGAGATGCTCGCGCAGATCGACGATCCGCACGTGCGCGTCATCTACAACAAGACGAACCGCGGCTTCGGCGGCGGTAACAATGACGGAATAGCACGGGCACGAGGCGACTACGTCGTCGTTCTCAACAACGACGTTGTCGTGACCGATGGCTGGCTCGATGCGTTGCTCGAACCGTTCGAACGCATTCCGAATCTCGGTGTGACGGCGCCACGAAGCAACAAAATCGTCGGCGATCAGGAAGTGGTCGACGCCGAATACGCGTCGCTCGAAGAGATGGCCACGTACGCGGCCCAGCGGCGCGAGCGATTCGCGGGCCGCGGCTTTTTGACCGATCGTGCGATTGGATTTTGCTTGTGCATGTCGCGAACGGTTATCGATGAAGTCGGCGGCTTCGACGAACGATTTGCGGTCGGGAACTTCGAGGACGACGACATCTGCATGCGGGTGCGCGCGGCGGGATATCACATATACGTCTGCGACGATAGTTTCATCCATCACTTCGGTAGTCAGTCGTTTATCGCGAACAAGGTCGACTACATGGCGACGATGCAGGCAAACTGGTCTAAGTTCGCCGAGAAGTGGGGCTATCTGCCGGCATATCCCACCAATGGATACGATCCGCGTCGCGGCATCGTCGGCGGATTCGATCGCAATCGGCATTACGCGCCGCTTCCGGACACTCGCAACGAAAGCTCGGCGGACGCAGCGAGCCTATCGGTCATGCCGGCGAATGATTTCGTCTTTCTGGCTGCCGTGCATGACGAAGAGGGATGGACGAAGACCGCGGAGTTCGTGCGGCGATTTCTGCAGGCATTTAACGCCGACTCGCCCGTGACGTTGATGATCGGTACGCAAGGCGATCCGGCGGCCGAGACAATCGTGAGTCGCGTGCTCCGCTTGCTCGAGAAGCTGAAGATTCCGGAAGCGCGCAGCGCGGATATTGCCATTAGCGACGAGGACGACCTCGATGCATGGCGCGCGAATATCTCCGCGCGCGTGTTGCTCGATGCGCACGAAATAGAAGATCGTAGCCCGAGTGGCTTGCGCCGCTTGTTGGAAGGCGTGAAGGCGTGAGTTTCTACGACATGCACCGGATGCTCTGGCCGGCGCTCGACCGCGAGCGATTCGCGTCGCTCGTGCGCGGCGAACATCTCGCTACCGCACGCATCGAACCCACGTATTCGCAGCGTCGCGAAGCGCTGCTCGATCTCGCCTTCGAGCACAACGGCGAATGGATCGTCGTGCCGATGTTGCGCGTCGAGGGATTGATGCTGCTCACGCGCGAGAATCCGCCGATTTCGTGGCCACTCGTTTTTCGCGAGATGAGCGCGCCTCGGTTGCGCGAGGTCGAAGAACGGCTCTTGCCGTGGCTTCGCAGTCTCGCAACCGGCCGGTTCTTCAATCAAGAAGAAGTTCGCATCTTCAAGAATGATGCGCGCCAAACGTTCGACGATGTGCGTCGAGCCGGTTTCTACGGTGCTGCCCCGTATCGCGAGGTGTTCAAGACGCTCGCACCCGGCGTGTACGCGCAGCGCTTCGCGCGCAACCGAAGCGTCGCAATTGCGGGGCCAAACGCGGGGAATCTGCTCTCGGTGCTCTCGAGTGTTACGCGCGAATGCGCCGTAGACCACACTGAACTTTCACGGCGCTGGTTCGGCGCAATCACGTCGGTCGCGCTCGATCGCTCGTGTGAATACGACTGCTACGTCGGCCCGCGTGAACTCGCGCAATCCGCCGCGTTCAGCGTCTTCGAAGCAGAAGCGCAAGGCGATGAGCACAGCGTGATCGTCGCGGAGCCGATTCCCGCGGATGTCACCGTTTCGTTCGATCCGGAAGACGCCCCGGTAGCTCGCACATTTGGCGTTCCGCATCGCATGCTTGAAGTCTCGCCGTCGTCGATACGGTCGTCGACGCCCGCGGGCGGGTCTTCCGGCGCGATCGCGCTCGTTGTTCGTGACGACGGCGAGAAGTTTCCGGATGCCGACACGGACGCCGCGCATGCACTCGCCGCGGCACTCCGAGCGGAAGGATTCGACGCGCGCATTTCACCGGCGCAGCAGGTTGATGTCGCTGCGACGGACGTCATTCACGTTTTCGGGCTACGTCACGGAGCGGGGCTCGTCGCGCTCTTGCGCGACGCGGAAGCGGCGCGCGTTCCGGTCGTCGTTACACCCTACGCCGACGACCGCAATGAAGAAGCGGTCATAGGCGCACATGGCGCGCTTGCGATCCCGCGCGGTGCGGTCGATCCCGACACGCTCGAGGAATACTACTGGGCGTTTGCGCGGCGAAGAATTTCGAATCTCACGGCCGGGACGCTCTATGATGACGCGACCAACGTCCTTATGCTGCGGGCCGCCGTCGCGCTCGTGACGTCGCCTGCCGAAGAAGCATTCTTACGTGAACGGTTCGGATACCGGGGCCAGACCATCGTTACGCAACCCGTCGTCTCCGCCGTTACGCCGTCGGGCAATATCGGAGCTCTCGTCGGACCTTCGGAGTACATCTTGATGCACGCGCCGCTCGAGCCGACCGCGAATCAGCTCTTCGCGATCCGCGCGTCCGGGCGCGTCGGGCTTCCGCTCGTGCTCCTCGGCCCCGTTCAAAACATCGAGTATTTCCGCTATGTCACCGAAGCGGCCGGTCCGAACGCCGTGCTGTTGCGCGACGCCGGCCTGAACGAAGCCGAGCTCGAGGGCATCTACGCTCGCGCACGCGTCGTCGCCGACATCGGCTCGGCGGCACGGGGCCTTGAACGGCTCGGGCGCGGAATGGCCCATGGCGCAGCGGTTGTTGCCCCGAAGGCGGGATATGCAGCCGAAATCTGGGGCGAACTCGTCGAAACCGTCGACCCGATGGACCTCGCGTCCATCGAAGCTGGGTTCATGAAGGCATGGAATCGCCGTCCCCTCGATGCAGAGCGCTTCCGGGTTGCTGCGGCGTCAAGCGCCTCCGTGCAAGGCGGTTTGCTAGCCGCCGTTACCGCCTATGGCCAGGCGTCCGGAGTGCTCGTCCCCTAAGTTCACGGCTACGATCGGTAAGCAGCGCTAAACTGCTACGGAAAATGCGCCGATTTAAAGATGAGACGGATCCGAAGGAGATCGAGCGCACATGGAAGTTCAAGCGGCTCCTGCCGTTGACGGAACAGCTGCAAACACAACGCAGCCGTCCTCGGCACCCACGCCGGCGCCTGCAAGTTCGCAAGGCGCTGTTCCTGTTTCCCAGCCACAAGTGCCGACGAACGACGATTCGCACGACGGCATTGCTCCCGCTATTGCAAAGCTATTCGGTGGCGCGATCTCGCAGCCGAGTCAGTTGAACGTTTCCTATCGCGTTGAAGGCAAAGACGTCGTAACGGTCTTCACCGATCCGAAGACCGGCAAAGAAGTGGCGCAGTTTCCGCCTGAACTGCTGCTCGGCCTCGCGCAATTCTTCGATCAACATTCCGGCGTCACGTTCGACAAGAACGCGTAGCAGCAAGGAGCAATCGTGTCCTCGAGTTCAGTCCCGGGAACCAACGTCGCGCCGGTTTCTTTCCCCGGCATTGCGTCGGGTATCGACTATAATGCGATCATTCAAAAGCTGACGTCGATGACGCTCTCGCAGAATGTCTCGCTCAATTCGCAGATCACCACGCTCAACGCTGCGAATACCGAGTTGATCAAGATCAACAATATGTTGAACTGCGTGCAGAATTCGCTTGGCGCGCTTTCGGATCCATTGATTTTCAATACATGGCTTGCGACATCGAGCGACACCACGGAGGGCAGCGCGAGCGCGATCAGCGGCGCGACGCCGGTCGCCGGCACGTACACCGTGACCGCGCAGACCCAAGGCACGGCAACGACGATCACGAATAACCCGGCGGCCGGGCATTCGATCAATGATAACAATTCGGTAAATAAGCCGTTGGCGCAGTCATACGCGGCAATCACTCCGTCAAACGGAAATAGCTCGACCGGAAATGGTTCTGATCCGATTCAAGGCTGACCATTCTCATATAACGTCAATGTCGATTCCGTTAACTGCATTTTGACGAAGCTCAAAGCAGCAGGTCCATGACATACGGGATTGACCCCGGCTTTACTGCGAGCTACAATGCAGAGACCGGCGAAGTAACATTTGCTGTCTTCAACCGACAAGCCGCTTACATTAGGATGCCCCGGCGACTCCGGCAATTTGCTTGACGTACTGAAGCTTATCCAGTGCACAACTGAATAACAGCGCGACAAGCGGAACGATCACGAGCACGTCGGACATCGGCGGCATTAACCAGGCCGCTGCGTTCAACAGCTCGACGAACGCCGGTTATAAAACGGCCGTAACGTCCGGTTTCGTCACCATCAATGGCGTACACATCAACATCTCTGCCTCGGGAGATAACACAGCATCCGTCATCGCTCGCATCAATTCGAGCAACGCAGGCGTGATCGCGAGTTACGATGCAACGACGAACAAGATCACGTTAACGGCGACGGCGACCGGCCCGCAAAATATCGTCGTCGGTGCGGCCGGTGATACGAGCAATTTCTTGAGTGCAGCGGGCTTGACGAGCGGGAGCGGCGCGACAACTGTCGTTGGCAATCAAGCGTCGGTCACCGTTCAAGGGCCCTCGGGCACGTCGCAAACGTATTACAGCAACTCGAATCAAGTCACGACCGCGATTCCAGGCGTGCAGTTGAATCTCGGCAGCTTCACGAGTCCGTATACGATCAGCGTATCATCGGATAACTCGAAGCTCGTCAGTGCGCTCAATACGTTCGTTTCGGCATATAACGCGGCAATCACCGAGATCAATAACGCAACGATCGCCCCGGCGGTCATCACGCCCCAAGTCGGGTCCACGACCACGCCGGGCTCCTCTGCATCGGTCGGCGGCGGCGTGCTGTGGAACAGTGAGATACAAAACGTCAAGGATCAGTTGACGAGCCTTGTTACCGGATTCTTTGGGAACTCGACGGGGGGATACAATTCTCTCTCCGCGATCGGCTTACAATTGACGGACTCGTTTACGACATTGTCCACCGCGGCGAACGGCGCGCAGACCTCGTCGCAACAGCCGGTGAACACGCAGCAGTTGCAAGGTACGGACGGCACGTTCCAGGCGCTCGACGTATCGAAGTTGACCGCTGCACTGGCTGCAAATGCATCGCAAGTGCAGCAAATCTTCCAAGGCGCGAACAGCATCTCCAACAACTTGGGCAATTACCTTGGCCAGGTTACGGGACTGCCTTCGCTGTTGCAAAACGGCGTTGTAGGGACGCTGCCGAGCGGCGGGACCGCGATCATTCAAGGCTTCGAGAATACGAACAACGATCAAATCGCGACGCTGACCGACCGAATACAACAAATAACGGACAGCGCGAACATGCAAGCCGACCAACTCCGCCAGGAGTTCACGGCGACCGAAGGTCAGCTGGCTGTCTATCAATCGCTGCAGTCTCAACTGTCAGGCTTCTTTAAGGGTAACGGCGGCTAAAAACAGTCATGAAGGCATCGGCCGAACAGAAGTATCTCGAAACCTCGATCGCGACGGCGTCGAAGGAAGATTTGATCGTAAAAATCTTCGACGTTCTCATCATCGCCGCGCAACAAGCGCACGAGAAACTGACGAACGACCGCGACGACATCACGGGGATCCACAAAGCGCTGCTGCGGGCACAACGCGCATGCAGTTTGCTCATGGGCTCGCTCGACATGGAGATCGGCGGAGAGCTTTCGAAGAATCTCTTCCGGGTCTACGAATTCTGGCATCACGAACTCGTGATGGCGAACATGCAGAAAGACGCGGCGCGGGTCGAACGCCTCCTACCGTATTTCCGCGACTACCGCGATACCTGGAACACCGCGGTCGCGCAATTCAAAACAATGAAGAACGCGCAGCGCACGGCGCAGAGCGGAGGATCCACGTTTGCAGCCGTCGGCTAACGTGGGGCAAACGGCGCTAGAAGCCGTCGCGCAGGATATTTGCGAGCTCGAACGGCTCTGCGTGGAAATCGACGCGTCGATTACCGAACGGAATTGGGATCGTCTCGGTGCTGCGCTCGCCGATTCGCGCCGTGTAACGCATTCGGTTCAAAACGCGATGGGCGATGCAACGCCCTACCGCACGGCGGAATTCGACAAAGCGGTCTTTGCGCGATTGCAGCAGATTTATGCCTATCGTCAGGAACGTATGGACGCGCTCCAGCAGATTCACGACGACATCGGTGAGCGGCTGCGTCAACTCTCGCGGTGGAAAGGCTACGCCCGTTCGATCGCGGGCGCCGAACGCCGCACACGTTCGAAGCTCTTCGATAGCCGGCGCTAAGCGCCGGGCCACACGTACGTCAGCTCTACCCGCTCGTGCGCTTCGTGCGATATGCCGGTTTCTGCAACCGGCACAAGACGCTGCACGCCATCTTGCACGACCGCCATCCTCACTTCGTTCGTAACTGTTGCGTCCTCCCACCGTTGTGGAAAGACGACACCGGTTGCGCGATCGTAATGTCCGCATCGAACGCCCGCATGAAGGACGACGCGGTAGTTCATCGAGCGTAAACGGGCACAGAAGAGATAGTCTTCGTTACACACTCGCACGCGGGACGCGTTTGGTTCCAAGAAGATGTGAGCGGCGAAATACGGTGGTTTCATTGCATGGATTACATCGAGTCGCACGAGGACGCATCCGAAACCGATGCCGTCAACCACGACGGGCTCGCGATCGAATGCCGGCACATTCGCCGTCGTCGTATCGTTTGCGTCCCAACGATCGACGGCCATCGGGCGAAAACCGTCGCGCGAATAGTACAGCGAACCCGCGAGCGCGCACGTTGGATCCGCGTCGAGCACGGATGAAAGTTCCGTAAGCGCGCCGGGCGGTAAGACCATGTCGTCGTCAACCATCAACAATCGATCCGCCCCGCGGTCGAGCGCGCGACGCACGATCAACTCGCGTTGAGCTGGGACAAAATTCCCCGTAATTACCGCTCGATCGACCGACGAAATGCTCTGTGGAAATTCGAGCGTCCCGAGACTCTCGAGAAAGGGCTTCGCCGGAGCGCCGCCGCTCGGAATGCCGATAAAGAGCTTCACTCGGCGAGGGCGTTCTTGAATGCTGTGACGAGCGCGCGGGCCGCTACGTCGAGTTGCGGCTCCGTTTGGAAGAGAACGCCCGTAGTGCGATCGATCCTAAGGCGAACGAACAATTTTTGCAACGTCGTCATCGCGGTCTGCGCGTAGACGCGCAAGGCGTTTTCCAGCGCGGCGCTTGCGGCATCGTTCGGATCGAGTCCGGCAAGACGTTGGGCTTGAAGCGCAAGCGTCAACTGCCGCGCTTTCACGAAATCCCAACGCTCGCGTTCTTCGTTGATTTTTGCAATCACCGCAAGAGTCGGTTCCGTCAGTTCCGTTTCGAGGAAGAGCGCGTCTTTGGGTGCGTTGATCTCCCCGATCGGCCTGGCTTTGAAATCATCGAGCGAAGCGAGCAGTTGCCCCGCATACTCCGAGATCGGTTCTTTTTTCCCGAGGCGCTCGTGCAACTGTATGCGGTGGAGAACTTGCGATTGGGCATCGAGATGCTTGCGCAGTGCGAGTGTGTCGATACCGTTTGCGTCGGTTGCGCATGCAAGCGCGCTTGCGAAGATGCAGTGGCTGAGGATTGTCGGCGGTTTTGAGCCGCTAAATGTCCGTTCGAAGAATGCGATCGTTGCGCGATCGAACTTTGCGTAGAGCACGACGGCTTCGCGTGGAGGCGCCGAAATCTCGCGTTCGGGCTCCGGCTGTGGTTCGGGCTGTGCCGCACGCGGCGTAATGGGCGGCGCAGCAGATGAAAGCGCCGCATCCGCGGCTTCATGAACGAGCGTTTCTTCAGCGTCGAGTTCGTAGAACGGCGGTTCGTCCTCGGGAATCTCCTCAGCGGGGATCTCGACGGGTACGAGCGGCTTTGCGGTAAAAATGGCGGGGTCCGCGCGCTCCAGCTCGGCCGCAAAAGCGATCGACGCTCGATCCCGGCGCTCCACACTAATCGCACGCGCGCCGACGACGGCGGCACCGGTTGCTCGAATCGACGGTGCCAAGATCAGCGGCTGTCCGCCGAGGCGAACGCCCAGCTTCCAAATAAAGGTGTGGCGCGTGCCGGCCTGCATTTCACCGACATCCAATCCGCTGCCGAGAAATTGTTCCGCGGCGTCTTCATTGCCGCTGCGGCCGTCCATCGTGAACGATCCGGGACGGTAGCCGGCACCGCCGGGCACGGAAACGCCGATAACGACGTTCTGAGCCGCTACGGCGCCTTCGTTCGCTACGCTGAGCGTCACGGTCACCACGGCGCCCGGAATGAGGCCCGAGGACGGATTCGCGGCCACCGTGCCTATTAGGACGGCGCTCTTTGATGCAGGCGGCGTTTCCTCGTCCGGCATGACGCCCCCGTCAGCGAGCGTTCGCGTCTGCCACGTTGTAGGGCGCGGCGGCGCAAGCCCGAGCGACGCCCGCTGCAGCTCGATGAGCCGCATGTCGGCGCTCAGCTCGAAATCCGGGTCGACGTTCATTACGCCTTTCGGGCGAAGAGGCGCGCGAAGAAGCCCGGAGTTCGCGGCGCTTCAACCGCGGCCGATGCGCCGTTGCTCGAAACCGGTTCCGCGGGGAGTGGCACGGGCTTGGGTTTTAGCGTGATCCCGCGAGCCAGCAGCGAGGTGCGCACGTGGTCCTCGATGACGACGGTGCTCGCGCGATCGGCTGCTTCTTGCATCGCAAGATGGGCGATCATCGTGAGACGCCGCGGAATCCCGGCGGAAGCCTCTGCCAGCAGAACGCGGGCTTCGGGTGTGAAAACTTGCGTGCCCGGCGTCAGTCCCGCCTGCGAAAGGCGGTAGTCGAGTACCGCGAGCGACGTCGTTTCGTCGAGCGGCGCGAGACGAATCCAGGAATCGACACGGTCCGCGAGGTTGCCTTTCCCGTGGATTCGCGTTTCAAGCTCGTCTTGTCCGAAGAGCAGAATGTTGAGGAGTTTTCGCTGCGGCACATGGTAGTTGAGCAACATGCGCAGCGCCTCGAGATTCTCGTCGCTCAGATTCTGTGCTTCATCGACGATCAGCACCAACGTCCGTTTTTCCAGCACCGCGGTTTCAAAGAAGAAGTTCTTGAGCGCGTTCTTCAGCGCGGCGCTCGAACGCGGCGGCAATGCCAATCCGAAGACGCGCCCGACCGCAATCAAGAATTCCGTCTCAGTGGCAAACGACGGGTCGAGAACCTTTCCGAGCACGACGCGATCGTCTGCGAGAAGTTCTTGTTCGAGTGCGCCGCTGAGGCTGGTCTTGCCCGTGCCGGGTTCGCCCAGGACTACGGTCAGCCCGCGCGACGCGTCAACCGAGTCGTAGAGGCGTTCCTTCGCCTTGCGAAGCGCACCGAGTTCGCAATAAAAATACGGATCAGCCGTATCTAAAAACGGATCGCGTTCGAGCCCGAAGAAACGAAAATACCTCGACATGGGGTGCGCCTTAGTTTGACTTCGGTCGTCAAAGCTCATTGTCGCGCACGGCGCTCGATAGCCGTGCGGAGTTTGTCGATCTCTTCAGACGGAAAATGCACGCCGATTGGGCGGCCTTCCACGGGGGCGTGAAAATCCGTCCCGGCGGTGGCAAGCAGTCCATGCGCTCGAACGGCGTCCGATAACGACGCTTGATCCTCCGCGTCTGCGGTTGGATGGATAATCTCGACCCCGTCGAGTCCCAGTTCGATTAATTCACGCAAATCCGACTCGTTGTGCAACCGCTTCGGGTGGGCTGCAATCGCCACGCCGCCGGAGCGGTGAATCAACTCTATCGCCTCAGCAGCGGTTAGACGCTCCAGCGCAACGTAGGCGTTGCCATTGTCCGCGAGATAGCGGTCGAAGGCCTCTTGAACGGTAGAAACCGCGCTGCACTTCACGAGCGCGCGTGCAAGATGCGGCCGGCCGAGACTCACCGTACCCGTTGCTTGCGCGCGAACGTCGGCCATCGACACGTCGATGCCATGCCTGCGGACGGCGTCGATCATCGACGCCATGCGATCCTCGCGCGCGAGCCGCTGCGTTTCAAGTGCGACAAGCAGAGGCGACGCTTTATCATTGACGCCATAAGCGAGAATGTGAACGGTATGGCCGCCGTGGTGCGAGTCGACTTCGAGCCCGCTGATTGCACGCGACAAAAGATCAGCGGCTAACGGATACGCATTCAGCGTGTCGTGATCCGAGATGCAGAAGACGTCGAGTGCGCGGCTTCGGACCTCGTCCAACAGACGCTCCACGGTCCACACGCCGTCGGAACAGCACGTATGCATATGGAGGTCGACGAGGAGGTTACTCATGCGTTGTTTCCCACGGTACTCGCGGCGCCGGCGAGCCAGCGCCGTATGCACGAATCGAGCAACGGCCGTTCAAAGGCCGCAACAGCAAAACAAGGGTTGGTCGCATCTGGGATATCACGTTCGCTCAAAAGCGGCGCAGTCACTCCATATTCGTCAAGCACGCGTCGGTTGTCAGCCGCGAATCGCTCTAAAAACCGCTCGTAATCGTGATGCTCGAGCAGCGAGAATCGCGTATCGAAGAATTGACGGGGTAGCGAAGGCGCGTGCGCTTCAATAAATTCATCCGGATCGTTAGGCAAGCCGACGTCCGGAAACAGCGATACAAAAGCCGTTCCGAGCAGATGACCGAAGCTCAAGCTCTCGTTCATCCGCGTGCGATGCAAGTCGAACTTCAGTGTCGCCGGATTGAAGCCGGGCACGAGTTGCTGGAGCGCTTCGAGGAAATCGTGAAAAATCGCGAGCGGATCGTTCCCGACGGGATACGGATGCAGATGGATGTTTTCTTTGCCCACTAGCTCTGCGAACGGTGCAAGCAATCGGCTGAGTTCAAGCGTGACGCAACGCCCATGTGCCGCGAACGATCCGCTATCCAGAACGCCGGCAAGAAAGTCCGAAAAGGTTCTGACGTCCTGATGTTTGATGCGCTCCGCAAACATCGATTCGGCAAATGTAGCTTGCGAACGCACGTATGCCAGGATCTTGATAGAATAGCCGGCGCTTTGGATGCATTCCAGAAGCGCGCGCAAACCATTGGGCCGGTCGTGGAGCAACGAGAATTCTTCCGAAGAGAGTATCGCATGCGGCACGGTTGAGCCGGAGAGTTCGCCGGCAAGCGCTTCTAGCTGACCGCTCGCAGGCCCGTCGAGTAGCTCCCAAGCTACCGCATGCTGTCCCGGTACCGCGCCATACCAGCCGGTGGCCGGGAAGTGCACGCCGGCGCGACCGAGCGCCGCGGAATTCCACTGGAGGAAGTTCTGCAGCAGCGTCGTCCCGGTTTTATGCGTACCTATATGAAGAACGCACGTGCGCGCGGCCATCCCTAAGCTATCGGTTCCGCATGCCGATTCATTAAACGGCATGCCCACGTCCCTTAATAGCTATCTCGACGAACTCGAGGCCCGGACGATTTTCATCCTCCGTGAGGCCTATTCGTGCGTCAATCCGCTCGCGATGCTCTGGTCAATCGGCAAAGACTCGACGGCGCTGCTCTGGATGGTGCGCAAGGCGTTCCTCGGCGACGTTCCCTTCCCGGTCGTTCTGCTAGACACCGGCATGGAGTTTCCGGAAGTCTACGCGTTTCGCGACTGGCTCGTCGACGAGTGGAATCTGCCCGTCGAGGCCGAGATGTGTCCGCCGGAGAGTACGGTCGATCAGACGCTACCGACCGCTTCGCGCCATGCTGCGCGCAAGACCGCGGGACTACGCGCGCTGATCGAGCGAGAAAAGTATCGCGGCATTATTCTCGGCATTCGACGCGACGAACAAGCGATTCGCGCAAAAGAACGTATCTTTTCGCCGCGTAATGCGGATGGATCGTGGGATCCGCGGATGCAGCCGCCGGAGCTGTGGGAGTACTTCCCGTACGACATTCCCGACGGCGCCCACGTGCGCATCCATCCCTTACTGCACTGGACGGAACTCGATATCTGGCGCTACACCTTGCGCGAGAAGATTCCATACGTTCCCCTGTACCTTGCGAAGAACGGCAAGCGCTATCGTTCGCTCGGTGAGAGCAATATTACGTTCCCGATCGACAGCGACGCCGACACAGTCGAAGCGATCATTGCGGAATTGGAAGTAACGCGTCAACCCGAACGCGCCGGCCGCGCGATGGACAACGAGAGCGAAGACGCATTCGAACGCTTGCGCACGTCAGGATACATGTGAAACAGTTACGCATCGTCATGGTCGGCGACGTGGACGCCGGCAAGTCAACGATTCTCGGACGTTTGCTCGTTGACATCGGGCAAGTAACTGAGGAGAAACTGCGCGAACTCGAATCGTCGAGCGCCAAACGCGGCGTTCCGATCGAGTATTCATTTCTGCTCGATGCATTCCAAGTTGAACGCGATCAAGCGATCACGCTTGATGTTTCACGCGTCTGGGTCCGTACCAACGACGCGGAGTTCGTCTTCGTCGATGCGCCGGGACACCGCGAACTGATTCGCAATCTTCTGAGCGGGGCATCGGAAGTCGACGCGCCGGTGATGGTGGTTGCGGCCGATGAAGGCATCACTCCGCAAACGCGCAAGCAGGCGTTGTTCTTACAATGGCTCGGGTTCCGAGACATTCTCGTCGCGATCAACAAACTCGATTTGGCAGCCGATCCGCGCGCCGAATTCGAACGCCGCGAAAAAGAAGTCGTGCAGTTTTTGGGACAGCTCGACATCGTGCCGCACGCAATCGTCCCCGTTGCAGCGCGAACCGGCGACAACGTTGTGAATAGCGGTTCGCTCACGTCATGGTGGAATGGTCCAACGTTACTTTCCGCGTTGAAATCGCTCGAGCGGCGCGAACTGTCGGCGGGCGGCCCGCTGCGCTTTCTCGTGCAAGACGTTTACCGCCGCGACGGCTCGCGCTTTATCGCGGGACGGGTTGAAAGCGGCGAACTGCGCTGCGGCGATTATTTAACGTTCTGGCCCTTGCAAACCGGTGCGCGCGTTATGCGCATCGTCCAATGGCCGCGAGAGGTCGAACGAGCCTACGCCGGATCGCCGGTTGCAATCGAGCTTGATTCGCGGGTATTCGTCGATCGCGGTGCGGTCGCAAGCCGTGCTGCGGAAGCGCCGGAACTTGGTCACGTCCTTCAAGCCCGTATCGTATGGCTCGGAGCGGACCCCGCGCGCGCC
Organism: Vulcanimicrobiia bacterium; assembly: GCA_963765935.1. Taxonomy (GTDB): domain Bacteria; phylum Vulcanimicrobiota; class Vulcanimicrobiia; order Vulcanimicrobiales; family Vulcanimicrobiaceae; genus JAMXLG01. The sequence goes on along the minus strand of CAVXXX010000001.1, from coordinate 179,559 downwards.
GGCGAGACGTTGCGTCTACGCCTCGGTACGCGCGAAATTCCGGTTACGATTCAGCGCATCGATGAGGTTATCGACCCGGAGACGATCGAACCGCGTCCGGGAGAAGAACTGCGCAGCGGCGATGTCGCAGTCGTCACGCTCGTCTCGCGCGAGTTGATTGCCGCCGACGTCGCGCTCGATGGATCGAGCATTACGCGCTTCATTCTGGTCCGCAACGGCACCATCGTCGCCGGCGGCCGTGTTGACGCCGTTGTCGGACGTGCGCGCAGTGAGGGCGCAACGAACGTCGTCGCGATGACCTCATCGGTCGATGCACGGGAACGCGCCGAGCGGACCGGTCATACGGGTGGAGTGTTCTGGCTCACCGGGTTACCGAGCGCCGGAAAATCGACGGTCGCCATGGCAACGCAACGCATGTTGTTCGAGCGCGGCCGCAACGTCTACGTGTTGGATGGCGATACGCTTCGCACAACGCTCAACGTCGATCTCGGATTCTCAGATGAGGATAGAGCCGAAAACGTGCGGCGTACCGCCGCAGTGGCCGGAGTGTTCGCCGACGCGGGATTCATTGTGATTTGCGCCTTGATTTCGCCGTTCGCCGCAGACCGCGAGATCGCGCGTGCAGCATATCCGAAGGGTTTTTATGAGGTCTACGTCTCATGCGATTTGGCGACGGCCGAACGTCGCGATGTCAAGGGACACTATCAGCGAGCGCGCCGGGGCGAACTTGCACACTTCACCGGCGTTTCGTCGCCGTATGAAGTTCCGGGATCGCCGGATCTCCTAATCGATACCGCATCGCAACACGTCGAGGAGTCTTCCGCGAGGCTGCTCGAGTTCATCGAGCAGCGGGTTCTCGAACCTATCGCCCTTCGCGCGTGATGATATCGTTCTGGTACTGGACACAACGCGAGCACGGCGTTCTACAATTTTTCGATTGCGATTCCAAATGAAGTTGCGGACATGAAGTTCGCCGGAAGCGTGCGCGCTTCGAAAGCGTCGCGCATGCGCTTTGCCGTCTCGCGCGTCGCGCTTTCGCTTGCACAATCGAAATGACGGCGTACACGCTCCTCTAAGGGCCGATCGACGTAGGCGTTCACGAGCCTGCAGTTCATGGATAGGACGATCGCGACAATCTGCGGCGCGGTCGTATAGAAGAAACCGTCAAGGCCGCCGTAAGGTCGTTCGAACGCATCGAGCCATACTTTGCACAACTCTCTCGACAAGAACGGTGGCCATGGAATTTCGTAATGTGCTTCAAAAGGCGCGCGATAATCAGGCGCAAAGAGTACGACATAACCGCCGGGCTTGGTTACGCGGAGCAATTCACTGATAGTTCCAGCTGGGTCGGGTACATGCTCGATAAACTGATGGCCTAACACTAGATCGAAGGAGTCTGCAGACCACGGCATGTTGCTCGCGTCTCCGTGGACAGCGCGGTCCGACCATGCCGGCGGCCAAGAGAACGCGCGCACGCGCGCTCGCGCCACGTTAAGCCGGGTAACGTCGTTATCGATGCCCCAAGAATCGTGACCAGCTTGAAGCGCCGCAAAAAGAAAACCCCCTGCTCCTGATCCGACTTCGAGAATCGACCGCGACGTCGCTAGGTAGCCTGGCAACGCGAGCGCACCCTCGACCGCATTGAAGAGTTGTGCTTGTCCTTCGGGCATCATCATTTTCGCGCGGTCTCGCGCGGCGACGTCCGGGCCAAAACCGAACGCCTTCCTGCCCTGGGCAATGAGCGCGTCGGCCATCTCTTCCAATTCTTGCAATTGCGTCTCCCTAACGGCACGTGGCGTCGAGCCGATACATTGAATGTGACCGGCACCCCTCTTTCACGACCTAGACTCGTTATCGTCCTCGGCATGCACCGATCGGGGACGTCTGTGACGACCAATCTTCTCAACGCGTTCGGCGTTCCACTGAGCGACGATTTGATGGAGCCCACGGCGCACAACGAAAAGGGCTATTTCGAGTCAAAGGAGATCGCGCGGCTTCACGAAGCGATCCTTGCGACCATGGGAATGGCCTGGAATACATCGAGCCTTCTCGTTCCGTATCCTACGAACTGGTGGTTATCAGCCGAAGTGCAGGGTATAAAGGCGAGTCTCGCAGCTATCGTTCGTGATGAGTTGGAACGCCATGGCGGACTCTGGGGGTTCAAAGACCCAAGAACCGCGCGTCTCTTACCGGTATGGCGGCAGATCGTTGCGGAACTCAACATCGACGCGCGATATTTGCTCGTGACCCGCGATCCTGCAGAGGTCGCCGCATCGTTGTTTGCTCGCGAGGAGATCGGCGCATTCGTTTCAGAGGTCTTGTGGCTGGAACACAATGCTGATGCCCTCAACGCATTGCGCGACGAGGTTGCCGGTTACGTTGATTACAACGGGTGGCTGGCCGACCCCGTCGCGCAAGCGGTGTATATGTTAAAGGCGCTCAAGCTTCCGGTACCGGAGATTACGGAAGTGCGCCGCATCGTTGCGCAAGTTGTATCGCCGGGTTTGCGTCACCATGCGAATCCACAGGCGACGTACAATTTGCCGTTCACGGCGCCACTATATCGCGCGCTCCTCGCACGCGACACGCCACGAGCCCTTGCGGTTGCTGAAATCGTCAACTTAAGCAGAGGCTTTACTCAGGTCGTGCTCGCAAACGCGACGGCCGGGTTGCAATATCAGATTGCACAACTTCAGGGTGAGCTTTCGAGCCGACCGGCGGTCCTAGATTCAGCCATCCTGCCGTGACTCTCGACGAAGTACGCATTGCAATAGCGAATTGTGAGGACGTTCGCGAATCGGACGTCGCCGCTCTCTTAGAGTCATCCGACAAAGCTGCGCGTGAAGCGGCCTTGACGGCATTAACAAGAACAAGGATTCGCGAAGCACTTGTATCCTGCGCGTGGCTCGCACACGAGCAAGGATATACGAATCAGTCGACGCTGACGGCGGTCCAGCACCTTGCATCGCTGTCGGATATCGACGAGCCGCTCATTGAAGTAATGAAGGCGCTCGGAGTCGCGGCAACCAGCGCCGGACGATTTGATGAAGCCATGAAGTTGCTGCAAGAGGCAACGGACCGCGCAGCGCGAGCCGGCCTGCGTCGCGATCCTCGCTCTCGCAGGTCGGTGCATTTCGCGCACGACCGCGAGGTCGACGAAGCGGTGCGCTCGTTGGCTGCTCGAGTTGAGGTACCGCGTATCGCCGAGCCGTCGAAGTCGCCATTTCGGATCGCGATCACGTGCTCCGCGATACAAGACGAAGATGGTCCGACGGTCATCATCGTAATGCGGGCGGAGCACTTTCGCCGTCTAGGTTACGAAGTTGATGTCGTATCGACTGAGATGGTTCAGACGCATAGCGCGCATTTCTTACAAAGGCTTCAAGCGGCCGGTGCAAGATTCTACGCTCTCTCGAGCGGAAGCCCCACGGAGCGAACCATTGCGCTTGTGCGCCATTTTATGGAACACCCCGTTCATGCAATTTCATGGACAACGTCGGCGTACGATAATCTTGGAAAATTGGGCGCGTGTATGAATCTCGCGCCTGTTCAATCATGGGACAACCGCAGCATAGAGCCATTCGTCGGCAACTTCGACCTGGTTTACCAGGGCGTCAGTCCTTCTCAAGAGACGACGACAAACTGGCCGGGACTGAGCAAGTATTACGGCAGCTCAGTAGCAATGGCGGAGCAAATCGACGCGGCGCCGCCGCTTGCGCGCGCCACGCTGGGAGTTCCCGATGATGCAGTGCTTCTTGGTACCTTTGGCCGAATGGAAAAAGCGAACACGGACGCTTATTTGCTTGCCTTGGAATCGGTCTTGAAGCGAAATCCGAATGCATGGCTCATTCTAGCCGGTCGGGATGCACTGGGGGCGGCGGACTCGATTTCTCGGTTCTTTAGCACGCGTGGACTTGGTGATCGGGTCCGATACTTAGGCCCGCGTCAATCCGACGCACCGGCGCTCGTAAAAACAATCGATGTGTATTGCGATACGTTTCCCTGGGTTGGCGGCCAGACCACACTGGACGCGATGCAAGCGGGAAAGGCGATTGTGGCAATGCGCGCTGCGCGGGATCACTTGTTGGATCCTGCGGGTGTAACAGCCGTAACGGCGGTCGCAGAATCACTCCTCGACGGACTCATTCCCTTGGCGAACGCCGGAGATACCGATGCGTACGCACAGATTGCGTCAACCTTCATAGTCGATCGGGTCGCTCGCGCGCATGCGGGTGAGGTAGTGCGGGAGAAGGCGACGCGCGATTGCAACGCCTTCCAAAAGAGCGCTGCATACGCGGGGGATCTGGAAGCAATCTACGCGCGGAAGAAGGACCTCATTCCTTCCTGATCAGGATCGTGAATTCGTAGAGGCCGTAATCGTGGAGGATGGAAACCCAGCGTGAATACGTGCGCGCAAGATCGAAGTATTCATGGGGATCCGCGTAGTGCAAATGAGGACGCCGTCTATCGATGTCCGAAAACGAGGTTAAGAGATTGAATGCCAAACCTTTGCGCGCGTAAACATTCATCAAGCGAATCGTATCGTGGATATGGCTTCGCCACTCGTCATCCGGAACGTCCGTCTTTACGCTAAAGATTCCGCTGGCAACAACGAAGTCGGCAGTCGGGATATCCTCGACTCGGTCAACAAACCTTGCGCTGCCTTCGCCTTTGTGTGAACTTTTAGCTGCGCTCACCATCTCTGGAGCCAAGTCAAAGCCTACGTAGGTGAAGTCGCTACACTTCGTCCGAAGAAAATCAAAAAGCGCACCGTAGCCGCATCCGAAGTCGAGAACCGAGAAGTGGCGCTGCGGCAGCAGCTTTGTTATCTGATCGAAGCGAGTGACTTGGGCTTCAATGGAATTCCAATCCACGCCGGCGGGAGTCGTCCCAAATTCCGCAAGACGGTCCGCATAATATGAGCGAATCTTCGAACCGACTGTCCTATTGTTCATCATCGAACCGCGGAGCGCTTTGAAGAAATCGAGCCGAATCCGGACCGCAATTGAACAGAAGGTCGAGGATGGACACGCGATCTTCGAACTCCCCGTGAAGTTGGGGGTATTCTCCGTATCCCGAGTACGACTTGTAGCGAACTCGGATACCGGCGTCTGCCCAGGTTTTCTCATCGATATACGAACGCGCGGCCGGGCCGGAAACATATTCTGTCGCACCTAACTCGGAACAAATCGACATGAGACGTTCGTTCTTGCCGCTCGTCGCCGGAAATTCAGTGGATAGACGAAGCGGCGTTCGAATGTTTAAGTATCCCATTATGCTGCGAATGAGGGCAACGTTGACCGAAGAAAGATGTTCCTCAGACGCAGCCTCGCTGTACATGCTCTCGACGTAAGGCCAAACTACTTTGAAGTGTGGTGCACGGGCATATGCATGACGAAGGCTGTTGAGGTGGTCTAGGTACCAGCTCCTGTCCGCCACGCGAACGTCGGAAATGAGCTGATCGTATTTTCCCTTCGATTCAACCGGCAGAGTCAGCCAACGCGGTCCATTGGCGGTTTTAATGATATTTCGGTTCCGCCAGTCGCGTCTCGTGAACTGAACGTCTTCTAAGAACACAAAGACATCGACGCTGTCTATGAAATCGAAGTATCCTTTCCAGGGGATGTACGAGGATTGGATGATCCCGATGCGCACCTCAGAAGCGCCTCAGCTCAGCGCTGCTTCGCTCGTAGGGAATCGTCGCGCTGCCTTTATAGACTGAACCGTCGACCGCATCTTTTAGCAGCAGTGCGCCGGCGCCGATCACACAGTCGTTACCGACAGAAATGCCATCGCGAAGCGTCGCGTTAACGCCCAAGAATGAATTGTCGCCGATCGAGCATCTGCCGGAGACCACGGCGTGACTCGCGATGAACACGTTGTTTCCGATGCTCGAGTGATGGCCGATATGATTTCCACTCCAAAGGACGCAGTTATCGCCAATGCTAACGAACGGCTGGATGACGTTTTCTTCGAAGATGAAGCATCCGTCTCCAATACGTGTTTCTGGCCAACGCTGCACCGTGGAATGAATGTAGGTTGGCGTTTCGTACCCTAACGCGCGACAGCGCTCGAAGATCGCGCGACGAGTCGCGTTTACCTTGCTGAAGCCGACTGCGACGAAGAAAGCGAAATCTTCAGGCGGATGGGACGATACGATGTGTTCGAATGGTACGACAGAAATGCCGACGACTTCTTCGCGATCGATGTAGCGCTGGTCGACGGTAAACGCCGCAACATCATATCCACCGTCGCGGCGAAGATAGACTGATGCGATCTCGGCGAAGTCGGTGTTACCGAAGATGAGGGCGCGCTTCATGCGTGTACCTTCGTTGAAAAGGCAGTTACGGCTTCGATTACTCGCTCCTGTTCTGTCAGAGTGAGGTCGCGATAGAACGGAAGGCGGACGAGCCGCTCGCTCATGCGTTCAGTTACGGGGCAATGACCGCGGGCGCCGAGCCGCACCGCCTCGGATGCGTTGTGCAGAGGAACGTAGTGGAACACGGCGTTGATCTTCAATTCTTTCAAATATGCGATGAATTGCGTGCGTTCTTCGAGGCTCGGCATAATCAAGTAGAACATGTGATATGCCTGCTCACAGTGCGAAGGGATCACCGGTAACCCAACGTTATGGAGACCTGCCCAGTCGCGCAGGCCCCGTTCGTAACGGTTCCACACTTGCGCGCGGCGGTTTTGGACTTCGTCCTTGCCCTCGAATTGAGCCGCCAAGAATGCCGCAAGTAGTTCGCTAGGAACGTAACTGGAACCGAGATCGACCCACGTATATTTGTCTACTTGTCCGCGAAAGAACCGTGCGCGGTTCGTACCTTTTTCACGCAATATCTCCGCGCGCTCCACATATTTAAGGTCGTTGATTACAAGAGCGCCGCCTTCGCCGCATGTGAAATTTTTAGTTTCGTGAAAACTTTGTGTCGCTAGACTTCCAAACGTTCCGAGCAAACGTTCACGATATCGCGCAAACAATCCGTGCGCGTTGTCCTCGATAACTGGGACCCCGGCCGCGCTCGCGAGTTCCAAGATGGGGTCCATTTCGCACGCGACTCCTGCATAATGAACAACCACGATCGCCTTCGTACGTGGCGTAATGGCCGCTTCGAGAAGTGTCTCGTCAAGGTTCAAAGTGTCTTCACGAATATCGACGAAGACCGGTATAGCGCCTCGAAGTGCGAAAGCATTCACCGTAGAGACGAATGTAAATGAAGGAACGATAACTTCGTCGCCCGGATTGATGTCGACTAGGAGGGCCGACATTTCGAGCGCATGCGTGCAACTCGTGGTGAGGAGAACACGAGGAACACCTAATTCGCGTTCCAAGAATTCTTGGACGCGCCGAGTAAAGGGCCCGTCGCCGGAGATGTGCCTATTGGCAATGGCTTGGGCGATGTACTCTTGTTCGTTGCCGACGAACGAAGCCTTATTGAAAGGGATTGGCTCTGCGTTGTTCCGTATCACACAGGACCGCCGCGACGATGCTCACAGTTGTTTTTATCGGCGGATCATTGGATGCGCTAAAGGAGTAGCTGCGTGGCGCGCTGGGTGACGCTGGGGCAGATCCTCGATCCAACCGATCGCGCCGGTTGGATGCAGACACACGCGGCATTACCGTTTGCTGCGTCAGTTGAAGGCGATCTCGTCCGAGTGCTCTGCGGAGGCCGGGATGCGGAGGGCCGAGCTCAGACTGGTGTCGTTGATATGACGATCGGTGGAGGCGGCCCGCGGCTAGTTAATGTCGCGCAAGAGCCAATCATTAGCGTGGGCCCGCTTGGCGCGTTTGACGACCGCGGAGCATTGCCATCGTGTTCAGTCTTCCGTGAAGGAGTCTGGCACCTCTACTACACCGGAGTGATGCTGGGACAGACTGTACCATTTTACTATTTCGTTGGGCTCGCGCAGGCAAACGACCTCGATACCGCGGCGGTAAAGATATCGGCGGCCCCACTGCTCCCGTTCAACCGTGTGGACCCGTTTCTGACGGCTTCGCCCTACGTGATGATAGATGAAGGCCGCTGGCGCATGTGGTACATGAGCGGCGTACGATGGGAAATCGTTGACGGCAAACCCAAGCATTTCTACCATCTGCGATACGCGGAGTCCAAGGACGGTATCGAATGGGACCGGACCGGTCGTGTCGCCATCGATTTTTCCGAGGGCGAGTACGCGATGTCGCGGCCATCGGTGTTGCGCGACGATGATGGATATCACATGTGGTTTGCGGCGCGCGGCGACGTCTATCGGATCCACTATGCATACTCCCCCGACGGATATGAGTGGACGAGGAAGGGGGCGGCGGGGATCGAGGGTTCGCCAGGCGGTTGGGATGCTGAAATGCAGTGCTACCCGAATGTTTTTGAGCACCGCGGGCGCCGCTACATGCTTTATAACGGCAATGGTTACGGCAAGAGCGGGTTCGGACTAGCTGTCCTATGTGAGGAATGACGATGCTGTCTGCTCGCGATAGCGGCTGGTTGCCGCAAACGCTGAGATCACTGTCAGAGTACGGATATTGCATCGTAACGGACGTCTTGACGGCCGAACGCGTTGAGCAAACTCGCGAGGCGCTGTATCGGGCACAGCAAGGCATTGTGGCAGAAGTCGGGCGAGCGCGGCTCGAGCGCGCGGGCGAAATCGGTACGCTACGTCTTCCGATGAAGTTCGATCCATTCTTTTATCGCCTTCTCGAAGTTCCTGAGGTCCTCACCGTGGTCGATGCGACCATCGGAACTACGGCGATCTTGCATCTGCAAAACGGCTTTGTTCTACCGTCGTTTGCGCCTCTTGCGACGCCCGAAGTCTTTCAAAACAAATTTCATCGCGACTTTCCGCGTTACATGGGCGGGTATCTCGCTTCGCTTAACGTCTTTTTTGCAATCGATGAATTTACGGAGGAAAATGGAGCTACGCTCGTCGTTCCAGGAAGTCACCAGCAAGAGAAGATCCCTGAGTCGGAGCAGCTCATTGCCCGCGCTGTTCCGGCGATCGCACCCGCAGGTGCGATGATGGTCTTCGATTCGACCCTTTGGCATGCTGCCGGAAAGAATGCATCCGGAACGGATCGGCTAGCGGTGAATCATCAATTCACACGTTCATTCTTCAAGCAACAAATCGACTACGTTCGAGCGCTGGGCGATCAGCAGATTCTTTCTCTGCCCCCTCGATCTCAGCAACTCCTAGGATGGTATACTCGCGTTGTTACATCGCTCGATGAGTATTATCAGCCGCCGGAAAAGCGACTCTATCGATCGGGACAGGGCTAGCGGCTTATAAGATCATTCCAGATGATCGGAGTTCCGCCGGCGGCGTTGATGCGCGATGCCAGTGCCTGCTGAACAGCTGGGCGCGCTCCGATGATAATCGCGCCCTGCGGTACATCTGCTGAATCGTAGACCGGCTTATCAAAGAACTTCGGACTGGACGCACTATCGACGATGCACGCGTCGACCCGTGACCAAGTACTGGGGCAATATGCGCGCAGAAGAGCCGCCGCTTCGCCTGCGCCGAAACACCACACCGCATCGAAGCGATTCAGTCGAGCGGTCAGCGCGGTGTCGAGTTGTGCCCACGTTCGTAGATAGCGGCGCGCAGCGCTGTGATCCCTCGCCGATCGAATTGTGGAAGACCTGATCCTTTCGTCGCGTACTCCGAGCGTCGCAAAGAACGGGCCGATGTGATCGGGCGCACGCTGCTGTGCTACGACGCGCAGGCCCACGCTGGCGAAAAGAAGTTGAAGATGTTCCGCGCTCAGTGACTGCAGGTGGTCTGCGAAGAGAATCTCACAATTTGGGTTTTCGCCATCGGGGCATACGATGAGAACTTCCCGACCATGTGTTGCCAAGTCTCGGAGAAAGGCGTATGGGTCACTGGTGTGTTCTATGACGTTGATCGCGAATGCGAGTGGCATTTCAGTGGCTACGTCACGCGCCCGAAGTAAATCGCACTCCACTTGCAGGCCGGCAGCCAAAGCCTCAGCGGCTGCACCGGGCGCAGGTTCAACGCCACGCAACCGCGCGGTGGGACGAAGTGCTCGCAACGCGAGTAGCAACGAGCCATTCCCGCAGCCCGCCTCAAAGAATCCGGTCGCATGGGGCGCGAGAGCCGAAATCCAATTCGCGTATGCTGTTTGCCTGATGTTTTCCGTTTGGCCGCCCGGGGGGTGCGCATAAAGATCGTACGCTGTTGATTGAAAATTCACCGGGCCTCGGGCACGGAAAATCACGCCGCAATGTTGGCAGGCGTATTTTTCAAGCGGTTCGACGATAACCGCCAGATTGCTGACGATGGCTTGTTGCGGGTGAGGATTGGGGAGGCGTTCGCACGCCGATGAGCCGCAGAGCCGGCAGTGAATCCTGCTCAAGCCCTTAGGCGCGCGCGAATTCTCTTGATGCGGCCACGAGTTGAGTCGCACGATGGAGCGATTCAAATTGCCCAGCATCGGTCCACCAACCGTCGAGAACGTCGTAGTAGAGATCGCCTTCCTTGATGTAGGCGTTGTTGACGTCGGTGATTTCGAGTTCGCCGCGCGCAGAGGGCTTGAGGCGTTTGCAGAAGTCGAACACGCGTCGATCGTACATATAGATGCCGGTCACCGCGTAGCCGCTCTTCGGCTGAACAGGTTTTTCTTCGATACGAACGATGCGATCGCCATCGAGTTCCGGACAGCCGAAACGCTCAGGATCGTCAACTTCCTTCAAAAGGATGCGCGCGCCGGAATCTTGTTCCTCGAACTTGCGCACGTACGGCGCGATGTCATCTTGTACGATGTTGTCGCCGAGGATCACCGCGATGCGCTGGCCTTCGGCGAAGTGCTCGCACAGCTTGAGCGCATCGGCGATCCCGCCTTCACCCTCTTGATACGTGTAATAAATATCTTTGAGGCCGAACTCTTTGCCGTTTCCGAGCAGGCGCAAAAAGTCGCCGGCAGAGTTACCGCCGGTGACGATCATGATGTCTTTGATACCCGCGCGAACGAGTGTCTCGATCGGGTAATAGATCATCGGTTTGTCGTAGATCGGAAGAAGGTGCTTGTTCGTGACCTTCGTGAGCGGACGCAGCCGCGATCCCAAACCGCCTGCGAGAATGACGCCTTTCATTTTTCCTACTTACCTATGCGCGTACTGACGTTTGTAGTAATCGAGAAACTCACCGGACTTTAACGGACGCCACCACGCTTCATTGGCGCGATACCATGCGACCGTGTCGAGAAGTCCTTGAGCGAAATCGACGCGTGGCGCCCATCCGAGAGCGCGCGCCTTTGCAGTATTCACCGCATAGCGACGATCGTGGCCGGGGCGATCCACGACGTGGCGCACGTGTGTATCCATCGAACGCCCGCAGTCCTCGACGAGAAGACGCGTGATTTCCATGTTGGTGCGCGGGTTGCCGCCGCCGACGTTGTAGATATTGCCGAATTCGCCGTGTTCGAGCACGTGCAGAATACCGCGAGCGTGGTCTTCGACGTGCAGCCAATCGCGAATCTGCATGCCGTCGCCATAGACCGGCACTTGTTGATCGTCGATCAAGTTCGTCACGAAGAGCGGAATCAGTTTTTCGGGGTACTGATACGGACCGTACGTATTGCTTCCGCGCGTGATCATTACGGGCGTCCCGTACGTCGTCCAGTATGCAAGCACTTGAAGATCGCCGCCGGCTTTGCTTGCCGAGTACGGGCTGCGCGGGCGAAGCGGATCGCGTTTCGACCGATTCGCCTTCCGACACGTCTCCGTAGACTTCGTCGGTCGACACTTGTAAGTATCGAGCGATGCCCCGTTCACGCACCGCTTCGAGAAGCACGTGCGTGCCGAGAATGTCGGTTCGTAAGAACGCTTCGGGATCGAGAATTGAACGGTCGACGTGCGTTTCCGCCGCAAAATTAACGATGGCATCCACGCCGCTACCAATTGCCGACGCGACTGCCTGCGGATCGCCAATGTCGCCGTGCACGAAACGGTAGCGGACGTCGGCTTCTATGTCGCGGAGATTTGCGGGGTTGCCTGCATAGGTCATCGCATCGAGATTGACGATCTCGACGGATGGACGCTCACGTAGGACGAGGCGGATGAAATTCGAGCCGATGAATCCCAGCCCACCGGTGACAAGCCAACGCATGTTCTTAATTATCGGGCGGCGGAGGCCCGCGCTGCAGTCCTAACCACGGGAGGCGGCTTTGATCATTGCATGCAGGGCGTCCTCGTCGCAGGGGTCATCCGAGGCGGCGGCCGCCTGCACGATATCCAACCCGGCGAAGTGACGAAAGAACGATCGCATCACATGTTGGACGCCTTCGTCGCTTATGCTCCGGCGGTCGAGCTCGAAGTAGCGAGCGGTGTTATAGGTCGCCGTAATGATCTCGTAGGACCAAAAATAATCTACGAAGTCGTAGCATCGCCGGAGCTCTTCGGCAACGACGCGCAGTACGGACTTCGAGTAGACCGTGGACTGAATAACGCTTCGGTCTTCCATCGTCGCTACGAGCGGTACAGGTGAGAGCGTCAAGAGAATCTTCGCGTTTGGATTTACGGCGCGCAGGCCGCCAATGAACTGATGCATCGCCTCGAGATTTTCCGAGACGCCGAGATTACGGAACACATATTTCGCGGCATCGAATTCACCGAAGCCTTTTCCGGGGCATGCAGGATAAGCAGTTCCGTCGAGGGTTGAGAAGAAGCCTTCCGTAAGCCCGAGCGTGAACACGAAAACATCGAGCTGCTCGAATAGCTCTCGCACGGCGGCTAAATGGCGCATCCGCTCGTCGCTCAATTCGCCGACGCTCGTGAAGCCACGTTCGAACGCGCGCGGCCTCAGCGCGTCGACAAAAACGCCGTCGCGGCGCCACACATCGTCGACCGGCGCAAACCTTCCATACGCGCGTTCGAAGAGCTGCAGAAGCTGCACCGTCGTATAAACGTTGCCGAAGTTGGCAGAGTATTCGCTGCCCGCTTCGCTGCACAAATAGTTGAATCCGTGGTTCTGCAGATTTACGGCGATATGGCGGGCAAAACAACTGCCCGCCGATGCAACGCGCATCTCGCGATCAATTGTGAACTTTGGCGGCGCAAACGGATCTAAGTCGCCCGGCGCAACACCTTGAACGTCGCGCTTCCATAACGCATAATCTGGCCTGTTGTCGTATGGAAATTCAAATGCGCTCAATGAGACGGTCCCGCGCTTAATGATCGATGGGCGGTAAACTGCCGGTAAACCTCGCGCACTGAAACCTCACTGTGCTGGCGGTTCAAATGAAAGCCGTCCAGATAATACTCTTCGTCGAGCAGACCGTCGCGCGTTACCATCGGCCACGTATCGATAAACCCCATCCCAATATCGGCGCAAACGACACTATAAATGTAATTCACGCTCATCGCGAGCTTGTATCGCAAGCGCGCCGGCACCTCCACGCCAATCACGCGGGCTGCTGCGACGTCATCGAGCGTTGGGGGTGGAATCGCGTGCAGATAAACGGACCGAACGCCGGCCGCACGGAGAATTCGCAGCCCACGAAAGAGCGGATTGTAGTGTTGCGCGAGGAGTTTCAACATCTCGTCGGCTCGATACCGTTGAGCGGCGATAAACGCCGGCAAACGATCCAGTCCGGCAACTGCGAACGGCAAGTCGAAGTCGATGCTTTCTTTTGAGCACCAACGCGCGAGATATCGCGTATCGATTTCCCCGACGCAGAGAACGTATGGGCGGTCATTCGCAAAATTCGTGACCGTTAGATTTTCCGCGATGCGAGCGACACCATCGGTTGAGTAGACCTTCGGTAAACCGTCAATTGCCGGATAATCAGGATGAGAACTCAAGGCACCGATCCGGCGTAAGGTTTGGACGAGATCATCCCCCAGTCGCTCGTCGGAATCGAGTAAGTCGCGCGCAGCGAAGCCACGGATGATGTGCGAAGAGGTAACGATATGTTCGTCCACGGCGTCGAAGACGAGCGAACCCACCATAGCGTGGCTGTCGCCCAGGTAAAAATACGGCGTCGCCTCTCCAATGAAGCGCGGGCCGGTCTCAAGACGCATACTGCGGTTATCGGCGCTTGCTCGTTTCGTCCGCTACCGCGGCGAGAAGTTTTGTCAAACGAGACAGCTCGGTACGTTCGAGCAGGAACGATGAAAAGGTCAGTTCCTCGTGATTCATGGCGGGCGTAAACTAGGTCGACGAACTCATGGCCTGCTAAGCAGATGACAGAAGTGTGCCGGTAACGAACCCGCGCTAGAGTTACGCGAATGGACAACTCAAGCGAAATTTTGAGAGCGGTCTACAACCTCTCATCGGCGATGGCCGACCTCTCCGGGGCCCTGAATCGAGGCTTTATGGGCCTCGAAGGCCGCATCGACCGCCTGGAAGTGCGCGTAACAAGCCTGGAGTCGGAGATGCGGGCGGGGTTTGCCCGCGTGGATGAACGCTTCTCCCGAGTCGACGAGCGCCTGGCATCCATCGAATCGCGAAGAAGGCGGCGCCCCTCGTAGACCTGCCCGTGAGGGGCGTGATATACTCTTGCGGCTGCCCTGAAAGAGGGCGGATTTTTCACTACGCCCGGCACGGATGCGGGGCGAGGGTTTCCGCGTTAAGCGGAAATCCATATGGCTCCATGACACGGATCGCACGCTACGACGGCACGCGGCCCGGGGCCAGAAGGGAGAACCTCTGTGTCTGTCATTTCTATGCGTGAGCTCCTCGAGGCCGGCGTCCACTTCGGTCACCAGACCCGGCGTTGGAACCCGAAGATGAAGCCCTACATCTTCCAGGAGCGTAACGGCATCTACATTATCGATCTCGCGCTCACCGTTCAGAAGCTGCGGGATACGTACGAGGCCGTCAAGCAGATGGCCCGCGAGAAAAAGACGATTCTCTTCGTCGGCACCAAGAAGCAAGCGCAAGACGTCGTTCGCGAAGAAGCCGAACGCGCCGGCACGTTCTTCATTAATCAGCGCTGGCTCGGCGGCACGCTCACGAACTTCTCGACCATTCAGAAGCGTATCGCG
This sequence comes from Vulcanimicrobiia bacterium, assembly GCA_963765935.1. Taxonomy (GTDB): domain Bacteria; phylum Vulcanimicrobiota; class Vulcanimicrobiia; order Vulcanimicrobiales; family Vulcanimicrobiaceae; genus JAMXLG01. The sequence continues at coordinate 164,557 of CAVXXX010000001.1, read as the reverse complement.
CGTCTGCGTGAGCTCGAAGGCATGAAGCTTCAAGGCGACTTCGACCGGCTTCCCAAGAAAGAAGTCGCGAAGCTGCAAGACGAGATGAACAAGCTCGAACGCTTTCTGGGCGGCATCAAAGACATGCACCGCTTGCCGGATGCGATCTTCATCGTCGATCCGAAGAAAGAGCGCATCGCCGTGCTCGAAGCGCGCAAGCTCAATATTCCGATCATCGCCGTCATCGATACGAACTGCGATCCCGACGAGATCGATTACCCGATCCCTGGTAACGACGACGCGATTCGCGCGGTCAAGCTGATGGTCAGCAAGATCTCCGACGCGATCATTGAGGGCAAGACCGAGGGCGAGAGCTCGTACGATGCCGAGACCGCGTACGCGGACGCGGGCGAAACGAACGAAGAAGAAGCGCCGACGACCTTGGCCGAAGCCGAAGCCGCCCTGTAGTTCACATAAGGAAAAAACGTGTCCACCTCAATGTCGTATTCACCCAAAGCTGACGAAGTCAAAGCGCTGCGCGAAGAGACCAGCGCGCCGATGATGGACTGCCGCAAGGCCCTCATCGAATCCAACGGCGACATGGCGAAAGCCAAGGCGTTCTTGCTCGAACGCGGCGCCGCGCAAGCGGAAAAGAAAGCCGAGCGCTCGGCCAATGAAGGCCTCGTGTCCAGCTACATTCATGCCGGCGGCAAAATCGGCGTGCTCGTCGAGGTCAACAGCGAAACCGACTTCGTCGCGCGCAACCCGAAGTTCGGGGAACTCACGCGCGACATCGCAATGCACATCGCCGCGATGTCGCCGCAGTACCTCGATCGCGCGAGCGTCCCGGAGGACGTCGTCGCCAAGGCCAAAGAGGAATTCAAAGCCGCAGTTCCGGCTGGCAAGCCGGCCGATATCGTCGAGAAAATCGTCGAGGGCAAGCTGAACAAGTGGTATGAGGAGCACGTGCTGCTCGATCAGCCGTTTGTGAAGGATGACACGCTCTCCGTGAACGATTTAATCAACGCGGCGGTCGGGTCGCTCGGCGAGAACATCAAGGTCCGCCGGTTCGCAAAGTTTGCACTCGGTGAGTCCTAAATATAAACGCGTACTTCTAAAGATCTCCGGCGAGGCATTCGCCGGTAACGAGGCCGGGGTTGACGTCAATACGACGCAAGCCATGGCCGAACAAATTGCGGATGTGAGCCGCGCCGCAGTTTCCGTCGCCGTTGTTGTCGGCGGCGGAAACATCTGGCGCGGTAAACCGCACGAAGATGCCGGTATGGACCGCGCGACCGCGGATTATATGGGCATGCTCGCGACCGTGATCAATGCGCTTGCACTGCAAGATTCGCTCGAGCGAATGGGCGTACCGTCGCGCGTGCAAACCGCCATCGCGATGCATCAAATCGCCGAGCCGTACATTCGCCGGCGTGCGATGCGTCATTTGGAAAAAGGGCGCGTCGTGATCTTCGCGGCGGGCACGGGCAATCCGTATTTTACGACCGACACGACGGCCGCGCTTCGCGCCGTCGAAATCGGCGCGGAAGCGATTCTCAAGGCCACGAAGGTCGACGGCATTTACACCGCGGATCCGAAGAAAGATCCGACGGCGACGCGCTTCGAGAAGCTCGAGTATATGGACGTTCTCCAGCGCGGGCTCGAAGTAATGGATTCGACCGCAATGGCGCTCTGTATGGACAATAATTTGCCGATCGTCGTGTTCGACATGGCGGTGCCCGGCAATATCCGCCGCGTCGTCGAAGGTGAGCCGATCGGTACGATCGTCGGCAAGGAGCCACAACTCACGACGGGAGGCGTTCGCTAAACATGGCTGATTTCTTCAAAGACGTCGAATCGAAGATGACCAAGTGCCTCGATTCAACGCGTTCGGAGTTCGCATCGGTTCGTACCGGACGCGCGACTCCGGGACTCCTGGATCGCATTCACGTTGAAGCGTACGGCAATCCCGTTCCGCTCAAACAGGTCGCCGGCGTCTCAACACCGGATGCGCGCACGCTGCTCATTACCGCGTGGGATAAAGGCGTCGTGGGCGACATTCGCAAGGCGATTGAAAAGAGCGACTTGGGCCTTACACCCAATGTCGACGGCACCGCGATTCGTCTCGTCATTCCGCCGCTCAATGAAGAACGCCGCCGCGATCTCGTCAAGGTCGTGAAGAAGAAAGCGGAAGACGGAAAAGTTGCGGTGCGCAACGTCCGTCACAAAGCGCACGACGACTTGAAAGTGCAGCTCAAGAATCACCAGATCACGGAAGACGACAACAAACGCATGCAAGACCAGCTTCAAAAGATGACCGACAAGTTTGTGAAAGAGATCGACAATCTCGTCGTCGCCAAAGAAAAAGACATCATGGAGGTGTGATGTCGGCTCATCCCGGCGATCTCACCCTCATGACGGAAGTACAAGCACGGGCGGCTCTCTCGGGCCGCCCTGTCCATATTTCCGTGCTCGCGCCGGTTGGACCGTGGCTCGGCGTCGGGCGCTTGCGCGTGCTTCGAGCAGCAGAGCATTTGGGTATGATGCATCTGACCTGCGGCTACGAATCCTACGAGAAGAGAGCCCAATCTCAATGATAGCGCCCGTAGCATCCGCCGTTCCGCGGCACGTCGCAATCATTATGGACGGCAACCGCCGTTGGGCGAAGCATCGCGGGCTTCCAAGCATCGAAGGGCATCGCCGCGGCATCATTGCGCTGCGCGAAGTGACGCGCGCCGCAAGCGATCTCGGCGTGCAGATCGTCACCGTCTACGGATTTTCCACGGAAAATTGGCGCCGCGACGCGCGCGAAATTGCGTTTCTCTTCGATCTCTGCGTGTATTTTGCGCGCACGGAACTGGCGGAACTCAATCGCAATAACACACGCGTGCGCGTCATCGGCGACTGGCAAGCGCTGCCGCAAGGGTCGCGCGACGCGCTTGCGGAGTTACAGACGAAGACGGCGCAGAATACCGGCTTGATCTTGAACCTTGCGGTCAATTATAGCTCGCGCAGCGAGCTCGAGCGCGCCGTGCGCGGTATCGCGGCCGACGTCGCCAACGGCACGCTGAAGGTCGGCGACATCGACGACGCGTTAATCGCGTCGCGGCTCTTCACGAGTGGAATTCCGGACCCTGATCTGCTGATTCGGCCGGGCGGCGAGCACCGGCTCTCAAACTTTTTGCTGTATCAGGCAGCCTATACTGAACTCGTCATGAGCGACGTGTACTGGCCGGACTTCTCCCGCGCGCACTTTGAAGAGGCCGTGCGCGAATTTGCGTCGCGCCAACGGCGGTTCGGCGGATCGTGAGCGCCGGCGTCGCAAGAGCGGGAGCCCAACCGATCACCGTTCGCCGCGTCGTCGTCGGACTGATCGTCGCCATTGTCGGCTTAGCCACGGTTTTCGTTCCGTGGCTGTTCTTTTTGCTCGTGCTGATCATCGGACTCACGTCGCTCTACGAACTCAACGCGCTCTGCGAAATCAAAGGACAGCCGCTGGAATATCCCGTGGCCGTGTTCGGCGTCGCGGCCTACGTCATACTCGCCGCTGTCGGCCGTTTGCATACCTGGGAAGGCGTCTTACTTGCGGGCGTGACGATCGCGAGTTTCTCGATCGGCATGTACGGCGAACAGCAAGGCTATTTTGCGCGTACCGCTTATACGTTGCTTGCCGTACTCTACATCGGCAAACTGCTGACCTATTTCGTCTTCATTCGCAGCGTGCCGGTGGTCGGATTCTACTGGACGTTCTACGTGATCGTGCTCATTGCGTTGACCGATATTTTCGGCATGGTGATCGGAACGATGATCGGCCGCCATCAGCTCACGAAGATTTCACCGCGGAAGACCGTTGAAGGCTCGCTCGGCGCGCTCGTCGTCGTCACGGCCGTCGCCGCGTTTGCTGCGTTGTGGCTGCCTCCATTGCACCTCCAGTGGTGGCAAGGCGCAACGCTTGGATTTCTCACAAGCATCGCGGCGCAAGCCGGCGATCTCGCGGAATCTGCATTAAAACGCGACGCCGGCGTCAAAGATACCGGAACGATGATTCAAGGACACGGCGGCGTGCTCGACCGCTTCGACTCGTATCTGTTCGGGGGCATGGCGTTCTTTGGAACGCTGCATCTGCTCGGAATCATGCAGGTGCTGATGTGAAGAAGATCGCGATTCTCGGCAGCACCGGATCGATCGGTACGCAAGCGCTCGACGTTATCTCGCGCTATCCGGAGATCTTTCGCGTCGTCGCATTAGCGGCGGGGCGCAACATCGAACTACTGCAGCGTCAGGCGGAACAATTCCAGCCGAACATCGTCACGAGCGCCGCAGACGGTCCTGCAGGCTTACTGCGCGTCGCGGTCGAGAGCGAGCCTGATATCGTTCTTGCCGCTACGGACGGCGCCGTTGCGTTTGATGCCGTCTTCGAGGCGGTACGGCGCGGCACCGATGTTGCGGTCGCGAACAAAGAATTGATCGTTGCGGCGGGCGAGTTGTTGATGGCAACGGCGCGAGCGAGCGGCGCGCGGATTCTTCCGGTCGACAGCGAGCACAGCGCGATCTTCCAATGCCTCGTCGGTGAAGATCCGGCATCGATCGAGTCCATCATCCTCACCGCGTCGGGCGGACCGTTTTGGCGGTTCTCTGCCGCCGAATTGGAACGCGCCACGGTCGCGCAGGCGCTAACGCATCCGACTTGGCGCATGGGAACGAAGAACACCATCGACTCCGCCACCATGATGAACAAGGGCCTCGAGATCATCGAAGCGAGCCGCCTGTTCTCCACTCCGGCAGAGCGTCTGAAGATCACCGTTCATCCGCAATCCATCGCCCATGGATTCGTCGTTTTCACCGATGGGAGCGTCAAGGGCCAACTGTGCGCGCCCGACATGCGGGTTCCCATCGGCTATGCGCTCGCCTACCCCCAGCGCTTGCCCGGTGGCCATGCCGAGCACGATGGCGTACTCGAGGCGCTCGGAGCTAAATCTCAGGCCGCCTCGCTACGGTATGACTTCGAGGGGCCGGATTTGGAGCGGTTCCCCTGCGTTCGTCTCGCCTACGAGGCGCTCGAGCGAGGGGGCGTCGCACCGGCGGTGCTTTCGGCGGCTAACGAAGTCGCCGTGGCAGCGTTTGTCGAAGGAAGCATCGGGTTTACCCGGATCGCCGAGGCTGTCGAATCGACGATGGATCGTGTTGCGCAACGGCCGGCCACACTCGACGGTATTAGGGAAGCAGACCGGGAAGCGCGCGAGCGCGCTGCCCGTTACATCGAGGGTATCAAAACTAAGTGTTCAGTCTCTTAGCCATCGTCAATCTCGACTCGATCGACAAAGTCGTCACGTTCCTTGTGATGCTCTCGATCCTCGTCGTGCTGCATGAGTACGGGCACTTCATCGTTGCGCGTCGCAACGGCGTGAAGGTCAACGAGTTTGCGGTCGGCATGGGTCCGAAGCTCGCCGGCTGGCGCAGCCCGCGCACCGGCACGCTCTACTCGCTTCGCGCACTTCCCATCGGCGGATTTTGCGCGATGGAGGGCGAGGACAATAAAACGAGCGAGGCCGAGCAGCAGCGAGATTACGCTCAGCAATTTCTGGCGGATCGCAAAGCTGCGGCTGGAAATTTCCAATCAAAGTCCGCGTGGAGCCGTCTCGGCATTATCGTCGCCGGACCGGTCGCGAACTTCGTCCTTGCCTTCGTTATCTTGCTCGTCGGTGCGCTCGCATTCGGTGTGCCGAGCGATCGCATCGATCGCGCTGTCGTCACCGAAGTCGTTGCGAACACGCCGGCCGCCAAGGCCGGACTGCAGCCGGGAGACAGGATCGTTGCGGTAAGCATCGGCGGTGCGAATGTCGTCGATGCGTCGAAGTTAATCGATACGATTCACGCCTCGCTCGGGAAACCGATGAACGTGACGTATATGCGCGATGGTGCGCGTACGACGATTCACGTCGTGCCAGCGCCGTGTCCGGGGAACGCCAAGCAAGGCTGCATCGGGTTCGTGCCGCAGCCGGCGTTCGAACGTGTCGGGTTCGTGAACGCCCTGAAATACAGCGCTTTCGGTTTTGCGAATGTCGCCGACCAGACCGTTTCGCAGCTCGGATTGCTCGTGACGCATTTCACGAAGTATGCGGGACAAGTTTCCGGCGTTGTCGGGATGGGACAAGCCGCGGGTATCATTCAAGAATTCGGTTGGGGCCCGTACTTTGCGCTCGCCGCGACGATTTCGTTCGCGCTTGGACTCTTCAACTTGCTGCCGTTCCCGGCGCTCGACGGCGGTCGCGCCGCATTCATCATCGCCGAGTTGCTGCGCGGAAAACCCGTCGATCCGGAAAAAGAAGCGTTGGTGCACATTGCCGGTTTTGCGGCGTTGATGGCGCTAATGGTCCTCGTTGCCTTCCACGACATCGCTCGCATCGTCGCGGGCAAAGGAGTGCTCTAGAGTGGCGTTGCGGCTACGCCGTAAATCGAACGCGATTTTCCTACAAAATAAGACCGGGAAGGCCGACGCAAAGAGCGTGTGGATCGGCGGCGATCATCCGGTCGTCGTGCAATCCATGACGACGACGGATACGGCCGACGCCGACAAGACGCTCGAGCAAGTTTACGGCCTCGCGATGGAAGGCTGCGAAGTCGTGCGCGTGACGGTGAAAGACCCGCCGGATGCGGCGGGATTGCCGGCGATTGTCTATCGCTCGCCGGTGCCGATCGTCGCGGACATTCACTTCGATCACAAGATGGCGCTCGCCGCGATCGAAGCGGGCGTTGCGAAGCTGCGTTTAAATCCGGGCAACATTCGCGATCCGAAGAAGGTCGCGGAAGTCGTTACCGCCGCGAAGGCGCGCGAGATTCCGATTCGTGTCGGCGTGAACATGGGTTCGCTCGCGCCCGATCTCGAGAAAACACTCGGACACACCGCCGAAGCCATGGTCGAATCGGCGATGCGTCACGTCGAACTCCTCGAAGAACACGATCATCGCGACATCGCAATTTCGCTCAAGGCGCACGATGTGACGACGACCGTCGCAGCATACCGCTTGATGGACAAACGTCTTCGCGAACGCAACACGCCCTATCCGCTGCATCTCGGTATCACCGAGGCAGGACTGCTGCGCGACGGCACGATCAAATCGTCGATCGGTCTCGGCATCCTGCTCTTTGACGGCATCGGCGATACGATCCGCGTTTCACTCGCGGCCGATCCGGTTGAAGAAGTTCCGGTCTGCTGGTCGATTCTGAAATCGCTCGGTCTTCGTGAAAAAGGATTCGAGATTACGGCGTGCCCGTCGTGCGGACGCGCTGAGATTTCCGTTCTCGAACTCGGACGCGCCGTCGAAGCCATCGCGAAAGAGTACACGGCGCCGGTGAAAGTGGCGGTCATGGGCTGCGTCGTCAATGGTCCCGGCGAGTCGAAGATGGCGGACGTCGGCGTTGCAGGCGGCAAAGGCAAAGGAGCGATCTATCGCGCCGGTGAGCTAGTCGGCACATATCCAGAAGATCAACTTCTTGGTATGCTGCGCTTAGAGATCGAAAAAGTGATCGCGGAGAAATATCCCGAGCATGCTTCGGCAAGCTCAACATAGGCGTAAAAATGCAATACCGTTGGCCCCGCCCGCAAACATTGGTTCTCACGGCCGTTGTCGCCACGGTATGTAGCGGAATTCTCACGCTCTCACGTCCCGTCGAAATGCTCGTTGATGGACAGCGCGTGCAGAGCGACGTCCCGCCCGTAACGACCTCCGCCCAACGCGTCTACGTTCCGCTGCGCTCGGTCGCCGATGCGCTCGGTGCGCAAACGATCGTCGACGGCGACAAGATTTTCGTCGTGCGCGGCACACAGTCGCTGCGCTTGCAACTCGGCAGCGATAAAGCAACGATCAACGGCATGCCGTTCACGATGCATCACGCGCCATTCCGCGTCCGCGGCCGGGTGATGATCGGCCTCAAACCGATTTCCGACGCCTTCGGCGTCGCCGCGAGCTACGACTCACGCACCGCCCGCGTCGAAATTCTCTCCGGCGGCGTCGGTGCCGCCGCTACTCCCGCACCGCCCGACACACAGTAGTCACCAGCCCCCCTCGTGTCATCCTGAGCCTGTCGAAGGATCGCCCCAATTCAAAAGCCCGACGAAATTCCGTCGGGCTCTTTATTCGTAACAATCCTTCGACAAGCTCAGGATGACACGGTCCGGTTACACGTACTGTTCGGCGATGGCCTCAGGTTCTACGACCGGTTCGACTTTATCAGGGTCCGATTTGCGGAAGCCGTAGCTGAAGAAGAAGACCAATCCGACAACCAACGCGCCGGCGAACCACGACCATGTCGTGCGCGAGAGGCCGAAGACGGCAAGAAAAAGCGAGCACGCGATACCGAGGATGGGGAACACCGGCACGAACGGTACGCGAAACGAGCGCTGAATGTCCGGGCGGTGTTTGCGCAAGTAGATGACGCCGCCGCATACGACCGTAAACGCGATCAACGTGCCGATGTTCACCAGATTGAGCAGTTCGTTAAGCGGAACGATCAGTGTGAGGACTGCGACCGCAACGCCGGTCAACATCGTCGTGCGCACCGGCGTCTTGAAGCGCGGATTTACGTATGCGACGGCATCCGGAAGCATTTTGTCGCGAGCCATCACGTAGAAGATACGCGTCTGGCCCAGCAGTGAAGCGAGCGCGACGCTTGTCGTGCCGGCCAGCACGCCAATCGTGATAATCCATGTCAGCCATGCCTGATGCAGCGGCGCAAGCGCGTAGACCAACGGATCCTTAAGCGGCACTTGGTTCCAAGGCAATGCACCGATTAGGATGATCGCCGTTGCGCAATAGATCAACGTTCCGATCGCAAGCGCACCGATGACACCCACCGGCACGTCGAATTGCGGATTCTTGCACTCCTCAGCCGTCGTCGTTGCTGTATCAAACCCGATGTAACTGAAGAAGACGAACGCAGAGATCGGGATGATGCCGTACGGTTGCGCCGATTCCAGCGTTCCGCCGAAAAGCCGCAATTGACCCCAGCCGTGGGGTGCGAATTGCGCGAAATGATCGGCATGGAACAACCAGACGCCGGCGACGACGAAGACGATCAGCGCGCCGATCTTCAGTACGACGAAGATGTTGTTCGTCGTCGCCGATTCGCGAATGCCGACCGACAGAATGAGGGAGAGACCGATAACGAAAAGCGCACCCACGATGTCGTACTGCGAGTGGGTGAAGTCCCAGGTCCAGATCTGCCACCACGCCCCGTGGACGATCAGATTCGATTGCTGCGCCCAGTTGGGGAGCGCGATTCCGATCGTCTTGAGCACGTCTTGAATCGCGGCGGAAAATTGCTGAGCGACCGGCGCGGCGCTAATGCCGTATTCAAAGATGAGCGCGAAGCCGATGATCCACGCGAAGAGCTTCCCAAGCGTCGCATATGCGTAGGTGTACGCGCTGCCGGCCACCGGAACCATCGATCCGAGTTCCGCATAGCACAGTGCCGCGAAGAACGACGTTAGCCCGGCGAGCAGATATGAAACGATGACGGCTGGGCCCGCGCCTTTGACGCCGGTACCGATCGTCGTGAAAATTCCGCCGCCGATCATCGTGCCTAGCCCGATTGCAACGAGATCCTTCGCCGTGAGCGCGCGTTTGAGGATTTTCTGCGCTCCGAGCGCGCGAAGTTTATCGACGTTGGTCGTCGCGAAGAGCTGGGACACAAAGGACATTCCGCGCAGGTTCGCAAGGAAGCCTCGCCCGTCCCTCCGGAAAGGTTCTTCCTGTGAGCGATCCCTATCAGCGCATTTCCAAGCGCGAGGTGTACCGCAATCCGTGGCTTGCGGTCGAAGTACACGAGATCGTCCATCCCACCGGTGCACCCGGTGAACATTTGCTCGTGGTCAGCGGGCGCGCGAGTGCCGTGCTCGTCGTCGAGGACGACAGCTTTATCCTCGCCTCGCAACCCCGCTTCGGCGCGCGTTCACGTTTCATGGAGATCGTGAAAGGCGGTGCCGGCGAAGGAGAAACGGCATTCGATTGCGCCAAGCGCGAACTGCGGGAAGAATTGGGACTGGAGGCGTCTGATTGGACGCCGCTTGGCCGCACATACGAAATTCCGTCGATCATGGACGCGCCCGTAGAACTCTTCCTTGCATCGAGGTTGACCCGTGTCGCAACGGAGCAAGAGCACGTTGAGGACATTCGACTCGTGCGAATACCGATCGAGGACGCCTACCACGCGGCACTCGACGGCCGCATCGACGACGCAGTGACGCTCGCCGCAATGCTTCGCTACCGGCTCACGAGGATGCGATGATTTCCATTGTTAGTCCCACGTTGTCATCCTGAGCTTGTCGAAGGATCGTCTCAAGAGAATTGTTCGTGGCGATCCTTCGACTGCGCTGCGCTGAGGATGACACGGCGGGGGCTACAAATGGAGTTGGTAGCTGAAGTAGATTTGGCGGTAGGGTAGGCCGTATTGTTCCGTTGCTGAGGTTCCGATGAGCGGCGCGTAGCTCGCTGCATTCGCGTAGGTATTGAGGGGGAGCGGGACACCCATCCCGATCAAGCCTGCGATATTCGCATATTGATTGAAAACGTTGGCAATAAAACACGTAAACGTTCCATGACCGCGCGGGGTATACGTGAGAAGCACGTCGCTGTAGTTATACGCGGGCAGTGCCTTCGTGTTGTTCGCCGAGACGGTGTGAAGTGTGTAGCGAACGTCGAGGTTGGCTGCAGCGGTCGCGTCGAGGGATCCATCGAAGGTGTGGAGAGGAACGCGCGGCAACTGCGCACCCGGAATGTACGTGAGGTTCGACGCGAGTAATCCCGGCGGTGAATTCACCAGCGACGTCGATGTAACGGCCCAGTCGTAATCGGCGAAGAGCCGCGATGTAAAGCGCCAGCGGCCGGAAATGTCGGCGCCTCGTGCTCGAAGCGTGCCGACATTGAGCGTTTGCGTCACTCCGAGTTGGTAGTTTCCGGCGCCGCACACGCCATTCAATGCGGCCGTGGCATTCGCGATCGCGTCCTGCGGAAGGAACGCCGTGCCCGTCTGCGAGAGCGGTACGATGGTCGGGAACAGTTTGTTGAACACGTTGACGTTATAGAGCTGCGCCGTTATCGTCGAATCGTTTTTCCAACCATGTGCGTACGCGGCTTCGTAATCGACGCCGCGCTCGGGCACGAGCGATGTCTCCAGCTGCGGAGCACCGGTTCCAATCGCGTTGAGCCCGCCGCAGACGTACGTTTGTCCGCCGCCTGCGCCTTGAAGGGTGCCGTCCGCCAGCGCTCCCGGACTAAAGGGCTGCTTGAACTCATCGGCGGTCGGCTCCGTCGTTGTGGCGCCGTAGGCAACGCGCACGGCGTCGTGTGGACCAAACCGATCGAGCGCGGATACGCGCGCGTCGACGTACGAAGAGTTGGTCAGGGTTGCGTGCTTGAACCAAAGATTCCCGAACACGGTCAGCGGCGAGCGTTCCGCATGGTAGACGTCGCGTAGGAAATATGACGATTCGGTCGCAAACGGATCGGACTCCGCGGTGCTGGTCGCTTTGATCGTCCGATAGACATACGCGTTATTGAGATAATTCAACCCGGTCTCGACATCGTTGTTGGCGTTTTCGATGTCGTAAGAGACCAACGAGCCGCCCGACGTCACACTATTAAACGTCGTCTTTTGCGTGTCGCCCGGCGTTTTCCGGTAGGGAAGGTTATAGCGGAACTGATCGTCGTCATAGCGCGTCGTGAACGCATCGACGTGCAACGTTCCTGGTCCGATTCTCTGACGCGCATCTGCCTCGTCGTACCAGAGATTGAATGCATGCCATGCCGGTCCGGCGCCTTGCCAGCCGCCGTTGAGCGTTGCAAACTGCGAAGGCGTTTGGCATCCCGGTAGCTGCCCGTCGACCGGATACTGATTGCCGGTTTTGAATTGACCGGGCGCGCATCCCGCGGAGCCGTTCACCGCGAGCAGCGCATTCCCGCGCGCGAGCGCCGTTTCATACGGAAGATAGTCTCCGTCACCGTTGCCGGTTTTATTCTCCCAATACGATTGCGTCACGCCGGTGAAGGAAAGCGATGTTGCCGCACTCAGATCGAAGTGGAGTTTCAGAAGTCCGGCGCGCGACGTAACCGCGGAATCGTCGGTATATATCGCGCGCTGATACGGCGCGGTTCCGGGCGGCGCCGAAACATCGGAGGAGGCACCCGGCTGATAAAATGTCGCATCACGAAACGGACCGTCGAGGCCGCTCGTACCGTATGAGAGCGCATACCCGGCCTTACCCGACGTCCCCGTTGTACTGACGTTCGATGCGAGGTGTTCGAACGTGCCGTAGCCTTGCGTCGCCGCGACATGCTGTTCCGGCGTCGCATCGAGCGTCGAAAAGTTAATCACGCCGCCGATCGCATTGATTCCGAGAATATCGCTGCCGCCCGAACCGTAGAGCACGGCGATGTTGCGATACGGAAAGGCGGGCGAAAGCTGATAATTGTATCCGCCTTTGATGCCGTAGCCGATCGGATGCCCGTCGATTGCTGCCACGGTTTCTGCCGTTCCGATTCCGCGAATGCTGAGATTCACGTCGTCACCGAGCGCGCCGGTGTCGCCGGTAATGCCGTTGTTGACGCCCGGCAGCTGGCGCAACGAATCCGCCGCGCGCACTAAGCCTGCACGCACCAACGCTTCACCGTTCAGCGTGGCGGTATAGGTGCTGGCTTGCAACAAACTCTGCGCGCGCGACGTTGAGGTAATCGCGATCGTGCGTAATTGCGCGGTCGCACGATGCAGCTCGAGCGTGACGGTTTGCGGCGACTGCCCGAGCTCGACTCGCGGTGAAAGCGCCGGCTGATATCCCGTGCGTTCGACGGCGATGTGATACCACGCCGGGCTGCGCACATCGAAGCGAAAATGTCCCGTCGCGTCCGTTACGGAGGTAACGCCGGTCTCGACTACACGAACGCGCGCGCCCGCAATCCCGATCCCATTTGCAGCATCGAGCACCACGCCTGAAACGAAGGACGCCGCACACGCAGCACCAGCGCACGAAAATGCGATCGCGCACGCTAGCGCGATTGCTAAAAACTGGCGCATTTCTATTCCGGAGGCTTCGTGGCCGGGTTCCAAAGATATTCGGGCTCATCGAGCGCCGCACTGATCCAGCGCGACCATACGAAGAGCGCGTCGGAGAGACGATTCACGTAACGCAGCGCTTCGGCGGAAATGTCGCCGTCTTCGTCGCGCAGTGTCACGAGCAAGCGTTCCGCGCGACGGCAGATCGTGCGCGCGAGATGAAGGAACGCACCGGCCATCGATCCGCCGGGGTGAATGAAATTGTCGAGTGGCGGAAGATCGCGTTGCGCTTCGTCGATCGCGCGTTCGAGCGCGTCGACGTCGCCCTGCGTGATGAGCGGCATGCCCTCCCACCGGTCTTTCGCGAGCGTCGCGAGGTCACTGCCCAAGTTGAAGAGCGCATCTTGCGTCCATGCGAGCCACGCGTCCAGACGCGCCGCGCGCGGCGTCGTCTCCAAGAACGGGCGCATGGCACTACGCGCGAGGCCGATCGCGCTCGAGGCTTCATCGATCGTGCCGTACCCTTCGATGCGCAGCGCGTTCTTTTTCACGCGTTGGCCGCCGACGAGTCCGGTCATTCCCTGATCGCCGGTGCGCGTGTAGATGCGGGTGAGTTTGGGCATAGCGAGCGCGCTCTTACGCGCGGCGCTGCAAGGGTCCCGCCACAAGGCCCTATTCGCGCGCGGGCCGAAGCGGGGCCGGTCATGTCCGACGCTACCGAAGTCCCGGTCCCGACCTTGGCCAAGGACGTCAAGGAGATCCCTCGGAAGGCCGCCGACCTTTCCGCATGGTACACGGCGGTCTGCCTGAAGGCGGAACTCGCTTCCTATTCGCCCGTGCGCGGTTGCGTCGTCTTACGTCCCTACGGCTACGGGCTTTGGGAAAACCTCCAGAAGCATCTGGACGCCGCATTTAAGGAAACGGGACACGAGAACGCGTACTTTCCGCTGCTGATTCCCGAGTCGCTCTTACTCAAGGAAGCCGAGCATGTCGAAGGCTTCGCGCCGGAAGTCGCCTGGGTCACGCACGGCGGACAAGAAGAGCTGACGGAGCGTCTCGCGATCCGTCCCACCTCGGAAGTGATCATCGGCGTGATGTACGCGCAGTGGGTGGAGTCGTATCGCGACCTGCCGATTCTGATCAATCAATGGGCCAACGTGCTGCGTTGGGAGAAGGCGACGCGTCCGTTCTTGCGCACGATGGAGTTTCTCTGGCAAGAGGGCCACACCGCGCACGCAAGCGCGCAAGAAGCCCGCGAAGAGACGCTGCGCATGCTCGACGTCTACCGTGACTTTGCGGCGAACATCGCCGCGGTGCCGGTCTACGCCGGCATCAAGAGCGCGAGCGAGCGTTTTCCCGGCGCGGTGGAAACGTTCTCGATCGAAGCGTTGATGCCCGACGGCAAAGCACTGCAGTCGGCGACGTCGCACGATCTCGGACAGAATTTTGCGAAGGCGTACGATATCAAGTTCGTAGACGCCGACCAGCAAATCAAATATGCCTACACGACGTCGTGGGGCATGTCGTGGCGGATGCTCGGCGCCATGATCATGGCGCACGGTGACGATCGCGGCCTGCGCATTCCGCCGAAAATGGCGCCGCTCGAAGCCGTGTTCGTGCCGATCGTACGTTCCGGCGACGACCGCGCAGTCAAAGCCTCGCACGATGCAGCAGCGGCGTTGCGCAAGGGCGGATTCCGCGTGAAAGTCGACGATCGCGATCAGCAGCCCGGATGGAAGTACGCCGAGTGGGACGTACGCGGCGTTCCGGTGCGAATCGAAATCGGTCCGCGCGATCTCGATGGCGGAACCGTCGTTCTCGTTCGCCGCGATCGCGCGAAGAACGATCCCGAGCAAAAGCAGACGGTGCCGATCGATCAGCTCGCGCAGCATTTGCGCGCGCTGCTTGAAGATATCCAAGCGTCGCTCTACGAGCAAGCCAAGCAATTCCTCGACGAGCACACGTTCCGCGTCAGCGATCGCGCCGAATTCTACGAACTCGCGAAGTCGCGCGCCGGCATGCTTGATATTGCCTGGTGCGGCCGTGCGGACTGCGAGGCGCACGTGAAAGCCGAAACCGGCGCGACGACGCGCAACACGCGTCCCCTCGATGAGCCGGGCGCGCGCTGCGTCGCATGTAACGAACCCGCCACGGTGAGAGCCTATTTTGCGCAAAGCTATTAGACTTTATCCGTCAAAGCTAAAGCTTTGCCGGCTAAAGTCACTTGCTATATTGGCAGTGATTTTTTTCGCTCTAGCGATGGGAACGTCGTTTGCATCGGCGCCGAGCGTCGCGGATCTCGACGCGCACGCGCGTGCGACCGGGAACCGGAAAGACATCGCGATTGCCGTCGGCGACCATCTCTTCATGCAACAGTGGCCCGCGCAGGTTATGCAAGTTGCGGCGAACGAGATGGGCAGCCATCTCGTGCTCGGCTTGCGCATCAGCGGCGTGCATTTCCACCGTCCCCTGACGCGCGATGAATTTTTTGCGGAGATTGCATCGCTCGTCGGCGAATGTTTCGCCGCGGCGCCTCAGGCGGAAGAAATCGATGTTTGGACGACGGTTCCGCTCAGTGTCGGCAAGGGCATCGTCGTCGCCGGCGACCTTGCGAAGCCCACCTCGCGTACCGTCTTCACGCTTAGCGCTCGCCGTGGCGAGGCGCCCCAGGCACTCGTGGATCGCCTGCGCGGCGGTGAAGATGTGTATGTGGACGAGGAATGGGCACGCATAGCTTTCAAAAGTAGCACGTAGTGTATAGAAAGACCACGCTCCCCAACGGCCTGCGCGTTCTGACCGAGACGATGCCTGCGGTACGTTCCGCCACGATCGGCATCTGGGCCGATGTCGGCTCGTCGCTCGAGTCACGCGCCGATCGCGGCATTTCGCACCTCGTCGAGCACATGCTCTTCAAGGGAACGCACGGCGCAGCGCGCGCGACATCGCCGAGACGATGGATGGCGTGGGCGGCAATCTCAACGCCTTCACCGACAAAGAGACGACGTGCTACTACGCCAAGGTGATGGACCGGCACGTCCCCCTCGCGCTCGACGTGCTTGCGGATATGTTCCTGCACTCGACGTTCGATCCGGCTGAGCTCGCCAAAGAGCAGAAGGTCGTGCTCGAAGAGATCAAGATGTACGAGGATTCGCCGGACGAGTTGATTCACGATCTCTATCTACAAACGATGTGGAGCGGCTCGAACCTCGGCGATCCGACCATCGGCTTCGTCGACACCGTGATGCGAATTACGCCCGCCGATCTTCGTTCGCACATGAAGCGGCACTATGCGCCCAATTCCGTCGTCGTCGCCGCCGCGGGTAACGTCGATCACGATCGTTTCGTGGAACTCGTCGCCGAGTGTTTCGCCGACTTCCGCGGCGTGAGTGAAACGTTTTTACCCGACGCCCCCTCGACGACGCCGGGCACGTTGATTCGTCACAAAGATAGCGAGCAAGCCTATGTCGTCATCGGATCGCGCGGACTCTCCGCGCGCGACGATCGGCGGTTTGCGCTTTCCGTGCTCGATACGGTGCTGGGCGGCGGCATGTCGAGCCGTCTCTTTCAAGAGATTCGCGAAAAGCGCGGCCTCGTGTACACCGTCTATTCGTTTCAGGCTGCATATCGCGAAGCGGGCCTCTTCGGCGTGTATGCCGGAACGTCGGCCGAGAGCGTGCAGCCCTGCATCGACGTCATCGCGGAACAACTTGCTGCGCTTCGCAACGTGCGTATAGCCGACGCCGAATTGCAGCTCGCGAAAGAACACATCAAAGGCAGTCTTACGCTCTCGCTCGAGTCGACATCGAGCCGCATGATCCGACTGGGCCGCAACGAGTTCACGCTCGGGCGCCATCTGACGCCGGAAGAGATCGAGGAGCGGATCGATGGCGTGACGGCACCGGAGATTACGGAGATTGCGCAAGAACTTTTCGCCGAAGATCAGCTTGGGTTATGTATCCTAGGCCCGGTGGACGAAGCAGCGATCGCATTTAATCGAGACGCAGCGTAACGCTACGTGACCGCCGATCACTATATAACGATTACGAAGACCGTCAAAACGGTCATCGATGTAACCCCGCATCTCTGGTCCGGCCGCCTCATCGGCGCAATCGTCATTACGTTCGTTACGCAGGGCGTGACGATCGGCGCGTACGCAGCGCGGCTTGCCGGCGTTCAAACGCACCGCATCGCAACGTCGATCTCACTCTACAACCTGTTCATGACGGTGGGGCGGCTGGCAACGCTCTTTTCCGTGTTCTTTATTGCGCCGCTCTCCGATGCCGCCGGCAATGCGGCGTCCCAACTCCAAGGCAATGCGGCGGACCTTGGCGTCTGGCAGCACACATTCGAATGGCAATTACGCTTGATCGTTTTCGGCGGAACCCTCGGGATGATCGTGTGCGCTATTTTGTTGCCGATGTTTACCTATCTCTTCCGACGCGGCGTGCGATCGTTCGAATTGCGCGGTTCGGTGCCGCATGCCGTAGCGCAACTGCTCAAGCCGAAAAATATCGTCGACGTGTTGCGCTCGGAACGCCTTCCACCGTTTGCGGAGATGCGTTCATTCGACTGGCGCTCGGTGCCGCGCCGGCTACTCATCTCCAATATTCTCGTCACAGCCGTCTATTCGATCGGCGTGCAAGCCGCATTTCTCGCATCGGTGCTCGACCCGACCGTCGCCCGAACTGCCACAAGTCTTTCGGGCGTCATTAACGGGATCGGAACGATCCTTTTCACGCTCTTCGTCGATCCGACATCCTCCATGATTACGGATCAGGCAATTCACGGCCATCGCACCGTCGAGGAAGTCCGCACGATGGTGTTCTACTTGAGTCTGACGGCGATCGTCGGCTCGCTACTCTCGCAAGTGTTCTTTGTTCAAGCTGCCCAGGTGATTGAATATGTCGCACGGTTCGCAAATGTGGTTCACTTCTAAAATTCTGGCCATCTGCTTGGCGGCATCAGCTCTCACCGGGTGTGCGGGCGGCGTCGAGCACTGGATCGTCAACACTCGTGTCCATCAAGGCGACGTCGCGATGGAACGCGGCAACGTCCGGGACGCCGAGCTGGCGTACCGGCTCGCCTTGCGTGTCGATCCGAGAGATTCACGCGCTCGCAGTGGGCTCGTCGAGGCGTCGGGCGCGCTCTCGCAACAACTCTACACGAACGGCGACTTCGATGATGCGCTGGCAACGCTTGATGAAGGATTGAAAGTCGATCCGAACAGCGTGCATCTCGCCGGGTTGAAAGCCACGATCGAAGATGCAAAGCTCAAACGCGAGATCGTCATCTCCAACTATCCGACATATAAAGAAGCAGGAACCACGATTCAAAAGGCCTACGAGCAGCTCAACGCGACGAACAAGGGGATTCTCTCGAGTCTCAAGCGCTTCTCGTATACCTACGACACGGGCGATCTCACGAGCGCAATCAAGCGCAGTTACTCCCTCGAACTCGACGTCGCGCGCAATACCAATCGATTGATCAGCTACCGCGAGCTGGTGAGCGCCGGAATTCCCGAATCGGCGCATGCGCCGACATCGTCCGGAGCGGCGTCGCTCCTGCCGCTGCCATGACGACGATCGTCGCGTTCTTCGAACGCCTGCCGATTGCAATCGGCGCGTTGTTCGTGGTGGGCGGTTTTGTCGCGCTTTCAATTCTATTCGCAAAACTAACACGCCGCTTCACGTCCATCGATCTGCTGCGCGAACACAATGAACTCACCGGCTTCACGTTTGCCGCGATCAGCGTCATTTACGCAGTCGTACTCGGCTTTGTCGCAATCGGCGTCTGGGAACGTTTTGGTGCAGCGGAAGAAGCGACGTATCGCGAGGCGAGCGACTTAACGGCCGTGTACCGCGATGCCGCATCGCTGCCGCAGGGCGAACGCTTGCGTCGAGACCTGCGAACTTACACGAACGATATCATCACGCGGGGCTGGCGTGCGATGCAGTCGGGCAGCGTGTCCGACGACACCGAAACGGAAGCCGAACGCATCGCGCGCGATGTTAACGGCATCTCACCGCATAACGCGCGCGAATCGAATCTTCACAAGCAAATGATCGATGCGATGACCGAATCGCTCGCGGCTCGCGACCAACGGCTCACCGAGGACGCAAGCGGCCTCAACGGCGTGATGTGGGCGACGGTGATTCTCGGCGGCTTTATCACCGTCGCATTCACCTATCTCTTCGGATTCAAAGCGTCATTGATGCAGACCGCAACGGTGGGAATGCTTGCGCTCCTGATCGGCCTCGTGATTTTTCTTACGATGAGTCTCGACTATCCATTTCGCGGAACGGTCCACGTCGGCCCGGATGCTTTCGAACGCGCACAGACGACGTTCGACACGATCGACGCCATGCGTTAGGGCAACTGATTGTAGTCGCGCTCGGCCTTTCGACTCAGATGTGTCAGCGGTGAGTTTGTGATGCCGCTTTCGCTCTCGCTGCCGCGCCGGCGGATGGTTCCGGCGACGGGCGATTTCGGCAGAAGCGCTGCCGCGATGCGCATGGCGCGCACGGTGAGACCTGGAGAGAATCCATGCATGCGCGTGGCAAGATATGCGCTCGCTCCGATGCTCACATTTGCTTCGCGTCGCGCGCACGCATCGACGATGCGGCGCGCAGCGCGTGATGCGGCAACGGAAAGCAGCGGCAGCGCATCGGAGAGGTGGAACCATGCGTACTCGGCCCGGCTGTCGCCCTTGAACCAGGCGTTGCGTGGGCTTCCGGTTCGCATCAATCCCGGCGTGACGGTGGTTACCGAGATGCCCCATCGTGCTGCTTCAGCACTGAGTCCTTCGGAGTACCCGACTTGTGCGAACTTGCTCACGCAATACGGGAGCAGATGCGGAACGCTGATGCGTCCTCCGATTGACGTGATGTTGACGATCGAGCCACGACTGCTGCAGAGCGCGTCCCAGGCGGCTTCCACCATGTTGTACGTGCCCCAGAAATGCGTGTCGAGCGCTTCGATATAGTCCTCGCGCGTCATCGTCTCCATCGGACCAACCGCGATCGTCCCCGCGTCGTTCACCAGCACGTCTAAGCGGCCGAAGAACGAAAGGGCGCGAGCAACGGCATGGCGCGCTTCATCAGCGTTTCGGATGTCTGCTTGCAATACTAGGGCACGGCCGCCGCGCGACGCGAACTTCTCTTGCGCGCGCGTGAGTTCTTCCGCATTGCGAGCAAGCAGTGCAACGCGCGCGTTACGCCGGGCGAATTCAAAAGCAAGTGCAAGACCCAGCCCTCGTGAGCCGCCACTAATAACGACCACGTGGTCGTCGAAGCGCTTGACACGCAAGCGTGCAAGAAGACTTCCCGCGAGATAGGTTCCCGCCAGCAGTGCGGTCAAGGAAATCAGCCGTCGACGCATGGGCGACTTTTACCCGGGGAAAAGCGTGCGCATGAACTCTACGTATCGAAATCTTGCTATTGCTGCAGGCGGTGCACTTGCCGCAGCGGTAGCCGCGCGACTCATCCGTTCCTATGCGAACGGAAAACGACCGATGGTAGCGCAGACGATGACGGTGGTGCTCGACCGCGAAGCGGTGATCCATCGTCTGAGCGACCGCATGATACAAACATCGGTTGGCTGCGAAGATCTCACGATCACGCGCGATTCGATCGACAGTCGATTGATCGAGTGGACGTGCGCGCCGCATCCCGGTGAAAACGGCCGGCTGGCGCTGATTGCAGCGCCCGGCAACCGCGGTACGGAACTGCATGTCGCGATGCACGGCGACAAGTATCATATTAAAGACATCGTGCGTCGCATGAAGATGCTGCTCGAAGCCGGCGAGATGGCCACGGGCGTGCGCCAATGAAGGCGGTCGTCTGGCACGGAACGCATGACGTTCGCGTAGAGAACGTCGACGACCCGGCGATCGTCAATGCTCATGATGCGATCGTTCGTGTAACCTCCACGGCAATCTGCGGTTCCGATCTGCACATCTACAACGGGTTCATCCTGATGATGAAGTCCGGTGATATTCTCGGTCATGAGTTCATGGGGATCGTGGAAGAAGTCGGGCCCGCGGTCAACACGCTCAAGCGCGGCGATCGCGTTGTCGTTCCCTTCACGATTTCATGCGGAAATTGCGAGCCGTGTCACCGCGAAAATTACTCGCTTTGCGATAACTCGAATCCGAATGCGGATTTGGTCGAACGGCTTTACGGGTATTCGCCCGCGGGACTGTTTGGGTACTCGCATCTTTTCGGCGGCTATTCCGGCGGTCAGGCAGAATACGTGCGCGTTCCCTTTGCCGACGTCGGACCGCTCAAAGTTCCCGACGAACTCGAAGACGAACAGGTGCTCTTTCTCTCCGATATTTTTCCGACCGGATACATGGCTGCGGAGAACGCAAACATTAAGCCCGGGGATGTCGTCGCCGTGTGGGGATGCGGACCGGTCGGTCAGTTCGCGGTTCGCAGCGCGTTCATGCTTGGAGCATCACGTGTGATCGCGATCGACCGGTTCAACGAACGATTGGATCTCGCGCGCGAAGCCGGTGCCGAAGTTATCAACCACGACGACAACAACGTCCTCGATGCGCTCTTTCAGTGCACCGGCGGACGCGGCCCGGATGCCTGCATTGATTGCGTCGGGATGGAGTCGCATGGCATCACGCCCGACGCGTTGCTCGATAAGATGAAACAAGAACTGCGCATGGAGCTCGATCGTCCCCACGCGCTGCGCGAAGCGATTACGGCGTGCGCAAAGGGCGGTACGGTCTCGATTCCGGGCGTTTACACCGGCTTCATCGACATGATGCCGATGGGGACCATCTTCGGCAAGGGCCTGCAGCTACGAACGGGACAAACGCACGTGCAGCGGTACATGCGGCCGTTGCTCCAGCGCATCGCGCGCGGCGAGATCAATCCCGGCTCGATTATCACACATCGTGGATCGCTTGATGATGCCCCGCAGTTCTATAAAGACATGGCGCGTCATCGCAACGCGTTCGTGAAGAGCTTCCTACGTCCCGATGCCGTTCTTAGCGCTGAGGTGGAGTTGGCAGAGACCGTGAGCATCTAAGAACGCCCGCCCGCTGCCGGTCCGTTCCGCATTCCGGAACGCCCGCCAAAACTTCTCAGCTCCAGGCAGCACCAGCGCAGGGTCCGTCTGATACACGGGCCACTGCGCGTTACGCGTTGCGAATCGGAAAACGGGACATCCACGCGCAGAGTTCGAGATTGCGGCGGAGGCGGTTATCTTCGATCGAGATGAAGTACCGCGCGCCTTTGCGGATCGCGCTCTGTTCGTCGAACACCGTCCAAAGATACGGGTCCTCTTCCCATCCGTACCGGTTGATGTAGTACTGCACGTCCGGGCCGTAGTGCCCGATCACGACGATCGCATCGCGCGGAAGGGTGCGGTCCAGCGCGGTCGCGTTGACGTACGCCTGTTTGTTGTATTTGTAGTACGGCCGCGCCGCCGCATGGGCATCAAACGCCGAGGCAAGCGCGACGATCGGCACGAGCGACGCGAGCGCGTAACGGGCTGCCGGCGCGGCGTCTGCCTTCAGCATACGCTCGGCAAAGGCGGCCAGCGCACCGCCGATCGCGAGCGCGCAGAGCGGCAGCAACAGATACATGTAATAGTCTACGCGTTCGACGGTCACGACGACGTACGTGTAGGCGAGACCGCCGATGAGCCATCCCCAAAGAACGAGGCGGCTGCGAGCTTCGATCCATGGAAGCGCGACGAACGACGCAATCGTCAATGCGAAGGCGACCACGCCGAGCATCGTTATACGGAGCATACCGAGCACATCGAAGAACGTGTGCAATTTCGCGATAAAGGCGGTGGGGCTGGTGAATGCGGCGATCAGCGCCGGAAGAACGTGGAGTTTCGTGATTCCGCTTGCCCAGTGCCATTCCGCATGTTCGCTGACGCGCGCGTCATAGAGATAGAGAATGATCAGCGGTACGATGAGGAGCACGGCGATTGCCGTGGGACGCATCGTTCTTCCGGTGCGTACTCGTTCCCAAAGCGCCGCGATCACCGGAACGATTCCGGCGACGGCAACGGGCTTGGCAAGATAGGCGAACGTTAAGAGCGCCGTCGCGCGCGCGAGCGAACGCTGAGAAAAGATCTCGTCTTCGACGATCAAGCGCACCGTAACATAAAGCGCTGCGGTCAGAAAGAACACCATCGTGGTATCCGGCGTAAAGGTTCGCCCGTAGTACACGCTTCCCGGAAAAATCGCGAAGAAGAACGCCGCGATGATTCCCGCGATGCTGCTCGTGAACAGCCAGCGCGCAAAAAGCCCGGTGACGGCGACCGTCCCGAGCGAGAACGCAATCGAGATCAACCGCCCGAAGACGGCGTGCACGCCGAAAACTTTGTAGAGCGACGCCGCGAGGAACGGCACGATTTGCAGTTCCAGCTCGACGTAGTTGGGCGGCGGCCCGTTATAGTTGGTCTGCGGATAGAGAATGTTGTACTGCAGCACCGCGAAATTGCGCGCGATGCTCGCCGTATCACCCTGACGCCAGCCGGGATGATCGAGGATCGGACTGTGAATGCCGTTCAGCCGCAGCACCAGCCCGAGCAACACGACGGCGCTAAGTATCCATAAAAAATACTTGTCGACGATGTCGCGGTGGAGCGTGGCGGGTGCTGGAGCGTGAGTTTCGGGTGCGCTAGGCGACCGAACCGCCATTATCCTTGAACGTCCAATATTTGTTCACAAAGAAATTCACGAAGATACCGGCGAGCGTGCCGATGAGCCACGTGCGGTGGCCGTGGCCGAACCACGGCGCGACGATGGCAGACGCGACCCAGCCGACGACCATCGCGATTACCGATACGGTGAGGAACTTCGCGCCTTCATGAACGGCGTGGCCGGTCGAGCGGAACGTCCAAATGCGGTTGAACCAATAGTTCGAAACGCCGCCGGAAAGAAACGCGATCGAGTAGAGCACGTAGTAGTGCAGCGCTTCGGCGTGACTCGGATCCACTCGCTGTAGCAACGTGAAGACGATGAAGTTGACGAGGAAGCCCGAGGCGCCCACAATACCGAATTTGACGAACTGACGGACGCCGCGGCGGCCGGCGAACGAGGTGAGACTGTTATGCAACCCAATACCAATCTGCAAAGAGGACGGTGAAGAGACCCAGGAGCGGAAGCGAAAGCGCGACGATCAAGTTATTGACCGCCGGACGTTCTCCCCAGCGCGCAAGGATGGCAAACATGGGGAAGAGCACGAGCGCAAAGCGCGGCATGCTCATTAAACTCGACGTCGACATCGGAATGAGGACCGAGAGCGCCATATAGGCGATATAGGACGGACGCAGTTGGCGCCAGCCCGCAAGGAGCACGGCAATCATGATCGCGGTAAAGACGATCTCAAGCGATTGGTTGGCGATCGTCTGGCCTTGCGTTGCGTGGCCAATTTTCTCGAACGCATTGATCACGCTTACCCACGGCGGAGCGAAGTGCCGGTTCCAGTTGGTCTGGACGTGCGAGAAATAGAGCGGGTCGGCACGTAGCACCCAAAGGTACGCCATGTAGATCGCGAGACCGAGGGGGATGAGCCCGGCGGCAAGCAGGTCCGTGAGACTGCGGCGGTCTTTCAGATCGCCTTGATGCTGCCAATACCATTCCATCGCGAACGGCACGACGAGCAGCACACCCTCAACGCGCGTCATGGCGGCGAAGAAGCCGATGATGCCCGCGAGCCACCACCGATGCGAGCGCATGTAGTAGAACGACGCGACCGTCAGCATAAAGAAGAGCGACTCGGTGTACACCGCCGAAAAGAAGAACGCGGACGGAAAAATCGATACGTAGAAGATCGCGCGGCGCGCAACGGAGCGGTCGTACTCGTGTTCGAGTAGCTTATACAAATAGAGCAGCGCGAAGAAGAACGACGCGTTCGCGATTACGATACCTGCAACGAGGTGATTGCCGATCAGGTCCCCGAGGATGCGAATGAGCATCGGAAAGAGCGGGAAGAACGCCATGTCCGTGCCTTGATAGCCTTGCGTTGCGATATCGAGGTAATGCACGGCATCCCAACGCCCCCACACGTTGAGCAGCAGATTCGATGATTCTTGAACGTGCGTCCCGGCGCGTTGCCCGATGATGACGGCCGCGAGTTCCGCGATAACGATCACGGCCGTTCGCGTCGCCGCGAAGTCGATCAGGACTTCGCGCACCGTTTGGTTAAAGCGCGCGCCGATTAAGACTTTCGCTATCGCGAAGAGGCCCAGTGCCGCAGCCAAAAGGCCGGAACCGCCGCGCGTGATGTACGGCGGCAGTACGAACGCCAGCCACAAGAGAACGAACGGTGCCCACGTGATCGCGTCGTACTGGAGCGAGCGCGCGAACGTAATGCCGGTACGTCGTGAGAAGTACTTCGCGTATCCGTTCCACGCGTAAAGCACCAGCGCCGTCGTAACAACAAGCGATGCGAGCAGTCCAAGGTTCGAGAGGATCGGATCGTGGCGCGGTACGATGAGCGTGAGCCACGCGAAGAAACCGAGCGTGATTCCGGCGGCGACGACGACCGCAAGCGGCAACGCTCCCGCGCTCGTCAATTCGGTAAGAATTCCGAAACGAACCGGCGCGCGCGCGTGAATATGGGCTGACACGGCCCACCATTTTCCGGGGGAGCGGGCAGTGCACCTACAACAGGAAATGCGGAGCTTGCCTTGTAGAGCGGGGGGCATGGTCAACTCGCTCGACTTCGTAAAGGTTACCGAGAGCGCTGCCCTTGCCGCATCCCGCTGGATGGGCCGCGGCGAGCGCGATGCGGCCGACGGAGCGGCCGTGGAAAAGATGCGCGAAGCCCTCGGCAAGATGGACATCGCGGGCCGCATCGTTATCGGCGAAGGCGAGCGCGACGAGGCGCCGATGCTCTTTATCGGCGAGGAGGTTGGCCGCGGCGGCTTCCCGATCGACATTGCGGTCGATCCGGTCGAGGGAACGAATCTGGTCGCAAACGGGCTTCCCAATTCGATCGCCGTGATGGCAATCTCCGAGCGCGGCGGACTGTTGCACGCGCCCGACTCATATATGAAGAAACTGGCCGTCGGTCCCAAGGCGGCGCCCTACGTTCACATCGACGCGCCCGTGCGTGAGAATCTCGAGGCAGTGGCCAATGCGCTCGAAAAACCGCTCAATGATATCTGCGTCGTCATTCTCGATCGCCCGCGCCACGCGCAGCTCATCAGCGAAGTCCGCGAATCGGGTGCCCGCATCAAGCTGATCTCCGACGGGGACGTCGATGCTTGCATTGCCACGGCCATCGACACGACCGGCATTCACGTGGCGATGGGAACGGGCGGCGCGCCGGAGGGCGTACTCGCGGCCGCGGCCATCAAGTGCCTGGGCGGAAACTTCATGGGGCGTCTCCAGCCGCGCAACCAAGAGGAAGCCGACCGAGCGATTGCTATGGGCTTTGGTGAGATCGATCGCGTCCTCGAACTCGACGATCTCGTGAAAAGCGATGAGGTTATCTTCTGCGCGACGGGCATCACCGACGGTGACTTGATGGAAGGCGTTCGGTTCTTCGGAAATCACGCGCGCACGCATTCGATTCTCGTGCACGCCGGCGGTACGGTGCGCATGATCGAATCGGTGCATCGTCTCGGTGCGCGCCCGAGCGGCCGTTAAACGGCGCTCAACCTTTCGCTGCATTGCAGCGTTCTGAGGTTCGGATGGAAATTCAGGAGTACGATCTAGTCGTCGTTGGCGCGGGCTCGGGCGGTTATGCAGCCGCAAGGACCGCGCGTGAGTGCGGAGCCTCGGTGGCGCTCGTCGATCAAGGGCCGCTCGGCGGCCTTTGTATTTTGCGCGGCTGCATGCCGAGTAAAGCGTTCCTCGCTTCGAGCGACGCCATGCACGATGCGCAACACGCCGGCGAACTTGGCATTCGAATCGGCGGAGCGATTACGGCGGATATGCCGTACATCGCGCAGCGCAAACGCGCGCTGGTCAAAGACTTCGCCGACTATCGTATCGACGGCATCAACAGTTTCCCAACCTACCTCGGGCGCGCGAACTTTATTTCATCGCGCGACGTGCAAGTGGGCGATAACGTCGTGCTGCGCGCGCCGAAGTTCATCATTGCCACCGGCAGCTCCGTTTCTCCCCCGGTGTTACCCGGTCTCGCGGAAGCCGGCTACCTCGACACGGATTCCGTTCTCGAAATGGAGCGCATTCCGAAGTCGGTTGTTGTGCTCGGCGGCGGCTACACTGCATGCGAACTCGGTCAGTTTCTTTCGCGCGTCGGCGCAAAGACGACGATGATTATTCGCAGCGGACATCTTTTAACGGAAAGCGACGATGATGTCGGCGAAGAGCTGATGACGTGCTTTCGGAGCGAAGGCATCGACGTTGTAACTCATACGAAGCTGCTCCGCGTGGAAGTTCGCGACGGAATGAAGGTCGTGATCGCGAATGTCGACGGCATCGAGCGCGAGTTTGCGGCCGAGGAAATTTTCTTCGCGCTAGGCCGTGTACCGAATGTCGAGGGGCTCGGGCTGGAAAAGGCGGGCGTCAATTTCCATGCGATCACCGGAATCGAAGTGGATCTTCAACTTCGCAGCAGCAATCCCGGCATCTTCGCGATCGGCGATGTGACGGGCGATTATCCCCTCGTCCACGTCGCGATCTACCAAGGCGAGATCGCGGCGCGTAACGCGGTAGACGGCATGAACGAAGAGGCGGATTACCGTATCGTAACCGCACACACAATCTTCAGCGATCCGCAAGTTGCGATCGTCGGTGCGACGGAGAAGTCGTTAACCCGCGCCGGGATTGCGTACGTGCGCGGCCGCTACGATTTCGCGGAACACGGCAAAGCAATGACGCTCAATAAAACGTGCGGCTTCGTGAAGATGATAGCCGAGCCGTTTACGGGGGAGATTCTCGGCGCGGCGGTGATCGGTCCGCAAGCGTCGGAACTGATCCACGAAGTGATCGTGGCGATGAACTACCATGCAACCGTCGAGCAGTTCATGCGCATTCCGCACTTGCATCCGACGCTCTCGGAGATTTGGACCTATCCGGCCGAAGAGTGCGCCGCGCAACTTGGCTTGAAAGGTCCCGACGATCAGATGATCGAGGTCGCGACGAGTGGAACCGCCGGTTAATGTAACGGAGACGCCGCGCGTCGGCGAGGTGTGTATCGTGCAGGTGCAACCGGCGAAGGGCCGCTACGCCGAGAACCTTGCGCACATTGCGGAGACGTTCTCGCAATTGGTCAAAGACTCGTCGGCGCCCGATATCGTGGTGCTGCCCGAGGCCGCAACGACCGGATACTTTCTCGAGGGCGCCGTGTACGATCTCGCGCTCCCCGCAACGAGATTCGCGACGGATCTCGCGCGCGCATGGCAAGACGGCGCGGGCGACATTCCGGTGGAGCTTTGCTGCGGTTTCTACGAGAACGACGACGGAACGTATTACAACAGTTCGATCTACCTGCGTGCCGGCGGCGGCAAGCACGAGATCGTGCACGTGCACCGCAAGATGTTTTTGCCGACCTACGGCGTGTTCGACGAGGAGCGCTTTCTCTCGCGCGGACGCCGTCTCTCCGTATTCGAGACGCGGCTCGGATCGGCAGCGATGCTGATCTGCGAAGATTCGTGGCACGCGATCATGGCAACCATTGCCGCCGTTAAAGGGGCGCGTATAATCATCGTTCCTTCCGCGTCACCCGGACGCGGGATCGAAGGCGACGGAGAGTTGACCTCGATCACACGTTGGCGCGAACTGCTTCGCGCGATTGCCGCCGAGCATGGCGTGTATGTCATTTATGCGGGACTGACCGGGTTCGAGGGCGGGAAAGGAATGACTGGATCGTCATCCGTGATCGATCCGTGGGGACGCATGCAAGTCGAAGGTCCGGATATCGGAGAGTGTGTGGTGCGCGGCTTCATCGATCCGCGCGAAGGCGACCTCGCGCGCGCGAGCTTGCCGCTGCTCGGCGATTTGAGTGCAGTGCTCCCCGATCTCATTCTGGATGAAGAATTGCCGCTTCCTAAAGGCCGTCAATGAAGCCGCTCGTAGAAATTACCGCCTCACTCGACGGTGCGTTGCGCGCACCGCACATTCATGGAGAGCTTGCGACGCGTTGGCTCGTGGCATTCCTTCGCGACGAACTCATCGCGCGGCGCAAGATCCATCGCGCCGTGATCGGCCTCTCCGGCGGCGTCGATTCGGCGGTGACTGCATTTCTCTGCGCGCGTGCGCTCGGCGCGGAGAACGTCTATGCATTTCGCATGCCGTATCGCATGTCGAGTCCGGAGAGTCTCTCCGATGCGCAACTCGTCGTGGATGCGCTCGGCATCCATTGCCGGACGATCGAAATCACCGGTGCCGTCGACGGCTATCTGCAGTTCGAACCGGACGCCGATTCACGCCGTCGCGGTAACGTCATGGCGCGCACCCGTATGCTCGTGCTCTTCGACCAGTCCGCCAAACTCGATGCGCTTCCGATTGGGACGGGAAACAAAACGGAACGGTTGCTCGGATATTTTACCTGGCACGCTGACGATACGCCGCCGGTCAATCCGCTCGGCGATCTGTTCAAGACGCAAGTCTGGGATCTCGCACGCTACCTCGGTGTCCCGAAGCCGTTGATCGACAAAGCACCGAGCGCCGACCTCGAAGCGAATCAAACCGATGAAGCCGATCTCGGCATAACCTACGCCGAGGCCGATGCAATTCTCGCGCAGATGTTGCTCGGTTACAGCGATGGGCAACTGGTCGAGCGCGGCTTCGATGGAACCGATGTCGCGCTCGTACGGCGGCGCGTCGACTCGACGCACTGGAAGCGCCATCTCCCGACAACGGCGATGCTGACGAACACGGCGATCAACGAATTCTATCTGCGACCGGTGGATTTTTAAATCATGCCGACGCTGGATCAAGCCGTCTTCTTTCCCGTCAGCTTGAATTTGATGGGACGCCGCTGCGTGGTCGTGGGGCAACGTGACGATCGCGAAGCGATCGAGAAAGAAGCGGCGCTGCGTGAATCGGGCGCCGATGTGTTCTGGATCACCGAGCCGGCCGTTCTACGTGACGAAGACGTGATCGATGCCTTCTTCGTGATTTCGACGCCGCAGGACGCGCAACTCTCGGCGCGACTACGCGCGCTCGCCGATCGCCATCGGTTTCTGCTCTGTTGCATCGATCAACCGCAGTACGGATTCGTTGCGATGGCAGCGATCGCGAAGGCCGGCCCCGTTCGCATCGCGATCTCAACAACGGGTCTTGCACCGCGCGTCGGAAAGCGCTTGAAGCAGCGACTGCAACGAGCGATGGATGCAACGTTCGCGCGCTTTATCGACTGTCTCGCCACGCAAAAGACGAGAATGAAACGCGCGCATCCCGGAGGGGATAGCAGCAGCGTGCGCCGCCAGGCGATGATTGATGCCGCGGACGGCTTTGACGTCGACGTACGCTTCTCGTATCCGCAATGGTTTGAGGACGAACTCGAAGGGATGCGTCCGCGTGTCACTCGCCGTTGAACTCGTCGCCGTCGGAACGGAGTTGCTTCTCGGTCAACTGCATGATACGAACACGCTCTTTGTCGCGCAGCAATGCGCCGGTGCCGGAATCGATGTTTTGGGGACGCATACGGTCGGCGACAATCGCACGCGCATTATCAATACGTTGCACGGTGCGCTCGAGCGCGTGGACGGCGTTATTACGACAGGTGGATTGGGACCGACAGTCGACGATTTGACAAAGGAAGCGGTGTGCGACGCGCTCGGCCTCGACACGGAGCGAGACGAACGTGCCTTGCGTCAGATGCAAGAATTCTTTGCAAAGATCGGGCGGGAGATGCGCGAGAACAATCGCAAACAAGCGGAGGTGCCTCGGGGGAGTTTTGTGCTGGAAAATCCTCGAGGCACAGCCCCAGGCTTCGTCGCATTTGCGCCCTCGGGAAAGTTCGTCGCATCGATGCCCGGCGTACCGCGCGAGATGAAGCCGATGTTGACCGAACTCTTGATTCCATATCTTCGGCAACGCTACGATTTGCGCAACGCGATTTTTACTCGCGTCTTACACACAATTAATATCGGAGAATCCGAAGTCGATCATCGCATCGCCGATCTCTTTCGCTCGGGCGAGAATCCGAAGATCGCGGTGCTCGCGCACGAGGGATTGTGCGACGTCAAAATCATGGCGAAAGCCGCATCGGCTGAAGAAGCAGAAGCGATGATCGCGCCGGTGCAGGCGCAGATCGAGGATCGCCTTCGCGGTCATATTTTCGGTCTGGATCACGACACGATAGAATCGGCGATTCAGGGCGTACTGCGTGCACGCGGCGCGACCATTGCCGTCGCAGAATCGTGCACCGGCGGTCGCATCGCCTCAGCATTGACGCGGCTGCCCGGATCCTCCGAAACGTTTTTAGGAGGCGTCGTCGCCTACGATAACTCGGTCAAGATTGAGGCGCTCGGCGTTCCCGAGGAAACGCTCGCTCGCTATGGTGCGGTGAGCGAAGAAACGGCGAGACAGATGGCGGAAGGCGCGCGCAACCGATTGGGGACGACCATCGGCATTTCGACCACCGGAATCGCGGGGCCAACCGGCGGTACCGATGAAAAGCCCGTCGGTCTGGTTTGGTTCGGCATCGCGAACGCCGAACGAACGGCGGCTCGCTCGTATCGCTTTTCAGGCGATCGTGACGCGGTGCAGCGACGCGCGACAGTGATGGCGCTCGGCCTTTTATGGCGAGAATTGACTACGCCTGCTAACGAACGACTCATGTAATCCCAACGTTCTCAGGGTAGTGTACAAGCTGGAGGCTTCGGTCTTGATTGCACGGCGCATTAAACTAACTGCCCTCGCCGCGACATTGTCGCTGGCGGTTTCCGCCTGCGGAGGCGGAGGTGGCGGAGGCGGCACGCCCGCAACTCCGACACCAACGGCCACGCCCACCTCAGTGGCCGGATTCGCGTGTCCAAGTTCGACGTCGGACGTCGCCGGCCGGACTTCGGGAGTGGTGACGTCAGCGGTCATGCGCCGGCGCTACGTTGGCCCGCGTGCTGCATCGAAGTCGGATACGCTCCTCGCCGTTAGTTACGACGATCGTGCGAATATTGAAAGGCAGTTGGAAAGCCGCGCCTCGCAACTGGGCGCGCAGAGTGCGGGACGGTTTCATTTCGATCGCATCGGACGCACCGTGCGCGTGTTCCGCACCGATGCCGCGAGCCTCCAAACGGTGAAGGCACAGTTGAAGACAATTCCGGGCATCGCCTCCGTCAGCGAAGTTCATCGGGTTTATCCGCAAACGCGTGGTGCCACACTGACGAACGATCCTTACTTCAAGGGTGCCAGCGGCACCTCGCCGCCGCTCTATCAAACGACAAACACGGGCGGCCAGTGGGACATGCACATCGTGCAACTCGAGCATGCTTTCTCATATAGCGAAGGCTCGACGAGCGTGAAGCTTGCAATTATCGACACCGGTGAAGACGTGACGCATCCCGACTTGAAGAGTGCGAACATCGTACGTACCGGGTGCTTCATTACCGATACGAACGGCGTTCAAAGCACCGGCACGTTCGTTACGGATCCCGATGGACACGGAACGGATGTAACCGGTATCGCGGCAGAAGGGACGAACAACGGCTTCGGTTTCGCAGGCGACGCCGGGAACGTGTCGCTGATGCTCTATCGCGTCTTTCCGACACCCGTCGACGAGTGTGCAACGAATCCTAAAAGCACTAACCCACATTGCGGTTCGGTCACTCTCGATATCGCGAGTGCGATCAACGACGCCGTCGCGAATGGCGCAAACGTAATCAGTATGAGTCTTGGCGACACTACGAACAATTGCACGAGCGGTACCGATCCCGATTCAACAGAAGGCGCTGCGGTAGCGAACGCAATTGCGCATAATGTCATCGTCGTCGCGGCCAGCGGCAATGCCGGAAACGGCACGGTGGCACCGCCGGGATGCGATACGGGTGTTATTGCTGTCGGAGCGAGCGCATACAACGACGGTAATCCGAATGGGAGCGGCTTCACCGGGACGCGTGCGGAGTACGTGCCGAGTTATTCGGACTGGGGATCGACAAATTCGCTACGTAACCCCTCATCCTGGGGAATCGTTGCGCCCGGCGGCGATGGCGACCCCAATAGCACGCAAACGTATTACTTGCATTGGATCGAGAATATTTGGACGACGACGCCGCTCGATGATAGTTTCAAGGGACAATGTAAGTCCTGATCAGTTCGGTGAGACCGGTAATTGCCGCATCTTGATCACCGGCACGTCGATGTCGACACCGCACGTCGGTGGCGCGGCGGCGTTGATTCTTTCCGTGAATTCGGCGAAGTACGGAACACCGAGCGCGATGAAGCAATTACTCTGTTCAACAGCAGATGATATCGGCGACGCGCATCAAGGCTGTGGACGGCTGAACGTATATCGCGCCATTGCGACCGCGGCGGGTGATACTCCGCCGCCCTTCTAACTTGCCGTAGTGTAGCCGATTGCGGCGAGCGCGCGTTGGGTTTCGAGGCCCTCCTCAAACGTGGGGAGGGCGCTCGTGCCCGTTTCAATTTGCTTGATCCACTCGTCGTAGAGCTCCATGAGCAGCGGAACGTTGCCGTTGATGCTTTCGAACTTTGCATAGGGCGAAGGCTTGCATTCGAGTTCGTTCGTTTCTTCGTCGTCGATCGAATACAGCGTCGTGTCGGCGATCGTCTTGCCGCTCGCGACCGCCGTCCGATTCTCCGCATGAACGGCGAGTGTGAACGAATCGACGGCTGTCGTTGCATCGACCGTTAAGCGTCCGATGAGTCCGTCGCCATAGTCAAGGAGTGCGAAGGCGCCGTCGTCCACGCTACTGACGAACGAGCCGTTCGCGTCCGAGCGTCGCGCGTTTGCCGTGCGAATAAAACCCGTAACGGACTTCGGTGCGCGCCCGACCGTCCAATTGGCGGTGTCGATCACGTGCGACATCATTGCGCCGGCAAGTCCGCCGCCTTTCTCGCGTTCGAACCACCATCCACGCGAACGCGTGCCTTCACGGGAGAGAAAGGTAGTGAGCTGGGTCATTTCGATTTCGCGCAGCGGCTTGAGGTGGCCGTTCTCGACGAGCTGCTTGATCGCCATCCGCTGCGGAACGAAACGAAATTCGTGCGCGAGCCCGCATGCCGTCTGCGCGTCTTGCGCTGCGGCAAGCATCTCTTCGGCTTCCTCCACATTGAGCGCAAACGGCTTTTCGCAAATCACGTGCTTGCGAGCGTCGAGTGCGGCGAGGACATCATCGCGATGCGCGAACGGCGGGGATGCGACGATGACGGCGTCGAGTTCGCAGCCATCGATCATCTCGGCGGCGGTTGAAAACGCGTGCGGAATGTTTCGCTCTTTCGCCACCGTCTTAGCTTTCGACGGCGAAGCGAGCGCAACGACTTCAAAACGCGGGTGCGCGATGAGTGCCGGAAGATGAGCGTTAACGCCGAAACCGGCGCCGCTGATGCCAACGCGATAGGTTTTCACAGTTCCTCTTTGATGATATCGAGTGCACGAATGAGCACGGTTTCGCTGATAATCAGCGGTGGAGTGATTGAAAGCACGTCGCCTTTGGGGCCGGCCTGCAGAAGAATGACACCGCGTGCAAGAACGCGTTTCACCACTCGATCCGCTTCTTGCGCGCTACGCAGTTGCACGCCCCACATCATGCCGCGGCCGCGCACGGCGACGACGGAGTCGTGCGCAAGCAGCCGTTCCAGCCGCGCGCCGAGCAGTTCGCCGAGATCGCGAGCGCGTTTGGGCAAATGATGGCGCTCCAGTTCGTCGATCGTAGCAAGCGCCGCAGCGCACCCCATGGGATTTCCTAAATACGTCGACGTGTGCAACGCTTCGCCCGTGGATCGTGGCCACACATCCATGACTGCCGGTTGCGCGACGGCGGCGCTAATCGGAAATCCGCCGCCCATCGCTTTGCCGATGCAGATAATGTCCGGTACAACCGCGTCCGCCTCGCACGCAAACCAGTAGCCGGTGCGGCCGAATCCCGTGTAGACTTCATCGACGATCATCAGGATGCCGCGTTCATCGCAGAACCGGCGAAGATGCGCGAGATAGCCTTTCGGCGGAAGAATGCAGCCGCCGCGTCCTTGCAGCGGTTCGACGATCAACGCGGCAGCGTCGCTGGCCGCGCCGGCTTGTTGCTCCAGTTGAGAAACCGCTTCGTCAAGCGTAACGCGCTGCGCATCCGGATAGTCGAGCAATGTCGTGATTTCCGGCACGATGCCGCGAAACGGTTCGACGAATTTCTCGATGCCGGAAACCGTTAACGCGCCGAGGGAAAGTCCGTGATACGCGCCCCGATAGGCGAGAAAGCGATGCTTGCCCTTCGCCAGCACGGCGGTTTTTAACGCCGCCTCAACCGCCTCGGATCCCGTCGTCGCGAGAAACGTCTTCGTCAGACCTTTCGGGAGCAGCCGCGCGAGACGTTCGAGCAAACGCGACCGCACTTCGGTCGGATGCACGTCGCCCATTCCGTGCATCAAACTCGTTGCCTGTTTCGCGATTGCAGCGGTGACGCTCGCATTCGAGTGACCGATGCTCGCAACACCGAACGCGGAGGTTAAATCGATGTAGCGGTTGCCGTCGACGTCGACGATCGTGGAACCGGACGCCGATTCCCAAAAAACGGGAAACTCCTCGCCCAAATACGTGACGTTCGGCGATTCATATTCCGCGAGTCCCGGCATGCAATGCCGCGGTGCGCGGCCCGGGAATGGCACCGCGAACGGCTTCGAATTCGTCGTTCACGTTTCGAGACTTACCCAGCGCACGAAGTCGGCGATGCGCGCGCGGCCGCCGTGATTTCCGTATGCGGGCGGACGCTGCAGCTCGCCGAAACCGGTGATGCGATTCACACCGAGCGAAAGCGCCGCATCCACGATGTCGTCACGCACACCGGCGACCGCGATTGCCTCGAGCGGCAGTTCGTGACGGTGTAGGTACGCCACGGCGTCGCACGGAGCGTTGACCGTGTGTACTGCGAGCGCGCGAGGGAGAAATGCGGGCGGCTCGCTTTGCGGCGGATCGAGCACGGTGAGATAACTGGCACGCTCGTCCGAGAAGACTGCGCCGCGTCCAGTCGCGGAGCGAAACGCGGCGAGATTGCGCGCATTGGCGATACGGGCGCTCGCGCGCGCATCGCGCGCGCCGGGCGGAAACTCTATCGCCGCACGTTCGACCGCTTCAGCGAGAAGCGCCGTAAAACGTTGCGGCGGCACGACACCGCCATCTTCGAGGAAAAGCGCATGCAGCGAAAGACACCCTTCGCTTTCGTATAAAACCAGGTCGCGCGCAGCACCGTCGGCAATCGCTTGTGCTCGTTCGTCATCGCTCAGCGCCTCGCGTGTAACATAGCCGACCGTCGCCTTCGAACCGTAGCCGATGAATGTGCTCGGTGAGGCGATCTGCGCAATGCGGGCCAACGTCGCATCGCTTCCAAATGCAACGACAACCTTGAATGTCGTGAGATCGACGCCGTCATCTTCACCGGTCCAGGCCTCGGCCCGAGCGGCGACGCGAAATTCATCGAGTTCGTCACAGAGCGTGGAGAAGAAGGCCCGTACGAGTCCGTCCTCGCGATCCTTCACAAGGACATCGCACTTCGCGAAGAGTCCGAAGACGGCCGGAAGAATCGCCACGCCGATCGTCGTGCGGCTCGAAATGACGCAGACGGACCCTGCGGGACGCGTGCGTGCTTTACTGCGCCCGGCGCGTTCGACAAACCCATCGAGAATATCGACGGAGCCGAGTTCGTTTGCAATCGTCGCTTCCACGTCGCGTACGGTAATGGATCGAAAGAGTTGATCCAGCGCATACTCGATCACCGGGATGGAGTAGCCGGTTCGCGCGGCGATCGGATCGAGCAAACGGACGCGGGGTGGAAAATCGGCGTCGGCCCATCGCGCTGCCGCATCGGCAACCGCGTCGATAATCCGCCGCGCCGGAACGGCGGCAAGTGCGCTCATCGCAGGACGAGGTCTTCAGCGCTCAACGAACATCCGCGCAGCGACGCATCGGCATCGCGTCCCATCAAGACGATGCGTTGACCGTAGGTCGACGGAGCGAATTCGACGCCGAGATCCTCGGTTTGAATCGCGATGCACGACGAGCGGTT
Organism: Vulcanimicrobiia bacterium; assembly: GCA_963765935.1. Lineage (GTDB taxonomy): Bacteria > Vulcanimicrobiota > Vulcanimicrobiia > Vulcanimicrobiales > Vulcanimicrobiaceae > JAMXLG01. The sequence continues at coordinate 127,405 of CAVXXX010000001.1, read as the reverse complement.
GGCAAGATCGACGTGCACGAGCGCGCCGACGGTGCCGTGAGGCAACATCTTCCCGTTCGCTCCGACAACGCGTGCACGCATCCACGGCGGCGGCGTTTTATAGCGCGGTTCGGTCGCTTCCTCGAGCGCGCCGCGCACGAACACGTCGTCGTAATACTGCGATGCGAGTTCGGTCATACCGTATTCGGAAATAATCGCTCCAAGCGTAGCGCCGAACCGTTCCGCGGCGGCGCGATAGAGTTCGAACCGTTCGACGTACCGCGAGCGCCCTTTGAATCCGCCTGTTTCCATAATGCGCGAGCCGTTCGGCAGCGCGAAGTAGCGGTTACGATCGTTGAGTGCATCGAGCAGATGCACGAGCGCAAACGACGTCGTTGCGATGCAAACGGGACGATCGTGCTCGACCGCAGACTCGAGCTCGCTGACGATCGCTTCGACGTCGAGCACGCCGTTGCTGATGAACCATCCCGTACGTCCGTCGCCGAATTCCTCGGCAAGCCTCGCCATCATGTATCCGAGCGACGAGCGCGGATTCTCGGCTGGATTCGGCACGAGATTCAAATACCGCAGCGGTGCGTGATCGGGAAGGACGAACGCATGAAAACTTGCTGCGAGCGACGCATCGTAGAGACGCGCCGTTTCCATATAATGCCGTCCGCCTTCTCCGCGCGTCGTACCGCTCGTCTCAAAGGAGAGCGCTGCTGCATTCGGATTGAACGTCACGAGCGCAGCTTCTTTGAACGCCGTGCTCGGCACCGGAGGAATCTCTTCCCAAGAAGCAGGCAGCTGCTCACGCGTGACGCCGAGCGACGCGCAATACTGCGCGTAGGGCGTGTTGTAATGAAGCTGGTAGTCAAAGATTGCAAGGGCGAGTTCGTTGAACTCGCCGTCGGTCATCGCTTGGCCCGTGGTGCGCCAACGCTCGATGTAACGCAGAACGGCTTCATCGAGCGCGCGCGATTCATCCGGATACGAGAGCACGGTGGTCCACCTTCATGCAATGATCGACAACGACGTCTAAACCCGCCTTGTCTGCGCGGTTGATTGCTTCCTCGTTGATGACGCCGAGCTGGAACCACACGGCCTTCGCTCCGACGGCAATTGCCTCGTCGACGATCGGAAGCACTTCCGATGGCTTTCGAAAGACCTCGACAATATCGGGTGCCCCGCGTTCGGCCGCATAGGCAGTAAGGTTCGGATACGCCTTAATGCCGTGCACGTCGTCGAGTTTTGGTGCGACCGGCGTGACATCGTAGCCGTGCGCGCGGAGGTAGCCGAAGACGCCGTGACTCGGGCGGTCCGGCTTCGCCGACGCCCCGACCATCGCGACCGTTGTACTGCGCTCCAGGAGTGCCTTGCGCTCGGCCGCGGACGTGAGAATCATGAGGCCGGGATTCTGCGTCGTGCGCCAAGAACCGCTTGCCTATGGGGATGACACTCACCGAAAAAATACTGGCCCGCCACGCCGGTCTCGACCGCGTCGAACCGGGTCAGATCATCAATGCGAACGTTGATCTGGTGCTCGCCAACGAACTTTCCGCTGCCGTCGCAATCGGCGTGATGCGGAGCATGAAGGGCGCATCGAAGGTTTTCGATTCGGAGAAGATTGCGCTGGTCGAAGATCACTTCGTTCCCGCGAAAGACGCGCAGTCTGCGAAGCTCGCAAAGCTCATGAAAGACTTTGCCGCCGAGCAAAATATCAAACATTTCTTCGACGTGGGGCGCGGCGGTATCGAACATGTGGTCCTTCCGCAACAAGGTTTAGTCGCGCCCGGTGAGGTCATCGTCGGCGGCGACTCGCACACGTGCACGTACGGCGCGCTCGGCGCATTTGCAACGGGCATGGGTTCGACCGATATCGCAGCAGCGTTCGTACTCGGAGAAGTGTGGCTGAAGGTTCCCGGAACGATCAAGATTATCTACAACGGTGAACTCGGCCACATGGTGTATGCAAAAGACTTGATGCTGCGCACCGTCGGCGAGCTGGGCATTGACGGCGCAACGTATCGCGCGATTGAATACCACGGCTCGACCATCGATGCGATGTCGATCACGGGACGCATCACGATGGCGAACATGGCGATCGAAGCGGGCGCTAAGAACGGGATCTTCTACGCCGATGAAAAGGCGATCGCGTTCGTCAAAGAGCGCACCGATCGTCCTTTCATCGTCGATCGCGCCGATGCCGACGCCGTCTACGAGCGCGTGCTCAAGATCGATGCATCGAATCTCGAACCGCAAGTCGCCTGTCCGCACACGCCGGACAACGTCCATTCGATTTCGGATGTCACGCGCGACGACATCGTGGTCGATCAAGTCTTCATCGGGTCGTGCACGAACGGTTATATCGAAGATCTGCGCATCGTTGCAAAGATTCTCGATGGAAAGAAGATCGCGTCGAACCTTCGCGTGATCGTGAATCCGGGTTCGCAAGAAGTGTGGATGCAAGCCGCGACGGAAGGCGTGCTCACGACGCTCGCTGCTGCCGGCTGCGCGGTGAACACGCCGGGATGCGGCGCATGCTTCGGGGGCCACATGGGAACGCTCGGCGACGGCGAACGCGCGATCTCCACGACGAACCGCAACTATGTCGGCCGCATGGGCTCGCCGAAGTCGGAAGTCTATCTCGCCTCGCCGGCCACGTGCGCCGCTTCAGCGCTCACCGGGAAAATCACCGATCCCCGCGTTCTCGAGCTCGCCGGAGTATAAATGGATAGCAGACTGAACGGATCCGCCCACAAGTACGGGAAGAACGTCGACACGGACGTCATCATCCCAGGCAAGTACTGCAACATCATCGATCCCGTCGAACTCGGCAAACACGCGCTGGAGGGACTCGATCCCGAGTACACCGCGAAGATGAAGGCCGGCGATATCATTGTCGCCGATACGAATTTCGGCTGCGGATCGAGCCGCGAAGTCGCGCCGATTGCGATCAAGGGTTCGGGCACGTCCGCCGTCATTGCGAAGAGCTTTGCGCGCATTTTTTATCGCAATGCGCTGAATATCGGCTTGCCGATCTTCGAATCCGCTGAAGCGGTCGAGGGAATCGACGATGGCGACGTCATCGAGGTCGAACCGGCGACGGGCGTTATCCGCAACACCACCAAGGGCACGGAGTATAAATCCGCCGAGTTCCCGCCGTTCATGCGTGAATTAATTGACTCGGGTGGCCTTGTTCCGTACGTTGAGCGGCGCTTAGCGGCAAAGCGGTAAGCAAGCAAGGACAAAGTATCCAGAAAATCGTGGAAGCCTGCCGCAGGTGCAAGCGGCGGGCTTCTTGCATTTGTAGGTACTCCGCCTCGACCTTTGTCGCTGCGGCACTTTTTGCATTACTACTTCTGGAGATAGTCTGTGAAGCCACACATAGGAGTAGCGGGCCTCGCGCTTATGGCTGCGACGCTCGTTGCTTGCGGTGGCGGAGGGGCAAGCCCGTTCGTAGCTCCGCCGTCCAGCTCCACGAGTGCATGGATCGCACTCTCCACGACCGGAACCACGCCGGTCACGCTCTCCACCATTAGCAACGGCTCATCAGCCGTTGTGACGTTCCCCGAAGTGAGCGCAGCCGCGCACGCCAAGGTTACGCTGCAGTCATCGCTCCCGTCGGGCGCGACGCAGCCGCAGGCGCGAACCATCGCAACAAAGTCGCGAATTGCAAACGCAATCGGCGGCGCAAATCTCGACGTGCTCGATTACGTCGCCGTGACGCTCGACTCGACGGTTTCCGTCACGTCCACCCCAGCATTTTCTTTCGCGCTCGGTTCACCGATCGCGTCCGGTTCATCGGCATACATCGCGGTTCTCGATCTCAACAATGCGAGCTCCGGATGGAATGTTCTGACGGGACCCGGAACGATTAGCGGTTCGACCGTAACGTTCGCAGCGCAATCACTCGCGCCGCAGCTTACGCTGCAGTCGAACGATACCTATGTCTTCGCACTCGTCGCGACGACATCGACGATCACGCCGCCTCCGCCCACGCTCGCGCCGAATACGGCTGCGTCCTACAGCGGCACGAAGAGCGTGAACTATAGCTACGGCTTCGGCTACACCTATCCGCAGCCGGTGCCATCTGCGACCGCTCCGCCGACGACGCTTAACTACACGGTTACCGCGAACGTAAGCGTCGGCAAGGCGAAGTTCCCCGGATCGACGACGGCGCAACTCGTCGACGAGCACGTTGCGGAAAGCGACGCGAGCAATTTGAGCTCGACGACGTATGCGACCGATTCATGGATCTCCGTCGCGAGCGCAAGCAAGACGTACAACGAAGTGCTCTACGGCGTTACGCAGCAAGAGCCGAGCTCGGCGAATCTTCCGGTTTCTACCACGGTCTACGGTTCGCCGCAGATCATCGACGAATTCCCGGAATCGAGCAGCAACACGTGGCATAACAGCCCGGCTGCAACGATGACGTACAACTACGCAAGTGGCGACGCCGGCACGCGCCAGATCGGCGCAGACGGTACGTACGTGGATACCGAACAAATGGGCCCGTCATCAACGGGCGAGACCGTCACGATGACCGAGAATAAAGATGGTTCCGGATCGATCGTCGGACCGATCGAAGGCGGGTTCATCACCTCCATCAGCGTTTCGGCGCCCAGCCCCGTCCCGTCCGCAACACCGGTGATCACGATCACGGAAGCGATCGGACAATTCTATCAAACGAACTACGGCTACCCGGCAACGCTGACCAAGACCGACGGCCGCTGGTACACGCCGACGTCGCAGTACTACACGGAAAACGACACGGTGAAAACGGCCGTTTCGCTTCCGAACGGCTGCACGCCGAGCCCATATAGCAGCGCCAACGAAGTCGTTCGGAAGATTACCGATCTCGATACGGTTATCGGATATCTCGAAACGACCGAATTCGACTCTTACAATGTCGACGGATTCCCCGTCTGCATGGTGACGAGCGATGTTCAGAGTTTCGCGTACGGCCAGCAAGGATTGACGCCGTCGATCTTTGCCGTCGGTCCGCTCGGCCTCGAAGTCATCACGACGAATGAAACGCTCGCGTTGCAAAATGGTCCGCCTTCAGCGCAGGCCGGCGCGGCTCGCGCGCAGGCGGTTGCACATGCAGCCTCATTCATCGGAGCACTCCAAGCACATCAACTCAATGCGTTCCAGCAAGAGCGCGTCGTTCGTAAGCGCGCGTTCTTGAATCACATCAATGGGGGTCAGCAATGATTCGCTCTTCGAAACGATCGCTGTTGGCCGCCGGCCTTTGCGCCGCTATGCTGACCGCATGCGGCGGCGGTGGAGGCCAAAGTGGCATCGTCCCGTCGTCGTCCGTACCTCAGCCGAATCCGGTGACGAATTCACCGAGCGGTTCGGGTTCGTTCCAATACGGTCAAGCGATGCTCTCGCAAATGGCGTACCTCGGTCCGGCGACAGTAGGAAATCTGTCGACGACCGTCGCGGTTCGCATGCGCAACGCGCAGGGCCTGATTCAATACGCCGCGCAGGCAAACGATCCGAGATCGGGACTCTATCGCCAGTGGCTCACGCCGCAGGAAATCGGCGATAAATTCGGCGCCTCAACGTCGGATTATCAAGCTGCCGCATCGTACTTCAGAGGCTACGGCCTCAAAGTTGGTATGTGGCCGCAACGCGAAGCGCTGAGCATCAGCGGTTCGATCGGTCAATTCCAACGTGCGTTCGGTACAAAGTTCGGTGTCTATCGTTTCCGCGGAAAGCAAGTTATTGCGCCGGCGGCTGCACCGCACTTCGCATCAAGCATTCCGGTTACGGGATCAAGCCCGATGATGACGGCTGCAATCGCGCGTTCGTACTTGATCCACGGCAACAACGCAAAGTTCCTCGGATATTCGCCGCAGCAGGTTGCGACCGGCTTCGACTATTCGGGAGCCTACGCGACCGGATTCACCGGTAAGGGCATCAACGTCGGCATTATCGGCACCGGCCCGATTCTCAACGGAAGCGGCGGCGATGATGATACGACAGCGTACAAGTCGTACTGGCGTTCGCCGATGGCGTCCATCACGCAAATTGCCGCCTCACCTCAACCCGCAACGATGGCAAACGGTGGAACGGGCACGGGTTCTGTCGATGCGAATCCCGCCGGTCTCGCCGTGCCGCCGCCGGTAACGGCGCCGTGCGCCCAGCCGGCATTCCCGACTGCGCCGAACCTCAATACGTGCAATCCGGAAGACGGCGAAGCGCAACTCGATACGGAATCGATCGCATCACTCGCACCGGCTTCCAATGTGTTGTTCTACCTCGCATACAACCCGGGCGAATGCGTCAACCCGACAACGGGCGCCATCGACGTTCCGACCGGCGGCGTGTGCCCGAGCGGTGACGAAACGTATCCGCTCGAGGGTCTGCAGATCGTCGACGACGAGTATCAACAGGCAATCGCCGACAACAAAGCCGACATTCTTTCGATGAGCTTCGGCGAACCGGAGAACGTTGCGGCAGCGTTCAACTACATCAGCTCCGACCCGAACAATCCCGGCATCGGTCAAGTTGAATTCGCATCGATGGCGGCAGAAGGCACGGCGCTCTTCGTTTCCTCCGGTGACGACGGCGCGTGGGAATGTTTCGATCCGAGCACGGGCAGCCCGCTCGGCATTGCGTGTCCAAGCTATCCTGCCACTGACCCGAACGTCGTGGCAGTCGGCGGCGTCAATATTCCGCTCGATGAAAACGGCAATCTCGTCGGTGAAATTGCGGCGTGGGCTGATAACACGACCAAAGGCGGTAACGGCAGCTTCTCCAACAACGTTGGATCGGGCGGCGGTGTTTCGACGGTGTTTAGCGCACCGTCGTGGCAAAAGTCCACGCTCGGTGTGACGATGCGCGAAGAGCCCGATATGTCGCTCGATGCAGATCCGCTCACCGGACAAAGCCTCTTGATGAATGCCGCGAGCGCGCTCTCCGTCGGCGCCTCCGGTGGAACGAGTATGGCTGCGCCGGAAGCGGCTGCGCAATGGGCACTCGTGTTGCAAGCATGCGCTGCAAGCAGCTCGTGCAAGAAGCTCGGAACGAACGGTTATCGTCTCGGTAATCCGAACGCGTTCTTCTACGCGATCTATAGCAACTCGACATATGCGAAGAGTGCATACACTTGGCCGAACTGGAAGCCGGGACTCGACTACGCTCACGTATTCGACGACGTCCTCTACGGCGCAAACCAGGCCGCGCCGGCGCCGGGTTCGCCGAGCTCACCGTCGGGATATAACTCCGGACCGGGCTACGACGAAGTGACCGGTCTCGGTGCTCCGTTCACCGGCCATCTCATTCAAGCGATCACCGGAACCAACGTTCGGTAGTTCGTTCGAGCGAGAAAAAGAAGAAGCGCTCGCGATTTCGCGAGCGCTTCTTTCTTTTATTGTGTCACCCTGAGCTTGTCGAAGGGTCCTCGAGGATTAACGCGGAGGTCCGCCGGTCGGTGATCCAATACCGCCCGGCTGCGCGTTGACATTGTCCATCCACTTTTCTTTTGGACGATACGCAGCGGTGAACGGTACGCGTTCTTGCGCATCGGTCAACATGCCGAGCATATCACTCGTTCCGTCGACGCGACCTTCGAGCACGATCGTCGAACCGTCGGCGAGCGATACGACGAGACGAACGGTGCGTCCATCGACTGAACCCGCGAGCGGATACTTCTTTTTATCTTTCGTGAGATACGTTCCGGTGATCGCGCTGCCGGTTTGTTTGATGTTGAAGTGTTCGTATTCGGTGTTGTCGCCACGTTGAATCTGCAGCTCCCACACACCGTCGAGTCCTTTGCGATCGTCCGGCGGCGGTGACGGAGTCGCGCTTGCATTTGCGCCGGGTGATGCACTCGAAGATGGTTTCGGCGGTCCGAACATTCCGTTTAATGAACCGTTCGGGTCGTCCGTCGGTGCAGTTGCCGGCGACTGCGAACCCGGGGGCGGCGTCGATGCCGCGGTTCCGGGCTGCGTGCTATTCGTGGTGTTTGTCGCTCCGGGAGCCGGAGGAGGAGGCGGAGGCGGCGTTACGGCGACGAGCGCGAGCGCCGCAGCGAGAACAAGAACCGGGTATTTCACGTCGGCGACACTTCGGGAGCGGTGGACGGAATCATCCGAGGTTCGCGCGGCAAGAGAATGCGATGGAGACTCGTGTCAATATTCGCCGCGGCTTGAATCGTCCGAACATCGGCCGAGATCGCTTGGACTGCTGGAGAGAACGGCGGGCACTGCAGATCGGGAGAGTTCCAGCCGTGCCACTGCACCGTCGTTGTCGTTCCAAAGGAAGCGCTCTTCATGCAATGCCCCGGCGTGCCCGGATTTTCGCGTGCCACTTTTACGTTTGAGAAGAACCGTTGCGCAACCGACGGATCAACGCTGAAGACTCGACCGGTGCCCCAACCGGGACCCCGGCCCATCGTCAACTCGCCCCGGCCGTCGGACCATACCTTAATGCTGTAGCCGGACGTGTTCGTCGAACCAGAGTTATGGATGACGGCGCCATCGGGTCTGGCCGCTGCTGCGGCCGCCAATGCGACCATTCCCACCGCCCCGAGCGCGAGTCCAACGAGGATCAGTCTCTTCATTCCGCCTCCCTTGCTATCTCTCAATAACGCTTGCTCAATCGAGCCTGTTTCTTAACCTACAAAAGTCGCTTTGACACCCCTGCTATAATCATGGGGCTGTGAAAGAGAAGATCCACCCCAACTGGTACCCCGAGGCTCGCGTCCACTGCGCGTGCGGCAACACGTTTACGACCGGCTCGACGATGAAGGAAATCGCCGTCGAAATCTGCTCGGCATGCCATCCGCTCTTCACGGGCCAACAGAAGCTCGTTGACACTGCCGGACGCGTTGATAAGTTCAACCAGCGCGCCGCCGCGGCCGAGAAGAAGAAGCAGGAAGCTGCATCGCGCCAGGCCGCCAAAGAGGCGAAAAAGGCCGCAGCCGAAGCTTAACTGCGCCGCTACACTTTTGAGACGAGCCGTATTGCGGCTCGTCTTTTCTTTGCTCCCTCGCTTGTAAACGCATATGGCTGAATTAACACCGTCCGTACTTGCACGACTGGATTCGACCGTACGACGCTTCGATGAAATCGAGGCAAGCTTGGCTAATCCCGCCGGCGGCTTCGATCAAGCGCGGTACACCGCACTCGTCAAAGAGCGCGCACAGTTAGAAGAAACGGTCAACGCGTATCGCCGGTACCGCAAAACGCTCGACGACCTGCGTGCGAACGAGACGCTGCTGCGCGAAACGAACAACGATCCCGAGCTGCGCGAACTCGCCGAAGAAGAGGCGAAGGAACTGCGCGCGCGCCGGGACGCGCTCGAAAACGAGCTGCACGTATTGATGATCCCAAAGGATCCCAACGATAATAAGGATGTCTTCATCGAAGTCCGCGCCGGCGCAGGCGGCGACGAAGCCGCGATCTTCGCGGGCGATCTTGCGCGCATGTATATGCGCTACGCGGAGTCGCACGGGATGCGCGTTGAGTTGGTATCGGAAAACGAGAGCGATGCCGGTGGTTATAAGGAGATCGTCTTCGGCGTAAAGGGCGATTCGCCGTACCGCTACTTCAAACACGAATCCGGAGTTCACCGCGTGCAGCGTGTTCCGGCGACGGAAGCGCAGGGCCGCATCCATACTTCAACCGCAACGGTTGCGGTTCTTCCGGAAGTCGACGAAGACGTCGATATCGAGATTAAATCCACGGATTTGCAGATCGACACGTACAAGGCCTCGGGTGCCGGTGGCCAATACGTCAATAAAACCGAATCGGCAATCCGCATCACGCACGTTCCCTCGGGCATTATCGTGGCGTCGCAACAAGAGCGTTCGCAGACGCAGAACCGCGAAAAGGCGATGCAGATGCTGCGCGCGATGCTCTACGAGCGTCAGCAACGCGAAAAAGAAGAAGCGATGGGATCGCTACGCCGCAGCCAAGTCGGCACCGGCGATCGTTCCGAGAAGATTCGTACGTACAACTTCCCGCAAGACCGCGTGACCGATCACCGCATCAACGAAAGCTACGGCAACATCCGCGGCATCATGGACGGCGCCATCGACCCGATCGTCAACGATCTCCTCAAAGACGAACAGGCGCGACTACTAGCGGGAGAAGCACAGCCCGCCTAACGAAAAGTCGTCTTGATGAGCGTCGACGAAACGTTGCCTGAACGTCCTAGCATAACGTTGTTGCCGGCCTTGAGCGGTAAAATCGGCATGGCGGCTTTAGCGTGGATCGTCATTCTTGCCAATTTTACCCTACGTGCCGGGTTTGCATTGGCGAAAACGCCGCAACCGTGGCTTCTCATCGTGGTGCTGATCGCTGTGACGTTTCGTATCGGAGAGTTCATCAGCAAACTCACGGAGTTGTTTGCTGCGCGCTGTCTCGGCTATCGCGTTGCTCTCACCTGGAAGCGCATAGGCTGGTTGGGTTGGTGGCATCCGCAGGTTACGTATGTTGACTTGCCGGCAGAAAACGACTCCGTGACCCTTTTGGTCGCACCCCAGCTCGCGACGCTGCTGCTCCTACTCACAGGATTAGCAGTGTCGCATCTCGCCGGGTTTCTCATAATGACGACGGCGATTGGGAGTTCCTTAACGCTGCGAATTGCTCGCTCGACGTTCCGTTGAAATACTAATAGTTCTAACGGCTCATCATGAGTCGCAAGGTCGCTTACACACGAGGGCGAAGCTTCCGGCGCTATGTCACGTGCATCCCTCGCTTATGCAACCGCCATCAGGCGCGATGTCGCCGGGCGATCTTCGTCATTATGCACCTTCAATGTCCGCAAACGTCGGGCTTAAAGTGATGAGAAATAGCGCCACGTTGCTGATCAGGAGGGAGAATGCATGGATTGGAGCACTCCGCCGGTTTCGCATCATTGTTGATGGGAGCGATGTGGGAGCGGTAGCGGCGAATGAGCCCACTTCCATTGATCTAACCCCAGGCGAACACACAGTGAAAGTCTGTATAGACTGGTGCACAAGTAACGAAGTTACGATTGATGTTGCGGATGGCCAGGAAGTAACGCTTTCATGCGGCCCACGGTTGAGGGGCGTCGCGGTGCTTCTGGCTTTTATTGTTTCTATTATTGCTCCAAATCGATTTCTAGTGTTAGGGCAACCGTAAGCCGCGCACCGCCAAGAGGCGAAGGACGTAACGCGCGCAAAGATGCTCTCCATGGGAACTTTTGTGCGTGACCGTTGAAGAGTTGCGTCGATTGTTGCTGTCGCAGACGGGTGCGGAAGCATCGGACGTCCAGCGTATTCTTTCGTATGTCACCGGACGATCCGAAGCGTGGCTACGCGCCTACGGCGAGACGGACGTCGACGCGAAGATGGAGCAGCAGGCGCGCGAATTCGCGGCTCGGAGAGCTTCGGGGGAGCCGCTAGCGTACATCGTCGGTACCGCGGGATTTCACGGACACTCGTTTCTGGTTGATAATCGCGTACTTGTGCCTCGGCCCGAAACCGAGCACCTCGTCGACGAAGCGATTGAATTCATCAAGGATAAAGAGAAGCCGCGTGTGCTCGATGTCGGCACCGGCAGTGGCGCCATCGGCTGCTCAATCCTTGCTGAGACGGGGCGCGATGTGAGCGTCGATGCGATCGATGTATCTGCTGACGCGCTGCTTGTTGCAATGGCAAATGCGCAACGCCTCGGCGTCGAACCGCGGCTGACGTTTTTCTTCGGCGATATCTCGACGCCGGCGTTGCGACCATTCTTCGATGTCATCGTCGCGAACTTGCCCTACGTTCCCACGAAAGACATCGCGCCGGCCCCTGACCCGGTCAGCTTCGAGCCGCGCGTCGCGCTCGACGGTGGACCCGATGGTCTGGACCAATACCGGCGCTTTCTCAAGCATGCGCCGCGCCTGCTTGCGCTCGATGGGCTTCTATTAATGGAAGCCGCGCCGCCGATCATCGTCGAGTTGGAGGCGCTCGCCCGTGCCGCTTTCCCGGAGGCCGAGGTCACGATCGGTAAGGATTACGGGGATAGGCCGCGTTACGTCAAGGTGCGGACCCGGGAGTGAGGCGAATACCAACTTCCCGAGATGGCGAAGTATATTTTCTTTACCGGCGGCGTTGTCAGTTCGCTAGGTAAAGGCATCACCGCAGCCTCGCTCGGGCGGCTGCTCAAAGCGCGCGGCATCAGCGTGTCGATCCAAAAACTGGATCCCTACATCAATGTCGACGCCGGTACCATGAACCCGTATCAGCACGGCGAGGTCTTCGTCACCGAAGATGGTGCGGAAACCGATCTCGACCTCGGCCATTACGAGCGGTTCATCGACGAGAATCTCCAGCGCGCGAACAACGTCACCACCGGTCAGATCTATAACTCCGTCATCGAAAAAGAACGGCGCGGAGAATACTTAGGCGCGACCGTTCAGGTCATTCCGCATATCACGAACGAAATCAAGGCGCACATCAAGCGCGTTGCGGAAGCGAGCCGCGCCGAAGTCTGCATCGTGGAAGTCGGCGGCACGGTCGGTGACATCGAGTCACTGCCGTTCCTCGAGGCGATTCGCCAAATGCGCTACGACGTCGGCGATGAGAACATAATGTACTGCCATCTCACGCTCGTTCCGCATCTGGGTGCCGCAGACGAACTCAAGACGAAACCAACCCAACACTCCGTGCGCGAATTGCGCGGTATCGGTATTTCACCCGACGCCATCGTTTGTCGCACGCAATCCGCCGTACCTATGCCCGTCGAGCTCAAAGAGAAGATTGCGCTCTTCTGCGACGTGCCGCCGGGCGCGGTCGTGCAGAACGGCGATGCGAAAACGATTTACCAGGTGCCGCTGAACCTCGAGGCCGAGGGCCTTGCAGACGCCGTCGTGCGCAAGCTCGGGCTGCCGACGCAAGCGCCGAAGCTCGATGAATGGGGCGGCATCGTCGAGCGGATCACCCATCCGAAGCGCAAAGTAACGATCGCGCTTGTCGGCAAGTACGTCGAACTCAAAGACGCGTACATCTCGATCAACGAAGCGCTGTATCACTCCGGCATCTATCACCACGCGGAGGTCGAAATCCGGCGCATCGATTCCGTAACGGTCGAAACTGACGGAATCGACGTGCTTCAAGGTGCGGACGGCATTCTTGTGGCGCCCGGCTTCGGTGCCCGCGGCGTGAACGGCAAATTGCACGCGATTCAATATGCGCGTGAGAAGAAGATCCCGTTCCTCGGCATTTGTTTCGGTATGCAGCTCGCGTGCGTTGAATTCGCGCGCAGCGTGTGCGGATTGCCGAAGGCGATGTCGGTCGAAGTCGATGAGACGACGCCCGATCCGGTTATCGACTTCATGCCCGATCAACGCGATCTCGAGATTTACGGCGGCACGATGCGCCTGGGTTCATACTCGTGCCGTGTCGATGCGGATTCGCACGCGCAACGCGCGTACGGAAGCGACGAGATCACCGAACGCCATCGTCATCGCTACGAATTCAATAACAAGTACCGCCCGTCGTTCGAGGAACGCGGCATGCGATTCACGGGGCACCACGTTGTCGGCAAGACGACGCTCGTAGAAATCGTCGAACTGCCCTCGGATATGCATCCGTGGTTTGTGGGAACGCAGGCGCACCCCGAATTCAAATCGCGGCCGAACAATCCATCGCCGCTCTATCGCGATTTCGTTGGCGCCGCGCTCGCGCATGAGGCGTATCGGAACGGCCGCGCTGCGGAACCGGCCGAGCAGACGTGGACCCAGATCAAGTAACGGCCCTTATCCTCACTCGCGACGAAGAACGTAACCTGCCGCGCGCGATGACGAGTCTGCCGCACGGCATGCACGCCTTTGTGCTCGACGCATACTCCGACGATCATACGGTCGAATACGCGCGGGCCGCCGGTGCAACGGTCGAATCGCGCGAGTGGACGAATTTCGTCGACGCCCGCCGTTACGCGCTCTCGCGCATCACGACGCCGTGGGTGTTGCTCGTCGACGCCGATGAGGCGCTCGACGACCTCTTGTGCGAAGCGATCAAATCCGCGGATGGCGACGCGGACGCGTACGTCGTGCGCCGTACGACGTATTTCCGTGGGAAGCCGATGCGGATGTGGACGAATGAACCGCTGCTACGGCTTGCGCGCCGGGATCGCGTGCGGATTGAAGCCGATCCGGCAACCGGCGGGACGTCGCCGTTACACGAGCGGCTCGTGTGCGACGGCCGAGTTGCGGAACTCCCCGGTACGCTGCTGCATTATTCATACACCGACGGTCCTTCGTATCGCGAGAAATTCGAGATCTACACCTCGATTGAAGCGGAAGGATTGAGCCGCGATCCGTTGCGGCTGTTGGTTCAGCTGCTGATGCTTCCGTTGCGGTTGCTCAATAATCTGTTCGTGAAGGGTGCTTTGCTGGACGGGCCGCGAGGCTGGTACGTGGCGTGGTATTCAGCGTGCTATCCGGTTGTCGTGGCGAGCAAAGCGTTGCGAGGCGGTCCTTCGACAGGCTCAGGATGACACGGGGTCGCTCAGGATGACACGGGGTCGCTCACGGTGACACGGCATCGGATTGGGCTTGATGCTCGGTGCGGGAAACGTATTTCTGTTGGTATGGCGACGTATATGCGTGAGGTATCGGCGCGATTGCCGCATGTTGCTCCGCAGTACGACTACGTCACGTACACGAAGGGGCAGAATCTTGGCATCGCCGAGCAGATCGTGCTGCCCTTGGAGATGTGGCGGGACCGCATCGAACTTGCGCATTATATGGCGCACTACGTGCCGGCGTTTGCTGATGGTCGCTTCGTGTTCACGATTCACGATCTCATCCACTTGCGCTTCGTACACTTTTTTCGCGGGTACATCGGCCCGTACTACAACACGGTCGTGAAACGCGCGTGCCGGAAAGCCGCGCGCATCATCACCTCCGACCGGCGCACGATCGACGATCTCGTGCACTACTTCGATGTCGATCCGGCGAAGATCCGCGTCATTCCGCTTGCGCCGCGCGAGCGGTTCTTCACGCCGTCCCCACCGTTCCGCGGCGAGCGGCCGTATTTCCTCAACGTCGGCAATCATCGCATGCACAAAGACATTCCGACGCTGTTACGCGCGTGGTCATCGCTGCCGGAGCAGTATGGCGTTGATCTCTACCTTACCGGCCCCGACGACCTCAACGGCGAGCTACAGCGGCTCTCGACGCCGCGCCGGAAAGCGATCGCGCTCGGCGACATAACGGATGATGAACTTGCGTCGTATTATGCGGGCGCTGTTGCCCTCGTGCATCCGGCGATGCTCGAGGGCTTCGGCTTACCGTTCGTCGAGGCGATGGCCTCGGGTTGTCCGGTGATTGCGACGGATGAGTCGATCCCGGAGCCGATTTCCGATGTCTCATTGCACTTCCCGGTCGGTCAAGCGGAACGCAGCCGCAGAACACATGCGCCGCGTGCTCGATGATGAAAGCCTCCGGCGCGATCTTGTCGAACGCGGAACGACAGTCGTGCGAACCTTATCGTGGGATCGCACGGCGCGTGAAACGGCCGGCGTTTATGCCGAAGTGTTGGAGGAGAAGTGACTACGACTCGCGCGCTAGCGCTCGTCTTAGCAATCGCGCTTACCGGTGCAGCGGTCGCACCAAAAACAAAAACCACGCCGACACCGCCACCGGGCATCTCGATCGTTATCAACAACACGCGCCTGCCGCTCGAACCGCCGCCGCGAGTCGAAGGCGGCCATCTCTTCGTGCCGGTGCGCCGAACGATCGAAGCGTTGGGACTGCAGTTCAATCGCGCGGGAAAGTTGATCTGGACGGAAGTCGGTGCAAACGTCGTCTCGTTGACCATCGGCAGCAAGCTCGCGCATAACGGAACGTCGACGCTCATGCTCGACGCGGCGCCGTTCGAAGTCAAATACGTGCTCTATGCGCCGTTGCGGTTCTTCACCGACGCGCTTGGCGCGCAAGCGTCTTACGATCGACGCACAAACACCGTCTCGATCGATGCGGAACTCGTTGGACGAAGCAATGCCGGCGTCGTTCAACACGGCAACCAGATCGAACGATTCGGTACGGTTGCAGCGATCGACGTAAACTCCGATCCGCCGACCGTCACGCTCACGACCAATGCAACCGTAAAAACAGTACCGATTACGCGCAACGCCGTGGTCGAGATGCACGACGTGAACGCGAACGTCACCGATCCCGGTGAACTCGCGGACGTCCGTCCCGGTGACTTCGCGCGCCTCTACATCGACAAGCAAGGTCACGTGATGCGCGTCGAGGATGCGTTCGGCTCATTCTATGGTGCCGTAGCCGCCGCAACATCGGACCGCTTCGTCCTCACCGACGGACACGTGGTTGCACCCTCACGCACGACGCAGCTCTCGCTCAACGGAAAACCCGCGCAGATGTCCGACGTGAAAGTCGGTGATATCGCGAGCGTGCGCTATAACATCGAAACAAACGAAGTGCGCTCGATTCTCCTGAGCCGTAAAGTCGACACGACGGCGACCACGGCGGACGGCGCGTCGATTTCAAGCGTCGATCTCGATGCCGATCATCCGCTCAAAGCCGGCGATTCCATCACGGTCACCGTTCACGGAACGCCGCACGGAGCTGCGACATTCGATATCGGTCCCTACGTGACGAATGTCTCGATGGCGGAACGTCAGCCGGGCGTCTACGTCGGAACGTATAGTTTGCCGCGAGCCGCGAACTTTAGCGACGTGCCGATCATCGCGCACTTGCGCGTGGACAGCACCGATGCGCCCGACGCGCAAGCGACGCGTACGCTCTCGGTTGCAGGCAGCGCGCCTGGTATCAACGATTTTGCACCCGATCAAAATGCCGTCGTGAACACAAACCGCCCGGCGATCTTCGCCACATTTGCCACCGAAGCGGTGCCCGTGAATCCCTCGAGCATCATTCTTTGGGTGAACGGACGTGACGTAACGGCGAACACCGTGCGCACGGAACGCTACGTGCAGTACATGCCGCAGTACACGTATCCGGCGGGACAAGTGCATGTGACGGTTCGCGTCGCCGATCGCGCGGGAAACACGACCACGAAATCCTGGACCTTTGTGATTAAGTAAGAGGAGCGAGTGGATGGACTGCATCTTTTGCAAGATTATCGCGGGCGATATCCCTGCCGAGGTCGTGTATCGCGACGATGACGTCGTTGCGATCGCCGACGCTAATCCACAGGCGCCCACGCATCTGCTCGTGATGCCGGTTCGCCACGTTGCCAACCTCGGTGAACTCTCGCCCGAAGCCGACGCTTCACTCTTAGCGAAATTCGTCGCAACCGCCGCGCGACTCGGCCGCGAAAACGGTTCCAACGGCTACCGCCTCGTCTCGAACATCGGAGCAGACGGCGGACAGACGGTCGATCACGCGCACGTGCACGTGCTGGCCGGACGTCACTTAACATGGCCGCCAGGATGAAGGCCCAAGGGCCGGAAGCGATATAGCGCTAATTTCCATCCAATGCCGTTAAACGTTTGCCGGATGGCTCTTGTGAGTCTTCTGCTCATCGCGCTGTCCGCATGTGGCGGGCGCGGATCACCGGGAACAGTGATGCCCTCGATGCAATCGAGTCCATCTGCATCGGCAACACCGACGCCGCATCCGACGCCCTCGTCGACGGCGACCGTCGCAATGACGCTGACGCACCTCAATGCGACCGGCCTTTCACCCGCCGTGCATTCCGTGACGTTTCAAATCGCCGGTTACACCCTTGGACCGTTCGCACTCGCAGCGTCCACACCGGGATGTAAGGCGGCCTCAAACGGCGGCCTCGCGTGTACGTTGACGATCCAGGCGCCGGTCGGACAGAACGAGTCAGTTTCAGCGAGCACCTATGCGACGGCGGACGGTACGGGGGCAGTGCTCGAAAACCGTACCGGCTCACACATCAACGTCATCGCGAAGCAAACGAATTACTACGGGCTGATCCTCTACGGTGTCGCATCGAGCATTGCTCTGGTTCCACAGCCGTCAACTGTTGCCCAAGGACAGTGGAGCAATTTGCAAGTGACGGTAAACGGCGTCGACGCAGCGGGCGAGACAATTCCCGCGCCGTTTCTGAATCCAAACGGCAGCGGTTCTCCGCTTACGGTCCTTTTGACGACCAGCGTAGGGCAGCAATCGATCGTCCAAAATCTCAGTTCACTCGATATACAATCGCCGTTGAAGTATGTTTATGACGGCATCGGCGCCGGTCCGGCAACCATCACGGCGTCCGCAACGGGCCTCAAGAGCGGAAGCGCTGCGCTCAATATTACGGCCGGCTCGACCGCGGCAGCGCAGATTTTCACCGGGACGGTTAACGGTTCGGCGGGCAATCAGTTTTCGTCGGTGGCACAATTTGGGGCGACGGCAAGCGGTAACGTTAGTCCGATCCGAAACATCATCCCCGGCTCATCGTCGTCTGCAGCATATCCGTACGGTGTCGACACAAGCGGAAACTTTTGGGCCGGCTCGACGCGATACTCCGCTCGAGGCGTCACGCTCGGCACGCTGAACATCGCAAACAGTAGCAACAGTTACACGGCCGATTCGTCTCAGAATTTCTACGCGGTTACGAACACCGCTCAAGGCTCGATCTATTGCCCGACGGGCGGAACCGTCTATATCAACGAATACGCAGCGGGAAGTTACGGCACCCCGTCACCGCTCCGGCAAATCCAGGTCGGCACGATTTGCGAAGCGGGACCGATGGCGATAGATGGCGCCGGCGACGTCTTCTTTGCAGAGAACGTGAACAACGTGTCGGGCAGCAATCCCGCAACGATCGTCGAGTACGGACCAACCGGAAGCGGGCAACTAACTCCGACGCGCACTATTATGGTAAGCGCACCCGCCGGAACGAACACGATCGTCTCGAGCATGGCAACCGATGCGGCCGGCAATCTGTACGTCTTGGTCAGCGGGAGCCTCGAGGAATTCGCGGTGAAGTCGACATCGCCGCAATCCGTTCTCCCGGGCGTCGATGTCGCCTCATTCGCGCTCGATTCGCAGGCGAATATTTACACCGAAGTCGGTACCGGCTCGACCTTCGCGATCGAAGAGTTCCCAGCGGGTTCGACGGTGCCCGCGCGCCAAATCACCGGCTCGAACACCGAACTTGCGGCTCCCGGCGGAATAGGCGTGACTCCTTGACCACTGCGGAGGTTGTAATCCATTGGTCGCTATGCTAAAGTACGTCAGTCGGGGCCGTTCCAGGCCCCTACTGAATTTTTCCGTGCCTCGAAGCTTGTCCTGAGCTTCTCGAAAGGGCGCGTAGCGAAAGGGGGGTCAATATACGATGGAAGTACGCGTAGCTCCAGGTGAATCGATTGAGAGCGCGCTGCGCCGTTTCAAGAAGGCCACCCAAAAGGCGGGGATTCTCGCCGAGGCGCGCAAGCACGAGCACTATGAAAAGCCCAGCGTTCGCCGCAAGAAGAAATCGGCGGCCGCCCGCAAGCGTCGCGCTTAGTTTCCCATGGGTGCCTTAAAAGATCGCATCACCTCCGACCTTAAGGAGGCGATGAGAGCGCGCGACCAACTCCGCCTCGACACGCTTCGCTCCGCACTGTCCGGCTTTACGTACAAGCGTACGGAAGCCGGCGCGGACCTCTCGGATGCCGACGAGTTGGCGGTCGTCCAGAAGCTCGTAAAGCAGCGCAACGACTCGCTCGCCGAGTTCGAAAAAGCGGGCCGCCAGGATCTGGCCGACAAGGAACGCACCGAACGGGACATCCTCATGGTGTACCTGCCGGCACAGAAGTCCCCGGAAGAAGTCCGCGAGACGATCAAATCGATCATCTCGGAGCTGCCCGATGGCGCGGTTAACCAAGGCGCGGTCATGAAAGCCGCGATGGCGCAACTTCGCGGTGTAGCCGACGGCAAACTCATCAGTCAAATCGTCAACGAAGAACTGAAGAAGTAATTACCGCCCCCCGCCGTCATCCTGAGCTTGTCGAAGGATTGCCTCAATTTAAAAGCCCGCCGATCGTGTTTCGGCGGGCTTTTGATTCGTAACGGTCCTTCGACAGGCTCAGGATGACACGCCGGGGGCGGGGCGTAACTTCATCCTGAGGCGAAAGTAGCAAGAGACATGAAGACTCTTCGCGCTTGGGTGGCGCTCGCGCTGGTCGCCTTCGGCCTGGCGGGTTATGCGCTGAGCGCTTTTGCGCGTGCCGCCGAAGGTGCGCCGATCGTCGTCGTTCCAATCGAAGGTACCGTCGATGACGGTATGGCGCACATGGTCGAACGCGCCGTCACGACCGCGAATACCGAACATGCGCGCGCGCTCGTGCTCGATGTCAACAGCACCGGCGGTTTGCTCGAGGACGCGTTCCGCATCAAAGATGCGCTTTACACGGCGAAAGAACCGGTGATCGCGTATATATCCCGGCGCGCCTATTCGTCGGCCGCGTTGATTTCGCTCGCTTCGAATACGATCATCATGGCGCCGGGTGCATCGATCGGTGCTGCGCAGCCGCATCCGACGACGGCGGAAATCGTGTCAGCGCTCAAGGCCGAGTTTCAATCTACGGCGCAGCGCAATCATCGCAATCCGATTCTCGCTGCCGCGATGGTCGATCCGTCGGTTTCCGCACCGGGATATAAACCCACGAATACCTACTTGACGCTCAATACCGCCGACGCGCTGCGCTCCGGCATTGCGCAAGGCCAAGCGCCGACGTTCGATGCAGCACTTGCATCGCAGCACCTCGCCGATGCGCGACGCATTCCGGCCGAGTATACGTTTGCGGAAGACGTCGCGCGGTTTGCGACCTCGCCTGCAATTAGCAGCATTCTGCTCACTATCGGCATGCTCGGCCTGATCCTCGAAATGCAGACGCTGCACGGTATCGCCGGAACGATCGGCGTCGCGTCCCTCGCGCTATTCTTCGGAACGCACTTGTATGCCGGGTTCTCGAACGGCCTCGTCATCGCGCTTGCAATTCTCGGCCTCGTCGGCATCCTCTGGGAGCTGCACGTCGTGCCGGGACACGGCGCGCCCGGAATTCTGGGCGCGCTCGCGTTGCTGGCCGCTGTGTTGCTTGCGTTCGGCTTGCCGTTTTTCTTCGTCGCGATCGAAAGCGTTTCGACCTCGATCATCCTCACCGTGATCGCCTTCGCGTTCTTCACGCGCCTCTTCCCCGAGAATGCGTGGATGCACAAATTGACCCTCGTCGCGGTACAGGGTCCCGATTATGTTACGAGCGCTGATTTCACGTCACTACGCGGCGCGATCGGCACCGCGGCATCGTATCTCCGGCCCGCGGGCATTGCGTCGATCGACGGAAGGCGTGTCGACGTATTGACCGAAGGCGAATTCATTCAGGCAGGGACGCCCATTCGCGTAACGCGCGTCGAAGGCGCGCGCATCTTCGTAGAGCCCGTAACGCTCCCGAGTTACAAGTAAGCCCTTCGACTACGCTCAGGACTAAAAAGGACCCTTCGACTACGCTCAGGACTAAAAAGGAAGGTCAAAGAGTACCGTGATTGCAGTGAGCGCGGCGGTCATTTTCTTCGTCGCCGTCATCCTATTCTTCATGTTCCTCTACTACTTCCCGATCGGGTTGTGGATCCGGACGGTCGCCGCGGGCGTGCCGCTCGGCATCATATCGCTCGTGCGCATGCGCTTGATCGGCATTCCGCCCGGCGTCATTGTGACGAACTACGTGCGCGCGCGAAAAGCCGGTTTGAATCTCACGGTGGATCAGATGCAGTCGCACTATCTCGCGGGCGGTAACGTCGAAAACGTGACGCTTGCGATGATCGCGGCGCAGCGCGCGCAGATTCCGCTGGAGTGGCAACGCGCTGCTGCAATCGATCTTGCGGGACGCAACGTCGTGGAAGCCCTGCAAACGTCGGTCGTTCCAAAAGTGATTGAAACGCCGATTTTCCAAGGCGTCGCGCAGAACGGCATTCAGTTGAACGTCAAGGCGCGCGTAACGGTGCGCAGCAATCTCGATCGATACGTCGGCGGTGCCGGCGAACAGACGATTATCGCGCGAGTCGGCGAAGGCGTTGTGTCTGCCGTCGGTGCGGCTATCGATCACAAAGAAGTGCTCGAATACCCCGACCGCATTTCGAAGGCGGTGCTTTCCAAGGGCCTTGATGCCGGGACGGCGTTCGAAATCGTGTCTATCGATATTGCGGACGTCGACGTTGGAAAGAACATCGGCGCGGAATTGCAGACGTCGCAAGCCGAGGCCGACCGCCGCATCGCGCAGGCGAAGGCGTCGGAACGTCAATACGCCGCGATGGCGTCGGAACAAGAGCAAAAGGCGCAGACGCAAGCGATGCGTGCGAAGGTCGTCGAAGCCGAAGCCTCAATTCCGCTCGCAATCGCCGGTGCATTCAAGAGCGGCAATCTCGGCGTGATGGATTACTACCGATTGAAGAACATTCAAGCCGACACGACGATGCGCGATGCAATCGGCGGAACTGCAGACGGGCAGCAACCACCCGAGAATCCGTCGCAACAGCCGCCTCCGAGTAGTCGATGACGCCGATTCTAGCGGCGATCCCCGTCGACACGTTGATCTGGATCGTGTTGCTCTTAATCGGCGCAATCGGCAGCATCGCATCGAACGCGAGAAAAGCGTCGCGCGCCGGAGAGAAGGTGCAGGCGCGCCCAACCGGCGTCGTGCAGCGGCCGGTGCCGCCGCAGTCCGTGCCGCGGTCCGTCGTCGTCACCGTCGCGCCTCCGCCACCCGCACCGACCATCGTGCCGCGGCCGCGCCCTGTTGCCGCACGGCCGCCGCCTCCATCCGCCGCGCCGGCGCCCGCTGCCCCCGTTCCGCATGGAACCGCGGCGTTTCGTGGTATGTTCGAACGAGGGAACCTTGTGCGCGCGATCGTCGCTGCCGAGGTGCTCGGGCCGCCTAAATCTCTTCGGGAGCAATAGATCTGGAGTCCACGGCACAGCGAACCGTCGATCTGAGTGACTTAACCGATCACGTCCGGCTCTTCGGACAGTTCGATCAAAACCTCTCGGCGCTCGAGGACCGCCTCGACGTCAGGGTGCGCGCCGACGGAAACCGATTACTGCTCGCGGGCGAACAACAGAATGTCGATCGCGCAGAGCACGCGGTACGCCGCATGCTCGATGCCGCGGTCGAAGGCGCGCAGATTACTCCCGACGACGTTGCGCTCGCAATTTCCGATGTTCATGCCGCACCCGGCGGTCAAGCGCTGCCGGGAACACTGCTGCGCAATCATCGCGGCAAAGAGATTCGCCCGAAAACCGGCGGTCAACGCGCACTCGTGCGTTCGATCGACCGCAACACGTTGACGATCGGGATCGGTCCCGCGGGTACCGGCAAAACGTTTCTTGCCGTTGTGATGGCCGTGCGCGCACTGAAGAATCACGAAGTTTCTCGCCTAATTCTCTCGCGCCCCGCGGTCGAAGCGGGAGAAAAACTAGGCTTTCTCCCGGGCGACCTGCGTGAAAAAGTCGATCCGTATTTGCGTCCGCTCTATGACGCGCTCGAAGATCTGCTCGACGGCGCGGTTGTCGCCAAGTATCTCGAACGCGGTACGATTGAAGTCGCGCCGCTTGCATACATGCGTGGCCGTACGCTCAACGACGCGTTCGTTATTTTGGACGAAGCACAAAACGCGACGCCCGATCAGCTCAAGATGTTCCTCACCCGTTTGGGTACCGGCTCGAAGATGGTCGTGAACGGCGACGTGACGCAAATCGATCTTCCGTCCGGGGCGCGCAGCGGACTGCGCGATGCTGCTGCACGGCTGGAACGCCTCGACGATATCGGTGTAGTGGAACTGACCGAAACGGACGTCGTGCGTCATCCGCTCGTTGCGCACATTATTCGCGCGTATGAACGTACATTATCGCAATGAGGTCCGCGGCAGCGGCGTGGATGCGCGCGCGCTCAAAGCGACCATGCGCACGTTATTGAAAGCCGTCGGAGAAGAAGACGCCGGCATTTCCGTAACGCTCGTGAACGACGACGCCATTCGCGAGATCAATCGCGAGCATCGCGGCAAGGATAAAGCGACCGACGTGCTGAGTTTTCCGCTCGAGCCGGAGCCGTTTTCACAAGAGCGACTGCTCGGCGATATCGTTATCAGTGTCGATACGGCGCGCCGGCAAGCGGCGGATTACGATGCTCCGGTGCAACGCGAAGTCTATCGCCTGCTCATTCACGGATTGTTACACGTGCTCGGACACGATCACATGCAGGCCGGCGAACGTGAAGTCATGGAGCGCGAAGAACGCCGCCTTGCCGAGCGCATCGGCATGCCGTGGCCGTACGAGACGACATGAAGTTCTGGCGTTCGTTCAATCACGCGTTTGAGGGCATTATGTATGCGGCGCGCACGCAGCCCAATATGCGCGCCCATTTTATCATCGCGCTGCTCGTCGTGTTTGCGTCGCTGTTCCTGCGGCTCGACCGCTACTACGTGGTCGCGGTCGTAGTCATCATCGCGGTGGTTCTCGCGCTCGAACTGGTCAACACGGCGGTCGAAGCGATCGTGGATCTGCTCACCGTGACGCATCACCCGCTCGCGAAAACTGCAAAAGACGCGGCTGCCGGTGCGGTGCTTGTTACGTCGATCGCCGCAATCGTCGTGGGCTATCTGATTTTCTACCAGGGCATTATCAATGGAGGTCAGCGCGTCTTTGCCGCAGTCGCCATGGTCCCGAGCAATCTTGCGTTCGTCGTGCTCTTTGCCGTCGCGATCGTGACCATTTTCGCGAAGGCGTGGGTGGGGCGGGGCTCAGCGCTTCAAGGTGGAGCGGTGTCGGGGCATGCCGCGCTCTCGTTTGCGGCGGCGACGCTCCTCGCGTTCATCTACCAGCGGCCGCTTCCGGCGCTGCTTGCGTACTTCATCGCGTTCCTCGTTGCCCAGACACGGGTGGAAGCGCATATCCACTCGACCGCCGAAGTGGTCGCCGGGGCGGTGCTCGGTACCGTTGCCGCACTGGCAATCTACCTCTTGGCTCGTCCACACCTTATGTTATAATGGCGCCGATTTGAAGAAAGACCCCTACCGAAGCTGCGGGCCACGCCCGGGCGACCTCGAACGAGGCCTGCATCGATGACGTCGGCCCATCTCAACTGGCTGGAAATCGCCACCGTCGTTGTCCTCGTGTGCGCGTCCGCGTTCTTCTCGGCGTCCGAGACGGCCCTGGTCGCGGTCTCCCGGCTGCGCGCGCGCGCCCTCCTGGAACGGAAGATCCGCGGCGCGGAAGACGTGCTCAAGCTCATGGACGACAAGAGCCACATGCTGAGCTCGATCCTGATCGGCAACACCATTGCGCTCTTGGCCGCGGATTCGCTCGCGACTGCAATCATGCTCGATCTCGGGCTGCCCGATCCCGCGGTCTGGTCGACCGTCATCATGTCGATCGTCCTACTGCTCTTCGGCGAGATCATTCCGAAAACGGTCGCAAGCAGCGCCGGCGAACGCTATCTGCTCTTGCTCGGTAGGCCGATGCGTCTTGCAAACGTGATCCTGACGCCGATTACGACCGTGTTCATCTTCGTCGCGAATCTGCTACTGCGTGTTGTGGGCATCAAGCATTCGACGCACATGTACGTGACGGAAGAAGACATCCGCGCGCTGGTTAATGTCGGCGCCGAGCAACGCGTGATCGAAGAAGAAGAACGCGAGATGATCCATTCCGTCATCGAATTCGGCGATACGATCGTGCGCGAAGTAATGACGCCGCGGCCGGAGATCATCGCCGTATCGATCGACGATTCGCCGCGACGCGCGCTCGATGTGGTCATCGCCGAAGGCTATTCGAAACTCCCCGTCTACCAAGAGTCGAAAGACGACATCATCGGCGTGGTGCACGACCGGGAACTGCTGATCGCCCTTGCGAACGGCACGCTCGCGCAGTCGAGCCTGCGGGCGCTCATGCGGCCCGTTCAGCACGTTCCCGAGAACAAGAAGATTGCCGAGCTGCTCCGCGACATGCAACGCGAGAAATTCTCGATGGCGATCGTCATGGACGAGTACGGCGGCACCGCAGGTCTCGTAACCATGGAAGATCTGCTTGAGGAGATCGTCGGTGAAATTCGCGACGAGCACGACATCGACGAGCAAGAACCGATTCACGTGATTTCAGAGAACGAAGCTGTCGTGGAAGCGGGCACGAATATCGACGATGTGAACGACGCGCTCGGTACGAATATTCCGACGGAAGATTTCGAGACGATCGGCGGCTATATCGTCGGCCTCTTCGGGCGTTTGCCGAAGGAAGGCGAAGAGATCGAAGCGGATCGCCGCACCCGTTTGAAGGTCGAGCGTACGCGGGGCCGCCGCATCTTGCTGGTACGCGTCTTTAAGACGACGCCATCGGAAGAAGAGGAAGAAACCGCGGATCAGGAGCACGACGTTGTCCCCTGATCTGGAGGAATTGCTCTCCGCGGCGCGTGACGCACGCGACCGCGCGTATGCCCCGTATTCGAATTTCTGCGTCGGTGCGGCGCTCGATACGGGCGACGGCAACGTGATTGTCGGCTCCAACGTCGAGAATGCCAGCTACGGACTCTCGATGTGCGCGGAACGTTCCGCGATTTTCGCGGCGGTTTCCGCCGGATTCCGGGAGTTCACCGCAATCGCGGTGGCAGGACCGGACGGCGTGCTGACGAGTCCGTGCGGTGCATGCCGCCAAGTGCTCGCGGAGTTCAACCCAACGATGGCCATCGTCTTTACCGCGCCGAGTGGCACGGTGCAAACGAGCATAGCGGAGCTGTTGCCGCATTCCTTCAAGCCGTTCGTATAAGACTCGCGGTATCGTATTGCGCGCCCGTCCTTTGGGAGAAGCGGATCGCATCGTCACGCTCTTTTCCACCGAGAGCGGCAAGTTGAATGCGGTTGCCAAAGGTGTGCGGCGCGCGAAGAGCCATCTTTCGGGGCGGCTCGAATTCGGCAACGAGTGCGAACTCCAGATGCATCGCGGACGTTCGCTCGACGTGATCGTGAACGCGGACATCGTCAACGCCCCGTGGCAGTCGCTCGTTGAACCGGAACGCTTTGCCGTTGCGCAACTCGTGGCGGAGTTGATCGACGCATTCTGCGAACCGGGACTTGCACTTCCCGACGTGTACGCGTTGCTTGCCGGCGTGCTCAAAGCGATTGCCGCGACGGACAATCCGGGCGCGCTCGTGCCGCGCTTTTCGCTGCGCTTGCTCTCCGCGCTCGGGATCGAACCGCCTGTCGATGCATGCGTGCGCTGCGGACTCGCGTTCGACGAGGATCGCGCCTGGGTCGACGGTGAGGCCGGCGGGTTCATTTGCGCGCGTTGTCGCGAGCGTTGGCGGGATCTTATCGAACTCGATGCGGACGACTTGCGCAATCTCGCTGAACTTTCAACGCCTCGCGGCCGGCGCGGTGCGGGACTCAGCGCGCGACCGCGCGTTGCGCAAGCGATCGAAACGCTGATCGTTCATCACCTCGGCCGGCGTCCGAAGGCGGCAATTCAGCAGTGAGCATCATGGCGCTCGATGTCGGCACGAAGCGCATTGGCGTCGCGATTGCCGATCCGACGGGGACGTTTGCTCTCCCGGTCGCAACCGTCGAGCGATCGAATTTGCGTGCTGACCTCGCAAAGCTCGAGGAGTTCTTCGAATCATACATGGTGCGCGAACTCGTCGTCGGGGATCCTGTTTCACTTGCCGGCGAGCGCGGAATCGCGGCGCAGAAAATGGACGGGTTCATCGAGCAACTCCGTCGCGTCTTTTCGGGTACCATCCACCGAGTGGACGAACGTATGACGACGGCGCAAGCGACCAAGACATTGATCGCCGCCGATGTATCGCGGAAGAAGCGCAAAGAGGTCGTCGATAAAATGGCGGCCGCGCTCATCCTGGAAACGTTTCTCGCGCGGAGGCGAAACGACGCGCGGTGACGCGAACGGTTCGCATAGCGGGCGGCATCGTTGTTGCCGTCGTGCTTCTTCTTGTCGCACTGTGCGCATGGTTTATGTATAGCCTCTACGGCGACCGCTCGCATCCCGTGCAGTCGACGCAAGTGATCGTTCCACGTGGTTCAACACTGGGCGATATCGCGCGGCAACTCGCAGAAGCGGGTGTTATCTCAAATGCGACGTCGTTCCGATTGCTCGCTCGAGCCCAGCATGCCGACGTCGATGTGCACGCCGGCGCGTTTCGCTTCGCACCGCACCAAACGGAAGCGGAAGTCTTGCGCGCGCTCTTAACGGGAGGCGCGCAAATCGCAACGTGGGTGACGATACCGGAAGGCTTCACCGCGATGCAGATCGCCGAGCGTCTGCAGTCGTCAGGCGTCGGCTCGGGTGCAAACTTCCAACAGTATTTCTTAGCGACGCCGCTCGAGGTGGACGGCACAAAAACGCGCAATCTCGAGGGATTTCTCTTTCCCAGCACCTATCTGGTTCCGCTCGACGCGACGGGACCGCAAGTCGAGAAGCAATTCACGGATGAGTTTTTCAAGCAGCTGCCGCCGGACGCGCCCTCGCGTGCGCGCGCGCTGCGCATCACAGTGCCGCAAGGCGTAACCGTCGCTTCACTGATCGAACGCGAGGCGAAAGTCGATAGCGACCGGCCGTTGATCGCGGGCGTCATCTACAACCGCCTTCGGCTCAATATGCCGCTCCAAGTCGATGCGACGATTGAATACGCGCTGCCGCAGCATAAAACCGACCTCTCATTCGGCGATCTGAAGATGCAATCGCCGTATAACACGTACGTCCACGCTGGGCTGCCGCCCACGCCGATTGCCAATCCGGGACATGCGTCCCTCGAAGCCGCCTTCCACCCGGCCCCCACCGACGCACTTTATTACGTTTATTGCGGGAACGGGCACCATGTGTTTGCGAAGACGCTTGCAGAGCATCAGGCCAACGTGGCCCGCTGCTTGCACTAAAAGCGCGGAAATAGGAGCTAGTCATGTCGTCCAACAACGGTGAAGCCAAGAGCGGCCCGCTCGAATTGAGCGAAGTGCTCTACATCGAAACCAAGGACGGTGGCGAGTTGCCGTTCGAAGTCGTCGGTATTCTGGAAGATCCCGATGACGGTTCGTCCTACGCGGTCCTGATGCACGAGCCCAAAGACGATGAAGAGGGCGAAAGCGAATTCATCGTGACCGATCTCGAGGGCAATCTCCTCGAAGATGACGATCTCGCGCAAGAGATTCTCGACGAATTTCTGGTCTTCGCCGAAGAGGCCGGAGATGAAGGCGGCGGAGGCGAGACGTAATCCGCGTCCTCTTTCTCTCTGCGAACGTCGGCGTGGGCCATTTGTCGGCCGCAAACGCCGTGTGCGCCGCGCTTCGCGAGATCGAACCTAACGCGCGCACAACGGTCGTTGATTCGTACAAATACGCCGCGCTCGTTGTGTCACGTGTGGTATCCGAAGGCTATCTCCAGATGGTCAAGACGATACCGCAGATGTACGGTTATATCTACAATCGCGCCGAACGGGCGACTGAAGTCGGTCCATTCCGAACGTGGGCACATCAATTCACGGCCGGCAATCTGCGCGCACTCTTCCAACGCGAACGCCCGGACGTCGTCGTGTGCACCCACGCATTTCCGGCCGGTGCTATGGCGGAGTACAAGCGTATGTTCGCCGATGCGCCGCCTGTGGTCGGCATCGTTACCGATTTCGCCGTCCACACGTTCTGGATTCACGACAACATCGACGCGTATTGCGTTAGTACCGACGATATTCGCGACACGATGATCGCGCGCGGCATTCGGCCCGAGCGTATCATGGCGAGCGGCATTCCGGTCGATCCGCAGTTTGCACGGAGCAGTGAACGTATCGAGTCGTTACGCGAACGGCTCGGTCTGCCGGTCGATCGCCGCATCGCCCTGATGATGGGTGGTGGTCTCGGATTTGCACCGCTCGAGCGGATGTTACGCACGATGAAAGACGTCGATGCGCCAATTGCTGCCGTCGTCATCGCCGGTCGCAATTCGCGCGTTGAAACGCGGGTACTCAGCGTCGCGGAAAGCATGCAGTATCCGGTGCGCGTACTCCGTTTCGTTGAAAATGTTTACGACTATATGCACGCCGCGGATGCGCTCGTCACAAAGCCGGGCGGATTGAGTACAGCCGAAGCGCTTGCAGCCGAGGTCCCGCTCGTGCTGTGCAAGCCGCTACCGGGCCAAGAAGAGCGAAACGTGAAAGTGCTAACCGAGTGGGGCGCCGCCGTGCGTGCGCGTACGATGCGCGAGCTGCCGCAGATTCTTATGAACGTGCTGACGGATTCGGCCCGGCGCAAGCGAATGATTCAAGCAGCGCGGCGCTACGGGCGCCCGAACGCCGCCAGGGACGCAGCGACGTTGGTTGCGCGTCTCGCCTCAGCAACGAAGGAGGTTGTTGCATGAGACTGCCATCCTCATCGACCTACGGATTTTGGCTCGCGATCCTGCGTATTTATGCGGGCGCGTTCTGGCTGATGCACGGCATCCCGAAGTTCACGCAAAGCCAGGATTTCATGCCGCCCACCGGCATGATGATGCAATTCGTGAACAATGCCGTCGCAAACACGCACGGACCATACCAAACGTTTTTGACCAACGTGGTGTTGCCGAATGCGTCGCTCTTCGCAGAGCTTGTGCGCCTCGGCGAAGTGGTGACGGGCTGTTTGCTGCTGCTCGGATTTTTTACGCGCCTCGGCGGCTTCATCGGCATCGTGCTCGCCTTGAACTATATCTCTGCGAAGGGCGGACTCGCGCACCTCAGCGTGTGGTCGGGCCTTGATGCCACAGCCTTCGCACTCAGCGCGATCAGTTTGGTCTTGCCCACAGGACGCGTGCTCGGTATCGACGCGCTTCTCGGCCGCCGTTCCGCACCGTCGCAAAAAGAGCAAGCAGTCTTCGTCGACGAACCGCCGATGACGGGACCGACGGCACCGACGTCATAAATCGTATAGGTGCAAGGCCCGACTCTGTGGTATAGTCGTGCGCTGTACCACTTGGTGCCGCCGGGGAGAGATGGCCGAGCGGCTGAAGGCGGCGGTTTGCTAAACCGTTATACGATGTAAAGTCGTATCGAGGGTTCGAATCCCTCTCTCTCCGAATCGCCCTGCCAACAGCAGGGAAAGAAAAAACGACCCCGTATCTACGGTGGTCGTCTCGACGGAACGCGCGGTCGTAGCTCAATTGGATAGAGCAACAGGCTACGAACTTGTAGGTTGGGGGTTCGAGTCCCTCCGACCGCGGATTGTAAAAATGCCCCGCATTAAACTGCGCGGCATTTTCATTTTCCACGCTATGGGGCACGGGTAGCCAAGCCGCCGTTTGAAGCATTTTGGCTCCCGTTCGGTTACGATGAGTTCATCTTACTGGGGAGCGCATGATGCGAGTCTCTGCTGGCCTGCATGCCCTTCTTATCTGCGCGGTTGGCGCGCTTTCAGCATGTGGTGGCGGCGGGGGATCTTCGTCGCCGCAATTGCCGGAGGCTAACACGCCCGTGCCGGCGCCGGGGAATACCGGAACGCCTACGCCCGGCGAACGGCCCACGCCACCCCCGAGCGCACCACCGAGTGTGCGGCCGCACCCAACCCCCACACCCGTACCAACCCGTCCGGGACCAACGCCGACACCGGTCCCCACCCTAACACCGTTGCCGGCAACGGGCGCACTCACGCTGCTGCAAGTTTTCGACACGGAAATGAACGCGGTGCAGGCGACTGCCGCAGCTCATCAAGTGACTTGGGTGTGGGGTGCGGGTGCGGGCCGGCACGGCGCGACGGCAGCAGCGTGGCTCGCCGGAAATCCGAATCTCATCCCTATTCTCTATACGTACCAAGGCGTCGACGATCCGAACATCGATCCGAACACGATCGGCGGTAGTCACCTCGCATGGTTCCAGGCGAATCATCCAGACTGGATCGTCTACGATTGCGACACCCAGAATCGGCCAACCACAACGGTTGCATACCAACCCCAATTGTCGAAGGCGGTTCCGCTCGATATCAGCAACCCGGACGTTGTCACGTATCAAATACGCGTTGCCGGGCTCGCCGCAATCCATCGCGGCGATTCCGCCATTGGGACGGACCAGACAGTCTTCTTCGATTTCGATGGAAGGCAGCAGCCGGGATGGTATGGTTGCGGCGTTTACACCGGGCCGAATTTCACCGGATTTACGCGTCGGTGGGGCGCCGGCGGCGGCGGTTTTCCGAACAACGATCCGAAGTGGGCATCCGATGTCGCAACGTGGGTGAGGCTCGCAAAGCAGGTTCTGACGACCGACTCGTCTCTCGCGCCACATCACTTGCGGTTAGTCGTGAACCATCCAACAGGCGACATGGCCGATCCCAACGAGCAGACACTCGCACAATATGCCGATGCGAATCTCGACGAACAAGGGTTCGCGGATTATGGAAATTACGTCCGGGGTGGACTGCTCGGAAAAACGCTTCGATTCATGACATCATGGCAATCTCACGCGACGTTTCTTGCGATCGATAAGTTCAACCCCACGTCCCGCGGTTGTTGTGCCACCGTCGGAATCTCGCCATCCGAGCTGTCCTGGGCGATTGGTTCATTCTTGCTAGGTGACCTCGGCCATGCCGCGTTTTACGTGACGACCGGCCCCTACGGTGTCGCGTCGTCCTTCCCGGAGTATGCGACGGTTGACGCACGGATCGGCGCCGCGTGTGGACCCTATGCCTCCAGCGGCTCGTTGTATTTCCGGCGTTTCAGCGGTGGGTACGTCGCGGCGAACGACTCGACGTCAAGCGTTACGGCATCACTGCCTTTGCCCGCCTCTTCCTATGTCGATATGGAAGGACGAGCAGTGACGAATCCGCTCCTTGTACGCGGAACCGATGCCTATGTGCTCTTCGCTTCGACGCGCGGTTGCTAAGCTCTAGGCGCGCAGCCCGCAGCCGTTGCACGCCGCGAAGGGTTCTGGTACAGTCAGGTGTCGAAAACCAACGCTACGGCATGGCTCGGTAGCTCAGTGGTAGAGCAGGGGACTCATAAGCCCTTGGTCGTAGGTTCAAATCCTACCCGAGTCACCAAGTTTTAAGGTGCGGCCGTCCTCCAATGACGGCCGTTCCTGTTCCAGAGGTGCTTCATGTCCACGATCCCGTGCGATTTCTGTCCCCATCCGGTCGATCGAAACCAGATGGAAGAGATCGAGATCTCGCACTATGTTCCGGATAGCTCGGGTGACGATCTCGCGTACGCCCGGACATATTTCTTCGGTCATCCCGACTGCGTGCGCAAGTTCTATCGCTCGCTGGTCGATCATAAACTTGACCTGTTCAAACATCTTCCCGCCTCGGGAAGCGCTCCGGAATAGCGGAGCGGAACTATGCGCCCGTAGCTCAATGGATAGAGCGTCGCCCTCCGAAGGCGAAGGTTGGATGTTCGAGTCATCTCGGGCGCGATTTCTCTCATTAACGCAATGACCGACGAAGAGTACATACGCCGCGCGATGCAGCTTGCCGATCGAGCTGCGGATGCCGGCGACGTGCCGATCGGCGCGGTGCTTGTATGCGGCGATCTCGTTCTCGGAGCGAAAAACGAAAAAGAAGCGCGTCCGGATGCAACCGCGCACGCAGAAATGATTCTGCTGCGTCAAGCGGCGGAACGGCTCGGCGTGTGGCGCTTATCGGACGCAACGGTATACGTTACGAAGGAACCCTGCGTAATGTGCGCCGGCGCAATGATTGCTGCGAGAGTCAAACGCGTCGTATACGGTGCACGCGATCCGAAGGGCGGCGCGGACGGCAGTGCATTTGATATCTTGCGTTCGCCGAAAACTAATCACCGGCTGGAAGTCACGGCCGGGGTGTTGGAAGAGGAAGCTGCCGCGCAGCTCCAACGTTTCTTCCGACAAAAGCGTCAAGCCACGTTAAATGAAGGTATCCCGTCAGAAACGGGGTAGTAACGCGGGCGCGCGAAGCGACATGGAGAGGTGGTCGAGCGGTTGAAGGCACCCGCCTCGAAAGCGGGCGTACCTGATGAGGGTACCGTGAGTTCGAATCTCACCCTCTCCGCCATGTAAGAGAGCCCGGCATTTTGCCGGGCTCTTTTGTTTTACGTTGTTCCATCCGGACTACTCATGCGTCCCATCGGCTCGAAGCTGATCGCGCCGCGGAATGTTTGCACGGCTTGGTTCAATTGCTCCGTCTCCGCGCCGTCGGCGGCATCCCGGAGGTGCGGAAATGCTTTGTTTTCTTCGTCGTCGATATGTTCGAGGATCGCATCGCGGAATTTCTCGACCTTGGCTTGGAGTTTATCGGCATCGGCTCCCTCTTTGAGCATCGTGTCGATTTCGAAGGCAGTGATGTCCGCGTTTGCCGTCTCGTAGTAGAGATGCAGCGACTCGAACATCTTCTTGCCGATTTTATTGAGCGCGGGGTACACGAGGTTTTCTTCGGTTGCGTTATGGACGGTCAAAACGCCTTGCAACTCTTTCAAGCATTGCATGCGAAGATCGCGCGACGTTCCCTCCACAAGGCGTCGCAAAAGATCTTTGATCGTGCGGTGATCGTTGACGAGAATGTCAACGGCGGTCGCGCCTTGCGCCGGCGCAATGGTTCGTTGCGTTTGCATGAGCCTTTCGTGCCCGCCGGATTGACCGAATAAAGCTTGCTTGGCTGCATGCGTTGCAATGATTCGAGAAGTGCGGCGCGAACAAAACCGCTCGGACTTTGGAAAAGTCTGTGCTCGTCTGTTATCCAGGCAAGTAAAAAGTTAATGTTTACCCGACGATATTTCCAGAAGACTAACCATGCTAAGCGACTGGTACAAAAAAGAACGCGCGCGTAAAGCGGCGCCCCGGCTTCTCGTTTGGATGATCGGCGCGCCGATTGTCGGCGTCCTGTGCGTCATGGCCGCGCGCTGGGCCATCACCGCATCAAATGATTTCCTGAACGCCGATCAATCGAACTTCATGGTGGCGACCCTTTTGATGATTGCCGTTCCATCATTTGTGTTCTGCGGGTATTGTGCGGTGAAGCTAACGCGTCTCGCGCGCGATTCCAAGCTCTCGCTCATGGCGATGCTGTCGCCGTCGGACGAGGAGTAGGAGAACCGGCTAACCGGGGGTCCGGCGCACTCGCTGGAAACGCGAAATCGGAAAACGTCGTCGTCGCGGTTACTTTGAGCGTCGTGACGAGAATGTGTTGGGTTGCGCTCCACGTGCCTTGCGTGATAACCCAGTGTCCGTCAACCATCGAGTAGCTGAGCGTGATCGTCATATCACTGCCGTTGACTTGCATTGCGACGAACGACGGAAGATGGGTTGCCGGATCCTCACGCACTTCCGTTGGATAGAACGAGTCGCCGGTTCGCGATGTTGGATCGATCAACACGTGTAGCGCGTCGTCCGTCGAATCGGGCGCGAAACGCGGCGCAAATTCGCTGATATACGGGACGACCGCGTCGACGCTCGAATCGGCACTCGGCAATCTGAAATAGTACGGCTGCCCCGGATCAAACGAAATGTCGATCTTCTTCAAGTTTGCGAAGTAGCTGAACTTGAAGCTCGAAAACGGATCGAAGAACGGAATTACCGGAAACGCCGGACCCGTTCGCACCGCCCCTTGCGGAAGGTCTTGCATCACCGCGAAGTTGTCGGCGACCCTCACGCTGACCGCGCGGTCGAGATCTTCCGTACGGCCGCCGCCTTCCACGTGGGTATGTTCCCTGTACGTGATGTACGCCGGCGCAGTCGATAAATACGTGCTTCCGGCGCGATTAATGAGCGCTGCGAGGGCGAGGTCGGCTCCGGTCATTGCCAGAACGTTTTGCCCAATGATCAACGAGCTTCCCGCATCCGTCGCCGATCGCGTTATCGAATTGCGCCGTGCGATCCACCGCCACCCCGAACTTGGTTTCGAAGAACATCGGACGAGCGCGCTCGTTGAGGCGGAGCTCGACGCGCTCGGCATCCCGCATCGCCGCGTTGCAAAAACGGGCGTGGTGGGCATCCTTCGCGGCGCGTTGCCGGGACACGTCGTGGGCTTACGCGCGGATATGGATGCGCTTCCCATTACCGAACGTACGGGGCTTCCGTTTGCATCGGAAGTTGACGGTAAAATGCACGCATGTGGACACGATGCGCACACCGCGATGTTGCTCGGTGCGGCGCACGTTTTGCAGGCAACACGCGAGAGCTTTGCCGGCACGGCCGTGTTGCTGTTTCAACCGGCCGAAGAAGGGCCGGGCGGCGCCGAGCCGATGATCGCAGAGGGCGCGCTCGACGATCCGAAAGTCGAAGCCGTTGCGATGTTGCATGTCGACCCGCGCATTGGTCCCGGAGAAATCAGCATTACGCCGGGACCCGTCAACGCATCGGCGGACGAATTATACATCACCGTTCGTGGCAAAGGCGGACACGGCGCATATCCGCATACGGCAGTCGATGCAATTCCGGCCGCGAGCGCAATTGTGCTCGCATTGCAAAACATCGCCGCTCGTGAAACGGATCCATTAAAAAGCGTCGTTGTAACGATCGGTACGATTAGCGGCGGTTATCGCAACAACGTCATTGCCGACGAAGTGCAGATGTCGGGAACGTTACGCGCGCACGATCCGTCAATTCGTGACGGCCTCGATGCGCGCGTTCGGCGCATCGTGACGAATGTTGCCGCCGCCTATGGTGCAACGGTGGAGATTCGGATTGTGCGCGGATATCCGCCGGTCGTGAATGACGCACAACTTGCAGAAATATTTGCTGCGCATATGCGTGCACGCGGCGATATTCGAGTCGAGCGCTTAGCGCCAACAATGGGCGGCGAAGATTTTGCATACTTCGCGCAACGCGTTCCCGGCGTCCACGTGCGTCTCGGTATTCGTAGCGAATCGGCGCAGTCGATTTACCCGGGACACAGTGCAGAATTCCGAATCGACGAAGCCGCCCTGCCCGTCGGAGTCGAAACGCTCGTTGCGTTCGCACGATTTGTCGGCGGCGAAAAATAATGGGGGCCCGCGCTTCGAAGTCAGCGCGGGGCCGCGCAGCAACGTTTTCCGCGCGCAGTGCGGAAAGCGTAGCGGAGTGCCAAGTGCCGCGCAGCGTGCGGCACTATTTAAAGGAAGTAGGCGCCTGAACCCCTATACATAGTATCTGCGACTTTTGCAGGCACTAGCTGTAGTATGACGAAGCCGCCCTTCCATGGCTATCATGACCGATGCCCTTGCCCTCCCCGGGCTGCGGTCGTACAGCGCGAGCCTGGACATTGATTCTCCCGTCGAGGATCTCTTCGCACTACTCTGCGCTGTCGAAAAGTGGCCCGTGTGGCTCTCCTGTATTCGTACCGCGAAAGCCGCGGATCCGGCTTCGCCGCTGGCCGTCGGCTCGGAAGTCATCGTCCGTTCGATGCTTCCCGGTGAAGAAGAACAAGTTTACGAAGTCGACCAGTTCATTACGAATTACCACCTCTCGTTGGTCGGTGCGTACTCGCTGCGGCGCCGCATCGATTTCCGCATCGAGCGCAAGACACAGCGCGCGAAGCTTCATGTGAGGCTGACCTATCCGGCATACGGCGGGCGCGTGGGTGCGATGATGGACTCCTGGAAGAACGGCCGCAAAATCGAGCGGGCGCTCGATGATGCGCTCGTGCATTTCAAGGGCCTCGTCGAGCACCACGAAAGCGCGCTGCCGTACTTTTAGTGTGTTGGCAGTCGTTGACCGGGACTGCTAGCTTTGGTATAAACAAAGCCGTATGCCACTCTACGATTATCGCTGTGCCGCATGTGGCAAGGACACCGAAGTACGCCACGGTTTTAATGAAACTCACTCCGACCCGTGCCCGCAATGTGGCGGGACGATGAGCCGCGTCTTCAATCCCGCACCGATCATCTTCAACGGTTCGGGCTTCTATGTCACCGATTCACGGCCGTCGAATTCCTCGAGCGAGTCGTCTTCGTCATCGTCCGGCGAATCGGCCGCCTAACATGAGCTGGCCGGCGTGGGTCCTCGTGGTCTGTGCCGTCGCTGCACTGATCTGCATCGCGTATGGTGCACTTCGCGCCGTGCGCGCTTTGCGTGTCGTAAAGAATCACGTCGATCGAATGAAGACGTTGCCGCTACTCGCTGAAGTAAAGAAGGCGCAAGTCAACGCGAACCGCATCAACGCCGACATGGCCGCGATCGATGCGTTACTCGCACGTGCAAACGCCGCAATCCGCACCATCAACGAAAGCATTGCCGACCTACGCATTCCCGAAGCCGTTGCCGCTGTGCGCACCGCCGGCGCCGCGATCACGCTACTCTTCAATCACCGCTGAACTTCGCGATCGTCATCTCGGTCGATGCGTTCGCCTTGCGCCGAAAGAAGCGCGGCGATGAAATCTGCAACCTCGCCCGGGCCAGTGACGTAGAGTTTCCGGCCCGACTCGATTTCGCGGATTTCACCTCTCCATTCGACGCCTACGCGGTTCGCATTTTCGCTCCACATCCGCACCATGAATACGTGCTCGCGTCGGTCGAGACTCATAGCACTAGCGTACGCGACTAGCGTGCCCCGTGCGTGCGGGAGTGAGCGATCTTGCTATTGACGTCGATCGCGAGGAAGGCCTCGCGCCATTGGTCATTGCCGATCTTCGCCGCAAACTTCTCGAGCGCCGCGACGGCCTCTTCGGTTGCGGCTCGCGCGCCGGGCGCATCGCCGGCAGCCTCGCGCACCTGCGCAATCGCCCACCAGATGTAGTGAGGCCATAGCGCCGCGCCGAGCGTCTCCGCAGCGATCTCCGAAAGCTCCTCGCCGATCTTGCGCGCACGGTCGATGCGCCCCGCGCGAACGTACGCGAGAGCAAGATCGGAAAGATCATCCATAAAATCCCGTCGCTCCTGGTGCGCTCGGCGAATTGCAACGCCCGCCTCCATATCAGCGATCGCGTCGTCCACCTCGCCGAGAGCCGCTTTGGCGTTCCCCAAGTTCGCGAGGGCCGCAGCCTCAAAGACCGGAAATCCGATCGAACGTGCCCGCACGAGCGCACTCGCAGCCAGCATTTTAGCCGTCTTGGGATCGCCCGTATGCAACTTGATGAAACTCAAGTTAACGTCGTTCGCAATGCCCATGCGTGCTTCGCGGACGACATCCAACAGCGCGTTTGATTGTTCGATCGACTCTACGGCCTCATCGAACTTGCCCAGACGCATCGCGAGCAGCGTCTTGTTCGTCAACGTCGAGCACAAGCCGCGTCGATGTCCGATCGCACGGTACATCTCGAGCGATCGTTCGAACTGCCCGATGGCTTCATCATAATCGCCGAGCCACACAGAAGCGACCGCGATGCGCGCCCGCGACAATGCTTCCATCTCGCGGTCGCCGACATGTTGCCCGATGGCGAGCGCCTCCCCGGACAGTTCGCGGCTCTCTGCATACCGCTGGCGCAATAACGCAGCAATCGCGGCGACCGAAAGAGCCCGCGCGGCAATCGTTCGATCTCCCGCGCTCGACGCGCACTCGCGCAAACGCTCGAGATACTCGCGCGCCCGATCGTAATCACCTGCGTTCGTTGAAATTTCTAAAAGAAGCCCGAGGCACGCCGCCTGTTTTGGAACGTCTTCCAATCGTTCGTACAGGGCGAGCGCCGCGCGGGCGGCGTCGAGTCCTTCGCGATGCCTGCTCAATCCGACCAGGCACGTCGCCCGCTGTAACGCGGCCTCCGCTTCAACGTGTGGATCGCCGCTTCGAGTGGCTAACGTTTCCATACGGTCGATGAGCGCCAATTCTCGATCGGATTCGCCCAAGGAGCGCGCGAACACGAT
This sequence comes from Vulcanimicrobiia bacterium, assembly GCA_963765935.1. Classification (GTDB taxonomy): domain Bacteria; phylum Vulcanimicrobiota; class Vulcanimicrobiia; order Vulcanimicrobiales; family Vulcanimicrobiaceae; genus JAMXLG01. The sequence goes on along the minus strand of CAVXXX010000001.1, from coordinate 87,779 downwards.
CGTCCGTCGAATGACATCTAGCCGTTCGGTATCGCTATCGATTTCTTCAGCGAGTTTATCGAGTTCGTAAATATCGGCGCGCTGTGAGTCGCGATCGCCGACGCGTCCAAACCCTGACTCGCGCAGCCGGAGAAGATCGCGCCGAGCGTCGCGTTCGGCGGTGTCTTTGAGCGCTTTGGTAGCGAACGTAATGCACTCATCGTTAGCATAGAGTTCCGACGCGCGACGCGCGGCAGCCGCATACCAGTACGCCGCATCCTTCGGCAAACCCGCGCACTCGTAGTGATGGGCGAGATCCCGCGAAACTTCCGTTAAATGCTCCGCGTGGAGATCGCGCATGACCGATGCTATGCGCGCGTGACGACGCGATCGCCGTTCTGCTTCGATCTCGTCATAGATCGACGCGGCAATCAAGTGGTGGCTGAAAACGTAGTCTTGCCGGCTGCGAGCTCCTGCCTCGCGAATGAGCCGGCGATCTAAGAGTTCCGCCAAGCCCTCGATGACCGCGGCTGCGCTAAGTCCCGCGGCTTCTCGAACGACGTCGACGCTGAAACCTTGGCCGGCGATCGCCGCGATCTCCACGACCGTGCGAGCATCGTCACTCAATCGCGCCGTTCGCGCGGCAATCGTCGCTGCAATTCCGCCGCTCACCATGCGGGGCGCATCACGCTCGAGGCGTTGCTCGCGGTCTTCAGCTAACGCCTCGTTGAGAAAGAGCGGCAGGCCTTCCGTGTGCGCGTAGAACTCGCTAACGCGTGCATCCTCCGGCGGTTCGTGATTCTTGATCTTCGCAAGTAGCGACGCGACGTCGTCGCGTTTGAGCCTGCCCAGCACGACGGTACCGGCGAGTCGTTCCGTCCCGAGATCGCGCTCCAGCGCGCGAAGCGGATGCCCCCGCTGAGCTTCCTCCTCACGGTACGACGCGATAACCATGACGGGCGCGCGCGCCGTACGTCTGACGATTGCGGCGATGGCATCGATCGTCGCACGTCCGGCCCAGTGCACGTCCTCCAGGATGATCAACAGCGGACGGGGCGATGCGAGAGCGTTGGCGCACTGGGCGAGCGCATCGAGCAATCGTTGCGCTTCCCGATCAGGCGCGAGCACGGGAAGCGTCGGAAGCGCGTCCTCGCCGGCACGTAGTTCCGGAAGAACGTTTGCTAACGCCGCCAGCGTAGAACGGTCGATTCGATGCGCCGCGAGAAGCGGCAACGCCGAGCGCAATGCTTCGGCGACGCACTGATATGGCGCGCGCTCCGGCGAGGTCGTACCCCCGGCAAAGACGCGACCTCCCTCGGATTCTACAAGACGAGCAAACTCTGCGATCAACCGCGTCTTTCCGATGCCTGCCTCTCCCGAAACGAATACCAGCGCACCGCTACCGCGCGCGCAACGACCCCACCGCGCACGCAACTCTCCAAGCTCGTTGTCGCGCCCCACAAACGGAAGCAGTTCCGCTGAACCGGTAGGATGGGCGAGGCTGCTCGTTACGCATTCGACGACTCCCGGCAAGGCGTCGCCTCGCAGAATTGCCGCGCGGACCGCCATTGTTTCCGGCATCGGCCGGGCGTGTACTTCGTCGCGAAGTCCCTTTTCGAATCGGTCGAACTCCAACAACGCACCCGACGCATCGCCGGATTCATAGCGTGCGGCGAGCAGCTGCCGCATCACGTCTTCGCGCCAAGGATCGACTGCCAGAATGCGTCGCGCATACGAAATCGCTGAGGCAAATTCGCGCTGAGATCGATGCCTTTGCACGAGCTTCATTACGGTATCAAGGTATTTTGAACGCAGTCGTTCGCGCTCGGGGAGCACCCAGTCGTCGTACACGTCTTCGAGCAGGTCGCCGCCGTAACACTCGACCGCCTCGTGGAACGTCGTCTCGTCTTCTGCTAACCGCTCGAACTCCATGACGTCGACGAACGCACCGGCTGTACTATTCCATCGCACCGTTTCGGCATCGGCAATGAGCCAAGGATCGCCCGCAATTTGCGGCAGCGCCCTATTCGCGAGATAAAGATACCGTCGAAGTTCTGACGCCGCGGTCTCTTCGTCGTCGTCGGGAAACAGGGTAAATGCCAGGAAATTTCGTGCCACGGGCTGGTCCCGGCGCAAGATGACGAACCCGAGTAGCGCTAGGGTGGTCGCGCGCTTAGAAAACTTGACAAACGCACCGCCGGCAAGCACTCTCGCTTGTCCGAGGAGCCGAACCTCAAGCTCCGCCGCATCTCGATGCACGATAAAGACTGCATTCCCCCACCGATCGCGCACTCCCGCGGCGACGCGCTACTTCCGCCAGCGCGATCGGTGGCACTTCGCCCTAGCGTGTGCAGTTGTCAACTTCGTGAACAGGTTTTCCGTTTGCCGTTCCGCCGAAGTGCAGGGAGTATGATGTGTCGGAATGCTTTACGAACGTCAACGTAACGTTTTCGCTTGCCGGATAAACGGTGTGCATCATATCCACGGCCGGACCGTCTGCTTTCATGAGCGAGGAGCTGCCATTGCTGCCCGTTGAGAATACATACCAAGCGTTCGATCGCGGATTGTAGCCTAGGGTGTGATCGCCGACGGCCTTTCCATTCTGGATGTCCGTCGCGCGCATCCACGTCCCGTCCATCGGACGTGAAAACTGCTCGATGTATGCATCGCCGTCGGTTGTGGTGCATTTGTAGGTTCCGGTCAGGTAGCTGAACTGTTTGAGCGCGCTTGCCGGCGATTCCGACGCGCCTGCAACCGAAAAGCAGTAAGGGATCGTCGCGAGGAGCAGCGCTCCCGCCTTCAAACTTCGCATACGTATTGCCTCCCGCCGGTTGTTGCCGGCTACTCTCTAGCAGCGGATGGCCGCACTCTATCACGTGGGCGTCCCTATGGCGTGCAGAATCAGAGTTCGCGCGAGAATCGCACGGATGTCGTACGGACTGCCGCTATAGTGGCGGCATGAAATCATTCGTACATGCAGTGTGTCAGGTAGTCGTGCTCCTGCTCATTTGTGGAGTGACTCCTGTACTCGCCGCAGAGCGCACGTACTACATTGCCGCCGATGAAGTCATTTGGAACTATGCGCCGACCGGCACGGATGCTCTAACCGGCACCGTTCTTAAGCCGGCGAAAGAGCAAATCGGGTTCGCATTCCACAAAATCGTCTATCACGGCTACACCGACGCGGCGTTTTCGCGCGTTCAGCCGCGTCCGGCATCCGACGATTATTTAGGGATTCTGGGTCCGCCGATTCGCGCGGAAGTCGGCGATACCGTGACGGTCGTCTTCAGAAACAACTCGCACTTGGCGCTCAGCTTTCATGCGCACGGATTCCGGTATCTCAAGAGCTCCGAGGGAGCGCCGTATCTCGACGGTACCGATCCGATGCAGAAGCCCGGAGATGCCGTCGCGCCCGGTAAGACCTACACCTATCACTTTGATGTTCCCGCGCGATCCGGTCCCGGACCAATGGATCCTAGCTCGATTCTATGGATGTACCACTCGCACACCGATGAGACGCGCGACGTTAACACCGGCCTGATTGGCCCGATCGTCGTCTCGCGTAAGGGCACTTCAAAACCGGACGGATCACCATCGGACGTCGATCGCGAGGTCTTCACGGCCTTTGCACAGTTCGATGAAACCGAAAGCCGCCTATTTTCAGAGAACCTCGCCGATCCGGCGACCAATCCTCGAAACATAAAACTTGCCCGCAGCGATAGCTTCGTCAACGACAATCAGCTGTTTTCCATCAACGGTTTCGTTCATGGAAACCTGCCGATCATCGATGTGCGCCGCGGCGAGCGCACGCGCTGGTACATCATGTCGACGATGAGCGATTTCGATTTTCACGCGCCGCATTGGCATGGGGAAACCGTCGTGATAAACGGCATGCGCACCGATACGGCCGAGCTCGGTCCGATGGGCATGATCGTCGCCGACATGGTGCCGGACAATCCCGGAACCTGGATGTATCACTGCCATCTCAACATTCATCTCAAAGCGGGAATGGTCGCACGCTTTCGGACGCTGCCATGAATTCCGAACCGATGTCGTCGATTTCATCTCAACGTATTTTGTTCAAATCGTCTTTGCAAATGGAGAAAGCACATGTTCTTTCGTAACGTTATCGTTTGCGTTGCAGCCGCCGCAGTCTGTGCAGCCGGAGTACGAGCTGCGACACCCGTGCCGGGAGGCGCCAATCAAGTCCACGCACTTTCGGGAAAGGTCGGCGACACCGTCTTCAACGGCGCGCTGCGGGTCACGATTGAGGAACTGCGTGAAGCAACGGCCGCGGATAATCCCGACCGCCTGCATCCTACTCCGGATCAAAAAATCATGGTCATGAAGATCTTGCTCCGCAATGGAATGCACACGCCGTTCATCGATTTAGTGGGCTACACGCTCGCGGACAAAGACGACGTCACGGTGGCAGTTCCGTCCAGTGAATTGACCAACGCCAATCTGCATATCCAACAGGGTGCGGCCGAACGACAAGTCGCAATGTTTCCGGTAGACAAGTCCTACGTCGCGACGAAGGTTCTCGTTCAGTGCGCGACTTGCGCGGCCAACTCTCCGTTCAAGAGCGTTCGCTTTGACGTTCCATCACAGTAGCCGGTGGGCGCGAGAGCAACTACGGCTTTGGTTCCTCGGGGTTCTCTGGTGGTTCCCAGTGCCATGTTGATGTGGGAGGCACGCCTTCGGGGGGTAAACCGAATCCGCTTTGGCCTTCGGAGGCCGGGACCGCGAACGGGACTCCGAACGGTGATGCGGCGGGCGGTCCTTCGGGAGCGGGAACGGCGGGCGTCGGGGTGCCGAACGGCAATCCCGGAACGCCGAAGCCCGGCGCCGGCGTATCCGTCGACGGTCCGAAACCAGGCGCGGCCGCGGCCAGGAGGTGCCGTCGGCGCCGCTGCCGCGGGTGGTGTAATGGTCTCGGGCGGCGTGACCTTGCCTCGCGGCACGGGGACGGGCGGGAATTCGTAACCCGTTTCTTCTGAAACTTCCGCGCGCGGTTTCGGCGCGGGAATTGCCTTCGACGGCTTTGCCGTCACCGACGTCGTCGGCCGTTGCGTGAATTTTGGCAGTACCAATTCACCGGCAGCGGCGCCTGCGAGCACGTAGCGCGGCGGCGGGAGCAACTGCGCATCGGATCGCTTGGCAATTTGACGAAGCTCCTGGACGTATTCGGGCGGAGCGTCTTCGACCTCGATCGTATGCAGCATCAGTTCGACCGTGTCGGAGAGATACTCACGCGGCGGAACTTTTGCAAACGCAAAAACATGCTGCGACACGTCGGCCTTCACCGATTGCAATAACTTCTTCCAATATTCGAGCGGTTGATAGTACTCGAATTGGCCGAGTTCGCGTTTTGCTTGCGAATAGAGGAGCGCGATGCGTTTGCCGAGTGGATCTGCCGGCGGCGCCGGCTCGACGACGACAACGCGGCGAGCGACACGCGCGAGCTCGGCGAGCACTTGTGCGTGAAAGAACGGATCGATTTCATGCAGATAATGGAAAGCGATCGCGACGTCGAACGAGTTCTCTTTCGCCGGAATGACGGAAGTACTGCCGCGCAACAACTTCGCATCGAGCTTTGCGTACTGATTGATCGCCTCGTTGCGGTGCTCGATGACGGTTACTTTTGCTCCAGTTGCTATTGCGCGTTTCGCATATGCGCCCTCGGGCCCGTAGCCGCAGAGCAACACTTTCGTACCGGGTTCTATCGCGAGCGCTTCCCATATCAACCTGTCGATATAGCGCGCTTCGGATTCGAATTCATCGGCCGTGTAGACCGGCTGTTGGCTCACGCGACTTGCACACTCCGTAGCGTTTCGATGAACGCCGGGAAACTGACATCGATACTGGCGTCGCTCTCCACCGCGAGCGGACCAGCGCCCGCAGCAAGCGCGGCGGTGGCCATAGCAATACGGTGATCGCCATGCGTGTCGACCATCGCCCCCGCTCCTTTCGGCGTACCGCCGCAAATCACTAGTCCGTTCGGAGCAATCTCGACACCGATTCCCGCCGCGCCGAGAAGCCGTTCGATGGCCGCTACACGGTCGGATTCTTTCGTCCGCAATTCGCGAATGCCGGTGATCTTCGTGTTGCCTTGCGCGAATGCAGCGGCGACCGCGAGGATCGGAATCTCGTCGATTGCACGCACCGCGCGGTCGGCGTCGATCGTGGTTCCACGCAGCGGCGCGTGGCGCACGAACAGGTCCGCGACCGGTTCACCGCACCGTTCGCCCGCATTACGCAATTCGATGTGGGCGCCCATATCGAGTAGTGCATCGAGCAATCCGGTTCGGGTGGTATTGATGCCGGCGCGCCGGATCAATAGTTCGCTTCCCGGTGTGACCGTCGCCGCGACGATGAAAAACGCAGCGGCGGAAAAGTCGCCGACGACGTCGATCGGTTCGGTCCGCGTCATGCCGCTGCGCAACGCTACGGTTCGTCCATCCCAGCTAACGTCCGCGCCTTGGTAGCGCAACAACCGTTCGGTGTGATCGCGCGAGGAACGGTCGCCGAGTATTTCGATGCTCGTGTCGGCAAAAAGCGACGCGAAGAGCAGCGCCGATTTTATTTGCGCCGATGGACCGATCAAGATGAAGCGCCGGGTTTCTATGTGAGGCGTGCCCGCGATCGTCATCGGCAAGAGGCCGTTACTTGTTTCAATCCGCGCACCAAACGCACGTAGTTGCGCGGCAACCGGTTCCATCGGCCGTTTGCGCAACGACGCATCACCATCGAAGCGCGCCGAAATATCTGCTCCGGCGCAAACGCCGAGCAGCATCCGCGCGGTCGAACCGGAGTTCATGCAGTCGATCTCGCCCATGGGTTCACGCAGACGTCCGCCGCTAATACGCACGGTCGTCTCGCCGGCATCGACTCGCGCGCCGAGCGCTATGAGCGCCTCGAGCGTCGCTTGGACGTCGCGTCCGGGGTTGAGATTGCGGACCTCGATCGGCTGCGCTGAGGCGGCGCCGGCGATCAGGGCTCGATGAGAAATCGACTTGTCGCCGGGGAGGTCGATCGCGCCCCGTAACGGTCCGGGGCTGAAGGTCTGCAAGGTCGTTGACAAAGTTAGGTGTGCCTAATAAGATTCCGCGGTGGGCCTAAAATCCGCGGTATTCGCCATCGCGCTGTTCGCGCATCAATACGGTGTGACATGCCAGAAGTGCCATACGGTCATTCCGCATCTCAATGAGTTCGGCGCGCATTTTCTGGCAAGCGGCGATCGGATACCGGGCGTATCGGCCGGTTCGGCGGTGCCGCTTGCAATGAAGATCAATCTCGTCGATTCGAGCGAGAATCAGGGATCGGGTCCGAACGGTGAAGGCTTGCCGAAAGCGATCGTGGACGAAATCGAGCTCTTTACCGCCGGGACAATCGGGTCGCGCGGCAGCTTCTTTTTCGAGCAGTACGTGGTCGACGGCGGCGAGCCGGGAGCGTTGCGCGATTTATGGGTCAACGAGCGTTTGAATCCGTGGAATGCGAAGATCCCCGCGTACATTCAAGCGGGATCATTTACGTTGCCGCTTCCCGTCGATCCGGAGACGTTTCGCGAAACGGTTCAGCACTACACGATTTACGATCAAACGATCGGCGACAATCCGTTCAATTTCTTCGATCCCAAGGCGGGCGCAAAAGTGACCCTCGGCGACACGTTGCGAGGATTCAACGCCCAGTTGTTTGCGGGGCCGGGCTACGATCGTTTGAGCGGTTTACCGAAAACGGGCACGGATACGATGGCGTTTCTTACCGACGCCATGGGACCCGTGACGCCGGGCCTCTATCACTATGCCGGCGAGCGTCCCGTCAATTCCGGAACGCTCGATCACTTTACGAGAAACGGGTACAGCATCGTCGTTCAAAGCGGACGGTGGACGAGTGAATCGCTGGTACAGACCGGTTGGGACTCAAATAGCGGCGAGGGAACGGGCGGGGCATCGAGCGGCGGATTCACGCAATTGCGGTACGCATTCGACCGCCGCCTCTTCGCGCTTGCGCGATATGACGGAACGAGCGAAACGTTGCCCGGTACATTCTCGCGCGACGGCGTCGTCTTATTGGGCTATGCGCCTGCGAGAAATGCACGCATTACCATTGAAGATGTCATAAGCCATTCGCCGCAGACGAACAACACGATGAATCTTCAATTCACGCTGGGATACTGATGATCGGACTTTTACTCGGGATCGTTCTCGCGATCGATCCTGCGCATTCGACGGCGCAATTCTCGGTGACGCACGTGTTCGTCGAACGCGTGACCGGCATTGTACCGATTCTACGTGGGAGCATCGATCTTCCATCGGGGTCGAGCGTTCCGACGAGCGTCAGCGCACAGCTCGACGCAGCACACCTTCACACGGACGATCCCGACCGTGATGCGGCTCTAACGAGCGATGACTTTTTTGATACCAAAACGTATCCGGCCTGGACCTTTGAGAGCACGAAGATAACGCCGGAAACGAATGGTTTTGCGATGACGGGCATGCTGACGATTCACGGTGTTTCGCAACCCGAAACGCTCGCCGTAACGACTTCGGGAAATGCAGACCATCCGCACTACCGTGCGACCGGCCATATCGATCGCCATGCGTTTGGCATGAAAATGACTAAGCTCGATCCTGCAATCGGAAATCCGGTAGACGTTGTGTTGGATATCACGACGACGCATTGATGGTGCAGGAAGTCTTATTCTTCTTGGCAGAGCAACAAGGGCCGGGCATTTCGGTTCGGCCTCTTGCTTTCGTACGACGGGGTGAAAACGATGCTCACTTTCCGCACACGCGCCGTCTCCATAATTCTCGCGTCTGCATTGGCCGCATGTAGTTCCAACAGCGGTCCTTTTATCGGGCCAACTCCTACACCGGCACCATCAAATCTCTCCGGAGACTACAGCGGGACGATCAAAGACAGCCAAAACGGTTCCGCTAACGTCACCGGAACGCTCGCGCAACAAGGATCGAACGCCGGCGGCTCCTTGACGATTGCCGGAACACCTGCGACTAACGCGCAGATCGCACTCGCGATCGCATCGGACAATTCGCTTAGCGGTGCGATCGTCATTGACTACCCGTCCGGCACGACGTGCACGTTCAGCACCTCGGGCACGTACAACACGACGACGAGCGTGATCACCGGTTCGTATTCTGCTGTTACGAATTGCTCCGGTCAGTCGGGAACCTACTCGTTAACGCAGCAGTGTACTGACACGGTTACGAACGCCGTCCGGCGCAGAATGACCACTCCGAAATGTTGATGCGAGCCGGTCCAGCACGTCCTGTTGAGTCAAGCTTGCTCCACTTTCTAAAGCCGCATCGAGTTCTTCGGCGTCGATCGCCTCCGAAATTCGCCGGCGAGCATTGAGCAGCGCGACCTTCTCCGAGTGGTCACCGTCGAAGTGCAGCGCCCGCAAGCGCGCCATGGCATAGCCAAAGACGGCGGCTGCGACCGCCGGATTGATCTGTGCTCGTAATGGAGCGCAATATGCAGCCGCAAGAGCCGCGAGCATTGGGTGCTGCGCCGCAACGGCAAGTTGAAGCGCACGGTCCGCATGTAGGTCGGCAATGTCCCAAGCGTCCGAGGCAATAGCATAACCGGTGATGTCGCTCTCAATGTACATCTGCGTGTCGACATCGGCGCACGAGAGGCCTTCGATGTCGAGTTGAATCGCGCGATCGAAGGCGCCCGCCGACGCTTCGCTGCCGGCCCACCACTGCAACAGTTTACAGCTCTCATCAACATCGTCGATATTGCGCGCGGTATCGAGCGCCTCTTGGAAGAGCGTACGAGCTTGGTCGATTTCATCGACCGGCATCGAATACGCGCATCGGCGCAGAACCGCGATGAGAATGCGCGGCTCGTTCAGAGCACGCGCGCGTTCGATCGCCTCAGCAGCCGGCGCCTTCGCTTCTTCGTACTGATTGGCGCGCGCATATTGGTGCGCGAGTTGTGAAAGCGCCCGAACGAGACCGCGTTGATCGGCCGACTCCCGGAGGAATGCGACAGCTCGCTGCGCGCACTCGAGCGCTTGCGGATAATGCCGTGCGTTGTTGTGCAACATCGAAGCAACGTACTCGATGCGCCCTTCCGTTTCAAGAGAGAGCGGTGAAACCGCGCGCGCGAGACTGCACCATTCCAGCCCTTCGGCGAGCAGCTCCATGCGCAGAAAGAGGGGGCCGGAATCCGCGGCGAGCTGCGCTCCAGTTTGACGATCACCTTCGCTTTCGAGCGTCCAGGACAGCGCTGCGCGGAAGTTATCGAGGTCGGGGACTAAACGCTCGCGCCATCCCTCGGGAAGTTGCGAGTCGAACTCGTGATACGCCGTGCCGGCCAAAGCCGCAAAGTATCCCGCGTGCGCGCGTCGCGCAACGTCGTTCGCGTGCAGTTCTACCGCTTTTTGACAGGCAAACTCACGGATCGTCTCGAGTAAGCGATAGCGAGTATTGAGCGAGAGCGAGACCGTGAGCAGCGATTTATCCGCGAGGGACGTTAAAAGATCGAGCACGTGAAACTCATCGCAGGAAGCCGGATCGCCGCAAACCGCTGCCGCAGCCTGCAGAGAAAAGCTGCCGCGAAAGACGCCGAGTCGGCGGAAGAGCGACTGTTCCTCCTCGGGAAGAAGATCGTAGCTCCACTCGATCGTCGCAGCGAGCGTGCGTTGACGCGGTAACGCGGTACGGGTGCCGCTCGTGAGGAGCCGGAACCGTTCCGCCAGGTGTTCGAGAATGTCGTTCGCGCTCAACGCGCGAACGCGAGCAGCGGCAAGTTCGATGGCCAGCGGAATGCCGTCGAGGTTATCGCAAATCTTTCGGATCGCATCTTCGTTCGTTAGTGGATCGAAGTCCGGTGACACGGCGAGTGCGCGATCGATAAAGAGTTGCATCGCGGAATCGCCGTCGAGCGGTCCCAGGCGATATACTTGCTCGCCCCCGAGATGAAGCAATTCGCGGCTCGTTGCAAGGATTGTTACGCCCGCGCAGACAGCGCGAATGCGAGCAATTACGCCGGTCACTCCGGCGATGAGGTGCTCGCAATTGTCGAGAACGAGCAGCGCCGTGCGTACGCGAAGATGATCCAACAGTCGCGCAAGATCGTCATTTGCTTCGCCGCTCGCGACACCGGCCGCGGCCGCAATTGTGCCCGCAATCAGATCCGAATCGGAAATCGGAGCGAGATCGACGAACCACACGCCGTGCTCGAATCGTTCGAGGGCATCGCGCGCGCATTGCAGCGCAAGGCGTGTTTTACCGACGCCGCCCGGACCCGTCAAGGTGATGAGGCGATAGCGCGAGAGTGCATCGTGGATCTCGCGTTGCTCGCGTTCGCGCCCGACGAGTGCCGGCAAATTCGCGGGAATATTCGTCGCGATATCGCGGGTGGCTCGCAGCGAGGGATCGAGCGCAACAAGCGCGATTGCGAGATCTTGCGCAAGCGTAGAAAGCATTTGCACTTCATCGGGGTCGAACGCATCGTCCCGGCGCAAGATGGTAATGAAGCCGACGAGATTTCCGGCGGCAGTCATGGGAAATGCCTCGGTTCCCGGCGCGGAAGACCTCAACGGTCCCGGCTTCGCCGGCGCGGCGCTGGATTGAAAGCGGATCGCGAGTGCGTCGTCGAGGGCGACCGGATCGGCCGGGACGTCGAAGGACGAGGCTTCGGCGCGAAACGCGTCGCGACGCAGGTAAACCGCGCAGGCGCGCGTTTCAAAATGGTGGTCTATCGCTTCGATGACCCGGCGCAGTAATTGCTGCTTATCGTTGAAGGAGGAGAGCTCGCCCCGAAAACGTTCGACAGAGGCAAGCGCTTGTCGTTTTCGGTAGTAAAACGCTGCCTCGGTGAGCTCCTCGAGTTTGCGATGCACAGGACGGAAGACGAGCGCGGCGATGAGCACGATGGCAATCTCGATCGCGGTACTTGCCTCACGCGAATGAGAGGAAACAACGCGTTCGGTTCCCCATTCCGCAAGTGCCAGTGCTAGCACGATTGCGGTGGTGACGAGAGTGAACGCGACCGCGCGCGCACGTCGACCGGGATTGAAGCCCGTTGTGCTCACCGTAGAAAAGTTAGGCTAGGAGAAGACGACGGCCTGCGCAGCGTCCCCAGTGGGGTTGCGAAAGGCATCACGGTTGAGCGAGAGAATCGCGCCAAGATGAAGGCTCTTCTTATCGTGGCGGCGCTTTCTGTTGTGCTCTGTGGCATGCCGGCTGCGGCCGATGTTGCGCAGCAACTCACGATCGACGAGATCGTCGCTCAGCACCCGGTTACCGGAGACGCTCCTTCGAACTTCTCGTGGGCACCGAACGGGCTGCGGTATGTCTACTCGATGCTGGCGGCGCGCGAGAAAGATCCGCCGGTTCTCTTCGTGCACGATATGCAGACGAACACGGATCGCCGGGTTCTTGCCGCGCGATCGGAGACGCGCGGTTCCCGCTCGCGTCCCGTTTCGCAAGTCGCTTGGAGCCCCGATGGCTCGAAGTTGGCCTTCGTCAATGGAGAAGAGCTCGAGATCGCAACCTGGGACGGCCGCGAACGCAAAGTACTGACAAAGGACGCCGACGACCCGCAATGGTCGCCCGACGGCATGCACCTCGCGTATGTGCACGACGGAGACCTCTACGTCAGTGACGTGCGTACGAAGAACGCTGTGCGTTTGACGTTCGACGGCTCCGAGACGCGCCTGAACGGCGATCCCGATTGGCTGTACAGCGAAGAGATGGATGTCGAGCACGCATACGCCTTCTCTCCGGACGGCCGTTCGATCGCGTATTTGACCTTTGATGATTCGACGGTCGCACCGTATCCGATCGAACACTATCTGCCGCCGGCCTCGACTTCGGAAGATCAGCGCTATCCGCTAGCCGGAGGAAAGAATCCGCGCGTCAGTCTTCATGTCGTGTCAGTGCACGGCGGTCCGTCGCGTCTGCTCTACGATGGCGCACCACATGACGAGTATCTCGTCTCGTTCACGTGGACTCCCGACAGCGCGGCGGTCGTCGACGAGATTCTGGATCGCGCGCAGCAGCATCTTCGTCTTGTTTCGTTTCCCGTGGATCGTTCTGCGTCACGTACGCTCGTACAAGAACGCGACGCACGATTTATCGACGTGGAACAACCACCGGCGTTCTTACCTGATGGTAAAAGCTTCTTGTGGCTTTCGCAGCGCGACGGCGTTCAGGCGCTGTATCAGGTGAACGCCGAGTCAGGGTCCGCGAAGCGGTTGACCGGCGCGTACGCGGTCGTGTCGTTGCTGCGACTCGAGGCTCGCGCTCACGCGGCCTACGTCATCGCAGAATATCCGACGCGTAGGGATCGTTCGCTGCTCCGCGTGTCGCTCCAGGGAAGCGGAGTGCGCAATCTGACGCCCGCGTCCGGCACGCACGAGATCGTGATGGCGAAAAATGTCAACGCTTACATCGAAACGGCGTCGGCATTCTCAGCGCCGCCCGTGATTACCCGGCATGATCTCCAAAGCGGTAGCGCCGCGACAATTTTCCGGACGAAGGATCTCTCGCGTTTCAATCTCGGTGTAACGCGTGCGTTGTCCATTCCATCGAAGTGGGGTTCGCTCGATGCGCAACTCACCGTGCCGCGCGATTTCGATCAAACCAAACGATACCCGGTGCTCGTCATGGCCTACGGCGGTCCGCTCGGCGTCGGCGGATCCAGCACGAACGATCGTTGGCTGGGGCTCTTTCCGTATCTCCTGGCGCAGCACCGCATTCTCGTGTTCACCATCGACGGTCCCGCGTCGTACGACGACCACGCGCGTAATGAACGTCTCTTCTATCGGAGCATGGGTTTGATCGCGATGGAAGGACAACTCGCGGGCGTAACATGGCTCAAGCAACAGCCGTACGTCGATCCTTCGCGCCTCGGACTGTACGGGTGGAGCTACGGCGGCTATCTTACCGCGTTTACGATGACGCACGCCCCCGGCGTCTTCCGCGCCGGAATCGCGGGCGGTCCACCGGCTGACTGGCATTTCTACGATAGCGCCTATACCGAACGCTACATGGGAATGCCGAAGGCCGACGCCGGCGATTACGAGCGGACTTCCGTTCTACCGAAAGCAGGCGATCTTCAGGGCGACCTTTTGATGCTCGCCGGCAGCGGCGACGACAACGTGCACATCATCAACACGTTCTCGCTTGCGCAAGCCTTTATCGCGAAGGGCAAGCACGTCGACATGTTCTTGTATCCGGAAGCACGCCACGGTGTCCGCGGAGTCGCAGCACAGCGCGACCTCTATGCACGCGAACTCTCATGGTGGGAACGCGAACTGCGTTAATTTCAACATGGGGAAGGTGGGATTTGAACCCACACGAGTTGCCCCGGCCGCTTTTGAGGCGGCTGCGTCTGCCGTTCCGCCACTTCCCCACGCCGGCACCCTAGGGTGACCCGCCCGGATTCGCGCTGACCGTCGGCGGTCCTTGCAGCGAGAACATGATCCATCGCGTTTGGCCTCCGGGATACTTGATGGTGAAGAGATCGTACGGCTTGGTTCCCGGCGTCTCGGGGAGCACCGCGGAGATCGAAGCGGCGTCGGTGTTTGCTCGAAGGCGAACGGTGAACGACGTCGCGTTAGGCGTAAGAACGAACTCTTTCTCGAAGTGCACCGGCCGCGGCGCGAGATCCGGGGCGTCGTACGTACAAAGCAGCGAGGCAAGCGGCGCGGTATGCTCGACGATGCAGTGGTACTTGCGATTGAACGTTCCGGTACGGAATGGGTGCGTGTACTTGCCGATATAATCGCGTGTCGACATTGCGAGCGGCATCGCAACGTCGTCGCGTAGCGCACCGATTGTCGTAAAGCGATTGCGCCCGGTTGCGAGATCCTCGAACACGAACGCGCGCGCTCCCGCATCCGCGGACACGATGACACGAATGCGCCCGTTATCGAGAACGAACGTCTTGGTGCCGTCGCGGTAAACGTCGTCGGAATACGCGCGCGCAGTGCCCTCCGGAACCTTTGCGAAGCCGCTTGGATTTGGAACAAACGCGTTTTGCGTTACGGGAACGTCGTTCCGCGTAAATGCTCGCGGCTTACTCGCTTGCGGTGAACCGCTGTTTAGCGGAACGAGTCTCGCGCCGCCGGGTTGAATCTGAAGCGGGATTCCATTGTACGAAATGCGGCGAGTCGTCATTCCGGCGTTAAAGACATCGAGAAATGCGCGGCGGCCGTCCGGCATTTCGAGGATCGCGGCGTCGCGAATGCCGCCGGTGCTCGAGGCAACACGACTGCGTACGTCGTCAACGCTTGCACCAATGGGAATTCTGCCGCGCAGTGAGGCCAGCGCAGCCGACGTCCGCGGCTCGAATGTGAGCGGGCCGATGGTTGGAACGACGAGAGCACGGATGCCGCGCAATGATTGCGGTGAGGCAAAGTGAAGGTCGACGAATCGGCACGTCAGCGCTAATGCCCGGCAGCGTTGCTGTTGCGCGATGGTCGCGTCGGCGAGCGCCGCAAAGCGATCGTTCGTCATGATTGCCGGATCGTACGCGCTACCGAGCCACGCAATGGCGAGATCCGTTTTTGGTGTGAGCGTTGCCAACAACTCACCATAACGCCGAACGACGTTGCCGAATGCCGCTGTCGGCGCATAGCGCGCGGAAGCCGTACCCTGCAGCGTACGTGCTGCATCCCATGCGTAGAACCAGTTAGCCCACGGCGCTTCGTACCCCGCCGGATTCAGGGTGTCTTGAACCGGGAAATTCACAACGCCATGCGCGCCGAACTGAAGCATTTCATGCAATGCAAGGGTAGTATTTTCCGGCGCTGCGGCACGCGGTGCGATCTCATCCGCGCCTTGCAACCACCCGGCTTGAAACTCGCTTGACATCACGGGCAAAGCGTTCTGCGTTTGTAACAGAGCCGTGGAAAACGCAAGCTGCGCAATGTCGTGGTCGCCGATGCGGTATGCGTCGCTTTGATACCAGTTTCCCCAAGCCCAAACCGGTGCCGACGCGGTAACCTTCATTTGATAGGTATTGATAAAGAGCGGAACGCGCGTACCGACGGCCGATTGTACCGTCGATTTCAGCCAATCCATGTACGCATGCCAATGCGGTGCGGGCCAAGTGTCGTTATCGAGATATGCGCCTTGATCGTCGTCGAGCGCGATCGCGATAACATCGCCCGACCACGGCTCGATCGTTCGCAAGACGTCGCGCAGCCATGTTGAGGCGTATCGCAGGTGCGTCGGATTGTGCATCCACTCATCTCCCGCGGCGTCGGCATGCTCGTTCTGCAGCGTCGCCGTCGCGGGATACCGTCCCTCGAGAACGTCGTGAAGCGGCATATTGTATTCCGGACGCCGCAGCAGCCAGTCGGGATAGCCGCCGTTACGCCACTCGTTACGAATCACCGGTCCAGGACGTACGATGACTTTGAAGCCGAGTTCATGGATGAGCGAAAAAAGCGCATGCAGGTCGCGGCGCGGATTGGTGTGCCCATCGAAGTCGATCGTGTGCTCGTCCGGTTCGTGCCAATTCCAAATCAGATAGAGGTCGATCGTGTTAATTCCAAGCGCTCGGTACGATTCGAGATCGGTTCGCCACTCGTCACGCGGTGTGCGCTCGTAGAAGAAGGCAGCCCCGTACACGTAAAAGGGGCGCCCGTCGACGGTAAAGACCGGCGTGCCGTGATCGTGCACGATGGCCGATGTCTTCCATGAGCTCCACAGCAGTGCGAGGAGCATGAGGCAGGCATGCATTGGTCCAAAGATTTACCGCACGTTATGAAGATGACCTACGCGCAACTCCTGGGATTGCACGGCGACGTTCACATCGACGCAGTCGAGAGCGATGCGTTGCGCGGTAATGCGCTCGGCGATCCGGCGGTCCGCCCGGTTATTGTCTACACACCGCCGGGCTACGACACGCAGGGCTCGCGCCGTTATCCGGTATTGTATCTACTCCACGGATATACGGGAAATGCGGTGGGCATCATCGCCGGGCGCGCGTGGGAGACGAATGCCGTGCAGTGGATCGACCGGCTCATCCGCGAACGGCGCATGCCGCAGGCTCTTCTGGTCGTAGTCGATGGATGGACGCGGTTAGGCGGCTCGCAGTATGTGAATTCCGTGCACAACGGCGACTATGCGACGTATGTGACGCGCGACGTTATCGGCCACGTCGATACACACTATCGCACGATCGCGCGCGAAGGTGGACGAGCCGTACTCGGCAAATCGTCCGGCGGTTTCGGCGCGATGCATCTCGTGATGGAGTATCCCGGCATCTTCGCCGCATTTGCGTCGCACAGCGGCGATTCGTATTTTCGATACGCGCAAATGCGCGCGTTTCCCAGCGTGCAGCGGACGCTGGAAAAACACAACTTTCACATCGCGTCGTTCGTCGAGGTCTTTGAGAAGAAGCACAAGCGTTCGCAGAGCGAGTACGAAACGATGGAGATACTCGGTTATACGGCTGCTTACTCGCCGCGTTCCGCGATGGCGTTCGATCTCGAGCTGCCCTTCGATCTTCATAGCGGCGAACTGCGCGAGGACGTTTTCGAAAAATGGCTCTCCTTTGACCCGGTGGAACGCGTGCCACATCGCGATGCGGAACTGCGCGCGCTGCGGCTGCGTTACCTAGATTGCGGACGGCGTGACGAATATGCGCTCGACGTCGGCGCGCGGCTGATCGCCGAGCGGATTCGAGAGCTGGGTCTCGAGGTGCGCCACGAGGAGTTCGACGACGATCACCGCAACGTGGGATACCGGTACGAAATCTCTATGCCGGCGTTGGCCGGTGTGCTCGACGAGGAATGATGACGCGACGTAGTTTATTGCTGTGCGCGGCGCTGCTTTTGGTGCCGATGGGCGCGTTTGCACAGGAGGCCACCCCGAGGCCGAATCTGCAGGAGTATAACGACGATGCCATGCACTTCGTTGCCCCGCCTTCGTATCGCCCGGTGGGTCAGCGCAAGCTTTCACTCGACGATTTAGGGGAAGATCCGCAGGTTGTCGCCGGCTGGGTCAGCGGCGATCCGAGCCGCCCGAAGCGCATGGTCATTCAGATGCAAGCCTATCAAGGGCCGCTGGACGGCTTCGAATCGACCTACGAGCAGACGTTGCGCAATGCATTCGGCGACGCGCTGATTCGCAATAAAGAACACGCGTCGCTCAAAAACGGAATGCCCGCGGTCTACTTTGAGATGACGGCGGGCACCGGATTCGAAGCCTCGAAGATGTACGTGTACTGCTGGGTCGACGGCGTTCGCGGTGTCGTGCTTTCGGTCACCGCGCAAGTTGGTGAGATGGATACTGCGACTGCGAAGAAGTTGCTCTCAGACGCCAGCGCCGTGCGGTACCCGGCCGGCCGCGAGTAACGCCGAACGGAGATCGTCGAGGAGGTCTTCGGCGTCTTCGATGCCGACGGAAAGACGAAGCAATCCATCGGTCACGCCGCGGCGTTCGCGATCTTCCTTGGGAATCGATCCGTGCGTCATGCGCGCGGGATGGCAGATCAACGATTCAACACCGCCGAGGCTTTCCGCAAGGCTAAAGTACTTCAACCGGTGAGCAAAATCGAGCGCGCGTGACTGTTCGCCTTTGAGCACGAAGGAGACCATGCCGCCGAATCCGCTCATTTGCGCGCGCGCAAGCTGGTGCTGCGGATGCGACGGCAGTCCTGGATAGTACACGCGATCGACTTCGGGATGCGCTTCGAGATATTCCGCAACCATCTGCGCGTTCTCGGCATGTTGGCGCATGCGTAACGCAAGCGTCTTCGCACCGCGCATCGTAAGCCACGCATCATGCGGACCCGGAACGCCGCCCACCGCGTTCTGATGGAACTTGATGACGTCGGCGATCTCTTTGTTGTTCGTGATCGCGATACCGCCGACGACGTCGGAGTGTCCGCCGATGTACTTTGTCGTGGAATGCACGACAATGTCGGCACCGAGCGCAAGCGGCTGTTGAAAATACGGCGAGGCGAACGTGTTGTCGACGACAACGACTTGACCGGGTTTACGCAGCGCGACGACGCCCTTGATGTCGATGAGTTTGAGCAGGGGATTGGTCGGCGTTTCAATCCAGAACAGTTTGGTGTTCGGTTTGATCGCCGCGCGTACGGCGTCGAGATCGCTCATATCGACGTAGGTGAACTGCAAGCCGTAACGTTCGAGCACACGCGTGAACAAACGATACGTTCCGCCGTACAGATCGTCCGTAACGACGGCATGATCGCCGGCGGATAGGAGGTTCAGCACCGCGGACGTCGCCGCCATCCCGCTCGCGAACGCATAGCCGTAATCCGCTCCCTCGAGCGATGCAAGCTGCTTCTCGAGCGCGACGCGCGTCGGGTTAATCGTGCGGCTATAGTCAAAGCCTTTGTGTTCGCCGACCGCATCTTGCGTATACGTCGACGTTTGATAGACGGGAACGATCGTTGCGCCGGTAGCCGGATCGGCTTCCTGGCCGACGTGAATCGCCTTGGTACTGAACTTCATATATTTGCCTTCGTCGCGCGAACCACTTAGTGAACCTTGCCGCCGTCCGATGAACTCGACAAGAAGCTGATGATGTCTTGACGCGTGAGTACGCCGACCGGATCGCCGTCGTCGGTAACGACGACCGCGGGGTTCGCTAGCGTAAGGAGTTTGTACGCCTTTTCGATTTCGGCGAATTGCTCCAGCACCGGGAACGGACGTCCCATAACGTCGCTCACCGGCTTGTGAAGGATGTCCGATTGATCGAACACCGCTTGCATGACACCGACGTCGTTGATGCTGCCCACCATTTCGTGGCCTTTGACGACGGGGATTTGTGAAATCTCATACCGGCGAAGAAGATCGAGCGCCGTCTTCACCGTGTCATCGGGCTTCACCGTGATCATCGGCGGAAGCGGCGTCTTACTGCGCAGCACGTCGCCGACCGTCGATTTACGTTTGCCTTCCGAAAGGAAGCCGTTTGCGATCATCCATTCGTCGTTGAAGATTTTCGACATGTAGCCGCGACCGGAATCTGGGAAGATCACGACGACGATCGCATCTTTCGGAAGCGTCTTCGCGAATTTCACGGCGGCAACGGCGGCCGTGCCCGACGAACCGCCGACGAGCAACCCTTCTTCGCGCGTGATGCGGCGAGCCATCAAGAACGACTCGCGATCGGAGACGCGCACGACTTCGTCGATCACCTTCAAGTCGACGGTCTCCGGCAAGTAATTCATGCCAATGCCTTCGACCGCGTACGATCGCGGCGTATCGCCTGAATAGATCGAGCCTTCGGGATCGGCGCCCACCACATGAATCTTCGGATTCTGATCCTTGAGGAAGCGCGCGGTGCCGGAAATGGTGCCGCCCGTTCCGATGCCCGCAACAAAGTGCGTTATCGTACCGTTCGTTTGCCTCCAGATTTCTGGACCCGTTGTGTGGTAGTGCGCTTCGGGATTGTGGTGATTGTGAAATTGGTTCGGCTGAAACGCGCCGGGAATTTCCGATGCGAGCCGGTTCGCGACGCCGTAGTACGATTCGGCGGAATCGGCGGGAACGTTGCTCGGGGTGACGACGACTTCCGCGCCGTATGCCCTCAAAAGATCGATTTTTTCTTTCGACATTTTATCGGGCATCACGAGAATGCAGCGGTAACCGCGAATTGCGGCGGCCATTGCAAGTCCCGAACCGGTGTTGCCGCTCGTCGGTTCGACGATCGTGCCGCCCGGCTTGAGCAGGCCGGCGCGCTCGGCTTCGTCGAGCATCGCGACTGCGGGACGGTCCTTCACACTGCCGCCCGGGTTCATGTACTCGATCTTCGCGAGAACAAGACATTCGGCGCCATCGGTGACCTTGTTGAGTTTGACCAGCGGAGTGTTGCCGATGGCTTCGAGGGCGTTTTCGCAGTACGTGGGACCGGCTGCCCGGCCGGTGGGAGCTGTCGTCGACATGGGGCTTGCGCTTCAATGTAACGAGGGGACGAACCTACGCGATAGAACGTTCAATGAATATGAACAACGTCGCGCGGTCGCTCTTTGCCGCCGGGATTCTGGCGCTCACACTATCGGCCTGCGACAACGGCGATCTCCCACCCGCGAGTAAATTCGCGAGCGTCAAAGGTCAGGTTGTCGACGCTACGACCCACGCTCCCGTGGCAAACGCGACGATAATCATCGATGCGGTTTTAACGGCAACGACCGACTCAAGCGGAAACTTCACGATCGACAAAGTGCCCAGCGGCATTATCGACTACGTCGTGCGCGCAAATGGGTACAAAGACGTGAACTCGAGCTCCAACGCGGAGCCGGGACAAGCGTTTGAGCTTAACGTCGCCCTGCAGCAACCGCCGCCTTAGCGTACGAGCTCGCCGGTCGCACAAATGTCGCGCGTTCGGCGACGGCTCGATCGATCACGCCCAACACGACGTCGCCGAGCTGCTCGGGATCGTGACGAACCGTTTCGATTTCACTCAGCATCTCGGCTTTCACGACGGTTAATCCCATCGCTTCGATCCGATCGACGTCGGGCGCAACCGGAATCTGATTCTCTTCAGCGTAGCTCTGCCGTAGTTTTGATGGTGGTTCGTCGTTAACGACGACGTAATCGCAGACGCGAGCGCCTGCGTTTCCAAAGAGCGCATCGACGTGGTCGGCAGCCGTCATGTTATCGGTTTCGCCGGGCTGGGTCATAACGTTGCACACGTAGATTTTCACGCCGCGTGCGCGCGCGACTTCTTGCGTGATGCGATCGATCAAGAAGTTGGGCAGAATCGACGTAAAGAGCGATCCCGGTCCAAGCACGATCGCATCCGCATTGCGAATGGCTTCCAGTGTTTCGTCGAGTGGTGCGACCAAATCAGGATCGAAAAAGACGCGGCGAATCGGACGGTTCGCTTTCGAAATATTCGATTCGCCTTCGACAACCGTTCCGTCGTCGAGTTCCGCGCACAAGCGCACGATCGAAAGCGTTGCCGGCAAGACGCGACCGACGATATTCAACACCCGGCTCGATTCTTTTACCGCCTTATCGAAGTTGCCCGTAATACCGGTCATTGCCGCGAGGAAAAGATTCCCGAACGAATGTCCAACGAGCCCTTCGCCTTCCGCGAAGCGATAGCGGAAGAGATCCGTGACGAGCGCTTCGTCGTCGGCAAGTGCGACCAAACAGTTGCGAATATCGCCCGGCGGTAAAACGCCGAGTTCTTTTTGCAGACGGCCGGACGAACCGCCGTCGTCACTCACCGTAACGATCGCGGTGAGGTTGCGCGTACGGCGTTTGAGTCCGCGCAACAGCGTCGAGAGTCCCGTGCCGCCGCCGATTGCAACGATGTTGTAGCCCTGCTCCAACCGGCGCGCGCGGAGCGTGTCGAGAATTCCGCCGCCCGATGATGCGGCGCGCATGATGGAGCGCACCCATTGGCCGACGCCGAGGAGAATGAGCACGACGCCGAGCACGACAAAGATATACGTGAGGTACGACGGGGAGAAATAGTCGTCGACCACGTTGTCGATGATCTCGTTCATCGGAAGGGAAGCGCCCTCAGCGACGAGCCAGCGGCCGATGCCGTCGATAAGAATCAACACGCCGATCGTCGCGAGCACGAGCCAGCGTTTGATACCGAGCCCGGGTATCAGCCATTGCAGCGGCTTCATCAATCGGTTACGCATCAACGGATATCCCTTGGGTCGAGCGCGATTGCAATGCGGTCGTTACGAACCAAGTGGTCGTAGAGCCGGCGCGCGATGTAAATCGAACGGTGCCGTCCCCCCGTGCAGCCGATGCCGACCGTGAGTTGGGCCTTGCCCTCCGCGATATACCGCGGCAAGAGGAAATCCATGACGTCGATGAGTTTCGCCACGAACGGCTTGCATGCTGCGTCTTCTTCGATAAACGCCGCGACGGCCGCGTCTTCGCCGGTAAGCGGCCGGAGGGTATCGTCATAGTTTGGATTTCGTAAGAATCGCACATCGAAGAGTAAGTCCAAATCCAGCGGCAGGCCAAACTTGAATCCGAAGGGCACGAGCGTCACCGCGAGTTGCGCGCGCTCCTCGGGCGTGAACGTCGCCGCCAGCCTTTCCTTGAGGTCGCCGTGTGTCAGCGCCGTCGTGTCGATCGTCATCGTTGCTCGCTCTCGCAAGGGAAGCAAGGCGTCGCGCTCGGCTGCGATCGCTTCGCGCAACGAACCGCGCGACGCGTACGGATGGCGCCGGCGCGTTTCGCTAAAGCGACGCACCAGCGCGTCGTTTCGCGCTTCCATATAAACGAGGGAAACGTCGCGGTTCGCGCGCGCCCGCTCAATTGCCGACAGCGCATCGCCGAGCAGCGCGTCACCGTGCGCATCCAATGTCACTGCGACGTCAGGAACACGCGCAGAATCGAGCACGTTTAAGGTTTGATCCAGTGCCGCCGGAGGAAGGTGTTCTACACAGTAAAAGCCCAAGTCCTCAAGCGTCTTCATCGCCTGGCTTTTACCGGCACCGGAGAGTCCCGCAACGAAGACTATGCGCGCCGCCGTCATGGTTGGCAGAGGGAGCGTTGGACGAGCATGAAGTTCTTTTCGCCTGAGCGGGCCAACGCCCTCATTCCGAAAATTGCGCCGCTCGTTGACGAATTGCTGGAGAAGCGTCGAGACCTCGCGATCAAGCTGCTCGAAAACGACCCTGCGCTGCGCAGCAATACCCCGCCTCGCGTTTCGCGGCTGGCCGGATTGCGTTCGCCGTTCCCGCCGCCGCGTTTTGGCGAACTCAAAAGCGAAATCGTGCGGCTGATCCATCGGATCGAGTCGTTCGGATGCATTGTTAAAGATATCGACCTGGGAACGATCGATTTCCCGTCGACGCGCGAAGGCCAGCCCATCTACTTATGCTGGAAAGCAGGCGAGCCGTCGATTGCGCACTGGCACGGGATCGAGGAGAACTTCGCGAACCGCAAGTTCCTCGACTAGCAAACTACGACGCTTTGGTCGCGGTCGCTTCGACCGGGACGAAGTCCTCGGCCAAGCCTTGCAGACGCACTTCGCCGAATTCGGCCATGTACGCGCCGCTTTCGACGCTCGTGATCTCGCCGATCTCGGGGACGCTTGCGAGCTGCGGAATCTTCGAACGGATCTCGTCGGGAATGCGAACCTTGTCGCCGACGCTCAACGTGCCGCCGTCAAAAAGCGAATTCAAACTGTCGAGCAACATCGGAAGCGGAATCCCGTAGTCTTCACTGATGCCGGCGATTGTGTGGGTTTCGCTGATCGCGCAGTTCGAGCAGCCGCCAAGGTGGAAGCGCGCGAAGACGCGGCGCGCACCGGCGTGCAGCGCGAAAGCTTGGTCTACGGTCATGTCCGGGGTAAAACGTTGGTCGCTCACAGTAACTCCTGGGGTCTAGGTCCCTGATATCATTGGATAGAACGTGCCGCCGCCCCCGCAGGTTGCGCCGGACCCTCTCGATCGAGAAGCAGCGCAAGCCGCATTCGTAGCGGCGGTGGCAGCTCGCCATCGGCGGTCAAGTACCCGAGCTCTTGCTCGATACGCCAGATTCGTAAGGAGTCGAGCGCGATGCCGGCGTCCCGCGCCAAGACGCGTAGAGCGTCGTGCTCGTCGGGCGCAAGCGCTTCGTGCGTCGTCTTTTCCCCGCAAGCCAAGAACCCGGCTAGCTGTCCCCGGACGATCATCGGGAAGACGACGGCGCCCGGCACGCGGCTATCTCGCGTTATGTCGACCGGGTTGTGGAACGTCCGCATGTCGAGAATCGCGGCGTCATTTTCATCGAGCTCTTGCGGAATGGGATCAAACGTTGCGTGCAACGGCACGTATTGGGTTTTCAGGCGCGCGTAGAACGCGGCGCCCAGTAGTCGCGCGTTACGTTCGGCAACTTCCACGGTGCGACGAATCAACACATTCTCGTCGGTGATCATTCCCGTTTCATGCGCGAAGCGGCGTATCGCCGCCTCGGCGAGATGACGGTCGCGGAAGAAGAGGTCGTCGACATAACGGTCGACGCGCGTGTGAATGAAGCGCACCGATAAGCCGAGCGCGAGTGCCGCAATGAGTTCGAGAATGGTCGATGCACGACTGTTGGTTTCTACGACATGGCCGAGCAGCCACTCGAAGAGTATGAACGTGCCGACAACGACGACCGAGACGCACGTGTACACAACGGCGCGATTCACGACGAAACCGATGTCGAGGACGCGATGTCGCAAAATTACGTAGGCAAGACCGAACGGGATCGCAAGAACGGTTGCTGCTGCGAGTTGCACTTCATCACCGCGCCCGAAAATAAATGCAACGAAGATTACCACAATTCCCGAGAACCCGACGATGAAGGTACCCATCACCCAACGCATACGGGCGCGCGCGTCGCCCATTGCTTCGCGGTACGAAATTGTTAGCGAGCCGAGCGCGCCGAACACGAGCAACAGGTAGACGGCGACGTATCCGATTCGAGCGCCGGCGCCAATCCAGACCGGGTAATGACCGCCGCCGAATCGCATAAAGACGGAACCGAGCCCGAATGCGACGCTCGCAACGGTGAACGGGATGATTGCGCGCCGCATCACTCCACGAACGCCGCGTTGCGCCAATTCCGGGAATCTACACGCGAATACGTAGAGCGCGAGCGCGGCGACGATAAGAAGCAGTTGTACCGCTACGACGGTAACGAATCGCGCGAGGTCGTTCGGGATGAACGTGGTGTCGACGTCGATGCCGGCGCCGAAACACACGAGAAAAACAGCGAGCGCGCGAGCCGCGGAATCATCGGACCGCCGCCAGGCGATGAGCACGCCGATCAGCAGAAAGGCAATCTTTGCCGTCGAGAAGAGCGTCAGCATCCCGTACGGAACGGGGCTGGTGTCGTGAACCGCGGTGAGGGTGATTTTGCGCGATCCGTCGACAACTGTCAGCAGGTCGCCGGGTAACGGCGAATTTGCAACGACGATGTTGTGTATCGTCGGCTCGAACGAAATAACGTCGCCCGTCTTGATCCCCGCTTTATCGGCGGGGCCGCCGTGCGTAATGCTTAATACGGTTGCACTTGCACGGCCCGGCGCACCTTCACTATGGAGACCGAGAGTGCCGCCGCTATGCAGCTGCGCAAATTGACCGGCCAGATTGAGGAGACCACAGAAGGCGATTGCGGCAATAAACGCCAGCCAGAATCTGACCATGGCGAATTGTTGCACGGCGGCGCGCCCAAGTACTGCGAAGTACGCCTATAAGCCGGATTCTGTAGCGCGTTTCCGCGCCGGCGACCATCCCTCTGGGGTGCGCGTTACCGCGCACCTCGATGCGATGTAACTCGTGCGGACGGGCAATCCGGCACCTTACGGTGCGATCGAGCGATCTTGCTTCAGGTGGGGTTTACCCGACTCCGCGTCACCGTGGAGTCCGTGAGCTCTTACCTCACGATTTCACCCTTGCGAGTTCGCGCCGAAGCACGAACGCGCGGTTTGTTTCTGTGGCACTTTCCTTCAGGTTGCCCTGACAGGACGTTATCCTGCACCCTGCCCTGTGAAGCCCGGACTTTCCTCACCGGTTCCGCGGATGCGGAACGAGCGCGGTCGCCCGGCGTACTTCGCTCACGCAGTATAGCACGCCGGGCAACCACGCTACGGCGTTAGGTACCGTTCGCGTCGAAGATGCCGACGAACCGTCGATCCAATACAGCTACAAATTCGCGCTGTTACACGATAGTGTATTCGCCGAACATCCCGTTGCATCAACGTTACTCGGCTTGATCGCGACCGTAGTGGGAGATTGCGCGTAGAACCCGACGGCGATGTTCGCGCTGAGCGCAACGAATCTGAAGAACCCGTTCTGCGTTCCGAATCCGGTGCGCAGAAAGTTGTAGCATGTCGCGCTGCTTACCGCTCGTGTCGGCAACGGTAAACGCGTTCGCCTATGGAGCAAAAAAGCAAAAAAGCCCGATTGCTTTCGGGCCTTTGAAATATGGTGGAGGCAAGGAGACTCGAACTCCTGACCCTCACGCTGCCAGCGTGATGCTCTACCAACTGAGCTATGCCCCCAGGACGACGACCCGCCCTTATTTGAGGGGGACGGATTGTTTCCTTTTGCCATCATTTTGGTGGAGACGAGGGGACTCGAACCCCTGACATCCTGCTTGCAAAGCAGGCGCTCTACCAGCTGAGCTACGTCCCCGTGAAAGAGCCACCCGGAATTCGCGCCGGGCCGAATGGACCCTTTTCATATTCGGTTCAGACTATTGTCACACGCTGAGCATTGAGAGACGATAGGAGTCCACTGTAGAGGTACTTCGCGATGAGGATTCGGTGCATCGGTGGCCTCGCCGCCGCATTTCTCTTTCTCATCTCTTCCACCGCCGCCCGCGGGGCAACGGTCGATCCTTGTTGGCAACTCCTCTACCGAGCGCTCGAGCACAGCGCCGCTGCACCGCACTCACCATACATAAGTTACGCCGAGTCGATTCACATCACTCAGGACGGCCAACGCTACGAACGTGCGAATGCGTTGGTCACGTACCGCGACGATGGGATCGCCTATATCGATGACGACCGTTGGGTTCATCCATTTGTGAGCACCGTGCTGGAACCCGGGCCGCCGGTGCTCGGTCCGTATGGACCACATCGCGCATCGTGGCTCGCGATGGAGGACGAGCCGTCGGCACCGCTCCCGGTAATTGCGGAGACGCGTAACTATCGGCACGAGTGCATCGACCAGGGCGATGAATTGGTGGACGGAAGGCGTGCAGCGCATCTCGTCATTGCCGACGCTGCGGATGACCGGCCTGCGCTAAAAGCGATTTGGATCGATCGCCATTCACTCGATGTGCGACGCGCCGTCGTGAGTCAATGGGTGACGTTTCTCTACGACTACACAGGTAAACGCGGACAGCAATTGATCGACTACACGATCGTGGTCCAGCAAATCGGCGCGTACGATGTGATTCGGCAAGTGAACTGGGAGTACACGTATCGCGTCTTTAGCCAATACTCAACGATCAGTGCTGAGTACACGTTCAACGGCTTCCAGTTCGATACGAAGCCACCCACGGGGACGCTTTTCGCAACACTGCACTAGCTCAACTTACACGCGCTGTGCAAGATCAGGATAGTGGCGTCCGGCAGGCGTCTGCCAGAATCCTTCCATGAGTTGGAATCTGCTGGATTGGCCGCGGATATTTTTCGTTGCTTGTTTCGCCTTGATGTGGCTTTCGGCGCAGACCGGTTTGTATTTGCGCAAACGTCGAGGCGCGATGCTCGCCGACGAGCGTGAAGAACTGAACCTCGTTCTGACTAGCGCGTTGACGTTGCTCGCGCTGATCATTGGATTCAGTTTCTCGATGGCGGTTGGGCGTTACGATCAACGCAAGAGTGCTGAAGCAACGGAAGCGAACACCATCGGAACGGAATATCTGCGCGCCGGCATGTTAGGTGCACCCGATTCGCAACGCCTACGATCGCTTTTGCAGCAGTATGTTAATCAACGGATAGGCGCATACAAGGCGGGGAATGAATCCCTCGAAGATCTGTATGCGTCGACCGGCGGGATTCAGCACACAATGTGGTCGATCGTCGAGCGCGCGACCGCGACGCGCCGGGATGCGATTACGGCGCAGGTTGTAACCGGCATGAATGCTGCGATCGATGCAGAGGGATACGCAACCGCTGCTTGGCGCAATCGAATTCCACTCGAGGCGTGGATACTTATGTTAGTTATTGCGGTGTGTTGCTGTGGACTGATCGGCTTTGATACCAAAATAATGAGGGGCGGCGTTAGCGGTTATATGGTCCTGCCGCTTCTCGTTTCGATTTCGTTCTTTCTCATTGCCGATTTGGACAGCACGCACGGCGGCCTAATCCGAGTCACTCCCGCCGATCTCATTTCAACTGCGCAATCGATGAAGGGCTAAACAGATGAAACCGATGCATCGCCCAATAGTCGCTCTTGTTCTCGTTTTTCTGTTTGCATGTGCTTCGGCCTTAGCCCAGGGTGCGAATCCAACGCCCTCGGCTGCGCTGCTCGATGCACTGAACGCCGTGCGCGCATCGTCTGCTGCCGATCCGACCGTAACCGCAAAGATTCATGCGCTCTCGCCTGCCGACAGCGATGCGATTCTGTATTGGCTGGGCTCGCACGGACGCGCAGCATTGCATTCTCAGGGCGTAACGGACGCGCAAATCGGCGTTCCGTACTATCCGATCGATTACAACATCGTGCGCGGAACGTGGCCGTCGACGGTCGAGAAGCTGATCCCGCCTTCGCCCGAGCCAACGCAAGCACGAACACCCGCGCCGCGCGGGCACTCGCCGTTCAGCGCGCTCGGTGCAGTGTTGCCCGGCCTGCAAATCCCCATCGCGTCATCCTCGAGCTCCTCGTCGCAAACGACGACGACGAACACCGCAAATGGATCTGAAACCGACACGACGACACAAAGCTCGTCGTCCTCGGTTAGCGTTGGGGTAAATCCATGGGCCGTCGTCGGCGCGTTGATTGATGCATCATCTGCGCATACGGCGGCGCAACCACCCTCGGTTCCGTGGCGCAGTTTACTCTTTGCGGCTTCGACTCTCGGACAAGGCGGCTCGGGCATCGCCGTAACGCGTGGATTTGCTGCCGTACGAAACGACGGAACGCAAGGCCTGGCATGTATTTCGTTTGCGAACCAGACGCAAAAAGCGGCGAATGAGATCGACGTCGACATCGAGATTCTCAACACGCTTGGCTACATACGCCGCGTAGCACCGCTCCGTTTACGCGGATCGTTTGCGCCCGGCGCTGAAATCGGCGGTCCCAAAAACGTTGAAGACATCAATTCCGCGCGTGCAAACTGCGTCATCGATGGCGAAAACACGCTGGCAGATCTAACCGACCCATTCTCCGGCGCGCAAGCCGTCGTCTATTCCGTACGGAGCGTGCTCTTCGCTGATGGAACGCAATGGCTACAACCCGGCGCGAACCCGTGGCGTTGATTGCGATCATCGCGACTCGGCTTCAGAAGAGTTCCTCGGCTAGCGCGACGATGATGCCCGCGGGGCCTCGCATGTAGCAGAGTCTGTACATGTCCTCGTACTGCGCCACTTCGCCGATAAGTTCGGCGCCGTTGGCGCGCAGACGAGCGACAGTATCGTCGAGCTTTTCTACTGCAAACATGACGCTCCGGAGGCCGAGCGCGTTCGGCGGTGCGATCGCCGGTTCGATGTCGACGAGTTTTGGATTGCGAAACTTCGTCAGCTCAAGCCGTCCGTGTCCATCCGGGGTCCGCATCATAACGATGTCGACTTGAACATTTTCGAGCCCGTTGACTCGGTCCACCCACGGGCCTGCGACCGGCGCCTCGCCTTCGATCGTCATGCCGAGCGCGATGAAAAAAGTGGTGGCGGCTGCAAGATCTTCGACGACGACGCTGACGTGGTCCAATCTCTTGATCGTCATGCCGCGGGACATTAGCACATCCCCACGTTCCACCCCACCTGAGCCGGCAAAAAGCAGAAAACCCCGATGGAATCAGGGTTTTCCGTTCATCTTATACTGGTGGGCCATCCTGGGATCGAACCAGGGACCTCATGCTTATCAAGCATGCGCTCTAACCAGCTGAGCTAATGGCCCGCGTGGACGCACTTGGGTCCAGACAAGTACAGAGTATAACATGCGACGCAAGGGGTCTTGGCGGGGAGAAGGTCGGCCCTTTGTTAGATCATCGCGATCCACTTTTTCATGATCGCATCTTCGTTCTTTAGCTGCTCCATCGTGAAGGCTTCGAGCGCTTCGCGTTCGCGCTCGAGTTCGGCTTGCTCCGCCATTTCGATGTTGAAGAGTGCCTGCTGAAGATCGAGTGCATCTTGCCGGGCTTTGATCTCGGGGTCGTCGGCGGCTTTGCCTTGCGGCGTTTTGGGACGTGAAGTGGCGGGCGTCAGGGGCGCAATCATGTAGCGATTTCTCCAGAAGCGTTGCGGTGACGGAACGCGTGCTCGCTTGCTAGAACAGCCAACAGAGAAAGGCGGGCCTCTCGTTGGGAATCTGGTTCATTCGCATTGCGGTCGTGTACGTCGTCATCGGGATGATCTTTGGACAGGTAATGGGCATTACCGAGAAATTTGCGTACGCCGATGTGCATGCGCACATCAATCTACTTGGCTGGGCGACACTGGCACTCGCCGGTGTTATCTATACGATCTTTCCGGCGGCCGGAACGAATCGTCTTGCGGTAGCGCACTTCTGGCTGCACAATATCGGCTTGCCGGTTTTCGTCATCGGTTTGTTTCTGCTTGCGAGTAACGACCGAACTGGACTGCCGTTCGCAATCGTCGGTTCCACCTTAGCGATACTTGGAATTCTTGTTTTCGCTACGAACGTTTGGATTAACGTAAGACCGGCGACTGCATGAAGCTGCGCTGCGGCGGGCGATGCACGCCGCAGCCGGTTCACTTACTGCGTAATGCTCTCGATGAATTTTTTCGTGATGCCGTCATCGGCTTTGCGCTGTTGCATCGCGACGTCGTTGAGCGTGTTGATCTCGCGCATGTTCTCCGCTTGTTGATTCATCGCTTCGTCGAAGACCGTCGATTGCAGATCGAGTTGATCTTGCGCGAACATCGATTGAACCTCCAGGCCGGTGTTGAATGCGTTGTTCGCCCCAAGTGCACCGCTCAAAACGCCGTTCGATCCGCCTAGAATCGCATTTGCGCCGCCTCCGACTATTCCGCCGATGATTGAAGGCGCCGCCGCCTCCAGAATCGGTGCAAGGAATGCCATTACTCGTCTCCTCCGATGATGCTGAAGTCACTTGCCTTATCACGTTGGTGACCGGTGGAATCTAGGGCGCGCTGCTGCGCCCAAGACGACGCGGTCGACGGTTGCATTGAGGGAAGCTGGCACGCCGAGATTCGCAGCGGTCATCGACATCAAGGCGTTGAGCATTGCATTGGCGTTGGCAGAAGCATCGGGCTGGCCGGCGCGTGCGTCGCCGCAGATTTCTTGATAGTGGCGCATTACGGAATCCGCGTAGCCGAGGACTTTGCCGTCGCCCCACTCGGTCTTCGTGCCCGTAGCGTTCGGATCGCCGGCGTTATAAGCGGAAAGCGCGGCACGGACATTCCCGCCGTACTGCTTAAGATTGTCCTGCGATCATGCCGGCCGCGTAGTCGGCATTCGCCGCCGGCGTCCATGGCCGCCGCGGACCGGGCGAAGGCATGATAGCGGTCGTCGATCTGGAAGAGGCCGTGGCCGTGGCCGCCGTCGCCGACGACGTTCCGGCCGCTGTTGCTATCCGGGCCTCCCGTCTCCTGAGCGGCGACGGCCGCGAGCAGGCGTGGGTCCAGACCGTGGCGCTGGGCGGCCGCCTCGATCTGAGGGGCGAAGCTTACATTCATAGTGCAGGGCCATCCCCCTCACGAAGAGGTTTGACAAGACGGGGGGCGGGTTCTACAATCTTTCAGTCGTGTGGGGGTCCCGCCGTTCCCGGTGGGGCCCCCATCCTGCGACTTGCATACGTTTTATGAACCGTTCGCATAAAGTCGATATCAGTGGGCTGCTCGGCGGCGGCCGGCAGGTGATGCTGGTTGACGACGAGGTCCCGATTGAGGACTTCGAGGGGACCGAATTCCCGGTGCCCGCAACGGTGCATATGGAGTTGCGCTACGTCGATCGTCTCCTTCATATTGAAGGGACTGTCGATGCGGATGCCACGGGCGTGTGCGATTCGTGCTTGGAAGACGTTGGCCGGCAGATTCATGTCGACGTCGATGAGCGGCTCGATCCGCACGCCGATCGTGAAAACGATCCGTTCGGTGAGAGCAACGTCCTGGTGGGCAACCGTCTGGACCTTGCCGATCTGGCCCAGCAGCTACTGCTGAGCGCAATGCCGATGGGTTTGCGCTGCAGCGACGACTGCAAAGGCTTATGCGGCGTTTGCGGAGCGAATAAAAATACGAGCCCGTGCTCGTGCGAAACCGATACGGAGAATCATGGCAAACCTCAAGTGGAAGACGCCGCGCAGTAAAACGCGCAGCCGTCGTGCGGCGAACTGGAAGCTCAACGCGGTTACAACCGTCGAGTGCCCCCAGTGTCACCAGCCGAAACGCCCGCATTTCGTGTGCGGACATTGCGGCACGTATGATGGCCGTCAGGTCGTCGAGGTCCGCGACGAACACGCCGGTCACGATCACGACTAACCCTTGACCGGGGTAAAGATCGTCGGCGTCGGGCATTATGTGCCCGAGCGCGTCATCGACAACTTCGAACTCGAGAAGTGGTTCGATACGTCTGACGAGTGGATCACGACCCGCACCGGAATGAAACGCCGGCACTGGGCTTCGGAAGACGAGGCGACCAGTGATTTGGCATTGGCGGCGGCGCGCAAAGCGCTCGCAAGCGCCAAGCTCGATGCAAAAGACATCGACGCGTTCATTGTCTGCACGGTCTATCCCGACTATCTCTTTCCGGCGACGGCGTGTATCGTGGCCTCGAAGCTCGGCGCACCGAACAAAGCTGCATTCGATATCGAGATCGCGTGCAGCGGTTTTATTTATGGCCTGACCGTTGCCTCGTCACTCGTACGGTCGGGTGTCTATAAACGCATCCTCTTGGTCGGCGCTGAGACGCTTTCCAAACTCGTCAACCGTGAAGATCGCGGCACGGCCATTCTGTTCGGCGACGGCGCGGGCGCGGTTGTACTCGAAGCATCGGAAGAAGATTCGTTCCTTGCATCCGAGCTCGGCGCTGACGGCAGCAAGCCGCAGCTGTTGCTCGTCGAGGCGGGCGGATCGCGTCATCCGATCGATGCGCAAGCGCTTGAAACGCAGGCAGACCGCATTCACATGGAAGGGCGAGAAGTTTTCAAATTCGCCGTCACCAAGATGATCGAAGCGACGGATGCCGCGCTTGCAAAGGCGCATTTGACGAAGGCCGATGTGAACGTACTCATTCCGCATCAGGCCAATAAACGCATCATCGACGCGGCGATGAAATATCTCGAAATGCCGCCGGAAAAATGCGTGATCAACATCGAGGAGTACGGCAACACGTCGGCCGCATCGGTTCCGATCGCGCTCTCCGAAGCTGTCGTTGACGGTCGCGTGAAACCCGGCGACGTCATCGTTTTTGTTGGTTTTGGCGGCGGCCTGTCCTGGGGCGCCGTGGTGTGGAAGTGGCTTTGAAGAGCGCAGCGGTATTTCCCGGCCAGGGCTCGCAGACGCTCGGCATGGGCGGCGACGTTGCGGCTCGTTCCGATGCCGCGCGCGATCTGTTCGAGCGCGCGAACAAAATTCTGGGATACGATCTGCTGCAATTGCAGAAGGCCGGTCCCGAAGAAAAGCTGCGGGAAACGCAATACAGTCAGCCCGCGATTTTTGTAACGAACGTCGCGCTCTACAGCGCCGTGGGGCATGATTTCGCGCCGGTCGTGAGCGCGGGCCACTCGTTCGGCGAATTCTGCAGCCTCTACATCGCGGGCTCGCTTTCGTTCGAGGATGCGTTGCGCATCGTCGACGAGCGCGGCAAGGCAATGCAGTATGCGGCGGAACTTGCGCCGGGTGGAATGTCGGCTGTCCTGGGACTCGAAGCTGATGCGATTCGCCGCGTCGTCGACGACACACGTGCGGCAACCGGCAAACGCGTGCAGCTTGCAAACTTCAATTCACCGACGCAAATCGTAATTAGCGGCGATTTGAGCGGCGTACAAGCCGCGGGCGATGCGATGCTTGCTGCCGGCGCAAAGCGCGTCGTGCCGCTCAATGTGTCGGGCGCGTGGCATTCGGCGTTGATGGAGCCGGCAATCGAACGGTTTGCCAAAGCGGTGAACGCCGCGAATTTCTCGATGCCGCGCTTCGATGTTATTTCGAACGTCGATGCGAAGCCGTATCGCGATACCGAAACGATCAAAAAGAATCTCGTGCTCTCGATCACCAACGAAGTGCGTTGGCATGATACGGCGGCTGCGATTGTGGGATATGGTGTCGACCTCGTCGTGGAATTTGGTGCGAGCGGCGTCCTTGCGCCGTTGATGCGCCGGATGGAGAATGCGCCGAAGTCAACGATTGTGAGCGACTACGCCGGCGTTGAAAAGTTGCGTTCCACGTTGACTGGAGTAACGGCGTGAATTTCGAGGGCAAAGTCGCGCTCATTACCGGTGCAAGCCGCGGCATCGGCCGCGCGATCGCTACGGAACTGTGCAAGCGCGGCGCAGACGTCGTGCTCGTCGGTCGCGATCGTGCAGCGCTCGATGAAACGGCGCAGCATTGCGCGGGTGAGCGTCCGGGCGCGGGCGCGCACGTCATCATCGCGGATGTAACGAACGAAGACGCGATGGACGCCGTCGTGAACGAGACGCTCGAGCGCTTCGGCCGCGTCGATTATGCCGTCGGCAATGCCGGGCAGTCAATCGATTCGTTGCTGCTGCGTCTCAAACCCGAAGTGATCGACCAGATGCTGAACGTCAATTTGAAGTCGGCGTTCTATCTCTGCCACGCCGTTGCAAGGCCGATGATGAAGCAGCGATCCGGCTCGATCGTCCTTGTTTCCAGCATCGTCGGCCTGACCGGAAATGCCGGACAGGCGGCTTACGCGGCCTCGAAGGCCGGACTCCTCGCGCTTGCCAAGTCGCTTGCAAAGGAGTTGGGTTCAAGGAACATAAGAGTCAACGCCGTTGCGCCGGGTCTGATCGAAACGGCGATGACCGAAAAAATGCCCGATGCTGCCAAGGAGGCTCTGATCAAACAGGCTGCTCTCGGCCGCACGGGCCGGCCCGAGGATGTCGGCGGCGTCGTCGCATTCCTCTGCTCAGATTCAAGCGCCTACGTCACCGGTCAAACGATCGTCGTTGACGGCGGCGTTTTGATGTGATCATACGTACTACTGATAAGGAGCTGTAATGTCCACGTTCGACAAAGTCAAGAAGATCATCGTCGAGCAGCTCGGCGTCGACGAATCGGAAGTCACGCCGGAAGCCTCGATCACGGATGATCTCGGTGCCGACTCGCTCGACCAGGTCGAGTTGGTCATGGCGTTCGAGACGGAGTTCAACATCGACATTCCGGACGAGGAAGCGGAAAAGATCAAGACCGTCGGCGATGCGGTAAATCGCATCGATCAAGCAACCGCAGGAGCATAACCGAAACCACCGTGTTCGACCAACTCAGCGACCGGCTCAACGCGATCTTCTCGCGTTTGACCGGACGCGGGAAACTCAGTGAAAGCGACGTCAACGAGGCGCTGCGCGAAGTTCGCGTAGCGCTTCTTGAGGCTGACGTTTCGCTTGCCGCCGCCAAACAATTCGTCAACGGCGTCAAGGAAAAAGCGATCGGCCAGAACGTGCTCGAATCGCTCACGCCGGCGCAGACGATCGTCAAGATCGTTCACGATGATCTCGTCGAGCTGCTCGGCGGCGCACAAGCGCGTTTGACGTTCTCCGACGCACCACCGTCGATCATCATGATGGTCGGACTTCAGGGTTCGGGCAAAACGACGACGGCCGGTAAGCTCGCACTGCGTTTGAAAGAACAAGGGCGCCGCACGCTTCTCGTTGCCGCCGACGTCTATCGTCCCGCCGCAATCGATCAACTGAAGACGCTCGGCAAGCAAATCGATTTG
This sequence comes from Vulcanimicrobiia bacterium, assembly GCA_963765935.1. GTDB lineage: Bacteria > Vulcanimicrobiota > Vulcanimicrobiia > Vulcanimicrobiales > Vulcanimicrobiaceae > JAMXLG01. The sequence continues at coordinate 51,293 of CAVXXX010000001.1, read as the reverse complement.
CCGGTGTTCGATGAAGGCGCCGGCGACCCAGTGAAGATCGCGCGCGACGGCGTTAACGAAGCCAAACGTCTCGGTCTCTCGACGGTCATTATCGACACCGCAGGCCGCCTCGAAATCGACGATCAGTTGATGGTCGAACTCGAGAAGATCAAGGCGGCCGTCAATCCGAAGGAAATTCTCTTCGTCGCCGATGCGATGACCGGTCAAGCCGCAACGCAAGTTGCGAAGGGCTTCAACGACCGGCTCGACATCAGCGGCGTGATTCTCACGAAGATGGACGGCGATACGCGTGGCGGTGCAGCGCTGTCGATCTTCAAAGAAACCGGTGCGCCGATCAAATTCGTCGGGATGGGCGAGAAGCTCGGCGCGCTCGAGCCGTTCTATCCCGATCGTCTTGCGCAGCGCATTCTCGGTATGGGCGACGTCCTGACGCTCATCGAGAAAACGCAGAGCATCTATACTGAAGAGCAGGCGAAAAAACTCGAGCAGAAGCTGCAGAAGAATGCGTTCACGCTCGACGATTTTCTCGAGCAGATGCGTCAGATGAAGAAGATCGGCTCGATGACGGACATCATGAAGATGATTCCCGGTCTCTCACGCGCGCTGCCGAAAGATTTCGATATTCCCGAATCCGAAGTGAAGCGCGTCGAGGCGATTATCTCGTCGATGACGCGTGCCGAGCGCCGCAATCCGCACATTCTGAACGGATCTCGCCGCAAACGTATCGCGATCGGATCCGGAACCCAAGTCAGCGACGTCAACAAGTTGATCAAGAACTTCGAAGGCGCGCAGAAAATGATGAAGCAACTCGGCGGCGGCACGAAGGGCGGCGGCAAACGTCCCCGCATGCCCGCCGGTATGTTTCGCTAACGTGTCATCCTGAGCTTGTCGAAGGATCGCATCAAAATTCGGGCTTTCGTAACGCGGAAAAACGTTTGTCCCGTAGCTCTCTAGCCGGTCGCGTGCTTTAATCGCGTCTTTTCGCAAAACAAGAAAGACACGTAATAACAACACCATGGTGAAGATCAGACTGCGCCGCATGGGCGCAAAGAAACAACCGACGTACCGATTCGTGGTCGCGGATTCGCGCGCACCACGTGACGGTCGTTTCATCGAGATCCTCGGGCATTACAATCCGCGCACCGAGCCGAAGACGCTCGAAGTGAATGCGGATAAGGCGAAGGAATGGCTCGCTAAGGGTGCGCAGCCGACCGAGACCGTTCGCCGACTCTTCGCAGAGAAGGGCATTATGGAGCGCGGTCCGATTCCGACGACCAAACGCGCTCCGCGCAAAGGCGCTGAGTAATGTCCTCGTTTGATGACGAATTCGGCCTGTTCGGGGAAGACTCGGACGAGGCCGAGCGTCGTCCCACGCTCGGCGCGCGCAAAATCGCGTCGAACGAAACGATCATCGACGACGTAGAACCAGAAGAAGAGCGTCCGGCGCGCGCGGAACGTCCGCCGCGCACGGGCGGCGGCAAGCCACGCCGCGATTACGGTGGCGGCGGCGGACGCCGCGGTGGCTACGAACGTCGCGATCGTCAACCCTCGGATCCGTGGGCGTCGCAACGGCGCGCCAGCGAACTGCTCGATTTTATTGCAAAGAAGCTCGTGCAAAAGCCTGAGGACGCGAGCGTCGAGCTGTTCACGGACGAAGAAGGCAAGCCCGTGATCGAACTCGTTGTCGATCCCGAAGACTTAGGAAAAGTGATCGGCCGCAACGGCCGCGTGGCGCAAGCGCTCCGCACGATCGTGCGCGCAACAGCAGAAGGCCGCATTTCGGTCGATATTCTCGACACGGAAGAAGCCGCCGCGGCGGACGAGACGAACCCTGAAGAATAACGAGTTTCCGATCGGCCGGATCGCCGGCACGTTCGGAATTCGAGGAGAGCTCAAGTGCGACCCGACAAGTTCGGGTCGCGCACTCTTTTCGGCCGGCGCAGAACTCCAATGCGACGTCAACGGCCGGCGGGAAACCGTACACATCGAAAGCGTGCGCGAACATAAGGGGCGGCTGTTACTTGCGCTCGATGAAGCGCCCGATGCAACGAGCGCTGAGAAGTATGTCGGCGCAACGTTCTACGCTACGCGAGAACTCCTCGACGTCAACGAAGATGAGTACCTCGACGTCGATCTCATAGGATGCAACGTCGTTTCTGAAGACAAAAAGCAATACGGCACCGTATCGCGTGTGGACCATTACCCCGCAAACGATATGCTCATCGTCGACAACCGCATGCTCCCGATGGTGGCGGCCTTCATCAAAAGCATCGACATCACGAATAAAACGATCGTCGTGAATGTGCCACCCGGTTTACTCGACGACGACTCCGTCTCATCCTAAGGCGCAGACAAACAATCCCGCGAGTGACATTGTCGGACACCGCGATCGTCGCGCTGACGATGCTAGCCAGTCACGCGCGCGATGCCGGAGGACAGATAAGTTACCGGATCGAGACGATGGATGGAATGGTTCACGAAATGTATGTCTGGTAATGTCGAACGTCGTGTTGACCGAACGCGACAATGGTTCGACCGCGCCCATTTTACGTTCACCGTGCGGGGAGCGATGCGATGAACGCGTTGATGTCGCGTACGATTTCGTCTTGGTTTGAGATGTAGATATAGTGGTTCGCGTTCGGGATGCGGACCACTTTTGCGTTTGGTAGAACTTTCGCGAATCCATTTGCAACGGCATCGGTTTCTTTTTTGTCTTGCGCTTGGGCGGATGCAACTTGCGACGGCGGAACATGGAAGCGCATGTCGTGTGGATCCGCAAAAATCGCTAGAATCGGAACGTTGATCGGCCCTGTGAAGGGTCGTGCTTCGCCGCTGAGGATTGCTTTGCCGATCGGCGGCATCGCGGGCTCACCGGGCGGTGGTGTTCCAAACGGCGGCGGCGTGCTTTTCGCGGTGCGTAATGCGTACCAGTACCCGGCATCGAGGTAAATCAGGGCAGCGACCTTCTGCGGGTAACGCGTGCCGATGTCGCTCAATTCCTCACCGCCGATTGAGTGGCCGATCAGCACCGGCTTTTGCAGTTTCATTGCATCCATTGCGGCGATCACGTCATCGCCGAGGCGATCGGCGGAATAGTTTGAGCCGGTGGGATCCGGTTTACTCGATGTTCCGAAACCGCGTCTTGTCATCGAGTAAACATGATATTTCGAGGTCAGCGCCGGGATGATCGTGTACCATGCATGGGCGGTGTTACCGAGACCCGCGAGCAACAGTACCGCGCGTCCCGAGCCGCCCCAATCGAGGACTTCGTCTTTGACGTTTGTGTCGACGAAAACCATGCGCGACTTCGGTTCGATGATCGTCCACGACGCGTGCGCAACTTTGTGGAAGGTGATTGGAAAGGCCGGCCCGCTTTGAACGGTCCAGAGACCCGAGATCGATTTTCCGTAGTCACCGATCGTTGCCCGGTATATGCGGCGATAATCGGTCCACGGTTCCACGTTCATGTCGAACCGCATGGTGACAGTGGTTCCGGAAATCGTCACATTATGCGTAACGATTGGAACTTCGCTCTCATCGATGCTGTGAACGACGACGCTGTATCGACCCTTCGCCTTGGTGATGTCCATGATGCGGCGAATCGGTCCGGCCGGACCATCGAGAATGCCCTGCCACGTTCCGGTAATGTCGACTTCGCTTGACGCGCGAAGTGTAGACGAGAGGAGCGCTGCTATGAATGAGATTGCGAGAAGAAGATATCGCAAGCAGACCTCCTATCCTTCGACAGGCTCAGGATGACACGCAGTTACGTGTTTTCGGGGTGGTCCTTCACGTAGGCGGCTACGGCGTCTTGGACCGCCTTACGTTTATCGTTGTTGGTTTCCGTGTTGCTATAGAGAACCGAGCCGAAGCACGTGTAGACGTTGAGCGTGAACGTGTACGAGTTGTGCGGATGCAAACCACTCGAGTGCGTCGCATCGAGCACGCCGGACGCAATCGTGTTCTGGCGGTTCGCGCCGCAAATCGAGTCGGCGCTCTTCGCAAGATTGGTAGTGTTCGCGCGCGTCATCGACGTCTTGTAGAACGCGTTCATGGCGCGAAAGAGATCGTCGGTGGATTCGCTGATGTCGCCGGGTGATGCGTTGCCGCTCAAGCGCGCGACGATGACGGCCATCGGCGGCTTCACGGCGGGGGTCGGTGTCGGACCGGAGGCGACGTTCTTTCCGCCATGTTTGAACAGGCCGCCCATTTTGTCGAGCACGCTGTTCACGTTGTACTGCGCACCTTTCGTGTCGGTAGAGCTCGGCGTAGCGCTCGTCTCCGTGACGACGTCAGGACGGTTTACGCCGGCCGCTTGGAGCACGACGGTGCGCGCCGTCAAAGCCTGCGACGCGATATCGGGCACGCTTTGAATCTGCGTCGTCGCCGAATAGACGGCGATTTCCGAATTCGCATCGACGACGCGTGCAACAATTGCCGCTCCTTGGCCGATCGGCTGCACGTAACCGCTGACATAGTAGTCGGCGCGTTGCGAGTGCGCGTACTTCGCCCAGTCTTCGCGTTTGATGTTGGAGGGAATCGGCAGCACGTTGAGTCCGCCGGCTTGCGTCATCACCTGCATGTAGATCTGCGCGATGGCCCCACCGGTGCGCGGATCGACGTCGGACGGCGTTTCAAACGGATAGACGACGACGGTCGGCGTTGCGGCCGTGGGCGTGGCCGCGGGGACGGGAGCGAAGGACGGACTCGCCTTCGGAAGAGGCGCAGGCTTTGGTGACGGCGGCGCAGCCGCGATCAGCGCAAGGCTCGAGCACAACAATAGAATACCGAAGGTCCGACGCACGGCTCTCCTTTACTTCGAGGACGATGATTCAATACTGCTAACGAACGTGCGAAGCGCCGCGTTCGTATCTTCGGGCCGCTCGACAAAAAACAAGTGCCCCGTTCCCGCGACTATTCGCGCTTCGGCACCCGGTATCCGGTCCACCGTGCCGGAGACGAACTTAGGCGGCACCATGGCATCGTTCTCCCCCACGAGCGCGAGAAGGGGCACCTTCATTTCCCCCAACCGTTCAAGCACGTCGAAGACGTTGCACGCCTCGAAATCCCGCCGAGTCTGCGCTTGCCCGACACGAAGCATTTCCGTAACCGCTTCATCGAGCTGCTTCTCGGTTGGTTCTGCGAAGAAGTAACCGGCGAGCATGCGTGCCCCGCCTTGAAAATCAGTGTCGATGGCCTCAAAGATCGCCGGCGAAACACGCAGTTTGCCGGAGGCTCCGAACAACACGACGCCGGCAATGCGCGGATCGTGGCGAAGCGCAAGCTCGAGCGCGATTGCGCCGCCCATCGAACTTCCCACCAGAATCACATCCCGCAAATCCTCATCGCGGACGATCCGCGTAATCGCATCGGCGAATTCTGCGATCGTTGCCGGTTCGCCCGGCGCATCGTGTCCCGGCAATGCGGGTGCGCGCGATCCGGGAAACGCAGCGAGCTGACGCGCGAACACGGCAGACGTGCAGCCAGCACCGTGAAGAAAAAGCAGCGTCGCCATCAAACGGTGGTGGTCGTCGTCTTAGTATCGACGATCGGTTCGATGGAGTCGACAACGAGCGGAATGCGCTCCTTACCGGAATGCGCGTGCCACGCCGCAGAGAATTCCGCACCGAAGAAAAACGTCGAACCGATCACATAAAACCATAAGAGCAACGCGAGCGGGACGGAAAGCGCTCCGTAGATCCCGGTAAAATTCACGTGGATCGTATATTCAGAGAATACAAATTGTACGAGGGGCCAGAGCACGGCAACGACCGTTGCGCCCGGTAACGAGAACGCCCACGTCATACCGTCGCGGTTTGGCAAAAAGCGATAGAGCACCATTGTCGCGATAAAGACAAGCGCAATCGAAATGAGGTAGGCGCCGAGGTGTCCGAGATATTGCTGATCCGGAACATCGGCGACGAACATCGCGATTGAGAGAATAACCGGCAACGCCATCGCAACCATCAAAAAAATCGCCATGACGGGCAGCATGACGATCGAGAGCGCGATGTTGTGGATGAGCGGCCGTCCCTTCGGCACGCCGAGCGCGCGATCGAGGGCGTAGGCGAGGCCCATAAACAGATTCTTTCCGGACCAGATGAGGAAACCGAGCGCGATGATGCTCGAGATGCCGCGGCCGTAAATGTACGTCTGCAAATTCGCGGCAACGAATTCGTGCAGCGTGGGGCTGAATGTATCGAAGAACGTCAGCACGCGCGTCTGCGCCATCGGATAGATATACGAAGCGACGGTCAGAATGAGAACGACGAGCGGAAAAAGCGCGAAAAGAGCGTTGAACGCGATCGCCTGTGCCAAAAACGCGCACCCGTCGCGTGAAAATCGAAGCCCCGCTTCCCGCAGGGCGGAGATGACTCGTCCCATTCGATGCGGTAATATCGCTGTGCCTTGGCTCTATTCCCACCCGCGGCGCCGGTGACCGTCGTACTCGACGGAAAAACGGTGCGCTCGTACACGGGCGCTTTCGAGAGCGCCGGCCGCGTCTACGCTCCGCTGCGCCCCTTCGTCACCGGCATTGCCGACGCGATGTGGTTCGATGGAGATAGCCTCGTTATCGTGCGCGACGGACGCTCCGTCATCGTACGGATTCCCTCGCGCGAGCCCGACGCGCTCGATCACGCGTATGTTCCGCTCGCGCCGATTCTTCGTTCGCTGGGCGAAATCGTCGAATACCAGCCGTCCGGCCGGGTCGTGGTACGCTCGCCGTATCCACCGGTCGTTGCGACGCCGACGCCGTTCGATCCGGCGGTACCCTCTGCAATGCCGAGCGCCGTCTTTACTCCCGCGGCCGTTGCAACGCCGCGCCCCGTTTGGACCGGCTCGCCGCTACCGCGCCGGACGCCGATTCCGTATCCAACGCCTCTCCCTTAAGCGCCGGGGAATAAACGATGCATGGCGACCACCGTTTCCTCTCCCACGCCGCATCCGCGAAGCATCACGAAAGAACGGCTCCACCTCCTGCGCACGATCGATCGGATGCTGGAACGGCCGATCCTCGTGCTCGGCATCGCGTGGCTCGTGCTGCTCGTCGTTCAGCTCGTCTATGGCTCCAGTGCATGGAGCAACGATCTCACCGTCGGGATTTGGGTGGTCTTCGTGATTGATTTCGCGATGCGTTTCACGCTTGCGCCGAAAAAGATCTCGTTCTTGAGGCGGCATTGGCTCGTTGCGTTGAGCCTGCTCTTGCCGGCGCTGAGCATTTTACGTCTGACGCGCGTGCTCGCCATGTTGCCGTCTTGGGAAATGGTCATCTTACGATTGCTGACGGGACTGAACCGAAGCATCAGCGTCCTTGGCATGACGATGCGCCGGCGTGGAATGAGCTATGTCTTGTTACTGGCCATCATCGTTACGGTCGCCGGCGCGGCTGGAATATATGCGTTCGAGCCGCATACGACGAGTGCCATTCCAACGTTTGGTTATTCGCTCTGGTGGACCGGCATGATCATGACGACAATGGGCTCGGCGTATTATCCTCAAACCTGGGGCGGCCGCCTTTTATGCTTCTTTCTCGCGGTCTTCGCGTTTTCGATCTTCGGTTACATTACTGCGGCGATCGCGAGTTTTTTCGTTCGCCAAGATGCAAGCGATAGTGCGCACGAGACATCAGCACCGTCGCTTGCGGATGTACTCGATGAAGTAAAGGCGCTGCGCGCAGAATTAGCGCGCCGCGATCGCGCCTAAGTCCTTTTCCGCAAGACCGCGCTCGATCGTCGCGGTCAACGCGCCTTCTACGCCGTCGATGACCGGCAGCTTCGCCCGGTTTGCGGCGGCTTGCATCAAGCGTGCATCCTTGCGCGCCATATCGACGGTCCACGTCGGTTCCAAGTCTCCGTGCGCCATGCGTTTTCCGCGTCCGGCGATCTGCCCGCTTACGTCGTAGAATGTGAACAGCTCATAGGCTTCAACCGGTGAGAGCCCTTGCGCTTCCGCGATCGTAAGCATATCGCTCAAACCACCGACAACGGCGAGGATCATCGAATTGCCGAGAAGCTTATATACTGCGGCGCGATCGACGCGTTCGCCCAAGTATTTGCGTTTGCTGGCGAGTCGCGCCAAATGCGAATCGAGACGCTCGAAGAGCTCGCGCGGACCCGACGCGAGCATCGTTCCCGTTCCGCTTTCGGCCTGGGGCGGACCCATGAACACCGGTGCATGCAAGAACGGATAGCCTGCATCGTGCAAACGTTTCGCTCGCGGTGCAACGCTGCGCGGATCGACGGTCGTGTGATCGACAATCGGCGTGCCTTTTGCGATGCCGGCCAGTGCGGCATCCAAAATGTCGTCAACCGCATCACCATCGCGCACGCAAAGGTGCACGACGTCCGCGCCGCGCGCGGCTTCCGCTGCATCGGTGAGTGCCCGAGCGCCGGTTGCTTCAAGTGCGCGCGCTTTATCAGGCGTGCGGTTCCAAACGTTCACGTCGAAGCTCTGGGCACGTAGATGACGAACGAATCCCGAGCCGAGCATGCCCGCCCCGTAAAATGCAACCTTCATAGACACGCATAACACGCGAGGAACTATGGCCGAGGCGGGCGCATGTCGAAACTACAAAGAGATGCCTCGGTTAATCTTGCTTACCTTGAAGTAGCTACATACTTTTGGTAAGCTAATCCATTAGGAGGTATCAGGGAGTACCGCAGCCATGGCAACCAGCCGAGCAACGAGTAATGACCACGTGGACACCGATGGTGCGCTCTGCCCGCGTTTTCATCGCGCCGTCGAGCTCGTCGGGCGCCGCTGGACGGGGGCGATCATTCGCGTCCTCCTCGGGGGACCGCATCGCTTTAACGAGTTGCTGGGTTCGATTCCCGGTATTTCCGATCGTTTACTGACCGAGCGGCTGCGCGAACTCGAGAGCGAACGCCTCATTTCGCGCCACGTCGAGTCCGGTTCGCCCGTAAAGGTCGTTTACGAACTGACCTGTGCCGGGGCCGAGTTGCAAGAACCGATGGACGCACTCGGCCGCTGGGCTGAACGCTGGATCAGCGTCCAGGACGAGAGCGCTAGCGCGTAAGATCCTGCGCGAGGACGAACTGAATTCCGTCGGCCTCGAATTGCGGAATGAGCGCTTTGACCGCTTCGAGCGTCGTTGCTTTCGGATGACCGATTGCGATCGCGCTGCCCGTTCGTTTCGCAATCGCCTCGGCATCCCGTAACTGCGCTTCCGAATACGCGACGTCTTCCTTGTTGTCCAAAAACACATCGCGCGCTGCGGTGCGCACGCCGTCTGCCGATGCAACCTGTTCGCCGACCGATGCCGCGTTCGTTTTGGAATCGATGAAGAACATATCCCCGCGTTTTGCAATGACGCCGATAACGTCGTTCATCACGCGCGCATCGGCACTGGCTTTACTGCCTTCGTGATTGTTCACTCCACTTGCGAGCGGCACTTGCGCAAGATCGTCCTCGACTTGCGCGACGATTTGCGCGTCGGTCATTTCCGTCGTCACTTTCCCCGGACCCGGATTCATGCCGGAGAGCGTTTCCATCGGTAAATGAAGCATCACGCCTTTGCCCGCGTCTTTTGCTTCTTGCTCGATCGTCGCAGCACCGTGCACGTGCGGTAGCACCGACAGCGTCAGCGGAACGGGCAACGCGATGAAGCCGCGTTCGGTCGAAAGCCACTGGCCGCAGTCGTCGATGATCAACGCGAGCTTTGGCGCCTTCGGATTTCCAACGCGCGGCGGTACCGACGCCAATGCCGTTGCCGGTGGTGCACTCGGTGTTTCCGTCGCGGTAGCGGTGGGCACGGGCGTTTCGGTTTCTTCCGCAGTCGCTGTTGCAACGGGCGCTTCCGTCGGTGCGGCGGTCGCTTCGCTCACTGTTTCATGGTTGCGATGCGTCGCGGGCCGAAGCAGATACCAGCCCGCGGCGACGGCGATGAGCATCAGGAGGAGAAGAACCGGTAACCCGGGGCGCGACGCGCGTTGATTGCGCGGTGGTTTACGCTTGGACACGACGAACGGTCGTTCGCTTTTATGGGCGGGGCAGCCCTATTGACTTACTATAAATAAGCACTATAGTGGTTAGTGACCTACTAATAGTAAGGAGACAGCACATGGCTACGACGAACGTGCGGACGACGTCAGGATCGTCGCTTATAGGGCAGGCCGCAATCGCCGGTGTGATCGGCGGAATCTTCGTCGATCTCTTCCTGTCCATCGCGATGCATCGCTCGCCCGTGATGATTTGGCAATTCATCGCATCGACCATCGTCGGCGCGGGCGCGTTTTCATCGCCGTCCTACGCAGTGCTCGGATTCATCGTGCATTTCATCGTTTCCATCGTTTGGGCGATCATCTACGCGTATGTTTTCGCGTCGTTCGGTCAGATTAAGAATTGGATTCTCGGCGCAATCGTCTGGGGTATCGTCGTTGATGCCGTCATGCAGCTCATCGTTGCGATCAAGACCGGATCGCCGTGGGGACCGGCCTTCACGCAAGGACTGATCGCGCACATCGTCTTCTATGCGTTGCCCGTGGCGCTTTACATGGCGCGCGTCGCGCGCGTCGAACCACGGAGCGCATGACCGATGCTCTCATCGACGCATTAGATGGCGTTCACGTCGTCGCACTGACGACGAACATTCCGGGACCGGTGGCCGCGGCGCGCCTTCGCGCGCTCGGTGCCCGCGTCACGAAGATCGAGCCGACGCGTGGCGACCCGCTGGCAGAAGCGGCGCCCAACTGGTACGGACGCCTCTCAACCGGCATCGAAATCATTCAACTCGACTTTCGCGAGCACGGCGCACGGGCCGCGCTTGATGCGCATTTGCACCACGCCGATATCGTGTTGACGGCAATGCGCGCGCGCTCGCTCGAACGTATCGGATTGCAGTGGGAACACGTGCATCCGCGTTATCCATCGCTCTCGATGATATCGCTCACGGGCGAAGCGCCGCCGCATGACGATCGCGCGGGTCACGACTTGACCTATCAAGCACGTGCGGGAACCGTTGCGCCGCCGGCGATGCCGCGTGCGCTTGTCGGTGATATGGCGGCAGCGGAACGCGTCGTCTCGGTCGCGCTCGCTGTGTTGCTCAAACGCGCGCGTACGGGCGAAGGCGTCCGCGCGAATGTCAGCATCGTTGAATGCGCGCGGACGTTCGCGGAGCCGCACCTGTACGGGTTGACGCGTGACGGCGGTTCCCTTGGCGGAGGATTGCCTGCGTACGGAATTTATCCGGCGGAAGACGGCTGGGTCGCGGTGGCTGCGCTCGAACCGCACTTCGTCGAGCGATTGCAATTGCTGCTCGGCATTAAGGAGCTTACGCGCGAGGCGCTGCGTGATGCGCTCGTTCGTCGCAGTGCGCGCGAATGGGAAGCCTTGGCCGAACAACACGACGTTCCGCTAGCGGCGGTACGATGACTGAAGCCGTTATCGTCGACGCGGTGCGGACGCCGTCCGGACGGCGCAACGGGGCGCTCAGCGCAATTCATCCGGTCGATTTACTCGCAACGGTTTTACGCGCTGTCATCGACCGTAGTGGTATCGAAGCGGCGATGGTGGATGATGTGATCGCGGGCTGCGTGAGCCAATCCGGCGAGCAATCGTTCAACGTTGCGCGTAAAGCGTTGCTCGCAGCGGGATTCCCATACGGTGTGCCGGGCACCACAATCGATCGGCAATGTGGATCGAGCCAACAAGCCGTTGCGTTTGCTGGGCAAGGTGTCCTCGCCGGCGCATATGACTGCGTGATTGCGTGCGGTGTTGAATCGATGTCGCGCGTGCCGCTGCTCGAAACCGCGCAGGGAAACAGTGCCGAGATGGTCGCGCTGCGTTGGTCGCTTTCGCGTGATGATCTCGACCGCTATTCATTGGAATCACATCGCCGAGCCGCCGCGGCGACGGAACGCGGTGCGTTCACAACGCAAATGCTGCCGGTGAACGGACTCGCGCGCGACGAGGGGATTCGCACCGACACGTCGCTCGAGAAACTTGCATCGCTCAAGCCTGCCTTTACCTCCGACGGTGTCGTCACCGCGGGCAATGCCTCGCAAGTGAGCGACGGCGCAGCAGCAGTGCTCGTTACGTCCGCCGATTTTGCCCGAAAGCACGGACTGCGCGCGAGAGCGCGAATCATTGATTCGATCGTTCTTGGAGACGATCCCGAGTTGATGCTCACCGCTCCTATCCCAGCGACATCGAGAATCCTCAGCCGCACGGAACTTCGCTTGGGTGACCTGGACCTGATTGAAATCAACGAAGCGTTTGCGAGCGTTGTACTCGCGTGGCAACGCGAAACGGGCGCGGACCTTGCGAAGACCAACGTCAACGGCGGCGCAATTGCCCTCGGTCATCCGCTGGGCGCAACCGGAGCGCGCTTGATGACCATTCTGCTCAACGAGCTAGAGGCGCGCGGCGGCCGCTACGGGCTGCAGGTAATGTGCGAAGGCGGTGGTATGGCAAATGCGACCATCATCGAGCGCATTTCGTAACGAGGAGACTTTTTACATGGAGATCGCGGGGAAGTCGTTTCTTGTCACGGGCGGAAGCTCTGGGTTAGGAGCAGCTTGCGTGCAGCGAATTGCACGATGCGGGTGCGCGGGTGATCATTCTCGATATCGGCGAGCATGGAGCGGAACTCGCGAAGGAACGCGGCGAGGGCGTGCGCTTCTGCAAAACGGACGTTACCGATGAAGTGCAGGTTTCGTCGGCGATCGCAGCGGCAGTCGAGGCGTTTGGCGCCGTTCACGGTGCAGTTAATTGTGCCGGCATCGCGACGGCGGAGCGCGCGGTGGGGAAAGAAGGTCCGCAGCCTCTCGCCCACTTCGCGAAGGTCATCAGCGTAAATCTCATCGGCACCTTCAACGTCATTCGACTTGCCGCGGCGCAGATGATGAAGCAGCCGGCGCAACCCCACGAAGATCGCGGCGTCATCGTGTGTACCGCTTCGGTTGCCGCGTTCGACGGCCAAATCGGGCAAGTCGCCTACGCAGCGTCTAAAGGCGGCGTCGTCGGTATGACGCTGCCGCTGGCACGGGAGTTTGCGCAAAGCCAGATCCGCGTGTGTTCCATTGCGCCGGGAATTTTCGATACGCCGATGCTGGCGGGACTGCCGGAGGCCGCGCGCGAGTCGCTTGGAAAGCAAACGCCGTATCCCGCGCGACTCGGACGTCCTGCTGAATACGCGGCACTCGCGCGCCACATCATCGAAAACCAAATGCTCAACGGCGAAGTCATCCGGCTCGATGGCGCGATCCGCTTAGCGCCGCGCTAACACCTTCATTGGCGCGGCATCGCTTTTGACGAGCGACGGATACTTCTCTTTGAGCGCGCGCAGCTTCGGCATGTCGTTGTACACGATGTACGGACTATCGGGATTGTGGACCAAATAATCTTGGTGGTAATTCTCGGCAGCGTAGAATCCGCGCAGCGGTTCGAGCGTCGTTACGATCGGCGCATGGAACACATGGCGACGTTCCAGGGAAGCGATATACGTTTGAACTTCCGTGCGTTGCGCATCCGAGGTGTAGAAGATCTCCGAACGATATTGCGTTCCCTCGTCGGGGCCTTGGTAGTTCAATTCGGTGGGATCGTGCGCGACGAGAAAATACACGTCGAGCAGCTTGTCGAACGAAATCTGCGACGGATCGAAGGTCACGTCGACCGACTCCGCATGCCCCGTCGTGCCGGTGCTGACGACCAGGTAATGCGCTGTCATTGCCGACCCGCCGGAGAAGCCTGCGACGGCGCGCTGAACGCCTTTGAGGGATTCGAACACGGCTTGCATGCCCCAAAAGCAGCCGCCGGCGAGAACGACGTGTTCGGTCGCCGCGGACGCGGGGGCTGAGGCTACCGCCGCCAGCAGGGCAAGCACCATGGTGAGTACGCTAATTGCACGTTTCATCGTATTTCCGTAACGCCGCAGGGTCTTCGCCGGATGATTGTAACGCAGCGCCCTCAGGAATCGTTAGGTAGGACGAAGTATGTCTTATAGGATGAACTCGCGTCGGAGAGTGATGCCGTGGCTTGTCGCGCTCTTGGGGAGCGTGTCGTTTTTCGTTGCTTTTGCCCACGCCGGTGCGCAGCCGGTCAAGGCGGTCGCTGCCGCACCGGTACCCACCATGTCGCCGGACGATTTACTTGCCGCGATCCGCAACCGGTTCCGGTCGCATCGCCCGCCTCCGCCCTTTGAAGCGTACGTGATCGTACGCAAGCAAGAGACGAACTACGGGTATCCCGACTACGCGAACAGCTACACCGATCACGTTTGGTACCGTTCCTACGATCACGCCGCACTCGAACGGCGGGAGACGGAGCTCGGCGATGTCGGTCAAATGCGGTTTGAGCGTCCCCTCTTCAATCAGGCTACGGATCCCGGACCACCGACCGCGGACGTGTTTGAGCCCGCGCCCTTACACTCACTTACGCCCGATTTCGTCCCAACGCCGGAAGCATCGCTTCCGCCGGTCATCGTCACGGTGCGTGCGCGCGGCGAGTTCGATTATCGCGTTACCGAGGTCGATCGCGAAGGTGACGAACTCCATTTGAAGCTCCAGCCGCGTCGGGAGCCCGACCGCAATCGCTTACGTGAGCTGTGGGTGGACGCGAAGACGCTCGATCTTCGTAAACTCGTTGCGACAGATAAGCTCTTCGTTCAGAACGGGCCGATTTATCCCGTGCTCTTTACCGTCAGCTTCGACATGTTCCACTCGATCCCGGTGATTACGCACATTCACGGCGTCGTCTACGGCGGATACGATGGCGACGGACAAGTCGTCGACTACGATTTCAATGAGCTGAAGTTTCCTCTGAATCTGCCGCAGTGGTATTTCAATCCGCGCGACTATGCGCAGCACGTGAGCGAAGCGCCCGAATAGGCGTTATTTCCGCGTCGGTTCGGCGTCGCGAACATAAAGCGTCCACGGGCGCTCGGGATGGTGATCTTGCGGAAATGTATCGCCGGCGTTGAAGTGTTCGCGGTGCCCGCATTCGGCGCACTCGTATTGCCCGGATTCCGGTACGCGCTGCCCTTGATGTCCAAAGACTTCTGCCATGGCTGATCCGTACCCGCGGGATCCTTATTGATAACGGCTCAAGTCGAACGGGATCGCGTACCGGTCGCCGTACGCATCGGCGAATGTAACCGTGTACTGACTTGCACATCGAGGAAGCGTGAACCGGTAGGTAAGTGAGCCGACCCATCGCTGCTCGCGAAACGCTCCGACGTCATAGAAATCATCCGAAGGACCGAAGATTGCTTGCTCAAGCGAGATTTCGCTCGCGTCCGTTCCCGTAAGCTGCGCGCTCGTAAAATGCGAGAGGAACGTCCGGTCGTCATCCGTCTTGCTGTGCCCGTAAACGACAAAGCCGAGACGTCGCCGCGCATCGGCATAGAGTTGTTGTACGAGCGACGCGGTGATGCTGTCGCCTTGAATGCGATGAAGGTAGGCGTAGTAGCGCACGCGTTCGTACGGCGTCTCTAGAACGACGGCGTCGACACCGGCGCGATTGTGAACCGCGCGGAGCGGATCTTTCGATTGAAAGATGAGCCATCGCGCAACACGGTAGCTTTCATGCCGGTCTGCCAACGCGCCGCCCTCGCGCGCGGCCTGCTGCGCGAGGGTCGGCGTAAATGCGTGCATCGCCAGACATGCGGCGAGTGCAAGCATCAGAGCGAATAAACGACGATCGAAGGTTTGCCTTGCGCTCCCCACGTCAGGCGCGAAATGTTACCCGACGTCGCGGCAACGTACTGTTTCCCATTGATGCCGTAGGTGATCACGCCTCCGGCAATCGATCCTTGCGTCTTGTGCTTGAAGAGCACGTTGCCGGTCGCGCTGTCGAACGCGAGCACGTTGCCGGCCATGTCGCCGGTGAATGTTACGCCTGATGCAGTCGGCGTTACGCCGGCCAGCATCGGCGAATTCGTCCTGTACTGCCAAACGATTTTCCCGTTCGTATCCGTTGCCGTCAGCGTGCCGCGCGCGGCACTGTATGGTTCGCCCACATACGAGCCGCCGAAGAAGAATTGTCCCGGCGTATAACGCGTGGCACCGAGCTTGACGGTCGCGCACCAATCGTCCATGGGCGTGATGAAGTGCTGGTTCTTCGCATCCCACGCAGCGCCGTTCCATTCCGAGCCGCCGAGAACACCCGGACAGATACGCGTGCCGGCGATCGTCGGGGGATGCGTTGTGTTCAGCATGCGCACTTCGGGCGTATGCCAGAGAATTTTGTGCGTTGTCCGGTCGATGCCGTAGAGATTACCATCCTTACTTGCAACCGCGGCAAGATTTTGCGCGCCGAGATCTGCTGCGGTTGCAAGATCCCAGTCGTGCACGTCGTGCGGAAGCGCTTGCACGTACCACTTCAATTGACCGGAACTCGGATCGAGGACCACCTCGGAGTCGGTATAGAGATTCGCACCCGGGCGATAATTCGATGCGAAGTCCGGTGCGGGATTGCCGACGGAAACGAAGAGTTCGTTCGATTGTGGATCGAGCGTGTACGATGTCCACATACCGCCGCCACCGGTGTCCGTTTCGCCAATGCTACCCCATGATTTGGTATTGGGATCGTTGCCGCTTGCGATCGTCGTAAACGTCCACTTCTTTTGACCGTTCGTAACGTCGAACGCCATCATGCGGCCTTTGACGCCCCAGTCAGATCCCGCGGTTCCGATAAACACTGTGCCATCGTAAATAATCGGCGCAGAACTAAGGAACTCGCCCTTGGCACTACTCGCGGGCGCAACGTCCCACAGCGTCTTTCCGGTATTCATGTCGATCGCAATGAGATGTGCGTCGGGCTGGCCGCGAATCAGTCGCGTTCCACCATCCCAGGCGAGACCGCGATCGACCGGAAACGGCTCGGGGCCTTTCGATGTGTAGGTGTTCGTCCACAGAATCTTGCAAGTCGCGCCGTCAATCGCGTACGTCTGGTGCGCCGTCGTGACGTAGAGCTTGCCGCTGATAGCAAGCGGGCTCGCTTGAAGCGCGCCCGCTTCATTGAGCGGCGTGCTACATCGCTGTTTGAGATGCGATGCGTTGGCTGTCGTGATTTCACTCAGCGGAGAATACCGTGTGCTGGTGAGGTCGCGATTGAAACTCGGCCAATCATTAGCGCCGTCTTGCGAGGTTCTGTTGTTCGTGCACGCACTCATCGCGACGATCAACGCCGTAAGCGCGACCCATGCATAGCTCTTCATGCTAAGTCCTTACCCCTCACGGGTACGAGTAGAGCTTCGGAACCCCAACAAGGAGCACGTATGCCAGCCACACGCAAACGTTCAACCACGGCTCGCAAGCACAGTGCGGGAAAGCGCAAGACCGCTGCGCGCAAACAATCGACGATTTCGCGACGGAAGAAGCCTAGCGGTAACAAACACCGCGTCGCCGGAGAACGTTCGGGGCCTGCGAGAAGCGCCGGCCGTAAGTCGGTTCGTTCCTCCAACAAAAGACGAGCTGCGGAGCGAGCTGAAACATCGAAGTCATCCGCCAAATCAGTGATTCAAGCCAATTCGCCCGATGAAGTGTACGGCGTGTTGCTCTCGGAGCGATCGCGCCAAGGTGATAACACTCCTCGGTCCCGGAGGAGAGACGCGCAATACGCGTTCTACGCGCGAAAAACGCGTACCAAAAACGGGACTTGCAAAGAAACGGAGCCGGTAAACACCGGCTCCGCTGTCTTGCTACGCCATTGGACTAACCTTGACTTTTACTCGACGTAAATATTGTTCCAAGGCATCGTAATTGCTAAACATTTCGATTTACGGAGGTATCGGCGCCGCGATATTCGCTTGCCGTGCGAGTTGCCGAGGAGTCGATATCTCCGCGCTCCGTCGACGGCGAGCGCGACGAAGTTAAAATGTCACGCACTTGTTGGCGATGTTCTTCCCGAGGGTTGACGCCGACCAGCATGCCGCCGCGATTGAGCCCCTCTTCATACTCTTTTGCACGATCTTCAGGAATGCCGGCGCCTACTAGCGCGCCGATAATTCCGCCGGCCAGTCCGCCGCCTCCAAGACCGGCAAGCGCGGCGGCCAGTGGTCCCGCAACAAGCGGTGCTGCTGCGCCGCCGGTGCCGGCGATGGCGGCGATGCTTCCGGTTGCCGTCAATCCGGCGATGATTGCGCCGAGTGCGCCGCCGATGACACCGCCGGTAACGGCGCCCTCCGGAGCTTTCGTTCCGGTTGCTTCAGCGAACGCGCGAGCGCGTTCCGGATCTCGTGCCATGACACTGATATCGTTGCGATCGTATCCCATTTCGTTGAGGCGATCGACGGTGTTCGCCGCGGTATCGCGGTCGTAGTAGACTCCGCCTTCGAAGTTGCGACCAAAATTGGTATTTTGCGTGGTCATGCCCGTGTCTGTACCCGCCGCGGCTCGTTTTACTTTTTCGGACGACGGGCACGACGACACTGCTATGACGATGCAGCTTCCCGTCGATCGGCCAGTCGGCCAGTTGGAACTCGTTCACGCGTTTACACGTCAGATGCCGGTCGGTGTCGCGATTTCGCGGAGCGGACGAACGTTCGTTACGTATCCCCGTTGGGAAATTCCGGTCGAGTTTACGCTCGGCGAGCTAGTGGATGGCCGCGAGGTGCCATACCATGCCGATCGTTTTATTTCGACCCAAGGCATCGTGATCGATAAGCGCGACCGTCTCTGGGTGCTCGATAACGCCAGCATCGATTTTGGTCCAATAAAGCCCCGGCAAGCGAAACTGGCCTGTTTCGATTTGGAAACGGACACCGTCGTTAAGGAGATCGTCTTTGATCCATCGGTCGTCGACGCGAACACGTTCCTCAACGATTTACGGATCGATCTCTCGCGAGGCGACGAAGGCACCGCGTATATCACGGATTCGGGGGAGAAGAGCAGCAACGGGTTGATCGTCGTCGATCTCGCGACCGGCAACGCCCGGCGCCGGCTTGCAAATCATCCATCGGTTAAGGCCACGGATCGTTACATGGGTGTCGTGGAAGGACGTCCATTCCGAGATCACAAGCAAGGACAGAAACCGCAACCAAATCGTACGGGTGTAGACGGAATCGCTATCTCACCTGACGGAGAAACGATCTACTACTGCCCGAACGCGGGCCGGCGTCTGTACAGCGTGAAGGCGACGGTCCTGAGCGATCCTATGGCAACGGACGACGAGCTTGCGGCGGCCGTCGAGGACCTTGGTGAGAAGGGCGTATCCGATGGGCTCGGCGAGGATGCCGACGGAAATGTCTATACCACGAATTACGAGCACAACGCGATTTTGTGCCGTCATTCCGACGGAACGTTTGAAACAGTCGTCCACGATCCGTCGCTTCTGTGGCCGGATACCATCGTGATTCATGATGGCTACCTCTACGTAACGGCAAATCAATTGAATCGCCAAGCCAAGTTCAACGGCGGACGTCAGCTGCAGGAAACGCCATTCGAACTCTTTCGAGTCAAAGTCGACCGAGAGCCGGTCCTGATCTGATTCATGCCATCCTGAAACTGCACGCCCTGGTCGAGTAACGCTCTCCGCGTGCGCTATGCGGATACGTAGTGGCGCGTCTGTAGGAGTATTGTGGTACTATGCCTCGGACTCTGATGAAGGCCGTAGGGATTGCGTTATTTGCGTGCATTGCGGCCGCGCCGGCCATTGTTTTCGCCGCGGGAACCGCACGCATTCAGCTATCCGACGGTAACGTAAAGACGTACAAGAACGTACGAATCGCGATCGAGCACAACCAGATGATGCTGACATCGGCGGACGGTGTTGGACAGTTCGTGATCTCTCGAGCAGCATGTACGGCGGTCGATAAACTCGTGCGATGCTATCCGTACGATGCCGTGCTCAAACAGCATGGAGAGACGCTGCCCGTCACGATCGTCGATGGCAGCGCTTGGCTCAACCCAACCAATACGAAACAGCAGTTGCCGAACTCCAGCACGCAACTCGGGCCGCATGGGATGACGCTGTCGTTTAAGACAAAACGTGGGAGCTCTGTTTCAGTGAGCGGCATCGTGGACGTGTTGATGAAATGAACGTAAAGATACTAATCGCAGGCGCGCTGATTGCGAGCCTCATGCCGTTGACTGTTGACGCGCGCGGATTCGCCGGCGGAGGCGGAGGTTTTCGAGGCGGAGGTGGGTTTTCCGGCAGTCGCGGCGGTTTCGACATGCATAGTGAAGCGCCCGCACCCCGCACTAATCCTGGAACGTACAACCATTCGAGTACGGGGCCCGCAGGCACGAACCGGTCGACAGCGGTTTCCGGATCGCAGGGTGACTACAACAGAACAACGACGTCGAGCAACGGCGATTATAGCCACACCGGCACAGGCGGAGTCAGCAATAGCACGTACAGCCATAGCGGCACATCGAACACGGCGTACGGGTCGCATAACTCCAACGGAAGTTACAACTCTCAAACGGGAAACTACAACCGTAGTGCGAGCGGAAGCAACGGAAACGGCTCGTATAACACGAGCTCGAACGGCAACAGATACACGCACACCGGGTCAACATATACGAGCGGCTCGAATGTGTACGGGCAGTCGTTCGCTAGTGCGACATACCGCAACAACGGCTACATCTCGCACGGTGCCGTCGTGAACAATCCGGTGTATTACGGCTATCCCGTGTGGGGATGGAATGCAGGCTACGCCTGGGCTCCTGTAGGCTACTACTGGGGCGGCGGCTTCTGGGGACCGTTCGCGTGGGGTGCAGCTAGCGCCATCGCGTTCGGTTCATTTACGACCGCATCAAATCAAACGATAACGTCGTACGAAGTACAACCGTCGACGCCCGGATCGAAGCTGCTGCAGAGTTATCATTTAACGCAGACGCCGTGCGGACCGCCGAATCTCGTCGTCGTTTTTGGTCCGGACAACAGTGTCATCTGTGCCAAGCCGAACAATCTCGTCGCTGCCGGAACGTACGGCGTGAACGAGCAAACGCTGACGCTGACGTCGGTGGCTCCGAAGGCCTCCTGACCGGCGGACCCGGCGGACGGGCCGCGCTTCAACCTCCACTACGCGGCCCGTCCCCGCGACGGTGCCTGGAACGCCGTGAGTCCGATCGGCTTTCCTAGCCTTGTTGGGCCCGTCGTGATGTAAGTGCACCACACCGTTGCTAGCGGCGCATATACCAAGAATTGAGTAGGACGCCGATTGCGACGATAAACGCCATCACGAGCAACGTCACCCAGCCGTAGTTAAAAACCGCGCGCTCGCCCGTTAATGGCCCGGGCCACACGATATTTAACAGCATAAGCACGAGGTAGAGTCCGCCCGCGAGGGTCACCGGCATTCCCCAACGTCCAAGGGTGAACACGCCTGACGGTTTCCATCCACGCATGCGCGCGATCAATGCACCGAAGACGGTTAGGAAAAACGCGAGATAAATGCCTGAAGTCGCAAACGACACGAGCGCATAGAGCGCGTTGACGTTCGCCGGATAATCGAACCACAACACATGGACCGGCTTGCTCGGATTGACGAGCACAAGGAGGAGAAAAAGAAGCGGAACGATCGTGCCGATAAGAATCGCGTTGACCGGCGTGCGATGGCGCGGAGAAATCGTGCGCACTCGATTGCTGAAAGGTAACGCGCCGTCGCGTGCAAGAGCGTACGCGACCCGCGCGCCGGCGCCTTGAACCGCGGTGCCGCAGCTGAAAAACGCAACGATCACCATGATCAAGAAGAAGGCTTGGAGCCACGGCGGTAGCGACCCGAGGATCACGTTGATTCCGCCGTTAACGACGCTGCCAGTACCGGCTATTGGTGTTGCGAGGATGAGCCCAAGCACGAGAACGAACGAAGCGATCCCGCCGTAGAGAAGCGCGCTTCGCATGGCTCGCGGAACTTGGCGCTGCGCATCGATGGTTTCTTCCGAAATGTCGCCGGCGGACTCGAAACCGTAAAAAATATAAACGTTTGCAAGAATCGCGATAGGCGCCGCAGACAGCCACCAATTCTTGTGGATATTCCCCACGGCGAACGTGAACGTGAAGCCGTGATGAAATCCGGCAATTGCAAGCGCAAGAAAGACGCCGAATGTACCGATCGTTTCGACATAGACGCCGGCGCGCGACACGCGGCTCATGATCTTTGCGCCCACGGAATTGAGAATCGCCGAAAGAACGATGACCGAACCGCTGACTACGAAGATCACGAGATTATTCGACGGATCCCAATGGGTGCCCAAGCTCGTGTTCGCAAGCGCGCACACGTAGCCAACGATTCCGGAATCAACCGATGCAACCGTTGCAAGCAGCGCGAATCCGTAGATCCACCCGACGAACCAGCCGTACCGCCTGCCGACTGTATATTTCCCGTATTGATATAACGCGCCCGAGAGCGGATACTCGCTGGAGAGTTCGCCGAACACGAGCGCGACGAGTGTCATGCAGGCAACGACGATTGGAATCGTCCAGATATAGCGCGGTCCGCCCGTGCTCAAGCCTAACGTGTAGAGCGAATAGATCCCAACCATCGGGCTGAGGTAGCTAAAAGCAACGGAGAAATTATCGAAGAGTGAAAGAACTCTCGATAATTCCTGCCGGTATCCGAGTGCTTCGAGACGGTCTATGGATAGAGTCCGCGAAGCTTCGTCGCTTCCGCCACGCGATCTACGGCTACCGCATACGCGCCTTTGCGCATGTTGATGCCGTGACGCTGAGACTGGTCGTGGGCCTCGTTGAAGGCGCGCGTCATCTTGCGTTTGAGCGTGTCGTTGATCTGCTCTTCTTCCCAGAAGTTCTCTTGCAAGTCTTGAACCCACTCGAAGTACGAAACGGTGACGCCGCCGGCATTGGCAAGAATATCGGGAAGCACCATGATGCCTCGATCGAAGAGCACTTCGTCGGCTTCGGGGAGCGTCGGTCCGTTTGCCGCTTCAGCGACGATCTTGGCGCGAATGCGTCGCGCATTATCACGCGTGATGACTTTCTCGAGTGCCGCCGGAACGAGCACATCGCAGTCGAATTCGAGCACCTCGGCGTTCGTAATGCGATCCGCGCCGGAGAATCCGGCGACCGAACCCGTCTCTTGTTTGTGCGCGATCAGTCCCGCAACGTCGAGACCCTTTGCATTTGCGACGCCGCCGCGCGAATCGGAGACGGCGACGATGACGTATCCGCGTTTGCTCATCAACTCTGCGGCGTGCAACCCGGCGTTGCCGAAGCCCTGAATCGCAACGCGAGTACCTTCGATTTTGCCGTCGAGCGTCTTAATCGCTTCGTCGACGACGTACATGCAGCCGCGCGCCGTGGCTTTATCGCGCCCGAGAGAGCCGCCGATTGCAACCGGCTTGCCCGTCACGACGCCCGGGATCGAATAGCCGTGCTGCATGGAGAACGTGTCCATGATCCACGCCATTATTTGCGGCGTCGTATAGACATCGGGGGCGGGGATGTCTTTTTCGGGGCCGATGATGATCGAAATCTCGCTCGTGAACCGGCGCGTCAGGTTCTCGAGCTCTTGCAGCGACATCGATTTGGGATCGCATATCACGCCGCCCTTTGCCCCGCCGAACGGGATGTTGACGAGCGCGCACTTCCACGTCATCCACATCGCAAGCGCTTTGACTTCATCGAGCGACACATCGGGATGAAAACGAATGCCGCCTTTACTTGGTCCGCGAGACATATTGTGCTGCACGCGGTAACCGGCGTACATGCGAAAGTCTCCGTTGTCCATCTTAACGGGAACGGAGACTTCTAATACGCGTTTGGGAACCCGGAGATATTGGTGAATTGCGTCGCTAAGGCCAATGAGCCGAGCGACTTCATCAAGCTGGCGTTGGGCCATCTCCCAGACATTGTCGGAGGCGGCCGCCGCTGAACGATCGACCGATAGACTCATGCGGCGAGTGTATCACGGATGCTGCGCTCGCATCGAGGCTTGCACATGCATTTCCATGCCGCCGCTCATTGCAACTCGCAGCAAAATAGAGCCGGCGGTAGGTATACGTTGCGCACCTTCCGGCCCACCACCCGCTTGCATCATCATCGGCGGCCCACCACGACCCCCGGGTGCGCCGCCCATCTGCTGCATTTGCTTGCGCATCGTTTCCATTTGCGCGCGCATCTTTTCGCGAGCCGACTGCGAGGCGGTGAGGATTGTTTGTTTCTCGGATGATGTGAGCGCCGCATCGAGCTGCTGCGCTGCGCCGCGATAGTCGGGCGTCGTCGACGTTGCCAATTGGCCGGCGATCGTCGCGAGCAGTTGCTTGTGCGCCGGCGTCAATGCGCCGAGCACTTGCGAGCGCTCCTGCGTGTGGATCTGCTCCATCTGCTTGTGCATCGATTCCATTTGCTGGCGCATCTGCGGATTCGGTGTTCCAGGTGGCCCGAGCGGCGGTTCCTGAGCTATGGCTTGGGCCGCCATTGCAGCCGCCAATGCTGCGGCGGTAATGAAGACGGAAAATCTCATACTGCCATCATTCCCTATGCACCTTAAAGCTTGCTTTGTCGCTGGATTGCGGGCGATAATTGCCCACGCCTCGAAACTGCGCGCATGATCTCTGCGTCGCCTCGATCGGATGCGTTCGTCGGACGTGCGGAAGAGCTGATGTTTCTGCGCGCCCGTGCTCACGAAGCCATCGAGGGCGGCTCGTGCACCGTGATGGTGACCGGAGAAGCGGGCATCGGGAAGACGCGCTTGCTCGACGAGTTCTTCAGGCGTCACGAAGGCGAATTACGCGTCATCCGCGTTCGCTGCTCGACCACGGTATGCGAAGTAGGCGTCGTGCTTCATGAGCTCTGCGAAGGGTTCGCGGCGCTGCTCAATCGCGAGCCACCGGACTCCTTTGATGTAGGAAGAGCGCTTGCGTATGTGCGCGCAGCGATGCGAACGGCGAGAAGCGCCGGTGCACTGGCCATTGCGGTCGAAGACGCCCATTATGCCGGGAGCGACGCGATCGATGCAATCGAGCAACTTGCCGGTTCCGAGCGGACGATGCTGTTGCTTACGGCCGTCGCGAATGATGCTTCCGCCGAAGTGCACGAAGCATTCGATAGACTGAGGCGTCGCGACGCATACGAACTGCGCTTGGCACCCTTGCCGGCCGAAGCCATCCGACGCATGATCCGCCGGTTTCAAACCGCTCCACTGGCGCTCTCGCGCTCGCTGGTTTCGCGCGTCGTCGAATTTGCGCACGGGAATCCGTCGCTCGCGCAAGATTTGATTCGCGCCGCGGCCGAGAATGACGGGGCGGGCGACGTACCGGTGCCGCGAACATTGCGCGCACGCGTTCGGCACATGGTATCGGCGCTCGATCCTCGCGCCCGGCACTTGCTGCTCATTGCCGCCGCGCTCGGCGCGCGCTTCGAAATTCGTGCGCTCGCCCATGTCGCGCAGGAACGCGTCGCGGTGGTGCGCGATGAGGTGCAGGCTGCCGCAATGGCCGGTCTCGTCTGCGAGGCCGAAGCCGAGCGCTTCGCATTCGCGCACCCGCTCTATCGGATGGCGCTTCAAGCAGAGACGACGGCCGCGTTCGTTATTGGTTACCATCGACGGGCCGCGTTGTACTTGCAGCGCCGCGCGACCGATGCGACTGCATATGCGGCGGTTGCGGAGCAGTGGCGCGGCGCGGCTGAGTTTGAACGCGCTTCGCGGTGGGATGAGCGCGCCGGAGATGCGGCTGCCGAATCTGATGAATTCGTCGTAGCGGCTGCGGCGTATCGGCGCGCGCAGCGAGATTGCCGCAGTGAGAAAACCCTGCGATCGCTGCTTTTTAAACGCGCGACCGCGCTCGGACGGGCCGGCATGGAGCGCGAGGCTGTCGAGGCGTTTGACGAATATCTCGCCCGCGGAATCGACGACGATCGCGAGACGTGGGCGCACGCGCTGTTGCAAAAGTGCATGCTGTTGTGGGACGCCGGCAACTTCAGCGAAATCGAAGCAATGGCGAACGACGTCCTCGCGTTGGATCTTCCGAGCGATACGTTCATGAAAGCGCGCGCACTCCTGGAACTCGCGGCGCTACGTTGGACCGAGGGACGCCTCGACGAGACGCGCGCGTTGCTCGAACGCATCGAACGGGAGCACCACTTCAACGATGCGGCGACGCTCGGAATGTTCCACCAACAGCGAGCGCTCGTCATCCAGGCGCAGGACGGGTTCGATGCCGCGGTGCCGGACTTTCGGCTCGGTGTCGATCACATGCAACGTTCGCGCGACGCTTTGCTCTACACGCAACTGCTGTGCAACTTGGGGAACATGGCGTTGCTGCATGCACACAACGATCTAGCTCTGGAGATGCTCTCGCGCGCATGCGAGGTCGCGCGCAGGGGAGCGTCGGAGTCACGGCTGCACTTCGCGCTTGGGTCGTATGCACGTGCGCTGATGCGCGTCGGGAGAAATGGCGAAGCGCATGGGATTCTGAACGAGTTGGGGAGCATCGATTCCGATCTGGCGGACCTCAACGCACTTTATAGTGTCGCCGCGATGCTCGAACTCGGTTCAATCTTCGGCGATTCCGCGTTGTCGGAACGCGCGCTCGATAGCGACACGCTGGCGCGTGCTTTTGAGAGTGGCGATCCGCAGCGAATTCTCGCCTTGGTCGGGCCTTTCGCACTGTACCGCTGGCACGCCGGTGAAGAAGAAGCCGCGAGCGCACTATTGCACGACGCCTTGCTCGTGACGGACGGCCCGACGTGGCATTATCCGTTCGCGGTCCTCGTTGCGCAGTTCGGCCTATTGACGGACATCGCACGCGCGCGCCGGATGTTGAAACCGCCGTTGGTCGTTGGTGAGCCTCGCGTCATCGAGGCGTTTGTCGAACTCTTCGACGCATTCACCGCCCGGCGGCGCGGCCGGAACAGGACGGCCGCGTCGCACGGCCGTCGAGCAGCAGCGCGATTCGCGGCAATCGGATGGCCGTACTACGAAGCGCAGGCGCACGAGGTCGCGGGTGAACACGCCGAGGCGTTGCAGCTCTACGATCGCATCGGCGACGCGCGTGATGCACAGAAGCTGCGCGCTGCACTGCACCCGTCACGCCGCTCGGGAAGGCATGCGGTGACGCTTACCTCCCGCGAACGCGAGGTCGGATTGTTGGCGCTCGACGGGCTTAGTAACGCTCGAATTGGCACGCGATTGGGAATCAGCGAACGCACCGTGGAGCACCATCTGCAAGTTGTGTACGGCAAGTTCGGCATCCGTTCGCGGTGGCAGCTGCCGCAGGACCTTTGACATCCCGGCGGCCTCCGTAGGCATAGGTACTGTACGGATGGCGCCGTCTTAAGGCGCTCTTATACTAGCGGGCATACTCACCCACTCCATAAAGAGGTAAGGCCCGCGTGCTACGACGTGGTTCTCTCGCGCTTTTCTTTGGCGGGTGTGCCATTGCACTATCCGCATGTGGCGGCGGCTCGGGGACGAGCGGTCCGCCTCCGGCTCTACCTGCGACGACCGTAACGCCGTCGACTCCACCGACTCCCGGTCCGGATATTCCGCTCGGTGCGGGCCAGAGCTTCTCGTATAACGGAACGATGACGGCAACGCAACTGCGGTTGCTGCCCGCCCCGATGCCGACGGCAACGACTCTGACGACCGTCCAGCAAAACGGGGTGCTCAAAGACGGTCAAACATTCAACGGCGTCAACCGGCTCTATGACGTTTCGGTCGCCGAATCGGATTCGACTGCGTTGAAGACTTCGACGTCGCAAACGGATACGTACTACGCACTCTCGTCTCCCGCCCCGGATGGGACGACGTCGCTCCTCGAATACGGTTCGACGTGGGCCGACGAAAACCAAAATACGCTCACGTATCTGTATTCGACGCCGCAGATTCTCGGCGAACTGCCCGAAAAAGTCGGCACATCATGGACCAACACTCCGGCGATGACGGTCTACGAGAACGACGCGAACGACGCGAACGGCTCCGCGATTTTTAGCAAGACCGTCTACGCGCAAGACGGTTCGTACACGGAAACGACGACGTATCCGCCCGGCTACAACGCGGGCCAGAGCATCATCACCGAGAATGCCGACGGCAGCGGCTCGATCAGCAACGTGTTTGGAATCGGAGTGATCATCTTCGCGCCGCCGCAACCGCAGTCACTCGGTACGTACCTGCTTCCGTACGCCGTCTACGGGTCGCCCAATCCCGGTCCGACCGCGCAGCCGTTGCAGAGCACCACGGTCGGCGCATGGTACACGGTCCCGGTCACGCTCTATCACGAAGCCGACGCGGACCTTGGATCGCAGCCGCTTCCGGCAGCCTGCAACGTACCGTCGTCCGTTGCGACTGCGGCAATGGATACGCGTCGCACGATTACGCGCACCGACACAATTCTTGGATATACGGACGCGCAAACGATCGACGAGTATCGAGTGCGCACTGCCGGTGCGGTCTGCGTGCAGATGAACGACACACAGAATTCTTACTACGACTTCAACGGCGACCAGCTCTTCATCATCGCGCCGTCATCGAGTCCGACGTACGTTCCAACACCGTATCAAACCAACACGACCAGTGAAACGCTCGGCCTGTCGAACGGCGCTTCGCCGTCGAGCAAGCGCAGAACCGCGACCGCAGCAACCATCACGCCGCTGTCAACCGCGGCAATCGCGGCAGCACGCATGCAATTTCAAGCGCGAGTCGCGCAACTGCGCACGCAACGGAAAGTCGCATTTGTCAAAGCGTTCAAGGCCTTTATCACCAAGCATCATGGAGGTGTGCGATGAGACGCACGCGACTCTCTTTCAACGCGCTCGCCATGCTTTCGACCGTTACGGTCACGATCGCGGGATGCGGCGGCGGCGGCTCGTCGCCCGTACCCAATGCGGTGCCACTTGTCGGGGCTCCCGTGACGACGTCGTCATCCTCGACGTTCGCCTGGGGCAGCAACGCGCTCAAAAGCGCAGCGTATGTCGGGCCGGCACATTTCTCCGCAATGGGCGTCACTGTCGCAGTGCAGTTGCAGAATCCGTCGGGACTCGTCAGCTACGCGCAGTCGGCCTCCGATCCGCACTCGCCGCAGTACCGCCGGTTCTTGACCCCAACGGAGATCGGCCAACGCTTCGGTGCGAACGCGCAAAACTACACCGCAGTCGCGCACTATTTTTCCGGATACGGATTGCACGTCGGCGGCTGGCCGCAGCGGCTCGCGCTCTTCGTCGCCGGCTCGCAGCCGCAACTCGAGAGCGCGTTTCACACGACGTTCGGCCTCTATCGGTCGACGAAGGGCACGACCTTCATCGCTCCAATGAAAGCGCCGGCGTTTGGAACTCCATTGCCCGTATCCATGGTGAGCAATCTGGTTTCGTTGCCGAAGGCAAGCCGTGCGTTCGTCCAGGCGCGCGCGAGCAATAGCGTCGTCAGCGGCTACACGCCATCGCAGATTCGCGCGGTCTTCGACTATAGCGGCGCGTACAATGCCGGATACACCGGCACCGGCATCAACGTCGGCATCATCGGAACGGGTCCGATGTCTCCGAGCGACGTTCCCGCATATGCGTCGATGTTCCACATTCGAGCCGCTCCGGTGATACAAATCAACGCGACCGATTCGGGAGTTGCTGCGGGTCTTGCACAGAATTCGCCGACGCCGAATCCGAGCGCGACGCCGCCGTATACGTTTCCATACAGCACCGGATTGACGACGCCGCCCCCCGCAACGTCGCCATGTAACGGACCGTTGCCGTCGTGTAATCCCGAAGACGTCGAGGCGCAGATCGATACGGAACAAGCCGCAACGCTCGCGCCAGGAAGCAACGTGCTGTTCTATCTCGCGTATAATGCGGGCGAGTGTTACGAAGAAGGTCCGAGTTTGCCGGCGGGTACATCGTGTCCCGGTGGCGGCACCGCTGCGCCGGCGCTCGGACTGGCGCTCAGCGACGACGAGATTCAACAAGCGATTGCCGACGACAAGGCCGACGTGCTTTCACTGAGCTACGGAGGTCCCGAAATCGCGGATCCGTCCGTCGGCGAGCTGGGTGCTGCGTACTATTACTTCGATCCGAACAATCCGACAAACGGCTTCGGTCCCGCCGAGTTTGCCGCGCTTGCTGCTGAAGGAATCGCAGTCTTTATCTCAACGGGCGACACGGGCGCCGAGACGTGCAAGCTCGGTGGCGGCGTCGAGCCCTATTACGACAATCCGTGCGTG
This sequence comes from Vulcanimicrobiia bacterium, assembly GCA_963765935.1. Lineage (GTDB taxonomy): Bacteria > Vulcanimicrobiota > Vulcanimicrobiia > Vulcanimicrobiales > Vulcanimicrobiaceae > JAMXLG01. Next base: position 21,219 of record CAVXXX010000001.1, on the reverse strand, counting down.
AGTTATCCCGCGAGCGATCCGAGTGTCGTCGGCGTCGGCGGCGTAACCACGCCGATGGATCAGTTTGGAAATCTCACCAATCAAATCACGGGCTGGGGCGTGCAGACCAGTTTCGGTTCACGCGGCACGGGTGGCGGCGTATCGGCGTATTTCTCGATTCTTCCGTATCAAAACGGCATTCCGGGTGCGTTAGGAAGAACGCGTAATCTACCGGACGTTTCGCTCGAAGGCGATCCGCAAACCGGCGTGGCCGTTTTGGTCGACGCGCCGCCGCTCGGGCCGCAGGGTATAGGCGGTTTCGGCGGCACGAGTGTTGCGGCGCCGGAAGCTGCGGCGATGTGGGCGCTTGTATTGCAAGCGTGTCGCCAATCAGCGACATGCAGCGCTAAAGGCAGCGGCTTACACCCGTATCGCTTGGGCAATCCGAACCCATTGTTCTACTCGCAATACTATGCGAATGGGAAACTGCAGCCGCAGTATTCGAGCACGTTCTATGACGTTCTCTTCGGAAACAACTCAATAGAGACAGGTCCGCCGCCGTATTTTCCGGGCAATCCGCTCGATCCGGGTTATAACTCGGGAGTGGGTTACGACCTCGTCACCGGGCTCGGCGTTCCGTTTGCCGCGCATTTGATCAATGCTATCCTCACCGCGGAGAACCAATGATGATGATTGCACGTACGAAGGCAATCGCTGCCGCGTTGTTTGGGGCCTTCGCGCTTGCTGCATGCGGCGGCGGAGGATCGAACAACGTCGTTCCCCCGGCAGGGCCGACGCCGGTCTCATCGGGCGCACCGTCTACGTCGATGGCTAGCGTGACGTTCACCATCGCGGTTCCTACGCCGCCTCCGGCTTCGAGTACCGCGCGTAAAGTGCAATACGTGTCGTCGAATACCGGCTCGGTTCGCGTCTCGGTACTAAGCGTCAACGGGCACAGCGTCACGGTTCCGGATACGACGGCGACTATCGCTGCGGGCGCACCGGGGTGTTCCGGTACGAAAACGACCGGCCTCAAATGCACGATCACCGCGAACGCGCCGATCGGACTCAACGTCGCATTTCGCATCTCGACGTATGCTTCGCCGAATGCTACCGGCAGCGCACTGGCTACGACGACGCTGAGCACGCCGGTGAACGGGAGCGCGGAAAACGTGCTTCCACTCTCGCTCGGTGGCATTGTCAGCAGCGTCGTCGTCTCACCAACACGGCTCGTAGCGCCGACCGACGGAACCGTACAAACCTATCAGATCAGCGTCACCGCGCTCGACGCCTCGGGCGCAACGATCGTCGGAAACACGCCGTTCTCGTCGCCCGTTGCACTGTCGATTCAAAACGACCCCAATCACGCCTTGACGCTCACGCAACCGGAAGTGACGTATCCCGGTGAAGCGGTACAGTTGACCTTCGATAGCACGAAACAACTGACGGACGCCACGATCTCGGCCGCGACGCAAACCAACGGCACGGCGGTCGCGAACTTCGTGACGCTGAGCTACGCACCGAACAATCCGACCGTTGCGATGGCGAGTCCACCTGTGAAAGTGCAGGTATCGGAAGCCGGTTTTACGGGACAGTTTGCTATCAAAGTGGCGGACACGACGGTGGCGACAGCGACGATCAGCGCGACCATCAACGGGCAAGCAACGATCAGCATCTCGCCACCGCCGCTCGGAAGCTACACGGGACAAACGACGATCACGCTTACGGCCGGTGCCCTCAGTGCAAACATACCGGTGAGCGTAATCTATCCGGTCTTGCAAACGAAGAGCTGGAACGTGCAAGGTACCGGCGATGTAATGGCGCCTTCGTCGGACGGAGTGTCGTACTACGTCGGTGATGATGGAGCCGCTCGCGTGTACAACTTCAATCCGCAAACCGGTGTGCTTTTGCCCGTGCAGCAAAACACGCCCGATGGGGTGTTCGCTATTGCGAACGGGCCCGATAATAATCCGTGGTGGATCATCAGCGGATATCCGCAAACCCAACTCTGCCAAGGTGCACTCTTCCAAGGCTTCTACAACGTCAGTTGCTACAACGTTCCAGGAGCGTACTCGCAATCGAACTCGTTCGGTCTGGCCACGGGGCCCAACAATACGTTGTGGTTTACGCTGAACGCCGGTCAAACCGGCACGGGAATCGGGGAGTATAATACGACGAGCGGTCAGTTCACGTTCTATACGAACGGCTTGGGCCCAAATTCGGATCCCTACTCGCTCGTGTTTGGCCCGGACGGCAACGTCTGGTTCACCGATCTAAGTCAGACAGCGCCGGCGATCGGCACGCTGAACGTTTCGACCGGAACGATCACCGAGTATCCGTTACAAGCTGGAAATGGTAACTACGGAACGGCTTCGGTACCAAACGACATCATTGCCGGTCCCGACGGCAACATGTGGTTTACCGACAACTCGCAAGATAATCCCGGCATCGGTAAACTCGCAATCGCAACCCATACGGTAACGATGTACAAGCAGGGCTTGCAGCGCGTTACGCAACCGTACGGGTTGACCGCGGGACCCGACGGTAACATCTGGTTCACCGACAACCCGAGCACGTACAACGGCGGTCAAGATCTCGTCGGATCGATCAATCCGACCACCGGAGCGATCCAAGAGTACTCACTCTCGGTCACCGGGCTTCAGCCCGAACCGATCATTACCGTCGGCTCGAAGCTGGAGACGATCTCGACGTTCGGCATCGTCGGCCAACCGCCAAGCGCCTGGGCTGCGGAAATCACGCTGCCCGGCGCAAGCGGGATGAGCCGCACGCATCGACGATAAACGAAAACAACAAGCAGGGAGCGGCGTTTGACGCCGCTCCCATTCTCGTTATGCCGAAAGCTGGCCGTTGAACGCGTTGATCGCATCGACGAATTGCGTGCCGTAGCGCTCGAGCTTCACGTCGCCAACGCCGCTGATTGCGCGAAACGCGGCCAGCGTTTGCGGCTTGTGTAGCGCAAATTCCCGCAGTGTGGCGTCAGAGAAGACGACGTACGGTGGCACACTCGATTCGTCCGCAATGGATTTCCGAAGAGTCCGTAGCGCTTCGAAAAGTGAATCGTCAATCCCGCTTGCCTCGAGCGCGCGTTCCTTGCGTGTCTTGGACCGCTTCACTTTCGGCCGCTTAGCGAAGAAGAAGGGCTGCGTTTCTCGCAACGCTGCAACGCCTTCTTGCGTCAGTGTCACGGTTTTATGCTCGACGTCCTGTTCGATCCATCCGATGCGAATTAACTCCGACGCGATTTCCAACCAATCACCACGATCGTATTCGGACCCGATTCCGAAGGTCGAGAGCCGGTCGTGATTCCACGCCAGCACCTTGTCGTTGCGCTTGCCCACAAGAACATCGACAACGTGATGTACGCCGGTCGCAAAGCCGCCCTGCGAGCGAATTCGATAGACGCATGAAAGAAGCTTGCGCGAGGCTTCCGTAGCGTCGATTGTGACCGGTGGGGAAATGCAATTATCGCAATTGTCGCATTGGTCGGGTGTTCCGCGTTCCCCGAAGTAGTTGAGGAGATGCTGCCTGCGACACCGCATCGTCGCGGCGTAGTCAAGCATCTGCGTAAGGAGGCGTCCCGCTTGCTCGCGTTCGCGGTCGTCTGCGATTTGGCGAATGAAGTGACGGTGTTTCGCGGCGTCGCCGCCCGAGAAGAGCATCAGGCATTCGCTCTCCAGTCCATCGCGCCCAGCGCGACCCGTCTCTTGATAGTAGCCTTCGAGATTCTTCGGCATGTCGTAGTGCACGACATAGCGCACGTTGGGCTTATCGATCCCCATTCCAAACGCGATCGTGGCGCAGATCACGCGAATCTCATCGCGGATGAATAGCTCTTGATTGCGCGCACGTTCTCGGGGAGTCAATCCGGCATGATATGGCAATGCGGTAATCCCCGCCGATGTGAGACGTTGCGCAAGTTCCTCAACGGAACGCCGGCTTTGCGCATAGATGATCCCGCTCTCGCTCTTGCGCTGCTCGCACCACGCCAGCAGTTGTTTGGCAGCGTCTGCCTTCGATGAGACGCTGTAGCGCAGGTTTGGACGGTTGAAACTTCCAACGAAGCGCTGCGGAGCGCTCATGTTGAGAAAACGCTCGATGTCGCTGCGCACGCGATCGGTTGCCGTAGCGGTAAGCGCGATCACGGGAACCCGGGGATATCGAAGACGTAAGGTCGCGATCTGTCGGTACTCCGGCCGGAAGTCATGGCCCCACTCGCTCACGCAATGCGCCTCATCGACGGCGATCCGCTGCAAATTCCAGCGATCGAGACCCGCGAGAAATCCCGGCAGAACGATGCGTTCGGGCGCCACGTACAGAATGCGATACTCTCCGTGGCTCAACGCCGCGATTCGCCGCCGTGCTTCGGCGGCATCAAGCGAACTGTTCAGGAAGGTGGCAGCGATACCGTTCGCGCTGAGGGCATCAACCTGGTCTTTCATCAAGGCGATCAGCGGCGAAATGACCAGCGTCAGCCCCTCAGAGAGCAGCGCCGGCAGTTGATAGCAGAGCGACTTGCCGCCGCCGGTCGGGAGTAGTGCGAGAACGTCGCTGCCGCAGAGTGTCGCATCAACGATTTCCTGCTGCAACGGACGAAACGACTCAAACCCAAAATGATGGTTGAGCGCTTCATGAAGCGTGAAGGTGGCCACCATGCTGCGTTCGTCGTTAACGCACTGCAGCCCTTACATCAAGGGGGTCGTGCCGTTCATTTGCTCATTCGCGTGACGAATTCATCGGCGGTATCGTACGGGTCCATGTCCAGAACGACGCGCCGCATATTCATGCGCTGTAAAGCATACAATGACAGCGAGCGCGACATCCGGTCGAGAATCGCGCTCATTCGTGGATGGGCGTGAAGGGCCGCAATGCGAACGATCGGTGCCGGATGGCGATCCGGCCAGTAATGCCGATCGTCGCTGAGGACAATGAGCTGCGTTTGCGCGATATTGGGATCGGTTGTGAAGCCGTTCGCCACGTCGGCGTCGCCGCGGTTGAGCCGATAGAGCTGCGTGCCTTCGTCGCATTCGACGATCGACTTGAAATTGAACCCTCCGTACTGCCGCCGAAGCCCCTCGAGTTCTCCTCCGGGCGCCACGAAATCCGGCGTCGCGGCCAGGCGCAGTTGAGAAGCAATTGCGGAGCACTTCGTGAGCCGCAGCAGCCAGAATTCCTCGGCGGCGTACTGCGATGTGAGAAGGCACGGAGAGTCGTTTGCCGGCGACGGTGCGAGTGACATGATCCCATAGCGGCGTACTCGAGCGTTGTATTTCGTCACACCGGTTTGAACGAGCCCGGGGAAGATATCGATTTGGCCCCGCTGCAGCGCGGCTATCGCGCTACTCTCGCCGGCGATGCGCGTTTGCCGTGCAACGGCAACGCCCTCTCGCTCGAGCGCAATCGCAAAAATGTCGGCAAGCGTCTCGTTCTCATCTGAGTTGAGCGAGCCGATCCGTAACCTATTCGCGACGGGTTTAGGCGCGCAGCCCGCAAGCAGCAGCGCCGAACCAATCAAGCGGAGTGACTCTCTACGCGATAGCACTATGGGACGGAATAGCGCTGTAGCGTCGTGTCTTCCTTTCGTCCTACCCCGGGGTCTGGTTCTGAATCCTCGTTGAGCGAGAGCGTGTCGTGCAGAACATGCCATCGGCAGATAGCAGGGTCCCGGCTCGCGTAACCGTAGCCACGCTCGGAGCCCGCGATGTGAAGAAACTACGCGACTTTTATGCGGACCTCGGCTGGCCGTTGCTGGTCGATTCTGAGGACTTCGTTGCGTTTCAAACGCAAGGCGCGTTGCTCGCAATATTCGCACTTCAAGAGCTTGCGACTGATGCTCACGCGAAAGCAAACTCTCCAGAAGCCGGTTTGCGCGGCTTCACGCTTGCGATCAACGTCGAATCCCGCGAAAAGGTCGACTCTACCATAGCGGCTATCCGTGCGTGTGGGGGCCGCATTATAAAAGAACCGGTGGACGCAACGCTCTTTGACGGGCGTTCCGCATACTTCGCCGATCCGGAAGACAACTATTGGGAAGTGGTGTACTTCGGGGGCGGTGGTGAGGCAGGTGATGCGATTCGCCGGATCATGGAAGCGACGTGATGATCTGCTACTGGCGTCACCGTTTAACCGGCAGTCTTCCGGGTACGCGTCCGTTTGCGGTGCGCGCCTCGCGAAAGAAGCGCGGCGTGAATGTCGTCGTCGATGCTGTCACGGATCTTTGCGATTTCAGCGTAATTTGTATAGACATCCGGAAACCTCTGCGCGAGCCATAAATAGAGCGTGGCGATACGCGAGCGATCTTCGTACTGCAGTAGCCGGTCGCGACTACCGCCGTCGAACATGAGCTCGCTGCCGTCGACGATGCCATGCGCTGCATGCTGAGAACCCCAATGACTCAGAATCCTAAGCGCCGGGCCGCGCGTGTTCACCGGTGCACGGCTGTAGGTTGCACGGACGGAGAACGGAAGATCGAGAAAGCCTTCCGAGAGTTCCAGCGTGTTGGCGATTTCGATCGTGTCGGATAGGTCCGCTATGCGCAAACCGTACTCAGCGTCGCGGAGCACGCGCTCTTGGAAGAATTGGAGTAAGCGGCCAATGCGCGTCGTGCCGATAATTGCCGAAAGTCTGCGCAAGTGATCGTCGGTCGGTGAAATCCAAATGGGTCGTTCGGTATCCACGAGTTCGTGTCGTTCGATACTTCTGCGCAGCAGCCCGATTGCACGGGGCTCGAACGACGTGACGATGCCCTCTTCGTGAATTCCATAGCGGCCGGCGCGTCCGGCGATCTGACGAACTTCCTGCGGCGTCAAGCGCCGTTCCTCGATGCCGTCGAATTTTTCGACGGTCGCAAACACGATACGGCGAATCGGCAGATTTAAGCCTAAGCCGATTGCATCTGTTGCAACTAACACCTGCGCCTCGCCCGATCGAAAGCGCTCGGCTTCGCGGCGGCGTACGAGCGGCGAAAGCGAGCCGTAGATCGCCGCAGACGAAAAGCCCCGCCGGCCGATTTCACCTTGCAGCTCGATTACGTCGTTTCGCGAGAAGGCGACGACGGCGTCGCCGCGACGAAGCTCGCTCATCGGAATCGCTTGCATGACGCGTAGCGCTCCTTTGCGCTCGAACCGTTGAACGCTGAGCGTTGCGCCGAGACGCTGCATCAATCGCTTCGCTTCGCGAAGTCCTTCCTCTGAGCCGCACATGATCACGCGATTGGCACGCACTGCAGCAATAGCGAGCGTCCACGCCCATCCGCGCTGCGGGTCTTCGAGCAATTGCGTTTCATCGATGACGGCGACATCGTACGATTTCGACAGATCGATCATCTCGACGGTGGAACTCGTGTGTTTGGCCTGCGGGTCGATGAGTCGTTCCTCGCCCGTCACGAGCGAGGCCGGAACCCGAAGTTCGTTTAGCCGTTCGTAGATTTCGAGCGCGAGCAATCGCAGTGGCGCGAGATACACCGCGCTATCTGCTGCTCGGAGGATCTCGATTGCAGCGTGCGTCTTTCCGGAGTTCGTCGGTCCGACGAAATACTCGAAGGCGCGCTCCGCGGTCGTGAACCCGGAGAGGTAGAAACTCAGGCCAAGTTCCGCCTCGACTCGATCGTCCAAGCGGCGGTTCTCGAGGAGTTGGTAGGTTTGCGTCAGCGATCTGCGCGCATCTTCGAGTGCAGTGTAAAAAGAGGCCCGCTCGAAGAGGTGTGAACGTTCGGCGTCGTCCGGTGCGCTGAGGATTTGCTTCGCAGTGTGCTCCATTGTGTGGAGGAAGAGATCGATCGTCGGATCGATAATCGCGCCCGCAGCGCTTTCTCCGGCCTCAGCCGTCAATTCAACCGGCATCGTAATGGAGACGCCGCCGCGAACCGTGACGCGACGCGGGCCAACGAGCAGCGTACGTTCACAAGGCACCATGACCGTTTCGCGGTTAACCCACTTCCACCGGAGTTTTTCGATGGCACGGCGCAGCTTCGCGCGCTCCGCCCGCTCGGCTTTTTCGTCTCGCTCCATCATGAAGCGGCAGATCACCTATATGGTCCGCATACTCCTTGCCATGCGTTTAGGTAAACTCTTTGAGATCTTCCTCGGAAAACAAAGGGCGGATTTCGATCGACTCGCCGTACGGAAACGGGCATTGCAAAAGGCGTTCGACGAGCACTTCCTTCGAACTCGCTTCAAGCAGCCAGAAGCCCGCAATCAACTCCTTCGTTTCAGCGAAGGGACCATCAATAATCTGCGGCTGCGCACGTGAGTAATCAATACGGACCCCTGCCGAGGTCGGCTTCAGGCCGCCCATATCTAGCAGCATGCCGTCGTTGATGAGCGTTTCGTTGAACGCGCCCATTTTTTCGAAACTGTCGCCGGCGTCGTCAGGGAAACTGCCGGCTTCGTAGCGCGCAACTTCGGCGGTATTCGGTTTTACCATCACCAAGAATCGCATGAGTCTCCTTTTCGTTGCGTTGGACGCATTTTGTCGAGGCCTGCAGTTATACGGCGTTGCCTCGTTTCGTCTTTCTTAGCCGATGTAACCCAGCAGATCCACTCGTTGCGAGCTAACGGTGTAATGTCCGCCCACACATTTTTCGCAATCGCGTCGGATTCAATTGCTTTGCGGAAGTCTTCCGGCATTCGATGAACAGGCCCAGCCCGCTGCTTTTGTGTAGCCATCACGTCTAACCTGAATCCGCAATTTCACCGGAGACACGTAGCGGTCACGTCGTACGGGTGGCCGCCTGCGGAGCCGCGGGCCCGTACGACCCACTTGTGCGCGCCCCTAATCATCAAGACGTTGGTCGCCTTCGACATGGCTCCGCCGTCGTTGAGCGTTCCCAGAAAGGTCACGCCGTCGACCGACGTCTGCGACTCGGTTGCGCCAGTGGAGTCAGCGCTTGCGGTCCAGTACAGCTTGCGTTGCGGATTGTAACCGTAGTACGCGTCCTCCGACGAGTCCTTAGAGTAGAGATGACCGTACAGCGTATTTCCCGGCCCGACGGTGTATGCGGCAAAATACGTCGTCGTTCCGATTGTGCACGTCCACCGTGTGCCGAGCAAGTCGTCGTAGCGGGTCATCTTTCCCGTGAAGCTGCCGCCGCCCGTAGCTGTGCTCGCTAGCAGGACACCGACTAAGCTAAGCGCTGTCATCATGGCTGAGCAACCTAACTGCGTTTGAGTTCCGATCGGAGCGACGAAAATTGATCGGTCAAGGCGCGCTGCATCGATTTCAATTCGGTTAAAACGGCGTCGTCGCTGGAAGCCGAGCGGCCCAAGACGTCGAGTACGCCGGCCACATGGTCTGCCAAATCCTCGATTGCATCGGACTCGTCGGGCGCGTACGACTCTTGCGAGCGCTTCGGCCCTAGCAACAGCGCGCCGATCAGTCGCCCGCGCGAAATCATCGGATACGCAAACTCGCCCGCAAACTGTGTGTCAACGCCGTGCAGATCCAGCTTGCGACGCCATGTGCGCAGTGAGACAATTGCCGGATCGTTCTCGCTCACTTCCCCGTACTTTCCGTTGCCGTTGCTCAGTGCCAACGAGGCGAAAGACGCATCGGCGTGACGCTCTAATACTTCAATCGTTCGATCTGCCAAGATCGCCGGGTCGGTAATGAATGCCGCTTCGCGCGCGAGGCGTCGGATCGCTATTTCGTCCTCGTGCCGCTTCCTAAAAAACACACGATCGAGGACGTGTTCGACGCGATCGTGCACGAATCGGATCGAAAATCCGAGCAGCAGCGCCAGCGCCGCACCGACGGCGAGGCTAGTGGTGTGGCTCTGCTGCTGAAGCCACGATCCGAGCGCCCATTCGACAAGCATAAATGCGCCGACGACGACGATTGAAACGCCGGAAAAGATGGCGACGCGATTGAGCGCGAAGCCGATGTCGAGAACCCGCCGGTTGAGCAACGCGTACGTCATACCGAGCGGAGCCAAAAATACACCCAGGTTGGCAAATCCGTACGAGAGCACCAGCGCGGTACCGTGCTGCGCGCTCGATGAGAACGCGGAGATGAGGTAGAGCATGCCTTGCGAAGCGTAAAAGACCATGAGGGGCGCCAACACGTAAGCGATGCGCGTCCGTTCCGCGCCGCTCGCCGCCGCAAGCGCGGCCAACCCGCACAGAATGACAAGCGCGTACGGAATGGCGCCGTACGACATATTCCATTCCGGCCCGACGCCTTGCGCGACCCACGGAAGTGACCCGTTCCATACTTCAACGAGCCGCACGACGTCGAACACGGCGATTGCGGCGACGGATACATATGCGAGTGCGGTGAGAACGCGCCGCGCGCGAGACAGTGGTCGAGCAACCAACGACGCATACGTTGGCAACAGCGCAGCCTGAATCCATAGCAGAACGAAACCAATTACCGCGGCGGCGACATCGAGGCCCGGCGAAGGGCCAATCCACGCTCCCGGAAGGAACGCACTGGACAGCGGATAGAGCGCAAGAAGCGCGCAAAGGACGCGCGCTTCCGGCACGCCGGCGCGCCGCCAAGCGATAAGCGCGGCAAAAGCGAGCATCCAGAACGACGCGAAGCGAATACAGCAACGTATCCCAACGCCATACCGGCGGACCGCCCCGCGACGTAATCGATCGGCACGGTTCGTGCCGTGTCGAGAAACGACGAATGCAATCTTCTCGTGCGGATAAACGCCCGTCAATAACCGGTAGCGCTCACCCGGCTCGAGGTTTCGTACGTTGATCAGGTCTCCGGCGCGCATACCGCTCGTCTCGGCCGCTCCGCCGGCGTCGACCGTATCGACTCGAACGACTGCAGAATCGGCGGTGCGTGAAACCGTAAATCCAAGTGCGGACGATGCCTCGATACTGTCGGTAAAGAGACTCACTGCATTGGCGACGGTCGCGACGAAGCACAACCCCAAGAGTATAGCCCGCCATGACGACACGGACATAACCTGGCGTTCCCGTGGCGGCGCGCCGCTCCCTTGTTGTCTCGACTGGTTGAGTTCGAAATCTATCGTGCCAAATCACGATTTGGCCGAACCGTCCTCGGAATCGGCCTTACATCTCATGATCTCGCGCCGCTTGATGAGGAGCTTATTGAACAGTGGCATAAAGAACAACGCGGCCCGTCGATATTGGGCGCGCTGTTTTGCGTTTGCTATGTGCTATGTGAAGCGCTGAATGAAACACGCGGGGTAGTTTACTGGTAAGGTGAACCTATTCCGACTAGGGTGTATGTCTTCGGCTATGGGGTTGAACGTGTTCGGTTGCTTCAGCAAGCCCCGTGCTATCGGCCAGCGGGCGGTAGACCTCCCCAACAAACAAACTTTCATCAAGCCGCATCCGCGCGCGTCGTCGCGCGTGCAAAATCCCGATCGGGCACGCGCTTTTGTTCCGCCCATGTCGCGTGTTCCGCCGTTTGCCGCCGCATCTATTGTATGGATGTGATGTAAGAACGTCCATATCGCGATTCGCAGCCCGGGCGGGATTTGAGGCCGGTTAAATCGGGTCGCCGTTGGACAGGTCGGGCTCGGGAGGGAGCGCGTGTGAGGCGCTGAAACGTGGTAGAGATCAACGCGAGGTAGCGCAAGTTGGCCTTTTCAAAAGAGCGCGAAGAAATGCAGGCGCGCATACGAGGCGCGTTTTCGACGTCTTATCTCACGTTGCTCAGCATTATTCAAGGAACAGCCTTCGCGGCGCTCTTCGCTAAGGTCCAGTCGCTCGTGACGCAACACAGCTTCCACGCGCCGGAAGTCTTGATGGCCATTGGCCTCTTCCTCTTAATTGTTGCGCTGTGGAATCAATATCTGATCGGGACCATGCTCTACAACTGGACGCTGCAGCTCACTGATTCGTTACTGCCGTTCGCGTTCGGAGTATTCGAATTCGCCATGATCATCCAATTGGAGGATGGCGTCGCAGTTCTCGCTATCAACGGATGCTTCTTACTCATCGGTGTCGTCGCCCTTGAGCATCAGTACCGGCAGGCACGCAAGAGCGGAACTGCTGAGTTCACGGCCCAGGTGGCTCACGGTTTTCGCGCGGTTGACGAAACGTCCAGCGTCGTACTCGGGGTTCTATTGATTGCGGCGGCCGCGCTGATCTCGCGGTTGGGCCAGAGTACGCTGAGTGGGTTCGTAGCGGCCGGGATCGTCGTAGCGGTCGCTCTGGGTAATTTGGCGCGCGAGACTTATCAATGGCGTCTTGTGCAGCAGCGTCTTTCGGAAATGGCCGCGTAACTCCGGAGATGGCGTTGTTCGTTGGGCAGACAGGATTTTTGAACCTGTCACCCCTGAGACGATTGAGAAAGTTGTCCCCTAGGCACCCCTCCTTGAAGGCACCCACCTCGTCGATCGGCGTGAGCGGCTTTGCGGTTTCCGTAGCCGCCAAAAGCGCTTCGGGCGGGGCCCACCTTTACCCCCGGCTACAAACGAGCGGTTAACGACAGCAATCGTAGAACCTTAATGGATGGTGATGGGCAATAGGCTCCGTACTTCGGTTCGGCGATTTTGCATGGCGGTAATCGCGGTCTCGCTCACCTCATGCGTAGCTCATGCCGAACCGCCGAATGTTAGTAAGATCGTCATAACCCTCGGGCAATGCGGCGGCGTGCCGTGCGTAGCAGAACAGGTCGCAATGATCAACGGCGGCCCTTATTCCTACACTATTTATCCGCATCGACGTGTGTTTGCTGTCACGGCTCCCAACTTCGCCGACGTGGTCCGAAGGCTACGAGATACACCCTTTTTCAACGAACAGCGCCGCGACAGCAGCGAGCATGGCAACTCGTCATCCCTCGTAGCTATCTTTGTGGAGACGCAACACGGCAGCGAACAAGTGAGCATCGACGAGAGCAACCCGCATTACGCGCAATATCGGGCGCTCGCGGAGTTTGTTCTCCAACCTATAAGAGCGAATGTGGCGGCGCTCCGCACGCGTGAAGAAGAGGCGCTGCGAAGTTCGAAAGATTTACTTGATGTCTCGGTCACTCACGGTCCGTTGGGAAAGTGTTTGTTCTACGTTGCGCAGTTCACGCAACCAGATCATGTGAACGTACGATACGCACTTGAGCCACAGATAGGCACGCCGCTGCTGCAACGTTTTTATAAAGGCTCTCTACCTTTCGAGACTATTCAGGAACTCGTCAATTACAATAAAATCGCGTCACTCTATCAAGACTATCCGATTATGGGCGACGATTTTGAGGCTGCGAACGTGCAGCTGACATATCGGAGCGGTCAGTACAGAATTAGTGGGCCGCAGCGGCAATTTTGGCCTGAAAGTCTGACTACGTTCATTTCATCGGTAGACCGTGCGGTTGCGCAACGGCTACCGTTGTGTCGCGCGACTCTTAGGGGGTCAAACGTTTCCCTTAAAAGACCTTAGCGACTTGAGGGCATCTTCAAGGGCATGGGGGGCCATTCTCAAGCGCAGGCTAATCGTTGGCCGGCGGCAAGAAAAAGACGACGCGTTCTACGCGTCGCCTTCGATTGTTTTATGCCATAGTGGCTTCAGCTGAATTGTTACATTTAATGAAATTGGCGTACTTTACTGGTAACCGGTACATATTCCAACCGGTACATATTCCTCTGCCCGTTGGTTGGCAGTCCCTAGAGCCGACGCGTCTTCACGCCTTCCACGAGAATCTGAACGATGTCCGTTACGACTGGCTCCGTCGGCGATTTCGAACCCTGGTGGCGCCAGTTCATGGCGGCGCCAACGAGTGCCGAGGCGATTAGCATCGCGGCGCGATGTCCGAAGCCCGCTGACAAGAAGTCGGTCAGCTCCGCCTCCATGGCTCGCTGGAGCTGCGACTCAAAATCGCGGTCGATTCGACATTTTCGCTTCGAAGCGACGAAGGCAAAGACGTTGCTGCCGACCGCAAGCAACATCGACTGAACGCTTCGAATGCTGAGCGGATCGCCCTGGATGAGACGGGCAGCAAAGTCCTCCCGAACCAGAGCATCGAGTAGGGCGAACTTGTCAGTATAGTGTGCGTAAAAGGTCGCCCGATTTATCGTTGCTTGCTCGGCGATGTCCTGCACGGTGATTGCTTCGAAGCTCTTCTGAGCGATAAGCGACGTCAGCGCATCGCGAATCAGCTTGCGCGTTCGCGTTACCCGCGGATCGAGCCGTATCGCGCCTTGTGCTACCTGGCTAACCATCAATCTCTCATTCTCGTCGCAAAAGCAACATTTTTGCGGATCTGTTGGTTGATCTCTGTTCGCGACGGTCGTAAGATAGGCGACATCACTCGATTATACGACACGTGTCGCGAACCCAGCAACAGCCCAATTAACCCATCTAAATAGGAACACTTCATGTCCAACAAACTCGATCTCTCGAAAGAACTCCTCGGCCGCCGTGCCTTGGTCACCGGAGGCACGCGTGGCAACGGCGCGGCCATCGCGCAGCGTCTTCTGGATGCGGGCGCCAGAGTCGTAGTCGCTGCGCGTTCACGCAACAATGATTCACCCGCGGACGCGACGTTCGTATCCGGTGACGTGACGACGGGCGACGGGGTGGACGGAATCGCGACGGAAGCGCTCGCGGCGCTCGGTGGCCTCGACATTCTCGTGAACAATGCGGGTGGCGGGCGCGCGTTTTTGGGAGGGTCATGGACGATCCCCGATGAGGAGTGGCATGACAACTTCGCGCTCAACGTCTTCGCTGCAATCCGCCTCACGAACGGAGTCCTTCCGGCGCTCCGAGCGTCGAAGGCAGCAGCCGTGGTGAACATCTCTTCGGCGGCCTCGACGATGCCGTTTGGCCCCTTTGCACACTACGGCGCCGCAAAGGCGGCGCTCGAGTACTACTCACGCACGCTCGCCATGGAACTCGCGGCGAGCGGAATTCGTGTGAACGTCGTGTCGCCCGGCGTCATCGCGACGCCGGGTTCCGAAGAGTTTGCTAAGACGACTTCGGGATTTTCCGCTGATGATTGGGTGCGGAATATTCCGCTCGGTCGCATTGGCGCCACCGAAGACATCGCTGAGGTCGTCGCGCTACTCGCGTCGGATCGCGGGAAGTTCATAACCGGCGCCAATTACCATGTCGATGGTGGAATGACGGCGGCCTGAGATATGGACCAGAAAGTAAAATTTGGCGCCGTCTGGCATTTTAGCCTAGCCGTCAGAGACCCGGAGAACAGCGCTCAGTTTTGGACCAAGAACTTCGATCTGCGGGAAATGTTCCAGTCCGATGATGCAATCGCGCTGACGAACGACGCGATTATCATCGGGTTCTTCAAGGGTACACCACATCCAGACACGATCGATCACTTGTCGCTTCACCTCGACAGCATGCGCGCGCTGCGCGAAGCGCTCGAAACATTAAAGAAAAACGGCGTCGCACTGGAAGATCCGGGCGACGAGATCGGCCCTGCATGGCCGGGCTCGCCGCATATAGGCTTGTGGTTTCACGATCCCGACGGGTATCGCTGGGAGCTGTCGGTTCAGAACGGTGCCGGCGAGCGTTAACGCGCAGCGCTAATATGAGCAGCGCGCTCCGATGACCTCGGAGCGCGCAATTGCGTTGTCCCAACCTAAGCGTGTAACGTCTAACGAAACGCGCGGAAGCTTTACTGGTAAGGTGCACCTATTCCAACTAGTGTCTATTCATATGACAGTCGCATGGCACTCGATCTAGGCGCTGAATGCGGCGACTGAAAGAGTCGTCGCACTACGCGCCGGCTCGGGAGAGTTCCTCGCCGAGGATCGGTACGCCCATGTTGAGCGATTGAACGCCTTCAGCGACGCAAAGTTTCAGGACGTCCATAACTTCGTCGATTGTCGCTCCGTGTGCGAGTGCGGCCTTGATATGGCGACGCGTACCTGGAGCGTACATATGCGTGATCGACGCGTCCAAAGCGATGCTCAAGAATTCGGCGATCTTCGGCTCGAACACACCGCCGGCGTAGACCGCGGCTCCGCAGGTCATTACCGCATCGGTCCAGGCTGGATCGAGCGCGTAGAATGGGTCCCACGCAGCGTTCCACTGTCCTAAGGCGCGCATCCGATCGCAACTCGGTGTTGCGACTTTCTTCTGCGTTGCCGTTATGCCGGCGTTCTTCGCTTCTTCGATTAAAATGGGCGCGCCGAGACTGCACGTGTGTATGGATAAGAGCGACGCCATCATCAGTACGGTCAAGAGCTGGTCCCGCGTCGCCCCGGCGGCAAGCGCCCTCCGGATGTGCTGTTGCGTACCGTTCGCGTTGAGGTTCGTGCACGCTGCATTGAACGCGACGCAAACCAGCTCGACGGTCTTGTGATCGAGCGTCCCGCTCCACGGCTCGTTGGTCACTTTTTCCAGCGCTGCGCCCATCGCCGGAGCCCAACGCGCGAGCTGATCGAACGCCTCGGCGTCCCATGGGCCGGTTTCGTTTGTCGTCGTCATGCCAGCAGGTGCCCGTCGGAGCCCGCAAAAACGGTCTCGTGGAGTTTACCGTCGGATTTGTGAACCAAGAAGCCCTGGTGTCCCGCTTCGCGGTTCGGCGGCAGGCCAAGGTTCCGAAGAGTCTCTTCGACGGAGTTGTATGTAACGCCGATTTTGAGCATCTGCCGCGCCTGCTCCGGCGTTGCGATGTCGCGGCCGATTTCGCGAGCCATTCGCACGTGCTTCTCGACCATTTGAACGGTGTTCATTCGCACGCCCTTTTTTACATCCCAGAGATTGTCTTCGATACCCGCGCGTGTGTGTTGTCCAAGCGCGATCATCATCATAGAGATCGCGTGGGTCAAGCGAAACGTGGTTTGATATGTGAAGAATGAACCGTGCGGCGTTCTTCGCACCAGTTCCATCAAGTCGAACGGGTTTGCGCCGCAGATACCGCCTCCTCCGGTGCTGAAGAAGCCATTCATCGGCCCCATATATTCACCCCGCCGAACCATGCGCTCGACGAGCTCGAGCCCGTGGATGTGGGGAAGCGCGAAATACGGCTGAATCCCGTGCTCAACGCACAGCTTCGTCTCTTCTACGTAGAAATCTGGCGTGGAGTCCGCCACCATGTTGCGGATCCCGTGCATCGAGTCTTCGTTGCACAAACGCGTTCCCGCGAACTCATCCATTGGATGCAACGCGGTCAAATCGAAGAGCGAGGTGCCGCATGTAACGGTGATCTGATCCGGCTTGGGCTCGATCATTGTCAGCTTGTGCCGCTGCTCGTACGATCCGAATGCCCCGACCTCGCCGGGCTCCGGCGCGAACGAGATCGACCCGCCGACCTGCAGGATCATTTTCGGCACGGCCTCGCGTACGCGCGCGATCTGGTCGCCGTACTCCTTGAAGTTATGCGAAATGTGTCCGGTTTTTGGATCGCGGACGTGAATGTGTAAGAGCGTCGCGCCGGCATTGTAGCAATCGACGGCGGCTTGAACTTGCTCGTCCCAGGTGAGAGGAACGTATCCCGGTGGCCCATCCTGTGGCATCCACACCGGTCCGTACGGTGCCGCCGTGATCATGAGGGGAGCCATGTTCTCCGGAAGAAGAGAATCGTCAGTAAAGTATGCCACTTTGTGCCTCCAACGGCAGTGAAACATAGGCCTTCGGTCCACCCCGAAGGCCAAGCGTGCCGTATCATGGTACGCGCTCAGTTCATGGTCGGATATCCCGACATCGCATGGCCCATTATTAAGTGCGGCCGGCCGAGTGCTGTTGTGCGCGAGCTTTGTCAACGAAGTAAAAAGGCGATGCATTTACGCGTCGCCTTTGGATAAGTTACGATATGTGACGATATTGACGTGTGGCCCTGAGTTATGCCGCTGATAGGTCGAGATGTAGCGTCCCGTTCTAGCTGCACCCGCTCGTTGCGCCGCAGTTGTCACACTTCTCGCATGCTCCATTGCGGACCATCGTGAGTTGTCCGCATTCGCCGCAAGCGTTACCGGTGTAACCCTTGGCCTTCGCCGCATTCACCGCTTGCGTTTTTGACATGACGGCGGTTGCCGTGGCGGCATGCGGTAGCGGCGTAGCGGTGTCGTGCATCGCCGGTGGATGCATCGCCGGCTCATCAGTTGCGGCACTTGCAGTCGCCTCCGAACCCGGACGCAGATGCGTCGAGACGGGGTGGAACTGCTCGGCGACGCCGGCAGGACGGACGTGCGTCGGGCCCGCTTCTTCGGCGACGTAATCTTCGCTTTCCTCGACGCCCATCGCGTCCATCTGCATCGATGGCTGCACGTGCGCGAGATCGTACCGGCCGAGATAGCTTACGGCGAGTTCGCGGAAGATGTAGTCCAGGAGTGACGTGGCCATCTTGATGTTTTGATGACCGACGACGGGACCATTCGGCTCAAAGCGCGTGAACGTGAACGCTTCGACGTATTCTTCGAGCGGAACGCCGTGCTGCAAACCGAGGCTAACCGCAATCGCGAAGTTGTTCATCAGCGACCGGAACGCGGCGCCTTCTTTATGCATGTCGATGAAGATCTCACCGAGCTGACCGTTTTCGTACTCGCCCGTGCGCAGATAGACTTTGTGTCCGCCGATGACCGCCTTTTGCGTGTAGCCGCTGCGGCGCTCCGGCATGCGGCGGCGCTTGGCGATGTAGCGGTAGACGATCTTCTCTGCAACCTGCAACGGCTGCTGGAACGGCGCGGGTGTCGCCATTTCGTCCTCTTCGGCGATCTCGCCGCCGAGGTCGTAGCTTGCTGCAAGGGGCTGTGAGAGCTTCGAGCCGTCGCGATACAGTGCGACCGCTTTGATCATGCGCTCCCAGCTGTAGCGATACGCTTCCTTCACATCGGAGATCGTCGCGGTTTGTGGGAGATTGATCGTCTTCGAGATCGCGCCTGAGACGAACGGCTGCGCTGCCGCCATCATCTCGATGTGCGCGAGCGGACGGATGTAACGCGTACCATGCTTGCCGCAAGGCGTTGCGCAGTCGAAGACCGGCAGATGCTCGTCTTTGAGATACGGCGCGCCTTCGAGTGTCATGCGTCCGCAGATGTGCGCGGAAGCTTCCTCGATTTGAGATGCACTGAAGCCGAGGCCGTCACGCAGCAGCGAGAAGTTCCAGTCGTTGAGCTGCTCGTCAGTGAGGCCAAGTTTGTCTTTGCAGAATTCTTCGCCGAGGACGAACTTATTGAAGACAAACGGCAGCTCGAACGCACCCGGGAGCGCAGCCTCCACGCGCGCAACTGCCTCGTCGTCGAAGCCCTTCGCTTTCAACGTAGCACGATTGATGTGCGGCGCTTCGTTCAGCGTACCGGTCCCTTTGGCATACGCTTCAATTGCATCGATTTGCTTTTGCGAGTAGCCAAGGCGGTGTAGTGCCGTGTCAACCGATTGATTAACGATCTTGAAGTAGCCGCCGCCGGCGAGTTTCTTGAACTTGACCAAGGCGAAGTCTGGTTCGATGCCCGTCGTATCGCAGTCCATGACGAGACCGATGGTGTTATGGGAAATGAAGCCATTCGCAATGTACGTAACGTTCGCGGGTACCGAAAGGTCGTACGTGAGCTGCTCGCCGCCGTCCTCATTTGTAGTGACTCGGTCGTAGTAAAAGTCGAGGCTGCACGCGAGTTCCAGGTTGCCCGTCCGCGCCACGACCTGATTCACCAGATTGCGCGAGAGGGCACCGCGATAACGCCTGTTCGAGTTTTGCAGCGTCGACTTTGGAAGGTGGCCGGCTGCGACGAGCTCGCGGAAAGCGATTTCGCCAACGTATACGTTGTCAGCCTTGCGACCCTGCCATGAATCGTTGTGCACAATTGCAGAGGCCTTACGAGCGCCGATAAAGCCGGCGGCCTGCGCGAACGCCTTTGTATACGACAGATTCAAGACGCGCGTGCAATATAGCTCGGATTGTCCCCAACCGGAGATATCGATCTTGGTGGTGGTGGGGATGCCCAGAAGAAGCAGAAGCGTTTTGACTTCTTCGGCAAAGTCGCGCGATGCGGTCGACCATGTCGGAGAACCATTTGTAACCGTACCGTCGGCTTCGTAGAGACCACGAACGAAGGCGCCGTAGATTGCCGGATCATTCGTTGCAAGAAGTGCATCGGGAATGCACGGTACGTATCCCTTACCGGTATGACCTTCATGCGGCGGCAGCTTCTTAAATCCGCAGGCCTCCCACCACAGCGTGAGCGGTACGGAGTTTATTGCGACTTCCGTGTAACCTTGCTTTTCCGTAGTCGTGGCCTCGAGATTGAAGAGCGACTTAGAAAGCTCACGCAAACGCTGAGCAACATCTTCGTCTTCTCGCGAAACACAGAAGCGCAGACCCTTGCTATGGAAGGAGCCGTCACCCATGAAATAACCGATGAGCTCTGCCAAATCGGCGTTCATCTCGCGAGGAACGCGAGTCGTATAGTCCCCGGTCCAATACTCTTCGCTGACGTCGGGAAGCGTAACGGTTTTGGGCGCCCCGATGAATTTGCCCATCGACAACGCTACAACGTCATCAGGCGCAACGTCCGCCATACGCTTCCATTGTAGATCGCCAGTTACTGAATCAACCACCTTGATCCGATGCGTCGGCGTACCTTGAATAACATACCCGCTCTTCGTTACGATGCGCCGCGTGTGCTCGACGCCGTTGACAAAAAACTTGGTTGCCTTCTGCTCTCCATCGTCGGTAAGAACCCGGAAATCAACGTTCTGCCATTTGTCACCATTCATGTTGCCAAGGCGATTCAAGCGCATCAGGCCGCGATCGGTAATAACCATAGAGTTGCCCGTTAAACAGCCCGTCGGCGCGATGACGACTGTTTGCGCGTTGCGGAAGCCCGCGACTTCACCGATCGAGAGCGCATCGTCCCACATGCGGCGTGCGAGTGCCCATGTCTCTTGCGTGAACAACGTCGGCGCATACGTCACCGGCTTAACGCTCAAGTTTTCGTATTCGCCGAGCGAACCGTCATACGCGGCATTGCGGTGATTGCGAATGACGCGCAGCATCGGCTCGCGATTTGCTTCGAAGCGCGCGAACGCACCTAGTTGTTGCGCCATCTCGGCCGACGTGCGATACGCCGCGCCGGTCATCAATGCGTTGATCGCGGCGCACCAGCCGTACGCCTCTTCTGAATCGTATGGCAACCCCATACGCATTAACAGTGTGCCGAGATTCGCATAGCCGAGGCCGAGCGTGCGATAGCCGTTATTCTTCTGAGCGATCGCCTTCGACGGCATTTGGCCCATCGTAACCGAGATTTCAAGCGTCGTCGTCCAAATGCGCGACGCATCGGCGAAGCGCTGCGCGTCGAATCCACCTTGCGGCGTCTCAAATTTGACGAGGTTCATGCTAGCCAAGTTG